>NZ_JAHUWJ010000010.1 GCF_019219075.1 Chitinophaga sp. sic0106
CAGTAAAATGATAGGAGCGACAGCCTTACAGCGTAAAATCCTGCTCCTGACATATGCTATGTGGAAGAACAATACTATTTATAGGTACGCATCGTAACTTTTAAAGTATCTTATATCAATTATAAATAAAACAGGCAGACCTAAGTCTGCCTGCACAGGATAAACCTTGCCATAAAAACCAGGTCTTCCTTAAAATAAAGTTCTGCTTTTTTTGGAAATCAAAACAGTACCTCTTTTTGCTATTAGCGTTATTGATGGATTCGTTGTGGGAGTTGTGGCGAGGTAAATAAATATCCATAAAGAAAGCAGTTGCATCCCATTTTTGAAAAGTCCATTGTCAAACCTCACCACCGAAAACCCTTTCTGGTGGCTTAACTAACATTCAGGTTAGTTATTAACAATTGTTGCCGTTCTTCTCTGCCCCAAATCTCCGCAATAGTTTTGTGCTACAAAAAATGAATACTATGAAAAGACTGGAAAACAAAGTAGCCCTGATAACCGGCGGTAGTCGCGGTATGGGCGCTGCGATAGCAGAACGGTTTGCAGCAGAAGGTGCGGATGTGGTGATCACTTATGCCAGGAGTACGGACAGTGCCGGGCAGGTAGTAGAAAAAGTAAAGCAGCAGGGGCGTAAAGCGCTGGCGGTGCAGGCAGACAGTGCATTACCTGCAGACATTCAGCAAGCGGTAAAGCAGGCGGTAGCTACGTTTGGCCGCATTGATATCCTGGTAAACAATGCCGGAGTGTTTCAGATGAAGCAGTTGGAGGACTATACGCTGGAAGATTACGACCATATGATGGCAGTAAATACAAAGGCGGTGTTTGTAGCGGCGCAGGCGGCGGTGGCACATATGCCGGAAGGTGGCCGTATCATTACTATTGGCAGTAACATGGCGGAGCGACTAACAACGGCTGGTGGTTTATTGTACAGCATGTCCAAATCTGCGTTGTTAGGGCTAAACAAGGGACTGGCGCGGGATCTGGCAGCGAGGGGCATTACAGCAAATCTCGTACAGCCGGGACCGATAGACACGGATATGAATCCAGCGGATAGTCCCCATGCTGAAGGTATTCGTTCTCAAACGGCGGTTGGCCGTTACGGGCAAGCCAGGGAAATTGCATCATTGGTGACATTCCTGGCCAGCCCTGAGAGCAGCTTTATTACCGGTACTGAGCAAACGATCGACGGCGGGTATAATATCTAACGGAGATCCCAGCCAACATTTTCCCAGAGGCGCCATTGCTCCTATCCGACTTATTTATTTTTTATCAGCAAGAGGTACCACATTAAGTCCGTATTAGGTGCATCCGTGAAGCCAAGCTGGCGACCGATAGTCACCGCCTGTCCTCTGTGATAGGTGCTGTGCATTACTACCTGTTGCATCATTTCAGAACGGGGAATCAGGAAGTCGCCGGTGAAGGGAATGGCTACCAGGCAGGTATCCGTTAATTGTGACGGAGCCAGGTTTTCCACATAATTTACCAAGGCGTTGGAGTTCTCTACGATGCCGGTGAGGATATCATCCAGGGTACCGTTATAGCCTTCGGTCCAGGAAAAACCCGGTTGTTCATTGCGCATATTGGCCATCCACCAATCCTGACAATCCCACATATGTAATAACGTAGCCTTTATGCTTGGATAGCTGGAGGCTACGTTTTTTTCCAGCAGTTCAGGTGATTTCGTACGCAGGAAGTTTACGAGGGTAGTATTTGCCCAGCAGTTGTAGCGCACCTGGTCAAGGATAGTTCCAGTAAAGGAAGATGTAGTGGCTGTCATTGGATGTGTAGCTTGTAACATATTGATTTCGTTTTGTTAATACAAAGTAACAACCGGGGTATGACAACAGTATGTCAGTAGTATTTTCAGGAATTTTTATTATTTTTTTGCGGGAATCAGAATAATCTTTACTTTTGTTGTATATACAATAGTTGTAACTGTAATAATGAGATTAGAAGAAGAATTAAAGCAGTCGAAATTTAAAGACGACTATCAGCGTGCGATGCTGAATATCCTGTTTACCTCCGGATGGGTGGAAGCAGGAATCTTGCATACGCTGAAACCCTACGATCTTTCTTCTCAGCAATACAATGTGCTGCGTATACTTCGTGGGAGCAGGCCTGCGCCATTGAATCTGCTGGATATCCAGGAGCGCATGATGGACAGGATGAGTAATGCGACCCGCCTGGTAGAAAAGTTGCGACAGAAAGGCTTATTAACACGTAAGCAATGCGAGGAAAATCGCAGGAAGGTAGAAATTGAAATCACTGCCAAGGGCCTGGCTTTACTGGAGGAATTAGATCCGGTGGTGGAGGCCAATAACAAACGTATTTTCCAGCGCCTGAGTAAGGAAGAAGCCTTTCAGCTCAATGAGTTGCTGGATAAGCTCAGAGGCTGAGCTATTTTTTTGGCCTAACTGTTGTATATACAATAATAGTAGATACGATTATTAATTCAAACCCTGCTATTAATTTTATTGTTTGAATATAATAAGGATTACTAACAAATACTTTTAAATAAATTACAAATTACAATTTACAAATCATGAAAAAAGTTTTCTTATTCGCTGCTATATTGCTGACGGGTGTATCCTCTTTTGCACAGGTAAAATGGGCGGCAGATCCTGCACATACACAAATTGGCTTTAACGTTAATCACCTCGGGATCAACTACATCAACGGTAAGTTTGATAAATTCGATGGTATCGTGGAAACTGCCGACAGCACCAGCTTTCAGAATGCAAAAATTGAATTCACTGCCGATGTAAACAGCATCAATACCGGTGTAGCACAACGCGATGGCCACCTGAAAACAGATGACTTTTTCAACGCAGCGGAATATCCAACTATCACTGTAAAAAGTGTTTCCTTCAAAAAAATCACCGGTAATAAGTATCTGATGCTGGCAGATGTTACCATTCGTAACACCACTAAACGTGTACCCTTCGACGTTACCTTCAACGGTATCTGTAAAGATCCATGGGGCTTGAGAAGAGCAGGTTTTACTGCAAAAGCTACTGTTAACCGTTTGGACTATGGTGTGAAGTATGCGGATAAATTACCTTCCGGTGTTTATGCGGTATCTCCTACCGTGGATGTATTGGTGAATGTGGAAGTCGTAAAACAGTAATTCATTTTACAATAAACGCATAGTCTTCGGCCATGCGTTTATTGAGGGGGATGCAGGGCGGGTGCCCGGCTCCCACCATAAACAAGAAAAGCCTTCGCTCAGCGAAGGCTTTTCTTGTTTATGGTGATCATTTATTTTTTCTTCTTCTTTTTCTTCTTCACATTTTCCATTTCCTTATTGTGCTCATCCAGCAGAAGCTGCCAGTTATCATTTGGCACATCTTCGGAGAAACTGACTGTTTCGCGGTAATCATCCTTGCTAATCGTCATTTCGCTGATAGGCTTTCCAATGAATTTTTGTATTTCATCGAGGAGGGGCTTTTCTTCCGGACTCACGAATGATACGGCCTTACCTTTCTGCACACCTCTACCGGTACGACCTACACGGTGTACATAGTTTTCGGGAACGTCAGGAAGGTCATAGTTAACCACATATTCCACGTTGGGGATATCGATACCACGGGCATTTACATCAGTAGTTACCAGCACTTTGATAGCGCCGCTTTTAAACTCTTCCATTACAGAAAGGCGGTCGTCCTGCTCCTTTCCGCCGTGCATGGCAAGGGCGGTGATGCCCACGCGGGCCATAGCGGCCACTACACGTTCTGCACGTACTTTGGTACGTACAAACACCAGGATTTTATTTTCAGGAAACTCTTTCACCAGGCGTTCCAGGAAAAAGCGTTTATCATCCATGCCTACATAGGCAACGGCGTGCGTAACGTTCTTAGAAACCGGGTCCTGCGGAGATATTTGAATACGGATAGGGTTATTTACGACAGAATAAGCGAGGTCCTTGATATCCTTGTCCAGCGTGGCACTAAAGAACAGCGTTTGGTGTGTGCGTGGCAGGTGCTTGATTACATCGCGGATATCGCGGATAAAACCCAGGTCCAACATGTGATCCGCCTCGTCGAGGATGAGGGTTTCCACGCTGCGAAGGTCGATATGCCCCTGATTCAGCTGGTCGAACATACGGCCCGGAGTAGCGATCAGTACATCCACCCCTTTTTCAAGGATTTTTATTTGCGGGTCCTGGTCTACCCCACCTACGAGGGCGAGGATGGACAGGTCCGTATACTGGGCTATTTGCTGGAATACCTCAGCTATTTGAATGGCGAGTTCCCGGGTGGGTACCATTACGAGGCATTTCACCTCATATTTACGTTTATCGTATCTGAAGCTTTGTTGTTGGAGGCGGTGCAGCACAGGAATGGCAAAAGCGGCTGTTTTACCGGTTCCTGTTTGCGCAACGGCCATCACATCGTCTCCTTTGAGGATAGATGGGATGGCCTTGAATTGTATATCTGTAGGGCGTTTGAAGCCCAAATCAGCCAGGCTCTTCTTTATCTCGGACGAAATGTTGTACTGTTCGAATTTCATGCGCCAAAGATAAGGAGAAGCCGTGGCATTACTGCGCTTTCACCAACTGTACTTCCAGGTTGAGTTTAACCTCGTCGCTGAGTACCAGTCCGCCCGCTTCTGTGGTCGCGTTCCAACGTAAGCCGTAATCGGTACGGTGTAAGCGGCCTTTTAGTGTGAAGCCGGCTTTTTCCTGGCCCCATGGGTCTTTTGTAACACCACCATGCTCCACTTCCAGTTCAATGGGATGCGTCTGGTCTTTAATCGTCAGATCGCCCAACACCCTGTAGTGATACTGTTTATCTTCCAGTTTTTTAACTTTGGTAGAAACGAAACTGATTTTAGGGAAATGTGTAGCATCGAAGAATTCACCGTTTCTCAGGTGCTCATCGCGCTGTGTGTTGGAGGTGTCAATGCTGTCGGCTGCTGCTTCGAAGGAAATCGATGCATCATGAAAGTCCTCACTATCTGTTTTTACTTCACCTGTAAAGCGGGTAAAATAACCGCTAACATTTGTAATCATCAGGTGTTTTACTTTAAAGCCGATTTCGCTGTGCGCTTCGTCAATTTTCCAGGTTGCCATGGTTTCTTCTATTTTTCTATTAGACTATAAAATTAAGTGTTATAACGTAAATATATTTGGATAAATTACCGTAATCGATGGACGATTTTCCATCCAGCCACCAAAAATAGTTCCAAATCATCGTAGAGCATATGCCGTTTACCATTTCGCACGCCGCCATAGTGGCGCCTTTATATAAGATCAGGCCTAAATATGCATCCATGAGTGGATTGATAATAGGCAGTATGGTACCGGATTTCCTGTACTTTTTCCAATTGAATCCCTATGCGGATGCGGGGCACCATTTACCTGGCATTTTCCTGTACGACTTACCCCTGGCTATTTTGCTGGCTTATGCCTGGCACCACTGGCTGCGCTATCCGGTGATGCGTTATGCACCCACGTTCGCAGCCGCACGGGTGGCCCGTTACCGCTTTTTCAACTGGCACCGGTATTTTATGCAACATACTATTGTAGTGCTGTATTCAGTACTCGCGGGGATTACCACCCATCTCTTCCTGGATGCCTTTACCCATGAAAGCGGATTTTTTGTGAAGATTTTAACAGGTTTACAGAGCAATTGGGGGCGACTGCCGGCCTGGTACCTCATGCAGATTCTGACCTCCGTTGTGGGGCTGATCGTGCTGTTCTATTACTTTTTCCTGATTCCCGTAAGGCAGCCGGTCAAAAAAACGCCATTAAGACCTGCATTAGTTTTCTGGGTGCTGGCAGCCATCTTATCTACCCTTATTCTGATCATCAATGAGCAGGTGCATTTCATAGCCTGCCAGGGACTCGATTACCTTGCTATCATCCTGGGAGGTGTCATGTATGGATACTTTGGAGTGGCTGCGATAGACTTGTGGCGCAACGGCGTTTACATCTCTCTAAAAAATACCTGAGGGGATATATCTATGTGCTCCAGTTCAGCAAATTATTTAACCTGCCAGCACGTAAAATTGTCTATCAACACCAGCCGATCGCTTAACGACATCACAGTCCGGGCAAAATAATCAGTTATAATAATTCCTTTTTCGGTTTTATGATCTTTTAGGTATTGTGTGACTTCATCTATCATCGTTGGATCCATTCCGCCAAATGGGTTATCCAGCAATAAGAATTTGAAATCCATGTGCAATAGCAACAGTATTTCGAAAAGCCGGGCGGTTGCACCGTGACAAAAACCAGGTCGTAAGTGCAGCTGTGACTTGACTTCCGGATGGCTTATCACTTTTTCCCGCATATTTTTGTTGGGGAGATAAAGGTTTAAAATTTTGCCAATGGTTAAGTTATTGGGTATAAAACGCACGGGAGGAAGATACCCTAAGATGTTCCTTGATTTAAAAGGTGCCGGATGAGACACCCCGTCGATTCGAATGCTCTTTTTTTCTGCCGGTTCTGCACCTAAAATAATCCTGAGCAACGTAGATTTACCAACACCGGAACGTCCCATGAGACCAACAATCTCCCCGGTTTCACAGGATATTCCTGCATCACACAACAATATTTTTCCCTTGATCGATTTATTTATCTTATCCACTTCAAGCCGGTGTAACATAGGAGTTGATCAGTTTATAGCCGCAAAATAACAAGACGGCTGCACAGAAATTTATTACGTATGACCAAATGACCAGCCATCTGGGACTATAACCTTTATTGTAATAGAAGTAATAAACGTGATTATAGCGCAGTTTGAAGAAGATGAGCGCCAGGAGAAAACCAAAAGTCAGCCAACCCATGCCAAAAGTCAGGAAACAAATATAAACATCGTAATCCGTCGCAATCCAAGCCAGTACCGCCCCGGCCAGGGAAAAGGGCAGATTGAGTGCAGTAATCATCCGATAATAGTGGAACAACATTTCAGGGATTTGCGACTATAGGGCAAATACTATGCTAAACAACTGTATTTATAGGCTTGGGAGCTTTAATGCAGACAGTTTTTTTTACAAAAGAAACAATAACAAAAATCAACTGTAACGTATACACGTAAATAAAAAATCACGATAAGCATGAATTAAGTTAATAACCTCAACGTATCAACGATAATGATTATTCTGATAAATACCATCCTTATAACGCTAACAGATAAACGAAAATAATTTTCTCACAACAACAATCACGCTAGTCCAATGTATCATGCAATGGTGCCGGTGTCAACCCTTGCTGCCGGTCCATATGCCGTTTACCCCAGGCACGCAGGTACTCCCATACCGGCTGCAGCTCCACTGCGCTTTCGGTGAGTGAATACTCCACGCGCGCCGGCACTTCCGGGTATACTGTTCGGATGACCAGCCCGTCCCGCTCCATTTCGCGCAGGTGTAATGTAAGCATACGATCAGTGACGTTACCTATGCTATCTCTTAATGCACTAAAGCGCATAGGGCCGTGTTTCAGCTGGTAAAAAACGGAGAGTTTCCAGCGTGTGCCTATCATATCCATGGCATAAGCCTCGGAACATCTGGCAATTATGATCTCCTTGTTAATATTATTGGTAGAGTTTTTTTTGATACTGGCCATGCTTACTTACATTTTTGTTAGTTCCTTACAATCCGCCACAGTATTGAATATGCGGGTCAACTGGTATTACCTTTGTTTCACAAATTTAAAACATTCAAGTCATGGAAACATACAATAATACCGTATTAACTACCGAACCCGGAACAAAAGCTGGCAATCAGCTCTATACGCTTGACAGTAAGCTACTTACCATCCGTATAGATGAATTTGCCAACAGGCGCCTGGTCAGTGGCGCTATGACCGGCGCTCATATTCTCATCCTGCAGAAAGGGAAAGTAATGTATAACAAAGCTGTAGGGTATGCGGATGTGGCCTCGGGAACACCTATGCGGACAAACCACATTTTCCGGGTGGCATCACAAACAAAAGCCGTTACCAGCGTGGCCGCACTGATGTTGCTGGAGGAAGGCTGCTATCGCCTGGATGATCCGCTGCACAAGCATATTCCAGCATTTAAAGACACTGCTGTACTCGATACCTACCATGAAAAGGACGGTACTTATACTACCCTTCCGGCAAGAAGGCCCATCACCATCCGGGATCTTTTCACACACACTTCCGGCATAGGCTATGGCGGCATTTCAGAAGATCCGCGCATGAACGCCATTTACGCCAAATCCGGTCTGGGATTTGTTTTCGGCACGCATGAATCTTTACAGACCCTGGTCGGAAAACTTGCCGCGCTGCCATTACTGCACCATCCCGGCGACGCCTTTACGTACGGCCTCAATACTGATATCCTTGGCTATCTGGTGGAGTTATGGAGCGGACAAACGCTGGAACAATTTTTCCAGGAGCGGATATTCGATCCGCTGGACATGCACGATACCCATTTCCATCTGCCTTTGGAAAAGGAACATCGCCTGGTAACGCTGCAACAACGAATTGATGGTAAGCTGCAAAAGGTGAACGGATTGCTTTTTAACGGCGTAGATCCGCAATATCCCACAGATCCGCATACCATTCATTCGGGTGGCGGTGGACTCAGCAGTACTGCTATGGACTATGCACAATTTCTTTTGATGCTGGAATCAGGCGGCACCTACAAGGGACATCGCTTTTTGAGTCCGGCTACCATTGCGCAAATGCGCGTGAATCACCTTACCGGCAGTGCCAATACAGACCAGTTGCAATTCGGTTTAGGCGTGGCCGTTATTAGTCCACGTACGCAGCACCTGGTGCCTGCCGGCATAGGAACCATCTATTGGGGAGGAGCTTTCAATACTAAATACTGGCAGGATCCGGAGTCGGGGATCATCGGTATCATCTTAACACAGGAATACCTGCCGGAAGATTTTAATTCACTCCGGGAAAACTTGCAGCAGGTGGTATATGGTGCAGTATCGAATTGATCGCTTAAATTGCTGTTGCTAATTAACATGCTATGATTAAGATTCTGGCTATTTCAGGAAGTACCAGGCAGCAGTCGTCCAACCACCAGCTGATAGCAGCTATTGCGGAGCGTTATGCGGGGGAGGCGGAGGTCACGTTATACAACGGACTCACACAGTTACCGCATTTCAATCCCGACCTCGATCAGGAGCAGCCGCCGGAGGCGGTGGCCGCCTTTCGTGCGCAGTTACGAGCCGCGGATGCGGTTTTAATTTGTACACCTGAATATGCTATAGGCGTTCCCGGTAGTTTGAAGAATGCGATTGACTGGACGGTTTCCAGCATGGAGTTTTCGAAGAAGGCGGTGGCGCTGATCACTGCCGGTACATCCGGGGTACATGCCCATCAATCTTTGTTAGGCACCTTACTGATTATTGAGTCGAGGATAAGGGAGGAGATGCAGCTGGTAATACCGGCAATAAAAACGAAGATGAGTCCCGAAGGGGTGATTACGCACGGGGAAACGCTCACGGCGATTGACCGGCTGATGCATGCGCTCCTGGCCGTGGCTGTGGCCCCCCGGGAGGATGACGTCTACCTACACCCACCTGCTTTTAATAAAGTATAAGGCTATACGAAAAATGGTTATCACACTTAAATACCATTTTGGCGGGGAACTATTGCAGGTAAAGGAAAAATTATTTCTTTTGCTGTGAATCCTATCCCTATTTGTCCTTATACCAGATAATAGTTCTTAAAAGTAACGGCTGCCAGTAACGGCAGCCGTTTTTGCTTTGCTTTTACGCTAAACTATCAACGATTAAAAAGATGCCGACCCCGGACGAGCAGCTTGTTTCTGCGTCTTTTGACGGAAATAACCTGCTGATGCTGATCGCCGGTTTGGCGGAAGTTGGTATAGGCATCGAACACCAGGGCTGGCGTGATAATACCATTCAGCGTATTATCCGCAGTATTGAGAACAGGGAGGCTATTGAGTTTATATTCGCTCATGAGGGCTACGGCTACATGCAGCGGTGTATCAGGATATACGTAAATCTCTGTGTCTTTTGCATCTTCTTCCTGCCGGGCAGCCGCCATTACGTCACCAGCTTTGAGGCGCTGGAGGATATCCGGCTCATATGCATCCGGTGTGGCAACCCCACGACGCTGGATTTTTTCCGTCATGATCGTTCCCTTCATCAAAAAGAAAGACACGAAATAGGAGGCCGTGCAGGCGCCTAAGAGTGGCAGCAGGCCGTGCGGCTGCATGGTTACTTCAAAGGCGAAGATTACCGCAGTGAGCAGCGCTCTGGCTGCGCCGGCAAACATCGCTGCCATGCCTATGAGTGCGCAGGTAGGGAGATTGATCTCGCTGTTTGGTACAAAGTGCATTACCATCATGCCGATCAGTACACCAGTGGCGCCACCGATGGTAAGCAGAGGCGCCAGTGTACCACCACTGGTACCACTGCCCAGTGAGATTGACCACGAAATAAACTTGAGAATGCAGAGACCCAGCACCATTTGCAGTGGCAGGTTGCCGCTCAGCAGTTCTGTAATATTGTTATAGCCTACACCCAGGGTGTAAGGCGCAAAATAACCTACCACACCAATGGCTACCGCACCAATGGCAGGCCACCACATCCAGTGGATAGGAATTTTTTCAAAAAGATCTTCTATCACGTAAATGCTCTTAGATACCAGTGCAGCCAGCACACCAATGATAGCGCCAATACCTACATACCAGGCCAGTGCTGCTGCGGTGGGAGCGGCCAGTTCAGGCATAGGGAATACCGGCCCGGAACCAAACATAAGAATGTGCATGGCGGTGCCGGTGGCACACGCCAGCGCCACAGGAATTATTGTTTTGGGGCTGAATTCGAATAATAACAGTTCAATTGCCAGCAATACGGCGGCCACCGGCGTGCCGAAAATAGCGGCCATACCGGAGGTAGCCCCTGCCGTGAGCATGATTTTACGTTCATTGGGCGATATCCGCATGATTTGCCCGGCAAAGGAGCCGAATGCACCGCCTGTGGAGATGATCGGGCCTTCCGCACCAAATGGCCCGCCTGTACCAATAGAAATGGCGGCAGACAATGGTTTTAATATGGTAATAACCGGTTTGATTTTGCTTTCGTTGGTCAGTACCTGCTCCATGGCTTCGGGAATGCCATGACCACGAATGGCGGATGATCCGAGTCGCGCCATGATTCCAATAATAACCGCACCAATAATTGGTATGATGATCACCCATAAGCCTAATTGATTATGAGCGGGGCTTGCTTCTTCAAAAGAAAATTTTCCATAAAAAGAGAGGTTGGTAATCAGGCTGATTAACGCTACTAGTCCTTTGGCGATGAAACCGATGATAATTGCATTAATCACTACCTGCACACACACATAGAACAATCTTCCAGACACTGCGTTTTCAGATGTTTTTTTGAGGTCATAGGCTGATTTATCCAGTGAAGGGGCAATAAATACTGCCGGCTTCCTATTTTTGTGACTCATTATAGCGTATTTTTGTGCAAAATTATTGCCTTGGCAATATTTAAACAAGAATATCTGGTCATTTTATTAAAATATTTATTGCCAAGGCAATAAAATCTATATATAATCCATGCATTTACATCAACATTGCTTCCTTTGCCAGCATAGTTTAGCCGAATGGCAGGCGGCCATTGCCACCAACGCCACCGTCCGGCATTTCAAGAAGAATGAGGTCATTTTCCATGAAAAAGAGGAAGTAAAAGGGGTGTATTTTATGCATTCAGGCAGGGTGAAGGTGCATAAAAAGTGGGGGGACGACAATAAGGACCTGATTGTAAAATTCGCTGCTGCAGGGGATATCCTGGGACACAGAGGGCTTGGGGAAGATCACTTTTACCCGGTGACTGCCACTGCCATTGAGGAAGTGGAGGCTTGCTTTATTACGGCAGAATTTTTCCACACCACCCTGCTGGTAAATCATGAGCTTGCTTACAAAATGGTGCTTTTTTACGGGAACGAGCTACAGCGTGCCGAGCAGGGCATGCGCGATATGGTACATATGAGTGCCAAAAGCAGGATGGCCAATGCGCTGCTGAAACTTTCCAGGATTTTCGGAATAACGCCCCAGGGGGCCATACTGAGCACACTGAGTCGCCAGGAAATTGCTTCTTTTGCCGGCACTACGTACGAAACGCTTTTTAAAACGTTGAATGAATGGGTAGACGAAGGCATTGTGACCGTATCAGGCAAAGAAATCTCCATCTGCGATGAAAAGCGCCTGCGAAAGCTCATTGAATAATGAGTTATTTTTGCGGGATGGATTACATAAATTGTGTAGGACTTATTGTGCTGGAAAACCGGAAACTCTTACTGGCTTTTAGTCGCAATAAGCAGGCCTGGTACCTTCCCGGCGGAAAGGTAGATCCGGGAGAAACCAATCTGGAGGCTATCAGGCGTGAGATAAGGGAAGAACTTAACCTTGAGTTGACTCCAGAGCAGTTGCGCGAGTATTACTATATCGAAGCGCCCGCTTTCGGTGAAAACAATAAGCTGATGAAGCAGCACACTTATTTGTGCCAACTTACATCAATACCTCAACCTACGGCAGAAATAGAAGCGATTAGATTTTTTAGTCCTGCTGACTACAGCACGGAGCAGCACCAGGTACCTGGTGTCCTTACCGCGTTTCGTAAGCTGCAGGACGACGGCTTAATAGACTGAACAAAAGATGATTAAAAGAATTTTAGGTTTACTACTGCTGCTGATAGCAGGATCAGGGTTCTACGCACAGGAAGATACCACCAGGGTAGCCCAGGACACGCTGGATGTCGCCAAGACAATTGATACCACTGCTCCAGCTATTACTGCGGCAGATACCACCATTCTGTACCGCATCAACGGAACCTACCTGCGTAGTATCTGGGATGATACCAAGTATACGGTAACGCGGCCACTTCATTGGGAGAAGAAAAATTTCATACAGGCGGGCGCGTTAGTAGGTTTGACTGGTGTACTGCTAGCAAGCGATTACAGTATAAAGCAATTTTTTGTACACAATCAAACTAACTTCTGGACCAGCGTTACCGATCAGATAGAGCCATTTGGCAATGCCTACGCTCCTTACATTGTAGCAGGCATGTATGTGGCCGGCGTTATTACGCATGACCGTAAACTGGAGAGCGGTGGTTTAATGGCCGCAAAATCGCTCCTGATTTCCACTGCTGTTTATACGGTTATAAAAAGTGTGGTGCGACGTGGCCGCCCTACCTATTACGACAGTCCTTTTAATTTTGCGCCACCATTTAGCAAGGATAAACAACATACCTCTTTCCCCTCCGGACATAGCAATACAGTGATGACGGTAGCGACTGCCGTTGCCGAGTTATATGGCAAAGATCATCCGTGGGTGCCCTGGGTGGCCTATGGCATTGCCGGGTTAACAGGTATTACGCGGATGTACGAAAACCGCCACTGGAGCAGTGATATATTGATTGGCATGTCGCTGGGGCATTTTGTGACGAAGAGTGTGTTCCGCCATCATCGGGAGCTGGAACATAAGAAGGCGATGCAGTTGATGTTGCAGTAAAAACTTTTCAAATAACTTTTCAATATACAGTTAAGAAGTCAGATGCCGTTTGGTAGCTGACTTTTGCTATTAGAGAAAAACGGACGTTACATTATTCGGATACACTATTGTGAGATACGGATACTTTTTCAAATTTACCCATTGTGACCTTTGCATGGTAAAACAGAAAGTATATGAGCATGATCACAAAAAGAAAGCTAGGCACCCAGGGGTTAGAAATACCCGCCATTGGTTTAGGTTGTATGGGTATGACCGTTTTTGCCGGCGGCAGCAATATCTATGGCCCGGCAGATGAAACGGAAGCTATAAAAACAATTCACCGTTCCCTGGAGCTAGGTGGCAACTTTTTAGACACCGCCGACATTTATGGCCCCTTCCTGAATGAGCAATTAATAGCCAAAGCGATTAAAGGCAATCGGGACAAATATATCATTGCTACTAAATTTGGATATGAGATTGATGACAACAATCAACCGACCTGGCGAATTAACGGACAAAAAGGATATGTGAAAAAAGCGGTTGAAAAGTCGCTCCGCAGCCTGGGAACGGATTATATCGACTTATATTATTTACATCGGCTAGATCCCCAAACGCCCATAGAGGAAACAGTAGGTAGTATATCCGACCTGATAAAGGAAGGAAAAGTAGGCTATATCGGTTTGTCAGAAGTATCCAGTGAAACCATCATCAAGGCACATGGAATACATCCTGTTACAGCAGTACAATCAGAATATTCGTTGTTCGAAAGAAGCGTAGAAGAGGCAGGCATTATTAACACACTGCATCAACTTGGGATAGGCTTTGTCGCTTATTCTCCGTTGGGCCGCGGGTATCTTACCGGCAATATTCGCAGGCCAGAAGACTTACCTGCTGACGATTTCAGAAATACGATGCCACGATTTCAGGGGGATCAACTGGTAAAAAACCTGGAACTGGCAGCCGCCGTTACTTCCCTGGCTACAGAAAAAGGGGTTACTCCTTCCCAGCTGGCGATTGCCTGGGTATTATCGAAGGGGCACACGCCTATACCTGGTACCAAACGAGTGAAGTACCTGGAACAAAATATAGCAGCTACTGCAATTACCTTAACAGCGGATGACTTGGATCGCCTGGCATCCATCATTCCGGCAGGTACCGTACTGGGCGACCGGTACGACAAAGCATCGATGAGTATCATTGACCAGTAATTATTTACTTTTGTATTCAATCAATGACATGAAAAAAGAGGCGCCATATCACATCAAAACAGTATCCGAGCAACATCGGATACTGTCGCTACCAATGCCACAGCATCCTCTTGTCAGTGTGTTTAACTTTGAGGACATGGAGTATCCTGCAGATGAAAAATACCGCTGCGTGACATTGGATTTATATACTATCTCCATTAAGAAAGAAGCAGATCAAAAAGTTAAATACGGACAAAGTCATTACGATTTTGATGAAGGAGTGATGTCGTTTATTGGTCCCAAACAAGTCATATCAAACATATCGGAGGGACACCATCCCAAAGGTTGGTGTTTGGTTTTTCATCCCGACTTCCTGGGCAAGCATCCGCTGGCCGCGAAAATTAAAACCTATGACTTTTTTGGGTATGCCGCCAACGAAGCCTTGCATCTTTCAGAAAAGGAAGAAGAAACCATCCTTACAATAATGCAGCTCCTGCGTACAGAAATTAACAAGTCGATAGATGCTTACAGTGAAAGTGTGCTGCTTTCTTATATTGACCTGATATTGAGTTACTCCGACCGGTTTTACCACCGGCAGTTTCTGACACGTAAAGCATTGAGTAATGATATATTGGCAAAATTCGAATCTTTACTATCTGCATATTTTTCGGACCATCACACGCATCAACTGGCTTTACCTTCCGTTCAATACTTTTGCGACCAACTGCATATTTCCCCCAATTACCTAAGTAACATGCTACGTTCTTTAACTGGCAAGAGTACGCAGCAACATATGCAGGATATGCTGATAGAAAAATCCAAAGAGTTGCTCACCACCACCAACCTTACTGTGGCTGAAATAGCGTACCTGTTTGGCTTTGGTTACCCTCAATCCTTTAACAAGTTGTTTAAGCACAAAACAAATTACACCCCCTTGGCTTACAGAAAACTTTTCAATTAATCAGAATTCCCCTAATTTTGTAACGATTACTACAAAATATGAAAGGAAGACCATCTACATTTGACCAGGAATATGTATTAGGACTGGCCCAACAGGTATTCTGGCAAAAGGGATATGCCGCAACATCGCTGGATGATTTATTAAAAGCTATGGAGATGGGCAGTGGCAGCTTTTACAATACCTTCAAAGGTGGGAAAAAGGAACTTTTCAGGAAGGCTATTCAGCAGCGCAGGACGGCTTTTATGGCATTCAAAGCGCAACTAAAGGGGAGCGCTTCTCCTGTAGATGACATCAAAGGATTTTTCCGGTCCTTGGCTACAGCCAGTGAGCAGGAACACCTGAAAGGCTGTATTATAGCCAATACCGTGGTAGAAATGACCTTTATAGATGCGCAACTGGAGGAAGAAGCGGTAGCCATTTTAAAAGAAGTGGAAAAAATGTTTGCCTGGGCCATTCAGCAAGGAAAGGATACCGGTGCTATTCAAAACCCATCTTCTGCTGAATTACTGGCGCGATACCTGATTACCGTATGGAACGGCCTGAACGTGACCAGGCGGATGTATCCGCATGCTCAAGGTTTGCAGAAATTAATTGAGCTTCAACTGTCAGTATTAAGCTGACTTTTTTCTGGTCAATTATTGTAACGATCATTACAAAATTAAAAAACAGATATGGATTTACAGTTGAAAGGTAGAACTGCTTTTATCAGTGGTGCTACGCAGGGCATTGGTTTTGCTATAGCGTTGCAGCTATTACAGGAAGGGGCCATTGTAATCATCAATGGAAGAACAAAGGATAAAGTGAATGCGGCTGTTCAAAAATTAGGGGCAGCCGTACCTGGCGCTAATGTCCGTGGAATAGCGGCAGCTTTTGCGGTGGTGGAGGAAGTGAACGCATTACTGGCGGAATTGCCGGAGGTGGACATATTGGTGAATAATGTGGGCGTATTTGGGTTAAAAGATTTTACAAGTATCGAAGACAACGAGTGGCAAAGTATGTTTGACATAAATGTGATGAGCAGTGTTCGGTTGTCACGTTTCCTGCTACCCGGCATGCTGGCCCGTAAATGGGGGAGAATAATATTTATCAGCAGTGAGTCCGGTGTGAATGTCCCTTCCAATATGATTCACTATGGTATGACCAAAACAGCTATGCTGTCATTAAGCAATGGGCTGTCCAAACTGACGAAAGGTACTGCGGTAACTGTAAACACAATAGTAGGTGGACCTACTTATTCAGAAGGCGTTGCCGGTGCTGTTAAGCATATTGCGCAGGCAAATAATACCGGAGAATTGGAAATGAAATCGGCCATTCTTCAAAGTACCAATCCACAATCATTATTACAGCGTTTTATTGCTACGGAAGAAATAGCAGGTATTGCCTGTTATCTTTGCAGTCCGCTGGCGATAGTGATTAACGGGGCGGCGATCAGGGCAGATGGAGGCGTTTTAAATACAATTTTGTAGGGTGCTTTCGGAAGATGGATGTGATATGCCTGACACACTAAAAAAAGTCGGACACCCTAAGGTATCCGACTTTTTTTAGTACAACGTTATAAGTTTAAACCTGAGGAGGCATTTTACTCATATCCATATACACCGCTTCCCAATTATGACCATCCAGATCTTCAAAGCTACGCTGCTGCATAAAGCCGTAATCCACTGGTTCCCGGTATTCCCGTCCACCTGCTTTCAGTGCATTTTCGATAAATGTATTCAACTCATCGTTACTGCTCATAGAAAGAGAGTTGATCACTGCAATGTTGCTTTTTGCATCGGTGATTGTTTTCGGGGTAAACTGCCGGAATTTATCATGTGTAAGCAGCATCACGAATATGGTATCGCTTACCACCATACAGGCAGCTGTTTCATCAGTGAACTGTGGGTTATTTTTAAAACCGATGGCTTCATAAAAAGACATTGATTTCTTCAAGTCCGCTACAGGAAGGTTAATAAAAACTTGTTTTGACATAATATGAAGATTTAAAAATTACTGATACAAAACAACAGCTTCCACTTCAAAACGTTTGGTCAATTAGTTGGTTAAATAAGTCCATTCCATCACTTGTGCAACTTGCGATATTCCAATGGGGAGCGTCCTACCTGTTTTTTAAAGAATTTCCCAAAATTGGCAGGATCAGAAAAATTCAATTGATATGCAATCCGGGATATTTCAAAGTCGGTGTATTGTATGAGTGACCTGGCTTCGCTTGTGAGGCGGTCTGCGATATAGCTCAGCGCATTTTTTCCGGTGAGTGATTTAACTGATTGCGACAGATAGTTTGCGGTAACGGATAACATATCTGCATATTCCTTAACAGTTCGCTTATCGATATAGTGATGATTAACTAACTGGATGAATCGCTGCAGTAACAACTGCTGTGCATTGGCCTGCCTGATGTTTTGTTTTTTTTCGTTAGCGTAACCTTCCAGGAAATACAACAGACCTAATAGTTTGATACGGGCCTCCATATGCTGAGCCTGTGAAGAGCGTTCGTAGGCCATAAATACTTCTTCAAAATGTGGTGCGAGCTGCCGGAAGGTTTCATATTCAAATTTAAACAAGTTGGTGTGCAGCACATCGAAAAGCGGAAACGTTTTGTGAAAATCGGGCTTGAAGAAGGAGTAACATGCTGGCTTAAAATAGATAACATATCCTTCGAGCGAATTATTATGCGAAAAGCTATACAATAGATTCGGGGAGTGGAACACGAGGTAAGATTCCGGATTATTCACCTTTTTACCGCCATAGTTTACCTCTACGCTTCCGGAGTTGTGCAACAATGCAAAAAAGTAAAAGGATCGTTTAAAGGGTGGTTTATAAACCTGTAAGTCTTCGAGGTTAAGTTTCGTTAATCTCAGGCAGTAGAAGTCTGGATTCGTGGTTCTTCCGGGCCAGGGTATGGAAGCCAGAAAGTCATTTATATCGGTGTAATACGGCAGTAAAGTATTTAGTTGATCCATATGCTAATCCGGGAGTCATGCAGCTTCGTTTAATGGAAGCTTGTTTACTCCTAAATATAGCGCAATAAAATTGGTTTCAACAGGAGCTCCGATGAGCTTGATATAGTAAAAATAAAAAGGACAAAACAGCATGTGCTATTTTGTCCTTTTTCTAAGTCGGGGTGGCAGGATTCGAACCTACGACCTCCACATCCCAAATGTGGCGCGATACCGGGCTACGCTACACCCCGAACTTTTTCCGGTGTGCAATCCGAGTGTTTGTATCTCTGATTGCGGAGTGCAAAGGTAGCGAAGTTTGCGAGAAAACCAAATCGGGAGTTCTATTTTTTTTATTTTTTTTTTGAATGAAGGGTTTAATCAGCATAGCGCATCAATCAAAAATTCGTTCAAGAATGTATACCACAAAGAGTTTCAGCGATCAGTATTTAGGAGAAATTATTTTCCAGCGGAACAACAATTCCAGTTGCAGTTTGGGTTTAATTGGGTCTGAGATTGGTTCGAGTCGCTGGAAATACACGGGAATGGTAGTTCTGAAGGCTGCCTGCCATTTGCTATGGTCATAATATATTTCAGCGGTGGCGTTGCTTTGGAAACGTCCGATTGATTTCCATATTTCTGTTTTATCGCCAAAGAATTGTGGGAGTCGGGCAGTATCATTGGTGAGACTGTACTGATAGGTTCGTTGTATTCCTGCCAGGTGTGCGTAGTATGCCTGGGCGCCTACGCCAGCAAACCAGTTGTCTTTCACGCGATGACTATAGGACAATGTGGCGCTGTAGCCGAAGGTTTGTATAAGGCTGACGAAGATGATGTTGGTGCCGCTGCCGAGATAGGGGACGGTGTCGTACCATTTGTTGTTAAAAGCCTGTGTTGCCAGGGCGTTGAGGTCGAGGCTAAGGGCTGCATTCAGCCAGGTACGTTCGGCCCTGATGCCGGGGATGGGTATTTTATACAGCTGGCTATTACCGTTGGGGCCTTTGTACCAGCTCAGGGAGCCGTTGATGGGCAACTGGGCTGTCCATTGTGGCATTATTTGCCAGTAGCCTCTTTGCCGGGGTCCGGTGGGGCATCCCAGTTGATGCTGGGTAGTTAGAGTAGGGGGTGCTTGCAGGGCTGCGCTGATGCGGCGGTTAGCGGGTGTTTGGTATGCCGGCAGTGACATCAGTAACGATGTAGGGACGGCAGCACCGGAAGAGGTGGATAAGTGCTTATCGTTAGTATTGATAGCGGTTGAAGGATCAGCGACACTATTGGCTATTTTATCATCAGCCAAACGGGATGCTTTATTGGAGTTGTCAGCAGCATTTACCCTGCGGTCAGGCATGTTAAGTGCACGATCGGATTTAACGTTCCTCCCTACATGCAATTTGGCTCCTGTATTCATTGACAGCCCTGGCTCAGCGCCTCCGCCAGTCCCATTCAGTCCTTCTATATCCATCTCTCCTCCCATGGTTTTACCTACTCCGGCTGATTGCGCATCACTACTGTTAATTGTACTTTCCACTTTATTACCATTACGCTCACCTACCTCTTTCCTATCATTTACAGGCTTGTCCAACACACCATTTTGAGCAGAGGTATGGCTGGTGCTGCCGGGGCTCTCTTTATCAGACGTTGATAATTCGGACGGTATTGTGTTTTGTATTTCAGCGGTCCCAATATTTGCATTCCCTGGTGCAGTAGTGCTGCTCTTATCCGGAGGAAAAGAACGTTGTTCCTGCAAACTGGAGGTCTGGCTTTGATGATGCTTCGTACTATAGGTCATCACTTGCCAGGTGACTATTGTTGTGATTACTGCCATTACTACCAGGCTACCGGAAATCTTTATTATCCGGGATATTGCTGGCAAGGCATTACCAACGTTATTTTCCATGGTTGTTTGTTCAGTTGTGCCTGTGTTTTCCGGGAAAGCCGTTCCGGAGATATCCGGTTGCAGTGGCATAGCTTCATTGAGGCGCTCCTCCATTTTCATCCAGCTGTCGCCGACAGGAGGAATGTGAATGGGTGGAGTGCCATCGTTGGGCAGGCCCTTATGCAAATTGCTTTCGTTCACAGGCGGTACATTATTTAAGGTAGTATTGTTCCAATATTGGCTTTAGTTTACTGCGCGTTTCACTGAGGTGCCATTTTACAGTTCCTGGACTTTGCTGCAGCTTTTCACTGATATCTCTGATAGAAAACCCTTCCAGGTAAAACAGCGAGCAGACGGCTCTGGTAGCGGGAGGAAGATTATCCAGTAGTTTATACACATCTTCCCAGGCCAATTTCCTCAGTATATTATTCTGCGTAAAACCTACATCCTCCTCCAGCTCCTGACTTACGGGCCATTTCCGAAGCCTTACACGGTCTAACGCCGTATTTCTGACAACCGTATAAGCCCAGTTAAAAAACTCGCCTTTTCCGGCATCGTATTTATTTAGTTGTGTAAACACCTGCAACATACCATCATTCAACACTTCTACTGCCTCTTCCGGATTACTGAAGAACTTTCTGCACAATAGGAATAGTGCCGGATAATATTTCCGGTATAGTCGTTCCTGACTGAGCCTGTTGTTGGCCAAACAATCCCGTACCAATTGCTGAATATCTTCCAATGGACTAATCCTGGTTACAGTACCGGTTAAGAATATGAATAATGGTTCTTTATGATCATCGGCGATAGTTACTTTTCAAGGCTTAAATAACGATCATCCGTTTATATATTTAGTTACAGCATACAGCAACATAAATATACTACGCCCTTGCAGTATTACTAACACTGCCGGCTATACGATAGCTGCATTACCTGCGGGAGGCGATTGAACTATCAATCGGATGCCAGGGTGTATCTACCGGATACCTGGGCGTATCAACAGGAGGGTGCCATTGAGAGTCCACCGGGGGATGCCAGTTTGAGTCTACAGGCGGATAAATAGTAGTATCTCCGGGTAGGTGAATATTTGTATCCTTTGGAGGAAGGATAATGGTATCGCCAGGATGCCCTGTGGAATCACCTGGTATTCCGGAGGAGTCTTTTGACATTGCCAACGAACTGGCCTTCAGTGATTCAAATGTGTCATTTTCTTTACGGCAGCCAATGACTACACAGAGCAGCAACATTAAACAGAGCATGGGAATGCATCTCATAGAAAATAGTTTATACTGAATTAAACGGGGGCATACAAGCGAAAGGTTGGGTTGGTATGCAAATTTTTAGCAGTAGATAAGTTGGCGTATCCGCACTTATAATCCTAAAGCCTCCACTTAGGAAACAGATATGGCCGACTGCCATTTTTGAACCTCACTGGTAAACAAGGCTTTGTACTTTTACCCTACTACTCCTAACCGATTAAAGAAACTCGAATACAACCATCTGCATTATCTGACGTAGCACTGGAGTTATCTTGTTGGCCCCATATTGCGGAGACGTTTATGGTCTCCGCTTTTTTATCCCCTACTAACAAAATTGTGTGCTACCAACAATCGGTTGTAATACATACTCCTGCTGGATTCAGGCAATACATTTGCCATACAGATTTGTATTACAAAATTTATAAGCATCATGGATTTATATCTTCAACACAAAACAGCAGTAGTAACAGGCGCCAGTCAGGGACTTGGTCGCAGTATTGTTAAAACCCTTGCCGCAGAGGGAGTAAGCGTATTAGCCACGGCAAGGAATGAAGCTTTATTAACGGATTTACAAGCAGAGATTAAAGCAGAAGGCGGAGTAGTACCAGCCATATTTGTACAGGACTTCACTGCGCCAGGCGGACCTGCAGCCATTGCCGCTGCTGCACTGGATATCTTCGGAACAGTGGATATTCTGATTAATAATGCAGGTGCGAGTCGCCCCCTGGCACCCATTGCACCGGAGGAAGAGTGGCAGGCAGCTTTTACGCTCGACTTCCACCATCACAGGCAATTAACACAGGCATTACTGCCACAATTCATCGCACGTAAGCAGGGGGCGATACTAAACTTAGCCAGTACCTACGAGCTGCGCAGCATTAATGCTTCGGCTGTAGCTAAAGCCGCGATTGTGTCCTGGTCAAAAGCACTGGCGGGTGAACTGGCCCCACATGGTATCCGGGTGAATAGCCTGCAACCTGGCATTATCGATTCCGCGCAGATACGCAGAATCTTCCCCGGAGAAGAACGAAAGAAATTTGCTGAAAGGGAAATACCGATGGGTGATTTTGGAGAACCGGAAGACATTGCGAATATGGCCGCGTTCCTGGTATCACCGAGATCGAAATATGTGACGGGTACGGTAGCGGTAGTGGATGGAGGAATGCGGAGATATGCATTTTAACAATCGTAGCGCTGGCCGCTATAGTGTTTAAATATACCTGCAAAAAAAAGCCTTACAGTTTGCACTGTAAGGCTTTTAGCGTTCTAGGTCGGGGTGGCAGGATTCGAACCTACGACCTCCACATCCCAAATGTGGCGCGATACCGGGCTACGCTACACCCCGAAAAAAATCCCGACCTGGATTTGCGGTGAGGGAGGGATTCGAACCCTCGGTACAGTTTAACCCGTACGACGGTTTAGCAAACCGTTCCTTTCGGCCACTCAGGCACCTCACCATTTACCTTCTATTAGCGCCTTTCGCGTTAGTTCCTTGAAGGGGTTGCAAAAATAGGAATTATTTTAAATTCACAAAAAACATTTACAGTTTTTTCGATATTTTTTTTGAGAATTAATCAGGGCAGATTTATTCAAACTCTTAAAACCCTTATCCGTATTGAATTTCAGCGCCTAATTTGCAGACATGCCTACACGAAAAAAAAATTCTAATTGTGCGTAAAACAGGTGCAAAACCGAGTAAAAATAGCCTGGTTACTGCCGGGGGCAGTTAGTTCTCTCCCTAAAAAAGACAGCGGTATATATTCTAAAAAAGGCACTTCTATAAAAGACATGGTTTGCGGAGAAGGGATTATTATGACACTTCCGGTGTCATTGGGTGAGTTCCGCGCTTCGCGCGGTTGGCTACCGCCGGTAATTTCCGCTGGTAAATTAGGTACAGGGTATATAAGTCGGTAAGTGCCGGTAACATGAAAGTGCCGGAAAACAAAGTACAGGCTATGGCGCCCGGCATACCTGCATAGCAATTATTGCGGTACCATGAAAGTGCTCCGCCGGTATAAAAACAGACATGCCCCCGTTTTAAACGGGGGCATGTCACAAATAGGTTACAGGGGGTAAATTACATTGCTGCCAACTGCACCTTCTGCTGCAACTCAATAACGCTGTCGCGGAAGTTATTGTCAGTATCCATTAAGTCTTTTACTGTTTGGCAGGAGTGAATAACCGTAGTATGATCACGACCACCAAAATGTTCACCGATTGTTTTCAGGGAGTTTTTAGTAAATGATTTTGCCAGGTACATGGTAATCTGGCGGGCCTGCACGATTTCACGCTTACGTGTTTTTTGCAGGAGCTTATCATATGGTACATCAAAATACTCGCATACCATTTTCTGAATACTTTCGATGGTAATTTCTTTTGATGATGTTTTTACAAAAGATTTCAGTACGCGCTTAGCCAGCTCCAGGTCAATTTCCTTACGGTTGAGTGAAGATTGCGCCAGCAGCGAAATCAGCGCCCCTTCCAGTTCACGGACGTTGGTCTGGATGTTATATGCCACATACTTCACTACTTCCTTCGGCATTTCCAGGCCGTCGTTGCGCATTTTCATTTCCAGGATTTCCATTCTTGTTTCGAAATCAGGGATCTGAATATCTGCACTGAGGCCCCAGCGGAAACGACTGAGTAAGCGCTCCTGCACACCATCAAGGTCTTTAGGCGCCTTATCAGATGTAAGGATCAGCTGCTTACCGGATTGATGCAGGTGGTTAAAGATGGCAAAAAACGCATCCTGTGTTTTCTCTGCGCGGGCAAAGAACTGTATATCATCCACGATCAGTACGTCTATTAACTGATAGAAGTGGATGAAGTCATTTATGATATTATTCTTGGAGTGATCGATGAACTGATTGATGAACTTCTCCGCACTCACATACAACACGGCCTTGTTGGGATGAATTCTCTTCACCTCATTACCAATGGCCTGTGCCAGATGTGTTTTACCTAACCCCACACCACCGTATATCACGAGTGGGTTGAAGGAAGTTCCTCCCGGCTTTTCCGCAACTGTTTTACCGGCGCGGCGTGCCACGCGGTTACAGTCACCTTCTATATAGGTATCGAACGTATAGTTGGGATTCAGCTGCGAATCAATCTGTACACGTTTAATGCCGGGGATCACGAACGGGTTTTTGACCGGGTTCTGGATCGTTAATGGAAAATCAACTTCATTGTCTTTCTGGGGTTTTGTAAACTGCGTAGGCATGTTTACAGTTCTAGGGTTTTGGTGTGGCGTACCGTTCTCTACTACAATGCGGTATTCCAACCGGGCTTCTTTACCTAATTCTCTCTTGATGGTTTTTCCTAACAATCCCACGTAATGCTCCTCTAGGTACTCGTAAAAGAATTGGCTGGGGACCTGGATGGTTAAAACATTGTTTTCAAGTTTAATCGGTTTAATTGGCTCAAACCATGTCTTAAAAGGCTGCCACTCAACTATATCCCTAATTATATTAAGACACCTTTCCCAAACTTGGTCGCAAGTTTTATTCATTGAGATAAAAAAAATTAGTTTGTTCTTAATTTAATGAAAGTAATTCACGTCTAATTAAGGATGTTCTCGAATTCGCTATTCCTCAACGCAGGATGTCGAAAAATGTTCAGACAGGACGACGAATATCTGTAGAAAATGTTGAAAAAAAAAATTTATCTACCCTTGTTTATATTATCCTGTTTACAGTGTGAAAACACCCCGTCCCTGCCCGCTGCTATTGCTTTACAGCATTGACATTCCTCACTTTTTTTGTATTACAAACCGGCTTGATTTGCAACCTCTTTCCGAAAGCATTGACGCTTTTATCATAAATAGTATCGCATTCATGATAAAATACTATCGTAGATTTTTTCTCTTTATTTTTTTCAAGAGATCATTTCTGCAGATATTCACAATTTTTCCGGCGAGGGTGCAAAACTATGTTAGTATCTCCATTAAAAAAAATGTGTTTGGGCCTAGTTTATAAGGAACTAATTTTTTATATACCCGCGCGCTTGTAATCAATAAAAATTATTTGCACGCACTTTCACTAATACCTATCTTTGGACCTTCTGAATTTAAAATATTTTTCTATGAGTTTTGAAATTACCGGAAAGCTGGTCGTGAAGTATAATACAGTTCAACGTAGCGAAACTTTTAAAACAAGAGAGTTCGTTATAGAGAAATCTGATGATATCAACGGTCGCGTAATCAATAACTATATCAAATTCCAGGCTGTACAAGACCGCACTGGTATTGTTGACCGGTTCAACGAAGGTGAAAATGTTAAAGTTTATTTCAATATCAAAGGTACCCGTTGGGAAAAAGATGGTAAAGTAAACTACATCACCAACCTCGACGCCTGGCGTATGGAATCCGTTATGGCCGCGGCTGCTCCCGGAGCTGACCCAATGCCTAACTACAACACTCCGCAAATGCCTGCTGCTGGCGGAGATAGCAGCGACGATCTGCCGTTCTAATTTATTATTTCAACATACCTATACGGATTTGCAGCGTATATCAGGAGCTCCCTGGTCACTGCAAATCCGTATTTCTTTAGGATAACTACCTAACATGATTCAACAAGTCTCACTTAAACTACTCCCCGCTGATGCCGGGTCAAACACCGCTGTTATCAAAGCTGCAGCAGCCGCACTCAGCGTACCTTCACAAATCATTACCGGTTATAATCTTCTCAAACGCTCCATTGACGCACGTTCCAGACAAGTGTACTTCATCCTCACCGTGCAGGTGTACGTCAATGAACCATTTCATAAAAAAGAATTCGAAGCACCGGTATATAAAGACCTACCAGCAACAGCACCCACCGTACTCATTGCCGGAGCCGGCCCTGCTGGCCTCTTTGCAGCATTGCGACTCATAGAAGCCGGCGTCAGACCTATCATACTGGAACGAGGAAAAGATGTACGCGCCCGCAGACGCGACCTCGCCGCCCTTAACAAAACAGGTATCGTAAACCCCGACTCCAACTACTGCTTCGGGGAAGGCGGCGCCGGTACTTACTCCGATGGTAAACTGTACACCCGCTCCAACAAACGCGGCGATATTAACCGCATCCTTAATATCTTCATACAATTTGGCGCCGAAGAGAAAATAGCCATCGACGCACACCCACATATAGGCACCAATAAACTCCCGCATATCATTACCGCCATGCGTGAGCAAATCATCGCCAGCGGCGGTGAAGTCCACTTCGAACAACGCATTAATCATATTGATATCAAAGACGGACAGGTGAAAGGCGTGAAAACCGCCAGCGGCGCATACTTCGCCGGACAACACCTGATTCTGGCCACCGGCCACTCCGCACGCGATATATTTATCATGCTCGATGAGCAACAGGTACTGCTGGAAGCTAAACCCTTCGCCCTCGGTGTTCGTATCGAACATCCGCAGGAACTGATCGACAGCGCACAATACCATTGCGCCCTTCGTGGCGAATACCTGCCACCAGCCAGCTACAGCCTCGTTGAACAAGTAGACGGCCGCGGCGTGTTCTCCTTCTGCATGTGCCCCGGCGGCATCATCGCTCCGGCAGCCACCGACCCGGGAGAACTCGTGGTGAATGGATGGTCGCCCTCCAAACGTAACAACCCCTTCGCCAACTCAGGCATGGTCGTAAGCATTGAAGCCGGCGACTACCAACCCTTCGCGGATAAAGGAAGCCTGGCAGCCATGTACTACCAGCGCGAAGTGGAAATAGCTGCCTACAACGCAGGTGGAGGTAAGTTTGTAGCACCTGCTCAACGTATGACCGATTTCGTCAACAATAAAGTATCCGCTACACTGCCTGAATGTTCCTATGTACCAGGTGTAAATAGTGTGAACCTCCGTGAGGTATTGCCGGCCGCGGTACACACCCGCCTCGGTGGAGCCTTTAAAGCATTCGGTAAAAAGATGAAAGGCTACTACACCAACGATGCCATACTGGTAGCCACGGAATCACGCACGTCATCGCCTGTACGAATTCCCCGTGAAAACGATACACTGGAACATCCACAGGTAAAAGGCCTTTACCCTTGCGGCGAAGGTGCCGGTTACGCCGGTGGAATCGTATCTGCCGCCATGGATGGCGAGCGCGTGGCAGCTATTATTGCAGCCAAATTATCTCGCTAAACTTTATAATATGTACCCGGGAGGTTTATCAGGATTTATCACTAATTTCCATTATGAACCTCCTGGAAGTACAACACTTGAAAAAATACTATGCCTCCCACAAAGCAGTAGATGACATCTCCTTCAATATTGCACAGGGCAGCATATTTGGCCTGCTAGGCCCCAACGGCGCCGGTAAAACGACACTGTTACGCATGATCACCGGTATCTTCTATCCCGACTCCGGCAGCATCCTCCTGAATGGTAAACACTTCGACCCTACGAACGATTTGCAGGCCATCGGTTATATGCCCGAAGAACGCGGACTATACAAGAAAATGCCGGTAGGAGAGCAAATACTTTACCTGGCACAACTCAAAGGACTTGATAAGAAAACGGCAAACGCACGTATTAAATACTGGTTCGACAAGTTTGATATCAACACCTGGACCAACAAAAAAGTGGATGAGCTGAGCAAAGGCATGCAGCAAAAAGTACAGTTCATCTCCACCGTGTTGCATGAACCCAAGCTGCTGATCCTTGACGAGCCCTTCTCCGGACTGGACCCTATCAACTCCAACCTCCTGAAACAGGAAATTTTTAATCTCAGCAAAAACGGTACTACCATTATCTTTTCCACCCATCGCATGGAGCAGGTGGAGGAAATATGTGATCATATTATGCTGGTGAATAAAGGGCAGAAGATCCTCGATGGCAGCGTAAAGCAGATCCGCCAGGACTTCAAACAGGGGCTTTTCCGTATAGGGGTAGGCGTTATGCCCAATGCTGCACAGATGGCCACCTGGCATTTCACCATCGTATCCATCGACGATCATTCCTTCACCCTGAAACTGAATCCCGACAGCACTACCAATGATATCCTCCTGCATTTTATCCGCCAGGAGATTCCGGTAACCTATTTCGAGGAGTTACTCCCAAGCATCAACGAAGTTTTCATTTCACAGGTACAGCTCACTGAAAACGTTGCTGCCACCGCCTAATCCAGCTGAATCATGAATAAGATATACCTCATAATACAAAGGGAATTTCTATCCCGCGTCCGCAAACGTTCTTTCCTGATTGTTACCGTGCTGGTGCCCCTGGCATTTGCAGCGATGATTATTGTCCCTGCCTTGCTGGCCGGCAATTCCAACAGCAGCACTAAAGTGGCGGTGGTGGATAATAGCGGCAAATTCACAGGGCAGTTCAAGGACATCAAGCATACTTATTTCAAATTCATTGCCGATCAGCCGCTGGACTCACTGAAGCGCCATTATGCTGATCAGGGCTACAGTGGCGTGCTGCTGATTCCGGAGATTGACCTGGAACGCCCATCAGGATTTGAGTACTACAGTGAGGCGCAAGCCAGCATTGGGCTGGAACATGCCATCACCAGTAATCTCAACAGCGTTATTGAAAAAATGCGCATGGAAGTGAATGGAATTGACAAAGCTAAGGTAGACGCCATCCGCGCTGATGTGACCGTAGAATTCAAGGACAGCAAGGATGAGAAGAAAGGCAGTTCCGCCGCATCCTTTGTATTGGGCTATGCCAGCGGGTTTACCATGTATTTCATGCTCCTGCTGTTTGGCACCTCAGTGATGCGTGGCGTAATGGAAGAAAAAGTAAGCCGGATTGCTGAAGTGATGATCAGCAGTGTACGGCCTTTTCAGCTGATGATGGGCAAAATCATTGGCATTGCGGCGGTAGGTCTTTTACAATTTCTGATATGGGGGATATTGTTGATCCTATTGTCGATGGCATTGCCGATGTTTATGTCGCCCGAGACCTTGCAAACCGCTAACCAGGCGGGTTCAAACGCAGAGATGGCCGAAGCCATGCAGAAATTCTCTTTTGTACTGGGTAAAATCAACTGGGCACTGTTTATTGGCTGCTTCCTGTTCTATTTTCTGGGTGGTTACTTATTTTATTCTTCGTTATATGCGGCGGTGGGTAGTCTGGCAAATGAGGATGCATCCGACATTCAGCAGATGACCTTACCGTTGACAGCACCGATTATCATCAGCAGCATAATCTTAGTGAAGGCCGTAGCAGATCCAACGAGCTCCCTGGCTGTATGGGCCAGCATCATTCCATTCAGCTCACCATTGGTAATGATGGCGCGGATTCCGGCGGGTGTACCTGGTACCGTACCTTACTGGCAATTGTTACTGAGCATGGTGGTGCTGATTGGTGGATTTATTGCTTCCACCTGGATTGCGGGCAGGATTTACCGTACCGGCATATTGATGTATGGTAAGAAGATTACCCTTAAAGAGGCTACCAAATGGATTTTCAGTAAGTCGTAAGCTGCTTGCGGGCGGCTTCGAACTCTTCCCAGATTTCAGCTACTACTGCTGCTGCGGGTTTTATTTGAGAGATAAGGGCGCTGACCTGGCCTATTTCCAGTTCGCCTTCGGAGAGGTTCCCTTCAAACATACCGGTTTTGGCGCGGGCGCGGCCTAGTATTTCCTTTAATACGGCTGCATCTGCGCCATCGTCTTCTGCGGCCTTTACGAGGTCGTAGAAATGGTTTTTTATGAGTCGTACCGGTGTTAGTTTTTTAAGAGACAACATGGTATCTCCTTCTCTGGCGTCCAGTATGGCATTCTTAAAGTTCTGGTGAGATGAGGCTTCCGGCGTGGCTACGAATCGACTACCTATCTGCACTCCCTCGGCGCCCAGTGCGAAAGCAGCGAGCATCCCTCTCCCCGTGGCGATTCCTCCGGCAGCTATTACCGGAATTTTGACTTTTGCAGTAACGGCAGGAATGAGCACCATCGTAGTGGTTTCTTCTCTCCCATTATGACCTCCTGCTTCAAAACCCTCTGCTACTACGGCGTCCACGCCGGCGGCTTCACTTTTTTCTGCAAACAGGCTGCTGGACACAACGTGTACTACTTTGATACCGGCGGCTTTGAGTGTACCCGTCCAGGTTTTAGGATTACCGGCAGAGGTGAATACAACCGGTACTTTCTCTTCCAGGATGATGTTGATCAGCTGATCGATATCCGGGTAAAGCAGTGGAACGTTTACGCCGAAAGGCTTATCTGTGGCTTGCTTTGTTTTCTGAATATGCTCCCTTAATACGTTGGGGTACATGCTGCCGGCTCCAATGATACCGAGGCCCCCGGCGTTACTAACTGCACTGGCCAAACGCCAGCCGCTGGCCCAGATCATACCAGCCTGGATGATGGGATAACGTATACCGAAAAGTGCATTAATCCTGTTCATAAGCAATCAGATAAATATTCAGATCAGCCAAGATCTATTTCTGTGTTATCACCAATATTCAGGCTCTGGCTCAGTCCTCTGATGTTGGCATCGCTACCGATCAGGGATGATTTGAGTACTACTTCATACAGGTTGCTAAAGGAGCCGATGATGGAATCCTTTACAATGGAGTAGTTGACAACGGTATTATCCCCCACGGCAACATTAGGGCCGATGATGGAGTTTTTGATATTACAACCTTCGCCGATACTTACAGGCGGTATGATGATCGTGTTTTCATACGGCAGCACCGGGTTGCTGGCTGCTTTATATTTTTTCAGGAGGATGGCATTGGTTTCCAGGAGCGTGTCTTTCCTGCCGCAGTCGAACCAGTTATTAACACGGAAGCCATTGAATTTCACGCCATGTTCGATCATGCATTCCAGCGCGTCTGTAAGTTGAAATTCGTCGTGCGATTTAAACTTATTATCCAGGTTTTTCTGGAGACATTCAAACAGCAGTGGTGTTTCTTTCACTTTATACAATCCTACCAACGCCAGGTTGGACTTAGGTATCTGCGGTTTTTCGACTACGCGGGTGATAAAGCCTTTATCGTCCAGTTCGGCAACGCCGAAGTTGCGCGGGTCGTCTACCTTTTTGAGGCCGAGCATGGAGTAAGGTGAGCTGATCACATCCTGGAGGTCGCATTCCACGATGGTATCGCCGAGCACGATGAGGATTTCATCGTTGGCTACTACTTCGCGGGTGAGCAGGATGGCGTGTCCGGTACCTTCGCGGCTGTTTTGCTGTACGAAGTGACAGGTAAGGTTCGGATATTTATTTTCCACGTAGTTCTGGATCTTATCGCCCAGGTAGCCTACTACGAATACAAATTCGCTGATACCTGCATCGACAAGCTGATCAACAATAATACTGAGTATTGTGCGACCTGCCAGTGGAATTAAAGCTTTGGGTTGTGTATATGTGTGCGGACGGAGTTTTGTGCCTGCTCCGGCCACCGGTATTATTGCCTTCATGATGGGGCGAAAATAGGATAAATTTGGCTATAGTCAGACCGGCATAAAAATATAGCAAAATCTTTATGTGACAGCAATTTAATTTTCTCCGTGGCAGCACATTGCAATTGATTCAGGTTTATTCTACCTTTGCGTCAAATTTTAAGGCATCATGCAAAGAGACCAGCAAATATTTGATATCATCCGCCAGGAGTTGGAGCGCCAGCGCCATGGCATTGAGTTGATCGCATCTGAAAACTTTACCAGCCTTCAGGTAATGCAGGCGATGGGGAATGTGATGACAAACAAATATGCCGAAGGCTATCCAGGCAAAAGATATTATGGCGGTTGCGAAATCGTGGATCTGAGCGAGCAACTGGCTATTGACAGGGCAAAACAGATTTTCGGTATTGAATATGCAAACGTTCAGCCTCACTCTGGTGCACAGGCTAATGCTGCGGTTTTGCTGGCTATTCTGAAACCAGGTGATAAAATTCTGGGTTTGGATCTGAGCATGGGTGGTCACCTGACACACGGTTCTTCCGTTAACTTTTCCGGTAAATTATATGAGCCTCATTTCTATGGTGTAAACAAAGAAACGGGCCTTGTAGAGTATGATAAAATGGAAGAAGTAGCCAACCGTGAGAAACCAAAGGTGATCATTTGCGGTGCTTCTGCTTACAGCCGCGACTGGGATTACAAACGTATCCGTGAGATCGCTGATCAGGTAGGTGCTTTTGTAATGGCAGATATTGCGCATCCTGCAGGTCTGATTGCCAAAGGCTTACTGAACTCTCCGTTTGCACATTGCCACTTTGTAACAACTACTACGCATAAAACTTTACGTGGCCCTCGCGGTGGTATGATCATGATGGGTAAGGATTTCGAAAATCCATTCGGTATTAAAACACCAAAAGGCGAAACCCGTATGATGAGCTCCCTGATTGATCTGGCGGTATTCCCAGGTATCCAGGGCGGTCCGCTGGAGCACGTAATTGCCGCTAAAGCAGTTTCTTTCTTCGAGATTCTTTCTGACGACTATACTGTATACGCTAACCAGATTATCAAAAACGCGCAGGCAATGGCGAAAAGCTTTGTCAGCAGAGGTTATGAAATCGTTTCTGGCGGTACTGACAATCACCTGATGCTGATCGATCTGCGTAACAAGAACATTTCCGGTAAAAAAGCAGAACAGACACTGGTAAAAGCCGATATCACTACCAACAAGAACATGGTTCCTTACGATGATAAATCAGCGTTTGTTACCTCTGGTATTCGTATGGGCGTTCCTGCTATCACCAGCCGTGGTCTGAAAGAAGGTCATATGGATCAAATCGTTGACTGGGTAGATCAGTTGCTGATGGATGCTGACAACGAAGCGCTGATCACTAAAGTACGTGGTGAAGTGAATGGTTTCATGCAACAGTTTTCGCTGTATCCTGAGCTGGGATAAGCGACCAGGTATATTTCTTTTTAGTCCCGCTGGCTGTGCCGGCGGGATTTTTTTATGATAGCCAAAGAGGCTCCATCCTCCAACCGGAAGGAAACCCCATGGGTCCAGCCAAATCAACCAGTGGATACTGTTGGGACAGGGCAACTAACCGCACAGTAAATTCATTTCCAGGGCTAACAACATTCAGCAAAAATTTAATGGAACATAACTGATTGTACAATGAACGTTGTTGCTCCATTGTAACTGGCAGAACTTTTAACCAGGGCAGATGAGATGTCGCCATTTTTTGAGGTACGAAATTAAATACGCGGTTACTCACCCGACTATGATGCGCACATAAATTTCGGAGGATACTAATTGTCTGCAACCAGGAAACCAGGTACTTATAGTTAGGCATTCCCAATGCTCTGGCAATTTTGTTCTTTTCCGGAATTGTACTTGTGATGTTACTATATATCTTGGAAAGTGTTCCAAATGACAAGACTTGCATTACCTTCCAGGCTGGAGGAAAGTCTTTTTTACCATATACCTGGTCATGGTGTACTACGAAGTCTTCTTTGGAACGATCTAATTCATCCTCAATTTTATCAAGGTTTTCCTGCCAGTAGTTTAGATGCTGTGCTAATTTCTTCTGCTGAAACCAGTCCATTCCATATGCCTCACACATTATTTGTAACATCACAGTTCTCAGGGAGATCTCGATGCTTTCAATTGCGTCGAATATTAAAGAACGTAGATTTCTATCAAAATTATAGAGTTCTATAACCTGCTCGAATGTGATTTCATCCCCAAAAATATGGTTAACTGTGTCTATTTGATAGATGCGCCAATATCCCGCCAATCGATAATAGCCAACATGAGTGAGGTAGTGCTCAGCGAAGGGTATATTGCTGATGACCAGCTTCCTTTCTTGCAAAATATTTATTTGATCCTGAATAGAGGATGCAGTTTTGGTGTATTTGGTTGGAGTCATATGGACAAAAAAAAAGTCCAGCCGTGGGACGCTGTTCGAATGGGTAGCGTGGCTGGATCTGTTATTACAAATATAGCATAATGTCAAAAAATTGACAAGACATTTTTTACCCCAATAAAAAAACTTTGCCCATTCAAAAATTATTGTACCTTCATGGTGTACTAGTTAAGTAGTACACTAAACCACGACCTTAGTATATGATTAACATCCAATCCCTTACATTCAGCTACAAGGCCGGCAGGCCCTTGTTTGAAAACCTGAACCTGCAGTTGCAGCCAGGCCACATCTATGGCTTGCTCGGCAAAAATGGAGCAGGCAAATCCACCCTGTTAAAACAAATTACCGGGTTACTATTTCCGGATGCAGGCAAAGTGGAGGTATTTGGTGAAGTAGCTTCCGGCAGAAATCCTTCCTTTTTACAGGATATATTTCTGGTACCGGAAGAATTATATCTCCCTAAAGTAAAAATCAAACAATACCTCGCCACGCGGGCCTGCTTTTACCCGAATTTCGATTACAAAGCATTTGATGCTTACCTGAAAGAATTCGAGATCCCACAGAACCAGTATCTCCCTGAAATGTCCTACGGACAAAAGAAGAAATTCGTGATCAGCTTTGCGCTGGCAGCCAATACCCGCGTATTGGTGATGGACGAACCTACCAACGGCCTCGACATCCCCAGCAAAAGCATTTTCCGCAAGCTGATTGCCGGTACACTTACGGACGACAAATGCATTATCATTTCCACCCACCAGGTGCGCGACCTCGACAACCTCATTGATAGCATTGTGATTATTGATAACCACCGCATTATATTCCGCGAAGCAGTGGAAACGGTAACGGATAAACTGAGTTTCAAAGTAGTGCCGCAACTAAATCCCGCCGAAACCGTACTGTATGCCGACAGTAACCTGAGAGGGCACGCGATCGTGACGCCTAACCAGCACCAGGAACACAGCCGCATCGATATGGAACTGCTCTTTAATGCCGTACTCTCCAACCGCCAATCTATCCAGGAAATCTTCAACTAATTATCATGCAAAACAACTTCTTCTCTATTAACAGATTGGGCATGTATCTCCGGAAAGAAATTTCGGATAACTATAAAGCATACCTGCTCACCACTTCATTGATGTTGGCCGCAGGGATAGGCTTTGCACTTATCGGTTTCTTTAATCTCCACCAATGGGAAAAAGAAATTAAGGTATCAGACCTCCTCCCGCCCTATATCATTTTCTTTGCCCTTTACATTGGCCTGGATGCCTCCAGGAGCTTCAATGCGCTCGCTAAAACTGAAAGACGCATGGACTTTTTCCTGCTGCCGGCTTCAAAATTTGAAAAAGTATTGGGGCAGTTTCTGATCACCTTCGTATTTGTAACGATTGTGTTTCATCTATGCGCGTGGATCAGTTTCAAAACCTATCAAACCCTTGCTATCACTTACAAAGGCGCAACAGTGGTATACGACTGGGACCGCATATTCCATCCTAAATTCACTTATTTCAATTTCCTGCAACTCATGCTGGGACTGCATGCCGCCTTCTTCTTCGGCGCTACCTTCTTTTATAAGTTCAGCTTTCCAAAGATATTCTTCAGCATACTGATTATCCTGTTTGCGGGCTGGTTCCTTAATATTGCTATTACGAATATATTATTCGGGAAGTCGCTCCACGACTGGTTTACCAACATTCCGTTCTTCGCCATTTTTACCAACAAGCAACAATTTGCCTACGTAGTGCCGGAATGGTTAGGAAGAACGAATCTCTTCATCGCACAGTTTTTACTGATACCGGCCTTGTGGGTGCTGAGCTATTTCCGGATCGGTGATAAAGAAATCCAATAAAATCTTTACAAATGGAATTCAAAGATACACAGGCGATCTACCTCCAGATTGCTGATTATATAAACGAACAGATATTACTGGGCAAGTGGCAGCCGGAGGAAAAAATCCCCTCCGTGCGGGAGCTGGCGGTAACGCTGGAAGTAAATCCCAATACGGTAATGCGCACTTGCGAGCTGCTGCAGCAACAAGAGATCATTGCCAACAAACGAGGCATTGGCTATTTTATCCAGTCGGATGCGGTAAAAAAGATTATTGCAGCAAAAAAAGAAGCCTTCATCAGCAACGAGCTGCCGCAGTTCTTCCGGAATCTATTTCTCCTGGATATAACGCTGGACGATCTTAAACCCTATTACGCCACTTTCAGGCAAAATAAACTCAACGGACATGAAAACTAGTACCAAACTCATCATAGGTTTCTTAGGCATCCTGATCTTCCTGATGCTGGTCACTGATATTACCATCTGGGCTAATTATAAGAAGGGAATTACCAACCAGGAATGGATAGGCGCCCATCATAATAAAAACAACCCGGAAGAAAATAAAAAAATACTGCCAGTTACCGTGCAACCTTTTAAAGTACTGGTCGTCTTTAATACGAATGTGACGCGCAGGGAGTATGTAAATGCCGACAGCACAGAAAGAGAGGGCATCGAGGAGGTTCGGCAACATAACAAAGTGGAAGTGGTGCAGGAGGATGCGTGGTCGGTGACCAGCTATAACGGAGACCAGTTCAAACAAAACGGAGACACGCTCATGATAACTTTAACAGCCGGATCAGGCGGATTTAAAGTAGCTGTGGGTAAAGAGATGCCGCAAATTATCAACACGGCGGCCTGGATGGAAATCAACGGCGTACAGGCGACCCAGTTAGTCATCGTAGCTGATACTTCTGCCCGGACAGTGATTTCAAATGTAGGGATCGGCGAGTTACGTTACACCGGTGGCCGACGGACCAGACTTGAAATGTTTGGGAACACAGCTATTGACAATGCAGACATCTCCTTTACTGACGGAGGTTCCATTAACCTGAATGATGTGTACTTCAAACAGCATCATTTCAATTTTGACGAAAAAGTGGAAGTATCACTCAATGGAAAATCAGTGAAGATGATCTCCGGACAACAAGAAAAATAGTGTTAAGAATAAATTATACTTATCAGTTTTACAAGCAATAAAAAAAGTCCTGATCTCCATCAGGACTTCTTTAACAACATTTTCCAAAAAGAGTGATGCCGATTTCTATCGGCATTATTTATTTAATGAACTGGGTAGCCAGATAGGCCATGGTGCCCATTCCTACTTCAATAGCTTTTTCATCCACATCGAAGGTAGCGGTATGCACACCGGAGGTAATACCTCTGGCTACGTTGCCGGTACCGAGTCGGAAAAAGCAGGCTGGTATGATTTGAGAATAGAAGGCAAAATCTTCCGCACCCATACGGATTTCAGTATCCACCACGGCATCCTTACCCAGGAAGTCTTCCGCGAGGCTGCGTGCCTGAGCAGTAACCGCCTCGTTATTATACAGGGTAGGATACCCAACGAGGATGTCGATATCAATTTCCGCACCCATTGCTTCTGCAATTCCTTTGGCCTGTTTACGAATCAGGTCGTGGGCTTTAAAGCGCCAGGTTTCATCCATCGCCCTGAAAGTGCCCATGAGCTTTACTTCACTGGGGATTACGTTAGTAGTAAATCCGCCATTGAAAGCGCAAATGCTGAGTACAGAAGGGGAGAAAGGATTGTTATTACGGGAGATAATCTGCTGGAGACTTACCACAATATTGGAAGCGATGAGGATCGTATCGGCCGTCAGCTGAGGTAAAGCAGCATGGCCGCCTTTTCCTTTTACGGTGATATAAATTTCATCAGCGCTGGCCATATACTGACCTGCTCTGAAGCCTACAATTCCTGCTTCCATGGTAGGCTGCACGTGCATCCCCAGGATAGCATCCGGTTTAGGATTTTCCAGAGCGCCTTCTTCAATCATGATGCTGGCGCCGCCAGGGTGTTTTTCTTCACCCGGCTGGAATAGTATTTTAATAGTTCCTTCGAACTGGTCTTTTAATTCATGAAGGATGCGGGTAGCTCCGAGTACGCAGGTGGTGTGCACATCATGGCCGCAGGCATGCATAACGCCAGTATTCTGTGACTTATAAGGTACATCATTGGCTTCGGTGATAGGCAGTGCGTCCATGTCGGCACGGAGGGCTATTACCCTTGATGTTGGGTTTTTACCTTCGATCAGGGCGATGATGCCGGTTCCGGCGATGCCGGCGGTAAAGGGTACACCGAATTCAGTCAGTTTCTGCTGAATAAATTCAGACGTTTTATATTCCTGAAAGGAAAGTTCGGGGTTGGCATGCAGGTGATGCCTGATGCTGATAAACTCAGGAGCGTAGGCTTTTGCCAGCTCCTTAATTAGATTCTTCATTAGATAGTTCTTTATCCGGTGTCACGTTAATAGTAGCTGGTACAACAAAAACTCCTCCTGAAAACAGGCTGGAGAGTCGTTCGCGCAGCTCGCTTGCTTCTTCACGACTTCTGTAGTCGCCTACACGTACTTTAAAATAGGGCGCCTGAAATTCGAGGTAGGTGCGTACATCCGGGTACAATTGCATCACCTTTTGTTTGGCTTCGTTGGCATCGGCGCGTTTGTTGGTGGAAATCACCTGCACACGGAATCCGGGCTGGTTGCGGATAGCGAGGGTATTGATGTAAACCTGTTTTTTAATCAGCACATCGATACGGCTATCTTTGATCACTTTTACGTTCCCATTGCTGGCCACGTCCTGCGCCATCACGCAGGTACTTCCAAGGAGGCAGCAGATCAGGATGAAAATCTTATGCATAGTTTAATTATTGGTCGTTAGCAATCAGGCCTTCGCCTCTTTTACGATGGATACGCTGGCACTGGCACCTATACGGGTAGCACCGGCGTCAATCAGTTCTTTTGCAAAGGCGAGTGTACGTATACCGCCGCTGGCTTTGATCTGGATATCGGCCGGCAGGTTGGCACGCATGAGCTGTACGGCATGTACGCTGGCGCCTTTTTCTGCATAACCGGTAGATGTTTTAACAAAATCCACGCCGTACTTTGCATACAGCTGGCAGCATTTCACAATTTCCTCATCGGTAAGGATACCGCTTTCGATAATTACTTTGATTACCTTTTTCCTTTCACGGATCACCAGCATCAGGTTGGCAATTTCCTTTTCCAGGAATTCCCAGTCATTATTTTTTACTGCGGAGATGTTAATTACCACGTCCAGTTCATCTGCTCCGTCCACTATTGCCAGTACCGTTTCGGCCACTTTCGCTTCGATGGCAGAGTACCCGAAAGGGAAACCTATCACAGTAGCTACTTTGGACTCCGTAGCCCCCAGAAACTGCTTGGCCAGCTTTACGTACAGCGGAGGTACGCAGGCAGCAGCGAAGTTGTATTCCACGCATTCCAGGCACAGGTTTTTAATATCTTCCAGGGTGGTGGTAGGCTTCAATACGGTATGATCTATATAGCGGTTTATCTCCATTTTGTACAGTTGTTAGGGCGAAATTAAATAAAAAAACGGATTGCATTTTCTGCAATCCGTTTTCAGTATGATACTGGTGCTAACCATTACAGGTCACGACCATGACATTGTTTGAATTTTTTACCGCTTCCGCAAGGGCAAGGGTCATTGCGACCTACCTTAGGACCTACGCGCACCGGTTCGGTTTTTTCTTCCACTTCCTGGGCGTATTGCGGGCCTGATTCCTGGTAGCTGGCATGATCGTTCATTTCCTCGTGGGTAGCGCGCATTTTGCTCATATCGGTCCTTTCTTCAGGGCGATGTGCTTCTTCTACCATTTGTTCGTCCTGCTCATCCTGTTGTACAGGGATCATGGATTTACAGAGGAAAGAAACGATATCGCGGCTGGTTTCGCCGTCCATTTGTTTGAAGAGGTTGAAGGCTTCAAATTTATAGATCAGCAATGGATCTTTTTGCTCGTAAACGGCACTTTGTACAGATTGTTTCAGATCATCCATGGCGCGGAGGTGTTCTTTCCAGGCGTCATCGATCAGGTGCAGGGTGATGTTGCGCTCCAGGGAGTTCATCACTTCATGACCTTTGGTAGCTTCGATCTGCTGCAGGTCCGCATAAATCCACAGTTGCTTTCTGCCGTCATGGAAAGGTACGCGGATAGTGCCGTACTGGTTATGCTGCTGCAGGATGTTCTGCGCTGCTTCCAGCATGTGTGCACTGATGGCATCCACCTTACGCTGGTAGTTGGACTTACCTTCGTTATACAGGCGGGTCGACAGTGCCTGTGCATCTGTACGAGCCAGTTCTTCAGCTGTAATTTCTGTATCGATAGCGAAGTTCATGATAGCATCCAGTTTGAAAGCTTCGTGGTCGCCGCTTTCTTTGTGGGTAGTGATCATGTTTTCTGCTACATCGTAGAATGCGTTATCCACATCTATGGCCAGACGTTCGCCAAACAGGGCGTGGTTACGCTTAGCATAGATAACGGTACGCTGCTTATTCATTACGTCATCGTATTCGAGCAGGCGCTTACGGATGCCGAAGTTATTTTCTTCTACTTTCTTCTGTGCTCTTTCGATGGATCTGGTGATCATGCTGTGCTGGATCACTTCACCTTCTTTATAACCCATACGGTCCATCAGGCCGGCGATACGGTCGGAACCGAACATACGCATCAGATCATCTTCCAGGGAAACAAAGAACTGGGAAGATCCCGGATCACCCTGACGACCGGCACGACCACGCAGCTGCCTGTCTACACGACGGCTTTCGTGTCTTTCTGTACCGATGATAGCCAGACCACCCGCTTCTTTCACGCCAGGTCCGAGCTTGATATCCGTACCACGACCCGCCATGTTGGTAGCGATGGTAACAGCGCCAGGCAAACCGGCCGCGGCCACCACCTGTGCTTCACGGGCGTGTTGTTTTGCGTTGAGTACGTTGTGAGGGATTTTTTCGAAGGTCAGCATTTTGCTCAGTAACTCGGATACTTCCACGGAAGTGGTACCTACTAGTACCGGGCGACCCTGGCTCTGGAGTTTTTTCACTTCTTCAATAACTGCCTTGTATTTATCTCTCTTGGTTTTGTAAACCAGGTCTTCCGCATCCAGGCGGGAGATAGGGATGTTGGTAGGGATGTTTACCACATCCAGTTTGTAGATCTCCCAGAACTCACCGGCTTCAGTAGAAGCGGTACCAGTCATACCACCGAGTTTGTGGTACATACGGAAGTAGTTCTGCAAGGTGATAGTAGCAAAGGTTTGTGTAGCAGCTTCTACTTTCACATTTTCTTTCGCTTCAATTGCCTGGTGCAAACCATCGGAGTAGCGGCGACCATCGAGGATACGACCCGTCTGCTCATCTACGATTTTTACTTTATCGTCAATCACCACATATTCCACATCTTTTTCGAAGAGGGTATATGCTTTGAGGAGTTGCTGTACGGAGTGGATACGGTCTGATTTCTGTGCGAAGTCCTGCAGTAATGCATCTTTGCGCTGCAGTTTTTCTTCAGGTGCCACATCCAGTTTTTCGATTTCAGCGATTTCAGAACCTACATCCGGCATGATGAAGAAGTCAGCATCTTCACCTGCTTTGGTGATCTGTGCAATACCTTTATCGGTCAGGTCTACGCTGTTATTTTTTTCTTCGATGGTGAAGTACAGGCCTGCGTCTACTTTAGGCATTTCACGTTGCTGATCAGCCAGGTAGTAATTTTCCGCTTTCTGGAGGAGTACTTTCATACCCGGTTCGCTGAGGAACTTGATCAGGGCACTGCTCTTAGGCAAACCTCTGTAAGCGCGCATCAGGGCCAGACCGCCGGTTTTGGCATCGTCTTTACCTTCGGAAATCAATTTTTTAGCTTCGAGGAGATATTTATTTACTTCTCTTCTCTGCAGTTCAAACAGATCAGCGATGCGTGGTTTCAGCACATGGAATTCCTGTTCTTCACCACGGTGTACCGGCCCGGAGATAATCAGCGGGGTACGGGCATCATCGATCAAAACGCTATCCACCTCATCGACCATAGCGAAGTGGTGTTTACGCTGCACCATTTCTTCCGGACTATGCACCATGTTATCGCGCAGGTAGTCGAAGCCGAATTCGTTGTTGGTACCGTAAGTAATATCTGCGAGGTAAGCCTGGCGACGTGCAGGGCTGTTAGGCTGATGTGCGTCGATGCAGTCTACTGTAATATCGAGGAACTCGAACAGCGGGCCGTTCCATTCGGAGTCACGCTGAGCGAGGTAAGTATTCACTGTTACGATGTGTACACCCTGACCGGCTAATGCGTTGAGGTAAGCAGGCAGTGTAGATACGAGGGTTTTACCTTCACCCGTAGCCATTTCTGCGATTTTACCCTGGTGAAGGGTGATACCACCAATCAGCTGTACATCGTAGTGCACCATGTTCCAGGTTACCAGGTTACCACCGGCAGTCCAGGAGTTTTTCCAGGTCGCTTTATCGCCTTCAATGGTTACATAATCTTTAGTAACCGCCAGCTGACGATCCAGTGCGGTAGCGGTAACGGTTTGCGTTGGATTGGTGGAAAAACGGCGGGCCGATTCCTTGATCACTGCAAAAGCCTGCGGCAACAGTTCCAGGAGCACTACCTCCAGCTGTTTATCACGGTCTTTTTTCAGTGCATCTATTTCCTGGTAAATGGTATCTTTTATTGTAACATCCTCTGAGCTATCGGCAGTTTCCTTTTTCTCGGCTATTTCTTTATCAATAGCAGCAAGGTGTTCCTTGATACGAGCGCGGAATTCCTGGGTTTTATGACGCAGGTCGTCAATAGGCAGGGATTGCAGTTTTTCAAACTCCTCATTGACCTGCTTCACCATTGGAGCGATAGACTTGATATCTCTCTCAGACTTATTCCCTCCAAACAGTTTTGTTAAAAAACCTAGCATATAGAATGTTTAATTACGAATTACGATTTCAATTTCCTTGTGTAACCTTCCCTTTGGCTGTGCTGGAGCAAATCCATCATCAGTTTTCATCTTCCCCTAATATAGCCCGTGGCAGGCAGGCTGCCGGCTTGGTTAGTTGGATAGACGGGGATTGTAGCTACTCAAATACTATGCTTGGAAAACCTCCCTGACAAGGTGACAGTTGCAGGTACTGCTTTTCAAGGCCTGTAAAATTAGTAATAAATTTGGGGAATTCCGGGATGAATTCGGGGCATAATACGCCAGAAATGATTTTTAACAAAATACAATTTGATATCAGGTCAAATTGACGGATTCTGACATGTATACTGCGGACAGGCCACGCCGGGCTGTCAAAATGCCGAACAACCGGTTGCGAATGAAAATGGGGTTATTTATCAAAAAGGTATTATCCTGGTTTTAAAGTAGTCTTCAAATTGCAGCTATGGGGGCATTCTCCGGGCTCTAAAATACTTTTTTATCAGACCATCTGAAAATTTTTAAAAAAATGCCATTCATCCAGAAAAACCCTGAAAAGTGTGAATACTTTTTATAAATTTAGTCGTTTTATTACTAGTTTATATAAACCACACAAAACTCCACGTTTATGGCAAAGGCGATTCAGCCGTCTAAATTATTTGTGGCCAGCTGCATGGCATTACTGGTTACTTCCCTGTCCTTCGGTATTCGTGCCGGCATTTTGGGAGACCTGGGAAAACAGTTTGATCTCAGCGCGTCGCAGTTGGGCATTATAGCCAGTACTGCTTTCTGGGGCTTCCCGCTGGCAGTAGTTATAGGAGGGTTTGTGGTGGATATTATAGGCATGAAACGCCTGCTCCTGGCTGCCTTTGTGCTCCATCTTGCCGGTATTCTGCTGACTATATTCGCCACCGGATTCAGTACACTTTTTGTATCCACCCTTTTCATTGGTATGGCTAATGGTACAGTAGAGGCAGCGTGTAATCCGCTGGTAGCTACTATCTACCCTAATAACAAAACTACCAAACTCAATCACTTCCATCTTTGGTTCCCTGGCGGTATCGTAATAGGCGCACTGGTAGTGTTTTTCCTTTCCGGCATGGGCCTGAATTACAAGGTACAGATGGCAACGATGATCATACCAACATTATTGTATGGTTACCTGTTCCTTAAACTAGACTTCCCGGTAACGGAGCGTGTGGCTTCGGGTATCAGCAATGCCCAGATGTATCGCAGTCTTGGTACGCCATTATTCATCGTGATTTTTGTGTTAATGTTTGGTACCGCTATCACTGAGCTGTTTACCGGCCAATGGATAGAAGTACTGTTAAAAAATGTAACAGAAAATGCCATCCTGATACTGGCGATGACGGCGGGTGTACAAACCCTGGGGCGTGCTTTTGCCGGCCCTATTGTACATCGGATGTCGCCCACCGGCGTACTGCTGATATCTGCTGTGCTCTCTGCTATTGGCCTGTATATGCTAGCACATGTAAGCGGAAATATGGTATTTTTGGCGGCCTTTATTTTTGGAATGGGCGTAACTTATTTCTGGCCATGTATGATCGGATTTGTATCTGAAAATATTCCGGAATCGGGTGCACTCGGCATGAACCTGGTAGGTGGTGCAGGTATGTTTGCCGTTTCAATTTATACTATCTTCATGGGTGGATTTTACGACAGCAAGCTGTCCAATGCCTTGCCGGCAGGCGCATCCCTGGATGCCTACCGCACCGCGGCGCCGGGTACAGCAGAAGCGGACGCCTTTGCCAAAGCACAAGCCGTAGCAGGTCCTGAAATCCTGAATGCAACTTTAGTAATACCTGTAGTGCTGATTTTTGCTTTTACAGGACTTTATTTCTACATGCGTAACCGTAAAAAACCGGACATCGCAATTGCCTAATAACACACTATCATCTAAGAAAAAGCTGATCTGAATATATGACACGCAAGCTAAGAATGGGAATGATCGGAGGCGGTAAAGATGCCTTCATCGGTGCTATCCACCGTATCGCCGCCAACATGGACGGTCTTATTGAACTCGTTGCAGGCGCACTTAGTATTAATCCTGAAGTGGCCACTGATTCCGGTAAAATGTTGTTCCTTGATCCGGAACGCACCTATACCGATTTCAAAACAATGCTGGAAAAAGAAGCTGCCATGCCGGCAGATAAACGCCTGGATTTTGTTACGATCGTAACCCCAAACTTCGCGCACTTTGAACCTGCAATGATGGCGCTGGAACTGGGTTTCAACGTGGTAATCGAAAAACCGATCACCATTTCCCTGGACGAAGCCAAACAGCTGAAAGCGAAAGTAGAAGCTACCGGCCTTTCCCTGCTGCTCACCCACACCTACACCGGCTACCCGATGGTAAAGCAGGCGCGCCAGATGGTGAAAAACGGTGACCTCGGAAAAATCCGCAAAGTATGGGTAGAATATCCGCAGGGTTGGCTGTCTAAACTCAGCGAAAGAGAAGGTAACGCACAGGCAGCATGGAGAACCGATCCTAAACGTTCCGGTAAAGCCGGCGCTATGGGCGATATTGGTACACATGCCTTTAACCTGGCTGAATATATCACCGGTGCAAAACTCGAAAAACTCTGCGCCGACCTTAACATCGTAGTGCCGGGTCGCGCCCTGGATGATGATGGTGGCGTACTGCTGCGCTTCGACAATGGCGCTTCCGGTGTGCTCATGGCATCACAGGTAGCTGCCGGTGAAGAGAATGCACTCAAAATCCGCGTGTATGGCGAAAAAGGCGGCCTCGAATGGGCACAGCACGAGCCTAACACCCTGCTGGTAAAATGGCTGGACAAACCAACCGAAATTTACCGCGCAGGAAACGGTTATGGTTTCCAGAGCTCCTACATGACTCATAATACCCGCACTCCGGGCGGACACCCAGAGGGATACCTCGAAGCGTTCGGTAACCTGTACCGCAATTTTGCGCAGACGTTATCCGCTAAAATCGACGGCACACAGCCTTCTGCTGAGTCCCTGGACTTCCCGGGCGTAGAAGAAGGTATCCGCGGTATGGCGTTTATTGACAACGTAGTGAAATCTTCGCAGAGCGACGTTAAATGGACTAATTTCGAGATCTAATCGGTTAAACGGAAAGGTATTTATGAGAACTATTAAAGGACCTGGTATTTTCCTCGCTCAGTTTATGGGCGATGCAGCACCATTCAACAGCCTGAAAAGCATTTGCGAATGGTCAGCATCCATCGGTTTTAAAGGTGTACAGATTCCCAGCTGGGATAGTCGCCTTATCGACCTGCAAAAAGCAGCCGAAAGCAAAACCTATGCGGATGAAATCAAAGGCATCGTAAACGAAGCCGGACTGGAAATTACAGAACTGAGCACGCACCTGCAAGGACAACTGGTGGCAGTAAATCCTGCCTTCTCAGAAATGTTCGATCAGTTTGCGCCAGCGCAATATCATAATAACATCAACGCACGTACGGAGTGGGCCGTTAACCAGCTGAAATATGCTGCTAAAGCCAGCCGTAACCTGGGCCTCGATGCACACGCTACCTTCAGCGGCGCCCTGCTGTGGGCTCCCGCTATGTACCCATGGCCTCAACGCCCTACAGGACTGGTAGAAGCCGGCTTTGCCGAACTGGCAAAACGCTGGATGCCCATCCTCAACGCGTTTGACGAGCAAGGAGTAGATGTATGCTACGAAATACACCCTGGTGAAGACCTCCACGACGGCGCCAGCTACGAACGCTTCCTCGAAGCCACCGGCAATCACAAACGTGCCTGCCTGCTCTACGATCCAAGCCACCTCGTACTGCAATGCCTCAACTACCTCGAGTATATCGACGTTTATCACGAAAGAATCAAAGCATTCCATGTGAAAGATGCCGAGTTCAACCCAACAGGACGCAGCGGCGTATATGGCGGATTCCAGGCATGGATCGACCGCCCCGGACGCTTCCGCTCCCTCGGCGACGGACAGGTAGACTTCAAATCCATCTTCAGCAAACTGACACAATACGATTACGCCGGTTGGGCAGTAATGGAATGGGAATGCTGCATGAAGCATCCGGAAGATGGCGCAAGGGAAGGCGCTCCGTTTATTAAAAATCATATCATCCGCGTGACCGACAAAGCATTCGATGATTTCGCAGGCGCCGCCACCGACGACGCTTTCAACAACAGAATTTTGGGAATCTGATAAAATAACAAGCATCTAAAAAAAACAGAAAATGAAAAAGAGATATTTGGCGCCGTTTGTATTGAGTGCTTTATTCTTCGCAGCCTGCGGAGGTGGTAGTAATTCAGGAGAGCAACAGGCTGGAACCACTGAAACTGAGCATGCAGCAGACAACTCCATGGTATCACCTAATGCCGATAAACCAATGACCAAAGGCCAGGAACTGATGGCCCAGCAAGACTGCAAAACCTGCCATAAAGAAGAAATGAAACTGGTAGGCCCGTCTTTCAAAGACATCGCAGGAAAATATCCTAACAACAACGAAAACGTGGATAAACTGGCTGATAAAATCATCAAAGGTGGCTCCGGCAACTGGGGAGAAGTGGCTATGCTGCCGCATTCAAACATCTCCAAAGACGATGCGAAGGAAATGGTGAAATATATCCTTTCTCTTTCTTCTGCCAACTAATAACCTTTCATCTTCAAAAATGCCAGCATGAAAAAAGTAATTATGGGAGCTGCCCTGGCTGCATTCATGTGCACCGCCGCATCTGCTCAAAATATCAATACTCTTACCGCTAAGGAAAAGAAAGCAGGTTGGAAACTGCTGTTTGACGGCAAAACCTCCACCGGTTGGCATACTTATCTGAAAAATGACGCCAGCCCTGCATGGAAAGTAGAAGATGGAGCCCTGGTACTGGATCAGGAAGCTAAAAAGAACGGCGCACCAGGCGGTGACCTCGTTACCAACGACGAATATGAAAACTATGAACTGAGCATCCAATGGAAAATTTCCGAAGGCGGCAACAGCGGTATCATCTTCGGTGTACACGAGTCGCCTGAATTTCACGCCACCTACGAAACCGGTCCTGAAATGCAAGTGCTGGATGATGAAAGACATAGCGACGGCAAAATCGTAAAACATAATTCCGGCGACCTCTATGACCTGAAAAAGTCTTCCAAACCGGCAGTTAAACCTGTAGGCCAGTGGAACACCGCACAGATCATTAAAAAAGATGGTCACCTTACGCTGAAACTTAATGGCGTAACCACCGTTACCACTACCGTTGGCACTCCTGAATGGGATGCACTGGTAGCTAACAGTAAATTCAAAACCTGGAAAGGCTTCGGCAAATATCAAAAAGGCCATATCGCTCTCCAGGACCATGGTAACGTGGTGTCTTACCGCGATATTAAGATCAGACAACTTTAATATAACGTCCGCCTCCGGCGGACGTTATATTTCTTAAGCAGCTGCTCCGGCATCTCCCTAAGAAAAAAAAGTAAATGTAAGATCCGCCACAGGCGGATTTTCCTTTTACAGCCCATTATCATAACAACCACGCACATACGATGAAGAAACTCACCACGTTCCTCGCCTTTTTATTACTGGTGGCCGCCATTACGGCCAACGCAAAACACAAATACCGCGTGCTGGTATTCTCTAAAACAAAGGGATTCCGCCATGACTGTATCTCTACTGCCAGACAAGCAATCGTGAAACTCGGCGCAGAAAACAACTTCGCAGTGGATACCACAGAAGATGCCTCCGTTTTTACGTACGACAACCTGAAAAAATACGACGCCATCATTTTCAGTTGCACCACCGGCGACGTACTGGACAGCGCACAGCAGGAAGCTTTCATAAAATACATCCACAAAGGTGGCGGATTTATGGGTATCCATGCTGCAACAGACACAGAATACGACTGGCCCTGGTTCGGTAAGCTCTCCGGCGCCTACTTCACCAGCCACCCTAAACAACAGGTCGCTACCCTTAAAGTGGTGGATAAATCCCATATCTCTACCAAACACCTCCCGGACGATTGGACCAGGAAAGATGAATGGTATAATTTCAGAGATATCAACCCGGATATTCACGTGCTCATCAAAATTGACGAATCTACCTACGAAGGAGGTAAAAACGGTGATAACCACCCGATGTGCTGGTACCATAGCTTTGAAGGAGGACGTTCCTTCTACACCGAAATGGGCCATACCAAGGAGTCGTACGCCGACCCGCTGTACCTGCAGCACCTGCTCGGAGGAATACAATATGCCGCTAACATTAAAGTGAAATAAGCCCTTAATAATTATGAAACCTATTCTCAGACTACTCCTGGTAACAGCCATCATTGCTACCGTTACCGGATGTACGAAAAAAAGAGAAGGCAAGCCCCGCATCCTCGTGTTTACCAAAACCACGGCGTTCAGACATGCCTCTATTCCTGCCGGTATCGCAGCCTTTCAGCAAAAAATTGCCAGCGACCTGAATATCATCGTTGATACCACAGAAGATGCCAGCAAATTCAATGAAGATACCCTTTCCCAATATGCTGCCGTAGTATTCCTGAATACCACCGGCGATGTGCTCGACAACTACCAGGAAGCCGACTTCGAAAGATACATCCAGGCAGGTGGCGGCTTTGTAGGCGTACACGCCGGCACTGATACCGAATACGACTGGCCATGGTATAACCACCTGGTAGGTGCGCAGTTTGCCAACCATCCCGAAGGCATACACGACGCCAAACTCCTCGTGAAAGACCAGCAGTTTTTTGATCCGTATAAACTGCCGGCTACCTTCAACCAGATCGACGAATGGTACAATTTCAAAAAGATGGACTCCACCCTCAAAGTGCTGATCCAGCTGGATGAAACGTCGTATAAAGGCGGCACCATGAACAACAATCACCCGATTGCCTGGTACCACGAATACGACGGTGGCCGCGCTTTCTACACCGGTATGGGCCACACGCCTGAAGCCTATTCACAGGAAAATTTCCTCAACCAGCTGAAAGCCGGTGTGAAATACGCTATCGGAGAAAACAAAGTACTCGATTACGGTGCAGCTACCACTATCCGCGTACCTTCTGAAGATCGCTTTACTAAAAACGTACTGGCTGCCGGACAGTTCTTTGAACCAACGGAAATGACCATACTGCCCAACCTCGATATCCTGGTGGCACAGCGCCGCGGAGAACTGCTGTTGTATAAACAGGCCGACAGGTCCATTTCCCAGGTGGGCTTCCTGAACGTTTATTTTAAAACAGAAGTGCCGAATGTAAATGCAGAAGAAGGTTTCCTTGGACTCGCCGCAGACCCGGATTTCAAGAACAACCATTACCTCTATGCATTTTATTCTCCCAGAGATACTTCGGTAAACCGCCTTTCCCGCTTCACTTTCAAGGATAACAAGCTGGATACCGCCTCCGAAAAAATCATATTGCAGTTCTACTCCCAGCGCGATATATGCTGCCATACCGGCGGTTCTATCGCCTTTGGACCCGATAACCTCCTGTACCTCTCTACCGGTGATAATACCACACCGTTTGATGAACCGAACCAGCAATTCGGCAGTAAAGGTTATGGCCCTACCGACGATCGCCCTGGCCATTTGCAATATGATGGCAGAAGATCATCGTCCAATACCAATGACCTGCGCGGTAAAATTCTGCGTATAAAGGTTTTGGCAGATGGCACCTATACCATTCCGGAAGGTAACCTGTTTCCAAAAGGTACCGAAGGCACCAAACCCGAGATCTATGCGATGGGTACCCGTAACCCTTATCGTATATCCGTTGATCGTAAAAACGGGTATGTGTATTGGGGAGAAGTAGGCCCTGACGCCAACAACGATGACTCGCTCCGTGGCCCACGCGGCTATGATGAAGTAAACCAGGCTAAAAAGCCCGGCTACTACGGCTACCCGTTGTTTATTGCCGATAACAAACCTTATCGTGAGTATAACTATGAAACCGGCGAAAGCGGTAAGTTTTATGACCCTAAAAAGCCAATTAACAACTCCCGCAACAACACCGGTTTAAAAGAACTGCCTCCTGCTGTTCCTGCATTCATCTGGTATCCTTATGCCAAATCCACGGAGTTCCCGCTGGTGGGCGCTGGTGGCCGTAATGCGGAAGCAGGTCCGGTGTACTACAGCGAGTTTTATCCGAAAGAAACACGCTTCCCGGATTATTACAACAACAAGCTTTTTATCTACGACTGGATACGCGGATGGATCATGGCAGTAACTATGGACAAAGATGCCAACTATTCCAAAATGGAGCGCTTCATGCCTCACCTGAAGCTGAACGCACCTATTGATATGGAAATGGGTCCTGATGGCCGCCTGTACGTACTCGAATACGGTAATGGCTGGTTCAGCAAAAACGCCGATGCTGCCCTCACCCGTATCGATTACAACGGTGGCAACCGCGCTCCTGTAGCCGATATCCAGGTGGATAAACTCAGCGGTGGACTGCCATTCACCGTGAAACTCACTGCCAACGGCAGTAAAGATCCGGATGGTGATAAACTCACCTACCTCTGGTCTTTTGGTAACGGTAATAAAAAAGAAACTACTGAACCTACAGTTACCTACACTTTCACTACTGCCGGTGAATACAATGTAGGCGTAGAAGTAAAAGATAACAACGGCGCCAGCACCCGCAGCCAGCAAATACCGGTATATGCCGGTAACGAAGCGCCGGTGGTGAGCATCAATATCACTGGTAACAAAGTGTTCTACTTCCCGGGCAAACAGGTACAGTACGCAGTGAACGTGGTGGATAAGGAAGATGGTTCTTCCGCAGATGGAAAAACTGATAACAGCAACCTGTTTGTAAAAGCTGATTACGTACAGGGCCGCGATAAAGCAGCCATGCCGCAGGGCCACCAGATTATCACCGGTGCTATTGCCGGTAAAAACATCATGGAAGTATCCGATTGTAAAACCTGTCATAAAGTAGATGAAAAGTCCATCGGACCTTCCTTCAAACAAGTGGCAGATAAATACAAGGCTGACCCGAATGCACCGGAGAAACTGGCGCAGAAAATTATCAACGGTGGCGGTGGCGTATGGGGCGAAACCGCTATGGCGGCGCACCCAGGTCTCTCTACAACAGAAGCAAAACAACTGGTAGAATACATCTACTCCGTTGGCGGCGCTACTACCAAAGAGCCATCCCTGGCCGCTTCCGGCAGTATCAACCCGGCGCAGAAAGGTCCGCTGAAAGACGATGGTGTACTGTACATCTCTGCTTTCTATACCGATAAAGGCGCCGCAGGCATCAAACCAATGACCGGTACTGCCAGTGTAGCCCTCTATAATCCGCGTATCCCGGCTACTGCCTACACCAAGGCCGATGGCGTGTCCAGCTTCGAAATAAGCGGCATGAAATTCCTGATTCCGGGCATTCCTTCCAGCTCTGTGGAATATGGTAACCTCGACCTTACCGATGTAACGGCGGTAGACCTGAATTACATGCTCAACACCGCAACAGATGCTGGCTTTGACGTAACCGCCTTACTGGATGGTAATCAGATTGGTACCTTCCAGATAGGACCAGGCGCACAACCGATGCAGCCTGCTGCCGGCACCGTGAAATTACAAGGTGTAAGTGATGGCAAGAAACATACACTGAAGTTTGTGTTTAAACCTATTGATCCTGCTAAACAGGCACAATTGGGGATTACTACGATTTCACTGAAATAACACCTTTTCCATACTACATAAAAAAATCCCTGATGCTGGAGCATCAGGGATTTTTTTTGTATAACACCTGCGGTGCCATCCGGAAGGCTGCCGCGCTGCTTGCGGATCGCCAGATTATTTCGTATAGTCCTTAGGTTTAGCTCCCATCACAAAAGTGATCACTCCCCCATTCATAATATCCGCATGGCTGATAGTAAGCTTTTTATAGGCTTTACCATTCAGCAATACCTGCTGCACATATACGTTTTTGTCTGATTGATTTTTCACATCTACAGTAAATGATTTTCCGTTTTCTAACTGTAGGGTAGCCTTATCCACTGCCGGACTTCCCAGCTCGTACTGGTCAGATCCCGGGCACATCGGGTAAAATCCTAAGGAAGAGAAAATGTACCAGGCGCTCATCTGTCCGCAGTCGTCATTACCACCGAGGCCGTCAGGGCCGGGGTGATACATTTTTTTGAGGATCATGCGGATACGGTCCTGGGTTTTCCAGGGCTGTCCGGTATGATTATACAGATAGGCCACGTGATGAGAAGGTTCGTTGCCATGCACGTAATTACCAATGATACCGTCGCGGGTAATATCTTCCGTTTCAGCAAAATATTTATCCGGCAGCTCCATGGTAAACAGTGAATCGAGGTGTTGGGCAAATTGTTTTTTGCCGCCCATCATCTCAATCATTTCAGCCGGGTATTGTGGCACATATAAACTATAATTCCAGGCATTGCCTTCAATAAAGCCCTGGTCGTGCGTTTGCAACGGATCAAAGTCCTTTTTGAAAGAGCCGTCGCTCAGGCGCGGACGCATAAAACCCGTGCCGGCATCATACACATTCTTATAGTTTTGAGAGCGTTTGATAAACTCCTCATACAGATCCTGACGATTTAATTTTTTCGCTACCTGTGCAATGCACCAGTCGTCATACGCATATTCCAGTACTTTGGAAACGGAGGCCCCTTGCTTATCTTCAGGAATGTAGCCGTTATCCATGTAGTAGCCTAATCCATCATAACTACGGTGGCGTGCGGTGGTAACGCAGGCATCCAGTGCTTTGGCAGCATCAAAAGGCGCATTGCCTTTGATGATGGCATCTGCAATTACTGACACGCTATGGTAGCCGATCATACACCAGTTTTCGTTGGCGTAGTGCGACCATACCGGGAGCATATGCTGGGCGCTCTGCTCAAAATGCGCGACCATAGACCGTACCATATCCGCATTGCGGGCAGGTTGTATCAGGTTAAAGAAAGGATGCAGCGCACGGTAGGTATCCCAGAGAGAGAAGGTAGTATAATTCGTGTATCCGTTAGTGTTATGCACATTCATATCCAGTCCGCGGTAGTTTCCATCCACATCCATATAGGTAGTAGGATTGATAAAAGCGTGGTACATGGCGGTATAGAAGTTTTCCTTTTCTTCTTTCGATGGTGATTCGATACGGATTTTATTCAGCTCTTTTGTCCACAGCGCCTGTGCATCTGCTTTCACTTTATTAAAATCCCATCCTGGCGCTTCGGTGTTCAAATTATTGAGTGCTCCTGTGGTACTTACCGGGGAGATGGCCAGTTTTATTTTGATTTGTTCTCCCGGTGAGGTGTTAAAATCAAACCAGGCACGGATCTGCTTTCCGGCCATTTCAGGGAAGTTACGGGTTTGATCAAACTTCCGCCAGAAGCCGCGATATACGTTGCTGGCGTAGTTTTGATGACCATAACTTTTAAACGGTTTAGAGAAAGTCATGGCGAAATAAACGGTTCTCGTACGTGCCCAACCGTTAGTTTGCCGGTAACCGGTGATGGTGGAATCGTTTTCTACACGGATGTAGGTCCATACATTCTTATTTTCATAATTGTAGATGTTGGACATCATATCCAGTATGATATGCGCGGGTTCCTTACCGTTAAAAGTATATTGGTGAAAACCTACGCGATTAGTTGCCGTAAGCTCAGCTAATACATTAGGCTCATCCAGTTTCACTTTGTAGTAGCCGGCTTCGGATACCTCATTGACATGTGAAAAGGTGGAACGGTAGCCGGTTTCGGGATGGTCCGCCGTACCGGGATTCAGCTGCAGCTGGCCCGTGGTAGGCATGATGAGGAAGTCGCCCAGATCCGAGTGACCTGTGCCGCTGAAGTGGGTATGACTAAAACCAACGATGGTTTTATCATCATACTGGTAGCCTGCACAGTATTTATACACATCCTTATTATACTTCCCATCCATTTCATAGGGGATAGTATCTGTTTCAGGACTGAGCTGTACGGCGCCAAAAGGCACGGTAGCACCGGGATAGGTGTGTCCCATTTTCATGGTACCGGTGATAGGCTTTACGTATTGTAATACGTTATCCTGTGCGTTGGCTGCTACTGCTACGGTGAGGAGCAGTGGCGTAATAAATTTCTTCATGGTTGACATTTAAGAGCTATAAAAAATACATCCCGAAGAATCGGGATGAAATATTTACAGTGAACAATGAAAAATCGTTATTTACTTTACCGCGGTAGAGTAAGAGTACGGGAAATCAGCTGGGTTTGTTCCTTTGTTCTTAGCAGGATTCGCACCCATATGGAATATCAGCTTACCTCCATTTTGCAGGTCCTGGTGGCTGATCCAGTTTTTCGTATAGTTTTTACCGTTAAGAGCGGCGCTTTGTACATAGAGATTCTTCTCGTTGTTGGCAGGCGCTTCTATCACCATTTTCTTACCGTCTTCCAGGGTCATGGTGAGTTTGGTGAACAGTGGTGTTCCAAACACATACTGCGGTGTACCAGGGCATACCGGGTAGAAGCCCATGGCGGAGAACACGTACCAGGCGGAAGTCTGGCCATTATCCTCATCCCCACAATAGCCATCAGGCGTAGGTTTGTACAGGCGGTCCATCACCTGACGAATCCAGTATTGTGTTTTCCAGGGTTGACCAGCATAGTTATACAGGTAGATCATGTGCTGAATCGGCTGGTTACCGTGTGCGTACTGGCCCATGTTCATGATCTGCATTTCGCGGATTTCGTGAATCACGCCGCCGTAGTAGCTATCGTCAAATACCGGAGGCATCTTAAACACAGAATCAAGCATCTGCACAAATTGTTCTTTTCCGCCCATTAAATTTGATAACGCGTTTACGTCGTGGAATACGGACCAGGTATAATGCCAGGAGTTTCCTTCGGTAAAGGCATCGCCCCATTTGAATGGATTGAAAGGTACCTGGAATTTACCATCTTTGTTTTTACCGCGCATCAGTTTAGTTTCCGGATCAAATACGTTACGGAAGTTCTGGGAACGCTTTGCGAAGCGTTCCTGCTCAGCTGCCGGTTTGTTAAGGGCTTTTGCCAGTTGTAAGATGGTGAAGTCATCGTAGGCATATTCCAGTGTGCGGGCGGTATTTTCATTAATATCTACATCGTAAGGTACGTATCCCAGTGTGTTGTAGTATTTCACACCTTTACGACCTACAGAGGTAAGCGGGCCTTCATTTTCAGAGTTTTTCAGCACCGCTTCCCAGAGGGTGTTGATATCATAACCGCGGATACCTTTAATATAGGCATCAGCGATCAGGGAGGCGGAGTTGGAGCCGATCATACAATCGCGGTGACCGGGGCTTGCCCACTCAGGCAGCCAGCCACTTTCCTTGTAAGCATTTGCCAGCCCTTCCATGATGTGACTGGTGAGGCTTGGGTACATCAGGGTGAAGAACGGATGTACGGCACGGAAGGTATCCCAGAAGCCGTTGTCGGTGAACATATAGCCTGGCAGCACCTGGCCGTTATAAGGGCTGTAGTGTACTACTTCATTTTTAGCGTTGATCTCGTAAAACTTGCGCGGGAACAGCAGTACCCGGTACAGGGAAGAGTAGAAGGTACGTACCTGTTCGGGTGTACCACCTTGTACAGCAAGCCGGCCCAGTTCTTTATTCCAGGTATCTTTTGCTTTGGTTTTTGTTACGTCAAAATTATCATTGCCAATTTCTTTTTGCAGGTTTAGTTCTGCCTGGTCGTAGGATATAAAGGAAGATGCTGTTTTAGCTGTCACTTTTTCCCCGCGTACCGTTTTAAAGCCTACTACCGCACCACTGTGGTTGGACTGCATTTCCAGCTTTCCGGCCACGAGCACGCTGTCGTGCCAGGTATAGGTAACTGTGAAAGGTTTATCGAAATAGATAACAAAATAATTCTTGAAGTTCGCAGGTACGCCGCCGCTGTTTTTGGTGGTGTAGCCAATGATTTTTTTCTCTTCAGGTATTATTTTGACGTAGGAGCCTTTGTCGAAAGCGTCTACTACCACGAATGAGCTATCGCTGGTGGGGTAGGTGAAGCGCAGTTGTGCGGCTCTTTCCGTAGGCGTGATTTCGGTGGTTACGTCTGCATCTGCGAGGTATACGCTATAGTAGTAAGGTTTGGTAATTTCTGATTTATGAGAGAACCAGCTGGCTCTTTTTTTCTGATCAAACTTTACGGAACCTGTTACCGGCATGATGGCAAACTGGCCATAGTCGTTGATCCACGGCGATGGCTGGTGTGTTTGTTTAAAGCCTCTGATTTTGTCGGCGCTGTACTGGTACGCCCATCCGTCGCCCATGGCGCCGGTTTGAGGCATCCAGAAATTCATTCCCCATGGCAGGGCAATGGCGGGATAGGTGTTACCGTTAGACAGGCTTACTTTGGAATCGGTCCCCATGAGGGTGTTGACCCATTCTACGGGTTCGCCGACTTTTTCCACCGTCTGACTATTGGCGTGGTGCATTAATAAAATAGCTACAGCGAGCAATCCAACTTTTTTCATACTTGTATTTATAAATGGAATACTTACAAAATCGATTTAGCACAGGTGAATTAAAAAAAGATTCTCTGAAGAATCTTTACTATCTCTTTACCGCTACTGGCAATAAATGTATAATTTTTTTTTAGATCGCGGGCAAATATTGGGAAGAATTTGATAACCGGCAGGAGCTGGGGGGCACTGGGTATGATGAAACGGCCAGCAGTAGTCAGGCTACACCCCTTTGCACGCATGATCACGTTGAGCTGCGCACAATTAAGCGGCCGGGGAGTGCCACCTGTGACTCTTTCAGCGGACCGGATTGTTTATCGAGCTGTTTCATCAGCAGGCTGATAGCCTTGGCTGCGATACCTTCAATTGGCTGTTCTATCACCGTTATACCCGGAGGATACAGGCGGAAAATATCATGATCATCGAAGCAAACAGCTGCCATTTGCTTAGGCATACTTATTTTTAATCGCCCCATAGCTTCCAGTCCCAAAATCCCCAAATAGTTGGTAGCAAAGAAGATAGCGTCCATATCGCTGTTTTCCTGGATAAAGGCTTCCAGGGTGGCAAGGTTTTGTTCCCTGCTGTCGTGGTAATTCAGCTCCAGCACGCGTTTCTTACGGAAAGGGATATCTTTTTTCTTCAGGGCTTGCGTGTAACTGCGCTGGCGTTCAGCCAATTGTATGAGCGATACATCAACGGTTACGTAGCCGATTTTGCGGTAGCCTCTTTCGAAGAGGTGATCCATTCCGAGTTGTACGCCGTGGAAGTTATCGATCAGCACATATGGTGCTTTGATGCCTGGGAAATAGCTGTCCATCAGCACTACCGGTTTGTGCATCTGCAACAGGCGTCTGATTTCGTTTTCCATACCGGGAGCGGGGGTGATCAGGTATCCGTCTACCATCTGGCGTCCCAGCATGCGAATCAGCTCACCCCCTTTTTCGGCGTTATTTTCGGTACTACAGTAAACAACATTATAGCCCAGGCGCTCAGCTTCCGTTTCAATGGTGCGGGCCAGGCTGGCGAAGAAGCTGCCGGAAATACTTTCTACGATGAGCCCCAGCGTTTTGGATTGTCCGGTGCGTAAGTTAACGGCTACACGATGTGGCTCATAGCCGGATTGATTGACCACACTCATGATTTTTTGTGCTACCTCATCGCGGATACGCATCTGTTTTGCTTTGCCGTTTAAGACAAACGATACGGTGCTAGGTGCTACGCCAGCCATTCTGGCTACATCTTTGAGTGTCAGTCTCTTCATTTGGGAATATTTTGGACAGTTTCCAGAATGCTTTTCCGTGTTTTAACGGTTTTTAACAGCATTCTGCCGATTTCCGGGGCCGGAAATTACAAAAATAGTGGCAGACCAGCTTAAATTGCTTATCTTCCCTAAACAGTTTTTTTTGCTGGATAATATCACACGTGATTTCCACGTTTAGCAAATATACCGCTCAATTTCATTCACGGAGGCAGTTCTGCTGTAGCCAACTTACAAAGACTTACATGAAGCAACTCACGAACATCACTGACCCGATTTATACGAAACCTGCCGCCTACACAGCGTTGGACCGGTTTCTACTCCGTTACATCCGTGATGAAAGGGACCTGCCGTTTGTATACCTGACCTTGCAGATCACGTTTACCCTCTGGCCGCTGGCACTCCTGCTATACATACCAGGGTTGAACAACTGGGTATGGTGGACAGTAGCAATTGCCTACCAATTTATGAACAACGTGACGTTTAAAGGTCCTTTTGGTTTGATGCTGCATTGCACCAGCCATCGCGTTTTCTTTGACCGCAAATACCAGTTGCTGAATCATTACCTCCCCTGGGTGATAGGCCCCCTGTTTGGCCAAACACCTGAAACATATTATAGTCACCATATAGGTATGCATCACCCGGAAAACAACATGCCGGAGGATGAAAGCTCTACAATGGCCTATCAGCGTGACTCTTTCAAAGGGTTTATGCATTACTTATGGAGATTTTATTGGGGAGGGGTGTATAACCTCGCCTGTTACTTCTCCCGCAAGAAAAGGAAAAACCTGATGGTACGCTCCATCCGCGGCGAACTCTTTTTCATTTTTGCCTGCATCGGTTTATCTTTTGTTAATTTCCCCGCAACCTTCGTGGTGTTCATCTTACCGCTGCTGATTTCCCGCGTGATTATGATGGTGGGCAACTGGGCACAGCACGCATTCATTGATGCTGCCGATCCTGACAATGCCTATAAAAACAGTATCACCTGCATCAATACCAAGTATAACCACAAATGCTGGAACGACGGATATCATATCAGTCACCACGATAAACCTAACATGCACTGGACAGAACATCCGATATATTTTAAGAAAACTTTAGGATTATATATCGAAAACGATGCGATCGTATTTGATGGCATTCACTTCCTCCATGTATGGCTGTGGCTGGTGGCCAAGCGTTACGATTTGCTGGCAAAGCATTTTGTGGACATTGGCGGTAAATACTCCTCCGATGAAGAGATCATTGCCTTCCTGCAGTCCAGAACCAATCCGGTTACCGTGGTGGCGGAGCCAACAATGGCGGCTGCGTAGCAGAATTATTTACCATATTAGTCTGATTTTTTAATTTTTATACCAGGGGCAAAGGCTTAAAACCTTTGCCCCTGGTCATTTTTAAGACTATTTAACAGATATTATAACAGAATATCTTAATGATTATGATTATTCATAACAATAAGTAACTAAATTTGCGCTCTAACTTTTGTTTTTAAAGTAAAAAATATGCGTACTGTTACACTGAAAAGGGTTGTGATCACCGGCTTGGGGGCATTAACACCTATCGGGAATGATGTAAATACTTTTTGGAGCAACTTAAAGGCTGGTGTTAGTGGCGCTGGTCCCATCACCAAATTTGACACCACAGAGTTCAAAACTAAATTTGCCTGTGAGGTTAAAAACTTCGATGTAGAAAAATACATGGATAAAAAAGAAGCCCGCAAAATGGACAACTTCACCCAGTACGCTATGGCGGCTGCTCAGGAAGCTGTTTTGGATGCAGGCCTCACCAACGAAGGCATTGATAAAACTAAAGTCGGCGTGATCTGGGCTTCCGGAAACGGTGGCATGCTTACCTTCGAGGAGCAGATCGTAGAATTTACACAGCAAAATTTTGTGCCTAAATTCAATCCGTTCTTTATTCCGAAACTGATCTCCGACATTGCTGCCGGCCAGATTGCCATGAAATACGGTTTCATGGGTATCAACTTCTGTACAGTTTCTGCCTGTGCTTCTTCCAGCAGTGCGCTGGTGGATGCATTCAACTATATCCGCCTGGGTAAAGCCAATGTGATTGTTGCTGGTGGCTCCGAAGCCCCTGTAACCCGCGCTGGTATTGCCGGCTTTAACGCACTGAAAGCACTCTCTACCCGCAATGACGATCCTACTACCGCTTCCCGTCCTTTCGACGCTGACCGCGATGGTTTCGTGATGGGAGAAGGTGCCGGTGCTATCATCCTCGAAGAATATGAGCACGCTATTGCACGTGGTGCTACCATCTACGGTGAAATGGTAGGCGGCGCCATGACCTGCGATGCATATCACCTCACTGCTACCCACCCTGAAGGCCTCGGCGCAAGACTGGGTATGGAACAGGCCCTGGAAGATGCAGAGCTGACTGTGGCTGATGTAGATTACATCAACTCACATACCACCTCCACTCCGGTTGGGGACCTCAGCGAGCTGAAAGCCATCTGCACTGCGTTTGGTGAGCATGTAGAAAAACTCAACATCTCCGCTACCAAATCCATGACAGGTCACCTGCTTGGTGCTGCCGGCGCTATCGAAGCGATCGCTTGTATCAAAGCAACCCAGGAAGATATCGTACCTCCTACCATTAACACCAAAGAGCTGGGTGAAGGTATCCCTACCAACCTGAACCTGACCCTCGGTAAAGCACAGGAACGTACTGTAAACGTTGCCATGAGCAACACTTTCGGCTTTGGTGGTCACAACGCTATCTGCGTATTCAAAAAATACAAAGCGTAAAACCATTACGTTTTCAAATATTGGGAAAAAGCTGGTCGTATGACCAGCTTTTTTTCGTGTATACATACCCGAAAAACCACTTTTTCTCTCCCCACATACCCAGGTAATTTTGCTGTAGAGATTCTAAAATCACTTATCCTTCATTAAACCCTCCTGGTTATGCAAAGAAAATGGAACAGCTTAAAAGTCATATTCCTTTTAGGCGCATTAGCAATAGGTACCTATAGCTGCGGCGGTAGTAATACACCTGCCATCACCCAGCGGTATACAGCACCTGCAGTCGTGGGAAACGGCGCTTTCACCAATCATATGAGCCAGGTGCCCGACTCCTCACAATACCCGTACCCTTTATTCCAGCTTAGTCACAATTATCCGGATACTTTCCGGACGCTTGAAAATCCTTCCTGGCAGCAGGCATTGAAAGGGCAGCCCATCGGACCAGCAAACGCTTTCGCCTATATGGACTCCCTGAAAAGCTATGTCAAACCACACCTACTGCCTTTTTTCACCTCCAATCATACCTGGTCCGCTGCTGACCACGGCTGGTTCCATGAACCATGGATCGGATCTGAAAGAGAGCCCATCCTCGGTACTTACCTGGGTAACGGTAATGTGAAAGGCATGTTTACCTCACTTCCGGAAACTGAAACCGGCTACGTGCTAACCCTCTACGATTCCCTTGCAGCCTATACAGTAGGGAAAATCTGGGGGCAAACAGGCGACAGTTACAACCTGTCAAATAATGCTGCACAATTCCAGGAAGGCAGCGTCATCGTTAAACTCGCTTTTTCCAACATAAATTATCCCCAATGGCCGGTAATGGACAGCGCACAAACTTTTTATGTATACGGTAACGTCCCCACCAAAGCTGATACGGCCAAAGGATACCAACTGCGCCAGGTAAGCTTTTTCCAGATGGATGTGATTGTAAAAGACAGCAAATCCTCTCCGCAGACCGGATGGGTTTATTCCACATTCGTGTACGACAAAGACCACCATGGTACCGGCTGGGATAAGATGGTACCCCTGGGAGCAATGTGGGGAAATGATCCGGAAGTCAACAGTCCGGTAACCCCACCCTATCCTAAACTTCGCGAAACAGTGATCAACAAAAACGCACCTTTATACAGTAAAGAAACGTTGGGATGGGGCGGCAGGCTCAGTGGGCCTAACGATGGAGCCGTTTCACTCAACGCCGCAGATGAAAACGGTAATATCTATCCCAGATTAGCGCTTTCCTCCTGCATGAGCTGCCATTCCCCTGCTCAGAATCCATTCACCACCTCCATGTTTCCAGGACCAGATTATAACAATCCATCTGTCACATTCGTTCCAGGAAGCCCCAAATGGAAGCTGTGGTTCAGAAACAATTATGGTACTGTACCTTTTGAGTCAGGCCACATAGCCATGGACTATGATATGGTGATGGCTTTCAAATCCATAGGCGGGTATAATAATGCCCACCCTGGCAAGGAAAATGAAAAACAAAGAGCAGCCTATGAAGCCTTGAAAAAGTTCAGGCAATACCATGGGCAAAAGCCACAATAACAGTGTAGGGACATACCGGGTATCACAGTTCATGATACCCGGTTTTTCGTATATACCTACCCGAAAAACCACTTTTTCTTTCCTTTCACCAGCACTTAATTTTACCATCAACCTATTACCGATTACACCTGCTGATAACTGGTATTCATTTCTTAACCTCTAATCAGCCTAACTATGTCCCAACTTTTCAGCCGCCGCCCCATTCTCGCCGCTCTGCTGCTCTTGATGGCCGCCTGCCGCCGCGACACTGCCATCGACCTGCAACCTGTTAATAAAAAAGGCGCACTGGCCGTGGTCAACACTACGCCTGACACCCTCTGGAAACTCCAACAGATCACTTTTACTGTAAATGGCATTCCGGGCGCCAGTATGGCGTACAACATCTACGACAGCACAGGAAAGCTCACTGGCATGTCGCTCAACAAGAATCTTGGCAGCTATTATGGCCAATGGTACTTTCAAGTTTCCTATGCGGGCAATTACGTGTACTTCTATTCCATGGATCACATGGACACCATACTTTCCGTAAGAATGGACAGTATCGGTCGTCCCTCTGACTATCTATGCACCTATACCAGCAATCCATGGGTAAGCAGCCTCCAAACGGGCCATATCAGCTACGGTGAGCCATACCGGACCATTAACGGCATTTCCAGAACCCTTGATGGCGTCAGCAATAACATTTCAGTATGGCAATTTGCGGATTACGGACCATTTTTGAAAAATCACAATGGTTCCTCACTCAACTACTTATTTGACGGGACGGTGGACAGTACAGAAACCCTGCATGCTTACTATGATGAAGTAGATCAGCCAGATGAATGGCCCATCAGGATAATGCGTTACAGCGGTTTACTCCCATACAACCCTAAACGCAAAATTCTCGGCCTGAATTATCTGAATGATACTACCAGTGCCGTCACCAGCTACCCCATCACCAGCCATGTGATTGATTATGGAAAAAAATTGCGCGGCTACCAATGTAATGGTTCCACTTATTCACTGGAATGGCAGGCATTTCCGCAATAATCCCCGGTTTCCTATGCCAAATACAGGCCTGTCCGTAATTCCGGCAGGCCTCTTTTCTTTCCCAAAAATCCGGTAACTTTATACCTTAATTCCTGTTCACAACTGCCCGCTTACTTAAAGATGCTGCTAACCTGGAAACTATAAATTCTAAGCGGACACGCACTTGAGTGAACACCTGACTTATTATGGCAAAGAAAAAAGAGAATGTATCTGCTGCTTTAGCTCCACAGATTCCTTCAGATGACCATATCGCCGTATACGGCGCAAGGGAGCATAATCTGAAAAATCTGGACCTGCAGTTGCCCAAAAACAAACTGGTGGTCATTACCGGTATCAGTGGCAGTGGAAAATCATCACTGGCTTTTGATACGATCTATGCGGAAGGTCAGCGCCGCTACATGGAGAGCTTTTCTGCATACGCACGCCAGTTTATCGGCGATATGGAAAGACCCAATGTGGATAAAATCACCGGCCTGTCGCCCGTTATTTCCATCGAACAGAAAACCACTAACAAGAACCCACGCTCTACCGTGGGTACCATTACAGAAATCTATGACTTTCTCAGGTTGCTGTTTGCGCGTGTAGGCATTGCCTATTCCTATAACACCAACAAACGGATGACACGCTTCTCCGAAGAAGAAATCCTCGCGCACCTGTTTAAGCACTATAACAAAAAGAAACTCGTAATCCTCGCGCCGTTGGTACGTGGCCGTAAAGGACACTACCGCGAACTCTTTGAACAGGTACGCAAACAAGGCTACCTCAAAGTACGCGTAGACGGAGAAATCATGGACCTGAAAGAACGTATGCAGGTAGACCGCTACAAGATCCACGAAATCGAACTCGTGATCGACCGCATACAGGTACAGGAAGATGCCCGCACCCGCATCAGCCAGAGTGTACAAAAAGCACTCACTATGGGCAAAGGCCTCCTGTTTATCCAGGACCATGACAGCGGCAAAGTAAGCCAGTTCAGTAAACAGCTGATGTGTGAAGAAACCGGCCTCTCCTACGAAGAGCCCTCTCCGAACACCTTCTCGTTTAACTCGCCCTATGGCGCCTGCCCTCGCTGTAAAGGCCTCGGCACCATCTACCAGATCAATATGGACGAAGTAATCCCCGATTACAGCGTTTCCCTCAATGATGGCGGTCTCAAACCACTCGGCGAAGCCCGCGATACCTTTACCTTTAAACAGGTACAGCAACTCGCTAAAAAATATAAATTCTCCCTCACCGCGCCTATCTCCGACATCCCCCAGAAAGCACTCAACATGCTCCTCTTTGGAGATGAAAACGGTAAACTGGAAGCGGATGTAGATATCGATGAAACCATCGACACCTCCAAATACTCCACAGAATTTGAAGGGGTGATCAACACCGTTCGCCGCTTTTTCAACGACACCGCCTCCGATCACGTACGCAACTGGGCCGAAAGCTTTATGCAACTGGACACCTGCCCCGTATGTGAAGGTACCCGCCTGAAAAAGGAAAGCCTGTTCTTCAAGGTAGATGAAAAAAATATCGCTGAACTGGGCAACATGGACCTGGACCAACTGTATAATTGGTTTACCGGCATCGAAGAGCGACTGGAAAATAAACAAAACGTCATCGCTAAAGATATCCTGAAGGAAATCAGGGAAAGACTCGGCTTCCTCCTCAACGTAGGACTGACCTACCTTACCCTGAACCGTGCTACCAGAACACTCAGTGGCGGAGAGTCGCAACGTATCAGGCTGGCCACGCAAATAGGCTCCCAGCTGATGGGCATCACCTATATCCTCGATGAGCCCAGTATTGGCCTCCATCAGCGCGATAACATGCAGCTGATCGACGCCCTGCGCAACCTCAAAGAAATGGGTAACACCGTGATTGTGGTGGAACATGATAAGGACATCATGCTGCACGCCGATCACCTGGTGGATATTGGTCCGGGCGCAGGTGTGCACGGCGGCCAGATTATTGCCGCAGGCACGCCAAAGGAAATCCTGAAGCTAAAAACGCCTACCGCCGGCTATCTTAACGGCACCACGCTGCCGGAAATCCCGGCGGAGCGCCGTAAAGGCAATGGCAACTTCCTGGAACTGAAAGGCGCTACCGGCAACAACCTCAAAAACGTAAGCGTAAAATTCCCGCTGGGAACCTTCATCTGCGTTACAGGCGTTTCCGGCAGCGGTAAATCCACCCTCATCAACGAAACATTATATCCTATCCTGTCCAAACACGCGTACGATTCCAAAATGGTACCGATGCCCTACAAAAGCATCAAAGGACTGGAGCATATCGATAAAGTAATTGAAATCGATCAATCCCCGATTGGTCGCACCCCACGAAGCAACCCGGCTACCTACTGCGGCTTCTTTACGGACATCCGCACCCTGTTTTCCCAGGTGCCGGAAGCCAAGATCCGCGGCTATAACGCCGGTCGGTTCTCCTTTAACGTAAAAACAGGCCGCTGTGACGTTTGTGAAGGCGGTGGTATGCGCGTGATAGAAATGAATTTCCTGCCGGACGTATACGTGCCCTGCGAAAAATGCAATGGTCGCCGCTACAACCGCGAAACACTGGAAATCCGCTATAAAGGCAAATCCATCTCCGATGTGCTGGACATGACAGTAGACGAGGCCGTGGAATTCTTCCAACCTGTTCCCTGGATATACCGTAAAATAAAAACCTTACAGGACGTAGGCTTAGGCTATATCACCCTGGGGCAGTCCGCCGTAACCCTTTCCGGTGGCGAGGCACAGCGTGTGAAACTGGCCACCGAGCTTTCCAAGAAAGATACCGGTAAAACTATTTACATCCTCGACGAACCAACCACCGGCCTGCACTTCCAGGACATTCAACTGCTGCTGCAGGTACTGAATAAACTGGTAGACAGAGGCAATACCGTGCTGGTGATTGAACATAACCTGGACGTGATCCAGATGGCCGACTATATCGTGGACCTGGGGCCGGAAGGCGGCGCTGGCGGCGGTAATATACTCTGTACCGGCACACCTGAGCAGGTAAGCACCTGTAAAGACAGCCATACTGCCCGTTTTCTCAAAAAGGAGCTGGGAATTTAATATATTGCCAACGCAAATTTCAGCATGAAAACGATTTATCAACTGATCATCGCAGGCCTCGTCCTCATTGGGATGGCGGCCTGCGAAAATGAAACAAAGGTTTGCGACCAAACGTTGCGCGCCGATGTACACGTGGAGTTCCGGCGCGACAGCCTGAACTTCGTATGGGACACCACCTTCCGTGCCGTTACCACACTGGCACTGGATAAAGATACCCTGCTTAATAATGTGCGTACCAATAACGTGTACTTCAACCTGGACCCTGTGAATGATACCTGCCGCTTTATGCTGCGCATCGACTCCCTCGTAGGGAAAGATACACTCACGTTCAGGTATACACGAACGCCGATGTTTATTTCGCCGGGATGTGGCTTTGGTACTACCTTTATGCTGGATACAGTGATCGCCACCAGACACCTGATCGACTCGGTTATAATTACTCAAAAGTCAGTAGTAAACAGCAATGATACGCACCTTCAACTTTTCTTTTATACTGAGTAGCTGCCTTTTGTGCGGAACCCTGTTTGCACAGAAAAAGCCAGTTACCACTGCTGCCAAATCAGCAGCAGACACGACGCATCAAAGCGCTGTTAAAAAAATTACTGCCGCTCCGGTGAAAGACAGTTCCTGGCTCGTTCCCGGCGGACTACGTATAGGCGTGGACCTGGGAAGGATTGTTAATAACATCTACTATCCCTACCGCCAGGAGTACACCATTGTGGCCGATGCACGCCTCAAAGCCAATACCTACGCCGCGCTGGAAGTAGGTTACACCAACACCCCGTATTCTGATACCAACTATACCTATAAGGGCAACGGTATGTTTGCCACCATAGGCCTGGACTATAATTTTCTGAAAAGACAGTATGTCAACGAAAAGAATATGTTCTATGGGGGTATCCGTTACGGCATCTCCCACTTCAACTATGAAGTGCCTACTTACACCATTCATGCTCCCTACTGGGGCGGACAACTGTCAGGCTCCTATCCCAAAACCAATGTGACCGCCCACTGGGCTGAGCTGGTACTGGGATTAAAAACAGAGGTCCTAAAAAACTTCTTCCTCGGATGGAATGTAAGAACCAGGATATTAATCAATAGTGTGGAGAAAGATGGGTTCACACCACTCACGATTCCAGGTTTTGGCAGCGGTTCCAAAAGTGCAGTATTTGATATGCAATACACCGTATCGTATGTATTGCCGTTCTATAAGGTGAGAGAAAGATATGTGCCACCCAAAGAGAAGAAGCCGGTTTCCACCAGATAAATTTTGTTTTGCAATCAAGGGACCTTTGGTCCCTTGATCGTTTGTAGAAGGGCCGCTTGCTGCGGCCCTTTGCTATTGTAAAAAATTGTAGCCGTTTAGGGCCTGAAATGCCTATGCCTTCAACATCTCCACATGCGGAATATCATCCTCCAAATACATCTCACTCACAGTCTTAAATCCTAACGAAGTATAGAACTTTTCCAGGTACTGCTGTGCGCTAATCCGGATCGGCTGCTGCCCAAACTGCTGATAAATCTGCTTAATAGATTCCTCCATCAGCTCCCGGCCTGCGCCCTTGCCCCTGGCAAAAGATGCCGTTACCACCCTGCCGATGCTCGCTTCCGCGTACTTGATGCCTTTATCAAACAACCGGGTATATGCTGCCAGCCGGTTTTCTGTATCGTATCCCATCAGGTGCAGGGCTTTCTGGTCCGAATAATCCAGGTCCTGGTAAGGACAATTCTGTTCAATTACAAACACTGCTACCCTTAGCTGAATGGCTGCATACAATTCAGCTGTAGTCAATTCATCAAATGATTTTATCTCCCAACGCATCGCCTTAGATTTATCACATAAAAGTACGAACCTTTCAATAATCCTGCTATTTTTACCCCCACATGCATCACTAAATAACAGATTAATATGGGAACCAATGCAGATCTGTTCCTTTCGCTGGAACACATCACCGTACGATACCTTGATAAAACCCTTTTTTCCGGGCTCTCCTGGGATATTAAGGAAAACGAACAATGGGCCATCACCGGTCCCAGTGGCTCCGGAAAAACGGCGTTACTCAATACCATACTAGGTAAGTTTAATATCATCAATGGGAGTATCCGGTATCATTTTTATGAGAGATATAAACTATCGCATGTTATTACGGACCCGTATTTCAACTATCGTAACCTGATTGCCTTCGTGGGGCATCATCATACCTTTAAAAATTTATCCAACACCACTACGGACTTCTATTACCAGCAGCGCTTCAACAGCATGGATGCGGATAATAGTCCTACTGTAGCGGAACATCTTGGGATCACTGATATACCTGCGCTGCTGGCTCCTTTGAAACTGCAGCCGCTCCTGGCTAAACGCCTGATCAAACTCTCCAACGGGGAAACCAGGAGAGTAATGATCGCTCATGGCCTGCTGAAAAATCCTACCCTCCTGATGCTCGACAATCCCTATGTAGGTCTGGATGTACAAACGCGGAAGGATTTCAGCCAGATGGTAAACGAAATAATAAGCGGCGGCACAACGGTGATACTCACTACATCTCCCCGGGAAATACCTGCACATATTACTCATGTACTTACACTGGATAACGGGACTATAACGGGAAAGTATACACGCGATGAATACCTGCAACTGCCATTACCGGATGAATCAGTAGCTGAGTTACCCTTAATTGAAACAGAGAAGATAGCATCCCTTACTAAAAATATTGCAGCGCAACAGTTTGATTCCATCATCCGCATGGAGCAGGTAAAGGTGAAATACGGTGAAAACACCATCCTGGAAGACATAACCTGGCTGGTGAAGCCCAATGACAAATGGGCTTTACTGGGACATAACGGAGCCGGAAAATCCACGCTACTCAGTCTGGTGAACGGTGATAACCCACAAGCCTACGCTAATAAGCTCTGGTTGTTTGACCGCAAACGTGGCAGTGGGGAAAGCATCTGGGACATAAAGAAAAAGATAGGCTTTGTATCTCCCGAATTACACCAATATTTTACGGCGAGAGATAAGAGCCTGCAAGTAGTATGCTCCGGCTTTTCTGACATTATTGGCAGCACCAAACCCGCTACAGAAGAGCAGAAAGCCATTGCCGCCAGCTGGCTGGAGATACTGGGCATTGCCGATGCAGCAGACCAGCCTTTTAAACTGATTCCTGAAAGCAGTCAGCGCCTGGTACTGCTGGCACGCGCCCTGGTAAAGAATCCGCCACTGCTGATTTTTGATGAACCCTGCCAGGGGCTTGATCAACAACAAAAAAATCATTTCAAAAAAGTGATAGAACAATTGTGCGAGCATATGCCGGTAACGCTGATATACGTTACCCACTATGAAGAAGAACTGCCATCCTGCGTGAATAAATTCCTGCGCCTGGAAAGGGGTCACATGATATAATCAGTATATTCGCACCAGTTAATCACCATAATCCTTTACTGATGTACCCAAAAATACGTCATGCTGTTTTAGCATCCCTATTTTGTGTAGCAGTTGTGTGCCTGTACAGTGCATGTAGAACAACTAAGAAAGAACCGAGTGTCGCCTTTGCGAAATACATCGAAGCCTATACGGCGGGGATTATTTCCAAGCAAAGTGCTATTCGCGTTCACCTGGCCGGACAAGCCAACGTTACCCACACACAAAACGAACCTGTAGAAAAACAGGTATTCGAGTTCTCGCCATCCATCAAGGGTAAAACCTATTGGATTGACGCCACCACCATCGAGTTCAGGCCCGATGAAAACCTGCAGCCGGGCAAGCAATACAACGCGAAGTTCCTGCTGGATAAAGTGATGGAAGTACCTGCCGACCTTAAAACATTCGAGTTTAGTTTTAAAGTTATCCAGCCTTCTTTTACGGTAGACATGAATGGTCTCCGGGCAGCCGACAACTCGTCTCTCGACCGGATGTCCTTCTCTGGAAGCCTTTACACCGCAGATGCTGAGCAGCCGCAGGACATCGAAAAAATCCTGACGGCCACCTACCAGGGCAAAAAGCTGCCCATTACGTGGGAGCATAACGCTGCCGAACATACTTCTAAATACACCATCAATAATATTCAACGCCACAACAGCGCCACCAGCCTGGCACTTACCTGGAATGGCGCTTCACTGAAAGTAGATAAAGATGGCAAAGAAACCATAGAAGTACCAGCAGTAGGCGACTTCAAAGTACTCAATACAAAAGCCATGTCCGATCCGGAACAACACCTGCTGGTGCAGTTCTCCGATCCTATCAGCATGGCACAGTCGCTGGAAGGACTGATCAGCATCAGCGGCCAGAGCGACCTCCGCTACAGCATTGACGGCAGCGAAGTAAAAGTATACGCCCCTAATCGCCTGGAAGGCAACTACAGCGTGGTAATCAACGAGGGTATACTAAATATCACGGATAAACGCTTATCCAGCAACTACAGCGCCAACGTGAATTTCGAGAACACCATGCCGTCCGTAAGCATTCCAGGAAAAGGCGTGATATTGCCGGAAAGTAATAAAATGGTGATACCGTTTGAAGCCGTGAATCTGAAAGCAGTGGATGTTAGCATCATCAAAATTTATGAAAACAACATTCCACAATACCTGCAACAAAACGACCTGAATGGCTCCCAGGAATTACGACGTGTAGGCAAGCCCGTAGTACAGAAAACTATTCGCCTCGATAACGACAAATCCCTGAACCTCCACAAGAAAAATCGTTTCTTCCTGGACCTGGATCAGCTGGTAAAAACTGAGCCAGGGGCTATTTACCGCATCACCATTGGCTTCCGCCGCGAATATGCGATGACCGCCTGCAGCGCAGACAACACGCCAGCCGCAACCAATTCCGATGAGGAAGGTGAATATGAAGACTACGGATACTACTCAGAACATAAAGGAGTAGATGAAGATGATGAGTTCTGGGGCAACTACGACTCCTACTACCCAATGGGTTTCCGCTGGGATGACAGAGATAATCCCTGCTCTAACTCGTACTATAATAAAGACCGGTGGTCGTCCCGCAACATCATGTCGTCCAACATTGGCCTCACCGCCAAACGTGGCAATGATAACAGCATGGTGGTAGCGGTAACGGATATACGCGATACCAAACCATTGATGGCCGTGGAACTGGAGCTGCTCGACTTCCAAAACCAGGTGATCTTTAAAACCAAGAGCGATGGTGATGGCATGGCTACCTTTGATCTTAAACGCAAACCCTACCTGCTCATTGCCAAAAAAGGTTCCGAACGCGGCTACCTGAAACTGGATGATGGTAGCTCCCTGCCGCTTAGTCGCTTCGATGTGAAAGGTGAGGAAGTGCAGCAGGGCATCAAAGGCTTCCTCTACGGAGAACGAGGTGTATGGCGTCCCGGCGACTCCATCTATCTCACATTCATCCTGGAAGACAAAGACAAAAAGCTGCCTGCCGACCTCCCGGTTACACTGGAATTGTACAATCCGAAAGGCCAGCTGTATAAGCGTATTAATGCTAACAGCAGTCTCAATGGCTTCTATAACTTCGCTACCGTTACACAACCGGAAGATATCACCGGCAGCTGGCTCGCTAAAGTAAAAGTAGGTGGTGCCACCTTTACCAAAAATGTGCGCATTGAAACAGTGAAGCCCAACCGGTTAAAAATTAAAATGGACTTCCCGGGTAATGCCCTATCCAAATCAGGCACCCAGGGTACCCTTACCGCTATGTGGCTGTTTGGAGCTACTGCTCAGCATTTGAAAGCTAAGGTAGATGTAAATCTCACTCAGCAAAAAACCTCCTTTAAAGGCTTCCAGGACTTCAGTTTTGATGACCCTGTAACCCGCTTTGAAGCAGAGAGTAAAACCATCTTCGAAGGTAGCCTGAGTGACAACGGCAGTGCACCGGTGAGCGCCAACATCCCGCTGGGCAAGCCCGCACCCGGACAGCTCAAAGCCAACTTTGAAGTAAAAGTATTTGAACCGGGAGGCGATTTCAGTATCGATAATTTCTCCCTGCCCTATAATCCTTACAATGCTTATGTGGGCGTACGTATGCCACAAGGCGACCGCACTACCGGCATGCTGCTCACAGATCAGTCGCACACAGTCGATATCGTAAATGTGAACGACGAAGGAAGATTAATTTCCGGCAGCAGGGAAGTTCAGGTGGAATTGTATAAAGTCCGCTGGAGATGGTGGTGGGATGGCGGCGATGCCGACGACTACTCCAACTTCACCCAAGACAGTTATAACCAGCTGCTGGAGAAAACGGTGGTCACACTTAACAATGGTAAAGGCACCTATCCACTGCGCATCAACTCACCGGAATGGGGCCGTTTCCTCATCCGGGTGAAAGACCTGCAAAGCGGCCATACCGCTGGTAAATCCGTGTACATCGACTACCCGGGATGGGCAGAGCGTATGCAGAAAGAAAATCCAGCAGAGGCCTCCATGCTGGTGTTTACCTCCGATAAAACCAGCTACAAAACAGGTGAGGATATCACGTTGACTATTCCGAGCAGTGAAGGCGGCAGAGGCCTGATCAGCATCGAAAGCGGTAGTAAAGTGCTGCAAACGGAATGGATCAATACTAAAAAAGGCCAGACTACCTATAAATTCAAGGCCGCCAAAAATATGGCGCCTAATATATACGTAAACGTTAGTTTGCTGCAGCCACATGCACAAACTCTCAACGACCTCCCCATCCGTATGTACGGCACCATTCCGATCCTGGTAGAAGATCCCCAGACGATCCTGAAACCACAGATCGCGATGCCAGACAAGCTGAAACCGGAAGCAGAAGCCAACATCACTGTGAGCGAGGCGAGTGGTAAGGCTATGACCTATACCATCGCTATTGTGGATGAAGGATTGCTGGACCTCACCCGCTTTAAAACGCCGGACCCGCATAGTTCTTTCTATGCACGGGAAGCACTGGGCGTACGCACCTGGGACCTGTTTGATTATGTGATCGGCGCCTGGGGTGTGGACATGGACCGCATCCTGAGCATTGGTGGCGACGAAGGGTTGAACCGTAATGCCGGCGCAGCTAAAGCCAACCGCTTTAAGCCGGTAGTGAAATACATGGGACCTTTCTACCTGAAATCAGGACAAAAGCAAACGCATAAATTTAAATTACCACCTTACATCGGTTCCGTAAAAGCCATGGTGGTAGCAGGTCAGGATGGTGCTTACGGTCAGGCAGAAAAAACCGTAGCGGTGAAAAAACCGCTGATGGTACTCACTTCAGCGCCGCGGGTACTGGGTCCATCCGAAACGATGCAGCTGCCGGTAACCGTGTTTGGACTGGAGCCTACTGTAAAAAGTGCTACCGTTACCCTTACTACTAACCCATTGCTGGAAGTAGTAGGAGAGCGTACTAAAACCGTTTCCTTCCCGATGCCGGGTGAGCAAATTGTGTACTTTGATGTGAAGGTAAGACCGCAGGTAGGTGTGGCTAAAATCAAGGTAGTAGCCGCCAGCGGCCGTGAACAGGCAGAAGACAATGTAGAGTTACAGGTAAGAAATCCGAATCCGTTTATCACTAACGTAGAAGAATACACGCTGGAAGGCAGCAAGGGCTGGAGTACCAGCTACACCCCTGTGGGCATGGCAGGAACCAATACTGCGGTATTGGAAGTATCTACTATTCCTTCACTGAACCTGGGCAAACGCCTGCAGTTTTTGATCAGTTATCCACACGGCTGTATCGAACAAACTACATCCGGTGTATTCCCGCAACTGGTGTTAAACCAGCTGATGGACCTGAAAGAATCGCAGATAGCGGAAATTGACCGCAACGTGAAAGCAGGGATCAATAAGCTCCGCAGCTTCCAGACTTCTGACGGCGGCTTTGCCTACTGGCCTGGCGGTGCTACTGCTGACGAGTGGGGCACTAACTACGGTGGTCACTTCCTCGTGGAAGCACAAGCCAGAGGCTACACCCTGCCTGCCGGCCTGCTGGATCAATGGAAAAAATACCAGCGTAACAAAGCAAACACCTGGGCGCCAAATACCACTAACTTCTACGGCGGCGATCTCACACAGGCCTACCGCCTGTACCTGCTCGCCCTGGCGAAAGTGCCGGAGCTGGGCGCTATGAACAGGCTAAAAGAATTCAGATATATTTCCGCACCGGCCAAATGGCGTCTGGCAGCAGCTTATAAACTCGCCGGACAACCGGAAGTGGCTAACAGCCTCGTGGCAGGCCTTACCACAGATGTGAAAGCTTATAATCAGCTGGGCGGTACCTTCGGCTCCGATCTTCGCGATAAAGCCATGATCCTGGAAACTGAGGCGATACTGGGCCAAACAGCCAAGGCGAACGCCCTCACCAGGGAAATAGCCAGCAAGCTGTCGCAGTACGACTCCTGGTACAGCACACAAACCACTGCGTACGCGTTGATCGCCATTGCTAAGTTCACCGGGGCCAACAAAGGCAGCAGCAAAATGAATTTCAGCTATACTATTAATGGCAGCAAGGCTACTGTCAACAGTAACTCCGTAGTATCGCAGATACCGCTCAACGCTAACAATACCGGTAGCATTGCCATCAATAACAGCGGCAGTAATATGCTGTATGTGAGGGTAATCTCCCGCGGCCAGCCGGAATCAGGCAGTGAGCCGGCAGCCAGCAATAACGCTGACATCCTGGATATGCAGGTACATTACCTCACCAGGGAAGGGCAGCCGATAGATCCTGCGAGCCTCAGGCAGGGAGAAGACTTCGTTGCTTCCGTGACTATACGGAATCCGGGCAAGCGCGGGTACTACGAACAAATGGCGTTGTCGCAGATATTCCCGTCAGGCTGGGAAATACTGAATACCAGATTGATGGGCAATGACAGCGCCAACAGGTCCTCGCCGGCTACGTATATGGATATACGTGATGACAGGGTATACACTTACTTTAACGTAGAGGAAAACAGGTCACGTACTTATAACGTATTGCTGAATGCGGCCTATCTGGGTAGGTTCTACCTGCCGGCCACCAGTTGTGAAGCGATGTATGATAATACCATTAGTGCTTTCACCCCTGGTAAGTGGGTGGAAGTGAAGAAATAGAGATGGGCTGCGCCCGCCTCCCCGCGCAGGAGACGCAGGCTGTTGCTACAAATTAAAAGGGTGTTCCGCAATCGGAACACCCTTTTAGTTTTATATCTGCACAAGGTTAAAGCTTATTTGAGCAACCACATGATAACGTTGTTATCATCATTGCCATTGTATTGTGTTTGGAGCGCAGCACTCAGATTTTCGGCGTTGTAATCCAGCTCTTTTTGCGGATACAGCCATCTCAAAGGCATTGCATTTGCTGGTGTATTCAGGTTAGTAGCAGGGTTAATGGTCAATACCGGATAACCTGTACGTCTGTTTTCATACCACGCAGTGAAATCAGAGTTCTGGAAGAAACCAGCGATATACTTTTGCGTGATGATCTGCTTGATTTGATTCTCTGAAGAACCAGTCAGCGCTACAGTAGCAGGGAATGCATTGATATACGCATCATCCATCACCATGCCGTGTGCATAGGATGCAGGAGTATATTTTACATAGAAGTTCATATGCGACTTGATACCATTTGCATAGTAGGTCTGTGCGTCTGTACCGGAAATCCAGCCACGAACGGTAGCTTCTGCCAGTATAAACTGCAGATCCCAGTAGTTCATCAGTCCCACAGGCTCAGCGTTATACAGTTGCTCGTAACGTTTGTTTACGCCGCAGGAATTACCGGCTGTTTTTCTGGTCACGATCGTTGACATTTCATCAGCAGGATCGATACCGAGGTAAGCGCTGAAATCGCTGGCGGATTTGCCTCCTCTGATTAATGCAGGCGCAGGTTCTGCCACGTAAAATACGCGTCTGTCCTGTGAAGCAATCATTGGGTCCATAATGGAATTAGACATTACCGGGTAATCCACGAAAGAGTTGATTTGTGCCGGTGTATTGGACCAAGGGTAAGCATAACCAGCAGAAGCGGTATATGTAACGGCAAAGTTATCGCTGTAATCACGCATCAGCGGGCGTGCAGCCACTGCTTTGAACTTATTGATCACATCCAGGTCTGCATCACCGGTTTTCTTATACAGGTTCATCAGTACATGCAGCTGGAAAGTATTCGCTAATCTTCTCCACTTATCCACATTTCCCTGGTAAATGAAATCACCGGTGAAGTTTACGCCTTTCGCGAACAGTGAATCTGCCTGATCCAGCTCTCTCAGGATACCGATGAATACATCTTTCTGGGTATCGTATTTAGCTTTGATAACGCCGGTAGATCCCTGAATAGCCTGAGAGTACGGGATATCACCCACCTGCATAGTGGTCAGGAAAAACTGCCACGCACGGATGAAATGACCGAAGCCTTCGAACGTTGTTTTTAACTCCGAAGTGCTCGCATTTTTGATCATTGGCTCTACATCACGCAGTACCAGCAAACGTGCGAAATCAACTCTTGTAAGTTTATTGTATTGGTTGTCGCTTACCAACTCCGTCCAGCTGATATATTTCCCTAAGGAAAATGGCTGACGGAAACCTGTACCCTGGGAGATATCCTTAGAGGTAATGGAAGTCAGCATATTGGTAGCCAGCCACTCTGAGGAAGCCTGGGAAGGCTTATCTGGATTGGTGTTGATATCATCAAACTTTTTAGTACAGCTACTAAGACCAAAACCAGTCACCAGCGCCGCAATAACAGATATTTTAGATATATGCTTAGTCATGTTAGTATATAATTTTAGAATCCAACCTTAATGTTAACACCCACCATACGTTGAGCAGGCGCGTTCATATCTTCAGAATCAACATCCGGATCGGAGTATTTGAATTTGGTAAACAGGAACAGGTTTTGACCGGTTACAGCCACAGAAGCGTTTTTGATACCGGATTTACCGAACCATGCCTGCGGGAACTTGTAGCCTAATGAGATTTCACGAACCTTTACAAAGCTCTTGCTCATTACGCCTGTTTCGCTGGAGTTACCAAATCTGCGCATATATGCCTGATAGCTAACCGGTACATCATTCGGTGCATACTTACGGGTATCAGTTTTGATCTGACCAAAATTATCGTAGGTAACTTCTCCGCTCACGACTTTCACACCATTACCCACATAGTTTTTCAAACCTTTAACCACCTCGTCATAACGCCATTGGTTATCGGTTTCAGGGTTAGCACCTGTATCGAACATTTTAGCATAGATGTAATCGTACAATACGCCACCGATACGACCATCGATAGAGATACCGAGGTTCCAGTTACCGTAAGTGAAGTTGTTGATAAAGCCAAATACAAAGTCAGGATCAGTGTAACCAAACTGCTGTGTATAAGGATTAAACTGTACCTGGCCACCCTGGTGGATCAGGTTACCCTGCGGATCTCTCAGCGCCTGACCAGTTCTTGCATATACATCATAACGACCACCGGATTTAGTCCAAAGGTTTTTAGCAGAATATACAGGATCGATGTCTACATAATATCTGTGTTGTGTAGAGAAGTTCACCATGGAATTCCACTGGAACTTACCCTGCTTCATCACGGTACCATCCAAGGTGATTTCCACACCACGACGGGCAAATGTTTCGTCGGTGTTGATCAGCGTAGTGGCATAACCAGAAGAAGGTGCAAGGGTTTGTTTAATCTGGTTATTGTAGTACAGCTTAGTGAAGTAAGCAATATCTACGTGCAGGCGTTTCTGGAACAGATAAGCAGCGGCACCAAATTCCCAGGTGCGTGTGGTAGTTGGCAGGAGGTTGCTTCCGGCCAGGTTATCCGGCGTGGTGGCACTGGTAGTACCCCAGCTGTTATTGATGGTATAAGCCAGATTATTGGCATATACATCCAGCGGAGTTTTGGTCATAGTCCAGGAACCTCTCACTTTCCACATATCAATCCATTCCGGCATTTTGATGAACTCAGACATCAGCACACTGGTAGCCACAGAAGGGTAGAAGTAAGATCTTGCATCAGAAGCCTGTGTGGAACTCCAGTCATTTCTTCCGGTAACATCAAGGAATACAGCGCTGTTCCAGGAAAGGGTAGCTTTACCATACACAGAGTTGGTTTGACGTGCCCAGGTACCGTAAGTGTTAATGATACCATCCACACCGGCAGTAGTAGAAGGCACCGCGTTAGCCAGAGAATACCAGCCTGGTACAGCTAAACCGTTTCTGGTTTTTGCACCCTGCTCTCTTTGGTTATAGTAGAAAAGAGATCCACCACCCAACGCGTCGATATTCCATTTACCAATTTGCTTGTTGTAGGTCAAAAGCAGGTCGGAGTTAATACTATTACCCCATGACTGGTTCTGGCCATAAAGCCCTTTACCGCTAAAGTCAAAAGGGAAGGAATTGCCGATAGTCATACCTCTGGTGGAATTGATGCCAGCAGGGTTTTGTACTACGTCTTCATTTTTATAGTAGTCGTAACCGTTTCTAAACATCAGCTTCAGGTCTTTGGTAAAGTTGTAGTTCATTACCAGGCTGGCGTTCAGTTTATTTTGCTCTGTACTTCTTGTTTTTTCATACGCGATCAGATATGGATTATCATACCAGGCGTTGTACAACCAGTTTTGTTGCACATTTGGTTTAACCCAGTAGTCTTTATACTGACGGATATCGTAGTCCGGACCAGTCCACATCAGGATCTGGTAGATATAACCTTGTTGGTCATAAGAGCTGCCCCAAAGTTGCGGAGCGGTGGTGCGGGTGTATCCCATGTGGCTTTCCAGGGTGAATTTATCACCAGCTTTCAGTTCGCCGCTCATGGTATAGTTAAGGATGTTCAGTTTCTGGTTAGGGAACTGTCCTTTATTATAGATATGGTTTACACCAGCTCTGAAGAAACCGTTCTGTCCACCTTTGGTAACGCTAACGCTGTTATTGGTGATCAGACCTGTTTGCATAAAATTCTTCAGGTTGTCTTTACCGCTGGATACCAGTGGCATATCCTCATTCTGTTTGGTGATCGGGTTCCACTGAATAGCAGTTTGGCCGATGTCCAGTTTAGGTCCCCATACATAGTCGGTTGCGATTTTACCATCCAGACCATGACCATAAGAAGTTTGCACTTCTGGGATGGCGAGGTAGCCGAGGTTGAACATGGTGTTGCTGTTCACGTCGATGGTGAGACGATCTTCCTTACCACGTTTGGTAGTGATCATCACCGCACCGGCAGCACCACGGGAACCGTACAAAGCTGCGGCGGTAGGACCTTTCAGCATGTTGATGCTTTCGATATCGTCCGTAGGGATATCGCGCAGGGTCATATTACCATAAGGTACACCGTCGATAACCAGCAGTGGGGTTTCACCACGCATTTCGAGTTTAGGTGCACCGTTAAATTCTGTAGAGTTTTTAACCGTCAGGCCGGAAACCTGACCAGTGAGGGAAGTACCTACGTCCACGCCTTTTACGGTCTGCATGTTGGAACCTTTTACAGACTGCACGGCGTAACCGAGTGCTTTCTCGTCGCGTTTAACACCGAGTGCGGTAACTACTACTTCTCCCAATTGTTTGGTAGATTCAGCCAGTTGCACATCAATGGCGGTACGGCTGCCTACCACTTCTTCTTTGGCGGTATAGCCAATGATAGAATAAGCCAGGACAGCATTAGGACCTGAAACGGTGAGGGTGTAACTCCCGTCTTCTTTGGTCATGGTACCGTTGGAGGTACCTTTTTCTACTACCATTACGCTGAAGAGGCGACCGTTAGCATCGGTAACGATACCGCTTACTTTCACCTTCTGATTAGCCTGGGTAGTAGCCTGGAGGTTGTCTTCATTTAATTTTTTTGCGGGGGCCTGGTATTCGCCTACGCGATCCTTTTCTACAATGGTGTAGTAGTTAGGCTTTACGTAAAGGAATACGAGGTCATTAGGGTAGAGCACTCCTTTCAATACATCTTCCAGCGACTTTCCGGTGAAGTTGGAAACATTGTAGGTGGTTGTCTTTTTCTTAACTACCTGCGGATCATACACAAAATCTGCTTTGAACTCGCGGGTAATAGCTTTCAAGGCATCAATTACAGGGACAGCTTTCTGTGCATACACCTGGCTGGTTGCAGCCAGCAATAGTACGACAAGCAACCGCTTAAAATAGCGCAGCGTCATAGTTGGCGAATTTTTTTTCGTTAGTTAAAGTGGAATTTGTTCCTTTTAAGCTGTTAGTGCCAGGAACGGAAAAAATTACCCCACGGTGGATTTAATTTTTTTTCGGTGGAATGGAGCACTAAAAAGTACCTTCTGCTATGGCTACCATAACATCTCCCATAACATATTGACAATCAAAATACTAAACTCATTATATCTATTTTTATTTTTCTCATATGCATGACGACTGCTATACATCAGCGTTACCGATAACAATTACTTAACATAATATGGTGGTTCTAAAGTCTCAAAAACTGGTATTATCGTTTCCTTTTTCAATAATTTTGTAAGACACAACATTCCAATCTCTGACCTAAACAATGGACAATCCGGTTTTTCAACATATAAAGAATGGCGATATTGAAGCCTACTCCGGATTGTACAAAGAATATTACAAGCGGTTTTACAACTACGGCAGGAAGTTTACCAATAACACGCATCTTATAGAAGACAGTATTCAGGAGGTATTCCTGGATTTGTGGAACAGGCGTGAGAAATTATCACATGTAGAATCACCCAATTTTTATCTCTACTCATCATTCCGGTACGTTCTCATTAAAAAAATCAGGCAGCACGATAAAATTGTATTAAATCAGTCTGCAGAGGAAGAACATGAATTCTCCATTGAGCATGTCATCGTTAGTCATGAACTCAACGAGGAGATGCAAGTTAAATTACAAAAAGCAATAAAAACGTTGACGGGCCGCCAGCTGGAAGCGATCTTCCTCAAGTTTTATGAAAATCTTTCATACAAAGAAGTGGCATCTATTCTCAATATCTCGGTAAAAGCTACATATAAGATTATGGCCAGGAGCTTGTTAGCCCTTAAAGAAAAGGTTATGTTCTTTATGTTATTATTCTAATATTTGCTGTTTATACAATTTGAAGAAAATTTATAAAATAGTTTGGGGTAAAAACAACAGCACCGGATACTATATTAAATAGAATGAAAAGAGAATCCATTGCACATAAATATAATCACTATAAGGAAAGCGATTTTCTTACGGATTCCTATTTCCAGGAATGGGTGTACACGCCGTCAGCAGATAACGACCACTACTGGCAGGCGGTGATCAGCGCCGTTCCCCAACATAAGGAAGCTATTGAAAATGCCCGCCGGTACTTAAAAGGCATTACGTTTGCTACCCACACACCCACGGATGAGGAAGTGGAGGCCTCCTGGGAAAAGCATTTCCAGGCTATACAGGCCAATCTGTCGCAACCTGCGCCGGCTGCCAAAGTACGCATCCTTTCCCGGAGTATACTGTTCAAAGCCGCTGCTGTGCTGGCAGGCATCGTACTTATTACAGGTGCTTACCTGGTCCTGAAACAAAATAACGAGCAATTGATTGCCAGTACCGGCTACGGAGAAATGAGGAAAGTGACCCTGCCGGATGGCTCACAGGTAGACCTCAACGCTAATTCCAAAATCACCTATCATAAAAACTGGAAGAGCGGTAACGACAGGGAAGTATGGCTGGAAGGGGAAGCGTTGTTTAATGTTAGTCATATTAATAAAGATACTAATCATATAAAGGCAGGTGAAAAGTTCCTGGTACATACCAAAGATCTCACCGTTACCGTACTGGGCACCGTTTTCGACATTCGCCAGCGGCGGCGCAAAACGGAAGTAGTACTACAGAGTGGCAAAATCAGATTGCACTTCAGCAGCGGCAAAGCACCCGATATTGTTATGGAACCCGGCCAGCTCGTAGCCTATAACGACGTAGAAAAAAAATTCATCACCGCTGGTACTTCCCCCGAAAAATTCTCCGCCTGGAAAGAGCAAAAGCTCATACTGCAGGACCCAAAAGTAAACGACATCCTCCTTTACCTGGAAGATAATTTTGGCAAGAAGATAATTATGGAGAATACAGCGCTGAGCAACAGAACTGTAAACGGCCCCATCCTCATATCTTCCCTGGATGACGCGCTGTTCGTACTTTCTACCGTTCTTAATACAGAAGTTATTAAGCGTGATACTAATACGATCGTGCTGCGCTCCAGGTAATTTTTTTTCTCCCAAATGGGGTAAGATGGTAGCTTTGTAACACTATACATCAAAGTGAAGCTATTAATCGACGTTCCATGAGAAAAATTTTGGTTGCAGTACTATGCCTCTGCTTTTTCAGCAGTACCTATGCGCAACAGCAGTATCCTTACGCTGCTGATATTCAGGCGTTCAAACACCAGGACTCCATTGATGCCCCCACCGGAAACGAAATACTGTTTATCGGCAGTTCTTCCTTTACCTACTGGCAGGATGTCAATAATTACTTCCCTGGCCATCATATCATTAATCGTGGCTTTGGCGGCTCTAATCTGCTGGATGTGATCCACTATGCCAACGATGTCATCTTTGCTTATAAACCCAAGCAAATAGTTATTTATTGCGGAGAGAATGACCTGGCATCTGATACCGTAAAGGCAACAGCAGCGCTGAAGCGCTTCCAAACCTTGTACACAATGATCAGACAGCGGATGCCAAACACCCCTGTCACCTACATCTCCATAAAACCTAGTCCCAGCAGGGCGCACCTGTTGCCGGAAATGGTGAAAACCAACAAAGCGATTCAGCAATTCCTCGCCAAACAGCCTAACACTTCATTTGTAGATGTATTCAGCAAAATGCTGAATACCAATGGCACCATCAAAGCGGAACTCTTTAAAGCGGATCAGCTGCACATGAAGCCCATCGGCTACCGCATCTGGCAGAAAGCACTGGCACCTCACCTGGTAGACCAGCAGCTGGTTACCATGAAAGCGGCCACCTTCAACCTCCGCCTCAATATTGCCTATGATAGCGCCAACGCCTGGCCTCACCGTAAGGATATGGTGCGCGACCTGATCCAGTACCATCACTTCGATGTGTTTGGTGTGCAGGAAGCCCTCATTGATCAGATGCACGACCTGGAGGCTATGCCAGCATATGAACATGTAGGTGTGGGGAGAAATGATGGCAAGGAAGGCGGTGAGTTCTCGGCCATATTTTATAATAAAGAAAAATACGAGCTCGTAAAATCCGGTAACTTCTGGCTGTCGCCAACCCCTGATGTGCCTTCCAAAGGCTGGGATGCCGCTTATATCCGCATTTGCACCTGGGCACAGCTGTCGGAAAAAACGACCGGTAAAACCTTCTATTTCTTCAATACACACTTTGATAACGAAGGCGTGCAGGCAAGGGAGAACTCCGCAAAAATGATCCTCGAAAAAATTCATCAGCTGTCGGACCCGTCCACACCGGTGATCATCACAGGTGATTTTAATTCAAGCCCGGCCACCAGCGCATATGGCACCATGGCGAAACAATTCAACGATGCCAGGCTGGTTGCTAAAACCAAACCATACGGACCGGACAGCACTTTCCAGGATTTTAAATATCATAATTGGATAAATGTGGTCAAAGAAGGCCGAATCGACTTTATCTTTGTTAATAATAATATCGAGGTACTGGACTATGCAGTACTGACCGATTCACGGGATCTGCGTTTTCCTTCAGACCATTTCCCGGTAGTTTGCACCATTCGTTTTTAATCACATTTTCCACACGATTCTGACATGAGACACTCAAGATTACCGCTGCTGCTGGCTTTCAGTCTGTTCTGCCACACAGCTTTTGCACAAAATCAGCAGCAAATGAACACATTTGTGGATGCGCTGATGAAAAAAATGACGCTGGAAGAAAAGATCGGACAGCTGAACCTGCTCACTTCCGGTGAAGTGGTGACTGGTTCTGCCGTAAGTACCGGCGTGGAATCCAAGATTAAAGCCGGTCAGGTGGGCGCTATGCTCAACATGACCAAGGTGGAAGATATTCGCAGAACACAGCAGATTGCCATGGAGCAGTCCCGCATGAAAATTCCATTGCTGTTTGGCCTGGATGTAGTACATGGATACAAAACTACTTTCCCTATTCCGCTGGCATTATCCTGCTCCTGGGATATGGATATGATTGAAAGAAGCGCACGCATTGCAGCCATTGAAGCCAGTGCTGATGGTATCAACTGGACATTTTCCCCCATGGTGGACATCGCCCGCGATGCCCGCTGGGGAAGAATTGCAGAAGGTTCCGGCGAAGATCCTTACCTGGGTTCTAAAATAGCAGCCGCCATGGTAAAAGGTTATCAGGGTAATAACTTTTCTGAAAACAGCAATATCCTCGCCTGCGTAAAACACTTTGCATTGTACGGTGCTTCAGAAGCCGGCAGGGATTACAATACTACCGATATGAGTCATGTACGCATGTACAATGACTACTTCCCTCCATATAAAGCCGCTGTGGATGCAGGTGCTGCCACCGTCATGACTTCTTTTAATGATGTGGATGGCATTCCGGCTACCGCCAACAAATGGCTGATGACCGACGTGCTCCGTAAGCAATGGGGCTTCAAAGGCTTTGTGGTAACGGATTACACCGCCATTAATGAGATGATTGCACATGGGCTGGGTGATCTGCAACAGGTAGCTGCACTGGCGTTGAAAGCAGGTACAGATATGGATATGGTGGGAGAAGGTTTTACCGGCACCATTGCCAAATCGCTGAAGGAAGGTAAAATAGATATCAATACGATCAATACTGCTTGTCGCCGTATACTGGAAGCCAAATACAAATTAGGCCTGTTTGCTGACCCTTACCGTAATTCCAAAGGCGACCGTGCCGGTGATATCTACACCGCTCAAAATCGCCTGGAAGCACGCAAAGCGGCCACGGAATCATTTGTATTGCTGCGCAACCAGCAACAGCTGCTGCCGCTGAAAAAACAGGGTTCCATTGCATTGATCGGGCCACTGGCTGATTCCAGGGAAAACATGACCGGCACCTGGTCTGTATCCGCGGAAATCACGAAGCATGCTTCACTCCGCGAAGCGCTGCAGAAAGAAGTTGGTAGCCAGGTGACCATCAATTATGCAAAAGGTTCCAACCTTACTGCTGATTCCATGCTGGAAATCAACAGTACTATGTTTGGCCGTTCCCTGCACAGAGATGGCCGCAGCGCTGCTGAACTGAGAAAAGAAGCATTGGAGGCAGCAGCGAAATCTGATATTATCGTGGCAGCACTGGGTGAATCATCCGAAATGAGTGGTGAGAGCGCCAGCAGAACAGACATTGGTATTCCCGATACGCAGAAAGAATTGCTCGCTGCATTGGTAGCCACCGGTAAACCGGTAGTACTGGTGCTTTTTGCTGGTCGTCCGATGACGCTGGGCTGGGAAAATGAACATGTGCCTGCCATCCTGAACGTATGGTTTGGTGGTTGTGAAGGTGGTGCTGCCATTGCAGATGTGCTGTTTGGCGCGGTAACTCCTTCCGGTAAACTCACCACCAGCTTTCCACAAAACATAGGTCAGGTACCTCTTTACTACGCACAAAAACCTACCGGACGTCCGCTCGCCGGCAACGATAAATGGTTTACTAAATTCCGCTCCAACTACCTGGATGTGTCCAACGAGGCACTGTATCCTTTTGGCTACGGTCTTAGCTATACGACGTTTGGCTACAGCGATATCACTTTATCTTCCAACACGTTTACAAAAGGTGGAAATATAAAAGCTACTGTAACGGTAACGAATACTGGTAAACAGGATGGCGTTGAAATCGTGCAGTTGTATACCCGTGACATGGTAGCAAGTATCACCAGGCCGGTGAAGGAGCTGAAAGGCTTTCAGCGTATTGCACTCAAGGCGGGCGAGTCCAGACAGGTAACTTTTACTATTACCGAAAACGACCTGAAATTTTATAACAACGAATTGAAATATGCTGCTGAACCAGGTGAGTTCAAACTCTTTATTGGTGGAAATAGCAGGGATGTGAAAGAGACGGGCTTTAGCTTGAAGTAAGTACGATTTATACCATAGTCAGTCAAACCAGAAGCTGCCACGAAATGTGGCAGCTTTTTTATTTTTGGGGTGAATGAAATGTTCCCCATTTCATATACATAAAAAATACTTTTAAATTGTGTCATCGGCGATGAGACAATTTAAAAGTATTGATTTTCAATTAATATAAATTAAATTAATATTTATAAATCATCATTATCACTCTGTCTTTTCATTCTGAAACAACTCTGTAAATTTCCTCCTCAACATTTCTTTATTTGGTAAAAACGTCTGGTACTCTGCGATAAGTATCGGTGATAATTCCCGGTTAATGGAGTATTCCACTATCTGAGAATTTTTTTCCTGACAAAGCAGTACACCTACGCTGGGTTTTTCCTCGTCATACTTTACATCTCTGTCAAGTGCTTCCAGGTAAAAACTTAGCTTCTTTAAATATTCCGGTTTGAACTCACCGGTCTTAAGCTCAAATGCGACCATGCAGTGGAGCTTGCGGTGATAAAACAGCAGGTCAATGAAGAAATCTACATTACCAACCTGTACCCGGTAATTCTCTTCCATAAAAATAAAGTCCTTCCCGAGCTCCAATACAAAGGCCTTGATGCGTTCATTCAATGCAGCCTGCAAATCCCTTTCTTTGAATGATTCCGGAAGATTAAGAAACTCAAAAACATAACTATCTTTAAAGGCACTGCTGGTATCTGCATGGTGATTTTTTACTGTATCCGGAATAGTATACTGACCAACTTTGTAGCGTTCGAATAGGGATGCTTTATGCTGGCGTTCCAGTTCTTTTACAGTGTAGTTCTCTTTGATACAAAGTTCCAGATAAAATTTTCGTTCATCCGGATACTTTAGTCCCATAAGTACCAGATGGTGGGTCCATGTTACTTTCACCAACATCGTATTACGAATATCCGTAAATTGTGTCATTGGCGATGACACAATTATATCGTATTGAATATCAGTACTTATTAATTTATTACTTAACTTATAATCACTAATCTCCTGGTAATAAGTTTTGTAAAATTGATACATACGATATAAGCCTCTTTCAGAAAACCCATGTAGTTCCGGATGTTTTGCTGCAATGAAAACCGCCAATTCCTTAACAGTTTTTTTACCCCAAATGGCTGTCTTCATCTTATTGTGGATATACTCACCCACCTGCCAATAAAGATTAATGAGGTTAACATTTACACTTCGGATAACTTCATTATGGGAGTGCTTGATGTGTTTGACTAATTCGCCGAATTGTGCTTCAGTCATAAGATATGGTTTTAGAAATGATTGGTTAAAAACAACATCGCAAGCTATCAAGAACCTGTGAAATTCCGTCCGTTCCTTTTGTTCATTCTTCATTCGGGGGATGATGATAATGAACAGATCAAACTTTTATCCTATCATTGCAGCCTGATGACCCGACTCCAATTCAAACAATGGTGCCTGCGCAAAAAGTGGTGGCTATCCGCCATCAGCGTACTCCTGATTGCCTATTATTTTTGCCTGCCCAAAAATCTGTTTAACAATCCTACTTCTTTTGTTTTGGAAGATAGTAATGGCGACCTGCTCAGCGCTACCATCGCAAAGGATGGCCAGTGGCGGTTTCCATACCAGGAAGCGGTGCCGGAAAAATTCCGCAAATGTATTATTGCCTATGAAGATAAACGTTTCCGTTACCACTGGGGTGTAGACCCACTCGCCATGGCGCGCGCCATCAAACAGAATATCAGCGGCCATAAAGTAGTGAGCGGTGGTAGTACGCTTACCATGCAGGTAATACGCATCGCCCGAAACAAGCCGCGTACACTCTGGCAAAAATGCATCGAGGCCATACTGGCTACCAGACTCGAATTCGGCGCATCAAAAAATAAAATACTCGCCTTGTATGCCGCCAACGCACCTTTCGGCGGTAACGTAGTCGGTCTCGAAGCAGCTGCCTGGAGATATTATGGCAGGAATGCCAACCAGCTTTCGTGGGGAGAAATGGCAGCACTGGCAGTACTACCTAACAGCCCGGCATTAGTACACCCCGGCAGAAACAGACAAACGTTGATGACTAAACGAAATCAACTACTGCACAAACTATACACTAACAAAACAATCGATCAATCCACTTACGAACTGGCACAGCTGGAACCCTTACCGGACCAGCCTTTACAGCTTCCACAGTTTACACCGCACCTGCTGGACAAATTCCGGAGCGATTACAAAAAGCAGCTAACGGAAAGCCCTACACGCATTAAAAGCACCCTCGACGCAGCACTGCAAAAAAACGTAACGGACATCGTTACACGCTATCACCAGAGCTACAAAGCCAACGGCATCAACAACGCTGCCGCACTGGTGCTGGATGTGGAAACCGGTAACGCACTCGCTTATGTAGGCAACGTTTACAACACCGCTGATCCGGAACTGGAAAGTCATGTCGACATTATCCAGGCCAGGCGCAGCCCCGGCAGTACCCTGAAGCCCATCCTCTACGCCGCCATGCTGCACGATGGGATGATACTACCCAACACTCTCATCCCGGATGTACCCACACAAATTGCCGGCTACTCTCCGCAAAACTTCGACCTTGGTTACGACGGTGCAGTGCCGGCATCACGCGCCCTGGCACGTTCCTTAAACATACCCGCCGTACGGATGCTGCAAACCTACCGCTACGAACGCTTTCACGTGCTGCTCAAACAAATGGGCATCACCACCCTCAACAAACCCGCCGATCACTACGGCCTCTCCATGATCCTCGGAGGTGGCGAAACCACCCTCTGGGAAATGGGTGGCATGTACGCCAGTATGGCCCGCATGCTGCTGCACCTCGATCAATACAAAGGGAAATACGATGCGGACGATATCCACTCACCCAACTATATCCATAATGCAGAACAGCCATCCCTGCATGGCCTGAGCAACAGCGCACCATTAGACGCCGCCAGCATCTGGTGGACCTTCGAAGCCATGACGGAAGTCATGCGCCCCGGTGAGGAACTACTATGGCAACAGTTTTCCTCTTCCCAGCGCATAGCCTGGAAAACAGGTACCAGCTTCGGTTTCAGAGACGGATGGGCCATAGGTGTAACGCCCCAATACGTGGTGGGCGTATGGGTAGGTAACGCGGATGGTGAAGGCCGACCCGGACTCATCGGCGTATCCACCGCAGCTCCCATACTATTCGACATCTTCCGCCTGCTACCCGCCAACACCTGGTTTACACCTCCCTACGAACAAATGAAAAAAGTAGAGGTATGCCGCAAAAGTGGCCTCAGAGCCAGCGAGATCTGTGAAGAAAAAGATTCCATCTGGGTGCCGGCAGCCGGCATCAGGTCCGGCGTATGCCCATATCACCAACTGATTCACCTCGACCGTAACGGGCAATTTCGTGTAACAGAAGCCTGTGAATCTCCCCAGTATATGCAACACAAACCCTGGTTCGTATTGCCCCCTTCACAGGAATACTACTACCGCAGCAAAAATTACTATGAGCCACTGCCACCTTATAAACCGGATTGCCTCGCGTCTTTAGGGCTGGACAAAGCCCCCATGGAGCTGATTTACCCACGGCCCAATACGCGTATATTCGTGCCCGTAGAAATCGATGGCAATCCAGGGCAAACCATATTCACTGCCACACACAGGAATACGGCCGCTAAAATTTTCTGGAGCCTGGATAATGATTTCATCGGCACCACAACTGACTTTCACCAGATGGCACTGCGCCCGCAAGCCGGCAAGCATACGATTACGTTGGTAGATGAAAATGGAGAAAGGATTTCGTGCGAGTTTACCATCCTGGATAAGGAGCGGGAGAAATAGCATGGCTTTTTTGAGGCCGTCTGCGATTGCCTCAAAAAAAGTGGCTCGGGACCGAAGGTCCCGAGCCACTTAAACAAAAAACTTAATCAGTAATTATACTTATCCTTCCACAACTGCTTCAAATATCTCCTCAGTTCATCTTCCCTGGCATTTTTCCCAGGATCGTAGAACTTAGTACCGGCAATTGCTTCAGGTAAAAACTCCTGCGTTGCAAAGTTATTTTCATAGTCATGTGCATAAGCATAACCTTTGCTATACCCCATCTCCTTCATCATTTTCGTAGGGGCGTTCCTGATATGCATAGGCACCGGCAGATCACCGGTTTTAGCCACCATGGACTGCGCTGCATTGATGGCCATATAGGAGGCATTGCTCTTTGCCGAAGAAGCCAGGTAAGTCACACACTGCGATAAAATAATTCTTGACTCCGGATAGCCGATCATCGTTACTGCCTGGAAACAGTTGGTGGCCAGCAATAAGGCATTGGGATTGGCATTCCCGATATCTTCCGAAGCCAGAATCACCAGTCGCCGCGCTATAAATTTCACATCCTCACCACCATCGATCATGCGGGCCAGGTAGTATACAGCTGCATTAGGATCACTGCCGCGGATGGATTTTATAAAGGCAGATATAATGTCATAGTGTTGTTCACCGCTTTTATCATAAATGGCCACCCGCTGCTGCGCTATTTCCATTACGGCTTTATCAGTGATCACAACCGGATCGGTCTGGATGGTACCTGCCACCAGCTCAAACAGGTTAAGGAGCTTCCGGGCATCTCCCCCGGAGATGTTAAACAATGCGGTCGTTTCCTTTAACTCGATATTTTTCGACTGCAGCCATTTATCTCTCTCCATAGCCTGAAGGAGCAACTGCATCAACTGCTCGGGCCCAAGTGGTTTGAGCACATATACCTGACTGCGTGACAACACCGCTGCATTCACTTCAAAGCTAGGATTCTCTGTGGTAGCGCCTATCAGCGTGATAATTCCCTTTTCTACCGCGCCCAGCAATGCATCCTGCTGGGATTTATTAAAACGATGAATTTCATCTATAAACAAAACTGCGTGCGATTGCCTGCGCGCAATTTCAATCACCTCCCGCACTTCTTTTACGCCCGCTGATATAGCACTCAGCGTATAAAAAGGCACGTTGAGGGTATGTGCAATGATATTGGCGATAGTGGTTTTACCCACTCCCGGAGGTCCCCAAAGGATCATGGAAGGAATGCGCCCCTGCTCTATTGCTTTTCTTAAAATACTGTCTTTTCCGGTCAGGTGTTCCTGTCCCACCAGCTCATCGAGGGTGGCGGGCCTGAGTCGCTCAGCTAATGGTTGCATACGCTATCCGTTTTGATTGCCCGGGTTAACGAGCGGAATATTCTCTTTCTGTTGTTCAGGATGATTAATACTATTCATCTTAAAATTCATGATCTCACTGATAGAGCGGGCCCGGGTTATGGCCAGGTCAGCAGTTTCGCCGGCAAACAACTCTTTTACAGTGGATTCAAAAATCTGCAGCCAGCGCTGGAACAGAGGTGTTTCCAGCGGCACCAGCTTATTAATGGCAAAATGCGGCTGCATGGCGTTACCACGATAGGCACCTTCCAACAGCAAGCTATCCCAGAAATCATACATTACCGGGAGATGCTTTGGCCAGTCCACCTTCATCACGTCATTGAAAATATAACCTATCAGGTCATCTTTGGTAGCCTTGTCATAAAACGACCTCACCATCAACTCTATATCTGCTCTTGTTTTTATGTCATGCTTTTCCATAGTAGTACGATAAATATTTATAATAGCAGGTTATCATCTTCCGGGCGACTATCTTCCAGTTCCTGTTGCTGTTGTTTCCATTTTTTCAGGAAGCCGAAGCTCAGGATAGCATTGATCAGGTACAAGGCCGGGAAAATGATCAGAATGGCTCCCATCAGTCGCAACACACTCACATTCATCTCTTTAAATGCTTCTGGATTTTCTGCCGCCAGCCGCTCACGCAATGGCTCCAGCAAAACATCTGCATTTGCCAGCATAATCAGCCCACTGATGATGGACAGTGCGGTGAAAAAAATGATGATGCCGCCAGTAATGCGAATGCCACCCGGGGTACTTTCTTTCAGTGGAATCTGAGGTATCAGCAGGCTCCGCTGGAGATACAGTGACAGCAGGCTATGCACAAAAAACACGCTCAAAAAGGCTACATTGATGAAAATCTGTGGGTTTAAACCACTGCTGATCAATCCAATAATTCCCATTAGCGTCGTAAAACTGGACATAAACAAGCAAATCGACGTCAGAATCCTGTATAATCTAAACTTAAATGTCATTCAAGTACCTTTTATAAGCTACAAACCTACCTAAATAATCAGAAATTTCCGGCTTTTAGGTATTTCTGGCACTTTTCCCGAAGTTTGCCACTCATGTAATACCAATTGTGATACTTGGTACCTTTTCTATAACTTTAAGTAAAACCTGATTATAATATGAGTAAAACTAATGCGGTAAAGCTACCGTTACTCGCTGCAATGGTGACATTTGCAGCTTGTAACTCCGGCAGTTCCACGCAATCCACCGGGACCGACACAACTAAGGTACCCGCCTTCAACCTCGCTGATATCGACAGCACCGTTAAAGCCTGTGACGATTTCGACAACTTCGTAAACGGCAACTGGAAGAAAAACAACCCTGTTCCTTCTACAGAAAGCCGCTGGGGCGCATTCAACATCCTTGACAAAGAAAACAAGGAAGTTCGCCTTAAAGGCATCATCGCCGAAATCAGTGCCAAAACTGACCTCAAAAAAGGTACAGAAGAGCAGCAGATCGCTGACTATTACACCTCCTACCTCGACACCGCTACCATCGAAAAACGCGGTATCTCCCCTTTACAACCTTACCTCGACAAAATTGACGGCATCAAATCCCTTGCTGAATGGTCCGCTGTTAACGGTGAGCTGGGTAAAATCGGTGTTTCCACCTTTACCGGCTTCTACGTAGAGGCAGATGCTAAAGACAGCAAAATGAATGTGCTGTACCAGGGTCAGGACGGTTTGTCGCTGGGTGAAAAAAGCTACTACGAGAGACAAGACTCCGCCACCAAAAACGTACGCGCTGAATTTGAAGCACACGTAAACAAAATGTTCTCCCTGGCCGGCTTCAAAGAGGCTACCCCAGGAAAAACTATCCTGGACTTCGAAACTAAACTGGCTAAAGTACAGCTCTCCAACGTAGAACTGCGCGACCCTGTTGCAACCTACAACCGTGCAGCCTTCGGCGAACTGAAAGCCCTGGCGCCTGATTTCGATTGGGACGGCTTTACCAGCAAACAGGATATCAAAACCGATACCCTCGTTATCCAGAACAAAGGCTACCTCACCAACGCTAACAAACTGCTGAAAGCGACCCCGCTGGACGTACTGAAAACTTATACCAAATGGCAACTGCTGACCCGTTTTGCGGGCTACCTGCCTAAAGATTTCGATACCGAAAACTTCCACTTCTTTGGCACCGTATTAACCGGTAAAAAAGCGCAAAAAACGCGTCCGGAGCGTGCTATCCGCTCTACCGATGGTACGCTGGGCATGCCACTGGGAAAACTGTTTGCAGCTAAATACTTCCCTGAAAGCTCCAAGAAGAAAGTTTCCGAAATGATCGAAAACGTGCGCAAAGTGTATGGCGAAAGAATCGACAAACTCACCTGGATGAGCGATTCTACCAAAGCAATGGCACACAAAAAACTGGCTTCATTTACCTACAAAATCGGCTACCCTGATAAATGGAAAGACTATTCCACTATCGTAGTTGAAAAAGATAAACTGGTAGAAAACGCTATCAGCGCCATGAACTACCAGCATAAAGAAGCCGTAGCTAAAATCGGTAAGCCGGTGGATAAATCTGAATGGGGGATGACACCTCAAACAGTGAATGCCTACTATAACCCACTGAATAACGAAGTGGTGTTCCCTGCAGGTATCCTCCAGCCGCCATTCTACAATGCCAATGCTGACGATGCCATCAACTACGGTGGTATCATCGCTGTAATCGGTCATGAGTTCACCCACGGTTTCGACGACCAGGGTTCTCAGTTCGACGCAGAGGGTAACCTGAAAAACTGGTGGACTGCTTCTGACCGTACCAACTTCGATAAACTGGCCAAAAGCTATATCGACTACTTCAGCAGCATCCAGGTACTGCCTGGCTTCAATATCAACGGCGGACTCACCATCGGTGAAAACATCGCGGATCTGGGTGGTCTGACCCTTGCTTACCATGCACTGGAAAAATCCTTCGAAGGTAAAGAACAACCTAAACCTATCGATGGCTACACCTGGCAGCAACGCTTCTTCCTCGGATGGGCACAGGTATGGCACGGTAACATCACCGACGCTGCCCTGCGCAACCAGGTACAAACAGATCCTCACTCTCCTGCAAGATGGCGTATCAACGGTCCGCTGCCTCACCTGGTTGAATTCCAGCAGGCATGGGCTTGTACCGATTCCAGCAAAATGGTATTGCCTGCTGCAAAACGTGTGGTAATCTGGTAATAACAACTCACTACTCCCGTTCCGGGAAATAGCAATTGGAGAATCATGGGCCCTAATATCTCCCGTGATTCTCCATTTTTTTTAATACTCCGTAACTTCGATAGAAAATAGAACGAAAATGAAATATGTACTCGTAGCAGCTGCCCTGTTTATTATGTCATGTGCGCAGCAGTCAAAACCAGCGGAAACCACTACCACAGCAGCCACTGAACCCGCCACCACCACTGCAGCAGTAAGCGATAAACTGCCAGATCCGGTATGCGAAATGCCTTACGACACCAGCTACCAGGAATGGACCGTTTATAAAACCGATACCCTGCACTTCTGCTCTTCCACCTGCAAAGAAGTTTTCCTGAAAGCACCGGATAAATACATGGCCAAACTCGGCAAATAATCCACTAAATAAAAAACCCGTCCCGGAAAACCGGGACGGGGGATTAAATTGTAAATACAGCTTATAAAATCAACGTTTAAGCTAAAAAGTTTATTACTGAGTAACTACAATTCTGTTCCAGGAAACCCACTTCGCTTTAGTCCAGTCGTTCGCAGGATCAACCGCACCACGGTAAGCTACCTTATCAAAGAATGTATCATTCAGAGTACCATCAAATTTAGCACCTGAAGCAGCAGGAGAACCAGTTTGAGGAACCAGGTTTGGATTTGCATTATTGGTTGGATCTGTCAGTTTCAGATCAGCCAGTTTGCTGGCAGCAAAAATGGTAGAAGCATCGCGACCTGTAACCAGCGCAGTGATACCAGCGTTGTTTACTAAAGCACCAGCTGCAAACAGGGAGATCGTATCAGCACCAGCACCCTGCAGCAGAGAGTTTACAAATTTACTGTCGCCGGCAGTGTAGAAAGCAATACCTTCCTGATCATCAATGCGCAGTGCAGCCAGGTAAGAGTTAGCTACGATAGAGTTACCCAAAGTGAATTTAGAACCTCTTCTCCAACGCATACCGTAACCATAATCTTTACTAACGTTAGTACCAACACCAGGGCCGATAGCTGTGAAGTTAGACAGGATTGGATTGGTGATAGGAGTAGATGTAACCGGCTTGGTATTAGGATTGGTATTGTCTACTTCGAAGTTGTTAGAAACATCGCCGCTGGTTTTAGCATCCGTGAAAGATGGTTGCTTGATGGAAACCGCGTACTGGATTTTACCTCTGTAACCATCATCAAAATCGAAATCATCATCAGCGTTGTTGTAAGCGATAATGTATTTCAGGTTGGCTGTACCACCAAAAATTTCGATAGCATCATCCAGACCGTTCAGGATCTGCAGGTGATGAAGGGTAGTACCATTACCAACACCATACAGTGTCAGACCATTGATCTCATCATTTGGCGCTACTGCTTTACCACCGTATTCGATACGGGCGTAAGTCAGGCTACCAGAGTTATCCGCATCATCCGTACCCCCAAACTGGTTGTGTGCAGCATCCACACCACCTTCCAGTTTAGAGTGGTTACCGTTACCGGTGGCATTACCCACCAGGATTACACCACCCAGGTCACCAGGCTTGGCATCTTTATGACCGGAAGTGAATACGATAGGGTTATCAGTAGTACCGTTCGCGTCAATTTTTGCGCCTTTGTACACTAACAAAACACCAGCAGAGTCACGGTAAGAAATAATTTTAGTACCAGCTTCGATCGTCAGTTTTGCAGGAGCATCTACGTATACATATCCACGGAGTACATATACTTTGTTTTTAGACCAGGTAGTGTTAGCAGCGATAGTATTTCTAACCATTACCGTGTCAGTAGGTGTTGTTGGCGGTGGCGTGGTGTTGTTGTCATCATTCTTACTGCAGGCAGCGAGTGATGCAGCGGCCATCAGTGCCAGTACATAATTCTTGTTCATGTTGTGTGCAGATTTAATTATTTTTTTGAAAGAAAATTATATCTGAATGAAAGGGTGAAGGTGGTGCCCGGTTTCACGGAGTTCACGATGTAATCGTGTCCTGCCTGGTAAGCAGTTTTATCACTGCCCGGGAACTTGTAATACCATGCAATCGGCTGCGCCAGAATGTCGCTGATATTTAACCTGAATTCACCCGCTTTATGAAATACTTTTTTGCTGATCTGGAAGTCAATGATATCTCTCGGACGCTCGTAGGTATCCAGCCCGTCAGCAGTTCCTCTGAACCGGAGGCGCTGGCCAATTCTGTTATACAGGAGGTTTAGGGAGAAGTCATTGTCTGCCGGTGCATAAGTCAATCCGCCATTGATCAGGTAAGGTGATTGCCCCTGTAACGGTGTTTTCTTATCGGCGCTGCCGGCTGGCAGGTCAACATTGGAATTAATGTAGGCCGCATTCGCATAGAATACGAGGTTATCAAATATGGAAGAAGAAGAAATAAAGTTTAAACGCTTGCGGAACTCCAGTTCTGCACCAATATCAGTAGCGCTTGGCGCATTATTGTAGGATAAGATGCTGTTGCCGTCGTTGGTTTGTTCGATCGGATTTTTGAAATGTTTGTAGAACACAGATGCAGAAAGTATTTCGCCGGCGCCGGGAAACATTTCCCATCGCAGATCCACGTTGTTGGCGAGACTGCGCTTCAGGTTCTTGTTACCTTCAATCAGGTATTCGTTATCGAAGTCGTAGTAGCGGAAAGTAGCCAGCTCACGGAACTCCGGACGGTTCACTGTTTGTGAATAGGAAAAGCGGAGATTGGATTGTTCATTCAGTGCATAGGTAGCATTCAATGAAGGCAATACATCCACATTGTTATAATGCTGCTTTGGCTCGCCAATGGTGGTCAGTTCCTGTGTATACGACTCCACTCTTGCACCCCATACCAGTCGCAGCGCTTCAGCAATTTTATTATCCAGCATCAGGTAGCCGCCGGTAAGGTCGCCGGTACCTTTATAGTCTTTATTATTCAGGTCAATTTTCGCCAGCAGGATCTTGTATTTGTCGATGTTTTCATTGGTGAAAATCTGATCAACAGTCAGGCCTTTATCCAGCGGAATATTAGTGTTGGATACAGCGGAAGCATAACCCAGCGCTACCGCAGAGAAATCGCGGCTTCTGTAAACTTTGGTACCACCAAATTTAAATTTCTGGGACTGTCCAAACATTTCAAATGGCAGCGCGATATTCAGATTAGCACTGTAAATATTTTCTGTCAGTTTGGTATATACACGGCCTGCCTCGCGGATGTTAGGGTTGTTTTCGTTTGACAGGGTTAAGGTGTAGAAATCATCTCCGTCATATTTTTTGAAAGAGAGGATACGCTGGTCAGGCTGATTTCTTGCGGCACGGCCATAAGCGATATTCCAGTCCACATTCCATTTTCTGTTACCCAGTACATGCGTACCTTCTACGGTGGAATTGTACAGGCTGTTCTGCGTCATTTCAGCGTTGTAGCTGATACGAGGCTGACCGGCATTGTTATCATACAGCAATCCGGTACGATTGGTGAATACGTTATTGAAGTCGTTGTTGAAGAAGTTCTTGAATGCAATTTTGTTATTGCCAAAATTGTAAGCGAGGTTCAGTACAGCACCCAGGTTATTGGCTTGGGTATAGGAATAATCTTTATAATCAAAGAGGTGTTCAGTTACGTTTTGCTCGCTACGCTCGCGGTATACGCGGCGCAGGCTGTTGCTATAGTTCAGGGAGAAGATATAGCCGAAACGGTTATTGCCTTTTGTATGCCAGCTGTTACCATTGGCCAGCTGCACTCCAAAAGGAGGACGGCTCTTTCCTTGCAGTTCACCGCTACTGTAGCTGTTAGGGAATTGTTTGGCGATGGCAATTTTATCCGCATCCGGGAGCAGGCTGTAATTTCCTTTTGAGGCATTTTTATATGCATCCGGCAATTTTCTTGAACCATCGTCAAATCCTAACCAGTCTGTTTTTCCTTTAGGAGGAGTGGTATAAAAATCCTTAAATGTAGTTTGGGTATTGTATCCAGTGCTCAGCTGTACATCCAGGAAAGCCTGATCAGGAAAGTCTTTGGTAGATACCTTCACTGCTCCGCCGGCAAAGTCAGCTGGCAGGTCAGGAGAAGCCGTTTTAAAGATGGTGATATTATCAATCAGGTTAGAAGGGATGATATCAAAGGAGAATGCTTTCTTATCCGGTTCGGTGCTCGGCATCACTGCATTATTCATCAGTGTAGTATTATATCTCTCACTTAACCCCCTTACTACTACAAATTTATTATCCTGTATACTGGTACCACTCACACGTTTGAGTACTTCACCGGTATTTTTATCAGGTGATTTACGAATGAGGTCAGCAGAGATACCATCAGATACTACGGCACTATTCTTTTGTGCTGCATAGAGCGCGTTGATGGTTTCCTGTTTATAGGAGCCTTTGATGACTACTTCTTTCAGATCTTTGGAGGCAGCAATTTCCAATATTACATCGAGACTTGCAGCGCGGTTTTCCTTCACGGCAACTTCGCTGATGGACTTCGTTTGATAGCCCATGTATTTGAAGTCGATGGTATAGGTACCGGTAGTAACAGTAAGCGCATAGCGGCCTTCTACGTCGGTAACAGTACCCTGGGCAGTGCCTTGCACTATAATGGTAACACCTGGAATGGCTTCACCGGTTTTTTTATCGGTAACTTTTCCGGTAACTTTTCCCGGTCCTGTGGCAAAGGCTGATAGTGAAAGGAAACATACAACTATCAGTGTGAAAAACGGTACAGAATAAATTCGTTGCACGGATGATGTAATTTTTATAAGCTATGTATACAGAACGTTGATTTTAATCTGGTGCTAATCGCATTCTAATTTCTGATACAAAAGTATCCGGTAGATATTAACACAGTATTAACGGATGGTTATGCTAATATTAAATCGTACTAACTGCATCGGGCATACGAAAATTTCTTTCATCCAAAAATTAAAGGGGCACAGCCTGCGGCCGTGCCCCCTCTTTACTTTCGATCGCGTGCCAAAGGCACACGATCGAAAGTAAAAATGATTTATTTAATAGGAAATATTCTGGGAGGGAAACTGTCTGTTATTCATCAGCATATCCAGCGAAATATCCAGCTGGTAATTTTTCTCTTCTTTTTTAGGTTGGGAAGAGGAGATCTGAAACAGGTGCTGGCTTTTATTCGTAAAAGGTTTATTGTCTTTGTTGCACAATTCCAGGGTGAAGTTGAACCGTTCTTCTACTTCTTCTTCAAACTCGCGGAGGCTCAATGTTTCATCAATAGGAAATTCCACCAGGTTTTCATCATCGAAGCCGGCTTCTTTAAGGGTATCAAACGCATTTGCAAGAGAATGACGCATATATACTGCTACGTTACAAGACAGCAAACGTTGCATTTGCATTTGCAGGAGGGAAATTGTCATGAGTGGATGTAACTTCAGTACTTTCATCTTGATGTATGATCTTTCTGTTCCAAAAGGTCCAATACGGATACTTGTTTATTTACTGGCAAAAGTAGGACCCTACTTTTAATTTAATATTAAGTACCTGTTATGTTTATGTGAAACTTATGATTTTTTAATAAAATGTGTAAAAAATTAAAAGGCATTGGAAGGGAACACCAACGGCAGGTCATCTTCGTCTTCCGGGATAACGACGCGGGTTTTGGAAACAGGATGATGGTAGAGGGTCCATTGCTGGTTGGCATATTCGAGTGAGGTCAGGCTTTCTACCCAGTCACCGGAGTTGAGATAGGTAACGGTTTTATTACCCACCTGCATTTCTTTAATGAGTGGCTGGTGGATGTGGCCGCAGCAAACAACGTCAATATTTTTATCGGCGGCAATTTCTGCTACGGTTTGTTCAAAGTCTGATATAAATTTCACGGCTTGTTTTACCCCTTGTTTTACTTTTTTGGAGAAGGACATCTTCTCTTTGCCAAATTTTTCGAGGGCATTATTAACGAGGCGGTTCAGGATGATCAGGAGATCATAGCCCTTTCCTCCCAGTTTGGCCAGCCATTTTGAGTTTTTCATGGTAACGTCGTACACGTCGCCATGGAAGAACCAGTGCTTTTTGCCGTCGATGTCGATTATCAGCTTATCGTCGATTTTGAAGTTGCTGAGTTCAAAGCCGGAGTATTTGCGCATGGCTTCGTCATGGTTGCCGGTGAGGTATACCACCTGGGTACCTTTACCGATCATTTTGAGGATACGGCGGATAACCTTGGTATGGGACTTCGGGAAGTATCGTTTGCTGAACTGCCAGATATCGATAATATCCCCGTTGAGCACCAATATCTTTGGATCGATGCTGTCCAGGTATTGTATGAGCTCTTTGGCGTGGCAGCCGAAGATGCCGAGGTGTACATCTGAGATAACGGCTATATCTAAAGGACGCTTGTCTGACATTCAATTGTAGGTATGAACAAGTTGCCGGGCAGCTTGTTTTATTAGTTAAATTGACAATGCAAAGGAAAAATCGCTATATTACTTTTATATTAATCCAATGTTAAGGAATTATTAATTCCTACAGGAAGTTGGCAGTAATGGGTTGTGCGGGCTATTTTTGCGGCAAATTTTTAAACTCAAACGTATGGGAGGCTTCAACTCTTTTGTAAAATTATTCATGCCGAAAGACCGGGTATTTTATTCTCTTTTTGAAGATGTTGCTTCCAATCTGGTTGAAATGTCTCAGGTCCTGAACGAGCTCGTAGCTACCACCGACCTGTCTGTGCGGAAAGATAAAGTGCACCTGATCGAGCGCCTGGAGCACAAAAACGACGATTACACCCATCGTATATTTGTTGAGCTGGGACAGAACTTCATCACCCCGTTTGACCGTGAAGACATTCACTACCTGGCTGCCACCCTGGACGATGTTGCTGACTATATCCATGGTTCTGCGAAGAGAATGGATATATATAAAGTTCATAATATTAACGATAGCATCCGCAAGCTGGCAGAACTGATCCACCTGGGCGTTCTGGAGCTGCACAAGGCTATCCACGAGCTCCGCACCATGTCCAACATGCGTATCATCACCGATGCCTGTGTTAAAATCAACAGCCTGGAGAACCATGCTGATGACATTTATGATATGGCCATTGCCGAATTGTTCGAAACAGAGCAAAATGCAGCTGAACTGATCAAGATGCGTGAGATCTACCAGGCCCTGGAAATCGCTACTGATAAGTGCGAAGACTGCGCCAATGTGATCGAAACCATTATCATCAAGTACTCCTAAGGGGTGCCTGCCTGTCCTGAACGTATAATTACGGTATCACCATGACCTTACTAGTTGTTATTATTATACTGGCCTTCATTTTTGACTATATCAATGGTTTTCATGATGCTGCCAACTCTATCGCCACGATAGTATCCACCAAGGTACTGACGCCGTTTCAGGCTGTACTTTGGGCCGCAGTTTTCAACTTTGCTGCGTTTTTCATTGCCAAGTATATCATTGGAGAGTTTAAAGTAGCCAACTCCGTTGCCAGCTCAGTGTTTGAACAATTCATTACACTAAAAGTTATTTTGAGCGGCCTGGTGGCTGCCATTACCTGGAACCTGTTTACCTGGTGGCTGGGTATCCCTTCCAGTTCATCCCACACCCTGATCGGGGGCTTCATCGGTGCCGCTGTAACCAGCGCAGGTACCCTGGATGTGATCAACTACCATAAAGTACTGCCAATCGTGTACTTTATCGTGCTGGCGCCACTGATCGGTATGATCGTATCGTTCATCTTCACCCTGATTATTGTCAATATCTGCCGCCGGGCAAATCCGTATAAGGCCGAAAACTGGTTCAAACGTTTACAGCTGCTGTCCAGTGCGGCCCTGAGTCTTGGCCACGGTAGTAACGATGCCCAGAAAGTAATGGGTATCATTGCTGCTGCCATGGTAGCAGCCGGACATATCCCTAACATTAAGGCGATGCCCAACTGGATTCCGCTGGCCTGCTTTACTGCCATTGCGCTTGGTACCATGAGCGGTGGCTGGAAAATCGTTAAAACCATGGGTACCCGTATTACCAAGGTAACCCCACTGGAGGGCGTAGCCGCAGAAGGTGCCGGTGCCGTTACCCTGTTCTTTACCGAACACCTGGGTATCCCGGCCAGTACCACGCACGTAATCACCGGTGCCATTATGGGGGTAGGAGCTACCAAACGCCTGTCTGCCGTTAGATGGGGCGTTACCGTTAGTCTGCTCTGGGCATGGGTACTCACCATTCCAATCAGCGGCCTCCTGGCAGCTATTACTTATGGTATCGTAAGTATTTTCATTTAAATAATACGGATCACCTCCGGAATAATATTAGCTAAAACCTGCGCCTGTCGCAGGTTTTTTGCTTTAATAGCTTTACAGCTGCTATAAATTCGCTCCTCTAAGAATTTTACGCAAACGTGTGCCTTACATTTATACCTATAAACTATTATTTTTGTAGGATTACTAAACTGAATTGAATTACCAATGAAAGGAATTATCCTGGCTGGTGGGTCCGGCACCCGATTACACCCCATCACTTACGCGATCAGCAAACAGATAATGCCCGTTTATGATAAACCTATGATCTACTACCCGCTGTCTACCCTCATGCTGGCAGGTATTAAAGATATCCTTATCATTTCCACACCTCATGATCTCCCTGCTTTTCAACGCCTCTTCGGCGATGGCAGCCAACTGGGGCTCTCCCTCAGCTACGCAGAACAGCCACAGCCAAACGGTCTGGCGCAGGCATTCGTAATCGGTGAACAATTCATTGGTACAGACAATGTTGCACTGGTTCTGGGAGATAATATCTTCTATGGCGCCGGATTAGGTACCCAATTGGCAAACAACGTGCATCCGGACGGTGGTATCGTATATGCATACCAGGTATCCGATCCGGAAAGATATGGAGTGGTTGAATTTGCCGATGATATGACAGTAGTATCCATCGAAGAAAAACCAGCAAAACCTAAATCTAACTTTGCCGTACCAGGCCTTTATTTTTACGATAACTCCGTGGTGGAAATCGCTAAGAACCTGGAGCCAAGCCCACGTGGTGAATACGAAATTACTGATGTTAATAAAGAATATTTGAAGCGTGGAAAGTTAAAAGTGTCTATCTTACCCCGTGGTACCGCGTGGCTGGATACCGGCACCTTCGACTCCCTCATGCAGGCTTCGCAGTTTGTACAGGTGATCGAACAACGCCAGGGCATTAAAATCGCATGCATCGAGGAAATCGCCTACCGTAAAGGCTTTATCGATGCTGCACAATTACAGCAACTGGCTAAACCACTGCTGAAAAGCGGCTACGGACAATATCTTGAATCCGTACTCCAACAAAAATTGATCTGAAAAATTAAATCGTAAATCTAAAATTATCATGAAGGTTCTTGTTACCGGTGGTTGTGGCTATATTGGCGCCCATACTATTGTAGATCTGATTAATAATGGATTCGATGTAGTGTCTGTTGACAGCAACATCAGAAGCACCACACAATTGTTGGACGGCATCGAAAAAATTACCGGAAAGAAAGTCCGTAATTATAAAGTGGATTTGTGCAACCTGGAAGATACCCATGCCGTTTTCCATGAAAACAGGGATATCGTAGGGGTGATCCACTTTGCAGCACTGAAAACCGTTCCTGAGTCAGTGGCTGACCCTTTACTGTACTTCCACAATAACCTGACCTCCCTCGTCAATGTGCTGAAATGCGTGAAGGAATTCAATATTCCTAATCTGGTGTTCTCTTCCTCCTGCTCCGTTTACGGCAATACCAATGCCCTGCCGGTGGTAGAAGAAACCCCGCTCGGAGAAGCACAATCACCATACGCACGTACCAAACAAATGGGCGAGCAGATAATCCAGGATTACAGCCATGTAAACGATACCCAGTCCATCATCCTCCGGTATTTTAACCCGGTAGGTGCGCACCCGTCCGGCCTGATCGGCGAGCTGCCACTGGGCAAACCAGATAACCTGGTACCTGTAATCACCCAAACGGCTATTGGAAAAATTCCTAAAATGACCGTTTTCGGATCTGATTATGATACCCGCGATGGCTCCTGCGTACGTGATTATATTCATGTGACTGACATTGCTGCGGCTCATACCAAAGCACTCCAATACCTCCTGGACCATAAAAATGAAAGCAACTGCGAAATCTTTAACCTGGGTACCGGCAACGGCGTGACCGTACTGGAAGCAATCCTGGCGTTCGAAAAGATCTCCGGTGTTAAACTGAATTACGCCATGGGCCCACGTCGCCCGGGAGATGTGATCGCCATCTACGCCAATAACAGCAAAGCCAAAGAGAAACTTGGCTGGCTGCCACAAATTGGTATAGAAGACTGCATGCGCACCGCCTGGCAGTGGGAAGTAAGCCTCCGTAATAAAGTATTAAGTAATTAGAACTCATCATTCTAATTGTTTACTTTTACGCATCATTTTAAAAATCCGTTATGGTAAAAGATATTCAACCGCTGAATGAAAAAGAAACCCGCGCCGGATTTGGTGAGGGTATCCTTGAAGTGGGTCGTAAAAACCCTAATGTCGTGGCACTGACAGCCGACCTGCTCGGTTCCATGAAACTCAACGCTTTTATTAAAGAATTTCCAGACCGTTTTGTACAGGTAGGTATCGCCGAAGCTAATATGATCGGCATCGCTGCAGGTATGACTATCGGCGGAAAGATTCCATACACCACTACTTTTGCTAACTTCTCCACCGGTAGAGTTTACGACCAGATTCGTCAGTCCGTAGCCTACTCCAATAAAAACGTTAAGATCTGTGCATCCCACGCAGGCCTTACCCTCGGAGAAGATGGTGCTACCCACCAGATCCTGGAAGATATCGGGATGATGAAAATGCTGCCTGGCATGACCGTGATCGTACCTTGCGATTTCAACCAAACCAAAGCTGCTACCATCGCCATCGCTGACCACGAAGGACCGGTATACCTCCGTTTTGGCCGTCCAAAATGGCCTAACTTCACCCCGGAAAATCAAACCTTCGAAATCGGTAAGGCACAGATCCTCCACGAAGGTACTGATATCACCCTCTTCGCCTGTGGCCACCTGGTGTGGATCGCAGTGGAAGCCGGCAAAATCCTGGAAGAAAAAGGCTACAGCGTGGAAATCATCAATATCCACACGATCAAGCCACTGGACGAAGAAGCTGTCATCAAATCCCTCAGCAAAACCGGCTGCGCCGTTACCGCTGAAGAACATAATGTACTCGGCGGCCTGGGCGATTCCATCGCACAAGTAGCCTCCCGTCACATTCCGGTACCTATCGAATACGTAGGTACCAACGATACCTTCGGTGAAAGCGGTAAACCAGTTGAACTGCTCACCAAGTATGGTCTTGATTCAGCTCATATCGTTGCCGCTGCTGAAAAAGCAATCGCACGTAAAAAGAAATAAACACGAAGAAGCCACCGCAAAACGGTGGCTTTTCCTTTTTATTCAATTCCCCCGCCCCTTCGGTGCGGGGGAATTGAATTTTTAAACAGTGCCATAGGCAGTGTTTAAAAACTTACAAAAACTGCATTAAACCTACACCCACTTTTTTTATCTAATTTGAGTACTAAACCTGTCATGAACCATTTAACCTATGGCTGTTTCACAGGACGATAAATCGCTACTGGCCATATACCGCAACGCGGAAACCAGGGAGCAAGGCTTTACGCTCATCATAAGAAAATATCAGGAACGGCTGTATTGGCACGTGAGGCGACTCGTTATTGACCATGACGACGCCAACGACGTGCTACAGAATGTGTTTATTAAAGTCTGGAAAAATCTCGAAGGATTCAGGGAAGATGCACAACTCTATACCTGGCTTTATAAAATAGCCACCAACGAATCGCTGACATTCCTGGAGCAACAGAAACGCAAACAAGCAGTTTCCCTCACAGAGGTAGAATCAGGACTCAGTAATAAACTCAAGGCAGATACGCAGTTTGATCCCAATAAGCTGGAATGGAAACTGCAGCGGGCCATCTTACAATTACCTGAAAAACAAAGGATTGTATTTAACCTTCGGTACTACGACGAAATGCCCTACGAACAGATGAGCAAAGTACTTGATACCTCCGAAGGCGCCCTCAAAGCCTCCTACCACCACGCGGTCAAAAAAATCGAGGAATATATTAAAAACAGCTGATAAAGTCTATCCACACAGCCTTTTTAAGCGATTTTTAAAGTTTTTTGGGAGAAGATTAAAATCTAATTAAACCATTTATTTGACGAACTGTCTAAAAACAGTAATGAAAAAAGGGAACGACATATTAAACGAATTACTGCAGATAGCTCCCGGGGTCAATTGGCCTGCAGATCAACCGTTTTCGGTACCTACCGGCTACTTTGATCAGCTTCCGGAAATTATCGCCGATAAAATTCGTTTACAGGATGCCGTAAACGCCTCCGTGGCACCACATTCCCCTTTTTCCCTCCCTCCCGAAAACTACTTTGAGCACTTACCTGACGCTATTCTCAGCCAGGTTAAGCACCTTTCCGTAGGAGAAGAATTGGAAGCAGTGTCGCCATTCCTGGCCTCCCTGCCCAAAAGCAATCCCTTCTCCCTGCCGGATAACTATTTTAACCATATTCAAACCACTGTTACCGAACCTACCCCGGTTATACCCATTAGTAAAACCCGGAAAAGTACATGGACCCGGTGGGCCGCCGCTGCCAGCATCATCGTTATTCTCGGTGCCAGTGCACTCTTCTTTATCGGAAAAGAACACTACCGCCACGATTACAGTGATATCGAAAATCAACTCACTGCCATCAGCGACGAAGACATTATCGCCTACCTGCAAAACCATGCGGATGCCTTTGATAACGAAACGATCTTTGCACAGGCCGCCAAATCAGCAGCCATGCCGCAACTGGAAAATCAAATCCATGAAACAGTACCCAGCGAAGCCCTCCAGCATTATATGCTCGAAGCCTCTCTACATAATGATGAATTACCTAATGAGTAATAAATGAGAAATTTTTACAGCATATTGATTCTGATAGTCGTTTTGCTCACCTGCATCCCTCGCGCCTTTGCCCAGCAGGATGATGCAACAGCCAAGCAGCAACTGAAATCAATAGAAATAGCCTACATCGCACGTACACTGGATCTTACCCCCGATGAAGCCCAGAAATTCTGGCCGGTATATAATAACTACCGGGGTGAAATAGACCAACTCATCGCGGATAAACAACGTAACAGGAAATTAAACGATAAAGCCAACCGTGGCCTAGATGCGGATGCCATCGCCAGGAGCAATATGGATAAAGACCTCGGTTATGATAAACGTATGCTCGATATTAAAACCAGGTATACCGCGGAATTCCAACGCGTACTGCCCGCCCGTAAAGCCGGCGCCGTTTTTAGCAGCGAGCAGGAGTTCAGACGGATGATGATCCGCCACCTCAATAGCAATAAAAGATCACAGCGGATAAATCAGCAACAGCTTACCCAACCAAAACATTAAACTTTTTTCATTAAAAAGCCCTCACCATAGGCGAAGGCTTTTTATTGAATGTAATACTGATTATGATTATTGCGGCTTATAATGTGCCCTCACTTCCTTTACCAACCCCTCCTCATTCAGCACCATCAGCTCCGCACTCAAACTATTATTTATACTCTTATAGTGCAACACCACAGAGTCAACTCCTTCCAGAATGTGATACAGCTCAAAATGTAAATCCGGATAAGCCGCCAATCCACGTAAAAAATATTCACGCAGCGCTACCTTACCGGATAATCTGCCACTTGGCTCATTGTTTATACGCTGCACCACAGGGGAGTAAAACGTAATATCCTCCGCGTAATGCGACAAAATCTCTTCTATATCATGTGAATTCCAGGCCGCTACCCAGGCTTGTCCGAATGCTTGTTTGTCCGTCATGGTTTTTTGACTACAAAATACAATGTGCGACTGAAAAACTGCTAAGCGTATTATTCAAACCTGGCGGTTGGTTGTTTAACATCATGATAGAACATAAACGTCCATCCTTCTTTCTTGCCGCGCTCGAGGAACTCCTGACGTAATTCCATACTGCGCTTGCCGTCATAGTCATATTTGGCAGCAAAGCGATTCTTCATCTGGGAAATCTGAGGGGCCACATCTCCGCCAAAAAAGACTTTATCCTCCCCGTCATCTACCAGGAAAACCTGGTGGTAGGGGCAGTGCCCACCGGTTACTTCATAGTGAATGTAGCCATCGATAGTACCGTTGCCGGTGGTGAACACAATATTATCACGCTGCTGCAAAATCACAATATCCTCGGAATGGTAGGACTTGCCGGCATGCTCAAGTGCATACAGCATTTCCTCATTATTTACATAGTAAGTAGCGCTGGGGAAAGAAAGGCTACGCTCACCGGTTACCGGATCTACCGACGATATACCGCCGGAATGATCCTTGTGCAGGTGGCTCATCATCACCTTGGTGATCTCCATCGGGTTGATACCTGCGTTGATCAGATTCTGATGGATCTGCATCACACCGTCCTTGGTACGAAAGCCCAGGCCAGCATCGAAGAGAATATAATCCCTGTCAGTAATCACCAGAAATGGCTGAATCTCTACCAGGAGCGAGCCGTGAGGCCTGTCCTGCATTTTGTCTGTCTCCAGGTTAAAAGGAGTGAATTGCTTGGTTCCGTCTACGGTAAATGACCCTTCGGATAATGGTATAATACGTGCCATTGAACAAAGATACTAAGTAGTTTGATCCGATTTATACCACCACCCGCGGTGGGGGTATAAATCGGAAGAGGGGAAAGCACCCGCGGTGCTTTCCCCTCTTCCGATAAAAAATAACATCTTATCTCAACACCATCTGCCGGTCGGCATCCAGTCGTAACATAATAAATATTAACATGGTAAACGCCAGCAACGAGCTACCGCCATAACTCACCAACGGTAGCGGGATACCGATCACCGGCGCCAGACCTATCGTCATCGAGATATTGATGGCCAGGTGGAAGAAGATGATACTGGCCACCCCATAGGCGTAGACTCGCGTGAATGTCGATCGCTGTCGCTCAGCCACATGGATGATCCGGAAGAGCAGGGCCACATAGATGGCAATAAACAGTACACTGCCCACAAAACCGAAGTCTTCCCCGATGGTACAGAAGATGAAGTCCGTACTTTGTTCCGGCACGAAGTCGAAACGGGTTTGTGTGCCCTTCAGGTACCCTTTACCCCAGAAGCCTCCGGAGCCAATAGCGATCATACTCTGACGGGTATTATAAGTAGCTTTCGGATCATTTTCCTTACCCAGCATTACCTCGATACGGCGTACCTGATAATCTTTGAGCACTTTGGTAAAGGCAAATGGCACTACAAACATGACGAATAGCGAGCAGAAACCATAGATACCAAGTATCACCAAAAGCCGGCTCCGCTTTCGCTTTATCTCCCGCCGGCTGAAATATATGACCAGCGCGGTGATGACCGAGAAAATAATGAATAGTATCATTTTATCTACCAGCAAAGCCGATAGTACCAGCACAATGCCGGAGAAGGCAATCACGAGGAGTACACCCGGCAAGCCTTCGCGGTACATTACCAGGAAGAACGAGAAGTACACCAGTGCCAGACCTGTTTCTGATTGCAGGATGATGATGCCTGCAGGTACCAGGGCAATAGCCGCAGCAATAAGCCTGGAGCGGAGTTTATTGAAATCTGTTTCCTGTGAGCTGAGGTATTTGGCAAGTGCCAGGTTGGTACATAACTTGGTCAGCTCTGCCGGCTGAAACTGGAAACCTCCGAGTACCAGCCAGGAATGCGAGCCCTTTACATCTTTCCCAATCCCCAGTACCAATAGTAGCAACAATATCCCGAATGCATATACGAGGTTGGCGGTGGCAGTAAAAAATTTACTGTCGGTCAGCCATATCACCGATGCAATTACAATAGAAATACCTAACCACATCAGCTGCCTGGAATAGTTTTTATTCAGGTGGATGATGTTTTGCCAGATATTATCATCTCCTCTGTACTCCGCAGCAAAAATGGACATCAATCCGATGATCACCAATGCCAGGTACAGGCCAACTATTGGCCAGTCGATCCCTTGCGTCAATTTGGTTTGCGGGCGGTTCATTATCTGTTTATCTGTTTGTGCGTTTACGGGTGATTGTTATGGTCTTTTTTTGATAACGGTACTGTTCAGTGAATCCAGCTTGGACTTAGCTCTCATGGCTTCCGGTATGGTCACTGTTTCCAGTACGGTTTTCAGTAGTCCCTGACGTTTTGGATTGGAAGAAATAGAATCTTTTAGGTATTTCTCAATCATCAGGGAGGCAATAGGCGCGGCGTAGCGGGCACCGAAACCGGAACGTTCCACGATCACGCAAATGGCGATCTTAGGATTTTCTGCCGGTGCAAATGCCACAAACTGCGCATGGTTAGGCATTTTGGTACGCTTACCTTCTACGATGGCGTAGTTTTCTGCGGTACCTGTTTTACCACCCATTGTAACGCCTTCGATTTGCGCCACACGGCCGGTACCGCTTTCGATTACGTCTGTCATACCGTGGATTACGGCACTGTAGGCGGTATCGGAGATATGAGCTACCACATGGCGTTCTTTATACTTGTCCAGCAGGTGTGTATTATCGTTGTCGATACTTTTCACGAAGTGCGGGATAAAGAAGGACCCTCTGTTAGAAACGATACACATAGCGTTGGCCATCTGGAGCGGCGTAGTTTCCACCTCACCCTGGCCAATGCCTAGGAACACGTTGGTGCAGGAGTTCCAGGAGCCTTTATATTTAGCGTCGTAATATTTTTTATCAGGGATGCGGCCTGGTCTTTCACTTGGAATATCCACACCAATTTTATGACCGAAACCGAAGTTGTTCATATAGTCCGCCCACTTCTGCATACCGCCTACGCGTATACCGCCCCATTTTGCGGCGTCTACACTGAGCCGGTAGGTATGGGAGAAGTAAGAGTTACAGGAGTGCGATAGCGCCAGGCGGAGGTTCGCGGCGTGACCGGCATCATGGTGTTCACATTTGATAGGTCTGCCGCAGCCATAGTAGGCACCACCACACGGATAACCTGTGCTCGGTGTGATCACTCCTTCATCCAGTCCCACGAGTGCGATCATTGGCTTGAAGGTGGACCCTGGCGGGTATTGTGCCTGGATGGCACGGTTAAACAGCGGGAGGGTGGTATCCTGGTACAGCCGGTTGAAGTTGGCACTTCTGAAGGAGCCGGTGAGCAGGTTTGGATCGAAGCTAGGCCCGCTGACCATGGCGAGGATACCGCCATCGGTAGGATCAATAGCTACCACGCTACCTATTTTTCCGTGCATGAGTTTTTCTCCGAAAGCCTGTAATTCTATATCCAGGGTGAGACGTAAATTTTTCCCTGCAACGGCAGCACTGTCGAACTCTCCATTTTCGTATGGACCCTGCGGTCTGTTAAGGTTGTCTTTAACGAGATATTGGATACCGCGCTGCCCCATCAGCACACTCTCATACGTTTTTTCCAGTCCGGTAAAACCGAGGTAGTCGCCCGAGTTATACGATACGTAATTGGAGTCCTTCAGCATGGTAGGCGAAATCTCAGCGATATATCCCAGGATATTTGCGCCGGCGCCGTATGGATAGGATCGTATTTGTCGTGGTATGAGTTCAAAGCCAGGCTGGAAGAGGTACATGCTTTCCTGCAGCTGTCCGTATACTTCGGCAGGCAGCAGGGCCATGAATACAGTTTGTCGTACCGGACCATTTTTCTTGATACAGTCGGCAATTTTCTTTCTGAATTCTTCCTTATCGATTTTGAGGATGGTGCACATGTAGGCGGTATCGATGTTCTTTACGCTTCTGGGGGTTACCACGAGGTCGTACAGTACATCGTTACTGAGTATGGGTCTACCTTTACGGTCATAAATGATCCCGCGGCTCGGGTAAACTACTTTTCTGAGTACGGCGTTGGCATCCGCGAGTTTCGCGTATTTCTTTTCCACCACCTGCAGAAAAAACAGTCGGACGATAATGATGGTCGTCATCCCGAGTATGATCAATTGAATTACTCTTCTCCTGGGCTGATTAAAAACAGACATGCAATTGTTGTAGCTTTTGCAAATTTAAACCTTCAATTGATCCTACGATCAGCCATATATGTTTTCCGTTATTTTCTCGAAAAGAATAACATTTCGTAAAGAATAATAAGGAAAAGGCTGGCTGCGGAGGATAAAATAATTTTCAGCAACAGGTATAACGGGTTGGCAAAGCCGAAGACTTCTAAAGTGAAGTACACGGCGTGATGCAGAAATACCAGGATGGCTGCATAGATCAGGAATTGGGACACGCCCATGCTGGTCATGGACGGGGTTTTCTGGGTAGTTTCGAAACCTCCCTGCGGGGAGAGTACGTTGATGATGAACGGGCGCAGGTAGGCGATAAACACGCATGCTGCGGCGTGCATACCCATGGTATTCATAAACATATCGAGGGAGAGGCCCATCAGCAAACCCAGCAGCAGTAAGGCAGGGCGGGGGAGGTTGAAGGGCAGCGCCAGGATAAACAGCATGTATATATACGGACTAACCAGCTGATGTAACAGGATTTCGTTCAGGACGAATACCTGGATCAGCAACAGCAGCACAAATCGGATAATATTTCTTAACAGTATACTCATTTAATCAGCTTGTAAGTCGAGTCTTCCAAACTTTGTTGTTCGTCTTTCAGCAGGTTCTCGATCACGTAAACGTATTGAAGGTTGTAGAAGTTGGTGGCCAGCTTCAGTTTAATCGGACGAGAGGTACTGGATTTGTCGCCCTGTAGGTACCCTACGATATATCCGATGGGAATATTTTCGGGGAAAAGAGCGGAAAAGCCACTGGTAACTACGGTATCGCCTTTGTGCATGACCGCACTTTTAGGGATATCACGCAGGGTAGCATACTCAGGATCATCACCATCCCAGTGTACGGAGCCCATTTCCTTTCCATTTTGCAGTCTGGCACTGATAGATACGGAATTGGATTTAGACAGTAGGGAGAGAATAACCGCATAGTTATCGCTAACGCTGCGTACCACGCCAACCACGCCGCTGGAGCTGATCACGCCCATATTAGGCCGGATGCCCTGTTTGCTGCCGCGGTGAATGGTAATATAGTTCATGGGCTTGTTCAGTGAGTTGTTCACCACTTTAGCCGCTGCATAGTTGTATTTACGTATTTCAGTGCTGATCACCTTATGGGTGCTATCATCGCTGTATTTGCGGATAGTATCGGTTTTTACACCGTTGTTGGTAGTAATGCTGTCAAAACTGGTAGCGATGGCATTGTGCAGGCGGGTATTTTCGGCTACGAGGCTATCGTTGGTGGCTTTGAGGTGGAAATAATACTGGACGTTGTTGTATTTGTCGTACAGCTTCCCGCTAATGTTATTGGCGGAGTTAATGTAGGCGGTACGCTGAAAGCTGTTGTTTTGAAAGACCAATACAATACAAATCACTTCCAGCAGCAGAAATAAGAAGAAGTTGAAATATCGCCTTAAGAAAATGATTAGGTTTCGCACAAGCGCGCTAGAATTTTGAGATGTATTGATTTAGGGTAACAGGGTTGCTGTTACCCTAAATCTCAAAATAGGTTTATTGCATCAGGAACGGATATTTACCCACATGCTTCAGTGCGATGCCGGTACCTCTCACTACTGCGCGCAGTGGATCGTCGGCAACATGCACAGGCAATTTAATTTTCTGGGCGAGACGTTTATCCAGACCACGCAGCAGCGCACCGCCGCCGGTCAGGTAAAGTCCTCTGCGGTAAATATCTGATGCCAGCTCAGGAGGCGTTGTTTCCAGCGCTTTCAGGATGGCTTCCTCAATTTTAAAGATAGATTTGTCCAATGCTTCGGCAATTTCCTGGTAAGATACCATGATCTGCTTAGGAATACCTGTTACCAGGTCACGACCGTTTACCGGGATGTCATCAGGTGGGTTATCCAGCTCTTTCAGGGCTGACCCGATGTGAATTTTGATTTGCTCAGCGGTTCTTTCACCGATCAGCAGGGAGTGATACCGGCGGAGTGCTTCCATGATATCAGCGGTGAACTCGTCACCGGCGATACGAATACTCTGGTCACAAACAATACCGGCTAATGCGATAACGGAGATACCAGTGGTACCGCCTCCGATATCGATAATCATGTTACCCACAGGCTCTTCTACGTCAATGCCAATACCCAGCGCCGCTGCCATTGGTTCATGAATGAGGTAAACTTCTTTGGCTCCTGCCTGTTCGGCGGAGTCGCGTACAGCTCTCTTTTCCACCTCAGTAATACTGGAAGGAATGCAGATCACCATTCGCCAGCTTGGAGCAAACAAAGGTTTCTTAGGGTAAATCATTTTTATCAGTTCCCTGATCATGCCTTCCGCAGCATTAAAGTCTGCGATAACGCCATCTTTCAGGGGACGTATCGTACGAAGATATTCGTGAGTTTTTTCGTGCATCATCATGGCCTTCTTACCAACCGCCACAATTTTGCCGCTAGCCCGTTCTATCGCTACAATGGAAGGCTCGTCCACAACCACTTGGTCATTATGTATTATCAGCGTGTTAGCTGTACCTAGATCAATCGCGATTTCCTGCGTTAAAAAATTAAAAAATCCCATTGTTGATACGGTCAAAAATTAGAATGCAAAAATGAATAATTCCAACGAATATACGATGCAAAAAATGGATATTCCTGCAATAATACGGCTAAATATTAAAAAATCTTATTTGTTGTATAAACGGTATAGTAACTGCTCTCTTTAAGTACCGATCAATCAGACGGATTTTTAATCCCGTTTTAATAACTCCGCTCTAAATTAACGCCTTACCGCTCCGCTTCTCTTGATAAATATAACAGCCCTCCCTCTACTGCCCCCGATTATTTTGCCGGAGAGTAGCGCCGCCTGAGGGGCCTGTTCTCCTGACCTTTACGATGGCTCCCGGAATACAGGGACCACATTCGGTCGTCCCTGTATTCCGGGTCAGGTCTGTTGCCTAAGGCAACAGACCTGACCCGGAACCTATTTAAATGAATTCATATCCAATATCTCTACGGAAAGTCTTCCCGTCAAACTCAATCTGATTGGCCGTTTGAACGGAATAACCCAGGGCCAGTGAAAGACTGCTGGCCAGTGAAGTAATACTCAGTACACGACCGCCGTTAGTCAGTACCTTATCCCCATCCTGTTTAGTGCCTGCATGAAATACGATCTGATCTTTGGTTGGCGCCGGAATACCTGAAATTACCTTGTTCTTCTCATAAGCCTCAGGATATCCTTTGGACACCAGCATAACGGTAGCGGCTGCACGCTGATCGGTAAAGATCTGCTGCGATGCCAGTGTACCCTCATTTACTGCAACAAACAGTTCCAGCAAATCGTTCTGTAACCGTGGCATCACCACCTCCGTTTCCGGATCACCCATACGACAGTTATATTCTATCACGAAAGGCTCTCCTGCTACATTAATCAGGCCAAAAAACACAAAACCTTTGTAAATTATTTTTTCTTTTGATAACCCTTCAATCGTTGGGCGGATCACCTGATCCTCCACCAGCTTCATGAAAGCTGCATCTGCAAACGGCACGGGAGATACAGCCCCCATACCACCTGTGTTCAGGCCCTTATCGCCTTCACCAATGCGTTTGTAGTCCTTCGCCTCAGGTAGGATTTTATACGTATGCCCGTCAGTAATAGCGAATACGGACAGCTCTATGCCCGACAGAAACTGCTCAATCACCACCGTTTTGCTCGCATCACCAAACTTGGCAGCCTTGATCATCTGGGTAAACTCTTCTACCGCCTCCTCATGGTCGGAGGTGATCACCACACCTTTACCGGCAGCCAAACCATCGGCTTTCAGCACGATTGGTAAGGAATGCTGCTTAATGTAGGCGACTCCTTCCTCGTAAGACTCCTCATTAAACTCCCTGTAGGCGGCTGTAGGAATGTTTTGGCGCTCCATGAACAGCTTGGCAAACGCCTTGCTGCCCTCCAGCTGAGCCCCTGTTTTGGAAGGTCCCATCACCGGAATATGCTGCAAGGCCTCTTCCTGGCCGAAATAATCGTAAATACCGTTTACCAGCGCCTCCTCAGATCCAGGTACCACCAGGGTGATCTCCTGCTCCAGGCAGAAGGCCTTTATCTTCTCAAACTCGCTTACACCCATGTTCACATTGGTACCGCACTCAGCCGTACCGGCGTTTCCCGGTGCTATAAACAGTTTTCCACAAAGCGGACTTTGCGACATTTTCAGGGCCAGTGCATGTTCCCGACCACCACTTCCTAATAAAAGTATGTTCATAATGAATTAAAACAGATGCGAAAGAAAATGCAAAGTAAGATCAAAAAAACCTCAAAATTTGCCTTTTATAGCATTTTTTTACCCGAATTCCCGATTTTCTTTAACTTGCTCGTGTTAAAGCTTAACAGAACCTTAAAACAATCGACAACAAAACTAACCATTTATGATGCAAACTGCTGTTGCACAAGGACCTGAGACTGCCTCGCAAAAAGGGCATCCAAAGGGCCTCTCAGTGCTTTTTGCCACGGAAATGTGGGAAAGGTTTAACTTTTATGGTATGAGGGCATTATTGACCCTCTTCCTGGTAAACGCACTGGCTTATTCCGAAGCTGATTCCTCATACGTTTATGGAGGCTTTTTAGGTCTCTGCTATCTTACACCAATGCTGGGAGGGTACATTTCTGACCGGTATCTCGGTAACAGAGCCTGTATTATCATAGGCGGCGCCGTAATGGGCATCGGTCAATTACTAATGGTGGTCAGCGCTACTTTGTATGCCACTAATCTTCAGCTGGCCAATACGATAGTACTGGTGGCCTTGCTTGTAATCATTTTTGGAAATGGGTTCTTTAAACCCAATATATCCTCAATGGTTGGTAGCCTGTACCCAAAAGGAGATAACCGCCTGGATGCAGGTTTTACCATCTTCTATATGGGTATTAACGTAGGCGCATTCCTGGGTATGTCCATCTGTCCTTTCCTGGGTGACGTAAAAGTTGATGGTGTAAGGATGGTTACTGCATTCAAATGGGGTTTCCTTGCTGCCAGCATCGCAATGTTCCTTGGAACAATCCTGTTTGCCATTTTAAAAGACAAATATGTAGTGACACCGGACGGCCAACCAATCGGTGCCAAGCCAGATTTCAGCAAAAAAGGGAACAATCCATCAGGTGAAGCGGAAAAAGCAAAATTCACTACCAGCGCATTGCTGGGTGTTTCCGTTCTGGCAGTCATTCTGTTCTTCGCTATTCACTACCTGTCGGTTGACTCCACTGTAGCGGTACAAAACCCTATCAAAACATGGTTATATCCATTCATCTATGCAATAGGTGTGAGCCTCGCTGTTTTGATACTCACGGATAAATCTATTACTAAAATCGAAAGGCAACGTATAATCGTACTCTATTGCGTGGCCTTCTTCGTGATATTCTTCTGGGCATGTTTTGAACAAGCTGGTTCTTCTCTGACTTTCATTGCAGACTACCAGACTGACCGCCATTTCCTTGGATTTGATCTTCCTCCAAGCTTCATTCAGAACGCTAACTCAATATTTATCATTGTTTTTGCGATTCCAATGAGTATAATGTGGATCAAGTTACAGAAGCGGGGCCTGGAACCTATTTCACCGGTTAAACAATCATTGGGCCTCGCACTCCTGGCAATCGGATTCCTGATTATTGCCTTCCAGATGAAAAGCCTTGGCCCTAATGAAAAACTGGGTGTTAGCTGGTTAATTATTATGTACCTCTTCCATACAATTGGCGAACTTTGCCTATCTCCGATCGGACTGTCCCTGGTTTCTAAACTTGCGCCAACAAGATTCTCCTCTTTACTGATGGGTGTATGGTTCCTAGCCAATGCGGCTGGTTACGCATTAGCAGGTACACTGGGTGCATTACTCCCTCCAACCATGGATAAATATCAACTGGCTGATAAAAACGGTATTGATTTAAAAGGCATTATGGATGGTACAATTACCGCTACTGCACAACAGCTTGATAAAATTAAAGAACTGAAGTTGCCACTGGAATACCCAACCTTCGCCGGGTTTACCATTCACAACCTCTTTGAATTCTTTATGGTATTCGTGATACTACCAGGTGCCGCAGCAGTACTACTGTTCCTCATCTCTCCATTCCTGAAAAAATGGATGCACGGTGTTAAATAACGCTATCACTAAATAGCTAAAAAGCCTCGCACAGCGAGGCTTTTTAGTTTTCCGGAATTCCGTTTTCCCGTCCGCCAAAGGCGGACGGGAAAACGGAATCGGATGGAACCGAAGGTCCCATCCGATTCCGCGTGAGGAAATATTATATTTGCCCATACTCATACACAAACCTTTATGTCCGATAACCAATTCAAGCCCTTTGTTCCAGCTACCACCCGGATGAAGGAATTCACCTTCAAATCCATCATCCTGGGATGTATCTTCGGTATCATCTTCGGTGCCGCCACGGTATACCTCGCACTGAAAGCAGGTCTTACCGTTTCCGCCTCCATCCCTATCGCTGTAATTGCGATTACCCTTGGCCGTAAGTTCTTCAAAACCACCATTCTCGAAAATAATATCATTCAAACCACCGGCTCCGCAGGAGAATCCATCGCAGCCGGCGTGGTGTTCACCCTCCCTGCCTTCCTGTTCCTCAGCGACGGCGCCGGGGCACAGTTCTTCAACTATATCACCATCCTTACCCTCGCTATCATTGGCGGGGTGCTGGGCACACTCATGATGATCCCCCTGCGACGTTCGCTCATCGTAAAAGAACATGGCACCCTTCCTTATCCGGAAGGTACCGCCTGTGCAGATGTACTCATCGCTGGTGAAAAAGGCGGCGACTTCGCCAAAACAGCTTTCTGGGGACTCGGCTTCGCCACCATTTATGCTTTCCTGCAAAAGGTCCTGCATGTCATCGCCGAAACACCGGGATACATGACCAAACAGGCCAATAAATTCTTACCCTCAGCTAATCTTAGCGCAGATATTACCCCGGAGTATATGGGTGTGGGTTATATCATCGGTCCACGCATTTCAGGCGTACTGGTTGCCGGTGGCGTACTCTCCTGGCTGGCACTCATCCCTTTATTGGCATCCCTGCTGCCGGGTGATACGATTGCCACGCAACTCATTAAACTCGGCTACCTGGCCAACCTGGACACACCCGGCGGACAAGGTAACTGGGACCCCGCCACCCATACTTTTACAGATTATGCTTCCGCGATTTATTACGCCTATATACGCCAGATTGCTGCCGGCGCCGTTGCCGCCGGTGGTTTCATCACCCTGGCAAGAACAATCCCTACCATCATATCCACCTTCAAAGGCAGCCTCGGCGCAGTGAAGGACTCCACTGAAAAACAATCCGGCGCGGTTCCAAGAACTGAAAAAGACCTCAGCCTGAAAGTGGTGATCTTCGGTAGCCTCGCACTGGTAGTGCTCATGGCTGTCCTCCCACAGCTGCCAGGTGGCTCCGTAGGACAAAAACTGCTGGTAGGCGCACTCGTGGTATTTTTCGGGGCTTTCTTTGTGACCGTTTCAAGCCGCATCGTAGGCCTGATCGGCTCTTCCAATAATCCTATTTCAGGCATGACTATCGCCACACTGATGGGCACCTGCCTGGTGTTTATCGCTGTTGGCTGGACAGGTAAAATATATGAACCCATGGCCCTCGTAGTGGGTAGCATGATCTGCATTGCCGCCGCCAATGCCGGCGGTACCAGCCAGGACCTGAAATCAGGCTATATCGTAGGCGCCACACCTATGAACCAACAAATAGCACTGTTCATCGGCGCCATTGTTTCTTCTATCGTGATCGGACTTACCGTGAAATTCCTCGATCGACCTACGGCCGACATGATCGCCCACGGCGTAAAGGATCACGCCATCGGAAGTTTATACTACCCTGCCCCGCAAGGCACCTTGCTGGCCACCCTCGATATCGGTATCCTTTCAGGTAATCTCGACTGGCAGTTTGTACTGGTAGGTGCTTTGCTAGCCGTTACCATCGAGCTGTGTGGCGTAAACGCGCTGTCATTTGCAGTGGGAGCTTACCTGCCACTGTCCACCACAACGCCTATTGTTGTAGGAGGTGCTATCAGAGGTCTGGTGGACTACCGTAAGAAAAAAGCCAACATTCACACCACTGCCGAAGAAGAAGAGCTCGGAAAAGGCAACCTCTTCGCCACCGGATTGGTAGCCGGAGGCGCCGTAGCAGGGGTGATCATCGCCATCCTGGCAGGGTTCGACTCCACAGCAGCCGGACTGGCTAAATTAAATATGCAGGCATCTTTCCTTGGTGTATTGGGTCAGGGAGGTTATTACATACTTGGAACAGCATTCTTTGCGTTTATGGGTTGGTATCTCTATCGCGTTGCGAGAAAATAATTTCTGCCTGAAAAAATAATATCTTAATTTTAACTGATATATCACTATCTCCTATGAGAATATACTTATCTGCTATACTAGGTGCTGTGCTGTTTTTCAGCGTATCATGCGAAAAATCGGACACAAAAACCGATGCCGACGACAGGAAGTTTATTTCCATGAAACTGGATAATAAGATCTACCTGTCAGAAAATCCAAAGGCTACCGCGTACCTGCCTAAACTGGACGATTCCAACCCGGATAACGACTATCCGATCATGGAAATCACAGGTACTACCTACACCGGCGATTATATCACGTTTAAACTGGCCGTTCCTGAACTGCCTTTTCATCCGGGTGCCTACTATTCATCCGAAACCGGAAACAGTATGAACATCTACCTGCCAAGCTCTAATGGAGAAACGCTGAATACTGGTACCAGCACAGGCTTTGTGATCAATATTTCCAGGATCACGAGCCAGTTTGTAGAAGGTACGTTCAGTGGTAGTTTGCAGGATGTGAGCGGAAGCAGCACCAGCCGGGTAGTGAGAGATGGCACCTTCCGTGCCGTCCTGAAATACCAGGAAGCGCAATAATTAACTTTCTAAATGCTGCCATAAAAAAAATAACTCCGGGATAGCCGGAGTTATTTTTTTATACAAAGTTCAGATGATCATATTTCGCCTTCAGGATATCCGCATCATCAGCGCCTAACCAGTTACCTAACAGTGTTGCATACACGCTCTTGAAATCTACCTTATACTGTAAATCCCCATCTTTAAGGTGCATCAGGTCAGGCCCTTCGTTCAGCACACCTTTCTCTTTCAAGCCTCCACCAATAAGGAACATGTTGTTTGCCGTACCATGATCAGTGCCACCACTGGCATTCTGACTCACGCGGCGCCCAAACTCCGAAAACGTCATCACCACCACATCCTGGAAACGGTTGTTCTTTTTAAGATCACCGGTAAATACGGTCAGCGCATCGCTCAACTGCTGAAAAAGCCGCTCCTGTTGCGCCTGCTGATTGATATGCGTATCAAAGCTGCCGTGCGACACATAATATACTTTCGTATTGATGTCCGACATGATCAGGTTGGCGATCGTACGCATGTTCTTACCTAATTCGGTATTAGGATAGGCTTCTTTTGACTGATACGTTTTGATCTGCTGTTGGATATAGGCGGCAGAAGAAATCGTTTCTCCCATGGTTTTATAGAGGTAATCTACGTTTTGGTGTTCCTCGTCGTGCGCCTGTTGCTTCAGCAGATCCTTGAAGAAGGGATTGTTGCTGGTGCCATACAGCCGTGTAGGATCGGTCAATGCAAGGCCTTTGGAGCTTTCCCCTTTCAGGGCCAGACTCAGCGTATCATCAATTTCCAGCGCCTGCGTAGGCTTATCGCAGCCTTTGCACTGGGCATCGAGGTAGCGGCCTATCCAGCCGTTGGTCCAGTAGTCGGACGACTGGCTGGCCGTATGCCAGATGTCCATGGAGCGGAAGTGTGAGCGGTCAGGATTGGGGTAGCCCACATTATTCAGCACGCCCATGGCGCCTTCGTCGTAGAGTGCTTTCAGTCCGGTGAGACTGGGATGTATCCCCAGTTCATCTGTGAGCGACAGCGCTTTTTCTCTTTTAATGCCGAGGCTGGGTCTTTCCTTGTAATAGATATCGTTACGGTAGGGGATAATGGTGTTTAGTCCATCGTTGCCGCCGGATAGCTGTACAATCACCAGTACCTTATTACCGGGGGGCACCAGTTCCCCCCGTTCGAGCGCTTTCAGGAACTTGGGCATCATCATCGCTGCGGAAGCGAGGGAGCCTACTTGTAAAAAACGTCTGCGATTGATTATATGCATAATAATTTTTTTAGGGAGATGAAAGTCTAGCAGAGCTGATATTCCGGCGTACTCATTACATCGATGGCTACGGTTTTAATATAGGCGTCGCGGTTAGATGTATCAGCGTACTTTTCCAGCACCTGCCTGCCCGCATTACCGGTTTTAGGCAGCAGGGAAGCCGCTATGGCTGCTGCCAGTTCCTCTCTTGGTATCTTTTCATATCCTTTCAGGAAGGGCGCCCAGTCTATCGTTGCGTTTACTTTTCTGGCGTATTGTCTTTTCAGGAAATCATTGATTTGCAGGGTCATTTTGTAATTAGCCCCATCTCCCATTTCAGGCATAATTTCCTTTGCCTGTATGTTCATAGCCTGGGAGTAAAATACGATCTGTGGTACGCGGAGGCGGAACATGAGGCTGGAGCTGTCGATCCAGCTGCGGCCGCCGGGCCAGCCTGCCACATTTGGCGGGTAAAACAGCACCTGTCCGAGGATGCGCTGAAATACCAGCATGGTTCCTTCTTCTTCAAAGTGCATGGGCACTGCCCTTCGCATGCCCACCAGCAACTCCACCGGCGACTTAATCCTGTTTCCAACATATTTGGCGTCATAGAACCAGTCGGCCATAAAAATCTCGCGCATCAATGCTTTCAGGTCGTATCCGGAGTGATAGAATTTATCTGCGAGGTAGTTGATTTTTTCTTCGTCGGGGTTATCGTCTACAAAAAACCTGAATATTTTGGTGGTGATAAACGTAGCACACTGGCGTTGGTCCAATAGGATGCGTAGTACATCATCGCCGTTATACAAGCCGGTTTTGCCGAGTATGGTTTTGGCCCCATCGTCGTGCAGGCGTTCCCGGAATTTGAAGGTACCCGCTTCATCGTATCCCCAGCCGGTGAAGGCCCTGGCTGCCTCTTTGATATCTTTTTCGGAATAGTTGCCACGGCCTAGGGTAAAAAGTTCCATGACCTCCCGCGCAAAATTTTCGTTGGGATGTTGTTTCCTGTTTTGCTGATTATTAAGGAATTGCAGCATGGCAGGTGTTTTGGACACAGCTGCCAGCAGGTCGCCGAAGTTGCCCAGGCTGTTTTCGCGTATAACGCTGAGCAGCTGCTGGTTGTACAGCACATTCTGGGTACGGCAGGCAAAGTGGCCGTGCCAGAAAAGGCTCATCTTTTCCCGCAGCGGGTGTTCAGTTTCCACCATGGCTTTCATCCAGGAGATGTTAAGGTCTTTGATGCCCTGGTTATTCAGTTGCTGAACAATTTTCCTTTCCTGGGCGCTCATGCCTTTAAACTTCTGGTAATCGGGCAGGTCGGCTTCGCTCATCACGTTCACGTCGGATGGCGCGTAGTTCTTTTTTCCAATAAGTACCTGGTTTACAATTACCTTTCGCCGCTTGCCCGCCCATTCATTGATCTCGGGCAGGGTGGCGCCAAAACCGGCTCTCCAGGCCAGGTGCAGCATTTGTTGTTGTGGGGATATAGCGGCCATAGGCAGTATATATTTTCCTTATGACCACAAAATGGAGTCCGGGTTTAACGGAACTTCCAGACCGGAAAAGTATCTCCTTTTTTAAACTGCGAAATATCCGCGGGAAGTTCCAGGAATGCGTCCGCCAAAAGCAGGCTGGCAAGGTCTCCTGAGCCCTGATAGGGTTGTGGGATGGCCATCATTTTACCATGTGGCTGGGATACCAATTTAACAGGAAGGTAATATTCCAGCGCGGGTTCAAAACTCACTTTTGTGGATAAACTGGCATACATTGTTGCCATTGGCCGGGTGCCCATGGCAGCCAACAGCCATGGCTGCACGTAGCGGTAAAAACACATGAAGCCCGACACCGGATTTCCCGGCAAAGCAAATACCACCGGGCCGTTATGGAAAGTACCGAAGAGGAAAGGCTTTCCGGGGCGCTGTTGTACTTTATGGAATACCTGCTGCATGCCCAGTTCCTGCAATACCTGTGGCAGGAAATCAAATTTGCCTGCGGATACGGCGCCGGAGCTGATCCATACATCTGTACCGGCGATGAGTGGCTGCAGCTGATGTTTCATGCTTTCCGCATGATCTTCCAGGTGTACCACGGTGGGCTTTATACCAAGCTGTTCCAGGGAGGCGCTCAAGCTGTATACATTGGACATACGAAGCTGATGCGGCTGTGGGGTAGCATTTACCGGTACCAATTCATTACCGGTGGCCACCACTACTACGTTTGGACGTTTGCTTACCAGCACCTGTGTTTTACCTACAGTGGCCAGCACGCCAGCTTCTGCCGGCCCCAGCAGGGTACCTTCTTCCAGCAGGATGGCGTTTTCTTTCACATCACTGCCTGCTTTGTGTATATGTTGTCCTTTTTTTACGGCATGTTTAATGGTGAAGCGGCGGAATCCTTCATGCTCCGTGGTTTCCAGGTGTTCATACTGCACTACGGTATCAGTGAGTTCCGGGAGCACAGCCCCTGTCATCACTTCCATACAATTGGCCGTATTGCCCAGTTGCAGCTGCGGAGTGCCTGCGGCCTGTACATCTTCCATTACAAAAACCCGCTGACCACGTGCATAGCTATCAAAACGGATGGCAATACCATCCATCATCACCCGATCGAAAGGAGGAAAAGGCCGGTCCGCACGGACAGGCTCACGCAGTATACGCCCATTCGCCTGATCAAACGGTACCAACTCGGTTCCGGCTGTACGTACGGTTTCCAATACGGCAGCATAAGCTTCAGCAACAGTCAGCATCATTTATATTATTTTTGTAAGGAGCAGTGCAATAAATTTATGCTTTTATGGCCAATCCGTCAAACAAGGAATTTACACACCTGAATAAATCCGGACAACCAGCTATGGTGGACGTGAGTAATAAAGACATTACTTTTCGTGTAGCCGTTGCCGAGAGTCGCATTTTTTTACCGGCCGAAGTGCGGGAGCAGTTCCAGGGGCAGGACATTCAAACCCGCAAGGGTGGAGTGTTTCAGACGGCAATTATTGCCGGCATTATGGCGGCAAAAAAAACACCTGAGTTGATACCGCTCTGCCATACTTTATTATTGGATGGGGTAGACGTGAGTATCGTGCTGGAAAATGAAGAGGCAGTGATCAGGTGTACTGTGAAAACAACCGGAAAAACCGGCGTGGAAATGGAAGCGCTTACCGGCGCATCTGTGGCGGCACTTACGGTGTACGACATGTGCAAAGCGTTTACCCACGACATGGTGATCCGCGAAACAAAATTGATCAGTAAAACAGGAGGCAAGCAGGATTATGCCAGATAACGCACCATTAAAAGGATTATTACTCTGCGGCGGCTACAGCTCGCGTATGCAGGAAGATAAAAGCAGCATCGTATATCACGGCATGCCGCAATGGGAATACCTGGTATCACTTTTAAGCAAGGTAGTGGAGGAGGTTTACATCTCCTGCCGCCCTGACCAGCTCAATACCGGTGCAAGTTTCAGCAGTTATCCACGTCTCGTTCCGGATAGCGTGGAAGGGGGTGGACCCGCGGCGGGATTAATCAGCGCACATATCCTGGAGCCGGAAACGGCCTGGCTGGTACTGGCCTGCGATCTGCCTTTGATCAGTCTTCAAAGTCTGCAGTTTTTGGTAGGAGAGAGAGATGTTACCCGTACAGCTACCAGTTTTATCAGTCCTTTCAACAATCTCCCTGAGCCACTGATTGCCATCTGGGAGCCGGCAGGACTCGCCACACTACGCACCAACGTATTATCAGGCGGGCCTAAATGCCCGCGGAAATCCATGTTGTCAGCCGGTGAGGTGAAGGTATTGGAAAATCCCTGGCCGGAGGAGCAGTTCAATGCGAATACGCCGGAGGAAAAAGCGGATGTTATTTCCCGTATGGATCAGGGCCTGCGGCCCTGATCCATACGGGGTTAATGGGGTGCCGCAGGCACCCCATTAACCGCAAAAACTATTTAATCTCCCCATCCGAAAAGTATTCCTTCTTCCAGATAGGCACCTTTGCTTTCAGCGTATCGATCGCAAATTCGCAGGCATCAAAAGCAATACCGCGGTGAACAGAAGAAACAGCCACTACTACAGCCACCTCTCCCGGTAATTTTTCACCTACGGCGTGCAGCATAGCAATTTTCTTAATATCCCACTGGCTGGCTACTTCGTCTGCTATCTTTTGCATTTCCAGCAGTGCCATTTCCTTGTAGGCTTCATAAAATAACTTGTCCACGGCCCTGCCTTTGGTATCATTTCTCACCTTACCGGTAAACACTACTTCTCCGCCACAGGCAGGGGAGTGAATAAAATCCAGGGCTTCCTGGATGGTGATATCAGTTTCTATTTTCAGTAATACGTTCATGTGTAATAAATCGGTTCAACCGCCGCTTACGGGTGGTATGATGGCAATTTCATCGGTAATGCCAACAGCCTGCGTATCGGCTGCATATGCTTTATTTACGGCAATCATCAGGGAATTAAGCTGCTGCATTGCAGGGTAGGTAGTTGTTAACCATGCTTTTAGCGCTCCTACTGTGGCTATCCCTTCGGGTAGCTGCATACGGGCCACTCCTGCTATATCCTTTGCCACCCCAAACAGCATTACGTTCATATCTTCCAAAATTATTGACTAAAACTACAATATAGCAGCGATAAAGTAGTAATTTTAGTTCGAGGTAAATGTTTTTTTATGAAGATAAGGCTCCGTGGTAATAGTATCCGTTATCGCCTGGATAAAATAGATATGGAATTGCTGGAAACAGTTGGTAAGATTGATTCCAGTACGCATGTAGGCGCGGGTACCCTTCACTTTGTAATCAGGGGAAAAGATATTCCTGCCCCGGTGGCTAAACTGGAACATGACGGTGTACACCTGCTCATTCCCATTACCCAGCTCCAACTGTGGATCAGCTCCGGCGAAGTAGGTTTCAGTCTTGATATACCCAACGAAGACGGCACCCACCTGACCATACTGGTAGAAAAGGACTTCCGCTGCCTGACTGACCGCGATGAGGACGACAGCCAGTCATTCGACAACCCTATGGCCAGTAAAAATTGCTGATAAATGTTGCAGGATACGCATAACCGCATTATTAACTATGTGCGACTGTCGGTAACCGACCGTTGTAACCTCCGCTGTACCTATTGTATGCCGGAGAAAATGCAGTTTGAGCAACATGCAAAAATCCTTTCGGATGAGGAAATCCTCCGGCTGATGAAAATCCTCGCCTTTGACGGCATATCAAAAGTCCGCATCACCGGCGGAGAGCCATTCATGCGCCCCGGCCTCATTACCCTCCTCGAAAAAATAAAAAACATAGACGGCATCACCGATATCTCCATTACCACCAACGGTGTACTCACCAAAAAATTCATTCCTGCACTTTGCCAACTAGGCATCCGTAATATTAACCTGAGCCTGGATACCCTCCGGGAGCAAAGGTTTGCTCAGATCACCCGCCGTGATAAATTCGCCGCCGTGATGGATAGCTTCAATACCATGCTCAGTCATGATATGCAGGTAAAAGTGAATATGGTAGTGATGGAAAATGTGAATACTGATGAAATCATTGATTTCGCCGGCCTTACCGAACACCAAAATGTAGCCATCCGCTATATTGAAGAAATGCCGTTTAACGGCCAGGAGAAAGGGTTTTCAGGTGTAAGTTGGGATTATCTCCGCATCCTGTCTACCATTAGGGAACAATACCCTTTGGAGAAGTTAACCGACGCACCGCACTCCACCTCACTCAACTATAAAATACCCGGATTCAACGGAACCATCGGCGTAATCCCTGCGTATACACGTAGTTTTTGCGGTACCTGTAACCGACTGCGTATATCCGCCACCGGTAGCCTTAAAACCTGCCTGTATGGCAACAGCATGCTCAATATTCGCGACCTGATGCGCAATCCAGATTTCACGGATATGCATATACGTAGCGGTATTCATGCAGCAGTAAAAGAAAAATTCATCGACGGAAAAGAGTCAGAAAAGCACTACCTCACCGGCATCATGGAGAGCATGTCGCTCATCGGAGGGTAACTATTTCAACAACATACGCACACCTGCGTATAATATCAATATAGCCGTAGCCGCCGCCACCCACTTAGGTTTCAGCACCTTCGCACTCAGCCTTGCACCAATCTGCCCACCTATCAGCACCGCCAGCAACAATGGAAAAACTACTTCCCAGTTGAATACGATCTGCTTTTTCGCAGCCTGACCTAATATACCAGCAATGGAATTTACAAGAATAAAAAAGCTACTCAGGCCTGCTATATTTTTCGACGTGTCATATTTCCCCAGCTTCAATACCGGCGCCAGGTAAATACCACCGCCAATACCGGTCATGCCCGACAACAGTCCGATACCGCCACCTATTACGCCATATACGATGCCGTTACTTTGCTTTACTTCCTCGCTGTCTTTATGTCTCTCAAAAAACAAACGATAGCACATACACACTGCCGCGAGCGTTAAGGCAATACCGAGCAGCAAAAAAAACTGCTCCTGCTTCAGCGGCAGGTAACTACCGATAAAAGCCATAGGCACACTGATCAGCGAAAGCTGCCAGGCTTTTTTCAACGGCAGATGCCCTTGTTTGTAAAAGTGATACACGCCGCCTGTAACCACCGCAATATTGCATAGTAATGCGGTAGATTTCATGAGCTGGAAATCAATACCCCAGAGCGCAAGGATAGCCAGGTAGCTGGACCCGCCGCCAAAGCCGGCTGCGGAGTATAATAAGGCTACCAGGAAAAATAAAAAACAGAGTGTGAGCACGTTGATCGGATTAGTAAGTGGCCATAGTATCGTCGACGGTGCAGGCCCATGCGTGGATCCCGCCTTCAACGTTGTAAATTTCTTTCACGCCCAGCTCCAGCAAACGCTGTGCTACGGCCCGGCTACGCATACCATGGTGACAAAGCACTGCCACCGGTGCGCTGATATCCAGCGATTGAAACTGCTGTATCACCTGTCCCATAGGTATGTGCAACGCTTGCGGGAGGTGGCAGATTTCCCACTCATCATCTTCCCGCACGTCGAGCAACAGGAATTTTTTATCGGCCGTAATCCAGTCCTGCAGCTGCTGTACATGGAGCGGCTGCACACCGGCCACCATACATACATCCTGGTGATAATCGGCCTGTAACGCAGTAATATTCCTATTTTCTTCCACTGGCTGGAAGTTGAAAATATGCTGCATGTTATGCAGGGTATCAATCGTCATCAGCTGATTGCGCAAGGGCGTGCCGATACCCGTAATGATTTTCACTACTTCATTGGCCTGGTAGGTGCCAATGATACCCGGTAGTACACCAAGCACGCCAATTTCACTACAGTTCAGCATTTCGCCGGGCTCCGGTGCTTCGGGGAAAATGCAGCGGTAGGTAGCACCACCCTCATAGTTAAAAACACTCACCTGGCCTTCATACTTGTAAATAGCGCCGTAAACGAGTGGTTTGCCGGCAATCACACAGGCATCATTGATGAGGTAGCGGGAACCGAAATTATCCGTACAGTCTACCACTACATCATATTTTTCTATCAGGGAGATGGCATTGTCTGTTGTGATCCAGGTATCGTGCATGAATATTTCGATCTCCGGATTGAGCTGGTGCAGGCGGTGTGCGGCCAGTTTCACTTTGGGCTTCCCCTGATCTGCTGTGGTATACAGCACCTGGCGCTGCAGGTTGCTGATGGATACGTTGTCGTGCTCCACAATACCAATGTGGCCTACGCCCATGGCGGTCAGGTATTGTAATACGGGTACACCTAAGCCGCCGGCGCCAATCACCAGTACGGATGCGTTTTGCAGCATCTGCTGCTTTTCTGGTCCAAATCCTTCCAGTCTTGTCTGCCTGTCGTAACGCATTGGGTTCAGTATTAGTAATCCTTAAAGGTAATAAATCGCTATACTTTTTTGTACATCATCACGATGTCGGAGAATACGCCGGGGGTTGTTTCAATGGCGTCAGGAATGCGGCCGGCTTCGAGGAAACCGAAGTTGCGGTACAGCTGTATAGCTTTTTCGTTGGCGGAGGCTACCTGCAGGGTAATGAGCCAGAGGTCGTCGTGCTCTTCTACCCAGCGCAGCATGGCGGTCATCAGCCTGCGGCCTATGCCCATGTTCTGGTAGGCTTTGGCCACGCCGATGCCCATTTCCCCTATGTGTGTACGCTTATCATGCCCGGTGTTATCCACATTCACTGCACCAATGATTTGCCCTTTTACTTCGGCCACGAGCAGGAGCTGGCGCGACTTATCGATATGCGACTTAATGAAGGCCTCCTCACCCTCTACATCCAGCTCCATCGCTTCGTTGTGATTAAACAGGAGGAAATCCGTTTCCGCGGTCATGCGCTGGTAGTTGGCCAACAGGCCAGCCGCATCATGGAGGCGGGCCGGGCGTATAATCAGCTCTTCTCCGTTTGATAGAAAATGTCGCATGGTACGAAAATAAAAAAAGCGACCGTTTCCGGCCGCTGATTGTTTTAAACCTTACTAAAATTTTTATGATGCTTTGGCATTTGTCTTTACAAAGTCCAGCACGGCTGCTTTCTGGTCATCGGTGAGCTTGGCTTTGCGGGCCATCCGGTCGATTACGCCGGGCCATTTTTCTGCGGTGCGGGTTTCAGGCCATTTGTAACCATGACATTTATTGCAGTTCTGGCGGTACACCATTTTGCCATCTGATTCCGGATATTTTGCAAAGGCTGCTTCCGTAGCGGCTGCTTTATCCGGAGAGGCGGTACCTTTACTGCATCCCCACAGCAATACTGCGATCGCCGATAACTGGAGTAGTGTTTTCATAAAACTTTATTGAATATATCAGATTAATTGACCATACTCAAGGTAAAGATTTTTTATGAATTGCAGTTACTAGATCTTACCGGCACCAAAATAAGCCTGTAAAACGGCCGGGATGTTAATCCCCTCCTCATGCTGGTTATTTTCCAGTATGCAGGCCATGATACGTGGCAGCGCCAGGGAGCTACCATTGAGGGTATGCACCAGCTGAGGCTTACCGTTACCTTCTTTAAAGCGGATTTTACAACGATTGCTTTGATAGCTTTCAAAGTTACTTACAGAGCTTACTTCCAGCCATTTTTGCTGCGCCGCGCTGTACACTTCAAAGTCGTAAGTAAGCGCAGAAGTAAAGCTCATATCGCCGCCACATAAACGCAGAATGCGGTATGGCAGCTGCAGGGACTGCAACAGGCTTTCCACATGTGCTACCATTTCATCCAGTACTTCGTAAGATTTATCAGGATGGGTAAGCTGTACCAGTTCTACTTTATCGAATTGGTGCAGGCGGTTCAGGCCGCGTACATCCTTTCCGTAGGAACCAGCTTCGCGGCGGAAACAAGGCGTATAACCGGTCATGCGGATTGGCAGGTCGGCGTCTTTCAGGATCTCATCGCGGTAGAGGTTTGTTAAAGGCACCTCGGCGGTAGGGATCAGGAAGAAGTTGTCTTCCGTGGCATGATACATCTGCCCTTCCTTATCCGGCAGCTGGCCGGTACCGAAGGCACTGGCTTCATTGACCATGTAAGGCGGTGCAAACTCAGTATACCCTGCGTTGATGTTATAGTCCAGGAAATACTGGATCATAGCGCGTTGCAGGCGGGCACCTTTGTTTTTATATACCGGGAAACCACTACCTGTGATTTTGTTGCCCAGTTCAAAATCGATCAGATCGTATTTTTTGGTAAGGTCCCAGTGTGGCACCGCACCGGCGTGCAATGCAGGGATCTCACCCTGCTGGCGCACTACCACGTTATCTTCCGGGGTTTTGCCCACCGGCACCAGGGTAGATGGCAGGTTAGGCAGTTTCACCAGGGTATCGAGTAATTCTTTTTCTGTAGCGTTGAGGGCTTCGTTTACGGGTGCCAGACGCTCTTTCAGCTCGTTTACCTGGTTGCGCATCGCTTCCCCTTCTTCTTTTTTGCCCTGGCCCATCAGTTTACCAATCTCTTTGGAGAGACTGTTTACCTGCGCCTGTGTTTCATCATATTCCAGGGTGAGCTTCTTACGTTGGTCGTCCAGCGCAATCACCTCATCCACCAGGTTGGTTTCTTTAAAATTTTTGACAGCCAGTCTTTCGAGGACCAGCTCTTTATTCTGACGTATAAACGGTACTTGTAACATTATTGAATTTTAAAAATTTGGACAAAGATAAAGGCTATATCAGATATTTTCCTACGATCGGCACGCGGCGGCCCACGCCAAAGGCCTTGGATGATACGCGAATGATCGGACAGAACTGGTTGCGCTTGTATTCGTTGGCGTTCACCATTTTCAGGGTCCGCGAGACTAATGCAGGGTCAAAGCCCTGTGCAACGATCTCACGCGGCCCTTGCCGGCGCTCGATGTATTGATATAACAGCTTGTCGAGTACAGCATAGTCCGGGAGACTATCACTATCTTTCTGACCCGGCCGCAGCTCGGCGGAAGGTGCTTTATCGATGATGTTTTGCGGTATGATCTCCTTATCCCGGTTGATATAACGGGCAAGCGCATATACCTGCATTTTATACACATCTCCCAAAACAGACAACCCGCCGGCCATATCACCATACAGGGTACCGTACCCTGTGGATAACTCGCTTTTATTGCTGGTATTCAACAGAATATAGCCGAATTTGTTGGATAGTCCCATCAGCAGATTGCCGCGGATACGGGATTGTGTGTTTTCTTCAGCCACGTTAAACGGAAGGCCTTTGAAATAGGGCTCCAGCGTTTGCAGGAAGGTCTCATAAATTGTATTGATGCGGATGATATCGTAGGGATTCTTCAGGTTTTCTGATAAGGCTACGGCGTCATCCACGGAATGTTCGGTAGAGTAGGGAGATGGCATCAGCACGGCCCGCACATTGTCCGCCCCCAGGGCATCGCAGGCGATGGCCAGGGTCACTGCGCTGTCGATCCCGCCGGAAGAGCCCAGAATGGCCTTTGTAAAGCCCATTTTCCCGAAATAATCACGTATACCGAGTACCAGCGCATCATAGATGCGATCAATGTTATGTTCAAATTCCAAAGAGGTGAGTGGGGAGAAACTACTGGTTTCTGCTACCACGGAACCGTTGTGGAGCAAGGGTTCCAGGTCCATACCGCCCATCGCTTCCTCGAAGTAAGGGAGCTCTTTCACGATGTTGCCCTGCGCGTCAAAAATGAGGGAGCCACCGTCGAACACGATTTCCGTCTGGCTACCTACCGTGTTGCAGTAGAACATAGGCAAGCGGTATTTGAGCACGTTGGCGCGGATGATTTCTTTACGGTCCTCATCGTGGTCATAGTCGAACGGAGAGGCGCTGAGGTTGATCATCACATCCGGTTGCTGCTCCATGAGCTTGTCCATGGGGCAAATGCGGTACAGCAGGTTTTCACCGAGGTTCCATATGTCCTCGCAGATGGTAACTGCGAGTTTTTTGCCTTTGAACGGAATCACATTCCATTCAAAGGATGGTTCAAAGTAGCGGTATTCATCAAACACGTCGTAGGTAGGGAGCAGTGTTTTATGAACGATATGTTTTACCTCGCCTTCGTAGAGGAACCACGCAGCGTTGAAGAGGTCTTTCCCTTCAGGCTGTGGGTTACGGGCAGGAGCGCCCACCAGTACGGCGATGTCGGTAGCATGTTGTTTAATCTGGTTGATGGCTGCATAGCTTTGGGCAATGAAGTCTTCAAATTCCAGGAAATCCCTTGGCGGGTATCCGCACACACAGAGCTCTGAAAACACGACCAGGTCGGCGCCCTGTGCCTTAGCGGCCTGTATGCCTTCAATAATCCTGGCTGTATTTCGTTCGAAATTGCCGATGTGATAATTCTGCTGTGCCAGTATGATCTTCATATCTTCAATTATTATCTTCTTAAAAATATACGCCTAAACGCAGTGCAAAGCTATTCATATTCACTCTGCCATCGTCCCATTTAGCGTTGCGGGTGGCATCAATAAAGCCATTTTGGTAAATGATGCCTACGGAACCGGTGAGGGATTCGCTCAGTTCATAGTCGACCCCAGCACCTATTAACATTCCGATGTTGATTCTGTTTACATCCGACAGGATGTTCACCTTATCATATTTCTGGGTAGGAGTAGTCACGTCCACCCGGGCGCTTACCGGAAAGGCGAAATAGGTACCAAACTGCCCCCAGAAGGCCATGCCGGCATCGTTCTGATTAGTTTTCAGCTTCAGCGCCAGCGGAATCTGGATATGCGTGAATTTAAAATTATACTCTGCGGGTTGTGCTTTATAGTCGCTCAGCCCTTTGCCGGCATCATATTTTATTTTGCTGCCACCCAGCACCACGTTGAAACCGGAGGCGATGGCATAGTTACCCTGTTCATTGAGACTAAAATCAGCGATGAGGCCGAATCCCAGTCCTGCTTTGGCGCCGGTGCGCGAGGCGCCGGACTCCTGGGGATTCATGATCGATATACTTGGATCGAGGTTAAACCCCAGCCTTACTCTTTTCTGCAATTGGCCATAGTTGCTTTGTCCAGATGCTCCCTTCACTACTCCCAACACCAGCATTATAAATAAAATCCGCTTCATATTAAGGATATTGTCTTTTTTTAAGTACAAGGTATATAATAAATTTACCCTTTATTCAGTTTTTAAGAGCGATGCAAAGTTACACTAATATAAGCACCCGATTTAGCTGGCTGTTGCTGGCTGCGATAGCCATGGCATCCTGTAAATCAGGGCCTAAGCCCCCAGATGTAAGCCATATAAGCGTTACCGTTAGTACGCAACGTTTTGACTCAGCGCTGTTTACAATCGACACCAACAACATACAGGCGGGCCTGGCAAAGCTGCATGCGAATTATCCGGTGTTTACGCCGGTTTATATGACCGATATTATGAACCTCGGCGCTTATTCCGACAGCAGTGCTGCTATTCAGCAACAATTGCACCTGTTTCTTACCACGCCCGACTTCCGACAGTTAGAAGCTGCTGTGCAGCAAAAGTTCGGCAATTTATCGTCGGTACGCAAAGATCTGGAACAGGCGTTTAAATACACGAAGTATTACCTGCCATCTTTTAAAACGCCGCAGGTGGTTACCTTCATATCCGGCATTGCCAATTATGGCGCCGTAACGGTGGATTCTGTGCTGGGCATAGGCCTGGATATGTACATGGGAGCTGACTTTCCACCATACGGAATGATCGAGGACCTGCCCGGCTATATGATCCGCCGGTTTACCCCGGAGTATATTGCTACCAATGCCATGCAGGTGATCCATAACCAGCTGTATCCGATGCGTACCAGCGGCACGCTGATTTCGCAGATAGTGGATGCAGGGAGACAACAGTATTTCCTGGCCAAAGTGCTGCCATCTACAGACGATACCATCAGGCTTGGCTATACGAAGGAGCAATTAAAATGGTGCTACGATAACGAGCAGATGGTGTGGCAATTTTTCATACAAAATAATTTACTGTATTCGACCGACTGGCAGGATATCAGCCATTTCATGGGCGATGGCCCTGCTACGCAGGGTATGCCTGAAGGCTCACCAGGAAAGATCGGAAATTTTGTGGGCTTGCAGATTGTGAACAAATACATGGATAAGCATCCTGAGATGAGTCTGCAGCAGTTGTTGGAAATAAAAGATGTAATGGAAATATTCAATGAAGCTAAGTACCGCCCGCGTTAGTTAACAAAAATCGCGGGTACTTGCCGCAGGTACTGCGGCAGCTGAAATGCCGGGGTGGAGTACGATTTAGTTGAGCTTAAATGGCACAATCATCTGAAACTCCGGTATTTTCACTTCGAAAAGCTTCTTATCCAGCTGGTTTTCCATCTGGTAAGTACCATACATCTTTCCTATTTCGGTGCGGAGATTTGATCCCGAGACGTATTGATAAGTTTCACCGGGAGCAAGCAGGGGTTGAACGCCTACTACGCCTTCGCCTTCAACTTCACGGTGGTTACCGTTTGAGTCAATGATATACCAGTGGCGGCGAAGTAATTTGATAGGGAAAGTATTGTTGTTTTCGATAGTAATCCGGTAGGCGAACATGAATTCGCTTCCAATTGGATTCGAATAATCCGGTTGGTAGAATGTTTCCACGCTGATTGTGATGCCCTCTGTTACCTTCTTTACCATATAACAACCTTTAACGTAAAAATAAGGAAAATTATGAGGTGTTACCCTGCTTTAACGATTTTTTAGTGAATTTCCACCCCTTCCATCATTGCCGGATCGCTCTCCGCGGCTCTGGCAGCCACTTCGAAGGAGTTATTCACATACCCGTTTCGCAGGTATTCCCTGAAATAACGATACAGAAAAGCGAAAAATCCACACTCCCGGAATTGGCGTACATGACACACTTCATGCCTTACCCACGCTGTATCTGTCATGAAAACAGCCTTCGTTACACCGTGCAGATGTACGGTATCACCGATCACCATTGCTACTACCGGCACCTTCAGCCGTTTGGCGGCTAAAAGTGCCAGCAATGAATTTTCGTGTATGCGTACTTTTATTTTTTCCACGTCTTCTTACCACCTAACGTAAATCTACGCGAAATATTGAATCCCCATCTGAACTGCCCCTGCAGCCAGGAGGAATGTGTTTCGGGGATAAACTGGCTTTCCTGTATGGCTGTAGAGTTGGTGAAGTTGATGTGGAAAACGTGGCCACCGGTTTCTATTTCAATGCCTACTCCCAGCGGATTGTAAAACTTGATGCCGTTGGTGGCATAGTAGTCCTTACTTTCCTGCGAGCGGAACGGATAGAAGTATTCCACGATAAACCCAACGCGTTTGGATACTTTGAGTCGCCCGGCAGCACCCAGTGCAAACATATTATTCATGTCCATATATCCTACTTTATTGCGGTGTACGTAGGTAGGACTCAACGACAGCGTTAGGCGGTCCCCCAGCTTGCGGCCAATGACCGTTTGCAGCACATAGTTGAGCCGGTCGGTGCCATCCTCAAAATATACCGGACTGGCTTTATTATCCGAGGTGGTCATGCAGGTAACGTTCATACTACCGAATACCGCGAGCGATAGCGGCACATGGTTATCGGTGGTTTGGGTGAGCAGTTTGTATTTCACCAGGCCGTCTACCAGTTGCGATTCCAGGCCGGAACCCTTACTGCGTCCTAGGCCTGCCATCAGCTTATCGGTGATTCCGTATTCCAGGCCTATGCGGATATCGGTGGAGTTATCCGTACCGAAGAAGGTTTTAACCCCGCCGAACTCGCCACCGAGGTCGCCAAAGCGGTGATCCACACGGAAATCCAGCTCCCGCTTGCCTAGTGTTTCAGTGGATTGCCCCATGATGATGCGGGTGCCTTTGTACGTGTTTAACACCGGCTGATGGGTGCCAGTGGTTTCAAAGAGGTTGCTCAGGTCGGACTGGGCCAGGCATAAGAAAGGCAGGCCGCTGCCGAGCAGCAGAAAAATTATGATTTTCATAATAAAAGTTCTGATTTTGGACTATTTCGCCATAACAGCATAGGTAGCATTGACGGTTACCGCAACTTGTTCGGCAATATTTTTAACCACTATCGTTGGGATTTTGATTTTATGATCGGCGAGCTTAACGTTGAATTTTGCATTCAACTGTAAAGTATTTCCGCTTACAGTGATGGTTCCTTTTTCGCGGTAGGGTTTATCGACCCCGTGTAAAGTCAGTGTACCCGCTACCGTTACGTTATAAGTGCCCGCCACGGAAAGATCCACCTCTTCCTGTATATTCCCCTTAAACTCCGCATCAGGATATTTATCTGATTCCAGGTAGGTGGAGTTAAAGTGTTGCTGCATCAGCCTCTCCTCAAAATCAAAAGAAGCGATGGGCACCTTAAAATAGATCGCTTTCGTTTTGATATTGATGGCAGAAACCGCCTTGCTGGTTTTCGCCTCTATATCTTCCAGCGGTGCGGAAGAAAAGAAGGAAATGGTGGCACCTTTTGCCGTGAAGATATCCTGGCAAAAACCTGTTTGATGCAGCAAAAGACCAAAGGCCAGCAGTAAAACATATTTCATAGTAACATTTTTTAGTTTACTGATCCGGCATGCCATGATTTACCCAGCAGGCCAGTGAATCTTTTGCACCTTGCGAAAGCGCTGAAAACGCGGCCGGTGGCATATCTGCCTGTGGCCCGGTTACCCTTTCCGCAAAAACGTTGGGACGGGCAGTAATATAAGCCTTGATTCCCTGAGCAGTACTAAAGTTGGCGGCAGCAGGTGCATTTCCTCCGGGATGACAACCTCTGGATGTGCAATTGGCTTGAATAACAGCAACGGCATAGCTGGTAAAAATTTTAGCGGTGTCACAGGCCGACTTCACCTGTGGCGCGGGCGCCTGCTCGTTTTTACATGCATAAATCAACAAGCAAACACCTCCCGTAAGGATCCATAGTTTTTTCATAAAGATGCAGGTAGTTTTTACAAGGTAATACGTTTTACTTTTTTCTTCCGTTGCCTCACTAAAAAAAATATCCAACTTTCCTTTCAAGACTTATTTTTGTAAGAAATACCATAGACTGTGAATATAGAACAACTCTACAGCACATACCTGCAAAACCCGTCCATACAAACAGATACCCGCAAGCTCAAAGCGGGCGATCTTTTCTTTGCTTTGAAAGGCGGTAACTTCAACGGCAACGAATTTGCGGCCCAGGCCCTGGAGCTGGGCGCCGGCTTTGCGGTGGTAGACGAAGAAAAGTATTTCACACAGCCGGATAAGATGATGCTGGTAAATGATGCGCTGGAAGCGCTGCAGCAGCTGGCATTGCATCACCGCAAGCAACTGGGCATACCTTTTATTGCCATTACCGGCACTAACGGTAAAACCACTACGAAAGAGCTGATTAATGCGGCACTTTCATCTAACTATAAAACATACGCCACCGTAGGCAACCTAAATAACCATATTGGTGTACCACTTACCATCCTCAGCATCCGCGAAGATGTGGAACTGGCAGTGATAGAGATGGGTGCTAACCACCAACATGAAATTGAGGCTTATTGCAAGATCGCATTGCCTACCCACGGTATCATCACCAACATCGGAAAAGCACACCTGGAAGGCTTTGGCGGCGAAGAAGGCGTTAAAAAAGCAAAAGGGGAATTGTACGATTACCTCCGCGCACACAACGGCACCGTGTTCGTTTGCAATGATTATGGCTACCTGGTGGATATGAGTCAGGGCATTGCACATATTGTGACCTATGGCCAGGAAAATGCTGATTATACCGGCAAAGCCCTGGCAGATAAAGCATTCCTGGAAGTGCAAGTAACGGGCGATAGTACCGTGGGCCTGATCCAGACGCAGCTGGTAGGCGCTTATAACTTCCCGAATGTAATGGCCGCTGTTACGGTGGCCAGTCACTTTAAAGTGCCGGCACAAAAAATTGCTCCTGCCATTGCTGCCTATACCCCGTCCAACAACCGTTCACAGGTGATCAGACAAGATTCCAATACCATCATCATGGATGCTTACAACGCCAATCCCTCCAGCATGAAAGCAGCACTCGACAACTTCGCGGGCTTACAGGCACCTAAAAAGGTTCTTTTGCTGGGAGCGATGATGGAACTGGGAGATGATAGCATAAAAGAACACCAGGCCCTCGTAGATGCATTACAGCACACACATTGGGATGCCGTAGTACTCGTAGGCGGAGATTTCCAGAAAGTAACGCACCCGTATATCTTTTTACCCGATGCCCTCGAAGCCAAAAAATGGCTGGAACAGCAACAGTTTAAAAATACTTATATATTAGTAAAAGGCTCCCGAAGTACCGGAATGGAAAGAGTTATCAGTCAATAATTTAGTTTTTGGGGAGATAACTATTACAAAACTTTCCTGAATGGTTTTGCGCCTAACTATGTAGGTAACTATCGTTATAACTCCCTCGCTGATTTCTATACCAGCGCACAGAATGGGGCTTTGACAACCGCACGTTATGCATTGTCGTTTGCCAGCACACCAGACGGTTCTTTCCCGTATGCAACAGTGAATTCACGTAGGTTTATTTGCAGGACCTACGCCGGCAGTATGGCTTAAAATGAAATTCCATTGACGAATTCATGGAGAGACAATACTGCTACTATCAGCCGCTGGCAAGGCCAGATTGGCATACGCTATATTTTCAATTAATACGTTTATCCCTATACGAAAAAGCAGGCCGGTGTTTACTGGTCTGCTTTTTTATTTTGGGGAGATGCAAGTGTATAACCTAAACGCATACACGTAAAAAGTTCAATCATTTATTGCATTGCATTCCAGCTATCCATATACCTTTCCAGCACATCCAGCGGCATACATCCGTATTTTAGTAATGCATAATGAAACGCTGGTTCACTGAATCGCGCGCCCTGCGATTGTTTATATTTTTCCTTCAGCGCCTTTATTTTCAGTTCTCCGATTTTATAGGAAAGTGCCTGTGCAGGCCAGGCCATATAACGTTCTACCTCTTTGGCAGCAATTTCATGGCTAATGGATTCATGGGCCATCATATACTGTACGGCCTGCTCTTTGGATAGCCTGCCGGTATGAATACCCACATCCACAACCAGGCGGATGGCGCGGTGAATTTCGTTGTTCAGTGCGCCCATTTTCTGGTAGGGATCGGTATAGCAGCCGAGGCTGTCGCCCAGCGACTCACAATATAGCGCCCATCCTTCCATGAATGCATACAACGCATTTTGTTGAAGGAACTCCGGCAGCCCGGCTTGTTCCTGTTGTAATGCTATCTGATAGTGGTGGCCGGGGATGGCTTCATGGATGAACGTACATTCAAGTCCGTAAAAAACTACATTGATTTTTGTGGCGTCCGGGATGGGTACAAAAAAAGTTCCCGGCCGCTGCTCTTTCAGGTTGCCTTTGATATAATAGGGGCCGCCCATGGCTGCTTCCTGAAAGGCTTCCACCCTGCGGATTACAAATTTTGTTTTAGGTTCAAATTCAAATAGCTTTTTTAAATGGGGTTGTATTTTATGGTAGATGGACTGATAAGCATTTAACACCTGTTCCGGAGTTTTAAAAGGCCTGAACTGAGGGTCAGTACGTAGGAAATGAAAATATTCCTGCAGGGTGCCTTTGAAGCCGGTGATTGTTTTGTTCTTTTCCATCGCCATCGTAATGCGGTCAACTTCTTGCACACCAAGGTGATAGATGGAGTCGGCGGAGAGCGAGGCAGTGGTAGTGTAGAGCTTAATGAAATAGCGGTACAGGCTATCCCCACCTGGCAATGCGTGCAAGCCTGGCTGATCCTGTGCATCAGCCAGGTAAACATTTTTCAGGTAGGTGGTAAGGGCTGCATAACTATTAAGCACATACGTTGGTATAATGCGTATATACATTTCCGTTAGACGTTGTTTTTCCCGTACGGAAAAAGTGCCGGGAAATTTACGGATGGGCGTATAGAAAATACTTTTGGCAGTATCTCTTTCCGCCAGGGCCGCCATTTGAGCAATCATTTGCGTAACAAGGTCTTTGGGCAGTACAATGCCGGATTTTCTCCCTTTCTCAAAGTTTGCGATGGCAGTATCTGTCCATTCTTTAAACGCTGTCATGCGCTTTGCCCAATTTTCATAATCCTTAATTGTCGTAAATGGCTGGGGGCCTTCACCGGAACCGAATAAGGGTAAGTCTGTGGCCACCGATGAAATAAATTGATTAAAGGGCATGTATTCCAGGTGGAGGTTTAATCCTTCCAAACTTATGCGGAGCGTGTATTCCAGGATGTCGTAGTAAATCTGATCCGCAGCTGATAAGTCAGCGCGGTTAAACTGATTAAGTGCTTTTAGCGTGGTCGTGTAAAAATCGCGGCGTGCATGGATAAAGCTGGAGGAACCATCGTTAGGCAGTAAATCATCATATTGATGGAGGCCATTGGCAGTGGCTTGCAGCGGGTTGAAATAGGATTCCCGTTCGTAATACTTTTCGAACAGCCGGTGCAGGGCTGAGTTTTGCTGTTGCGCGGATAGGCTAGCTGTTACCAGCACTAAAATAAAGAGATGGACTAACTTTTTCATACTATTTTCCAGAGCTATTCAACAGCTCCTATTGCAAAAGTATTCCTGATGCCCGGGGTAAAATTGTACGCAATTAACCTGGCTTAGAATTTCTGGTATTGTTTGGGGGTAATACCTGTGAGGCGTTTACAGGTTTTGATGAAGTGGGCCTGGTCTGCAAAGCCGCAGTCGTAGGCTATTTCCGTGAGTGATTGTTTCCCTTCCCGGATCATGCTCAGGGATTTTTCAATTTTTATTTTCCGGAGATATTCACCCAGTGTGCATCCGAAGTATCGCGGAAAATAACGGGAGATCGTTACCGGATGAAGGGCTACTTGTGCTGCCAGGTCGGTGAGTGACAGCGGCCTGTTCCAGTTATCGTACATGGCTTCTTTCACCTGCCTGGTCCAGGCGGGATTTATTTCTTCCGGCCTGCTGGCTGAGCTGAGCAGATTAATACAGAGCTGATGAACAGATAGCAGGCTGCTACTGGTATCGCTTCGAAAATGTTCCGCCATTATACTCACCAGGAGGTGACTATTCCATTGAATATTACTGCTAAACATCCACGATTCCTCAGGTATATTGATATTATACTTCGTCAAAAAGGCGGGGGTAAACTCCAGGTTAAAGATGCGGGTCCCGGATTGGTAATTCATATTCTGATGGGCTATACCGGGATAATAATACAGGGAGGAGCCAGGGAGTTGTTGTTCGGGGGATTTGCCGCGTATCTCCTTACTACCACCCTGGAGGATATGTGAGAAGTGGGGGTTTTCATGAAAATGCCAGTCGGATATGGTACCGCCTTCATAAAAATTTTCCGAAGCGATGATCCCGTCGAACACCTGCTGACGTACCCGTGCTCCCACATAGGTACCTGCTTCCAATAATATGGCCCCCTTACTTTCCATGTACTACAAAATAAGGAAATTCTGCAGCCTTATTAAAATTCTGTAGGTATAACACTGATGTATAAACGAAATAGAGCATTAAAGGGAAGAAGCCGGTTCGTACTGAACCGGCTTCTTCCCTTCAAAAAGATTTTAGGAGTTCTTCACAATTAGATGCCCGGGGTTGTCGTTTATATTAGCGTGGTTGCTACCTACCTTATTCTTCCCCTTACCGCTTTTAGAACATTTTGAACATAGGACTTATATAAAAAAAAAGACCTGCAAGCTAAAAAACCCGCAGGTGTTCATAACCTATGCCAACTTTAGAGTAATCGTTAAGAGCTTTTGCAGCTGAGCTGGTTAAAAGCCCTAATATTTTTAGTTATGATTGTCTTTTTGTAATTGTGTATATATAGATAACGTGATAGAAAATAGTTTTGTTCAGAATTTTTAAAATATTTTTTTTTGGTTGTTAGTAGCCCTCTTTCTGCCCGCTACATATTTACTTACGAACCATAAATAAGTTTGGATTGCTAAAATGGAAAAAAAGTTTAAAAAAATCTAATTATTAAAATTCGAAATATTTAACTAAATCAAGATGGGTTTTTTAGCGAATTTCCTGGCAGATCTCGATTAATACGCCGTGTGTATTCTTTGGATGAACGAAGCAAATAAGTTTGTTATCTGCCCCTTTTTTAGGTGTTTCATTCAATAAAACAAATCCTTCGGACCTTAGCCGGTCCATTTCAGCATATATATCAGCCACATCAAAGGCAATATGATGGATGCCTTCCCCTTTTTTTTCCAGGAATTTAGCGATAGCACTTTCCGGGGCGGTGGCTTCCAGCAGTTCAATTTTGTTTTCGCCGGTTTGAAAAAAGGCAGTAACCACATTTTCGCTGGCTACGGGTTCCTGTTTATAGCAGGGGGTATTGAGTAGTTTTTCATAAACGGGAATGCTTGTTTCCAGCGACTTTACAGCAATTCCGATGTGTTCAACCTTGAGCATGGGCGTTATATTTACTATGCCGAATGTCGTATTTTTGTTTGATGCAGCCATTACCTATTTACCTGGACAATAACGCTACCACTGCCTGCGATCCGAGGGTGCTGGAAACGATGTTACCTTATTTTACCACCCAGTATGGCAATGCCGCCAGCCGGAGTCACTCCTTTGGCTGGGTGGCGGAGGAAGCGGTGGATTATGCCCGGGAGCAGGTGGCCGCGCTGATTGGCGCCGTGAAGCAGGAAATTGTGTTTACCTCCGGCGCTACAGAAGCCGCCAACCTGGCCATCAAAGGCGTAGCAGAAACTTATGCGGCCACTGGTAATCATATTATTACATCGGTAACGGAGCATAAGGCGGTGATCGATACCTGTAAGCACCTGGAAAAAAAGGGGGTTCGCGTTACATGGCTGCCGGTAAATGAGGAAGGGCTGGTGTCGGTAGAAGATATTGCTGCCGCCATTACACCGGAAACGATCCTCATCGCCATTATGTATGCCAACAATGAAACCGGGGTGATACAGCCCGTAAAAGCAATAGGCCAGCTGGCCAAGGAGCGTAATGTGATCTTCTTTTGTGATGCTACCCAGGCAGTAGGCAAAGTTCCTGTAAATGTTTTGGGAGATGGAATTGACCTCATGGCCTTCAGTGCCCATAAACTCTACGGTCCAAAGGGGGTAGGGGCGCTCTATGTGCGTCGTAAAGGTCCGCGCGTAAAACTCAGCGCACAGATAGACGGGGGCGGCCATGAAAGAGGCATGCGCTCAGGCACCCTCAATGTACCTGGCATTGCCGGTTTTGGAAAAGCCTGTGAAATATGTGCTGAAGAAATGGATACCGAAGCCCTGCGACTCGCCGCCTTACGCGATCGCCTCGAAACCGGTCTGCTGGCGCTTGAAGCCAGCCGGCGCAATGGCAGTAACATATACCGCCTTCCACATACGACCAACATCTCCCTGAATTACCTGGAAGGCCAAACCCTTATTATGACTTTCAATAAGCAGATAGCCCTGAGCTCAGGGTCCGCCTGTACCTCCGCCTCCATGGAGCCCAGCTATGTGCTGAAAGCCATGGGACTGGATGATACCCTGGCCCGGAATGCGCTCCGCATGGGCGTGGGCCGGTTCACCACCCGGGAAGAAATTGACTTTGCCATCACTACCATTACCAACGCGGTACTGGAAATGCGGAAAATCAGCCCCCAGTGGGAAGCATTTAAATCCGGCCTCGCACAATAATAAATCCCTGACTAGCATTATCTAATAAATATATATTTGCATCTTCACTAACTACTATTCATGCAAGCCATCTTTAAGAAAGAGATTAACCAGTTTTTCAGCGGTATTACCGGCTATGTAGCCATCATACTGTTTTTACTGGCCAATGGATTGTTCCTGTTCGTGTTTCCGGATACCAGCCTGCTGGATACAGGCTATGCTAACCTGGACCCGCTGTTCGACCTGGCACCATTGCTATACCTGTTGCTGATTCCTGCTATTACCATGCGCAGTTTTGCGGATGAGTTTAAAACCGGTACCATGGAACTCCTGAGTACCAAACCACTTTCCGGCTGGGATGTGGTGCTGGGAAAATTCCTTAGCAGCCTGCTGATCGTGGTGATTTCCCTGTTGCCTACCATTATTTATTACTTTGCTATCCGGCAGTTAAGTGTAAATCCGGCCCTGCTCGACAATGGCGGGATCATAGGCGCCTACATCGGGCTACTGCTCCTGGGTGCAGCTTTTACCGCCATCGGTATATGGGCGTCCAGCATTACTGCCAATGCCATGGTGGCTTTCCTGGTAGCGGTATTTACCTGCTTCATCTTTTATAACGGATTTGATGCCCTGAGTAAAATACCGGCCCTGCAAGGCGGAGCCGATTACTACCTGCAAATGGCAGGCATTAAATTTCACTACCTCTCCGTCAGCCGGGGCGTGATCGACAGTCGCGATGTAATCTACTTCTGCAGTATTACAGGGCTGATGCTCTATCTGACCAAACTATCTCTGCAACGCAAAATCTGGCAAAACGGATAAGGACTCATGGCAACGACTATACGAAAAAAATATTTTCAGCGCGCACTGGCTGTTATCCTGCTGCTGATAGCAGTAAACATAGGCGCCGCCTATCTGCACGGCCGCTGGGACCTCACCGCAGAAAAAAGATATACCCTTTCTAACAGTACGGTACAACTCCTGCGTGGACTCGATAGTCCCGTAGAAATTGAAGTATACCTCAAGGGCGATTACCCGGCCTCCTTTAAACAACTGGCGCAGGCCACCCAGGAATTGCTGGAAGAATTCCGGGAATATGGCAGGCAAAACCTGCGGTTTACTTTCGTAAACCCCGGCCAGGGGCTGAGCGACACCGCCCGGATGAAATTTTTAGGCGCCCTTACCGAAAAAGGCATCATGCCTTATAATATGAAGGTACAGGGAGATGCCAATGACAGCTACCAGGAAAAACTAATATTTCCGGGTGCGCTGGTACATTATAAAGGAGACACCCTTGGGGTAAACCTCCTGAAAAACCAGGGCGGACAAGATCCCATGCAAAGCATGAATGCCTCCGAATCTCTCCTGGAATACCAGTTTGCAAGCGCTATCAGCAAGCTCCAGGAAAAAGAAAAACCTCTGGTTGGCTATATGCTTGGCCATGGCGAATCGCTGGGTGCCGAAGTATATGACGCACTGACAACCCTGCAAACCAATTATAGTCTGGATACCCTCACCCTGCAGGGGACAGCTTATATACCTAAAGATTTTGACGTTATCCTGTTTGCCAAGCCGGCAGAGACTTTCAGCGATGCCGATAAATTTAAGATTGACCAGTATGTGATGAATGGGGGAAAGGTGATCTGGTTTATTGATGAAACCAACGCCAGCTTTGACAGTTTGCAACAAAAACCCTCATTCCTCGCATTTGATAAGGGTTTGAATCTGGAAGACCTGTTATTCCGATATGGCGTGCGCATCAACCAGGACCTGATCCAGGACCTGCAATCCGATGCCGTACCAATGGTGGTAGGCAATGTAGGCAACCGCCCGCAGATCATTCAGCTGCCGTTTCCGCTGTTTCCACTGTTGACGCCCACCGGCGCCCATCCAATTGTAAAAAACCTGGACCTGGTGCTGAGTCACTTCGTAAGTTCCATGGATACCGTACGTACAGAAGGATTGAAAAAAACAATCCTGCTCACCAGCAGCCGCTCCACCCGCGCCATCCGCGTGCCGGCAGAGATCAGCTGGGAGATGTTGAAAACACAACCTAATCCGCGTGAGTACCGCCAGCAGCACCTGGCTACGGCTGTACTGCTGGAAGGCCAGTTCACCTCCCTGTTCCGCAACCGCCTGGACGCCAAGGCAGCTGCTGAGATGGAAGTAGCCAGTGGTACCCCATACAAAGCCAATACAGACAAGGCCAATGCGATGATTGTGGTGAGCGACGGCGACCTGATCGCCAATGCCGTAAGCCGTAAGGAAGGACCGCTGCAAATGGGAATCAATGAATACAATCCTGGCTACGCCTTTGCCAATAAGGAGTTTATGCTTAACTGTATGGAATTCCTGACTGGCAAGCACGGCATTATGGAAAGCCGTAACAAAGAAATAACATTACGCCTGCTGGATACAGAGAAGGTGAAAAAGGAGAAAACAAAGTGGCAGGCTATCTGCTTTATACTCCCCATTGGAATGGTATTGATATTCGCGATGGTTTTCCTCTTTATCAGACAACGCAAGTTCGCAGAATAGATCACGCGTAACTTGATTATATTTGCTGTTCACCTAATTTAAACACCTGTCACATGACACCCACACAGTGGACGTACCTGATATTCGGCATTGTAGTAACTGTAGCGCTTATTTTTGACCTTGGCTTGCTTAGCAAGAAAAATGAACAGATGACGATCAAGAAGGCATTGGTTCAGACTTGTTTCTGGGTGAGCTTGTCCCTGTTATTTTTTGGATTCATTTGGTACGAGGATGGTCAGGAATCGGCTATCGCCTACCTGAGTGCTTATCTGATGGAGTGGTCACTTTCCATCGACAATATATTTGTATTCATTTTAATATTTGGATATTTTAAAATAAAAGAGGAGAGTTATGCCCGCGTATTGCTGATCGGGATTTTGATGGCTATCGTTTTCCGTGCTATATTTATCAGCCTGGGCGTGGTATTGATCCATAAATTTGAGTGGATACTCTATATTTTCGGATTGTTCCTGGTGTATACCGGTGTGAAGATGTTCAATGCCAAAGAGGAGGATGAATTTAATCCACAGGACAACCTGGCGTTGAAATTTATCAGCAAATACATGCGCTGGACAACAGAAGATCCGCAGGGAAAATTTCTGATCAAGCGTAGTGGTAAAACCTATCTCACCACGTTATCTGTGGTAGTGGTAATGCTGGCATTTACAGATATCGTATTTGCGCTGGATTCTATTCCTGCGGTGTTTGCCATCTCACAAGACCCGATGGTTGTATTTACCTCTAATATATTTGCTGTGCTTGGGTTAAGGTCCTTATTCTTCCTGCTGCGTGGTGCAGTGGATAAGTTTGATTACCTCCCGCAGGGCATTGCGATTGTATTAGTATTCATAGGCCTTAAAATGCTCGCAGAGTATTTTATTCATATACCCGTATACGTATCACTGATTGTGATTGTAGTATGCCTTGGAGGTTCTATTCTTTATTCCCTTTACCATGATAAGAAAGAATTACCGAAAGGACAAGTGAAGTAAAAGGCAGCTGTAAAGAAACGTTTTTGCAGCCGCCAAGTGATTATTCAAACTGATAAAAACGTGTATAACGCAGCGAGTATCAACAAAGTCCTGAAAGGAGAGTTGTTGCAGGAAACAGGATTTTCAGAGATCGATCATCTATTGCTCGATAGCCGCAAGCTGATATTTCCGGAAACATCCGTCTTTATTCCGCTGGTAAGCGCGAGAAGAAACGCGCACCAGTATATCGACGAGCTTTATAAGAAAGGAGTCAGCAACTTTATCATCAGTGAGCCTGTGCCGTTGGAGAAATATCCCAAAGCCAACTTTATCCTGGTAAAAGATACGCTCAATGCATTGCATACGCTGGTAGCGTGGCATCGCCAGCAGTTCAACATTCCGGTAATAGGCATCACAGGCAGTAACGGAAAAACCATTGTAAAAGAATGGTTGTTTCAGTTGCTGGAGAAGGACTATAATATTGTACGCAGTCCCAAAAGCTATAACTCACAGATTGGTGTACCGCTCTCTGTTTGGCAGATGCAGCCGGAGCACCAGCTGGCCATTTTCGAAGCCGGTATTTCCCAGCCGGGTGAAATGGTGAACCTGGAGAAAATCATACGCCCTACCATCGGCATTTTCACCAATATCGGCGAAGCGCACAGTGAAGGGTTTCTGAACATTCGTCAGAAAATCAATGAGAAACTTGTACTCTTTATGAAGAGTGACGTACTCATTTATAGTAAAGATTACCTGGCGCTTAACGAGTGCGTGTTATCCTACCACAATCAACTGGAAGAAGGCCCTGAGCTGTTTTCCTGGTCCAGGAAAACGGATGCGGACCTGCGTATTACCAGTACCGAAAAGCACGATCATCATACCAGTATTGAGGCCCTGTATAAAGGTGAAAACCTGCAAATCCGCATTCAGTTTACGGATGAAGGTTCTGTTGAAAACGCCATTCACTGCTGGGCATTGATGTTGTACCTGGGCAAGGAACAAGAGGTTATCCAGCAACGGATGGACCTCCTGAGCAACATTGCCATGCGCCTGGAACTGAAGCAGGGGATTAACAACTGCTCCGTCATCAACGACGCTTACAACCTGGACTTAGGTTCGCTTACTATTGCGCTCGACTTTTTGCAGCAACAGCAGCAGCACCAGATACGCACGGTGATCCTCAGTGACATCCTGCAAAGCGGTAAAAGCGATGCTACCCTGTATGAGGAAGTAGCCGGTTTGCTGCATCAGAATGGCATCAACAAACTAATTGCCATCGGCAAAAACATCTCCAGGGAGAAAAAGATTTTTCAACAGGTAGAAGGACTGAAATCGTGGTTCTTTAACACTACCGATGAATTTATACAACAATTTAACGGCGACGAATTTCATTACGAAACCATACTGGTAAAGGGCGCCCGTGTGTTTGAATTTGAGCGCATCGGCAAACTACTGGAACAAAAAGCCCATCAGACCATCCTGGAAATCAACCTCAGCGCGATTTCGCATAATGTGAAACATTATCAGTCGCTCCTGAAACCCAATACCAAAGTGATGGCGATGGTAAAAGCCTTTTCCTATGGCAGCGGCAGTTTTGAAATTGCCAACCTGCTGCAGTTCCATGGTATCGATTACCTGGCCGTAGCCTACGCCGATGAAGGGGTAGAGCTCCGCAGATCGGGGATTACCATGCCTATTATGGTAATGAATCCTGAACCGGCCAGCTTCGATGCAATATTGCAATGGAACCTGGAACCGGAAATTTATTCCATGAGTACGTTAATGCAATTCCAGGAAGAAGTATTAGCCGCAGGCAAAACGGAATTTCCGGTACATATAAAGCTGGACACCGGTATGCACCGCCTGGGCTTTATGAGAAAAGATATTCCGGAACTGATTACCGTACTCACCGCCACGTCTACCTTTAAAGTACAGTCCGTGTTCAGCCACCTGGCCGCGAGCGAAGATCCGGCACAAGATGCGTTTACGCAGCAACAGGGGCGGCTTTTTTATGAAATGAGCCACGAACTGCAGAAAGCACTTGGGTACTTTGTGATCCGTCATATCTCCAACAGTGCCGCTATTACCCGTCACCCTGAGCTACAGCTGGATATGGTGCGACTGGGCATAGGCATGTATGGGATCGACAGCGCCATGGATATCCAGGATCAGCTGAGGAATGTGAGCACGCTGAAAACGACTGTTGCCCAGCTAAAAGAGTTGGAGCCGGGAGAAACCGTGGGATACGGCCGTCGCTGGGAGGCCACCAAGCCTTCTGTAACCGCCACAGTACGAATTGGTTATGCAGATGGCTATAGTCGCAAAATGGGTAATAGTAATGGCAAAATGCTGATCAGGGGCAAACTGGCTCCGGTGATTGGCGTAGTAGCCATGGATATGTGTATGCTGGATGTTACCCACATTCCGGACGCAGCCGAGGGCGATGAGGTGATTGTATTTGGGCAGGACCTGCCGGTACAGGACCTTGCGAAGTGGGCGGACACCATTCCCTATGAAATATTAACAGGAATTTCACAGCGTGTAAAAAGGGTATATTTCCAGGAATAGCCATCTTGCAAGCGGTTTGATTTCCGACTTTGAAATAAACCATTATTTTTGATAAAATTTTAATGTCAATTGAAGTATCGTCACATTCTAATTATCGTCTTACTCATCCTGGTTGTTGACCAGTCTTTGAAGTTCTGGATTAAGACAAATATGTTCATGCAGCAGGAATTCATCATATTCCCTAACTGGTTCCGCATACATTTCATTGAAAATGAAGGGATGGCGTATGGACTTAAGTTCGGTGGCGATTTTGGGAAGATCTTCCTGACATTATTCCGCCTGGTAGCCGTGGTATTTGGTTTTTATTATCTGAACAAGCTGGTAAAGGAAAAGTATCACAAAGGCCTGCTGATCTGCGGTGCGCTGATCCTCGCGGGTGCTGCCGGCAATCTGATCGACAGTATGTTTTATGGGTTGATCTTTAACGACAGCATAGGTTACGAAGTGGCTAAGTTTATGCCGGAAGGCGGCGGCTACGGCAGCTTCCTGCATGGCCGTGTGGTGGACATGCTGTATTTCCCCCTGTACGAAGGTTACCTGCCTAGCTGGGTGCCATTCAAAGGAGGGGACTATTTCGTGTTTTTCCGACCGGTGTTTAACGTGGCCGATGCGGCAATTTCTGTAGGTGTGGTAACCATATTGCTGTTCCAGAAACGTTTCTTTGCAGCACATCAGACACCAAAGCAACCGACAGAGTCAAATAATACCGTGACCAACGATCATATCGCGTAATTCACATCTCACTAAAAATAATAGCACCCGGAGGGATTAAATTCCTCCGGGTTTTTTATTTTACGTACAAATCATATCCGACACTATGGTGATGAATTACCTTCGAAGCACTATAAAAGCAATGGCTTGTTGCCTCCTGTTGCTGGTAGCAGGCAGCTTGAGCTACCTGCCTGCCCATGCACAGAAAGCCCCCAATTTTAAAGGCATTGACATCCAGGGCAATACGGTGCAATTAGCCGATTACAAAGGCAAATATCTATTACTCGATTTCTGGGCGACCTGGTGCCATCCATGTATGGCGAAAGTGCCATTCCTTAAAAAAATCCGAAATAAATATCCTGAAAGCAAGCTGGCGATGGTAGGCATAAATCTGGATGACACAAAAGGCGCCGCTGTGAATGCGGTCAGGCAGGCAAAAATGAACTGGACAACCATACACGATCCCGAAAAAATACCCGGCTCCTATGGTGTATACTATATTCCTATGCTTTACCTGATCGATCCGAGCGGCAAAATCATATATAATAATGACCGCCAAACAGAGGCAGAACTGCTGGAAATCCTTGACCGTATATAGCCAGGTGCCAGTTATTACATCGTTAACCCACAGTATTCCCTGCCTGATGGGCCGGAATATTTGCAATATTTCACATTGACTTTCAATGTATTAAGAAATAATTTTCTATTTCGCTTTGAAATAATGAAAAGCCGCGCTACATTTGTCTACTAATTCTATAGACTATATGGCTTTCAAAAATAAAATGCGGTATTTCTTAGTTCGATGTTGATCCCCAACAACGACACGCACCCCGTAATTCAATCAATAATCTAATTTTCACACGCATAGTTATGTATAAGTTTTTACCACTGGTTAAATACCTGTTTGCTATACTGGTATTCAGTCCTTTCTTTGCGCAAGCCCAGCTGAATGGCTCCTACGTGATCGAAGGAAAGATTGCCGATGACCGGGGGAGTGGACTCCCCGGCGCCTCCATCCAGATAAAAGGGACCTCTTTCGGTACCACTACGGATTCTATCGGGCATTTTAGTCTCACCACTAATACTAAGTTTCCCTACAAGCTGGTGATACGCCTGATCGGCTACCAGCCGCAGGAGTTTGAAGTAAAAAGCAGCAACAGCAAACTGGCCATACAGCTCTATACGCAGTCGCTCCTGGTAAATGAAGTGGTAGTATCCGCCAGCCGCCAGCAGGAAAAGCTGTTGCGCTCACCGGTGACCATTGAAAAGCTGGACATAAGGGCACTGAAAGAAACGCCGTCCTCCACTTTTTATGATGCCCTCGGCAACCTCAAAGGCGTACAGATGACCACCGCCGGCCTGACCTTCAAAGTGTTCAACACCCGTGGTTTCAACGTACCCAACAACTTCCGCTTTATGCAGCTGGTGGATGGTGTGGATAACCAGGCTGCCACCCTGGGCGTACCCCTGGGTAACGCTATCGGACCTACGGAGCTGGATATCTCCAGCGTGGAAGTGACGCCAGGCGCCTCTTCCGCACTGTACGGCATGAACGCCATCAACGGTATGTCCAACCTCACCACTAAAAATCCTTTCACCTACCAGGGAGTAAGCGTATACCAGAAAATCGCGTTTAACCATTTCGACGGTAACGGCAGCAGCCCTAAGCCTATCACGGAAACGGCTATACGCTACGCACAATCCTATGCACCCTGGTTTGCCTGGAAAATCAATTTCAGCTACATGGAAGGTACCGACTGGTATGCGGATAACCGCTCCGACTTCAACCCGCAAACCAAAGCCAATCCAGACTTTCCGCAGTTAAGCGGCGCGAATAATATCGCCAATGACGGTTGGAATAAATATGGCGACAACTCCAATATCCAGATCATTGATAAGGATGGTCGCGCCTATAACGTACGCCGCACCGGCTATTGGGAAAAAGACCTCGCCGGCGACTACAAGGTACGCAACACCAAAGTGGACGGTAGCCTCAACTTCCGCCTGCCACATAAACTGGAGCTGTCCTATGCGTACCGCTATGGCCTCATGGATGGTTTCTTCCAACGGGGTAACCGCATAGGCCTCAGAAACGTAATTGTGCAGAATCATAAGATTGAACTCGTGCACCCTGACTTTACCCTGCGCTCCTATGTATCCATTGAAAACACCGGCGATTCCTATAACATGAATCCGCTGGCAGACAATCTCGAGAAATCATTCAAGACAGATAAAAAATGGCAGGCAGATTATACTGCTGCCCTGAACGCCGCGCTCACCAACAGCTCCGACCTCGTTGCAGCACATCAGGCAGCACGGGCAGCAGCAGACCAGGGAAGGTTTACACCCGGCACCGCAGCATTTGATGCACAGCTGGCAAAAATCAAAAGTGTGAACGACTGGGATATTTACCCTACCTCCAAAAATCCGGAGAACACCACCGGTGGTGCTGCACTCCTTCAAATGAGCCGCTTCTACCACACAGAGGGCACCTGGAACCTGCGTAAATACGTGCATTTCATGGATGTACTGGTAGGCGCCGACTACAGAACATACGAAATCATACCGGATGGTAACAATTTCGTAGACTTCTCGCAGCCGCTCGACAAACGCAGTCAACCTGGCGGAAAGCACATCTGGTACGGTAAATACGGTGGATTTGTACAGGGTGCTAAAACCTTCTTCAACGATGCGCTGAAGGTCACCGCATCCCTGCGATATGATAAAAACGAACAGTTCGAAGGGAAGATCAACCCACGCATTGCAGCAGTATACAGTATTAAAGACAAGCATAATTTCCGTCTCAGCTGGCAGAACGGTTTCCGCTTCCCATCCCTGTTTGAAGCCTATAGCTTTGTCAATAACGGACAGGTAAGGCGTGTAGGTGGTTTAGCCTTCATTGAAGAAGGCCTCGGTTACTTCAAGAACTCCTACCTTACCAGCTCTGTAGATGCCTTTGGTGTAGCAGTCAATAAAACCATCAATGCCGAACATATCAGCAAAGACGCCGCTGCCGCTAAAAACGCCAGTGTACTGAAAATCGCCAACCTCGATCCGATTGTACCGGAAGAAATCCATTCTTTCGAAGGCGGTTATAAAGCGGTACTATTCAATAACAAACTCTTTATTGATGTGGATGGGTACTATTCTACCTACAAACATTTTATTGGCCAGGTAGAAGCAGTGGTACCTACCAGCGGTAATGTTAACAATCCGGACGCATCAGTGTTGAATCAAATGCTGGATAAGAGTTTACAGAGTCGCTACCGTGTATGGACCAACAGTAAATCCACTGTGAATAACTATGGTTTTGCCGTAGCCGTTACCTACGATATCTACAAATCATTTACCGTGAGTGCCAACGCCAACTATAACAAGCTGGGGCAGGATAAAACAAAAGACGATGCGCTGATTCCGGGCTTCAATACTCCTGACTGGTTTGCGAATGTGAGCTTTGGTAACAGGAATGTATTGCCTAACCTCGGCTTCAACGTGGTGTGGCACTGGCAGAATACTTTCTACTGGCAGAACCTTTTTGGTAACGGAGATGTGCCTGCTTACAGCACTGTAGATGCGCAGGTAACCTATCGTGTACCGAAGATCAAAACAGCGTTTAAGCTGGGGGCTTCGAACTTGTTTAACAGCTCTTATTTTCAGTATGTGGGAGGACCTACGATCAGGGGATTGTATTACTTCTCGATTACGTTTGATGATGTGTTTAAGAAGAAGGGATGATAAAATTTTGTTTGCATAAAAAACGCCAGGGCCTTCGGTCCTGGCGTTTTTTATTACTGGCCTGACGCTATCACCGCCAGGCTTTTTTGTTTAAAAGCCTGGAATACCGGCCTTATTTGCGGTGCATCCTAAATTTTCACTTCGTTAACTAACGGTTCTCCCTTTTCAAAGCAGGCAATATTACTCAAGGTCGTTTCTGCAATCTGCGTGAGTGCTTCATGTGTAAAGAAGCCCTGATGTGAAGTGATCACTACGTTAGGAAACGTAATCAACCTTGACCATACATCGTCCTGAATAATTTCGCTGGAGAGATCGTGAAAGAATAAATTTTCTTCCTGTTCGTATACATCGATGGCGAGTGCGCCGATGTGGCAATTTTTGAGTGCTTCTATCACCGCTTTGGTATCAATGAGGCCACCACGGCTGGTATTGAGCAGAAACACCCCACGCTTCATTTTTGTAATGGTACTGGTATTTATGAGGTGTTTGGTTTCCGGTGTAAGCGGGCAATGCAGGGAAATAATATCTGCCTGTTCGAAAAGATTTTCTAATGAAACATATTCTACACCTGCTTTTTCAAGCGCTTCATTTTTATACATGTCATAGGCGACTACCTTACAACCGAAGCCCATCATGATGCGGCAGAAGATAGCTCCGATATTACCGGTACCAATTACGCCCACTGTTTTACCATAAAGATCAAATCCTTCGAGACCGTTGAGTGTAAAATTATTATCACGTATACGGTTATACGCTTTATAGATTTTACGGTTAAGACCGAGCAACAATGCTACGGCATGTTCTGCTACAGCATGCGGCGAATAGGCCGGTACGCGCACCACTGGCAGCTTTAGTTCCGCAGCAGCTTTCAGGTCTACGTTATTGAAACCTGCAGCACGCAGGGCAATGAGACGGATGCCTTGGTTGTATAGCTGATGCAGCACGGGTGCATCGAGGTGGTCGTTTACAAAAGCACAAACTACACTTTCACCGGGTTTCACAAGTGCGGCGTTGTCCGGGTTCAGGGGGTATTCGAGGAAGCGGAGGCGATAGTGGTATTTTTCATTTGCCGTTGTGAAGTATTTAATATCGTACGGCTGTGCGCTATAGAATAGTATATCCATTTCCGTTGTTGTTGGGTGAACAACAATTTAGCAAAAAGAAGGGGTTTTATTAAAGCGATTTTGAGGTAGTACTGGCCACCTTCGGTGGCTGTTGGCTGAGTTCCGCGCTGCGCGCGGAACTCGCCGAAACAATATTATTTTCTTTATTTGATTTCGCCAACCATGTGTGCAGGCACTACCCACTCATCGAATTCAGCAGGGGTTACATAACCCAGTTTCACTGCCATTTCTTTCAGTGTGGTACCTTCTTTGTGTGCTTTCTGTGCGATTTCAGCAGCTTTGTAATAACCAATTTTGGTATTGAGTGCTGTAACGAGCATGAGCGAGTTTTCCACGTGCTTTTTGATATTTGCTTCGATAGGTTCGATACCTTCAGCGCATTTATCGTTGAAGCTTACGCAGCCATCACCGATGAGGCGTGCGGAGTGGAGGAAGTTATAGATCATTACCGGTTTGAACACGTTCAGTTCGAAGTGGCCGGTAGCACCGCCAATGTTGATGGCCACATCGTTACCCAGTACCTGAGCAACAATCATGCTGAGGGCTTCACATTGGGTAGGATTTACTTTACCGGGCATGATAGAGGAACCTGGTTCGTTATCCGGGATATGGATTTCGCCGATACCTGCGCGTGGGCCGGAGCTCAGCATACGGATATCGTTGGCGATTTTCATCAGGCTTACGGCAACTGTTTTCAGGGCGCCGTGTGCTTCCACGATAGCGTCGTGCGCAGCGAGGGCTTCGAATTTGTTTTCAGCGGTGATGAAAGGCAGACCGGTTAAGTCGGCAATATTTTTAGCTACGTTTTCAGAGTAGCCTTTAGGCGTATTGATACCAGTACCAACGGCGGTACCGCCCAGGGCGAGTTCGCTGAGGTGAGCCAGGGTATTGTTGATTGCTTTCAGACCGTGATCCAGCTGGGATACATAGCCGCTAATTTCCTGGCCCAGGGTGAGCGGGGTAGCGTCCATGAAGTGGGTACGACCGATTTTTACAACATGCTTGAATGCTTCTGCTTTCTGGTGCAGGGTATCGCGGAGCTTTTTAATACCCGGGATGGTAGTTTCCACCAGGATTTTATAAGCAGCGATGTGCATGGCAGTAGGGAAGGTATCGTTGGAGGACTGTGATTTATTCACGTCATCATTTGGATGCAGGAATTTTTCTTTATCCGTGAGCTGGCCACCTTGCAGTACGTGTCCGCGGTAGGCTACTACTTCGTTCACGTTCATGTTGGACTGGGTACCGGAACCGGTTTGCCATACTACGAGCGGGAATTCGTTATCCAGTTTACCTTCCAGAATTTCGTCACAAACGCGGCCGATGAGGTCACTTTTTTCCTGGGGCAGCACGCCTGCCTGGAAGTTGGTCAATGCGGCTGCTTTTTTCAGGTACGCAAAAGCCTTGATAATTTCCTTAGGCATTTTGTTGATGTCCTGTGCAATTTTGAAATTTTCAATGGAGCGCTGTGTCTGAGCGCCATAATAAGCATTTGCAGGCACTTTCACCTCGCCCATTGTGTCTTTCTCTATTCTGAATTCCATAGCGTAAACTTTTAAGGCTACAAAAGTAGCTATTTCAGGATTATTCGCCTTTGAAATTCGGACGTCTTTTCTCAATAAAGGCGCTGGCGCCCTCTTGCAGGTCTTTTGTGGCAAAGCAGGCTGCAAATTCCTTTACTTCGGTTTCAAATCCGTCCTGATCCTTGTCCAGCGCGGCATTGGCGCATTTTACCACCCTGGCAATGGCCAATGGCGCTTTAGCGTGGATTTTTTCCAGGAGTCCCTTAGCTTTGGGCAGCAGCTCTGCCAGGGATGTTACATGATTTACCAGTCCCCATTTCAGGGCATCTGCGGCATCTATCATATCTCCGGTCATCATGAGCTCGATGGCTTTTCCTTTACCGATCAGCTGCGTAAGTCGCTGAGTACCACCGTATCCGGGAATCAGGCCCAGGTTTACTTCTGGCTGTCCGAAACGGGCATTCTCGCTCGCAATACGGAAGTGGCAGGCCATAGCAAGCTCGCAGCCACCGCCGAGTGCAAAGCCGTTTACCGCGGCTATAATGGGTTTGGGACTATTTTCTATCCTATGGAAGATGACATGGCCTTTTTTTGCCAGCTCCTCGCCCTCTTTAGGTGATAATTTAAGAAATTCGGAAATATCGGCACCGGCCACAAAGGCTTTTTCGCCCGCACCTGTAATGATAGCGCTTTTGATGGCGGCGTTGCTATAAACCTCGTCTATAGCCAGCGCCAACTCAGCCATTACCATCTGGTTCAGTGCATTCATTTTGTCCGGGCGGTTGATGGTGATGATGAGTGAACTATTCTCCAGTTGTGTGCTAATTGTCTGATACATGAACCGTGTTTTAGTGTATCCAATATTAAGCATTTTGTTTTGATCCGCCTGCGGAAAGCACAAATCCCCATCGCCTGTGGCGATGGGGATTTGCAGGAAGGGCGGCTGCCCGTTGTTGCAAGCGGGCTGCCACCGGCTGCCTGGCTTACAACAAATCCTAGTATTCTATTTCCATCTTGGCGTTACCGCTTTTGAAGCGCACATAGTTGCTTTTTTTATGTGCTTTTTTATAGAGATGGGTATTGAAGCTATAGCTCATGGTCACGAAAAACAGCTTGGCATCGAGGTGTTCGTAAGGCTTCACGTTCAAGCCGGTCAGCTTATCCTTCACCGTAAAATCCTGGTTAAAGAAGTTTTGCGGATAGTATTGCACTTTGAGGCCAAAGCCTGGTGCGAAGCGCATACCAGCAAATACGGAAGGCATCAGCAGGGGAGTGCGATCGCTGAACCATTCATTGAATTTATCCACTTTATCACCGTTTTCGAAGCGTTTTTCCTTGTAGTTGAAGGCCAGGTCACATTCTGCACCGGCAAAGAAGAACCAGGTACCACGGTGCACATCGCCCACCTTAAAGCCCAGGGGCACACCGAGGGTATATACACGCTGTTTCAGTTTCAAATCGTCTGTAGGCTTGGTGATGATACCAATATTTTTGATATTGAGTCCGGAGAAAATACCGAAGTTGCGGCCGAAATCCTTATTCACATTGGTTCCTACGTTGAAAAAGAAGGTAAAACGGGGCACCATGGGTACGTGGGCACCGTTATCTTTTACCTGGGCAAAGGACAGCAGTGCGCCTTCGCCGCCATTAGTTCTGTAAATACTTTTGCGGGATTTAGGGTATCTGCCGAAGATAATACTGAAAATCGCCTCTTTCTTTGACTCCGTAGAGTCGACGGAGGTAGTAGTGGTTTTAGCAGAGTCGGACTCCTGGGCAATAGCTGGCCCCATGGCTGCAATCAGCAGCAAAACTAATACAGTAATAGATTTTAAGCTCATAAAATGGCGGTTGTATATTAGGTAATTGGATGAAATCTACCCAAAAGACGACTCACCTTTTAAAAAGTTACGGCTACCAGATAAAAATATTAGAAATTTCTGTGAGATGCCACCCATTCGCCTATATAGGCTGCAATGTCCTGGGTACTGGTACCGGGGGGAAACAGCGCGCCAACGCCCAGTTCCTGGAGTTCTTTCATATCTGTATCGGGAATTATACCGCCACCTGTGAGCAGTACGTCGTTCATATTATTTTCTTTCATCAAGGCTATTAACCTTGGGAAAACGGTCATATGGGCACCGGAGAGGATACTTACCCCAATAGCATCCACGTCTTCCTGGAGCGCTGCATTTACCACCATTTCGGGGGTCTGGCGCAGGCCAGTGTAAATCACTTCCATGCCGGCGTCTCTGAGTGCTGCCGCAATTACTTTCGCGCCCCTGTCATGGCCATCAAGGCCCACTTTTGCTACCAATACACGCACGGGACGATTCAAAGGGTTGACCATACCTATTATCGATTAAGTTCCTAAAGGTAAGGAAAACCTTCCCACTATTCCGTACATTTGCGAACACATTTATATACTTTATGAGCGAAGAAAGGTCACTCAATTTCATAGAACAAATCGTAGAAGAAGATCTGGCCAAAGGATCCACAGGAGGACGCGTACTCACACGTTTCCCGCCAGAACCGAACGGCTACCTGCATATAGGTCACGCCAAGTCAATCGTATTAAACTTTGGCCTGGCACAAAAATACAATGGCGCTACAAACCTCCGTTTTGATGATACCAACCCGGTAACAGAAGATACGGAGTATGTGGACTCCATCCGTGAAGACATCAAATGGATGGGCTTTACCTGGCAGCAGGAACTGTATGCCTCCGATTACTTTGAGCAGCTGTACCAATTTGCCGTAACGCTGATCAAAAAAGGGCTTGCCTACGTAGAAGACGCTACCGCAGAGGAAATTGCCGCTATGAAAGGTACACCTACCACTCCTGGCGTGGCCAGCCCTGCCAGAAGTCGCTCCGTGGAAGAAAACCTCGACCTGTTTGCGCGCATGCGTAACGGTGAATTCAAAGACGGTGAAAAAACACTGCGCGCTAAAGTAGATATGGCTTCGCCTAACATGCACATGCGCGACCCGCTGATGTACCGCATTAAACATGCGCATCACCACCGTACCGGCGATAAATGGTGCATTTATCCGATGTACGACTTTGCACATGGCCAGAGCGACAGCATCGAAAAAATCACCCATTCCATCTGTACGCTGGAGTTCATTCCTCACCGTGCACTGTACGACTGGTTCATCAAAGAACTGGATATCTATCCTAGTCACCAGTACGAGTTTTCACGCCTGAACCTGAACTACACGGTAATGAGCAAACGTAAGCTCAAACAACTGGTGGAAGAAAACCATGTGGCCGGCTGGGATGATCCCCGCATGCCTACGATCAGTGGCTTACGCCGCCGTGGTTACACCGCTGCCAGCATCCGCAATTTCTGCGAACGTGTGGGTGTACAAAAACGTGATAACGTAATTGAATATAGTCTCCTCGAATTCTGTATCCGCGAGGAACTCAATAAAACCGCTAACCGCGCTATGGCCGTGCTGGACCCTGTGAAACTGGTACTTACCAACTATCCGGAAGGACTGGTGGAAGAACTGGAAGCAGAAAACAACCCGGAAGATCCAAACAGCGGTAGCCGTAAACTGCCTTTCAGCAATACATTGTACATAGAGCGGGAAGACTTCATGGAGAACCCTCCGAAGAAATACTTCCGTCTCGGCCCTGGTATGATGGTGCGCCTGAAAAATGCCTACATCATTAAAGGAGAAAGTGTGGAGAAAGATGCGGATGGTAACATTACCACCATCTATGCGACTTACCTGCCTGAAAGCAAGAGTGGTGGTGAGGGTTCCGGCATGACCGTGAAAGGTACCATCCACTGGGTGAGCGCAGCACATGCCGCAGCGGCAGAGGTAAGGTTATACGACCGCCTGTTTACCGTTGAAAACCCAGCCATGGAAGAAGGCGACTTCAAATCCTTTATCAACAAGGACTCCCTGCAGGTGGTTACTACTGCTTATGTGGAGCCGGGTCTGGTGCAGGCAAAACCTGGCGACAGATTCCAGTTTATGCGTAAGGGTTATTTCTCTGTTGATCCTGATTCCAGCAGTAAGAAGCTGGTATTCAACAGAACCGTTACCCTGAAAGATGCATGGGCAAAGGAAAGCGCTAAAGCAGCGAAATAATTTATATCTCTATAAGCACAAAAAAGTCCCTGCCACATGGCAGGGACTTTTTTGTGTATGATTAAATATAATTACGCCTGACTGGCGGCTTCTGCAGCTTTTTTGTACGCATCAACGCCAATGGCTATACGCTTTTGAGTTTCTGTAACACCAAGGGTGGAGGCGATATCGAACACCGGAGGACCGAATTTACCACCGGTGAGCATGATACGGAAAGGCAGTTGCAGTTCACCTACTTTAATGCCCATTTCAGCAGCGAGCTCTTTGAAGCTGGCTTCGAGATCTGCGGCGGCAGGCTGTTTTGGCAGTTTATCCAGCTTAGGCAGCCAGGTGGTGAAGAACTTTTCCTTATCAGCATTCCACTTAGGCAGCACGGCAGCGGTGTCATGTGAAGCCGGGCGCTCGAAGAAGAAGAAGCTGTGCTCCCAGAATTCAGACAGTACGTAGAGGCGTTCTTTCACGAGGCCTGCCACGGTAGCGATAAAGCCAAGGTCCGCATGTACATCTTTCTCTGCCAGCATAGGCTGGAGGAGAGTGGCCAGGCTTTGGTTGTCTTTATGATGAATATACTGGTGGTTAAACCACTTCGCTTTTTCGAAATCGAATTTAGCACCTGCCTTGTGTACGCGGTCCATAGAAAACTTCGCGATCAGTTCTTCCATAGAGAAGATTTCCTGTTCGGTACCATCATTCCAGCCGAGCATTACCAGCATGTTGATAAATGCTTCCGGCAGGAAACCCAGTTCACGGAAGCCTTTGGTGAGGTCGCCGAACTTAGGATCTTTCCAGTTCATAGCATACACCGGGAAACCGAGGCGGTCGCCATCACGTTTGCTGAGCTTACCGTTACCATCAGGTTTGAGGATCAGCGGTAAGTGCGCCCATTCAGGCATGTCAGCTTCCCATCCCAGGTATTTCCACAGGAGGATGTGAACGGGAGCAGAAGGCAGCCATTCTTCCCCGCGGAAGGCGTGGGTGATTTTCATGAGGTAGTCATCTACTACCACTGCGAGGTGATAGGTAGGCATACCGTCTGCTTTGAGCAGTACTTTATCATCTACCAGGCCGGTATGGAAGCTCACTTCGCCTCTGATCATGTCAGTGAAGATAAGCGTTTCATTTTCCGGCATTTTGATGCGGATCACATGTGGTGTTTGTGCGTCCAGCAGTGCTTTCAGTTCAGTCTCCGTCATATTGAGGGAGTTCCTCATTTTCACACGGGTTCTGTGATCGTACTGTGGGGATGGGTTTTCCGGAGATTTATATTTCTCACGGAAAGCTTCCAGTTCTTCCGGAGTATCAAAAGCATAGTAGGCATGACCGGAGGCTACCAGTTTTTCTGCGTACTGGCGGTATAATGCTTTACGCTCGCTTTGGCGGTAAGGCTCGTACTGGCCGCCCTTTTCAGGGCTTTCGTCCGGTTCAAGGCCACACCAGCGAAGGCATTCATTGATATATTCCTCCGCACCCGGTACATAGCGGGTCTGGTCTGTATCTTCGATACGCAGCACAAATTCTCCTTTGTGATGCTTTGCAAATAAGTAGTTGAACAATACGGTGCGCACACCGCCGAGGTGTAAGCCACCAGTGGGACTGGGCGCAAAACGCACTCTTACTTTCCTGTTATTCATAATGGACAAAGTTAAGGGTTTAGGATATGGCTTCCAGCATTAATCCCGTGTGGATTAAAATTTTTTAATCCTGCCAACCGAAATAGTACATTAAGTATATTGCACCAGGTAGTGCGTTAAAAGCTGCCGGATTCATGTTCTATCTGACAAAAACACCCGCTATACTAAAAGCTGTGTACAGCAGTTGTATTTGGAATATGCCTGCCGGCACCAATGCAATCTATCTTACTTTTGATGACGGCCCGCATCCTGAAGCAACTCCTTTTGTACTTGACCAGCTAAAAAAATATGAGGCGAAAGCCACTTTTTTCTGCATTGGCAAGAATGTGATTGAACAACCTGCCATCTATCAGCGAATCCTTGAAGAAGGGCATTCCGTGGGCAACCACACGCACAACCACCTCAACGGCTGGAAAACCGGTACCGATAAATATATTGAAAACGTGCTGCTTGCACGAGAATATATTCAGAGCGACCTTTTCCGCCCACCATATGGAAGAATAACACCTTTCCAGATCAGGATGTTGAAAAAGCAGATACCCGGTGCTAAAATTATTATGTGGGATATCCTGAGTGGCGATTTCGACCTCGACATCAATGGCGAGGCCTGCGTACAGAATGTGGTATTTAAGCTCAAGCCCGGGTCCATAGTGGTATTTCACGATAGCACCAAAGCCTGGGACCGTATGAGTTACGCACTGCCACGGGTACTTGAATTCTGTAAAAAGCAAAAGTACGAACTGCGTGCTTTGTAAAATAAAAGAAGGCGCACTGTTACCGCAGCTGCACCTTCTCCCTATATTATTTTAACACTGATTACAGTGTAATTTCCTTCACTTTATCGCCTACGGTTACCGTGGCTTTATTATCACAATCGCCGGTTCCATAGTCAATGGTGCCGGATACCATTTCTGTCACCAGTTTCAGCTGACCTGACCTTACCCATTGGCAATTCCAGGAAGTATGCAATGGTTTAGGGGTAGATACGGCGATACTTACAGTTGTGCCGTTGGTGTGTTTATACACCAGCGTACCAGTACCTTCGGTGTCATATTCATCATCACCAGGATTTGCAACGGTGTTACCACCATTGGTTTGCTTTACCGTTTTGGTATGGTTATAAACGGCGGTAATGGAATCATTTAGCTTCACGGTTCCATCCGTAATTTTTTGTGTAAAGGAGATGCCACCTTTCACTTCTTTATTAAAGCCAGTAACGGTATAAAGTATTTCGCCGGTGATAGGTTTACCATTGATGGTAAAGTTTTGCAGAGATACTTTAACGGTGGTGCCAGGAGTGGTAAGGAAGCCGGAGAATACCGCGCTTATTTTACCGCCACGTACCCGGTTGTTAAGATTGTTTGCGCAGGAGGTACCGAAATCAAATTTCACGGTAATAGGCCATGCACCAATTCCTTCCACAGAAACTTCCGGGCAGGACGACGACGTCTGGAGAGCAGGATCACCTGCTGATAGTCGCGCGGAAGGATCAGGAATCTGCTGTGCAGCACCTGCTGCTACCGCATCAAATATATCGCTGTAATAGAGGTCCACCTCTGCCTGATAGCCCGCACCGGCCATTACTTGTTTATCACTCTGCTCAGCTACTACCGGATCGGTATTTTTGGCAGCATCTTTTTTACAGGCGAAGAAAAGCGCTGTAATGGATATTCCTGTGAATGTCCATGCCAGCACACGGTTTGTGCAGAAATAGCTTTTCATAGTTATAGATTTTTAGCAATTAGGTTTTTCTGGCTGTAACTTTGTGTAACCTAAAGATAGGATTTTATATTAAAATAAATATTATGTTTTGGATCGACACCCATGCGCACCTGTATTCCGAGGAATTTGCAGCCGACAGGCAGGAGATGATAGGTCGCGCCCTGACCCATGGGGTGGACAAGCTGTTTTTACCGAATATAGACGAGGACTCCATAGAAGGCATGCTGGAGCTGGAAAAGGCTTATCCAGAGCATTGTTTTCCTATGATAGGCATACATCCCTGCTATGTTAAGGAAGACGTTGCAACGCAACTGGAGCTGGTGAAGGCCTGGCTGCAAAAGCGTCCGTTTAAGGCCATTGGCGAGATAGGGCTGGATTTTTACTGGGATAAAACATATCTCACCCAGCAATACCAGGTATTCCAGGAGCAACTGATATTGGCCCGGGAGCATAAGCTGCCGGTGGCGATACATAGCCGGGAGTCCACCCGGGAGTGCATTGATGAGGTTAAAGCCTTACAGAACGGGGATCTTACGGGTGTATTCCATTGTTTTAGCGGTACGCTGGAGGAGGCCAAAGAGATTATTGACCTGGGCTTTTACCTGGGAATAGGCGGTGTGGTTACGTTTAAGAAGTCGGGCCTGGATAAAATAGTGGAGCAGCTTGACTTACAACATATTGTGCTGGAAACGGATGCCCCTTACCTGGCGCCGGTACCTTACCGGGGAAAACGCAATGAGAGCAGCTACATTCCGCTGATCGGTGAAAAGGTGGCAGATGTAAAAAATCTAAAAATAGAAGATGTAGCCGCCATTACCAGCAGCAATGCCCTTAAATTATTCAAAATGCTCTAACCATTTTAAGGATAACTTTGCATGCAACTGGCAGACTACGCACAATGAGTAAAATTCTGATTATTTACACGGGTGGAACAGTAGGAATGATCTACGACGACAAGACCAAAGCACTTCGCCCGATAGGATTCAATGAGATAAGGAACAATTTACCTGAGCTATACAGGATGGGAATAGACTTTTACGTCTATGCTTTTAATCCGCCTATTGACTCCTCCGATATGCAACCAGAGATATGGGTAGAACTGGCCAGCATCATCGAAGACCGTTACGACCGTTACGACGGGTTTGTAATTCTCCATGGTTCTGATACCATGGCTTTCACTGCATCGGCGCTGAGCTTCATGCTGGAGAACTTATCCAAGCCGGTGATCCTTACCGGTTCCCAATTACCAATCGGAAAAATCCGTACCGATGCTAAGGAAAACATCATCACGGCGATGGAGATTGCCTGTGGTAAACACAATGGCAGCAATATTGCCATGGTGCCTGAAGTATGTATTTACTTCGACTTTTCTTTATTCAGAGGTAACCGTTCCAAAAAGTATAATGCGGAGAAATTCGAGGCATTCTACACTATGAATTATCCAATTCTGGCGGAAGCGGGTATAGATATCAAATATAAAACACAGGCCATACTCCCTACTCCTGCTGCCTCCTTAAAAGTGCATAAGGAGCTGGAAACGAATATCACGGTACTGAAACTGTTCCCTGGTATTACACGCCGGGCAGTAGAAGCAACGCTGAATATACCGGGGCTGAAAGGCGTTATCCTGGAAACATTTGGTAGCGGTAACACCACCACGCAAACCTGGTTTACAGATTGCCTGAAGCGTGTAGCCGACAATGGTGCACTGATCCTGGATATTACGCAGTGTGATGGTGGTAGTGTGGAGTTAGGAAAATATGAAACCAGTCAGCACCTCAAAGATCTTGGTGTAGTAAGTGGCCATGACCTTACGTTTGAAGCTGCCGTAACCAAACTGATGTTTGTATTGGGCCGGGGGCTTACGCTGGAAGAAAGTAAAGAAATGATGGAAACGCCGCTCCGCGGGGAGTTGACGTTGTCAGAAGTATATTAGTGTATTTGTAGCAGTTAGCTGCTGCAAAACGGGAAGCTGTAAAACGGCTTCCCGTTTTTTTATGGTCTCAGCAATTTGCGATATATTTATAGTAGCTTTTTACAACCCCTATACCCCAAAGATTTTACTAACCTCTAAACGATTGCTCTATGAATGCTACTCTTTCACAGAAAGCTATTGCCGAGTTTTTTGGCACTTTTGTTTTGGTTTTTATTGGCACCGGCAGTGCAGTACTGGCTGGTAGTCACGTAGGTTTCCTGGGTATCGCCTTTGCATTTGGTATTTCCGTACTGGCGATGGTATACGCGATCGGTTATATTTCCGGCTGCCATATCAATCCGGCCATTACTATTTCCATGCTGGCATTCGGCAAGATATCAGGTAAAGATGCCGTGGCTTACATCATTGCGCAAATCCTTGGAGCGATACTGGCTTCCGGCATATTGCTGATGATTGCGCAGGGTAAAGCGGATTATTCTCTTGCTGCCAATGGCCTGGGGCAAAATGGTGTAGGCGATACTTCACCGGACAAATATGCACAGGGTGCAGGACTGATTGCTGAAATAGTATTGACCACCATTTTCCTGATTGTGGTACATGGCAGCACCAGTAAAAACACACCTAATGTTGGCTTTGCCGGCATTGCGATCGGTTTGGCACTGACAATGATTCACATCGTAGGTATCCCTGTAACGGGTGTATCAGTAAACCCTGCACGTAGCATCGGACCAGCTATTTTTGTGGGCGGAGCAGCGTTGTCCAACCTGTGGGTATTTATCGTAGGACCTATAGTGGGCGGGCTTATTGGGGGAGCCATCTGGAAACTCTACGACAATAAATAAAAAAATATTGGAAATATAAATGAAAGGATTATCTTTGCAACCCTGATCGGAAAAACAACCATTCCGATTTAGTTCAAAGTTAATCACGGAAGAGTGCAGGAGTGGTTGAACTGGCACGCCTGGAAAGTGTGTATAGGTGAAAGCCTATCAAGGGTTCGAATCCCTTCTCTTCCGCAAGCTTTAAGCCCTCAGGTCGTAAGACTTGGGGGCTTTTTGTTATGTGGTTATTTTCTTGCAGAGAAGTATTTATTGCTTCACCCCAGTATCTCTTTCCGGTGATTCATTCCCCAGGCAATAAGTACATCCGCAACAGGTAATACCGACCGTCCATACGACGTGAGTGCATATGCTACTACTACCGGGCGTGTATCCATCACCGTTCGCTTTACTATCTTGTTTACCTCCAGGTCCCGCAGTTCTTTCGTCAGCATTTTAGCGGAGATGCCTTCCAGCTCGCGCTGCATTTTTTTGAAGTGGTTCGTTTGTTCCTGCCTGTTAGCCAGGTATTGCACGATGAGTAGCTTCCATTTACCACCCAGGATTTCCAGTCCGTCGCGCAGGGCGCGGAGTTTAACAAGGCAGGCCGGATCTTCCGGAGGTATCATAAGGTGTTCCATATGTTTTGCAGATAGTTTCTTCAGGGTGACTAGTTACCGGGGAGTTACCCACACTAAGATACTTCTTATTACAGGTAATTTAGTTTCATGAAAACAATACTGATAATAGGCGCCACTGGCCAGCAAGGCGGCGCTACCGCACAGCAGCTGTTACAGCGTGGCTATAATGTTAAGGCACTCACCAGGGATGCAAACAGTGCAGCAGCAAGAAATCTGGCGCTGGCCGGCGCCGAAATTATTGAAGGCCACATGGATGACTATACGTTGCTGGTGCAGGAGATGACAGGCGTAGATGGCGTGTTTAGCGTACAGCCTGGCAGCTGGCAACCTACACCAGCTACCGATACGCTGGAAGCCAACAGAGGCATTGCCATCGCCAAAGCAGCACAGGAAGCGGGTGTACCACATCTGATCTATACGTCTGTACTCGGTTCTGAAATGATGGCTACCTTCCGGCCCTTCTTCAAATTCTCCATCGAAACTTTTATCAGGGAGCATAGCATCCCTGCTACTATTTTACGGCCTCCCGGATTTATGGAGAATGTATTACTCCCTACCTCCGGTATCGCCGGCGGGAAGCTGTACGATCCCACACCGGCGCATCTGAAAGTACCTTATATTGCTACGTGGGATATTGGCACCTTTGCTGTAAAAGCGTTTGATGATCCGGGGGCTTTTATTGGAAAGACATTAGATCTCGCAGGGGATCAACTCACCGCCACAGAAATAGCAGCTAAAATCGGCGATAAACTGCAAAAAAGCATCACACACGTGCAGGTCCCCATCACGATGCTGACGGAGCAATCCCCGCTCCTGGGCGAATTATTCGGACACCTGAATACACAGGGCTATCCACAGGTGGATATCGCTGCATTAAAGGCCATACATCCAAAGCTGCTTAGCTTCAGCGAATGGCTGGAAACAACACAGGTAATCCCGGTATAACCCGTTGGCAGGGCTGCACTAAGTACCATCCATGCTGGTTTGTATACTTTCAGCAAATTACTCCAATGAACACGCTGAATTCTTAGCCGTGGTAAAACTCAGCCCCATTTATAACCGGGAGTTTGTCCGGCCTTCGGCCAGCAAAACTTCCGGTATATCCCTACCCTCCATGCAACTATTTCCCCCTTTCTGTTTCTTTATAGCGTAACAAGCTATAAAATCATCCGGAATGACGCGAAAACTCCCTGCTTTTGCCTTTTTGTTAACCTGCATCCTTGTTTGTCAATTCGTATACAGTCAAAGCCTTTCTCAAAAGGCGGACAGCCTTATAGCTACTGTTTTTACAGATAAAAATGGCCCCGGTGGCGTGTTTATGATCGCACACAAAGGCAAAATTATCTATCAGAAAAGTATTGGCAAAGCCAACCTGGAACTGAATGTGGATATGAACGCCGACCATGTTTTCCAGCTAGGGTCCATGACCAAACAGTTCACCGCCGTGGCAGTACTTCTGCTGGAGCAGGAAGGAAAATTAAAAACGAGTGATCCGGTATCTACCTATATACCCGATTATCCGAATGGGAAAAATATTACCATCCACCACCTGTTGACCCATACTTCCGGCATCAAGGATTTCACAAAAATGAAATCCATTTCTACCATTGCCACCCAGGAAATGACGCCGAAAATGATGGTGGACTTTTTTAAGAATGAGCAAGTGGACTTCCCGCCGGGCGATCAGTTTGAGTACAATAATTCAGGTTATGTGCTGCTGGGATATATCATAGAACTGGTAAGTGGAGAAACATATGAAAGCTTTATCACCAGGCATATTTTTGAGAAGGCGGGCATGTCCCATTCCTATTACTGCAGCGACCGCAAAGTAATCCCCGGCAGAGCCAGCGGCTACCATAAAAAGGAAACCGGTTATGTGAATAAAACTATTATCAATTTCAGCGTACCGTTTGCATCCGGAGCGCTAATGTCTACCTTACATGATATGCTGAAATGGCAACAGGCACTGAATGCCAACGTGCTGTTGAATAAGCAGGAACAACAAAAAGCATTCAGCACGCACCGGCTGAATAACGGCGAAACCTTCACCTATGGATATGGCTGGCACATCAAAAACATTGACGGCGTACCGGACCGGGAACATGGTGGCAGCATCTTTGGATTTAAAACCATGGGCGTTTACATCCCCGGTGAAGATATTTATGTACTGGGATTCAGTAACTGTGACTGCAACTCTCCCACGAAAGTCACGATGGATATTGCTGTGCTGGCACTGCAAACATTGAGGAAACAAAAATAGTTACCCCTTTTAACCGTTGAATTGCAGCTGATACCGGTAGTATCAGCTGTTTTATTTTAAGACATAATTGGTCATGTTAACCAGTAACTGTAAATTGACTGAATAAATAACCTCCCGATGTTCCTGTTGTTTTACTTACTTCCCTTTCTGCAACCAATTCCACAGGTAGACAAACCCATACAGGAATTTATGCAACGCTATCATGTACCTGGAATGTCTGTTGCCATTACCTATCATGGCAAGCTCGTGTATGCGAAAGGGTATGGGTATGCGGATACCACCACTAAAGAAAAAGTAACAGCACATAGTTTGTTTCGTATCGCGAGCGTTTCTAAGACCATAACGGCAACGGCTATATTTAAACTGGTGGATGAACAAAAATTGAATATCGACCAAACAGTATTTGGCACTGCCGGTATTCTTGGAGATGAATATACGCCTGCCAACGCCAACCCGAACCTCTTCAAAGTCACGGTAAAACAGCTGCTGCAGCACACCTCCGGCGGATGGCCAAATGACGGTCGTGATCCAATGTTCCGCTATCTAAAGCTGGATGCCAACGCTTTAATGAAGCGCATATTACAGGAAGACACCTTACGCTACCCTCCCGGTGAAATGTACATGTACTCTAACTTTGGCTATTGTATACTGGGAAGAATTATTGAAAAGGTTGCCGGAGAAAGCTATGAAGAATATGTGCGTAAACATGTGCTACAACCAGCTGGCATCCAGGACATGCACATTGGCGGCAATACCATCTCCCAGAAAAAAATAAATGAAGTAACCTATTACGGACAAAACGGTGAAAAACCCTATGTACATAATATTACCCGAATGGACGCTCATGGTGGATGGATTGCCAGCACAACCGACCTGGCCCGCCTGTTAGTAGCCATAGATGGTTTTGAAGATGTTCCCGACATACTTCGCAAACAATCGGTGACTGAAATGACTACCGGCTCCTCCGCCAATGCCGGATATGCCAGCGGATGGGCTGTAAACATGTACCGAAACTGGTGGCATGCGGGCTCACTGCCCGGTACCGCCAGCGAAATTGTACGCACTGCTAAAGGGTTTAACTGGGTAATACTCTGTAACACCCGTACGGACAAAGCTTTCTTCAACGAACTGGACGGCCTCCTGTGGAAAGCAGTGAATAACAACAAAACAGCGTGGCCGAAATTGGATTTATTTGGCATCTATAATAAAATCGTAAAAACGCAGGGGCATGATTAAGCCAGAACTTACTACTGACTTAATGATAGTTACTTAGGAAGGCAATGTAGCAGTGGAATAAAGTACACTGCTGCATTTTTATTGAATTTCGGTAAGGCACAACTCTTTTGGTATCTGTTTGTTTTTATGGTAGCAGTCTCTTACAAAAAGGCTAAAAAATGATGAAAAAGCTATTCTTTCTGATGTATATGCTGCTGCCGCTACTGGCAGTATCCCAATGGAAGACTAACAGTCGCGGCTATGCTTACCTGATGCGGCACAGCAATAACTTTGGCGGAGGTATTATGTACGATTATGGCTTTAACCGCTACCTGGCGGCAGGCCTGGGAGCGGAGCTCACAGGCTATAACGGCAACCTCATGATCCCTACCTTTGCCGACCTCAAGGTAAAATACCCGACAGGTATGGTGGAGCCCTTCATAAACGGGCAATTTGGCTACAATAACTACCGCGTAACGTACCAATATCACTACACTGATGGCAACAATAACGCACAGGTGACCAGTTACCAGAAAACAGGAAAATATTTCTGGGGTGTAGGGGCAGGCGCTTCTTTGCTGGTGGGGAAAGTAGGGGTGTTTGTATCGTATACTTACCGTGGGTATGTGTATAAGTTCCCTAAATTCACCGCAAATGGCACGGTGGTGTCGTTCCCGGATGATAAGCCGAATGTGAGCGTGATTAGTGGTGGTATTGTGTTCTAGTTATTTTATACATAGCAAAGCATTTTTTTTGTTTGCAACACCAGTCCGCTGAAGGCAGACTGGTGTTTTTATTACAAGGATTACCTGGGACAAGAATTCTTCATATAGGCAGCTAACGCCTCCAACCCATACGCATTATTTTTCCTGATCTCATTCATTAACTTTTTATCCGTTGTGCATAGCTCCTCCGCAAATCCAGTAATACCGGCCCTTATAGCGGCATCCAATAACTGCGCATACGCCTTGGCCGGGGGATTCGACCACTTCAATTCCCGTATAACCCAGCCCGTATGAATAAATGCATCAGGATTGTATTTTAACATGGCGTCCAGTACATTCGTGCGCATACCCAATACATTTTTTCCCGCCAGCCAGCCATAGCAATAATGTTTGAATGTTTCCCGGCCGTCTTCCATATCACTGATAGCCTCCAGCTGCATTTTGGTGATAGCGGGATTGCCGGTGTAGCCGAAGTCCTCTAACAGAGAGGTGAGGATTTCAGGATAGAAGTGATCTACAGGTTTGAGCTGTGTAGGGTCGGCGGAGATGAGGAGTTTATTGAGGGCGATGATGGGAGGGAAGACGGAAGTATCCCATTTCTCCAAGGGTAAAACTTCTAACTGATGTTTATCATTATAGCTTGGGTATATAAGTGATAATTCCTCCTGATGAATCAGCAGGCAGGCATTTCTCACTGCCCATAATGTAGGGGATGGTTCTGGTGAAGAATCGAGTTTTATTAGTGGCGCCGGATTGTTGCGTAGTTCAATTCCGAAGATATCACTCACCTTTTTGAAAAAGGTGGTAGTGTCAGGGAATGTATAGCCGCGGAGGTGCATGCCCTTTTTAAGGTTTTGCAAGTCTGATTCACTTATTTTTCTTGCTTGGCCATTAGTAAAATTCATAGTGAATAATAATAGAATCAGGTAGGAAATAAATAATCTGGTCATTTTGAGTAGAATTTGAAAGTAAAAACATGGTTATTTGAGATGGCAATTGCATGCAGCCATCTAAAAACACTTTGATAAATAAATAGTTTAAGTCTATTATATGGCTATTGACATTTCGTAAGACTACCCACGCGTAATATCCCCAAACATAAGTGGGATAATTCGGAGCCGTCAGTCTTACTGTCAATGACAATTCATTTTAATTTACGCTACCAGTCCACTTTATTGTACCCAACCCGGGATCACTCCATTTTTTGCTTACTACCTCCCTCGGCTCAAGAATCACCTTCACATGCCTAACACCCTCCTCCTGCACAGCTTTATCCAACTCAGGGATATTCGCATGCAATTCCTGTACAAGTTCATTCTGACCCGGTTTATAGCCTTTACTGTGGGTAGTCAGGCAGCCAATACTCCCAATCGGCCAGCCTCCGTGAATGGCGATGCCACTACGCTCTCCATTCGGTCCTTTAATGATAGCATTTCCCGGTCCTGGTGTATCGGATATGTACATATTATACTTCTGTCCGTCTATTCCTCTGTTCAGAAAATATTCTCCTGGCGGACATTCATTCATGTATCCATAGCGCTCAGATGAATGCTCTCCATAGTCTTCACCGTGACCATCGCGGGTTAGGAAAGTAATGTAATCAGGGGCTGGTAAAGCATGCTGCGCTGCCAGCTTTTTATATACAGGAATCGACATCCGGCGATAAACACTAGATTGATAAACCGGCCAGGTTTGACCGCCTGGCTGACCTTTCCCTCCTTTCGCCCACCCATTTCTCCCCATTCCCTCCGCCTTCCCACTCACTACCACCACCGTATCCGTCACTGGTTCCTGCCATTTGCGCTGGTTGTAATGTTGACATGCCTTTACTCCTAACGCCAGTACTGCCTCCCGGAAAAAACGCTTCCTTTCCACAATATTATCCAGGGCGGCGTTGATAGGTCTGCTAACGCTTTCCACGGCATATTCATCCGCAAATTCAGCGCGAAGGAAGAGGCTATGCGAGCGCCAGTAGATCATAGCAGCTGCCATGGCGTCCACAGGCTTGTCGGAAACATGCTCCGGCTGCGCCTCCCAGTCTACCCGGCGATCGGGTATCCATTTATTAAACAGCCGGCTGGCTTCCTTGTAGTTACCCCGGCCGGTCAACTGAATAAAGCCGCGACCTTTAAAGCGGTATCCATCTTTGCTGTCATAGTCGCCGTTACCATTAATTTTTGCGTATGCCCAGTTGGCGATGTGTTGCTGGTTTTCGGCCGATACCGGCACATCGCTGATTTCGGAACGCCCCCACTGTCCGGCGTTTATGCGACCCTGCCCCTGCTTGAAACGCCGGAATTTCTTTAACAGCACCGAGGCTTTGTAATTAAAATTTTCTTCGAGGGTGCTGAAACGTGTTTCTGTAACCAGTTGGGCAAGGAAGTGCGCCTTGCGGCAACAGGTGTCCAGGCGGAACTCATGGCGGTATTGATTCAGGAAGGGAAGGGCCTCCCGGATGATGCGATCGTCTTTTAAGAATGGGGTTCCACGTGCATCTACAGACATTTGCCGGATTTGCGCCATGGTGACGGGCTCCCCACAGGCCGTGCAAGCGGACTTCTTATAGTTTTTATTTTCAGTACCAATCATTGCGTGACTTACACGCCGCTTTGCCAGCGGGGCTATCACCGGAAATGCGCTCACCGTTTGCCACCAACTACACCAGCTATCCGTTTTTATGGCGGCGTAAAATCGCTGTACACGCTCTTCATAGTCTTGCTCCCACGCCTTTTCAATGGTGAAATCGAACTGTATATAGCCATGTTCATTTACCTCGAAAGTATTGCTGTACATCACGGAATCTAACTGTTCCAAGTCATGTCCGTTCTTTCTCTCCAGGCGTTTTATTTGCACATCAATTTTCTGCCGACACATATTTTGCGCTACAATCCGGCAGGAGAGCGTATCCCCATACCTTGCGGTAATCACGGGGTTATTATCCCGGGTGAATTTCACTTCACGGATTTTAGGTGCATCGCGAAAGAGGAGCGGGCGGGTAGGGTGCAGCGAGCGTAACTTCTTAATGGGTGCATTATCACTATGGATGCGTGCATAAATCAGATCTCCATCTTTCAGCCGGGCATCCCTGCGCGCAGCCCGGAATGGAACCAGGATTTCCCCATTCACCACCGTATAGGCAGTGGCAGCAGCCAGTGTTTGCAGTTGCCGCCGGTTGTTATCCGTGGCGATGATTTCTATTTCAAGTACCAGGCCTTCCGCATCGTCCAGCAGGAGGTGGAGGTAAGAAATTTCCTGCCAGCCGGTTACCACTTTCAACTGCTGGCTGTTGTTCTCCCAGCGGGCGCCACGCAAAGCGGGTGCACTTTCTTCCACTGCCACGGCTGTTTCAGCAGGCACTGGTTGTTGAGTTACCTGAGGTACATCATTCGTTATCAACTCACCTATGCCTCCCGGCAGTTGCCCATGCTGCATAATACTGATCTTACCTCCCCGGCTACACGTAGCACTGCTTTTTTCTGTAAGCGGATGTGCGTTACCTGGCAGGAAAATATTATCATATGGATCTTTCCAATGCAGCATTGGTGTGCAGGGAGTGGGATTTTTAGGGTCCGGAATTTTACAGAGTTTGAAATTAAGTGCACCGATATGGATGCCTGCGGTAGTTGCCACCGGCTTACCACTACTGCTTTGCAAAAAAACTTTTGTTTTTCCCGGTACCTGCAAGGTCACTGGTGCGGGGTTCAATGCTTGCGAGCAGGTGCATAATGCACCTTCGCACACGAGGTGTAATGGTTGGTTAACAGACATGACATTGCTTTTTATGGGTTAGCAAATCATCAGAACATTCTTATTTTTTCTTCACTTTTAATATCCAGTGTTTGCGCTGCGTGCAGCTCCAGGTCGCCTTTGAGGCTATGAACCTGTATTTCATCGGCTTTACCTTTCCAGTTGGTTGCCAGCAACGATAGTTCCTTATCCGCAACCATCTCAATATTTTTCGCGGACAGTAGCGCACTTTCATTAGCATGCTGATAAACATTTCCGGCGGCTGCAAGGGAAATATCCCTGCCGGCATGCAGGGCAATACTCTCTTTGGCATAAAGCTGGAGATTATTGGCTTTTAGCTGTAGTTGCTCCGGCGCTTCTACCAGCACGCTCCTTGCGGCAGTATCCAACTGTATGATATTACCGGCTTTATCTTTTATTGTAATCACTTCGTTGCCTGCTGTATCATCCAGGCTGATGGTATGCCCTGAGCGTGTAGCCACCACCTTTAGGTTATTTCCTGCTGTACCCCAGTCCGGCTTAGCTTTCCCATGATAGCAGGTGCCCGTCACATAAGGATGTTCCGGATGCTGCTCTACGAAAGCTATACTTACTTCCTCTCCCTTTTCCGGCAGAAAGAAGAAGCCTTTATGACCACCGGCATGGGGCTGTAGCATCGGTATCCATGGAGTGCTGCCCTGTTGCCAATGCAACCGCACCTTTACCCTGCCCAGGTGTTCCGGGTCATCATTATCTACTACCACAGCAGATTGCGGGCTGCAACAGGGTATGCGAGGTTCATCATAAAATTTCAACGGGGGACAATCGGGCAGGCCCGTCAGCTGGTTTTTATAATTACCTGTGGCATCAGCTGTATGTATAATGCGACTCACCAAAAACGTACCGTGCCCGCGCTTCAGCGGCTGCTCCTCCCTGACGGTAACCAGATCACCGGGCCGGATGCCCGGCTCCGTACTTTCGGCATACCATTGCAAAGCGGCTTGCCGCTGCTGAATGATAGCGGCAGCACTACGCAACGCACCGTCATACCCTGCATACCTGTTTCCTTTATTTGGCGGCAACTGGTTGATGGCCGCCTCGATAATCGGATCATGGTATCGCTCCGCTTTTGCAGGTAAAGATTTCACCGAGCCCTGCTCCCTCTCATACCACGAGTAGGTAGGCACTACCGGTGGTATACCAGCCTGAATACTGAATCGCTGTAACTCCTGCCGGTAGCGCAATGTAATCTTCGCGGGTGAATATTTTCCGAACACCAGCCGGGAGCCGTTGTAAAAAAACCATTCGCCGTAAACCGCTGCCAGCCTGCGCAGAAACGCATAATCGGTTTCTTCATACTGCACATGATAGGACAGCGCGGCTTGCCGCTCCGGCTGAATGAGCATATTTGATAAGCGGGTAGGCATGCTTTCTACCAGCTGCGTTAGTGTTTTATCTTCGAAAGAACGGAGTTGTGGCGCGATATCCATTTTTGCATCAGGACTCTTTCCCCTCAGCAGACAATAGCCAAACTCCCGCCCTTCATGGCAACCGGTTTCCACAGCTGTAATATAGCCGTTGAAGGTAGTATTCCCCAGCTGGATCTGTAGCTCCTTGCCCAGGAACCGCTGCACTACCTGCTGTACACTACTTCCTGCCGCCAGCAGAAAATCATCACCCAGCTGCACCTCAAATTCGTGCGGTGCGTAAATAGATTGTGTTAATCGGAGGGCATGCCAATGCCTGTACTTTTTACCATTTATTGAAATGGTAATCCTCGTTGTTTCCGACATGAGTGAAAGTTATTTAGTCCAGAAATGCTCGTATTCACTACTGTTGAGCGACATCTTACGGGCCGACAACAGCAACCGTATCTGCATAGGCTCCTCACCGGCAGCATTAAAATACTCGGTATATCCGGTGCAATAAGTATCCGAAAATTGCAGCTCCTTTAACCGCGACACTGCATCTCTCCTGTAAAAAATAATACTCCCGTTGCGTGTAGCCGTATCGGTAATCATCCAGTCGAACAAATTGGTATCGGCAGTGGATTCCACCAATAACTCAATCGTTCCTCCGTTAGGACGTGATATGGGCTTACCGCAGGTATCTGTAGGTTGTGAAAAAGAAAACCGGCATTCGAGCACATTCAGTTCGTAGCCTTCGATTTTACAGCGGGCTTTAAAAGACATGGTGAACAAGTTTAACAAACATGGATCTGGTTAACAAACATTCGTCATCCATATAAACAGGATCACAAACTATAATGAAATTACAGCTTTTGTTTTAAACAAAAATAAATTCAGAAAATATTTTTTAAAATCAGATAAGATCGAATGCCTGCGCGAATTTGGTAAGATCGTAGGACGACTCCGCATTAATTTTTGATTTGATATTCCGCCGGTGCGTTACCACCGTTTTCTCTGAAATATGCAGCTCCCTGGCCATTTCCCCGGCACTGTAGCCCAACGCTGTGAGTCGCAATATCTCCTTTTCTCTTTTGGTAAGCTCCGCAAATATGTGCTGATGCTGCCTCAGGAACTGATTCTCCTTCAGCAACCGTTTTAATTTACTGGTCACATGATGCAACGGATCTATCGGAATAGCACAGGTCACCAGATGGGTAGGTATCCCATCAGCATCCCGGCACAATACCCTGGTAGTACTCAAATGCCACTCCCAGTCGTCTTTTCCGGCCAGCCGCACCTGTTGAAAAAATGAAATTTCCTTTGCCTCCGCTTCCGGGGCATTGATCAGTTCCATGATCCTGGGAAGATAATCCTCCACATCCTGCGGGTTAAAACAGCGGTTATAATACTCCTGACCCATCCCCTTAATCTCCTCCAATGTATAACCGAGCTCCCGACAACCTCTGGCCGACATATGCACCACACCTCCATCCGGAAAGCTATGCACAATCAATACAGCAGGCAGTTCATCTTCAATAGTTTGTAATGCTCTTAATTTCTCTTCCAGCGTTACTCCTGACATGTTGGCCACGTGTTCTATACGTTCATTTACTAATAAGACAAAGCGGGAAAAAAACAATAGTGAAGCCCATCTTTAGCAACACTCACATTCCGGGACAGATGGCTGAAGGCTTTTCGCGTTGGTTGATTTTATTAACTTGCTGCAAATGTAATGGAAATTTATAAAAACAGTTTTGGGTCTCTTCCTGAAGAAGGAGACCCAAATTTGGGGGTAACTGACCTCATGGGTCATCTTAACTATTAAGGATAATGACTCTTATAATTAGTTTGAATAGTTGTAATTGATTCCTGCAAAAGTAGACCAACGCAACATTACATAAAATACCTACATGTAGGTATTTTTCAATGTGATACACCGCCTTACAACGCTATTCTTTTCTTGTTATGTCGCATTTACCATAGCAATTCTGAAAAAATTATCCCCGGCATTATTTATCTTCCCCCCTGATAAACTTCCACTATGAAACACGTTTTATTTACACTCCTGCTGCTGCCGGTATTGCATTCCCATGCCCAGCAACTGACTCCCGCGCCGCCGGAAGCGGCTAATATGTCCGCCAGCCGGCTTACCCGTATCGACTCCTTTATCAACAGCTATATCAACCAGGGCTTTGTAAACGGGGCTGCGGCCATGGTGATACGTGATGGCAAAATCGTTTATAACAAAGCGTTTGGTTACAGCGATATGGAAAAAAAGATCCCGGAGAAAACAGATAACATTTTCCGGATCGCATCACAAACGAAAGCCATTACCAGCGTGGCAGCCATGATCCTTTACGAAGAAGGCAAATTCCAGCTGGATGATCCGGTGTCGAAATATATTCCTGAATTCATCCAGCCGCATGTAATTCAATCCTATAATCCAGCAGATACGACCTTTAAAACGGTACCGGCTACACGCGAAATCACCATTCGCGACCTCTTTACCCATACCAGCGGCATCGGCTACGCCCAGATTGGCGGGGCTATGGAAACGGCGATGTACGCCAAAGCAGGTGTTATCGCAGGTATCGGAGTAAATAATATGTTGCTGGCAGATAAAATGAAAGCCCTGGGCAAACTTCCCCTGCTGCATAATCCGGGCGAAAAATGGACCTATGGCATGGGCGTAGATGTGCTCGGCTACCTGGTAGAAGTCCTGTCTGGCAAGAGCCTTGACCAGTTTATGCGGGAACGGATTTTTGAACCGCTTGGCATGAAAGATACCTGGTTCTACCTCCCGGCCGGTAAACAGGCAAGGCTGGTACCCCTGTATTCGGAAGACAAACAGACCCACCAGCTCCGCAGAACCAGCAACAGCATTATGTTGAATGGTACTGAGCTGTATGCCGACTATCCTAAATTTAAAGGCACCTACTTTTCCGGTGGCGGAGGATTATCGTCTACCACCTACGACTACGCCATCTTCCTGCAAATGATGCTCAACGGTGGCACCTATAACGGGGTGCGCATCCTGAGCCGCAACAGCGTCCGGATCATGACCATGAACCAGACCGGCAAATTGCAGATAGGCTGGGAAAAGTATAATAATTTCGGATTGGGCTTTAAGATTACAAATGAAGAAGGAAGCGCGGTTTCACTAATGCCCGCCGGCTCCTTTCAATGGGGAGGAATGTTTGCCACTACCTATTGGGCAGATCCTAAGGAAAAGATCGTGGCACTGATCTATACAAACATATGGCCCACTTCACACGGGGCTATGTTCGATATACTGAAAAACCTGGTATACCAGGCTATTAATGATTAAGCAGTGATCGCAGTACGGTTTTCAATTGCAGCCAGCAACGCTGCTGGTTGCAGTTGATGCTCCAGGTATTTGTCGGCAAATGCAAAGCGGATTTCCAGGGCAGGAGTAATAATATATACCGCAGGTACCGGCACATCCTCATTAACACCTGCAACAAAGCCCCAGATAGGGTCTGACTTCTTATAGATACCTGCTTTCTTAGCAATCGCAAAATCCCGGTCGTATACTACATCAAAAGGGATTTCCTGCCTGTTTACCGCCTCAAATTGTTTGCGGCCCTCACTGGATATCAGTAACAGCTTTGCACCAGCCGCTTCTATAGCAGGATGCAGCGCTATTACCTGGTCCAGTAGGTCATCTGCGTATCCGTTCCAGTGGATGGAATAGAATACTACTACCAGCGGCTGCGCCGTCAATGTGTGAATACTCGCCCCCTGTGTTAACAAACCAGCGTCTTTAATCACCTGGTCTGCCTCGAGGTAAAATTCAGGAAACTGTTGTCCCGCACCCAGTGGCGCTATCTTCTCCCTATGATATCCTGTTTTTGGAAAATTCTCTGGCACAGGCTGCTGCAGGTAATCGGCGTAACGGTAAAGTGTGGACATCTCCTGAAAATTTTATCGGTTGGTAAATGGTTGGACAGCGTTTTATGGCTATCGTGAAACAAATATACGGGGATTATTTTAATTTCCTACTAATCCTATAGACTAATAGAGTTAATAATTCACAACCCATTGAGTTTCTAATATATGGGGAGAGAAAAAAATCTGCATTTCGTCAAATTCTGGCGGCAGATGGTCAATATCTCCCGGAAAAAACACCCGGAACGAGGTACGTTTGCAGGAAAATGCTTCCGGTAACCCTCAAAAAATAATTGCTTATCTTGATAGAGATGAAAAACATCCGTACAATTCATTGGCTGCCTGCCGTTTATGCCCTGCTGGTATACACAAGCCTGCGGCTGGTAAACGATGTCATCAGCGAAACCAGGTTCTGGCTCCGCCCACTGCATACCAACGTCATTGAGATAGTCGTTTCCGTGATCACCTCCTATATTACGCTCTTTGTGCTTCGTAAGATGCTAACCCGGCAACAGCAAAGGATGATCCCGTTGCCGGTTTGGAAAGAGTACGGGATGGTGGCCCTGGTGATCACTGCCATCTCCTATATCACTATTATACCCATGGCCGCATTAACAGATGACGGTTGCCAATGGTACGACATCGTCAACATCACCCTGATTCCTTTGCTATACGGCCTCCTGGCCTACGCCATCTTACGGGCCTCCGCCTCCCTGCGTAAGAATTATGAGCAACAACTGCTGCTGGAGAAAATCAGTAACGATAAACTACAAACGGAACTACAGTTCCTGAAAGCCCAGTTCCACCCGCATTTCCTCTTTAACGCCCTCAACATGATCTATTTCCAGATGGATGAAAGCGTGAAAGTAGCCAAACACACCGTAGAACAGTTGTCGGAACTATTGCGCTACCAGCTGTACGACCAGCAACAACTGGTGCCGGTAGGAAAAGAATTGCAATACCTTCAGTCTTACATCGACCTGCAACAACAAAGGATGAACAGCCACCTGCAACTGACGGTGAGCTTTGATCCGCAGCTACAGCAACAAAACGTATATCCGTTGTTGTTACTGCCTCTGGTCGAAAATGCGTTTAAATATACCGGTGGCGACTATTGGATCAACATCGCTGCCACGCTGCAGGAGCAGGACCTGCTTTTCCATGTGAGCAACGCCGTGCCGGATTCCCAACGCATCAAATCCGGCGGCATAGGGCTGGAAAACCTCCGGCGGCGGCTGGAACTGCTCTATCCCGGGCAACATGAACTCACTACCACTCATAACGGCAATAACTATACGGCCATCTTAAAACTGAACTTATGAAAATCCGCTGTGTAATCACCGACGACGAACCCGTGGCCCGTAAAGGCATTGCCAGCTATGTGGAAAAAGTGGATTTCCTGGAGCTGGTGGGCGTTTGTGAAGATGCCGTGTCCCTCAACAACCTGTTGCAGCAACAGCCGGTGGACTTGCTGCTGCTCGATATAGAAATGCCTTACATGACCGGCCTGGAACTGCTCAGCAGCATTCCCAACCCACCCAAAGTTATTTTTATCACCGCCTACGAGCAATACGCCATCAAGGGATTTGAGCTACAGGTGCTGGATTACCTGCTGAAGCCGGTATCCTTCGACCGCTTTCTGAAGGCTGCCAACAGAGCCCTGGAAAGTTTCCGGCAAACAATCCCACCCGATTCCGCGTATATATTTATAAAGTCGAACGAAAAACTCGTGAAAATTTTCTGGGAGGACATCTTATACCTCGAAGCCATGGAAAATTATGTGAATATATACACCGACAATGCCCGGCATATTATTCACGCTACCCTGAGATCGGTGGTTGAAAGCATTAACAGCACAGACTTTGTGCAAACGCACAAATCTTATGTAGTGAATGCTAAAAAAATTACCGGTATTGATGGGAATTTAGTGGAGATGGGAACCGCCACCGTGCCATTTTCCCGCGGGATGAAAGAGGCAGCCATGGAAAAGATACTCCGTAACAGGTTATTTAAAAAATAGATCCGTTTATGCTGATAAAGTCCAAGCTGTCGTTAATGCAGGTTTTTTCCTTCACCTGGAAGGTGGACCTGCTGCTGCTGCTCTGTTGTACAGCTGTTTACTATGTAGATGTATACTGGCTCAGTGATCATATCAATATTCCCGGCGCTATCTCCACGGTGCTGGGTACTGCCATTGCATTTTTCATTGGCTTCAACAATAATCAGGCGTACGACCGCTGGTGGGAGGCCAGGATCATCTGGGGAGCGCTGGTAAACGATTCCCGCTCCTGGACCCGCTGCCTGCTCTACTTCTATCAGTCCGACAATGAAACCCAACGCGCCACTACCGCCCGCAATATGATCTACCGCCACCTGGCCTTCCTGTACGCACTCAAATCCGCCCTGCGCAACCGCCCCGATGAATATTTTCACCGCTACCTTGCCCCGGAGGAAGTGGAGATAGTTAGGCGACAAACCAATATCCCAAATGCGATATTAAACCTGCAGGCACAGGATCTCCAGCGACTCAAGCAAACCGGCACGGTAGACGGATTCCAGTTTCTCGAACTCAACGACCTGCTGGTAAAAAATACAGACAGTATGGGAAAATGTGAACGCATCAAAAACACGGTATTCCCCACCAGCTATGTATATTTCACCAAAATGTTCATCTGGTTTTATGTGATCATGAACACCCTGATGATGACCGAATCCATTGGCGCCTGGTCCATACTGTTCGGTTGGGCGTTTGGATTTGTATTTCATACCACCCACCTCAACGGGATTAACCTCATGAACCCATTTACCTACAACCCGCTGGCCATGCCGCTGGACAGTATCGCCAGGACCATCGAAATCAACCTCCTGGAAACCCTCGGGGAACCCAACATTCCGGCCCCTGTGGAGGCCCGTGCAAACGGACTTTATATCATGTAACGGAATACCTTTTTTCCTTATTTTTACCGAATGACGTATGAACAATTATGTTTGCTGTTTGCCCAGTCAGTAACGCTGAAAATACTACGGGCCCGCAGTGCGCCAATGATGTTGTCATTTTTTCACACCGTATTCAAAGAAAAAAACCAGACAATCATTACCAACGCTGAACTGGTAACCCGCTTGTCAGATTATCTTACACATACCGGCTACCGCACCACAGACGATGAAATCGATGCGGTTTCCCTGCTGGAAGACGATGATACCAAAGCTAAAAAATACATTGACCAGTGGAGCAACCAGGGGTTTCTCCGCAAATACCCCGACGACGAAGGTATTGATATCCATGAGTTGAGCAGCGATACGGAAAAGGTGCTCCATTGGGTCACTACCTTGCAGAAACGGGAATTTATAGGCACCGAAAGCCGTTTTAAGGATATTTTTTCCAAACTCAAGGAGCTGGTGGATCAGAGCAACAAAGATCCGGAACAGCGTATTCAGGAGCTGGAAAGAAAGAAATTTGAGATAGAACAGGAAATACAGGCCATCAACATCACCGGTAAAGTGCAGGTATTTGACGATACCCAGATCAAAGAAAGGGTATACGATGTAAACCGCATGGCCCGCGAACTGCTGGGAGATTTTAAGGAAGTGGAATCCAACTTCGAACAGATCACCCAGGACATCTACCGCAAACAAAGCGAACGCGATGTGGCCAAAGGTACCCTGCTCGCCTACACGCTGGACGCCTTTGAAGCCCTCCGCCAGAAAGACCAGGGTAAAAGCTTTTACTCTTTCTGGCAGTTCCTGATGGATGAAACCAAGCAGTCAGAAATGCGGGACCTCATCGAAAAGTTATACACACTCCTCGAAGACCGTGATATCGACTATAAAAACGATCGTTTCCTGCGCAAGCTGAAACAGTCCCTCCATGCCTCCGGCAAAAAGGTGATCGACGCCAACAAAAAACTGAGCGATAAACTCAGTCGCGTCCTCAACGAGCGCAATATGACGGAACGCCGTAAAACCATGGAGCTGATAAACGATATCCGTGTGCTAGCCTTCCAAACGCTGGGTAATCATCCATCAGCGGAGGATTTTATGGAGATAGAAACCGATCCGGAGTTGGATCTTCCGGACCGTTGGGAGCTGGCCGATGAAAAAATGGCCAGCCCGGCATTCCAGCTACCGGAAGGAGTGGGAGGGGAAGAATATTCCCTGGAAGATATGCAGGCACTGTTCAATCACTTCCATATTGACCGCGCCCAGCTGGAAGAACGCATCCAGGTGCAACTGCAAAACAAAAAGCAGATCAGCCTGAAAGAACTGGTGGAAATTTATGGCTCAGAAAAAGGACTCACAGAGCTGATCACCTACTTTGCCATTGCCAGCCAGTCGTCCAGCCATATCATCCTGGAAACATCTGATCCTGTGAAACTGGGTAACCGTATCATCAATCTGCCGATGGTACTGTTTACCAATTCAAAAAACTAACCTTTATGTCTGAACGAAATACAGCACCCTTTGCACATGTTTTCCTGAAACTGATGCAAGGCACCATTTACGAAGAAGAGCGCGCCTACTGGAAAGACCTGTTGGGCTGGCAAACAGAACTGCATAAATACCTGCAGCAGGTGGGCCTGCAACTGGTGATCAATGAAGCTGATGGCTTTGCACGCATTGTGCAGCCGGAAAACGACGAGAATGCCGATCGCCCGCTGCCACGCCTCATGCGCAAGTCCAAGCTCACCTACGAAGCTACCCTGCTCTGCATTGTACTGCGGGAAGCCCTGGAAGAGTTTGACCTCAAAGGCACCGGCACCAAGCTGTTTATGACACAAAAAGAAATTAAGGAACGACTCACCCTCTTCTTTAAGGAACGCCACAACCGCTCCAAACTGCTAAAAGACCTGAACAAGCCTATTAACAGCCTGCTGGGGGTAGGCATCCTCCGCGTTAGCCGCGAAGATGTTACCAACAAGGAAATGCAGCAATACGAAGTAAAACGCGTGATCAAGGCAATTGTGAACAACGAAAAACTGGAAGAAATCAAAACAAAACTAAATCTGCATGTCAACCCTGTTCAATAGTGATTCCAAAGAAAGCGGTTTCCGCCTGCAATATTTTGAAGTATATAACTGGGGGACCTTTCACAATAAAATTTACCGGGTAAACACCAACGGGCAAACCTCGCTGCTCACCGGCGCCAATGGTAGTGGTAAAACCACCCTCATCGATGCGCTGCTGACGCTGCTGGTACCCTCCGGGAAGCGTTTTTATAACCAGTCGTCCGGTACGGAACAACGCCGCGACCGTGGCGAAGAATCGTACTTCTGGGGCTATTACGGCAAAACGTTTTCCGAAGAATCCCTGCAATCCAAAACAGAACAACTGCGCCATAAGGAACAAAACCCTTATTCCGTACTGCTGGCCTATTTCTATAACGCTGCTACCATGCATACCATTACCCTTGCGCAGGTGCGCTGGTACGCGGGCGAAATGAAAAGGCAATACATTGTATCTCCCCATAAACTCAATATCAACGACCACTTTGGCAATGGTAAGTTCGACGCCAAAGGCGACTGGAAAAAGCGCCTGAAACTGGAATTTCCGAAAACTGAGGTAACCGACAGCTTCAAGGAATATGCAACTATGTTTAGTAACATATTCGGGCTGCGCAGTGAAAAAGCACTGGCACTGTTTAACCAAACAGTAGGTATTAAGGTATTGGGAGACTTAAATACCTTCATCAGGCAACACATGCTGGAGGAAACAGACAGCGAATCAGAGTTTCTCAAACTACGGGAAAACTATGATAGTCTGCTAAGCAGCCACCGCGCCATCCAAAAAGATGAGATGCAGTTGCAGATGCTGGAACCTATCATTCACCACCGCAGCGAATGGGAAACCCTGCAGAACAAAGGCCGCGAGCTGTTATCCTTACAGGACACACTCCCCGGCTACTTCAACCGCCAGGAAAGAGAGATTGTACAGCAAGAGATACAACAGCTGGAACAGGAGCTGAGCGTAACCGCCAGCACCCTGCTGTCCATCAATTCCAAACTGGAACAACTGAACCTCCGCAAAGACGAACTGATTGCGCAAAAGGCCAACAACAGCGTGGATGAGCAGCTGCGCTCCATCGAAAAAACGATCCATTACGAGCAGAAATCGCTGGAAGCCAAGCGCAGCAAAATGGAGGATTACAACAAGCTGGCAGAGCGGCTGGAACTGATTTCCTCCCCGGATGAAGCACAGTTTCACGACAACATCAAAGGCGCTGAGAAAAAACTCAAAGGGCTGGAAAAGCAGCTGGACGCACTTCAGGAGGACATTTTCCTGCACAAAAGCAATCTCACTGCCGAAAAAAATCACGCGGCCACTATCAACGAGGAAATTGAATCTCTCCTTAACAGAAAAAATAATATTCCTTATGAACTGATCCGCATCCGCCAGCAGCTGGCGGATATGCTGGATGTTCCGGAGGAAGACCTGCCATTTGCCGGCGAGTTGCTGCGGGTAAAAGATGACGAATCCCACTGGGAATTCGCCATTGAAAAAGTGCTGCACAACTTTGCCCTGCGCCTGCTGGTGCCGGAAGGTTATATCAGCCGCATTAACCGGTATATCAACGAAAACAACCTGCAAACAAGGCTGGTATATCATAAGATCGAAGAGGAATCTTATACCATGCTACGTATGCCTAAGGAAGAAGATAGTTTGTTACAGAAGATAGAAATCAAGCCAGGCACCGAGTTTAAGGAGTGGTTGCAAAACCAGTTGCTGGATTCGTTTGACTATATCTGCACCGACGATATGAATCTTTTTGGCCGCGCCCGCAAGGCGGTTACCTCTAAAGGCTTAACCCGCGTGGCTTCCAGGCACGAAAAAGATGACCGTCCGGGCCGTTCCCAGCAAAATAATTTTGTGCTGGGTTGGAACAACAAAAATAAATTACGCCTGCTGAAAGAGGATATGGAAGAGTGCAACTCCGCCATTGAGGAACTGCAAGCCGGCCTGAACGAGCTGGAAGCCTCGCGTAAGGCGGTTAGCGCCATGCAAACGGTATTAAGCGCATTCCTTACCCAGCGCAGCTTTGAAGATATCAGCTGGCAACCACATGCCGCAGTTATTGAGCAATATACCCGCGAAAAAGATAACCTGCTGCAGGCCAGTGATAAATACAAAGTGATCTGCGAGCAGCTGGACGAAGCCACTGCCGGCATCCGCGAGCAGGAAGAAAGCAAGGCGGATACCCTGCAGCAAAAAGGACACCTGGACAATAAGCTGTCAGAAAAACAACACTATTACTCGCAGCTCAAAGTGAGCAATACCGACGAGATAGCGATGCAGCGCGCGCTGGCCTTCCTTGAAGAACTGGCCATCACCGCCCCGGCTACCAACGCATCGCAACTATACAGCTACCGGAAGCGCGCAGAGGAAAGTCTGAACGTATCCCTGAAAGAGGCGCAGCGAAATAGTGGTGAAAAGCAAACAGAAATCACCCGCCTGCTGGCAGCGTTTGTAAATCCGCCAAAGTCGGTGCACGACACCTTCCCCGACTGGATTGGCGACGTTACCGACCTGCGTGCGCACGTAGAATACCTGGACGAGTTCACCTCCCTCTACGAGCAAATCAAATACCAGCGGCTGATTGAGCATAAAGAGCGCTTCCGTAAATACATGGATACCAGTATGCTCAATGCCATCACTAACTACCGGGCATGGATATACGGTCAGGAAGATGCGATCCGTGAAGTGATGGAAGACCTCAACGAGCCATTGCGCAACATTACCTTCAATAAGAACCCGGACACCTATTTACAGCTGGAGTGCCGCCATGTGCGTGATGTGGAAATCCGAAACTTTAAGGATAAACTCAGTTTAGCCGTTCCCGATACTGTAAAATATCAAACGGAGAAAGATGATGCCTATAGCGAACAGCTTTTCCAGAACATCAGGACGCTGATTACCGAATTGCAGCAAAATGAGGCCTGGCGCAGGAAAGTAACGGATGTGCGTAACTGGCTCGACTTTGGCGCTAAGGAATTCTATATTTCTGATAACAAGGCGTTTAAGTATTATGAGGATACTGCGAGTCTCTCTGGTGGAGAGAAAGCACAGTTTACCTATACCATATTAGGAGCCGCCATTGCTTACCAGTTCGGCATCAATGAGGCCAACAGGCAGCACAGGAGCTTACGTTTCATCACGGTGGATGAGGCTTTCAGCAAGCTGGATCCGGAGAAGAGTCACTACCTGATGGAGTATTGCGGTCAGTTGAACCTGCAGCTGCTGGTAGTAACGCCATTGGATAAACTGAATATTGCGGAACCTTATATTCATGCCTGTCACTTTGTGGCAAATAAGAACAAGCGCGATTCTGTGGTGTATAACTTCACGATGGAGGAATACCGCGAGCGCAAGAAAGAGATTGAAAATATGGCGATGGCATAGGTGGGAGTGTCGCACTTCCAATATGTGTCAATTTTGTTTACGAATGTAGAGGCGGGCTGCGCCCGCCTCCTCGCGTGGGAGGCGGGCGCAGCCCGCCTCTACCATGTGAATCACATCGCCGCCGCCTGGGCCATTTTACTCTTTCCCCAATCTGCCAGCAGAGTAATTACCGGCACTAACTCTCTTCCGGTATCTGTTAATGAATATTCCACTCTCGGTGGTACTTCCAGGTATACTTTCCTTTCTACTAATCCATCTTCTTCCAGTTCGCGGAGTACCTGCGTAAGCATTTTCGGGGTGATGCCGGTGATACGGCGGCCCAGTTCCCCGTATCGCAAAGTATTTCTTGATAGTTGATACAGCACCCGGCCTTTGTGTTTGCCGCCGATACGCTGGAAGGCGTAGTCAACTGCGCATACCGTTTCGGGGTGCGAACTATTTTTGATCTTAGGCATAATTTAAATCATTGATTATCAACAATACTACCTAAATAGTAACTATATAACCTATAGGTAGATATGGAGCAAAAGTATATTAAGCACGGCATTTAACAGGATGAATTTTTATTGGGAATGGCGGGCGGGCCTGGGAGCGGGAGCGGGAGGCGGTGGCATTGAGCATTGAGCAGTGAGCACTGAGCAATGAGCGGAAGGATGAGCTCTCGCGATCCATCATAGGGCGTAGCGTCACCTGGCATCCCCAAAAAGGTAAAGAGTCCTGATGTGAATCAGGACTCTGCTTACAGGTTATCACCAAAACAACCTATATAAATTTACCCAGGTAGGTGTATTCAGAGGAAAATAACAGCTAATTGAAAGGGCCCTGATAAAAATCGGGGCCCGCGCGTAATACCATTTATAAGATATTGTATTGTCATTTGCCAACTAGTAACTGATGGCATAAAATTACTTCTCGGCCGATGTCCATTCCTTTACCCGATGTTAACGGCATGATATTATTTTAACCGCCCGCTCAAAACGCAGTATACACGGGCATTCTAAAGAAATATTTTTTTTATTTTTTTAGTGTGGGATAAACAAATGGTAGAAAACGGAGTTAATTAGGTTAAATTTAAAGAACCTGATAAACATCAGTTTCATGGATGACCGATGTCAATAACTTTGTACAATATCTGTAGAATTTATGCCGTCTGTTGAAATACTCTCCCGCATTCAGTTCGCCTTTACGGTGGCTTTTCACTACATCTATCCCCCGCTGAGCATTGGGCTGGGCCTATGTTTGGTAATTATGGAAGGGATTTACCTGAAAACAGGTTTGTTGGTGTATCGCGATATTACGCGATTTTGGATCAAGATATTTGCACTCATATTTGGTATTGGCGTGGCCACCGGCATTGTAATGGAATTTGAGTTTGGTACTAACTGGGCTACTTATTCACATTATGTAGGTGATATATTCGGGAGTGCCCTGGCGGCAGAAGGTATTTTTGCCTTCGCGCTGGAATCGGGCTTCCTGGGGATATTATTGTTTGGCTGGAACCGTGTGAGCAAGGGTGTACATTTCTTTTCCACCATCATGGTGGCACTGGGTTCTATCTTTTCCGCATTGTGGATTGTAATTGCCAACTCCTGGCAGCAAACGCCCGCAGGGTTTAAGATTGAAGGGTACGACCTGGGTGCCAGGGCCGTAGTCACCGATTTCTGGGAAATGGTGTTTAACCCCTCCTCCGTGGATCGGTTTTCTCATGTGATCATTGGCGCTTTCCTGGCGGGATCATTCCTGGTGATGAGCGTAGGTGCCTGGTATATATTAAAAGGCAGGTACATCAAACACTCGCAGGCTATGTTTAAGGTAGGCCTGAGCGTAGCCGTGGTAGCAGCCTTATTGCAGTTATTCACCGGTCACAGGTCCGCCGATTACGTCAGTAAATACCAGCCGGCCAAACTCGCCGCCATGGAAGGGCACTATGATAGTTTAGCCGTTGCCGATATGTATATCGTAGGCTGGGTAGATAATAAAAATGAGAAAACGACCGGTATCAAAATCCCCGGTGGACTATCCTTCCTTACGCATGGCAGCTTCAGCGCGCCGGTGGAAGGCTTAAGGGCCACGCCGCAGGCGGACAGGCCCGGAGCGGTGAACTTTGTGTTTCAGACCTACCATGCCATGGTAGCCATTGGCATCACACTAATAGGCCTTACCCTGCTGGCACTGATTCTCCTCTGGAGAAAACAGTTGTTTAATCACCGCTGGCTGATGTGGATTTTCGTACTGGCGGTACTGTTACCCCAAATGGCCAATCAACTTGGCTGGTATGCGGCTGAAGTAGGGCGGCAACCCTGGGTGGTTTATAAATTACTCCGCACCTCCGATGCGCTCTCCAGAAAAGTAACCGCCGATCAGGTACTATTTTCACTCATCCTGTTCACCTTCGTATATGTGTTACTGTTTGCCCTCTTCCTGTTTTTGCTCAACCGCAAAATCAGCCATGGACCAGACGTTACAGAGGACGAAGAAACGGATAGCGAACATTTCTCCAAACGCAATATTGCTAACATACCATCTTAAATAACAGCGCATGGAAACACTTCTCGGATTAGATCTTCCTACATGGTGGTTTTTGGTGATTGGTGGCCTTATCACCGGCTATGGTGTATTAGATGGCTTTGACCTGGGTGCAGGCGCCCTACATTTATTTTTTAATAAGGAAGAATCGAGGCGGCTGGCGTTAAACGCCATTGGCCCGGTATGGGATGGTAATGAAGTATGGCTTGTAATTGCCGGTGGTGCACTATTTGCCGGGTTCCCGCTCGTATATGGGGTTTTATTCTCTACCTTTTATATCCCCTTCATGCTATTCCTGGTTTCGTTGATATTCAGGGCTATCTCTATTGAGTTTCGAAGTAAGGAACCCTGGGCCTGGTGGCGGAAAATGTGGGATATCAGCTACTGCGTGTCCAGTATTTTTATCACCTTCCTGCTGGGACTGGTGCTGGGCAACCTGATTCACGGTTTGCCCATCAATAAGGAACATGAATTTACAGGCAACCTGCTTACCTTCTTCAATCCTTATGCGATCCTCATCGCATTTACCACCCTATCCTTATTTATGTTACATGGGGCTATATATTTGGTTATGAAGACGGAAAACCGGCTGTATGCCAAGCTCACCGTGCTGGTAAATAACTGCAGCAAGTTTTTCATACTCTGCTTCATACTAACGTCTATGGCCACACTGATTTATGTGCCACATATGACGCAGGCGTTTAAACACCATCCGGAGTTATTCATTTTGCCGCTGATAGCCGTGCTTACCCTGTTGAATATTAAAAGGAATATTGATGGCAGAAGGTATTTTATCGCGTTCCTGTTTAGTGCTATTATTATGTCGTGCCTGCTGATCCTGTTTGCGATCGGCCTGTACCCTAACATTATCATTTCATCTACTGATCCGGCACATAGCATTAGTATCTATGCTGCGGCCTCTTCCAATAAGTCGCTAAAGATTATGTTGCTGATTGCTGCTATTGGTACACCGCTGGTGATTTCTTATACGGTATTTGTGTTTTGGACTTTTAGAGGGAAGGTGAAGTTGAACGAGATGAGTTACTGATTTTCCCATTTTCCCGATTAACCGGGATGCCTTCGGCATCCGCCTTATTAGGAATGGTCAGAGCCCGTGGCCCTGACCATTCCTATTCGCTTTGCGAAAAAAGTTGCTAAAAAACAGGCCCCCGCAAGAAATTGCAGGGGCATACCATTTAACCTATATTCTGTACTGTAGCATCGATTTAATGATCTTTCAGGAATCCACTAGTGCTTTCATTCTCAAATCCTTACGTTCCCCGAAAGATTTCTTTCAATTATAAGACCCGCAACTTTACAGAAAGTTTAATCCAATAGAAAAAAAATTAAAAAATAATTCCGGGGTACCCGACCTTAGTGGTAATATTCAACTCCCATGAACCGTATTGACCGACTTACAGCCATTTTAATCCAGCTTCAGGGTAAACGGATAGTGAAGGCCGCAGAAATTTCCGACCGTTTCAATATCAGTTTAAGAACTGTTTACAGAGATGTGAAAGCCTTGCAGGAGGCGGGTGTACCTATTGGTGCAGAGGCTGGCACCGGCTACTACATAGTGGACGGATACCACCTTCCCCCCGTGATGTTTTCCCGGGAAGAGGCCGCAGCACTGCTTACCGCCGAAAAGCTGATGGAAAAATACAGCGACCACTCCAATGAAAAGCAGTTTGGCTTTGCCATGCAAAAGATTCGCTCCGTGCTACGGGGCGGGGATAAGGACTACCTGGAGAACCTGGACGACAACATTGCCGTGCTGCGGTTTACACCGCTGCATTTGCAGGACGACGCCTTCCCTAACCGCTTCCTCAGCGATATACAGGCTGCGCTGGGCAACCAGCAAACGCTCAGCATGGAATACTTTTCCATTAAAGATGAGGAGGCCACCAGGAGAGAAGTAGAGCCCGTAGGTATTTTCCACAGCAGCAACAGCTGGCACCTGATTGCCTGGTGCAGGCTCCGTAAGGGCTACCGGGATTTCCGGGCGGACCGTATCCGCAAGCTGCAACTACTAAGCGAGCGGTATGATAAGTCCAAACACGTGACCCTGAAAGAATACCTGGAACAGCAACAACGCGACCATACCAACGAGCTCATGGAGTTTAAAGTGTTGATGGACAATGAAATGCTCCGTTACATCTCCGAGCAGAAGTACTATTTTGGCCTGGTAGCCGAAAAAAATTTGGGCGATAAAACGGAGATGACATTTATGCAAACGTCCCACGAGTACTTCCGCCGTTGGCTGATCACTTTTGGAAAATATGTGGAGGTGGTATCTCCCCAACACCTGCGTGATTCCATGTATCAGCTCGCTATAGAATTACATGGGCATTATATCGACAAATACCCGCAAAAAACCTCCTGACATAAGGTTGTCACACCGCCTTCGTTGCTTTGTAATATCATTTAACCCATTGCTTTACTAAAACGACTGAAAATGGAAAAATTAGATCTTACCAAAGCGTACAAAAGCTATTACACTGCCGGCAGGGCGGTAGAATTGGTGAACATTGAAGATGCCCTGTTTCTGGCTATTCCCGGAAAGGGAGACCCCGACGGCCCCGCATTTGCCCTGGATGTGGAGGCGCTATACACCATTGCATATGCCATCAAATTCGCGAAAAAGGCGGCCGGGCAGGACTTTGTGGTCAGTAAGCTGGAGGGCTACTGGTGGGTGGACGATACAGAGGCTGACCCGCTAAAGGTGCCCCGGCATTTATGGAACTATGAGCTGGTGCTGCGTTTACCGGATTTTGTAACCCATCAGCAGTTTGTACAGGCGGTGATAGCCACGGAAAAGAAAAAAAGTAACCCCAGGTTGCGGGCGGTGGATCTCAAACAGATTGAAGGAGGGATGGCCGTGCAGATTATGCACCATGGCCCTTTTAGTGAGGAGCCGGCCAGTTTACAGCTGATGGATGCATTTATGCGTTCCCGCCATTTAAAATTTTACGGTCGTCATCATGAGATCTATTTGTCGGACTTCCGGAAAACGGAGCCGGCCAGGCTGAAGACTATTTTACGGCATAGCGTGAGGCCATGAAACTGGCTTTGGCGGCTGGCCCTGGAGTACCTGCCCGTTGCGATGGCATGGGCAGCACCAGCATTAGCATCTCCCTAAATAAAAAATTCCCTGTAAGGATGGTGTAAGCAGGATAGCAGAAATGGCTATACGGAAATAAGGCTTAGTTCTCGTCGGCCAGGCCTAGTATCTGGATGGCCTGTGCGGCGGCTATCTGGCTGGCATCCTTTTTATTAAAGGCTTTACCGCTGCAGATGAGCTGACCGTCAACTACGGCGCCAACGGTGAAGATGCGGCGGCCGTTGTCCATTTGTTCTTCCAGCAGTTCAAATTCCAGGGCTTTGCCATTTTTGTTGGCCCAGCCATAGAGTTTGTTCTTATGGTTCATTTCTACCGTTTCGAGCTGTTCGAGGTCGATGTACGGCATGATGATGCGGCGGTGAACGAACTGTTGTGTTTTGTTATAGCCTTTATCGAGATATACGGCGCCAACGAGGGCTTCGAGGGTATTTCCGAAGATCTGGGATATTTTCAGGAAGCTGTTGTATTTATCGTAGATGGTAAGTTTGCGCAGTCCCATTTTGATAGCGATATCATTGAGTTGCTGGCGGTTTACGATTTTGGAGCGCATCTCTGTGAGGTAGCCTTCTGTTTTGTAAGGATACTTTTTGAAGAGGTAGTCGCCTACGATAGCTCCCAGGATGGCGTCACCGAGGTATTCCAGCCGTTCATTGCTTTCGAGAAACTTCTCTTTGCTGGAACGGTGGCTCAGGGCTACCTCGTAGAGAGCGAAATTACCTGGCGCAAATCCAAGTAAGTTATGCAGCTCTTTGTACAAGTGCCTTTTTCTGGATATTAGTCGATATAAGAATCCTGGCAGTAATTTCACACAATCAAGGTCAGATCAAGGAACAAATTTTTTGAAAATAACAGAGGCGTTGTGTCCGCCAAACCCGAAGGTATTGGAGAGTCCCGCTCTTACTTCTCTATGTTGTGCGGTGTTAAAGGTAAAGTTTAATCTCGGGTCCAGCTGAGGATCGTCGGTAAAATGGTTGATGGTTGGAGGGACAATGCCATGAATAATGGACAAGATCACAGCGATGGATTCAACTGCACCGGCAGCGCCGAGGAGGTGACCAGTCATGGATTTGGTGGACGAGATATTCATGTTATATGCATGTTCGCCAAATACGTGCTGGACAGCTTTGATTTCGGCCACGTCTCCCAGCGGGGTGGAAGTACCGTGTACGTTGATATAGTCGAGATCGCTGGCCTGCATGCCTGCATCCAGGAGGGCCTGGGTCATAACATTGCGGGCGCCTAAACCTTCGGGGTGTGGAGCGGTGATATGGTAGGCATCGGCGGTAGCTGCGCCACCGGCGAGTTCTGCATAAATTTTGGCTCCTCTTTCCAACGCGTGATCCAGGGATTCCAGTACCAGTGCACCGGCGCCTTCGCCCATTACGAAACCATCGCGATCGAGGTCGAAAGGACGGGAGGCTGTTTTAGGATCATCATTTCTTTCGGATAGGGCCTTCATGGCATTAAAGCCGCCAACACAAGGCTCATTGATGACGTTTTCCGAGCCGCCGGTAATCACCATATCCGCTTTACCATAACGGATACTGTACATTGCCTCAATGATAGCATTCGTGGCAGATGCGCAGGCAGAAGCTACAGAGAAGTTTGGCCCTCTGAAACCGTGGCGGATAGAAATAGAACCCGCTGCGATGTCAGTGATAAGCCTGGTAATAAGGAAAGGGCTGAAACGGGGAGTGCCGTCGCCGGTATAGAATTCTTTCAGCTCGTTGCTGTAGTTGATCATACCACCCACACCGGTACCCCAGATCACGCCGACGCGGTCAGCATTGATCTTAGAAGCATCTATCTTGGCATCAAGGATTGCCTGATCCGCGGATATCACCGCTGTTTGGGTAAAGGGGTCCATTTTACGGGCCTCCTTTTTGTCCAGGTAGTTAGTAGGATCGAAATTCTTCAGTTCGCAAGCAAAACGGGTTTTGAACTTGGAAGCGTCAAATTGTCTGATATAATCCGCGCCGGATACACCGTTCGCCAAACCGTGCCAATAATCGGCTACAGTATTGCCGAGCGGTGTAAGAGCGCCTAAACCTGTAACGACAACTCGTCTTGGTTGCATTAAAACAATTCTGATTAGTAGGATTATTTTACGTGTTCTTCCAGGTAAGCAACTGCCTGGCCAACAGTAGTAATAGTTTCAGCTTGTTCGTCAGGAATGGAGATGTTGAATTCTTTTTCGAATTCCATAATCAGTTCTACCGTATCCAAAGAGTCAGCGCCTAAGTCGTTGGTGAAGCTGGCTTCAGGAGTTACCTCGGCTTCGTCAACGCCCAATTTGTCAATGATGATCTTTTTAACTCTTGATGCAATGTCTGACATAATTTTAAGTGTTTTTGGTTTAAAACTTGACTGCAAAAATATAATTTTTATTGAATTGCCAACAGGAAGGGGAAAATTTGGTAGCTATTTAACCCCCAATATCGCTGCAAAACCAATACAGTGAATGCTTTACGGATTTCCTGAATTTAAGATTTAATGAGGCAAACACCCAAAAACGCCCCAGATTCTTACCACTTATAAAATAAGAAGGCCATTATTTCCACTCAAACGTATTTTTGGCCACTTATCTAAACCCTTAACGCTAATTAACAGTTGCGGGGGTGCTAGTGCCTCATCCATTTATTAAATTTGTCAGGCTTGTGAGGAATGTTATCGTCGTTGGCCCATGCTTACGCGGATGACCTCCGGAGACCTGTGATGTGAACACACTGTGGTTCTTCAGATCCCCTCATGGTATAATCGAAATTCTAAACGCTAATCATTTAATGGCCAACACCAAACGTACGTTCCGCACTATTGCTATTGTAGGGATTGCTGGTATTGCCGCCTTTCTGGTATTTCAGAAGGTAACGGGCAAAAAAGCAGCAGAACCAGCCGCCGCACCAAAAGGAGGCCCCGGTAAATCCCAGGTGATCATCGATGGATGGGTGGTAAAAACCGCTCCTATTGACCAGTTTATCGACGCCAGCGGAACACTCCAGAGTAACGAAGAAGTAGAAATCAAACCGGAAATCAACGGCCGCATCACAGGCCTTTACTTTAAAGAAGGTACCAATGTAAGAAAAGGCGACCTGCTGGTAAAAATTTATGATGAAGACCTGAAAGCACAGCTTCTCAAACTCAAATTACAGCAGCAACTGGCCAAAACAACCCTGGAACGCCAGGAAAACCTTCTCAAAATCAATGGTATCAGTCGCCAGGATGTAGATGTTACCCGTAACCAGGTAAGCGCCTACGCCGCCGATATTGATTATACACAAACGCAGCTGCAGAAAACCGAACTGCGCGCACCCTTCAGCGGCCGCCTCGGCTTACGTAACGTCAGCGAAGGCGCTATCGTGTCTTCTGCCGTGGTAATCACCACTTTACAACAAATAGACCCGCTTAAGGTAGACTTCACCGTACCTGAAAAATACCGGAACCTGATCAAAAACGGCGATAAAGTGAAATTTACCGTTGCCGGCGACCAGGATGACCATAACGGCAGCATCTACGCCATCGACCCGAAAATCGACCTGGCCACCCGCACCGTAAAAATCCGCGCCATCGTACCTAACAGCAGCGCCACCCTCTTCCCGGGTTCCTTTGCTCAGGTACGCATCAACCTAAAAGACCTGCCGGAAGCGATCATGATCCCTTCACAGGCAGTAATACCAGGCACGCGTGATAAACGTGTAATCGTTGCCGATAGTGGCAAAGCCAAATTCATCGTAGTGGAAACCGGCATCCGCGACCAGAACAGCGTTCAGATCGTGAGTGGCCTCAAACCAGGCGATACCGTTATCACCACCGGCATCCTGCAACTGAAACAGGGCATGCCGCTGAAATATAATAAGATCCAATAACCTGATTATTTATATATGAGTCTGCCGTCCTTATCGCTTAAACGGCCCGTCCTGGCAATTGTGATGAATATCATTATCGTGATATTCGGTCTTGTGGGCTTTACCTTTCTGGGCGTACGGGACTTTCCTGCCATCGACCCGCCAATCGTGAACGTGCGCACCTCCTATGCAGGTGCCAACTCGGATATCATCGAAACACAGATCACCGAGCCATTGGAAAAACAAATCAATGGTATCGCAGGGATCAAAAATATATCTTCCAGCAGCAGCCAGGGTAGCAGTAATATTACCGTGGAGTTTGAACTGGGCCAGGACCTTGAAGCCGCCACCAATGATGTGCGCGATAAAGTATCCCAGGCACAGCGCAGCCTGCCGCCCGATCTGGACGCACCGCCCGTAGTATCCAAACAGGATGCGAACTCCGATGCCATCATCTCCATGACGGTGCAGAGCAACACCCGCAACCAGCTGGAAGTAACAGAATACGGTACCAACGTACTCCTGGAAAAATTACAAACCATCCCAGGCGTAAGCCAGATCCAGATATGGGGCGAAAAACGCTATGCAATGCGCATCTGGATGAACCCGGCCAAGCTATCTTCCTATAGCCTCACCCCCTCGGATGTACAGGCCGCCCTGCAACGGGAAAACGTGGAGCTACCGTCCGGTAAAATTGCCGGTAATGCCACCGACTTCACCGTGCGCACCTTCGGGCGACTCGTCAGTGAAGAGGATTTCAATAACCTGATCATCAGAAATGTAAACGGCAGCGAAATCCGCATCCGTGACATAGGTCAGGCCGTACTGGGCCCGGAAAATGAAGAAACCGTGCTCAAAGAATCCGGCGTACCCATGATTGCCCTGGCACTCATTCCACAGCCAGGCTCCAACTACGTAGCCATTGCCGACGAGTTCTTCAAACGATATGAACAGCTCAAACAGGAGGTGCCGGAAGATATTTCCCTCAATATCGCCATGGACAACACCCGCTTCATCAAAAAATCAATTGAAGAGGTGGAGGAAACTTTGATCGTGGCACTGGTACTCGTAATTATAATTGTATACCTGTTCTTCCGCGACTGGCTCATGGCCTTCCGCCCATTGATAGATATACCGGTATCGCTGATAGGCGCCTTCTTTATTATGTACGCCTGCGGCTTTACCATCAACATCCTCACCCTCCTGGCCATTGTACTGGCTACCGGGCTCGTGGTGGATGACGGTATCGTGGTAACGGAGAATATATATAAGAAGATAGAGGCAGGGATGCCGCGTATGCGCGCCGCCCGCGAAGGCTCGGAAGAGATCTTTTTTGCGGTAATCGCCACCTCCATTACGCTGGCATTCGTATTTCTCCCAATCATATTCCTACAGGGATTTGTAGGGCAGCTGTTCCGTGAATTCGGTATAGTGGTGGCCGGTGCAGTATTGATTTCTGCATTTGTATCTCTCACCCTGACTCCTGTATTAAACGTAAAACTGGGCCGTGATACCCACACCCATTCCTGGTTCTATACCAAAACAGAACCTTTCTTCCGCTGGATGGAAGATGGTTACAAAAACTCCCTGGATGCGTTTATGCGTTTCCGTTGGACGGCTGTAATCATTGTACTGGTGTGCCTGGGAATGATCTATGGCCTGTTTAAAACGCTGCAATCGGAGCTGGCGCCGCTGGAGGACCGTAGTTCTTTCCGCCTGCAGGTATCTGCACCGGAAGGCACCTCATTCGACTACATGGATAACTATGTGGATAAACTCACACAGTTCATGGCCGATTCCGTACCGGAGCGTAAAATTGTGCTGAGCGTAACCTCTCCCGGCTTCAGTGGCGCAGGTGCGGTAAACAGTGCCTTCGTAAACGTAATGCTGACAGAACCCAATGAACGCCATCGCTCGCAGAAAGAGATCGTGAACATGGTGAACCGCAATATGAGTCAGTTCCCGGTAGGTAAGGTATTTGCCATCGAGCAACAAACCATCCAGGTAGGCCGCCGTGGTGGTTTACCGATTGCATTTGTACTGGAACATATCAACTTCGACTCCCTCTCCGCCGTACTGCCGGCGTTTATGGAAGAAGTGGGCAACAGCCCTGTTTTCCAGGGAACAGACGTGGACCTGAAATTCAACAAACCGGAACTCCGTATTCATATTGACCGCAACAAGGCCACTCAACTGGGTGTGTCTGTACAGGATATTTCCCAAACCTTGCAGCTGGCACTCAGTAACCTCCGCTACGGCTACTTTATCCGCAATGGTAAACAGTACCAGGTGATGGGCCAGGTATTCCGCAGCAACCGCGATGACCCGATGGACCTGCAGAACCTGTATGTGCGTAACAGCCGTGGGGAAGCTATTCAGCTGGATAACGTAGTGAGCATTGAGGAAGAAACCAGTCCTCCGATCATCTATCACTTCAACCGCTTTAAATCGGCTACCATCTCTGCGGGCCTTGCCCCTGGCAGAACCATCGGCGACGGTATCAAGGAAATGAACCGCATCTACGAGAAGCTGAGAGAGGAGAAGGTGCTGAATGATAACTATAGTACAGCCTTGTCAGGCGCTTCCCGCGACTATGCGGAAAGTGGCTCCAACACTATGTTTGCGCTTACACTGGCGCTGGTACTGATTTACCTGGTTCTGGCCGCACAGTTCGAGAGCTGGGTAGATCCGCTGATCATCATGATCACGGTGCCGCTGGCCTTTGCGGGTGCGTTGTTATCGCTCTGGATCTTTGGTCAAACCTGGAACATCTTCTCCCAGATTGGGGTGATCATGCTGATTGGTCTGGTAACGAAGAACGGTATCCTGATTGTGGAGTTCGCGAACCAGAAGCGCGACGAAGGCCTTGGCAAATCCGATGCGGTGGTATTGGCATCCTCGCTGCGTTTGCGTCCGATATTGATGACGAGTCTGGCCATGGCGTTGGGTGCATTGCCGATCGCTATGTCCCTCGGCGCGGCAGCTACCAGCCGTATTCCGCTAGGTATTGTAATCGTGGGTGGTATCGTGTTTTCACTGGTGCTGACCCTGTATGTGATCCCTGCCATGTACACCTTCCTGAGCCGTCGTAAGCCAGGTAACAGTGAAGAGGAAACGGAGCAGGAATCAGAAGCCATGATGGCAACGCATGCATAATTTATTTGTCTGGAATTAATATGAAAAGATATATAGCTAAAATTTGTTTGTCTGTATGCTGTATCATAGCCACTACCACAGTGGCTATGGCACAGCGGGAAGTGCTCACCCTGGAGCAGGCAATAGACGTGGCGTTGAAAAACAACTACGACATCAGGCTGGCAAAAAACAATGCGGAGGTAGCGGCTAACGATTACGCCTATGCGAACTTTGCTTTTGCTCCCCGCCTGAATGCCACTGCCGGCACCAACTGGAGCAGCACCGCACTCAAACAGGAATTTGCCAATGGCACCAAACGCGATACCAGCGGCATCAAAAGCCGGGTATTGAACGCCAGCGCCACCCTGAATTGGACTTTATTTGACGGGTTGAAAATGTTTGCCACCCGCGACAAAATATCTGCCATCAAAGACCTGGGTGAACTGGCCATCAAGGACCAGATTCAAAATACCATCGCCACAGTGATTGGTGGTTATTATAACATCGTGCAGCAAAAGCAGCAGCTGAAGGCTTTATCAGAGCAGATGTCCATCTCCCAGGAAAGAGTAACCTTATCGGATGCTAAATTCCAGACCGGACTTGGACCTAAAACCGATCTGCTGCAATCCAAGGTGGATCTGAACGCACAGAAAGCGCTCTATCTCCGTCAGCAAACGGTGATTGAACAAAGTAAGGCGTTACTGAACCAGCTGATGGCGGTACCTACCAATGCTACCTTTTACGATGTCACAGACTCGATCCCGGTGAAGGCTAACATCTCCCTGGGAGAACTACAGGAGAATGTAAATAAAAACAATACCAGCTTAAAGGTACAGCAGCAGAATATTGCCATTTCTGCACTGGCGATTAAAGAAAGCAGGGCTGACTACTACCCAACCATTTCTTTCAATTCCATCTATTCTTTCAACAGGAATGTGGCCAATGCGGCTACCAACAACTTTAGCCCGAAATTCAACAGGAACAATGCGCTGAACTATGGGTTCACCGCAGCTATTCCGATTTTCAACGGCTTCAATGTAAAACGTCAGGTAAAGAATGCACAGCTGAACTACGACTTCCAGCGGATCACCATGGAAAATGTGAAATCGCAGGTGGAAGTATCACTGATCAATGCCTATAAAGACTACGACTATTACAAACAGGCGCTGGCACTGGAAGAAGAAAACCTGGATCTGGCGAAGGAAAATATGATGGTAGCTTTGGAAAGATTTAAACAAGGCGTGTCCACTACAATAGAGGTTAAACAAGCACAACAAAGTCTGGAAGATTCTTACTACAGGCTGATTCAGGCGAGGTATAACACAAAACTTGCGGAAACTGAACTGAGGAGATTGAATGGATCGATTATTCAGTAATTGATTCATTCCCCTGTAATGTTCCGCTTGCCGCGAGCAAGTGGAACATTACAAAAAGAGCCAGGAACTTAGGTCCTGGCTCTTTTTGCTTATTTTTGAAAGCTACCGGTCAGCTCAATCAACCTATCCGGGTAATTCGTAATAATCCCATCAACTTTCATATCCAGCATCTTCTGCAAATCAGCCGTTTCATCAACTGTCCATGGTAATACTTTTACTTTCATGGCATGTGCCTCTGCAATCAGCTCCGGTGTAACCAGCTGGAAGGCAGGGCTGTAGATATCCGGTGTAAAACCCAGGTCTTTAATATTATCCGCAAAGGTTTCCTTGTTAGCAATGAGCCATGCGGTAGTTTGTTTCGGATATTTTTTATGCAGCTCCTGCAGGGTGCGTTTATCGAATGATTGAATAGTAACGCGGGGAGCAATTTTCTTTTTATTAATTACCTCCATAACACGCGCCACAAATACGTCTGGCGTTGGATTAAGGCGGCCATCGGCTTTAGGGTCCGACTTGGTTTCCATATTATAATACACCGGTTTGAGGTGATTCTTTTTTACGTATGCCTCTACACTGTCGATCAGCTCTGACAGTAGCGGACGATAGGTTTTGAATTTCTGTTGCTGCGGAAATCTTTCATGCGGCTTAGTACCAGCGTCGTATTTGCGGATGCTGTCGTAAGGCATGGAAAAGAGGGTCAGGTTTTTTTGTTCTTCTTTGGAGATGTCGGAGCCATCGGGTTTACGCATGAACGTAGCGGACATGTAGGCATCGTGGGATACTACTACCTGGTTGTCCGCTGTGATGATGCAATCCAGTTCGAGCGTGCGGGCCCCGAGCTTTACAGCATTGATCATGGCGGGAATGGTGTTTTCCGGCATCAGGCCCATACCACCGCGGTGTGCCTGCACATCAGGTTTATATTGTGCCTGGGCACTGGTGGTAATCAGTGCAGCACCTAGTAAGAATGGTACTAAAGTTTTCATGTGATTGCTAATTCATTGTTGTTGAACGACGAAGATACATATTTCGGGGTGTGCTGCTAAGCGCGAAGGCGCCATATGAAAATCATAAAAATTAATTAACGTACACTGCCACCCTTATACGGCGGGTCATTTATCTGTAAAGCTATGCTGGCAGGGCATTCCTTAACATTGTTATAACATTGAAATAGTAAGTTTATATCATCCAAACGCATCAACCTGCGCATTATGTCTGATAGCCCTCTGAAGATAAAATTTGAACAACTCTTTGCCGCCAACAAAGATAAAATATACCGGTTCGCCTTTAAGCTTACCGGCGATGATTCGCGGGCGAAGGAACTCACGCAGCAATGCTTTATCCGCCTGTGGGAAAACATGGATAAGGTAAAGGACGGACAGGACATATTCCCGCTCCTGTTTGTATATGTAAAGAACCTGGTGATAGATGAAGCCCGGAAATACTACCGTGAAAAGGAGATGATCAGCAAAGCCGCTACGGAGGAGAAGTCGCAGCCGCAGTCGGAAGATGGCGGCGACCGGTACATGATGCGCAAAGAATTTGACCTGCAGGTGTACAAGGTGGTAGGAGCCATGCCGGAGCAGCGACGCAATGTGTATGAGCTGAGTCGCTATCATGGGTACAATAATAAACAGATAGCCGACAAACTTTCTATTTCAGTGGCCACAGTAAAAAGCCATTTAGGCAGTGCCCTGCAAACGCTGCGACAGCAGTTACAATCCCACTTCGATATAGATAATACCAAATAAACATGCGCACCCAAATTGTACTATTTACCGCCGGCTTGTTGCTGACTGCAACGGCCTGCCGGAAGGATGCCCCCGTAGCCCCTCCTGCGCCTACAGGGCCTGTAACACCCGCGGAGATCAACTCCTGGGTGCTGGACAGCATGCGCTATTTCTATTTATGGAATCAGGGCTTGCCAGCGAAGGCAGACACCTCCCTGGCTGCACAAAAATATTTCAGCAGCTTACTGAACACCGCAGATCCTTTCTCCTACTTATATAATCCGGATGATGCTACCACTGTTGCCACTTCCCTGTACCGCAACTACGGACTGGATATCAGCGTGGTACAGTTACCGGGTACCACGGTGCCTATCGGGGTGGTTAAACTGGTGGCCAGTGGGGCTACCCTTGCGAAATCTAAGTTTAGCCGTGGCAGTTATATCTCACGCATCAATAACATCTCCCTGAAACCTGATAATGCAGGGGAGTTATTTGCGCAGGTTTTGGGAGATAAAAGAGGCAGCTTTACTCCGGCAACGCTGTCTGATGGTGTATTTACCGATGGCCAACCGGTGGAGCTCCCTTTCGCTTATCCGGCGGAGTCACCTGTAAATGTGCAAAACTTTACAGTTGCTGGTAAAAAAGTGGGATACCTATATTACAATGCCTTTGCGGACAAATACAACGGGGACCTGGTTAACATCTTCAAAAATTTTGTTGGAAATGGTATATCAGAACTGATATTGGATTTGCGCTATAATACTGGCGGAAGCATTGCTGCCGCTGCGTTAATGACCAGCCTGATTGCAGATGGCATATCTGAAGGCAGCGCTTTTATACAGTTGAATGGCAACAACAACCTGGGGAGTTATAAAATGTCGTTTGGTGAAACGCTGGCGGTACCGGAAAGTGGGAATCCAATCAGTTTCAGCAGCATACTGGCTGCCAGACTGCGACTGAAGCGGGTATATGTACTTACCGGACATCAAACTATTTCAGCAGCGGAGTTGGTAGTTAATAACCTCAAGCCCTATACGAATGTAATACAGATTGGCGCTACTACTTATGGTAAGGACAAAGGTGCTATTATTATCCGTGATCAGCGCACGCCTAAACGTATCCCCTGGGTGATGCAGCCTATCACTTACCGGTTGGCCAATGCGAATGGACAAGGTGGTTATACTACCGGTATTGTACCACAGTATGTAGTAGATGAAATGAGCGTTCAACCGTTACCGTTAATCGGCAATGGCAATGATGCGTTGATTGCGAAAGCACTGGCGCTGATCAGTGGTAATGCCCGGGAAGAGAGTTACCAACCGAAAGTACCGGTTATCTATGAGCCTACACCTGTGGCAACTGAAGTAATTATTCCCCGTATAAAATAAAAAGAGCCGCCTCCAGAGGGAGGCGGCTGATTCCAAGGAATGCGAATTGCACACAGTAATTCAACAATTGTTAATCTCTTCTGTTGGCTTATTGTAGTTTCGTTGTTTGTGTGACCATCGTCCCGTCTGTATTATCGTACAGGTTCGCAATAAAATTTCCGAAGGTGGAAATATTGCTTAATACAAATCTGTTATTTGCATTAGGAATTGTGATAGGATTGCCGGTAGCAGGATCTATAAGGGTAAGCCAGTATTGGGTAGACACTGATCCTGTATTCAATTTCTGTGGCAGAATAAGGATTTCGGAGAGGAAAGCCTTGTTCTTTACATTTTTGATGGTGGCTATATCTGTGATCACATTGCTCGGCCTTTTCAGGTATTGCAGCTGCAGGTCCACCGCATCATACTTGTAAGCCGCGCTGAGATTGAGGTAAATCATGAACGCCAACGTATCTTTCACGGCTGGCTTCATGTCTATGAATGTGGAGTTGCCCAGTGAAGGAACTGCGAGTACATTCAGATTGATGGTTGAATTTGGAAGAACGTTTACCAGTGTGTCAATGATCAGCGAGTCGGTACCTGCTTTATAAAAAGCGAGTTTACCCGGAATACCGGCCTTAAGAATGGCAGTCTTGGAGATTTTGTCGGTCAATGAGTCCAGGAGTTTCCCTTCAAATTTCACATCCATTTTTGGTGTTCCGGCCAATTGTACCGCCCCAAAATTGACTTTTCCAAAGTATAAATCTGCAGGCTCTGTTCCTTTCCTGCATCCGGTAACCAGTAAAAATAATACCGCAAGAAGCGCTAATGGTTTGAAACACATAAATCGATTTTTTTGAAAAATGGAACCGGCCATTAACCGGCTCCAGGTATTAGTATTGAAATTTTATATAAAGTCGGATAGTAGCTGTTATTAAAACAGGAGCCGGCCTTTTACCGGCTCCTTAAAGAACTTATAACCACTCACGATTAAAATACAGTCCAGGTAGAAGCCCAGCTAGTACCACCGGAGCCAGTACCAAATGCGCCCTGAGAACCACCAGCGTAGTTATAATCAGCAGCAGCGCTATGATCAAATGGAAAATCCAGACCAGCGAACTCGTTACCATATGAAGCGGTATAAACAGTGTTGCTGCAACCGATATTCATAGTATAAGCGGTGAAGGTGGTGAAGTTAACTTCGCTGCTGGTTGGCAGCAGGTAACCTTCCACAATGTTGTTGCAGAATACATCCACACCATTAGCATACTTGTAAACAGTATTGGCAGTAGCGCTGCTTTTCTGTGAATCCATAGAAACACCCCATCTGTAACCCAGGAAGATAGAGTTAGAGATTTCAAACTCAGTGTTTCTTCTCAGGTGTGCAGCACGGCCGTAGATACCAGTACCGGTTGGAGCCTGTGTTTGATCAGCAGCTTGTGATGCATCAGGAACACCCACGATAGTAACATAGTTGTATTTAGGACGGGTGATAGGCGCGTTGGTAGAACCATCCGCATCGTTATCACTTTCAAAACCATTTGCCTGGCTGAAGTCAGCACGTGAACCATCGGCAACACCTAAAGCATAAGTGATAGCACCAGTGTAACCATTGTCAGTATCGAACATATCATCCAATGCATCAACAGAGAGCAGGTGAGAAGCGTTTACACAACCACCGAAGAACTCAAAAGAGTCATCGTTTGATTTGTATACTTCGATGTAATCCAGTACAGTACCGTTACCAACGCCGGCGAGGGTCAGACCGTTGATCTCGTTGTTAGCAGACAGCTGATAACCAGGATATTCAATACGAACATATTTCAGGATACCAGAGTTATCGGTATTGATGGTATCACCAGCAGTTGCATAAGTTGCACTTGGATCGCTGATACCTTCAACGATTTTGGAAGTCTGCCAGTTTGTTTTAGCCTTACCCAGGATCACCACACCTGCCCAATCACCAGACTGTGGAGTAGATGAAGCGGAAGTAAATACGATAGGCTCTGCAGCAGTACCTTCAGCAATAATTTTAGAACCGCGGGTGATAACCAAACCACCACCTGTAGTACCACCTACCTGGTGGTTACCAACAGAACCGAGGATTCTTGTTCCTTTTTCGATAGTAATTTTTGCACCGTTGGTAACGTATACCAGACCGCTCAGGGTGTAGATACGGCAAGACTGCAGATAGATGTCAGAAGTGATAACACCGCTGATAGTACTATCAGGGCAGGTACCTGGTGTACCAGCCAGCACAGGGCGGTTAGCCTGGTTTTCTTTTTTACAGGATGTAGCCAGGATTGCACCAGCAACAGTCATTACTGACAAAGCAGCTACTAATAAGGGTTTCTTGTTCATGGATTTTTTTTTGAGAGTTTTCGTTTCGGGTAATTTGTAATAAGTACCTGATCAGGGTTTCTGTTTTACGCGTAAATTATTTTGAGTCAATTTTAAAACCGGAAGAGGATGGAGGCGTTGTAAGTTCTTCCCGGCCTCACTTTCAAGTCAATAAAATCCTTCCCATCCTGGTACTGCTGATCTGAGTTCGTGGGTTTGAAACCCGGATCGGTAGCACTGTTTTCATATATATTCTGGTAGATGATACTGTAGGCGTTCAGAATATTTGCTACGCCCAGCCTGATTTCCGCTTTATTCTTTAGTAAACGGATGGCTATTTGCCCATCTAAGCCGTTTAGTGGTTGTTCGTAAAGTGCTCTTGAATCATCGGATGCTCTGAACAGTTTATTAGAGATGTAATTATAGTTCATGCTCACGGAAAACAGTGGCACATCATAGTACAAACCTGCGTTGAGCATATAGGTGCTGGCGCCGGATTGCGGGCGGTGATCCAGCCACTGTGCCTCTTTTTCCACTACATGATATTTTTTCGGGTTCTCCGCATAGCGTTCAATGGATTCTTCCATGTTGCGCACCCATGAATCGAGGTAGGTGAAGTTGCCGTAGAGGGAAAAGTTTTTAACAACGGGCACCTGTGTAAAGGCAAAAGACTTACGCACCTCTACTTCCAGGCCATAGTTATCCGCTGATTTGTTGTTCTTCAGGTTATAGATTCTATTGGTGCCCATCTTTACAATTTCCATCGGATAGGCGATTTTCTTCATAAACAATGATCCGGAAATAATATCACCAGGGGAAGGATACCATTCATAGCGGAAGTCAAAGTTCTTTATCCTGCTGGAGCGGATGGCATTTAAGGATAAATATTCCCCACCCAGTTCCCAGTCGTACTCCCGGAAGTAGGAGAGCTCACGGATATCGGGACGGATAATGCTTTCCGCGTATGCCAGGCGGAAGTTCATGGCAGGCGTGATGCTGTAGATCAGGTTGGCCGATGGAAATATGTGCCAGTCCGATTCCCTGTTGAGGAGTTCACTGATATCAGCATCCGGCTCATTTTCCGTGAGTTTAGCCATGTTTACTTTCAACAGCTGGTTTACATCGTTGAGGGGCAGGTTTTCAGCACGTACTCCCCATACCAGCCGGAACTTACCAAATTGGTTGTCGAGCATAGCATATAAGGCATTCAGGGAAACGTTGGCTGCAAATTCATCCCCATCGGTAGCCATATTTACAACCACCGTTGAATCGTCGAAGAAGTGCGACAGTGGCTGTGGCACCTGTACCGCTGCTGATCTCTTACTACCTGAGTTAACTACGAAGAAGCTGCGGTCCTTGTTCCAGCCGGCATAGCCTACCTTGGCAAGGTTTTGCAGCGGTCCCAGTTTAAACGGTGCAGAAACAGCAAGGTCCCAGGAAAAATTCTTTTCTTTTACGCGGCTCCACCAGCGTAGCGTACCATCGGAGTTGATACCGGAGGCGCCCAGGATACTTACCTGGTTGATTGGTGTGGCAGAATCATATACAGATGCACCTGTGAGCACGCGGTTATCCGGGCGGATTTTATCCAGCGTCATGTAACTGGCGTTCCATTTTACTTTGATACCATGGGTACCAATGGCATGCTCGCCTTTCAGCTGATGTTGAAATAATTTATTTTGTACTGCCAGATCCCGCACGCCAGTGGTGTTAGGACCGGAGTCCTCGTGATTACCACGTACCAGAATCAGTTGCTGATCCAGTGATTGCATAAACAGGGTTTGGTAGCTCACTTTGTTTTTGGCATTGCGGTAACCTACGCCAAATACACCGTTGATATTAGTAGTGAAACCGTAGCGATATCCCTGGGCATAGCCATTATCATCCGCACCGCCCGCTTCATAGTTGGAAAAACCATCTCTCGCATACACGATTTCCTGGGTGGACAATGTATTTCTATAACCTACGGCGGCTACCATCCCAAAATGACTGTTGAATACTTTTCCACCGGCTATCTGGAAATTGGGAGATACCGGTGCATTCATGCTTGTCAGTTTCCAGTTATTCTGAAAATAGGGTTTGCTTTTATCCCAGGTACCGGCAGCATCTGCCAGTTCTTTTTTAGTATTCCAGTCCGTTTTACCCATCCATTGGCGATGATCGGAAATGCGGGCCATATATTCCTGTCCTTCGAGCGGCAGGGTTACAAAGTTTTTACCGGTGGTTTTATCATTATAGCTGGCGCCTACGTTGATGTTGAAGAAGTTTTCCGTTGGGATGTCGAGCGTATTTACTTCCACGAGGCCTCCGCCAAATTCAGCGCTGCGGTCGGGTGTGAGGGTTTTGACCACGGTCACATTTTCGATTACGTTTGACGGGATGATTTCGTAGTTGAAGTTCTTCCGGTTCATCTCTGTGCTGGGCATTACCTGGCCGTTAAGTACTGCCTGGTTATAGCGTTCGCTGAGGCCGCGTACTACTACAAACTTGTTATCGATGGTGGATAAGCCGGTTACTCTTTTGAGCACTTCCCCTACGTTTTTATCAGGTGTGCGGCCAATCTGCTCGGCGCTGATACCGTCGATCATGCCGGCGCTGTTCTTTTTGATGGCGTATAGTCCTTCCACGGAAGCGCGTTTATACGTACCCGTTACCGTGACGCCTTTAAGGGTGGCGTTGCTGGTTTTCAGGACTACATTGAGTGGGGTGGCATTTTTAGGCGTTATCTCCACGCCGGTTATTTTGTGGGAATCGTAAGATATAAAGGAGAAGGTGATATCGTAGGTACCGGCTTCAAGTGGCAGGTCGAAGGTACCATCGATGTTGGTAACGGTACCGGCGCCGTTATTAACGGCAACGGTTACACCGGGAATAGGCTCACTTTTGCTATCCAGCACTTTTCCGGTTACGCGGCCCTGGGCGCGGTTGGCGGGGCGTTCTGCCCGGCCTCTTTTTATAGCGATGGTGCTGGAGCCTGTCATCTCAATATCTACCGGGCTGTTATAGTCCAGGAATTCCAGCACGGTATTGAGCGGGGTACCTGCAAATTTCACAGCGCTGATCTGGCATTGCTGTAAATATTCAGGGTCGTATACGAAGGTATAGGGAGTTTGTTTCTGGAGAGATTTTACAATTTCTCCGGCATTCGCATGTTGGAACTGAAGGGATACTTTGTCGTGCAGTGCTTTGTACGACTGTGCCTGCGTAGTTCCCACTGTGCAGGTGAGCATACACAGCGACAGCATTTTCACAGGCATAGCGGCGCCTGTACAAAATCTGTGTAAAGAATTTTGCATACTTCTTAGCTATTAATAATTGGTGATTATGCTATTTTTTCGACGATATCAGGTAGGTGCCATCTTTCGCTCGGGTACATTTCAGCTCATGCACATAGGCCAGGGTAGCGAGAATTTCACCGATAGGGATATTCGCGCTGAAATCACCTGATATTCTTTTGGCTGCCAGTTTATTGTCTGTCAAGGTTATTTTGCATCCTTCGTGCTGTTGTAGCCGGGTAAGCACATCAGCTAACGTGGTTCTGTTAAATACTATTCTATTCTCTTTCCAGTCTAGTATTTCTTTCTCGTCAAAGCCGGTGGTATTGGGGTCTTGCTCTCCTTTGCTGGTGAGCATTTCTCCTGGCAACAGTACTTTCGTATAGCCGTTGGTACCTGAAACGGCGATTTTTCCTTCCAGCAGGCTGATCTGTATACTGCTATCGGCGCGGCTTACGGTGGATATATGAAACGTGGTGCCCAGCACTTTTGTGGTCAGGAAGCGGGTATGTACATTAAAGGGCTGTTTGGCGTTGCTGACAACTTTGAAGAGGGCTTCGCCTTCGAGCCACAGGTCGCGGCCGTGGATATTATAGTCATCCCGGTACGCCAGGCGGCTATGAGCGTTTAGCCATACCTGTGACCCATCGGACATATTGTACACCTGCATATGATTGGTGTTGTTATAGATAGTATCCAGCGTGGCGGCTATTTCCACCTTATGCTTTACATTTTGTCCGGCCAGTACTATTAGCCCGGCCACCACGGCAGCGGCGGCGGCTGTCCACCAGAGGCGGTGTATTTTCTTTTCCGTTTTGCTTGCATCATGCCAGGTATCAGTGAGCAGTTCATCCAGCTCAGGGGTGGCTGATTGCTCCAGGTAGGCTTCCACGAGCAGGCGCTCTTGTTCGGAGCAGTCGCCCTGGAAATACTTTTCTAATATGGCTCTGTTGATGTGCATACATAGAGAGTACGTTTGCGGGGAGGTGGAGGATGAGTGGGGGAGGGGGAGTTAACAATTTGGTAATATCTTTATAGATTTTTTTAGGGAGATGTTGGGGATGTTAATGAGTAGGGTAGCGCGTTGAAGGGGGGGGCTGCCGGAACTGTACCTTAAAAAGACGAGAGATTTATGTCTCTCTATAAAAATGTTATAAAAAAACAAATGCCCTAGAAGTATTTAACCTTCCAGGGCATACCTGTATTTTAAACTTTACTTAGCTACCCACCCAGTTGCATCAGTTCCTGATTCTTTAACATATAAAGTTGTCCCAGGCCCGCCGTCCGTACGGGTGTACAGCGATCCGACAGGTGCTGATACCACACCTTCTGGTGCACCTGTGCCGGTTATCCACTTGAGTCCTCCAACACTAATGGAGGATGTTTTAACTTCGGCTGCTTCTACTGTTCCTCCGATATAGGCGTTACGGTTAATTTTAAAATTTCCGGTTTGGATGCTGTCGGTTTGGTTTAGGATGGTTTTGTTGAGTAGTTTATTTAGCTGACCAAGTGTAACAAATTGTTTATTATCTCCTGCGTCAGCTCCTTCGACAGGCCCAGCAAAGGTAGCTTGTGCGCTCGTTGTAGGAGTACCTGCACCTATCCAAAGCGGTCTAAGCTTTAACATATTGACTTCGTTACCTCCAGCCAATAAGGCATTAAAATTTAAAGTGGTGTAGTTTGCAGCAGCCGGCCCTGAACCATAAACCTCAGAAGTGCATTTTATATATGCAGAAAGATTGGGATAAATAGCCCCCTTCATACCAAAGAATATGACGGAAGAACCACCGGCACTTGTATTATTTATTTCAAGTTGTGCCTGTGTAGTTGGTACTAGTGAGGGATTGTTGGTGGTGAGTACGATCCGATCCGCCGTATCCCTCACAGAAACAACATCCTGCAGCGATAAATGGTGAATAGTATCCAGGATAGCTGAATTGTTGGCATACTTCGCATCTGCATAGTCCTTGAACAATAATTCTCTCCATGGGCTCCATGCTGGCTGTGTATCATCCTTGATTCGAATAAATGCACCTTGTGGCCCTAACTGTTCGCCATCCCAGTTAACTGCAAATTGGTACCCATTTGCACCAAAGGCTGAAACATGGCCGGTGTAATAATTATTATAGGGCTCATTTCCTTTCAAAGCCTGATCAGATGTCATTGGCATATCAGGTGATTGGTAGGCATTAAAACCTGTAATCTTTGCTGGAGGGAAGCTAAAAAATGAGGCTGTAGAATCTATTGGTATATTCTTATACTCATCCATAGGCGCATATACATTATATGTAATTCCCTTTTTTACGTAATAGATATAGTCCTGCATCCGATAGATTGTATCTACGCCACTAATACCCGGTAATGTGCTCAGGTCGAGTGTATCCTGCCCAACGATAGCAATCTGAGAGGTGCCTATTTTTTCCATTTGAATTTTACGGAACTCTGTTCTGCCTGCGCCCTTGTTCACCAAATAACCATTTACGCCCTGGGTGCTGTTTTCAAGTATTAGCTCAGCAGTGTCGCAAACATTGTAGATACGGACGCTATCGGCCCTGATTTGGTATACCTTCTGACTATAGGTAGTAACTGTAAATGACAGGAGGCATAGGATACATAAAAGATATTTCATAGTTAATCTGGAATGAAAATATTTAAAAAAGGGGATTAATTACAAAGTGCCTCACCAGCTACGAGATCAGCGGTAGAAAAAATGATATTCAACTGCGATAAACTTGTGGCGGCACGCAGCTGAGCCTCTGTATTATCATACATTTCCACACCGAATCCACGGGAGCTTCCACTATTACGAAATGATACGGTGAGACTGTGTACACCTGCCGACAATGTAACCGGAACGATATGCCATATCATGAAGGCTGCCTGATCATCTGCTGTATAATAGGCTATTTCCGTACCATCTACCAGAATTCTGAACTGGTTATCGGCTGCCGCACCTATATAGAATATTCCGGCATGGGAAAGGGTCCTGGTAACAGTGGCTGAATACCAGGCATCACCATCTATATCACCGTCAATACCGCAGCGGTTCATAGGGCCAGGGATACCGGTAGCTGCCAGCGTAGTCATTTTTTCAGTTTGGCTGGTTGGAACAACTGTATCTCCGGAAATGGAAGCAGCAGTTATATTTACTTTGCCAGTAGGGGCTTGTGTGGTACCTAAACAGGGAGCCACACCACAGTTGCTGGTGTGGCCATCCCAGAAGGGGTTGTTCAGAATTTTTGATTTACTACAGTTATTTTGCAGATTTGTGTTAAATCCCGGCGTGTAGATATAAGAGCCGCATGCACCATACACATTATTTTGCACGATAGGTGACACTGTAATTATTTCGGTACACGGCAATAATTCATCGTACCAGGGTAGCCTGCCGTCCGTGGGCAGATTAGCGGCTTTTAGATATAACCAATTCCTGGCCTCATCTGCAGTAATGCAAAATCCATCATTTGGAATGGTGGTAGCCGGGCGTTGTTTGAATACATTTTCCGCTACCTTTTGCTTAATGAAAGCGTGCGATGGCAGGTAGCGGGGTTGCGCTTTTATACTAAAGCAAATAATTAACATCACAGTCAGCAGACTTACAAATCTCTCTCGTACATGCATGGTTTCCTAAATCTAATTTATCTTCTATTTATTTTTCTCTACTCTTTCCAATCAGTTAATAAATTCTTCCATCTGTAATCCTAATGCAGCATTTTGTGCTAGTACCAAGCTGATTTACTATTAAATTTCATACACATGATTCATGTATGGATGAAATATTTCGACAGGTACCATCCTGCTATTTTTCAAAGCTTACCCACTTAGAATAATACACATCAAAAATCAACGTTTGGGATCCAGTAAGCATATCTGTTACGCCATTCTCCCCTATGAAAGGCTCACTGGTTTTCCAAAAACTTGCTCCTGGATTAACAACTTTTATGATCAGTTCACGCCCTGCAACTGGATAAATTGCTGGCAAAGTGAGAATCCGGGTTGCTGTTGCTGCATCACAAATAATTCGATGATCAGTATCTGTTACTGAATAATTATTATCTCCGGTGTGTTGAATTTTTGTAACCACTTTACCTTTATTTTCGATACCCCGAGATACTCGGATTAAAGCATTCTGTAAGTGTTCAGGTGCTGACTGGATATAGTTTTCCGAACCAAACGCAGGGGCAACTGTTCTGGATTTTACGATATTACTACCAAGTGGAGCTTGATCAACATATAAAGCACTAACACCCATGGTATCAACAGTGTTGCCAGTATAGATGACTTTTTTCAGGTAGAGTGTACTATCAGTTAGATTAAAACCAAACATTTTATTCCCAACGCTAAATTCCCTTTGACTTGCACTCAAAATATTTGCATATACCTGCTGGGTGTTGTTCAACCCTGTACTTCGAATCGTAAATGCTTCGGACACAGGTGACAGATCCATAGCAAGTCGACGATCACTTACGGAATCGTTCGCGTTTATAGTAACCGCGGAAGGTCCGGTAGAAATAGATGTTGATATATGACTCAATGAACTCCCATTGTACATGGATGAAATAAAGCCGATATCTAACCCTCTCGGAAAGAAATTGCCTGTGGAATTGGTGGTAATGCTATAAGTGCCTAAAGCTGGAGAAAAATTGATAGCACTCAGGTTGGATTTAATATTGAAATAATTCGTATCCGAAACAATCAAATCTGTATTACGATTTATCATTCCACCAAGATGCAAGTTATTTCCAGAAAGAGTCAAACCGGAGCCTCCTACTATATCACTCCCAGTACTATACTTAGTATCCGCGTAATCTTTAAATAACAATTCGCGCCATTGTCCCCAAGTTCCTTTCGTATCGTCTTTTATGCGAAGAAATGCTCCCTTGGGTCCAAGATCCTCCCCATCCCAATTTACCGCCATTTGGTACCCTGATTCCCCGGCTCTTACTACATGACCGACATAATACTGCCCTAGCGTACCTTGATTTGTCTGAGCCTGGTCGGAAATATATGGCATATCATTCGTTGTATAGGCTGTAAATGGGGTTATAGCCCAATCACGATAACTGTAGTAAGGCAACTGGCCGCCGTTCGGTACTACTTTAAAAGGTTCCGGTGAAGGAAACGTGTACATAACGCCCTGCTTTAGGTAACGGATGGAATCATAAAATGCATAAATACTGTCTATTCCACCAGCAATACCAGGCAGTGTACTCAGGTCAAGCGTATCCTGACCTACTATAGCTAAACGTGATGCTCCTATGCTCTGGAGTTTGAGCTTTCGAAACTCTGTTCGACCAGCCCCTTTGTTAAACAGAAATCCATCTACATGCTGCGTCCTGTTTTCCAGGATCAGTTCTGCGGTGTCACAAACGTTGTAAATACGCACGCTGTCGGCCCGAATTTGGTAAACTTTCTGGGCAAATGTCATCTTGCTGACAATAAATAGGATAAAAAATAGGGATAAATTCTTCATGTTTAATGTTGATCAATATAAATAAATTACTAAATAGGATATGCAAAATGCTATACCCAAACTGCATAATAGCCCATCTCATTCTGAGTTAATTCCTCAATCATATTTGCCTAATGATACTAATTTGAGACAGGATGCACCACAAACATTATTAAAAGAAATACTGTCGGCCCTGCTCTGATATACCTTCTGGGCAAATAACATCTCTCCAAAAACAATAGGATAAATAGTAAGAATAAATTTTTCATGTATTGCAGATATTACAACTGATGAGTTAACAAAAAATAAATACCGGTGGTATAGTTCAAAATTATCGAGCATAGGAATTTCACAAATAGTGTTTAAATAACAATCTTTATAACCAGTAACGCCTCAAGTTAGTCACAACACTTATCTACACAGGTTTATAGGGCTGGTAGCGGTTAACAACGTATGTCCCTTAAGTATAGGCTTATGTCGGATATTATGGTTACGCGCCTGTAATATTACGGCAAAATAACGTGAATGGATATAGCACAAAAGTGAGTTTTATGAACATGATGGGTTGGGGTTAACAACATAACGCTATTTCTTTCTCTCCAGTTGCTCCAACCTGGATATGACATTTGCAAGTGCTTCTTTTAACTGGTGATTTTCTTGTTCAAGATGCAGATTTTTTTCTGACAATTCCTGTACGCTTCGAACAATGAAACCCACTGCAGAAGCATGTTCTATGCCTTTTCTATCTGGCACAGACATTTCCTCCAGCACCTCGTCAGCGATAAAGCCAATATTCATTTTATTAGTTGAATCTGCTTTGTGTCTGAAAGTGCGCACCTAGGCTTTCTGCAAGATTGCCTATGCGGAATAGGAGAGTGGGGCTATATCTTTCTTCAAGCTTCTTAATGAGGTTTGATAAAAACCGGTCTACTCCGCCAGCTGAAACCTTTGCCCTACCCGACAAATAAATATTTGCAGGTTGCGCATCTACATATTGTTCTTGATAAAATTACTTTCACCATTTACAATTTCACAATCCACATTCGTACTCAGTAATCCGTCGGATTTATGGTTTGCTAGTTCCAATTAAAGCCGCTTAAATCCTTTGATTTAAGCGGCTTTAATAACCTTTTGATATTCTTGTTGTGATCCCGCTAGGATCACAACAAGAATATCTCCAACTGAGCCACAGTGGCTTACTATACTTCCTAAACAGTCTGGTAACCGATTTGGCACCATGATTAATATTGCAGTTCTATGCAGTTTTACTCAAAAAAAAATTGCAAAAAACACTTATTATACATTATGTTTTTAAAATAATTATTCCCAAAACTCAGATTTTGGATTTATTTCCTTGCTTATTTCAAACATTCGCTCAACGTCAACTATTAGCCCAACACCATCAACATAATTAAAAATTTTTTCCTCAAAGCATTTTATGTTTGTTTCTAACATAGACTCAATTGAATCATAATATGTTAACATTGGCGACAAAGACATCGCACTTTTTGAGTACAAAAGTATCATCGTGTAAGTGTCACTTTCTATATTAGTGTCAAGGAATAGATATTCTCCTTTATAGTTCCCTATTATTGGCACGACTCCATGCTCCCAATAATCTTTTCCTCCAGAATCATACAGCGATTTGATAAAGCGTAAGGGCAATAACACTCCCCTTCCCGAGTAATTATAAAGATTTGTATGCTCATTACTTTGATATTCTATACCATCCTTCCAAGAATACATTTCAACTAATAGACTTAACGCAAATTTATCCTCTACTCCCGCAGAAACAAAAGTTTGAATAATATCACTTTCTTGCTTAGGATCTTGCAATTTTATGTAAGTAAATCTGGCTTTATGTTTCAACGTTTCATCCAGCTTTTCATATATGTTCATACACCAATATTAATTAACAAAATGACATAAATAATTTTCTTTATCACTCAAAGGGCTAAAGGTGCAAGTGCAGGTACTGCTACAGGCAATGGCATATCAGTTTTTATTCCAAATATCTGTTTAATCATCATTTCCAGACTTGAAAAAGGATGACCTCCTACCACTCTTGGTTTCATTGGGTGCTCTCTAAAATACTTTTCAAGCTCCTGTAATGTTGGCGATTTGAAGGGAACCTTTTTATACTTCTCCAATATTCTATCATAACTCGGATACTTCCTATTTGGCGGGACTAATGGAGGAACACCAGGAGCCGGATCATACTGATCATACTTTCGTGGAATTAAGATTACATCAAAAACGTCTCCGTCTTGCAACTTAAAAATCCTAACAGCCGCCGCAAGAACACTCCCATGTTGCTGATTTTCGGTTCTAAGTACAAGCGAGCGAACCCCTCTTGCTCCTCCCTCATAGGTTGAAGCTGGAGCTACCTCATCCTCTTCAAAGAACAATGGATTTGGATTAAAAATTGGATGAGCCAATTCATTGGCCATTCTCCGTGCTTCGTTTCTAGATTTACTTGGATCATAGTGAAAATTGAGGTGAATTAAACCTTTATTATCCACGGAAGCTTCTAATGGCCACTTGGCAATATACTTTAAGTGATTTCTGTAGATATCTGGCCAAATGCTTTCAAAAATTGGAATAGGAACAGTAGTATCACCAAGGGGATCGGTGTACAAAATAGGGCTATTATTAAACGTTGCGTATAAACTTATGCCAACGATTGCCTTTGGGTCTAAATTCCATCTCCTTCCTATCCTTGGATCATACTCCCAGAACTGAGCAGTATAACTATTTCCTTCACCCTTGATCTCATCGGATTTCTCTTGCCCATTAAACCCATACCAGTACCCACCCGCATCATACCTGCTTACATACAGCCACATCCCCGACGGCTGCCCTCTCAAAGAACTTTCAACAAGTTATACTTTTTTTTCAGATGAACTTTTTCATTTGAAAGAAAAAAATGCAGGCACTCGCGCTGGTCGGCATCCTGGAAGATAAAGGATGTTACTAACGCCCAGGCATATATCTAATGCCGATTGTAAAACATACGCCCAGCCTATGTTCTGTCGCTGATGCATCCTTTGTCTTCCAGGATGCAAGCAAGATAGCACAACAGCTGAGGGATATTCTAAAGCTCATGTTCGCGCAGCATATTCTTCTCCCGTCTAATCAGGGATCTAGCCTCTAGCGCTATAATCTAACGCTTAATCGTAGCACCGCCGCCCCCTCCGCCATACCTGGCCCGGCTGCTGGGGCGGGAGCCGAACGCAGCCCGAAGCGAGCCCCGAAGCGAAGCGTAGGGGCAAGCGCAGGGCAAGTGAGGCGAAGCCACAGCAAGCCGCGCCTTCGACCTATGTCTGGCCAGGAGCGGAGCGGATGGCAAAATCAAAAATGCAAGGCCGGGCCAGGTGGCGGGGGGCGGACAAAAATGGACAGCGAAGGGATGGCGGTCATACGTACAGGCCTTCATCGCAGCACCTAGCCAGACCGAGAGCTGGACGAACGAAGGGTGAGGGAACGCAAAAAGTGTGACAGAACGGAGCGAGCCCTGGAGCGAAGCGGAAGGGCGAGTGGAGTGATGGCGCACTTTTTGTCGGACCGAGCCCGCAGTGAGACCGATTTTCCTTCAACATAAAGGTCTTTACAGTGATCAGGTAGCCACTTTTAAGTTACGCAGCAGCTCTTTTATTTCATCGGGTGATACTGATCTATGGCCGCTCTCAGCACTTCTACCTCGTTTTGTTTATACCGTTCCGTGCTGGATGGGTACTTATGCCCTGCGAACTGCTGTACTACACTGATGTCGTGGCCTTGCGTTAACAGGTTTGCGATTACGCTTTGGCGTATAGTCTGCGTAGTTACCACCCGTCCAGGATAGTAGTTCCTAAAACTGCGGATAACATATTTGCTGACATCCTCCGCTGGCATGGGCTGCGATCCTTTACCAATAAGGAGTGTAGCACTTTCCTTTCCCTGCAGCAGCTCCGGACGATCCTGGTGCAGATAAGTATGTAACACCATGATCTGCGGCGCTTTTAAGGTTAGGGTACGGCTGTTGGTATTGGGAGTAGATTTTATGTAGATATTACCGTTATCCAGGTCAACGTCTGTAACGTATATCTGGGCGATTTCCTGCACTCTTAACCCCTGGTAGACCAGTAAGCCCATTAACACTTTATTACGGCTGTAAAGTGCCTTGTATCGCTCCGTTTTACCCAGTAACCCTTCCAGCTCCTGCGGGGTAAATAACTCTTGTAACTGTATATCCCTGCTACGCTGGTCATGTAACCGGATGGACTTTGCAGGATGGTCCTGCCTTTGCCCGCTGTAACACAGGTAATCATAGTAGACTTTTATAGCAGATACAATACGGTTCAGCGTTTGCGGGTTAGTGTAGCGTTGTCGCAACTGGCGGATGTAGCCCGTAACATCGGTAAACGTGGCCGTGGCAGCCGCTGGATAGTTGCCCATAAAAGCAGCTATTTCACGCAGGTAACATTCGGTAGTCGCAGCCGTATAGCGAGTCTCAAGATAATGGCGTATAGTCATAACTGTTGTAATTGATGCGCACCAGCTGTCGCATAGATTTGCGTGGATTCCAGGTGGCGGTGACCTAAGTAATCCCGTACATAACCAAGGCTCATACCTCCATGTAGCAGATGTGTAGCAATACTGTGCCGCAGGTGATGCAACGTAATATCCTTACTCAGACCCGCTTGGGATAGTAGCTTCTTTAGAATTAACAGGTAGCTGTTTCCCCGCATGTAACGGCCCTCACGGTTTAGCATAAACGCTGATCCGGATTTACGCGCTCGGCTACGCTCATGCTTCAAGTATTGACCCAACACTACTACCACCTTATTAGGCAACGGGATCACCCGTCTACGTGCGTTCTTACCACGTTTCACATACAACACCTGATGACTCAGGTGAACATCCGTTACCTGCAACCGTACCGCCTCGCTGCGCCGCAGCCCACAGCTATAAAACAGGTGCAATACTACCTGCTCCTTTACCGTAGTGGCCACATCGAAGAGTTTCCCTATTTCTTCTCTGGGCAGAGGCTTACGGCTGTTATACGCTGCCGTCTTAAACTTCAGGCCGCTAATCGGATTCACTGGCTGCACGCCCGTCGCCTGCAACCAGTCGAAGAACACCCGTAACGCGTACATGTAATGAGCAATCATCATTTCGCTTAAAGTGCCTTCCTTTCGCTTCAGCGGCCGCACCTGTAGCCACTCGTAAAAAAGACGTATATCCGTTGGAGTAACGACCAATACGTCTTTACACTGCCTGTAGTGTAAAAACTCATTTACACACCTGGGCAGCATAGACTGCGTGCCTATGCTGTATCCCACAACAGACAGGTAGTCTTTGAACATACCTATGATCTGTTTCATAAATAATTGGTATTATTTTAACTGACTTTTGGAGAGAGGGGTAACACTATGATATAAAACCTATAACTATGATACTTTTTAAAAAAGGGCCCTTGAGCACTTTTTTGTTACGCGTTACGCCAGACCACATTTCAGCCATGGTATTACATTCTGGCGTTTCCGTGGTGTTTCACTGGTGTAACATGGGGGCGGCTGGCGTAACATCTTTGAGCAATTCAAGCTGGGATTCCAGGTGCCTTTTCAGCTTACTGCGCAGGGCAGTGTAATTATCCCAATAAACTACCTGATAAGTAAAGCCACGATTGGCGTGGCCGCCCTGCTGGCGTACATATTCAAGGCGTTGCAGGTCATTAAAACATCTAAACACCTGCATTTTGCTACAACGTAGTCCCTGCCGAACTTCGCGCAGGCAGAACGTGGCAGTCCGATAACCTTCTGGGTACTGGGTTTGCAGCCAGTCCTTTAACTGTTCAAAAAACTGTCGCAGGCTGCCATCCAGCTCATCCACTTTCAGCACGATGCTTTCGAACATAATATCTACCGCTACTTCAAGGTCGGATATTTCTGTAATTAACCGTCCTTTACTGTCCCGCTTACGCTGGTACTGATGCAGCAGCGTTACCATCTTTACAAAGTTCAAAAACAGATCATTTAAGCGCCTGATCTTGTGTGCATCGGGCGGTAGTTGCAGCTTACAGGCGTAAGGGTTCACCACTTCAAGCGGTTGAAGGCAGCGCACCACGCGTTGTATAAATTGTTTTGTTTCCTGTTCCTTTTTACCATCGATGTTACCGGTGGCCTTCGTATTCTGGTAGTTAATAATACGGCTGGTCTGGTCGCTGCTTTCATCCACAGCCAGTAAAAATACACGGCTCATATTATCCTCATAGATTTCACCACGGGTAGTACAGGCAAGGGAAGCAATGGGCCCTTTCACCGTTTTCTGACCGCTGGTAATAGTTCCGTTCTCCAGCTTGATGCTGGTGGCGCTGTTCAGCTCTCCGTTACTCTGCAGCTCCCTAAACGCGAACTCAGCTTCTTCACTCAGCCCGTCTATATCTTCCAGGCATAGCAACCGGTTTACAAAGTAATGCTCCGGGTAGTTATACAACACCTTATCACTCACGCGGGTAAGTTTGGTCACACTCTCGGCTGGGATACAGTCAGATATTTGCTTTAGCAGTCTGGTTTTGCCGCTGCCGCTACTACCTTGGATCAGGGCGTGTAAGGTTTCTGGCATTTTGTAGCTGATGGCGATCAGCAGTAAAAAGATACGGTTGGTTTCTTCCCCAACAATACCAGCACTACCCAGCAACTCGTTTAACTGACCAATCAGGTCCGCCTGTTTTAAAAACTGCTCTGCACCGCTGCGTTCAGCTGCTGTCATAGGATACACCCTGGCGCTGGCAGGGTCGTTTTGCTGCTGGTCTTTTTCCCGGTGGCTGTCCAGTAGATCCGTCAGCGTGGATAAATCCGCATCCAGTAAGGCTCTATCTACACCTAAACGTTCGCTAATATCACGGCTCAACTTTTCCACCTGCTTATCTTCGTACAAGTCTACTTTGTTACGGCTTTTCTGGCCGTTATCTTTCTGTTCCACTACCAGCGTAACTTTCATGCTATCCAGCAACTTACTTAATCCGCCCTGGATGCAGTACTGAAGCTGGTCAGTATCATAGATAAGTTTATGGGGATGACTGGTATTTAATACTGGCGTAGCTTTTACAGTGATTATCGGTTCCAGTGTTTTTTCTTCAACTGAAGAAAAAATTGATTTTCTGTTGGTGAGTAGATGAACAAAAATTTGCGGCTCATGGGATAGGCTGATGCTGTTAATATCCTCACCGGTGGGCAGTTCCAGATAGGTAAGGATAATTTCAGGAAGCTGCTCCTTTAATAACGCTGCGTATTTCTCCACGGCCTTATTGCCTGCCTCGTCTGCGTCAAAAGCAAAAACAATCTCCTTTAGGTGGGGTAAGGATTTAATAGCGCTCATATGTTCTGCCAGCAGGCCATTAGTCCCATAACAGGCCAGCACGCTGTATTCCTTGGTAATGGCTGGCTGTTGCAACAAGGTAGCAGCATCGATAATCGCTTCAGTTAAGATTAACTTTTCTGTACTGGCAGCAGGATACCCCGGATACAGGCCCTTCCGATCCTTTAAGTAAAAGTGTTTTTGATCGGCGTCATTGTAAGTACTGCGGAAGTATAAACCAGACACCTGGTGTTGTTTATTACGCAACGCAAAAACGACACAACCCTTACCGAACACACGATAAGAGGTTTCACCGGTGCGCCCTAGCTTATCATGAACCGATAATAAACCAATCTGTAAACAGTCGTTAATCAGGGTTTCATCTTTGCGGGCACCGTGGTGGAACTGGCCACTATTGTAGCCGATTTCAAGGACTTCATAGTTCAACCCACGCTCACGTATATACGTTTTTGCAGGATCACTATTACTAACTCCATTTTTAAAGTAAGTGAACATATTACCCAGGATAGCGGTGCGCAGCCCCGGTAAAGTCACAACTGGAAGGGGATCACCACCGATTAGCTGCTTACATTTTAGGATCGCTTCATACTTGCTGCAGTTTTCTTTGTGCATTACAAAGTCAATCACATCAAGCGGCTTGCCGTGGGTTTTGCAGTTGGCACTGAAGCAGTAGACGGTATGGGTTTTATAGTACACCTGCAGGCTCGGTGTTTTATCATCGTGGAACGGGCAATTAAGCCGTAGCGACTTATCAGGTTTTAAGCCGTAGTAATGCAGGAGAGTAGCAAGGGTTAGCTGCTGCTTAATCTCAGTGATTTCCATGGACAACCAGCTTTTTAATGGTCATCACTCCATTTTCAACGGTGATCTCGATTGGATCACCTACATTAAAACCGTAACGCTCCATCCATAACCCACCGATCCGGAGCCACGGAACACCGCGGTAGCCTGAGCGTCCATCTGGATATAATTTCCTAACTTCCTGACTGCGGCTGTGCAGCTTGCAGTACCTGATTACTTTTGTGGTTCCCATAACAATTTATTTTTTGACAATCTGACAACCACAAAGTAAAGATTAAATTTCCTTTTTGACAACTTAAAATGTTCAAAAAGTACAGATTTATTTAAAAAGTATCCTTTTTGACTACCTTTCCATTGTAACTTAACCCAGTTTCAGATGAACATTGGTAAAAACATTAAAATCGTCAGGGAACAAAAAAAACTACTCCAAAAAGAAGTAGCCGCAGTTGCTGGCATGCTGCCGTCTAACTATAGCAAAATTGAAAAAGGAGAAAGAGAGCCTTCTATCGAGGCTTTAGAGAAGATTTCACGCCTGTTCGGCATGACCATCGATGAACTGATTCACCTGGAAGGTAAAGTACCCAGCGATGTAAGAGTGGAAGATAAAACCATCGCCGAGAAGCTGCGCCTAATTGAACAGCTCGAAGAAGAAGACAGGCAAGCACTGTACCGGATTATCGATACAATGCTTACCAAGTCTAAGTTTAAGGATTTCTTTCAGAAAAATATGTTAGACTAAAGCCCAGACTACATCAGTTCAAAGACCCGACATCTTTATATTCCCCTCGCCTCTGGAAGGCAGAACATTCCAAGATCAGTATCAATTTTTAAGTTATCAATGAAAACATCTGTTGCTTCTGCAAATGCCTGGAGGCAAGCGAATAACACTATTAGGTTGTTAGTATCTATAGGATACCAGTTTATTTCATACACTACAATCTTTACGCCTCCAACTCTTAGTCTCTTAAAATAATCATAGAAAATAGCACCTGCCGCATTGCAAATTACAACCCAATCACTACAACGGCAATCAATACAAAATCCCTCATTTTCATTTACAATTAAATCATAAATGATTTCAGCAAAACATCCTCGGTTTTTAATTTGCTTACGTAAAGTATATTTCCTCATTGATTAATTCTATTTAAAACTGATTTAGCAGGTACCTCTTTACCTCCTTCATAGAAATGTGTATTATTCAACAATGCCTTATCACTAGTTACCTGCCTTAATTCCCATTCAGTTATCTTGGATTTCTCCCACCAACTTTGCCCTCCAAGTTCATCTAGTTGCTGATATAATCCTACCCCTGGTTTAATTTTGGACACAGCATTCATATCAACTCCATCTAGATTGAAAAATACCTTTCCATTAGTTACTTTAACCGCATCGGTAGCAAAGAGGAAAGATCCTTCAAAATTGATAAAATCCTGTTCCACTTCGGAATAATTCGGAATTTTATTAAATGTTCTATAGTTAATCGCCCCTTTCGACTCAGCAAATTCTGATAAATTAGTATAAACCTCACTTCCATAAGACTTTGTTTTACCAAACGCCACGTTTATAGGTTCGGTACTGTTTGATCCAGGAACCTTAATTGCAGGCTGGCTAACATCTACCTCTATACTTGCCTTAGGGGCTTGAGGGCCATTAGAAGCCCTTGGTGTTCTTGTCGAAGATGGTAGATTTAAATGTCCAGGTTCATGTTGCGCATTATGCATGTAAATTATCAGCGCTGCTGTAATCCGATCCCCTTTAGTAGTAAAAGTCCCTCTTGGATAACCTAAAACATCTTCATCATTTCTCAAAACTCCGCGCCAATATTCGCTAGTTTCGGGCGTACTCCACCAATTGCGAATTCCTCGCTGGAAATTATCAGCAGTTTGGGCTCTACTAAGGTTTACTCCAGGATTAAAAGAAATAACTCCAGATTCTAGTCCATCTATATCAATTGCCCAAATAGGTGTATTACTTGCAAATTGATAAGGCGTTAATTCAGGATATTTGGGCGAAAGAGGATCTACACTTAAAAACTTCCCAATCCTCGGATCATACACCCTCATCCCATAATCCTGCTGATTCCCTTCACCTTTGATTTCATTATCATTCTCCTTCCCATTAAACCCATACCAGTACCCACCCGCATCATACCTGCTTACATACAGCCACATCCCCGACGGCTGCCCTCTCAAAGAACTCCCAACAAGTTATACTTTTTTTTCAGATGAACTTTTTCATTTGAAAGAAA
>NZ_JAHUWJ010000011.1 GCF_019219075.1 Chitinophaga sp. sic0106
ATGATACATCAATCACTAAAATAGTGATATGTAATCATAAATAAATGGTTGTCAGTATCTTGTTAAAAAATCAAAAGAAAATATATAAAAGAAAATGGTCGGAAGAAATTTCTTCCGACCATGACTACATTTGAGCCCTCTTTTTTTATTTTTGTACCGCTAAATAGAAAATACATGGAACATCAGGAGGATGAACAACAGCAGCTCAACATAGAACTGACTGAAGAAATGGCTGAAGGTCAATACGCTAATCTCGCTATCATTACGCATTCCAACGCCGAATTCGTGGTAGATTTTGTTAATGTGATGCCAGGACTGCCAAAAGCAAAAGTAAAATCCCGCATTATACTGACTCCCCAGCATGCCAAGCGTTTCATGAAGGCGATGGTGGATAATATCAAGAAATACGAATCTGTTCACGGTACCATTCAGGATCAGGAACCCGTTTCCCTCCCCATGAATTTTGGCGGCCCAACTGCACAGGCTTAATTCGTTTTTTAGTAGTATTTCAGATTTTTCTCATGGAAGAAGTTTTTTCATACCATCACCTGCGGGAATTCACCCATGAAGTGTTTATCCACATGGGATGCTCCGTTGAACATGCAGCGCTGGCCAGCGAAGTGCTGGTATCGGCTGATCTCAGAGGGATAGATTCACACGGTGTAGCCCGGTTATCCGGCTATGTTCGCCTTTGGGAAGCAGGTCGCATCAATGCTAAGCCTAATGTCCGCATCGTTCACGAAACTCCCAGTACCGCTGTGGTAGACGGTGATGCTGGTCTGGGCCTCGTAGTAGCACCTTTTGCCATGCAGGTGGCCATCGAAAAAGCCGCAGTTGCAGGCACCGGATGGGTAAGTGTTAAAAATTCCAATCACTTCGGTATCGCAGGTTACCACGCTATGAAAGCACTGGACCGCGATATGATTGGTATGGCTATGACCAATGCCAGTCCCCTGGTAGCACCTACGTTTTCAAAAGAGCGTATGTTGGGTACCAATCCGATTGCAGTAGCCATTCCCGCAAAAGAACAACCTCCTTTTGTAGCCGATTTTGCCACTACCACTGCCGCCAACGGTAAGCTCGAAATTCTTCAAAGGAAGAATGAAGACGCGCCATACGGCTGGATTCAGGATAAAGATGGGCACCCAAGCACGAACCCGCACGAACTTAAAAGTGGTGGTGCGCTGCTGCCGCTTGGTGGCGACCGTGATCACGGAAGTCATAAAGGGTATTGTTTGGGAGCAATTGTTGACATATTTTCGGCCGTGCTTTCAGGCGCCAATTATGGTCCCTGGGCACCACCTTTCGTGAGCTTCCTGCCGCTGGCGCCAGATCCGGTAGGGGAGGGACTCGGTCATTTCTTCGGCGCAATGCGTGTAGACGCCTTCCGCCCGGCTGATGAGTTCAAAGCCCATATGGACACATGGATTGGCAGATTCCGCTCCGCCACTCCTGTGGAAGGTAAAGAAGTCCTGATCCCCGGCGATCCTGAAAGGGAAATGCAGGAACACCGCCTCCATAACGGAATTCCCGTGCTGGCGCCTGTTGTAAAGGATTTAAGAGAAGTGGCTGCAAAGTTTAATTTGAATTTTTAAAATAATCTCATCAATCATATACAATTATTATTCAGATGAAAGTGTTAAAATTTGGTGGAACCTCCGTGGGAAAACCAGAGCGCATGCATTCGATAGCCCAACTGGTAACCGCCGAAGGCGGCCAGAAAATTGTGGTGCTGTCTGCACTGTCAGGTACAACTAACGCCCTCGTGGAAATTGGTCAGTCACTGTCAGAAGGAAAGAAGGAACAGGCTAAACAGCTCATCGATAAGCTGGAAGCACACTACCGCTCTTTCTGTGATGAGCTGGTCAAGACCGACGACGGCCGTGCTGCCGCAAAGGCTATCGTGGATGAACACTTCGAATTTCTGAATATCATCCTTAAGATATCTTTCAATGAAGCATTGAACAAAGATATCCTGGCACAAGGAGAATTACTCTCCACTAAACTGTTCTACGCTTACCTTGCAGAAGCAGGTATTTCCGCAGCACTGTTGCCAGCACTGGATTTCATGAGCATCGACGAGTTCGAAGAGCCCGAAATTCCTAAAATCAAAACCAAGCTCACTACCCTGATCGATCAGCATAAAAATGTGGAGCTCTTTATCACCCAGGGTTATATCTGCCGCAACGCCAAAGGTGAAGTGGATAACCTGAAACGCGGTGGTTCCGACTACTCTGCATCCCTGATTGGTGCTGCTATCCAGGCGCAGGAAGTGCAGATCTGGACAGATATCGACGGTATGCATAACAATGATCCCCGTGTTGTGAAGAAAACTTTCCCGATCGAACAGCTCTCCTTTGATGAGGCTGCCGAGCTGGCTTACTTCGGCGCTAAGATCCTGCACCCGGCATCTATCTGGCCTGCACAGCATTTCAACATTCCGGTGAAATTGCTCAATACCATGCAGCCTGATGCAAGAGGCACTATCATCACCGAGCTGCCTAATGGCAATGGCGTAAAAGCTATCGCTGCAAAAGATGGCATCATCGCGATTAAAATCAAATCCAGCCGTATGCTGCTGGCTTATGGTTTCCTGCGTAAAATCTTCGAAGTATTCGAAAAATACCGCACACCAATCGATATGATCACTACTTCCGAAGTTGCGGTGTCACTCACTATCGATAATCCGCAACACCTGGATCTGATCCTGAAAGAACTGCAGCCGTTTGGTTCTGTAGAACTGGACTATCAGCAGGCCATCGTTTCCATCGTAGGTAACGAAGTAGCGGCTACGCCTTCTATCATTACCAAGCTGTTTGCTTCCCTGGAAGAAGTGCCGCTGCGCATGATTTCCTACGGTGGTAGCCGTCATAATATTTCAATTCTGGTAAATGCACAGCTGAAAGAAAAGACGCTGCAGCTGCTGAATAAAGGATTATTCGGACTGGAATAGCCAAAGATAATATCGCGCAAGGCGCGAATCTTTTTCAGCCGACACCATTGGTGTCGGCTGATTTATTTTAGGACCTGCCCAGGCGTTGGTCAAATTGAAAGGGTTGTGTTTTTCTGACGAGGATTTCCGCGGCTTCCGGGTGTTCCGGGTTGATCAGGTAATTATATTCGTCAGCAATAATAACGGAAGGAATTTTCAGCACCGGATATTTTGCTGTTTCTATCCATTCATCTCCGATACATTGCAGCTCTGGCAATGGTGCCAGCGACTGCCAGTTGGCCGGTAAGTCTTCCGGAGTAAGTACTTTGATGCCGATGTTATCCGGGATGTGGATAGCGGCAATGCAAAAGTCCTGTATAATATTTTTCAGTGGTATGTGTACCAATACCTCCAGGGCAGCCAGTGCCCGGGAGCCTGCCGTATACACGATGGAATGGCCTTTGCTGTTCCAGCGGCCGCCATACAGGCGCGCACCGGTTCCGCTCAGGTCATTGATGTAAGCACACTTACTGATCCTGTAAACGTCCATGAGAGAAAAGTTAAAAGCTATGCAAACAAGCCATGTTCAATACGGCCCAGTTCATCCTGTATGAGCTGAAATCCGAAAGTGGTGTCTAATAGCGAAATAGGGAGTTGATAGTTGAAGGATGGCAGCGGCGTGCGCATCCATTCCTTGAAGTTTTCGAGGTCGCCGAATACTTCGGCCCCTCTCTGGTAAAGCGCAGAGAGCATAATCGCCCGCTCGCTTGTGTCCAGCGATAGTTTGGCGTCGTCCGCATAGCGCTGCAACGTGCGTTCTGATATATGTACCACCTGCGCAAGTTCCGTTAATGAAAAAGATATCTGCCTGCTTAAGTTAAGCAGTGCCCTTTTAATAATGCCACTTCTGGACAACGCGATGAAATCAAAATATCCGGTTCCCACATGCTCCGCCTGAATCAACAGCGCATTTTCCTGTGCCTGGTAGCCTTTAAAATTTTGCATATTCCGACATTTGTCACAAAAATAGGGATTTTTGTCGTAATCATTGAGTTTTATCCTCAAAATAGCCGATTTTCCGCATCTGGCTGATTTCCAATGTAATAACGCCATATTCTGAAATCACGCGACCCTGCAGTTGGTAAAATCCACCTTTTTGAAACGGATATTGGCGCAAGCTGTCCGGAAAATGGACGGTATCCAAAAACTGATCTTCTGCATCCAGAAAAGTACCGAAACACATGGGCTCACCCTTAGACGTCCTTAGCATCTTCATAGTCACATAATAACCCAGTGCTATAATTTCTTTCCCGATATATTGCCGGAAATCGCGGGAAAGTATGTAGGCGGACTGATTATGTTGCAGAATACTGAAGGGCGATTGCAGCGGAAACCCCAGCAGGTCTATCTCATCGAAGGCATCCTCATGGGAATGGTAACTGAGTTGCGGTAAGGTACAGTCTACCGGTGCAGGTTTAAATAACGGGAGATGGTGGATCTGTTTCACTTCGCGCCCGCGTACCAGTAAGCTGCCTTTCCACAGCAGTTCTTTTTTCGTATAGCCGGTGAAGTTAAAACAGCCAATTCGGATCAGGATCTCCAGTTGTTCCGGCCCCGGCGCGATCCGTTGCACAAAATCTTCCAGGTGAAGGTAGGGGCCGTACTGCTCCCTTTCTGTGAAGATGCGCGTTGCCAGCGCCTGTTCCAGTCCCTCGATGTGAATAAAGCCAACATATACCTCCCTGCCTTTGATATTAGTCACATAATCACTATGATTTACACAGGGAGCGTGTAGTTGCACGCCCGTTTGCTTCAGCTGGTTGAAATACAGTTCCCTGCTGTAAAAGCCGCCGAAGTTATTGATCACAGCCACCATGAATTCTGCCGGATAGTACGTTTTCAGATACAGGCTCTGATAACTTTCCACGGCAAAGCTGGCGGAGTGGGCTTTTGAAAAGGAGAAGTTGGCAAAGCTGGCAATCTGCCGCCATACTTCCTCGCTTACGTGGCGGGGATGCCCTTTGGCATCACAGTTACGGAAAAACCGCAGCTGTATCTGTTCCAGGTCTTTCAATCCTCTGTATTTCCCTGCCATAGCTCTGCGCAACCGGTCTGCATCTGCCAGTTCCATATCTGCAAACTTATGGGCTACCTTAATTACATCTTCCTGGTATACCATGATGCCGAAAGTTTCTTTCAGCAATTCTTCAATTATTGGATGGAGGTATTGTACGCTCCCGGGGTTATTGTACCGTTCAATATATTGCTTCATCATGCCGGATTGCGCCACCCCGGGTCGTATGATAGAGCTGGCCGCTACCAGCGACAGGTAATTATCACAGCGCAGTTTGGTGAGCAGTTGCCGCATGGCGGGCGATTCTATATAAAAGCAGCCAATAGTATTCACATTCCGCAGGTTGTGTTTCACCTGTTCATCTTTCATGAAAGCCTGTACCTGGTGGATGTCTATGTCAATACCGTGGTTTTGTTTTATCAGATCTATGGCGTCGCGGATATGTCCCAGCCCACGCTGACTAAGAATATCGAACTTATACAGTCCTATGGCTTCGGCCTGGAACATATCCATTTGCGCCGTGCTGAAGCCTTTCGGCGGAAAATAGGTGGTACAGTAGTGGTGTATGGGCGCATCGCTGATCAGTATGCCACCGGCATGAATGCTGAGGTGGTTGGGAAAGGATTTTTCCTGGTTGTCCATCAGCTGGCAAAAGTGCAGGATTTTCCGCTGTATGCTGTCTTCATTCAGTTGTATACTCAGGCCCCCGGTGAGAATCCGGTCTATCTCTTTTTTAGGCAGCCCGTATGCTTTGCCCAGTTCACGTACAATCGCATGTGTCTGAAACGTGGTTACGGTACCGAGTAATGCAGTATGTTCCGTCCCGTATTTTTTAAAAATATAATCGGTGATCGTATCTCTGTCTTTCCAGGAGAAGTCGATGTCAAAGTCAGGAGGGGAGCTGCGGTACAGGTTCAGGAACCGTTCAAAATAGAGATCCAGCTCTATAGGATCAACGTCTGTAATGCGCAGGCAGTACGCGACTATAGAGTTGGCGCCACTACCTCTTCCTACATAAAAAAATCCTCTTTCCTGTGCAAAGCGTATGATGTCCCAGGTAATCAGGAAGTAGGATTCAAAATTCAGCTTGGCAATAATATCCAGTTCTTTCTCAATTCTTTCACGAGCCTGCTCCATCTCTTCCGCTGCACTATAACGATGTGCCATTCCTTTGAAGGCCAGCTCCCGCAATAGTTGCCGATCTTCTTCCATGCTGCCGGTAAATATTTTTTTATTTCGGGGGATGTTCATTTTCATCTCCACTTCGCAGGCATCGAGCAGGGCAAGGGTGTTCTCCACAATATGCGGGTACTGTTCAAAGTACGACACAAGATCGGCCGGGTGAATGAACATTTCATCCGGTCCGGCAATAGTATCGGATGATAGTTGCGATATGAGGATGTTCTGGTCAATTGCCCGGAGCACCTGGTGCAGTTCATAATGCAGTTCATCCTGATAGGTCACGGGCTGCATGATTACCAGTTTTTTCCGGATGGCGAAGGTGTCTGTTCTGAACAATTTATTGATATCGCGCACACTTACACCGAGTAGTTCATTTTCCTGTAATGCAAGCGGGTCCTGTGTTCCCCAGGGGTAGATCACATAGGTATCCGGCAGTTGCGGTGCTCTTTTCGGAAAGGGTTCATCGGTATGTAGTTTATGTGAAAGAAATTTATTGATATGGTACCATCCCTGCTGATTCTTTGCCAGCAGCAGGTAGCAGCGGGTATGATCGTTTCTGCATTCTATTCCCAATACTGGTTTGATATCATGTTTCTGGCATTCGGTTACGAAGGTCCACGCATCGGAAGTGATGTTGATATTAGTAAGCGCCAGTGTGGTGATGCCCAGCTGTTTTGCCTGCTCCACCAATGTTTCCACGTGCATGGTGCCGTATCGTAAGCTAAAAAATGTTTTACAGTTCAGGTACATGTTTGACTTTTTGTGGTGCTCCGTCCTCCGTCTTCAGCGCACAATGCACGGCTCTCCACCCGCACCTCCACCCTGGCCCTTAAAATTCTGGGGTCCGGATTCTTTGTATAAAAAATACCAGCCCCCGAGGCGCCTTTCTATTTTCTTAGTCGCCTGAGCAATGGATGAAAAGCCGTGCTACACTTTGAAATACGGCGTGATTTCTTTCTTACTGCGCAAATGTTTTTTCTCTGGAGGTACTACATTGGTTCCTTTCATCAGGAATTCCCATCCGAACCTGTTTTTAATTTGATCTATTGCCTGGTAGAGCGCAATCATTTCCTGACTGTCGTCGAACAGGCTGATCTGATAATTTCCCTGTACCAGGTGGCTGAACCTTACGCCGATGAGGCGTACCAGCAGCCGGCGATCGTAGAGTTTTTTAAAAAGCTCTTTTACTTTTTCCAGCAGTACATGATCGCTGCAGCAGTAGGGGATACTCATTTGTTTGGTAACAGTTTCGAAGTCCGAGTACCTGATTTTTACCGTGATACAGCCGGTCAGTTTATTTTGCTGCCGCAGTTCAAAGGCAATTTTTTCTGTCATGCGTACCAGTTCAGCATGCATGAATTCCATATCGATGGTATCTGCGGGAAAAGTATTTTCCGTTGAAATAGATTTTTGTTCATAGTAGGGAATCACGGGCGTTTCATCTATTCCATTGGCTTTTTTCCATAGGGAGATGCCATGCTTTCCCATCCACGCTTCCAGCAGAGATACCGGTACTTCACTGAGCGTTTTCACTGTTTCTACTCCGCGCCGGCGCAGTTGTGCCGCGGTTTCTTTTCCTACCATGGGAATTTTTTCAATCTTTAGCGGAGCCAGAAATGATTTTTCCTCTCCGAACAGAATCTCCAGTTGCCCATTAGGTTTAGCCTCATCGGTGGCTACTTTGGAAACCAGTTTATTGGAGGCCAGTCCAAAGGAGATGGGGAGCCCCGATTCTTTCATAATTGTCTTTCTCAGTTCACTTGTCCATTTCAGGGAACCAAAAAATTTATCCATTCCACTGATATCTATATAAAATTCATCAATGGATGACTTTTCATAGAGCGGGGCTTTATCGGCAATAATTTCAGTGACTTCCCGGGATTTATTGCTGTATGCTTCCATATCCCCGCTGCGTACGATGGCGTGCGGACATAGGCGCAGGGCTGTTTTCATGGGCATGGCGGAGTGGATGCCATAGCGTCTGGCTTCGTAGCTGCAGGCGGACACCACAGCACGGTCGCTGCTGCCGCCTACCAGTAGTGGCTTTCCGAGCAGGCTGCTGTCTTGCTGACATTCTACTGAAACAAAGAAGCAGTCAAGGTCGAGATGCGCAATAGCGCGTTGTTGCAACGATAGCATAACTCAAAGTTTTGAATTGATAGTTTTCGTTTTTGCAAGCAGAAGGTAGTGGTTAACGCCCGCTATAGATGCGGAATTCAAAGGTACTAATATTTTTAGTTTTACTAAAATAATTAGTAAAATAATCAGAGGCTAAATAGATTTCGTAATTTTGCAACATATCGGGTATACAATCTGTAATATGTCAGGCATATACAGTTTACGGAAAGCATTGCTATCCCAGCCGTTATATACAATCTGTCATATGTCAGGTATATGAGAATGAGATAAAAGGAAATTGTGAATATTCATCCTTTAAAGCAAGTTCCAATGACAAAAACGGATTATCGCAAAGAGCTCCTTCTCCTGGCCCTCCTCGTGGCCCCGCTCGTTTATCTGGGCCTTATCTGGCAGTCACTACCGGATGTTTTTCCTGCAGCACTAAACGATACGGTACAGCAACAGATTCAGACAAAAAGTGATTTCCTGCTGCTGATGATATTTGTATTTCTCACCAATGGTTTGTTGTATGCATTGTTTCGCTACCTGCCACGTACAGACGGGGATCAGGTGAGCGATCCGGGAGTTATGCACCAGGAGTATTACCGGGTGAGGTTTGTGATGCAGCTGGCACTCACTGCCATGAGTTGCCTGATTATTCTGATGGTCCAAACGGGGCATTATTATGCCATGGAGCGCTGGGCATTTATCGGAATAGGGTTGGTAATTACCGGTATAGGCCTGTATCTGCGGAATTTGCAACCCAATAATTATGTGGGTATTCGTACCCCATGGACGCTGCGTAGTGCGGAAATATGGAAGGAAACGCACCGGTTTGCCAGTATATTATGGACCGCTGCCGGTATCGTGTTTATTGCTGGCGCTTTCTTCATGTCACTCATTACGGGGATATTCGTTATATTTGCTGCATCAATGATACTACCGGTACTGCCATATATCTACTCTTTCAGGCAGTATAACCAGGATCAGGGCTAACGGTCATTGCACACAACACTGATTACAAAGTGGTCAATACATAAAAAAGAAATGGCGGCTTCTTGACAAGGCCGCCATTATTATTTTGGAGTAAATCTTCAACAATTAGATCCAGCCACGCTGGCCTTTTGTCATAATCATCGCCACCATAATAATGATGAGGATCATAGCAATGCTGTAGAAATTCAGCGCCAGCTTATGCTTTTTAACGGCATCGGTAGCTTTCTTTACCTTGGATTTACCAATGTGAACCAGTGCAATGGCTGCGATGGCCAGCGACTCATGTTCCACAGTGAATAAACGCAGTACCGAATCCTTCATAGCTGCTCCCATATCTGCACGGGCTGCACCTACCAGCGGACTGGTAAAGAAAAGAATGATACCTACCAGCAATTGAATATCACAGGCAATCATAAAGAAAAGACCTGCCTTATTATCTGCAGCGGTGAACGGAGTTTTGCCCGAAACACCTTTGTAAGCACGGATTACGGCCCAAATACCGGTGAGCAGTACCGCCCATCTCAAAATGGAATGTACAAGTAACATAATTAGTTAAATTGATTAATCCGGGCAAAAATAAGTCTTGCCCGCCAGATATATTTGGTAAATGATAAAAATATTTGCTAATTTTGTTAGCAAGGTACTAAATTATTTAGGTTATGTCCGTAGTATGCCAGAATTTGAAATATCTGCGTAAGCAAAAAGGCTGGACGCAGCAAGAATTTGCCGACAAGCTCGGTATCAAGCGTTCCCTGCTCGGCGCATATGAAGAAGAGCGTGCGGAACCAAGGACTGAAGTGCTGGAACAGGTAAGTGATATGTTCAGGGTATCCATTGATGATCTGCTGCGAAGAGATCTCAGCTCACAAAAAGACAGCTACCTGGAAAAACGCCGGCAACAAAAACTCGGCAGTAGCAGGCAGTCTATCACTTTTGTGCCTGTAAAAGCAGCCGCAGGTTATCTGGCAGGATACAACGATGAGGAATTTATCGAAGAACTGAACACCTTTACCCTGCCTATGCTGGGTGCAGGAGATTACCGCGCATTCGAAATCGCCGGGGATTCCATGCTGCCAGTATCATCCGGTTCTGTGATCGTTTGTCACAAGATCGACGGCTGGGAGGATATCAAAAACAACGAAACCTATGTGGTAGTCACTACCCGCGGTGGTATTGTGTTCAAAAGAATTCAAAAAAGCAACCGCGCAAAATCGAAGATTACCCTGGTGTCCGACAATCTGCAGTTCGAACCGTATGCCGTTGAAATGGAAGATGTACTGGAACTCTGGCAGTCAGATGCCGTTATCAGTAAATCCAGCCAGCAAAGCCGGTTGAGCGTTAACCACCTGGCCGATGTAGCCACACAGCTGCAAAGCCTCCAGGATCAGGTAAGCCTGCTCAAAAAGAAAATTAAAGACTAGTAGCGGCAGCCCCAAAAGGCTGTGCTGTTGCTGAAGGGAGAGCACGGTGATCAATCGCTGCTAAGGCGGCTCGTTTCCACCATTCACCCAACAGAACAATCGCATTCTTACAATAGTACTGCGGGAACTATCCCCGCAGTCTTTATCTGCAGGAATGGTCTGGTTCCCCTATTGCCAGCTCATTCCCGCTTCCTTGTTTCCGGATTTTTCCTACGTTTCCGAGAACAACACCCCACAGTATGCCGGTTGCCAGATGATCAGGGTAGTTAGCAGTTAGTACCGTGACCATGCGGTAACCGCAGCTGAAGGGGATAAACAGGCCAAATTACTGTATCGTATTTACGGTTTTACACCATGAAACAGGCCTCAAAGAAGGAACACCACCATCCCCATCATACTGATCCAATAATATTAGTCCTGAAAAGTCTGTGCCGGCAGGCCTACGTTACTACCCCATGGGTAGCAACATTAATACGTAAGCCACCCGCTCAACAAAAACAGTAAAGATTCCCGCGGTGTGCACCTGCCTGGTGATACACAAAGGCACATGGCCATGCAACGCAGCCCTGAGCTTTTGTGTACCGCGGTTCTTTCACCCCATTCTTTGGTCATTCGCATGAAAAACCTTAATTTGAAAGACAATTTTCGAACTGATCACCCAAATTGTCTGCCCATGAGGTTCCATGTATCGCTGGCCGAAGCATTGCAACAACTGCAGAAAAGTGAAGACGACTTCGCCGTTCTATTCGAACACGGCAGCATGAGAGGGATTATTTTCAGACCGGAAGACCTCGATGACCAGGAACCCCATACCCAGGATGAAATATATATAGTCCTGAAAGGCAGCAGCGATTTTACCCTCGAAGAAAAAACAATAAAGGCAGGGCCGGGCGATTTCCTCTTCGTGCCCGCCGGTGCTGAGCATAAATTCACTAACTTTACGCCCGATTTGCTCCTCTGGGTCATTTTCTACGGTGAAGAAGGGGGGGAGGAAGACTAAAGGAGAAAAAAAACTATCCTTTTTGTTTTTTCTGAATTTTATTTTATCTTTGCGTTCCTAAAAATAAGAGGCAAAATTATGTTGATAATTGATTCTAAAGATTGCGAAAACATAGACAAGGCGCTGAAAAAGTATAAGAAGAAATTTGAGAAAGCCCGCATCCTGCTGCAACTCAGATCACGCCAGTCTTTTACCAAACCTTCTGTTAAACGTCGTACTGAAGTACTGAAAGCCGTTTACAAACAACAGTTGGCTTCTGGTAAAATCGAAGGATAATATCCTTTGCTAATTAGCTTATAGCAACTCAAAATATTTGATGATTGTAAGGTTATTTGATAACTTTACAATCATCAATCTTTTTGTGTTGAATCAAGAGCTATACTCATTATCCGAGCGTTTTATCTCCTATCTGGAGCTCGAAAAACGATACTCAGGTCATACCAGCACTGCCTATCGTAATGACCTGACCCAGTTCCTGGACCATATTACTACCAGTTACGGCCGCACCCTGCTTGGCGACATCTCTCATGTCATGATACGTGACTGGCTGGCATCCCTGATGGAGAATGCCATGACAGCCAAAAGCGTCAATAGGAAAATATCCACACTCAAATCTTTTTTTAAATATTGTCTGCAACAGGCATTGCTTACCCAATCGCCTATGGTGAAGGTAATAGCCCCTAAAATCAAGAAACGCCTGCCAGGCTTTATTGATGAAAAAGGTATGCGCGCCCTGGAAGAAAATGTAAGCCCGGTGTCCACCACCGCCGTACAAATCTTTTCCGCCGACTTCGAAGGGCAAACGCACCGGTTGATATTTGAGGTGTTTTACCAGGCCGGGCTACGTCTCTCTGAACTAATATCTCTGGAAGAATTTAAAATAGATAAAGGAAACCTGACAATTAAAGTAATGGGAAAAGGGGGAAAGGAGAGAATCATACCTATCTCCGCTTCGCTGGCTGCGCAGATTCAGCAGTATCAGGCTGAAAAGCGTGCCCATCTGGAAGGATTCGAGGAGAGAGTTTTATTCGTACATCCTCACACCGGCCGGAAGCTGTATCCCAAATACGTTTACCTGATGGTGCGTAAATACCTCACCGAACACCAGATCACCACACTCAAGAAGAAAAGTCCGCATATACTCCGCCATACGTTCGCCACGCATCTTACCAATAACGGTGCAGATCTGAATGCAGTGAAAGAGCTCTTAGGCCATGCCTCGCTTGCCGCTACACAGGTGTATACCCATAATACCATTGAGAAGCTGAAAAAGGTGTACCAGCAGGCGCATCCCAAAGCGTAAAGGCACCTCTCTGACCCAAATGAACAGGTGCTGCCTCCTGTAAGGAGCAAAACCTCCACCATGCATCATGGTGGATATAATCCGAATGGGGCAGGCTTTATCCCAAAACATCATCCAATACACACTATGGTATATACTATCCGAACAGGGAGCAGGGTGTTGACTTGCCTTCATCCTGATTTTCATTGCTGGCGAAGCCGGCAATGAAAATCAGGAAAACTCATTACACAAACTGCAAACAAACCGGCATAGGAAGTTGCTTTATGCAGCGCGCATCACTATAAATTTCATTTTAACAAAATATTACGCGGTACATACGCAGTGAATAGATAAAGTAAGTATATTAGAGTAAGTAGAACTTCATACTGAAAGAGAATGCCTATGGCCAAGCATTACCCCTTAGTATATAGATTGTTAAATATTTAAAAAATTAGTGCTATGAACGTTCAAATTCAAACAGTGCATTTCGATGCTGATTCAAAACTGATTGATCATGTGACCAGAAAAATTCAGAAATTGAATACGTTTCATGATCGGATAGTAAGCGTGGATGTTTTTCTTAAATTGGACAATTTAGCGCATCAGATTAAGGACAAGATAGCGGAGATTAGGGTACGAATACCGCGACAGGACTTATTTGTAAAGCACGAATCTAAATCCTTTGAACTCTCATTTGACATGGCCTTCGATAGCCTGATTGAGCAGGTAAAACGTAAGAAGGAGAAAAAAATTCAATAATTTTTTCGAATAATTTTGGAAATATCAATTCCTTTGCTACCTTTGCCATCCCGATTCGAAAAGGGGTCGGTAAAAGGTAGCAAAGTTCTTTATAGTAGGGCGTTTTAGCGGAAACAAATAAATTTTTCATTATTTGTAAGAAACTAAAAAAAAGATTTGGAGAAATGAAAAATTCACTTAATTTTGCGCTCTCTTTCAACGAGTTACTTACTCAGAAGAACGGGTTACCAAATTGAAAGAATGTTTTTTGAAAGATGCCAGCATAGCTCAGTTGGCCAGAGCTACTGATTTGTAATCAGTGGGTCGGGGGTTCGAATCCCTCTGCTGGCTCATCGTTTTGATTAAGTTATCCGGTTTACTAACGGTAACCGGATAACGAAAATCACGAACAAAAATTAAGTTAGGGCAGGTTCCAGAGCGGCCAAATGGGGCGGACTGTAAATCCGCTGTCTACGACTTCATAGGTTCGAATCCTATCCTGCCCACAGATCGGCGTGTTCCGCCTTTGCCTTTGCAGAGGCGGAACATAGTTGTGAAATGGAAGGTGAGTAATTCAGAAGAAGTACAACGCCTGTGAGACAACAGCCTTTATGTTCTTTAATTTACTTTATGATTCATTAACAGGAATAATGTAACTGTTATTTCGGTGAAATGAGTTATTAATGCGGGAGTAGCTCAGTTGGTAGAGCGACAGCCTTCCAAGCTGTAGGTCGCGGGTTCGAACCTCGTCTCCCGCTCGCATTAATTTGCAATTTTTCAAGCTGTTGTAGCTCAGGGGTAGAGCACTTCCTTGGTAAGGAAGAGGTCGAGAGTTCAATTCTCTTCAACAGCTCAGAATTTTTTTGAAGAATAGTTGTAGTGAGTAGTTAAGTCGCATCAACAACTCCATAAAATTCGAATTTCGGGATTCGAATTTCCAATTCCCTCTCCGAAATTAAACTTAGCGTTGTAGCTCAATGGAAGAGCGTCCACTGAAACATTTCTGCGGAAGGACATGAGTTCAATTCTCATCAGCGGTACAAGTTTGTAAATCGTGTTTTAAACAACTATCAATACAATCTTTACAAACCATCTAAAAAGAAAATACAATGGCAAAAGAAACCTTTAAGCGGGATAAACCCCACGTAAACATTGGTACCATCGGCCACGTGGACCACGGTAAAACTACCTTGACTGCTGCCATTACCACAATTTTGGCAAACAAGGGTCTGGCAGAGAAGAGAGGTTATGATGAGATCGATGCTGCTCCTGAAGAAAAAGAAAGAGGTATCACTATCAATACAGCTCACGTAGAGTATCAGACTGCAAACCGTCACTATGCTCACGTTGACTGCCCTGGTCACGCTGACTATGTGAAAAATATGATCACTGGTGCTGCTCAGATGGACGGTGCTATCCTCGTGGTAGCCGCTACTGACGGTCCTATGCCACAAACTCGTGAGCACATCCTCCTGGCTCGTCAGGTAGGTGTTCCTCAGGTAGTTGTTTTCATGAACAAAGTTGACCTGGTTGACGATGCTGAACTGCTTGAACTGGTTGAAATCGAAGTACGCGATCTGCTGTCTTCTAACGGTTTCGACGGTGATAACGCTCCAGTAATCAAAGGTTCTGCAACCGGCGCTCTGGCTGGCGAAGAAAAATGGGTTGCTGCTATCGACGAACTGATGGAAGCTGTTGACTCTTACATTCCTCTGCCTCCACGTCCAGTTGATCAACCATTCCTGATGTCTGTAGAGGACGTATTCTCTATCACAGGTCGTGGTACTGTAGCAACTGGTCGTATCGAACGCGGTCGCATCAAAGTTGGTGAGAACGTTGAGATCGTAGGTCTGCAGGAAGAGTCTCTGAAATCTACTTGTACTGGTGTTGAGATGTTCAAAAAATTACTGGACGAAGGTGAAGCTGGTGACAACGCTGGTCTGCTCCTCCGCGGTATTGAGAAAACTCAGATCCGTCGTGGTATGGTTATCGTGGCTCCAGGTTCTATCAAACCTCACTCCGAATTCAAATGCGAAGTATACGTACTGAGCAAAGAAGAAGGTGGTCGTCACACTCCATTCTTCAACAAATACCGTCCTCAGTTCTACTTCCGTACTACTGACGTGACTGGTGAAGTTGAACTGCCAGCTGGCGTTGAAATGGTTATGCCTGGTGATAACGTGTCTCTGACCGTTAAACTGATCCAACCAATTGCAATGGATAAAGGTCTGAAATTCGCTATCCGCGAAGGTGGACGTACAGTAGGTGCTGGTCAGGTAACTGAAATCCTGAAATAAGGTATCTATATTAAGGTATCTATATTGTGAAGAAATTCATAATATCTCAATAAAACTGTTAGCTTTGACTATCTTAGTCTTAAGCTCTGAAAAATCAAAGCTAACAGTTCATACACGGGCATGGTGCAACGGTAGCATACGGGTCTCCAAAACCTTTGATCTGGGTTCGAATCCTAGTGCCCGTGCAAGGTTATAAATATTATAAACTGGTTGAATTGTTGTTATTTTAAAAAAATAAAGCAATTCAACCTTTTTAGGCTTTATCCAATTTGACCAAAAATGTATTTTAAATGAATAAGATCAGAAACTATTTCCGCGAGTCTTATCATGAACTGGTTTACAAAGTATCCTGGCCTACCTGGCAGGAACTGCAGTCCTCTACCATGGTAGTACTGATTGCAACCCTCTTTGTTACAGCTCTGGTATGGGGCATGGATGCAGCCTCTAACTTCGTGTTAACTCACTATTATCAATTATTCAAACACTAAGCATGATGGACGCAACCAATACTCCTGCGCAGGAAACAAAGTGGTACGTGCTCCGCGTTGTTAGTGGCAAGGAAAAAAAAGTGAAGGAATACCTGGATATTGAAGTGCGCCGCTCCGATTGGGGTAACGTTATCACTCAGGTCTTCCTGCCAGTGGAAAAAGTATATAAAGTGCAAGCCGGTAAAAAAGTTATGCGCGAAAAAAACTTCTACCCTGGTTACGTGATGATAGAAGCCATCGACGGTAAAATGACCGATGAAGTAATCCAATCCATACGCAATGTATCTGGTGTAATCCACTTCCTCGGTAAAGAAAAACCTATCGCACTCCGTAAAGCAGAAGTAAACAAAATGTTAGGTAAAGTGGATGAACTCTCCGATCAGGGACTCACCATGAGCGAACCTTTCATCGTCGGCGAAACCATCAAAATTATCGATGGACCTTTCAACGACTTCAACGGCGTCATCGAAGAAGTAATCGAAGACAAAAAGAAACTCAAAGTGACCGTGAAAATCTTTGGTCGCGCTACTCCGGTAGAACTCAATTTCATGCAGGTAGAAAAACTTTCCTAAGCAACTTCTCCCGCATTATCATATTACACAACGTTCCGGTATCTCACCGGAACGTTGTCGTTTTATCCCCTGCCATTACTGCTGATTCTCTTGCTACATCGATCCTTAGGTAATCCCCCACAAAAACTTACCTAGTAAAAAAATAACCCGCTTAACTGATAAAAGTCAGCCCGGCCAGCCGGTTGCTGGCATATCTTTATGCTGTCCAATATCCCTCTGACTATGAAATGGTTATTGCTCCTGGTATTATGCATTAGCCGGTAATATCCGGATGGTACAATTGCCACAACGGCAAGTAGCCGCTCAGCAATGATATATACAACGGAAAATCAACGCATTAATTAGCAAATCTGCCCCGTAAGTCAATATATTTGCAGCGATTAATACAAACGAAAGACAGTAACCTAACTATCACCCAACTGATGAGACTAATTGCCGCTATGGGAATTGCAGTGATGCTGGGCACAGCATTCACCGGCAATGCACAGACGACAAAGCCAAAGCCCGTTGCCAGCCCGACAATCACCTATGCTAAGATCCCGGATACGGAAGTGATGACTTCCACTATGATGGCTGACTGGGTACGTAATAATACCAGCAATCAAACGGAGGCACTGAAAGCTATTTATGCGTGGATCGGCAAGAATGTGGCCTACGATACCCGCAATACCTACGATCCGCAATACTATAAGGATACTACTGATGCCGCTGCCAAAACACTGAGGACAAGGCTGGCAATCTGCTATGGATATTCCTCACTTTTTGTGGAAATTGCAAGAAAATCCGGTATTTCTGCCATTTTGGTGTCCGGTTATACGGTTAGTGGCTCGCAGTTGAGCGCTGATGGTAGTCATGCCTGGGTAGCCGTGCAGGTAGCGGATAAATGGACGCTCATTGATCCCACGTGGGCTGCTGGCGGAGTGAGTGGAAATAAGTTTTATCCTTCCTTTACCTGGAAATATTTCATGGTGGCCCCTGATGTCTACATAAAAACACATGTACCATTTGATCCGATGTACCAGTTCCTGGAACAACCGCATACCCATACAGCAATTAAGGAAAATAACTGGTCAGCTGCGGCTGGTAGCCCGGCTTTTGCTTTTGCAGACACTATTGCCACCTGGAATAAACTGGACAGTACCGCCAGGCTGGAAAATACAGTAGACCGAATCCGGAGATTCGGCGTGAGCAATATGTACGTATCTACTGAGTTGAGTTATATGCTGCAGGTGCTGGATGTAGGGCGACAAAATGCCAAGGTTGCGGCGCAAAACGCCATGGCAGATAAATTCAACGCTACCACCGGCAGGTATAATGAGCTGGTCAATGACTTCAATGCCTATGTGGTTTTCAAGAATAAACAGTTTACACCTGTAAAAACCGATAAGGAAATCAGGGAGTGGATAGATAAGATGGCTGCGGATGTGGATAACATCAGTACTGCACTAAATGAAATTGTTTTTGAGGGAGGTAGCAGTAATGCCAGATCAGTCACTGAAGCCAGGCGCTCTGCGAAGGACATGAAAGACAGAATTGCTGAGGAACAGGCATTTGTGACCAAATACCTCAAAACCGGCAAGCTATTCAGGAAATCACTTTTTTACAAGATGACCTGGATGGGGATACCTGTGAATTAAGGTATTATTTTTTTAAATTTAGGAGAGAGTTAAAGTTTTATCCCTACCATGAGAATAGTAATCGCATTTGCGTGTATGCTAACCGTATCGGTGGCAAGCGCGCAGGCACCTAAGCCAGCAAAACCTGCTCCGGCCGTTGTGGCTATTCCGGATGCAGCTACCAGCAGCCCGGCCGATATGGCTAAGTGGCTGAAGGCCCATACCAACAGCAATCAGGCCTTTCAGCAGGCGCTGTTTCAATGGATTGCCACCCACATTGCCTACGATATTCCGGGCATGTATCAGCAAAAGAATTATAAGGATACTGCGGCTGTATTGCAGCAGGTGCTAAGATCCAGGGTTGGCATATGTGCCGATTACGCCAGTTTATATGCCCGCGTATGCCAGGAGGCAGGCATTGCGGCTTTTACGGTAAACGGCTATTGCCTGGAAAACGGAACATTGGCGCCTACCGGTGCGCATGACTGGGTGGTGGTGAAGAACGGGGCGCAGTGGACGGTCACAGATCCTACCTGGGGAGCCGGTACGGTGGATGGGGCGCGGTTTACGCCCAGGTTAAACTGGGAATGGTTCCAGGTAGCGCCGCAGGTGGCGGTAAAGCGTCACATTCCGTTTGATCCGATGTGGCAGTTGCTGACAAATCCGGTGCGGCATGATGCGGTGGGTGTTTCCAGGCAGAGCGGGCCGGTATTTAATTATAATGATACCATTAGTAAATATTTGCGTCAGCCGCGGTTTGAGCGCTTGTCAGGGGCGCTTGCAAGAATGGAGCGTTATGGTGGTGCGGCCAATCCTTTTGTGATGGCGGAGCTGGACTGGTTACGCCAAACAGTGAAGGTGCTGGCCGGTAACAGGGAGATAGAAGAGCGGAATAAGCTGGTGGATCAGTTTAATGTGGCTAATGAGGATTATACAGAGATGGTGAAGTGGTACAATGAGTACGTTTCTTTCAAAAATAGTCAGTTTTTGCCGGAGAAACCGGATTTGGCTGTCAGGAAGATGATAGCTGCGATGGTGAGCAGGGCAGAGGACCTGAGTAAACGTGTGGGGGCTATGCACGGGGCAGATGCCGGCATGACTGATCATTTACGGGAGCTGGGTGCAGCTGTGCAGGAGATGCGTGGTAAGATAATGGCGGAGGATGAGTTCGTTAACCGGTATTTAAAGACGGAGAAGTCGAAACGCCGGTCATTATTTTATGTAGAAGTGGTGGAGAAGTCGTAACTTTGCACGCTTCGTATATAAGGAAAAAATTTGGGAATGCAATAGATTTGTAAAATAATCCCATCCGTTAGCAAAAAGGATGCCCAAATTCAAATACTTTTTGGCAAGTTGATATTATTATATACCTTTGCATCCCGTTTAAAAGGTTATTTTCGTTCCTTTTAGTTTTGGGAGTTCTCTGTTTTGCAGAGGACGCTTAACCAAATTAAATAATAAAGTATGGCAAAAGAGATCGCAACGTACGTGAAATTGCAGGTTAAAGGCGGCCAAGCCAATCCTGCACCTCCAATCGGACCTGCTCTGGGTTCTAAAGGTGTGAACATCATGGAGTTTTGCAAGCAGTTCAATGCTCGTACCCAGGATAAAATTGGGAAAGTATTGCCTGTGTTGCTGACTGTTTACACAGACAAATCATTTGACTTCGTAATTAAGACGCCTCCGGCTCCAGTTCAGCTGAAGGAAGCTGCTAAAATTCAAAGTGGTTCTAAAGAACCAAACCGTAACAAGGTGGGCAAAGTAACCTGGGCTCAGGTTGAAGCGATTGCTCAGGATAAGATGCCTGATCTGAACTGCTTCACTCTGAACAGTGCGATGAGCATGGTTGCAGGTACTGCGCGTAGCATGGGTATTACTGTAGAAGGTAAAGCTCCTTGGGAAAACTAATTGTTTCACCCTGTTAAGGCAGGACTTAAAAATCATTTTGACAAATGGCAACTAAAAAGAGAAAAGTAGCTGAAGCAAAGGTGGACAAAAACAAAGTGTACACCCTGAAAGAAGCTTCCAGCTTAGTAAAAGAAATCAATTGCACTAAATTCGACTCTTCTGTCGATATCCATATCCGCTTAGGCGTTGATCCTAAGAAAGCTGACCAGGCTATCCGTGGTTCCGTAACGCTTCCACACGGTACTGGTAAAACAAAGAAAGTGTTAGTACTTTGCACCCCTGATAAAGAAGCGGCTGCTAAAGAAGCTGGCGCAGATTTCGTAGGTCTGGACGAATTCATCACTAAGATTGAAGGCGGTTGGACTGATGTTGATGTGATCGTAGCTACACCTGCTGTAATGCCTAAAATCGGTAAACTGGGTAAAATCTTAGGTCCTCGTAACCTGATGCCTAACCCTAAAACCGGTACTGTTACTAACGACGTGGCAGCAGCTGTAAACGATGTTAAAGGCGGTAAAATCACTTTCAAGGTTGATAAAGCTGGTATCATCCACGCTTCTATCGGTCGTGTATCTTTCGGTGTTGAGAAAATTGAGCAGAACTCTATGGAGCTGATCAACGCTATCATCAAGCTGAAACCAGCTACTGCAAAAGGTACTTACCTGAAAGGTTTGTCTATGGCTGCTACTATGAGCCCAGGCATCGCTATCGACACTAAATCTGTTCAAAACTAATTGATCACGAGTGTGTAGCCTGTGTTCGAGAGGGTATGGGCTAGCTGCAAACGTAATAATATGAATAAAGATCAAAAAAATGAAGTGATCGAACTGCTGAAAGGCAAGTTCTCTCAATACAACAACTTCTACATCACTAACACCGAATCACTGTCAGTTGCGCAGGTTAATAACCTGAGGAAAGCATGTTTCGACAAGAATGTAGAAATGAAAGTTGCAAAAAACACCCTGATTAAGAAAGCACTGGAATCTCTGGATGCTGAAAAATATGCAGGTGTTTACGAAGCGCTGAATGGCGTAACTGCACTGATGTTCTCTGATTCTCCAAAAGAACCGGCGTTGATCATCTCTTCTTTCCGTAAGGCGAATGCTAAACTGGAAAAACCTGTTCTGAAAGCAGCTTTTGTTGCTGACGAGGTTTACCTGGGCGATAACCAACTGAAAGCACTGACTGAGATCAAAACCAAAAACGAGCTCATCGGCGAAGTTATCGGTCTCCTCCAGTCTCCTGCAAAACGCGTTATTGCTGCTCTCCTGGAGAAAGGCAAAAACGAAGGTGGCGAAGTTGTTGCAGCAGAAGCTCCAGCAGCAGAGTAATTTTTGGGAGAACATTCTCCCCACAAAACATTGGCTTCCAAGTCATAATATATAATTAACAACAATTACAAAAAATATCTAAATTTTTATAAAATGGCAGACGTAAAAGCATTAGCCGAACAATTAGTTGGTTTAACTGTTAAGGAAGTTCAGGAACTCGCAGATGTACTGAAAAGCGAGTATGGTATCGAACCAGCTGCTGCTGCAGTTGTTGTAGCATCTAACGATGGTGCTGCTGCGGTTGAAGAGAAAACTGCTTTCAACGTTATCCTGAAAGCTGCAGGTGCTAGCAAACTGAACGTAGTTAAGGTTGTTAAAGACCTGACTGGCCTCGGTTTGAAAGAAGCAAAAGAACTGGTTGACGGCGCTCCTAAATCAGTAAAAGAAGGCGTTAGCAAAGCTGAAGCAGAAGATCTGAAAGCTAAGCTGACTGAAGCTGGTGCTGAAGTTGAAATTCAGTAATTCTTTGCTTAAGATATACATCTTTTAAAGGTCAAAAGTGCGCACAGCACTTTTGGCCTTATTCCCTTTGGGAAAGTGTCTTTTTCAGAGAGTCAAAATAGGGAATCACATGAGTGAATTTGACAATGTGCAAGAGGCAATACTTAACATGATGGGATATTGGCAAAGAAACCTTAATTTCCCTAATTCTTACAAGTCATATAACTGCTAACTTCGAATATGTCTCTAAAAAAAGCCCAAACAAACGAAAGAGTAAATTTTGGAAAGATCAAACAAGTTACTGAGACACCGGATCTGTTGGCTATCCAAATCCAATCTTTCAAGGATTTCTTCCAATTAGAAACCACACCAGACAAGCGAAATAACGAAGGTCTTTTTAAGGTATTCAAGGAGAATTTCCCGATTACGGATACGCGTAATATCTTCAATCTGGAGTTCCTGGACTACTTCGTTGATCCTCCGCGTTATACTATCGAGGAATGTATCGAGCGAGGGCTTACTTATTCCGTTCCACTGAAAGCGAAACTTCGCCTGAGCTGTAACGATGAGGAGCATGTGGATTTCCAGACAATCGTGCAGGATGTGTTCTTAGGAAACATTCCTTACATGACCCCGAGAGGTACTTTCGTTATCAATGGTGCTGAGCGCGTAGTTGTATCCCAACTGCACCGCTCTCCAGGTGTTTTCTTTGGTCAATCCATACATCCGAACGGAACCAAGATTTACTCTGCAAGGGTAATTCCGTTTAAGGGCGCGTGGATGGAGTTTGCAACGGACATCAACAATGTGATGTACGCTTACATTGACCGTAAGAAGAAATTCCCGGTTACCACCCTGTTACGTGCTATTGGCTATGAAACAGATAAGGACATCCTCCAGCTGTTTGGCATGGCGGATGAAGTGAAGGCAGACAAGAAATCCCTCGAGAAATACGCAGGGAAGAAACTGGCTGCACGCGTCCTGAGAAGCTGGGTGGAAGACTTTGTGGATGAAGATACCGGTGAAGTAGTGAGCATCGAACGTAATGAAATCATGCTGGAACGCGATAGCATCCTCGATGAAGAAAACATCGAAACTATCGTGGACATGGGCCTGAAATCTGTATTCGTGCAGAAAGAAGAGGTAAGTGGCGACTTCTCCATCATCTACAATACATTAAATAAGGATACATCTAACTCCGAGCTGGAAGCCGTTCAGCACATCTACCGCCAGCTGCGCGGTGCCGATGCGCCGGATGATGAAACTGCAAGGGGTATCATCGATAAATTATTCTTCTCCGATAAACGTTATGATCTCGGAGATGTTGGTCGTTACAAAATCAACAGAAAACTGGGTCTTCCTACGCCACTGGACATGAAAGTCCTGACGAAAGAAGACATCATCGCCATCATCAAATACCTGGTACAACTCACCAACAGTAAAGCAGAGATCGACGATATCGATCACCTGTCTAACCGTCGTGTACGTACCGTAGGTGAGCAGTTATATGCTCAGTTTGGTGTTGGTCTGGCACGTATGGCCCGTACCATCCGTGAAAGAATGAACGTACGTGACAACGAGGTGTTCACGCCGGTGGATCTGATCAACGCGAGGACGCTGTCTTCCGTAATCAACTCCTTCTTCGGTACCTCTCAGCTGTCACAGTTCCTGGATCAAACGAACCCGCTTTCTGAGATCACGCACAAACGTCGTATCTCCGCGCTCGGACCAGGTGGTTTGAGTCGTGAAAGAGCAGGCTTCGAGGTGCGTGACGTACACTATAGCCACTACGGCCGTCTGTGTACGATCGAAACACCGGAAGGTCCAAACATCGGTCTGATCTCCACCCTCTGCGTTCACGCGAAAGTGAATGAAATGGGCTTCATCGAAACTCCTTACCGTAAAGTAAACAACGGTAAAGTGGACATGGTGAAAGTGGAATTCCTCAGTGCTGAAGAAGAAGATTCTGTGAAAATCGCGCAGGCTAACGCCCCGCTCGACGAAAAAGGAAACTTCATTAATGATAAAGTAAAATCCCGCGAAACCGGTGACTTCCCTATCCTGGAAAAGGATGAAGTGGAATTCATGGACGTTGCACCTAACCAGATCGTAGGTTTGTCTGCATCACTGATTCCGTTCCTGGAGCATGATGATGCCAACCGTGCGCTGATGGGATCAAACATGCAACGCCAGGCCGTTCCGCTGATCAATCCTGAAGTGCCTATCGTAGGTACTGGTCTGGAAGCTAAAGCTGCACGCGATTCCCGCCTGCAGGTTACTTCAGAAGGTAAGGGTGTGATCGAGTTCGTGGATGCTAAAGAAATTCATGTTCGTTACGAGCGTGATGAAATGCAGAAACTGGTGAGCTTCGAAGATGATCTGGTAGTTTATAACCTGACCAAATTCGTTAAAACCAACCAGTCAACCTGTATCAACCTGAAACCTTGTGTGAAAAAAGGACAGCGCGTGGAACTGGGTGACTTCTTAACTGAAGGTTACGCAACCCGCGGTGGTGAGCTGGCACTGGGACGCAACATGAAAGTGGCGTTCATGCCTTGGAAAGGTTACAACTTTGAGGATGCGATCGTAATCTCTGAGCGTGTTGCACGTGAGGACCTCTTTACCTCCATCCACATCGATGAATATGAACTCGAAGTTCGTGATACTAAACTGGGTGAGGAAGAACTGACTCCGGATATTCCTAACGTAAGTGAAGAGGCTACCAAAGACCTCGACCAGAACGGTATCATCCGTGTTGGTGCTCACATTAAAGAAGGTGATATCCTGATCGGTAAAATCACTCCTCGTGGTGAATCTGATCCTTCTCCTGAAGAAAAACTGCTCCGTGCGATCTTCGGTGATAAGGCTTCTGATGCGAAAGATGCTTCCCTGAAAGCACCTCCATCCACTGAGGGTGTGGTAATCGACAAGAAACTGTTCAGCCGCGCCAAGAAAGATAAAAACTCTAAAACCCGTGAAAAAGCGGCATTAGAGAAACTGGAAAAAGTACACCAGAAGAACGAAGAAGATCTGCTGGAAGTACTGATGAGCAAACTGCAGGTGCTGTTGAAAGACAAAACCTCTCAGGGCATTACCAATACTTACGGTGAAGTTTTGATCTCCAAAGGATCTAAATTCTCTCCTAAGAACCTGGTAAACATCGATTTCCAGAATGTGAATCCACTGGGCTGGACTACCGACGAGGTGACCAACGACCAGATCAATACCCTGCTGCACAACTACAACATCAAGTACAACGAAGAGCTGGGCCGCTACAAACGTGAGAAATTCAACATTTCAATCGGTGATGAGCTCCCTGCTGGTGTACTGAAACTGGCGAAGGTTTACCTGGCCAGCAAACGTAAGCTGAAAGTGGGTGATAAGATGGCGGGACGTCACGGTAACAAGGGTATCGTTGCTAAGATCGTGCGTGATGAAGACATGCCGTTCCTGCACGATGGTACACCACTGGATATCGTACTGAACCCACTCGGGGTACCTTCCCGTATGAACCTTGGACAGATCTATGAAACCGTATTAGGTTGGGCAGGTCTGAAACTGGGTGTACGCTTTGCTACTCCAATCTTCGATGGTGCTACTACTGAAGAAATTGCTGGTTATATCGATGAGGCTGGTTTACCTAGCTTCGGTCACACCTATCTGTTTGATGGTGAAACCGGAGATCGTTTCCACCAGAAAGCGACCGTGGGTGTTATCTACATGCTCAAACTGAGCCACATGGTGGATGACAAAATGCACGCCCGTTCTATCGGACCATACTCCCTCATTACTCAGCAGCCGCTGGGTGGTAAGGCACAGTTTGGTGGTCAGCGTTTTGGTGAGATGGAGGTATGGGCACTGGAAGCATATGGTGCTGCCAATATCCTGCAGGAACTGCTTACCATTAAATCAGATGATATCGTAGGTCGTGCGAAAGCTTATGAATCAATTGTGAAAGGCGACAACATACCTAAAGCTGGTGTGCCTGAGTCCTTCAACGTATTGATCCACGAGTTACGCGGTCTGGGTCTGGATCTGAAATTTGACTAAGAGCTTTTAGCTACCAGCCATTCGCAGCAAGTGCGGATGGCTGATAGCTTTGATATTTCGCAGGAATAAAATTTTTGTCGCTGAACTGATCATCAGCGGCTAACAGCTAAAAGCTAATAACAGATGGCTATCAAGAAAGAAAATCGTCCTAAATCAAATTTTAACAGCATTACCATTAGTCTGGCTTCTCCTGATGTAATTCTGGAGCGTTCATACGGTGAAGTGCTGAAACCTGAAACCATCAACTACCGTACTTACAAGCCGGAACGTGATGGTTTGTTCTGCGAAAGGATTTTTGGTCCTGTAAAGGATTACGAATGCTATTGCGGAAAATATAAACGTATCCGTTACAAGGGTATCGTTTGCGACCGTTGTGGTGTGGAAGTAACGGAGAAGAAAGTGCGTCGCGAAAGAATGGGGCATATTCGTCTTGTTGTTCCGGTTGTACACATCTGGTACTTTAAATCTCTCCCTAATAAAATTGGTTACCTGCTGGGTATGTCTTCCAAAAAACTGGAGACTATCATCTACTACGAACGTTATGTAGTAATTCAGGCGGGTGCCAAACAGGAAAAAGGTATGAACTACGGTGACCTGCTCACTGAAGAAGAATACCTGGATATCCTGGATACGCTGCCAAAAGACAATCAACTGTTACCGGATGAAGATCCTAACAAGTTCATTGCTAAAATGGGTGCGGAAGCGGTAGAAATGATGCTGGCCCGTATTGATCTGGACAGCCTCTCTTACCAGCTGCGTAACCAGGCAGCCACTGAAACTTCCCAGCAACGTAAAGCTGAGGCGCTGAAACGCCTGAGCGTAGTGGAAGCTTTCCGTGAAGCTAATGGCCGTGTTGAAAACCGTCCTGAATGGATGGTAATGCAATATATCCCTGTTGTTCCACCAGAACTGCGTCCGTTAGTTCCGTTGGATGGTGGTCGTTTCGCGTCTTCTGACCTGAATGACCTGTACCGCAGGGTAATTATCCGTAACAATCGTCTGAAACGCCTGATAGAAATTAAGGCGCCTGAGGTGATCCTGCGTAACGAAAAACGTATGCTGCAGGAAGCGGTGGATTCTCTCTTCGACAACTCCCGTAAATCAAATGCGGTAAAAGCTGAAGGTGGTCGTGCACTGAAATCCCTCTCCGACGTACTGAAAGGTAAACAAGGTCGTTTCCGTCAGAACTTGCTCGGTAAACGTGTGGATTACTCCGGACGTTCTGTAATCGTGGTAGGTCCTGAACTGAAACTGCACGAGTGCGGTCTGCCAAAAGATATGGCGGCAGAGCTGTTCAAACCATTTATTATTCGTAAACTGATTGAAAGAGGTATCGTTAAAACCGTGAAATCAGCTAAAAAGCTGGTAGATCGTAAAGAAGCGGTAGTTTGGGATATCCTGGAGAATGTACTGAAAGGTCACCCGGTTATGCTGAACCGTGCGCCAACGCTGCACCGTCTCTCTATTCAGGCCTTCCAGCCTAAACTGGTGGAAGGTAAAGCAATCCAGCTTCACCCACTCGTGTGTTCTGCGTTCAACGCGGATTTCGATGGTGACCAGATGGCGGTACACGTTCCATTGAGCAACGCCGCAATCCTGGAAGCGCAACTCCTGATGCTGTCTTCTCACAACATTCTTAACCCGCAGAACGGTACACCTATCACCCTGCCTTCACAGGACATGGTTCTTGGTCTGTACTACATCACTAAGGGTAAGAAAACCATGGGTGATGAAATCGTAAAAGGAGAAGGAAAAGCTTTCTACTCTGCTGAAGAGGTTATTATCGCATATAACGAGGGCCAGGTTGACCTGCACGCTCACATCCGTGTAAAAGCTGACGTGAGAACTGCATCCGGTGAACTGGAAAGAAAACTGATCGAAACTACTGTAGGTCGCGTGATGTTCAACCAGCACGTTCCTAAAGCAGCCGGTTATGTTAACGCCCTGCTGACCAAGAAATCCCTGCGTGAAATCATCGGTGATATCATCAAATACACGAACATCCCAACTACTGCGAAGTTCCTGGATGATATCAAACAATTAGGTTTCCGTACGGCATTCCGTGGTGGTCTGTCCTTCAACATCAATGACCTGATCATCCCTGATGTTAAACAGGATATGATTGATGGCGCTGGTAGTGAGGTAGATGAGGTGTGGGATAACTACAACATGGGTCTGATCACAAACAACGAACGTTATAACCAGATCATCGATATTTGGTCCCGTGTGGATACCAAAATCACCGAAACGCTGATCCGCGAACTGGCTACAGATAAACAAGGTTTCAACTCTGTTTACATGATGCTTGATTCCGGTGCGCGTGGTTCCAAACAGCAGATTAAACAGCTGGCTGGTATCAGGGGTCTGATGGCTAAGCCTCGTAAGTCTGGCTCTACCGGTTCTGAGATTATCGAAAACCCGGTATTGTCCAACTTTAAGGATGGTCTGAACGTATTGGAATACTTCATTTCTACGCACGGTGCCCGTAAAGGTCTTGCGGATACGGCGTTGAAAACAGCGGATGCGGGTTACCTGACCCGTCGTCTGGTAGACGTTGCACAGGATGTGGTTATCAACGAGGAAGATTGCGGTACCCTGCGCGGTATTGCTACTTCAGCGCTGAAGGATAACGAAGAGGTGGTAGAACCACTGTACGATCGTATCCTGGGCCGTACTTCCCTGCACGACGTATACGATCCACTGAACGACGAGCTGATCGTTGCCGGTGGTGACCAAATCACAGAAGAAATTGCACATCGCATTGAAGACAGTGCTATCGAAACAGTAGAGATCCGTTCTGTACTGACTTGCGAAAGCCGTCGTGGTGTGTGTGTAAGATGCTATGGTAAAAACCTGGCAACCGGTTACACTGCACAGAAAGGTGATGCTGTAGGTATCATCGCTGCTCAGTCCATCGGTGAGCCTGGTACACAGTTGACTCTCCGTACCTTCCACGTAGGTGGTGTGGCTGGTTCTACTTCCGTTGAATCCGGCCTCGTTGCTAAGTTTGATGGTACTGTACAATTCGATGGTCTGCGTACTACTACCTACGAAAACAACGAAGGTGATAAAGTACAGGTGGTTATCGGTCGTACCGGTGAGCTGCGTATCATGGATGTTAAAAATGATCGCCTGTTGATCACTAACAACATTCCTTACGGTTCTACCCTGCTGGTAAAAGATGGTCAGAAAATCTCTAAAGGAGATCAGATCTGTACCTGGGATCCATTTAACGCCGTTATCGTGTCTGAAATCAACGGTAGCATCCGTTTCGACAGCATCATCGAAGGTATCACCTTCCGTGAAGAGGCTGACGAGCAGACCGGTCACCGCGAGAAAGTGGTTATCGAAACGAAAGACAAAAACAAGATTCCTTCCCTCGTTGTAGAAGGCAACAAGGAAGTAAAATCATACAACCTGCCGGTTGGTTCTCACATTGTTACCTCTGAAGGTGACACTGTAAGAGCAGGTCAGGTTATCGTGAAAATCCCTCGTATCCTCGGTAAACTCCGGGATATCACGGGTGGTCTCCCACGTGTAACTGAACTGTTCGAGGCACGTAACCCAAGCAACCCTGCTATCGTTTCTGAAATTGATGGTGTGGTAGCATTCGGTAACATCAAACGTGGTAACCGTGAGATCATCATCGAGAGCCGCGAAGGTCAGATCAAGAAATACCTGGTTCCATTGACCCGCCACATCCTGGTACAGGACGGTGACTTCGTGAAAGCCGGTACTTCTCTGTCCGATGGTTCTACTACCCCTGCCGACATCCTGGCCATTAAAGGTCCGTTTGCGGTACAGGAATACCTGGTGAATGAAATTCAAGAGGTATACCGCTTACAGGGTGTGAAGATCAACGATAAACACATCGAGGTGATCGTACGCCAGATGATGCGTAAAGTAAACATTGAAGATCCGGGCGATACCCGCTTCCTGGAAGGCGATACTGAAGACAGGTTCGACTTCTTCGAAGAAAACGACATCATCTTCGATAAGAAGGTGGTAACAGAAGCAGGTGAATCAACTACCCTGAAAGCTGGTCAGATCGTGACCCTCCGTCAGGTACGTGAAGAAAACTCTCTGTTGCGTCGTGCAGACAAGAAACTGGTTGAGTTCCGCGATGCGCAGCCAGCTACTTCAAGTCCGCTGTTACAAGGTATCACCAAGGCTTCCCTGGGTACACGCAGCTGGATATCAGCAGCATCCTTCCAGGAAACTACCAAGGTACTGTCTCAGGCAGCTATCAACGGTAAGATTGATGACATGATGGGCTTGAAAGAGAACGTTATCACCGGTCACCTGATCCCTGCTGGTACAGGTTTACGTGAGTTCGAAAACATGATCGTAGGTTCTAAGGAAGAATACGATATCCTAGCATCTTCTAAGGAAGTATTCCAGTTTGATGAAGAAGAATAGTACGTAAGTATTGTAATATTTAAGAAGGCCTCTCCTGCGAAGGAGAGGCTTTTTTTATGGATAGTTCCTCCGCCAAAGGCGGAAGAACTATCCTGCATTTTCTGAAGGGCCGCAGGCTCTTCCTAAAATGCAGGTGATAAGCTGTATAAGCATATCATTTTAATCGATAATAGGCGATCAAAATATGCAGTAGCTTTATCCTCAAATCATGCGATATGGGAATTATTGTACAGCAAACCTATACCCGTCAGCAAGAAATTGTGAACGGGCTGATACATGCGGCAGGAGTAATATTTGGAGTAAGTGCATTGCCGGTGCTCACGGCCATTGCGGCCACACACGGCAACACGCCGGGGATAGTAGGAGCGGGCATTTACAGCTTTTGTTTTATCCTGTTATTTACCAACTCCACAGTATATCACCTGAGCCTGGAGCCTTATGTAAAAAAGATCTTTCTGGTGTTTGACCATATCAGTATTTACTTTCTGATAGCGGGTACGTATACGCCTTTTTTGCTGGTGTATATGCTCAACAGCTTCGGGATCACGCTGCTCTGTATTTTGTGGGGGCTGACGCTGGTGGGCGTGTTCTTTAAGATACGGTTTACCGGCCGGTTTGATATCTTATCAACCATCATCTACCTGGCAATGGGTTGGATCATGGTGATAGGCGGGAAGCGGTTTTTTGAAAACATGCCTGTTTCGGTGATTGTGATGTTGTTTGCCGGCGGCATCTTATATTCTGCCGGCGTGTTTTTCTACATATGGGATAAATACAAGTTTACACATGCCGTATGGCATTTTCTGGTACTGGCAGCGGCTATCTGTCACTATGTGGCGGTATTGCTGGCAGTATAAACAAAAAGCAGGTAAGTGATCACCTGCTTTTTTATTTTTAGGGAGATGGCAATGCCGTTTTGCTTAGTTGCCTACCTGTTTGAAATCTCCTTTTCCACCCGGGCGGCCACGTTTAACAGCTGCACTGTCACGGCGCATGTCCCCTTTAGGGCCCTGATGCTTCATGCCGGTGGTATCATGCCGGAATTCTCCTTTAGGCGCATTATGTTTAACACCGGTGCTGTCGCGACGCATCTGGCCGGCTGGGCGGTGTTTCACTCCGGTTGAATCATGACGCATCTGGCCATGGTCAGCTTTTTTCTCTTTCTTAGGTTTATCCTGTGCTACAACGGAAGCAGACATACCCAGTACCAGCGCAGGAATAAGGATAGCGGTTAATTTCATTTTTACGCGTTTGATTTTTTTATAAAGTGTAGAGATTAGACGGCGGCGGGTAATAATTGTTTAAAACCAATTAAAAGTTATTTTTGAGTTCTTAAAAAACTGATCCGGATCTGATGAAAAAGTTTCTAATACTGGCGATAGCTGTGATGGCCATCCTGGCGGCGTGTAAGAAAGACAGTGACAGCGCAATACCGCAGACCTCCTCTAATTTTATGTTTTTCAACGGAGTGCCTGGTAGTTCGTTTGGTGTGTTGATAGATACGGTGAGTATTTCTACCGGTGTGGCTTTTGGCCAGTCCACGACTTACCGTTCCTTCAAGGCCCAGGCTTATAATTTGTATATCTACAATACTGCTAATCCCACTCAACTGATTAGCTTCGGACAAGTCAATCTTCGTAATGGCAAGCATATCTCTGCCTACCTTGGTATTGACACCACCGGTGCGATACCAGCCGGATTAAGGATGGTACTGGCAGAGGATGATTTGTCGGGCGTTCCGGGGCAGCAGGCCCGCTACCGGGTAGTGGATATGAGCGATACCTATAAAACCAACCGGAATAATAAGTCTTCGCTGGCAATGGATTTTAATGTGGATACCAGCCGCTATGTATGGGGATTCAGGGCTATGCAGTTCACATCTTATTCTGACTTTAAAACTATTCATGCTGACAGTACCTATAAGTTGAATGTAAACTGGGTAGATTCCAGTAAGCGGCTAGGTACATTTCCGATGGATCTGAAGAACGGTAAGGTATATACGTTTGTGGCTACCGGCAATGCGCTGGATTCTTTAAATTTCAAGGTATTTATGGTGCAGCACAACTAAAATGCCTATATTGGGGCCACAGGAAGCTGTATCCTGCTGTAGCTAAGCAAATGGCCGCCTGTTAAGTTAAAACATAGCTAAAACTTTAAAACTAAATTTTAAAATCCGGCAAAAGTTTTATTTTAGCCGTTCTATTTCAAAATTGTAGAAAATCTACCCTTAAACATGCGCACTCGTAATCAAATCGTAACAAAAGGATTATTGGCCACACTGACAGCAGGCTTGTTCATGGCGTGCCAGAACAACAAATCTGCGAACAATGCACCGGCTGCATCAACCACTAATAATGCTGCTACAGCTGCTGCCAGTTTCAAAATTGCGTATGTTGACTTAGATTCTCTGGAAGCGCGTTTTGAGTATTTTAAAGAAAAGAGAGCAGAGCTGGAGAAGAAACAACAGTCTATGGATAATACGCTGCAGGCGAAAGCCCGCAGTCTGCAAAATGAGTTTGAAGATCTGCAGCGCAGAGCGCAGACACTGACGCAGGAGCAGGGTGAAAATGCACAACGTAGCATCCTGGCTAAGAAGCAACAACTGGAACAGGAAGCTGCGCAAATGCGTGCTACTTACTCCGAGCAGGAAGCTAAATTTAATGATGAGCTGCAGACCCGCCTCGACAATTTCCTGGAAGCTTTCAATAAGGACAAACGTTTTGCTTACATCTTTTCTTATCGTAAAGGCGTAAGTAATATCCTCTGGAAAGATTCCAATTATGATATTACCACTGAGGTGATCAAAGGCATGAATGAGCAGGGAGCTACTCCGGCTAAATAAGCGCCTTAGTTCACAATCTTGGAGAAAATCACTACCTTATAGTCCTGGTTCAATGAGCCAGGATTTTTTTGTACTTCTACTTTAACTTATGGAAATCAACCAAACTAAATCATTCAAGCCCACTTTAGGCTTACTCGATGCCACTATGGTAGTAGCCGGTTCCATGATAGGTTCCGGGATCTTTCTTGTTACCGCGGAAATTGCCCGCAACGTGGGCGGTGCCGGCTGGATCACCGCCATGTGGGTGCTGGCAGGCGTGGTAACACTTATAGCCGCTTTGAGTTACGGAGAACTATCCGGTATGTACCCTAAAGCAGGTGGACAGTATGTGTACCTGCGCGAAGCCTACAACCCTTTTATTGCCTTCTTATTTGGCTGGACACAGTTCAGTGTTATTCAAACAGGTACCATTGCCGCTGTGGCTGTGGCTTTTGCGAAATTTACCGCTTACCTGGTGCCAGGTTTCAGTGAGAAAAATATTTTGTTTGAGTCGTCGCTGGTGGATATTTCGGCGGCGCAGATTGTAGCCATTGTGTCTATTGTGATACTAACGTATATCAATACACGTGGTGTGCAGCATGGGAAGGTGATACAGACAGTATTTACGCTGGCTAAGCTGTTGTCGTTATTCGGGTTGATCATCTTTGGTTTTCTGATTGGAGCGAAAGCGGAGATCTGGAACGCTAACTGGGAGAATGCCTGGAGTGCAAATTCATTGAGTCTGACCGATGGTAATATGGTGACTGCAGCATTAAGCGGCATCGGGTTATTAGGTGCTATAGCTATCTCCATGAAAGGTTCCCTGTTTTCCAGTGATGCCTGGAACAACGTTACTTTCATTGCAGCGGAAATCAAAAATCCAAAAAAGAACATCGGGCGTTCCCTGTTTTTGGGTACGTTGATCGTTACTATTATCTACGTAAGTGCCAACCTTATGTACCTGGCTGTTTTGCCTATTAAGGAGATTGCATTTGCTGCTAACGACAGGGTAGGCGTGGCTGCTGCGGAGCATATTTTCGGAAGCACCGGCAGTATGGTGATTGCAGTGATGATTATGATTTCCACCTTTGGCTGCAATAACGGATTGATTTTATCTGGTGCACGCATTTATTACACCATGGCGCAGGACAAGCTGTTTTTCAAAGGAGCAGGAGAGCTGAATGCCAACAGCGTGCCTGCAAAAGGATTGTGGATACAATGCTTCTGGGCATCTTTTCTTTGTTTGACCGGAAGATATAACGACTTGCTGGCGTTGGTAATCTTTGGTGTATTACTGTTTTACATACTCACAATCTTGGGCATATTTATTCTTCGCAGTAAGCGTCCGGACATTGAGCGTCCTTATAAGGCGTTTGGGTATCCCGTGTTACCCATTGTGTACATCGTGGTAGCGTTGGCGTTAGCATTATTACTGCTGATGTTTGAAACGCGCTATACCTTGCCAGGACTGGGTATTATCCTGATGGGTGTGCCTTTATATTATCTAGCTATGAGCCGTCAGCGTAAGAATATTACCAGCTAAAATGGAAAAATAAAGTTCAATTTTCACACAAACGTTGTATAAAAAAAGTGGGCCACTGCACATAATATTGCAGTGGCCCACTTTAATTTGCATCAAGAGGCGAAGAGATAACGAGGCGGCAGTTTCCCCGATTAGTAGTAAATGATTTGAAACCCTGAAATTAAATCGGCCCTTAGGACATCATATGAGGAAATGAGTTTGATAGTCCGGCATCAAAGAACCACTTTAGATTATTGATTGTTCCCACTGCGAAGGCAGTAATTTGAAATGTGACTGATCAATGTGACTGGATTGTTTTTTGAAACCCTCAAAAATTTTTGCCATAGAGTAATGATACTTCATTTAAAAAAAATTACAATTCTAAAATATTATACAAGCGCTGACGACTGTGCTATTGTTTTAGCTGTGCGTTAGCCGGAGTAACAAGTTATGAGGTAATGACCTTGCGGGATTAGACATCCACAAGATAACCATTGATGCCTACACGATTTGCATTCTCGAACATTCACATGACAATCTTTTACAATAAGCGTATGGTTTCAACCGTGCGCTTTTTTTATGTCTGATATTCAGGTTTCTTCCCTCGTCAAAGGCGATGGAGGCCTGAAGTGAGTGGGGGTCAAGGTCCCCGCTCACTTCAGGTAATTCGGTGGAGGCCTTTGTGAGATATAGAAATTAGTTATAATTTTGACAGATGTTTACTCAACTGTGCAATCAGATTTTTAACCAGAGCATACTGGACTACCACCAGTATAACGATGTGCATCAAGCCATCAGCAATCCATATGACAAAAGCAGCATCGAGCACCTGCTTTACCTGAAAAACTGGATAGACACGGTGCAGTGGCACCTGGAAGATATTATCCGTAATCCGAATATTGACCCGGTGGAAGCCCTGGGAATAAAACGTTGGATCGATAAATCCAACCAGGAACGTACGGATGTGGTAGAATATATCGACAGCTATTTCCTCGAAAAATACAATACTGTAACTCCTGCTGCAGATGCCGCCATCAATACGGAGAGTCCGGCATGGGCGATTGATCGCTTGTCGATTCTGGCATTGAAAATTTATCACATGCAGGAAGAGGCTACCCGTGCGGATGCTACACCAGAGCACCGGGAGGCCTGTCAGCGTAAACTGGATATATTGCTGGAGCAGCGTGGTGACCTCGGCACTGCCATTGAGGCACTGCTGACCGATATTGCAGCAGGCAGGAAGTACATGAAAGTCTATAAGCAGATGAAGATGTACAACGATCCTTCACTGAATCCGGTATTGTACAAGGGCGCACAATAACTGAATCACTCATTCAAATCTGAATAAATTGGCAGCTGCAGCAACCAGACGTACACTGCTCGTCTTCCGCTTTTCGGCGCTGGGCGATATGGCCATGACCATTCCTGTCATGAAACAGGTGCTGGACAGCCAGCCTGATCTCCAGATCGTTTTTGTATCCAACAAAAACTGGGGTGCGCTTACGGAGGGTATTGAGCGATTAATTTTTTATCCGGCAGACTTTAAGGGCGCTCATAAAGGCATTCCCGGTCTTTTTAAATTGTTCCGGGAGCTGCGGAGTCAGTTCAATATTGCTGCTGTAGCGGATTTACATAATGTGCTGCGGTCTAAGATAGTGAGCACCTTTTTCAGGGCCACTGGTGTGCGGGTACGCACAATCGATAAGGGCCGGGCAGAAAAGAAAGCACTTACCAGGCAGGAAAATAAGGTCTTACAACCACTGACTTCCACTATTGAACGTTATGCAATTGTATTCAGGCAATTGGGAATCAATGTAGAAATGGGAACAAAGCCCGTTTTTAGCCCCAGGGAGCTTACGGAGCCTGCCAAGGCAGTAGTGGGTGCCAAAGGGGCCGAAAAATGGATAGGAATTGCCCCTTTTGCCACTTACCGGGAGAAAATGTATCCGCTCGCGAAAATGGAGCAGGTGATTGCTTCCCTGTCTTCCCAACCCAATCAAAAGATACTGCTGTTTGGCGGTGGGAAAAATGAGGTGGAATTATTGCAGGCACTGGCGGCAAAGTACCCGAATACGGTGTCTGTTGCCGGTAAGTTTTCACTGAAAGATGAGCTGTCGGTGATTAGCCAGCTGGATCGGATGGTGAGCATGGACTCCGCCAATATGCACCTGGCCTCCTTATTTGGTGTGCCGGTTATTTCTGTGTGGGGAGCTACTCATCCATTTGCAGGATTCATGGGGTACGGGCAGCTGGAAAGTAATGCGGTGCAAATCAACGACCTCTCGTGCCGGCCATGTTCCGTGTTCGGAAACAAGCCTTGTTTCAGGGGCGATCATGCCTGTATGGAATGGATAAAGCCTGAACAGATCACGGAAAAAGCAGGGTTTTAAATTTTTTTTTGCAGATTCAAAAAAAGTTATACTTTTGCCATCCCAAACAAAGGGGGCCTTGCCCGATAGTATAAGGGTAGTACATCAGATTTTGGTTCTGACTGTCTTGGTTCGAATCCAGGTCGGGCAACTACTTCAAAAGCCGCTTTCATAGCGGCTTTTTTTATTTCCAGTTTTATAGCAAATTTTTATGGATGTTGCACTTAGGCGTTGCACTTTTTATGGTGGCATTTGAACCACCGTGATTTGTGATCAATAAACCCGAAAATGGCAACTTAAATTAAAATATTGCCTCTGTGGCAATGTTTTATACTCGCTACCATAGCGACTTTCTAGTTTTATAGCATAAATTCTAAGGTGTTGCACTTGGCTATGTAACTACCGTGGCTGGCATTTAGCAGGTCCAACGGTAATTGTATAGACCAGCTGCCTTTAATTGTCGGCAATTGTGGTTAACCCTCTTAATTATGTTAAAACAAAAGGAAAGAAAGAAAAGTAATGGTAAATCCAAACAGGAAAACCCCAAAAAGGTCTTATTGCGAATTGGTTGTTGGCGCACACAAATAAAAGTGACTCCTGAGAATTGGAGCACTTCAAAAGCATCTACGTATGCGGATTGGGTAATTTGGTCCAGGTACCATGATCCAAGATTTAAAACGAAGTATCCAAAAGGTAAATACCTGGTTAAAAGGGGTATGAATGATACCAAGGATTTGAAAGCGCGACAAGCATGCACCGACTTAATTATTGATGAATTGGAAAAGTTGTTGGACGTTCATCATTACAATCCAATCACGGAGAAGATAAACCCTTTAGAGCTTAAAAGTGATCTGCCGGCTGAAGATTTGGAAGGTGCTGTTACAGATAATACTTTATTTCTTGCTGCTTTATGGCATGGATTTAAGCAGTTATCGTACGTTCCTAAAGCCATGGACGATGTAAAGTCGGTGATAAGGGGTGTTGGCAAGGCCGCAAAAGCGCTGCAATATGACCTGCTGCCAATTTCGGTTATTCGGCCCATGCATATTGTGAGAATTTTTAATTGGCTGAAAGCAAATAATGTAAAGTTTTCTGATAAGCGTCAAAAAAAGTATAAAGCATACCTGATGGGTATCTTTTGGGAACTGGTAGACTTAGAACGGTGCGGAAGATTTGTTGACAGATGAGGAAAGGCAGCAAATTGACCGCCATCTGAAGCAATACTCATATACTACATGGAGATATACTAATATGTTTTTTCACAGTAGTGTAAGGTCTACTGAGTTTTTCAGGGTAAAGTATTCTCATGTTAACTTAAAAGAGCAGTATTTCTTCACTTTAGTCTATAAGAGAGCAGAAGGGCCAACTTGGGTAAAAAGGGTTATAAAGGATATTGCCTTACCTTTCTGGACAGAATTGATGGAGGAATGTGAAGCACTAAAAGCAACAACTGGTAATGAGGAATCGGACCCATACATTTTTAGCCGGGACCTGCGGCCCGGGGTATCAAAAATTGACGAGGAAACTATAAGTAGACGTTGGAAACGTTGGGTTAAAGCTGAGCCCAATGGTTATAATAATGGCCTTGGTATCAAAAAAGGCTTTTACAAAATCAAGTCCTTGGCCAATACGGAGCAGATGGATATTTTGTCGGAAATTATGGGTATAAAAGCCGCAGAAAAGCTGGTTGCAAATCATAATGCGCATACAACACCAGTAATGCTTCAAAGGGTATACGATAAAAAATATCATTTTCGAAAGGAGGCTGAAATAAAGTCAATAATGAATAGTTTTGCCAGGGTATAAAAGAGGATAGTGCTGGCTCTGCCGGCACTATCCTAACATGATAGGTATTATTTAAATTTACTTGAATAGGTCTGAATGATGAATGGGCTATAAAATTGAAATAGTCACGACTTAATCTGACAGTACAAGTATTTTTGTATGGTTAAATCGTAGCTATTACATAATAGCTATTGTTTTGAAATCTAACGATATAGATCAGATTGACACCGTTAGATTTCAAGTGACTTATTTGGCTGAGTACATCTGTATCAAGAATGGTGGAGCTATAAACACTTCTTCATTTTCTTTGCTGATGACATCAAATACCAAACTCATGTCCTTAATCAACTCAGTTGGTGAAAATGGATTTGTCATATAATCATGATGGGCAGCGGCATAGAGATGTACCCACCAAACGGTAAACTGCTTCCGATCTTTTACACTGGGAATAAATTTATACCAAGGGAAGGTATCAAGATCGGGATAATGCGTTTCAATAAATTTTTTAAATAAGTCATTGCTATTTTTTGAGAAAATTGCGGGTTGCAATAGATGCCCATTTTCGTAAGATAACTTGACTGAATAAACATGAGTTTTCCCATCTTTACATATATCCATCGGTACCCAATTAGTTCTATTTAAGTAGTTTGCATAAATGGGTTTGGTATCTTGTGCGCTGCATAATTGGACAGACAGTATAATAAGAGTAAAAAGATATTTTTTCATTTGAATTGTATATTGAAATTTGTTAATTCACGTAGGATGGCCACTATTAGTTGCATTTTGTACCTGATAGTCCGACGCGGTAATTCAATGCTGTGCTTTCAATACTATTCTTTTCACTTAGTGGCTTATTTTTATATTGGTCTGTGTCTTGTAATCCGATCCAAACCAAAGCCTGCGCGTCAATGTCTGATAGTCCAGGAAACAATTCTTGTAAAGCATACTTCATTCTGTTGAAATACAAGTCGCCGACCATTTGACCATGATCCCATGGGTTTGTAGATTCTCTTCCATATTCTACTTTATAATAACCGTGGATAATCTCATGAATAATTGTAGCTGAAACATATTCTTTTGATCCACTTGCGATTGCTGTATTTAATTTTGTGTTTATCCGAACAAATCTGGCAGGGTCTGAAATACTATCCCCGGCTTCAGTACCATCCGTTATTCCATCATGAAAAAGGTCTGGAAAATCCGTGCTTGGTCCTTCACTGAAATTTACCTCAACCATCTTGTCAGATTCGTAGCAAGTCTTTAGTAAATCCGCAATGTAATTGGTAAGATTTCCCATAGCCAATTCAGCCAATGCTTGCCTTAAACATGCACTTGTTAATGAATCTCTAATGTCTCTTAAGACCACTGGTGGAGGTTCCAAGTTACCAGGGGTAGTACCACCTTCGCCACCACCACCGCCATCTTCAGGGGGCGGCAGTTCCTGCCAGTCTCCGGGACCATTTGAGCCAGGACCTTCCGGTCCTGCATCTCCTGTGCAATATTGGTTAGAAAAATTGAATTACCATGGTCCGCCATTAACGCTATAGTAATAGTTAATGGTTACACAGCTTCTTACACCGTAATTATTACTATTATTGCTAACCCTGCCATTGGTAGGGCTATTTGTGGTAATTAGTTTGCCGCCCTCCATAGCAAAACTTCCCGGATTACTACCCGACCAATCCTGAACCAAAGTAAGGCCGGAATAACCAGGTTCTATTGATCCAGTAGGGATATTCCGCATAACAATGTTTCTGTAAATACTGTCCTTGTCTTTGTAGATTAGCAGGTAATCTTTATAACGCAGTGGTAGTACGTGGTTTTCGAAGGTTACTCCCTGCATACTGTCAACTGATAATGGGACCTGGACAATAGTTCCCCGGCTTAACTGCCTGGTGGTAGCATCATCCCAACGCGGGTCACCGTGTGTAAAACTGCCTTCAATTCTGGCATTGCTGCCGACATTTTTTACCAGGACATTTTTTTCAAAATATTTACGGGCGTCCTGGATTACATCAGGTTCTTCCTGTAGTATTTGAGGGCTTTTTGAACATCCCAAAGCTAAAAGAATGATTAATAGGGAAAGGGGTCTTTTGAATACCATATATAGATATTTGGTTAGAAAATACAAAACAGGTTTGCATGTCTGTAGGTATTGCATCGGGAAATACAATGCCCAGGAGGCCGGAAATATTAAGTTAAAACAGGGGCTTAAAATCCACCAGGGTTATGCTATTGCATACTATAATATGTCATGATGAAATATTAGATTGCTTTTGTTCGGAATTTGGTTGCTATGTATCTGTTTATGGTCTTGAATCAATTGAGGGATTATTTACATCGATTCAATTTTGGGAAGCTCTGGTCATTCACGACTATACTAATATAGCTATTATAATTCAAATATTAAATTTTTCATTTTGGCATGATAAATTTAAAGTCCTTACCAATAAAACAAGGCTGCATTTACACTGTAAATAAAATTTATGAAGCCTATCTCCTGTCGCTAACAGTAGATAGGCTTACCTGAATATTAAATGGTTGACCCCATTCTGAAGGAAGTCATGCTTCATTTGCTGTCCGGATTCAACCGCATAGTGTTCGCTTTTGAACAATAAACAATTTTAATTATATTGAATTTCAACTTATTACGACATGGCATTTTATTAGTTGACCTATCTGAAATCAATTTTTTTATGATCCGGAATTACCTGAAATCAGCCTGGCGCAATTGTAAATCCAACAAAGGATATACGTTGCTGAATGTATCAGGATTGGCAATTGGAATGGCAGTAACGCTGCTGATTGGTATGTGGGCGTACGAGCAATACGGGTACAATAAATTTTTGCCGGACTACAAACAGGTATACCAACTCAAAACAAATTATATCAATAACAACGGGCAAATGGAAACTATGCCCTGGGTATCTATTCCTTTGACGGAAGGTGTTCGTAACAGCGTCACCGGTGTGGAGAAATCAGCTGTTACTGATGTATTTTCAAAAAGAACTTTTGTAATAGGAGATAAAAAATTTGAATTCACGGGAGGGGCTGCGGATGTGGATTTCCTGGATATCTTCCGTATTCCGGTGGTCAAAGGTGGCCGCGATTTACTGCAGGATCCTAATAGCATTGTATTGACACAATCTACTGCTAAAGCATTATTTGGAGATGCTGATCCGATTAATCAAATTGTAAAAGTTGATAACCAGTTTAACCTGCGGGTCACAGGAATTATTGAAGATGTTCCTGCCAACGCTACAGTGCCTTTCGATTTTGTTTTCCCATTCAAAGCGCTGTATCCTGCTAACGAGTGGATGCAGCATGTACGTAATGATTTTGGAAATAATTCTTTCCAGTGTTTTGTAAAGCTGGCGCCGGGTGTGAATCCTGAAAGTGTAGCGAAGCAGGCCTCCCAGCTCATCGCGAAAGGGTTAGGGGATAATCATTTGACGGCAATGTTGCATGCAGCATCACAGTGGCGACTATACGATCAAATCGAAAACGGTAAACCCACGAGCGGATTCATTAATTATGTGCGCATGTTTATGAGCATCGGTATATTGATCCTGATTATAGCGTGTATTAATTTCGTAAATCTCTCCGTAGCTCAATCAGATAAACGTGCAAAAGAGGTAGGTGTGCGTAAAGCGATCGGTTCCAGTAAAACTGATCTGGTGCTTCAATTCTTAACGCAGTCGTTTTTACTTACCGGTATAGCTACCGTATGTAGTCTCCTTATTTTAGTGCTGGTGTTGCCAGCCTTTAATGCAATGGCCGGCAGTGAACTGAAGCTGCCGCTGGGTAATCCCGCAGCCTGGGGAGTGCTATTGGGATTCATCGTATTGGTAACCTTGTTGGCGGGCAGCCGGCCTGCATTTGTGCTATCGGCCTTCCGGCCGGTAATGGTACTGAAAGGATTGAAACAACCAGGAAAAAATAGTGGTGGTGCAATGAAAACGATGGTAATCATTCAGTTTGCGGCCTCCATCGCATTAATCATCGGCACTGCCACCATTTATCAACAAATACAATATGGTAAGTCGCGGCCTACGGGGTATAATATTTCCGGCTTAGTAGCTACAGACATGACTGCCGATCTGAGTCGTAATTTTACGGCACTAAAAAATGATCTGCTGGCTTCGGGCGCAGTGAAGTCTGTCACCGCAGCTACCAGTCCTACAACGGCGGTATGGTCGCACAGTGTTATTAACGACTGGAAAGGAAAAACTACTGCATCCGCCAGTTACCTCAATGTGGCACGTGTGGCAGTATTGGAGGATTACTTTTCGACTACGGGCATGCAGTTAAAAGAAGGTCGGGATTTTCATGCAACTATCGGTGCTGATTCCAATGCGGTAATCGTGAACGAAACAGCGGTGAAGCAGATGGGGCTGACATCTCCCATAGGCCAGCTGATTACCTGGAATGGAAACAAGCGGGTGGAGATAGTAGGGGTGGTAAAAGATGCATTGATGGTATCACCATTTACCCCAAGCGAGGCCACCGTTTTTTATCATAGTGACAACAACGGCTCAGTGATCTATCGCTTGTCTGAAACGATGCCCACAGCAGATGCACTGGAAAAAACGGCTGGTATTTTTCAACGGTACAACCCTGCTTACCTCTATAACTACTCCTTTGCTGATGTGGACTACCAGCAGAAATTTAATATGGAAACGCTGACCGGTAAGCTGGCAGGGATTTTTGCGGTACTGGCTATTTTTGTGTCCTGCCTGGGATTGTTGGGCCTGGCTGCCTTAACAGCGGCTACACGCACCAAAGAAATAGCTATCCGTAAAGTGATGGGGGCTTCCATTTCCAATCTCTGGCTGCTGCTGAGTACACAGTTTGTAATACTGGTGCTGATTGGCGGTGCTATTGCCGTGCCTGTAGCCTGGATGGGACTTAACTCCTGGCTGAGCAAATATGCATATCATACGGAGCCGAGTCCGGTTTTATTTGCTTTGGCATTGCTGCTGGCGGTGGTAATCACGGTTTGTACAGTGAGCTATCAGGCGATTCGGGCGGCGTTATTAAATCCTGTACACAGTCTCAAATCACAATAAGTTGATTGAATGTTATATTGCAAGGGCCGGACTTTTCCGGCCTTTTTATTGTCCGCATATCTTTGGGGAAGGACCAATATGCGGAAAGGCAGCACCACACGTGCTGCCTTTCCGCATAAAACTAAAGCCATTATTGAGCTTATATCGCCTTCAATGTCTCCGTAAATAACTGATAAAATCTTTCCACAGATGAAATCTGTACCCTTTCTTTTGGTGAATGTGCATCCAGAATAGTAGGGCCAAATGAAATCATATCCATACCTGGCAGGTGCGAACCGAGGATACCACATTCCAGCCCTGCATGCACAGCACCTACTTCCGGCGCTTTACCATACTGCGCTTCAAACAGTTTGGTCATCAGTTGCAGCACTGCTGAATTGGGATTTGGCTTCCAGCCCGGGTATCCGCCTTCCTGATTAATTTCACAACCCATGTTTTCCAGGCCTGCGCGCACGGCGTAGGCTACATCTTCTTTCGTACTTTCTACGCTGCTGCGTTGCAGGGATTGTGTGGTGAACACGCCGTCTTTCACGATTATGCGTGCCAGATTAGTGGAGGTTTCTACCAGGCCGTCTATCTCAGGACTCATGCGGTATACGCCATTTGGCAGGGCGTAAAGTGCGCGGGTGAGCTTTTCGAAATAATCAGGTTCCATCATCAGGCCAGGGTTGCTGGCTTTCTTCAGTTCTATGGTAAGATCCTTTTCGATGGCGCTGTATTCTTCTTTCAGGGTAGTGGTAAAGTTGCTGATGAACTCCAGGAAATCTGCTTCCTCTGATTTGGATATCAGTACCTGTGCTGTGCTTTCGCGAGGAATTGCATTGCGCAAGCTACCGCCGTTGATGCTTACCAGTTGTATATCAAACAGTGGCTGCGCTTTATACAGCAGGCGGTTCATGAGCTTATTGGCGTTACCGCGGCCTTTCAGGATATCCATGCCGGAGTGTCCACCGAGGAGTCCTTTGAGTTCTATGACATACGACAGGAATCCATCGCCTGCAGGGATTTGCTTGTATTCCCCGCGTGTATTGGTGTCCAGGCCGCCAGCGCAGCCAATGGTGAAGGCATGCTCTTCTTCTGTATCCAGGTTTAGTAAGATGCTACCGCTGATCATGGAAGGATCCAGCTGGATGGCTCCGGTCATACCGGTTTCTTCATCTATAGTGAAAAGTGCTTCCAGTGGGCCATGTTGCAGGGTTTTGTCTGCCAGCACTGCCATGATAGCTGCTACGCCAATTCCGTTGTCTGCACCAAGTGTAGTACCTCTGGCTTTCACCCAGTCGCCGTCGATGTACATATCAATGCCTTGTGTGTCGAAATCGAAATTGGTATCATTATTTTTCTGGTGCACCATATCCAGGTGCGACTGCAATACAACTGTTTTTTTCTTTTCCATGCCAGGGCTGGCAGGCTTTTTAATGACCACGTTGCCGACGGTATCCTTCGTGGTAGGGAGGCCCAGCTGTTCCCCAAATTTTACGATGAATTCAATTACGGCAGCCTCTTTTTTAGAAGCCCTTGGGATCGCATTCAGTGCTGCGAAATATGACCACAGTGACTGTGGCTGAAGGTCTTTCCATTCCATTGTTGTAACGTTTTAGTGGTTATTCCGGTGGAAATAACGGGCTCAATTTAACGAATATCATACGGTCGCGACTATATTTTTTTTTCTTAAAATATTTGTTCTGTAAATATCGCTTCGTATATTTTTTCAGCGTTACCCACCATTCGTTTAATGCGCATGGGAAAGTTGATGTAATTGGCTACTATAAAGGATTTTCAGGGATATTTTTTTGGCATCGGCATCATCACACAGCAGTATCCAAAAGCTTGTGGACTCAGGCATATGCTGTATGTGAGTAACACACCTCACTACAATTATTTGTGGTATGGTATTTTAATTTTTTTCCGCAGCTCTTGTTTTTTTAAAATATTGTTCTACTTTTGCGACCCATTGATGCCCGATAGTATAAGGGTAGTACATCAGATTTTGGTTCTGACTGTCTTGGTTCGAATCCAGGTCGGGCAACAAAAGGCTTTACTTGAACCGTTGTAGTTTTATACTGCAACGGTTTTTTTCTTCGCAGGAATAGCATACTTTTTTTCTCCACGGTAGTAAACGCACTCGTCATTCACAACTTCCCGAATATCCTTTTGATTTCAAATAATAAATCATTTTCTCACCATGGTTATAACAAGGCTTTTAAGCGAGGGGGAAGAAGTGTTTAGTATTAAAAGGGATAAATTTTCCTGTTCATAACCGGACATGATTGTTTCAAAAATGAACAGTTATTATAAAAAATGTGTTATATGGTATTGATAATCAATTCCTTTTTGTCCGGCATTTTCTTCGCTGCTACTGATACTAAATTGTGTATCGAAAAATTTATGTCTTGTTATGATCCGAAATTTCCTCAGCGTAGCATACAGAAATCTACTGCATAATAAATTTTTTTCCACTATCAACATTGCCGGACTGGCAGTAGGGATGGCCGCAGCCTTCCTTATTTTGTTATGGATACAGGATGAAAAGAGTTATGATACCTTTCACGAAAAGAAAGACAGGATTTATGAAGTATGGAATAAGGTTGCGATGGCAGGGGAAATGGAATGCTGGAATACGGTATCAGCGCCAACTGCAGCAGCATTGGCAAAAGATTTACCGGAAGTGGAGCGCGCTGTGAGAGTAAACTTTAATGATGATTTCCTGTTTGCAGCAGGTGAGAAAAAAATAATAGCATCCGGGATTACGGTGGATACAGGATTCTTACAGGTATTCACTTTTCCAATGCTGGAAGGAGATGCCACCACCGCACTCAGCGACATGCACTCCATTGTGCTGACGGAAAAAATGGCCAGGAACCTTTTTGGAGATGAAAGTGCTATCGGGAAAATTGTAAAGATTGAGCATAAAGACAATTATACCGTCAGCGGGGTTTTAAAGGATTTACCCAATAATTCCAGGTTTCATTTTGCCTACCTGTTGCCGTGGTCTTCTCTCAAATATGGTCAGGGACAGGATTTGGGCTGGAATGATAACAGTACTCCTACTTATGTATTGTTAAAACCCCATGTAAATGTTTCGGCAGTTGCGGCTAAGGTGAAAGATGAAAAACAACGATACAGTACGGATGCTAAGCATATGAAGTGGGAATTATTTCTTTATCCGCTATCACGGTGGCGGCTACACTCCAGCTTTACGAACGGTGTGGAGGATAATGGCGGCCGCAGTGCCTATGTAAAGATATTTGGCATTATTACCATCTTAATATTGCTGATTGCCTGTATCAATTTTATGAACCTAAGCACCGCCCGCAGTGAGAAACGCGCCAAAGAGGTCGGCATCCGAAAAGCGGTAGGAGCAGGAAAGAGTTCCCTCATCGGTCAGTTTATAGGAGAGTCCATTTTTATTGCACTGTTGGCAGGTGTGGTGGCATTGATATTGGTGTTACTGTGTCTTCCTGCTTATAATAAGCTTACCGACAAACAACTTTTTATCGATTATGGTAACCCATATACCTGGCTATTTTTTATAGGTTTCGTATTATGTACGGGGATACTCGCCGGAAGTTACCCCGCATTCTTTCTTTCTTCCTTCCAGCCGGTAAAAGTATTGAAAGGTACTTTCAGGCAGGGCAATGCCTTGGTAACACCCAGGAAAGCACTGGTAATTGTTCAATTTACCTGCGCTATCATCCTTATCATTTGCACTATTATCGTAAAGCAACAAATAGATTATGGCCGTAACCGCACAACGGGCTACAACAAGGACCAGCTGATCTATCACTTCATGACGGGGGATATTCCTAAGAACTATTCACTCATCAAGAATGAATTGTTAGAAAGTGGTGCTGCCGTATCCCTAACAAGAACAAACTCTCCGCTCACGGAACGCTGGAGCGATGGCTGGGGGCAATCGTGGGCAGGTAAAGACCCCAATGTTAATATTTCCTTTGACCGGTATCTGGCAGACGAAGGGCTGGGGGCCACGGCTGGCCTGCAATTCATAGCGGGGCGCGACTTTGATCTGCAGAAATATCCTACTGACTCCACGGGGCTGATTATTAACGAATCGGCGCTAAAGCTCATGAAGTTTAAAGATCCGATAGGTATGGAGGTGAGCGACCTGGGGATAAAATGGCATATTGTGGGAGTTATCAGGGACTTTATTCTCACCAGCCCGTATGAGCCTACAAGGCCCATCCTGATCTGTGGTGCAAAGAGCGCTTTCATGACATTCCAGGTGGTACAGATAAAGCTCAGTGGAAGTACCGCCGGTAGCTTAAGTAAAGTAGCATCGATTTTCAAAAAATACAATCCGGATTATCCTTTTGAATACACATTTGTAGATGAAGCCTATGCGTTGAAATTTGATAATGAGCAGCGTCAGGGTACGTTGGCGGCTGTATTCGCCGGACTCACCATTTTCATATCCTGCCTGGGTTTATTCGGGCTGGCCGCCTATATGGCAGAAAACAGGATCAAGGAAATTGGCGTGCGGAAAGTATTAGGTGCATCTGTGGCGAGTATTGCAACATTACTGTCTGTTGATTTTGTTAAGTTGGTGCTGATTTCATTTTTAATAGCAGCACCGTTTTCCTATTGGATGATGCACAAATGGCTACAAGATTACCAGTACAGGGTAACCATTCAGTGGTGGGTATTTGTATTAGCATGCAGCCTGTCAGTAATCATTGCAATCGCTACGGTAAGCCATCAAGCCATCAGAGCTGCATTGGTGAATCCAGTGAAAAGCCTGCGGAAAGAATAGTGTGGTGCGCTTAAAACCTGCACTGTGCCGTAAACCCGGTAAAAATAATATCCTTCCCTGGTCCCACTAGCTTTAAATATTTCCCGGCGTCAAACCAGGTAAACTCCGCACGCAGACTAATAAAATTATTCGGGTTGTAATTAAATGCGCCTGTCAACTGTTTGCCAATATGCTTTTCAGGAGTGTCACCATCCGGATAGATCAGCGCCATATTTACGGCGTATATACCATCTGTACTGCGGTGCCGCCAAAAAATATCATAGTCCATATCAAAAGTTAGCTGCCTGTTTAATTGTAAAGTGACCCCAGGGTGAATGTCCATGAGGTTGGAAGGGCCTATCAGTGCTGCCAGGCCGAAGTAAGCACCTTTTGGAAACAGGGGATTGAATGTTTGCAACCGGTGGTCACCTTTATGTGCGTCGCCGCTTACGATTTCAGCTTTCAGACTGGCAGTGGGTTTGAGCGTTAGCTGTGTGAATTGGTAAGAGGTGTTGACGGAGGTCGTCCAGGCTGAAATAGATTTACCTCCCATATTCCCAAACTGGTAGAGTCCTTCTACATCGTATAGCCATTTACGTTTGCTGTTCCAGATACGGGCACCGGCGGAATGCCTGATTTCTTTGCCACTGCCGTCGTTGTATATGGCATTGTCTTTTCGCAGGCCTAGATAATAGAGGTCTATATTTTGGAGTAGTGGCAGCTGATGGCGTGTGGCATAGGCTCCCCAAAGGCTTGTATGCTTATTAAAGCCGTCATTGAAGATGCCCTTTTTGGCAGCTACGTAATTGCCATAAAAAGTTTCCAGGTTATAATTGCCACTATTAAATAAAACCCTTGCTGCGTCAAATGACTGCCGGTTGTTGGGCGATTCACGTACGGACACCAGTCGTTGGGACCCATACATCAGTTCCTGCCTGCCCAGGCGTACAACTAAATTTTTTTGTGCAGATGATAGCATATGCAGCTCGGCGAAGGCCTGGTGCAGTTCCAGCGGGTCCTCATCCACAGGGCTGGTAGCTGGTTTGCTGTTGGCCATACTGCTTTGCAGCTGGGCAAAGGCGCGAAACCATTTGCCCAGCCGTATGTCTGTATGAAATAAAAATCTGCTCAGCGTATAGCCATCCTCATCCTTCGGTTCCTCGCCCCATGCTTCGTTCTGGATGAAAAAGTATTGGAACCGGACTTCGCCACCGAAGCTGACAGCACTATTTCCTGATAAGGGCGTGTACTTCATCTTTTCATACCAGGTGGGGGTGGTATCGGTTTTCAGCAATGAGTAATCTTCATCGTAGCGGAGAGGCTTGAATGCAGGCATTTGCTGCGCTGATGATACTGCACAGCCGGTGAAAATAGCAATGGTAATAAGCAAGGCAGATTTCATAATTATTTAGATTGATAGCCACCGAAGTATTTTACCGGTGACCAGGAAGGAATAACATCTATCGGTGCCGGGCCTACGTTTTTGTAAGCATCAGCGGCATATACTACCTTACCATCAACGATGGTCATCACTGATGTAATGGATTTAATTTTTTCTTCTTCTACGGCAAAGTAGTCCTGGTCAAGTACTACCATATCCGCAGCGTAACCCGGTTGTATTTTTCCTTTGCCCGATGCTTTGATCAGGTTGTAACCGCCGTAGGTAAAGAGCTGGAGGGCAGTGGCGCGATCGAGTGTATTTTCTTTTGCCATCACCTGGGTGCCACCAATGGTTTTACCGCTGGTGATCCAGTAGAGGGCTATCCATGGATTGTAGCTGGCCACGCGGGTGCCATCCGTACCGAGGCCGGTGGGGATACCCAGTTCCAGGATACGTTTTACCGGAGGTGATGCAAGAGCTGGCTTAGTGCCATAGCGTTGTATGAAGCTTTCGCCCTGGTAGGCCATGCGGTGTTGCAGGGCAATGCCGCCACCGAGGGCTTTAATGCGCTGGAGGTTTTCTTCCGATACTGTTTCCGCATGATCAAAGAACCATACGAGGCCGTTGAGCGGCGTTTCTTTGTTTACGGCTTCAATTACGTTCAGGAAGCGGCTAATACTTTCGTTATAGGTAGCGTGCAGACGGAATGGCCATTTGTTTTTTACGAGCAAACTGATCACTGCTTTCAGATTGGGCTCCATGGTAGCAGGCAGCTCCGGACGGGGGAACAGGAAGTTCTCGAAATCTGCACCATCGGCTACGAGGTTTTCGCCGCCGCCTTCTACATGGTAGTCCACTGAGTTGTGATCATATGCTTCCAGGTTTACCATGCCGATCCATTTCGTATAGTCGTTGAGTTCAGCACCTTTCTTTTGTGCAAAAAGGAAGTAGGGGAGTCGCACCGTAATTTTCCCTTCTTTGTTTAACGCATCAGTGATGCTGTAGTCGTCCGGGAAGTTCTGGAACCCGCCGCCGGCGTCCATGACCGCAGTTACACCGAGGCGGTTGAGTTCAGTCATGTATTGCAGGGTGGAATTGATTTCTTCTGCTTTGCTGAGCGTAGGCAGTTTGGCAAGGGTGGAATATAGGATGAAGGCGTTGGGTTCTGCCACCAGGAGGCCGGTGGGATTCCCCTGTGTGTCTTTCTGGATGAGGCCCTGCGGTGGATTGGGGGTGTCTCCCGTGATATTTAATCTCTCTATACCTGCTTTATTTAACCATGCTTTACCGTAGAGGTATAAAATAAACGTTGGTACGTTACCGGTAGCTTCATTTATTTCTTCCAAAGTAGGTAATCTTTTTTCTGCAAACTGGTATTCATTCCAGCCACCTACTACGCGTACCCACTGGCCGGCAGGTGTGCGCTGTGCCTGCTCTCTGAGCATTTGCAGGGCACGTTTGAGTGTGGTTACACCATCCCAGCGCAGTTCTGTATTATAAAAGCGGCCCCCTCTGATTACGTGCAGGTGGCTATCGAACAGGCCGGGAATCACTCGCCTGCCATTAGCGTTTATTACCTGGGTGTTTTTTCCTTTGAGTCGCAGGATAACTTCATTGGTACCTGTTTTAAGCACTTTGTGATTTGCAATAGCTACTGCCTGTACTTCCGGTTGCGCACGGTTGAGTGTAGAGATTTTGCCGTTGGTGATGATGATTTCCGCCTGTTGTGCGTATAGGTTACCTGTGATAAGCAGCAGGCTGGCATAGAAAAATAGTTTCATGAAGAGATATATTTAAAAGAGGTTGTGTCAAGGTGTGATGCGCGCTGACACAACCTCTTAGCTACAAATGGATGTATTAGTGTTTCAGCATTTCGTGTGAGTACTGGATGCCGAGGCCATAAGCACCACCATATTTTTTCACGAGGTCGGTTACTGCTTTATAAGTTTCCTGGCGTGCCCAGTCGCGCTGCAATTCCAGCAGGTACTGGATAGAAGTCATTGGTTTGGCGCCTGCCTGTACCATGCGGTTAATAGCCTGTTCGTGTGCTTCTTTTGACACATCGCCGCAGGCATCCGTGATAATATAAACTTCATAACCCTCTGCAATGGCGGACAATGCAGGGCCTACGATACATACACCGGTCCATAAACCACCGAATACCAGTTTCTTTTTACCTTTTGAAGTGATGGCTTTATGCGCATTTACGTCCTCCCAGGTGTTCATGGTTGTTCTGTCGATATAACCACTGGTGGCCTGTGGATAAAACAGTTCGATTTCAGGAAACACCGGACCACTGAATGATTTTTCTGCAACAGTAGTTAAAACAGTAGGTACATTAAAGATTTTGGATGCGCCGGCAACGATGGCTACATTGTTTCTCAATTCCTCTGCGGTAATACTTTTGGTGGCAAATGCCATCTGGCCTTCATGATCAATGAGAACGAGGGCATGGTTGGTAGGGTTCAGTAACTGTGGACCTGGTTTTTGTGCGAATGCTACAGCAGAAGATAAGCTCAGTGCGAATGCTACAAAGATTCTTTTCATTTTGTGTTTTTGTTTAAGGAATATAGATTGATTAACTAATTGGCATATGTGCTATATGTAGGTAAATCATTGGTGAAAAGAATCTGTTCGTTTTTTATGTAAAAGGCTGTAATGTAATGTGGTATTGGTTTTTGTGGTATTTTTATAGAATTTATGAGATGGTGAATTCATCTCATTTGTGGTATAAATTACACTTGCCCATGTAGAAAGAACTTACTACCTTTTGAATATGAAAACAGAAATCGTTTGTTTCGGGGAGGTACTGTGGGATATATTGCCCGACAAGGAATTGCCTGGCGGGGCACCTATGAACGTAGCTTATCACCTGCAAAAAATGGGGCATACAACGGCCATGGTTACACGTATTGGTGAGGATGCATACGGTGAACAGTTGTTGCAGCTGATGCGGGGTTATGGATTAAATACCGCTTATATCCAGAAAGACGATCAGGTACCTACAGGCAAGGTGCTGGCCACGATTACACCTACGCAGGAGATGGCGTACGATATTCTGTTTCCGGCGGCATGGGATTTTATTGCGGCGGACCTCACCTGGGAAGCTTTTCAGGATGCGCATCCGGCATATATTATTTTCGGTTCCCTTTCTTCACGGCATGCAGTGAGCAGGGAAGCACTGAAGGCGATGTTGCGGATTCCGGCGCTGCGCGTGCTGGATGTGAACCTGCGGCCACCTCATTTTACAGTGGAGCAGGTGGACTGGTTACTACAACACGCAGATATAGTGAAAATAAATGAACATGAGTTGGTGGAGCTAAGCAGCTGGTTTGGTTTTTCGGGAGATATGGAGGCCTGCATTGAACAGTTGCAGGAAAAATATCTGCCCCGCGCAGTCCTTGTTACACTGGGTGCGGAGGGAGCGGTATTATATGAAGATGGTGATTTTCACTATGAAAAAGGCCACGTAGTTGTGGTGGCAGATACTATTGGCAGCGGTGATGCCCTGCTGGCAGGCTATCTCCACGCACGGCATCAGGGCAGCGGGCCGGCTGCCGCCATACGCTTCGGTAATGCCTTGGGAGCTTTGGTGGCCAGCAAAAGTGGTGGATGTCCACCCTATGAAATGGAAGAAGTATATGTATTGATGTAAATGATTATGGATAGTAGCAGAGGTCGGAAACGGCTCCTGCTTTTTTTGTACCTTTGCGGGGAGTTAAAAATCGGGATGCAATGAATTTTTATACGAGAAAATGGGTGAAGCCTGAAGACCTGAATGCCCACGGGACCTTGTTTGGCGGTAGTTTACTACGATGGATCGATGAAGAAGCCGCTATCTATTCTATCATACAGTTGGGTACCAATCGCTGTGTTACCAAATACATGTCTGAAATCAACTTTATTAACTCCGCCCGCCAGGGAGATATTGTAGAACTGGGAATTAAGGCCACGAATTTTGGCCGTACCTCGCTGACCTTGCAATGTGAGGTAAGAAATAAGATCACGCAAAAAAGTATTCTTACGATCGACCGGATTGTGTTTGTAAGTGTGGATGAACACGGTGTGCCGGTGCCGCATGGCAGAAGCGCTATAACGTATACGGATGAACGATTGAGGGAAGAATAAATTTTATGTGCCTGGTACCGGCTCTGCGGTATCTGACCAGATGGGGGTATTTTCGTTTTTTTCTACCAGCAGCAGCACAGCAAATAGCAGCAATACCAGCATGATGGACTGATAACGTAGTACCACAGGAGCTGCCAGCGTGCTAAATATAAAGTGCGCCACCTGGAAACTGGCGATAAGTGCCATCACATGATTGAATTTCACCTCCACAAATTTATACCGCTTCAGGAGTATAAACCGGATGATTTCTTCTATGAAGGCTAGCTGAAGGAAGATAAACAGGAAGGTATATTTCGTCATGAGGAAGGGCTGTAATTGCGGAAACCGTTGGTTAATTGTTAACGGTGTTCCGCGGAACCATAGTTGCATGACGCCGGGAGTGCCAATTTTATTGCGGTTGCTGCTGCCGATCATTTCTGTTCCCGGGCGCATATATTCCACTACGTTAGGCAGCCAGAAGTGCGTAGCAAATGCCAACGGATGCTTCTTAATCAGGATGGAACCATATTCACGGTACAGGTCCGATACCCTGGCCCAGCCTGTGAAACTGTCGGTTACCTTGTGCTTTTTCATATAGTTGCTCAGCATTGCTTTTAAGGGACCGTTCTGCGTCCACATGTAATATGCTCCCGCGGGTAGGGTAGCTTCTTCCGGATTAAAATATTTACTTTTTACAAACTGGTGTGAGTAGCGGTGCAAACCTTGTAGTTGAGCAGGTATGCCAGCGGTGTCGTATGCAATATAGGGCAGCATGTACATAGCATTATTTGCCAGCTGCCATCCGCTGAATACAGAGAATTTTTTTACGCCGGTGAGTTTGTAGGTCTGATTGGTGGTGTAATAGATAAAGGATGCGATGAGTACTACCGGTAACGCGATCGCATACACTTTTTCCCATATGGCGACACGGGCCGGCAATATTGCCACCAGTGCCACCACAGGGAAAAACATGGCATTATACCGCATGGTGAAAGTCACTGCCAGTATAACGCCATGGAATAGAAAAACAAGGGTGCCGGGTTTATGGCGTACCCACAGCAACAGCGCAAACCAGGTAAACCCGAGGGCAAGGAATAACGCTTCAGTGATTACATAGTTGCTGAGGTAAAGAAATAAAGGGTTAATAAGTAGAAAGATAAATGCACCGTGGGTAAATAGTTTTCCTGGTCTTAGCAGGTAAAGTAAGGTGAAGTACAGAAAGAATGCACCACACTGTAAACACAGGTATTGAAACACCATCAGTCCTGTTTCGGAAGGTATCAGGCTATGTTGCAGGGCCAGTATGCGGGAATAGCCTACCGGCCACAGGTCTGCCTGCAGGTGATAGGCGGCTGCGGTCAGATAGCTTTCGCTATCCGGCGTGATATCCATATACGGATATATGAGTTTAAATATCACCAGGTTTACAATAATAACTGCTATGGCAATCCCTGCCAACAGGCGGTTGCGTCTGTCGGCAAGGAGGAAATGTCTGAAACTGGTATCCGTTAGTTTGGGGTCGCCGTAAATTGGTAATATCATTCGTGGCTATTTTGAGTCGGAATGGCGCGCGTATTATTTTTTCTCTTCGTGATACTCCTGTTCGGTGTTGATACTCCAGATATTTGATTTGGTAACAATGCCGTTGCAGATGTTATCTACCGCTACCATGGCGGTGAGCATGGAGTGGTCGGAGTTATTGTATTTGTGCATACCGTTGCGGCCTACGAGGAAAATATTTTCGAACGAGTCGACGTAGCCTCTGAGCTCATCAAACCGGTCGTAGGTGCCGAAGTAGGCGGGGTATGTTTTTTCCATGCGCAGTACGGTAGCGTCGAGTACATCAGCTTTTTGCGCGAGTCCTATTTTGCAGAGTTCATCGATAGCTATCTGCCGGATTTCTTCATCGGGGAGTTCCCAGAAGCCGTCGCCCATGTTGCAGAAGTATTCCATGCCCACCCAGGTGGTGTTGGGGTCCTGCACCATAAAGGGGCTCCAGTTGTTGAAGAGTTGCAGGCGGCCTACGCGTACATCTTTTTCCTGTATGTAGATCCAGGTGTCTTTAAGGGTAATGGGCTTGTACTGGCCTGTTTTACCGTCCTGGAAGCTGAGGTTTTTGAGGAGGATACCGATGGTGATAAAGTCGCGGTACATGAGACCGGCAGCGATGTCCCGGATATTTTGCGGTACGTTGCCTTGCATATCTGCGATGAGTTCCTGCACCGGCATGGTGGAAAAGAAGTAGTCGCCATCGAGGATTACGGCTTCTCCGTTGGTTTTATCTACGGCCTCTATGGCGGTGATGAGGTTATTGTTGGTGAAAACTTTTTTCACATCGTGTTGCATGAGGATGGTGCCACCGCGTTCTGTGACTTGTCTGGCTACTTCTTCCCATAGTTGTCCGGGTCCGAATTTCGGGTAGAGGAATTGTTCTATCAGGCTGGTTTCTACATTTTTCTGGTTGATATCTTTTGGTTTGCCGGCGTCCCAGGCGGTTTTGAGGGCATGGGAGATAGCTTTGCCGATGGAGATACCTTTGATGCGCTGGGCGCCCCATTCAGCTGATATTTTGGAGCATTCGATGCCCCATACTTTTTCGGTATAGTCTTTAAAGAAGAGGTGGTACAGCGTTTTACCGAAGCGGTTCACCATAAAGTCTTCCAATGATTTTTCCTGTTTGCGTGGGAACAGCTGGGCATACATGTAGGAAAACATGATGCTGATGGTGGTGCTGAAGCCCAGTTTTTTCAGGGTATCCAGGGAGAGTTGTATAGGGTAGTTAAAGAATTTTTTCAGGAAGTAGATACGTGACAGGCGTTGTCTGACGAGCATAATGAGGTCAGGGTCGCGTGCTACGAGGGTATCGGTGTTGGTGGCGCCGGGTTTTTTAACATCTCTTGTTTTGCGTTGGTAGGTGATGCTGAAGGTTTCGGCGGCTTCGTCCTGCGGGGGCATCATATTGAGCCACCATTCCATTACGCGGTCTGATTTGGAGAAGAAGCGGTGTCCTCCGATGTCGATCCTATTCCCTTTGTAGTTGACTGTTTTAGATATACCTCCAATGTCAGTGCTTTTTTCCAGGACTATCGGGATAATGTTGGTGCGTTGAAGTAGTTCATAGGCGGCGGTCAAACCTGCGGGACCTGCCCCGATGATAATTGCTTTTTTTGCTGGCATACTATTATGGTTTTACAAAACAGCCAGCCCGGTGTGATCAGGGCGCAGCTGTTTTTGAGGGTGTCGGACTTCAGGGTAAAACAGGTAGGCAGATCATAAACTGCAATAATGATCTGCTTGCATATACAAGTTTAACAGTCCACACTGAAATGGTATGTCAGCGATAAAAAAATCAGGTGATATGGGGAGAGATCAGAATGTCCATTTATAGAAATACATCGGGGCGGCTTTGCCTTCGCTGATGGTTACGTACCCGCTGTTGTCGGGCAGGATGGTGATGGCTTCACCTTGTGCTTCCGGCTGGTAGGGGAGTTGTTTGCCGGGGCGTGCCATGGCTTGTTCTACGGTTTCGCCGTTTTTGCGGTTCCAGTAGTAAACGGTGGTGAGGGTTTTAAGGACGATGTGGTGGCCATCTTTGGATATATCGGCGGATACTACCCAGGTGAAGGGCAGGGTAATTAGTTTTTGGAGGGTGGTTTTGTCGCCGTTTTTGAAGTCGAGTTTGGTTTTATAGAGGTGAACGGCTTTTTGTCGTTTGCTGATGATATAGATCTGCCGGGAGATGGGGTCTATCATGAGTGATTCCGCATCCTTGGGGTGGTCGGGGTATTCGAGTTGGAGGATATCGGCGGTGATATTCACTTTAGGCTGGGGTTGGGTGGTGGGTTCTGGGAAGCGGTAGATGCGGATATGGTCGCGGGTACCGCTGTTATCGCCAATATCAGCCACATACACGTAGTATTTCCCCTTTACCGGCCCCGGACCCTCGGCGATGTCTTCCCAGTCCCTATTCGTCCCGTTTTCGATGTTAAACACGCTGATGGCTGCTGCTTTGTTGTTCAGGAGGTATACATCGGGCTTATTGCCGCTGTCGTTATGGGACCAGAAGCAGTTTTTGAGTGGTACGGAGGAGGCGATACCGGAGGCTTCTTTTAGCTTTTTATCATTAATATGGCCCATTAGCCGGGGAGATACGGTGGCAGTTTGAGTAAAACCCTGGTATCCGGTAGTTATTAGCAGTACGGCGGCAAACAATAAGTGGCGCATAAAATGAACGGTTTAGCAGGTGTTAATTTAGGGATAATTCCCGGAAAAAGGCCGCGAGGGTTGATACTGAGCGGGTTCAGAAATTTTTTTCTGAAAAAATACCGGAAAAATTTTGGTTGAAATAAAGAATGTTGTAATTTTGCCGTCCTGAAACGATGATGCCTGATAGTATAATGGTAGTACTCGCGACTCTGACTCGCTCAGTCTTGGTTCGAATCCAGGTCGGGCAACAAGGTAAAAACCGCAAATTCTTGAAAAAGGGTTTGCGGTTTTTGTTTTAAGGAGTTTGTTGTTTGATTTTTTTTTAGAACGCATGAGTGGCGGATCTGTTTTTAAATCTTCTCTGTAGTAATAATCAGTGTTGTTGCCCTCTCTATGATAGGTTTTCGATCTTAAATATTAAGCAAGTGCATAATGTGGTTGAGTTTGCGATCGATTTTGAGCAAGAGTCTTTCTGAATGAAGCAAATGATAGTATCATATGATATTATCATTTATATAAAAGTCCCGTCACTGCTGTATTTTTCTAATCCTATCTAGTTGTTGGAACTATAATGTTCTAAAATTGCCATCTTTATAAAGTTGCTATTTGAAAATTATAAATATTGAAAATAGTTGCTAGTTTGTTTATTTGCTAATATCTTTGTGTCAGTTCTTTTACTTCAATCTCTTTTCATATGGAAAACCAATTCCGGTGAGGCGCCGGCATATAAGTAGCCATTTTACAGATGAAAGAGAGAAGAATCTATGAATTGATGATTGGCAAACTGCTTGAAGTAGCAGAGAACAATCCTGATGGTTTTACAGTTAGGTTGCCAACACTTGATTTTGTTAAATCTGGTTGGGTGATTGCAATGGCCGAAACTCAGAACTGTCATGGGTATGAAGGAATGGAAAGGGCGATAGGGGCGCAATAGAAACACCCTCTCCGCTGTTAGGAGGCTGGAAATGCGAAGAGAATGGTAAGTTTTACTGGGACGCTGTTATTGTTGCCACCGATAAGGTATCAGCAGTAGCACTAGGTAAGCTTAATAATCAAATCGCTATCTACCACTTGGATTCTGCGGAGGTTATTTGGTTGTGAAATTGGGAGAGGGGAGGGTACTCCTTCCCCTTTCATTAAAATATGTTATTTATATTGTACTATTATAAGACCCTTAATAGTTAGTTTTAAGTCCAGGGAAGACTGGTGTGTCAGACAACGCGTTAAATGATGTTTTATAAAACCTAAAGCAGCGCTATGAATAATATCGTTAAAGGCTTAGAAAATCTTAAAAATGTTGATCCACAGGTATTAGATAAGATAGAGTATTTGGGATTAATTCATCGTAGGCATTCAAGAATTTCATTAAAAATCACAGAGTACACCGATGCGGCATTGACGGTAGCCGTGAAGCAGGAAAAATCGCCTACTGGGAAATATTTCACACAGAAAGAATTAATTGAGCGAATTAAACAGCAGTTTGGTGAATTTTTTCCTGGGCAAAAAATCCATGTTAGGGCTGTACCATTTGCCGGGCAGAAAATTAGTCAGGTATCACCTGAATGGATTGAGCAGCAAATGTTGCATTACGGAATAAAACTCAAAGATATTGTTGCGGAAACCGGATTGAATGCATCTCAACTGGCGTCTGTTAAGTCCGGTGATAAACCTATTTCAGATGTTATGGCAGCCATGCTTTGGTTTTATTTCTATTCAAAGAAGCTCGAGGCAAAGGCCTAAGAACATAACATTGCCTATATTTTATTTAATCGCTATCCATGAAATTCCCGGTCCTTACCTGCGCCCAATGCGGCAGCTCCGATGTAAAGCTGATGCCACAACGAAATGACCTTGTTAATTGTAATTACTGTGGAGCTATTTTTATGATTCCATCACCGCAGGGAGAGCTATTGCCGCAGGCCATAGAAGTGTCCGAGACTGAACCAGACAAGGAAGAAGAAAAATTAGTTATTCCTCCCATGCCGGCACGTCCCGGGACAACCAATGCTGAGAAGCTTGTAAAAATATTATTAATTGCCATTGGATTTATCGGTGCATACCTGATTTTAAGTGCAACCGGTGATGACAACTGGTTATACCAACTCTTAGCTTGTATAGGAGGACTGGGGATATGTAGCTTTATCTTTTTAAATTTAAGATTAGCGAAGAAGCGGAAGTATGAAAACAGTGATGAGATGAAGGAGTATAATCGGATTAGAAGAATAGTCAGGGAGAGGCGGGAGCAGAAAGAGAAAGCAAAAGGAGTGATGTGAAATAGGTATTGACCTGATATATAACTGTTGCTGGATGAATTTGAAAAAATCAATATGAGCGTTACCTATTCAATCGTATTTTCTGCGGATTATGACCATCAGCTTTATAAGGGAAATCAATTAATCTATATCGTACATGCTAAGTTTCCGGATAGCCAAATTCTCATCAAGGATATCTATGGAAAAGTGCTTTCGGCGATAAGTACAAGGCTAATCAGGCAAATTGGAGAACTAGATCAATTGGAGATATCTTTGGGATTAGTTAGCAATATAGGCACTTATAGGATTGCATATAGTTCAGTCTTGTTCAATAGTAACTATGAATGGGATTTTAATGAAATGCATTGGGAAATTAAAGTTCGATTTTGTTATATCGCATTATTTCTGGATGACAAACGTGTCGGCAATTATCGTGATGGAACGATAGGTCGTTTTGCTTATGCGGGCGAATTGGTATTAACCGAATCCACAGAGTTATTATTGTTATCCGTTTTAGTGCATATGTACTATGTTCAGACTATAGATCCGGGCTGATGGAAAGACGATGGAGCAGGCGTGTAGGAGGTTTTTTCCAATAATCTATTCCTCAAAGGATCCTGAAGTTAGTATAATGATGGTTTTTCCCGAGGATTTCAATAAGTATGGATATTCTTTTCCCAAAGAGTTCAAGTTAATAGAACGGATTAAAAAGGGAAAATAGAAGAAGTAGTTAATAAACACTATGAAGCAAATAATTGGAATTTATTCCAAGAATAGCGGCGCCGCTGAGGTTATCAGCGGCGCCTATATTTTACCTCCAATGCCCATGATAATGATGCGGTGGCCTCGGCGGATGCCCATGCCCATGCCTGTAATACCCCGGCCTGCTCTCCACCACACAAGCACTAAACCCCGCTGCCAATACCAATGCTACTACTACATATTTCAATACTTTCATGACTGCTAATTTTTTAATGAAAAAATTAATGGTTGGTTGTTGATAGCCTGAGCGTCTGCAGTCCGTTGAGGCTCTTGTGAATAATTATGTGAAAACTATGCCAGACTACCCATAGAAATGTTATTTACTGTTAACGCCCAAAACGCGAACAGCCCGCAGTGATGCGGGCTGTTCGCCGTTATAGGAGGGAATTGAAATAAACTATACGGTTACCGGTGGTACTCCTTCAATATTAACTTCCGCAATTACGGAGGCATCATCCGGTTTGACTTTACGTACGGAGTTAACGGTCCAGAACTGCAATGTATCTGACGGCTGTTCGTATTGCAGCACATCACGTATATCCGTGTCTGTTAGATCTGGATTGATCCATTCTTCCGCCAGCTCATTGGTGAGCATCATGGGCATGCGACCGGCATTATCCCCGCCGTTGTGGATTTGCCGCATTACGTTGTTGGCGCTGCGGGTGAGCAGGGAAAACGTGGGGATGCGTTCTGGTTTATCCACATCCCAGGAGTTGGACAATGCCCATAGTCCTGCAATGAAAAAGACTTCCTGTTCCTGCGATTTAATATAGTACGGCACTTTATTTTTTAATCCCGGCACCTCGCGGTATTCAAAGAAGCCGGTAACGGGAATCAGGCAGCGTTGTGTGCGAATAGCGTTCCACAGGGTTTTAGGTTCCAGTACTTTCTCGCTGCGTGCGTTGAGAAACATTTGCCGCTGGCGCTTTACTTTTTCCGGTGTATTCAGCATTTTAGGAATGGGGCCCCAGTTAAAGAGCGCTAACTGTGGTCCTTCGTGGTTTACCACAATCGGCCACTGTGGGTACGACATCCCGATTTTATGATACGTACTATCAAACTGCAGGTTAGCTCCCGGCGCTGTTTGCAGCAGGGGCATGATTTTGAATATGCTTTCAATTTTGGTAGTAAAGGCGATATCATAACACATACGCTATCCGGATATTAGTTGATATAAAGGTACTTGTATTTCCTCTTGTCCGTAGCGAAGTGCAATAATTAGTTCGCCATAATGCGTATACAGTTCGGCGGCAACGGTGTTGTTGGGCCGCCAGTTAGTATGGATCTGCATATAGCGCTTCAGTTTTTCTGCGACCTCGCCTCCTGGCTCCCAGGTTTTACCTTTTAGCATCGCGGTAAATACCTTGTAGCCTGGGGGCTGGCCTGCAGCAATAAATAACTTATCTATTTCTTCCGGGCGATGCGCCTGGTAAATATATTTTCGCTTATCGAAGCGGATATGCTGAAAGTGCTGATTGGCCTCCCCAATATCTTTATAAGGCGTAATTAAAAATGCCTCCCTGGTTACCTGGTCGCCAGGCTCAATACCGGGAAGATAACTTTGCCTTACAAACAGCGTATAGCCCTGGTTCAGGAATGCCGTTAATACCGGCGGGGTAAATAATGCAAGCGGATTAAACATGGCCGTATTATTTACGCATGTCTACGATCACCGCCGTTACCACTCCCCAAACCTGGAAATCAGTATCTTCTGTGATTAATATCGGTTTATAAAAAGCATTCTCTGAATGAAGCACCCAGTTACGGCCCGCTTTCACCAGCCGTTTTACCGTGTATTCGCCATTTATCATGGCCAGAATAATATCGCCGGTGCCAGGGCGTAACGACCTGTCGATCACGGCCATGGCGCCATCGGGCATGTTGGCCTCCGCCATGCCATCACCCTTGATCTGAAAGATAAAAGTACTGTGGGGCTGGGAGTGAATTACCCTTGAAAGGTCTATCGTTTCTTCCATGTTGGCATTATGCAAGGGTAGGGTAACAATTTCTCCACTCAACTTCATCGCTTCCATAATCTCTGTTTTAAAATGCTAATATTATTGGCAAAATAAAACTAAATATTTTAGTTAAAAAAATATTCCGGGGATCATTTTTAAAATCTTTGAAAACGTTAATAGGAGCGGGTTGACCAAATACATTGGGGCTCAATAATATGTGTATTTTCACTGATAGGTATACCGCAGTAAAACAAGAAAAATGACACCACTGGTGTCATTTTTATCAGCTGCCTTTCAGCATGCAACAGGATTTTTGAATAAGTTAAACCAACATCTCCCTAAAAACTAACTTACGCCTCCTTAAATTCTTCCAGCAGTTTCTTGATTTGCTTAGCGGATTTACCATAGATCGCATTTACATACAACTCCGTCATGGTAGCCAGCAGCAGGATCGTGAGCAATAGCAACCCCAGTATGGTAAGTACTTGTGTCCGGGTGATGGTAGCACTATGGTTCAACATAGCATTGGGAGAAATATTTTTATCGTTTGCGATGATCATGCCCATAAACACTACCATAAAGGGCAGCAAACAATAAGTAAAGGCCTTGTAGAGCTCAATGCTGAGTTTAATATCATAGTACACTGCAAATAGGTTGTCTTTAGACGTTAGCGCAGTGTTGCTGATATTTTTATAGAATAAATAAAGTTTAGCAAAAAAGTACCCGCCAATCAGCAAGAAAATGAAATACATCAGGTAGAAGGGGAACACCAGATAGGCATTGAATGTTAACATGGATGGTACAAAACCAATAACAATCATGGCAACCAGTTGTACAAAAAATTCTTTTTTCAGTTGCTTACGTACATTATCTACCGGCAGTGAAGCTGATTTCAATTTTTCCAGGTTAGCAGGAATAGCAATGCTATCGTCGGATTTATCGCTGTTCCATAAGGATTGTAAGTCATCAAAAGCCATAGCCTTGTTGTTTTATAAGTTCTTTTAATTTTGTTTTTGCTCTGTTTAATTTGGTGCGGGCATTTCCTTCCGTGATCCCTAAGTTTTCTCCGATTTCGCGATGGGAGTAATTCTCCAGGTGATAAAAGATCAGTGCCTTTTCCAACCGCTCCAGTTTTTGTACCGCCTGATAAAAATGTGCCAGCTGCAATTCTTTGGTATTAGAAGCTTCTTCGGCGGGCAGTTCTGGTACCGCATCGGTGGTAATGGGTTTGCGCTGGTCTTTTTTGAAAAACACCAGCGCGGTGTTGAGTGCTACACGGTACATCCAGGTGGAAAAACTACTTTGCTGGCGGAAGTTATCGTACGATTTCCATAACTGTAGTATGATCTCCTGCGCCAGGTCGTCCTGATCATCCTTTGTATCCATATACATCCTGGATATCTTATGGATGATGCCCTTGTGTTGTTCAATCAGTTCAAGAAATTCCTTTTCTTTAGTTTTCAAAGGGGGAATGCTTTAGTTCAGAATAGGTTCTACCGTATAGCCCTGGTTTTGCAACAGCTTAATCAAACCATCCTCACCACCCAGGTGTGCCGTTCCAACGGCGAAGAAGTTACTGCCTTTTTGCATCATTGCAGGCATTTTCTTTGCCCAGTTCGCATTTCTTACATGCAGCAGCCAGTGCTTTGAATTTTTATCCATGAACTTTTCGGCCGTCATTTCAGCATACAGCTGCTTGAAATTTTCTGCTTTATAATTGGTGATCATACTGGTGAGTACCTGGCTATAGTCATCAAATGCCCGCATCTGTGCAATAGTGTAGTCATCGTTGTAGGTCTTGTTGAAAAATTCCATTTGTGCTGTTACCGATTCCAGTGTGTCCATTTTTATTTGCTTTTCCATGGCCAGTTTGCGGAGTTCTGTTTCATATTGTTTCAGATCAGTACACTTATAGGTGCCCATGACCAGAATGCTGTTAATGGTGCCAAGTGTATAATTATCCAGTTTTTGGAATGGTATTTTAAGATGTTTCATCAATATGGAATCCACTTCTTTGTAAGTCGCGGCACTCAGTCTTTTACTTTGCGGCTCCTGGCTGATAGCGGCTGCCTGCATTACTTTCCGGGCTTCCGGACTATGGATGTCTGTTTCTATCACATAGGCGTCAGCGGCTTCCAGCGCGGCTTTAACTTTTGGTTTGATCTCAAAATCACCGGCACATATCATATGTATAGTACCAAACAAATAGGAAGGCTTTTCAAGGCCATTGCCACTTACTTTCCAAAGTACGGATTGTGCATTTGTTTGTAAAGTAAACAGGCATATAACAGTCAGGCAAACGAGGATAATTTTTTTCATGATTTAAATATGTTTAACAGATGAATTGTTTGTGTTGAAATTTTATTTGCTGCTAGCAGTACTTACTTCGTTAGTATTCGCTTTCCCTTTTTCGTTACAGTTGCTGTAAAATTTTTTTTCGGGAGATGTGAATGCTGTTGTTTCAGTATTTACTTCGTTAGTATTCGCTTTCCCTTTTTCGTTACAGTTGCTGTAAAATTTTTTTCGGGAGATGTGAATGCTGTTGTTTCAGTATTTATATCGGTAGTATGTGGAGTAACAGCACTTATGTATTAAATATAACAGCGCTTACATATCAATTATAACAGCACTTACATAATAGCACTTCCCGCCCAAACACGCCACTGTTAAGGATTTATTACCATTCCATCTCCCCGAAAAAAAATATTTTTTTTATTGGATTTCTTTCTAATTTTGTACCCGAATTATGAAACAGAATATCCATACACATCATCACCATCATACTTACCGCACCGGTAGGCTGGGATGATTTTGTGTATACAAACATATTGATCATCATCAAGGGCTTACCGGATCGGTAAGCCCTTTTTATTTGTCCAAAAGATGAAACTTAAAATCGCCATCCAGAAATCAGGCCGCCTGCACGACGATTCCATCAAACTGCTGAAGGAATGCGGGATCGACATCAACAACGGTGTCAACAAATTAAAAACCGAAGCCAGTAACTTCCCGCTGGAAGTATTCTTCCTTCGTGATGATGATATTCCTCAATATATCGAAGACGGCGTAGCCGATATCGGTATCGTGGGCGAAAACGTAGTGCTGGAAAAGAAAAAACAGGTAAACATCGTAGAAAAACTGGGCTTTGGTAAATGCCGCCTCTCCATGGCAGTACCCAAATCATCGGAATACAACGGTGTACAAGACCTTCACAATACCCGCATCGCTACCAGCTACCCGGTAATTGTAGAAGAATTCCTGAAAAGAAATAACGTGACCGCCGAAATCCACGAAATCAGCGGCTCCGTGGAAATAGCACCAGGCATAGGCCTCGCCGATGCTATCTGCGACCTCGTCAGCAGCGGCTCCACCCTGTTCATGAACGGACTCAAAGAAGTAGAAACCGTCCTGAAATCAGAAGCCGTACTGGCCGCCTATCACCACCTGCAGCCGGAACAATCCAAGCTGCTCGATAAACTGCTGTTCCGTATCCAGGCCGTTAAAAAAGCAAAAAACAATAAATACGTACTGCTCAATGCGCCTAACGATAAACTACAGGAGATTATCAGTCTGCTCCCGGGCATGAAAAGCCCTACCGTACTGCCCCTCGCCGAAGCCGGCTGGAGCTCCGTACACTCCGTGCTGAACGAAAATGATTTCTGGGATATCATCGAAAGCCTCAAAGCCGCCGGCGCACAAGGCATCCTCGTGGTACCTATCGAAAAAATGGTGATCTAAACTGAACTTAATCATGCAGATTTATAAATACCCGGAGGCAAACACCTGGAGTAACATCCTGAAACGCCCGGTGATGGACACTTCCGCACTGGAGCAAAAAGTAGATGCCATCCTCCGGGATGTTAAAAACAATGGTGACGCTGCCGTGAAAAAGTATGCTGAACAATTCGATAAGCTCACCGCCGCTACCTTCGAAGTAGCGCCGGCCGCCTTCGAAGAGGCAGAAGCAGCCCTGGAACCCGCCCTCAAAGCGGCTATCCAACAGGCAGCAAAAAATATCACCACCTTCCACAGCGCACAGCAGTCCGCCCCGGCGGTAATTGAAACCATGCCCGGTGTACAGTGCTGGCGTAAATCAGTGGCCATCGAAAAAGTAGGCCTCTATATCCCAGGCGGCTCCGCCCCCCTGTTTTCTACCATCCTCATGCTCGGCATCCCCGCAAAGATCGCCGGCTGCAAGGAAATCATCCTCTGCACACCCTCCCTGCATCCCGCCATCCTGTATACGGCCAAACTCGTAGGCATCTCCCGCGTGTTTACCATCGGCGGGGTACAAGCCATCGGCGCTATGGCCTACGGTACAGCATCCGTACCGCAGGTATATAAAATATTCGGCCCCGGTAACCAATACGTTACCTGCGCCAAACAACTGGTGAATAAAGACGGCCTCGCCATCGATATGCCCGCCGGCCCTTCTGAAGTGGCCGTCCTCGCAGATGATACCTGCGTGCCCGACTTCGTAGCCGCCGACCTGCTCTCCCAGGCCGAACACGGCCCCGATAGCCAGGTTGTACTCGTTACCACCAGCGAAAAAGTCATCAACGACGTACAGGCAGCCCTGGACGCACAACTCGCCCTGCTGCCCCGTAAAGACATCGCCAACGGCGCCCTCGCCAACAGCCGCATGATCCTCGTTGATAACCTGAACACGGCCATGTCCATGCTCAACGCCTACGCACCGGAACACCTCATCCTGGCCTGCAACGCAGCCAGCGAGGTAGCAGCAATGGTCACCAACGCAGGCTCGGTGTTTATCGGGAACTACACCCCGGAAAGCGCCGGCGACTACGCCTCCGGTACCAACCATACCCTGCCCACCAACGGCTACGCTAAAGCCTATAGCGGCGTATCGCTGGATAGCTTCGTGAAAAAGATTACCTTCCAGCAAATAACCCCGGATGGCCTCAGCCATATAGGCGCCACCATAGAGGCTATGGCGGCAGCAGAAGGTCTCGATGCCCATAAACAGGCCGTATCGGTGCGACTCAAACAAATTAATAACCCGAAATAAAGCTTTTGAAATGTTCGATCTCAACTCCCTCCTGAGGGACAATATAAAAAGACTGGTACCCTATTCTTCCGCCCGCGACGAATTCAAAGGCGAAGCAAGGGTATTCATAGATGCCAACGAAAACGGCTTCGGATCGCCACTGCCGGTGAATTACAACCGCTACCCCGATCCCCTGCAATGGAAACTGAAATACAAGCTCGCCGATATCAAAGGCGTGCCGCCACAAAATATCTTCCTCGGCAACGGCAGCGATGAACCCATCGATATCCTCTACCGCGCTTTTTGTCGCCCGGGTGTGGATAACGTAGTCCTCTGCCCGCCTACCTACGGCATGTACGAGGTAAGCGCCAATATCAACGACGTTGTCATCCGCAAGGTGAGCCTCACCCCGGAATTCCAGCTGGATATCGCCGGCCTCCAGGAAGCGATCGATGAAAATACCAAACTGATATTCATCTGTAGTCCTAACAACCCCACCGGCAACTCCATCAACCGCGCTGATATTGAACTCCTGCTCAATAACTTCGACGGTATCGTGGTGATAGACGAAGCCTACATCAACTTCTCCCGCCAGAAATCCTTTATCCAGGAACTGACGGAATATCCTAACCTGGTGGTAATGCAAACCCTGTCCAAAGCATGGGGACTGGCAGCACTCCGCGTAGGCATGGCCTTCGCCAGCGAGGATATTATCCACATCTTCAACAAGGTGAAAGCGCCTTATAATATCAGTCAGGCCGCACAGGAACTGGCATTACAGGCCCTGGACAACGTAACACAGGTAAACGAGTGGATACGCGAAATCGTGATCGAGCGTGACCTGCTTTCCGCCGCCATGGAGGCTTTGCCACTGGTACAACAGGTGTACCCCAGCGATGCCAACTTCATCCTCGTTAAAACCATCGATGCAAGGGGTATTTATGATTTCCTTACAGCGAGAGGAATTATCGTTCGGGATCGCTCCAAAGTAGAGCTCTGCGCCGGCTGCTTACGTATCACCATCGGTACACCAGCGGAGAACCTGGAACTCATGGATGCCCTGAAATCTTATCAACCACAAACCGAAAAAACTGTTTCTGCATGAAACGTGTGCTCTTTATAGATCGTGATGGTACTTTGATCAAAGAAGTGCCGCCCACTTACCAGATCGACAGCCTGGATAAAATCGAATTCTATCCGAAAGTATTTGTGAACATGGCCCGCATCGCAGGGGAGCTGGGCTATGAGCTGGCCATGGTTACCAACCAGGACGGCCTCGGTACCGCCTCCTTCCCGGAAGATACCTTCTGGCCTTCCCAGAACTTTATCATCCGTGCATTCGAAAATGAAGGCGTGCAGTTCGATGAAGTGTTTATCGACCGCTCTTTCCCGGCGGATAATGCACCCACGCGCAAACCCGGTACCGGCATGCTCACCAAATACCTCACCGGTGAGTACGACCTGGAAAACTCTTTCGTCATCGGCGACCGCATCACCGATGTACAGCTGGCCAAAAATCTGGGTGCCAAAGCCATCTGGATGAACGAAGGCAACGGCCTCGGCAACGCCGAAGTGCAGGACAGCGCCGCCACCCTGCGTGAAGTAATTGCGCTCGAAAGCACCGACTGGGACCGTATATACGAATTTCTCAAAGTGGGACTTCGAACGGTGACGCATGTACGCAAAACAAACGAAACCGACATCTCCATAAATATAAACCTGGATGGTACCGGCAAAGCGAAAATAGAGACCGGACTGGGCTTTTTTGATCATATGCTGGACCAGATTGCCCGCCACGGCAGCATCGACCTGGAAATCACTGCTAAAGGTGATCTGCATATCGATGAACACCATACCATAGAAGATACCGGCATCGCGCTGGGAGAGGCCATGGCCAAAGCCCTGGGCGATAAGAGAGGCATAGAGCGCTACGGCTTTACCCTCCCAATGGACGACTGCCTGGCACAAGTGGGCATCGACTTCGGTGGGCGTAACTGGCTGGTATGGGAAGCTGAGTTTAACCGGGAGAAAATAGGAGAGATGCCTACCGAAATGTTCTATCATTTCTTTAAGTCGTTTTCAGACGGTGCAAAAGCTAACCTCAACATAAAAGCAGAAGGTCAGAACGAGCATCATAAGATAGAAGCAATTTTTAAAGCATTTGCCAAAGCCGTGAAAGTGGCTGTAAAGCGCAACCCATCAAAAATGCAACTGCCTAGTACCAAAGGAGTGCTGTAATTTTTCTTTCCGGATGGAAAAAAATTATTTGCATTTAATGTAAAAATGTTTCATTTTTGCTCTCACTATGCAGAATATCATGACAAATAAATATTGGTGGTGGCACGGAATCAATCCTTGATCTGTGTTACAGTGCCATGTTTCGTCTTGAAATATATTTGAAGGGCTCGCTGTTACACAGCGGGCCCTTCGGCTTTTTATCCGGTTCCTATTACAAAAAATTTCACTTTCACTTTTTAGGTTATCATATCAGTCATGCGTACCATCCAAGTAAAAACGAGATCCAAACAGATGCTGGCGGACGTGTTCACGCCGGTGGGTATCTATCTGCGACTCCGTGACAAATTCCCGGGCTCCATTCTCCTCGAAAGTACCGATTACAGAGCCAGTGAAAACAGCTTTTCCTTTATCGGTATCAAGCCCATAGCAGGGATTGAAGTTACTTCCACCACCAATTTTGAATTCAAGTACCCCAACCTCCCCGTTGAAAAGAAACAACTCAAAAACAAAGAGGCCGTAACAGGAGAAATTGAGAAGTTTCTGAAGAACTTCACCTTCACCGGTAGCAATCCAATCCCGCTCGCACAAAGCCTTTTCGGATACACCACCTTTGATGCGGTACAGTTCTTCGAAACCATCGAATTCAATAAGGAAAAACAGTCCGCCAATGTGATCCCGCTCATGCGATACCGTTTTTACCAGTACGTGATAGCAATTAACCACTTCAAAGATGAACTCTACCTCATCGAAAACCAGGTGGATGGCATCGAAAGCGATTTTGAACTGATAGAATCACTGATACGCCATAAAGACTCACCCGGTTATCCTTTCACCGCTGTAGGCGAAGAGTCGTCTAACATGACAGACGCAGCATACATGCAGATGGTAGAACAGGGAAAACAACACTGCTTCCGGGGCGATGTTTTCCAGGTAGTACTCTCCAGAGCCTTCCAGCAATCTTACATCGGCGATGAATTCAACGTATACCGCGCCCTCCGCTCCATCAACCCTTCACCTTATCTTTTCTTCTTCGATTACGGCGATTATAAATTAATGGGTTCTTCACCGGAAGCCCAGCTGGTAATCCGTGATGGAAAAGCTACCATACACCCGATTGCAGGCACGTTCCGCCGCACCGGTGATGATGCACAGGATAAAGCACTGGCGGATAAACTCCTCCAGGACCCGAAAGAAAATGCAGAACACGTGATGCTGGTAGACCTTGCACGCAATGACCTCAGCAGAAACGCTAAAGACGTAGCGGTACAGTCTTACAAAGAAGTACAATACTACTCTCACGTGATTCACCTCGTAAGTGAAGTAACAGGTAAACTGGAACCAGGCCTCAATCCTTTTGCTCTCCTGGCTTCTACCTTCCCTGCCGGTACGCTCTCCGGCGCTCCCAAATACAGGGCCATGGAAATAATAGACCAGTACGAACCTACCGCCCGTGGCTTCTATGGTGGCTGTATAGGCGCAGTAGGTTTCAACGGCAACTTCAATCACGCTATCATGATCCGCTCCATACTCAGCAAAATGAATACGCTGTACTACCAGGCGGGAGCCGGCGTGGTGGCCAAATCAGTAGCTTCCTCCGAACTGGAAGAAGTGAACAATAAACTCAATGCTTTAAAACAGGCCATCTTGCTGGCGCAAAAAATTTAGTCATGAATATCCTTGTATTTGATAACTACGACTCATTCACCTATAACCTGGTACACCTGGTTGAAAAAATCATAGACGGTAAAGTAACCGTTGTACGCAACGACGAAATTCCGCTGGAGAAAGTAAAAGAATACGATAAAATTATTCTTTCCCCTGGCCCGGGAATCCCGGAAGAAGCAGGACTGCTGCTGCCGCTGATCAAAGAATATGCACCAACCAAATCCATCTTCGGTGTATGCCTTGGCCAGCAGGCGATAGGACAGGCCTTTGGCGCCTCTCTCATCAACCTGAAAGAAGTATACCATGGCGTGGCTACCAATGTGCAAATCATTGCAGACAACGGCCGCCTCTTTAACAATATGCCGAAAGAACTGGAAGTAGGCCGCTATCACTCATGGGTGGTAGACGAAAAAACACTCCCTTCGGAGCTGATCATTACCGCCAGAGATGAAGATGGCTACATCATGGCACTGCAACACGAAAGCTACGACGTGAGCGGCGTACAGTTCCACCCGGAAAGTGTACTCACTCCACAGGGAGAGCAGATACTGAGAAACTGGCTGGAAATGTAATCTGCCACCACGTTTCACGCTTATCTATTTCTTCAGTCTATCACTAATATCACCATGAAAAAGATTTTAAACTACCTCTTCGAACATAAAACATTTAGTCGCGAAGCCGCCAAAGAAATCCTCACCAGCATTTCCAAAGGCATGTATAACGACAGCGAACTGGCCGCATTCATGACGGTTTTCCTCATGCGCTCCATCACCATCGATGAGCTGCTGGGCTTCCGCGATGCCCTGCTCGAACTCTGTATCCCGGTAAACCTGAACGGCTACAACGTACTGGACATCGTAGGTACCGGCGGCGATGCAAAAAATACATTTAATATTTCTACCTTGTCGTGCTTTGTAGTAGCCGGCGCAGGTGCAAAAGTAGCCAAGCACGGTAACTACGGCGTATCCTCCGTTAGTGGTGCCTCCAATCTCATGGAGTTGGTAGGATACAAATTCAAGAACGACGACAGCAAGCTGAAAGCTGAGCTGGAAGGCGCAGGCATCTGCTTCCTCCATGCACCACTGTTCCACCCTGCATTGAAAAATGTAGCCGGAATACGCCGCCAGCTTGGTATCCGTACATTCTTCAATATGCTGGGGCCACTCGTAAATCCGGCCTTCGCACAACACCAGCTCATTGGCGTATACAGCCTGGAAATGGCCCGCGTATACAACTACCTGTTCCAGCAAACCGATAAACAGTTTGTGATTGTTCATAGTCTCGACGGATACGATGAAATTTCCCTCACCGCCGATACCAAGGTTATCACCAACAAAGGTGAGCAGGACTGGACACCGGAGCAGCTGGGCAAGCGTAAAGTACACCCTGAGGATATCTACGGTGGCAATACGCCGGAAGAAGCAGCTAAGATCTTTATGAAAATACTCAAAGGAGAGGGCACCTGGGCACAAAACTCCGTAGTGTTTGCGAACGCTGCTATGGGATTGTATAGTCTCGGTACCTACAACACCTACGAGGATTGCTTTGCCGCCGCCGTGGAATCACTGGAGTCCGGCAATGCATACAAATCTTTCCAGAACCTGATAGCATTACAATAATGAAAAATATTCTGGCAGAAATAGTTGCCCATAAGCATACGGAAGTAGCTGCCCGCAAGCAGGTACGCAGCACAGCAGAACTGGAACAGGCGCCCATGTTTGGAAGAGAAACACTCTCCCTCTGCCAGTTCCTGCGTATGCCGGATAAAACCGGTATCATCGCGGAGTTCAAGCGTCGCTCGCCCTCTAAGGGACTGATCAACGGCAACGTGACCGTACAGCAGGTTACTACTGCGTATACCCGTTACGGTGCCTCCGGCCTGTCGGTGCTTACTGACGAAAAGTTTTTTGGCGGTACCTCCGATGACCTGCAACAGGCGCGCAGTTACAATCAGGTGCCTATCCTCCGCAAGGATTTTATTGTGGATGAATACCAGATTGTGGAAGCAAAAGCTATCGGTGCGGATGTAATTCTGCTGATCGCTGAATGCCTGGAAGCCGCCGAAGTAAAGCAGCTTTCCACCTTTGCCCATAACCTGGGCCTGGAAGTATTGCTGGAAGTACATAGTGAATCACAACTGGAAAAAGTAAGTGAGCACGTGAACCTGGTGGGTGTCAACAACAGGGACCTGATTACTTTTCAGGTAGACTTTAACCGTTCCTGTGAGCTGGCGCCAAAGATACCTTCGGATAAGCTGAAGGTAGCAGAAAGCGGGATTAATGATCCTGCTGCCATCGTAACGCTGCAGCAGGCCGGCTTTGAAGGATTTCTCATCGGGGAGCATTTTATGCGCCAGGAAGATCCGGCAAGAGCATTTGAGAATTTTGTAACGGAGATGCGCACGCTGCAAAATAAGTAAGCGAAGGCGCGCTTCGCGCGCCGGGATTGATTGAATAGTTCTTTATTTCTCGCAGAGCAGCATAAGCAGGTAAGCAGCAAAGGCCTGCCTTTTGTTCCGATCCGGGGATGAGGACCCAAGGTCCTCATCCCCGGATTCCACCACCGAATAGGTCGGTGGTGGAATCCGGGCAAAAAAACAACAAAACATGCTGCTCTGCAAGAAATAAAGATCGCAACAGATGCCGAAGGCATCTACCGCAAAAAACAACACACATGCAAATAAAAGTTTGTGGCATAACAAAACTAAGCGACCTGCAAATGCTGGTAGAAAACAAAGCCGACTATGCCGGCTTCATCTTCTACGAGCGCTCGCCCCGCTTTGCCGGCAGCCGCATTGATGCCCGGTCTGTACGTGAAACCACCGGTATCCTTAAGGTAGGCGTGTTTGTAAACGCTTCCATGGAACAGGTGCTCACCACCGTGGTGGACTATGCACTGGACCTGGTGCAGCTCCACGGGGATGAAACGCCGGAGTTTTGCGCGGCAGTGCAAACCAAGGTACCGGTGATAAAGGCATTTCGTATAGGCGCCCACGTAAACTGGGAAAAGGAAATCAGTCCCTATCTCCCGGTAACAAAATATTTCCTGTTTGATACCGCCTCTGAAAAAGGCTACGGCGGCACCGGCGACCGTTTCAACTGGGAGTTGCTGCAGCAATATCCTTATCAGCATCCTTTCCTGCTCAGCGGCGGCATTGCCCCCGGCCAGGAAGCGGAAATCGGTAACCTGCAACTGCCGCAGCTGTTTGCCGTGGATATCAACAGCAAATTTGAAGATAGTCCCGGAGTGAAAAATCCGGAAAAAGTAAGTGTATTTGTTGCCGGCCTTCGTAAAGCCCTGCAGCAGGTACTGTAAGCGAAACAAACATTTGTCAACATAAAAATATTGTATCATGGACATTGCGATAGATACTAGCAAATCCAGGTATCATGTGGATAAGAACGGCTACTACGGAAGATTTGGCGGTGCCTATATTCCCGAAATGCTATATCCGAATGTGGAAGAACTGCAGCAGAAATACATGGAAGTCCTCAGCGATCCCGGCTTCCAGGCAGAGTTTACGGACCTCCTGCGGAACTACGTAGGACGCCCTTCCCCGCTGTATTTCGCCAAACGTTTATCCGCTAAATACGGCGCTAAGATCTACCTGAAAAGAGAAGACCTGAACCACACGGGGGCGCATAAAGTCAATAACACCATCGGGCAAATCCTGCTGGCGAAGCGCCTGGGTAAAACCCGCATCATTGCTGAAACCGGCGCAGGGCAACATGGCGTGGCCACTGCTACCGTTTGTGCACTTATGGGTATGGAATGCGTGGTGTACATGGGCGAAATTGATATTGAGCGCCAGGCACCTAACGTAGCCCGCATGAAAATGCTGGGAGCTACCGTGGTACCGGCTACCAGCGGAAGTAAAACCCTGAAGGATGCAACCAACGAAGCTATCCGCGACTGGATCAATAACCCCGTAGATACGCATTATATCCTCGGCACCGCTGCCGGTCCGCATCCATATCCTGATATGGTGGCGCGTTTTCAGTCGGTTATCAGTGAGGAGATCAAAAAGCAGCTGCTGGAACAGGAAGGGCGTGAAAACCCGGATTATCTCGTTGCCTGTATTGGCGGAGGCAGCAATGCTGCCGGTACCTATTTCCACTACCTGGACGTACCGGAAGTGAAAATTGTGGCAGTAGAAGCGGGCGGTAAAGGTATCCACAGCGGCTTTTCCGCTGCCAGCACCAAGCTGGGTAAAATTGGTATCATCCATGCCAGCAAAACGCTGCTCATGCAAACCGATGATGGCCAGATTGTAGAGCCACACAGCATTTCCGCTGGTCTGGATTATCCCGGCATCGGCCCTATGCATGCGCACCTCTATGAAACCGGCCGTGGTACCTTCCTCGACGCTACCGACGATGAAGCCCTGGCAGCCGGCTATGAACTGAGTCTGCTCGAAGGCATCATCCCCGCCATGGAGTCTGCCCACGCCCTGGCTAAACTGAAAGACCTGGACCTCAAGCCTGAAGATGTAGTGGTACTGTGCCTTTCAGGCCGCGGTGATAAGGATTTGAATACATATATCACCAACATGAAAAAGTAACAAGTATGCAGAACCGTATAGATCAACTGTTTGCTTCCAAAAAGAAGGACATACTGAATATATATTGCACCGCAGGTTATCCGGAGCTGAACAGCACCCTCCCTATCATGAAAGCGCTGCAGGACAGCGGTGTGGACATCATTGAACTGGGGATGCCTTTCTCCGATCCACTGGCCGACGGCCCGGTGATCCAGGACAGCAGCACCCGCGCCCTTAAAAACGGCATGAGTATCCACCAGCTGTTTGAACAGCTGCAAGGATTCCGTAAAGATATTCACGTACCGGTGATCCTCATGGGATACCTTAACCCGGTGCTGCAATATGGTGTGGAAGCTTTTCTGAAAAAATGTGCGGAAACAGGCGTAGACGGATTAATTTTGCCGGACCTGCCCATGGCAGAATATGAGCAGGATTATAAACACCTGTTTGAACAATATAACCTGGACCTGATTTTCCTCGTAACACCGGAAACCAGCGATGCCAGAATCCGTAAAATAGATACCCTCAGCAGAGGCTTTATCTATGCGGTTTCTTCCAGCTCCACCACCGGAAAGGACAAGGATATGGGCAACCAGGAAGCGTACTTTGAAAGATTGAAAAGCCTCCAGCTCAACAATCCCGTGCTCATAGGTTTTGGTATTAAAGACAAGCCTACCTTTGATGCAGCAGCAGCGCACGCAAACGGTGCTATCATAGGTACCGCATTCATCAGGGCACTGGAAGCCAGTACAGATATTGTTCCTACCGTAAAAGCTTTTGTGGGTAATATCCGCGGAGGCAAGGCCGTAGGAGAAAAGACTATTTAAACTGATTATGAAAACAGTTATTGTAAAATATAACGCTGGTAATATACGCTCCGTGCTGTTTGCACTGGAGCGTATAGGCGTAACCGGTATTGTTACGGATAATGTGGAAGAGATCCGTGCGGCCGATAAAGTAATTTTTCCCGGTGTGGGCGAGGCCAGCACTGCCATGAATTACCTGAAGGAACGCAAGCTGGACCAGGTGATCAAAGATTTGAAACAGCCAGTGCTGGGCATATGCCTCGGCATGCAGCTGATGTGTAAACACTCTGAAGAAAATGATACCGAATGCCTCGGCATTTTCGACAGTCAGGTGAAACGCTTTGAATCCGTAGCAGGCCTGCTGAAAATACCGCAGATAGGCTGGAACAACATCACCAACCTGCACAGCTCCCTGTTTGAACATGTGCCGGAAAACAGCTACATGTACTTTGTGCATAGCTACTACGCTGCGCTGGGCGCAGATACCGTAGCCATCACCAACTATGTGCTCAACTACAGCTCCGCCCTGCAGAAAGATAATTTTTACGGCGTGCAGTTTCACCCGGAGAAATCTGCCACCGCAGGTTCCCGCATCATTGAAAATTTCCTGAACGTATAGTGATGAATATTCAACATATCAGTGCAACAGATACATTGCAGCTACGCAGAGACGTGCTCTACCCGAATGAATCGCTACAGGCGGTGCAGGTGGAAGGCGACGATGACGGGCTGCATTTTGGGGTTTATGAAGGGACACAACTGGTAACAGTTGTTTCGTTGTTTTTACAGGGGCCGGAAGCGCAGTTCCGCAAACTGGCCACCCATCCCGGATGTCAGGGCCGTGGTTATGGAAAAGCTATCCTGGCGCACCTTACAGATTTCTGCCGGTCACACGGTGTTAAAACCCTCTGGTGTAATGCCCGCAATACCGCTGTTTCTTTTTATGAGAAACTGGGCTACAAAACCCAAGGTGATTACTTTACCAAGCAGGGAATCGTATTTATAAAAATGCAGATTCCTATCGAAAGCAAGATCATGCCATCATTCGAAATAATTCCTGCCATTGATATCATCGATGGTAAATGCGTGCGATTAACGCAGGGCGACTACAATCAGCAAAAAGTCTATAACGAGCACCCGCTGGAGGTAGCAAAAGAATTTGAAGCACTGGGCGTAAAACGCCTGCACCTGGTGGACCTCGACGGTGCCAAAAAAGGCGCCGTGGTAAACTGGAAAGTGCTGGAAAATATTGCCGGCAAAACATCCCTGGTGACCGACTTCGGCGGAGGCATCAAAACAGAGAAGGACCTGCAGATTGTATTTGAAAGCGGGGCAGCCCTGGCTACCATCGGTAGCGTGGCGGCCAAAGAGCCGGAGCTGTTTTTCAGCTGGGTAAAACAATACGGCGCGGATAAAATTTTCCTCGGTGCTGATGTGAAAGAAGAGAAAATTGCCGTGGGTGGCTGGCTGGAAACTACCGGCTTATCCGTGTACGATTTTCTGCAAAGCAACATTGCGCAGGGGGTACATAATATTTTCTGTACCGATATCGCGAAAGACGGCCTGCTGCAAGGTCCCAGCGTGGAGTTGTATAAAAAAATCCTGGAGCAGTTCAAGGGCATTAACTTTGTGGCCAGCGGTGGTGTAAGCAACATCAACGATGTGGCAGTGTTGCAGGAAATAGGCTGTAGCGGTGTTATCATTGGTAAAGCCATCTACGAAGGGAAAATTTCTATGGCAGAATTAAAAACATTCCTCTAAAAGTTCATTTTATGCTGACCAAAAGAATTATACCCTGCCTGGATATCAAAGACGGCAGGACAGTGAAGGGGATTAACTTTGAAAACATCCGCGATGCAGGTGATCCTATTGAGTTAGGGGCACTGTACGCTGAACAGGGCGCCGATGAACTGGTGTTTCTGGATATAACGGCTACGAATGAACGCCGTAAAACATTGTCGGCCCTCGTAACGCAGATTGCCCGCCACGTAAACATTCCGTTTACTGTTGGAGGAGGCATTTCCAGTGTGGAAGATGTGAGTGTGCTGCTGCAGTCCGGCGCCGACAAAATATCTGTTAATACCTCCGCATTTAAAAATCCGGGGCTGGTAGATGAGTTGTCGCGCGAGTTTGGAAGTCAGTGCATTGTACTGGCTATTGATACCCGCTTTGAGGGCGACGACTGGTATGTATACCTGAACGGTGGCCGGGTAAAAACGGAAGTAAAGGCGTACGACTGGGCTAAAGAAGCGGTAGCACGCGGGGCAGGAGAGATATTGCTGACTTCAATGAACAACGACGGTACCAAGCAGGGCTTTGCACTGGACATTACCGGTAAGTTGGCGCAAAACCTGAATGTACCGGTGATTGCCTCCGGCGGAGCAGGTACCATGGAGCATTTTGTGGATGTGTTCCAGACTGCCCAGGCTGATGCAGCCCTGGCAGCAAGTATTTTTCACTATAAAGAGATAGAAATACCGACGCTGAAGAATTTCCTCTATCAGCAAAACATTAACATGCGTTTCTAATAATCATTTATGCAGATAGATTTTAAAAAATCCCCCGATGGCCTCGTTCCTGCTGTAATCCAGGACGCAGCAACACAGAAAGTGCTGATGCTGGGATATATGAACCAGGAGTCGCTCGATAAAACATTACAGGAGAAGAAAGTGACGTTTTTTAGTCGCTCCAAGCAACGGCTGTGGACAAAAGGGGAGGAGAGCGGTAACTTCCTGCTGGTACAGGATGTGAAGGTGGACTGTGATGCGGACACGCTGCTGATCAAGGTGAATCCGGTAGGTCCTGTTTGTCATACCGGCGCGGATACCTGCTGGGAAGAGCAGAATATGAGCAACGATTTCCTGTTTGAGCTGGAGGGTATCATCACGGATCGTTTAAACAACCCTTCCGAGAATTCCTATACCAGCAAGCTGTTTGCCCGTGGTATTAATAAGGTGGCGCAAAAAGTCGGGGAGGAAGCCATTGAAGTAGTCATTGAGGCAAAAGATAACAACAATGAGTTATTTTTGAATGAATCTGCCGACTTGTTGTTTCATTACCTGATCCTCTTACAGGCTAAAGGCTTCACGCTCAGCGATGTAATAGCAGTGCTGAAACAAAGGCATAAATAGTTATATTTATAAAAAATAATTTATGAAGCGTTTTTTGCTGATTATGGGAACAGTATTGCTCTCTGGTGCTGCATTTGCCCAGGAAGTGGTATCTGGTGTGGTGAAAGGTGGTACGGGCAAGTACCTGTATTTGTTTGACGATGAGGATAATAACCCGGATGATTCGGTGCTGATAAAAAATGACCAGTTCAGTTTTAAGGTGAAGGCGGGCAAGCAGCCGGCTATTCATGCGCTGATTCTGCAGAATATCGAGTATCCGATGTTGTTTGTGACAGGGGAAGGTGCCGTACATGTGGTAACAACAGCAACAACGTTTCCAATTACCAGTGAATTGAAGGGGGGCGCAAATACCCGCGACTTACAGGCATACCAGAAGGCTTTCGAGCCGCTGATTAAGAAAGCGAATGACCTGAATGTGGAGGCCCGCGGCATTGCCGGTTCGGATGAGGCGGGGCAAAATGCGTTCCGTAAGAAAGCCGCCGGTTTTGGCGATGAGGTAGTATCAGTGGGTACTTCCTTTGTAAATGCACATCCTAAGAGCGTGGCCAGCATCTGGCTCATGTTAAATGAGCTGCGCAACAGGCTGCAACCGGATGCATTTAAGCAACTGTTTGCGGGACTAGATAAGTCCGTACAAAATTCCAAGTACGGGGAAATGGCCACCGCCTATATAAAAAGTGCATACAAAAATGCTTTGGGGGTAGCTGCGGAGGATTTTGCTCAGGAAGATATGAAAGGCCAGCTGGTAAAGCTTTCCTCGTTTAAGGGCAAGTATGTGCTGGTGGATTTCTGGGCTAGCTGGTGCGGCCCTTGCAGGCAGGAAAACCCTAACGTAGTAAAAGCATATAATAAGTATAAAGATAAGAATTTCACCATTCTGGGTGTTTCACTGGACCAGGATAAGGCGCGTTGGCTGCGTGCCATTACCCAGGATGGGCTGGGTTGGACCCAGGTTTCTGACCTGAAGGGCTGGGGCAACGAAGTGGCGGTACAGTATGGCATTCAATCAATTCCGTCCAATTTCCTCGTAGATCCGGCGGGCAATATCATTGCACGCAACCTCCGCGGCGAGGCTTTGGAAGCAAAGCTGGCAGAGCTGTTACAATAGCCGCTTATCAATTAAAGATTGATAAGCTGCCGGCTTTTGAGGAAATTTGTTATTCGTAAAAATAAAAACCAATGAAAAAATTATTTATAGGTGCTGCGCTGCTAATGCCGGCATTATTGTTTGCCCAGGATAAAAAAACTGTTACTGCCAAACCTTTCACCATTCAGGGCACCGTATCTGACCAGAAAACACCTGCTAAAGTTTTCCTGAGAATGCGTAAATCAGGCGAAACTTTCATCGATAGTACGCTCACTAAAGATGGTAAATTCACTTTCACAGGTACGCTGGAAGAGCCAACCATGGCTAGCCTGATGCTGTCGCCTGAAGATGCAGGTAAATCTGTGTCCATGCGCAGAGATATGCTTGCCATTTTCCTTGACAACGGTACCGTTAACATCACTACTACAGATTCGATCAGCAAGGCAACCGTAACCGGTTCCAAAGCGAACGACGATTATAATAAACTCGGCGAACAGCTGAAGAGCGTGAATGAAGCGAATATGGCGTTGCAGCAGCAATACCGTGCTCTTTCCCAGGCAAAGGATAAAGAAGGTATCAAAGCATTGGAAGCTCGTTACGACAGCCTGGATGCAGCAGAAAAAGCAATTGAAACCAGTTTTTTCAACGCCAACACTTCTTCCCCGATTGCCCTGTTTGTACTCAACCAGGTAGCTGGTTACGATCTGGATGTTAAAACCATCGAGCCGCTGTACAAAAAGCTGAGCAAAGAAGCGAAAAATCTCCCTTCCGGTAAAGAGTTCGCGAAAAGACTGAATGCCGCTAAGAAAACTTCTATCGGCAGCATTGCGCTGGATTTCAGCCAGGCCGACAGCACCGGAAAAGCTATTTCCCTGGCATCTTTCCGTGGTAAATATGTACTGGTGGACTTCTGGGCAAGCTGGTGTGGCCCTTGCCGCGCTGAAAACCCGAACGTGGTAAAAGCTTACGAAAAATTCAATCCTAAAGGTTTCGAAATCCTCGGTGTTTCCCTGGATGATAAAAAGGAAAAATGGGTAGCCGCTATCCACGCAGATAAACTGACCTGGCAGCATGTTTCCGACCTGAAAGGCTGGAATAACGCAGCTGCTGGCCTCTACGGTGTACGCGCTATCCCGCAAAACTTCCTGATCGATCCTAAAGGCAAAATCATTGCTAAAAACCTGCGCGGTGAAGAACTGGAGAAGAAATTAGCCGAGTTCATGAACTAAGAAATACAGGTTCAATATATTATTGGAAAAGCAGCCTATATGGCTGCTTTTTTTATCCTGGCGGTGTAGGCCTGGTAGGCCTACACCGCTGTGGTTTAATCGTCTGCGAAGCAGACGATTAAACCACAGAAACCTCCCGACAACCGCACCTTACCACCCCTGCCGCACCTACATCTCCCTAAAAAAATAAAAAATAAATTTGTTCAATTACGAAACTTTCGTAGCTTTACGAAACATTCGTAATTATAAAAAATGAACCTTAATGGAAAAGCTTAGTCAGCAGGAAGAAGCTGCAATGATAGCCATCTGGAAAGCAGGGAAAGGCTTCGTGAAAGACTTTCTGGAAGCGCACATTGCGCCTGCTCCTCCATATACCACCCTGGCATCCACCATCAAAAACCTGGAGAAAAAAGGATTTGTGGAAAGTCGCAAAGTGGGTAACGTATACGAATACTCGCCGGTGATTGAAGAACAGATTTATAAACAGAAGTTCATGAATACGTTTGTAAAGGACTACTTCGCGGACTCCTACAAAGAGCTGGTATCCTTCTTTGCAAAGGAAAAGAAGATATCACCGGATGAACTGAAAGAGATTATTAACATGATTGAGAAAGGCAAATAAAATCGCAACCATGGTACCTGAAATCCTGATCTATCTGCTGAAAGCGAACGTAGCGCTTACCTTATGCTTCCTCGCTTATCGCCTCGGGCTTCGCAAGCTGACGTTTTATACGCTCAACAGGGTGTTCCTGTTGTTTGGTATCCTGGTGGCGGCCGTATTTCCGCTTATCAATATTAACAGTTTTATACACCGGCATGAAGAAATCGGACAGGTACTCAACTATGTACCGGATTTCCGCCAGTGGCAGGAAACACCGCATTTCAACTACTGGAACATTCTGGTATATGCTTTCTGGGCAGGAGTCCTGATCATGATCGGACGGTTTATGATCCAGTTGTTTTCCATGTATAAAATCCATAGAAGCGCTACTGATGATGCCATCAATGGCACAACCGTGAAGGTATTGCGGTCACCGGTAAACCCGTTTTCCTTTTTCCGTAACATCTACATAAATCCTGTATTACACCAGCCTGAAGAAATTGATGACATACTCCTGCACGAGCAGGTACATGTACGCCAGTGGCACAGTGTGGATGTGGTAATGGGAGAAATCAATAACATCTTTTACTGGTTTAATCCCGGTGCATGGCTCATGAAATCGGCCATCCGTGAGAACCTGGAGTTCATCACCGACCGCTACCTGCTACACCAGGGAGTAGACCGTAAAAACTATCAGTACAGTCTTTTAAAAATAAGTGGGATCCCATACGCGACGGCCATCGCAAACAATTTCAATTTCTCACACTTAAAAACAAGAATTATGATGATGAATAAAAAGAAATCATCAACCTATCACATGGTACGCTACGTAGTACTCGGCGCTTTAGTAGGAGGAATCGTATTATCGCTTAATTATAGTCGCGCCGCTACCAGCGTGGTATCCGAAATTATTCCGTTCGTGAAAGCGGAACCTGCGCCAGCAGCTACTCCTGCTCCTGCGGCAGTGGCCGATACCACCAGGCCAAAGGAAGTACGGATTGTAAGAGTGGTGAAAGACGACAAACAGTCTAGCGATTCCATCCGCGTCGAGGTTATTGAAAAAGCGAAAAACGATAAAGGGACCTATACCTTGGAGGCGAACGATGTGGTATTTGTAAGGGCGGATGATGTACGCACTTCCACTGACAGCTCCGGCAAGCAGCCCCGCATTGTACTGACCTATAACGCGGATACCACAAAACCGGAAAAAGTAGTGGTGGGTTATGCTACCACAGTTTCAGAGAAAACAAAGCAGGCACAAAAATCGGGAGATGCTGTAGAAGCTGTAACCGTGCAGGGCCGTGCCATTGGTGTGAAATCTGATACCAACCGCAACGTGATCCGCATTGTTGGCACTAAATCAGGTCACAAACCCCTTTATGTGCTGGATGGGAAAGTGATAGAGGAGAGTGAAATGAAGGATATCAGCCCAAACAATATCGAATCTATCAATGTACTCAAAGGTGAGAGTGCAACTAAACTGTATGGCGAAAAAGGAGCCGACGGTGTAATTCTGATCAAACTGAAGAAAACGAATTAAAATATTGGCGCCATTCAATAGCTTGTAATCTCATTACTATAAAGGTCGCCTGTTGAGGCGACCTTTTCAATTTCGTTTATTTTGCTGATCTCACGCATCTGAAGCCCAGATTCGCCAATCCTGATTCCGGCGTTGTTTTCATCCTGGCGGAAACCCTGTAGCCGCGGCAATATTCATCGCTACACATATATGAACCGCCACGGATCACATGTTTGATCTGGCCGGGATCTTCCGGGTCAAATGCTTCCGCAGGGCCGGTAGGGTTTACAGACAGCTCCCCGTCTTTTCCATAATAATTAGCATGGTATAAATCATGTACCCACTCCCACACGTTGCCGGACATATCGTATAGTCCATAACCGTTAGGGGCATACGATTTTACTGGCGCTGTACCAGTGAAGCCATCGGTATTGGTATTTTTATAAGGAAAGTTTCCGTTCCAGGTATTGGCTTTGGGCTTGCCGGCGGTGAGGGCTTCTGTGCCCCAGGGATACAGTTGGTTTTTGAGTCCGCCCCTGGAAGCATATTCCCATTCCGCCTCGGTAGGGAGGCGCTTATTGGCCCATTTGGCAAAGGCAACGGCATCCTCGTAAGATACCTGCGTTACCGGATGGTTTTCTCTGCCTTTGATGTCGCTGTCCGGTCCTTCAGGATGGCGCCAGCTGGCACCGGCTACAAAGCTCCACCATTGCGATACATCGTTAAAAGGCACGGCATGATCCGGTGGAGTAAACACCAGTGCACCAGCGGCGAGCATGCTGCTATCCGGCTCCGGGGAGCCTGGTGGCAGTCCGCGCATCAGCTCTTCCTTGGAAATAGGCTTTTCTGCAGTGGTTACATAGCCGGTTTGGGTCACAAAGAGTGCGAACTCCGCGTTGGTAACTTCGTGTTCATCCATATAAAAGCTGTCCACTTTCACATTGTGTTTTGGATATTCATCCGCTACACCGGTGTTGTCGTCCGCTCCCATACCGTAAGTGCCGGCAGGCACGAGTACCATATGGTTCAGCGTATCCGGGGTGTTGAAGCTGGCAGTTTCTTTGGCTGCGGGCGTGGACTGGCCACAGGAAAATAAGCCCGTCAAGCTGGTGAGGATGCAAATATTGATATAATTTCTGGTCATTGTCTATGCTCGCTGTTTACGGTGATCATCAAAAATAGCAGGTATTTTCTTTTTTTTATCTGTTCCCCAATAGCAGGTTAACAATTTCATAATTATTTTTTTACGTAAATAGTTGTAATCTGCGGTCAGAATATCACTTTGCTTATGCAAAATACCGGCATGCCCTTTAGCCGTAAGGATTTTGGGGATGACTTTTTATGGGGCGTAACTATATCCGCTTTTCAGAATGAGGGAGCTTTCAGCGATGATGGCAAGGGGCCTTCTATCTGGGATACTTTCTCCGCCCGCAAAGGCAAAATCAAAGATCGCAGTCATGCACAGGTAGCTTCTGACTTCTACAACCGCTTTCTACAGGATATACTGCTGGCCAAGATTCTGGGCTTCTCTGTTTTCCGTTTTTCCATTGCCTGGTCCCGCATCTTACCAAAGGGTACGGGAGAAATAAATCCACATGGCATCGCATTTTACCATCGCGTGATAGATGCCTGCCTGGAAGTAGGATTGGAACCTTATGTAACGCTGTACCACTGGGACCTGCCACAGGCGCTGGAACAGAAAGGCGGCTGGTGCCACAGGGGCGTAGTGTTTGCCTTTGAAGAATATGCCAGAATTTGTGTGCGTGAATACGGCGCCAAAGTACGCAACTGGATTATATTGAATGAGCCGTTTGGCTATACTGCCCTGGGCTACATGCTGGGCGTGCATGCGCCAGGAAAATTCGGGTTATCCTATTTCCTGCCTGCCGTACACCACACCGTGCTGGCGCAATCCGGCGCAGCGCGGATCATCCGGGAAGAAATGCCCGAAGCTAACATCGGTACTACTTTTTCCTGCTCGCATATTATCCCATATACCAATAACGAAAAAGATCTCTACGCGGCCCGCCGGGCGGATGCACTTTTTAACCGCTTGTTTATAGAACCCTCGCTGGGCCTTGGTTACCCGGTAGATGATTTCCCGCTGCTGAAAAAAATCAGTAGGCGTTACGCCCTCTGGCGCGACTGGGAAAAGCTCGCTTTCGACTTCGATTTTATAGGCATCCAGAATTATTTTCCTTTAGTGGTGAGATATAATGCCTTTATGCCTTACCTCGGCGTTTCCGAAGTGAAGGCAAAAGACAGGAAAGTGCCTGTAACGGGCCTCGGATGGGAGATTAACGGGAACGGCCTGTATGAAATTCTCAAGCAATTTGCTGCCTACAAAGGTGTGAAGAAACTGATAGTTACTGAAGGCGGCGCCTCCTTCCCCGACGTGTTACAAGATGATGGCTGTATTCATGATACTGCGCGTATCAGCTATTTCCAGGAATACATCGGCGCTGTACTAAAGGCCCGCCAGGAAGGCATTCCCGTTGATGGTTACTTCGCCTGGACACTGACCGATAACTTTGAATGGGCAGAAGGATACCGGGCAAGGTTTGGCCTGGTGTATGTGAACTTTGAAACGCAACAAAGGATTATCAAGGATTCGGGGTATTGGTTTAAGGAGATGTTGACAAGGGAGGGTTAGTGTTAAACAAAAAGGTTTCGTGAACTCACGTCCACGAAACCTTTCCTGCAACCAGTAATATTATTCCTAATACCCTTTCGCTGCCTGCGCCGTTTTCAACTTCGCATTTCTGTCAATGGCCGACTGCGGATAAGGCATCAGCACAAAATTATTGTTCCATACACGCGCCTGTACAGATGAGTTATTCAGATCAGTGATGCCCGTCATCACCGTAGCTGCAATGTTCCAGCGGCGTATATCATAGTAACGCTGGCCTTCGCCGGCGAGTTCTATTCTTCTCTCGTTTCTGATAAACTCCCTGAGTGTTTCTTTACTGCTGTTGGCAACGCGGTCAACAGCCGGCATGCCTGCGCGATCCCTGATATCGTCCAGTGCATCGTAGATGGAGGCGTCAGGTCCGCTTACTTCATTTTTAGCTTCAGCATAGGCTAACAGTATTTCTGCATAGCGGATGATGGGGAAATCCTGCGCACCATCCCACTCGGTGGTGTTATACACCGGGTCCACCAGTTTACGGAAGTTATAGCCGGTTTTACTGTTGTTGTTGTTAGCGCCAGATTTCCAGGTAAAGGTAAATCCTGATGAATACCTGTTCCAGGTAGCTGATGGGAACTGTATGCTGGCATATAGCCGGGTATCCCTGTTTTTGAATTCTGCATAAAACGCTGCATTAGCGTTGCCATCATTGAAGTTGATAGCGCGTGTAGCAGGTGTTTGAGGAGCGAAAGCGCTACCATTCCTGTTCCAGTAAGCATTTACCAGGCTTTGTGTAGGAGTGATAGAGCTCCATCCACCTAGTGCAGATGTTGGTAATAAGGTATTCAGGCCATTTCCCCAGGCATAGGAAGAATTCGTGATAGCCTGTGAAGCAAGGATAATTTCAGGATTGCTTTGCTCGTTGGCAGCCCAGAACTGCTGTTCGTAGCTGGACAGGCCCTTGTAAAATTTATCCTTATCTGCGGCATCTGCGAAGTCAACGAAGGTGGAGAAGTCATCGCTCATGTCGGCAGCAGAAACAGCTGCTACACGGAATAACTCATAACCCTGGCCCATTACTTTCTGTGCGCTGGCTACTGCATCTGCATATTTCGCAAAATGTAACTGTACCCTGGTGAGTATCGCCCAGGCTGCACCGGAGGTAATGCGACCTGATTCATTACCGGTACCACCGGAATAAGAAGCTGGTAAGTCCGGTACTGCTGCCTGCAGTTCAGTGATAACGAAGTTGATCACATCCGCCTGAGGGGTTGGATCTACGGCTGTTTCAGAAGGATCAGTGTATTGTTCCTTAATCAAAGGCACAGGGCCGAAGGTGGCCGTCAGCTCATAATACGCAAATGCCCTGATGGCACGTGCTTCTGCAATGTACTGCTTCCTGGTCTGGTCGTCGATCGGTGCTTTGTCGATATTTGCCAGGAAGTAGTTTAAGGTCCTGATGGATTGATACTTGCCTGCATAGCCTGCATCGATGGAAGGATCTACGTTACCAGCACTGATATAGGTAGCGGTGCTTTCCCATGGGTACTGTGCATAGGCGTTATCCGTTTTGCCATCATCATAGGCGTAGTTAAAGCCATACTGCAGGTAGCCGTAGCAGGCATTCAGCGCCAGGCGAGCATCATTGGATGATTTCCAGAACGATGCAGTAGAAATCGTATCGTTAGGGGTGAGCTCGAGTTTTTTAGAACAACTCATAAACAAGCTCACTGATAATATAGATATATATAATTTAGATCTTTTCATAAAAACACATTTTAGAGGGTGAGGTTAATACCAAATGACCAGGACTTCAGCTGTGGATAACCTGCTCTCACAGATGCTGACTCCGGATCGAAGTCCTTCATACGCTTGTCCCCTCTGATAGTAAATGGATTGTTGCTGGACATATAAATCCTCAGCTTCTGCATATGTGCGCGCTGCATCACGTGATCAGGAATGGTATATCCGATGGATAAGGATTTGATCCTGAAATAATCTGCATTAAACAGCCAGAAGCTGGACATCTGCAGGTTTTGAGAGTTAGCAGCAGATCTTAACACGCGCGGATAAGCGGCATTAGGATCAGGGTTGGCAGCGGTCCAACGGCCAAGCACATACTCTTTTACGCCGGCACCATTAAAGAACGCCTGTGATGCCTCATTTTCCAGGTATACTTTTACTCCGGATACACCCTGACCAATGATGGAGAAATCAAAGTTTTTGTAGCTCGCAGAAGCGTTCAGACCATAGGTTAAATATGGTACGTCGTTACCTGTAACTACTCTGTCTTCTGCAGTGATCGCATTGTCACCGTCCTGATCTACATATTTAATGTCGCCCGCTTTGGTGCCGGAAAACTGCTTCGCATGTTTTGCTACTTCGGCGTCTGTTACAAATAAACCATCTGCCTGGTACATGTAGAAATCTCCTACGGCGCCGCCTACACGCTGAATGTAATAGTCTTTAATGATGTCAGTTCCCTGGTTGTTGAGGGAGAGGATTTTGTTCTGTACTTTGGAGAAGTTACCGCCTACGCTATAATTGAAATCGCCAATGCGGTCGCTATATGCAAGTGTTAATTCAATACCTCTATTCTGCACGCTACCCATGTTTTTAGATGGTAACTGGTCTGTGGTCAGTCCCGCCTCGTATGGTACAGAGGCATCTTGCAGCAAGATATCATTGGTTACTTTATGGAATACATCTAACTGGAGAGTGAGTTTATTTTGCAGGAAGCCCGCATCAATACCGATGTTAGCCATTGTCGTTTTTTCCCAGGACAGTGTTGGATTAGCCAGTTTGCCCGGAGAAACGCCATCCTGTTGTTTTTCATCCAGGATACCTACTGTAGAAGATACTAAGCCATCATAGAAATCATAGTTACCTACGTTGTTGATGTTACCTAACTTACCCCAGGAACCTCTCAGTTTCAGATCGTAAACTACGTGGTTGTTTTGCAGGAAATCTTCCTGGCCTATGCGCCATGCACCGGAGAACGAAGGGTAGTAGCCCCATCTGTGGCCAGGTGCAAACCGGGAGGATTCATCTCCTCTGAGATTAGCTTCCAGGATATATTTATCGTTATATGTATAATTCAACCGTCCGAAAACAGAGAACAATGCATATTGCTGAATACCGCCAAAAGCACTGGTATTCAATGGATCAGTAGAGCCGGCATTGATGGCGTCCAGGCCGTTTGTAACAAAGTTTTTCCTGATTACTCTGATAAAGCGGGCCTTGTTATTCTCGAAAGAAGTACCTGCCAATACCTGACCGGAATGTTTGCCAACTCGTTTGCTATAACCGGCAGTTAATTGTGCCAGCAGGTTGGTAGTGTTCTGCCAGGACTCACCCAGCTGATTGACGTTAACAGCAGTAGAAGCAATAGGTACGCCCGTGTTGAAGTTCTTGATAGGGTCCATTCTGTTTACAAACTGCGAGCTGTCGTAGTTGTAGTTGTTATAAGAAAACAGACCGATGATATCTAAATCCTTGATCGGAGTATAAGTACCCGTCAGGTTACCGATGAAGCGGTTGGTACCGGAAGAGTTTCTGCCACCTTCCTGCAGCATCCTCACGGGGTTATCTTTAGCCAGGGTAGCGTCTACCACACCACCGTTGATAGTGCCCCATTCGCCATTGGATTGTTTATTTACCAGCAGTGGTGTTACACGGTTTAAGCTGGTGAAGCTCAGCGCGCCTGTTTCACTGTTGATCTCATCTCTGATGAAGGAGAGGTTTGTTCCAACTTTAAACTTCTCCGATACTTGTGATTCTACATTTGTACGGAATGAATATCTCTTTAAATCCTTTTCAGGAATTAAGGAGTTTTGTTTCAGGTATGAGCCACTGAAATAATAGCGGGTAGTACCACCACCTGAAACACTTATCTGGTGCTCGGTGATAGGAGCAGAGTTGCGTAATGCCAGGGAATACCAGTCAGTATTAGGGAAACTATCCGGGCTGGTACCATTTTTTATTTTATCCAGCTGGGTAGCGTTATAAACTGGTGTACCACCGGCATTGGTAGAGGCTTCGTTGCTCAGTATAGCATAGTCATAGGAGCCGAGCCATTTAGGCAGAACGAGTGCTTTCTGGAAGCCGTAGTAGCCGTTGTATTGTACGGTTGGCTTACCGGATTTACCTTTTTTGGTAGTCACCAATATCACACCGAAGGAAGCTCTGGAACCATAAAGAGAAGAAGCGGCTGCATCTTTCAAAACCGACATGCTTTCTACGTCAGAACCATTGATTCTGGCAAAGTCACCAGCGGTTACCGGCACCCCATCCACAATATACAGCGGGCTGGAAGTACCCAGGTTACCACGTCCGCGCACGTTGATAGTGCCCACGTCGCTACCCACATCGCCTGGGCGCGCCATTACCACCATACCTGGAATTAAACCCTGCAGGGAGTTGGTGAGGGAAGTTACTGGTCTGTTAACAATCTGTGCTTTATTGAGCGTGTTTACAGAACCGGAAAGGTTCACGCGTTTTTGTACACCATAGGCAACAGCCACTACCTCGTTGATATTGATAGAGGATACTTCTAACTTAATATGCAATTCTTTTTCGCCGGCGAGTTTGATTTCCTGGGAGGTAAAACCGATGGCGGAAACCACGAGGGTGGCGCCATCCGGAGCCTCCAGGGTGAAGCTGCCATTGCCGCCGCTGGTAGTACCTTTGGTGGTGCCTTTGATTACTACGGATACACCCGGGATAGGATCACCTTTTGTATCAGTAATGGTACCATGGATGATGGCGGCAGGACTCATTGCTGTGGTGCCGGCCTTATAGAGCACTACTTTGGTGTCGTTCATGATTTTCCAGGTGATATCGGTTTCACCCAGGATCACTTTAAGGGCCTGGTCAATACTGGCATTTTCAATAGCAATATCCAGCGGTTTGTAGCTGCTGAAATCCTCTTTGCTATAGTAAAACCGATAAGTAGTCCTGCGCTCTATTTGTTTAAATGCTTCATCAATGGCAATGTTTTTTGATTTCAGGTTGATCAGTCCCTGTGCATTGTTCACCGCAGATACCTGCAATGCAACTAACAACAGGATGACCAGCTTTAGCGCCAATACGGGCGTGCGTACAGGCAAGGAGCATCCCTTGAAAATACAACGTAATTTTCCTTTCATAAATGAGATTTTGGTTTTAATTGACATAACGCATCTTACAGGCATAGAAAGCCCTATCAGTTTATTCACTGTTTAGTAGTTCACCTGCTTGTGATTTTATTTTTTTATTGGTCTTTAATAAATGTTCACTGTATTGTTGGTAATACTATAGTTGAATGGTTTTATCAGTTTTAATATATTTAACACCTCTTCTATTTTGGATTTGTCGAAAATACCGGTATACCTGTAATGCATAGCGTCGGTATTACTAAATTCAAATGTTACGTTATATTGTCTTTCCAGTTCAGCGGCTATGGCTGAAAATGGCTCGTCTACGAAGCTCAGCTGTCCTTTGATCCAGGCTGTTTCCACCACTGCGGAGTCCAGTAACCTCACCTGTGTGAGATTGAACTCACTGACATTATTTTTAGGTAGTACCAGCTTTTCGGATGGCTTCAGGATAAATGCTTTTTTGCTGTTTTTCAGCGCCACTTCTACTTTTCCATTGATCAATGACGTTTCAAACTTCGCCTCTCCAGGATAGGAACGAACGTTTAAAGTGGTTCCCAGTACACGGATGTCAGCATTTTCTGTATGAATAACAAACGGTGATTCGGCATTGGAAACCACGTCAAAGTAGGCTTCCCCCACCAGTATCACCGACCTGGAATGCACACCGAAGTTTTTGCTGTACGAAATTTTACTATCCGCATTCAATAATACGGTACTCCCGTCCGGCAAGCGTATGGTTGATTTAGATGCCCGCTGCGTGATCATTTCACTAACATTCTTTGCCTGCCTGATATCTTCTGTTTCTCCTTCCTGTAGGGAGAGATAAAAACCCAGACCTAGCAAAAACGGTACGGCTATTACTGCCGCCGCTTTCATCCATACCTTTCCCCGCCGTTTATGCATGACCGGTACTATGCGCCCGGAGTCCGCTTTTTTATGCGTCGGTATATCCTGGCAAACTTTCCCGTAATAATGTACAGCATAGGCCTGTAATGCCCGTTCTGCAGCCGCTTCCTCGTCGTAATCCGGTTTTCCCAGCTCATCGTTCAGAAACCGGAACTCAGGATACCTGGACAGCAGGTTTTCCAGTGCCTGCAGCTCTTCCGTAGTGGCATCCCCCGTCATCTTCTTTGATAACAGGTCATACATCCGTTTTTCTGTGTTCTCATCCATTTGTCTAGAGTATAAGACTATCAAAAAGGTATTTACCGTGAGAGGGGATTGAAATTTTTTTTTGAGGCGCCCTGGCGGTGGATTATTTCTTGCCTTCCAGGTACTGTTGGAGCTGTAGCCTGATACGTTTCAAGGCGGTTCGCATGTGTGATTCTATGGTATTCTGGGAAATGTCCAGTACGGCGCCTATGCGCTTGTAAGAGAATCCTTCTTCCTTTGCCAGCCGGAATACCAGCTGACATTGCTGGGGGAGGGTAGAGATGGCGTATTCAATTTCCCGCTTGGTTTCATTGCGGATATATACATTTTCGGCGGAACTGGTGATGTCGGCCGTATCAAAGTCGTCCAGGGCGGCAGTGGCTTTCCGCTTCTGTTGGGATATCCAGGTAAAGCAGGCGTTTTTAGCCGCCCGGAAAAGGTACAACTCTATATCTTCCACAAAGTTAAGCCGGTGATCCATCGTCCAAACTTTCAGCAGGATGTCGGACACAATTTCCTCTGCGGCCTCCGCATCTTTCAATAAATTATAACAAAACCTGAATAACCGGGGGTGAAAATGGAGAAAGATAGATTGATAAGCCTTCTCATCACGTAAGTAGGCAATTCTATTCAGCAAATACGTTACACTTTCTACCATGCGTGATCGTGATTTATACGGAAGTCTTGGCGTTGTGGTGACCGAAGATAGACAAAATCAAATAATATCCCACCTAATAACTAATACAATCGAATGCAGGTGCACATGTCATAAAAAAAGCGCCCCTGATAAACAGAGACGCTTCCTGATATACTCAGATAAACACAGATCAATCATAATGGCGTTTGATAAACCAGATGTCTCTCAAACTAAAGTTAAACACCGCGTTGATGTAGTTTTCCTTAATCAGCCCGTTATTGCTGGTGCCGCGCTGGCCGGCTTCCAGGCCAATATAATAACGCAAAGCCCCGTTCTTGCTTGGAACAGAAAATCCGAGGGTGCCGGATTTATCCGTCACCGGGGTATTATTGATCACCAGCGGCGATTTATTATAGCTAAAGCCTATCTGGAAGGTCATGCCTTCATAGGAGCGGTTATAGTATTGCTTTTGCAGCGCATATTCAAAACCAGTGGAATAGCGTTCGCCATCCTGGTAATAATAGCCGGTACCTTTGTTATTCAGGCCGTTCCACTGTTGCTTGCGGTAGTCCGCCACCCAGGTGAGGGCGCCATTGGTAATTGAGATACCGGCACCGATTTCAGCAGGCAGGGTAAACCAGGTAGGATCTCTGTCTTCCGTAAACAGCACGGTTTCGTCCTGGTTGATAATGTTCAGCTTTTGCTGCAGTTTCATTTTTGTTTGGAGACGATAAGTGGCCCCCAGCCCAAGTACCCAGTCACCGGCAATTTTCCCCTGGTACTGGCCCCCCAGCGTGAAGTTAGGTTTGAAAGTATAGGAATGGCGCTGCGTAACTATAGAGTCGGAACCTACCGATTGTGACACATCCAGCGGCCCGAAGAGGAAGTTGGTAGCCACACCCACCGAGAAGTTTTTGGAAATACGGAAGGCGTTGGAGATGTAAGCCCTGTTAAGCCCCCCGGTACCGGTCATGGTGCCGGTAACAGCGGCCCCGCTGCCGGTAATATATTCTTTACTGAGGATTTTATAATCTACCGTACTGAAAGGCGTAACACCTGCGCTGATCCCCCACCATTTGGCAGCTTTAAAGCCTACAGCAATGCGTTTGAAGTTCAGGTCGCCGGCGCTCTGGCTTAAATTCTTTCCTTCGTAACTGATGCTCTGCGCGCGGAGCGAGAGGTCCAGCATAAAGTTCTGTGTAGGTATGGCGCTATAGGAGGCCGGATTAAGGTCGTTCAGATACCCGCCGGGTCTGGCGCCTATGCCGGTGCTGCTGAGGCCAAAATTGCGGCTGTAATCCCTTGTTTCAAGGTCGCCGATGCCAAAGGCCGAGTAAATCGAGTTAATTCCGTGCTGTGCATTGGCAATATTTGCCAGTAGCAGGAGCAGCCAAAGTATATTATGTTTCTTCATTGCTGATAGTACCTATTTGTACAGTAAATAGTAAACCTGGATTTTGAGTTTGCTGCCGCTGTTTTTCTGATCACCCAGCACGAGCCTGTCCAGGGTCATTTTTGCGTCGGTGCTGCTGGGCGTGAGTGCCAGCCCGCGGGTGGTGAGTCCGTCGGCAGTCAGCTCTGACTTACAGTACGAAGTGATATCATATGCGTAGTACGTATTCTCATTAAACATATCATCTTTCACCAGTGTCCCGTAAGACAATGTATCCGTGATATTATTGGCGTTATCCATGCGGCAGAGCGCGAGCCGTGGTGGCAGGCGGTGATCCGTATAGCTGCCGGCGATTGGCTTGAGTGTAAGGATTACCTTCATCAGCTGAAAATATTTACCTAACTGCAGCAGATTTTTGACGTATGGAATGTCTAAGCGTGTAACCACTCCCGTTATAGGCTGCATGTAAGCGGTATTATTGGTGCTGCTGGTGGATAATGTTTTAAGCGTTGGCCCCAGCGTGCTGATGGCTGTTTCCGAACGGTCGTAGGATACATGGTTGAACTGCACCGTGTTATTGGTGAGTTTGAAATCCACATATTTCACGGTGGTAATCATTTCATTGATATGGTAGTACAACCGCATATACATGCTGCTGTCTTGTGCCTGGAAGCCGGTAACAGCTTTGCTGAGCGGACCGGCTTCTATATTCAGGCCTTTGAAAAATTCCTGCCAGGTGTTGGCAGTGCTGATATCCGCGCTTTTGCTGCGGACCATTTCAAATAACTGGGCGCCCAGGGTGTTAGACATCGGCACGCTGATGGTTTTATCGGTACGGGGGCGGATAATACCGGTGAAGCTGCCTATAGGCGTGGTTTCCGTTTTAAATGAGTTGTTATTGTATATATAGTAAAAGTTGGTAGCCGGTTGAATGGTTTGTTGTACCCGGTAGATGCGCAAGTCCTGCTGCGCCGTAGTATCGCCTTCATAGTAAGCGTTAGGCGTCATAATTAGCGACATGGAATCATACGATGCCCCAAATTCGGGAATGTCCAGCGATGCAGGTGCTGCGATCTGGAAATACGTGCCGGAAGTGATTTTGCCAAAGAGCAAATCGTTATTTCTGCCGATGAGGGCCGCTCCTGAGCCGGAGGTAGGCACGGAATCATACTGGATATTCTTCATTTCTACCGACAAGGTATCGCTGATGATGTAGTCGGTAGTTTCGTTATTAGCTATGATATTATCATAGCTGAAGCCTGTTTTCTGGCAGGAGGGGAGCACGGCCGACAATAACAGCAACGTTACAGAAACCCAGATGCCGGTATGCAGGCGTATCGTAAACTTATTATTCATAGTGCGCAATTTTAGACAGGATCAATACTTACTTGCCGCGTAATATGCCAACAGGGGAAATTTATCGACGAATCGGAGCTTCTGTTCTATATGACGCCAATACACGCCCAGCGGGCATTACAGGGCGAAAGAATACTACTGGCAGATAAAAAGCCGGTATTTATCCTGTAAAAAGGGGGAAATGTCTATTTCCTGTTTGACGGAATGCTACTGCGGATAATTTTGGCGCAGTTAAAAAGAACATGCAAATGCGAAATATCAGCAGTTATAGTTTATTATTGATCGCCTCACTGGTGGCCTCCTGCTCTAAAGACAGTACCACCACCGATAAGGTAGGTAACTGGATCAGACGTTCTGAATTTGAAGGGGTGGCAAGAAGTGCCGCTGCATCCTTTGTGATTGATAATAAAGCCTATGTTGGTACTGGTTATGATGGCACCAACAGGTTACAGGACTTTTGGGTATACGATGTTGATATGAACCAGTGGACACAGAAGGCCTCCTTCCCTGGTACGGCACGTAACAATGCCAGTGGATTTGCTGCCGGCGGTAAAGGGTATGTAGGTATTGGTTACGACGGTTTGAACAAGCTCAATGATTTCTATCAATATGATCCATCGGCCAACAGCTGGGCCAAGAAAGCCAATTTCGCCGGGACTGCCCGTTATGGCGCCGTTGGGTTTAGTCTTACTAAAAGCGGAAGTGAATACGGATTTTTTGCTACCGGTTACGATGGTAACTGGCTGAAAGATAACTGGCGCTATGATCCCACTGCCGACAGCTGGACACAGGTGCAGAGTATGAACCTTGGTAAGAGAACAGATGCTTCTGTATTCGTGATCAACAACAAGGCATATGTTAGTATGGGTACTGCCAACAGTGTTAACGTAACTGATTTCGCTTCCTATGATGCGGATGCGGATAACTGGACAACGTTGCGTTCCATTTCAAATATCTCCGATGATAGCTATGATGATGCTTACAACTTTGCCGGCTATGCAGCTGCGGCATTTACTATCAAAGGAAAAGGCTATATCGCATCAGGTTTGAAAAGTGGTTTATCTACCGCCGTGTGGGAATACGATCCGGCTTCTGATCTGTGGACACAGAAAACAGATTTCGAAGGTGCCGGCCGTAGTTATACTACCGGGTTTGCTGCAAAAGACCGTGGCTTTATAGTGCTGGGAACCAGTTCCAGTCAACCGTTTGATGATATGTGGGAATTTGATCCTGCTGCTGAATACAACAAAAATGACTAAGCGTAAATATTTATTTATAACCAGCATATTGGTGTTGCTGGCTGCTGTTGCCTGGCATTTTGCCGGTCATAAACAGGAGCGGTCCGCCGATATGCTGGCCGTAGTGGTAGAGCCGTTTCAGATCCGGCAAGGATGGGGATACAAAGTGAATGTTGCCGGAAAAACGTTTATCTACCAGGATGTAATTCCGGGTGTTGCAGGAAATCATGTGTTTAAGTCCAGAGCAGATGCGCTTCGTGTTGGACAACTGATGGTGGAGAAACTCACCAGTCATCAGATTCCTGCGGTTTCCGCCGCGGAGATTCAGCAAATGCGTATCAGTTATTAATACGTGGTAGTGGCATCTCGCGAAGCGTGAAAAAACAAGTACATAGCTTTGATTGATGCATTGCCATGCCTGACGCAGTTATCCATGTGAGGTGCATTGCAAAGCCGGACGCAGTCCCCCGCGCGAAGCGCGGAACTAACAACAGCAAAACCGAAGGTTTTGCATCCAAATCAAAAACTAAAAATATCAAAACTGGTGTGCACGCACCAGTTTTTGTCATGCCCCTACATCCCGGTATTTACAATGATTTTAAGGTTTCTTTAAGAATATTTTAATTGGATATTTTATTTTAACATATTGTGTATACTTGATTAACACATTTTAACATAAGGATAACCTCAACTGCACTAAGTTCGTTGCATCATTTCACAGATGCCAAATTTCAAACAACTTTTTAAGTATCGTCCGTTCGTCATCAGCCTGCATATTATTGCGTGGGTATGTTTTCTGTTTATGCCGTTTTTCCTGTATAGGATACAGATACTGCATACCGGTTTTTTTGTGAAGGAGCTGATAGATAATCTTTTTTTAATCGGGCTTTTTTATCTGAACATCTATGTGCTGATACCGAAGTTTTTCAACCAGAAAAAAATTGGTATCTACCTCAGTAGTATGGTACTGCTAGTGGTATTTATTACGTTGCAGCAGGTGGCGTTGGATTACTACATGCTGGGCAGCAGGATGCGCCCGGGGATGGCTATACGTATTAGTAAATTACACGACCTGCAGGTAACATCCCGTAAGGATAGTTCGTTAAAGGTTTTGGGAGAGATGAGAAATCAGCAGGTGGCAGATGCCTACGTTGCTACTCCGGCCCAGCCTGCGAGCGGATTCCATGTAGCAATGGCTGCCGACACTGCTTCAGAGTTTATGCCATCCCCCATGCACCGGCGCATGCGTATGTTCGAAATGGGGGAGAAGCCTTCGTTCTGGGATTTCCTGTTATTTCCGGAAACGCTGCGGCGCTCAGGTTTTTTTGCGCTGTTGATGTTGTTTATGAGTGGCTTCATCAAGATTGCCCAGGAATGGTTCCGCTCTGAAAAGCAGCGGGAGGAGTTGAAAGTGGAGAAATTAAATGCAGAATTAAAATTTTTAAAGTCGCAGATTAATCCTCACTTCCTTTTTAACTGTCTAAATACTATCTATTCCCTGGCGCATAAGCGTTCAGATCAGACGGAACATGCCATCCTAAAGCTTTCTACGATCATGCGCTACATGATTTATGATGCCAACGTGGCCAGGGTACGACTGGAACAGGAGCTGAAATACCTGTCGGACTATATCGACATTCAGCGCCTGCGCCTGCCAAAGGATATTGCCGTATCCTATAACGTGCATGGCAGTACTATGGATTTAGTGATAGAGCCTATGCTACTGGTGCCTTTTGTGGAAAATGCCTTTAAACATGGTATCAGCTATGCCGAGCCTTCGTTTATAAACATAGATATATCGATTGAAGTAAATATGATCCGACTAATTGTTAAAAACAGCCATTTCAAGGAGCGGGTGGCAGAGAGAGGAGGAATAGGCCTGCAAAATGTAATGAAACGACTGGAATTGCTTTACCCTGACGATCATCACCTGGATATCAGGGATGCTGGAAACGAATTTATTGTTGATCTTAAACTGTTGCTGAAAAAATGATCAAATGTATCGCTGTTGATGATGAGCCACTGGCACTGGAAATTATTGAAGATTATATCCGCAAGGTGCCGTTTTTATCGCTGGAGGGAAAATTTGAAAATGCAGCAACTGCCTTGCGCTACCTGCAGGACGAGCCCGTGGACCTGGTTTTCCTGGATATCAAGATGCCGGATATCACCGGTATCCAGTTCCTGAAATCGCTCAAACACCCGCCTATGGTGGTGTTTACCACTGCTTACGGGGAGTATGCCCTGGATGGTTTCGACCTTGATGTGGTGGATTACCTGCTGAAACCCGTTCCTTTTGAGCGTTTCCTGAAGGCTGCCGCCAAAGCCAGGGAGCTGATGGCTGCTAACCAGCATAAGGTGAACCCGGTAGCAGAGGCCGCATGGTTAAATGATTATATATTTATAAAAACAGAATATAAAATTATCAAAATCAATCTGGAAGACATCCTCTTTATTGAGGCGCTGAAGGATTATACCAAAATATACACGCAGGTACAGCCGGTGCTTACCCTGCGCAGTCTCAAATCATTCGAAACAAGATTACCGGCGGATAAATTCATACGCGTTCACCGTTCATACCTGGTTTCGCTCAATAAAATAAATTCTGTGGAGAAAAATACGGTCATGATCGCCAATCAGTCAATACCAATCAGCGATGGCTACCGGGACCGCTTTTATGACGTCATCAACAAAAATTCGTAATTCGTAAATTTTTCGGACCTTTGCATCGTTTTTTTGACAACCACCATTATTATTCTTTTTTTCAAAAACCAACGCATTGGAAAGAATATATTTTGACAACGCAGCCACCACGTCGCTGGACCCGGTAGTATTGGAGGCCATGCTGCCGTATATGACCGAAAAATTCGGAAACCCGTCTTCTATCTATTCCTACGGAAGAGAATCCCGTCTGGGAATTGAAAACGCACGTAAGTCAGTAGCCAAAATTTTGAACGCTCACCCGGGAGAAATTTTCTTTACCTCCGGCGGTACTGAAGCCAGCAACACCGCTATCAACGCGGCTATCAGAGATCTGGGATGTAAACACATCATCTCTTCTCCGATAGAACACCATGCTACCCTGCATTCCGTGGAGCACCTGCACCACCAGGGCGTAACGCTGTCTTTCGTGAAGCTGCTGCCTGATGGTCACATCGACCTGGAAAACCTGCGCGAACTGCTCGCCGGCTCTAAAGAAAGAAGCCTGGTAACACTGATGCACGCCAACAACGAAATCGGCAACCTGCTCGATATCCAGGCGGTGGGCACCCTCTGTAAAGAGTTCGATGCTATCTTCCACTCCGACACTGTCCAAACAGTAGGACACTATCCTTTTGACCTGAGAAACACCCCCGTGCACTTCATTACCGGTGCCGGCCACAAATTCCACGGTCCTAAAGGCGTAGGTATCCTCTACATCAACGAAAACGTAAAGATCACACCGTTTATCCAGGGTGGTAGCCAGGAGCGCAACATGCGCGCGGGTACCGAAAACCTGTACGGTATCATCGGTTTTGCAAAAGCCCTCGAAATGGCAACTGCCCACCACGAAGAGCATAGCAAACATATCAACGACCTGCGTATGTATATGGCGGAGCAACTGCAACAGCAGATCCCTGGCGTTACCTTCAACGGTGACCTCTATGGACGCAGCCTGTACACCGTACTCAACGCTTCTTTCCCTAAAACAGAAAAAAGCGAAATGATCCTGTTTAACATGGATATCAACGGTATCTGCGCTTCCGGCGGCAGTGCCTGCACATCCGGTGCCAACGCAGGTTCACACGTAATCCGCGCTATCAACAGCAATCCTAATCAGATCGCTGTACGCTTCTCTTTCTCCAAGAATAATACGAAAGCAGAAGTGGATACCGTGATTGCAAAATTGAAAGAACTGATTTAACTTTTTCCCTGATAAAGCGGAACCAGCGGCTCCGCTTAATCAGGGGGTTATAACATCGCCACCGGCGATATTATAACCCCCGAAAAATACTATGGTTATTCTGTATGCATTACAGATTACACCTGATAAACATCTTCCTTTGCGTAAAAAAAGAGCAGCTTCGGTTGCTCTTTTTTTATGCCCGTTGGAAAAGAAAAAGCCGTCTCATCTACTGAGACGGCCTTCGCAACTTTATAATTGCAATTACTTTTTAGGTTTCTTCTTACCTTTTTTCTCTTTAGGAAGGATTTTTTTTATTTCCTTAATATCTGACAGATCCTGACTACGACCCGCGGCCTGTTTATTTTTCAATAAATCTTTCAACCCAATGAAAGCAATCTCAAGATCATCGTCAATTGCAATTAGCTGGCGGTTTTTTACAGCCTCCGAAAATTCGACACCATCTATCTGGTTTAATATATCAATGCGTAGTGGAGGATAACCGATTTGATTAATATAGCCTTGGCGTAAAAAGTCTTCTTTCTCAAATCCCAAAGAGGCCATGCCATATTCATTAAGAACCAGGAGTATACGCTCCGCATTCTCTGGGGAAATATTAATCCATATATCTAAATCCCCAGTATGACGTGGTTTACCGTGAAGTGCGAGTGCATATCCACCCACCACCATATAATCCACCTGATGTTTATTTAGTAACTTTACAAAGTCCTCAAAATCTTGTGCAAGAATCATGACTTCAATGGTCTTTTTTGAATTGCAGTTTTATCGATCCTGCTATTCTTTCTTAAGGATTGATTAATAATAAATGTTACTGCAGCAAGCCTCTGGGCTGGCGGTTGATTTAACCAGTATTCCAGGTCATGGGCAGCATCATCTGCTTCTTTCATTAAAACTTTACGTACAACAGGCACTATAGAACGTTCCACCTTTGTCGAAGGAGCAGCTATTTTCGGTTGCGTAATAACATAGTGCCTTTCTACACGCACTTCTTTATTGTCAAATGGAATTTTCTCTTTACTCAGATAATTGTTTAGTGTGTTATAATTGTATGCCGGGTAACTTAAACAAAAATTTTTGAGGTTTGAAAATACTTCAAATGGTTGTTCCGGACGATTTTTCCAGTACACCAATACAATTCGTTTTTTACTTTCTAAGCTAACTGACATAAAGCAAATATAACAAATATAAGTGTAATATTGGTCATATTTACTTATTATAGATGTTTTTGAAATTGAAATTTTATATTTTTCACGTATTAAATGAAAAAAGCCGTCTCATCTACTGAGACGGCCTTTTCAGCTTTGCCGCTTTTGGAAAAATAGCGTTATAACTAGTGCATGAACTCTTTAATGTCCTGCATAATTCTTTTTGCAATATTGTCGGCAGTAGTTTCATTCTGCGACTCCGCATAAATACGGATAATAGGCTCGGTGTTAGAAGTGCGCAGATGCACCCAGTCAGTTTCGAACTCTATTTTCAGACCATCTTCGGTGTTGATGGGCTGGTTCTTGTATTTATCCTTGATTTTTTCAAAGATAACTTTAACGTCTACCCCTTTATCCAACTCTATTTTATTTTTAGAGATGAAATAGTCAGGATAGCTGTTGCGCAGTGCTTTGATGCCTTTACCGCTGTGTGCCAGATGGCTCAGGAATAACCCGATGCCAATGAGCGCATCACGACCGTAATGCAGATCCGGAACAATGATACCACCGTTACCTTCGCCGCCAATGACTGCGTTGGTTTCCTTCATTTTCTTTACCACATTTACTTCGCCTACGGCAGATGGTGTGTACTCACCACCATGTTTCAAAGTAACATCTTTCAATGCACGGGTAGAAGAGAGGTTGGAAACAGTGTTGCCTTTGCGTTTGCTGAGGATGTAATCAGCTACGGCAACAAGGGTATATTCTTCACCAAACATACTGCCATCCTCACATACGAAGCAGAGACGGTCTACGTCCGGATCTACTGCGATGCCCAGGTCAGCTTTGGATTTGTTTACTTCGTTGGATAATGCCACCAGGTTTTCTGGCAGTGGCTCCGGATTGTGGCTGAACTTACCGGTAACTTCTCCAAACAATACCTCTACTTGCTCTACACCCAGCGCATTCAGCAGGGCAGGCACAAATATGGCACCGGTGGAGTTCACCGCATCTACCACCACTTTGAAGTTACGCTTTCTGATAGCTTCCACGTCTACCAGTGGATAATTTACTATCAGGTCGATGTGCTTTTGCAAATAGGAGTCGTCCTGGGTGTAAGTACCCAGTTTGTTTACGTCAGCAAAGTTGAAGTCTTCGCTGGCAGCGATTTCCAGGAGCTGTGCGCCATCTTCACCGGAAATAAACTCGCCTTCACCGTTCAGCAATTTCAGGGCGTTCCATTCTTTAGGATTGTGGCTGGCAGTGAGAATAATACCACCTGCAGCGTTTTCCATCTTAACAGCTACTTCTACAGTAGGGGTGGTGGATAAACCAAGGTCTACCACATCAATGCCTAAGCCGTTGAGAGTGGACACTACCAGGTTTTTTACCATTTCTCCTGAAATACGGCCATCACGGCCAATTACTACCTTACGGTTTTCTGTGTTCCTGCTAAGCCAGGTGCCGTAAGCCGCTGTGAATTTTACTACGTCTAATGGAGAAAGTCCCTCGCCGGGCCTGCCGCCTATGGTTCCGCGTATGCCGGATATCGATTTGATCAGTGCCACAAGTTTCGTTTTTTAAGGAAGGCAAATATAAAAAAATCCGTGCCAGATTTCCTAATTAGTAAATTGTGATGAACTCCGGCCTTCATAGGGCATTATCAGCCTCTAAACGCGCCTTATCTAATAAGTAATAACTATATTTGCAGCTACGCTTTTAAAAAAACGGCTATACGTTACATGCAAAACTTCTGGAAGAATATACCCCGGTATATTCGATATGTGTTTGTTCAAACGCTTTACCTATTCCTGCTGATGGTCATGTTCAGGCTGCTATTTTTCCTGTTCTTCTTCAAGACCACCATCACCGATGCCGCCGTGATCTCCAAAGCGTGGTACCTGGGTCTTAAATTTGACATGCGTCTTACATTGATCCTGATAGTACCGTTGTTAATTGTCACACTTATTTTCAGAAATAGCTATTTCACGCGTAAGCCTATACGTAAATTTAATTTCATTTACCTTTTTATACTCTACCTCGGTCTTACCTTATTATATATACTCGACCTCGGTCATTACGATTATCTCGGTATCCGCCTCGATCCATCGGTGCTCCGCTTCCTGGCCAAAGGCGAACGCGCCGATAACGCCCGCATGGTGTGGCAAAGCTATCCCGTAGTACGCGGCGTCCTGGCCTTAGCGCTATTTATGTTCTTCCTGCTGGTGATTCAAAAGCGCACCTGGAAATACTTCGCCGCACAACCGGAAATATACCTCCGCAAAGGGGTGTTCATCGGTTGGACCAGCGCCCTTATCCTGCTCACCGCCGCTGGTATATACGCCAACGTTGCCTATTTCCCGCTGCGCTGGAGCCAGGCCATGTTCACGCGCGACAACGGCGTCACCAGCCTCGGCCTCAACCCGATCCTGTACTTCGTTTCCAACCTGAATGTAAAAGGTGATTCCTTTGATCCGGAACTTACCCGCCAATACTACAATCCTACAGCTGAATACCTCCGGGTAGATAAGCCGGATGCAGCCACGCTGGACTATAAACGACATTCCCCCGGTGACAGCACCAAACCTAAACTGAATATAGTACTGGTGATGCTCGAATCCACCGGCGCAGCGCCCACCAGTATGTATGGTAATCCCATGCAACCTACGCCCAACATGCAGCGCCTGTCTGACGAAGGTATCCTGTTCAAGAATTTTTATGTTCCCGCCGTAAGTACCGCCAGAACTGTTTTTGGCGTTACCACCGGACTGCCCGATATCACCCGCGTACGCACCGCCAGCCGTCACCCGCAGATGCTGGACCAGCGCGTGGTCATGGATCAGTTTACCGGCTACGATAAATATTATATGCTCGGTGGTAACACCAACTGGGCCAATATCCGTGCGGTATTTACCAACAATGTGGAAGGCCTCAAAATCTTCGAAGAGGGCGACTGGAAATCACCAAAGGCAGATGTATGGGGCGTGTCCGACTTCGACCTCATTACCGAAGCCAGTGCCATCTTCAAAGAAAATAACGAGAAAAAGAAACCTTTCATCGCCTTCCTGCAGCTGGCCGATAACCATCCGCCATACACTACCACCAAAGGAAACGGCGATTTCAAGGATATGAAGGAAAAAGACCTGAATATGGAGCAATTCAAAAAGTCAGGCTTTGTAAGTATAGACCAGTTCAACGCCCTGCGTTACGAAGACTATAACGTAGGCCACCTTGTTGAAATGGCAAAAAAAGACGGCTACCTGGATAATACTATTTTCGTATTCTTCGGAGATCATAACTGTATCCTCAATCCATACAGCTTTATGCCACTGCCGGAATATGAAATGGCTACCGGCAGCGTGCACGTCACCGCTTTCATGTACAGCCCTAAGCACATCACGCCGGGCCAGGTGATCACCACCCCGGGCAGCCTGCTGGATATTTATCCTACCGTGGCAGGTATGGTAGGTATGCCGTATAATAACTATACTATGGGTATGAACCTGTTTGACAGTACCCGCAACGGTAACGACAAATATGTGTTTATTACGTATATCCGTAACCAGCAAGGCTACTATGCTATGTTGGGAAATAAGTATCTCTATGAAGTAAACGACAAAACAGGTGCCTCCGCGCTGTATGACCTCCAGGGCGACCCACAGAAAAACGTGGCCACAGCGCAGCCGGAGCAGGCAAAATATCTGGATAATTTAACACGTGGCTATTATCAAAGCACACGATATTTACTCTTTAATAATAAAAAATAATAATACGCAGTGGAAGCAGAAAAAGCATGGTTTAAAGATTGGTTCAATTCTCCTTATTATCACCTGCTGTACAGCAACAGGGATGAAAAGGAGGCTGCTGCTTTTATTGATAAACTCCTGGCCTACCTCCGCCCGGCAACAGATGCCGAAATGCTGGATGTAGCCTGTGGCAAAGGACGCCACGCCAAATACCTCGCGGATAAAGGCTATTATGTAACCGGTATCGATCTTTCCACCGAAAGCATCAACATCGCCAAAAAACTGGAAAACGATCACCTGAGCTTTTTTCAGCATGATATGCGTTTACCCTTTCGCGTTAATTATTTCGATGTTGTATTTAATTTCTTCACCAGCTTTGGCTATTTCGATACCCAACGGGATAACGATAATGCCCTGCGTACCCTCACCAACGCCCTCAAACCGGGTGGTAAACTGGTGCTGGACTACCTCAACAGCAACTATGTAGCCGCGCATCTTGTTAAAGCTGAAGTAAAAGAGAAAGAGCAGGTCGTATTTGATATCCACCGGGAGCTGCACAATAATAAATTCCTCAAGGAAATCAGTATACTCGATAAGGAGAAGATGAGGAGACTGAGGTATACCGAGAGTGTGAATGCTTTTACCAAAGCTGATTTTGAGGAGATGTTTGCGCGGCACGGGATGGAGATCACGGAAATTTTCGGAGACTATCATTTTAATAGCTATGACGACCAACAGTCACCGCGACTGATCATCATAGCCACAAAAACAAAGCCATGCTAGAAAGTTTACTTCGTGGCGATCTCAGGTTATTTTTCCATATCAACGGGCAGTGGCACAACGCACTGCTGGATGTGATTATGCCGATATTGCGGGAACCATTTATCTGGGCTCCACTATATCTGTTTTTGGGGGTGTTCGTGACCATTAACTTTGGCTGGAGAGGATTTTTCTGGATCGTTTTTTTCCTGGTAACATTTGGGATTTCGGATCAGTCAAGCCTGTTTCTGAAGGATTACTTCGGAAGGATCAGGCCTTGCCGCGACCCTGTGGTATCTCACTATACAAGGGTGTTGGTGGTGTATTGCCCAATGAGCGGCAGTTTTACCTCTAACCATGCGGCCAATCATTTTGCGCTGGCTACCTTTTGTTTCTTAACTTTAAAATCATTCTTTGGCCGGTTTACCCTTTTGTTTTACCTGTGGGCAGCAGCAATTGCCTATGCACAGGTATACGTGGGTGTACACTACCCGCTGGATGTAACCGGTGGCGCTGTGCTGGGCTCTCTGATCGGGTTGCTGAGCGGAAGCTTCTTCAGCAGGCGTATAAGACTGGAATTGGAACCTGAATTGAAAACATGAACTGGAATTATCTGATACTTGTACTGGTTGCAACTATTGCCGGGGGAATCATTCCTATGACGGTAAGGCATATCAGTGCCAATTTCACTATTTACCTGCTGGCATTTACAGGCGCTTTCTTATTTGGCGTTACCATCATGCACCTGCTGCCTGAGGTATACCATGAGCTGGGCCATGCCGCAGGTGCCTATATCGTACTGGGCTTTTTCCTGCAGGTATTCCTGCAGCAGCTGTCGCACGGCATGGAACATGGCCACTCGCACCTGCCTACTGAAAATCATCATCACCATATAGCTGTAACCCCGTTGTTACTGGGTTTGTCTATCCACGCGTTTATGGAAGGTATTCCGCTGGGCTTTCATTATGAAGACCAGTCGGCCCTGCCATCCTTAATGCTGGGAGTGGCGGCGCACAAAATTCCGGAAGCCCTGACGCTGATAACGGTGATGATCCACGCCCATAAGTCGAAACAGCAGTTATGGCAGATACTCATCGTTTTTGCCCTGGTAACGCCGGTAGCGGCTATACTGGCAGGATGGCTCGGTAATCGCTTTGAGGTAGTATCTCACTATCTGGTATATCTGGTTGCCCTGGTAATTGGCGCTTTTCTGCATATTTCTACTACTATTTTCTATGAAAGCGGTACCAAACACCATGAGCTGAGCCGTAAAAAAGTGATGGCTATCGCCCTGGGACTGGTACTGGCATTTATTACACTGATATTTGAATAATTATTATTTTTAGACTTTATATCATGGAAGTCGTCATAATCCTCATCCTCATTTTACTCAATGGCCTATTCTCGATGTCGGAGATAGCATTGGTGTCCGCCCGCAAAATCAGGCTGGAGCACCTCGCCAATAAAGGGGATGAAAAAGCAAAGGCCGCGCTGAAGCTGGCCAACAATCCGGACAGGTTTCTTTCCACCGTCCAGATCGGCATCACACTTATCGGTATCCTTACCGGTATTTACTCCGGTGAAAATATCAAAACTGATATCGTAGCCTGGCTTAATACTTATCCATCTGTACAACCATACAGCGGCCCCCTGGCAACTACCATCATCGTAGTGACCATCACCTATTTTTCCCTTGTATTGGGAGAGCTTGTGCCTAAACGGCTGGCAATGGCCAAGCCGGAGACTATCGCTAAAAATGTGGCCAGGCCCATGACCCTGATCTCCTGGCTTACCTTTCCGTTCATCTGGTTGCTGAGCGCATCTACCAATGTGCTCGTAAAACTGTTTAATGTCCGCCCTAACGATACCCATGTTACGGAGGAAGAAATTAAGGCCATGATCAACGAGGGGACGTCCTCCGGCGCTATTGAAGAAACTGAACAGGAAATTATCGAAAGGGTATTTCACCTGGGCGACAGGAACATTACCTCGCTCATGACCCACCGCACAGATATCACCTGGCTGGATATCAATGAATCCATCGATGCCTACCAGTCTAAAATCCGTGAAAGTCTCCACTCCGTATACCCTGTATGCGATGGGGAAGTGGATGCGCTGAAAGGCGTTGTGTCCATTAAAGATCTGTATGCCGTTGCCGGGAAAGCCCTGCCACTGGCGCAGGTAATGAAAAAACCACTATTCGTTCCTGAAAACAATACCGCCTACCAGGTACTGGAAAAGTTTAAGGAAACACATATACATGCCGCATTCATCGTTGATGAGTACGGTACGTTTCTTGGTATGATCACCCTCAACGATATCCTGGAGGCTATTGTTGGTGATATGCCGGAAACCGAAGAATATGACAGTTACGAGATGCACCTCCGCGATGATGGCAGCTATCTGGTGGATGCACAGATTCCGTTCTACGACTTCCTGGCCGAATTCGACAAGGAAGACTGGATGAATGAATTTGAACAGGACTTCGATACCCTGGCAGGTTTTATCCTCCACCACCTGGAGCATATCCCGAGTACCGGCGAAAAGTTCAGCTGGAAAGGGTTTACCTTCGAGATAGTGGACATGGATGCACACCGCATCGATAAAGTCATGGTAGTTCCGCCTATGCAATCAACAGACGAAGAGGACTGATTATCTTCCCTGCACACGTAGAAACCGCCAACGTAGTTATCCGTATTTTAATGAACGGAGTGCCTTAATTATTTGGATAAACCCAGGTTTATACTAAATTTGAGCACTTTTTTACATAAACAATAAATTTAATTTAATAGTCACCATGGTTGCAATAGGAAGTAAGGTGCTGTCCCTGGAAGAAGCTTACAGGGTTCTTTACAGCGGTGAAGAGCTGGTATTGGACGCAGCGGCTTTACAACAGGTGGAAGCCAGTTTTGAGTTTCTGAAGAAGTTTTCCGCAAAAAAACTGATTTATGGTATCAACACCGGCTTTGGGCCGATGGCACAGTACCGCATCAGCGATGAGGACACCTTCCAGCTGCAATACAACCTGATCCGCAGCCACAGTTCCGGCTCCGGCAAACTGTTATCTCCGTTACATACCAAAGGTCTGATGATCGCCCGCCTCAGCAGCTTTATGCAGGCACATTCGGGCATCCACCCTGAGGTAGTACACCTGCTGAAAGATCTGATCAATAAAAACGTATATCCGTGTGTGTTTGAGCACGGCGGCGTGGGCGCCAGCGGCGACCTCGTGCAGCTCGCTCACCTGGCCCTGGTGCTGATCGGGGAAGGGGAAGTGGTGTATGAAGAGAAACTGCAGCCTACGGCTGAAGTATTTGCCAGACTGGGTCTCAAGCCTATCGGCATCCATGTGCGGGAAGGCCTGGCCATCATCAACGGAACATCGGCCATGACCGGCGTGGGCCTGGTAAACCTGATCGAAGCAAAACGACTGCTGACCTGGTCTATCACCATCTCTGCCATGATCAACGAGATCGTGGAAGCCTTTGATGATCATTTGTCGGCAGAACTCAATGCGGTTAAAATGCATGAAGGCCAGAACAAAGTGGCCGCCATCATGCGGGAGATCCTCGTGGGCAGCAAAATGGTACGCCACCGTCCGGATCACCTCTATAAAGAACTGGAAGAAGAGATATTTAAAGATAAAGTACAGGAATACTATTCACTCCGCTGTGTTCCACAGATCCTGGGACCGGTGTTCGATACCCTGAAACAGGCCGAGCAGCTGGTAGTGCAGGAGCTGAACTCCGTGAGTGATAACCCGGTGGTGGATCACCACAAGGAAAATGTGTTCCATGGCGGTAACTTCCATGGCGACTATGTTTCCCTGGAAATGGATAAGATCAAAATCGCCATCACCAAGCTGTCGATGCTCTCCGAGCGCCAGCTGAACTACCTCATGAACGAAAAGCTGAACCATAAGTTCCCGCCGTTTATGAACCTTGGTAAACTGGGCTTCAACTTCGGTATGCAGGGCGTACAGTTTACAGCAACCTCCACGGTGGCGGAAAACCAGACGCTTTCCTTCCCGATGTATGTACACAGCATACCTAATAACAATGATAACCAGGATATTGTGAGCATGGGCTGCAACGCCGCGCTGATGGCAGGCAGAGTAATCGGCAACACTTTCGAAGTATTGGCCATCCAGGTGATGACCATGCTGCAGGCAGTGGATTACCTCGGTTGCCAGGACAGGCTGGCAGGCTTTTCACACAAAATTTACGAAGAGGTGAGGGCGATTTTCCCTAAATTTATTGAAGACAGTCCTAAATATAAGGACCTTCAGAAAATCAGGGAGTACCTGATGGCAAACCAGCCGGTACAGTTGTAACAGCAAAAACTCTCAACAATGAAATGTGCGCTTATCACCGGCGGCTCAAGAGGCATAGGACGGGCAGTATGTATTAAAATGGCAGAACGGGGTTACCATGTTCTGATCAACTATAAAGGCAATGAGGCAGCAGCCCTCGAAACACTGGAAGCAGTAAAAGCAGCCGGCAGCACCGGCGAACTGCTGCAGTTCAACGTAGGCAGCGCAGAGGAAGTAACCCAGGTGCTCGGCAACTGGATAGAAGGGCATAAAGACGACCAGATAGAAGTACTGGTCAACAATGCCGGTGTGCGTGAAGATGGGCTGATGTTTATGATGAGCGAGGCACAGTGGAATAATGTACTCAATATCAGCCTGAATGGTTTCTATCACGTTACCAAACAGGTACTCAGTGGCATGCTGATGAAACGCTACGGCCGCATCATCAACATGGTATCCTTATCCGGTATCAAAGGCCTGGCCGGACAAACCAACTACTCAGCCGCCAAAGCAGGCGTGATCGGAGCTACCAAAGCGCTGGCACAGGAAATCGCCAAGCGTGGCGTAACCGTAAACGCAGTAGCACCAGGATTTATCAAAACCGATATGACGGCAGAACTGAACGAAAAAGAACTGGCCGCACAAGTGCCGATGAACCGCTTCGGTACCGCAGAAGAAGTAGCTGAAGCCGTGGCATTTTTTGCCTCCAAAGGTGCTGGCTACATCACCGGCGAAGTACTGAGCATCAACGGTGGACTATATACCTGATAATAATCCAACTAACGTTAACCGCTCCTATTATGAACAGAGTTGTGATCACAGGATTGGGAATCTACTCCTGCATAGGTAAAAACCTGGAGGAGGTGCGAGATTCATTATACAAGGGTAAGTCCGGCATCGTGCTGGACCCCGAAAGAAAAGCATTCGGATACCGCTCCGGCCTCACCGGCAAAATCGAACGTCCTGAGCTGAAAGGCTTACTGGATCGCCGTGCCCGCCTGATGATGCCTGAACAGGCCGAATTCGCCTTTATGGCTACCAGGGAAGCCTTAGCCATGGCTAAAATGGACCCTGACTACATCGAAAAAACACCCGTAGGTATTCTCTATGGCAACGACAGCTGCGCCAAGCCCACTGTAGAAGCCAATGACATCATGCGGGAAAAGAAAGATACCATGCTGGTGGGCTCCGGTTCTGTGTTTCAGACCATGAACTCCACCGTAAACATGAACCTGGCCACCATCTTTAAACTGAAAGGTGTCAATTTCACGGTGAGCGCGGCTTGTGCCAGCGGCTCCCATGCTATCGGTCTCGGCTATATGTTTATTAAAAACGGTATGCAGGATGCAGTGATCTGCGGAGGCGCCCAGGAAGTGAATGTATACGCGATGGGTAACTTCGATGCCATCGCGGCATTTTCTACCCGTGAAACTGAGCCGGAACGCGCTTCCCGACCGTTTGACCGCGACAGGGACGGCCTCGTGCCAAGTGGTGGCGCTGCCACAGTGATACTGGAAAGTTTGGAATCCGCACAAAAAAGAGGAGCTACCATCCTGGGCGAAGTGCTCGGCTATGGCTTCTCCTCCAACGGAGCGCATATCTCCAATCCAACCGTAGACGGGCCGGTGCGCAGCCTCCAGATAGCCCTGAGCGATTCAGGCCTGCTCGCTAAAGATGTACAATACATCAATGCCCATGCGACCTCCACGCCGGCAGGTGATGCCAGCGAGGCAAAAGCAATCTACGAAGTATTCGGCGGAGAAGTGCCGGTTAGCTCCACCAAGTCCATGACCGGCCACGAATGCTGGATGGCTGGTGCCAGCGAAATCGTTTATTCCATGCTCATGCAGCAAAACGGATTTATCGCACCCAATATCAACCTGGACAACCCGGATGATGACGCCGCCAAACTGAATATAATTACCAGTACAATTAATAAAAATTTTAATATATTTTTGTCTAACTCTTTCGGATTCGGAGGTACCAACTCCTCACTGATCGTAAGAGCGTGGGACGGAAAGTAGGACTGTTGCCGGTTTAGAGTGTACGCTAGTTGCCTGACATCTATATGAGTAATAAACTCATATATTCCCCGGTGTGTGTAACTCCCAATATATTCTTAACTTTGACGCTCGGACTAATTTGAAGATTTTACAGGCTTGGTTGGTAACCGTAATTATTTTATAATCAACCTATATCTGTTATACGTTATATGGAACTTAAAGAAGTAATAACTGTCACAAACAAATTTCTGGTAGAGGAGTTTGAAGCTAACTTAGCGGATATCACGCCGGAAGCGAATCTGAAGGCTACCCTGGACTTAGATAGTCTGGACTATATCGACATGGTGGTAGTAATTGAAGACAACTTCGGTTTTAAAGTAAAACCGGAAGATTTTCAGAACATTGTCACCTTCCAGGATTTCTATAATTACGTAACTGCTCGTATTCAGCAAAAAGAACTCGTATAATGCCGTCCTGGCAGGGAAAGTCGAAAGGAAATAAGCTGGGCTACAGTATTTTTATTGCCATACTGCGCTATGGGGGTGTGTATCCTGCTTATTTCCTGTTAAGGTTTGTAGCCGCGTATTATTTTTTGTTCTCCTGGAGTTCTTCCAGACCTATTTACAAATATTTTCATACTAAGGCTGGTTTCAGCAGGTTTAAATCAATTTTGAACCTGTATAGGAATTACTATGTCTTTGGGCAGACCATACTCGATAAAGTGGTGGTGATGGCTGGTATGGCCAATAAATTCACCTTTGATTTTGATGGGGAACAACACCTGCGTGATATGGTGAGTGGCGGCAAGGGAGGCATCCTGCTTAGTGCCCACTTGGGCAACTGGGAAGTGGCAGGCCACCTGTTTAAGCGCCTGCAGGCGCGCATCAATATCGTGATGTTCGACGGTGAGCATGAAAGGATCAAGGAATACCTCTCCTCCGTTACCGGTGAGCGTTCTGTGAATATCATTGTGCTGAAAGACGATCTGTCGCACATCTATGCCATCAACGATGCCCTCAGCAACCAGGAACTGGTATGCATGCACGCTGACCGGTTCCTACCCGGAAATAAAACCATGACTGCTGACTTGCTAGGATCACCTGCACAATTTCCACTAGGCCCATTCCTGCTGGCATCCACTTTCCGGGTGCCCCTAGCCGCAGTATTTGCTTTTAAGGAATCGGCTACCCACTATCACTTTTACGCTACCGAACCCAGGGTCTATAATGGCCGCAGGCAGCAGGAGCAGGCATTAAAGGATTTTGTAGGGGAGATGGAAGTGAAGATCCGGAAATATCCTACCCAATGGTTTAACTACTACGATTTTTGGGAGGACGAAGGTGTAACGGTGACCGGATCCGATAGTCTGGTAAGCCAGCAATAAGTGTATAGTCCCGGTAGTGTCCTTCCGGTATAGAAATCCATCGTTAGCAATCCGCGCGAAGCGCGGAATCCTTCCCGGCAAAACCGAAGGTTTTGCGACTAAAACCACATAAAACAAAATATTTCCGGGATTATACTGTTCATAATTTCATATAATTCTAGTTACTTCGTATTTCTTTTTTTACAATAAATTGTGGAGATGTTTATTCATACAGACGATATTACTGCATATATCCCGCAGCGCGCACCTATAGTGATGATCAGTGGCATTCTCGAAGTAGAAGGACCTGTAACCCGCACTGCATTGAACATAGCCGCGGATAATATTTTCGTGGAAGAGGGCTTTTTCACGGCCCCCGGCCTCATGGAAAACATGGCCCAGACTGCCGCCGCCCGGATTGGTTATATCTCCCGCCAGCAAAATGTACCAGTACCGCTGGGCTTTATTGGCGCCGTAAAAGATTTTGAAATTTTTGAATTACCTCCCGCCGGAGCCACCGTTGAAACCACTACCGTTATTGGTGCAGAAGTATTTAATGCCACCATGGTGAACGCCAAAGTAGTATATCAAGATAAGGTGATGGCACAGTGTGAACTGAAAATATTCATCAACCCCTAATAAAACTTAAGCATCATGAAAACCAGTAGATTATTTCTGGTAGCAGCCCTTATGTTGGGTACTGTATTCACTGCGAAAGCGCAAACGCTGAAAAACTTCCTGGACAATAAGGATTCCTCCTTCACCTGGCTGGGTATAGATTTTACACAGGCGCGGCTGATTGGGGATGCAGGGGCTAAACCAATCGATTTTGTGGACAGTCACTTCGCCGGCATCAACCAGGTAGTAGTAAACGAACCTAAAAAATACGATGTGCCTGGCAATATGCGCCATGATAAAGTAACCTACGATATCAGCCTTGTAAACAAACGCAATGCGGCTGTCAACCCGGATAACTTTAAATCCGATAACAGTGCAGACCTCCATCGTTTGTCAGAAGAGGATGTTACCAAACTGGTGAAAAGCTTCGACTTCGGTACTAAAAAAGGTATCGGTGCGCTGCTGGTAATGGATGGTATGAGCAAAACCGACAAAAAAGCATCCGCTTTTGTAACACTGGTGGATATGGGTAGTCGCCGCGTGCTGATGACCGAAAGAATAGAAGGAAAAACTGGCATGGCTTTCGGTAATCGTAACTATTGGGCACTCCCGATCAAGTACATACTGGATAATTTTCACGACGACTACAACAAGCTGAAAGAGAAATATGCCAACGCAACGGACCCTGTAGAGCCGGCACCAGCGCCAGCTCCTGCACCGGCACCTAAGAAAACAGGTAAAACCGGCGTTGCAGCTAAAAAAGCTCCGGCAGCAAAAAAGAAAAGCTAAGCATGCAATTAACCGAAAGCACTACAATAACGATCAGATTCAATGACTGTGACCCCTTAGGGATCGTATGGCATGGAAACTACGTGCAGTATTTTGAGGACGGAAGAGAAGCTTTCGGTGAAAAATACGGATTACGCTACCTGGATATTGCCGCGGAAGGTTTTACCGTACCGCTGGTCAATATCCAGTGTGATTATAAGCGCCCGCTGCGCTATGGCGACAAGGTAGTGGTACATACCACCTACATCGACGACCTGGCCGCGAAGCTCAGATTTGAATACGTACTAACACACGCAGTCACCGGCGAAGTTGTCGCAAAAGGGTCGTCCGTACAGGTGTTTCTGGACAAGGAATCCTCCCTGCTGCAACTCACCCTGCCACCGTTTTTCAGCAACTGGAAAAAGACACAGGGACTGCTTTAAAAGGGTAATATGCAAAAGGTATTTGTTGTTGCTGATAACATTGTGAGCCCACTGGGCAATACTACCCTTCAGAATTATGAACAGGTGTTGCTGGGTAACAGTGGCATCAGCCTACAGGAAAATGCAGCCTATGCTGCTGCGCCGTTTTATGCTGCCATGCTGGCCCCGGGCCAGCTTAATGCATTTAACGGTAACGATTATACGAAATTTGAACAGCTGCTCATCACTTCTGTAACAGAAGCATTGACGCAAACTACTATCCCGCTGCATAGTGCCCGCACCGGCCTCGTAGTTTCCACTACCAAAGGAAACATCGAACTGTTGGAACAGCACGATGCCGCAGGAACACCACCATCACCGGACCAGCTGCAACTGGGATATTCGGCCCGTAAAGTGGCCGGATTTTTTGGCATCACCACGGAGCCGGTAGTAGTAAGCAGTGCCTGTATATCCGGACTGGTAGCCATTCTCACCGCAAAGCGACTGATCACCGCAGGTATCTACGACCAGGTGATCGTTACCGGTGCAGATGTGCTGACCCGTTTTGTATTGTCAGGATTTCAGTCGTTCCAGGCAGTAAGCGCCGCACCATGCCGCCCTTTTGATGCCGACCGTAACGGTGTTACTTTAGGGGAGGGCGCCGCTACAGTGATACTCACCGGCAATCCGGCACTGGCAAAAGATTTTGTGTTGGGAAATGGTGCCGTCAGCAACGATGCCAACCATATATCCGGTCCCTCCCGAACAGGGGAAGAACTGGCAGCTGCCATGACACTGGCCCTGGAAGGCACCGGCATCTCACCAAAAGATATTGGATTTGTATCCGCACATGGTACAGCCACCCTTTATAACGACGAGATGGAAGCTAAAGCCCTGCACCACGCCGGACTGGCCAATACGCCGGTCAACAGCCTCAAAGGTTATTACGGCCATACCCTCGGCGCCGCCGGACTGATAGAAGCCATCATCAGCATGAAAGCACTGAAGGAAGGCGTGATACTGCCAACAAAAAATTATCAAAATTCCGGCGTTACCATGCCGGTGAAAATAAGTAACGCCATCGCACCTACGCAGGCACGCCATCTCCTGAAAACAGTATCAGGATTCGGCGGCTGCAATGCTGCCATGGTTTTTAGTTTAATCAGCTGATTGCTGCCGCCTATTATCCCGGTCATCAGCACATATTTATCATTGTCGTGTTTAATAAAGAAACAAAAACAGCATTACAGGCTAAAGAAGCCGCTTTATGGCTCGCATTTGCTCCAATTGCATTCCAGGCTACACGGGCACTGCGCGATATGGGCATTTTAACAGCAGTAAGCAAAAGCGGTTCTAAAGGTATCACCATTGAAGAAATCATGGAACAAACCAGCATGAACCGCTATGCCGTTAGAGTATTGCTGGAAGCCGGTTTGGGAATGGAACTCGTTATCGTAAATGATAAAAAATATACCCTTACCAAAACCGGTTACTTCATTTTACACGACGAACTGACACGCATCAATATGGACTTTACCCAGGATATCTGCTACAAAGGTATGTATCACCTGGAAGAAAGTTTGAGAGAAGGTAAACCCGCCGGACTCAAAGAGCTCGGCCCATGGGATACCATCTACCCAGGCCTTTCCCTGCTGCCGCCAAGCGTAGGTAAAAGCTGGTTCGACTTCGATCACTACTATTCCGACCTGGCTACACCAGCCGCACTGGATATTGTGTTCGAAAACAAACCTAAAAAACTGCTCGACATCGGCGGTAACACCGGTAAATGGGCGCTGGCATGCACTGCCAAAGATCCTGAAGTGGAAGTGACCATCTTCGACCTGCCAGGGCAGGCCGGCCTGGCACAGAAAACCATGAAGGAAGCCGGTGTGGAAAACCGCGTGCATTTCCATATCGCCAACATCCTCGACACCAGCATCCCTTTCCCTACAGGCTTTGATGCCATCTGGATGAGCCAGTTCCTGGACTGCTTCTCCGAAGCGGAAATCGAATCAATCCTGTCCCGCTGCCGTGAAGCACTCAACGACAACGGTACCATCTATATCCTGGAGCCATTCTGGAACCGCCAGCAGTTTAAGTCTGCGGCCTTCTGCCTCCAGCAAACATCCCTCTACTTCACTGCTATGGCCAATGGCAACAGCCAGATGTACCATACAGATGATTTCTTCCAATGCATCGAAAATGCGGGACTGAAAGTGGTAGAGGAAAATAACCAGATGGGATTGAACTACACCTTGCTGAAGTGTAAAAAAGCATAATAACGATACATAGTGCCTTGCAATTAATATACTCATCTTACATCCCAAATTTTGCATCGTATGAAAACTGAAAAAGTCGATGTGCTGGTTATTGGCGCTGGTCCTGCGGGATCAGTAGCCGCCTCCATTATTCACCAGGCTGGCTACTCGGTGAAGGTGGTGGAAAAGTTGAAGTTTCCTCGTTTCGTAATCGGGGAGAGCTTGCTGCCGCGCTGTATGGACGCCCTGCAGGAAGCTAAATTCATTGACGCCATTACAGAAAAAGGCTTCCAGCAAAAGTTTGGTGCCAAATTCGTAAAAGGCGACCTGGTATGCGACTTCCAGTTCAAGGATCAGTACACACCAGGCTGGCATTACACCTGGCAGGTGACCAGGGCCGACTTCGACAAAACCCTGGCCGATACGGTGGAGCAAATGGGGGTGCCGGTAGCATATGAAACCACTGTAACGGATATCCGCTTTAACGGCTCCGATTCAGTGACTACCGTAGAGGATATTGATGGCAACAAATACGAAATTGAAGCCCGCTTTATAGTGGATGGAAGTGGCTACGGCCGCGTGATCCCCAGGCTCTTCAACCTGGAAAAAAATTCGAACCTGCAACCGCGGAAAGCGCTGTTTGCACATACCAGGGATGTACGCCGCTCCATGGCCGATGAGCCTAACCGCATTACCGCGGTGGTGCATAAAAAAGGTACCTGGATCTGGATCATACCTTTCTCCACCGGCGTTACCAGCGTAGGCTTTGTAAGTGATCCGGAATTCTTTGATGGTTTCCCGGGTACTGACGAAGAAAAATACCGCGCCATGCTGGAAGCAGAACCCTACACCAGGGAGCGTTTCCGCGATGTAGAGCTGGTATTTGAACCGCGTGTCCTCCAGTCATGGTCCGCCACCACAGATAAATTCTATGGCGACGGCTACGTGCTCACCGGCAACGTGACAGAATTTTTGGACCCTATTTTCTCATCTGGCGTAACTTTGGCCTGCGTATCCAGCCAAACGGCTGCCAAACTGGTGATCCGTAAGCTCAAAGGAGAGGATGTAGACTGGGAAAAAGAATACATGGCGCCTACCATGCAGGGTGTAAATACCTTCCGTTCATATGTAATGGCCTGGTATGAAGGTACTTTGGATAGGATCTTCTTCTCCAAAAATCCTGACCCTGAAATCAAAGGTCAGATCTGTTCGGTGCTGGCAGGTTATGTGTGGGATTTGTCGAACCCATTTGTAACCAATCACGACACCGCCCTGAAACGTCTGGCGCGCACCATTGAATTAACAGAGATAATAAAAAGCTAATCATAGATTGAGTAATAGTGCATTTATAACAGGTACTTGTATTATCAGAGAGCATCAAATCATTCTTAATGAAAAGCAGGTATTTTCAGGGGATGGTTCCGAACTCCAGGATTTCCTGCGCGCGGCATACGACCACGTATCTGGTCAATATCCGAAGTTCCATAAAATGGACCCGCTGAGCAAGCTCGGCTGGCTCGCAGCAGAGGTGCTGTTGAAAAACAACCCGGTGCTGCAACTGCCCGCAGAAGCCGTAGGCATGGTGCTGGCTAATCGCAGCGCCAGCCTGGATACCGACCTACGTTATTATGCTACCGTGAAAGATATCGCAAGCCCTGCCTTGTTCGTGTATACGTTGCCCAACATTGTAATGGGAGAAATCTGTATCCGGCATGGGTTTAAGGGAGAGAATACATTCTTTGTGTCAGAACAGTTTGATCCGGCACTACTATCGGTTTATCCAACGCAGCTGCTGGCGGAAACGCCGTTGCAGGCATGCCTGGTAGCCTGGGTGGAAGTAATGGAGCAACGCTACGAGGTGGTTATGGCGCTGGTGCAACGCACCGGTGAGCAGCCGCTCACAAAAGAGACACTGGAAGCTTTGTATCTTGCAAGGTAATCCGGTAAGGGATTTCAGAGCCGCCGCAGGCGTTGCTGAAATCTGAAAGGGCCTGAAAGGCCCACCAAAAAACTAAAGGCAAACAAAAGGCAAGCCTTAAAATAACAAAACATAATCCTTTGCTGCTTTGCATCTTATGCTGCTTTGCGAGAAAAAAGATCGCTGCAGCCTGTAAAGCAGGCCAAACAAAACACATATGGAACAGTTGATGGCGGATCTGAAAGCGCAGATCATTGAACAATTAAATTTGCAGGAAGTAAAACCGGAAGACATCGGCAACGATGAGCCTTTATTCAAAACCGGACTGGGCCTCGATTCCATCGATGCGCTGGAACTGATTGTTCTGCTGCAGCAGCATTATAACATCCGCATTGCCAACCCGGAACAGGGTCCTGAAATATTCCACTCCATCCGTACGATGGCGGAATTTATTACCGCTCAACAAAAGCAGCAGGCATGAGTGTAAAGGTGTGGATAGCAGGCGGCGGCGTCATCAGTGGTATAGGCATGAACCTGGAGGAAAACCTGCAGGCATTTAAAGATATGCGTACCGGTATGACCACCATGCAATACCTGCAGTCTGTGCATCACGAAACCTTCCCCGTTGCGGAAGTAAAGGCCGACAACGATACGCTGTCAGATATGGCGCTGATGCCTGAAAACACCAGCCGTACCGCATTGCTCAGCCTCATTGCTGCCAGGGAAGCCTGGAAATCCACCGGGCTGGGAGATATCTCCCAATACCGCGTAGGATTTGTATCCGCCAATACCGTAGGTGGGATGGACAAAACAGAAGATTTCTTCAACAGCTTTTTATCCAACCCGCAGGGTGGCCGGCTACACCAGGTGCTGAACCATGAATGTGGGGCAGTGACCGAGCTGGTGGCCGATGCCATGGGTATCAGGCACCATATTTCTACCATCAGCACGGCCTGTTCATCAGCAGCAAATGCATTGATGTATGGGGCGCGACTGATCCGTAACAACATCGTGGATATCGTGATCGCTGGCGGTACCGATGCGCTGACCCGCTTTACCCTCAACGGCTTCAATACGCTCATGATCCTGGATCAGCAGCCCTGCCGACCGTTTGATGATACCCGCACAGGCCTCAACCTGGGCGAAGGCGCCGGTTATGTAGTACTCGTATCCGATAACCTGCTGGCACATATCCAGCCATGGGCAAGACTCAGCGGTTTTGCCAATGCCAACGATGCCTACCATCAGACCGCCTCTTCACCTGATGGCACCGGTAACTACCTGGCCATGAAAGGCGCACTGGAAATGGCAGGACTCACACCGGAAGATATCGGCTACATCAACCTGCACGGCACCGGTACACAAAACAACGATGTATCAGAAGGTATTGCGATCAACCGCTTGTTTGCGCCGCATTTTCCGGCAATGAGCAGCACCAAATCCTTCACCGGTCATACATTGGGCGCCAGCGGGGGTATTGAAGCGGTATACGCAGCACTTGCACTGAAAGAAGGGATCATCTATCCCAACGCACGTTTCCAGCACCAGATGAAGGAACTGCCTTTTGCTCCTGCCACCGCGTTTAGCACAGGTAATGATTTGAAACACGTAATGTCCAATTCATTTGGCTTTGGCGGCAACTGCTCCAGCCTGGTGTTTTCAAAAGAATAACGACACATGAACATCTATATAAACGGAACGGGTTGTATTTCTCCGCAGGAAACTGCGCAGATTGGACCTTTGTTTTCCCCCCTGAAAGAATACGAGCAGGTGCGGCTGCAAACCGTTGATCCGGACTATAAACAATGGATCGACCTGAAGCAGATCCGCCGTATGAGCCGCGCAGTGAAAATGGGTGTGGGAGCAGCCAATCTCAGTATGGAAGAAGCCGGCATTAAAATGCCGGACGCTATTATCACCGGCACAGCCTACGGCTGCCTCGATGATACCGGCGTGTTCCTGAATAAAATGGTATCGCAGGAAGAGCAAATGCTTACGCCTACAGCGTTTATACAGTCTACTCACAATACCGTGGGCGGACAGATTGCGCTGTTGCTGGGTTGCAATACTTATAACAACACCTTCGTGCATCGGGGGTTTTCATTTGAAAACTCCTTGCTGGATGCGACCATGATACTCCGCGAAGGAGAAGCAAAGTATGTACTGGCAGGTGGTTTGGATGAAATTACCCATTACAGCCACCAGATATTGTCCCGCTTTGGCTTGTACAAAAAAGCCCCGGTGAAAACCATGGAGCTGCTGAAAAGCCCCGACCGTGGCACCATTGCCGGTGAAGGTGCTGCCTTCTTTGTGCTCAGCCCTGAAAAAGGCACGCACACCGTTGCAGAGCTGGCAGGCATCAGCACCATCTACAAACCGCTGTGGGAAGGAGAAGTGATTGGAGCCATTGTGAAGTTTCTGGAAGAACATGAAGTTACCCTGGAAGAAATCGACCTGATTGTAACCGGCAGAAACGGAGACATCGCCCAGGATGACATCTATGAAGAAGTAGCAGCCGCACTGTTTCCGGACCATCCGGAGGCATGCTTCAAGCACCTCTGCGGGGAATATCCTACGGCAATAGCTTTCGGTACCTGGATGGCCAACAAAATTATTGCGGAACAGGATGTGCCGGAGGCAGCCATGTTTTATGGCACGCCCCCTGCAAAAATTAAAAATCTACTGGTGTATAATCATCGCCAGGGTACCCACCACTCCCTGATATTGCTGAAAGCATGCTAACGCACCGGTTCACATATATCATCCTCGGAATTTTACTGCTATGCTGGATTACACTCCGCTTTGGCATGGAAGTAAATATCTCTGCCTGGTGGCTGCTGGTGCTGCCACTGGTATATATTCCGCTATGTGTATGGGGAGCTATTAACATACAGGCCAACTACTTTATTTCTTCTGTATCACAGGCACGCACCAACGAAAAGGTAGTCGCGCTCACCTTTGATGACGGGCCGCTGCCGGAATACACACCGCTGGTGCTCGATATACTTAAACAGGAACAGGTGCCCGCCGCATTTTTCTGCATCGGTAAAAATATTCCGGAGCACGACGAATTACTGGAACGCATACACGCCGAAGGGCATGTAATAGGTAACCATAGCTGGTCCCACGATTTCTGGTTTGATATGTACGGCACCAAACGTATGCAGCTGGACCTGGATCGTATGCAGGAGCAGGTGGAAAGTGTGCTGGGGGTAACGCCGCGACTCTTTCGACCACCATACGGTGTTACCAATCCTAACCTGGCCACAGCAGTGGAAAGGGAAAGGCTGGTATCCGTAGGCTGGAGCATCCGTTCACTGGATACTGTAGCGAAAGACGAAGCCGCGCTGTTGCAGAAAATACAGGATGCCCTGCACCCCGGTGCCGTGATTTTACTGCATGATACTTGCAGTATCACCGCTGCTATACTGCCCAGGCTGATAAAAGGAATCCGCGAAAAAGGCTACCGCCTGGAAAGAATTGATAAACTATTAAAAATACCCGCTTATGCGTAAATGGTTGCTCATCATGCTATGTGTATTGACCGGACTGCAATTGAAAGCGCAGCAGGGCTTTAAGGCTGTGGCCGACCTGGCGCCGCTCAAACAGCAGTTCGCAAAGGCTGCACAGGCTACCCAAAGCATCCAGTGTGATTTTGTGCAGGAGAAAAACCTGAGCATGCTATCGGATAAAATTACCTCCAAAGGCAAGTTCTGGTTTAAGAAAGATAATAAGGTAAGAATGGAATACACACAGCCATCCTACTACCTGCTCGTGATCAACGGAAAAGATATTAAAATCAAGGATGCCCAGAAAGAAAACAAGGTTTCGGGGAAATCCAATAAGCTGTTTGAACAGATCAATAAGATAACGGTGGACTGCGTACGCGGCACCGTGCTGGATAATGCCGACTTCACTACCAAAGCATTTGAAAATACACAGTACTACAAACTGGAAATGGTGCCGGCAAACAAGGCATTAAAAGAGTATTTCAGTAAAATCACGCTGCTGGTGGATAAGGCCGACTATGGCGTATCTAAGATCACCATGGCGGAGCAATCCGGCGACGATACTGTCATCAGCTTTTTACATAAACAATTGAATGCAAACATTCCGGATGCGTTATTTTCTGCTAAGTAGTGCGCTGCTGGCTATGATGGCCACGGGATGCAGGTCCGTATACAAAGGCCTGCACACCGATCCTGCGGCTTCGGTGGAATGCATCAGGCAGTTTGCGCCGGCATTTACCAACACGTTATATAGTGCCCAGGTAGATGTGACCAAACACCACCTGAGTGGTTTGGTACTGCTCAAGCAAATGCCGGACAGCTCTACCCGGCTCGTGTTTGCCAATGAAATGGGCTTTAAGTTTTTTGATTTTGAGTATGATAAAGACGGGAATTTTACAAAACACTTTATCATACCTAAAATGGATAAGAAGCCGGTGGTAAAAACGCTCAGCCAGGATTTTGCGCTGGTGCTGATGCAACTGGACCTCAGCAAAGCCCACGTAGCAAGGGAAAACGGAGAACGCTTTGTAGTGGTGCCCACTGAAAAAGGGAATAACTACTATATAACGGATAGCGCCTGTACGCAGTTGCGGCGAATAGAAAAATCATCCCCCCGCAAGCCGGTGATAAGGGTAACGATGAGCCACTATCAAAACGGGATACCGGATAGTATACTTATCAAACATCTCAACTTTAAGTTCAACATCTCCCTGCAAAGGGTAGAAAAAAAATAAAAACTATGTTAGCTGGTAACTTCTACACCATCACAGAACAAACACAGGAAGGCGGACAAATCAATGCCACCATTGCACTGAATGCGGAACATCCGATTTTTGGCGGTCACTTTCCGGAGCAGCCGGTAGTGCCGGGTGTATGCATGATGCAAACCATTACTGAGTTTGTACGCACTGTAGCCAGTCGTAAAGTGATGCTGCAAAAAGCGAATCAGATGAAGTTTATGAACATGATAGACCCTCGCCAGACGCCACTTGTAGACGTGCAGGTAACCTGCAAGGACGACGAAGCCGGCCTGAAGGTAACAGCGGTGCTGAAGCGGGAAGATAAGATTTTCATGAAGTTCCAGGGATTGTTTAAATAATTGCATGTCGGTTACACCTACACATAACGAGTTGTTTGAACAGCACCGGGTAGCGGTGCTGATTCCTACCTACAATAACGCCGGTACCCTCGCCGCCGTATTGCAGGATGCGCTCAGCTATACCCATCACGTAATAGTGGTAAACGACGGCGCTACAGACCATACGCCGGATATTCTGGGCAACCATCCGCAGATCCAGCTGGTTTCGTATAACCCTAACCGTGGTAAAGGAATTGCCCTCCGCAAAGGGTTTGAATATGCCAGACAACAAGGTTACGATTATGTAATCACCATGGATGCAGACGGGCAGCATTTTGCTACCGACCTGCCCGTAATGCTGGCAAAAATTGCAGAAGACCCGGACGCACTGGTAATAGGCGCCCGCAACCTGCAACAGGAAAATATGCCGGGGAAAAATACCTTCGCCAATAAATTTTCCAATTTCTGGTTTTATGTAGAAACCGGTTTAAAAGGGCCGGACACGCAATCCGGCTACCGCCTGTACCCCTTGCATAAAATGGGTAATACGCGTTACTGGTGTACCAAGTATGAATTCGAAATTGAAGTGCTGGTGCGAAGTGCGTGGAAGGGGATCAAGATAGACTGGGCGCCTGTTAAAGTATACTATCCTCCTGCTGAAGAGAGGATTTCTCATTTCAGGCCCTTCCGTGATTTTTCCCGTATCAGTGTGCTCAATACCGTATTGGTGTTTATTACACTCGTGTACATTAAGCCAAGGGATTTGATCAGGTTCCTCTCTAAATGGGAAAACTGGAAAAAGTTATGGAGAGAAGAAGTGCTGAACCCAACAGAAAGCAATGCTAAAAAAGCCACTGCCATCGGTTTCGGGGTGTTCATGGGCATCATTCCGCTCTGGGGCTTTCAACTGATCACCGCTATATTATTGTCGATAAAATTCAGATTAAATAAAGCGCTGGTAGTGCTGGCAGCACATATCAGTACTCCGCCGCTAACCATACTGGTGCTTTACGCCAGCTTTATTACCGGTAAAATATTTATGGGCCAGTCGTCCAGGGACCTGATCTTTCTCGGGCAAACTATGGATACGATATGGGCCAGTATCAAGGCAAACCTCCTGCAATATGTGGTGGGGGCGGTAACCCTGGCCATCGGTGCCGGCCTGCTGGCGGGCATCGTCAGCTTTGCGCTGCTGTCCATCTTCCGGAGGAAAAAACAAAATTCTGCAGATTCAGTAACAATATAAAATGGGTAACTTCTTCGTAGCAATATATAATTTCTTTGAGCGCCACAAGGCATGGCTGTGGATATCTGCTGTCCTGAGCTTCCTGCTGGTGGGCTTCTTTGCTTCGAAGGTAAAGCTGGAAGAAGATATTACTAAAATTCTTCCGCAGGATAAAAAGCTGGATAAACTGCAACAGGTATTCCAGGACTCCAAGTTTGCCGATAAACTGATCATTACCGTATCGCAAAAAGATACCGTTGGGGCAGCTGTTCCGGACAGTCTGACCGCCTATGCTACCGCGCTTACCACTGCTGCCGCGGCACAATTATCTCCCTATATAAAAACAATACAGGGCCAGGTAGAAGATGAAACCGTGATGAACCTGATGCAGCTGATTCAATCGAACCTGCCGGTATTCCTGGAAGAAAAGGATTACGCGCGGATCGACCAGCTCACCCGGCCGGACACGCTGCAAAAATCGTTGCTGTATGATTACAATACCCTGATATCTCCCACAGGCCTGGTGCTGAAACGTATGATACAGGCTGATCCTGTTGGTATCAGCTGGATTGGTGTGAAGAAACTACAGCAATTACAAGCCGATGATCAGTTTGAGCTGTATGATAATTTCATCATGACCAAAGATCACCGGCACCTGATGATCTTTATCACCCCGGCGAATCCGCCTACAGCCACAAAAGTGAACACAAAATTCCTGGCAGGGCTGGATCATTTGCAGGATAGTTTATTAAAACAACATCCGGAGATACAGGCTACTTACTTTGGCGGAACCGCTGTAAGTGCCGGCAATGCTACGCAATTGCGCATGGATACCATGCTTACGCAGGGTGTCACTGTATTGCTGCTGGTAGTGCTGATCGCGTTTTTCTTCCGCAAAAAAAGAGCGCCGGTGCTGGTAATGCTTCCGGTAATTTTCGGAGCACTGTTCTCACTGGCATGCATATACGTTATCAGAGGGCATATTTCTGTAATAGCCCTGGGTGCAGGAGCGGTCGTATTGGGTATAGCGGTAAACTATTCGCTGCACGTATTCAATCATTTCCGCCATACACCTGATCCGCGTGAGGTAATCCGCGACCTGGCCACGCCTATGACCCTGGGTAGTTTTACTACCGTGGGCGGTTTCCTTTGTTTGCAGTTTGTGCAATCGCCCATGCTGCATGATGTAGGCCTGTTTGCCGCCTGTAGCCTGATTGGTGCAGCGCTGTTTTCGCTGATTTACCTCCCGCACTGGATAGTGACCAGTAAGCAGGATACCCATCACGAAACCTGGCTGGACAAGCTTTCCGGGCTGAAACCGGAGAAGAATAAGTGGCTGGTAGCGGGCATTTTTGTATTGACGATTATCTTCTTTTTCACCGCAAAAAAAGTTGCTTTTGAAAGCGACATGATGCGGATGAATTATATGTCGCCCAAACTGAAGGCGGCCGAAGCGCACCTCAACTCCGTGAACGCCTATGTAGCGCAATCCGTATACGTAGTAACGGATGGCACCAGCATGGAGCAGGCCCTGGAAAACAGCGAGCAGCTGATGCCGCTGATCCGTAACCTGCAACAGCAGGGCGTAGTGCTGAAAGTGGCGGGTGTGCAGTCGCTCCTGATTTCGGCAAAAGAGCAACAACAGCGTATTAACCGCTGGAATGCTTACTGGACACCGGAAAAGAAGCAACAGGTCCTGAGTTACCTGCGCACGCACGGGCAACCAATTGGTTTTAGTGGAGCCGCCTTTGATAAATTTGAAAACCTGCTGAACACCGATTACCAGGTGTTATCACCGGAGCAGCTGGACGTGCTTACCAGTGGTAACCTGGGCGATTACATCATGCACCGCAATGGCAATACCTCGCTGGTTACCTTGCTGAAGGTGGACCCGGCGCAGAAGAATGCCGTATATGCCGTGCTGGATAACCATCCGCATACTACTGTGCTGGATAAACAATATGCCGCCAACAGGCTGGTAGAAGTGATGAAGGACGAGTTCAACAGCATCGCCTGGATGACCTCCTTGCTGGTATTTGCTGCCCTGCTGATTTCTTATGGCCGCATTGAACTGGCGCTGATCACCTTTATCCCCATGGCTATCAGCTGGGAGTGGATACTGGGTATTATGGGGCTTTTCGGTATTAAATTCAATATTGTAAACATTATCCTGAGCACGTTTATTTTTGGTTTGGGAGATGATTATAGCATCTTCATGATGGATGGTTTATTACAGGAATATAAAACCGGCCGTAAAAACATCTCATCCTTTAAATCTTCTATTTTTCTCAGTGCCATCACGACTATGCTGGGGCTGGGTGTAATGATATTTGCAAAACATCCTTCGCTGCAATCTATAGCGCTGGTATCTATAATCGGAATAGGCACGGTGGTTTTGATTTCGCAGGTGATGATCCCGGTGCTGTTCAACTTCCTGATCACTAACCGGGTGCGTAAAGGCTATGCACCGTGGACGCTGAAGGGACTAAGCCTTTCTGTATTCTCGTTTATGTACTTCACGTTAGGCAGCTTTATACTTACTTTTCTGGGTTTTGTGTTAATAAGAATCAATCCTTTCAATAAGGAAAAGGGTAAGTACATCTATCACTGCATCTTATCGAAGTACACCTGGTCCGTGATGTATATCATGGGAAATGTGACCAAAAAAATCGAGAACCCGCTGCACGAAAAGCTGGAGAAGCCGGTGGTGATTATCAGTAATCATCAGTCTTTCCTGGATATCTTGCTATCGACCATGTTGCATCCGAATATGATCCTGCTCACCAACCAGTGGGTATGGCGTTCACCGGTATTTGGTGCCGTGGTGCGGTATGCCGATTATTACCCGGTAGCGGATGGGGCAGAGGGCGCGGTGGACAAGCTGCGTGAACGCGTGGAACAGGGCTATTCGATCCTTGTTTATCCGGAGGGTACCCGTTCTCCCGACCCGTCGATAAAGCGGTTTCATAAAGGGGCGTTTTACATTGCCCAGGAGCTGGGGTTGGATATCCTACCAATAGTAATGCATGGCACGGCACAAACCATGCAAAAGGGCGACTTCCTGCTGAAAGACGGATATATCACTATCAGGTACCTGCCACGTATTGCCGCGGACGATAAGAGCTGGGGGGGTAACTACAGCGCACGTACGAAATCCATCTCCCGGTATTTTAAAGGGGAATATGAAAAGCTGCGAAGTGAAAAGGAAACACCGAAGTATTTCCGGGAGCAGCTGATCTATAACTACATTTATAAAGGGCCGGTGCTGGAATGGTACATGCGTATTAAAACCCGCATGGAAGGTAACTATGCGGAATTTAATCAGCTCATTCCCCAGCAGGGTAAGATCATGGATATAGGTTGTGGGTACGGGTTTATGTCGTATATGCTGGCTTGGTTATCTCCCCAAAGACAAATTGTGGGGATAGATCATGATGAAGAAAAAATTATTACCGCCAACAACAACTATAGCAAAACGGACCAGCTCACCTTTATCCATGGCGATATTGCGGACATGGAGCTGGAGCAGTACAATGCATTTATCCTCAGTGATGTAATGCATTACCTGACATCCGAAGAGCAGGAACGTTTGCTGAGCCAATGTATTGCGCATTTAACAGACGACGGCGTGATTGTACTCCGCGATGGGGACATGGACCGTAAGCAGCGCCATGAAGGTACTAAGCTCACTGAATGGCTTTCCACTAAAGTAATTGGATTCAATAAAACAGGCAGGGACGGGCTTACCTTCCTTTCAGCTTCGGGTATTCGTAACATGGTGAAAAAATATGGCGCTGTAGCAGAGGAAATTGATAATACCCGCTATACATCTAATGTCATTTTTGTGATCCGAAAATCCCCCCAAGAGCAATATGCGCAGCAATGAAGTCATTGTAATAGGTAGTGGTCTTGGTGGCCTGGCCACCGCAGCTATTCTGGGCATGAATGGTTACAAAGTGCGTGTGTATGAAAAAAACCGTCAGATCGGTGGTTGTTTGCAAACCTATTCCCGCGAAAAAGTAATTTTTGATTCCGGCGTACACTACATTGGTGGCCTTGCACCGGGTGAAAATCTATACAAAGTTTTTAAATACCTGGGTATCCTGGATAAGCTGAAGCTCCGCCGGATGGACCTGGAAGGCTTTGACCACATTGCCTTTGCGGATGATCCTGCGGTGTATAAAATAGCACAGGGAGAGCAGCGGTTTATGAACACGCTGCTGCAAAGCTTTCCGGATGAAAAGCCGGCGCTGGAAGCGTATGTGCATAAGATCAGGGAGATTTGCGGTAAGTTTCCCTTGTATAATCTTCGTTTGGGAGATTATGAAGAAAAGCGGGAAGTACTGCACTATAACACAGCAGATTTTCTCCGCAGCATTACCAATAACCAGCGGCTGCAACAGGTATTGGCCGGCAACAACCTGCTGTACGCAGGGGTGGCGGAAAAAACGCCGTTGTATGTACATGCGTTGGTACTGAACAGTTATATGAACAGCTCCTGGAAGTGTGTGGATGGTGGCGGGCAGATCGCTAAATGGCTGGGAAGGCGTATCATGGAAAACGGAGGAGAGATCATCCGCAATACCGCCGTGACGGCCATTGTAGGCGAAGCCGACCGGGTGGACCATCTGGTGTTGCAGAACGGAGAGAAAGTAAAAGCGGATTATTTCGTTTCCAATCTGCATCCCGTGCAAACCATTGCCATGACGCATTCCGACGCGCTGCGCGGTGCTTACCGGACGCGCATGCAGTCACTGGAAAACTCTGTAGGGGCCTTTGTGTTAAATGTGGTGTTGAAGCCGGGTAGTTTTCCTTATCTCAATTATAACTATTATTATCATACTACGGAGGATGCCTGGGCGGGTATTGACTACCAAACCGATGCCTGGCCGCAGACCTATGCGATGTATGTGGCAGCATCATCCAAACATCCGGAATATGCGGATAGTTTGTGTGTGATGACCTATATGCGCTATGAAGAAATGGCGCCCTGGAAGGATACTTTTAACACGGTGTTACAGCCGGGGGCCAGGGGAGAAGACTATGAACGCTTTAAAAGAGAGAAAGCGGAACAGCTGATAGCCTGTGTGGGAAAGCGTTTCCCGGATTTCAGGCAGGCGATACAGTCGTACTATGTGGCTACGCCATTATCGTACCGGGACTATATGGGCACTGCCGACGGCAGCATGTACGGTATCATGAAAGATGCGGCAGATCCTTTGCGCACCATGGTATCCGCCCGTACCAAACTATCTAATTTGTATCTTACAGGGCAAAACCTGAACTTGCACGGAATTCTGGGGGTAACCATGAGTAGTGTGATCACCGCATCAGAATTAGTGGGAATGGAATCTTTAGTAACAGCAATTAACAATGTATCAGTATTCGACATATAAAGCCAGCGGGCAGAAGAAAAAGAAGCGCAGTATCTGGAAAAAGCTGGGCAGGGCAATCCTTTATATTATCGGATTTTTCCTGGTATTGCTGATAGGGCTTGCGATCTATATTGTAAGTGTGAGCAAAATGGCACCGCCGGAAATTAGTAATCAGTCGGCCTTGCAGCTACAGCGCAAGGAGCTGGACAAAGGTACCTACACCATTGGAAACAACTGGTTCCGTCATAGCAGCACGGGATTGTATGAAATGTACGTAGAAGGGTCACCTTTTGAAAGAGGGGTGGTAAACGGTAAGCTGAGCAAGGAACTGATTCAGCGTCAGGAAGACGTGTTTGTGGAGCAGATCGCAAAGATGGTGCCCAGCACCTTTTACAGGCATTTCCTGCGTTATTTCATCGGGTTCTTTAACAGGGACCTGGCAGCCAATGTGCCGGAGGAGTTTAAGGAAGAGATTTACGGGGAGTCGTTCTCCGCCTCTCCTGACTATGACTATATCGGCAGTAACTACGAGCGGCTGATGAACTATCATGCGGCGCATGATATTGGGCACGCCCTGCAGGGTATGTACCTGGTGGGATGTACTTCCTTTGCTACCTGGGATGATCATTCGGCGGACAGTAACCTGATCATTGGCCGGAATTTCGACTTCTACATGGGCGATAAGTTTGCAGAGGATAAGATGGTGGTGTTTTACCATCCCGAAAAGGGCTACAACTTTATGTTTGTGACCTGGGGGGGCTTTACGGGCGTGGTTTCCGGTATGAACGACCAGGGGCTCACCGTTACCATTAATGCCGCCAGAACTGACGTGCCTTTTGGAGCTGCTACACCGGTATCATTGGTGGCCAGGGAGATATTACAATATGCTAAGACGATTGAAGAGGCCTGGGCGATAGCGTCCAAACGCAGAATGTTTGTATCAGAATCTTTCCTGATAGGCTCTGCCATTGATAATATGGCCGTGGTGATTGAAAAAACACCGACTGGTATGGATAAGTATGATCCGGGAAGGCACTTTATTACCTGTACCAATCACTTCCAGGGGGATACGCTGAAAACGCTGGGCTCCAATAAGGTACAGCTGGCGCAAAGTGCGTCTGCCTATCGTTACCTGCGGCTCACGGAGTTATTGTCGCGCAACGGCAAAAACGATGTACAGAAAACCATTGGCATTTTACGTGACCGTAAAGGGCTGCACGATGCTAATATAGGCTTGGGTAATGAGAAGGCGATTAACCAGTTTATAGCCCACCATGGTATTGTGTTTGAGCCTAAGAAAAAATTGGTGTGGGTATCTACAGCGCCTTTCCAGATGGGTGAGTTTGTAGCGTACGACCTGAACAAGATTTTTAGTATGCAGGGGCTGCAAAGCAACCACGAAGTATATGACACTGCATATAATGTGCCGGCAGATACTTTCCTGGTTACCAACGAATATGCGCAGTGGCAGCGGTTCCACACGATGAAGGAGCAGCTGATGAATAAGGAAAGCGTGGACCTGAAGGCTTTTGTGGCCAGCAATCCTGAGTATTATCATACGTATGTGATGGCAGGAGATTATAGTTTCCGGCTGAAACAGTTTGCTGCGGCAAAGCAGTATTATGAAACTGCTTTAACCAAAGAGATTGCCACCAAAGGTGAGGAAACGCATATTCGCGTGCAGCTGGAGAAAACGAATAAAGCATTGCAAAAATGATTATAGGCATAGGCACAGATATCGTGGAGGTGGGGCGTATTGCCGCAAAGCTGGCCAAAGGTATAGCTTTCAGGGATCTAGTGTTTACACCGGTAGAAATTGCGTATTGCGAAAAGCAGGCGTTGCCTGCTGAGTCGTATGCCGCAAGGTTTGCGGCTAAAGAGGCGCTGCTGAAAGCTTTTGGCACTGGCTGGGGAAATAATGGTGGTGTGAATTTTAACGAGATTGAAGTCCGCAATGATGCCAACGGCAAACCGGAATTATTTTTAATTGGAGCGGCGGAGGCCCGCTATGAGCAGCTATCTATCAAACATATCTGGGTGTCCTTATCGCATGAAAAAAGTGCTGCCATTGCGATGGTGGTACTGGAAGGATAACCTGTTAAAAACTGAGCTATGTATATACCCGATATTGAATTACAGTCTTTAGCTGCCATCAGGGCTTTCCAGGAGAAGGAAGTGCTGCATATGATCGGCTACCTCCAGCAGTTTTCACCGTTTTATAAAGACTGGTTCAAGCGTCATGGTATACAGGCAGATGATATCCGTTCGCTGGAAGAGGTAAAGAAAATTCCACCAGTTACCAAAGAAGCGTTGCAGGAGCAAAACTGGGATTTTTTATGTGTGGATAAAAGCAAGATTGCGGAGTATACTACTACCAGCGGCACGCTGGGACGGCCGGTGATATTGGCTTTAACGGAAAAGGACTTACAAAGGCTTACTTACAACGAATATATTTCTTTTAGTTGCGCTGATGGTACCGACAGTGATGTGTATCAGCTGATGCTCACGCTGGATCGTCAGTTTATGGCGGGTATGGCGTATTACAATGGTATCCGTAAGCTGGGTGCCGGCGTACTGCGTGTAGGCCCTGGCGTGCCCAGTATGCAGTGGGAAAATATTGAGCGCATACAGCCTACGACTATCGTAGGAGTGCCTTCATTTCTGGTAAAGCTGATAGCGTATGCAAAAGAGCATAATATTGATGTGAACAGTACATCCGTGAAGAAGGCCGTGTGTATTGGGGAAAACATACGTAATACTGATTTTTCACTGAATGTATTGGGAAAGAAAATAACGGAGCAATGGGATATAAAGCTGTATTCCACCTATGCATCCACTGAAATGCAGACTGCTTTCACTGAATGTAAGGCGGGGCATGGGGGGCATCATCATCCGGAGTTGCTGTATGTGGAGCTGCTGGATGATAATAATGAGCAGGTAGGTCCTGGTGAGGATGGAGAGGTAACGATTACTACGCTTGGGGTGGAAGGCATGCCACTGTTGCGTTACAAGACCGGTGATATTTGTCGGTATTACAATGAGCCTTGCAGCTGTGGCCGCCAAACTATTCGTTTATCGCCGGTGATAGGTCGCAAAAAGCAGATGTTGAAATTTAAGGGTACTACGTTGTATCCGCCGGCGCTGTTTGATTTGCTGAATGAGATGAACGAGGTGCGGGAGTTTGTGGTGGAGGTACATTCCAACGAATTAGGTACGGACGAGATCATGCTGCATTTGTGGCCGCTGGAGGAGTCGGAGGAGATGGACCGGAAGATTAAATCGTACTTACAGGCGAAGCTGCGGGTGATTCCGCAGGTGCGGTATTGCAGTCAGGCGGAGATTATGAAGATGCAGTTTCCGGAGGGCAGCAGGAAGCCGGTGAAGTTTGTGGATAAGCGGTAGTAGTATGTTTTATTTAAATATTTTTTAGGGAGATGCCGGTGAGGCATCTCTTTGTTTTTTGCGCAAGTTTGGTAATCATTTTTCGATCATTCTGATCTGTTCATTCCGTTCATTCTTACTTCGTTCTGTTCATTCTCATTCGGGGATGAAGTCAGCTCATTCGGGCGTTTTTGAGGCTTAATAGCGGCTAATTTGCCGGTATGAAAGTTAACCCGCTATTCATCGATGTAGAGATCGATGAACTGACTAATAGTATTGTTTGTACGAGAACAGGAGAAAGGTTTGATACCATTGTTTCACCATTAACCATGGAGGAAGCGAAAAAGCTAACCCGTCGGAAAAAATGGAGATTTAACTGGCAATTAGAATGCCAGTGTGTAGACAGGATAGTGTACAAACTGACGATAATAAATCGTCCGAAAGAAGTGCATGGAGTAATGAGTTGTACAGATTGTACGGATCATTACTTTGTTCATCTTATTGAAAATGCCCCTGCGAATGTGGGTAAGCTGAAGTTGTTTTCCGGTGTTGCACCAAATTTGTTTGCTTTTGTCTGTAAGTTGTCGTTGGAGCAAGGATATGGAGGGGAGATTGGATTTGTGGCGAAGACAAAATTGGTGGATTACTACAAGGATAAATTAGGTGCTCAGCTTGTTGGGCATTTAAGAATGAAAATTCCAGAAATAAAAGCGAAAAAACTTATACATGCATATTTTAAGAAAGAAAACGACCAGGCCATTGACTGATAGAGAGAAAGCTGCGCTGGAGAGTGAAGCTTTATGGAGAAATATAACAATTGCAGATTTAGCTTTTTTGGATGACCTGCTTCCCATTGGCGATCAGAATTATGTAGAAAGTAAACAAATAAAAATGTTTACCTCTTATTCTATTAGTGAATATCGCCGTACTGGCTATAATCCGAAGGAGCCGTCATTTAAGAAACTTAGACGATGGTTTAAGCGGTATGAAAAAAGAGGATATAAACCTGCATTGAGAAGACGCAGGCATGGAGCCAGGAGGAGGTGGGTTAAATGGTAATAATATAAACATTTGAAATAATTGGTAAGTAATAAGATGAAAGATTTTTATGGATGATTTCCATTATTTCAACGAACCAGAATGGTATGTGATAAGCAGGCCATACAGTAAAAGAGAAAGCAGGAACACCGCATTAATTTTTAAGATTTACCGTGCTACTGGCCGCGTTTATACCTACCCGCCCGTAAAGAAAAACTTAAGCCGCTGGTGCCGCAAAGACAGCTGGTTGCCTCCGCGTGATCCATCGCGGAAAAAACGCTGCTAATAGTGGTGGGTCACTTTCAATAATAGAGGTTCGCAACAGGCTGGCTCCAGACATCCGATAGTTTGTCAGCTGCCAATGCAAAAAATCGCATGCCGCAGCGCCTCCGCTAAAATCCAAATACCGCCGTTGCCTGTGGATTATCCAGCTTATAACTTTGCCTTTTCCCCCCAACAATCACATGCACCATATTGGTTTGTGTAGCATGCTGCTCGTATAATACATCATTGCGCACCTCCACTTTCTTAGGTGCCGCCACATGCCCCACTTCCAGAAAGCTCCAAACAGCGTCCTCCTCAATCTTATAACCAATGAACTTCAGCGCCACCGGCTTCCCATCCACTTTTACAGATAAATGCTGCTGCAGGTAGGCCGCAATAAAACCCTCCACCTGCTTGCGGTTAGCCGGCTTGATAATATCAAAAGATGTCTTAAACTGTTTTTTAAGCGTTTTCTCCAGGTCGTCCGTAAAAATGCGGGTACTCACCTCCAACTCCTGATGGGCCGCATTATGGGTTATTTCTGTTACGCTGGCATAAAAAGGATGCATCGCCAACACAATACCTACCCACCATTTACATAGTAATAATCCCACTAGCAAAAAATTTTAGGAAAAATTAACTTTTTGGTTATATAATTACAAATTTAGATAAAAGTAGTGCAATGGATGGTTTGTATTTTCAGTTGGGCTGGCAGCACATTATTAATTGGGACGCCTATGACCACATCTTGTTTATCATAGCCTTGTGTGCCATGTACCTGCTGCGCGACTGGAAGAAAGTCCTGATCCTGGTGACAGCATTTACCATCGGGCATTCCATTACGCTGGCACTGAGTGTATTAGATGTAATCCACGTGCCAGGCGATATTATCGAATGGCTCATACCCGTAACCATCTGCATCACCGCAGCAACCAATATCATTCGTAAAGACAGTGAACCGAAAAAATTGCAGCTGAATTATTTCTATGCCTTGTTTTTCGGCCTGATACACGGTCTGGGTTTTTCGAACTACCTGAAAAGTATGCTGGGCGCACACACCAATGTCGCCGGGCCACTGCTGGGATTCAACCTGGGCCTGGAATGTGGGCAGATCGTAATTGTGATGATAATTTTAGTAATCTCCGGAGTACTCGTCAACCTGGCCGGAGTAAAGCGCCGCGACTGGAACCTCTGTGTTTCCTCAGGTGCTTTCGGGATCGCCCTCGTAATGGTGATCGAAGGAGCAAGAGCAATGTTTTTGAATTAAGTATTTTATACCGTTTATGAGAAGAAGTATATTCCTGCTTGGAATCTTGTGCAGCAGCACCTTTGCCCTGCATGCACAAAATAATCCCGGCTCTAACCATGGCAACCGCTTCGAGCAACTGGGCACTATGCTCCAGACGCCTAATATGTACCGCTCTGCCTCCGGTGCACCAGGACCTAAATACTGGCAACAAAGAGCCGACTACGACATCGCCGCCACACTCGACGATGACAAACAGCGACTCACCGGTGCAGAAACAATCACCTACTACAACAACTCACCCGATCCGCTCACCTACCTCTGGCTGCAACTGGACGAAAACCAGCACGACGCCAAAAGTGAACTGCAGCAGATCAACAGTAGCCGCATGTCTGATAAAATGAACATGAGCGCTATCAATAACATCCTCAAGGAAGATAAAGACCTCGGCGTAAAAATCGCCAAAGTAACCGACACCAACGGTAAACCAGTGCCCTATACCATCAACAGCACCATGATGCGGCTGGACCTGGCCCAACCACTCATGCCCGGTGAAAAATACCGCTTCAAGGTAGAATGGTCCTATAACATCCCCGACCGCATGACCGTTGGCGGCCGCGGTGGATACGAATACTTCCCGGAAGATAAAAACTACCTCTACACCATCACCCAGTGGTATCCACGCCTCGCCGTGTATTCCGACTTCCAGGGATGGCAGAATAAACAATTCTTTGGCAGCGGCGAATTTGCCCTCACATTCGGCAACTTCAAAGTACGCATGACCGTTCCTGCTGATCACATAGTAGGCGGTACCGGTGAATGCCAGAACTATAAAGACATGCTGACACCTGCCCAGTTCCAACGCTGGCAGCAGGCACAATCCAGCAAAACACCCGTGGAAGTAGTTACCCTCGACGAAGCGAAGAAGGCCATGAAAGGTCATGCTTCCAGCACAAAAACCTGGGAGTACGAAGCCAGCAACGTGCGCGACTTCGCATGGGTATCCTCCCGCCGCCTCGTTTGGGACGCTATGGCTACCAACGTGGAAGGCAACAAGGTACTGGCCATGTCGTACTACGGCCAGGAAGCCTATCCGCTCTACAACCGCTATTCTACCAAGGTAGTAGCACACACCCTGCAATCCTACTCTAAACATACCATTCCATACCCTTATCCGGTGGCCATCTCCGTGGAAGCTGCCAACGGTATGGAATACCCGATGATCTGCTTCAACTACGGTCGCGCTGATAAAGACGGTACCTATTCTGAAGCCACTAAAAATGGTATGATAGGCGTAATCATTCACGAAGTAGGTCATAACTTCTTCCCGATGATTGTTAACTCCGATGAGCGCCAGTGGACATGGATGGATGAGGGTCTGAATACCTTCTGCCAGTTTATGGCAGAACAGGAGTGGGATAGCAATTTCCCTTCCGGTCGCGGCCCTGCGCATAAGATCGTAGACTACATGAAAATGCCGAAAGACCAGCTGGAACCTATTATGACCAATTCTGAAAACATTATCAATTTTGGTCCTAATGCCTACGCGAAACCTGCAACAGGCTTAAATATCCTGCGTGAAACTGTGATGGGCAGAGAGTTGTTTGATTTCGCGTTCCGTGAATACGCACGCCGCTGGGCATTTAAGCACCCAACACCGGCCGACCTGTTCCGTACCATGGAAGATGCTTCAGCGGTAGATCTGGACTGGTTCTGGCGTGGATGGTTCTTTGGTACAGAACCTTGCGATATCGCACTGGATACTGTAAAATGGTATCGACTCGATTCCAAAAACCCGGCAGTAAATAACAAAGAAGCCCAAGCCGCCTACGATAAAAATATGGATCACGTGGCTCGCCGCAAAAACAAAGCGGATGGCGTAAAATATGTGGTGGACCAGGATGCTGAACTGCAGGACTTCTACAGCAAATATGACCGCTTTGCTGTGTCTAAAGAAGACCAGACCGCATTCAATAACTACTACAACAGTCTCACACCCGCTGAGAAAAAGCTCTACGACAGCAAAAAGAATTTCTATGAGCTCACGTTCAATAACAAAGGCGGTTTGGTAATGCCCATACTGCTCGAGTGGACCTTCGCAGATGGTACGAAAGAAGTAGACCGGATTCCGGTTTACATCTGGCGGAAAAATGAAAACCAGGTAACAAAAGTATTTGCAAAAGATAAACAGGTAACCAGTGTGCGACTGGACCCATACCGCGAAACAGCGGATATTGATGAGTCCAACAACAGCTGGCCGCGGGAAGCCGCACCTTCACAGTTTGAACTGTTTAAGGGCAGCAATACCCCACGAGGGGCCAGCACCGGTGATAATCCGATGCGTAAGGCAAGAAATTAAGAAAAGCAGCAGCAATGCTGCTTTTTTTTTTAGATATTTATTGTTGCATAAATATGATTTCCGTTATGAGGACACTCTTGTTTTTTATTTTAACATTCGTGGTGCTGCAGGCCTGCCAGGCAGCACAGGTGGATACGATTGCCATTCCCAGTGCAGCCATGCACCGCAGTTTCAAAGCAGTGGTGATTACACCGCGCAGCTATAAAAATGGCGGTGAGCGTTATCCGGTGGTATACCTGCTGCATGGCTATGGCGGCAATTACAGCAACTGGATCAATAAAGTACCCGCCCTCCGGGAACTTGCGGATCAATATAATTTCATGATCGTATGCCCCGACGGCGCCATCGGCAGCTGGTACCTGGATAGTCCGATCGACAGTAACTGGCGGTTTGAAACCTATGTTGGTACGGAGATACCGGCCTACATTGATCAGCATTATCAAACAGTTCCGTCCCCTAAAGGTCGTGCCATCACCGGTTTAAGTATGGGCGGTCACGGCGGTTTATACCTCGGCATCCGCCACCAGGATATTTTTGGCGCGGCCGGTAGTATGAGTGGAGGCGTGGATTTCAGGCCTTTCCCTAAAAACTGGGACATCGTAAAACATCTGGGAGATCCCGGCCCTGATGGCGCTAACTGGACCGACTACACGGTAAGTATGCAGGTGGAAAAGCTCGACAGCACCAGCAAAATGCCGTTGATTGTGGATTGCGGTGTCAGTGATTTCTTTATTGATGTGAACAGAAGTCTGCACCAGTCATTGCTGCGACGGAAAGTACCACATGATTATATTGAAAGACCCGGCGCACATAACTGGGAATACTGGAGCAATGCTGTGCAGTACCAGATGTTGTTTTTTCACAGGTTCTTTCAGCAGTAACTTTTTCTGCGGTTATTCGGGGCCAGAGGTACTGATAACCGCAGTTTCGCCTCACAGTAAAGCAAGCACGCAACCAGGCTTACTGACACCGACGGCTCAGCACAAATTATTAAAGCAGGTAAAACCTGCTTATTTTTGAATATTAATTGTAATCGATTGCATTTTTTGTATGAAGAAGATAATCCAACTTACCAGCGCCCTTGCGTTTACCTGCATAATTGCGCTCCAGGCTACGGCCAACGGTCCCAAACCGAAGAAATTCCTGCACCCTGCGATCCTCAATACCAAGGCTTCACTTGACCTGATCAGCAAGGAAGTGGATAAAGGAGACGCGGTACGCGTGGCTGCCTATAAAAGGGTCGAAGAGTTTATTGAACGCAGTGATTATCCTACCTCCTTTTTTGCAACGGTGGTAGTAGGCTCCAATGGTGCTACTTCCCCATCCAAGTCACAGATCCGGCGGGATGCAGAACTCGTGTATGCGTATGCGTTAGCCTGGGCCAAAACGGGTAAACCGGAATATGCGGAGAAAACCATTGGTTTAATTAATGGCTGGTCCTATGCGTTTAAAAACTATGACCTGCTGAATGCCGCTACCAATAAGCGTCAGCCTGGTCTGGAGGCTTGTTGGACTACCCCGGGTTTTGTTGCTGCCGCAGAAATTATGCGTCATTACAAAGTGAATGGTAAAAATGCCGGTTGGAAAGAGGCTGACATTGCGCAATTTGGTAATTACCTCCGCACGGTGGTAGGGGATTATATCAATATCATGCCCATTTATAATAACAACTGGAATGCCTCGCAGGGCTACGCCAAAATGGCCATAGGCATCTTCCTGGATAGTACTGCTTTATACCAGGAGGGGTATGATATTACTGCGAAGTTTATGCCCATCGTAATTAAGGAAAACGGGGATATTTCTGAATATTGCGATCGTAAAGACTGTGTACACTTTCAGTATTCGCTCACTGCATTTTCCTACGCAGCCCAGCTGGCTCAATTGCAAGGGGATAAATCCCTTTGGGAATTTGGGGAGAGATTAATGGCAAAGGGGTATGATTACATGCGTAAAGCCTGGGATAATCAGGCGGAGTGCTCCTTCTGTTCTGCTAACAGTAAGATTTTCCCGGGTTTGGAGGTTGCTGCTAATTACTATAAAACTACCAACCTCGATTACCTCCGTCAGTTGCAGGCACCATTAGGCTGGCCGGGGGATTATACTTTTTTAGGATTCACTACGTATACCCATTACCGTATTCCGTTTAAGTAATAGCGTACCGCAATAAAACCAAAGGCATCAATAGAACAAAAAGGGTCGTCTAAAGATTAGACGACCCGTTCAATAATGCTAAATATGTCCTAGTTGTTATGAAAGTATTATTGTTGCAAGAGCTTTAAAAGAGGGCCGTAAGTAAGAGTACAAACGGCCTTTAGCATCTTGTATGTGACCTATGTATTAAACGTTAAGTTGCTTATTGTTTATCCCACCAAACACGGGTGTTAAAGTTGTTGGCACCTTGTGTGTTGATAGCGTCTGTATAGTTCTTGGCGTTGGCACTGGCTTCTACAGCGGGATATAGCATTCTTCTTGGAATCTGTCCGCCATTGTTATCACCAGGATAAATTACTGGTGTCAACTTAGGGAAATCAGTTCTTCTCCAGTTACTGAATACTTCGTACCAATCAAGGAAGCTGGCAGCCCAGTATTGGGTGTTGATTTGCTCCAGACCAGTAGCAGGATTGTACGGATGAGCTGTCAGGTAGGTGGTAGCTGCCCCCTCACTGATATTAGCCGCAGCATCATATTGTTTCAGTTGTGTCATGGCTGCTTTCACACCATTTTCATAGTGCGTAGCGGCATTAGCTCCTACATTCCATCCACGTTGTGCGGCTTCTGCCAACAACAATTCGGTTTGTGCATAAGTTACCAGAGAGGTATAACCATCCAGTTTCGCAAAAATGTCTTTACGAACAGTGGAGTAGTTGGCAATGGTATCTTTAAAGCCAGGTGCTTTGTGTACATCGTTAGCAGTAGTAGCACCATTTTCATCGTAACCATTTGGTAAGCCTACCTGGTTGGCAGGTGTTTTATCGCCGGTCAGATTGATTTGTGCATACACTCCGAGGCGTGGATCGTTGTTGTTTTTCAGGAAATCAACGAAGGTTTTGCTCAGGTAAACGTTTCCTTTACCTACTGCATCCCACTCCCCACCGATGATGTTACTGTTTCTGTTTACAGTAGCACGGCCACCGGCACCATTGTGGCTTACGTTAGCGTTATCGTCGATGGACGCGAACGTACCGCCGGTATATGCTTTCTCTACCCAGGTTTTTGCAGTGGCTTCTTCTACCTTGGTCATACGCATACCCAGGCGTACCATCAGGGAGTAAGCCAGTTTTTTCCATTTGGCTAAATCTCCGGCGTAGATGATATCTCCTTTGCCTATCACATCTTTAGTGGCATCCAGTGCTTTGGCTGCTTCATCCAGCTCCTTCAGCATGTCCGCATAGATGTCTTTCTGTGTATCGTATTTTGGGGTGGTAGTATTTTCCAGATAACCTTTACCAGCTTGGCTGTAAGGCACCATGCCGTATAGGTCAGTCAGGCGGTGATAAATCAAAACACGGGTGATCCTGCTGATATTGTAAAGGTTGATGGCACCAGGTTTACCTTTCGTTTGTGCAATTACATCCTCGATGTATTTAACCTGTGAAGGATATGCTACCTGGAAGTAAGAGGCGGCAAACCCATCGCTGCGGGAATATTTATCGCCGTTATACCATCCTGTAGTAGATGCCATTTGTTGGGTCATCAAACTGAGGTAAATAATGTTTACACGCCATGTTTCGAAGCTGAAGTCGTTGTTACCAGTGAATTCCAGTTGCGCCCTGGTAAGGGAATAAATTGGAATGGTAGTTTCGGCAGAAGCACTGTTAGGATCAGTGTTCAGTGATTCGAAGTTTTTAGTACAGGACGACAAAAACGTCAGTGCCGGTACGGCCAGTAGTATAGTATATTTCTTTAATGATTTCATGTTGCTGTTTTTTGAACTTCGTACAAACCCTTAATTAAAATTTCACGTTCAGATTCAGGCCATAAGAGGCGGATGTTGGAACACCTGCATATTCCAGACCCTGACCAACACCAGAGGTGTAAAATGACTCAGGATCAATGTTTGGCACATTCTTCTTGATGTAAAACAGATTTCTACCTACCAATGAGAGACTTAAGCCACCAATTTTATTTTTGAAGGCGCTGGCAGGGAAGTTATAAGTAAGGCTAAGTGAACGGAACTTGATGAAGTCTGCATCATATACTTGTAAAGCAGAGATAGTAGCAAGACGGGCGTAGTAAGTCTGTGCATCTTTCTGAACTGAAACCGCTTTACCAGTTGCATCTACACCGGTTACAGTAATACCCGTTTCGCGGCCTGGGAGCGTTTCTTTATGCAGACCCAGGCTGTACGCTGTAGAATTGGTACCAGAGTACATTACTGCACCATCTTTGAAGTCAATGAGGAATGAAAGGCCGAAACGTTTATAGTTAAATTCGTTGCTCCAACCACCGGTGATAGGCGCTACTGCAGTACCCAGGTATTTGAGGTTACCTGCCTGTGGCAGGCCGTTATCGAGGATCAGGTTTCCTTTATCATCTCTCAGGTAATCAAAACCTGTGATCTGGAAGGCTGGTAATCCCACCGCTTGTTTTACATACGCACGCTCCGTTCTGGATTCGTCCATCTGTAAGTCTGGCTGGCCATCTGTCAGCTGCACTACGGTGTTCTTGTTGTTAGTGAAGTTTACAGTGGTAGTCCAGCTAAAATTGTTGGTTTTCACTGGAGTAACGGCAACTAACAGTTCGATACCAGTATTCTCGATTTTACCGAGGTTCACATATTTCTTATCGTACCCGGAAGTATAGGAAATACTACTTGCTACGATATCATTGTTAGTAGCTCTTTTATACCAGGCGAAGTCAACGCTCACCCTGTTACGCAGGAAGGAGAGTTGTGTTCCCACTTCATATTCCGTGGCCATCAGTGGTTCCAGCGCTTTATTCGGTATTTCTGTTGGCATACTGCCGATAGGAGCACCGTTGATGGAAGCGCCGGCAAGTGTAGCGTAGTAGAGTTGTGTTTTCTGTGGTTCAGCATCGCCACCCACTTTTGAATAACCTGCGCGGATTTTTGCAAGGCTCAGCCAATCAGTTTTGATTGTTTCGGAAAGCAGGTAAGAAACACTGGCAGAAGGGTAGTTGTAAGAATTCTTTCCGTTAGGTAATGTGCTGGACCAGTCATTACGATCTGTCAGGTTCAGGAACAGCATGTTTTTGTAAGACAACTCTGCTGATGCGTACACGGATTGGATTTCTTTGTTTGGAGTAGTGAGTGACGGCACTACGGAGCTACCAGTTGCAGGACTGTATACATTTTTATATGCCAGCCCATCCGCATTCATGCCGATGTTTTTAACATCCTGTTTCATGAAGTTACCACCTACGTTTGCGCTCACATTGAAGTGGCTACCCAGCTTTTTATTGATGCCAGCCATCAGCTCAGCATTCAGCTCGTTGAAGGTATTAGTTTGATCACCGAGCAGCTTACCGTCATGCTTAAAGGCAATACCATAAGGCCAGATGCTAACACTGTTAAAGCTATAGTTATCATTGCTCAGGCGACCCTGGAAGAATAACCAGTCAGTAGCCTGGTATTTCAGTGTACCCGTTGCCGTAGTCCTGTTTTTATTGGTCAGGTTAGTGGCTTTGGCCGCAGCAAAGTATGGGTTGGTGTTATATTGGTTTGCGTTGAATTCAGTTTCGAAGTCTGTCAGCGGATCCCATCCTGGTGCGAGTGATTTTGCCGGTACGTTATTCGGCAGGAACATAATCGCAAAGTTACCATTGGCTGGTGCATCACTTACGTTGGAACGATTGGCACGCTCTTTAGAATAGATGATGTTTACACCACCGGAAAACTTGTCGCTCAGCTTGTAGTTCAAATCCAATGCAACGTTATTACGTTTGTAGTAGGAGTTTGGATATACGCCCTGGTTTCTAAGGTCTCCCAGTGACAGGCGGAAGGATGCCATTTCATTACCGCCGGAAATAGCTACAGTATTGGAAATAGTATTTCCTGTTCTGTAAAAGTCCTTGAAGTGGTCGTCTGCAACATTGGCATAAGGAGAGTTTGTGCCATTGAATAATGGGGTAGTGGAACCATCGAGTTTAGCGCCCCAGGAAGATAAACCAGTTGCTTTAGCACCACCGGCATCGGTTGGCTTGGCCCCCTGTGTACCCTGACCATACTGATCCTGGAAGTCGCGGAAGTCATGTACCTTATCAATTGTGAAATTGCTGTTCACCTCTACACCCAGTCCTTTACGGGCTTTGCCGGATTTGGTGGTGATGAGGATTACGCCACCCAGACCCCTGGAGCCATACAGCGCTGCTGCGGGTCCACCTTTGAGGACGGTAATATCTTCAATATCATCCGGGTTAATGCTGGCCATACCATCTCCCATATCGGAGCCGCCATATTTACCAGGATTACCCATGTTCGTGTTATTATAAGGTACCCCATTTACCACATATAATGGCTGTACAGTACCTGCTACCGATACAGTACCACGGATACTTACCCTGCTGGAACCACCGGCACCAGTAGAAGGAGCGGTACTGTTTACACCAGCTACCTTACCAACCAGCGCATTAGCTACGTTGATTTCACGGGCTTGGGTAAATTCACTGCCCTTCACTTTGGTCATGGCATAACCAATGCTTTTTTCCTCTCTCTTAATACCCAATGCAGTTACTACCAGCTCATTCAGCCCGGTAGCACCCTCTTCCAGGGCTACATTCACCTCATCGCTGCTGCCTACGGTAATTTCCTGTGAACCATATCCCACAAAGCGGAATACCAGTACGTCACCAGCTTTGGCGGCCAGCTTGAACTGACCATTCACATCTGTTTGTGTACCTTTTGCAGATCCTTTGATCATTACTGTAACTCCGGGGAGTATGGAGCCTTTAGCATCTTTTACAGTACCATGAATCTCCTTCTGCTGGAAGTTAGCATGCAAAGCAGTAGCGTTAGCCACCCTTGCAGCGGAAGCGGCAAAAGCATTGTCAGTAATCGCGGCACTCAGCGTGAGCCCGGCTACTGCACATACTTTTACAAGGCGTAGGTTTGTTTTCATACTTACCTAATTTTGATTTTGGTTTGGATAAATGTTTATTTAAGACCCCCGATGCACAAGTGAACCGTCCTTCATAATTGAGTAGTCAGTGAAATCTTACAGGTCAAAGGGATACATCAGGTCTAATAATTCGTATAGTCGTTATCGTTACAGTTATTTTTATTTTGATCGCTATATAGTAGTCGGGGCTAAATTCATTTGGTACCATCCAATCTTTAAAAAATTGCAAATTTTTTTTGCAAATTTTTTGAAGTGTAAAATTTACACATTTGTATATCCAATAAAAAAGCCGGTCCTTGATAAGACCGGCATTGATTTTTTATGCACGCGATTCAAAAAAGAGATTGTTATTATTGTTTTGGATCCCACCACAAATGAGTACCACCCACATCTTTCGGCTCGCTCAACAGGCCAATAGCCCGCTGCACCGCCGCATTGTTGGTTTGATACTCATTGCTCGGAAAGATGGCCCTTCTCACAAAATCTGTTGTACTGATCTTTCCACCACTATTATTAATCACCACAGGGAACAGCTTAGGGTAACCGGTTCTTCTGAACTCACTCCACGCTTCCTGCCCCTCCGGATAATTGGCGATCCATTTCTGTGTGATCACCCGCTCCAGGTTTCTTTCGAAAGATGCTGCCGCATCCCATTTGATAGTGATCGTACTCAGATAAGGAGAACCCGTAGCAACATCGTTGCTGCCAGCCGTAATAGCCTTAGGGTCTCCATAAGCCAAAGGTTTGGCAGTACTGTTATTAATATAGGTATCCGCACCAGCCAGCTTGTACTGGTCAAACGATACCCGGATGCCCTGCTCGTAATTGGCCTGGGCACTGCCGGCATTGGCCCAGCCACGCAGCGCCGCCTCCGACTTCAGAAACCAGGCTTCCGCAGCCGTCATCAGCTGAATCTTACTGGCAAAATCAGCCAGCTTGGAATAACCCACATAACGTTCCTTCGCATCTATATTTATCCCATTTCGTATACCCTTGTACGTACCTGTTACAGCAGCGTCCGTGGCAGTACGGAAGTATTTGGGTAACCGCGGATCTGCATAGCCGCCCATGATCGACTCCATCGGTGCCCCCATGCGGATATCATCCCATGAGCCGTTAATGGTATTCAATGGATGGGTAGTACTGCCTATATCCACCAGGAAATTGTCGCTCGCATCCAGCAGCAAACCCGCCGGATCGGCCAGCGCCGCCTCGCCTTCCTGCTTCGCTTTGGCCGGATCTATACGCACGATACGCAACGCAAGCCGCAAGCGCAGGGTGTTGGCAAAACGCAGCCATTTGGTATAGTTTCCCCCATACACCAGGTCAGCCTTTGCAAACAAAGTGCTGGCTGTTTTACCGGCAAAAGGTGTCAGTTGTGCCACCGCATCTTTCAGGTCCGTGAAAAACGCATTATAAGCCTCCTGCTGACTGTCAAAATCAACGCCGCCTTCTGCATTAGGAGTATTATATTTCGTGTAAATAACGGGCCCGTATATATCACTGATCCTGTGCATCGCCGCTACCCGCAGAATTTCCGACATCCCTACCGCATCGGGCAGTTGTTTCTCTTTCGAAAACTGCAGGGACTTATACAACGGATTCATCACATTGGCGTATGCAATGGTGAATGCGGAACTTGTCCAGCCATCCAACAGATTGTAATTCAGGTTGTTACTGTTGCCGGCAAAGGGCGTCGCACTCATCATATACCCGCTGAATACATCCCCCAACAGGTTCTGTTGCAACTGAAAGGAAGGTACCGGCTGGTACAGGTAAATACTGCGCTGCGCCTGCTGCAACTGCGCCGCTACGATGGCATAGTCGCCCTGCAGATCGATATCGGTAGACCCGTAAGGGTTCTTGTTGATCTCTTCAAAATTCTTTGTACAGCTGCCAAAACTAAGTATCGCCGCAACTGCCAACCCTGCTATCTTCAATGATTGAGAATTCATAGCTTTTGTTTTTGTGGTTCTGAATCGGGTTAGAGGGTCACTTTCAGGTTAAGACCAAAACTGCGGGTAGCAGGCAGGCCAAATACATCCACGCCCTGTAAACCATTGTCGGTACTCATGCTCAGCTCTGGATCATAAGGAGCTTTCTTGCTGAAGAAAAACAGGTTACGGCCCACCAGGCCCACCTTCAGATCCTTTAATACCTTGCCGTTTGTAGGAATGGTATACACCACGGAGAACTCTCTCAAACGCACGTTGGTAGCATCGTACATGTAATATTCAGTGATGCCCGCACGGCCACCCACCGCACCATAAAACACGGCAGGGTCAATAGGGCCGGCAAACTTGCCGCCACTGGCTTTGGTTGCATTGATGTTAACACCGCCTGCATCACGGGCATCTGCTGTATTTTTAGATACCCCATATTCATCCAGCATAGCCTGCGTAACACTCATTACCTTACCACCAAAACGACCATCGATCAGGAAATTGATGTTGAAATTTTTCCAGGTAATACTGTTATTCCAGCCCAATAAGAACTTAGGCGTTGGGTTGCCAAGGTAGGTCAGCGGACCATCCGCAGCCTGCGGCTTGCCATTGTCATCCACCAGGATACTGCCATCAGCAGCACGTTTAAACGCCCTGCCGTAAATATCCCCGAAGGAGCTGCCCTCATGCAGCACCAGCGCATAGTTATTCACGTTATCCCCCTTCGGAGTAATCGTGTAATCGCCGCGCAGCTGTGGGGCCAGCTCGATCAGGGTATTTTTGTTACGCGTGAAGTTGAAGGTGGTAGTCCAGCTCAACTCTTTCTGTTTGATTACCTGGTAACCTAAAGTGGCCTCAATACCCGTGTTACGCACGTCACCTGCATTGATGAAGGCGTTAGGGTAAAGGAAGCCACTCGATATGCGGAAATCGAAGTATTGATCTTTGGTGTGAGAATTATACCAGGTGAAATCGAAATTCAGCCTGTTGTCCAGGAAACGCCATTCAGTACCAAGCTCCACGGAAGTAGTCATCTCAGGCTTCAATGGCTGACCCAGAAATGCACCGGAGGTATTAGATGTTAATATACCGGAGGTCACTGTATTGGTCGGTAAGGTTGCAAAAGATGCAATATCGTTACCCACTTTTGCATAAGACGCGCGAACTTTACCATAGTTTACCCACTCCGGCATCTTCATTAAATCACTTACAATGGTGTTCAAACCAGCTGAATAATAGAGGTATCCCTTCTTCATGTTTGGTGAGTACGCAAGGGTAGATGACCAGTCGTTTCGGCCCGTCAGATCTAAAAACACCTTCTCCTTAAAATTAATACCAGCAGTAGCAAAAACAGACTGTAACTGCCTTCTGAGGCCTGTAGGCGTTAATTTGGTAGCAGAATTAAGGTTCAGGTTACCAATGTGAAACACATTTGCAAACGCCAGGTCACCGTCCTTGGAATCCAGGAAAGTACGGTCCTGCTTCAGATCCGTGATGCTGGTACCTGCGGTGAAATTAAGCCCGAAGTTGTCGGACAGTTTGGGCGTACCAACCACCAACAGGTCCCCATAATATTGGGTGCTGGTGATGTAATCGTAGGTATAGCGACCATTCGCATCCGCAATGGTAGTTTGCGTACCGGCGTTGGCTTTTAGCTCATATTTATCCCATGATTTATTGGCATTGCCTCTTGCCTGGATATTCAGCCAGGGCGTTAGTTTATAACGGAGGGTAATCGCCGCAATCAGGTTATCCTTCTTATTTTCAGTGACGTTGCGGTTAAGAATCCAATAAGGATTTTGCTGGGAGTCCTGGCCACTTTTATCTTCTTCATAATTCAGGTTCCACCAGTTCTGCATGTACATGTTACGCTTGGCGCTCATGTACTCATAGTTATCCGCATAATTCTGGAAGTTCAGCCCTCTCGGAAACAGGTACAAACCAGTAAGAGCGTTGTAGTAAAGTCCTGAACTCGGGCGGTTATGCGCTTTCTGCGTAGTGGCAAGCACGTTCGCATCAATATTCAACCGGTCGTTGAAGAAATTGGCGTTTTCCCTGAAGTTAACCGTATGCTGATCAAACTTGGTAGTAGGCACAATTCCCTTATTGGTAGTATTGGAATAGGAGAAGTAAGTCTGTGCCTTTTCAGTACCGCCGGAGAGGTTGATGGAGTTGATCCATGTTTGGCCGTTCTGGAAAAATGATTCTACATGATCCGGGCTGGAACCTTTGCTGCCCCAGCTGTACAGGTTGTCTTTATTTGTTTGCAGATAGGAGAATTGCAAATCCGGGCCGTAGGCGGCTTTGTCGAGCATAAAGTTGGAAGAGAAGTTGACTTTCGTTTGTCCTGCTTTTCCTTTTTTAGTGGTGATCATGATGACCCCGTTGGCAGCCTGGCTACCATACAGTGCAGAGGCAGAGGCACCTTTCAGTACGTTCACACTTTCAATGTCATCAGGATTGATAGTACTGAGGATGTCCCCACCGTCCCTACCGCCGGAAGAAGCTCCGGATGATTGTCCCCACAGGTCGGTAGGTTGTGCACTGGTGAAGTTCGCAATAGGAACTCCGTCTACAACATACAATGGCTGATTTTCGCGGATGGATTTTTGTCCACGTAATACTACTCTCGCAGAACCGGCAACACCGGAAGCGCTGCGGTTTACCTGCAAACCGGAAATTTTTCCGGATAAACTATTGACCACGTTTGTTTCTTTTACAGTGGTAAGGTCTTCGTTTTTTACCGACTGTGTGGAATACGTTAATTCTTTTGCTTTACGCTGAATACCAAGTGCAGTTACCACCAGCTCATTCAGCCCTTTTACATTATCATCAAGGGTTACATTTAATGTAGCGCTATTACCTACAGCTACTTCTTTTGGAGCAAATCCTACAGAGCTGAACACCAGCACATCTCCGTTTTTTGCTTCCAGGTGGTAGTTCCCTTCCGGAGTGGTTTGGGTACCTTTATTACTACCTTTTACCTGTACAGTCACGCCTGGCAGCACATTTCCCTTACTGTCACGTACAGTACCGGAAACCTGGCCATTCTGGAAGGTGCTCTTAAATGAAACTGCCGTAGCCGAAAGGTTAGCGGCCTTCGCCTGCATATGAACTGCTGTTATGGAAGTGATGACTACACTGGTAGCCACGCACATTCTCATAAGGCGTAGGTTGTTTTTCATACATGCCTTTTTAAGATTAGTGAAATGGGTTGATCAAAATTTTCCCCGGGAATTTTTAGCGCTATGTATGATGAAGGAGTCGGGTGGAAATTAACTTAGTACCATGCCGTTTGAAAAAAAGTTTTGTACGTTGATATCAGCGTTTCGCTCATACAAACGCACGCGTTTTTCTCTCGCCAAAGGCGAGAGAAAAACGCGTGCAAAAAAAGATTATCGCAGATCCCACCATAACGGTGTTCCGCCATTATCCGGCCCGTTCAGCGTTTGCCTGGCGCGCTCCACTGCCTGTGGGTTTGTTACATATTCTATCTGTGGTATAGGCAGGCGGCGTATAAATTTTTCTGTGGAGATGGTACCGCCGCTGTTGTTAACTACCACCGGAAATAATTTAGGATATCCTGTTCTCCGGAACTCACTCCACGCTTCCTGTCCTTCGGGAAACATGGCGATCCACTTTTGGGTAATAATCTTTTCCAGCTTTGCCTGGTAAAGGGCATTATTATCCCATTTAATGGTGGCGGTGGATAAAAATTTGTTTCCGGGTGGAATATTATTGGCCGCATTATGCGGGTCCACATAGGGTTTGGGCTTGCTGGTATCGTTATTGATATAGTCGCTCACGTTAGTAATGCCATACTGCTGAAAGGAAGTCCTGATGCCTTTTTCATAATTTGCACCGGCATCTCCGGCATTACTCCAGTTATTTAAAGCAGCTTCTGCTTTCAGGAACCAGGCTTCTGCTGCCGTCATAAACTGGATTTTACTTTCCAGCTTTACCAGTGATGAAAAGCTGGTATAGTCCTCCTTGGCACTGATGGCTATCCCGTTGCGAATGCCATGATATACATCCGGTCCGCCATCAGCATGTACAAAATAATGTGGCAGGCGTGGGTCCTTATAGCCGGTGAGTATCGATTCCATAGGCGCCCCCATGCGTATGTCCGCCCAATTGTTACACATGATATTCAGCGGATGGGTTACCGGTGAAATATTTACATTGAAGTTGTCCTCTATACTGGTTAGTAATCCTAACGGATGTGATAGCGCAGCTTCTCCTTCCTGCTTTGCCTTTTTAGGATCTATGCCGTTTATGCGTATCGCCAGCCTCAGGCGCAGTGTATTGGCAAATTTTACCCATTTGCTGTAATCTCCCTTATACACCAGGTCAAAGTTGGAGAACCGCCAGGCAGCATGATTATTCACTGAATCAGTCAGTACACCGATCGCCTCGTTCAGATCTTTAAAGAAAGCATAGTAAGCATCCTGCTGAGAATCGTAATCAATGCTTTTGTCAGCATTAATCTCTCCGTAATGGGTATAAATAATAGGACCATAAATGTCACTGAGCCGGTGCATAGCCTCTACCTTCACGATCTGTGCCCAGGCATAAAACTCCTGATATTTGCCTTTTGCTTTTTGCTGCGCAAAATCGCAGGACTTCATCACATTGCTGTAAGTAACAATCCAGGGCTTTACGTTCCAATAATACAGCAGGCCATAGTTAAGGTTGTTGATATTGCCTTCGTAGGGGTTGGGCGACATCATATACCCCGAAAACACGTCCGCATTCAGATTCTGTTGCAGCTGGGCTGTAGGAGGATCATTATATATCAGCAGGTTCAGCTGGGCTTGCGACATAGGTTCGCCCATCAGCTGAAAGTCGGCTTTCAGCTCCTCTTCGGTAAAGTCATATGGATTTTTGTTGATCTCCCCGAAACGCTTGGTACAACTGAGGAGCATGCATGCAATACTAATCACTATCAAATATTTCCACCTTTTCATAGCTGCATTTTTTAAAAACCTACTTTTAAATTCAAACCCATGCTTCGCACCGGCGGCAAGCCAAATACATCCACGCCCTGTAGTCCGTTGGCCGTACCCATGGATACTTCCGGATCAAAAGGCGCCTCCAGTTTAAAGAAGAATAGATTGCGCCCGATCAACCCTACCCGCGCATTGCGCAGCCACTTCCATTTCAGGGGTATGCGATAACTTAAGCTCAGCTCACGTAAACGGATATTCGTAGCATCATACATGTACAGTTCACCAATGCCGGCGCGGCCGCCAATCGTCGTGTAATACGACTGTGCATCCAGTATGCCGTTAAAAGGTGTTCCGTTTTCATATACTGCATCGATCTTTACACCACCATTGTCGCGTGCTTTGGCTGATACTTCGCTCACGCCGTACCAGTCGAGTACGGCCTGTGTTACGCTCATCACCTTGCCACCAAACCTGCCGTCGATAAGAAAGCTCAGCGACCAGTTACCATAATCAACCGTGTTGTTCAATCCCAGCGTGAAATCAGGATTCGGGTTGCCCACTCTTTTTTGTATGCCTCTGGTTTCAAGTCGTCCCTGATCATCGAGCAGGTATTGTCCTTTTTCATTTTTTACCAATTCCTTGTTACTGTAAATATCGCCCCAGGAGCCGCCTTCCTGAATAAAGGAGCCGAACATATTTACGCCGAAATCCGTCAGCACAAAGCTGTTGCTGTTATCGGCTCCGGGAATTTCATCATTGCTGAGTTTGATCACCTTGTTATTGTTGGTGGCAAAGTTGACGGTGCTGGTCCAGTTAATTTTTTCATTACGTACAGGCGATACCGTTACAGTGGCTTCCCAGCCTTTGTTCTGGATATTACCCATGTTCAGGTAATAGGTGAGATACCTGGAACCCGGTGGGGCGGGCACTTCCATGTATTGCTTGTAGTTATTGTTTTTATACCAGGTCACGTCGAGGGTAAGGCGGTTTTTAAACAGCCTGGCCTCCAGCCCGGTTTCAAAGCTCTGGTTGTCTTCCGGTGCCAGGAATACGCCGGGGTAGGGGGTACGCTGGTTGAGCACTACACGGGTAACGCCGGCAATGGTTTGCATGGTGAATGGTGCGGGATTACTGGCATAGCTGGCTATATCGTTACCTACTTTGGCAAAGGAAAGGCGTGCCCGGAGGAAGTCAAGCTGCTGCGGCATTTTCATCAGGTCGCTCACGATCAGGGAGGCTCCCGCAGAATAATAGAAATATCCTTTCTTGAGGGTAGGCGTGTAGGCAAATGTGCTGGACCAGTCGTTACGACCGGTAAGGTCAATAAACAACACGTTCCTCACCCCCAGCTGCATGTTACCAAAGAGGGCATGCATCTGCTTCTGATCCACAGAATGCTGGGCATCCATGGCTACGCTCATAATATTGCTGACGGCGAATTTATTCGGGTACATCAGTCCCGGGTCGGAGTTGGGATTAGCGCCGTTGTAAGTACGCTCATGTGCTTTAATATCTGTGATGCTGCCACCGATGTTACCGGCCAGGTGGAGCCAGTCGTTTGCTTTTCCGCATACGTTGAGCATCAGGTCGCCGTATGCCTGCGTATTGAATTCCTTTTCCAGCGTGTACCTGCCATTGGAGGCCGCCAGTACTACCTGTGTGCCGGCGTAGGCCTGGAGTTCGTACTCGTCCATGGATTTATCGTAGCTGCCGCGACTCTGAACAGATATCCAGTCATTGAATTTATAATTCAGGGAGATGGTAGCCATACCACGATAACGGTAGTCCTTACGGATATTGCGCTGCAGGGCCCACATCGGGTTTTGCTGGTCATCCTGGCCTATCCATCTTTTGTCGTGGCGGATGTTCCACCAGTTTTGCAGATAGAGGTTTCGCTCCATGTCAGGGTACTCGAAATTATTTTTGTAATAGTCGAAATCGAGTCCGCGGGGGAAGGTGTACAGTCCGGAAATGGGGCTGTAGTACAGCCCGGAGGAGTGGCGGTTGTTGGTATTTTGCGCCAGGAAGGACGCGTTGGCATCTATAACGAATCGGTTATTAAACAGTTTGAGCGTTTCACGGAAATTAAAAGCGTGCCTCCTGAAGGTGTTGGTAGGCAAAATTCCTTTGTTTGTTGTATTGGCGTATGATAGGTAGCTCTGTGCTGTTTCGGTGCCTCCGCTGAAGGAGATGCCATTGGTCCAGGTATGTCCTGACTGGTAGAAATCTTTTACATGGTCGGGGGCAGTAATTTTTTCACCCCAGCTGCCGAGTGAACCGGGTTGGTTGCTGTTGGTGGAGCCTACGCCTGGCGGATCTGTTTGTGCGTAGCGGTATTGCAGGGAGGGCAGGAGGGAAGGTGTTTGGAGGGTGAAGTCGGAACTGAAATCGAATTTACTTTTACCTGCTTTTCCTTTTTTGGTGGTGATGAGGATCACGCCGTTTGCGGCCTGGCTGCCGTAGAGTGCTGCTGCGGATGCGCCTTTGAGTATGCTGATGCTTTCGATATCATCCGGGTTGAGGTTGGAGATACCGTCGCCACCGTCGCGACCACCGGCTCCGATGATGTTGTTGGATTGTCCCCATACGTCCGTGGGCTGGGAGGGCATGAAGTTGGCGTAGGGTACACCGTCAACGATGTAGAGCGGTTGATTTTCGCGGGTGGATTTGTTACCTCTGAGTACGACTCTTACTGATCCGCCTATTCCGGAGGCATTACGTGTAATTGTTACACCTGCAGTTTTTCCGGCGAGGGTGTTCATGACGTTGGCATCTTTTACGAGCGAAACGTCGTCTCCGCTTAGTTGTTGGGTGGCATAGGGCAGTTCTTTTGATTTTTTTTGTATACCCATGGCCGTTACTACGAGTTCACCCAGTGCGCGTACGTTTTCCAGCATGGTAACCTGGATATCGCTGGAGGTGCCGAGCATTACTTCTTTGGTAAAAAATCCTACGGAGCTGAAAACGAGTATATCGCCCGGCGCTGCTTTAATGGTAAAAGCGGCCTCGGCGTCTGCCTGCGTGCCTTTTGTGGTGTTCTTGATCTGAATTGTTACTCCTGGTAGCGGCGTGCCTTTGTTATCGCGTATAAATCCGGTGATATCTCTGTCTAATGAAACCTTACTGTTCAACTCTACAGTCAGCGAGGATTGGGAATCACTGTCTGCTCCAACGATTATTTTGTTTTCTTTACGGGTAAATTTCAGTCCCGTTTGGGTAGATAGCTGTATTAGCACCTCTTCGATTGGAATTTTCACACAGTTGAGTGTTACTTTTTTCCGGAGGTTTAAGTCTGATTTATCATAATGAAAGTTTAATCCTGTTTTGGTTGATAGTTCCGAAATAACATCCTCCAGGTTCTTATCCTTCGCCTGGATACTGACAATAATGGGTATAGTAGGTTCCTGAACATGCCTGACAGCGTTGGCAACGGAGGTCAGGCTACCTGCAAGCAGCAGCGTCAGTATCAGGCCAAAAGAGAAAAACCATTTTAGTGGGCATGGTTTTACCCTCATATTGGCTTGTTTTAGTTTTCGAGATAAACGGTATCGCTTTTAATGGTGTACGTAAGAGATTTAATCGTGCAAATGACGTCCAGTACTTCAGAAAGGCTTTCGTTTTTAGTAAAGGATCCTTTATAATTCCATTCAATTTTATTGCTGTTGTTGATAACGGTAACGCCAAAACGATTTTGAAGAGCGGCGGCGATATCGTTAAAGCCGGCGCCGTCAAAGATCAGGTAGCCTTTTCTCCAGCCGATGATGTTATCGGGGTTGGCGAAGGAGGACTTGATCAGTTCGAGGGAAGTACGGTTGTAGCGTAGTTGCTCACTGGGCATCAGGATGGTGGCATTATTGGCATTGCCTGTTTTTTCCACCTTTACTTTTCCGGTGATCAGGGCTACGGTGATATCAGCTTCGCTGGCATAGGCGCGAATGTTAAAGGAGGTACCCAGGGCTATGGTGGAGAGGTCGCCGCTATACACGGTGAAGCTCCTGGCCGGGTCGTGGGCAGCATCAAACATCGCTTCTCCTTCGTCGAGGAATATCTGGCGGGCCGTGCTGGTAAAATGTTCCGGGTAGTGCACTTTGGTGCCACCGTTCATAGCGATGGTGCTGCCATCTTCCAGGGTAATGGTTTCTTTCAGGCCATAGGGCGTGGCAACGGCTACAAAACCGTTACTCACGGTACGTGTAACCGTTTTAGTGGTGGTTGCCAGTAGTTCGGGAGATGCCGGTGCAGTTGTGTGACGGTTGTTCGTAAAGAGTAAAACCACTGCGGCCACTACGGCGGCGGCGGCAATGCCGATGTACCAGGGGCGGAGGTTGCGGACCTTTGCAGGTACGGTGGCATCCACGGCTGGTGTTATTTGCTCGTTTATGAGGTGTTTAACTTCGTCTAATTGCAGATTCAATGCATCATCATTCATTATCACCGACTGATGACGGTTGATATTGTCGAACCATTGTTCAATTATTTCCGCTTCCTCCGGTGAGCAGGTGCCCTGGTTATATCGTTCCAGTAATATTTTAATCTGTTCTGTGTCCACCTGATAGCGTTTTTGATATTGTAATGTCGTAATAACGTGGAATTAGTACTATTTCTGGCTAAAAAAATAATATCAGGCCAGGCATCCCAACAGGATGGAAACGATGATCAGTATCATGTCCGGCTGGGCATAGTTGGCTCTTAATATCTTTAAAGCTTTGGTAATCTGGTTCTTAACGGTCTGCTGGGAGAGGTTGAGGTGTGAGGCGATCTGTTCTACGCTCAGGTTTTCAAACCTGCTCAGCATAAATATTTCCTTCATTTTTTCAGGCAGGTGGTTGATGGCCTCAAACATTTCCTGGGTGCGGGCCTTGGTATCCAGCTGATCCGAAATGGAATGTGGCTGCTCATCAAAATGCTCAATCAGTTGCTGAAGGTACTTCCGGTAGGTGGTGTTTTTTCGGTAGATGTCAATGATCTTATGCCTGGCCGCCTGGTACAGGTAAGATTTGAGCGACTCCTTAAGCACAAGGGCCTGCCGTTTCTCCCATAGGGAAACAAAAAGGTCCTGCAGCACGTCTTTACTGATTTCTGCGGTATCCAGCTTACTATAGATGAATAGATACAGCGCCTTGCTGTAACGCTCATAAATGGCATTGAAGGCAGCAACGTTATCGCTTTTTAGCAGCGATACTAATTCGTGATCTTGATAACTGCTGTACATCGAATTACAGGAGAAGAAATGCGTTTGGTTGACTAAATGTTAACTGCTATGAAAGTAAGGATTATTTTGGGAGATTTCCCTATTATTTTTAGGGAATAAAGTATCATATACGTGGTAATATACAGGGAAATCTCGCGTTAGAAAATGATCAGGCCTCTTTTAACCGAAGTTCATTCTTGTACTCTTTCGGTGTTTTACCTACTATCTCTTTAAAAAACCGGTTAAAGTTGGATAAATTCTTAAATCCGCAGGAATAGGCAATTTCAGCAATCGACCAGTCCTCCTCGGTAAGGCGCTTACAGGCATGGCCTATCCGTACCTCATTGAGGAACTGTACAAACGATTTCTTGGTGCGGTTCTTAAAGAAACGGCAGAATGATTGCGGTGATAAATTAGTGATGCTGGCAACGTCCTGCAGGGATATTTCCTTGGAGAAGTTGTTCATCACATATTTGAAGACCTCGTCAATCTTGTGGTTGTCTTTCAGGTTGTAGGCATGTGAATAACCCGTGCTGGCCAGGTAATAGCAGTCTTTAGTTTCCGACAACGTTTTGAGAATGTGCAGCAGGGAAATTATCCTGTCCAGCCCCTCCTTACGTGGCAGCGATAAAATTTCAGGTTTCAGCTTGTCATAAGTGTCCCCTATGATTTTCATGCCGCGCTGCGCCTTGTGAAAAAGTTCACTCAATGCCTTCGTTTCAGGCAGTCCGTAAAACTTTTCCCCAAAGATGTCTTTCGGAAAATAAATAACCACAGAGCGGGCCTTCTGACTCTCATCTCCCTTATAATACCCTTCATCATTATACCATACGTGCGGGATATGCGGACCCAGAAACACCATGTCCCCTTCTTCGAAGCTCTCAATGCTGTCGCCTACTATCCTCTTTCCATGGCTCTCTGTCACAAATACCAGCTCGCACTCCGGATGAAAGTGAAACGGTGTATTAAAATGAGGATCACATCGCTCTATGATCGTGATCTGATTATCGGCAAAGGCCCCAACTTTAATAAGGATGGGTTTCATTCATGTATTAATTTAAACGAGTATTATTTGTGGCATCTTGTTTCCTTATCGAAGAATACCATTGTCCTATGTTTGTTGCCAAATTATAGAAATTTGGTTAAAAAAATATCATCTTTTTTTAAATGGTCCTTTTATGTGATACAAATTAGGAATGCTTTATATGTAAGAGGCCCCCCTACTATTTGGAATAATTCCCACAACTATGTAAATTTCAACTTCATTTTGTAAATTACGCTGGGCTAAATCGATATAGCATAACTCTTATTATGAAAGGTATCTCTATTAAAGATATTGCAAAACAGGCCGGTGTATCTCCTACCACTGTATCATTCGTACTGAATGGAAAAGCCAAAGAGAAGAGGATCAGCGATCAGGTAAGCAAGAAAATCCAGAAAATAGCAGGCAAGCTTAAATATAAGCCCAACCAGCTGGCTCGCGGATTGCGCACAGGCAAAACCAAAACAATTGGCCTTATCGTCGAAGATATCGCCAACAACTTCTTCGCCACCCTCGCTAAAGTAGTGGAAGACGAAGCCGATAAGTACGGATATAAAGTACTGTACGGCTCTACAGAGGATAACACGGAAAAAGCAAAAGGCCTCCTGGAAGTGCTGAAATACCGGCAGGTAGACGGTTACATCATCACACCCACCAAAAATCTGGATAAGGAAATAGAACAGCTGCAAGGCGCCGGTAAACCTATCGTGCTCATGGACCGTTATTTTCCGCAGATGCCATCGCACTACGTAGTAGTAGATAACTACAAGGGCGCCTACACTGCCACCGAACACCTCGTAAAACAAGGCTATTCCAAAATCGCCATCGTTACCACCACCTCCGATCAGGTGCAGATGAAAGACCGCCTCCAGGGATATAACGACGCCCTGAAAGCCGCCGGCATCACCACCAATAAAGCACTGGTGAAAAAACTGCCGTTCGACCTCGACCGTGAAGGATTCAACAATGAAATCAAAAAGTTCCTCACCGCCACCAAAGGACTGGACGCCGTTTTCTTTGCCACCAACTACCTCGGTATCTACGGCATCGAAAGTATCCGCAGCCTCGGATGGACCATCGGTGCGGATATCGGCGTCGTTTCATTTGACGACCACGATATCTTCCGCCTCCATAGTCCCGCCATCACCTGCGTGGCACAACCGCTCCGGGAGATAGGTGAAAACCTCGTTTCCATTCTCATGAAGGAACTCAATCAGCCTACCACCACCATGCAACAGGTAGTGCTGCCGCTCGAACTGATTATCCGTCCTTCCAGCTTACATAAATAACCGTACTATAACGTTTTAGCGGTTATACAACCTATTCAGCCAGCACTTAAAAAGTGCTGGTTTTTTTTGCGCACCACTCAACCCTTTTTCTACGCACTTTGTTATATATCATAAAGTAATCCTGGCTACAATCAGGAGCTGAATACATCAACCAATTTCCATTTGTCCCTGCCTGCCATGTCGGTTAACTTTTTATTGCTTCACTTCATACAGTAAACATGCGTAAGAATTCTATTCAACTTATCCTTACTCTGTTAATGATGCTGTCGGCACCAATTGCATGGGCCCAGCAAGATGTTAGCGGACTGGTAGTCGATGACTCGACCTCCCAGCACCTGGTAGGAGTGGTGGTGCTCGTGAAAGGATCGGGTAAAGGAACCACCACCAACGACAAAGGGGAGTTTAAAATCAACGTCCCGCCCGGCTCCACACTTTCTTTCCGGTATATCGGCTACCTTCAGAAAGAAGTCCCCGTTACCGGCAGCACCATGGAGGTACGCCTCTTGCCGGATAATAAATCCCTCAGCGAAGTAGTAGTAACCGCCCTGGGTATCAAAAAGGAAAAGAAAGCACTCGGCTACTCCATCTCCGAAATTAAAGGCGATGAACTTACCCAGGCACGATCCACCAACGTAGCCGCCACCCTCGCAGGTAAGGTAGCAGGACTCAACGTAAGCCCCGCCTCCTCCGGGCCCGCAGGCTCCAACCGCATCGTACTCCGTGGTAACACCTCCATCGATAAAAGCCGCAACAACCAACCCCTCATCGTAGTAGATGGAATTCCTATCAATAATGATAACCTCGGCAGCGCCAACGAATGGGGCGGACAAGATGCCGGCGATGGCTTCTCCAGTATCAACCCGGATGATATCGCCACCATGTCCGTACTCAAAGGCGGTACCGCCGCGGCACTCTACGGCTCCCGCGCCTCCAACGGGGTAATCCTCATCACCACCAAGTCAGGCAGCGCCAGAAAAGGGGTGGGCGTGGAATTCAGCAGCAATATCGTACTGGATAAACCAATCGTTAATACACTCGACTGGCAGTACGACTACGGCATGGGACTGAACGGCGTAAAACCCACCTCGGTGGCAGAAGCCCGCTCCGCAGGCCTGTTTAGCTGGGGCGCCAAACTGGACGGCTCTTCTGTGATGCAGTATGATGGTGTGAGTCGCCCATATAGCGCCGTAAAAAACAACTTCAAAAATTTCTATAAAAGTGGTTACACCTTCACCAACTCCATCGCCTTCAGCGGCGGAACGGATAAAATCAATTACCGCTTTGGTGCTACCGACCTGAAAAATGAGGCGATGCTTCCCAACTCAGGCATGCGCAGGGATAACCTCAGCCTGAACGTAAACGCCTGGCTGGGTCGCAAATTATATCTCTCCGTAAACAGTAAATACAGCCGTGAAAGGGTTGAGAACCGTCCAAGGGTATCCGACTCCCCCGGTAACGCCAACTATTCCATGTACATGCTGCCCACCAGCCTGGATGTAAACACCCTCAAACAAAGTAAGTACGATGCGCAAGGGTTTGAGGCACGCTGGGAAGCAAATGAATACGTTACCAACCCCTGGTTCTCCGTATACGATTTCCAGCAAAATGATAAGCGCGACCGCTTCATCAACTCCGCCGAACTGAAATACGATATCCTTCCATGGCTCTACGCCAAAGGACGCATCGGTGCGGATATGTGGTACCGGAATAACTTCGCCATCACCCCAACCGGAACAGCCTACAATACCGCCGGACAGATCAATGACCAGGCCCGCCAAAACTTCTATGAAGTAAACGCCGACGTAATGCTCGGTATGGATAAAACCTTCGGGAAAGACTGGCGCCTCACCGCTTTCGTAGGTGGAAACCAGATGCATAACAAGAATGATAAATTCTATCTCAACGGTAACGGCTTCTTCATTCCTTACTTCTACGATCAAACAAACCTTAAAACCAAAACCGTTCTGAACGACATCCTGGAAAAGAAAATCAACTCGGTATATGGTTCCGCGGAAATAGCTTTCAAAAGCTACCTTTACTTCACCGCAACCGCCCGTAACGACTGGTTCTCTACCTTGTCACCGGACGAATGGAGTATCCTCTATCCTTCCTTCGGATTGAGCTTTGTATTGTCCGATGCCTTTAAAATGCCGGAGTGGATCAACTTCCTGAAAGTGCGCACCTCCTGGGCGCAGGTGGGTGGCGATACAGATCCTTACCGCCTGTTCCTGGCCTACCAGGTGCAAAATCCGTTCGACGGTTTACCGCTGGCAGACGTAAAGAAAACACCTGACGGACAATATGCGGTTCCAAATCCTACGCTGCGCCCGCTCGTAAATACCAGTTATGAAGCAGGACTGGAAGCGAGGTTGTTTGATAGTCGCCTCACGCTCGATTTTGCCTTTTATACCCGCACCACCAAAGATGATATCCTGCAAACCACCATCTCCAATGCCTCCGGTTATAACGCAGCATTTATCAACGTGGGTAAGGTGAAAAACACCGGGGTGGAAGTACTGCTTACCGGCGTGCCAGTACGCAGTAAAAATTTCACCTGGGAAATCACACCTAACTTTTCCTACAACAAAAATGAAGTGGTATCGCTGGATGCGGGTTCCACCAGTGTGCTAGTAGCAAATGTGCGTACGTTCAATGCTTCTATCCAACACATTGTTGGCAAGCCTTTCGGGCAGATAGTAGGGTATAAGTTCAAACGCGATGAGCAGGGGAATATCCTGTTTAATAGTGCCGGCAAGCCGTTGCAGGGCGATTATACCGCCTTCGGTACCGGTGTGGCACCGTTTGCGATGGGTATCACCAATACCTTCACCTACAAAGCCTGGCAGCTTAGCTTCCTCGTAGATGGTAAATGGGGCAATAAGATCTATTCAGGCACCAGCGATTACTCTTACTACTTCGGCCTGAATAAAGCCACTTTACAGGGCCGTGAAGGTGGACTCAACATCAAGGCACAGGACCCGGCTGATCCAACGAAATACGTGGATAAAAATGTAGCTGCGCAGGACTACTACCAGAATATCGCTTTCACCATTGCGGAACCATTTATATATAAGGGAGATTTTATCAAACTGCGTCAGGTAATCCTCACGTATGCACTGCCATCTTCCGTATTGACTAAATCACCATTCACGGGCGCCTCGCTGTCGTTTGTGGCCAGAAACCTCTGGATCATCTACAAGGACCTGCCAGGTATAGATCCGGAGTCGAGCTACACCAGTGGTGCCGGCCAGGGTGCTGAAGTAATGGGTTATCCACAGGCACGCAGCTTTGGTCTTAACCTCAATGTGAGATTCTAGTCACCAATTTCTAAATCAGCGAACTATGATCCGTAACATATATAAAACACTATCGGTGCTGGCCCTTGGAGGCATGCTGAGTATGGTGTCGTGTACCAAGAATTTTGAAAAGATCAATACTGATCCTACCTCGGCGCCGGATGTGCCGCCTTCCATTAAACTAACGAGAGGGCTGATATATACCTCTGGTGGGGAATACGAGGCCTGGCGCGCCAATATCATCTACTGCGGTATGATGATCCAGCATTTTGCCTCGCTGAATCTGACGTACGTAGGGGATAAATACCTGTACAATGATGATTATTCCGGTGCGGCCTTTAATTCATTTTATCCAAATGGGTTGAAGATCATCACGGATATGATGACGCAAACAGAAAATGATCCGGCCAACGCAAACTATGCGGCTATTGCGCATATACTGAGGGTGGTGATCCTGCAGCGTTTGACGGACTTGTATGGCGATGTACCTTACAGTCAGGCCAGTAAAGGGTTTACAGACTTAACCTTTTATCCGGCTTATGATCAGCAGTCCGCTATTTATGCCGGCCTTGCGGCTGAACTGGAAATGGCGGCAGGCATGCTGGACGCATCCAAAGCATCTCCCGGCGATGCGGACATTACCGGCTACCGGGGTGATGTGACCAAATGGAAAAAGCTGGCTTATTCCCTGATGCTTCGTATAGGCATGCGATTGAGTAAGAAATCGGACCAGACGCAAGCCCGCACTATTGTGCAAAAGGCCATTGCCGGTGGCGTTTTTACGGACCGGTCGGAGGTCTTTTATATCCGTCATGTAGATGGAGATTACGATAATCCAAACAGCCATGTAATAGGCACTTATAGTAACTCCCGCGGCCAAACGAATAAGGATAACCTGGCGATTAAATACTCCAAATCTTTCATTGATATGCTGAAAGCCAAGGGTGATCCGAGGTTGCAGATTATCAGCGAACTGCCAAAGGCGGATTCCACACCAGGGGGTTCCGATGTGCCGGCAGTACAAAAAGGCCTGCGTAACGGTTACGATAATACGTCGGACCCGGTATATGGCATTGCTTCGGTGGATGATGCCAACCTGGCGCACTACTCACAGCCCAAGCAGGTACTTGTATTGGCCAACACGCCCAATATTTTTCTGACCTACAGTGAGGTGCAGTTAATGCTGGCTGAAGCGGCCGCCCGCGGGTGGACTACCGGTACGCCTGCTACCTACTTTATTGAAGGGGTAAAGGCGGGCATCTGGCAGTATACACTCTATTCTGCTGCTATTGCTTATAATGATGTTACTGCTACTACTTACGCCACCGCGCAGTCGGCAGCGCTGGCCGGGGGCCTCACCGCTCAGCTACAGGCTATCAATGAGCAGTATTACATCACTACTTTGCTGAATGAATATGAGGCATATGCCAACTGGCGCCGCACCGGCTATCCGGTACTCACGCCGGTGAACTATAAGAATAATGAAACCAACGGGCAAATTCCGAGGAGGCTTCGTTATCCGCGTGGGGAGTACAATTCCAATGGCACCAATGTTAATGCAGCAGTGGCGGCACAGGGGGCTGACCTGTTTACCACCCCTATCTGGTGGGATAAGCCGTAGTAGTCCTGTTAACGGGAGGCCGTCGAATGGCATGCGTTTACATCTCCCTGAAAAAATAACGCGCAGCGCGAAACTTGCTTCACCCGCTGCCGAAGGCAGCAAAAGCGTAACAGCAGTATTAGTTACTGTTGTTACGCTATTTATTTAGGGAGATGTTACCGTCACCTGTCATAAAACCCACACCATCCTGTTACCTGAAAAATCTTAAAAAAATTTTAACAAAATATTTGTGTTGCATGGAAAGTTTAACTAAGTTTGATACTAGAAAGCAATAGGATATATCCGTAGTGCTTTCTTTTTTTAGATACAGTAGCTAAAACGTTTTACTGCTGTAGAACGACCTTACAACGATTGCAACAAGAACAAGGACAGACCAAAATCGAAGAATGAGAATAGTGTAGCGTTTATCCTGAAAATTTAATACCAACGAATTGCTTAATATGAGCTAATAGAGCACGTAGTTATCAACCAGTATTTTGCACACGATGAGAAAGTAAACTTTGCTAACGGAAAGAGGCGACGCTATAATATCTCCCTGATCTCAGCAACAGTACAAACACATTTGTGAACCGAGCATTTGCACGAAAGTCAATACAGGCTTACGTATGCGAATATTATCTGCAATGAATGTATTTTTTCTTAACCGGTTTTTCAACAATGAAAAATAGCGGATAGGCGCTGCTATACCAGTGTACTTACTTTTTTTATCCAACATCTGTGAATCAATAAATCACTAAACTGTTAGCATGAGTTAAAACAACAACGAGTTTATCATCAACCAATTTTTTGCACACGATGTAATGGGATAGCGGTTTTCCTTTACCTGGTGAACGGCTTTGCCATGCCTGCATCCTGCTATTTATTCACCGGTTTTTCAATAAGAAAAATAACGGACAGCTACTGCTATGCCCGGTGCTGTACGTAATCAGTTCACTTTCTAATTATCTCTTAAATCAGTAAACCATGAAAAGATCGCTAACCTTACTTGCGGTCCTTTTGGCGGTATGCAGCCAAATCGTTTCTGCGCAGGACAAACGTAATATCTCCGGCGTAGTGCACGACGCAAAAGGAAACCCGTTGCCAGGGGTAACAATTCTGGAAAAAGGTACCAAAACCGGTACCACCACCGATGCTTCAGGTAAATTTACACTGGCAGTCCCAGGAGGCACTGTGCTCCAGGTGTCTATGGTGGGATATGGTAAAACTGAAGTCACTATTACATCTAAACCAACCATCGATATCTTGTTGCAGGAAGATGCCAAAGGCCTCGGAGAAGTAGTAGTTACGGCACTGGGTATAAAGCAAAGTCGTAAATCACTTGGCTATGCGGTATCCTCCATTAAAGGTGATGAACTCACCGTGGCAGGTACTACCATGAACCCGGTACAGGCACTGTATGGTAAAGCAGCAGGGGTAGGCGTTATCGCCGGTTCTGCAGGCCCAATGGGAGGTATCAATATTAAAGTACGTGGTGCTGCCAGTCTCACCCCGGGAGCCAACAACCGCCCGCTGTTTGTGGTAGATGGAGTAGTGATCCGCGACGAAAACACGTCCATGGCTTCCCGTAACTATGATCCGCTGCACTCGGTAGATTATGGCTCCGGTATCAACGACATCAACCCGGATGATATCGCCTCCATCGACATCCTCAAAGGCGCCAAAGCAACGGCCCTCTATGGTGAAAAAGGTGCTAACGGTGTAATGATGATCACCACCAAATCAGGCGCAAACGCCAGAGGTTTCGGTGTAACGGTATCGCACCAACGAACAGTGGAACAACCGGTAAACTATATCGATTTCCAAAATGAATATGGCTCAGGTGCCTCCATTTACGACAGCACCTTTAAAACCATTAATGGCGTAAGAACAAGAGCATTTAACCCCAGCCGCTTTAGCTTTGGGCCTAAACTCGACAATGCCTCCGCCGTTTATTTTGATGGCACCACCCGCCAACTTAGCGCCGTACCGGATAATTTTATGAGCCTCTTCCAGAATGGCAGCTCCAACAGAACAAACGTATCCATCTCCGGTTCGAACGATAAAGGTAGCATGCGCCTGTCCTATACCAACTATGGTTATGACGACATCCTGGAAAATTCCTGGCAGAAACAAAATACCTTCAGCTTCAACGGTTCCATGAAAGCAAGCAAGTTTGCACAGTTCGATGTAACCGCCAACCTGTTCAGCGTAAAATCCAACAACCGCCGCCCATCTATCGATGGACTGGTGGCATGGGGTATGAACCGCGAATATGATTTTGACCAGCTGCGTCCTTTCTATGTCGACTCCACCGAACACCGTCCGGACCTGGATGCTGCAGGATTGCCAACCATGGTAACCAAACTGTTTGACTTCTGGTGGAATCAGAACCAGAACTACAACCTTGATGCGAAAATACATCTCATCTCTTCCGCTAAAATGACCCTCAATTTTACCAACGATCTCTCGATGGTAACACTCATAGGGTTGGACTATACCAATACTGACTTTACCAGCAAAGAAAAAGAAACACGTATCTACCCTTCGATTCAAGGCGGTACGTATTCTATGAAACGCGATAACTATGCGATTCAGACTTATCAGTCACACTTCTCCTATAACAAGGATTTCCTGAATAACAACCTCCATCTCTACGCGCTCGTAGGTGGTAGTATTCAACAGGACAATAATAACAGCATCTTCGCCAGTACCACCGGTGGCTTCCGCCTCCCGGGATGGTACTCCGTAAATAACAGTAAAACATTCCCTTCCCTGGATGATGCCGGCAAAGCAAGAGCCGCATCCAGAGGCAGCCGCATCGTTTACAGTGCCTTTGGTTCCTTACAGCTCTCCTGGAAAGATCGCTTCTTTGTGGAAGCAACAGACAGAAACGACTGGAACTCTACCCTGTATCCACAATACAACAGCTTTAACTATCCAAGTCTTTCCTTCACCTGGGACTTCACCAAAGACCTCAATATTCCTAAGCTGAACTACGGTAAATTCCGTGTAGGCTGGGCTGATGTGGGTAAAGGAACCAATCAGAACTACTTTGCTTTCCGCTCCTATGATATCGGTAGCATAGTGGGTTATAACAATGCTTCCCTGATCAGTTCACAGAAAGCACTGTACGCAAATGAAATACGTCCGGAACGTAAACGTGAGTATGAACTGGGCTTTGAAGCTGCGTTCTTTGAAAAAAGCCGTTTGCAGGCCGACTTCTCCTTCTACACCAACAACGTGTATGATCAGATCATGCCAGTGTCTCTTTCCTCCGCCACTGGGTATGAAGAAATCCGCATCAATGCCGGTAATGTTAAAAACTGGGGCTATGAGCTGAGTCTGAAAGGCTATCCGGTGATGACTAATGATGTATCCTGGATGGTAGGCGTCACCGCCGCTACCCAACGGTCTATGGTTAAAAAACTCTATCCTGGGATTAAAGTGAATGCGATCGGTGGTAACGCCGGTTTCAGCGTGGTGGCAGAAGAGGGTCGCCCGGTAAACGATATCAGAATGTTCGATTACATCAAAGATCCAAGTGGTAACAAAGTCGTAGATGCAAAAGGACTGTATCAGCTGGATAGTAAGATGTCGACCGTAGGTAATACTCAATCAAAAGTCCTCGGTGGTTTCTTCTCTGATGTTCGTTACAAGAACCTCACTTTCCACCTGGGTATCGATTATAAATTTGGTGGTAGTATCTTCTCCTATACCAACTATTACCTCACCGGTTTAGGTGTGACTGAAAATACACTGGCCTACAGAGATACAGAGCACGGAGGTTTAACGTACTATATCGATAAAACTACCAATCAGAATGTAGCATGGACTGGTGGCAACACCGCTCCGGCGCAGGCTAAGGACAACAGGTTGTATCACGACGGTATGGTGCTCGACGGTGTGAAATCCGTTACAGATCAAAGCGGTAACGTGAAGTATGAAAAGAATGATATCATTACTTCTTCCACAGCCTACTACCAAACATACATCAATGACCTGAGCACTGGCTGGGGTCCGGACAGGTTGTTCAAAAATGATTACATCAAATTACGTGAGCTGGCGATCGCCTATGATCTGCCACGTAAATGGCTGCAGCCGGTACATCTGCAGGGTGTGAAAGTTACAGCTGCTGCCCGTAACCTGTTCTACCTGTATAAAACATTACCAAACGTAGATCCTGAATCCACACTGGGTTCCGATATCTACATCGAAAACTCATTCTACCCATCCGTACGCACTTTCAGCCTCGGTTTGAATGTTAGTTTCTAATTAGCAAAAATTGTGAAATATGAAATTCAGTTTCTCTAAAATAATTATCAGTGCTTGCCTGGCTTTGTCAATCATGTCGTGCCAGAAAGAACTGGAACAGCAATTTGCAGATCCGGAAAAACCAAATCCTCCTACTGATGAGAAATTTCCGGGCATGTTTACCGCAGCGCTGTATGGCTGGAAGCTATACGTGGGCGATTATGGCGAATGGTATTATCAGTTAAACAGTGGTACCGGTGTTCCGGGTTACTCACAGATTGCACAGCGGTATGTGACTTCCCGTTATACCTGGTATACCACCTACGACGACCTGACTACCGGTAACGGATTTTCTGATGCGGCATTGGTGGATTACTTCAAAACATTTTTCGTGAACACCCGCAACTACGGTGCTATGCTGGACCTGTATGCCACTACGCCTGCGGAACTGAAAAATGAAGCAATGCTTTATATTAAACTCACAACCATTGTGAGAGATTATGGCGCGCTTAAACTGGTGGATCTGGTAAATGCCATTCCATTTACAGACGCCTGGAAAGGTACTTCCGGCGTATTTTTTCCTAAATATGATGATCCGGCTAAAACTTATGAGTTTGTAATGGGTGAGCTGAAAAGCATCGCAGATACCTTACCTACTTTATATAACCAGCTGTCGTCTTCAGAAAAAGGAGATTTCACACGTCAGGATTTTGCCGCAAAAGGCGATATCAATATGTGGGTACAGTATTGTAGTATGCTGCGTATCAGATATGCGGTTCGTATTGCAGGTGTAAACCCTACGCTGGCAAAGCAGGTATTGGCAGAGGAACTGGCAAAGCCGCGACTCAGTGCTGATATGGTTTGGCAGATGCCACACGTAGCTAATCCATTGTCAGGCGGTACATGGGAGAGAGGTTGGTATGAAAACGCCTTTGCTACTTTCGTACCTAACACCATTCTCAAGCGGATGAATTTTGGTACCAATGCCTACGAGCCAGGTATCGATGATCCGCGTTTGCCGGTAATTGCCATGCCAACTAAATGGAAGGACTACCGTGGAGCTTCCATGAATGCAGATGCACAGGAAGCGGCTTATGTTGCCGGCGACCGCTACTATGCCTATGCCGATAACCTGACCAGTTCCCTGGCCAGCAATGCCATGTCCATGTACAACCATGCTACCTTTCATCGTAATACCCAGCCGGGCAATTGGATGACTTTGGGAGAGATGGATTTGTTGCTGGCAGAAATTGCGCTGAAGGGCTTAGGTACAACAGGTAAAACTGCTGCGGAGCATATCGAAGATGCCGTGAAACATTCTACCGCTTACTGGTATTGGGTAAACGGTTTGAGTACGTATGAACCAACAAGCGTGCTGCATCCGGCAAAACCGCTTGCCGCAGAAGTAGATATTTATGCAGCTACGGTGCGGGCTAAATTTACGGCGGCAGCCACTGAAGAAGATAAAATGGAGATACTGATGCAACAGAAGTATATCCATATGAACCTGCCTGGCGCTTACGAGTTGTTTACGGAATTGCGTCGTACACGCCATCCTAAACTGGAGCCGTTTACGCTGGGCGGTAAAGTAATGAAGCCTGTGGCAGAAAGAATTAGGTATCCGAATTCCGAATTACAAACTAATACGGATAACTACCTGAAGGTAAAAGCGGAAGACAATTACATTACGCCAATCTTCTGGGTACCTGCTGATAAGAGAGGAGTTACTTATTACAGGAATGACTATAACTACTAAACTGTGCCTTAATAACTGTTATCCCCGGGGCCGCGCGTAAGCGCGGCCCTTTTTAGTGGCTGCCGCTCATTCACCCAATAGCTGTGGGCTGCTATCCTTGGTCCAATAACTTCGCGCGCATCAGGGCTGTCAAGGCTACACTATAATAAGTACGACGTTGAGCACATTTTCCCACTCCATATTAGCAGGTTTAAAATAACAACCTTCCGCGCGTCAGCGCGGACCCCTCGCAATGACACCGAAGGTGTCATTAAAAAATTATTCCATAAAAAATGATCCCTCCAAATCCGCTCCCATCACGTAAATTTTACACAAAATCCAGAATAATATTATTTTGTTAGGATGAGATATTATTTTCGCACCAATAACAAGCCGTTAACAGAAAATAAAAAAAATGTTAATTCTTTTTTGACAATCTCGTAAATATGCCTATGTTTGATTTGTTATTTTTTCGCATATGGCGATAAAACTTGTAAGTGAAATTGAAAATTTGTGAGCTGGCACTTTACAGGTTTTTTTTATGAAAATGATGCTAAAACGTTTTAGTAAAACGATTTACTCAGATTCAGACCAGACGAAGGAATTACATACGGAAAATATCATGCGACTGTAACAACACGGAAACTGATTAGGCACGCGAAAAACAATCTTTTTTTAAGGGACGGAAACCAAAAATGCTAACTGTGAACCTATCCATTTTAGGGATGGCCAACTACCTGTATAAGTAGCCGTTTTCATGCTTATGTGACTGACTCACTTGTTATAAATTAAACCAAAAGGAAGCTATGCGAAGATCACTTCTTCTCGCCACGTTGCTTTTCTTATGCTGCGCTATTACCGCACTGGCGCAAAATAAAAAAGCTGTTACGGGTACCGTAAAAGATGAAAAAGGAACACTGTTGCCTGGTGTAACAGTGAAAGAAAAAGGCACCTCCAACGGCACCATGTCTGCCGCGGATGGTTCCTTCAAAATTCAGGTTACCCCTGAAGCTACCCTGGAATTATCCTACATTGGATATGCTGTCCAGACAGTAGCCGTAGGTAACCAAAGCACAATCTCTATCGTGCTGAAAGAAGACAATAAGAACTTAAATGAGGTAGTTGTTACCGCCATGGGTATGAAACGCGAATCCCGTAAACTGGGTTACGCTATCACCGAACTGAAAGGTAACGACATCGCCAAATCTAACCAGGTAAACCCGGTTGCTGCCCTCCAGGGTAAAGTTGCCGGTGTGGACATCTCCAGCGCTGCCGGTGGTCCGCAAGCTGCCCCACGTATCGTACTCCGTGGTGCTAAAAGCCTTACTGGTAAAGATCAGCCAATCTTCGTAGTGGATGGAGTAATCTTCGAAAACGATGTTACTGCCAACGACGTAAACTTTGGTAACGTGCTCAAAAACCTCAACCCGGATGACTATGAGTCAGTATCCGTGTTGAAAGGTGCTGCTGCTACAGCCCTTTATGGTTCCCGCGCTATCAACGGTGCTATCCTGATCACCACAAAAAAAGGTGTGGCCAGAAAAGGTATTGGTGTAAACGTTAGCCAAACCGCCCAGATGGAAAAAGTATACCGCGGTCCGATCGACCTGCAGAATACTTATGGCCAGGGTATGGACGGTGTGTATGATAACACCATGGGTGGCTACTCCTTCGGTCCTGTAATGGATGGTCGTGATGTAACGCTGCAAAATGGTACCACCGCTAAATTTGTTCCGCAACCGGATAACGTAACTGACCTTTATCAAACCGGTAAATACTTCAATACAAACGTAGCTATGGAAGGTGGTAATGAGAAAGGAACTTTCCGTCTCTCTTACTCCCACCTGGATAATAACTCTGTTTCTCCTAACAATAGCTTCGGTAGAAACAGTATCTCCTTCAAAGGTTCCCAGACTATCTCTAAGGTAATTAGTGCTGACCTGGGCGTAACCTATGCCAACTCAAAAACACTGAACCCTGACCGTCAGGGTGGTGATTACACCAGCTATAACGTTGGTCGTAAATGGGTGTATGTATTCCCACGTAACTATAATCCTGGTTACTGGAATCAGCCAGCTAACTACCTCGGACCTAACGGTGGCCGTGCCAACCTGTCCACCAACCTGGGTGCTGACTACTGGTACCAAATGGCTTACAACAGCTGGACCCGCAGAGAAAACCTCTTCATGGGTAACGTGGCAGTGAATGTAACTGCTACCGACTGGCTGAAATTCATCCTGAAGTCCAACTTCTCCAACGAAACTTCTGCTGATGAACGTAAAGAAGTAGGTACTTCCGCTAACTTCACCGGTTCCGATGGTTACTACGGCGAAGCTGGTGTGAACAAAACACAATATACCTTCACCGGCCTCGCACAGATTACACCAAAACTGGGCAAACGTTTTGATGGTTCCGTACTGACTTTAGGTACTGAAACCTGGAACAGCGGTATCGGTAAACAATACAATAACTACTCCAGCAATGGTCTCCGTATTCCTTTCATGTACGACCTGACCAATAGTATCGGTGTGGTACAGTTCAACAACGCTCCACTGCTGCGCAAACGTATCAATTCTGCGTTCTTCGCTGCCAGCTTCAGCTACAACAACGAATTGTTCCTCGATGTAACCGGCCGTAACGACTGGTCATCCGCACTGACTTATCCTAAAGGCAGCCTGGGTAACACTTCCAACAGCTACTTCTATCCTTCTGTAAGTACTGCCTGGGAATTCACCCAAACCCTGAAAGAAGTGATGCCTTCCTGGATTACTTATGGTAAACTCCGTGGATCTTTTGCCATGGTGGGTAGTGATACTGATCCATATACCATCAACTCCGGTTACTACAACTCATCTAACTGGTCTGGTATGAACAGTGGCTCTGCATTACCACTGATCACCTTCTATCCAAACGGACAGTTACCAAACATGGCACTGAAGCCTTCTATCTCTAAAAGCTGGGAGTTCGGTGCAAACGTTCGTTTCTTCAACAACAGACTCGGTATCGATGCGGCATGGTATCGTACTGTGGTTAACAACCAGATCATCCCGCTCGCAGTTACCAACGAAAGTGGTGTTTCCAGCCGCTACGTAAATGCTGGTAGAATGCTCAACAGAGGTCTGGAATTAGCGATCAACGGTACACCAATCCAGAAAGGTGACTTCACCTGGGATGTAACCCTGAACGCAAGCCGTAACAAAAACAAAATTCTGGAACTGGTAGAAGGTGTTTCTACTTTCACCCTTGGAGAAGATCAGGGCGTAAAAGCAGTAGCTAACGTAGGTGGTGCTTATGGTGACCTGATAACTGATTATGGTTATACCCGCAACGCAGCCGGTCAGCCTATCATCAACCTGAACCCTGCCGGTGCCGACTTCCCTGCACAATACCAACGCGGTTTCGCAGTAGTAGGTAACATTCAGCCTGATTGGAACCTGGGTCTGCAGAACCAGTTCAACTATAAAAACTGGTCACTGGGTATCCTCGTACAGGCACGTATCGGCGGCGACTTCTTCTCTGCCTCTCACCAATATGGTACTGGTCGTGGTAACACTGCTAACACCGAATTTGGTCGCGATGCTGCTCATGGTGGTCTTGAGTGGACTGACGGTACTGGAACTAAGAGAAACGACGGTATCATCCCTAATGGTGTATTGTCCGACGGTACTACTGTAAACATGAACGGTCAGGAAGTGAACATCGGTGGCATGAGCTACCAGGAAGCATATGACAAAGGTTATGTAAAACCGCTCAGCGCATTCCAATATTATAGCATGGTTGGTGACTGGGGTATCGGTATCCGTGAGGCTTCCGTGTTCGACGCTTCTTATGTTGCACTCCGCGAAGTAAACATCGGCTACTCACTGCCAACCGAACTGGTTAACCGCTGGAAAATGCAAAGTCTGCGTGTTTCACTCGTAGGCCGCAACCTGGGTTACCTGTTCAATAACCTGCCACTGAATATCAATCCGGAAGCTGTACGTAACAACGCTACCTACGCCTTCTCTGAATACGGTGCCGTACCGTTCATCCGTAACTTCGGTGCTACCATTCAGATCGGATTCTAATCAAGCTGTATTAACCAAACAAGATTATTATGAAATCAATATATAAACTGGGATTTGGAGCGGCAATGTTAGGCCTGTCTCTGGCTTCCTGTACAAAAGGATTTGAGGATATTAACCAAAACCCTCAGGTGAGTCCAACCACATCTCCTGAACTGCTGCTGTCACTGCCAGGTAAAAGCATTGTTGACCGCGACTTCGATTGGTTCTACGACTGCTACCAGTATCAAATGCAGTGGATGCAGTTTGGTGCGCCACAACCTGGTTCTACCATCGGTCGTCTGTTCAATCCATCCAACACAAATGACTTCTACCAGGCGTTCTACAAAAATATTGCTCCAAACCTGGTAGATATCGATACCGTTATTGCCAGAATGCCGGAAGCAACCAGACCTAACTTCGCTGAAGTAGGTGCTATTGCCCGCATCATGAAAGTATATTCGGCATGGAGAGTATCCGATGCTAATGGTAGCATCCCGTACACCAAGGCTTTTGGTGCCCGTTACGGTGGTACTTTCACGCCAACTTATGACACACAGGAACAACTGTTCGATATCTGGGATGCTGAACTGAAACAATCCATCACAGCTATCACCAGCAAACTGCCGAACCAGCAGGCTGCATCGTCGTTCGATATCTTCTATTCCGGACGAGCTGGTAACTGGGCGGCCGCAGCCAACGTACTGCGTATGAAAATCGCTATGCGCCTGATGAAAAGAAATGCTACCAAAGCAACTACTATCATCCAGGAAGTAATGGCCAGCCCGGCAGGTTTATTCACTGGTAATGGTGATGAATGGAAGTTTGTTTCCGGGGCTAATGCCTTCGGTCAGGCAGGTAACTGGGAAATGACCGGTAGCGTATCATTAGTGGCTACCAAGAATGTACTGGACTTCATGCAGAACAACAGTGACCCTCGCCTGGGTCTGTTCTTCGAAAAGAATAGCTATACCAAAGAAGCATTCGACAGCCTCAAAGCTGGTGGTGTGTTCCCTCAAACAGCTACGTATAGTGGTGTACGTTATGTAGGTGCTCCTGCATCTCCTGATAAACGTAATGATGTAAACTATGCCAACTACTTCACCGTTCGTAACTACGAAATGAAGTTTAATGTAAATGGTCAGGAAACCATCGTTAAAAGAAGAATGGATACCGTATCTAACTTACAGCGTCGCCTGTTTGCAACCGGTGCGGAAGGTATCGCTTCTCCTGGCCAGTACACCCAGCCAATCCTCACTTATGCGGAGCAATGCTTCATGATTGCAGAACTGGCTGTTCGCGGTATCATCACCGGACAAGATGCCGCCACCTGGTACACCAACGGTATCAAAGCCTCCATCTCTGCTTATGATAATATGGGCCGTATCGCTAATATTCTTGACTACGCAGAGCTGGATCAGAATGCAGTGAATGCATATGTAAATAATCCAAACATCCAACTCACCGGCGATCAGGCTACAGACCTGGAAAAAATCCAGATTCAGCTGTTCCTGAATTACTTCAAATCTCCTTGGGAAGCATGGGGTTCATGGAAACGTACGGGTGTGCCTAAAGTTGGAAGCTCCATCATGGCCTATGAACCAATGGTTTCCAACGGTTCTACCGTAACCATCCCTCGCCGTTGGGCACTGCCGCAGCCAACTGTGGTAGAACAAACCCAGAACTGGCGCGATGCCGTTACTGAAATGCAGAAAACCGGCGAATACGGTAATGATGTAAACCAGTACACCGGCCGCGTATGGTGGGATATGCAATAAGTAATCAAGTGAATTGATTAGATAGTACAGTAAAGAGTGAAAAAGTAAAGCCTCCGCATGTCGGAGGCTTTACTTTTTGTTACAACAGGCGAGCGCCGTGGCCCTTCCTGCAAAAAAACGGGCGCCGTAGGCACCCGTAAAAAATTATCCAATCATTTCTTTTATCTCACTCAGCTTAAGCAAAGCCTCCACCGGCGTAAGCCGGTTAATATCCACCCGCTCCAGCTTCTCCCGTATCCCCTGAAACGTATCACTGTGCGCATCAAATATATTTAACTGTAGTTTTTGAGTAGGAGTAGAGAGATTTTTCACCTGCTGCTGCAACGCGCCGTCGATATGCTTTTCCTCCAGCTGTGCCAGTACCTCGTTGGCACGGTTAATCAGCTCCGGTGGCATGCCGGCCATCCTGGCTACGTGAATACCAAAGCTATGGCGACTACCACCCGGCGCCAGCTTGCGCAGGAAGATGATTTTATTGCCACTTTCCATGTTGGTAATGTGGAAGTTCTTCACGCGGGCATGCTTGTTCTCCAGCTCATTCAGCTCATGATAGTGCGTCGCAAACAGTGTTTTAGGCTGGTGCCCGCTCATATCATGCAGGTATTCCACAATGCTCCAGGCAATTGAAATACCGTCGTAGGTGCTCGTACCACGACCAATCTCATCCAGTATTACCAGGCTTCTCGGGGTAATGCTGTTGATAATGCTCGCCGTTTCATTCATCTCCACCATGAAGGTTGATTCACCACCGCTCAGGTTATCTGAGGCACCCACACGGGTAAAGATTTTATCCGTCAGACCAATCTCAGCACGGGTGGCCGGTACAAAGCTGCCCATATGCGCCATCAAAGTGATGAGCGCCGTTTGGCGGAGCAGCGCGGATTTACCACTCATGTTCGGTCCCGTAAGAATAATAATCTGCTGTGTTTCCTGGTCCAGGATAATATCATTGGAGACATAGGATTCACCCGGAGGGAGGCCCCGTTCTATCACCGGATGTCGCCCTTCGGTAATCTTCAGCTCAAAGCCATCATTGATTTCCGGACGGCGGTATTTGTACTGCACGGCGTTGTGCGCAAAGCAAAGGAGGCAATCCAGCCGCGCAAAAATATGTGCATCCTGCTGCATCGGTTCTATAAACGGCTGCAGGGATGCCAGCAGCTCGTCGAACAGGCGCGTTTCCAGCGCCAGTATTTTATCCTCGGCGCCAACAATCTTTTCTTCGTACTCCTTCAGCTCCGGGGTAATATAGCGCTCTGCGTTGGCCAGCGTTTGCTTACGTATCCACGTTGCCGGTACTTTATTTTTATGCGTGTTAGTTACTTCGAGATAGTAACCGAAAACGTTGTTAAAGGCAATCTTTAAGCTCGGAATACCCGTTGCTTCAGATTCTTTCTGCTGGATCTGCAACAGATAATCCTTGCCTTTGGTCGCAATGCCACGCAGCTCATCCAGCTCTGCGTTTACGCCGTCCCTGATCACACCACCCTTGTTCACCAGTACTGGTGGGGTTTCCATCATCTCGTTAAGGATACGGTTCATGATAGGGGCGCATACGTCCAGTTTTTCGTTGAGGCGTTGCAGGTAGTCGTTGGTGTTACTGCCAAGTATACCTTTCACTGCTTCCACCTGTTGCAATGCCCTTGCGAGCTGCATCACTTCCCGCGGATTAATTTTTTTCAGGGGTATTTTAGATACCAGCCTTTCCAGGTCGCCGGTTTGCTGCAGGTGCTGCTGCAAGCCATTGGCCAGGTCAGTTTCTTTGATCAGGTATTCTACCGTGTCCAGGCGTTCGTTGATGCGGTCCTTATGGCGGAGCGGGAATACCAGCCAGCGCTTAAGCAGGCGGGCACCCATGGGTGTCACGGTGTTGTCCAGTGTTTTGAGCAGGGTATGACCGTTTTCCACACTGCTGTTGAGCAGTTCCAGGTTACGCACGGTGAAGCGGTCCATCCACAGGAAATCTTCCTGGTTGATGCGCTGCATACGTGTGATATGCTGCAGGTTCGGGTGCTCGGTATCTTTCAGATAGTGCAGAGTGGCACCGGCCGCCACCACGGCTGCTGGCATGCCTTCCACACCAAAGCCTTTCAGGGAATGTGTCTGAAATTGCTTCAGCAGGATTTCAGCCGCATAGGTGCTGGTAAATATCCATTCCTCCAGCGTATAGGTATAAAACCGGGTACCGAAGGTGGCTTTAAAGTTTTTTTGTTGCTGGCGCGCAAAGAGGACCTCCGCAGGGCGGAAGCTTTGCAGGAGTTTATCCACATATTCAATACTGCCTTCTGCCACAAAAAATTCCCCGGTAGAGATATCCAGGAAGGATACCCCCGTAACGTCACCGCCAAAGTGAACGGCCGCCAGGAAGTTGTTGCTGGAGTTTTCCAGTATCTTATCATTTACGGCTACACCGGGTGTTACCAGCTCGGTTACACCGCGTTTTACAATGCCTTTAGCAGTTTTAGGGTCTTCCAGCTGGTCGCATACCGCTACGCGGTAGCCGGCTTTTACCAGTTTATGAAGGTAGGTATCCAGCGCATGATGCGGGAACCCTGCAAGGTCGCCATTGGAAGAGCCGTTTGCCCTTTTGGTCAATACAATGCCAAGCACTTGTGCGGCTATCACCGCGTCTTCGTTGAATGTTTCGTAAAAGTCACCCACACGGAACAGGAGCACAGCATCAGGATATTTTTCCTTGATGGCATTGTGCTGTTGCATAAGCGGGGTTTCTGCCGATTTGCTTTTTGCCATGGCGCAAATATATAAAACTCAACCCATCATGTTATCTTTGCAGGTAATGAGAAAACTAAGTATGGATGAACTGGGCCGTAAAACGGTGGATGAATTCAAAGCCGCCGATAAAACGCCCATCGTATTGGTGCTGGATAACATCCGGAGTATGCATAACGTAGGCTCCGTTTTTCGTACAGCCGACGCCTTTTTGATCCAGGGGATCATACTCTGTGGCTATACGCCCGTTCCCCCGCACCGGGATATTAACAAAACAGCCCTCGGCGCCACCGAAACGGTAGAATGGCAGTATGCCACCACCACTATGGAAGCGGTGATCAGCCTCCGCGATGCCGGCTACCAGGTAATGGCCATCGAACAGGCAGTCAATAGTGTAGCACTGGATAAATTTACGCCTCCCACCGATCAGCCCCTGGCCCTGGTGTTTGGTAATGAAGTGAGCGGGGTAGATGGGGAAGTGATGAAAGTGGTAGACGGCTGCATCGAGATCCCCCAACTGGGCATGAAACACTCCCTGAACATTTCGGTGACTACCGGTATTGTTGTTTGGGATATCTTTGTGAAGCTCAGGAACAACCATTAAATTATATTATTTAAATATGTATACGACTATTAATAAGTATCTGTCACTGGTAAAGTTTGCCCATACCATCTTTGCCATGCCGTTTGCATTGATCGGGTATTGTATGGCGGTAACCATCGGTGGGGGCGCCTTTAACTGGCTCACCTTCGGGTTGGTGATCCTTTGCATGGTATTTGCCCGCAGCGCCGCCATGGCATTTAACCGCTGGCTGGACGTGGATATCGACAAGCTAAATCCCCGCACTGCCAAAAGGGAAATTCCTGCCGGCATCATCTCCAAAAAGAATGCAATGGCCTTTATTATCGCCAACTGCGTACTTTTTGTAGCTACCACCTGGTTTATCAATCCGGTTTGCTTCTTCCTGTCGCCGGTAGCCTTGCTGGTAGTACTGGGATATAGCTATACCAAGCGTTTTACGGCATTATGCCATATGGTATTGGGCGTGGGCCTGTCCCTGGCGCCTATCGGTGCGTATCTGGCGGTTACAGGCCAGTTTGCTGTATTGCCGGTACTGGTATCCTGCCTGGTGCTCTGCTGGGTATCCGGTTTTGATATCATCTACTCCCTGCAGGACGAGGATTTTGATAAAAGTCAGCGTCTGAACTCTATTCCTGCCTGGCTGGGACTGCGTGGAGCCTTACATTTTTCTGAAGTATTGCATGTGATTGCGGCCGGACTGGTGATCACCATCGGTATTTATGGCCATTTTCATTGGTTGTACTGGATCGGCGCCGCCGTATTTATGATCATGCTGGTATCACAGCATATGCTGGTAAAACCAAATGACCTGAGCCGCATCAATATTATGTTTATGACCACCAACGGGATTGCCAGTGTGGTATTTGCCGTTTTTGCCATCGCCGATATGCTCGTGCTGGCTTAACTAAATAGAAAAGAGAATATGCCGCGTATAATGGCCATAGATTATGGGAAAAAAAGAACAGGTTTAGCGGTGACTGATCCGCTGAAACTGATTGCCAGTGGCCTCACCACAGTGGGCACACATGAACTGATCCCATATCTGAAAAAATATTTTGCTGCCGAAGCAGTAGAGCAAATCGTGATAGGAGAGCCTAAAAACCTGGATGGAAATGCCACCGATGCCACCGCACTGGTGACCGAATGCATCCGCATCCTTAAAAAGAACTTTCCGGATCTCCCTATCGTAAAAATAGATGAGCGCTTTACTTCCAAAATGGCTTTCCAGAGTATGATTGATAGCGGACTGAAGAAAAAAGACCGTCAAAATAAAGCCCTGGTAGATGAAATCAGTGCTACCATCATTTTACAGGAGTATTTACAGCGACTGTAGCCATTCATCTCCCTAAAAACAAAAAAGGAGAACCGCTCCAAATCATTCATAGCACGGAACCAATACCTCGCACCAACAAAGCGAGGTGGAAGCAAACCCGCTGGTACAGGAAGGTTTCCCCGAAAAATCACTTAAATTCGCATTTTAAACCAAGTCACAACAATCATGATATTGCCAATAGTAGCTTACGGACATCCGGTACTGAGAAAGGTCGCAGAAGATATTACCCCGGATTATCCCGAGTTAAAGGAATTGATCGCTAACATGTGGCAAACCATGTACGCTTCCAATGGCGTAGGTATTGCCGCTCCTCAGATTAACAAAGCCATCCGCCTGTTTGTGGTCGACAGCAAACAGATTATCGATAACCTGGAAGATGATGAAAAGAACGACTACCCGGGCGATGAAGGAATCAAAGAAGTATTTATCAACGCACATATCGTTGAAACTGGTGGTAAAGAATGGCCGTATAACGAAGGCTGCCTCAGCATCCCTAAAGTAAGGGAAGATGTGGACAGACCCGAATCCGTGACCCTCAGCTACGTAGACGAAAACTTCCAGCCACAACAGAAAACATTCACCGGCGTTACCGCCCGCGTGATCCAGCATGAATACGACCATATCGACGGCGTCCTGTTCATCGATCACCTGAAGCCATTGAAACGCAGAATGTTAAAAAGTAAACTGGATGATATCACCAAAGGAAAGGTTAGGGTAGATTACAAAATGTCATTTCCTAAATAGGAAATTATTTTGTAATGTAAAATAATCCCTTTATTTTGGACTTATCAACCAACATCCATCAAAGTTTAACATCCATATCCTTTTGGCCGCTGCATCTACATACACGGAAGCTGAACTCGTTCAGGGCCTCAAAGCGAGGAATGAAAAGATTTTCAGCTATTTGTACGACCATTATTCCCCCGCATTATATGGTGTGGCCCTTAAGGTCATCGCAGATGAATCCACCGCCGGCGACGTGCTGCAGGAGGTATTTGTGAAGATCTGGCGAAGTATCGATAAATACGACGCTACTAAGGGCCGCCTCTTTACCTGGATGTTGAACATCGCCAGGAATACCGCCATCGACAGCCTCCGATCCAAAGCCTATAAACTCGACCAGAAAATTACCGACGTTGATAACCTCGCGCTCCTGAATGAACCATCGCTCGCCGTTTATCTCCAGGTAGATCATCTGGGCCTTAGCAAAGCAGTTGAACGACTCCAGAAAGAACAACGAACCATCATTGATCTGGCATACTATAAAGGCTGCACCCAGGAAGAAATATCCAAAGCACTTGATATACCGCTCGGCACCGTCAAAACCCGGATGCGCAACGCTATAATGCAATTAAGAGGGATTTTAAAACATCAATTGTAATCTACGTGGACATAAACCATTACATATCATCAGGTGTCCTGGAAAGTTACGTATATGGCCTCCTCCCAGACGATGAAGTCGCGGAAGTGGAAGCAATCGCCCTGCAATACCCAGAAGTAAAAGAAATTGTAGAAGACCTGCAGTTTCAGAAAGAAGAGTTTGTGAAATGTTATGCAGTCACCCCGCCACCGGAAATCAAAGCCAGGTTGATGCTCATCATCCGCAATGAAAGTACGCCCGAAGGTGAACTGATTCTTCCCCAGGAGCTCAGACTGAACAATCCGGTACCGCAGCCACCCGTATCTACACCAGTGGTAAAAATGAACACTGCCAACAGGAATAAAAATGAACGGCGCTGGAAAATCGTTGCCGCCGCCGCTATCGGAGTATTCCTTGTCAGTGTGGGCATCACTTTCTTTTTTGCTTCGGATTCCAACGATTATAAAGCCCGGTACGAACAACTCATTGCGGCACAAAAGCAAATTACGGCAGATAAAGAACTGGAGTCCAATCAAACCGCCAGCCTGCAGGAAAGCGAAGAAGATAAAAAACTGATCAAAGATCCAAACGTTATCTGGATCAAAGCAAATGGCTATGGAGCTCACCCGGATGGTGCGGTTACCATTGGCTGGAACCCGGCCTCCAAAGCAGTATACCTTATCAACTGGCGACTCCCCATGCCGCCGGAAGGTAAACAATACCACCTGCGCACCATCACCGATGGTAAACCCGCGGATGCAGGTATCCTGGAGATCAGCCCTTCCTCCAACGGCAAAATACAACACCTGAAAACAGCTACCACTCCGCAAACATTTGTTGTTACCCTGGAACCCACCGGCACCACAGGCGCTCCCAGCCAGGCCGAAATATACCAGGTAGTAGAATTGAATCAGTAGGATTTTGAAAGTTCAAAGAATTGCGTATATTGCTTTAATAATACAACCCCGCGTTACACCATTATAAGATACTTCACTTTTGTTATTCACAACCTTGTTGTCTGATCAGCACCTGATCATCGTGCGTGTGCATTGTTTAATTTTTATTCATCGTAATAATTATATCCATTTTTTTGGACTCGTCTTCAACATATACCGAGCAGGAACTGGTAGATGGCTTACGTAGCCGTAACCAGAAAATCTTCAGCTACCTCTATGACCAGTACTCCTCCACTTTATATGGCGTAGTGGTCAAAGTGCTGAACGACCGCGCCCTCGCCGGTGACGTGCTCCAGGACGTATTCCTTAAAATCTGGAAAAATATTGACCAATATGATGAAGAGCGCGGTCGCCTGTTCACCTGGATGCTGAACATCTGCCGCAATACCGCCATCGATGTACTACGCTCTAAATCCCATAAGCTGGACCAAAAAATCCAGAATATCACGGATGACGTACATGTTAAAAACGAGCCCCTGGTGGTACACATGCAGGTTGATCATCTCGGCTTCTCCAAAGTGCTCGAACACCTGAGCAAAGACCAACGAAACCTTATTGATTTAGCGTACTATAAAGGCTGTACCCAGGAAGAAATTGCCCGCGTGCTGGATATCCCGCTGGGCACAGTCAAAACACGTATGCGCACAGCTCTCAACCAGCTGAAACAATTTGTAAAAAACATCGACAAGTAATCTAAAAAAAGAACAATAGTGGACGCACAAAAAGTCATATCGTCCGGCATCATTGAACTGTATGTTGCAGGCATGGCCACCGAACCGGAAGTTCGGGAGCTGGAAGCCGCTATGATACAGTTCCCGGAAGTATTGGCCGCTGTGGAAGAGTACAGGAAATCCCTCGAATACTATGTCGCGGCACAGGACCTCACCCCTGATAATGCCATTAAAGCCAGCTTACTAAACCAAATCAATAACCTTGAAGCTAACGGCACGGAGCAAACTGTTCTGTCCTCCACCATGCCGCAGCATCCCAAAGCAACCCTAATGGAAGAAACATTAACCGAAGAAAAGCGACTCTCCTGGAAAGTCGTTGCCGCCGCAGCTTTCGTCCTGCTCATCGGCAGTGTTATCATGAACTTTTTCTACTATAAAAAGTGGAAAGACTTCCGTGACTACAAAGACAAATACCAGGCCCTCATGCTGTCCCAGAACTCCATCCAGTCCACCAACGACAAGTACAAGGCCCGACTCGATGAACTGGAACAAACACTCAACGTAATGGAAGATCCTGCCGTGCTCAAAGTGAACATGCCAGGTACCAAACTCAAACCTGATGCGGTAGCCACCGTATTCTGGAACACACAAAACAAACAGGTTTACCTGAAGGTGAACAACCTGCCTGAACCTGCGGCCGACAAACAATACCAACTCTGGGCTATCGTAGATGGTAAGCCAATAGATATGGGTGTGTTTGAAATGGGCGATACCGCCAAACTGCTGCAGAAAATGAAGGTGACCGACAAAGTACAGATGTTCGCAGTCACCCTCGAAAGCAAAGGTGGTGCTGCTCAGCCAACGCTTGAACAAATGTATGTAGCCGGTAAATTACCAGGCTGATTCAGATAACAGACAATTACTAAGCTGGTAAGAGCGCCCACAAAGCGCTTTTGCCAGCTTTCTCTTTGTTACTTGCCGCATTTCCTTAAATTGCAGCATGTCCAGATATCTGAAAAGTATAGCCGTTACCGTTATAGCATGCACCTGCATGCTTACCCTCAAAGCCCAGGACACCGCCCACTACCGGGGCATGACCATCAACCTGGACGAAGTAACCGTGGCCGCACAAAAGATTGGCTTTGATGTAAACAGCTTCATCAAACGCGTAGAAGATGATACCACCTTTTACAGAGCCTTCCGAAACCTCCACATCGTAGGCTTCAACGGAGAAAACGATATCCGCATATTCGATAAAAAAGGCCAGGTACAAGCCTCCCTCAAAAGTACCACCACCCAGCAAATGAAAGGTCGCTGCCGCACCATGAAAGTGGAGGAGGAAAAGGTAACCGGCGACTTCTACGACCGCAAAGGGAATTACAATTATTACACCGCCGAACTGTATGCCAACCTGTTTTTCACCACCGGCACCGTATGCGTGGATGAAAACGGTAACGCGCCCGAGCGCTCCAATGGCTCACTCGCCAAACATAAGGCCCAGTTGAAACAACTCATATTCAACCCCGGAAAACCTATTCGTGGTGTACCGATCGTAGGTAACAAAGTAGCCATCTTTAGCAGCGACGTTATGCGCTACTACGACTTCTCCATAAAATCAGAAAACTATGTAAACGGTATTCCCTGCTATGTTTTCACCGCCAAAGCGAAAGCTGGACTGAGCCGCCTCGATAAAGCGGAAATCGTGATCGATGAACTGATCACCTGGTTCAATAAAGAGAATTTTGAAATTGTGGGAAGGAAGTATGCGCTGTCGTACAAAACCATGCTGTTCGACTTTAACGTACAAATGAATGTGCAAATGACCAAGGTGAACGACCTGCTGATTCCTGCACTGGTAACGTACGCCGGTTCCTGGGATGTAGCCTTCAAAAAGAGAGAAACTGCGGCTTTTATCGCTAAATTCCACAATTTTAACAGTGGAAATTAATATACCACACTAACGGCGCCGGTCATATGTACCGGCGTCATAGAGTTGCCATCCACGTAATCTACAATATAAACGTAGGTAGCCATCTGCACAGGCTCCCCCTGGAAAGTTCCTCTCCAGCCCACTTGTGGATCGGTAGTATAGAAAATCCGTTCCCCCCAGCGATTATAAATACTCATCTGAAACTGGTTCACCGGGCATTTATACACCGGCCGGAAGTAATCATTTCGCCCATCACCATTAGGCGTAAAGGCGTTGGGGAAGTACATGGTACAGCTACATTCTTTATAGTTCACCACCACGGAATCTACCGTTGGGCCACATTCATTATATCCTGAAACACTGTATAAGCCTGCCCTGGTAACAGTATAGAAAGGTACGCTGGTGCTGTCCTGCCATTTGTAATTAGCTCCTGCGCCGCGAGGGTAAAGGGTATAAGCCTCTCCACGGCATAAGATGGTATCCATACCCAGGTTAGCACGTAGTGTATCCGTAAACGTTACGGTAATGGTATCCCAGGATTCGCAGCGGCCAATTTTAGCGTGTACATAATAGCTGCCTGGCTTGGTCACATAATAAGTGGCCTGATCGGAATTATCCTGCCAGGTATACACCCCATTGCCAAAATCAGCAGTTAGTACCAGGAAGTTTCCCTGGCAGATGGTCGTGTCGCTCCCCAGGTTGATCTGACGTAAACGGTTGTAGTCCAGTAGAATAGTGTCCACTACGCTGCAGGTATTGTTGATTTCCACGAGCGCCCACACAGGACCTTCCCCCTGCACGGTTACAGACGGGGTGGTAGCCCCATTGCTCCAGAGCCAGTTGGTAGCCTCGGGAATATTTGGCGCCAGGGTAACTGATTCTCCCGGACATAATAACGTATCCGCTCCTAATGAAAACGGATATTCAGGTCCGAAGAAAGTCACTGTTTTCTGGAAAAACATGGAAGGGCATCCTTCCGGCAATATCGTTACGGAGTATGTTCCGCTGGTGCGCACGTCCAGGGTAGGTTCCGTGGTGCCGTCATTCCAGAGGTAAGTGCAGTTTTGTGCGGTAGCATCCAGCTGAATATTTTCGTTGGTACATAACACGAGGTCAGGACCCAGATCTATTTCAGGGATGGGAGTAAAGAAGATATTTACCGAATCGGGAATCAGGCAGCCGTCTATTTTCAGTTTATAGGTAGCGCTGGTATCCGCCAGGATAGAGGATTGTGTAGAGCTATCCTGCCACAGATAGTTAGCACCGGGAATTACCGGCCCTGCTATGAGCATGCTTCCGCCTTCGCAGAGGGTTACATCCTGCGCACCAAAATCATAAATCACCGGTGTAACGATGGTAATAGGTTGCTGGGTGGTGGTGGGCACGCCTGCACGATAAGCCACCAGGGTAACATTGTAGGTGCCGGTAGCGCGATAGATATGCCAGGCCCTCCGGTACGCTGAGGAATCCATATTACCGCTGCCGGGATCACCAAAGTACCATTTCATGGAATCCACGCCGGTGCTGTTGACCATGGAAAAATACACGCTGTCGTTCACACAGGTGGAGCTTTCGGTGAATACCTGGGCACGGCTTATTCCGGGAAGAAAAATAAAAAGTATTACCACCAGCAGGGGTAGTAGTTTGAAATAGTTTGGACGATTAGGAGCGTATAGGTCTCTCATGTTTGGGACATGGGTAAATATCTGGCGCCTAAATTATGAAAAAAAATTATGTGATTGCAGGAAATAATATTAAGAAAAAAGTATTTATAGGTAGGATAGCTTAGAAACGTCGCCCCGCGGGGTATCGGGGCGACAGATTATTTTATTGTGTTTAGTCTTCCCATTTTTGTCCGGGCTGCTCTTTTTCTTCGAGTGGCCTTGCAGTGGTATATCGTTTCCATTTTTCCAGCACTGCGGTGAAGTCGGCCGGAAGCTGACTTTCGAAGTACATCTGTTTGCGGGTGCGAGGGTGGATAAAGCCCAGTTGTTGTGCATGCAGGGCATGACGGGGCATTATCTCGAAGCAGTTTTCCACAAACTGTTTGTATTTAGCGAAAACGGTACCTTTTACAATGCGGTCGCCGCCGTAGGTATCATCATTAAACAGTGAGTGACCGATGTGTTGCATATGCACCCTGATCTGGTGGGTACGGCCGGTTTCGAGGCGGCATTCCACCAGGGTTACGTAGTTGAAGCGTTCGAGCACGCGGTAGTGGGTGATGGCTTCTTTTCCGTATTCACCATCCGGGTAGGCGTCCATGATCTTACGGAAGCGCTGGTGGCGGCCTACGTGGGCTACTACGGTGCCTTCGTCTTCTTTCAGGTCGCCCCAAACGAGGGCCATATAACGGCGGTGTACGGTATGGTCAAAAAACTGTTTGGCCAGGTCGCTCATAGCCTTGTCGGATTTAGCGACCACCAGCAGTCCGGTAGTATTTTTATCGATGCGGTGTACGAGCCCAAAGCGGGGCAGGGCGGGCTCTGTGGCCTGGGTTTTATCGCCCAGGTACCACGACAGGCCATTGACCAGCGTACCGGTATAGTTGCCACAGCCAGGGTGTACCACCATGCCGGCGGGTTTATCGATCACCATTACATCATCATCTTCATACACGATATTCAACGGCATATTCTCCGGAACCACTTCCGTGCTTTCCGGGCTCTTGTTGGAGAACACGACAATGCGGTCCAGCGGGCGGATTTTATAATTGGATTTTGCCGGTTTATCGTTTACCAGTACCATTTCCCCGTCCAGGGCCTGTTGTATTTTATTGCGGGTGGCGCCTTCAATACGGGCGGTAAGGAACTTATCAATACGGACAGGCTCCTGGCCTTTATCCACTACCATATTGATTTTTTCGTAAAGTTCCTCGCTGCCATCACCGTTTTCCAGCTCATCTTCCAGTTCCAGCAATTCTTCAGCCATTGATTCAAATTTTTGCAAAGGTACGTATCTTTGCGGGCTAAAAACCAGGGGATAAAGGCAAAAGCTATGAGTAAGCAACAGATTGTAGTAAAGGATCTTGGTAAGATTGATTATCAGCAGGCATGGGACTACCAGGAGCAGCTGCTGAAAGCGAATGTGGACATCAAGTCGAAGGCAGGCGATGTGAGCCCTAAACCTACTACCAACTACCTGCTTTTTTGCGAGCACCCGCCCGTTTATACCCTTGGTAAAAGCGGCCACCTGGAAAACCTGCTGCTTACGGAAGAGCAACTGGAAGAAAAAGGAATTGGCTTTGTGAGTACCAATCGGGGCGGGGATATTACTTTCCATGGTCCTGGCCAGATTGTAGGCTATCCCATCATCGACCTCGAAAATTTCTTCACTGATATAGGTAAATATCTGCGTTTGCTGGAAGAAGTCATTATCCGCACCATTGGCGATTATGGCGTTACCGGCGACCGTTCACCAGGAGAAACCGGTGTGTGGCTGGACCCTGACGTGAAAGGTAGGGCGCGTAAGATTTGCGCTATGGGCGTGCGTTGCAGCCGTTGGGTGACTATGCATGGTTTTGCGCTGAATGTGAATACGCCGCTTTCTTATTTCGGGAATATTATCCCTTGCGGCATACAGGACAAGCAGGTGGCTACTTTAAGCCAGGAGCTGGGCCGTGAAGTGGATGTAGAAGAGGTGAAAGTCCGCCTGGCAAAGCATTTTGCGGATGTGTTTAATGCGGATCTCGTGTAGCTATTGGGGCGTGTTTTACTTTACCGTAACTGGTTTATCATGCTGTTTTTTTATTTAGGGAGATGTTAATGCACCGTTTGTTGCACCGTAACGGCACTGCTGTAATATTTCTTCTGCTATATTTTCCCGGGAGATGCTTCGCGGAAAGCGGCTACTGCTACTGATTCTACATATTATCTTACTTGCAGTATTGCTGGCCTGCCAGGCCTTCATGGGCCTCCTGCAATATTTTTGTGCCATATTTTCCTGAAAGCAGCTACCCTGAAAGTTGCTACTGCTGCTGATTTCACATTTTACTTTACTTGCCTTAATGCTGGCAGCCGCGCGCAGCGCGGCACCACCACACGGACACCGAAGGTGGCCGTGGAAAAACTACAGGCATAAACGTCCGGCATCCTTTTTTTGCACTATTAATATTATCAAAATAACTCCCAGAATGTCAACTTGATTGTGTTATAATCAATTTAAAATCAATGATATAAATATTATGTATTAACAAGTTATTAACAACTGCTATTGAACTTTCTTTGTTATTTCGGGATATGAAAAAATAACATTGTTTATGTATTATGTTACACCCAATACAGCAACACTATCATCTCCACAACCCTGGAGAAAAATACGACTAAGTCGGATTGCAGCTTTACTGGCAGCAATCATCTGACCCCGTTTGACGCATGACCCATCTGAATCAATTACGCGTAAAATAATTTTTAACTACTAAAAACATTGTTTATGAAAGAAGTGCATTCCAATAGGAAACCAACCCCCATGCCCTTGCCACGCCCGCGCGAGGAGATGACGCTTTTTGAACAAGCCATCTGGGATATGCGAAGAATAGATCATGCAGTAGCAAATTGTATACCGCTGTCTATGTTGACTGATATCAAATTTACTGACTTAAGCTTTATTAAATCTGACGGTTATGAAGGCCCAGAGGACTTACTCAATAAGTGGAGACATTGATAGTTCAATGTTTTGCACAAATTCGTTCGTATTGTATAGTTTGCATTATACAGACTTCATGCTGATGGATTATGACCAGAATGAGGTGCCGGTTAAAATGTTAAAAATTAGCCGACAGCCTCCAAAGTTAAACGGAGGTAGAAATCCAAAGGATCGCTTGGTTTCTCCAACAATACAATGCATTTTAATACAGTTTCTTGCAAAGCATCCAGATGCTTCGATTGTATACATCTGCGATAACAATGATGGACTTGCGCAGGCCAGACACCGATTATTTAATAATTGGTTCATGCCCCGTAACCAAGACTTTGTCAAATATGATACAACTGAGCACCATCATAAGCACCGCTTTTACGCATCAATGATAACTGGCGTAAAGAATCCACAAGGGAAATATGTGATGGACGCATTTTATAAAACTCTGGACTGGTATTTTCCTGACGATGAGCAACCACTTATATGCGACAGCCAGTTTTATGATTACAATAATTAATCAATTTATGAGGCCGGTTATTGCCGGCCTTTAAAATAAAATTTTTGGCAAACATAATTCATAAGAAGCACCCTGATCTATTACCATCGCCAAGGCCCAGATCAGAAATGCATCCCGTGGAGTTAATGATCTCAGACCAACGAAGAATTTTTCATACCATTAAGCATTGTATTCCACTTTCTGATATCAAATTTGCAGACGTAAGCATTATTAAAATTATGCCGTATGAGACTCCTGAATTTTTACGGAGTAAATACCATATTTAATACTCATTGCTCTTAGTAAACTACTAGTATGGAAAGGAAATACTGTATCATCGGTTTGAGTGAGCCCTAATTATAACGACTTATTTTTCTACCATCACAAAAAAAGCCGGCCCAGGCCGGCTTTCCATCTCCTATAAAAAAAATTACATCTTATAATTGAGTGGTATAAAGAAGTTCCATTTCTCCTTCAGCTTCCCATCCTCAAACAACTCAAAGTTAAACCAGCCTGCATGTAGGAAAATAGCTTTTTCCAGCATCAGAAATGGTAATTTCACCTTTTCAATATCGAAAATAAAAGCGCCGTTGGTTTCGTAGAATTTAACGCTATAATTTTTCTTCGGCGCTTCCGGCAGGCGTATGTTCACATTTCCATCCGCAGTGGTGTAAATATAGTTGGAAGGGTGCCAAACCACTCTTTCCGGTTCTCTGTTTTCCTGCTCTTTGCTGCGGAGACCTCTGGCGGCGTCCTTGATATCGGCGTACTGGAGTTTCATGTCGGCCCGGAAGGAGCTGTCGGTTTGCGCCAGTATTGTTTTAGTGTAGAAGAAACGGCCATTGTTGAATACTACCAGCAGTCGGTAGTAGTTTGTGCCTGGCAGGGGTTTGTTATCCTGAAAGGTGCCGCGCGTATCTTTATTGCCATACCCGATGGTGCTGAAGTTAATGACGCTATCCAGCGAGCGCTGTACGCCAATTTCTTTCACATCCCGAAATCCTGAAATCCAGTCCAGGGATATTTTGCCGGTTTTGATGATGGCAGAGAACTCCGGTAATACCGGTGGCATCATTTCTTCCTGGCTCTGCGCGCTCACCCCGATGGTTGTCAAAATAAATATTCCAAAAGCAATTGAAAATTGCACGATCTGCTTCATACTTGAATAACCCTATCTCTTAAAGTTGGCAAAAATACACTACCCGTCAAATATAACGAACACTTTTTAAAAAGCGAGCGTGCCCGGCACCACGGAACTGTTGCCCTGAAGGCCACCAGTATGGATTAATAGCACATTACTGCCATCCGGGAAATAATTTGTTTTTAACAAAGTATTAAATGCCTGAATAAGTTTTCCTGTGTAAATGATATCCGTGGGGATGCGGGTTTCCTGATAAAATTCGTTCATGGTGGTCAGCTGTTCGCTGGTGAACTTGCCATAGCCGCCACCGTGGTGCTCCGTTAGCAGCTGCCAGGAGGCGGTATGCCCGGGAAGCAGGAGGGTGGTTATTTCCTGCTGCAGGTATGCGGCACCTTTGAGTACGCTGATCCCCAGCACCTGCTGATGCCGGGCCGCGCTGTTAATGATCCCTGCCAGTGTGGTGCCTGTGCCTACGGCACATAGGATATGGGTATAGGGAGATGTTGGATGCAGCCGGAGTATATCTTCGCAGCCCTTGGCACCTGCGGCATTGTGCCCACCCTCCGGTATCACGAATCCTTCCTGCGCCAGCGCCTGGTATAGCGGGTTTGCAGGTTGCTGAATAACTTTGTAGGTTTCCCGGGATACAAACCGTAACTCCATACCGTTGGCCGTGGCCAGGCGCAGGGTCGCGTTGCTGTCGGGCCGCATTTCCTCACCGCGAATAATGCCGATGGCGCGCAGGCCAGCGTCTCTACAAGCAGCTGCTGTGGCTGCAATATGGTTGGAGTAGGCTCCCCCAAAGGTTACGATGGCGCTTTTCCCGGCGGCGCTGGCATCTTCCAGATTATATTTTAACTTAAACCACTTGTTGCCTGAAATCTCCGGGTGCAGCTGATCCAGCCGCAGCATGGCCGCACTGATGGCCGCCGGCATGGCAGATGTGCGAATGGTGTCAAGCGTTATTTTACTATAATCCGGCATAATTGCGAAAATACAGAAAAGGCGCAAGGGAGTTACCCTTGCGCCTTTTCTGTTATCGGGAATACGCGCACAGCGCGGAACCCCACAGCTGACACCAATGGTGGCAGCAAAAATTATCTTATTCTCCGCTAAGGAATCCACCTTTACCTCTGTACAGCTTCACTGGTTTATCCAGCTTTACTTTCAGTACGGTCACATATTTATCCTGTACATTCTCTGGTACATCAATGTAAACCAGTCCTGGTACAGGGCTCCAGGAGATTTTACCTACAACTTTATGTTGCAGTTTGGTACCGTTCCCAACTACGGAAATATCCTGTATTTTATTGTCAAGCCCTTTGATCACTACCTGGCCACTGGTTTTACCAGGGAGGAACAGGTAGAGGGTAGCAGAATCTTTGGAGAGGGTAGTAGGACCGTAGAAGTGCCCCAGTGGCAGGCCTCCGATGGTGTTGAACACCGCTTCGCCATTCTTCTTGTTCCAGGCACCCAGCTCTTTCAGCACGTGTACCTGCTCTGCCGGGATAGTACCATCTGCTTTTGGACCGATGTCCAGCAGGAGGTTACCGCCGTTGCTCACCGCATCTACGAATATGGTGATGATTTCGAAAGGTGTTTTCCAGTTGGTATCCTGTGGCTGGTAGCCCCAGTTGTTGTTGATGGTCATGCAGAGTTCCCACCAATGGTACGCAGGGCGGCTCACCGGGAAGTTCTGCTCTGGTGTATCATAATCGCCATAACCCTGGAGGCGGCCATTGATAATGGTTTTAGGGTTGTGGGTGGTGAGCATGGTACGCATTTTCTGGGCTTCCCATTCTTCGGCGGAATGTTCCCAATCGCCATCGAACCACCACAGATCGGGGTTGAAGTTATTCATTACTTCTGCCATCTGGCCTTCGTAGAACGACAGGAATTTCTGCCATCTGGCCGGATCTTTCCTGGCGTCATAGCGGCTGCTATCTTTCAAAAAGCCCGGATAATTAGGGTGCGACCAGTCGATCAATGAAAAATAGGCACCACATTTGATGCTATCGCGGCGCAATTCGGCGTAGAGGGGCGTGAGCACATCTCTTTTTGCCGGTGTACTGTTTACCACATCCAGTTTGCTTAATTTACTATCCCAGAGCGCCACGCCATCATGGTGTTTGGTAGTCATCACTGCATATCTGGCGCCGGATTCCTTGATCAGGTCGGCCCATTCGCGGGGATTATATTTCTCAGCAGTAAATCCTTTTAGCTGAGCCATATAATCAGGATAGGAAATTTTCTTGTTGTGGAACGACCAGGATTCGTCAACACCTTTAACGGAATAAATACCCCAGTGGATAAAGATGCCCAGTTTCGCATCGGCAAACCACTGCATTTTTTCCTGGATGTCGGCCGGATTCGTTTTCTGTTGTGCGTTTGCGTTCACGCAAAGCTGCAGGACGCAGGCACCGAGCAAGATCAGTCTCTTCATTGTTCCTTATTAAATTAGTCTTTGAAATATGTGTTAAACACAAAAAGAAACTGTGAAAATAGGAAGTATTGATTAAATTTAGCGCCGATTATTTCAGGTAAATAATTGAAAACTATAAATCTAAAACAAACAAATGCAACCGACTTTATTGATTTTGGCGGCCGGTATGGCCAGTCGTTATGGCAGTTTGAAGCAAATCCAGCAATTTGGCCCCAGCGGTGAAACTATCATTGATTACTCTATTTATGATGCAATACGCGCAGGATTTGGTAAAATAGTATTTATCATCCGCGAGAGCTTTGAAAAAGAATTCAAAGAGATATTTGAGCCTAAGCTGAAAGGCCGTGTGGCTACAGATTACGTGTTCCAGGATATGGATTCTTATATTGGCAAGTATGAAGTACCTGCCGACAGAACCAAGCCCTGGGGTACGGCACATGCGATCTTATGTGCAAAAGAGGCCATCAACGAGCCATTTGCGGTAATTAACGCCGATGACTTTTATGGTGCAGATGCATTCGTGAAAATGGCTGATTTCCTGAAAGGGGAGGCAAAAGCCGATATATACAGCGTAGTGGGCTATGAACTGGGCAAAACTATCAGTGAGCACGGTTCTGTATCCCGCGGCGTTTGCGCAGTGGATGGTGCAGGCTTCCTGTCGGCCATCAACGAGCGTACAAAAATCTATTCCGACAACGGCGTTATCGTTTATGAAGAAGCTGATGGCAGCAAACATCCGCTTTCTGCTGAAACACCGGTGTCTATGAACTTCTGGGGCTTTGATCCCAGCGTATTCGACTTAAGCCAGGACCTGTTTTATGAGTTCCTGGAGAACAGTCGGAGCAATCCAAAAGCAGAATTTTTCATTCCTATTGTAGCCGATGAGTTCATCAAACGCGGCAAGGGTAAAGTGAAAGTGCTGCCAACCAGTGCTCAGTGGTTTGGTGTAACCTACAAAGAGGATGCACCAGGCGTACAGGCTAGCCTCAATGAGCTGGTTGCCAAAGGAGCATATCCCAACAATTTATGGAAATAATGCCCAACAAGCTAATCCTTCAGGCTTTCGGACTTGAGCCTGAAGGATTAAATGTCCGACGATTTGGATCAGGACACATCAACAACACTTTTCTGCTCGAAAAGAAAGAGGATGGCAAGCGGTACGTTCTACAAAAAATCAACGTGAACGTATTCAGGGAACCAGGAATTATCGCCGCAAATCAAAGAATGGCAGCTGATTATCTGGCAATTCATCATCCGGGGTATCTGTTCATCACGCCTATCCCCACCGTAAATGGCGATGAGCTGTATGTGATGGACAACGAATACTGGCGAATGATTCCCTTTATTGCCGATTCCGTGACGGTGGATCAGGCAGATAACCCGAAGCAGGCTTATGAGGCAGCCAAACAATTTGGACGCCTGGCTAATTACCTTACGGGCATCGACCTGAAACCGTTTAAAGCTTCTATTCCAAACTTTCACAATCTTACGCTGCGTTACGCCGCTTTTCAGGAAGCCATCCGCAACGCCGCCGAAGACAGGAAAGCAGCAGCAGAAGAGATGATTGAAGAATTCCTCCGCTACTCCGACATCGCAGTAACGTACGAGCAGCTGAAAACAAATCCGGAATTCAGGGACCATCTGATGCACCACGATACCAAGATCAACAACGTATTACTCAACAAGGATACATTCGAAGGTATATGTGTTTGCGACCTGGATACACTGATGCCCGGTAAAATTATCTCCGACCTTGGCGACATGATCAGAACTTATGTTTGCCCTGTTTCAGAAGAGGAAAGAGATTTCAGCCAGATCGTTATTCGAGAAGCGTATTTCGAAGCACTCATGCAGGGATACCTTGGAGAAATAGGCGGCACCTTAACAACGGTGGAAAAAGAACAACTGTTCTTCGCTGGAAAGTTCATGATCTACATGCAAGGTATACGATTCCTCACCGATTATCTCAATGGTGACATCTACTACCCAATCAAGTATCCGACAAACAATTTTGATCGCGCAAAAAACCAGCTGATACTATTACAGCGGTTGATCGAAAAACAAGATGTATTGCAGGCTATCATCAACAAATGCTTGCTCGTCAGTGAACAGGTTTAGAAAAGTGAACAAAAGAAATGAAGCTATTTTAAAGCCGTTTCCGCTCAGGGAACGGCTTTCCTGTTTTTAGCCGCCACCAGGCAACAGCCGCATGCAAATACCGCCATAGCCATCGCTCTGCTTTCATGAGGTTCCTCAAAAGGTCGCCCGGTTTAGGGCCAGGGGGCGTAGAGGCGTGCCCGATGCCGGGGTTTTGACGCAGCAAAAGCCCCGAAATGAGAAATTAAGGTCAGTTTTACACAAAAAAACTACTGCTATATGTCTACCGATTTTGTGATTTGTTTAGAATGTGCCTAACAAATTGACTTCTTTTTTGAATATTTTCAAAAACCCTTATAGCAATTAATTTTTGACGAAATATTTGACACTTTGTTGTTTTTTATTTTAACCACCCATACTTTTGTATCGATAGAAAAAAATATCACTAGCCTCCATGTGGGTAAATAAAGACAATATAAAACTTAATCACATCGTAGCACAGTTGAACTGGGCTATCACGAAGGTCGTGATTATTGTCGTTGTCATTATTAGCCACCATTTCGGAGGATAGGTCCACGTGCATATAACACACTTAAATACGCCTTCCTCCGCAAAGAGGAAGGCTTTTTTTTTGGGATCATATTTGACGATGCTAATAATTTCAATTTTATGTATAGCTATTACAACGACAACACCATTCTTTTCCTCGACGGTGAATACCGTAAAGCAGCCGAATCTAAAATAGACCTGTACGGCCAGTCTCTCCACTATGGATACGCAGTTTTTGAAGGCATCCGCGCCTATAAAACCGCTAGCGGTGAAGTAAAAATCTTCAAGGCCAAAGAACACTACGACCGTCTCCGTCGCTCCTGCGAATTAATCCACATCCCGTTCAAATGGACGAATGAAGAACTCATCGAAGCTACTTACAAGGTGTTGGAGCTGAATAACATGGAAGAAGCGTACATCAGACCACTGGTTTTCTGTCCGCCAAACATGACATTGAAAGGTGCGTCTGAAGCACATATCCTCATCTGCGCATGGGAATGGGGTGCTTACCTCGGTGAAAAACTGCTGAAGATCATGACCTCCTCCTTTGAGCGTCCGAATCCGAAAGCATTCAAAATCGAATCCAAATCAGCAGGCCTGTACGTAAACTCGATACTCGCCTCCCAGGAAGCAAAAGACAAAGGCTACGACGAAGGACTGCTCCTGGATCAGGCAGGATACGTTGCTGAAGGCCCTGGTGCCAACGTCTTCTTTGAAAAAGACGGCAAGGTATTCACACCGCCATTAGGCTCCATCCTCCCCGGTATCACCCGCGCTACCGTAATTGAACTCTGCCACGAACTGAACATCCCGCTCGAAGAAAAACTCTTTACCATCGACGAACTGAAAACAGCTGACGCAGCCTGGTTCTGCGGTACCGCTGCAGAAGTAGTAGGTCTGGATTCCCTGGATGGTCAGCCTTTCGGCAAACCATGGGCGCAATCCCTCGGTAAACTGCTCCAGCAGGCTTATAAAGCTAAAGTGCTGGAAAAAGAATTCGAACGCGCTGAACAATTAGCATAAATCTCTCTACAGAAGGCATTGAGTATGAACACACCGGAGTTTTAACGGCCTCATACTGTTAACTGTACTTCAGTCAATGTAATTAGCTTTATAATTCGTACTGAATGCCTTCTGTTTTTTTTGAAGACCGTAAAACCGAAAAGTGAAAATCCCTGTCCAATAAGGGTTTGCGGGCAAGAAGGCCAAATTTGAAGACCGGTATTAGATGAATTCTTAGTTTGACTATCACACTTTCACCTTCTAATTTTAAACCAACTTTTAAAATAGGATTACTATAAACCGTTGGTAATCTACACTAACAAAACAACAGCAATGGAATTGAACAAGTACAGCAAAACGATCACCCAGGATCCTACGCAACCAGCTGCTCAGGCGCAGCTGCATGCTATCGGGCTGACAGACGAAGATCTGAAAAAAGCTCAGGTGGGCGTGGTAAGCATGGGCTATGATGGCAATCCCTGTAATATGCACCTGAATGACCTCGCAAAAGTGGTGAAAGCCGCCGTCTGGGCAAATGACCTGGTAGGCCTCAGCTTCCACACCATTGGCGTGAGCGACGGTATTAGCAACGGTACCCCGGGTATGCGTTACTCCCTCGTTAGCCGCGATCTGATTGCTGACTCTATTGAAACTGTTGTTGGTGCACAGTATTATGATGCTGTAATCACCGTGCCGGGCTGCGATAAAAATATGCCTGGCTCTCTCATGGCCATGGGCCGCCTCAACCGCCCAGGTATCATGATCTACGGTGGTACTACCGCTCCAGGTAAATGGAAAGGTCAGGACCTCAACATCATCTCCGCCTTCGAAGCACTGGGCCAGAAAATGGCTGGTACCATTGCTGAAGAAGACTTTAAAGGCATCGTACACAATGCCTGCCCTGGCGCCGGCGCCTGTGGCGGTATGTATACCGCTAATACCATGTCTTCCGCCGCTGAAGCACTCGGTATGAGCCTGCCTTACAGCTCATCCAACCCCGCGCTGAGCCAGGAAAAAAAGGACGAATGCCAGGCAGCTGGTAAATTCATCCGCCTGCTCCTCGAAAAAGATATTAAACCACGCGATATCATGACCAAAGAAGCATTCGAAAATGCTATCACCGTCGTTATCGCACTGGGTGGAAGTACCAACGCTGTCATCCACCTCATCGCCGTTGCTAAATCCGTAGGTGTAAGCGTTACACTGGAAGATTTCCAACGCCTCAGCGACACCACCCCACTGATCGCAGATCTGAAACCAAGTGGTAAATACCTCATGGAAGATCTTCACAACATCGGTGGTGTACCTCTGGTAATGAAATACCTGCTGAAAGCCGGTCGCCTCCATGGCCATTGCCTCACCGTAACAGGTAAAACCATCGCTGAAAACCTGGAGTCAATCGCCGATATCGACTTCAGCTCCCAGGATATCATTGTTCCACTGGAGAAACCGCTCAAAGCAACCGGTCATATCCAGGTATTATACGGTAACCTCGCCACCCAAGGCTCCGTTGCCAAAATCACCGGTAAAGAAGGTGAGAAATTCAAAGGCCCTGCCCGCGTATTCGATGGTGAGTTCGAACTCATCGCCGGTATCCAGTCAGGCCGCGTAAAATCAGGCGATGTAGTAGTAATTCGCCAGGTAGGCCCTAAAGGTGCACCAGGCATGCCGGAAATGCTGAAACCAACCTCCGCTATCATGGGCGTAGGCCTCGGTAAAAGCGTGGCACTGATCACCGATGGCCGCTTCTCCGGCGGTACCCACGGCTTCGTAGTAGGGCATATCACCCCTGAAGCCTTTGAAGGTGGTACCATCGCACTCGTTCAGGACAACGATATCATTGAAATAGATGCAGTGAACAATACCATCAATGTAGAAGTGAGCGATGAAGAACTGGCCGCACGCCGCGCCAGCTGGATACAGCCTGCATTGAAAGCATCCAACGGAATCTTATTTAAGTACGCAAAACTTGTAAAAAATGCAACAGAAGGATGTGTTACCGATGAAGCCTGAGACAGAGGCAGATAAGCGGTCAGCCGTTAAACCTGTAATCACCGGTTCAGAAGCGGTTATCCGCTCCCTGATCGCTGAAGGGGTAGAAACCATCTTCGGTTACCCCGGTGGTGCAATCATGCCAATCTATGACGCCCTGTACGACTTCCAGGACCAGGTGCATCATATCCTGGTGAGGCACGAACAAGGTGCTACGCACGCCGCGCAAGGGTATTCCCGCGCTTCCGGCAAAGTAGGTGTAGCCTTCGCTACCTCCGGCCCCGGCGCTACCAACCTGGTAACAGGCCTGGCAGATGCTTATATGGACAGTACCCCTATGGTCTGCATCACCGGTCAGGTGGCAGCAACCTTACTCGGTACCGACGCTTTTCAGGAAACAGACGTGATCGGCATCACCATGCCCATCACTAAATGGAATATACAGGTCACCCGCCAGGAAGACATTCCAGGCGCCATCGCCAAAGCATTCTATATCGCCCGCAGCGGCCGCCCAGGCCCTGTGCTGGTAGATATCACCAAGAATGCCCAGGTAGGTACCTTCGAATTCGAATACAATAAATGCGAATTTATCCGCAGCTACCAACCGGTACCTGAACTGGATAATGAAGCCGTTACCGCTGCCGCAGCACTGATCAACAGCGCTAAAAAACCTTACATCTTCTGTGGCCACGGCGTATTACTCTCCGGTGCAGAAAATGAATTGTTATCACTGGCAGAAAAAGCACAGATTCCTATCGCCTCCACACTGCTGGGCCTCTCCGCCGTTCCGGTGGACCACCCGCTGTACGGTGGATTGTTAGGAATGCACGGTAACTACGCACCTAATATGCTCACCTGCGAATGCGACCTCGTAATCGCAGTAGGTATGCGCTTCGATGATCGTGTAACCGGCGACGTTACCACCTTCGTTAAACAGGCGAAAGTGATACACATCGAAATCGATGCCGCCGAAATCAATAAAATCATTCCTGCTGACATCGCCATCCTGGCAGATGCGAAAGAAGCGCTCAGCGCCCTTTCACAGCTGGTAATGCCGGCAAAGCACGACGCCTGGCTCGAAGAGTTCCGCTTCGGCCATAAAAAAGAATATGATAAGGTACAGCACCGCGAACTTTATCCGGAATCCGGTGAGATCAAGATGGCAGAAACCGTACGTCTCATCTCCGAAAAAACAAATGGCGAAGCCATCCTGGTAACAGACGTTGGTCAACACCAGATGATCGCTTCCCGCTACTACCGCTTCAAAAATCCAAATACCAATATCACTTCCGGTGGTATGGGTACCATGGGCTTCTCCATCCCTGCCGCCATGGGCGCCAAAATGGGAGCTCCGGAAAAAGAAGTAATCGCTGTAGTAGGTGATGGCTGTTTCCAGATGACTTTACAGGAGCTGGGTACCATTTATCAGTCACAAATCGGCTGCAAAATGGTGATCCTGAACAACAACTTCCTGGGAATGGTAAGGCAGTGGCAGCAACTGTTCTTTGATAAAAGATATTCCTCCACCGAAATGGTGAATCCTGATTTTATACAGATTGCCAAAGGATTCTTTATCCCTGGCAAAAAAGTTACAGCAAGGGAAGATCTCGCCGCAGCAATTGACGAGATGCTCGCACACAAAGGCGCTTATCTGCTGGAAGTAGTGGTGGAAAAAGAAGACAACGTATTCCCCATGGTACCTGCAGGAGCACCGGTCTCCACTATCCGCCTGGAGTAGTACCCGCAGTAACACCCGTATTGTTTATCAGAAATTCACAACAACATTATGCAAAAGGAATATACAGTTACGGTATATACAGAGGATCGTATTGGTATCACCAACCGTATCACCATCATATTCACCCGTCGCGGGATCAACATCACCAGTCTCACCACTGCTGAAACAGAAATCCCTGGCGTATTCAAATTCGTTATAACGGTATTGTCTACACGCGAAAAACTGGACAAGGTAGTTGGCCAGATTGAGCGACTGATTGAGATTCACCGTGCATTTGTACACGAAGAAGATGAGGTGGTATACCAGGAGCTGGCACTCTATAAAATCTCTACCAAAGCACTGCATACCGCAGGAGATGTAGAGAAGCTGATCCGCGAGAATAACGCGCGTATCCTCACTATCACTGCCGATTATTTCGTAATAGAAAAAACAGGACATCAGCAGGAGCTGACAGATTTCATCAAGAAGCTGGAGCCGTATGGACTGATAGAATATACTAAGAGCGGGCGCGTAGCGATTGTCAAGTGGAGCCGTCGTTTCCATGAACATCTCAAAGAACTGGATAAATCAGTAGCCAGCTATTAATCGGAAAAAATAATATTCATTCACAATTTCACACCTGGCCTCCCGCAGTAGCTGTAGGCCAATGCAAAAAAAAACACAACATGGCAACCATCAATTTTGGCGGCGTACTCGAAGAAGTAGTAACCAGAGAAGAATTCCCTATGGAAAAAGCTAGGGAAGTGCTGAAAAACGAAGTGATTGCAGTTATCGGTTACGGTGTGCAAGGCCCAGGCCAGGCACTGAACCTGAAAGATAACGGCTTCAACGTTATCGTTGGTCAACGTAAAAACTCTGCAACCTGGGATAAAGCTGTTGCTGACGGCTGGGTACCAGGCGAAACACTGTTTGACATTGAAGAAGCAGCTGCGAAAGGTACTATTATTCAGTTCCTCCTGTCTGATGCTGGTCAGATCACCCTGTGGCCTACGCTGAAAAAACACCTGACTCCAGGTAAAGCACTGTACTTCTCTCATGGTTTTGGTATCACTTACAAAGAGCAGACCGGCATCGTTCCTCCTGCTGACGTAGATGTGATCCTCGTAGCTCCTAAAGGTTCTGGTACTTCCCTGCGCCGCCTGTTCCTGGCTGGTCAGGGTCTGAACTCCAGCTACGCTATCTTCCAGGATGCAACTGGTCGCGCTAAAGAACGCGTAGTAGCACTGGGTATCGGCGTTGGTTCCGGCTACCTGTTCGAAACAGATTTCAAAAAAGAAGTATTCTCTGACCTCACCGGCGAACGTGGTTCCCTGATGGGTTGTATCCAGGGTATCTTCGCTGCTCAATACGAAACACTGCGTAAAAACGGTCACTCTCCATCTGAAGCATTCAACGAAACTGTTGAAGAGCTGACACAGTCTCTGATGCCACTGGTAGCAGAAAACGGTATGGACTGGATGTATGCTAACTGCTCTACTACTGCTCAGCGCGGTGCGCTCGACTGGTGGAAGAAGTTCAAAGCAGCTACCCAGCCTGTATTCGACGAACTGTATCAATCAGTTGCTGAAGGTAAAGAAGCAGCACGTTCTATCGCTTCCAACAGTACCGCTGACTACCGCGAGAAACTGAACGAAGAACTGAAAGAACTGCGCGAAAGCGAAATGTGGCAGGCAGGTGCAGCAGTACGCAAACTGCGCCCTAACAACGCCTAATATCATATAACAGGTTGCGGAACTTTCCGCAACCTGTTTTCAAATCTTTTCTATTTTATGTCCACCAATACTTCCCTGGGCGTCAGCCCGCTAAATATACTGGATGCGGCTGTGAAACTTAAACCAGTTGTTAACCGCACGCCGCTCACTTATTCTGCAACCCTCTCCCGCCGCTATAACTGCGATGTATACCTGAAAAGAGAGGATATGCAAATTGTACGTTCTTATAAATTGCGTGGGGCATATAACCTGATTAGCAGCCTTCCTGCCGAATTGCTGGCAAAAGGCGTTACCTGCGCCAGCGCCGGTAACCATGCACAGGGCTTTGCCTATGCATGTAAAGCAATGAATATTAAAGGCGTGGTTTTCATGCCTATCATTACACCTAAACAAAAAGTTACACAGGTACGTATGTTCGGTGGCGATAACATCGAAATACGCCTGGTAGGAGATACCTTTGATGATTGCTCCGCAGAAGCACAGGTATTCACCAAAGCAGAAGGTATGACCTTTATCCCGCCGTTCGATAACCCGAAAATTATCGAAGGCCAGGGAACCGTAGCCGTGGAAATTCTGGAAGATCAGCAACATATCGACTTCCTGTTTGTACCGGTAGGCGGCGGCGGCCTCGCAGCCGGCGTAGGTACTTATTTTCAGACCTACAGCCCTCATACATGTATTATCGGCGTAGAGCCGGAAGGTGCACCCTCCATGCTCCGCGCACTGGAAAACGGTAGCCCTGTTACCCTCGGCGATATCGAAAGATTTGTGGACGGCGCAGCCGTAAAACGTGTAGGCACCCTCAACTATGAAATATGTAAGGAAGTACTGGAAAAAATGCACCTCGTAAACGAAGGTAAAGTTTGCTCCACCATCCTCAAATTATATAACGAAGACGCTATCGTAGTGGAACCGGCAGGAGCCTTGTCTATTGCCGCACTCGACGATTTTGCCGATGAAATCCGTGGCAAAAAAGTAGTGTGCGTCATCAGCGGTAGCAACAACGACATCGACCGTATGCAGGAAATCAAAGAAAGATCCCTGCTGTATGAAGGCCTGAAACACTACTTTATTGTACGTTTCGCACAGCGCCCGGGAGCACTGAAAGACTTCCTGAACCATGTCCTCGGTCCAAACGATGATATTACCCGCTTCGAATACATCCAGAAGCATAACAAGGAAGCAGGTCCGGCACTGATTGGCATTGAACTGGGCAAAAAGGAAGATTACGATCTACTCATCGCCAACTTCCGCAAGTATAACCTGAACTTTACTGAACTTAATAAAGATGATAACCTGTTCGGTTATCTCGTGTAAGACGATTTTTTTACTGCTGATTGATTAAAAGGGATTGCCGCTTAAAGTGGTAATCCCTTTTGGTTTTTAACAGCGTTAAGTGCAGGGCCGAAGGGCCTGCACTTAACGCTGATTTTATCACAATTAGGTCAGCTCATAACTATCTATACCGTGGGGAAGCAGGGCGGGTGCCCTGCTTCCCCCAAGGGGGCCTCTAAAAGGAAAAATTTCAGTAGCTTAGAATATCATCTCTCAAAAGAAAAAAATGGATCTGAAGTTAAACGGAAAAGTAGCCATCGTTACCGGTGGCAGCAAAGGAATAGGCAAAGCCATCGCGGAATCCCTGCTCAAAGAAGGTGCAAAAGTGGTGATCAGCGCCCGCAACGCCGATGAAGTAGAAGACACTGCCGCCACCCTTCGCCTGGCAGGCTACGATGTTACCGCCGTACCAGCCGATATGGCCCAAAAAGCAGACCTGGAGCAACTGGTAGCGGCTGCCCTGCACCGCTATGGCCGTATCGACATACTCGTGAACAACGCCGGCACCATCGATACCTTTGCACCCATCGCCGACATCACGCTGGACCAATGGCGCTATATCTTTGAAGTCAATTTCTTTGGCGTGGTGGAACTCACCAACCTCGTAATTCCAGTGATGCTGAAGGAAAAAGGCGGACGGATTATCAACATCTCTTCGGAAAATGCTGTACAGCCCGATCCGATGATGGGACACTATAACGCCACCAAAGCAGCACTGAATAACTATTCCAAAACTTTATCCATGAACTATGGAAAGGATAATATCCTGGTAAACACCGTTTCCCCGGCTTTTATCCGCACGCCATTACTGGATAATATGCTGGATAAAATGGCCGCAGATGCGGGCATCAGTCAGGAGGAAGCCGCCCGCAAATTCCTGAAAGACAACCGGCCATATCAATCTCTTGGCCGCGCCGGTACCATGGAAGAAACTGCCGGCATCGTCGCCTTCCTGGCTTCCGATCAGGCCTCGTTTATTACCGGCGCCGTTTTCCGCGTGGATGGCGGCTCGGTAGGTACTGTATAAATCTGTAATTATGTTGAGCTATTGGGAGAAGCAAAGCCTGCTGCAATACGATTACATTATAGTGGGCAGCGGTATCGTGGGATTATCCACTGCCATCAGTCTGAAAGAGGCGGACGGAAATGCCCGGGTACTGGTGCTGGAAAGGGCCATCCTGCCCACCGGCGCCAGTACCAAAAACGCAGGCTTTGCCTGCATCGGCAGCCTCACAGAAATACTGGCGGACCTGCAAACCATGCCGGAGCAAGAAGTGCTGCAGCTGGTACAACTCCGCTACGAAGGGCTGCAACTGCTGCGGCAGCGCTTAGGTGATAACGCGATCGGCTACACGGAAAATGGCAGCTATGAGCTCATCACCTCCCACGACGAATGGGCGCTCGGGCAACTGGACACCGTTAATAACCTTCTGGGTAACTTCTTCCCGCAAAAAGCTTTTACCATGGCAGACAATAAGCTCCCTGCATTCGGGTTCAACCGGAATGTGGTAAAAGCTGTGGTCAGCAATACTTACGAAGGAGAATTACACAGCGGTAAAATGATGCGCAGTCTAATTGATTTATGTTTTCGTTTAGGCGTTGAAGTTAAAACAGGTGCAGACGTTGCACGAATAGAAGATTTGGGCACAAGCGTAAATGTTGTAGTGCCACATGCGCTTCTCAAAGAAGAACTGATTTTCTCCGCACGCAAATTGATCATCTGCACCAACGCTTTCACCAAACAACTGTTACCCGATGTGGAAGAACTGATGCCCGGTCGCGGACAAGTGCTCATCACCAACCCTATCCCCAACCTCCGCTTCAAAGGTATCTTTCATTTCGAAGAAGGATTCTATTACTTCAGAGAGTTAGAAGGACGTGTACTCTTCGGAGGTGGCCGCCAGCTGGACTTCTCAGGAGAATCTACTACAGAATTTCAGTATAACGACCGTATTCAACATCAGCTGGAAGAATTACTGCGCACCGTTATTTTGCCAGATACACCATTCACCGTAGCCGACCGCTGGACGGGTATTATGGCATTTGGTAAAACTAAACAGCCTATTATCCAACATTATTCTCCTAATGTGATACTTGGGGTGAGAATGGGTGGAATGGGCGTAGCCATTGGGGCTAAAGTAGGAGAGGTGCTGGCAGGGATGGTCTCTCGCCTCTGATCCTATCCTCCCTCATCCTGATACCCTTTTCACTCCCTATTGCGCTGGCTTTTTATTTTGCCTATTTTGTTAGCAAGATATTATTAGCCACACATGAAAAAGATATTATTGATTGCCCTATTGGCAAGCGGTTCCACGTACGCGCAACAAAAACTTCCCCTTAAGCTATGGTACAAGCAGCCCGCCACCAAATGGATGGAGGCCCTGCCTGTTGGTAACGGCCGACTCGGCGCCATGGTGTACAGCCATCCGCAAACGGAAACAATCCAGGTAAACGAGGAAAGCCTGTGGGCCGGTGTCCACTATAACGACGCTAATCCTAACAGTCTTCGTGTACTCGATTCCGTAAGGCAGCTCCTCTTCGCCGGCAAAAATGCGGAGGCCGTAAAGCTCGCCAGACCCAACATGCTGGCTGTGGCCGCAGAAAATTCAAATATGCTCCTGCGCAATTTCAGGTCGTACCAAACCTTCATGAACGTGAACTTCCTGAATGGGAATAGCAACTACACAAACTATAAACGGGAGCTCGACCTCACCACCGGCGTTATCACGAGCAGTTACAGTAGTAACGGTGTCACCTATACGCAGCAGGTTTTCGCATCTGCCCCGGAAAATAAAATAGTGATAAAGCTGAGTGCCGGCAAAGGCGGTACTATCAATACCACCTTGTTCCTTACCAGGCCGGATGATTCCAAAGGCGCCGGCAATCAGTATAAAGACTGCACCACCCGCACCGATGGGACCCACAGGATTCTCCTGACCGGCCAGATTGACGATAAAGACCCGAACCAGGGGCCTGAAGGCAAGCATATGAAATTTGCCGGATCGGTGACCGTCACTAACCAGGGCGGGCAAATTCATGCCGTAAACGACAGCCTGAAGGTCAGCAACGCTACTTCCCTGGTATTGGTCATCGATGCTGCCACCAACTACGATTTCACTCACCTGACCTTTGATGATAGCATCGACCCGAAAGCCTTGCTGGATAAAGCAGCTGCAAAGCCACTGCCAGCATACGCCCAGCTGCTGGCCGACCAGCAAAAGGACCATGCCGCGCTCATGAACCGTGTGCAGTTCAGTCTTACCGGCAAAACCGACAACCTGCCTACCGACGAGTTGCTGAAAAAAGTACAGGCAGGGGCGTATGATCCCTACCTCACAACTTTATTATTCCAGTATGGCCGCTATCTGCTCATCGGCTCCTCACGGGCACCAGGTAAGCTGCCGGCAAACCTCCAGGGGATCTGGAATAATCATATCAACGCACCGTGGCAGTCGGACTTCCATACCAACATCAACCTGCAGATGAACTACTGGCAGGCAGAAACCGGCAACCTGCCGGAAACCGTATCTCCGTTGGTAAACTTCATCAATAACATAGTGCCAGAGGGAGAAATCACCGCCGCCAAAATGTATGGCGCCCGTGGCTGGACCCTCCACCACGCCACCGATGCCTTCGGTAAAACCGGGCTGCAAAACGAAATGCATTACGGCACCTTCCCCATGGGTACCACCTGGACGCTGATGCATTTCTGGGATCACTACGACTACAACCGTAATATTAAATTCCTTGCTGATACAGCCTATCCGGCAATGGTATCCCATGCCCGGTTCATCAAGGATTTCCTGGTGAAGAGCCCCGAAGGATACCAGGTGTCAGCGCCGGCGTATTCCCCGGAAAACTCTTTTGTCGACCCAAATACCGGCAAAGGACAATCCCTGACCTATGGCCCTACCATGGATAACCAGATTATACGCGAGTTCCTGACCCGCTATATCACTGCAGCGCATATACTGGGAAAAGACCCGTCATTTGCCGACAGCATGCAGCAGGTCGTAAACCAGCTGCCGCCTACCCGCCTGGGCAAAGATGGCCGCATTATGGAATGGATTAAAGATTATGAAGAAGCCGAGCCCGGCCACAGGCATATATCCCACCTGTTTAGCCTGTATCCCGGCAACCAGATTAACACCGCCACCCCTGACCTGTTTGCCGGCGCCCGTAAAACGCTGGATTACCGCCTCTCTCACGGTGGCGGACACACGGGCTGGTCGCGTGCATGGATCATTAATTTCTACGCCCGCCTTCGCGATGGGGAAAAAGTCTACGAAAACATCCAGGCCCTGTTTAAAAAATCTATCTACAGTAACCTGTTCGACGACCATCCGCCCTTCCAGATCGATGGTAACTTTGGCAGCGCCGCAGGCATCACCGAGGCCCTGATGCAAAGCGGAGACGGTACTATCGAATTATTACCCGCCCTGCCCGCCGCCTGGGCTGCCGGTAACATAAGTGGTATAAAGGCCCGTGGAGGGTATGAAATTACCATGGCCTGGCAAAACCATCAGTTGAAATCAGCAAGCCTTAAGAGCACCACCGGTGGGAAGGTAACGGTCACGTATAATGGAAAATCAGTAACGGTAAATCCGGCCAAAGGCCATACAGTGGCGCTGAAAGGTATCATTCAGTAAATGATATGGGTATCAAATGTTGCATTTTTTGTTAATGACCTTTGATATGTGGTGGAAAATGATAGTTTTGAAGCCGCAAAAAAACCGCAGGAATATTTACTGCGGTTTTTACTTTTTTAACACGTAGGTAAGGGTAAAAATTACATTTAAATTGCTAAATTGTTCCGCTATTTATTTTAACAACCACGTTTGAACGTTATGAATCACACTCTTCGCGGTATGGACTACCTTGTTTTCCTGATCTACTTTATCATCGTAGCAGGCTATGGGTATTACATCTACACAAAGAAAAAGAAAGCCACTACAGACTCAAAAGACTTTTTCCTGGCGGAAGGATCTCTTACCTGGTGGGCAATTGGCGCTTCGCTTATTGCATCTAACATTTCTGCTGAGCAATTTATCGGTATGTCCGGCAACGGATTCAATATCGGGCTCGCAATTTCTACCTACGAGTGGATGGCAGCAGCAACCCTGATTGTGGTGGCTGTATTCTTCCTGCCCATCTACCTCAAGAACAAGATTTACACCATGCCCCAGTTCCTGGAGAAGCGGTATAACCAAACGGTGGCCACCATCATGGCCGTGTTCTGGCTATTGCTGTACGTGGTGGTAAACCTGACGTCTATCCTGTACCTCGGAGCCCTGGCTATTACTACCATCTCCGGTATTAACTTCTACGTATGTATGGTATGCCTTGCGGTGTTTGCCATTATCATCACGCTGGGAGGTATGAAGGTAATCGGGTATACGGACGTGATCCAGGTGTTCTTCCTCATCCTGGGAGGTTTGGCTACTACCTACCTGGCGCTCCAGCTGGTATCCAAGCAATTCGGCAGCGAAGGCGTACTCAACGGTTTCAAGCTGATGACGCAGCATGCCAACGACCATTTCCACATGATCATCCACAAGGAAAATCCCAAGTACCTCGACCTACCCGGGCTCAGTGTACTCGTAGGGGGTATGTGGATCGTAAACCTGAACTATTGGGGTTGTAACCAGTACATCACACAGCGTGCGCTGGGTGCGGACCTCAAAACAGCCCGTAACGGTCTGCTCTTCGCAGGTTTCCTGAAACTCCTGATGCCTATCATCGTGGTATTGCCTGGTATCGCAGCCTACGTGCTGTGGAAAGAAGGGCAGTTCCAGACAGAAATGCTGAAAGATGGCTCCCTGAATGCGGATAACGCTTATCCGGTGCTGTTAAACCTGCTGCCTACCGGTCTGAAAGGCTTGTCCTTCGCCGCGCTCACAGCTGCAGTAGTAGCTTCACTGGCAGGTAAAGCCAACAGTATCTCTACCATCTTCACACTGGATATTTATAAGAAAATCTTCAATAAGGAAGCGGACGAGAAAAAGATTGTAAACGTAGGTCGTGCAGCCGTGGTAGTTACCATGGTGATCGCGATCGTAATTTCCAACTTCCTCGGTATCGATAAAAAAGGAGGCTTCCAGTTCATCCAGGAATATACCGGATTCGTATCGCCGGGTGTATTTGCCATGTTTGCGCTTGGCTTCTTCTGGAAACGCACAACCAGCAGCGCGGCGTTATTCGCCATGATCGGCGGTTTGCTGCTGTCCTTCTTCTTCAAATTCCTGCCGGCCTTTATGGACCTCCAGTTCCTCTACAACAGCGGCTGGGCGATCCTGAATCCTGACTCAGGTCTTTACGAAATGGCATTCCTCGACCGTATGGGTCTTGTGTTTGTAATCTGTGTAATCGGTATGATCATCATTACCCTGGCAGATCCTAAGAGTGCAAATAACCCTAAAGGGCTGGCCATCGATTCAAGCATGTTCAAGCCGTCCATTAGCTTTACCGTTGGTGCTGTACTGATCTGCGGTATCCTGATGGCACTCTACACAGTATACTGGTAGTAGTTTTTTTTATAGAGAGATATAACATCCGCAAGGGTGGTGTCCATAGTAGTGCAGGGAGGCCGTAGGGCCGCATACACGCGGCCCTACACTCCGGCCGACGCTGAAGGCGTCAGCCCTCCCTTTTCTTCACGCTGCTATCGACACCCCCTCACCGGAAACCTGTTGCCCATTGTAAAAAATAAGATATGTATTTCATAGGCTACGATATTGGATCTTCATCAATAAAGGCAGCATTGCTGGATGCTGATAGTGGTAAGTGCCTGGCCAGTGCCATCAGTCCCTCCCGTGAAATGCCCATGCAGGTGCTTCACGCCGGCTGGGCCGAACAGGACCCCGAAAGCTGGTGGCAGGAAGTCATCAACGCCACCAAAATCCTCCAACAACAAGTTGCATTTGAACCCGCTACCGTAAAAGGTATCGGCATCGCCTACCAGATGCACGGACTGGTATGCGTAGATAAAAACCAGGAAGTACTGCGTCCGGCTATTATCTGGTGTGATAGTCGCGCCGTGGAAATAGGCCGCCAGGCCTTTAATAAGCTGGGAGAGCAATACTGTCTTTCCCACCTGCTCAACTCTCCGGGTAACTTCACCGCTTCCAAGCTGCGCTGGGTAAAGGAAAACGAACCGCATGTATTCGAACGTATCCATAAAGTGATGCTGCCGGGTGATTTCATTGGGATGAAACTCACCGGTAAAGCCTGCACCACCGCCTCCGGCTTGTCGGAAGGTACCTTCTGGGACTTTACCGCCCAGGGCATTGCGGCAGACCTGCTGAACCACTATGATATTGACGCTTCCCTGTTATCAGAGATCGTTCCTACCTTCGGTGACCAGGGGAACCTTACTGCCGCCGCCGCCGCTACACTCGGTCTCGCAGCAGGTACACCGGTGACTTACAGAGCCGGTGACCAGCCCAACAACGCATTTTCGCTGAACGTGCTGCAACCGGGAGAAGCAGCTACCACCGCCGGTACCTCCGGTGTGGTATATGCCGTAACCGACCAGCATGCCTACGATCAGCAGAGCAGGGTGAATACCTTTGTGCATGTAAACAACGAAGGCGGCGGCGTACGCAATGGCGTGCTCATGTGCCTCAATGGTACCGGTATTGCCAACAGCTGGCTGAAATCAGTAGTAGGGGACCTCAGCTATCCGCAAATGAATGAGCTGGCAGCAACAGCGCCCATCGGTTCCGCCGGACTACAGGTATTCCCGTTTGGGAATGGTGCCGAAAGAATACTCGCCAATATGCGTGTAGGCGCCACCGTTAATCAGCTCGACTTCAACCTGCACGGCAGGGAGCATATGCTGCGCGCCGTTCAGGAAGGCATCGTTTTTGGCCTGAACTATGGCATGGATATCATGGCAGAAATGGGATCTTCCATTCACCGCGTGCGTGCCGGACAGGCAAACATGTTCCTTAGTCCGCTCTTCCGCGAAGCCTTCGCTAACACCGCAAACGTAGTAATAGAATTATATAACACAGATGGCGCCCAGGGGGCAGCCCGCGGTGCAGCCGTAGGAGCAGGGTATTTCAATCTTCAGAATGCCTTCCGCGGAATGGAATGCCTGGCCGTTATTGAGCCAGAGGCGAAACTGCAATCACAATACCGCGAATCATATGGCCAGTGGCTCTACGCTCTCAAACAGCGTCTCTCACTCGGAGAACTGGCAGATAATAAGTAAATTTTAAAATTTAACATAGTTATGAGCATTACACTTGGAAACCAGGAATACTTCAAAGGGATCGGTAAGATCAAATTTGAAGGACCACAGTCAGACAATCCACTGGCTTACCGTTATTACGATGAAAACAGAATTATTGCCGGCAAATCCATGAAGGAATTATTCCGATTTGCAGTTTCCTACTGGCATACCTTCTGTGGCACCGGTGGAGATCCGTTTGGTCCTGGTACTAAAAACTTCCCATGGCTGGTAGCCACTGATGCTGTACAAAGCGCAAAAGATAAAATGGATGCCGCGTTCGAGTTCATTACCAAAATGGGCTTACCTTATTACTGCTTCCACGATGTGGACCTGGTAGATGAAGGTGCGAACATTGCCGAATATGAAAGCCGTATGCAGCAGATCGTTGCTTACGCAAAAGAAAAACAGTCCGCCAGCGGTGTAAAACTGCTGTGGGGTACCGCCAATGTTTTCAGCAACCCTCGCTATATGAATGGTGCCGCTACCAACCCTGACTTCGCAGTGGTGGCTTATGCGGGCGCACAGGTGAAAAACTCACTGGATGCTACCATCGCACTGGGTGGCGAAAACTACGTGTTCTGGGGTGGCCGTGAAGGTTATATGACCCTGCTGAACACCAACATGAAACGTGAACAGGAACACCTGGCACGCTTCCTCGGTATGGCGCGCGACTATGCCCGCAAACAAGGCTTTAAAGGTACATTCTTCATCGAGCCTAAACCAGCAGAACCTACCAAGCACCAGTACGATTTCGACAGCGCTACCGTAATCGGTTTCCTGCGCCAGTACGGACTGGATAAGGATTTCAAACTCAATATCGAAGTAAACCACGCCACCCTCGCCGGCCATACCTTCCAGCATGAGCTGCAGGTAGCCGCTGACGCAGGTATGCTGGGTAGCATCGATGCTAACCGCGGTGATGCGCAGAATGGTTGGGATACCGACCAGTTCCCGATGAACCTGAATGAGCTCATCGAAAGTATGCTCATCATCCTCGAAGCCGGTGGCTTTGCAGGTGGTGGTGTTAACTTCGATGCCAAAACCCGTCGTAACTCTACTGACCTCGAAGATATTTTCCACGCACACATCGGCGGTATCGATACGTTCGCAAGAGCGGCGCTTATCGCAGAAAAAGTGCTGGCAAATTCTCCATATAAGCAATTCCGTAAAGACCGTTACGCTTCTTTCGACAGCGGTAAAGGCCTGGAATTTGAAAGCGGTAAACTCTCCCTGGAAGACCTGCGCAACTTCGCAGCAGCTAACGGTGAGCCTAAACTGACCAGCGGCCGTCAGGAATGGCTGGAGAATATTATCAATAACGCCATCTGATTTTTTTGACTATTTTGTATGCAAATAAAACAGGAACAATGAGATTTAGTATACTTTCATTACAGGAAGGTGGTTTTGATATTGTGGCATTGACAGACGGAAAAAGCGGTACTGCCGTAGGAATTATTCCGGCACATGGTGCTTTATTGCACACGTTTAAGGTGAAACAGGGCAATAACACCCTCAACCTGATCGACAGCTATAAAGACCTGGCAGATATGCAGCAGGATCTTAAAAACAGCTTCAAGAATGTAAAACTAAGTCCGTACGCCTGCCGGATCAAGGATGCCCGGTATAGCTTTAACGGTAAAGACTATACGCTGGAAAAAACCATTGCTCCTGGAAATGCCATCCACGGCCTGCTGTACAATGCTCCTTTTAAAGTGGTATCCCAGGAGGCGGATGAGGCAAAGGCTACTGTTACCCTTGCATATAGTTATAATCAGGAAGATGCAGGTTTCCCGTTTGCTTACGATTGCACGGCCACTTATACCCTGCACCCGGATAATGAGCTGCAGATCACCACTACTATAACCAGTAAAAGTGACGCAGTGATGCCCCTGATGGACGGCTGGCATCCGTATTTTTCTACCGGCACGCCGGTGGATCAGCTGGTGCTCACCTTTGCTTCCAAACAGATTGTAGAATTTGATGAGAAGCTGATCCCTACAGGAAAAGTGCTGCCTTTTACCGAGTTCAGAACGGGTAAAGGCCTGCAGGGAGTGGAGCTGGATAATTCCTTCGTGCTGGATTTTGCTGCTTCACAGCCACTGGCAGTGTTGCGCGATCCGGTGAAGAATATCAGTATCAGCTTCTATCCTTCCGCACAGTATCCGATTTTGCAGGTCTATATACCGCCGCATCGCAAAAGTATCGCCATCGAAAACCTGAGTGGTGCGCCTAATGCATTCAACAATGGTTTAGGCCTGGTAGAACTGGCCCCTGGTGCATCGCAGCAGTTTGATACCCGCATTAAAGTGACCGCTGGATAAAGAGGTGTGCGGTTTTGTGGATGCCGACGTACTGCAGGTCATTAAAAAATCAAACAAAATTTTCATGCATAAAAAATCCTTCCGGTCACCAGACTGGAAGGATTTTTGTTTTTCATAAAACTGTAATATTGTAGAGAGATATACCTGAACATATGGAGTAGCTGATATGTTGATTGGAGTAGATAACCGTCAGGATTTAAAACCTTAATAGATGATAAAGCAAATTGCCCGCATTTTGGCCTTAGGCTGTATGCTGATGTTGACCATGCAGTTCGTGCAGGCGCAGGTGGTAGTAACCGGTGTGGTGTCCGATACAAACAGGCTGGTATTACCGTACGCTACTGTTACCAACCTCACTACCGGCAAACACTCGGTGACGGACCAGGGAGGCTTTTACCGTATTAATGCTTCCCGGGGCGACCGCTTATCGGTTACATTTGTAGGATATGTATCGGATACCGTGCTGGTAACAGCCACATCCGGCAGTCAAACCATCAATATCCGGATGACGGTGACCAGTAAATTCCTCAAAGGAGTAGATATCAGTGCTAAATATTCCCCATATCAGCTGGATTCCATGGCCCGCCGGGATCAATACGGCTATCTGCTGGACCTGCCCAACAAGCCGCTTGCCGGGGGAAATACGCCGGAAGGTGCCGGGATAGTGTTCAGCCCGATTACCCGATTCTCTAAAAAAGAAAAACAAAAACGCCAGTTTAAAGAGAATTACGAAACCATGGAGAAAGAAAAGTATATCGATTCCCGTTATACCCCTGCCTTGGTTAGTCGGGTAACTGGTTTGTCAGGCGATTCCCTGCAACATTTTATGCGTGACAACTATCCTTCATATGAAACCATGCGCAGCCTGGAAAACAACGACCTGCTGTACTGGATAACAGATAAATATAAAAACTGGATAAAGAAATAAGGCCACAGGCTTAAATAAGAAGGGTGATCAAGCGAATTGATCACCCTTTTCTTTTTGGGGGTTATACCTACAAGGAGGTTTTTGGGGTTACAAACTGTGTTAACTATAAGTATTAGTCGAAAGATTAAACCCGAGGTAAACAACATTGATGAATTTTTTTTACGTATATTAGTTTTCCCCAATTCTTTATTTATTAACCTGTATGATACCCATAACAGTAAATAGTAGCAGGGACGCAGAAATCCTTGCAGGCTTACAGTTGGGCGGCCCCACAAGACGTTCTTTTGAAGAACTGCTCTATACCTCTTTTTTCTATCTCACCAGGGAGGGAGAACGTAAATATAACCTGACCATGGATGACAGTGCCAGCGCCTATTCCGACGCAGTTATTTCTGTGATAGACAACGTGGTAGCCGGCAAATTTGAACACCGGGCCTCTCTCAAAACTTATATTTCCCAGATTTTTTATAATAAATGTGTTGACCTGAAACGGAAAAGCGCGACTAATAAAGAGCGGGTTCATCACACCTACGACCTGGACAGCATGATGATGATGCTTCCGGATAATGCCAGAAATGCGGTGCAGCAGCTGATAGACCATAACAACCATACCCTCCTGCGTCAAAAACTGGCGGAAATTGGTGAAAAATGTAAAGAGCTGTTGCTGCTGTTTGAAGATGGATACCCTGATCGTGAAATTGCTGCCATGCTGCATTATAACTCCGCTGAAGTCGTGAAAGTAAGCAGAAGACGATGCCTGGATAAATTAAGGGAAAAAATGCCTGGTTATGAATGAGCAACTACATTACATCGATGATTACTTTACCGGAGCATTAGGGCCGGAAGAAAAAGCGGCGTTTGAACAGCGCTGCACTACTGACCAGGAATTTGCCCGGGAGGTAGCTTTCTACCTCAGTGCCCGCAGCGTAATAAAAGAAGAAGTACATCAACATAAAGCGGCAGCTTTTAAAAAAATGCCGGTGAGCATGGTCGCGGTTAAACGTCCCGTTGGGCGCTACCTGGCGGCAGCAGCCACGTTGCTGCTGCTGGTAATTGCCGGCTGGTTGTATTTCAGCAAATCACCAGCACCGTCAAAACTTGCGGACGGCTATATCAAAGAAAATCTGCGTGAACTAAGTGTGACCATGAGCAGTGAAGGCGATAGCCTGCAAACCGGTATTGCCGCCTATAATAAAGGTGACTATGATACCGCCGAAAAAATATTCACCACGCTGACCAACACCGCATCTGTAAAAACAGATGCCATCAAATACCTTGGCATCGTATACCTTGTTACCAAACGTTATGATATGGCAATCGCGCAGTTTGATCTGCTAACACAGATCCCGCTGTATGCCAACCCCGGACCATTTTACAAAGCACTGGCATTGTTACAACGCGGCACCCCTGAAGACTTACAGCTCGCCAAAAAGTTATTACTGGAAGTTAAGAACAACCAGCTGCCCGGCAGCAAATACGCTACCGACTGGCTGAACAAACTTTAATCATGAAACCTCGAAATCTGCTATTACTATTGCTGATAATTGCGATTATCATTGTACTGTTTTTGCTGCGTCGCTGTAAGGAACCAGTGCTTGTTACTAAAATTACGCGTACGGATAGCGCCTATGCATCGCCACCATACCGCAAGAACCAATTGGTATTGATCTTTAAACATACCCCCACTGCTGCGGAGCGTACCCGCATAAAAGACAGTATGCACCACTACGGTATCGATACTACGAAGATACAGGTAAAGGGATGCCCCAACTGTACAGACATGCCCGTGGAACTCTGGAATGCACCCGGCATTGAAACCTACGTTTTCGCTGACCCGGTAAGAGGCGGCACTACTACCGGTACCGGCTCCCAAGGTCAGGGCGAAGACACCTCTTCTTACTATTCACCGAATTTCATCTTCCAGATGCCTCCTGACAGGGATGCTAAGGAGCCTGCACAGATTACAAAAATGGTATCCCGCCGGTTCAACAACAAAGGCACACCGGTGCGGGTAGCCATTCTTGACACCGGACTGGATGAAGCCTTACTGAACGCTGGCTACACCTGGAAAAACCCGCTTGAAACGGCTGGCAATAACAACGATGATGATGGCAACTGCATGAAAGATGATGTGGTGGGTTGGAATTTTGCGAACAATAATGCAGATGTCAGAGACGATCATCCGGGCCGCCATGGTAGCCACATCGCGCTGTTTATCCTGAATGAATTCCAGCGGGACAGCGCTAACGCACTCCAACTGATGATCCTGAAAACGCACGACCAAAAAGCAGAAGGAGATATGTTTGGTACCATGTGTGCTATCGGTTACGCCGTGAGTCACCAGGCTAACATAATCAATGCCTCCTGGGGCTATTACAGCGGGTACAAATCCAATCCTTACCGGCCACTGGATTCAATGATCACCACCGTGCTGGCACAAAAAGGAATCCTGTTCATTACCTCCGCAGGTAACCGCTCTGCCGCCGCTGATGATAGCGCCATTAAAGCAGGACTCAGCGAGGCCGACTTACGCGACCTCACTAAACATAACATGTACCCGGCCTGTTTTAATAACATCGGCAGCAACGTAATAGTGGCTACCACGGTAAATGATACGGCTGTAAGTCCTACGCAAAACTTCGCTTCGCGATATGTGGATATTGGTGTGAAAGCGGATATTTCAGAAAATGGAATGCAGCAATTCAGGGTACCGCTGATGCTGAATAACAGCTACATATCAGGCTCCTCATTTGCTACGGCTATAGTCACCGGGCGGATTGCGGCTATGTGTCCGGTGAGTATGTATGTTCCTCAGCTGAAGAAAGAAACTTTCCTTAACGCAAGGGAAGTGAGTGCATCAAAAAACGAAATGATTAAAGAGAAAGTAAAAGAAGGCAGATATATTATTCACAACTAAACAGTAGTATATAAGGCATAACCTGATAAATACTATTGCGATGATGCGCAGGCAGCTGATGATAATCTGCTGCCTGGCTACTTATTTCCATGCCGGCGCACAGTGCCCTGCCCGTCAAACCCTGATGCAGGCTGTGATAGCGGTGGAGCAAAGTGCTGATGACAACAATAGTAAAATTCATCAGCTGGATTCTTTGCTGGCCATACAAAAACGTTGTTATAAGGTGAAAGACAGCGTGTATGCACGCATCGTTCACCGAATGGGAAATATTTATCACCTGCAGCAATCGTGGGATAACGCTATTGCCTATACGAAAGATGCCATTGCCGTCAATAGCACCGCCAAAGACCGGCAGGAGCCTTTCCTGGTCAACAGCTACTTCAACCTGGGACTGTTTTACGATAAGCTGTATCTCTATGAGGAGTCGTATCATTATTTCGACAGCTGCATCCTTTTAGGTATCCGCTTTCCGGAGAAAACAGCTATCGCACTGCTGGCATTTGAAAGATCAGCCTTTTCACTTTACAACAACGGGCAATACCAGCAGGCAAAAAACATTGCCGAACTGGGCTACAGGGTGGCGCATAGCGTCAGGAATAGTTTGTCGGAAATAGCGCTGATGGCACAGAAAGCACAGGCCATGGTTGCCCTGGAAGATACCGCTGCCGGTGGCGTGATTCGCCAGGCCATCGCTATGCTCACGCCCACTACACCAGAAGTCTACAAAATAGTTTGTTATACCGTATATGCGGCGGTTTGTGGAAAACTCAGGCAGGAAAAGGAAGCGGTCCGCTGGTACCGCCAGGTGCTGCGCTGGAATGAAGCAGCTGCCCGCTGGAGCGACTGTGCCAGGAATACGCTCGACCTGGGTAATTTTTACCTGGACATCCACCAGCCGGCGCAGGCCATGCAATGCTACCGCCAAGGCGTGCAGTTTGCCATAAAATCGGCTGATCCCTATGTGCTGGCAGGTGTATATAATAATATTGGCTCCGCCTGCTGGAACCTTAAAAAGTACCGGGAGGCATTGGTCAACTACCAGCTGGGACTTACTACACTGCCGGTTAACTTTAAGGACCCGGCTATCACTGCGAATCCCGGCTATGACCGGCTTCGCCTGGTAAACAATAACTACTTCGTATACACGCTGCTGAGTAATAAGGCTGAATCGTTAATGGAAATTTACCGCAGTACCGGGGAGCAGCAATGGGGGAAGGCGGCGTTACAAACGTTTATGATTGCAGACTTGTCAGTGGACCTGATGCGCTGGAAACAATCCGGGGAGCCGACCCAGCTGTACTGGCGTAACCGCACGCGTAAGATGTATGCGCAGGCGATAGAGGTAAGTTACCTCCTGCAGGATGCTAACGCAGCCTGCCATTTTTTTGAGAAGAGTCGCGCCGTATTGCTGAATGATAAACTAAATGAGTTAGGTGCCCGCCGGCTGTTGCCAGCGGCAGCGGCAGCGGAGGAGCAGCAACTGCGTATCCGCGTGAATGCCATGCAGCAGCAGCTTGCCATGGAAACGGCTGGTACGCCGGCATACGAGGAGGCATCGCAACAACTTTTCCGGGAAGAGAAAGGGTTGGAGCGGTTTATTGCAGGGTTGGAACAGCGGCACCCGGGATATTACCGGTATAAGTATGATACCAGCGCAGCCACGCCTGCGTTGATCCGTAAGCAGTTGCTGGCGGCGGATCAGGAGCTGGTGAGCTATTTTATGGCCGACAGCTTGGCATACGTGCTGCAGGTTACTGTGCAGGGAGCACGTTTATACAAATTGCCTTATGTGAAAAAGGACGTGGAAGATTTGCTTGAAACAATGGATCAGCGGGCATTTACTACAACGGCGTATAGTCGTTATCGTGAGTTGTCATACAAAGTGTACAAGCAGTTGTTTGCGCCGCTGCAATTACCAGGCAAAAGGGTCATTATTTCCGGTGATGAATATTTTATTCCCTTCGAAGCCTTGTTAACGGATACTTTGGCGCATAACAGTTACCTGTTGCGTAAGCATGCGTTTAGTTACACGTATGCCGCTGGTTCTTTGCTGAAGCAGCAGCGGGCCATGGGCAGGGCAGTGTATCCTTTTTTGGGAATAGCGCCGGTGGAATATGCGGCGGACTTACAGTTGCAGCCATTGCCTGGTGCAGCAGCATCGGTGGGCCGGATACGGAAAGACTATAATAAAGGACGCGTTTTAACCGGTACCAAAGCTAACCGGGATAATTTCCTGGAGCAGTTACCGCGCAGCAGTGTGGTACAGTTGTATACCCATGCCAGCGCGGCAGGTACAGAGCCGGTGCTTTACCTGGCGGATACCAGCTTGCGTTTGCCTGAAATAGGGTTATTGGAAGACACTGTTACCGCGCTGATCATACTATCGTCCTGTGAGTCAGGTACAGGGAAATTGGCCAGGGGAGAGGGGGTGCTGAGCCTGGGCAGGGCCTTCAGCATGGCAGGTATACCGGCGGTAATCACCTCGCTGTGGAAGATCGATAACAATGCTACATATGAACTCACAGAAAAGCTCCACGATGCGCTGGCACATGGTATGCCTAAGGATATAGCTTTACAACAGGCCAAACTGGCTTATCTGGATGGACAGGAACGGGACCGGCAATTGCCCTATTATTGGGCTTCCGCGGTATTGATTGGGGATGCTGCTGCTGTGAAAGGGCCCGCACCAAAAGGGTTTCCGTATGGTTATGTACTGATCGGGTTGTTTTTCCTCATCCTGGTAGTGGTGTTATTGCGAAAATATTTTTAAATTTTGTTTCCCTGGGAGATGTTAATGCCGACAAATTGGGTGGTGAATTTATTTCAATACCCCAAATTATACTACAATGGCAAACCTAGATTTCTCCTCAAAAAGCGCTTTGCTGGAATCAGTAGCCCACAACTTTGTGAATGGTGAGTTTACCACCATGCGTTTAGATCCTGAACCTGTTCCATGGACCATCGAGAACGTGGTGCGTAAATATGGTGCGCTGGGACTTGCGGCGCTGCATAATCCTGCTATCTGGGATGTAATTATCCCCCGTGGTCCGGTTCAAACTATTGGCTCTTCGAAAGAGATATTTGCAAAAGCGGTGGCTGGTGATATGATTACACAGGCCCAGGAAAAGGGTGGTAGTGCAGGCGCTAAGTTTGTTACCCAGCTCACAGATGAACTTTGCCCACGCCCGGTTAAAATTCCTCCAAAACCCAAAGGTCCTTTTGATGAAACAGTATTATTTGTAATGGGCCGGGAATTAAAAGTGGCAGCAGCCGGTATGCAGAAGGGTGAGCTTAAAACTTCTCTGGAAGCGGCTTCACAACGATTTTTTGATGCAGCTACCGCTATAGGTTAATGGCTGCAAACTTATTCCACCGTAATCCTGATAAAATGTATTACTACGGAAACGTGTTGCTTTAAAGAATATACCGGATACACATAAACGAAAAGGTCCTGCAACGTTGCAGGACCTTTTCGTTTATTTTTCATTACTCAGTTATCGAATTATCAGTTGTATACTTTTACAAGGTATACAAATTCTTCTACTTTTTTGATCTGGTCCACACGATTCATTCCTTCCAGTTTACTTTTATGTGCCCATTCTTTTTTGGATTGCTTGTCTTTCGGCATTTCATCCAGCAGGCGTTTCAGGTGGGCGGATTTCACTGCGAAAGCGATACCGTCGGAGGTGGTTTGTTTGCCGGTGATAATACCTACGATATCACCTTTGGCATCCAGGAGCGGGCCTCCGCTGTTGCCCGGATTAACCGGGATAGATACCTGGTAGGCGGTGGTGTCGCCGTTGAAGCCGGTTTTGGCGGAAATATATCCTTTACCATAAACGATTTCATCCCTTGGGTAGCCCATGGTGAATACTTCTTCACCGAGGGTGATACTTTGAGGTTTGAGGGCGTAAGGTAATGGCTGACTTTTAAAGGTGCTGTCGGCAATTTTGAGCACCGCCAGGTCGCTGGAGATGTCTTCAAATACGCTGACTGCTTTATAGGCGTCGCCTTTGGTATTTTGAACGTAGATGGAGTCAGCACCTGCCACTACGTGGAGGTTGGTAACGATGTAACCGTTGCCGGAAACAGCGAAACCTGTACCGCCGTAGGTACCTGGATTGAGGGGTGCTTTATTTTTATCTTTAATATCGTTGATGAGGGCGTTTTGAGAGCGCTGGATGTTGTTCAGCACGCGTCTGACGTCTTCATACTGGGCGGTAGATTTGTTTCGGCTGCTGTTCTGAATAATTGCGATGGTAGAAATGGAGGTTACCAGGGCAATACAGGCGGCAGCTGCCAGGTTGGCGATGGTGCGGCGGCGTATACGGGCGCGTTTGCTGGCCTGGGTAGCTTCCTGAACGGTGGTACGGATGGCCGGCATATCCAGTTGCTGGTGGATGCGATCCATCTGGGCCTGCAGATCTTTACGTTTACCGAGGTGGTCCAGTTCCTGGATGAGGAGCTGGTGTTCTTCTACCTGGCGGTTGATCTGTGGGTTTGTTCTACGCAATTCATCAAAGGCAGCCTTCTCCTGCACAGTCATTTCCCCTTCGAGGTAACGCTCTATTTCACTGATGAGAAACATATCTTCTTTCATGGCTGCTGCTTATAATGATGTATTGTATTTATCGAAAAACATTTTTTTGAGTCGCATGAGGCACTTGTACTTTTGGTTTTTGGCGTTTTCCGAGCTGGTGTAGCCAAATTTGTCCGCTATTTCCTGCATGGAATGTTTGTGCAGGTAATAATCTTCCAAAATAGTTTTGCATGGTTGCCCCAGGCTGTCCATAGCTTTTTCCATGATACGGAACTGTTCGTCTTTAGCCTCGTGGTCGTCTACAATGTCTTCGGCAGGTATGATTTCCTCCAGTTCCGTCGGGAGGGCATACAGGCCGTGGTTGCTCTGTAGTTTTTTGAGCCAGAGGTGGCGGCAAACAGAATACAGGAAAGTTTTCAGGCGGCTGGTGAGTGTAAAGTCTCCTTTACAGGCCTTTTCATATAATATAATGATGGCTTCCTGGAATACATCCTTGGCATCGTCTTCGGTTCCGTTATGCTGTAAAATCATGCGTAATACAACCGGAAAATTATCTGAATAGATGATTTCCAATGACTTACCATCACTTTTTGCCAACCCCAGCAATAAATCCCTATCTTTTGCTATGTCTTGAATTTGCTTCACTCTTAATACAGTTAAAAGGCGTTTGGTAACCCAAAGTACCGAAAAAAAAATTTTTAAAACATTGGGTTACCTTTTGGGTGATCCCGGTATAAAGGTTAAATCATTCAAAAAACATCCTAAATTATTGTACGATGAAGAACGTAATTAAATTTGGTTTCCTGGTTGCCGCTTTCGGTATTTTCGCAGTTGCTTGTGGTGGTAACGCTGAGCAGAAAGCTGTAGATTCTACTGCTACTGAAGCTACTCAAGCTATCGACTCTGCTGCTAACGCTGCAAACGCTGCTGTTAACGCAACTGCTGATTCTGCTAAAGCTGCTGTTGATTCAGCTGCTGCTGCTGCTGTTGATACTGCTGCAAAACACTAATTTGCAACACAACGCATATTATATAAGCCGCCCCGGGACTCCCGGGGCGGTTTTTTTTGTGTGCGCCAGGCATGGCGATCTGCTATAGGGTGCAAGTCCCGAACCCACTTTGTAGTAGGAAGGGTTAGCCAATAGCAAGGGTGTCGCGGGCGACTGCGAATCTGAAGGAAGCTGGCGGC
>NZ_JAHUWJ010000012.1 GCF_019219075.1 Chitinophaga sp. sic0106
TTCTACCGCAATCTTCCTGATCTACACCCGCGTTGGCAGCCGGGTTAGCAGCGTAGTTATAAATAGTTACTACATCGGTAGTAGCTGGGCAATTAGTGTTTACTACACCATTTGCGATACTGGTGATAGTCCAGGTCAGTTGTACCTGATCACCAGGCGTTACCGTGATGGTAGCTTTTGGATCATGGATATCACTTACTACCGGAGCAGCGTTTGCACCAGTGTACTGTACCGTCCAGGTACCGATCTGCTGGATGTTTCCAGTAGATACTACAGGGGTTGCATCCAGGGTGAAGGCAGTAGTTCTACTGCAATCTTCCTGATCTGCGCCTGCGTTGGCAGCTGGGTTAGCAGCGTAGTTATAGATAGTTACTACATCGGTAGTAGCTGGGCAATTAGTGTTTACTACACCATTTACGATACTAGTTACTGTCCAGGTCAGTTGTACCTGATCACCAGGTGTTACCGTGATGGTAGCTTTTGGATCATGGATATCACTTACAACCGGAGCAGTGTTAGCACCAGTGTACTGCACCGTCCAGGTACCGATCTGCTGGATGTTTCCAGTAGATACTACAGGGGTGGCATCCAGGGTGAAGGCAGTAGTTCTACCGCAATCTTCCTGATTTGCACCTGCTTCTGCAAGTGGATCTGTATCGAAGTTGCGGATAATTACGGCATCAGTAGTAGCGGGACATGTAGTAACGATAACACCATTTACAATGCTGGTTACGGTCCAGGTCAGTTGTACCTGATCTCCTACTGGCACTACGATAGTAGCTTTCGGATTATGGATATCACTTACTACCGGAGCAGCGTTTGCACCAGTGTACTGCACTGTCCAGGTACCGATCTGCTGGATGTTTCCAGTAGATACCACTGGGGTGGCATCCAGGGTGAAGGCAGTAGTTCTACCGCAATCTTCCTGATCTGCACCTGCGTTAGCAGCTGGGTTTGCAGCGTAGTTATAGATAGTTACTACATCAGTAGTAGCCGGGCAATTAGTGTTAACTACACCATTTACGATACTGGTAACTGTCCAGGTCAGTTGTACCTGATCTCCTACTGGTACTACGATAGTAGCTTTTGGATCATGGATATCACTTACAACCGGAGCAGGGTTAGCACCAGTGTACTGCACCGTCCAGGTACCAATCTGCTGGATGTTTCCAGTTGATACCACAGGTGTTGCATCCAGAGTGAAAGCAGTAGTTCTACCGCAATCTTCCTGATCTGCTCCTGCGTTGGCCGCTGGGTTGGCAGCGTAGTTATAGATAGTTACTACATCGGTAGTAGCTGGGCAATTAGTGTTTACTACACCATTTACGATACTAGTTACGGTCCAGGTCAGTTGTACCTGATCTCCAGGTGCTACTGTAATAGTAGCTCTCGGATCATGGACATTACTTACTGTCGGAGCGGCGTTAGCACCAGTGTACTGCACAGTCCAGGTGCCCACCTGCTGGATGTTACCAGCAGATACCACAGGTGTTGCATTCAGGGTAAAGGCAGTGGTTCTGCCGCAATCTTCCTGATCTGCGCCGGCGTTTGCAGCCGGGTTATTTGCAAAGTTATAAAGTGTTATCTGATCAGTAGTAGCCGGACATTGGTTAATGATCGTACCATTTAAGACACTGGTCACTGTCCATGTAAGTTGCACCTGATCTCCTACCGGCACCGTAATGGTAGCCGCAGGATTATGGATATCACTTACAGTCGGAGCCGTATTTGTACCAGTGTACTGCACCGTCCAGGTACCGATTTGCGCAATGTTACCTGTAGATACTACTGGCGTTGCTCCCAGTTGGAATGCAGTAGTTCTGCCGCAGTCTTCCTGATCCGGACCTGCTTCAGCTGCAGGATTGGTAGCGTAGTTATATAATTTAACTGTTGTACTTACAGAATCACAAACACCATTGCTCACTGCCCATTTCAGTTCCACAAAGGTACCGGCAGGAACAGTAACAGTGGTTTTAGGATTACCCGGGTCAGTAATCACCACACCGGTGGCACTGCCGCCTATAATTGACCATTTGCCCGCAGCTCCTGCAGGTGAAGGATTGCTGGCATCCATGGTAAATGTTGGCATATTACAATGTGATTGCTCAGGCGTTGCAGTAGGTACAGCAGGTTGTTGATAAACAGTTACTGTAACAGGTATACAGATAGAATTACCGCAGGTACCAGCACTTTCTCCTCGTACATAATACGTAGTGGTAGCTGTTACATTTCTAAACAGTACGATAGAATTATCTGCGTTCGCACTATCAGGTGTAACCGGCGTGCCACCGCAGGAACCTTTATACCATTTCCATACGGAGGCTACTGTACCATCCGGGTTAGTTCCCAATTCTGCACCATTCAGCGTCAGCAATACATTGCCTCTTCCGCAAATTGCAGGATTGTTAACGGTTATATCTGTAGGAGGCGTAGTTGGCTCTGATAAGTTCACTGTAAAGGTTACCGTTTTGCTACAACCAGCCAGCTGTTCATTGGTAGTGGTATTTCTCTCCCATACATTCATTACAAATGTATATATACCCGCCGGTGTATTGGCAGGTATCGTCATGTCGATGTAGGAAGCCCCAGTCCAAGCCGCTGTTACCGGAACAAATCCAGGCATTGGATTACCACTGGTGGTCGTAATACTGTAATCAGTGATAGTACTGCTACCACTGGTGATGTTCAGTCTTACTGTCGGCGTGGTATTACAAGCCAATACCGGAGAATTGGTAATAGCGATAGTTGGAGGCGTTTTGGTTCTTACCGCCATGGATGCTGAAGGACCAGCAGGACAAATACCATTATTAATCGTCCAATACAACGTGTAGTTGGTAGGACTAGCTGTTCCAACTATCGTTGCAGTGGTATTATATAATGCATCGTTGGCGAAAGTAACATTGGTAACAGGATTAGATGTCCATTTACCAAATTCACCCTCGTTTTCCGGTCTGGTACCATTCAGATTCAGCACTACCGACTCCCCTGCTACCACACAAACCTGCGTACTGCCCATACTTTTTGGAACAGTGAGTGGTTTGGTATTGTAGAGAATAACCGTATCACGGGAAATACAATCTGATTTGTTGTTATTCACAACGGTCCAGATCAGTGTATCCTTCGTACCTGCCGGCGTAATGTTTACCGTGGTATTATACAGGTTCGGATTGGTGATAGTACTGCTGCCATTGCTCACACCACGAATGAAAGTCCAGGTCCCTTTCTGATCACTCAGCGGCTGATTGGCTTTCATGGTGAACTGTGTCTTATTACACTGTCCTACCAGTTCATCCAGGTTGGTTTTTGCAATTGGCATTGACCTCACCTGTACCAGCAGGGAGTCTCTCGTAACGCAGACACCCTTTGTTACAGTTGCCTTAAAATAATTATCACCCACATGCCATGGATAAATATTATTCAGCACATTGGTGGTGCTGCCATAAACGGTATCCTGCGCCACTGGCCAGGTACTGCTCCACCTGATGGTGTATTTATTGTTTTCAGGTTCGATCTGGAAACTGGTAGATGTTTGTCCGGCACATAGTTCGATTGGCCCACCGGTCACATGTACTATAGCAGGTGTATCTACGCGTATTGTTGCTGATCCGGAGTCGACGCAAACACGACCGGCTCCATAGTTAGCATAACCGTATGCTGTATAAGTTGTATTATGTGTTGGTGAAACAACAACCGCCTCATCTTTAATACCGGCAATCTCGGCCGGGGCCCTCCATTCATATCGCGTGTACTGACCCTCCACCGTCAGATTTACATTGTCTCCCAAACATATGGCAGAAGAAGAGAGCTTTACTACCGGTTTAGGTAAGATGGTAATGGCAATCGGTGTGGATGGCGATCCGCAATCCTTAATATTTTCATTTCCTTTTTCAAATATGTTCAACCTGTAATAACGTATTACAGGCTGTGTGGGATTTCCCTGAAGTGCTCCCGGCAAAAAATGCAGCACAGAATCCTGGCTTCCGTACCTGATAGTTTCAGTAACGCCAGTTTCGGTATTCACCCCGATTGAATCCGTTAAGGTATAATAGGTCGTGTCATTATAACTATATTCCCACCTGAATACCTTTTGTGTAAAATAGTCCAGGTTTTTATCATATGGTTTACTGGGATCATTGGGATCAAAACCGTTCGGTGTATACCATGCGGTGAGATTAATAGCAGATCCCGCGCATTGTACAGACTCGGTCACCCCATCATCTTTCAAACCATCCACAAATCCATAAATGTTAGGGGAACAATAATTAAACTTGATATCATCAATGGCGATATCGTTACCACAACCACCTTCGTTGTCGTTAACAATCTGCAGTTTTAATTTCTTGATTCCACCTGGTACCTTAAAAGTACCACCATAAGGTAACCACCGCTCACCGGTGGTATTCAGGTTCATCGAAACGTCAAAAGTCTTGAATTGCTTCAGGACGTTTCCAAGTGAGTCTAAAATTTTAAAGGTTACACCTGCATAACGATAACCGGTCGAGTTACCCTGAATACAGGTAGAGTTAAATACTTCTCTGGTATTGGTATTAAGAAACCAGGCGCTGAAGTTGTATTGTGAGCCTGGACATACCGTTACATCACGGGTATAAAATATTCGTTTATCATTTGCTGAGTTGGCAATCAGCATACCTCCCACACTATCCGATGTTGGAGATATATATCTGATTTGACCGGTGTGATCCCCCACACTATCCCATTCTGATCTTAACTTAGTATTCCAGTAAATGGCATAGCTATTATCAGAAAAATCCCCTCCTATATCAGGATTGGGATATGAATAAAAGATATTATCATTATAATTATATCCTACCGCACCGGCTACCCAATACGCACGTGGTTTATTACTAAGGGAGTTATCAGTATATTTTCTGAACCGCCCAAAATCTTCCAAAAAGTCGGATGACATGGTGGTACTTCCTTTACATTCAGTAATGGAACAGTCCACCGAAGTGATCGTTCTGGATATCGTAGCTGTCCGGGTAGCCCCTCTTGCGTCGGTATAGGTAATATTCGCCGTTACGGTATAAACCACCCCGGGTGTATTAAACCTGATGGTCAGCGCGTTTACTTTGTACGAATCGGAGGTCTGGTTGGTGATAGTTGTATCCCTTTTACCATTGGCGCTATCCGGCTTATTATTATAGAGAACCGCAAAGGCCCCCCCGGTAATGGACCAATCCACTTTAACGTTTGGATAGTTAAACTGCCGGTCCTGGCCCCCCGACCTATAGGTGGAGTCCCATATAAATGCGTTTATACTGGCAAAGTTGCCAGCACATACATTTATCGGGATGTTCATAAACGGCTTTGTCGGCTGGCCGGTGGGTGGTGTCGCATTTGATTGCGCCATCACGCCTTGCCTGGCAAGCAGGAACGACAGTAACAGTAATATGAGGGTAAGAAATCTTTTCATAGGTGTAAACGGTTAAATCAAAAAAGTATCAGAAATGGCGGATTTTCAGGCCGTCACTGCCTTCGCTGGTTTAACTGCATACATCGGTGAAAAACGCCGGAAACTCGGCGCCGGCGGGCGTTGTGTGTTGTGTAGAATGTTTTCATAGGCATCGGTGTTTAAACTCGATATGGCTAAAATCGGCTTATTATAAAATTAAAATTAACAATAATATAGAAAAATAAAAAAAGTGATAATAATTATAATATGATAAATTTTACTAGAGTAGTTGGAGAGATGGGATTGCTTCCTGATTCTCAAAGGGTTAAGGTTTTAGAAGAATTTTAGATTTTTTTTTCCACAAGACGGTGGAAATCGGAGAAATTTGGCCATGACTGTGTTTTTTCATTATTTTCCCCTACCTTTGCAGTCCAAATTTGATGTAAGATGCCTAAATTCAAGACACATTCCCGTGCTAAGAAAACTTTCAAAGTTGGCGGGAACGGACAGATTAAGCGTTTCATGGCCTTCAAAAGTCACTTACTGACCAAAAAGTCTACAAAAAGAAAACGTAGCCTCAGAGGTAGTACGCTGGTTCACGAAGCTAACCTGAATCTCGTGAAGAGAATGCTCTGCATGCGCTAGTCTAAGAGTAAATCGAATTTTTAACCTGAGAAAAAAAACAACAAATGCCTCGTTCAGTTAACGCCGTAGCTTCAAGAGCCCGCAGAAAAAGGATCTTAAAGCAAGCCAAAGGCTTTTATGGCAAAAGGAAAAATGTTTACACCGTAGCGAAGAACGTCCTCGAAAAAGGTCTGACTTATAGCTATGTAGGTCGTAAACTGAAGAAAAGAAATTACCGTCAGCTGTGGATCGCTCGTATCAACGCTGCAGTAAGAGCAGAAGGTCTGACCTACTCTGTATTCATGAACAAATTAGCAGGTAAAGGTATTGAGCTGAACAGAAAAGTTCTGGCTGACCTGGCTATGAATGAACCAGAAACTTTCAAAACGCTGGTTGCTTCTGTAAAGTAATTGCTACTTTTACTTAGTGTAAATACCTGAAAAGGGAACTTCCTCCGGAAGTTCCCTTTTTTAATGCCCCCTCACCCCAATTCAGCATTTACATCTCCCTAAATTCCCTATTTTCGCCGCAACTAAAGAATAGTGAACATGATCCGAAAACTTGCCATAATGGTTACCGCCATTGTTGCCACCTACACCACCGCCTTCGCACAGGCCAACCTAAACCTGATCCCGCAACCCAGGGAAATAAGCAGTCAACCCGGCCATTTTCAATGGCAAAAGCACACGCCCATCATCGCATCTCCGGCATTCAAAAATGTGGCAGACCTTATTGCCACACAAAACCAGCCTGTAAAAATTTTTTCAGGGAGACATAAAGCTGACTTCGCAGGAACCATACGTATCCTCGAAGCGGACTCCCGCACTGTGCCCGACAGCAACGGTTACCAACTACAGGTCACACCGTCGTCCATAGCCGTCTATGCCCGCAACGCCGCAGGCGCCATCAGCGGCGCGCAAACACTGATGCAGCTCCGCCTCCTCCAGCCCGACACCAACCTCATCCCCGCCGTCACCATTAATGATCAGCCCCGCTTCGGCCACCGCGGCGTGATGCTCGACGTATCCCGCACCTTCTACCCCATCTCCTACATCAAGCGATTCCTCGACCTGATGTGGCTCTATAAAATGAATACCTTCCATTGGCACCTCACCGACGGCGCCGGCTGGCGATTACAAATCAAACAGTTCCCTGAACTTACACAAACCGCCGCCTGGCGCTATGGCAACACCTGGAAAGACTGGGCCGCCACCGGTCACCGCTACGCCCACGAAGGTGATCCCAACGCCTACGGCGGCTACTACTCCCAGGAGCAGGCCCGCGAAATCGTCGCCTACGCCGCCAAACGCGGCATTACCGTCATCCCCGAAATTGAAATGCCCGGCCACGCAGAGGAAGTCCTCGCCGTATACCCTCAGCTCTCCTGCTCCGGTATCCCCTATAAAAACAGTGAGTTCTGCCTCGGCAATGACCAAACCTTCGACTTCCTGGAAAAAGTATTAATCGAAGTGATGGACATCTTCCCATCCGCCTACATCCACATGGGCGGCGATGAAGCCAATAAATCCGCGTGGAAAACATGTCCAAAATGCCAGCAGCGTATTAAATCAGCACAGCTCAAAGATGTAGAAGAACTCCAGAGCTACGCCATCCGCCGCATGGAACGCTTCCTGAAATCACACCAACGCCACCTCCTCGGATGGGACGAAATCCTCGAAGGCGGCCTCGCCCCTGACGCCACCGTGATGTCGTGGCGCGGAGAAAACGGAGGTATCGCCGCTGCCAAAGCAGGCCACAACGTAATCATGACACCCGGCGCCTACTGCTACTTCGACCACTACCAGGCCGATCCCGCCACACAACCGGAAGCACAGGGCGGCTACGTGCCACTGGAAAAAGTATACAGCTATAATCCTGTACCAGCAGCACTTTCAGCAACAGAAGCCAAACATATCCTCGGCGTGCAGGCCAACATCTGGACAGAACTCATCCCACACGCAGCACACCTGGAATATATGGCTTATCCACGTATCATCGCCTTGTCAGAGGTAGCCTGGAGCGATACTGCACACAAAAACTTTGCAGCATTCAAAGCGAGACTCCAATCTCACTACCTCCTACTCCAACGGCTAAACGTAAATTATTTCAGGCCCTCCTATACTGTCACCATCAAACCTGAAATCAATTACCAGTCTAAACAAACCACTGTTACATTTACCTCCGAACAATACCAACCAGTCATCCGCTATACCATGGACGGTACTACACCCAATGCCGCCTCCACTCTGTATTCCGGTCCGGTTACTTTCAGCGGCCCCGCGCTCATCCGCGCAGCCATATTTCGCGATACCATGATACAGGGTACACCAGCCTTGCTGGAAGCAGACTTTCACAAAGCCATCGGCAAGCGCGTCACCTACAATCTCCCCTATAGTAAAAATTATCCTGCACAAAAAGAAAGTACCCTCACCAACGGGTACCGTGGAAGCGTATCCTACGGCGACGGCCAATGGCAAGGGTTTGAGGCACATGACATGGATGTAACCATCGATATGGGAACCACAGAAAAATTAAACGATGTAAGCATCAATTTCATGCAGCTGACAGGCGTTGGTATCTATATTCCATCTGAAGTGGAAATTGCAGTATCGCCCGATGGTAAAGCCTTTCAGACAGTGCAACTGCAAAAAAATGATGTGCCGGATAATATCTCCGTACTTACTTTCAAAAAATTTGCTACCAGCCTCAACGGCCAGCTGGCAAGGTATATACGCGTGAAAGCAAAAAACGCACAAAAGGGCTTCCTCTTTGCTGATGAAGTGATTGTTCATTAAAATAACCCGCATAAAAACAGGGATGCGAATTTGCCGAAGACAAATTCGCATCCCTGTTTTAAAACTTTATCAGGAATTTTATTTCAATGCCTGTTGAATTTTATTACTCAGGCGATAATCCACCATCCCATTGAACCCGGTCATCTTCGTGGCACTGCTGATGGCAGAAAGTGCAGGCATTACCGTTTCCGTTCTTGCGGTTTGTGTGATCTTGTATCCATTCCCTTTCAGGTAATTATTAATCATATTCAGGTGCTCATCATACACAATATTCCCCCAGGGTATATTGATCAGATCCCTCGCACGTGCCTGCGGAGCAATACCTGTATAATAGCCACCAGAGCCACTTGCATTAGTAGTAGCAAAGTTGATGGCATATAAATCAGCCAGGTATTTTTTCTTACCGGTACTATCGTACATGGATATATTAAAATCAATAAAACCAACCGGCTTACCATAGGTGGTATCCCCCACCAGCTGCACAGTCATATACGGACGCAGGTTATTGAGCGTAAGCTCACTGGCAGAAGCCGTATTGCGACTGGTAATAAAAAATACATTTTCCAGTGCCAGGCCTCCAGGATCAGCCGTCGAAAAATTCACCTCCGTTTCCAGTTCTATGGTTTTGGCAACTGCCTGCAGTTTATCATTGTACTGATAATTGTACATTAACTTACCCTTGGCAGCTGCAGGCGCAATCAGATTATCCAGGTATTCAGCCGTAGATACCGCACCACCGCCATTGTAGCGCAGGTCCACGATGAGGTTATTTATACCGGCAGCTTTAAACTTGGTGAAAGCCTCGTCTATAGCGGTTTTTGTATTAGTAGGATCACCACTGGAATTAGTGACGCTGGAATAAGTATACAGTACAAAGTAGCCCACTTTTTTGGCACCCATAGTAAGTACAGAATCAAATGCTACAGGATTCACATTGTAGGTACCTGCTGCGAGGTTAGCCGTAAATGTGCTGCCATCCGGTCTTTGAAAGCCCACTGTAACATTGGATGAATTCAAAATCGCATTATATGCCTGATTCAGAAAGGTCGTGGTAGTATCAAATTTATTATTACCATTTATAGAGATGATTTCGTAACCTCTCGTCACCCCTACCTTCCCGGCAGGACTGTTTTTGTCGGCATACAGCACAAAAAAGCGCACCTTTTGATTAGTGGCATCCCACGCAGCACCATAATCCAGCCCCACATCCCCGCTGGTAGCAGCAACTGTAGTAGCGGCAGACACCCCATTGAGCAGCTTATTCGTTAACGAACCGGTACGGTCCAGGAAACTGTAATGGTCATACGGCCTTTTGGTAGTAGGATTAATCGCATACTGCGCCATCGTACTCAACAACACATCGGCAGAACTGTACTTACTGTCCAGCGGATTAATGACTGGTACAACGGAATACCAGAAGTAGGTCGGCAACCCTTGTGCCTTATTGCGGCCACCATCAGCGTAGGATACCTGCATAATATTATACATCAGGTATTTAAGGGAGTCCTCGGCAGATAAGGCGGTAGTACCGTTGCCATTACCATTACCTCCTCCTCCGTTACCATTACCATCGGTGGACAGCTTGTCTTTCCGGCACGAAAAAAACAATGCCAGGCAGCACGCAGCCAGGGTAAACTTACCGGCGAATTTGTGAAGTTGCTGTTGCATAACAATTAGGGCTATATGAAATATTTTTTGTCAGCTAGCTATTTGTGGGTGACCATGATCTGCCGGGTCCAGAAATCCTTCGGATAAAAGAGATTTTCCATTCCGGGGCCTGTTAATCCGGCCGGCATCGGAGGCGGTGTTTTGCCTTCTTTTTCTGCCGCCTGCATAGCAGCCATCCGGTCTTTTACTTCCTTTTCTTTTGCTTTACGATCGTCGCGATTGAGCGGATTTACCTTAAACCGGTATGCGATGGGCTTATCGTTGCTGATAGTTAAACCAAGGTATTGCAGCGGGATTGACAGCTCACATACCACGTTGCCCTGATCATCCATTGATGCGGCAGATTCGATTTGCTTATCATTTTTAACGGGCAATACGCCATCCGGAACGCCCACAAGCCCCTCTACACTAATCTGTTTGGCGTTCTGCAGGATACTGCGCTGCCATTCTACTGAATTACGTTGATTTTGGGATTCCACTACCTCTGGCGCCTCTTCTCCCAGCAACGGGAAGGTAATGGAAGAAACAACCTTCTTTTTCCCGGTCGGATTTACGGAAAACGTAAAACCCGCCCGCATTATTTTCATCTGACTCACCTTATCCGGTGAACTAATTACAACATACAGGTTGCTGGAATCGTTCGCTATGGTGTAAAATAGTTTAGCATCATTGTTATAGAACGTCAGTGGCTTTGGCCATTCATTTGCCTTGCCATCGATTTTGAGTCCTGCCGGCGCCCATTTATTAGGATCCTCATCCTGGGCATTCACTGTAACTGAAAATAGCAAACCGGCCACTATTGCGGTTCCGGCTAAAATTGACCTGTTAAATTTCATGAAAAACAACATTATTTCGGGCCATAAGATAGCTATTTCTCAACAAGGTAAGCAAAAACATTTTCGGGTGAACGGGGAGTCGATGAAAGGGCAATATTTCGGGGTGAATGCGCAAAAAAGGACCGGGTGAAAAGGAATGGTTCCCTTTCACCCGGTTTATTATTTTAATTGTGTAGCATTTCAGGAAGCAAAACCTGGGGGTTTGCTGGTATACTTCCGCGCTGTGTGCGGGCGGCTTTCTTCTGGTTTCCGACAAACAAGCTGCTTGGCTGCTTTGCGAGCAAAAAAAGCGCTCCTGGCGCGGAAGGCGCCGTTGCTGGCTTAAACCATTTTGCGAGCAAAGAACCTAGTACAGCAATCTTGTCTTAATCGTATGCGGCACTTCCTTCAATAATGCCAGGGCTTCGGCAGACAACTGCTTGTCCACGTCCAGCACTACATAACCAATATTATCGTTGGTTTTGAGGTACTGCCCAAGGATATTGATTTTATTGGTAGAAAGCGCGGTGTTGATAGCCGACAATACCCCTGGCACGTTCTCGTGAATGTGCAGGATACGGTGGGTATTTTCAACTGCAGGCACGCTGATAGCAGGCACCGTATGGGAACCAAAGCTGGCACCTTTTTCCAGGTAGTTCAGCATTTTGGCACTAACGTCGAGGCCTATATTATGTTGTGCTTCTTCCGTACTGCCACCGATATGCGGAGTCAGTATCACGTTTGGCAGTTTTTGTAATGGTGTGGAGAAGGCAGCGCCGTTCTTCTCAGGTTCTACCGGAAACACATCAATGGCAGCACCGGACAGCTTTCCGGCTACCAGCGCATCTCTCAGGGCTTCCAGGTCTACTACCTCGCCACGCGCATAGTTGATGAAAATAGCTCCCGGTTTGGCATAAGACAGCTCCTCTGCTTTGATCATATTAGCAGTGGATTTATTGGATGGCACGTGCAGGGAAATGATATCTGCCTGCGCAAACAAGTCTTTCATCGTGCGGATCTGTGTGGCATTTCCCAGCGGTAGCTTGGTTTCCACATCATAATACATCACGTTCATCCCCATTGCTTCTGCCAGCACGCTCACCTGTGAACCAATGTTACCATAACCTACGATGCCAAGCGTTTTACCACGCAGCTCATAGCTGCCGGTGGCTTCTTTCATCCAGGAGCCGTTATGCGCAGCGTTGTTCTTATCTATAATACGACGAATCAACATGATAGACAGACCTATTACCAACTCTGCTACTGAGCGGGTGTTAGAGTAAGGTGCGTTAAACACCACCACACCAGCTTCTGTAGCTGATTTCAGGTCTACCTGGTTGGTACCGATACAGAAACAACCAATCGCCTGGAGCTTCTTGGCAGCATCCAGTACATTCTTGGTTACATGTGTTTTGGAACGGATTCCCAACAGGTGTACATCTTTAATTTCTGCTATCAGGTCTTCTTCGCTCAGCGCCCCCGACAACTTACGTACCGAATAGCCCGCGTTGGTGAACTCTGCAACAGCGGCATCGCTGATGTTTTCCAACAATAAAATGCTAATCTTCTCCTTCGGATAACTTGTCAATTTGTGCTGATCCATAGTATTATATATAATTATATGTGTATTCCTTTATGGCAATTGGCTTAATAATTGCTGGTTTCGTGGGCATTAACAGGGCACAAATCTACTGGATGTTTAAGAATAATCAAATACTTAGTATTTTATTTTAGATTCTATCTAATCAACCCAGGAAATTGTTTCATTTTTTCCAACGCAAGTCACTATCTTTTTCTTAAAAATGCGTTAAAATAGGAAAACAGCGGCTTTTTTATTTGGGCGTGGTTAACATTCGTAAGTAATTTTGTGTTAATGAATTAACCGTTCGGGAAACATAGGCATTAAAAGAGTCACACACTTCATAATGAAGCGATTGAAAGCAGCAGGCATCTTACTCACTATTTCAGGAGTTGTAATCATATCAAGCTGTCAGAGCACAGCAGCACGCAAGGCGGCAGAGAAAACAAAAAAGGCGGCAGACAGTGCACTATACACACTAAAGCTAACGGCAGCTCAACAGGATGCCATTTTACATGCACCAAGGACTATCCAGCTCCAGGGAGAACTGGAAAATTTCTATAGTAAGTTTGTGCGTACAGGCTTCAACGGTGCCATGATAGTGGCCAGAAAAGGGGTGATTATTTTTGAAAAATACCATGGCCTGGAAAACTACCGGACCAAAACCCCTATCATCGATTCCTCCTCCTTCCAGCTGGCATCTGTATCCAAAACATTCACCGGCGCAGCAGTGCTGTGGCTGGCCGACAAAGCAAAGCTTTCACTGGATGATAGTCTGCAAACATTCTTCCCGGAATTCCCGTACAAAGGGATTACCGTAAAGATGCTGCTGGACCACAGAAGCGGTCTTCCTAACTATTTGTATTTCTGCGACAGCCTCTGGAAAGAACCGTCCCGGTTCATCACCAACGATGAAGTAATCCGCCTCATGGAATTACACCGGCCGCGGATTCAACATCTCCCTAACACACATTTCCAGTATTGTAACACCAACTACCTCCTGCTGGCTTCCATCATTGAAAAAGTAAGCGGACAAAAATATGCTGACTTCATGCAGCAAACGTTTTTTAAGCCACTGGGCATGACCAGCACCTTCGTGTATGATCCTGCATCCGCTGTTAGGCCGCACCAGACGCAGAGCCACAAGTACAACGGACAACTGGAGCCCGATACGTATTTTGATGGTGTCATGGGCGATAAAGGTATTTACAGTTCCGCACGTGACATGCTCAAATGGGACCAGGCATTATATTCCGGTAACCTGTTAAAGGAAGAAACCCTGAAGGCAGCGTATACACCTTACAGCCATGAAAAACCAGGCATCCGTAACTACGGCCTGGGATGGCGACTGATGGTATATCCGGACAGCTCCCGCAACATCATTTACCACAACGGCTGGTGGCATGGAAATAACACCGTGTTTTACCGCTTTATACAAGACAGTACTACACTCATTATACTCGGCAATAAATACAACAGAGGCATCTACCATGCGGTAAAACCCATCCGGGAAATGCTGGGTCATGGAGATGGAGAAGAAGCCGGTGAAGAGTAATTACAAACCGTGCTTTCGGTTAGGTAATACATTATCGCGGCTCCAGGTGATTTCTCCGGTAAAAGGGTGACTTCTTACCGGACATTCCGCCTTCAGGCAGTAATGACAACACATCGGGATACAGGGGTCTGTATGGATAAAGCATTCGGTTTCTCCGTTTTCAAATTCCTTGCTGACCAGCTCCTCTACCCTTTTTACTTCGTCGTGCACTTCATTTAATTCCAGATAATAAGGCAGGGTAATATGGCAATCAATGTGATAATTGTTGCCATATTGCTGTGTCCGCATATTATGAATATCGATCCAGTTATGCCGGCGATTGGCGGATAATACTTTAATCACCCGATCCACAACCTGCATATCTGTTTCGTCCATCAGCCCTGAAATAGAGCGGCGCATCAGCCGGTATCCATTGATCAGAATCAGTACTCCCATCACTACAGACACGGCAGGGTCCAGCCAATGCCAGCCGGTAAAATGAATGACCACCAGGGCTATAATCAGGCCCAGACTACTATACACATCCGTCATAATGTGCTGGCCGTTACCACTGATGGTAAGGGAGTTCAGTTGCTTGCCGGAGCGGCGCAGATACAGGCCCAAGACCAGGTTGGCCACTGTAGTGGCACCCAGCAGCCAAAGACCGTTTTCTACCTGGTGCAGTTCTTTGGGATAAATGAAGTACTGTACAGCTTTTACGAGGATTAATATGCCGGCAAAAAATATCATGGCTCCTTCAAAACCAATGGAGAAGAACTCTACTTTTCCATGGCCGTAAGGATGGTTTTCATCTTTAGGCTTACCTGCGAGGTAAATGCTGTAACTGGCAAAGGCGCCTGCTACTACGTTGATGATTGACTCCAGTGCATCCGACAGGATGGCCACGGAGTGGGTTAGCATATACGCAAGGAATTTCGCAGCGGTAAGTATAAAGCTCACTGCCAGCGAAATGAGTATAATGCGCAGTTCTTTTTTAAGCAAGGTTCAGCTTTTTGTTATTATATACAGCGAAGGTAATCAAATTGTTATTCCACGGATCATTATCAAAATATATCCATGCCCGTTAGGTGATGCAGGTATAAATAAGTAAAGCAGCCACACACATGGCGTGGCTGCTTAAATATCAGAACCCTTGAAAATTACTGAGCGCCTTCTTCCGGCTTGCTTTCAGCTACGCGCGGCTCTTTAGGCTCTTTAGGCTCTTTAGGCTCTTTATTTTCTTTAGGCTGTTTGTCTTTTTTCTTTGCTGTTTTTGGGGCAAAGATGGCAATCATACGTTTACCTTCCATGGTTGGCATCCCTTCCAGACCACCTACTTCGGCGAGTCTTTCAGCGAATTTCAGCAGGATCAGCTCACCACGTTCTTTGAACATGATAGCACGACCTTTAAACTGAACATAGGTTTTCACCTTATTACCGTCTTTCAGGAATTTTTCAGCATGTTTTGCTTTGAAGTCGAAGTCATGATCGTCGGTGTTTGGCGTAAAGCGGATTTCTTTCACCTCGCTTTTATGCGCATTCGCCTTCATTTCTTTTTCCTTCTTCTTCTTCTCGTAAAGGAATTTGTTATAATCGATGATGCGGCATACAGGTGGCGCTGCGTTTGGAGAAATCTCCACCAGGTCTAATGCCTGTTCTTCTGCCATACGCAGAGCGTCTTCTGTTTTATAAACACCCACCTCTACATTGTCGCCTACCAACCTTACTTCAGGCACGCGTATCATTCTGTTGGTACGGTGTTCCTGTTGTTGTTCTCTGCGAAAATTAGGGTTTCTGTTGCCCCTGTTGCCACCGTTAAAACTTGGTTTGGGTCTGTTTTGCATTAAAAAAATAAAAGTTAAGTAATTAATTGTCCATAGTCCATGGTCCACATTCCTGCCATGGACCCTAAACAATTTCTTGCAAAGTTAATGTGAAATTCCATAGCAATAAACATACCTGAAAATAGTAATGTTCATCTAGTTATATTCTTTTTTTCCACATTTATGAATGACTCTATTCGAATGGTTTCCTGCTTACCACCTCTTCATTAGCCAGTGCGATGAACTGCTCCAGCGTCATGGCACCCAGATCCCCTTTGGCCTGGCGACGTACCGCTACCATACTATCGGTCGCTTCTTTTTCGCCCAGCACTAACATATAAGGAATTTTCGCCAATTCTGCCTCACGGATCTTCTTACCGATCTTTTCACTGCGATCGTCGATTTCAGCGCGAATATCGGCTTTTTTCAGGGCTGCAGCTACTGCCTCGGCATATTCCTGTGTTTTGTCCGAAATAGGCAGGATTTTTACCTGGGTAGGTGTGAGCCACAGCGGGAATTTACCGCCGCAATGCTCAATCAGTACTGCGATGAAGCGCTCCAGTGAACCGAAAGGTGCACGGTGGATCATCACCGGACGATGTCTGCCATTATCCGCACCGATATATTCCAGCTCAAAACGCTCCGGCAGGTTGTAATCCACCTGGATAGTTCCCAGCTGCCATTTACGGCCCAGGGCATCTTTCACCATGAAGTCCAGTTTAGGACCGTAGAACGCTGCTTCGCCATATTCAATCACGGTAGGCAGGCCTTTTTCGGCTGCTGACTCAATGATGGCCTGTTCAGCAAGTTCCCAGTTTTCTTCTGTACCGATGTATTTGCTGCGGTCTTCTTTGTCGCGCAGGGAAATCTGTGCAGTGTAGTTCTCGAAGCCGAGGCTGTTAAACACGTACAATACCAGGTCGATCACTTTCATGAATTCTTCCTTCACCTGATCAGGGCGGCAGAATAAGTGCGCATCGTCCTGAGTAAAGCCTCTTACGCGGGTCAAACCATGCAGCTCACCATGTTGCTCGTAGCGGTACACAGTACCAAATTCGGCAAAGCGAACCGGCAGGTCTTTATATGACTTAGGCGATGCTTTGTACAGCTCACAGTGGTGCGGACAGTTCATAGGTTTCAGCATGAACTCCTCTCCCTCTTCCGGGGTATGGATCGGCTGAAAACTGTCTTTCCCGTATTTTTCGTAGTGACCGGAAGTCACGTACAGGTTTTTATTACCGATATGCGGTGTTACCACAGGCAGGTAGCCTGTTTCCATCTGCGCTTCCTGGAGGAAACGTTGCAGGCGTTCACGCAGCAGTGCCCCTTTAGGTAACCACATTGGCAGGCCCAGACCTACTTTCTCAGAGAAAGTGAAGAGTTCCAGTTCCTTACCGAGCTTACGGTGATCACGTTTTTTTGCTTCCTCCACCAATGTCAGGTATTCATCCAGCTCTTTCTGGTTAGGGAAGGTGATGCCGTAAATACGGGTCAGCATTTTGTTCTTTTCGTTACCGCGCCAGTAAGCACCTGCGATGTTTGTCAGCTTGATAGCCTTGATAAAGCCGGTGTTTGGAATATGCGGGCCACGGCAAAGATCCGTAAAGCCACCCTGTGTATAGAAAGTGATGGTACCATCCTGCAGATCATTGATCAGCTCCAGTTTGTACTCATCTCCTTTTTCAGTGAAATATTGCAGTGCATCCGCCTTGCTTACATCCGCACGGGTGTACACGCTGTTTTGTTTGGATAGTTCCACCATTTTCGCTTCGATCTTTCTCAGATCTTCTTCGGTGATGGTGCGACCACCCAGGTCTATATCGTAATAAAAACCATTTTCAATGGAGGGGCCAATACCCAGTTTTACGCCAGGGTACAGCGCTTCGAGCGCTTCTGCCATCAGGTGAGCAGAAGAGTGCCACATGGTCGACTTTCCATCCGTATCCGTCCACGTAAGTAACTGCAACGTTGCATCCGTTGTAATCGGGCGGGTGGCATCCACTACTTCGCCGTTTACCTTTGCAGCCAAAACCTTACGCGCCAATCCCTCACTAATGGATTTGGCGATGTCCAATGCAGTTGCGCCAGCTTCATACTGTCGCACCGCGCCATCTGGAAAAGTGATATTCATCATATGTGTATAAAAGTATCCGATTTTTTTTGGGCAGATACTGTCTTCTTTTATTAAAATGGTTGCGAAGTTAATGAATAGCTCTTGGTTTTTAACCAACTACTATCAGAAAATAACAATTATATATGGCAATTTTCGTAAAATAACATGAAAAACGGCAACCGGGATGCAGTAATAAAAATCTATTTGTAAATGAGGGAGTCATTCGTTGAACCACATTCCAGCATCTTATCGCCAAAATACGGGTTCACAATATTTCTCGTTTCACTCAGCCAGTACGCCCCTTTATCATCAAAGGCCATCGGGCAAAATTGCCTGTAAACCGTATGTCCCTTATATCCGGTGGTTTTTATCAGGTCGTACAACATGTCAGATACCATCTGGTACTCTTCCCTTTTGCCTTCCAGGGCCTTTTCACCCACCAGGCCATTCAGTTCCGCACTGATACTGCCGGTGATGCCTGTGATGGTGGCCAGCCGGGCACTATCCATTTGCAACAACTGTACCGGCAGACTATCTACATGCTGTTTGAGCACTATAGCCGCCGAAGTGGCAGCACCCGTGTCACTTTTCACCAGTGCTGCAGATAATTCATGGTAGGCAGTCATTACCTGACCCAGCGAATCATAGTACTGCTGGCTGTATGGCGCCTGCAAAGCCACAGGGGCTGTGGCAGCCGATTCAGTGGCAGCAGGGGTGTTATTCTGGCAGCTAAACAGGCCGGCAGCCAATGCCAGGGCGCCCAAAGGCATGAATATCTTCATTTTCATAATTGCTAAAATGTTAAACAAAACTAAAGAATTGTATTCATAGAGATTATAATCTGATAATTATCCTTATAATCAGTAACTTTGCGCGTTTATTAACTTTTTGAATTTACTATGTTAATCGCTTTACAGGATATTACATTTGAGTTTGGCTCCAGGGTGATATTGGAAGAGTCCTCCTGGCACATTGAACCGGGTGACCGCATCGGCCTCATTGGCCTCAATGGTACCGGGAAATCTACATTGCTCCGTATCATCAACGGAGAATATTCTGTATCCAAAGGAAGTGTAAATAAAAGCAAAAGCCTCTCTATAGGGTTCTTTAACCAGGACCTCCTGAGCTTTGAAACAGATGAATCCATCCTCACCGTAGGTATGATGGCATTCGGAAAAGCCCTGGAACTGGAAAAAGATATTGACCGTATCACCAAAGAACTCGAACATAGCCAGACAGACGAACTACTCCACGAATTCAGCGACAAGCTGCATGAGTTTGAGTCGCTCGATGGCTACAACATGAAACACAAAACCGCCCAGGTACTGGAAGGTCTTGGTTTCAGCACTGCCGACCTGGATCGTCCTTACAGCCAGTTTTCCGGTGGATGGCGTATGCGCGTGCTCCTGGCCCGCCTTATCCTCCAGCAGCCGGATGTACTCATGCTCGATGAGCCTACCAACCACCTTGACTTACCATCCATCGAATGGCTCGAGCGCTACCTCACCAGCTACAATGGCGCGGTGATCATCGTATCGCACGACCGCTACTTCCTGGATCGCATGGTAAACGGTATCGTAGAAGTATATCAGCAGCAACTCCATCACTACGCCGGTAACTACTCCGACTATGAAGTGGAAAAGGACCTGCGCAGGGAAATGCAGCAACGCGCCTACGAAAACCAGCAGGATTATATCCGCCAGCAGGAACGCTTCATTGAGCGCTTTAAGGCTAAAGCTTCTAAAGCCGCTCAGGCACAGTCTATCGCCAAAAGGCTCGATAAACTGGATCGCATCGAACAGGTGGATAACGGCCCATCCAAAATCAGAATTAGTTTCAGCGTAGATAAAATGCCAGGCAAAATCCTAGCGACCCTCAGCGGGATCAGCAAGAGCTTTGGCAATAACGTCATCCTCAAAAATACCAGTGCCGAAATCAATCGCGGTGATAAAATCGCCCTGATCGGTGCCAACGGTAAAGGTAAATCCACCCTCCTGCGCATCATTGCCGACGAGGAATCTTTTGACGGCGACCGTACACCCGGCCATAACGTAGTAACCAGCTTCTACGCGCAGCACCAGCTCGAATCCCTGGACCTCAACAGCGAAATCCTCGATGAGCTGAAAAACTGTGGCAGCGGTAAAACAGAACTGGAACTCCGTCAGTTGCTCGGTTGCTTCCTCTTCACCGGCGACGATGTATTCAAGAAAATACGTATCCTCTCCGGAGGTGAGAAAGCCCGTGTGGCCCTCGCTAAAACCATCATCGGCCAGGCCAACTTCCTGATGCTCGATGAACCTACCAACCACCTGGACATGAACAGCGTCCAAATGCTGATCGATGCCCTCGCCAAATACGAAGGCAGCCTCGTACTGGTATCCCACGACCGTTATTTCGTAAGCCAGACCGCCAACAAAATCTGGGAAATCGTAGACGGCGAAATCAAAGAATTTAAAGGCACCTACGCAGAATGGGAAGAGTGGAAAAAAAGGATGGCAGCCAACAACACACCTGCCCCTGTTAAATCCAATCCCCAGGGTGGCAACACCGCCGCTGCGGAACCTAAAAAAGAAGCCAAAGCTGAGGCAGCCCCTAAAGGCGCCATCAACAAGGAAGTACAACGTGAACTGCAAAAGCAGCAGAAACAGTTTTCCAACGTGGAAGGACAGCTGGCCAACCTGAAAGCCCGCAGAGCTGAACTGGAAGGTACTATGAGCAGCCCTGACATCTACCAGGATAAAAATAAATATGCTTCAGTAGAAGCGGAATATAACGATGTACTTAAGTTCCTGCAAAGAGCGGAACAGCAGTATGAAGAGCTTTTTGATAAAATTATGAAGCTGGAAGCTTCACTGACTAACTAGTGATAACGCCCCGGGCTACAGGCCTGGGGCCTGCTACTAAATGGCAGGAAACCACTAAATCATTATCCATGCAAAAAATCCTGGTGGTAGAAGATGAAGTAAAAGTGGCCAATGCCGTAAAACAAGGCCTGGAAGAAAACGGCTTTGAAGTAGACGTGGCCTATGACGGTCGAATGGGCAAAAGCCTTGCCGCCAGTAACTCCTACGATCTTGTAATCCTCGACCTCAACCTCCCCCATTTCAACGGCTACGAACTATGTGAAGTGATACGCGCTAAAAATAACCGCGTACCTGTCATCATGCTTACCGCTCTCGGCGGCGTGGATGATAAGATGCAGGCCTTTGAACTGGGCGCAGATGACTACCTGGTAAAACCTTTCGATTTCCGCGAACTGCTGGCCAGGATACGCGTATTCCTTAAACGCGCCGGCGCTGAGCCTACGCAAAGCACCCAGTTTAAAATCGCGATCGCCGATCTGGAAATTGACCGCGAGAAAAAAGAAGTTACCCGCGCAGGAAAAAAAATTGCACTCACGGCAAAGGAATACCAGCTACTGGAATTCCTGGCGCTGCATAAAGGAAAGGTAATATCCAAGCTCACCATCGCTGAAAAGGTCTGGGACATTGACTTTGACACAGGTACCAACGTGATTGAAGTATACATGAACTTCCTGCGTAAAAAAATTGATAAGGACTTCGACAGCAAATTACTGCATACCAAAACAGGCATGGGCTACTATTTATCGGAAGAACCATAACGTTGAAGATCAAATACAAAATAGCGCTTTACTATACGCTGTCGGCCACCCTGATGCTGATGATCTTTGCCGTGCTGGTATATTATCTCTCCGCCAAATCCCGCAAAGCTGAATACCTGGAAAGACTGGAATACCGCGCCCGCTCCATTGCCAATGTAATTGTGGAAGACGGACACGTGAAGGTAGACCTCCTCCGAAAGCTGGACCGCACTACGTTTCAGGACTTATACAAAGAGAGCATTCTCGTTTATAATCCCAACTACGACCTCCTTTACAGCAACCTGAAAGATACCACTATCCGCACCCATAAGAGCCTGCTGGATTATATCAAAGAGAATAAATCGTATAGCTATGACCGTGGTGGTGGTGGTGAAGTAGTAGGTATTTTTTATACAGAAGGCGATGTTTCCGTCATCGTGATTGTTTCTTCTTTTGATAAATACGGATTTCAAAATCTGCAGAACCTGAGCCGTATCCTGCTCCTGGAGCTGGCTACCGCCATTTTGGTATTGGTAGCAGTGGGTTACTTTTTTGCCAGGAAGATGGTACGGCCGATTGATAAACTGGTTACGGAAGTGGACAGTATCAACGCGAATAACCTGCAAGACAGACAGGTGGCTGTACAAGGCAAAGACGAAATTGCCGTGCTGGCAGCCAATTTCAACACGATGCTGCAGCGCCTCAGCGGCTCCTTTGATTTACAGAAAAGCTTTGTAAGTAATGCCTCCCATGAGCTGCGTACCCCGCTGGCCAGTATCATCAGCCAGTTACAGGTAACGCTTTCCAAAGAACGCAGCGCCACAGAATACCAGGAAGTTTTACAGTCAGTACTGGAAGATGCAGAAAGTCTCACAGACCTCACCAACGGCTTGTTACAGCTCGCCCAGTCAGAAATGAAGAGCCAGGAATTTGTATTCAGCAATGTACGCATAGATGAACTGCTGATGGAAATGGCCAACCTGATACGACTCAAACAACGGGAATCTAAAATCGATATACAATTTAATAAAGTGCCCGACAACGACCTGCTGGTCACCTGTTTCGGGAATGAAAGTCTGCTCAAAGTTTTATTCATTAACCTGGTGGATAATGCCTGCAAATTTTCACGCGACAATACTGCTTACGTTACCATTGACTTCTTCACACAATATATTACTGTACAAATAAAAGACAACGGGATTGGTATTCCCTCAGCAGATCAGCAAAAAATATTTGAACCTTTTTATCGCGGCAGCAATGCGCAAAAGACACGCGGACACGGACTCGGACTCTCCATCTGCAAAAAAATAGTACAGATCCATAAAGGGCATCTGACTGTAACTTCCACACCTGATAATGGCAGCACCTTTACTGTTATACTCCCCCACCTCGGCGCGTAAGCCAGTATTCCTAACCACATTTTAAGGCTTTTTTAATTCCTCTTAAAGGCCCCTTTAATCTCGCTTACAGAGCTTTGTGTCATGAAATTGGGCTATATGCGAAAGATGAAGCTACTGATAATATCAGTATGTACAGCGGGCCTGGGCTATATCACACCATCTCAGGCACAGGCTTCCCTACAGCGGATTCCTGTAACACTTCAGTCGGTGGAAGACACCTTCCTTGTTCAGAATTATATGTTGCTGGCGCAGCGCTACCAGATCGATGCCTCGAAGGCACTCGTGCGCCAGGCAAAAATATGGGACAACCCCGAATTCAGTACTGTACTGGGCTGGGGCAGCACCGACCAATTAAAACCATTTAATATAGGCAGCGGCGGACAGGCGCAATACGATATAGATCAGCTGATACAACTGGCAGGCAAAAGAAACAAAAACATACAACTAGCGGGTGCCGCTGCCTCAATGAATGAAGCCACCTTCGACGAGCTGGTACGCACGCTGAAGCTGCAATTGAGAGAAAATTTTTATGACATCTACTATACCCAGCAAACAGGGCTGGTATTAAAAGAACAATTGGATAACCTGCAAAAAATTGTGGATGCATATGTAGAAGCCGATAAAAAAGGATCGGTACCCCATTCGGATGTGATCAGGCTGCAAGCCTTACAGGTAGAGCTGGAAAACGATTACGCCGATTTGAAACAGGAGGAACTAAACGCTCAAAAAAACCTACAACAGTTACTCCATAGCCAGGACTTTTATGAAGCCAGGCTGGCGTCCGGGGATCTTGCACACTATACCCTGGATCATATTCAGCTCCAGCAGCTGCTGGACAGTGCGGCCCAGAACCGGCCTGATGTGCGTGTTGCCGCACTCCAGTATCAGACTGCGGAGCTGAATTATCGCCTGCAAAAATCTATGGCAGTTCCTGACCTGCACGTTGGCGCTACGTACGACAAGGCCGGCAGCTACATCAACAATTTTGTAGGTCTTAAACTCGGTATAGACCTCCCCCTCTGGAACAGAAACCAGGGCAATATCCGCTCAGCGCAAAACCAGGTAAAAAGTGAAGCCGAACAGTTTAAACAACAACAGTCGGTAGCGCAAACAGAAGTATTAAATGCCTATCAGCGCATTCTGGCGCTGGAAAAGCGTTACAAGAGCTTCGACCTGCAGGAGTTTCAGCAGCAGTTTGATACCCTCATTGACGAAGTGGCCAAAAACTTCCGCAAGGGTAACATCTCCCTGTTACAATTTATCGACTATTTCAACAGCTATAGCGATAATGCAAAAAACATCAACAGATTTTTATCCAATCGTGTAAACGCATATGAAGAACTCAATTATGCAACAGGACAGGAATTATTTAAATAAGCAGTATATGAAACACCCGGTGATATTCCTCGGAATCGCGCTGCTGGCAGCAATGATGTGGAGCGGATGCAAACACAGCGAGGCAGAAGACACTGAAAAAAGCACGTTCGTACTGAGCGACACCATGCTTAATAATATTAAAATTGATACCGCACAACTGGAGCCGGTACAAAACGAATTACGTTTATCCGGTAAGGTTACCCCTAATGGTGGTAAGGTCTTAAAGGTTTATCCGCTGGTGAGTGGATATGTGGAAGACATTAAAGTTCAGCTGGGCGATTATGTACAGAAAGGCCAGGTGCTGGCCGTGATCCATAGTGCCGAAATTGCCGATTACGAGAAGCAACTGGCACAGGCCAAATCAGATCAGGGTGTGGCCGAAAAAAACCTGAAAGTGGCGCAGGACCTGTATGATAGTCGCCTCAACACCGAAAAAGATGTGATCAACGCCAATGGCGACCTGCAAAAATCCAATGCAGAAATCACCCGGCTCAACGACCTCTTTAAAATTTACCGTAAAGGTAAAGGCGCCACCTACCTGGTTACAGCGCCCATCTCCGGTTATATCATCGAGAAAAATATCAACAATAACATGGAAATCCGTACAGATAACAGCACTAATATCTTCACGATATCAGAACTGGATGATGTGTGGGTCATGGCCAATGTATTTGAAACCGATATTGCTAAAATCAAAGAAGGATATGATGCCAAGGTGGTAACGGTGAGCTACCCGGATCAGCCGTTCACCGGGAAGATTGACAAGATTTATAACTTTCTCGACCCGGCTACTAAAACCATGCAGGTGCGTATCAGCATCGACAATAAAAATATGGAGCTGAAACCTGAAATGTTTGCTACCGTTTATGTGACCTATAAAGATAACGATGCAAAAATCGCCGTTCCAAGTGCTGCGGTTATTTTCGACAACAGCAAAAATTACGTGCTGGTATTTAAGGATAAATTCAACATCAGCGTAAGGCCGGTGGAAGTAGCCAAAACCTCCGGTAATACTACTTACCTGGAATCTGGCTTGCAGGCAGGTGAAAAAGTGATCTCCAAAAATCAGCTGCTCATTTATGACGCACTGAAAGACTAAGCACGCAGTATATGAATAAGTTTATCAGAAATATTGTAGCCTTCTCCCTTAAAAACAAACTCTTTGTTTTTATAGCAGTAGCTACGCTCATCATAGCAGGAGTATTTTCCTTTATACATACGCCTATAGAGGCCTTTCCGGATGTTACCAATACGCAGATTGTAATTGTAACGAAATGGAATGGCCGCAGTGCGCAGGAAGTAGAACGCTTTGTTACCCTGCCGATTGAGGTATCCATGAACGCCGTACAAAAGAAAACCAGCGTCCGCTCGGTGACTATGTTCGGTTTGTCCGTAGTAAGAATCATTTTCGACGATGATGTAGAAGATTTTTTCGCACGGCAGCAGGTAAATAATATGCTGGCAGGTGTAAATCTCCCCGATGGCGCCGAGCCGGAGGTACAGCCCCCCTACGGCCCTACCGGTGAAATTTTCCGCTACTACCTCAAAAGCGCTAAGCGTGATTCCCGTGATTTGCTTACCTGGCAAAACTGGGTTATCGACCGGCAGATAAGAAGTGTGCCGGGAGTGGCGGATGTGGTGGCCTTTGGCGGACAGGAGAAAATTTATGAAATATCGGCGGACCCGGTAAGGCTCGCAAAATATGATATTACTCCCCTGGAACTATACCAGGCAGTGAATAAAAGCAATGTAAACGTAGGTGGTGATGTGATTGAAAAGAACGGACAGGCCTACGTAGTTCGCGGCATCGGATTGCTCAACAGTATCAACGATATACAGAATATTATTGTGCAGAACATCAACGGCGTACCGTTGCTGGTGAAGGATCTGGCCAATGTACATGAAGCGGCTGCCCCTCGGGTTGGCCAGGTTGGACTGGATAAAGACGATGATATCGTAGAAGGTATTGTGGTGATGAGAAAAGGTGAGAACCCTTCGGAAGTGCTGGCACGACTGAAAGAAAAGCTCAGCGAGCTGAATGAAACCATACTGCCGGATGACATCAAAATGATCACGTTCTATGACCGCGATACACTGATGGAGTTCTGCACCCACACCGTGATGCATAACCTGTTGGAAGGTATCATATTCGTGACGGTGATTGTGTTCCTCTTCATGGCCGACTGGCGCACGACAGTGATTGTGTCGATCATCATTCCGCTGGCCTTGCTGTTTGCGTTTATGTGTCTGCGTTTGAAAGGCATGAGTGCCAATTTGCTATCGATGGGCGCTATCGACTTCGGGATCATCATAGATGGTGCCGTGGTAATGGTGGAAGGCATTTTCGTGATGCTGGACCACAAAGCCCATAAATACGGCATGGAGCGGTTCAACAAAATGGCCAAGCTGGGATGGATTAAACAAACCGGTGGAGAGTTGGCTAAGGCTATCTTCTTTTCCAAGCTGATTATCATTATCAGCCTGATTCCAATATTCTCCTTCCAGAAGGTGGAAGGTAAAATGTTTTCTCCGCTGGCCTGGACATTAGGGTTCGCGCTGTTAGGAGCCTTGCTCTTTACACTTACACTTGTGCCGGTGCTGTGCTCTATTCTCCTGAATAAAAATGTGAAGGAGAAACACAATGTGGTGGTAATATTTTTCGACCGCATTGTAACAAAAGGTTTTGGCTGGACGTACCGGAACAAAAGGCTGAGTCTCGGACTGGCATTAGGTTTCATGGTACTTACTTTTGCCTCCGCCAAATTCCTGGGAACAGAATTTTTACCCCAACTCAATGAGGGTTCCCTTTGGGTAACAACTGAATTGCCGATGAGCATGTCGCTCACCGAAAGTGTGAAACTGGCCCGTGATATCCGGCAGGATCTGGGCGGATTTCCGGAAGTAAAGCGGGTATTATCGCAGGTGGGCCGCTCCAATGACGGTACAGACCCTAACGGTTTTTACTTTGTACAGTACCAGGTGGACCTGGCACCAAAGGCTGACTGGAAGCGGAAAATCACGCAGGACGAGCTGATTGCGCAGATGGAAGGCAGGTTAAGAAAATATCCCGGTATTGTGCTCAACTTCTCCCAGCCTATCAGTGATAATGTGGCAGAAGCGGTGGCTGGTTTCAAGGCCTCCAATGGCGTGAAGATTTACGGTGACGACCTGGTGAAGCTGGAAGCCTTATCGCAGCAGGTGGTGAGCCAGCTGAAAAGTGTGGAAGGTATTAAGGACCTGGGGGTGATACGTAATATTGGTCAGCCCGAAATGAGCATTAACCTCGACGACAATAAGATGGCGCAGTATGGCGTATCTACCGGCGATGCGCAGGCCGTGATTGAAATGGCTATTGGCGGCAAAACAGCGACACAGTTATATGAAGGCGAGAAAAAATTCGATATCCGTATCCGTTATGATGAGAACTATCGTAAAACGGAGGATGACCTGGCCAACCTGATGGTGCCTACTATTAATGGAAATAAAGTGCCTTTAAAGGAGATAGCAGAGATCACTACGATCACTGGTCCGGCCTTTATTTACAGGGATAGTAATAAGCGGTTTATCGGTGTTAAGTTCTCCGTGCGCGACCGTGACCTGGGCAGTACCATAGCGGAGGCACAGGAAAAAGTAAGCAAAACGGTGAAGCTGCCGAAAGGCTACAGCATAGGCTGGACGGGCGAGTTCGAGAACCAGGTGCGTGCTACCAAACGTCTGGGTCAGGTGGTACCTATCAGTATTGTTGCGATATTCCTGGTGTTGTTTATCATGCTGGGGAATGTGAAAGATGCAGGTTTGGTGCTGATGAATGTACCATTTGCGTTGATAGGGGGAATTCTCGCATTGCACGTCACTAGTATGAACTTCGGTATTTCTGCCGGCGTAGGCTTTATTGCGTTGTTTGGCATTTGTATACAGAACGGGGTGATATTGATATCGGTGTTCCATAAAAATCTGGAGCAGCGGATGACGTTGAATGAAGCAATCCGGCTGGGAGTACAGAGCCGTATCCGCCCCGTGGTGATGACAGCGCTGATGGCGGCTATCGGGCTGGTACCGGCGGCATTATCACATGGCATAGGCTCTGAAACGCAGAAGCCACTGGCGATTGTTGTAATCGGAGGTTTAATTACAGCTACCGTACTCACCTTACTGGTGTTCCCTATAATTTTCTATACGGCATACCGCAACAAGCACCAGGAGCTCAGTTAAGATATAACCCGGGAAATGGTAATGCGGCTATATTCCGGGAAGCTTTTTTAGTTCGCATATAGGTTGATAGAATGGGTCCGAATAAAAATGGCCGGATCAGATCCGACCATTAGAATAAGACTCACTTCCTCCACCCCGCTGAGAAGAAACAACGCGGGGTGGATTTTTTATTTATACGCGGTTGCGTCTGCGTCTGGATTTATTAAACATCAGCCCTTTTTCAATTCCTTTGCGGAGTTCGGCCTGTTGTTCCAATGGCAGCTCGTGTGTAGTTTTACACTCATCGCTGCAACAGTCGTTGTATTTGGTAGCGCAGGCTTCGCATTGTATGAAGAGCAGGTGGCAGCCATCATTGGCGCAGTTAACATGCGTATCGCATGGTTGGCCGCATTGGTGGCATAGGCTGATGATATCGTCTGTGATACGTTCACCGAGGCGGTCGTCGAACACGAAATTTTTCCCTTTGAATTTCAGGGGGAGATTTTGTGATTTTGCCTTGTTGGTGTACTCGATGATGCCTCCTTCGAGGTGGTATACATTCTGGAAACCGGCGTGCAGCATATAGGCAGAGGCTTTTTCGCAGCGGATACCACCGGTGCAGTACATGATAATGTTTTTATCTTTTTGGTCTTTCAGCATGTCGACTGCCATAGGCAGTTGTTCACGGAAAGTATCGGAAGGTACTTCGATTGCGCCTTCAAAGTGTCCTACTTCGTATTCGTAGTGGTTGCGCATATCTACGATAATGGTTTCGGTGGTGTCGACCATATCGTTAAATGCTTCGGCATTGAGGTATTTACCTTTTACTGCCATATCGAAGGTAGGGTCTTCGATACCATCGGCTACAATTTTTTCCCGCACTTTAATTTTCAGTACGTAGAATGATTTCCCGTCATCATCTACGGCAACGTTGAGTCGGATGCCGTTGAGGAAATCGATTTTGTAGAGGGTATCGCGGAAGGCATCGAAATGATGTTCCGGCACGCTGATTTGCGCGTTAATACCTTCATTGGCGACGTATATACGTCCAAATACGCCTAATTCGAAGAGGGAGGTGTAGAGTGCATCACGGAAAGCCTGCGGATCTTCAATCTTCGCATACTGGTAGAAAGAGATGGTGACGCGTTTGAATGGTTCCTCGTGCAGCCGCTGTTTAAGCTCGGTTGCCGATACCCTGTTGTGTAAAGCCATTGTGGACCTGAAATTTTAAGGACACTTGCCTGGTGAACAAAATTTCGGTGTAATCATATGATTATCAACGAATAATTATAACACTTTCCGATAATACTTTTTATTGGAAAGGCCTGCAAAGTTATTGAATATTTTCATTAGGTTGAACTGATATTTGTCATAAATGCGGTGGGCCTGCGCCCTCCTATGATTTAAGCGTAGCGCCGGGCTGCGCCCGGCTCACATGACCAAAGCGATGAGCCGGGCACAGCCCGGCTCTACAGGTGGAGGCACATAACCGCATTTTTCCTATATACGTTAACGTTATCCTTAACCACCTAAATTTTAAACACAAAATCCAGTAAATTTATCTAGCCTGGTTAATATTTCAAATATTCTTGTTAATTTACAGTTAATCGGGTCAATTTTAATTTCGGAGTTGAAAAGAAGCTTTAAATTGCTACCTTGCAGCTCCAAAATATTGAAGCTGACTCTTTTAATCTCGTCTTCAGGAAACGTAGGAAATTTCATAGAAGGAAAACGAGGAGAAGATAAAGCTCGTGCTACTGGCGCGGGCTCTTCTTTGCCGTTCCTTCCCTCATCCTACGGGGTCCTGTTCGGCATCGCAAGAGTCCCGCGCTTAACTATTTTTGGGACTTACTGAAACACCAAAACCACGAGTCTGTATGACCCCATCAATTCTACCCGGCAGGTTTCAGCATATTAGCAAAAAAAGATTATTGTTGGTTGATGCAGATGAATGTTTTGGCGCCTCGCTGAAGGATGCCCTGGCACAAGTGCATTATGAGGTGGATTGGGAGAAAGATCATCAGGCCGCCGTGGAGCGCGCACGCACTATCTCCTACAGCCTGGTGTTAATTGATGATCATGTGACAGGCATTCCGCTCCCTGCATTAATCCGCGACATCCTCCAGCCTCATAAACCTCCTGTTATCATATTCGGAACGGCTGTCATCGCATCTGAACAGGAAGATTGTGTTGCCGCAGGAGCCACCGGGTTTATCTCCAAATGTACAAATGACTTAGCATCACTGTTGATAAAAATAATAGCCATCACGGCAACGGTGCACGCACCGAACTAAGGATTTATAGAATTAAATGGATAATTAACGGACCAGGGTATCCACCCTGGTTTTTTTATGACTTAATGCCAGACTTGTAAATAAATTTCCACACATTGATTAGACTTAACACTAATGTGTGAAGTAAAGAACCAGAATAAGCTGCCTCATCAGATATAAAATACCGGTTATATTTAGCGCTATTAGCCCCTTCCAGTGTTGAAAAAAATATTCTTGTAAATGTAACTATTTGATTATTATTGTATATAAGTTTACACTAAAGTTTAGGCACCCCGATTGGCACTTAGTTTGAATTTCAAGTTCGAGGAGTTTATTGTTTAACCCGAAAATGTTACCATATGAGTCATTACATTACTTACTTCGTTTACGCGATTGTTGGCATCTGGATTTACAGATTGCTGGCGTATTATTTTGACACCAATCATCCCAGGAAAGTTCGGAAGAACAAGTAAAGAATTACGATAAAACCCTGGCCTGCGGTCAGGGTTTTATCGTATAGCTGAATCTGGTGACGTTCAACAGGGCTCACCTTGCCCCCGGCGGATCAGTCGGGAACTGATCCGATCCAACAGCCGTATGATCCGGGTGTTTATTTTCCAGGCTTAATCATATCTCCAAAAATACCCCCGAACCCAACGCGCACCCCTATACGTGTATTATCCTTGCTCTGATAGCCTGCAATCACATCTATACGCGCTATCTTGAATATATTTTCCAATCCTGCAAAAATCTCCAGGTAATTATTATCGCCATTGACATAGAACGCATTGGCACCCGCTACCAGGTTCCACTTCAGCCGGTTGAATAATGGAATTTTATTTGTCAGAAAGCCATTGAAATGATGCTCCACATTAGCGGTGGTATAGAAGGCAGCCGTGGTACTATACAAATAATAAGGCGCCAGCTGGAAACTGTTTAGATAACGGAGGGTATAAAAAGTCTGGTTGCCATTGAAATGCTGATAGTCCGGTATCTCCACTACCCTGCTGTTCAAAAATCCGCCTACATTTACATGGTACCTGAACTCCCCGAATAGCTTAAAGTTCATATTATCCTGGATGCCCAGCCGCCATTTGTCGTAGTCCACCACACTGTTCCCAACACCCGGAATACCTTTGGTATAGGCCACCTCAAACTGCGGATATTTGGAACCGTAAGGCACACGACGATCCGGTAGCTCTACAAACCGCTGCCCTGGCTGAAAACTGAAGCTGGCACCTATTGCAAATGCACTATGTTTTTCAAACGGCACATTCGCCAGTTCGTAAGGATGATTGGGAGTAAACTGCTTTTGCTTACTGCCAAAGAAACTGAAATCGGTCGTATTTTCTACGGGATTCCTGTTCTCATATACCGCCGAAAGACTTACCTGGTTTTTGTTCTGAAACGTACGACTGTACACGCCTTTCACGAACCAGTTCTCGTAAATTTTCAGGTAGTTCTCCCGTAATAACAAGGTGTAAAACTCATTGGTGAGGTTATCAATGGGTTCCTCATGATTGAACTGTGAAACCCGCTTACCACCCGACAACATAAACAGATCATTGCCAATGCGGTTAAACAGCCGGCTTTCCTTTGTTAGCACTGCATCCAGGTAGGAATTGAAGTGCGTGTTACTTAAGCCATACCGGAAGTAGGGCGATAATCTCAGCCTGCTTTCCTCGCCGGTGTTAAACGTAACACTTGGCTCTATTGCCAGCACCAGGCCTTCCACGGTATTGTACTTCAGGGATTTTGCCAGGCCTTTCAGGCGCAGTGTATGATTTTGAATACTGCTGTCGCGACTAAAATAATACTTGCGTGTCACGTCGCTCCAAAGGATGTTCATCAATTTCACCGGCCCCTGTTTTTTGCGGAGGGAGTCGAGACGGTAACGGCTAGAAGCACTGTCCCTGTTAGCTTTCGCTGTACTATCCCGCGTATGGAAATCCTTCTGTTCATAGGTTTCCAGCGGCACCGGCCGGATACTGTCCCAATACAGCTGCGTCTTTTTATCGTAAGCCGAATCCAGTTTCAGGATCACCTTCTCAAAATACTTTTCAGAGAGTTGCGGCTTCAGGTTATAGTCGCTATACACACTCACGAAATTACCATCTACCCCAAACCCAAATTTCTTAAATGCGATATGTACCACCTGGTCTTTTATGCGCCAAACCTCCGGTGTTACCGGTACATGGGTCTGCCGGATATTCAGGGTGTCCAGAATTTCCAGCTGGTATTCCGGCGTAAGCAATAAGTCGGTGCTATGAATACGCCAGTCGGTATCTGTAATAAAAATACTGCCGGAAAACAGTGGTTCATATTTACGTTTAGGCGTTACCGTTATCTTGTATATTAATTTACCATCTTCCGAAAAAGTGCCTTCAAGATGGTATTTATAATAGTGTAAAGCATTTTCGGCAATCGGTGAAATAAAGCCACGGGGGCCCATCTGCGAGATGATTGCCTGCACATTGTTATCATAGAAACTAATGAATGCCGGAAAGCTGATTCCGAATCCTCCCCCGCTTTTACGGGAGCTGATCACTTCCAGCTTCATCAGGTCGGGCTTGCGGAAAGCTACTTTGCTAAAGGTTTCTGTGAGAAAAATAACGCCTCGGCCCAGGCTATCCACGCCCATTTCCGACTTATCGATTTTTTGTCCAAAAAATTTATCAGGGGCATTGGTAGATGAAATGGTTCCCTTGCTATAGGCGTTACAGGTGAGCTCATACACCTGCTGCTGGTAAAAGCGGCGTTTTTTAATCGCCTCCCGGATAATCGCATACGCAGGATCTTCCCCACCCGCTTTCACTACCACTTCCTGTATTTGCATACTTACCGGTTGCAGTTTGAAATCCAGGGTTTGTACGGGAGATGTTACCGCTACTTTTTGTTCGGATTTACGAAAACCTATATACTGGCATACGATAGTATACTCGCCGGTATTCAATTCCAGCTGGTATTGTCCGGAGGCGTTGGTAGTGGTGCCGGTAGTAGTGCCTTTGATCAGTACAGTGGCATATGGAAGGGGTTGATTACGTTCATCTGTTACCACCCCTTTGAGTGTGTTGGCCAATACAGCATGGTATCCTGCTATCATGGACAGCAGTAAAAGCAGGTGCTTCATCATAAATTGGTAGACATTCAGCGGTTAGAGGCAAGCCCAATCAGGCAGTGGCAACAGGTTTCCTTGCACTACGCAGGTAGGCAGCAGTAAGTCCGGCAAATCCGGATACCAGGCCTCCGAGGAAGGCGCTGATCACACCCAGTAATGGCGCAGACTTCACCTGCATAATGATCATACTCATTTTGTTCGCGAGCAGGTGATCATTTCTCACGTCCTGGTAGAACGCCAACACCAGCCAAAGGATAAATACAGACAGAAAGGAGTTGAAAAAGGCCTTTCCCGGACGCAACGGGTACATCACGGTTATTAAAAATGCGGAGAGTGGCGCGCTCCACCAGGGGAGCACCATGCCGGCTACATAGGCCAGTATCAGGATGAGCAAAAAATGGGCGAAGGATTTCATGAACCGAATATAAGGGTTTTGCCTTAAATTATCGGATTAGAAAAGGGCCTGCGGCCCTTTTCTAATCCGATAAAGTCCCCCGCTTGCAGCGGGGACTTTCGGAAAAAATTACTTGCTTTGATCAAGTGCCTGTTCAATATCTGCGAGAATATCTTTCACGTTTTCCAGTCCCACCGAAATTCGTATAAGCCCTGGCGTTATACCCACATTAGCCCGTTCTGCATCCGTTAACTTAGCATGTGTGGTGCTGGCCGGATGAGAGGCAATACTGCGGGAGTCGCCCAGGTTAGCGGTGAGAGACAGGAGTTTCAGTGCATTCAGGAATTTCACGCCGCTGGCAATGCCGCCTTTCAGCTCGAAGCATACGATACCGCCGCCGCCGGACATCTGCTTTTTTGCAATTTCATATTGCGGATGGCTTGGCAGCATCGGGTAACGTACCATGGACAGGTGCGGGTTACCTTCCAGTGCCTGCGCAAGTGTCAGTGCACTTTGGGAGTGGCGCTCCATGCGTACGAACAGTGTTTCCATGCTCTTGCTGAGTACCCATGCATTGAACGGGGACATGGCAGGGCCGGAGCTTCTGCAGAAGATATAGATTTCCCTGATCAGGTCTTTTCTGCCTACTACCGCTCCGCCGAGTACGCGGCCCTGGCCGTCGATCCATTTGGTGGCGGAATGGGTAACCAGGTGTGCCCCCAGTTCCAGCGGGCGTTGCAGCACCGGTGTAGCAAAGCAGTTATCTACGTTGAGAATGATGTTATGTTTATTGGCGATGCCGGCCAGCAGTTCCAGGTCAATAATTTCAAGTCCCGGGTTGGAAGGCGTTTCCACAAAGATCATCTTCGTATTGGGCTTAATCATCGCTTCAATACTGGCAGGATCATTCATGTCGAAGTACGAATACTCGATACCCCATTTTGGCAGGAACTTGGTTACCACGGTGTGTGTGGAACCGAAGATAGAGCGGGCAGACAACAGGTGGTCGCCGGTTTTGAGTAATGCCATAAAACTGGCAAACACGGCACTCATACCGGAAGCAGTAGCATAACCCGCTTCCGCTCCTTCCAGGGATACCATTTTGCTTACAAACTCGTCCACATTTGGATTGGAGAAACGGCTGTATATATTGAAGTCCGTTTCATCTGCAAAGGTGGCTCTCATTTCCTCCGCATTATCATAGCAAAAGCTGGAGGTAAGAAACAGGGGCGTTGAGTGCTCCATCTCGTCGGTTCTGGCCGTCTGAATCCTTACCGCATTGGTTTCCGGTTGGTATTGATTTTCTTTCTGCATTCTCTCTAAGTTCTATGGTTAGGCATTCAGTTTCACTTCCCAGGTAAGCCTGGTACCGCCTTTACGAAGGGTTTCCGCTACAGAGCAATATTTGTTCATGGAGAGTTCAACGGCGCGGGCAGCTTTATCTGCATCGATGTTGCCGGACAGGTGGAATACAAGATGTGCATTTTCCCAGAGAGAAGGCTCTTTACCTTTTTCCCTGTCAGCTTCGACCTCAATACGAAAATCGGTTACTTCCTGGCGTTGCTTTTTGAGGATCATCACGATGTCGATGGCAGAGCAGCCGCCAAGGCCCATAATAATCATCTGCATCGGGCGTACGCCATTGTTTTTTCCACCGTTTTCAACAGAAGAATCCATCAGCACCTTGTGGCCGTTCTCATCTACTGCTTCCATATTGAATCCGTCGTCTATTCTTTGTAATGCTATCTTCATAACTTATAATTTCTTCTGTAAAGATAACTATTCAACCTCATCTTGCAAAGCATGCTGTAACGCAGGCTGGCAGGGCTTTCCGAATTTTGTTTGCATTTTAAGTGTTTGAAACCTTAGTTTTGCGAAAATTTTAAATCATTGTCGGCAAAGGTATTTCATAGCAAGGCTGAATTCAGACTGGAGTCCGGGGGATCATTACCCGAATTACAAATCGCTTATCACACCTATGGCAACATGCTGCCTGACGGCAGTAATGTGGTTTGGGTATGTCATGCCCTGACTGCCAACAGTGATGTAACCGACTGGTGGACCGGCCTCGTAGGCGACGGCAAGGTGATTGATCCCAGCCGCCACTTCATTGTATGTGCCAATATCCTTGGCTCCTGCTATGGCACCTCCGGCCCTGCTACGACTAACCCGGTAACGGGCAAGCCCTGGTACCGCAGCTTTCCTGCCATCACCATCCGGGATATCGTGAACGCACATATCCTGCTGCGCCGGCACCTTAACATACCAGCCATCGCATTGCTGGTAGGCGGCTCCATGGGTGGCTACCAGGCCATGGAATGGGCGCTGATGGAGCCTGACAGGATCAAACGACTATTCCTCCTTTGCACCGGGGCAGCCGAAAGCGCCTGGGGCATTGCTATACACACAGCACAACGCCTTGCCATAGAGGCGGATCATACCTGGGAACAGGATACGCCGCATGCCGGCCATAAAGGCCTCAAGGCTGCCAGGGCCATTGGTATGCTCACCTATCGCAATTACCAAACCTTTGTGCGTACCCAATCGGACCCCGATAAAGAAAAAACGGATCATTTCAGGGCATCTTCCTATATCACTTATCAGGGAGATAAACTGGTGAAGCGTTTCAACGCGCAAACGTACTGGCTCCTGTCAAAAGCAATGGACAGTCACAACATTGCAAGGGGCCGCCACGAAGACGTGACCACTTCCCTCTCCCATATCAAACAACCAGTGCTGCTGATCGGTATTACCTCCGATATATTATGCCCTCCGGAAGAACAAGAACTGCTGGCTCAACATCTCCCTAATGCAACTTATCATGAAATAGACTCCTCCTATGGTCATGATGGCTTCCTGATCGAGTTTGAAAAGATCGGAAACATACTACAGGACTGGATCTAGGTTATATTTTGCAGTGGTGAAGTTTGTATTAGGATTTTTTACTTATATTTATTAAGTATCAACTGAAATCAAACAAAACCTCCACTGTTTATGAAGCGCAATTATCTCAGATTTATCTGGGGAATTCTGTACTTGCTCTTTTTGCTCCCAAGTATGTTATTCGCCCAAGGACAATCCACCCTGTCTGGTACTGTGAAAGACAAAACCAGTGGTAATCCCATGGCAGGTGTTAGCGTGGCCATTAAAGGCACCAATGCAGGCACCGTTAGTTCCAATACCGGTGGATTTACCATTAAAACGTCCCGATCTTTTCCGTTAACCCTTGTGTTTTCTTACGTAGGTTTTAAAACAGAAGAAGTAACCGTGAATGATGCTAATGCCAACATCCCGGTAGAGATGAATTCCACCGAAATCCTCGGCCTGGAAGTGGTGGTAGCAGCCAGCCGTGTGCAGGAAAGCATCCTGAAATCACCGGTGTCAATCGAAAAGCTGGACTCCCGCGCCATCAAGGCCAGTCCTGCCCCAACCTTCTACGATGCCCTCGCCAACCTCAAAGGCGTGGAAATGAGCACCCAGTCCCTGACCTTCAAATCTGTTAACACCCGCGGCTTTAATGCCAACGGTAACACCCGCGTGCTGCAGTTGACAGATGGTATGGATAACCAGGCGCCCGGCCTCAACTTTTCCGTAGGTAACATCGTCGGTATTTCCGAGCTGGACATGGACAACGTAGAGTTGATCCCCGGCGCGGCCTCCGCATTGTATGGTCCTAATGCACTGAATGGTATCGTACTGCTCAACAGTAAAAATCCGTTCCAGTACCAGGGCCTCAGCGCTAACGTGAAAACCGGTATCCTCAACGAAAGCGGCCGTACCTCCGGTACCACCGGCTATTACGATATCGCGGTACGTTACGCCAAAGCATTCAACAACAAATTTGCATTCAAATTAAACTTCGGCTATATCAAGGCGGACGACTGGCAGGCACACGACACCAGGGATCAGAGCCTGTTAAACGGCCATACCCTCGCCGATGGTACCCGCGCCAACAACGAAGCCTATAATGGCGTGAACACCTACGGTGATGAAATCAATCAGAATATGACTGCCGCTCTCACCCAGCAGGCCAATACGCCAGGCAGCGCGTTAAACCAAACACTGGCCGCTGTTGCAGCGCAGTTGGGCAATACCGTTACACCGGCACAGATCCTCGCATCTGCCCTGCCAGGCGCTGCTAACGCCTACGTTAGCCGTACCGGTTATGCCGAAAAAGATGTGGCAGACTACAACACCAAAAACCTGAAGTTTAACGCAGCCCTCCACTATAAAATCCGTGAAAACCTGGAAGCCCTGATCCAGGGTAGCTATGGTACCGGTACCACCGTGTACACCGGGGCCGACCGCTACTCTATCAAGAACTTCCGCATGGGTCAGTATAAAGCGGAATTACGCGGCGATAACTTCTATGTAAGATTTTATACTACCCAGGAAAGATCCGGCGACAGCTATGCCGTAGGTACACTGGCCTCCGGTATTAACGAAGCCTGGAAAACCAGCCGCGACTGGTTTACCCAATACTTTGGTACATATGCCACACAATCTGTTACCGCATTCGCACAGGCATATGGCAGGGCGCTCCAAACCGGCTCCACTCCTGCGCAGGCACTTGTTATTGGACAGGACGCAGTAAATGGGGCGAGAGGCACGTTTAACAGCAATTCCAGGAACGTAGCGGACAATGGCCGCTTCCTCCCAGGATCAGCAGAATTCAACGCTGCTGCGGATAAAGTAAAAAGCAAACCAATCCCCGGAGATGCTACCGGCGTAGGTGCTAAGTTCCTCGATAAAACAAACCTCTACCAGGCCGAATTCATGTACAACTTCAAAGACCTGGTGAAATTTGCAGAAATACTGATCGGTGGTAACTACCGCATTTATACGCTCAACTCTGAAAAAACACTCTTCGCAGTGAAAGACAACGGCGACGAGTTTAACATCAACGAATACGGTGGCTATGTGCAGGTAATGAAAAGCCTGCTGGACGAGCATATCAAACTGACTGGTTCCCTTCGTTATGATAAAAACGAGAACTTTAAAGGCCAGTTCAGCCCACGCTTGTCAGCAGTATATACTTTCCTGCAAAACCACAATATCAGGGCTTCCTACCAAACAGGTTTCCGTATTCCAACCAACCAGGATCAATACATCGACCTGCAAACACCACAGGCGCACCTCATTGGCGGATTACCGTTCCTGCGTGACCGTTATGGACTGAATACCGGTCCCGTATACACGCTGGAATCCGTACAGGCAGGTAAACCTACTCAATACGTATTCCGTGATTTCGAGCCTGAAAAAATCCGTGCATTCGAAATTGGTTACAAAGGCCTCGTAGCACAAAAACTGCTGATCGACGCCTACATTTATACCAATAATTTCAAAAACTTCAACGGCCCTCAAATCCTGGTACAGCCAACCTCTGCTACCACGCAGAATATCTTCTCCGTACCGGTGAGCCTTGATAAAGATATCAGATCATGGGGCTGGGCACTGGGCCTGGATTACTCCCTGCCTGCCAGCTTCACCGTTGGTGGTAACATCAGCTATAACGAACTGCTGGACGCGGATAAACTGGGCAGCTTCCTGCCGATGTATAACACACCAAAAGTCCGTTACAATCTGAATTTTGGTAACAGAAACATCGCTAAAAGCTACATAGGCTTCAACGTTACCTGGAGATGGCAGGATGAATTTGTCTGGCAGTCTACCTTCGCCAGCAATGCCATCAACGTGGCCAACCAGGGCGTGATTCCTGCCTATGGCACCATGGATGCTCAGGTAACTAAGCTGTTCCCTAAAGCTAAAACAACCATTAAGCTGGGCGGCGCCAACATCCTGAATAAAAAGTATATCCAGTCATGGGGTAACCCAACTGTTGGTTCACAATGGTATGTTTCACTGGGTTATAACCTGTAAGGGTTTTAATAAAGACTGTTTCCATAAAAAACACAGGAGGCGCCGGTTGGCGCCTCCTGTGTTTTTTTATGGAGCGGCGCAATTCCTGCGCCTAGATATTTCGTAACTGTTAGCAATGAATTTTTAACGAGGAGACACAATGCTTTCGCCTACAAAGTTCGTAGCAATTGAGCAATAGGCATGTAGCGAGGAGGCGCAAGCATTACGCCTCTACCGGAATCATGGATTGTTACACCACTTTCCACCACGGGTCATCCCCATCTTTCTTAGGAGGCGCCTCCGCTGGTTTCGCAGCGGGTGGCGGTGTTGCCGGCTGTTCAGCAGGCTGCTCATTTTTCCATATGGCCTGTGCTTCGGCTTTTATATCAGCGCGACTCAAAATCGCCGCCAGTTTGGTTTTAAGCGCACGGCCCTGCTCCGGTTTTACCATCATTACAAAGTTGGCATAGCCTTCCATGCTGGCGATGATGTTGCCTTTGCCCCAGGATTTACCAGCCAGGCCGGTTAATTCCACCTGATGTAACAGTGCCCTGAACTTACGGAGCGTGGTACGATCAATGCTTAGCTTTTGGTTTACGACAATACCGGTTACTTCGTGGCGATCCCCTTTGCGCATCACTTTGAGCTTATCCGGATGCAATACAAATCCCTCTTCGGCCACTACTTTTTTCACTGCCCATAAGAGCTGTCCGGCTTTGGCAGCAGGATCTCCCTTGGCGGAAAAAGTCATATCGTCGGCATAGCGCGTGTAGGCGTAACCGTATTTAGCGGATAATCCTTCGAAACGCCGGTCCATTTTAAAACAGATCAGGTTGGTGATAGCGGGGCTGGTAGGTGCGCCCTGCGGCAGCACCCTGGCGGTTTTGGCTACAAAATATTTGCGGCCGTCCAGCACCACTTCATCTACTTCCGGTTCGGTGCAGATGAGTCCGAGAATCGTAGCCACCTGTTCACTATAGCCTAACTTGCAAAACAATCCCTTTACGCGATTGTAGGCAATAGAGGGGAAAAAGTCTTTCAGATCAATATTGACCACAATATCCTTACCTACGTGCGGGATAGCATTGGTAACAATAGACTTGCCGGGCACAAAACCGTTAGCAGCGCTACTGTTGGCCACTTTGTACAGAACATGTTCCAGTATCCAGTGCTGGGCAGCTTTCAGCTGTGGCATTGGTGCGGAAATAATACGGGTACCACCTGATTTTTTGGGAATGGCAAAGCGCTGGTAATGCGTAGCGTGTGCCACACTGCGGTTAAAGGCGAGGAAACGCAGTTTGCCCAAAGGCAGCTGCATAGCGGTGGCCAGGTCGGTAGCGTTATGCCATACCGGCAAATTATATTTTTGAAGCTGCGCTGTATCGGACTGGTTTTTATTCAATCCCGCAGATACATTTTCACCGAGGTAAATAATGTCCTGCTGCTTTTTTTCTGCCCAGGCAGCAGCACATTCGATACGTTGCTGCTCCTTGCGCTTTTTCGTTTCCGCACGCCTGGCTTTCGCCTGTGCCATGCGCTGCTTGCGCATTTCCACGAGCAGGCGCTTCTTATCACGATATTTTGAGCGCTCTGATAACAGCTGGTTCAGCTGGCGGTTCAGCTCCCCCTCCTGCTTAATCAGCGCTTCAGGAATGGAGGGCCTGTCGGTATTCCTTGACCAGAAACCAAGGCGTACCATCTCTTCCAGGATGTATTCTTCTTTGGATGTTTCGCGAATTCTATCGTACAGCTGTTGACGGGTTAAACCTTCCGGCATAGTCAATTCATTAAAGTACTATTAAAAATTTGCTGTATATAGCTGCCGGAGTGAGAGGGGTAAAGATTTTATAAAGAGGAAAGGGCGCTTCGTGCAAACCATTGACTAAATCAATCAACTCCAGGGAGGGGCCTACTATGTCGATATTTAAGCCCCAGGGGCTCCTACCGTAAATATCGACATAGTAGGCCCCTCCCAAAGTAAAGATTGCATTTAGTGAAGCATGTATAGTCAGAATACCTGAATGACGAAACATCATTCATCTCCATGAAGGAGCGCAAGTGCAATCAATTCCTCTTTATAAAGATCTTTATTTCTATTGTGCCGGCAAGTTATATAATAATTTCTGATATCAAAAATTTTCTACAGAAATTATTTTGCAGCATATGCTTTTCTCAGTGCTAACATGTGTTTGCACGGACCTTTGTACAGTTTATTCTGATAAAAGAAATCACAATCGCACTGCGCATTGGTCATTCTTTCATCGGCGTCTATGATCATAACGGGATGGTATACACGCTGTACAGTTACGGTTCCTTTCAGTTGGGTACCTACACCGGTAATCTGATTTTCCGTGTAGGATACTTTACCCTGGGCAACCAGTTGCTCCGCATCAGCTTCTTCAGGAGTACTGAAGCGCAGCAGATGCATTGGCAATGGCTCCCGGCTCAGCTCACGCAAGCGGTACACGCCTGCATGCAGATCATAGATGACCTTACCGGCCTGCGTAAACAAACCCAATGCCCCCAGCACAGTAGCACTGCTTAAGCCGGTGGCTTTCACCAGGTCCGCCGCAGTACTAAACCAAACCGATTGCAAGGCATTGTATACCCTGAATTTATCCGGCTCTGCGACCTCCGCTCTTGGTGCCATGAGGTCAAACTGTCCGGCGCGGGACCAGTCATTGGCGGTCCACCCGGATAAGCCGAGGGTAAATTGCATATCCCCCAGGTCCGCAATAAAGAAAGAAGGTAATCCGCTTCCAGTCAGGTGTACCGTGAATTTGCGGGCAATAGGTATCAGTCGCTCCAATATCAGGATACGCCTTCTGCCCCATATACGAATCTCACGTGCCTGCGGACCGGTATATAACGATCTCGCACATACGATTTCGCGGTTCCATGGTTCAAACACCGCGCGGATAGGTTTTCCAGGCTCCAGGATAAACCGTATAGACCGTGGCCCTTTCGTCTCCTTAAACCTCCTGAGCCAGCTACAGAAATTATATACATCCATGGGATGCAGATCAAAGGTAGCAGCGGGTAAGGTCATAGCGGAGCTCACCTGCAGAAAACCTCTCACCCAGCTATCAGGTAAGTCAATTTTCACTTCATGATACAATTCTTCCTGGGAAGTTTGTACCTGGAAGCCGCCCGGGTCCACGCGGAAATCAGTTTCTTTATAGTCCCTGATTTTTTGAAACTCATTATATAATGCAGCTGAATAGTCGATATTGGTAGTACCGCATTCAAACTCATTCACTTCTTTAAACACATTGTAGCTGGCGCTCAGCTTCCCGTAGGTAGATTCATCCTGACTAAAACATTCGAAGAAAATTTCATCAGGATGCACGCTGATCACCGGGTCCAGCACAAACCAGGCATCCCTGTCTTTCTGATAGAGATAGTCGAAGTACGCACGTTTGGCTTTGTTAAACGGCCCCATGGCCTTGTCTTTCTGATCCCATATCTGACGGAGATCCGCGCGGAGGCCTTCAATTTTCTGGTCGGCTGCCTGCGCATCATAGCCTTGCATGAATTCAGCAAGCCAGATCGATTCCTGCTGTGCAGCCCATTCCTTATATTCCGTTTTATCTTTCGGTTTAAAGCGGAGATCAGAAACAACTACATCATGTAAGGCAGATATGGCTTCACGGAAAGCAATTTTTTTACTGAGCTTTCCTACGAAAAAAGTGGGTGCACGATGGGTATCAGGTGCAAAGGAGATCCCGGCGCTGCCGGCATCACTGAACACCTGAGAGGTACCACTATATCTGTAGTTAAATAACATAAACGGATAAACGATTTATTGCAGTCGCACTGCCGGTTCAACAAAAACGATTGGCAGCTCCAGCGTGAAGTGCTGACTGATGTTACGCATGATACTGATACATCTGGCTTTATCGCCGATGGCTACGGTAGCAGAGATGTCGGTAATGATACCGCCTATGAATGCTGCGGCTTCAGCTGATTTCAGCGCTTCGGTTTCCAGGAAGGTGAATACACGTTCCTTAGCTACCCTGGCTTTATTGACGCGGGTGAGCACCGAGCGGAAATAATGCTCCAGCAGTTTGATATATTCCAGCTGACCGGATGCATAGGTCTGCAGATAGCTGGTAGCAAAGATCTGCATGGCAGCGCTTGGGTGCTGGCTCAGTTTAAGCAGGTATTGCGTACCATCTTCATTTTTGAAATAGCGCATCAGCAGCTCACGGCCAAAGGCCTGAATATCGGTGCGTACGCTGTCGGCCAGCGCAATCAGACTTTCAGGGCTCCAGTCGGCCTCCGTAAAAGTATGACGGAAGTAATCGATGGCGAAGCGGCGGGTATCATCCCATTTACTGTCGAGCAGTGCTACAGCGGTATCTTTTTCTGCGCGGATGCGCGCCACATTATTACGGTAAAAATTCCAGCACCATTCTCTCACCTGTTGCAGTTCATGAGCGCCGGTGGCGATGATCTGTTTGAGCGTGAGCGTATCAGCAGGGATATATTTATCCAGCAGCAGGATTCCAAATTCCTGTGCGGGGCGGTAGTTGGCGTAAAGCAGTCGCAGTGCGGATGCGGTATCGATATCATGGAGATAGTCTGCCAGCTGGGCACGGAGCAATGCCGCAATATCTTCATGGCTGCCTTCTGATTTTTCCGTGCGCATGAGCAGGGGAACCAGTTCATTCACGAGGTATACGGCCAGGCGGTTATCGACGGTGATTAGTCGTGCCACGAGTGTAGCCATTTGCCGGCGGATACCTTTATGTTTCGACAGCAGGCAGTCGAGTATCATTTCCGGGCGACGCAGCATTTCGGCATCGCTGATTTTGCGAACGACAGACCAGGCGGCATCGCGGAGCGGACCATATTCACTGTTGAGGATACCCATCAGCTGTACCGTGGATATCTGGTCGAAGTTATAGTTATCGTCTGCCTTGAGTAACAGTAACCGCACGCCGAAGGCTTGCAGGGCTACTATATTACGTTGCATCAGGTCGTAGATCACCATGACGTCCAGCTGGCGGAACACGCTACCACAGTAACTTTCGAGAATGCGGCAGGCGTCGGTGATAATCAGGTTTTCTGCTTCGGGTTTCACCTCCACCTGCATCAGGTGTGCGATGGTGAGTCCTGCCAGTACCTGTGCCTGCTGCGCAGGCATATCAGTTGGCGGGTAGATGTTAACCACGAACTGGCGTACTTCCTCGTAAGGGTTAAAGATCAGCGTTTGCAGGATGGCATTGTCAGCGAGTATCCCTTTAGGGTTGGCGCTGATCCATTCCATGGCCTGGTCCCTCGCCTCTTTCAACGGGCAAATGAGGAGAATGCGCAGGAGCATGGCGGAAGGTGCGGCGGGATTGTATTTTTCCCTGGCCAGTTCCAGCCCGAATAAAGACGGGATATGGTGCTTGTTGTACAACAGTGCAGCAATAACGTCTTCGGTTATACGCGATTTCAGCTCTTCAAAGCGGGGATGTGCTTTGAGTTGCTCCATTGCAAATACATGCACCTGGTCCATTTTGCCGCCGATGAGCATTTGAATAAATGCTTCCGGGGTGTCGTTCCATAATTCCTGGAAAGGCACGTCTGAATGTACAGGCGCTGCTGGCGCGGATTCCGGCTGATAGGTACCCGGTTGCGGCACTACGTGTTTATCGGTATTGAGCCAGCTGAAGAGTTTTTTCAGCAGGCTGTTATTTTCTTTTTTGAGCAGGTCCGGATTCGCAGTAGCACGCGGCGTGCCGCTGGTGCTGGCGCTGGTATCAACCTTAAACATCCATTCTTCCATACCCGACAGGTATTGCAGGTCGGTAGCATTACCACGGATGATATAGTTCAGGAAGATGGCTTTGGAGTTTTCCGGAAACTGCTTTTCTATGGTTGTATATCGATTGTTGACGTATGCGTAGTCGCGCCGGTGGTATGGTTTAGTCGCATCCGTTTCCTGTACATATTGCAGCAGCAGGGCGGTGGCAAAACGCACATACTCTTTATCCCCTGCGCTACCCAGTCGCTTTAAGCGACGCAATACGCGGCGATTAAAGTACCGGCGTGTTTTATGGGAAAAGGCAATACGGCTGCCAGGCTTTTTGATTTCGGAGCGTACTTTTACAAATGCGTTCAGCTCTGCGATGAACGTTTCCGGCCGCCACTCTTCGTATTCTTTTGCCGGCATGGTAAACATGGCTGGCTCCCGCTCTATGCGGTGTGCGAGTGCTGCCACTACCATGTGGTCATCTTTCATTTCTGCCTGCTTGAAGATATGGCGCAGGTGCTGGAACCACGACGGGCGGAATGCCACCTGGGTGAGCAGGATGAGCAGTGCTTGTCGCAGTGCCGGGTAGGCAGTGGACAGCAAATAGCTTTCCTCCAGCAGCGGGTACTGGGAGGCTTGCTGCACTACGATATATTCATTCAGCAAACGGAATATTTCCGAGGTATCACCTGCCAGCACGGCGGCCTTCAGGTGATCCGGCATAGCGTGGAGGTAAGGCTGCAGAAATGCCGGTTTCTCATCTTCCGGCAATAGCATCAGCATACCGTTGGCAGCCAGCATACGGATATTAAGCGGATAGGCGCTGTTTTCCATATAGGCTTTCAATACGGGTATGGCGGTGGCATCGCCGGTGCGGCTGAGCGACCATATCACCGAGTAGCGGTGCATTACATCCTTTTTATCGCCCTGTTTGATAATGAAGGGGGCGGATTCGCCGATGCGCAGTTCCCCTGCCCTCCAGATCACCCTGGACATTTTCCACGCGTGCTTGCCAGCCGGGCGGTTCTGTAACCTTCTGAGGATCGCTTTGTGGCGGGGATTGCTGATGCCGTCGATAATAGCAGCAGAGGCATCGTCTGTCAGCTGTTCTTTGCTGGCCGATTCCTGCTCACCGATATAGCCTTTGCTGCGCTTTTCCTTTTCGAGTCCGTCGAATAAGGAGTTCGCGGTGGCCAAAGGTACGGGGCTCGTTGTTTTTGTTCCCTCTTTCAGGTTGGCACCTCTCTTTCCGTAGCGAAAATTGACAAGGTATTGGTCAGGGCCTACTTCGCACAGATCGATCTCATAGGTTTTGTCTGAATTCCCTTCCCGGAAGAAGAGCTTCACAGTCCTTACAAATTTCATGAGTTAACGATAATTGAGGGGCTAAACTAAGAAATTAATGTTTGATTTAGAGGGATTTGGGGATTTTTATTTTGATTATATAAAACAAAAACGATATATGTTTTAGGGCCTGATTCCCTGGCCTGCGGCCAGGGAATCAGGTGTGAGCCAGGGCTCGCGCCCTGGCTCACACCTGATTTGTGGATACGGTTCGTGGGAGACTAACGGCCTTAAATAGACGAAGGGCCGGAGGACCCCCGACCCTTCTGTTGTTTGTTGTAACCTTCAGGTATTACCTTGAAGTATCTTTTATACGTTGAAGCGGAAGTGCATCACGTCGCCATCGGCAACGAGGTACTCTTTACCTTCGATGCGGAAACGGCCGGCATCGCGGGCAGCAGATTCAGAACCGTATTTTACGTAGTCATCGTAGGAGATCACCTCTGCTTTGATGAAGCCTTTTTCGAAATCGGTGTGGATCACGCTGGCAGCCTGAGGGGCTTTCCATCCGCGGTGGATGGTCCATGCGCGTACTTCCTGTACACCGGCGGTGAAATAGGTGATCAGTTCCAGCAGGTCGTAGGCAGAGCGGATCAGGCGGTTCAGGCCTGGCTCAGTAAGACCGTATTCGCTCAGGAACAGCTCCTTATCAGCAGGATCTTCCATTTCGGATATCTGTGCTTCAATGGTGTTGTTCATCACAATTACCTGTGCGCCTTCGCTTTTAACGCCTTCTGTCAGCGCTACGGAGTATTTGTTACCGGTGAGCAGGGAACCTTCGTCCACGTTAGCAACGTAAAGCACGGGTTTGTCTGTCAGCAGAAACAGGTCAGCGATAGCTACCTTATCCTCTTTGCTCAGCTGGAGCTCGCGGATATTGCGACCTTGTTCCAGGTGTTCCTGGCATTGTTTCAGGATTTCATATTCTCTTTTAGCTTTCGGATCACCACCGGTTTTAGCCATTTTCTCGGTACGCGCGATTTTCTTTTCCACGCTTTCCAGGTCTTTCAGCTGTAACTCAGTATCAATGATTCCTTTATCGCCCATCGGATTGATGGCACCTTCCTCACGGAGAATGTTATCGTCTTCAAAGCAGCGGATAACGTGTACAATCGCATCCACCTCACGGATATTGGCGAGAAACTTGTTGCCAAGTCCTTCCCCTTTGCTGGCGCCTTTTACCAGGCCGGCAATATCCACAAATTCAATAGTAGTAGGTACTACACGGTTAGGTTTTACCAGCTCTTCCAGTTTCGTCAGACGGCTGTCCGGAACATCTACCAGTCCTACGTTTGGTTCGATGGTACAGAAACGGTAGTTACTGGCCTGCGCTTTGGCGCTGTTGCTTACCGCATTAAACAAAGTTGATTTTCCTACATTCGGTAATCCTACAATTCCTACTTGCAAAGCCATTTTTCAAAATTTGCGCAAAGATAAGGTTTTGTTTCTATCTCTCAAAGCGTTATAACTAATGGCACATTTGGTTAATAGAAACAAAAAACTATCTTCACGAATTAAATAATTGAAAACTCATGGCTTTAAACTACGTCTGGCTGGCATTCTTCCTCATATCCTTTGTGGTTGCCTTGTTCAAAACCTTCGTGCTGCAAGACACCGCTGTATTCGGGGCAGTAATGAATTCCATGCTCACCAATGCCAAAGCCGGCGCCGAAATCTCCCTGGGACTGGCTGGTATTATGACTTTCTGGCTGGGCATCATGCGTGTAGGGGAAGCTGGGGGCATGATCCAACGCTTTTCCAACTTCGTAAACCCCTTCTTCTCCAAATTATTTCCGGACGTACCGAAGGGGCACCCTGCAATGGGCTCCATGCTGATGAACTTTTCGGCCAGTATGCTGGGAATGGACAATGCAGCCACCCCCATGGGCCTCAAAGCCATGAAGGAACTGCAGGAGCTCAATCCTAAACCGGAAGAGGCCAGCAATCCGCAGATCATGTTTCTGGTGCTGAACACAGCCGGGGTCATCCTGATTCCTACTTCCGTGATCGCGCTGCGACTCGCTGCCCATGCAGCCAATCCTGCTGATGTGTTCATCCCGATCCTGATTTCCACGTTCATTGCGTTCATTGCCGGTATGATAACGGTATCCATCTACCAGAAAATCAACCTGTTTAAACTCCCTGTACTGGTGTTTCTGGCAGGTTTTGCCGCCTTGTTGTTCGGCCTCTTTTCCTGGGTAAAAAATATGCCTGCAGATCAGATCGGACCGCGTACCGCGAGCCTGGGGGGTGGTATCATTTTCGCGATCGTAGTCACTTTCCTGGTATCGGGCCTTGTAAAAAAGATCAACGTATATGACGTATTTATCGAGGGCGCCAAAGAAGGCTTCCAGATTTCGGTACGCATCATCCCCTACCTGGTAGGTATAATCGTAGCCATTGGTGCTTTCCGCGCCACCGGCTGCATGGACTACCTGGTAAACGGTATCGGTGCATTGTTTGCCGCCATGGGCATGAATACAGATTTCGTACCTGCATTACCGGTAGCCTTCATGAAACCACTGAGCGGTAGCGGCTCCAGGGCACTGATGGTAGAAATTATGGAGCATAACGGGCCGGACTCATTCGTAGGGCGACTCGCGAGCATTATCCAGGGCACTACTGAAACAACTTTCTATATTCTGGCCGTGTACTTTGGATCTGTCAACATCAAGAAAACAAGGTATGCGCTTACTGCCGGCCTGATAGCGGATTTCTGTGGCATTGTTTCGGCTATTCTGTTAGGGTATCTGTTCTTCCATTCGGTTAGTTAGGGAGATGTAAAACAAGGCCTGGCTTAACTGCCCGTAAAAAATTAGTATTACAAGGCTACCCTTTCTCTTTCAGTGGGTTAGGGAGATGTAAATAAAAAAAGCCGGCTACTTATCCGTAAGGAAACGTACCCGGCTTTTTCGTATAACAATGGGCGTTAGTGCACTTCGTTAATAATTTTATTCACCGCTTTCACAAATTCGGTAGAGTTATCCGGACTGATGACCCATTTGGCGTTGGCGGATTCAATCAGCACCAGGTGTTCATTATTGGTACACCACCGTGAATAATCCCCCATTTCCGCGGATCGGTATGCACCCAGGTAGCCAAATACACCGCCACTGGCAAATACACGGGCGCTTTCGCCTAACTCCTCCTCATCTATACTACGCAGGCGCAATACGGCTGATAAAGGAATACGTATACTACGGAGGTGACCTTTAATAATAATTTCGGCGGCTGTCAGCACGTAATAGCGCGGACTTAATCCCCAGGCCAGCAACAATGCCGGCAGCAGGATAATCAGAGCTATAGTGGTGGGAATAGCATCATGCCTGTCCACCATCACCTGCCTGCACCCTATCAGTATAACCACCACAATAAGCAGGTGGGTGATCATTTTCGACGAATCGTCCTGAACTGCTGCAAATCTCATATCCGCTACGTTTAGATTTATAGCAAGTAAGATAGAAATAATATTCCAGATATGACGCTATTTTTAGCGGGAACTAGGCTTCCGCATCATACTTGCCGGTCTTCTCCTCCATGGTCACATCGCTGTCTTTCCGTATCTGCATTTTTACATACACCAGCAATTGTGATGCACCTGCTTTAAAGCATACTTCCTGCGCCTGACGCACCACCTCCATCAGCTCCTCATAAGTTCCTTCCATCACCGTTTCGAAAGGACATACCCTGTACTTCACACCGGAAGCTTTAATCACCGCAATCGCCTCGTCTACTACTGCATATACCTGCTCAGATGGCACGCTGGGAATGATCTGCAGGGCCAGATTGATCTTTTTACTCATTTGCTATTCGTTTACTTAGTAACTGGTTATAAATGCCTTGCAAAGATTGATTATTTAATTGATTTATTGTATGGAACTTTTTTGGTGCCAAAGGCACCCTGTAAGGTGAGGAAAATGGTCAAGCATTCTTCTTTTTTTGCACCACCTCATACAAATCTCTCCGTTTATCCTTCATGGTTTGTACACTGCCAAAGGCATGCAGCTCCTTCAGCAGTACCAGGTCCACATCTGCAATCACCACCATCTCTGTATTGGGAGTGGCATCGGCCTTAATCCCCGTAACCGGAAACTGAAAATCAGAAGGGGTGAGTACACAACTCTGTGCATATTGCAGGTCCATGTTATTTACCTTAGGCAGATTGCCGATGCAACCGGAAATAGCCACATAGCATTCGTTCTCAATCGCCCGCGCCTGTGCACAAAAACGCACCCGGTTATACGCATGCTGGGTATCGGTCATAAATGGCACAAATAAAATCTGCATGCCCTGGTCCGCCAATATGCGGGATGGTTCCGGAAACTCAACATCATAACAGATCTGAATTCCTATCTTCCCACAATCTGTATCAAATACCTTGATTTCATTGCCACCTTTGATACCCCAGGCGGACACCTCGCTGGGCGTAGGATGAATTTTCGTATATTCTTCATGGGTACCATCGCGGCGGCACAGGTAGGAAATATTGTACAACAAATCATTGCGCAGGATCGGCATACTGCCGCAGATCACGTTTACATTGTACGACACTGCATACTGCTGCATTGTTTCCCGTATCTGCTCTGTATACCGCGCCACTCCCCTGATAGCCCCTGCGGGGTCCAGCTGGTTGAACTCTGCCATCAGCGGGGCATTGAACAACTCCGGGAATACGACAAAGTCGGACCCGTAATCACTTACCGCATCAATGAAATATTCCACCTGCGATAAAAAACCTTCTATGCTGCCGTAATCCCGCATCTCCCACTGCACCAGCCCGATACGCACGGTGGACTTCGTATAACGGATATTATCCTGATCAGGTTCATAGTAGATGTTATACCATTTCAGCAGCGTGGCAAAGCCCTTGCTGGCCTCATCAGCCGGCAGGTAGTTACGCAGTATTTTCGTGACCTGGAAGTCATTGGAAAACTGAAACGTGAGGGTAGGATCGTAAATTTCCTTGTCCCGTACCTTACGGATGTATTCCCGCGGCGTAAGCTTGTCCGCAAATTTTTCGTAATTAGGAATACGGCCACCAGCCACTATCCCTTCAAGGTTCAACTGCTCACAAAGGTTTTTGCGGGCATCGTACAACCGGCGGGCCAGTCGCCGCCCCCTGTATTCAGGGTCCACAAACACCTCAATGCCGTAGAGAATATCCCCTTTGGGATTGTGGGTACTAAAATTATAATAGCCGGTGATCTGCTCGTAGGTGTGATCGTCGCCATACTTGTTATAGTCCACAATGATTGAGAGCGCACAGCCTACCACCTTACCATTTACAGTGACCGCAATCTGGCCTTCCGGGAAAATACTGATGAGCCGGCGTATGGTGGGCTCGCGCCAGTAGCTGCCGCTCATATCGGCATAGGCAGACACCATGGATGCCTTGAGGTCAAAATAATCCTCTACGGTGAGATTTCTGATTTCTACAATATCACTCATAACCTGATAATTGTTCTTTATTTAAGTTAACATATTTCCGGCACAAGAGGTTTAGCAGCCCCTGTGAGCATCCCTCCAACAAAATTTGCAGGAACCAACGGAATTGATTTACTTTACATACCTACTGATTTTATCCATCCATCCTCCGAACTACCTGCCCAAGTTTTCATTTAATCCATTTATATGCCTGTTCAAAACCGGGATATTGTTGTCATTGGCTTGCAGCCGTGGTACACCCCTATAGGTAGTAACTGCAAAAACATTGCCCTGGAATTTTCCAGGCATAACCGGGTGCTGTATATCAATGCTCCGCTGGACCGCAAAACACTGCTCACAGAAAAGCAGGACGCCAATTTGCTGCACCACAAGTCCCTGCTGAAAAATCCGCAGGACTCACTGGTACGCATCAACGATAATATGTGGAATTATTACCCGCTTACGGTGATGGAATCGGTCAACTGGCTGCCTTCCACTGCCCTCTTCCGGGTGTTTAATAAACTGAATAACCGGCGTTTTGCCAAAGAGATCCGCAAAGCTATCCGGCAGTTAGGGTTTCGTAACATCATACTATTCAACGACAACGATATTTTCAGGGGCTACCACCTCAAGGAACTGCTGCTACCTGAACTCTACATTTATTACAGCCGGGATTACCTGCTGGCAGTAGATTACTGGAAAAAGCACGGCCAAACCATAGAGCCGCTGCATATTGCCAAGGCGGACATCGGAGTAGCCAACTCCATGTACCTGGCGGAACGGCTAAAGTCGTATAACCCTAACAGTTATTACATTGGTCAGGGTTGCGAACTAACCCTGTTTGATCCCAGGCAGCCTTTTGCCCGGCCGGCCGACATGCCCCCTCCCGGTAAGCCGGTGATAGGGTACGTAGGTGCGCTCACCAGTTTGCGACTGGATATAACGTTAATCACGGAAATGGCTACACGGCGCCGGGATTGGAATTTTGTACTGGTGGGTCCGGAAGATGCCGATTTCCAGGCATCGGCGCTGCATCAGCTGGACAACGTTTATTTCCCCGGGCGCAAGCCTATGGCTGAACTACCCGCCTATGTAGCCAACTTTGAGGTATGTATGAATCCGCAGCTGGTGAATGATATGACGATCGGGAATTACCCGCTGAAGGTAGACGAGTACCTGGCCATGGGCAAACCTGTGCTGGCCACAGCCACGCCCACCATGGAACTTTTCAGGGATTATGTATACCTGGGTACTAACGTGGACGAATATATAGAAATGGCTGCAAGGGCGCTGGTAGAAGTGCCGGCATTGCAGGCGGGCCGCAGGCGCGAATTTGCATTATCGCACACCTGGGAAAACTCCGTAGCAGGGATTTACGCGGCCATTCAAAAACATGAACAACCGTAAAAGCCAAAGGCCACCCCTGTGACAAGGCAGCCTTTTACTTTTTTGATTAGCGGGTTAGTACCCACTAATGACAATACTAAAACCTCAGAACTTAAAACTTCAGGATACGGCCTACCCATTTAAAATTCTCCTCACCGCGTACATCAATCATATGTACGCCATTAGGGAGGTTGCCGAGATCCAGTTCGATATAACTCACCCCGTTTAACGGGTAGTTATATTTGAATTCCGTTTGTCCGCGCAGGTCATAAATGGTGACCCTTGCGGTATGTACATGCGCGCTCCTGATTTCAAGCCGCACCTTTCCCCTGGTAGGGTTTGGATAATAGCTCACGGTTGTACTATCCGTGGGATTATCATTTGCATCCATCACCACCACTTTTACGCTGGCGGTGGCGCTGAGGCCATCGTTATCGGTTACTACCAGTTTAAAAGCGTATACCCCTTCCGGCATGTTTGCGGCGGTGGCAGTGGCGGTACCACTACCTGCCAGGTGTACGCCGGGGCCGCTGATCTGCGTCCAGGCCCAGGTAACGATGTTGCCGTCAGGATCGTTGCTGGTGCTGCCATTGAGCGTAATGCTGTTTGCGGGCAGCATGATGGTGTCGGGTGCGGTGGCAATGGCTACCGGCGGCTTTTTATCTACCGGTGCTTCCTGCACGGTCACCTGTATATCATCAGTGGCGGTGAGGCCGCCGTTGTCTTTCACGGTTAACCGGAACGTATACACGCCTTTTGCGAGTCCGGATGCGGTGGCCTGGGCAGCATTGGCACCGGTGATGGTGGCTGCATTGGGGCCGGCCGTTTGGGACCAGGTATAGGTGGCGATACTTCCATCGGCATCTCTGCTGGCGGTACCATCCAGTGGTACGCTGTTTACGGGCAGCGTAATAATTACATCTGCACCGGCGCTTGCCTGTGGTGGTTTGTTGGCCACTACTTCTTCCACGGTCACCTGTACTTCATCGAAAGTAGAAAGTCCACCATTATCAGTAGTAGTGAGGCGGAAAATATACACGCCCTTTACAAGCCCGCTCACCGTGGTGCTGGCCGCAGCGGGCGTGGCAATAGTGGCGGTATTAGGGCCGGAAGTCTGTGTCCATTTATAAGTGGCGATGGTGCCATCTGCATCCCTGGATGCGGAGCCGTCCAGCTGACCGTTGGCAGGTAGCACAACTTTGATATCTGCGCCTGCATTGGTGGTTGGTGGTGTGTTAGCTGCATCCTGCACTGTAATCACTACCTCATCAAAGGCGGTGGCGCCTTTATCATCCGTAGCGGTCAGGCGGAAGGTGTAAACGCCTTTTATCAGTCCGCTCACTGCTGTTTTTGCGGCAGCAGGTGTAGCGATGGTGGCGGTATTAGGGCCGGCTGTTTGCGTCCATTTATAGGTGGCGATGGTACCATCCGGATCTTTGGAAGCAGCACCATCCAGCTGCGCACCGTTAGGCAATACTACGGTAAAGTCTGCACCGGCATTCACGGTTGGCGGTTTATTGACCACTACCCCGCCTCTTTTATCTTTGCTGAACTGCAGCATCCATTCGTACACGTTTTTGCCATCTTCCCTGTAATTGGGATCATAGGCTTTTGTCCAGGCGTCGTGACCTCCGGCATTAAATATCGTTAACCGGGCCAATGGGTTTGGCGCCGGCACATAAGCGTTAATTAATGCTACCCAGTTTTTGGAGGATGCGGAAGGAACCGTAGGGTCACCTTCGTTATGAAGCGCCCACACAGGTAGGTTATTAGAGGAGATAAAAACTGACTGGATGGGGAGTGGCGAACGTAACGGACCTGGATCATAAGCGCCACAGATGGGCACGATGGCGGCAACACGGTTACACGAATAAATCTGCGAGCTTACATATCCCCATACGGCGCCTCCTCCTCTGCTCAACCCGGTGAGGTACACCCGGTTGGTGTCCACGTTATAATTGCGATAGGCGTATTCGATTAATGAATCAATATTGGGCAGGTTAGGTACCCCTCTGAACTGCGGACATAAGACCACAAAAGATTCCGAGGAATCCCCCACTTTGAATGTTGCAGGAAATACCCCCTGGTTAATCAACCTGGGCGGACCATTGGCAATCACGCGGTTAATTTCCGTGGTGCCATTGCCTTCTTCTCCCATACCATGAAAGAATAGTAATAAAGGAAATTTTTTCCCCGTTGGTGAGTATCCCTGCGGCAGTGACTCGAGGAGTCCGGCGGGATTATAAAGACCAGTAACGCGTGCAGTTAATTTCCCTTGCTGAGCAAATAAATTAGGGGCGGTCAGCATCATTAACAGACATATTCCTGCATTCATCACTCTCTTCAATCTCTTATTGAAATCCGTGAGGTTAGTCATAGTAAAGATTGGTAAAGTTTTTCCCTGATATGTTTACATTTTAGGTGTACGAGGTTAAGTAGTACAGCTACAAAGTAAGTACATTTCAACAAACAAATGTTGATTTTTTTTCATATATATACCCAAAAATCATAAAGCATATATTTTTAATATATACAACTAACACACATCCAACATATTATTTTAAACTTTTATTAAAAATTAAAATCATCTAATTTTAAAAAAATTTGTACCTTGCCGTCAACTCCAACTATATCCTGTTTATAAAAGCCAGAACAACATTGATAATCCCGGACTTGAAAAGCAGTCACCACACTGCGTTACAGGTTCTTCATTTATAGTTAATTGTATGGGTTTCAGGCTGATCGGTGTAATCAGGAATCATCACTTTCAATCGTTACTGGGGAATGTTATTTCAGCATTTTTCAATATTCTTTCGTTTGCACTGCTGGTAAGAACCTTACCGGAAGCGACTTTTGGGGAATGGGTATTTTTCCAGGTGACATTTAATATGCTGGACCAGATACGGACAGGGCTACTGCAATCAGGCCTCATCAAGTATTACGCCGGCACCAACGCTTACACGGCCCGCAAAGTATGCGGTAGTGCGTGGTATCTCGCCATCGCCGTTACGTTGGCATTCCTGCTGATTAACTTACTGGTACTGGGGATTGGCTGGCGTTACCTGAGCCCCGACTGGCAATACTTTCTGCGCTTCCTCGGCATAGTGCTCCTCCTGTCGCTGCCTTTCAACTTCGCCACCTGGCTGTTGCAGGCCAAACACCAGTTTGATAAAATCGTGCAAATCCGCATCCTGCAAAATGCAACTTTCTTAATACTGCTCACCATCATGCACTTTACCGGCAAGTCCAGTTTGCTGATGGTCACTTACGCGTACGCAGCAGCCATGCTGGTTACAAGCGCCTATTGCCTGGCACACCGCTGGACGGGCATTCGCAGCCTCTATTTTAAAAGCATCGCAGAAGTGAAATCACTTTTCGTATATGGGAGAATGATAGTAGGTAGTATGGTCGCATCTACCTTTATCCCCTACTCGGATAATTTCTTTATCCGCACCATGATCAACCCCACGGCGGTAGCCATCTACAGCATTCCGCAAAAGTTTATGGAAGTGATTGAAATCATCCTGAGAAGTTTTGCCGCCACCGCCCAGCCTACACTATCAAGCGCCGCCAACAGGAATGATCCGGCAGCAGTGGCGCGCACCTTTTGTAAATATACGGGCGCTATCACCTTCCTGATCCTGCCATTTATACTCGGGCTCATTCTATTCATACATCCGTTAATCATCATACTTGCCGGCAAGGAATACCTGGTAGCGCTGCCTATCGTTGTCATCTTTTTGAGTTCAGCCATCCTTTATCCGATGGACCGGTTTGTAGGCGTTACACTGGATATGATGAACAAACCACATCTCAACTTTTATAAAAATTTAATCAAACTAAGCATCAATGTGATCGGCGATGTACTGTTTATCTGGCTGTTTATGGACCTGCGCGCTGTGGCCGCCGCTTCCCTGCTAAACCTGGTTGCCGGCATCCTCTTCGGCTACCTGTGTTTGAAAAAACAACTGGATATAACGGTAAAGGATATACTAAAAGAAGGTTGGACTGCATGTATGCTTATCCTGGAAAAAATTCCCGCGAAACTACAACTGGTTAAAAAATAGAATACCTCATGCGTTTAGCTTTCCTAATCCTGGCTCACAAGAACCCGGAGCAACTGCACCAACTATTGTCCCGGTTATCGCATCCGCTGGTAGACTGCTATGTTCACCTCGATGCAAAAGCAGACATCCAGGACTACTGGCCATGTACTCAGCTGAGTCAGGTCTATTTTATTCCTTCCCGTGTAAAAGTAAACTGGGCGGGCTTCAGCATGGTACGCGCTACCATGAACCTGATGGAAGTGGCGCTGCATAGTCGCCGCAGGTATGTCAACATCTCCCTGCTTTCCGGCCTCGACTACCCCCTGCGCCCCATCCAGGAAATTTTCGACTTCTTCACTATCCACCATGGCAAAGAGTTTATGGACATCATGCCCGAGCAGGAAGTGCAGGCCACTATCAGCAAGCTGGATCAATATCACTTTGAAGATTTCCATTTTAAAGGAAAGTATTTTATGGCGAGATGGGTAAACCGCCTCATGCCGGTACGCAAACGGCCAATGGGTTTCAGACATTGGGGTGGCAGTCAGTGGTGGAGCTTAAGTGAAGAGTGTGCCAGGTATTGCCTTCAGTTCATCAACACACATCCGGCCATCCTGAGTTATTACAAATACACCTGGGGACCGGATGAATTTATATTTCATACCATCGTGATGAACAGCCCGGAGTGGCGCAATAAAGTTACATACGACAATCTCCGTTATATCGATTGGTCGGAGAAAAAACCGAGTCCAAAAACCTTTACAGCAACGGATCTTCCCAACCTCCTGGCTTCAGGCAAACTGTTTGCCAGGAAGTTTGATATGGCGGTTACACCGGAAATCCTGCAGCAGGCCGATGGATTGATGCAGCAAACTGTTTAGGAATTGGTGGCTTTGGTCATTTCATGCTGCACAAAAAGATTGTTGTATACCTCTTCTACTTTGAGGGTCATGGTAGTAATATTGTGATCTGCCCGCGCTCTTTCCAGCGCGGCAGCAGCAAAGCGCTGGCGTAAATTTCCATCGGCTGCCATACGGCAGATGGCGGTACACAGTGCGGCGGTATGTTTGGCAGGTACCAACAGGCCGCTCACCTCATGATCAAATGCTTCCCTGGTACCATCCACATCACTGGCTATCACCGGCTTGCCTACTGCCATTGCTTCCAGCAATCCAATTGGATACCCTTCCCACAGTGAGGGCAGGCAGTAAATATCGATTGCCTGCAGCACTCCCGGTACATCGCTCCGGAAACCATCCAGCACCACGGCGCCGCCTATCCCAAGCTCGCTAATCAGTTGTACGGCAGCGCTTTTCAGCGGCCCCTCCCCGATCATCAGCAGCTTAAGCTGAGGATACAACTGATGAGCAGCGGCAAAAGCACGGATCATTCCTAAAGGATCTTTTTGAATTGTCATGCGGACAATAAAGCCTACCACAATGTCCTGTTCCGTAAAGCCGTAATGGGCACGTAGCCCATGGTCGCTCACCTCCGGATGAAATTGTTGCATATTCACGCCATTCCTGATTACAACAGATTTAAATCTCCCGAAAGCCCTTATACCCGTTTGCCTGTTGGAAGCTGAAACCGTAATATTCAATCCTGTTCTACGTGTAATCCACTTCTCAATCATCACTCTTGCTTTATGTATCGGATAAGGCAGGCCATGATGAAACGACCAGCCATGCACCGTATAGATCACCGGAATACCCAGTTTACGTGTAGCCGGGAGCATATTCGTATTGGCGCGGGTGCCGTGTACATGTACCAGGTCAATTTCCTCGTCCTGCATCAGCTTACGGATCGACTTCCACACGCGGAAGTCGAACGGCCTGGTAGAAGGAATCACATGCACGGGTATACCCATTTGCTGCAACGTATCCACCATCGGGCCATCGGTAAAAGATAACACCACGGGGGCAAAGCGGGATTTATCCAGGTGGGCCACCAGGTCGAGGATATGGCGCTCGCCACCTCCAACCTTGCCCTGATGAATTGTTTCCAGGACTTTTATTCTTCTGTTAGCGCTCATAGCAGTATAGGCAAATGCTGTCAGAATGGTTTGAGATGCCAGCTAACGCCTTTCCAGAAGGCCTGCAGGTGTTTCCATTCTCTTTTCAGCAGGAAAGTCAATGTATTTTTAGGTATCGTGATGCAGGTAAAATAACCTGCAAAAAGCAACAGATGCGGCCAGCGCACATTACGGCGCATAAACAGGATTCTGTTGCGGGTGAGGTAATAGGTTTTGAGAGCGCTGTATTTTCCGGTGGTCATAGACTCCTTGTGGTAGATCAGCGATGCAGGCTGAAAGTACATACGGTAGCCCATCCTGCGAAATTGCTCACACCAGTCCAGCTCCTCATAATAGAGGAAATAAATATCCGGCATGAGTCCTACCCGGCTCATGATATTTTTTTTCATCATCATGGCTCCGCCATGCGCATACGCAGTATCAACGATGCCGGTATATTGCCCGTCGTCACGCATACCGCGACCAATCATACTATTGCGGCCGGTGAGTACATCTACTTTCTGATAGCCTGCGTATTCAATCACTCCTGGCTGGTAAAAAAAATGGAACTTCGGACTCACGATCCCTGCATCGGGATGGCGGTCGAAAACCGCCAGCAGTCCTTGTATCAGGCCAGGCGTAAACTCTGTATCATTGTTTACCAAAAACAGGTACTCCCCTTTCGCCGCGGCAATGCCTAAGTTATTGCCTCCTGCAAACCCGCGATTGCGCTCACTTCTGATGACACGTACTGCAGGATACACTTCCTGCAACAAGGCCGTAGGATCTTCCGTGGACGCATTATCCACCACAATCACTTCCACATTCGTATAATCGTTACGGTGAATAGATGCCAGCAAAGCCTGCGTCACTACCGGTGTATTGTAGTTGACCGTAATGATGGAAACGAGCGGTAAAATATTATCCTTCTGCATCTACCAGGGGATTATTGATCACAGTTTTATGATGACTGGTATGTATAAATGTATTTTCAGCACCCTTGAGCCGGAACAGCAGCGCCAGCATAATACCGATGGCCCTTGGCAGGTTCAGGATGGCCTGCACAAAATAGCGGGCAAAAAATTTGCGCGGTATGGGCAATAGCAGGCAACAGGCATTGAGTGCCCATAATATCAGCCACCAGGATATAGGGAGAGATAAATAGCTGCCCAGCAGGAGGTATAGTCCCGGCATTATCGTAAGATAAGCCAGCAGCAACATCCTCGGGGGCATGAGATTATGACACAAAAAGAGGTTCAGGTAGTCGAAATTCCCATGACGAAGCGCATCCCAGCCATTGGCCCGGTATTGCCAGAGATAGCTGTATTGAGCTGCCAGCCAGCGTTTACGTTGTTTGGCGAAGGCCGCAGGATTATCAATTTTTTCATCGAACACGAGGGCGTGTTCCATGTATAAAATAGGTTGCACAGGGATGCCTGTTTCACGGAAAACTTTTTTCTCCGCTATCATCATCTGGAGAATTTTATCTTCTCCGGTGGCATCAATCTGCGCCATAATATGTTTAATCAGCCTGTAGTTAAACACCATTCCGGAGCCAATTACAGAAGAAGACAGGCCTAACGCGTTGCTGCCTTTACGATAGATGTGGTTAGCAATGATTTCATTGGCCGTATCAAGTATCGCAAAAGGAGAATCAATATTTTTCGCTACGCGGCGTGCCTGAATCACCTGGTGTCCATCCAGAAAGGCGCGGTTCATTTTTAGCAGAAAGTCGGGATCGAGCAGGTTATCTGCATCACTGATGATAGCGCCGTCATATGTTTCCTGCAAGCTGGCAAATGCAACATTCAAAGCTTTCGCCTTGGTGCTTTTCTCAAAGCTCACCGGGATGACGATGGCGCTGGTGGCAGCTAATGCTGCCAGGGTTTCCGGTTGCAGGGAATCAGCAATGATAACGATATCATAAGCGCCACGCGGATAGCGCAGCGCTTCGTGATGCTGTACGGTTGATAATATAATGGCATCCTCCCGGTAGGCCGGCACCAGTATGGCAAAACGAAGGTGCTTTTCCGGAGCGGCGAAATCAGATTTCTTTTTGCGGCTAAAAGTAGCCGCCATACAGAACAGCAGGTTATAACATACCCACAGGGCCGGTATGGCGAACAACAACACTTCAATAACATGCATCACTATACGTTTTCTTTTTGCACCAGGGCAAATGGAGTGTTCATCATGATCCACATGTCGTACCCGAAAGAATGTTTGTTGGCATAGCTGATATCCAGGCCTATCCTTTCTTCTACGGACATATCTTTATTTCCTCTTTTGCTGATCTGCCACAGGCCGGTGATACCCGCGGGCGCGTTGAAGCGCTGCGACCAGTCATCTGTGGTGAGAGAGGCAGCTTCATACAGCGGTAACGGGCGGTTGCCTACCAGCGACATATCCCCTTTTATTACGTTGAGCAATTGTGGCAGCTCATCAATACTGCTGTTGCGCAGGAAAGCACCAAAACGGGTAATACGCGGATCATTGGTGACCTTATAAAACACGGCCCCACCCTCGTTGTTGCCATATTGGTTCAGGTGCGAGAGCTGCTGGAGTTTTTTATCGGCGTCCGGCACCATGGTGCGGAATTTATAAAAGCGGAATACCCTATAGTTTCTGCCAGCCCTTTTGGCGGCATACAATACCGGGCCTTTGGATTCGATACGTATAGCGAGGGCAATGAGCAGCAGCACCGGCATGAGCATGAACAACAGCATACTAGCGGCTATAACATCTACCGAACGTTTCAGAAAATACCCCAAAGTCCACTTAACCCCAGGCAGTTGGTTTTCTGCCGCAGTTTCCTGCCGCGTTATCACGCTGAGGTATTTGAATTTGCTGACGAAAGCTATTTTATTATCGAGCGTGCTCACCAGGCATTCGCGGGTGATCACCTCATCAATGAAAGTATATTTACGTGCAAAGGTTTTCAGTTGTTCCGATACCTGTTCGGAATACATGAAGAACGGGATGGAGCGCAGGATCTGGTTGTCCTTGAAGTACTGTTCCCATTGTTCGCATTCCTGTTCGTACCTGCTGTTAAAACGGTAGATGATGACAGCCGGAATTTTACGAAATACATTGAGTACTTCGGAGATGGCGGCCTGCGCAGCGGCGAGATCCTGTACTACCAGGAACTTGAAATTGCCAGGGGTATCTCTGATATCCAGGTAGGTATTACCTACGAAGATGACAATCTTTTCGGGGTTTAGTTGGCGTATCACAGCTGTTTCTGTTTTCTCATGCACAGGTTTCATCGGTGTAACAGGAGTTAATCCAGGTGTAGACGTTCCCATAATTACAATTTGGCGTTAAACAATCATCGGCTTCTTAGATGGCAGTAGCCAGTTGACCGCTGAGGATGTCGGCCACGGAGGCTGACAGCTGTACGGGATCAAACGGCTTGCTGAAAAAAGCCTGAACATTCTGGTAACGGTTTACTGTAGCGGTGGTATCGGCATCATTGCATGCGGATAGTACTACAACAGGTATATCGCGGTATAAGTTGCTATCGGCTAGGAACTGGATCAGTTCATATCCGTCAATATTCGGCATTTGCAAATCAGTGATGATCAGATCCGGGGTATTACCTTTTGCCAGCCACGACATAGCTACCAGTCCATCCTGTGCAGATATCACATGGTAATTCTTGCTGAAGATTGCTTCCAGTAAGAACCTGATAGGTATGCTATCATCAATAATTAATACTTTCTTTTTCATTCCACCTTCTGGTTTAAATGGTTTTGGATGTCTGCATGGATACAGCCAATGCGGCAGCACAACCATGAGAAGGCTTTAAATGGGATCTGGTCGAAAATATCAGTTATAAAGGTGGTTTCTCGGAGGATACTTGCGGAGATACGGTGATCTCAGGGTCATAGGTTGTTATTTAAAATATTGGAGCCACAACCAGGCGATTTAGATTGAGTGTAAAATTATAATTCTTTGTAATTTACGAGATTTCTTTTTTGTGAAGATCATTTTTTTCCGGGTGAATGCATCAATTTCAGTCGTAAGTGTTAAAACCTGGTCACCTAATGAATTAAAATACAATACCTGATTTTGAAATACTGATATTGATTTATAATTTTACCTTCCCAATTATACCTAATGCCGTTATCTCCAATCCCAAATCCCTGATAACATCTATGGAACGAAGACTTTTACTGATACTTGGAATTGGTGGTTACGCATTATTACTGCTCATTACCATCCTGCACCGGCAGCCACCGTTGTTTGACGAGCCGCTGTTTGTACGTAACCTTTATCTGTTCGACAGAGAAGGGCTATCCAGCAAGTTCTTACTGGAAATGAACGATCAGGCACCGGGGCCTTTATATCAACTTATTCATTATCCGTTGTATGCGGTAACTCGTTGGCAAACGCCTGGTATCCGGCTGGTAAACATGACGTTGCTGGCGGGGATAACCTTTATGCTTATACGCATTATCACATTACAATACAAGATAAATTTAAATACTGCGATTGTATATGCATTAAACATCATGGCGGTGCCTATGATCTGGCAGATATCCGGCATGGCGCTTACGGAGATCCCTCCTATCTTTTTTTCCATGCTGTCGGTATACTGGCTGCTGCTCAGTGTAAACCGGACCAATCAATCAGTGATGCTAACCATATTGTATGCCGTGCTGGCAGGTATGGCCAGCGGACTGGCTATCCTTGGGCGCAGTCCCTTCCTGATACTTATACCATCTTCCTATATATTATTATGGTATAACAGGAGACGTAAAATAAGCTGGATAAGTATTGGCCTATATACCTTTGTAGCCCTCAGTATATGCGTACCCGTATTTCTGATCTGGAAAGGCCTGGTACCGCCTAAGCAGGCACTGGTAGCGGCCGGGGGCATAAACCTCTGGCATGGTACGCTTGCCTTTTCCTATGGCGCACTGCTTACACTTATCATTGCACCTTCCTGGTTTGTGATCAACCGGCGAATCAGCGTGGCACTGGTGCTGTTATATATCCTGCTGCTGGTGATAAACATCACGGTGCTGCAATATAGCTTTGCGCCGCTCAGTAAGGCAATCGGGAAGGTATTTCCAGCGGCAGTCACTAACGTATACCCCTATATTATTTCGCCCGCACTTGCAACGGTGGCCATTTACTACGTAGCCTGCTGCACGTGGCAGGCGTGGCAACGGCGGTCGGAGCCCGTATTCCTCTACCTGCTCAGCTGCTGCATGCTGATGCTGGCCACCAACCTGAAGGTGACCCATCTGTTCAGCTCCCGCTACGTGGGGCAGGCGGCGGCCTTCCTTATTCTCCTGCTGGTACCTTACGATAAACTCACTTATGGCAAATGCCTGCGCTTTGCACTGGGCATGATTATCGGGCTGTTGTCGCTGGAAACCTATTTCTTATTCAGATAACTATTACTATGAAATTAGTTTGCCTGCTTAGTTTACTCATCGTGTTTTACAGTTATATCGGATATGGGCTACTGCTATATCTGGTATTGCGTGCGAAGCGACTATTTACCCGCCGCCCTGATCCCGATAACACGTACGAACCCCGGGTAACCTTTATGGTAGCGGCTTACAACGAAGGCGCCTTTATTCGCCATAAGATCGCAAATACACTGGAGCTGGACTACCCGGCGGATATATTCCGGATCGTATTTGTAACCGACGGCAGCACAGATACTACCAACCAGGTGATCAGCCAGTATGCAAATATTCAGTTGCTGTATGAACCGGCGCGCAATGGCAAAACAGCTGCCATCAACCGGGCCATGACACTTACTGATACAGAGATCGTGATTTTTTCAGATGCCAATACTTTGCTGAATACAGCTGCGGTACGTAAGCTGGTGAGGCATTTCAGCGATGCACAGGTAGGTGCGGTGGCAGGTGAAAAGAAAGTAATCACCCATGAAAACAGTGGCAGCGAAGGTGTGGGCGAAGGCATGTACTGGAAATATGAATCCAAACTGAAACAGTGGGATGCAGAACTCTACAGCGTGATGGGCGCGGCAGGAGAACTGCTGGCCGTACGTACCTCGCTGTATGCGCCCATTCCGGAAGACAGTATCCTGGACGACTTTATCATCTCCTTTAATATTAATATACAAGGTTACAAGGTAGCATACGAGCCGCAGGCATTTGCGATGGAGACGCCTTCGGCCTCCATACAGGAAGAGTTTAAACGGAAAGTGCGTATAGCCGCCGGCGGTTTTCAGTCGATAGTGCGCCTGGCAGGCTTATTAAACATCTTCCGTTACCCGAGGATCACCTGGCAATATGTATCACACCGGGTATTGCGATGGACGCTGGCGCCGCTATGCCTGGCACTGCTCCTGGTGAGCAATACCATTATTGTGTTTAACGGTGGAGGTTATACGTACCTCCTGTTATTGATTGCGCAACTTAGTTTCTACGCTGCCGCCTATACGGGGTATCAGCTCGCCTTACACGAAGTGAAAATCAAATACTTTTATATTCCGTTTTATTTCGTATTCATGAATATTGCTGTGTATAAGGGTTTCGTGCGATTTATACGTGGACGGCAATCTGCCATCTGGGAAAGAGCGGAGCGGGCTTTACAAAACTGAGTTATTTTTTCAGCGCTCACCTTTAACCGCAGATTCGATACGTTCACTAACAAAAAAATAGGTTTTGCCTAAAAAGAATAATAAATTTGTAATGCCGCAGTAAATTAGCGGCCGATACCGGATATACCAGGCATTGTAAATGCAATACTGAGTGATTGCCCCTGTCTATGGTACCCCAGTAATACACACAACAACCAATAATTCGCCTTATCCTTCGCTAAAGCCAACACGGTTTGGAATAAATCCCCAATCCACTATTATTTAATTTTTGCCATCTCCCATGAATTTCATGCGTTTTCGTATAGCCATACTTGTATGTCTGCACGCAAACGGATCATTACAGCGCAATTCACTGTCCCTGTTCATAAACATGAATGTTATGCAAAAATTTCTACAACTATTGTTCTGCGCCATCCTGCTCACTGCACGGATAGCGATAGCGCAGAGCGTCATTGACCCCAATGACCCCATTATCCGCTATACCAGCGGGGCTCTTCCGGCACAACCTGCGGAAGGCCAGATAGGTAAATGGATCAGCAGAGACCGCAGTTCCGAAATGCCAGGCGGTTGGAAATCTACCGCATTAAAAGCCTACATCTACCGTGGCATGGCATTCAGGGTACAATTCCCCAAAACGTATAATCACACCGCCAACGATGGTAAAAAGTATCCGGTGTTCGTATTCTTTGCCGGTCGTGGTGAAGCAGGACCAATACAGGATAACGAGTACCAGCTTTATCATGGCGGTTATATGTTTAGTCAATACGTTACCAGTGGTGCTTTCGATGGATTTCTATTGTATCCGCAGAGTATCAGCGGCTACTGGACAGACTATGAGCTGACCAGAACGCGTGAGATACTCGACTACATGGCAGTGAACAATAAACTGGATTTATTCCGCGTGATAGATAATGGTCTTTCAAGTGGTGGTGCCGGCTCCTGGGATTTTCAGCTGAAAAATCCTTCCTATGTAGCCGCTGCCCTGCCAATGAGTTCCGCAGGTTATGAGCTGAGCAATGTAGTGGACAAATTCAAATTCACGCCGGTATGGCTATTCCAGGGACAGCTGGATGGTTCTCCTTCCGAGTGGACCGCCACCGCAGTATACAACGATGCAAAAAGTAAAGGCGCCAATATGCGCTATACGATATATCCAAACGTAGCACACGATACCTGGTATCATGCCTGGGGAGAACCTGATTTTCTCCCATACATGAACAGGGCACATATACTCACGCCATGGCCGCTGGGCGGGCGTTCAGAATTTTGTCAGGGAGATGTAATTGACCTCACCGTGGGAATTGCCCCGGGATTTGCCGGCTATAAATGGCAACGTAACGGTGTATTAATTGATACAGCCCATACCAACCAGATTAAAGTAAATTCTTTAGGTGTATACCGTGTGAGTGTGACCAGAGATGGTACCAACTGGACGGAATACTCTCCTACCCCACTGGATGTTAAAATCAAGACGCCAACACAAACGCCTCCTATTACCACCAAAGGGCTCAAAAGCAACCTGCTGCCGGCTCCGGACGGTAGTACCAGCATTACCTTACGCGTACCTCCGGGCTATGTGAACTATACCTGGACCAACGCCAGTAACCAGGTAGTGGGTACCGACAGTACTTTCACCACCAGCGTGGTAGGTACTTACACGGTGCGCGTAACAGAACAATACGGTTGCTCCAGCAATCCATCTGCACCATTTGCAGTGATCAACGCAGTAGGTCCAAACGGGCCTGACGGCATACAGTCACTCACGGCAACGCCTGTATCAAAAACAGCACTGCGCCTCGACTGGACAGATAAAGCCACCCCTGTTTACAACGAAACATTATTTGAGGTATACCGCTCCACTACCAGTGGCGGACCATATACACTGGTAGCAAAAGTTGCTGCAGATGTAAAAACTTACACTGACAATGGTTTGCTGCCTAACACAGATTATTACTACGTCATCAGGCCGGTGAATAACAATGCTGCCGGACCGGTATCCAGCGAAGTAAAGGGCCTCACCCTTAGTGACCCTAATCCGCCAACAGCACCAACCAATCTGCGTGCACAAGGCGTTTCAGCCGGCACTTCTATTCCGCTGGCCTGGGATGCCTCCACAGATGATGTGGCAATTGCAGGATATGACGTGTATGTGGACGGGGTGAAACATTATACTACGGACGACACTACCACCTCCATCATACTGGCAGGTTTGAATCCGAAACAAACCTATACGGTATATGTTATTGCGAGAGATGTGAGTGGCAACTCCTCCTCACCAAGCGCACAGCTGGCAGTCAGTTCAGTGCAAAGAGGCTGGAACTATAGTTACTACGAAACCGGAAGCTTGAGCAACCTGCCAAACTTCAATACACTCACTCCTTTTAAAACAGGATACAGCACCACTACGGACCTGAGCGTACGTAACAGGGATGATAATTTCGCCTTTAAGTGGACTGCTTATCTGCGTATACCCGTTTCCGGTACCTATTATTTCCAGACAGTGTCCGATGATGGAAGTAAACTCTATTTAAATACCACATATAGCCCAGGCGCAACAGCAATTGTGAGCAACGATGGCTTACATGGTGAAGCTACTGTCACCAGCTCCGGACAATCACTTACTGCCGGTCAGGTAATACCTATCACCGCTACCTTCTTCGAAGCCACTGGCGACCAGGTAATGCGTGTACTGTGGAGACGAGGCACCAGCGGTAACTATACCGAAATTGACCCGGCTTACCTTGTACAGGACTCCACTGCAACTGGTACGGTACCAACCGCACCAGGCTACATCAACGCGGTGGCTAATACCTATAAGAGCGTAACCGTTACCTGGAAAGATAACAGCACAAACGAAGAAGCATTCGAGGTATACAGAAGTACCACACAGCAGGGAACCTTCCTGATGGTAGGTCGTGTAAACGCTAACGTTACCACGTTTACTGACAACCAGGTACAACAAGCTACCCGTTACTACTATCGTGTGGCCGCTGCCAACAAAGCAGGGACCTCGGCCCAGGCTAACTCACTGCCTTACTCTGCCATCTGGAAGTTCAACGGGAATGCGTCAGACAGCAGCTACTTTGCTAACCACGCAGCTACCGTAACAACCGTCACCTGGTCGAATACCGCAAAATCGGGCCAGTCGGCACAGTTCAACGGTACCAGCAACAGCCAGATCGCAGTTACCAGCACTTACCTGCGTACTGCATATACAGAAAAGACCTATAGCATGTGGATCTACCCTACTGCTACCGGTGCCAGACAACTGATCATGGATCAGGGTGGCAGAGGCAATGGTATCGCATTACAGCTGGATGGCTCCATCCTTAAATTAGCGGCAGGCACCGGCGGCAATAATACGCCTATCACGGTGCAGCAAACAGGTATTGCCATTAACAACTGGTACCATGTTATCATCGTGTATAAATCTGGTTCACGCCTTACCATGTATGTTAATGGAGTGGCTACTACTTCCACCAGCAACACCAGCAGCATTGCAGCTACCAGCGGAGAAGCGTTCTCACTGGGACGCCCAAGCACCACTTCAGCTCAAACTGCTACTGCATTCAATGCCAACAATCTGCTCTATTACAGTGGCCGGATTGATGATCTCACGGTAATTGATTACGCAGTGACGGCCGCAGAAGCAGGGCAGCTCTACAATGGTACCTTACCAGTCAATACCGTTGCTACCAGCAGTTTACCAGCGGCACCGACAGCGCCAGGCAGCCTCGCAGCAACACTGGATGGCCGCAATATCAAGCTCACCTTTACGGACAACGCCACTACAGAAACCAAATTTGAACTACAACGTTCAATTGGAGTGGGCAGTACCGACTTTAGATTTGTGAATAATATCGATTCGCTGGCAAATAGCGGCACTACTGCCACCTATACCGATACCAGCGTATTCGCCAACGAAACATATAACTACCGTGTCAGAGCAATTAATGATGGTGGTCCATCTGCGTTCTCCAATGTTGCTACCGCAACGGCACCAAATAATCCGCCGGTAATTCAGTCGCTGGTAAATCGTACCATCCGTTACGATAATCCGATCCAGATTCCGCTGAATGCCACCGATCCGGATGGTGACACCTATACCTTCAGCTTTGTGAACCTGCCACTGTTCGTAACACTGGTGAATGGCCCGAATGGCCCTTACCTGAATGTTGCCACAGACGACAATAAACAAGGTACTTATATCAATAACGTAGTTATTGTGACAGATTCACATGGTGCAAAAGACACTGCTACGTTTAACCTGGTGATCAACGATAACTATCCACCAGTGCTCAGCGCCATCAGCGATGTAACTATCAATGAGGGAGAAACCAAAACCGTTAACTTTAGCGCTACCGATCAGGATACCAACAACACGTATACCTGGACTGGTGAAAACCTTCCTTCCTTCGTAACGCTGCAGGGTAATGGGCTCCAATGCACTGCTACCGTTAATCCGTTCTACACTGATGCAGGTACCTATCAGATAGGTGTTCGCGTAACAGATAACAAAGGGGGTACAGACCTCAAAACGTTTAAACTGGTGGTGAGCAATGCAAGTCCGAATGGAAAAGTGCTGATCGACATGAATATGCAGCTCATTGCCCCACAAGGACCAGATACCTGGAATCTGCTGAACACGCTGACCGGTACCAATCTGAAAAATACCAAGGGCGAAACCACCAATATCGGCGTGAATGTACAAGCCTGGAATATATTCTGGGGAGAAGATGGCCCGCAGGCCAACAACCAGGGCGTATATCCGGACGTGATTCTGAAAACCAGTCTCTTCTTTGGTGTATTCAATTCGCAAACCACCGTACCTATTGTACTGAGCGGATTAGATACTTCCAAAATCTATTACCTTAAATTCCATGCTGGTAGCGTATGGGGTGGCGATAACTCCCAGACCAATACCATCTTCAGTGTTGGGACAGACAGTATTCCGATTTATCAGTTAAACAACAGTACGCAGACCGCTAACTTCTACGGTCTCAAACCGGCTGCTAACGGCACCATTACTGCAGCTGCCAGTCGTAATCCAAATATTACACAGGCTGGTTTCATCAACACGATTGAACTGGGCTGGAACTATACGGATAACATTGCCCCTACGGAACCGGCGAATTTCACCGGCACTATTACCAATGGTTATCCAAAACTCACCTGGACAGATGTTGCCTACAACGAAACCAGCTACCAGGTATACAGAAGTTTGGATAGTCTCGGTACCTACGCACAGATTAAATCAACCCTGCCGGACACCGATAACTTCATCGATTCCGCTGCGGTAGGGAATACTAAGTATTACTATAAAGTCCGTGCCTTCAACGACAATGGCGGCTCTGTATACACAAAGATCATAGGTCTTAAAGTACCAAACCGCACCCCGGTATTGGATTCTATTGCAGATGTGAAACTCCGCGCCGGCACACAGGCTACTGTAACACTGCATGCTACCGATGATGCAGCGGATATTACCGGACTAACTTTCACCGCCGCTGGCCTGCCTTCATTTGTAACATTTACAGATGGCGGATCTGGCAACGGACAGCTGGTATTCAATCCTACTATTGACCACGTAGGCAGTTATAATATCACTATTACAGCCAAAGACACCTACGGTGGTACCAGCAGTAAATCCTTCAAGCTGTTTGTATCCGACCGTATTACCACCCTTACTTATTTCAACATTGCTGCAGAGCGTCCGGCACCGGCACCTTGGAACAACATCATGTATGCACCGGTAGTGAATAACGGTGTAGGTGTACCTAATACTCCTGCGGTGGTAGATGAAAATAATGTAGCAAACGGTATGAGCTTCCGCCTGGATGACTCCTTTGGCTCCGGCTGGTGGACCTATATCGGTATGAATACCGGCCAAAACATCGGTATCGTACCAGATACGGTAATGGAGTCTTCCTGGTACATGAATAATGGCAATGATCCTAAGGACATTGAAATCGCCGGGCTGCAAAACAACCTGAAATACAACTTCGTATTCTTTGTGAGTCAGAACTATGGTGGTCCTACCGAAACATGGTTTGTCATCAACCAGGATACTGTTAAAATCAAGGGTCATTACAATATTGGTAAAACCTCCCAGATCAATGGCATCACGCCGGTAGATGGCAAGGTAACTATCAGGTTCCTGCGCCCAACCAGCCTGCCGGTTAATGCGATGTCGTTCCTCAATGCGCTGATTGTAGAATCATATGATCCGGTTGTGTCAGTGGTAAGCCCTGCCAGCGTACGTGCTACCGCGTTAGATGGTAAACGTATCAACCTTACCTGGTCCGACAGGAGCAACAACGAAACCGGCTTCCAGGTATGGAGAAAAGCGGGACTCAATGGTACTGAAACCCAGATTGCTACGCTCGCTGCCAATGCAACGGCCTACAGTGACAATAACCTCAGCGCCAATACGCAATATGCATATCGTATCAGGGCGGTAAAATCCGGTGTGTTCTCCGACTACAGCGGCGCAGCCACCGCTACCACCTATGCGATGAACGTGTATATCCACTTCTCCGATACCAGCGTGGCACCGTCACCTTGGAACAACATCGGCCGCAGACCACAGGTAGGTATTCCATTAATCAGCAATGCCCTCGACGATAATGGCGCTCCAACCAGTGTAGGTCTGGAAGTGTTGGAAAACTTCCTCGGTATATACGGTGGATTGGGTATGAATACCGGCAATAATTCCGGAGTATACCCGGATGCTGTTTTGGCAGAGAACTATGTACTCTTTGGCGGCGGACACGCGAGCATGAAGATCACCGGTCTGAATCAGGCCATGACCTATAACCTCACCGTATTCTCCAGCGCAAGAGACCTGATGAACTGCAACACCAGGTTTACTGCCAATGGTAAACTGGTTACCTGGTTAAACAGCTCTATCAACACCGTAGGTACTGCCACCATTTACAACGTTACTGCAGACGCTAACGGTGAAATCAAACTGGATATAGACGCCGCATTGGATGCCAATTATGGGCTGATGGGTGCACTGGTTATCCAGGGCTTCACCCCAACCCCACTGGGCACTACTACCGGCTCTTTACAAAGCCTGCAGCAGAATAACCTGATGGCCGCAGTAACACCAACTAATATTGAGCAACAATCCAATACCGCCTTTGCTAACCTCACCGCCTTCCCGAATCCGTTCGTGACAGAGCTGAACCTGGACATGACCATGACGCGCAGCTCCAGGGTACTGGTGGAAATATTCGACCTCACCGGCCGCCTCGTTTACAGCGAGCAGCTTACAGAGGTACCGCAAGGCAAATCAACTTTAAGAATCAATACAGGCAGCAGCATACAGATACCTGGCTACTACCTGATAAGGTTAACCGATGATCAGCGCCAGTCGAAAGTGATTCGCACGATCAAACAATAATTGCGAAAAGTTTCGCGCGTAGCGCGGTTGTTTATCGCGAGAACCAGGGCCTCGGCCCTGTTTTTCGCGATTTAACCCAGGCCTCAGGCCTGGGTTAAATCGCGAAAGCAAAAAGAAAGAATAGTCAACTTATGGATATTATCTATTTTCTGAAGGCACTACTGAAAAAAAAATGGCTGATCCTCATCAGCTCTATGTTAGCCGTGGTAGCAGCATTCATGTTTACCAGAAACAAACCGAAACTCTACGTCTCCAGCTCTCAAATGGCCACCGGACTCACCTACACTGATAAGATCCGCCTTCGCGACGATCATGTAGGCATGTTTGAAATTGATCAGAAATTTGACGGCATCCTTACCACCATCACTTCCCCGATCGTTATCTCCTTATTGTCGTACGACCTGCTGCTGCATGATATGGGAGGGAAAGGCCAGCCTTTCCGCACATTAAAGGAAGGACAGAGCAATAACCCCCTCCTCAAAAACGCAGACAAAGCCAAGGTACTCGCACTCTGCCAGCAGAAACACGACTCCATGCAGATGCTCAGCGCCTACCGCCCCAATGAGCGGGAATTGCAGGACATCCTCAAAGTGTATGGGTATGATTATGAGTCGCTCCGTGGCGGACTCGCCGCAGGCCGCATGGGAAGAACCGATTACATTGACCTTACCTACCGCTCAGAGAATCCTGAGCTCTCCGCCTATATTGTAAACCGGCTGTACACTGAATTTATACGCTACTATCGGAGTCAACGTACCGAACAAAATGTCGAAAACGTCGAGACATTTGCCAACCTGGTAGAACAGAAAAAAATTGAACTCGATCAGAAAATTGAGGCACTGCGTGCCTATAAAGCTTCTGAAAGATTGTTGAACGTAGATGCCGCCAGCGGCAGCGAAATGGAACAAATCAAAGGCTTCGAAAAAAAGCTCTTCGATGAACGTGCCAACATGAACACCCTCCAGGCATCCCTGGAAAATATCAACGGCCAGCTCACCCTTGCCGGCAGTGGTAAAACAGTATATAATACCAACAACAATGCAGATATTATCACACTGCGCCGCCAGATCAACGACCTCAACGAAACCTACCTTAAACAAGGCGGTACGGATGAAGTCATCGAAGCGAAATTAAAATCCCTCCGCGGACAGCTGCAAAACAAGTTGGATCAAATGACGGTGGTCACCGGTAAAAACGTGGTAAGTGCGGATGAGCTGCAACAGCAAAAAGGCAGCCTGCTGGCACAGATCAAAGCCACCAACATGAACATCGCCTCACTGGAATCCCGTATTGCCTCCTTACGTGGCACCCTGGGCTCCTATGCCAATAAAGAAGCCACCGTTGGCTCCCTTCAACAGGAAGTAACCATGGCGCAGGAAGACTACAACAAACTGAAAGAAAAACTCAACGCCGCCATCGACAACCGTACGGTGCCACAGGATGGCTTTAAACAAAGCCTGATCGGGCAACCGGCCATCAGGCCCGAATCTTCCAAAAGACTCATCATCATGGGCCTTTCCGGTGTTTCCGTTTTTTTTCTCAGCGTGATGGCTATTCTCTTTATAGAATTCCTGGATAACTCCCTGAAATCACCTTCCATCTTCGAAAGGTCGGTGGACCTGAAACTGATCAGCTCCATCAACCAAACCGACTTGCATAAATTCAGCATCCTCGAAATCCTGCAGAAACGGGAAGCACTGGGCCCTGGCGTGAAAAAGCAACGACAAAATATTTTCCGGGAACTGCTGCGGAAACTACGATATGAGGTGGAACATAGCGGTAAACAGATTTTCCTGTTTACCAGCACAGAGTCGCAGCAGGGAAAAACCACCCTCACACAGGCACTGGCCTATAGCCTGAGCCTGAGCAACCGTAAAGTGCTCATCATTGATACCAACTTCTGTAACAACGACCTCACGGTGCAGCTGGAAGCCAAACCCACGCTGGAAACGCTGTCAATACCGCCGGGTCAGTTCAGTATTGATAAGGTAAAAGATTACGTTACCCGCTACCCTTCCGAAGGTGTGGAAGTCATCGGTTGTAAAGGTGGCGACTATACGCCGTCAGAAATACTGCCAGAAAATCACCTGTTGAATTACCTCCCGGAGCTGGCAAAGCACTATGATTTTATTCTGTTGGAAGGCGCACCATTAAACGATTATACCGATAGTAAAGAGCTGGTGAACTACGTGCAGGGAGTGATTGCGATCTTTTCCTCCCAGGGCACACTGAACCAGACCAGCAAAGAATCGATACAGTTTCTGCATAGCCTGGGCGACAAATGTATTGGAGCCGTTCTCAACAAAGTAAAAGAAGATTACCTGGAATTGTAATGAGTACAGGCGCTGCACATATCACCCCAGCTTCCCGTTACCAGTGGATTGACTATGCCAGAGGCATCGCGATTGTGCTGGTGGTGTACCGCCATATGCTATACGGGTTACAGCACTCCGGGCTGAGTATACCGCAATATGCGCTGGACGGCAATAATATGCTGTATAGCTTTCGCATACCACTATTCTTTTTACTGTCAGGATTGTTTTTTAAACGTGGACTTGAAAAGCGTGGTGCAGTGGGCTACCTGGAAGAAAGAAGTAATAACCTGCTGTACCCCTATCTTGTTTGGGCGGTAATACAAATCAGCCTGCAGATTATTTTTTCCCGGTATGTGAATGCACAACGTACTGCCTGGAGCTACCTCGATATTTTCATACAGCCGAGAGAGTTAGACCAGCTTTGGTATTTGTGCGCGCTATTTAACGTATCTGTATTATATCTGTTTACGCATACCGTGCTCCGACTAAATAATCTCCAGCAAATGGCGCTGGGGCTTATTTTCCTCGCATTAGCCCCATTGGTGGCGCTTTGGAGTACCATATATGACGTGATGCTGCATTACCTGTTCTTTGCCATTGGCCCCATGCTGGCTTCCTATCTCTTTACAGAAAAAGCTCAGGAACAACTGGCCTCCGGAAAGAATCTGTTGCTGCTGCTACCACTCTTTGCCGTGAGCCAGTGGTATTTCCTGCACCACCAGCAAATGAACCTGTTCCTGTATGCAGTGATTGCGCTCATTGGCAGTGCGTTTATGCTATTGTTATCTGCCTGGCTGGCTAAATACAAAATTGCCGAATGGCTGAAAACTATCGGCCATTACAGCCTTTACATCTACCTGATGCATGTAATGATTGCTGCTGTTATCAGAGCCGTTTTACTCAAGGCAGGATGGATGCAGGATGTTCCGGTTATAGTACTGGTACTGGTATTGATAGGCAGCTCAATTCCCTTATCCATACTGGCTTACAGACTATTACTGCGGCTGCACATGGGCTGGTTGTTTAAAGGACCATTAAAAACGAATCGGCTCTATTATGAAAAAACAAAATAAAGCAATGAGCCCGGCCTTTCACCAGGCACTCATTAACATTTTTATCATCATCGTGCTAATAGCGCTATTTGTAAAAGTTGTATTTCTCTGATGCTGGAACCGATAAAAGCATATAGGTCAGACCTCTTACTGTTTTCACTGATGGCGATAGCAGTACCGGCAGTACCATACCTGACAGCCGGGAATTACCGTACAGGTGTGCTGATCCTGGTCGCTATATTCGGCATTGCACTCGCCACCACGTGTTTAAACAATGCGAAGCTGGGATTCTATATTACCCTGACTACGGTCATCACTATACGTTTTTTTGAAAGAATATATCAGCAGGAAGCCCCGGTGGGTGTGGTACTTGATCTCATGATTTTCAGCTCGGCCCTTGGGACCATGCTGAAAAAAAGCAGGACTACGGAAGGTGCCATCAACTACTTCAGGGAGCCGATTTTCCTGATGCTTTTCCTGCAGTTTAGTTATTACATGCTGGAGTCGCTGAATCCGATGGCTCCTAATAAAACAACGTTAGGCATCTTTTTCAGGATATCGCTGCGGTACCTGTTTATTGCCATACTCACTACCATCGCGCTCCGCAGCAAGAAGGATATTTATTTTTTCTTCAAGTTCTGGATTGGACTGTCGACCATTTCGGCATTTTATGGCTGTTACCAGGAGTGGTTTGGACTTCCTTCCTGGGAAATGGCACTGATCATGACCACCCCGGAGAAGCTGCTGACGACTATGATTGGCGGGCATTTGCGGGTAAATGGTACCATGACGGATCCGGCGGTGTATGGCCTCATGATGGCGATCACCAGTATATTGCTGATCATCTTACTTACAGCCAGCAATAGCTGGATAAATCTTCAGCGAAAGGGGCTGATTGTCCTGTCACTGATCCTTCATTTGCTGGCACTGGGTTATTCCGGCACCCGTACCGGCTACGTGATGATTCCTGCCGGATTACTGTTGTTTCTGCTCGTTACTATTCATAAGCGCAATACTATACTGGCAGCCATGTTTTTGATTTTTGCCGGTGGTGGTATTTTGTTCGGTCCTTTTTATGGCAATGCCACTATCAACCGGGTGCGCACCGCCTTCATCGGCACTGAGGATGCCTCTTTGAATGTGCGTGAAATCAACCGGCACAGTGTGCAGCCGTTTATCCATTCGCATCCTTTTGGTGGAGGTTTGTTTACCATTGGGGGAGAAGGAAGGGCTTATAATCCAGGTCATCCCCTGGCAGGCTTTCCACCGGATAGTAACCTGGTGAGAGTAGTGCTGGAATGCGGCTGGGTGATGCTGTTGTTTTTATTATTCATGTATTATCTGCAGCTACGTTTTTGCCTGCAAAATTACTTCCGCTTTACAGATGAAAAAGATAAACTGTTGGCCATTGCCACCGCTTCTATGGTATTTGCGTTTATCATCTCCATGTATGCCCAGGAATCCGGCGGGCTGATGGAGATGGCTGTATTCATGAATACACTGGCCGGTGTAATTGTAAGATCAAGATATTTATAAATACTGAAAACTGACAGAAATGAAAAAACTGCTGTTAATCGCTCTATCGCTGTGCATGGTACTGCTGGCAGCGGCGCAGTCAAATGACTCCCTCGACATCAACACCATTCTTAAAAATCCTGGTATGGAACATCGTTTCAAGCAGGTACTGATTAATCTGGCGAGTAAAACGCCTACACAGGATGCTGTAGACACGAAAGAAAAAATCAGTGACTACCAGATATCAAATGCAAAACTGCAGTGGCTCAATCACCTGTCGTTTTTCACTAACCTCAATGAGAACAGTTTTAACAGGAATACGGTGTATTATAACCCCAATGATCCTAAAACCAATGTAAACCAAAACAACTACTACCCTACCTACAACGTAGGTCTGGCGTTTGCTTTGGGTGATTTATTCACCACTCCCAAGATGGTAAAAATTGCCGTGGCACAAAAGAAATTACTGGCCGCAGAGCGTCAGGATGATTTGCGTGGGAGTCGCAATAAAGTGCTGAATGACTATGAAAATTTTGTAGCTGCAAAAAAAATACTGGAGCTCCACATGCCAATACTGGAGGATGCTTATAACAATCACCAGGCGCTGGAAAAGAAATTCACTGCCGGAGAAATCAGCCTGGAAGTATATAGTACCGGTTACAAGGCGTACAACCAGGAAATGGTGCAGCAAATTAACCTCAACAAAAGTTATAATCTCACTAAAATAGAATTAGAAACCACGATCAATATGCCACTGGAATCGGCGATCAGTTTATTGAACAAATAAATAAGGAATGAAAAATAACAAACCGCTTTACACCGCCTGGATTTTTCTTACAGTATTGTTAATCTACTCCTGGTATAAAATTTCCCGTCTCACCGGCGGGCATTTCTGTTATTCGCTGGATGATGCATTTATTCATATGGCGGTAGCCAAAAACTTTGCGTTACACGGCGTTTGGGGCATCACGAGTGATGCTTATGGGTCGGCCTCTTCTTCTCCCCTGTTTACCGTATTGCTGGCGGCCATTTACCGCACCGGCATCAATGGTTATATGGTGGGTTTCTGGATTAATGTGGCAGCGGCGTATGGGCTGCTTTACAGCACTCATCGCATACTGTTGAAGTACGGCATGCCGGAAATGGGGCGTGTAATCGTGCTGGTGACACTGATAATATTATTGCCGTTTACCGTGATGATACTTACCGGTATGGAGCACCTGTTACACCTATGGTTTTCGCTGTTGTTTGTGCAGGTGGTGGTGGAGATGATCACGGCCGATAAGGTAAGTGGTCGCCAAATGCTGATTGCTGGCGCTTATGGCGCCCTGATGATAGGAGCCCGCTTTGAATCCCTGTTTTTGCTGGGGGCAGCAGGATTACTCTTATTATTTTATAGGAAGATAGGAACTGCGCTGGTGGTAGGTGTTATCGCGGTATTGCCGGTGGTGATTTTTGCGGTGGTGTCGGTGGCCTATGGCGGCTATATACTGCCCAACTCTGTATTGCTAAAAAGCAGCGGTGGCAGTGCTTCTTCGGGCAGCATTATGCAGGCCTTACAGGACATACTGGTATACCGGCTGATGTATGGCAACAGTACTGTGCTGGGCTTATTTAGTTCAGATCATTCCAAGGCCTATGCTTCTTCTATTTCAGGTACTTCTTTGATCAGGATACTGATCGTACTACCGTTGCTGGTAGTGCTGGTACGGGTTAAAGGAGCGGGTCAGCTGACTAAGCAGGCGGTGAACTTCGGTATCATCGCGAGCATTGGTTGTGCTTTGCACCTGGCCCTGGCAGCGGTTGGCTGGATGTTTCGTTACGAGGCCTATCTCGTGGGACTAGGCATTATTAGTATTAGCATGTTGCTATGGTGTGTATGGCCGCAGATCACGGCAGTGTATCAGGGGATTAATATCCCGCAGAAAGCAGTATTGCTGCTGTTGCTGTTCTTCGCCGGCAGTCCTTTGCTGGTAAGAGCATTATCCGGTTACAGGATTCAATACAGGGCCTGCCGGAATATTTATGATCAGCAGGTGCAGATGGGCAGATTTTTGCAGCAGTATTATCCGGAGACGTCCGTAGCTGCCAATGACATTGGTGCGGTGAGCTTTTTATCTGACAGTCGCATCATTGATGTGTGGGGCCTTGGTAATAATGAAGTGGCTAAAAGCAAGCTTACCGGGCATTACAGCGATGCCTACCTGGGTGGCTTTTTAAAAAAAGAGCATGTAAAAATTGCCGTGATTTATAAAAACTGGTATAGTCCGGAGTTGTATGGCAAATGGACTTCAGCTGGCGACTGGACGATACAGGACAATGTGGTTTGTGCGGATAAGATTGTACACTTTTTTGCGTTGGATAGTGCGGATGCACCGGCGTTGCGCCGGAACCTGGAGGCATTTAAGGCAAAGCTGCCGGCCTCGGTGACATCAGAGATTTATTAATAGTGCGTATATCGGAAAAAAAGGCTGGCTCATATGAGCCAGCCTTCTGTATTTTGAGCGGTACTGCTTAGATATTGAAAGCAGCCTTCACTTTATCAACGTAGTCGAGTTTTTCCCATGTGAAGAGTTCTACTTCAACAGATTTCTCGTGTTTTTTGCCTTTGTTGAAAGTTTTGGTAACCACCTGTGGTTCGCGGCCCATGTGACCATAAGCAGCAGTTTCAGAGTAGATTGGGTTACGGAGTTTCAGGCGTTGTTCGATAGCGTATGGACGCAGGTCGAAGATCTCTTCTACTTTTCTGGCGATTTCACCATCGTTCATGTTTACTTTAGAAGTACCATAAGTATTCACGTAAACACCGCAAGGTTTAGCTACGCCGATCGCGTAGGATACCTGTACCAGTACTTCGTCGCAAACACCGGCAGCTACCAGGTTTTTAGCGATGTGACGGGTAGCGTATGCTGCGGAGCGGTCTACTTTGGAAGGGTCTTTACCAGAGAAAGCACCACCACCGTGGGCACCTTTACCACCGTAAGTATCCACGATGATTTTACGGCCGGTCAGGCCGGTATCACCGTGAGGACCACCGATTACAAATTTACCGGTTGGGTTGATGTGGTGTTGGATATCAAAACCATCGAACAGCTGTTGCAGTTCTGGTTTCAGCTGAGCTTTTACGCGAGGGATCAGGATATTGATCATATCTTCTTTGATCTTCGCCAGCATTTTCTCATCGTTATCGAAATCATCATGTTGAGTAGAGATAACGATGGTATCGATGCGCTGAGGCTTGTTATCGTCAGAGTATTCGATAGTTACCTGGGATTTAGCATCCGGACGCAGGTAGGTGATATCTTTATTTTCACGACGGAGCGCAGCCAGTTCCAGCAGCAGTTTATGTGCCAGATCCAGTGCCAGCGGCATGTAGTTTTCAGTTTCGCGGGTAGCGTAACCAAACATCATACCCTGGTCGCCGGCGCCCTGCTCTTCAGGAGAGGTGCGGTCAACGCCCTGGTTAATATCTGGAGATTGTTCGTGTATAGCTGAGAGAATACCGCAGGAATTAGCTTCGAACATGTATTCGCTTTTGGTATAACCGATTTTGCGAATCACTTCACGGGCGATATCCTGTACATCGAGGTAAGCTTCTGATTTTACTTCACCGGCCAGCACCACCTGACCAGTGGTTACGAGCGTTTCACAGGCAACTTTAGATTTGGCGTCATATGCAAGGAAGTTGTCAATCAATGCATCGGAGATCTGATCCGCAACTTTATCAGGATGTCCTTCTGAAACGGATTCTGATGTAAATAAATAAGGCATAAAAAACTTGGATTAGCAGTTTTATGGTTTAGTATAAATAACTCTCAATTTCATACTGTACTGGGAATGGTTTCCACCGCCAGCTTTCAAACGGTTTACGTCCATTACCAAGGGAGAGTACCCCATCAGTATAAATCCATTGTTAGTTTCGGTTTTCTTAATGAGCATCTGCAGGTAGTGATTCAGTGTAAACTTGTACTGAGAAATCATCATACCTCCAAAGTTGGTCACTACTTGCTTGGTTCCGCCATAGTAGGCAGTTCCGGCGCTGGCATCTATCGGGAGTTTGGTGGAGTCTCCGTTAGTATACTGGCGCAAAATTAAGCTAGTTGGATCAGAATAAATATTATTTTGATCACTTTCTCCTACTGTAACCTGAGTTATTATCAGCTCTGCATTGTTGATCAGGACATTGGGGAAGTTTTCGAGCCCTGGAATGGTAAATTTGGTAGCCAGTCCGGGTTGCGCCTGGATAAACAGCAGGCTGTCGCCCAGCGGGTTGGCCGTATTGATATAGTTACCAGCTTCTGACCCGTTGAAGTTTCTTGCGAAATAGTTAGAGTGAGCACTGGAAGAACTGTTAAAGGTAAAGGCAGCACGCAGCGAATCCGTGGTTGTATTTTTGTAAAACACGGTCAGCTTGGTGTTGGTGCTGTTCATGGTCACATACATCATATTCTTGTGGTTGGCTTGCACCGTATCGGGTACGATGGCCAGGCCATTGAGGAATACGGCAAATGCGGAGTCATTTTTAAATGCACCGTCTGACTTTTGAGCCAGCAGTTCATTACCGAAAGCGTTGCTGAGTTTAATCCTGATCTGCGCGGTTTCTTTGGCCCCATATACGCTCACGGAGTCGCGGGCGGTTAATGGAGTAACAGTGGCTGTTCCCAGCAGTTGGGATGGATCGTATTTCAACGGCTTGTTATAAGCGTAGTTGGAGTCGATTTTAAACCCTGTTTCGTTCATGCGGTATACGCTGAACGTTTGCGGCGTGGTAGAATCTCCGGTGTACCCTCCGTAACTGATGGAAAGCACTACGGAGTCCAGCGTCTGGCTTACCCCTTCGAAGGTAAATCCTGAGCTGGGCAGGCCTACCTGCATGTAAACAAAGGCGTGGGTTTTACCGAAAACCGGATCAGCAGTGATGGAACCGAGGGTTTTATTATAATAATTGTAGCCGTTAATGATGGAGGAATCATACTGCAATACGTTGTGGGTAATGATGCCGGTGATAGTAGTATCAGTGGCATTTACCAGGTCGCCGGGAGGAATCAGGTTTTTACCCAGCAGGGTAGCCTCATTACAACCGGAGGACACATACAATACAGATACAATGGCAGCTATATAGCTTAGGTTCCTGAATTTGATCTTCACGCGTTATGGTGTTTTTGTGTTGAGTTGCCGAACTTTCGTTTCATTAATAGCTATTTACCGAGCAACTGATTGTACAGCCCCAGGTAATCGCTCAGATCTTCATTATCTTTCTTGAAAGGCAAAATAATTTTGCCTTTTTCAGCCTTCACTTCATCCACCACTTTTTTCTCCAGCTTGTCGGCTGCAAGCACTACGGCATCTGCGTATTTAGCAGCGCCTCTGTTCAGCGCGGTATTGGTACCTTCCTTGAACAGCTCCATATCCTTTTCTTTGATCTGATTACTGATGGTCGCCTTCTTTACAAAAGTCGTTCCCAGTTTTTCCTTGAAAGTATTAGGCAGGAGAGAATACACGATTTTGCTGTTGGCAAAAACCGGCTCTTTTTTATAAGCAGTCTTTAGGTACATGGGTATCAGGGAGGTCATCCAGCCACTGCAATGAATTACGTCCGGAGGCCATCCGAATTTCTTAACAGTTTCCAACGCACCCTTACAGAAGAATACAGCACGGGCAGCATTATCATCAAAGAATTGCTCATTCTCGTCAGCAAATACTGTCTTACGCTTGAAATAGTCTTCGTTATCCAGGAAGTAGACCTGTAATCTGGCATTTGGCAATGAAGCCACCTTGATAATCAACGGATAATCATCCCCGTCAATCACAATGTTAATACCAGACAACCTTACCACTTCGTGTAAACGATGTCTTCTCTCATTAATAATTCCAAATCTCGGCATGATCACTCTCACTTCCAGTCCGGCCTCATTGGACTTAATTGCCATTTTATTGACCATAGCCGCGTAATCACTCAGTTCCAGGTAAGGCGACATCTCTTGGGCAATAAAAAGAATTCTTTTCTTTGTGGACATTTAACGCTGATTATTAATGCAGTAATTTTTAATTTGGCTTGCAAAATTACGGATTTTTTTAGGAATATTGGCCAATCTGTCAGTTTTAACATCCTTTTTAACAATGTTTTATGTATCAATTTAAGCGCAGCATTGACCTGAAGAAGCACCTGGACCTGGTAAGAAAAAGCGGCAAAACTATTGGTTTTGTGCCAACTATGGGCGCCCTGCACCAGGGACACCTGTCACTTATTCAGGCCGCAAAAAAAGAAACCGACGTGGCGGTCTGCAGCATCTTCGTCAACCCGACTCAATTCAACGACCCGAAAGATTTTGAAAAATATCCCATTACTATTGAAGCTGATATTAAAAAATTAAATGATGTATCAACAGATATAGTATTCCTGCCATCTGTTGACGAGATGTACCCGAACGGACTCTCCGAAAACATCCACTACGATTTTGGCACCCTCGAAACCATTCTGGAAGGAAAATTCCGCCCCGGACACTTCCAGGGTGTTGGCCAGATTGTTCATAAGCTACTCGATATCGTTCAACCGGATAAGCTGTTTATGGGACAAAAAGACCTTCAGCAGTGCCTTATCGTCAGTAAGTTACTCAAAATCATCGGATCTTCCACGGAATTAGTTGTATGTCCAACTGAAAGAGAGCCGGACGGCATGGCAATGAGCAGCCGGAATGCGCGCCTGTCGCCCGCTGCACGTAAAAAAGCAGTAGCCATTTACCAGGCCCTCACCACCATCCGGGAAAACTTCGGTAAAGGTCTCTTGTTCATGGAAAGCGCCCACGAAGCCTTCGACAACCTCAAAGCCGGGGGCTTTGACCCTGAGTATGTCGATATCCTCGTGCTGCAAAACGGTGACCTCCTCCCGCTGGACCACCCTGCTGATGATCAAACCACCGTGGTGGCAGCAGTGGCCGCCTGGCTGGACGGTGTGCGGTTGATTGATAACATGGTTATTCAGGGGAAAATATAGCCGCCTTTTTTGTCTTTGCCTGCGGCAAAGACAAAAAAGGCGGATGGGATAGGGCTTGCGCCCTATCCCATCCGCCTATCCATGTAAAACCTTACTTCTCTATCTGTAAAATCGTCACTCCCATCGCCGGCACCTTTGCCCTGATACCACCTGCGGTACCAGCACTATATGCCTTTACCGCCGTATACTCTCCCGGCCCGCCAATACTGCCTGATGGCCCCTGCCCGTTAATGAGCACTTTCCGGCTAAATCCGGTGCTTTCTCCTGAAATAGTATACCAGTAGTACCTGCCCCCCGGTTTGAAGTTTTTGAAGTCCAGGGTGATGTCAGTAGCCGTATTCCCCTTGTTCACCAACACCACCTGCACCTCTCCGCTGCTAAAGGAGCTCGCATACGCCAATACCTCCTTTTGCCCGGTGGTGACACTCGCCGGTATGCATCTGTCGCCCAAAGTCTTTTTCAGCAGCCAGAGGTAGTAAAACGCTGGCCTCGGCGCCCAAAGCGACTCCCCCGATGCCGCCTCTCCCTTGCTGAACAAGCCATGGTCGTTCCCGTCTTCCCAGGCATTGGATAGATCCCAGCGGCTCGCCATTCCATACTGCTTACGTATCAGCTCCTCCACCACAATCAGCGCATGCACCCCTGCCACCTGCGATACCATCTGTTTGGAGCCCGCAGAAAATATATTCCACTCGGTGAGTGCCACCGGTCGCTCAGGGGCATTGGCACTTTTTCTCGTTTTATCGATGTAAGCCAGCATTTCCGTGGTAACATCCGTCGCACTCGATAATATCTCTGCCGGACCTGCATTGGTCATATAAGGCGTAAAATAGCTATGCACAATGTAAAAATCAGCCTTCTCCCCTGCCTGTGCGAGCACACCGGCATTCCAGGTTTTATCCGTTGCATTGGCCCAGGAAGCAGGCTCCTTTTCCAGCAGTTGCGCCCCGATGTATATTCTCGCACCGGTCTCGGCAGCAGCGCTGCGCATCGAATCGGCGAAGACTTTAAAATGCTTACCATATAATTCTCCCGTGATGATTTCGGGCTGACCATCCTTGTTATCCGCCGTCTTTATCCGGTAGCCTGCCTGCCAGTTACCATTGCTTTCATTACCGATCTCCCAAAAACGTGTTTTGCCTTTATCGTGCCTTACCCAATCCGCCGCCAGATGCGCAGCCGCCGCCACCGGATCAGGTCCCAGCCCATACCGGGCATATCCGTAATTGATCGTGATAATTCCCTCATTGCCCGTTTGCTGCAATAACTTGTAATAATTAGCCAACGATAACGTATAGTCGTAATCGTTATTACCGAACCAATACCCTCCGTCAATTTCTTTCCCATCGCCATCCAGCCGTTTGGCAGGTGCGTCTGCGGGCGGCACCCCTGGCGCTGCATTCCAGAAGTATATGCTGCTCAGGTTTCCACCAGGAAAACGGATAATGCCCGGCTGCAATTGCTTGATGTGCTCCATCAATAACGGCTGCGTCACTATCTGCGTCATATAGGGGTTGGCGTTATTGCCAAACAGTGCCGGCGATATACGGCAAATCACAGTAGATGCATCCACCAGCACCTTTACAGCTCCAGATGCAGGACTGCTCCCAGCCACGGCCGCAGGGGCCGTAAACCGTACCGGCTGCCAGCTATCGATAAAAAATCCGGTAGTGGGTGCTACGGCCGGATCTGGTGGCACCACTACTTTCGTAGTGTCGTCCACGTTACCTGTTTCCGGCGGCCCTGCCTGATGCCTCCCGCAGGCCTGCATCAGCGGCAACAACATCGGCAATAACAGATATTTTAAATGCGCTCTCTTCATGAATAATAATTTGAAAGGCGAAATAAAAGGCCGGGGTGTTTCCCCATTTGGAAACACCCGGCGCTTCTACGCTTCTATCACCCAGCTATTTGATTTTTATAATCCTGAAATTGTCGAATGCGGCATTGTAAACGTCCACCGGATCTTCTTCGGTAATAAAACGATAACCGAATACGACCACCCCATTTTTCAATACATCTGCAAACATAGCCGCAGGCGCACCGGTACCCTCTATCCCATCCGCTGTTTGTCTGAACTGAGAAATAGGGATAGTCACCGTCTGCCATTTATTCTTTGTAGAGAATTTACCGTCCGCAGCGGCGAGATATGGCATATAGCGATAACAGAATTTATCATTAAAACGCAGTACCATAATTCCTGCCGACCAGGCCTCTTTCGTATTCATCTCAAACTTCAGGGCATAATTACCTGCTTCGGCATTAGGTATACCAGCAGTAAACATCGGCACATCATTGAAATTACCGGATCGATTGTCATTCCACCAGCCGCCGTCTTTGGCGCCTACACTACCGAACACACTTTGCAGGTATGCTCCGCGGGTACCCGGAAATAATGTAGCATCATTGGTTCTCACGGCTCCCCACCATGCCCAGTTGAATACCGGCTTCTCCCCTGGCTCGTCATTCGTCAGGTTACTGATTACATCTCCGCTTTCATGATCATTCAGCGGCCCGTCACTCCTTGCAATACCATACTTGGCATGCATCACCAGCCTGCCGGTATCTGAACCCAGATCAGGCATCACAAAACCAACGCGGGTCCCTGCAGGATTTGTAGTCAGATCCGTAATTTCTCTATTGCCGGGCAATACCAGCTTACTGATCAGGTACATGCTGCTGCCATTCACGAATACAGAATCACCGGCCAATGCATTTTCATTGGAAATGCTGGATATAGAAGGTGGTGGTATATCCAATACAAAACTGTATTCGAAGTCACCATGTGTGGTAACGAACTTAATTTTATTCGGCACATTCGGATCCACCGCTTCAGTAGGCGCTTTTTCCGGAATCAAAATGATCAGGTGCGTACTGGTGTTGTAGGTGGGATTAAAGTAGGCTTCCTGGTTATTGAACAATACCTTCACCATGCCATGGAGGTTCTGACCGGTCACCAATATCAGTGTACTGGGCAATGCTTTGGTAAAGGAGCTGTCCTGCAGGGTGCTATCCAACAGCGTAATCTTTGTAACGCTTGGTGGTGCTGACACATCTCCGTTTTTGGAGCAGGCCACATAACATAGCATCATTAATCCCATCACTACCTGCAACCAGCAATTCTTTATAATTTTCATAAGTGATTTTTTTGAGATTAGAATTTATACGGAACAGGAGGCTTACGTAAACTAGGTGCTGCTGATAACTCCTGTGCAGGTATAGGCAACTGGAAATTACTGGCCGTAACGGGATAGAAGTCCGGCGTATCGGAGGTAATCGTCCAGCTGGTAGCGTTTTTCTCCGTATTTGGCACAATGCGGTAGGTACCTTTATCCTGGCTACCTAAAAGTGACAATGCTTTGGAAGGGTTGTAGTAATACAATCTAATCAGGTCATACCAGGCTTGTCCTTCCATGGCCAGTTCCAGCCTTCTTTCTATATAAATATCATCCCAGGTGAGCGAGGTTTTAAGCCCAACGCCGGCACGTCTGCGTAAGGCATTTACATAGGAAAGCGCCGCTGCATCAGTAGTTGTTGCCGAGTTACCCAGTTTCGCTTCTGCATAAACCAGGTATACATCAGCCAGTCGTAGCATATAGGTATTGATTTCGGTGTGCTGCTGGGTCACTTTACCACCGTTATCTTCCGGCCTTCCTACTATATATTTCTTTACCCAGGCACGGGTGTTATAACGCTCTGTACCCACATAGTTCCAGGGTACATCCAGTTCCTGGATCAGCTTTTTACCGGGATTATTCGGATCATCCACCGATTGATGAATATAGGAATAGTGATCACCCGGGAACATGAAAGTGGCCTTTCTCCTTTTATCATTGGGAGAATACAATTTCAACTGATCATAAGAGGCTCCTATGTCTCCCCCCCAACCATCACTAAATCCTGTGATAGCCGGACTGAAGGCCAGGAACGCCTGCACGCTGTTTTGTGTGCCCCAGTCGCCATCATATTTCCACTGCAAGGCAAACAGGCTCTCTGAATTATTATTGCTGGCTGTCAAAAACAGGTCTTCGTAATTCTCCATTAAAGAAGCGCCACTGTTTTTAATCACATCATCGGCAAGTATAGCTGCGCTGTCCAGGTCCAGCTGCACACGGGTGCCGGATTGATTCAGCCCTGCGCGTGTGAGATAAGCTTTGGCCAGCATACCTTTGGCCGCCCATTTGGTAATGCGCCCTTTCTGATAAGGGGTGGAAGGCAGATTCTCTTCTGCATAACGCAGGTCTCTGATGATAAACTCCCATACCGATTCCACCGTATTGCGAACCACACTGGTGTCTGTCATGATAGCCAGGTTATCTTCTATCACCGGTACCGGGCCCCAGTTCATCACAAGATGAATGTATGCGGAAGCACGCATAAAACGTCCTTCTGCAATCCCATACCGCTTGATATTGTCCGGTACAGCCGGGCCGGCAAACTTTGTAATGTTATTGATGGCCATATTGGATTGTGCCACTACATTATAGAAGGCATTCCAGGCACTGTATACCTCCGGTGTCACATCCGTTGTTTGCATACGAATATTGGCTACCTGGTAGGAACCCGACATCAATATTCCACCTCTGCCATCACCAAGACCGTGAGAGGCTTTATCATTATAGGCGAACCATACCTGGTTGTATAAACCTCCGGTACCGGCCATAACCTGCTCAGCAGTCTGGTAAAAGTTAGCATCTACGATCTGGTCTTGTGGTGGGCGATTTAAGAAGTCTTTGCTGCACCCGGTCAGCATGCCTGCTGCCAATGTCATCAAAAACAAAAACTGAAAATATCTGTGCGTCATAAAATGTCGTTTTTCTCTGTTAAAAATCAACAGCAATGCTGGCGGAATACATACGTGTAAGCGGGTAACGGCCGGCGTCCACACCAATGTATTGGGCAGAAACCTGGGCTTCTTTACCTACATAGGCACCCACTTCCGGATCAAAGCCGGTGTATTTGGTAAACGTCGCAAGGTTTTGTACGCCAATGGATACACGTAGTGCTTTTACGATCCGTTGCATATTCAGCAAAGAGGAGGGGAAGCTATATCCCAGCTGCACATTTTTGATGCGGATATAAGAACCGTCTTCTACATAGTCATTCGTGAAACGGTTACTATTGCCGTTTACATCGTTGGCTACCAGTCGCGGTATTTTAGTTCCCGAATTAGTGATCACGGATTTATCTCCGTCATTAGTAACTCTTGCATAGTCAAATGCTTCCTGGAAAAGGTTTCTACCCAGCACGATATTATTTGGCTGTGTATTTTCAAAACGGAGGTAGTTGAAAATCTGGTTACCCTGGGAACCGGTTACCATAATATTCAGGTCAAATCCTTTATAGGAGAAAGTATTGCTAAATCCAAAAGTCAGTTTAGGCCATGGATTACCGATAAAAGTCTGGTCCCTGGAATCGATGAGACCATCGTTATTGAGATCTTTATATTTCACATCTCCTACCCATACACCGCCATCGCGGGCAGTAGGCAGGCGGGTACCATCGGCCTGGGTGGGCACTGCGCTTTTGTTGATTTCATCCACGGAGGTAAACAGCCCTTCGGAGATGTAACCGTAAAATAGCCATGGGGCTTGCCCTACCGCTGACCGTTCTGCAAAATTATTCAGGCTCCAGAGGGTTTTGGTAACGAAAGCATTGTCGGAATAAAAGCGGTTAATTTCGGAACGGAACGAAGAAATGTTGAAATTTGTTTTCCATACAAATCCAGCTTTGTTCTGGATATTAACCGTATTCAGGGTAATATTGAAACCCTTGTTTTTCATACTACCGATGTTGGACGCCGGCGGGCGGATCGATCCTTCTCCTACCGTTCCCTGGTAGCCTGGCAACGGGAGATCCAGCAGCAACTTATCTGTATTCCGGAGATAAAAATCTGCTTCCAGCTGAACCCTGTTTTTAAACATGTTCAGATTGAAACCGATGTTCTTGGTTTCGGTAGGCTCCCAAGCCAGATCAGCATTCCCATACTGCGAGGTCAGGAAAGATGATCCAAATGGAGTTGTTACCGGTCCCAGGTTGGCAAATTGCCTGTTTCCAGGGCCACTGTTACCTGTCATACCCCACTCACCACGGATTTTAAGTTCATCCACAAATGTGACTGACCGCATGAATGGTTCCTGTGAAATACGCCAGGCTGCTGAGGCAGATGGGAAATACCCCCAGCGGCTATTAGCCCCGAAGTTGGAAGAACCATCAGCCCTGCCTACAAACTGCACAATATATTTATCGTTGAAAGTATAGTTGATACGGGTCAGGTAAGATTCCATGGAACCCCAACCTTTGTAAGCGCCGGTAGTTTGGCCGGTAGCATTTCCAAGATTAATGGATTGCACGGAGTTGCTGGCAAATCCGGTACGGTTGGCACTTAAACCCTGGTAGTTGTTTGCCTGGGCTTCATGACTTCCCATCACCCCTACCGCATGCTTACCAAAATTCCTGTTGTACTGCACCAATTGGTTCAGCATCCAGAAGAAATTTTTAGCGGTGGTTACGTTCATGGTAGCGGACGTGTTCTGCTGGTAACCGAGTTGATAGGTTGGTGTAAACTTGGACCCATCTGCGTACTCAAAATTACCATTGAAGTTGGCACGGATCAATAATCCCGGGATAGGAGTTACATCTATGGACATACCACCTAATCCGCCGGTACGCTTGTAGGTGTTATCAATCAGTGTGGATATAGCCACCGGATTTAGCGGGGCGTATTGTGCATTGGAGCCAAATTCATTGGTAGTAGCTCCTCCCCAGGTACCGTCCGGATTTTTAACCGGCACGTTGGGCGCCAGGTTCAGGGCGGTACGGATCACATCTTCGGAGGTACTGGACAAGCGCTCATTGGTTTGGTAGAAGTTGACACTGGTGCTCAGCTTCAGCCATTTAAACGCCTGGTTATCCATGTTGGCGCGGAAAGAATACCGTTCGAAATCAGAACCGGTAGCTACCCCTTGCTGCGTAAGGTATTCGCCGGAAATATAGTAATTGGTAACACTGTTGCTATTACTTACATTAAACTGATGTTTACTCAGCGGAGATGGCCGGAACAGCTCATGCTGCCAGTTGGTACCAGCTCCCAGTACTGACGGGTTCTGGAATTCAGGCGTCGGTGTTCTGTTCAGGTCAGCGGCAATAGCGTTGCTCATGGTGGCAAACTGCTGCAGGTTCATGGTGGGCACCTCATTAGGACGTTCCTGATTGGTATAAAGGTAGCTATACCCTACTTTCAGGCCTTTGCTGCCTCTTTTGGTAGTCACCAGGATTACCCCGTTCGTACCCCTGGAACCATAGATAGCGGTAGCAGATGGCCCTTGCAATACCTCCATCGATTCGATATCACTCGGGTTGATACCTGCCAGCGGATTCACGGAGCTGCTGTTACCATATGAGATCTGGCTCGGCTGTATCTGCACCCCATCGATCACATACAAGGGCTCAGTGGTGAAACTAATCGTGCTTACACCTCTGATATTTACAGAGATACCACCGCCGGGCTGCCCGGTGTTTTGCGTTACATAAACACCGGCCGCACGGCCCTGAATCGCCTGATCCATGGTCGTGTTGATCGTTTTATTGATATCGGCCGAGGAGATGGAGACCTGCGCACTACTCTGGTCCGTTTTCTTCATGGTGCCGTAACCTACCACCATTACATCTTTCAGCCTGGTGGCATTTTCCTGTAAGCGCAAGGCTACTACTCTGCTGGCCGGTACTTTCACCTCGCGGGTATTATAACCCATGGAAGAAATCACCAGTACCTGCCCAACGGCAGCGTCTATACTAAATTGTCCGTCACCATCTGTTGCGGTGCCGGAGCGCGTACCTTTAATGGACACGGAAGCGCCGGGAAGCGGGTCCCCGGAGTCTGAGGTGATTCTACCTGTTACCCTGGGTGATGCGCCGGTGGGTTGCTGACCATATACAGGGCTCAGAAATGCCATGCAGGAGGCCACTAACCATACCAGGAGGAATGATTTTCCAGTAATACTGGCTCTTTTCATACGTGGAGAGATTAAGTTTTAAAAATTCGCGATCTGTCGATTTTGGTTCATTAGTAGATTTACTTTCATAACGATGAGCATAAAGGTATCTCATCGCAGTGGTTTCATAGGTACTGCATTGTTAATATTAACTGTCAGAATTGTTACAAAAGTAGGGGTTCAAATGTAACAGCGGGGGTATCTTTTTGTTACACGTTTATTTCCTGTTGGCCGCCTGGTAAGCACTTGGCAGCATATGGTATACCATTTTAAAATATTTGGAAAAGTATTTCGGGTTGTTGAAACCTACCTCATATGCCACCTCGGCCACGTTCATTTCCGACCTGCTGAGCAGCTGCGCCGCACGTTGTAAACGCACGGATCTGATGAACTCAATCGGCGGCTGACCACTGATCGCAAAAATCCGCCGGTATACGGATACCCGGTTCATACAAAGTTCTTTGCTCAGCTCCTCCACCGAAAAATCGGGGTTCGATAAATTCCGCTCCACAATTTCCAATGCCTTCTGCATAAACTTTTCGTCTGCACTTGGGATGGCCTGGTCTTTACCAGCCGCAGGTAATGTCACTTTTGGTGTCACCGTTCTGGCGGCCAGCACGTTTCGCACGCGCGACAACATAATTTCCACGTTAAATGGCTTTACCAGATAATCAGCCGCACCGTGATCCAGTGCCTTGAGCTGCTCTTCTTCTGCGGCCATGGCCGTCAACAGAATTACCGGGGTACGCTTAGTACGGTTGTCGCCCCGGATTTTGGCGCAGAGTGTAATCCCATCCATCAGCGGCATATTTACATCACTTACTACCAGGTCGGGGTGCTCCGCCAGCACTTTCTGCCAGCCTTCCACGCCATTGCAGGCTTCCAACACCTGGTACTCCTCTTTCATATTTTCTTTGAGATAAAAGCGGAAGTCATCATTATCTTCTACCAGCAGCACGGTGGCTTTGCCTTTGGTATTTACAACAGGTTTGTACTCAGGTTGCGACACTACCGGGGCCGGCTCAGTTTTCAACCCGGGTTGCATGGCTGCACTCACTTTCAGAGGTAAGGTGATGGTAAATACGGTGCCTTTGTTTACTTCACTGTTAACGGTGATCTGGCCCTGGCACAGCTTCACAAATTCCCGGGTAATGGCTAATCCGATACCGCTACCCTGACTGTTTATTCCACCTGGCACATCGTGTTTAAAGAACTGCTCAAACACGTTCTCCTGGCGATCTGCCGGAATACCGATGCCGGTATCTTCCACCTTTAGTTCCAATACTGCATCCTCCTCCACAGTAGTCACCTGTACGCCTACACGAATAGCACCACCCACCGGTGTAAACTTAAACGCATTGGACAACAGGTTAAATAATATCCGTTCTATCTTATCATGATCAAAGGAGGTAAACAGCTGTTCCGTATTCGTCTGGAAATCCAGCTGCATCTGCTTGCGCTCTGCCAGGTCGGAAAAGCTGTACACTGCTTCGCGGATAAAATCTATCAGATCGCCCGGTGTTGTATCCAGCTTCAGTTCATGCATTTCCATCCTTCGGAAGTCCATCAGCTGGTTTACCAGGTTGAGCAACCGGCGGGCGTTGCGCCGCATCAGGTATAGCTTCTGGCGGTAGGCAGGCTCTTTTTCATGACGGATTACTTCGTCCAGTGGTGCCAGGATCAGGGATACCGGCGTACGGAATTCATGACTGAGATTGGTAAAGAGTTTTATTTTCAGCATGTCCAGTTCATGCAGGCGCTGCACCTCTTTTCGTTCCTGTGCCAGCGCAAAGCGGCGATGCACCCTTTGTAAAGTGAAATGGCGTAACAAAAATAAGCCACCCGCTAACAGCAACGCATATACGCCATAGGCCCAGCCGGTAGCCCAGAACGGCGGCCGGATGGTAATTTTAAGGCTGATGCCTTTCCAGGAGGAGTCGCCGTCGTCATTGAGGGCTTTAAGCCGCAGCGTATAGGTGCCGGGATTGATATTCGTATAGGTGATACGTTTAGAACGTGCGTCAGCGGTTTGCCACTCCCTGTTGAAGCCTTCCAGCATGTACACGTAGGTGTACTTATTCTTGTCCGTATTCAAAAAATCCAGCGCGGCAAAGTCCAGGGAAAAATCGTTTTCATCATAGCGCAGGGTAATTGCTTTTGTTTCCGGCAAGCCGGCAGGCAGGATGACATGATTATGTATTTTTTCATCTACTCCTACGGTGCGGTTAAATAGTTGGAGACTGGTAAACACCAGCGGTGGTTCGGTCCGTGCCTGGATAATGCTGGCCGGATCGAAGAGATTGAAGCCGTTGGCCCCGCCAAATACCAGCTCGCCGGAGCGGAGCTTCAGCGCTGCGTTTACGTTAAAAGCATCTCCCTGCAGGCCGTCCTTATAGTTAAAGTTGCGGCAGCTGATGCCGATGATTCCTTTGCCCGCTTCCTGCCGCGGAGTGATTTTCGACAACCCGTTACTGGTACTTGCCCAGAGGTGCCCTCCATTATCTTCCAGAATAGCAATGATATTATTATCCGGCAGCCCATCTTCCATTCTGAAGGTCCGGAAACGCTGATCTGCTGCATTAAACACACAGAGTCCATCCCGGGAACCCGCCCAGATGAAACCCCTTGAGTCGCATAATACCGTACTTACGTTGTCGTTGCTGAGTCCATGTGTATCATGCAGGTAATGAATAAACAGACCTTTGGCCTTGTCCATCATATCGATCCCGTATGCCGTGCCTATCCAGAGGTTGCCGGCTTTATCCTCTGTGAGGTCGGAAATAAAATTCGAGTGCACGGAGTTATGCATGCTCACGTTATTGTGATAGAATGCCGGTATTTGCGGGGCAAACCGGTCCATCCCTCCGCCGAGTGTGCCTATCCAGAAATCGTTCTGGCTGTCACGGAAGAGCTTCCAGACCGTTTTATCAGCCAGGCTCAGGGTGTTGTCAGGGTCCGGGGTGTAATGGGTAATACGTCCATCTACCAAGTGATCCAGGCCACCGTAGTAGTAGCCGATCCACAAACTATTGTCCTTATCTACCAGTAAGCTGAGGATAACGTCCGTGCTGATGCTCGTAGGGTCGTTGGCGTTATGTTTCCACTCGCGGTAAGTATTTTTCTGGCGGTCATAAAACATAAGTCCCCCGCCGTTGCTACCAATCCACAGGTTACCGTTCTTATCTTCCGCAAAGCAGTTCACATCGTTGTAGCTCATGGGTGCGCGCTCTTCGGGGCGGCGGTTGTGGAGGGCAAACTTATGCATGCTTTCCGCATAGTAGCTGACGCCACTTTTGTAGGTGCCACACCAGATGATACCCAGGTCATCCTTGTACATGGAATAGATGGCGTTGTCTGCCAGACTTTTGCTGTTATCATCGCGGTGCAGGAGGTGGCGTACCTTAAACGTTTTTTTATGGAGCAGGTTGATGCCGCCATGGTCTGTTCCGATCCAGATCTGGCCTTTATCATCCTGCACGATGCTATTAACTATATCATTATTCAGTTCGCTGTTGCGGCTGCTGAGTCGCTGTGTTTGCCAGGTATTGCCATTTACGTAGGTAACACCATAGTCGGAGCCTTCCATAAACACCCATAGATCGTCGTCGCTGTCGATAAACAGGTGCATGCTGAGTGGTTTTTTTTGGGGTTGGGGAGAGATAAGATTTTTTCGTTCGCTGAGTTGCAGCGTATTGACTGCAATCTTATCGAGCTCTCCATTTTTATGCAGCGCCAGCATGTAACCACTTTGTGTGGCCCCCATATCTGTCACGGGATTTTCGGGATCCTGCTTTACTGCTATCTGTTGTACAGGGTGATCTTGTTTTTTGCAGAACAAACGTCCGTCCTGGTAGGCAAACCAGTAGGTGTTACCGCTGCGCTGCATGCAGGTGATACCGTATTCCGGCAGGCCCATGGCGGCGAGCCAGCGGGCAGCCTTTTCAAACTGTTCGGTTATGGGGCTGTACACCGCGTCACCGTTGCGGGTACGGATGTACATGCGGTCGCCCGGAGCGGGATAAATGGCCAGGATGAAGTTGTCGCTGATGGACAGCGAATCATTCGGTTTATGGCGGTAGATGCGGTAGGCAGTACCATCAAAGCGGTTTAGGCCGCTCATGGTGCCAAACCACATAAACCCTTTGCTATCTTTATAAATGCAGTTTATCTGGTTATTGGAGAGGCCATCATTGACATTGAGCGATACAAAGTCCTGTGCCGGCGCGTGCAGGCATAACAGCAATAACAGTGGAATCAACAGTTGTTTCGTAAACATGGAAATCAGGGTGGCTATAGGTCAGCATCAATCACACAGGAACCGGGCAAACGCAGGGAATAACTGAAAAATTATTTTTATATTATTTTGGTTGACAAGTACTTAAACATATTAACATTTCTTTTTTTGGTTGACTTTTCAGTTATTCTTACGCCTCTGCTACTAATTTCAGCAAATTATACAGTATTTGCAAAGGCGGACAGAAAAAACATTTTGGGGAGCACGGTAAGGGAGCTCAGTGGCTTTGGCGCAAAACATTATTTTCCCTAGCTTTGCAGACGCTCCTTTTCACAGGGAGTTTATGAGCTATGCAAATTGAAATTTTAAAGTGTAAGATTCACCGCGCAGTTGTAACAGAAGCGAACCTGCAGTATGTTGGCAGTATTACCATCGATGAAGATCTGATGGATGCGTCGGGCCTGATTGAATACGAAAAAGTGCAGGTACTCAACGTCAACAATGGCGAAAGATTAGAAACCTACGTAATAAAAGGCAAACGTGGTTCAGGTGTGATTTGTATGAATGGACCTGCAGCACGACTGGTGGCGCCGGGCGACATAGTGATCATCATCTCCTATGCTACCATGGATTTCGAAGAGGCGAAGAAATACCAGCCTATTGCCATCTTCCCTAAAGAAGGAAACAAATTATAATACCCTTGCCGGTTTGTGACCATTTGTAAATATTGTAACACCCTAAACAGCTTTAGTTATGCCTAAATCACTTAAGAATGTCATTAAGTTCATCTGTTTTTTTGGCATAGGTGTGTTATTAATATGGCTGGTTACAAAAGATTTAACTCCCAGGGAATGGGAGATGATGAAAGAGGCATTTCAACGGGCAAATTACTGGCTGGTAATACCTGCTATTATACTTGGTATTGCCAGTCACTGGTTCCGTGCTACCCGCTGGAAGCTGTTGATGAAACCACTGGGTCACCAGCCCACTACCCTCAATACTTTCTTTGCCGTGATGGTGGGTTACCTGGCTAACCTGGCCGTTCCCCGGCTGGGAGAAGTTACCCGCTGCGGCATTCTTGCCCAATACGAAAAAATACCCGCTGATAAGCTGGTAGGCACTATGATCGCAGAACGTGCGGTCGACATGCTATGCCTCATCCTGCTCATGGCCATCACCGTGCTCACACAGGTGGATGTTCTGGGCGCCTATGTGAACAAGGAAATCCTGATTCCCATGGGCAACAAATTTGCCAACGCCAATTTTCTCCAATTATCATTACTCCTGCTGGGCGCTGCCGCCGGCATAGGCCTCATTGTATGGCTGCTGCGCAGGTTTGCCCGCTCCAAAGCCGCCATCACCATAAAAAACCTGGCGCGCGGGGTTATGGAAGGCATTTTATCCATCGGTAAAATGGAAAACAAATGGGCTTTCATCATTCAGTCTGTCATCATCTGGGGCTGTTACCTCTCGCAGGTCTATATTGGCTTCTATTGCCTCCAGGAAACCACTCACCTTGGTATGAGCGCCGCGCTGGCCGTACTGGTCATTGGTAGTATAGGCATGATCGTTACCCCTGGTGGTATCGGCGCCTACCAAACACTGGTACAAAAAACCCTTGAACTTTATCATATCAATAAGGTGATCGGCTTTGCCTTCGGATGGATCATCTGGGTGGTACAAACTATCCTGGTGATTGTACTGGGCTTTGTAAGCCTGGTGGCACTTCCCATCTATAACAGAAAAAGAATGCAAAAGCAGGAATTACAACCTGTTACCGATAATTAATCTGCCTGCGTAGTTATTTTTTTGTATTTTGGAGTCGGATGCCCCTGCATCCGCCCTAACTACTATTTAATCCCGTACCGCAGATATGATGCACCTTATGCCCCGTAAGCACATGCCGGCGATATTGCTGTTAACGCTTATCACTGTCATCAGCCGATTTATCGTCCGATACTTTTACCATTTTGATATCAATGCAGTCCCTGTGCTCGAAACCTGGCACCTGCTGGACAGGCAGCTACTGATCGATCACCCCTGGGAATGTATGTGGTACCTGCATTCGCAGCCACCGCTGTTTAACGGGTTATGCAGTTTACTGATGAATGCCTTCCCCGTTCATTACATCCAAGTGATGGAGGCCCTGTGGATTATCCTCGGCTTTGTGCAAACGATACTCCTGTATCTCTCCATATACCAGCTTACCCGCAAACGATGGATAGGCTTTGCCGTTAGTGCCTACTTCTGCATCACACCTGCTTTCCTGTTGTATGAAGCCTGGTATTTTTATACCTACCTGGGAATGATATTCCTTTCCTACTCCCTGTATTTCCTGATCCGTTTTCTGCGTACGGAAAAATTCGTATGGGGGTTCGCGTTATTCCTCACCCTTGCCGTCATCTGCCTTACAATCAGTATGTTTCACCTCGTATGGCTGATAGCAGCTGTAGTGCTGGTGCTGCTCATGTGCCAACCACATCTCCGTAAAAAAACTATACTGGCTGCCCTGTTTCCTGTATTGCTGGTAACCGGCTGGTATGGTAAAAATAAAGTGATGTTTGGCCATTTCACCGCCAGCACCTGGATGGGCATGAACGTGGCGCGTATCATGCTGCCACTCGACCGGCAGCTGCCGCCTGCCATCACCAATGATACCATCCGCAGGTATGCCGATATCGGGCCTTTCCGCTGCCTGGAAGAGTATGGTGTACAGTGGTTGCCGGAAAACAAACAATATCCGGGAATAGGTGCGCTGCACGATTGGTGCAAAGGTACCAGCGAAAGTAATTTCAATAATATCCAGTATATCTACATCTCTGATCAGTTCCAGAAAGCTGGCATGGAATGCCTGAAAGCTGATCCTAAAAAATATCTCAAACTCACGTTCACGGCTAATTCGCTCTACTTCTCCCCTACTACTAATTATTTCAATCTGGTTAAAAACCGGAGCAAGATCCTGGGATATGAATACTTTTTTAATCTCGGTTATATTCCGATCCACAAGGATTATATCTTCCTGACAAATGCTATACTGGTACTGCTTTACGCCGTTTCATTCGGCCTGCTGGCCTGGCACTCCCTTCAACGCTGGAAAGGGGTACGTAAAAGAATATTGGCATGGGAATGGCAGGATATAGCTGCGGTTTATGCTGCCTTTAACATCTTGTATCTGATGCTGGCAGGTAATTTTCTTGAATTGGGAGAGAATAACCGTTTCCGTTTCCAGGTAATTCCGTTATTCCTGTTCCTGCTCGTATATACCGTGTGGAACCAATGGATGCGCGGCAAGCCCATAAAACAATGAACCATTTATGGCGACTAATCGTTAACTTTAATATAATACTGGAACTTAACCTAAAACCGTATCATCGCACCGCCAATTAGTGTGAATTTTTGAATGTAAATTAGTCCGTATGCGTTTGCAGCAAGGTGAGAACCTGGATATTATGACGATGCCCATAGAAACAACCACAAAGAAATTAGCCCGCAAAAAGGCCCCCGTAGCCAAAAAGAAGATGATTGGACGCGATGTCAGCTGGCTGGCATTTAATGCAAGAGTACTTCAGGAAGCTGCAGATAAAACTGTGCCGTTGTATGAGAGAATCAGATTCCTCGGCATATTTTCCAATAACCTCGACGAGTTTTTCCGGGTTCGTGTAGCCACACTCCGCCGTATGCTCTCTTTCGGTAAATCTGCAAAGATGCACCTGGAGGAAAATCCCGGCAAAATCATTGACTCCATTCAAACGATTGTGATGGAGCAGCAACGTGAGTTTGACCGTGTGTGGAAAGACATTGCACAAGAACTGGAAGCACAGCATATCTTCCTGCGCACAGAAAAACAACTTAACAGGGAGCAACAGAAGTTTGTACTGAACTACTTCAATGAACAGGTACGTACCAACATCATCCCGCTGATGATAGAAAGTATTCAGCAGTTCCCCTTCCTCCGTGATAAATCTATTTACCTGGCCGTAGTACTGGCCCGGGCAGATAATTCCATCAGTCAGAAATTCGCGCTGATAGAAATCCCAACCTCTGTACTGCCACGCTTTATCATTCTGCCCTCTAAACCGGGAGAGCATGATATTATGCTGCTGGAAGATGTTGTGCGTTTTTGTTTGCCTAATATCTTCTCCTACTTCGGATTTGATAAGTTTTCCTCGCACATCATCAAAGTAACGAGAGACGCCGAACTGGATATCGATAATGATATTGCAACCAGCATTATTCACCAGATTGAAAAAGGACTGAAAGACAGGCGTAAAGGCAAACCGGTACGTTTTGTTTATGATAAGGATATTGATCCGTTGCTGCTGGAATACCTCATCAGAAGGTTAGGTTTGTCCGGTAAAGACAACCTGATTCCCGGCGCGCGTATCCATAATTTCAAGGACTTCATGGATTTTCCGGAATCCATTTTTCCGCCGCATTCACATCGCAAATCCTTTATTCATCCGCTGTTCCAGAACGCCACCAGTGTGATGCATGTGGTGCAGCGCCAGGATGTAATGTTGCACTTCCCTTACCACTCCTTCGATACTATTATCGATCTGCTGCGGGAAGCGGCCATTGATCCGAATGTCTCCAGCATTAAAATTACGGCCTATCGCCTGGCTAAGAACTCCAAGATTATCAATGCGCTGATCAATGCCGTGCGCAATGGTAAGCAGGTAACAATTGTGCTGGAACTGCGCGCCCGGTTTGATGAAGCGGCTAATCTCGACTGGAAATCCCGGCTGGAGGAAGAAGGGGTAAAAGTACTGCTGGGCGTTCCCGGCATGAAAGTACATGCCAAGCTGTGTGTAATTAAGAAACGCATCGGCAATAAAACCATCCAGTGCGGCTTTGTGAGCACCGGTAACCTCAACGAGCGTACGGCCAGGGTCTATGGCGATCATTGCCTGCTGACAGCCAATCGCGCCATCATGGCAGATATCAACAAGGTATTCGCCTACCTGGAAAATGGTCACCACGACATCAAACTCCTGGAGAACTGCAAAACATTGCCGGTGAGTCCGTTCAACATGCGTAACACTTTCCTGCGCCTGATTGACCGGGAAATCAAAAATGCCCGCAACAAAAAGAAAGCAAGCATCATCATTAAAATGAACTCCCTCTCCGACGCCGTGCTGATCAGCAAACTGTATGACGCGGCCAAGGCAGGGGTGGATATAAAAATGGTTATCCGGGGTATCTGTTGCGCCTATACGGAAAATAAAAAATGGAAGAAACAGATCCATGCCGTGAGCATCGTGGATGAATACCTGGAACATGCCAGGGTGTTTATATTCCATCATGGCGGACAGGAAAAGGTATACATCGCCTCCTGCGACTGGATGATACGCAACCTTGATCACCGCGTGGAAGCCGCCGCCCCTATAACGGACCTGGCTATACGCAAGGAGATTATCGATATCATGAAAATCCAGCTCAGCGGCAATGTTAAAGCCCGTGTACTGGACAACGAACAGCGAAATGAATACTACCGGGAGGGAGATAAAAAAATCCGGTCCCAGGTGGAAATCTTAAAATATCTACACGAGAAACAATACCAGTAAGCTTTTACTGGTATTGTTTTTTAGGGTAAAGGAAAATAATTACTTTTGCTGCCATAATCAATTCGTATAGATGAAGTTAGCTGCGATAGACATAGGATCAAATGCTGCGAGGCTCCTGATTTCAGAAGCTTCACCCAACAGTGCAGGTAAAATGGATTTCACCAAGGTAAACCTGGTGAGAGTACCGTTGCGCCTGGGATTCGATGTTTTTGCCAACGGCATGATATCAGAAAAACGTGCCGCCTGCCTCATCGACACCATCCGGGCCTATAAGCTCCTGCTGGATGTATACGAAGTGAAATACCTCAAAGCCTGCGCTACCTCCGCTATGCGGGATGCCAGCAACGGGCAGTTCCTGCTGCAACAGGTAAAAGAGCAGACCGGGATCGACATTAAATTGATCAGCGGTCGTGAAGAGGCAGCCTATATTTACGAAAACCATGTGGCCGAACAACTGGATAATACCAAATCCTATATGTACATCGATGTAGGTGGCGGTAGTACCGAAATCACCCTGTTCAGCAAGAAACAACTGGTATTCAAAGAATCCTTTAATATCGGCACCATCCGCCTGCTGCATAACCAGGTAGAAGAAAGCACCTGGCAGCAGCTGAAGGACTTCATCAAAAATAACCTCAAGGGCCTCGGGCCGGTGATGGCTATCGGCTCAGGAGGCAATATCAATAAGGTTTTCAGCATGTCTAAACGTAAAGAAGGAAAACCTTTATCGCTCGAAACACTGAAAGATTACCATAAAGAATTCAGCAGCTTCACCGTAGAGGAACGCATACATCTCTACAACCTGCGGGAAGACCGTGCCGATGTGATTGTGCCTGCCCTGCAGATCTATATCAACATCATGCGCTGGACCGATACACCGGAGATCTACGTGCCTAAGATCGGGCTCGCCGATGGGCTGATCCACGCCCTTCACAGCGAAATTGCAGCAGCTACCAGCCAGTTGTAAAAAACATTTCCATTTTAATATTTATATCCCCACCTTTGCGGAAAGCAAATGCTTACTGCTTATGTCTGTGAATAAAGAAATCAAGCGTGTAACCACGCACGTATTGCAGAAGATGAAGGTTGACGGGGAGAGAATCTCCATGCTTACCTGCTACGACTATTCCATGGCGCGAATCCTGGATGATGCCGGTATTGATATTCTGCTTGTAGGCGACTCCGCCTCCAATGTGATGGCTGGTCATGAAACTACCCTGCCGATTACGCTGGACCAGATGATTTATCATGCTGCCTCCGTAGTAAGAGCCGCTAAACGCTGCTTTGTGGTAGTAGACCTTCCTTTCGGTTCCTACCAGGGCAACTCCAAGGAAGCACTCAACTCCACTATCCGCATCATGAAAGAAACGGGTGCGCACGGTGTAAAAATTGAAGGTGGAGAAGAAATTATAGAATCTGTAAAACGCATTATCAGTGCAGGCGTTCCCGTGATGGGGCACCTCGGGCTCACGCCACAGTCGATCTATAAATTCGGCACCTACGCAGTAAGAGCGACCGAGGAAGCGGAAGCCACCAAACTGATCAACGACGCTAAACTGTTACAGGAGGCCGGCTGCTTTGCCATTGTACTGGAAAAGATTCCTGCCCTGCTGGCAAAACGCGTGGCAGAGGAACTGGCCATTCCAATCATAGGTATCGGTGCCGGTAAATATGTAGATGGTCAGGTGTTGGTGATGCACGATCTGCTGGGCATCAACAAAGACTTCAAACCTCGCTTCCTGCGCAGGTACCTGGACCTCTACGGCGAAATTTACAACGCTACACAGTCTTATATTAAAGATGTGAAGACCAGGGATTTCCCGAACGACAGCGAACAATACTAAAATCACCAATACGAACGGCGCACAGTAATGTGCGTCGTTTTTGTTTTCAGTAGTTTTTTCCTATATTCGCTTCCAGCAATGAACTACCTGTTAAACATACAGCTTTCTCTACTCTCCTATCTACGGAGCACTTGCTCCCACGTGCCTTAATGGACGCGGGTTTTCCCTTTTATTATTTATTGTATTCCTGCTACAGCAATTTAGTCTGACAGCTTTTCGTATGCGCGTATGCGTTAGCTGAAAAATGAATTGTTCGTTCGTGGGAGTTGCACCTGATTTTCCTGCAAAGTTGCATTTGCTTTTGCTTTATTTCTATGCCTCCGGCACAGGAGTAAAGGCATATGGCTGCGGGCTTGTGGCCCGCCGCTATCCGCAATAAAAAGTGATATGCATAAGCAGCTTCACGGGAGAATAGAATCCTTTACTTCTTTGCAAGCTATATGCCTTGCGGGAAAGAATATTTAATCATCACCAATTCCATCGCACATGAAAAAAATCATGATCATCGGTGCCGGCAAGATCGGCGAAACAGCCGCATTTTTACTGCAAACATCCGGTGACTACCAGGTTACCATGGCCGACAACAACCCTGCCATGCTGGAAGCCCATCTCTCCCCCGGTGTTACGGGTTTACAACTGGATGTAAACGACGCAGCAGCGCTTACAGCGGCGCTGCAACCACAGGACATGGTACTGAGTGCCTGCCCCTATTTCCTGAATGTGAAAATTGCTACTGCAGCAGCTGCTACTAATACCCATTATTTTGATTTAACGGAGGATGTAGCCACTACCAATGCTATCCGCGAAATTGCCGCTGAAGCAGGTGTTAGTTTTATGCCACAATCCGGACTGGCACCGGGTTTCATCAGCATCGCCGCCCATGATATTGCCAGAGAGTTTGATCAGCTGGATAGTGTACGCCTGCGCGTAGGCGCGCTGCCGCAGTTTCCTACTAATAGCCTCATGTACAACCTTACCTGGAGCACAGATGGATTAATCAACGAATACTGCAACCCTTGTGATGCCATTGATGAAGGTCAGCGCAAGGAAGTAATGCCAATGGAAGGCCTGGAGAAATTCGCGCTGGATGGCGTAGAATACGAGGCATTTAACACCTCCGGTGGCCTGGGCGCATTAGCCGAAATCCTTGACGGAAAGGTAAGCAGCCTGGATTACAAAACGGTGCGTTACCCGGGGCATTGTCAACTTATGAAGATTTTATTGAATGAGTTAAAGTTGAACAAAAAACGCCAGGTTTTGAAAGAAATTATGGAGGATAGCATACCTTTCACCCCGCAAGATGTGGTGCTGGTATTTGTATCAGTAGCCGGCAGGATAGATGGTCGTTATGTGCAGCGCTCCTACTCCAGGAAAATATATAACCAGGAAGTTAACGGGAGAGATTTTACTGCCATTCAGCTGACCACCGCGGGAGCTGCCTGTGCAGTCATTGATCTGCATGCAAACGGCAAGTTGCCCGCCAAAGGCTTTATCCGCCAGGAAGATGTAATTTTCCAGGACCTGATCACCAACAGATTTGCAGTTTATTACAACAGGAATTAAACAGATTGTTATGCTTAGCGAGATTTTACATGGCCTCATGAGCCGCTACCAGGAACGTGTTCCGGATGTAGCTGCCGTTATTGACGCTATGATCGGAGAAGGAATGATAGCACAGGCCTCCGACATCGAAAACGACCATATCGCTTTCCGTACCATGGGTGTACCCCACTTGGGCGTACAGTCACTGGAGAAAATTTTTCTGCACTACGGCTATACCAAAAGAGAACATTATTATTTCGCCGGTAAAAAGCTGGATGCCTGGTGGTATGCGCCACCGGAGCCACAATATCCACGTATTTTCATCAGCGAACTAAGAGTAAATGACCTGAGCGAAACCGCACAGCGTATCATTCACAGCTATACAGATGCGATTACCAGTGATCCGGTGGATGCACTGAACCTGGATGATAGCCAGGCAGTGGATACCTTTCTCCACAGCGGCCTTTGGCGCACACCAACCCTGGCCGATTTTAAAGCCCTGGCTGCCGAAAGTGAGTATGCCGCCTGGGTGATTTATAACCGGTATTACCTCAATCACTTCACCGTGAGCGTACATAACCTGCCGACAGGATATAACACTGTAGCGGGCTTTAATGAGTTCCTGGAAAAACACGGATTTGTGCTAAATGATTCAGGCGGTAAAATAAAGGCGAGTCCGGATGGCAACCTCCTGCAAAGCGCTACTGTAGCCCGTATGATTGAAGCGGAGTTTGCAGGTGGTGAAACTTATCAAATCGCAGGCTCCTATGTGGAGTTTGCCGAACGCAGGGTGCTGCCGGAGTTTGCATCACTACCTGCCAGCGAAATACGCAGGGAGCACCGCCGAGAGGGCTTTGAGGCCGGCAACGCCGACAAGATCTTTGAAAGCACCTACTCCACCCAGACGAAAAAAAGTTCTTAATTTTAAGAGAGAGATCATTACCATGGAAGATATATTAAAATCATTCGGTATCACCGGTAAGCAAAGCGGTGTAAGTACCGGCATACACTGGCTGCCAGGTGGAGGCGCAGAAATCACCTCTGTTTCCCCTGTGGACGGCAAGGAAATCGCCACCATCAAAGGCGCCAGCAAAGAAGATTATGATGCTGTAGTAGTTACGGCACATGAAGCATTTAAAACCTGGCGGCAGTGGCCTGCACCCCGCCGTGGCGAGATAGTACGCCAGATCGGTGAAGCCCTGCGCAAACATAAACACGACCTGGGCCGGCTCGTGTCGTACGAAATGGGCAAGAGCCTGCAGGAAGGCTTCGGAGAAGTACAGGAAATGATTGATATCTGCGACTTTGCTGTGGGATTGTCGCGACAACTACACGGCTTAACCATGCATTCCGAAAGGCCCGGCCACCGCATGTATGAGCAGTGGCATCCCCTGGGAATCACCGGTATTATTTCCGCGTTTAACTTCCCGGTAGCCGTATGGAGCTGGAACTCCATGCTGGCATGGGTTTGCGGAAACGTGTGTATCTGGAAACCTTCTGAAAAAACACCAGTGACGGCGCTGGTTTGTCAACGTATAGTCGAAACCGTATTTGCTGCCAACGATGTACCGGAAGGCGTTTGCAACCTCGTGATCGGCGGCCGTGAAACCGGCGAATGGCTGTCGGCAGATCCACGCGTACCACTGATCTCTGCCACAGGCTCCACCCGTATGGGTAAAGAGGTAGCTGCCACCGTAGGGGCGCGACTCGGCAAATCCATCCTGGAGCTGGGTGGTAACAACGCGATCATTATATCTGAACATGCCGACCTGGATATGTCCCTGATTGGGGCCGTGTTTGGGGCAGTAGGTACCGCTGGCCAGCGCTGCACCAGCACCAGGCGCCTGATCATTCATGAAAAAGTATATGATGCGTTTGTAGCGCGACTGGTAAAGGCTTATTCCCAGCTGCGTATCGGCAATCCGCTGGATGAAAACAACCACGTAGGTCCGCTGATCGATAAGGACGCGGTGAATGCTTACCTGAAAAGTATTGCACAGATCAACGCCCAGGGAGGTAAATTCCTTGTGGAAGGCGGCGTGCTTGAGGGTCCGGGATATGAAACCGGTTGCTATGTGAAGCCCTGCATTGCCGAAGTACAAAACCACTTCGCCATTGTACAGCATGAAACATTTGCACCTATCCTGTATGTAATGAAGTACCAGACGCTGAAAGAAGGTATCGCCTTCCAGAATGATGTACCACAGGGCCTCTCCTCCGCTATCATGACGCTGAACCTCCGTGAGGCCGAAGAATTTTTATCTGCTGCCGGCTCCGACTGCGGTATTGCCAACGTTAATATCGGTACCAGCGGTGCGGAAATCGGTGGTGCATTTGGCGGCGAAAAAGAAACGGGTGGTGGTCGTGAAAGCGGCTCAGATGCCTGGAAAGCGTATATGCGCAGACAAACAAATACCATCAACTACTCTACCAAACTGCCATTGGCACAAGGTATCAAGTTCGATCTATAAAGTATTAGTGGAATCCTTTTTCTCCAGCTCCGACGCTTTGCGTCGGAGCTTTTAATTTCATTTCAGGAGGTTACTGCCCGATCAGATTACTAAAAGCGGTTGATAAATCGTTGACTTACCCCGGCCAGTGTGACCCGGCTCCCGTGGTAAACGTTTCTCTACATACATCAACGTCGCATGATTTTCAAAAATAGTAGCGAGGCTAGAGAACCCCGCTTTTCGTTAAACGGAAACCATGCTTATGAGAAAAATATCTGATAGCAGGGACGCTATCATATACTCTTCAGACCATAAATATGATACTAATTTTTGAATATTCATATTCAACGTTTGTGCTACGACAGTAATCCTTCTGTAACTGAAAAGCGTTTACATAAGCATTCAAATATTATTTTAACAAAAATTATAATATATATTAGCTTATTAATATAAATATTCAGCTAAGATTATAACCAGTCAACTAGTTAGTTGCGCGTTTATCATTAAATTTTAATGTTATACCGCTTTTTCCATACCTTTAACCTATCTAGTTTATTTTACTCTTATATCGGGAAAATGTTGGACATGAAATCGTTTAGTCGGGAGATAGCAGTCGCGGTGGTATGTGTAGCGATGACGACTGCGCTGAATACCAAAACCATTGCGCAAAGCAAAACCCCAGTGCCTAAAAACTGGCAATTATTAAGTTACGATACGGACTCTGTTTATGGCACAGCTACGGAAAAAGCCTACAAACAACTGCTGCAGGGCAAAAAGAGTACGCCAGTGATTGTGGCGGTGATCGATTCGGGGATTGATACCCTCCATGAAGACCTCAAGCCTATCCTGTGGACCAACCGCAAGGAAATTCCCAACAACGGGAAAGACGATGATGGCAACGGCTACATCGATGATATCCATGGCTGGAACTTTCTGGGAGGTAAAGACGGCAGCAGTCTCAAAGAGGACTCTGACGAAGCTACCCGGGAATACTACCGTTACAAACAATTGTACATCAACCCGGACTCAGCCCTGAGCAAGGACTCCAAGGAGTATGAGTACTGGCAGCGCCTGCAGGCTAAAGTGGAAAAGCCTTCCTCTCAATACAAGGTTTCCTACAAAACAATGTCTAAACTGCAGGACAACCTGAACAAATGTGCTACCATACTGAAAAACTACCTCGGTAAGGAAGATTTCAATGTGGCTCAACTGGACAGCATTCAAACCACCAGCCAGGATGTACTGCTGGCGCGCAACTTCGTATCCCGCCTGCTGAAATCCTCCGGTGATGATATGCCAGATAGTTTCAACGAATTCAAATCGGAGTTCGATGAATACATCAGCGAAATCAAGCGCAAGGCAGAAAGTACAGACGTTCAGCCAAACGCAAACAGAGAAAGGATCGTAGGTGATAAATTTGAAGACATCACCGATGTTAAATATGGCAACAACGACGTAATGGGCAAATTCGGTTTCCACGGCACCCACGTTTCAGGTATCATCGCGGCAGTGCGCAACAACGGCGCAGGCATGGACGGTGTAGCCGACAACGTTAGGATAATGGCAGTGAAAGCAGTACCAGACGGCGATGAGCGCGATAAAGATGTGGCACTGGCTATCCGCTATGCGGTGGACAATGGCGCACAAATCATCAATATGAGCTTCGGTAAAGGCTTCTCCCCTCACAAAGCCTGGGTGGACGATGCCGTAAAATATGCAGAAGAAAAAGGAGTACTCCTCGTTCATGCTGCCGGCAACGACGGTCAGAATAACGACTCCGTACCCAACTACCCTAACCCTTACTATCTCACCGGCGGTAAAGCCAGCAACTTCATTACTGTAGGCGCTAACAGTACCGGCAGAGGCAAGGATAAGGTAGCCAGCTTTTCTAATTACGGAAAAGAAGGAGTAGACTTATTTGCACCAGGGGTACAGATCTATTCTACCATTCCGGGTGGCAATACCTACGGCGCTGCAAGTGGTACCAGTATGGCATCTCCGGTGGTGGCAGGTGTAGCGGCACTCGTGCTCTCCTACTACCCTGATCTGACTGCAAAACAATTAAAATACATCCTGGAAAAAAGTGCTACCCCATTGCCTGATGGCAGTGTGATGGTAAACAAACCAGGTGCTGATGACACAGAGGTTCCTTTCGCGGATTTATCCGTAACTGGTGGCCTGGTTAATAGCTACGAGGCACTGAAACTCGCTGCTACTGTTAAAGGGGAGCGTGTACAGCCCAAAAAGTCAAAGGCTAAAATGAAGCCGGTTAAGAAGAATTAATTAGTTACAAGCATAAAAAAAAGACCGGGCGCGATGCGTCCGGTCTTTTTTTATGAGTTATTGTGGCGCCGCACATCGACTGGCCATTACGTATAAATTATTGTAGAGCCGCAATGCTTGCGGCTCGTCGCCCTAATCCTGTTGCTTAACGGGTTTTAAGCGAGGAGCCGGAAGCATTCCGGCTTTACGATATTATTTCACTAACCGCAAACACAGCGGATAACGATAATGCTCTCCTTTGTTAACCGCCACAGCAGCCAGGATAGAGAAAACCAGGTTAAACAGTTTCAACAGAGAGTATAGTCCCAGCCAGCTAAAACCAATGCGTGTAAAATTGAAATGGCCGTTAAATATACCTGTTCCGATAGCCCAGATGCCGGAGGTAATACCACCGATGATCATCACTGCCGCAGAGGCAAGACTAATCGTAATCTGGAAGTTCAGCGCTTCCTTTCCTTCTGTTTCCACAAAGGCGGAATCATGACGTTTGATCAGCCATAAAACCAGTACCAGCACTATATTTCCTGCCCATCCCCAGTTAAGGAAGATGTAGGCAAATACGCCGGCAATATGTAACAGGGTGGCCCAGGTTCTTTCGTCTCTTTCGTTCATAGTTGAGGATTATAAATTTAGGAAGAAGTTAAAGGCTAATGCTGTAAAATCCAAGCAGTGAAGAAGAAAAACTACAAACCTGTAAGCCGGATTCTGTGAACTCCGGCAAGCCGGAGAACTGCTATCATTTATCTACGACGATGTTCACACACCGCCTGTATCTGCCTACCCTCGGTCATCGGGCGAGCAGCCCTCAAGCAACCGTATACATGGCATTTCAGCACGCAAGGTTTACCCGCATAAACAGTTACCTGCCTATACCGTGGGCGCTTACCCCACATTTTCACCCTTACCGGTTGCCCGGCGGTCATTTTCTGTGGCACTTGCTGTCCTGTTCCTGCGAACAGGCCCACCCGTTAGGTGGTGCGTTGCTCTGCGCTGTCCAGACTTTCCTTCTTTCAGCTCAAGTCTGAAAGACGATAGCACGGTTTGTAGTTGACGGCAAAGGTAAGGAAAAGATTGATCAAACCATTAACAGAAAAGGGATTGAGACTTTTATTAGCCCCAATCCCTTACCAGTATTGACTTCTATAATATAAAGTAAATTACTATCTGAAATTTATCTCCGTAGCCCCATAGCCATAACGGGCATTGTACTGATTCACAAAGTTGGCCACTTCCGGCGTCTGGCGCAGGATCGCATGAATTTCATCTTTAAGCTTTCCTTTTCCAATACCATGTATTACCACCATATGATGCTGTTTGTGCGTGATAGCCAGATCGAGGTAACGTTGAAACTCATTCAGCTGAATAGCCAGGATAGCAATGTTACTAAGTCCTTTCCAGTTCTTTTCGAGTTTCTCTATGTGCAGGTCCACTTCATGTTTTGGTTCCAGGGCGGCTTCCGGCTGCAGTTGGATCTTACTCAGCAAGCTGGCCATGGTACCTGTACCTACAATCTTGTTGTTTCCCGGCTTTTTACCAGGAACACCGGCCGACGTTGTGGCGGCGGGTGCCGGCGGTGGCGTTTCAGCGGATTTATCAGGATACTTATCGAACAGCGGAATGGTAAGCGTGGCTTCTGCTTTGGTACGCAGGTCCTCCAGCTGGCTAAACATCTGCTTGGCTTTTATCTTCCAGGTTTTTTTGACCGAAGATGCCAGGTTCGGCTGCTGATCTTTCAGCACAAAGGTAAACTCGAAGCGGGGGTTGTCGTTCAGCGATTCAAAATGCAGATCCGTCAGGTAAAAGTGATTGTATGGATGGATTTCATTCTTGATCTCCAGCTCCATTTTGTTGGCCAGCCATACCTGGAAATAAAAGCGCATGGCGTTGGGCGTATCGTTAAACAGATGGAACTTCATCAGCTTGATGGTTTCATCGAAGCCATCATGATGGTACACGGGAAGTACGGAAATGAACATCCCCTTATCTGTTTTCAGATCTTCGTATTTACTGCGGTTTACTTTGATCTCATCTCCCGGAATCAGCCTGGGTTGCGGTTTCACCAGTTTCTCCTTTGTAAAGCGATGGAAGTAAGGGAAGTCGATCTGATCCAGGTATACCGGGAAAGAGGTACCTTTTACTTCTATCATCACCATATTATCATTCACGATCTCTACTACAGTTCCTTCTTCTTTAGAACTGAGCAGCAGAACTTTATCTCCTATTTCGTATTTCATAATTGCATTCTTGACGCAAAGCTAATTTTTTTCTGGTAAAGATGGAGAAGGAAGTGAGAATGAGGGGGATCGTGCTTTTTGATTCGGATCTAAATGACACCTTCGGTGTCATTGGGGAGGTTCCGCGCTGTGCGCGGGAAGGCAGCAGGAAGAATTATTTCACAGCATAACTGCAACGACACTCACATTGTGCGAATCCAGGCTGCCCCGGAAGCAACCACAGATAGAATTATTGCATTGAAGATTGGATGAGCCAATGGCTGGCTGCCACAGACAATAATTGATAAGACAGGGTTAACAAACCCGTCTAACGTGAAGGCCTGTATGAAAACAGCCTCAATCTTTGATGCCCGCAGAATAGTTGCGGCTGTGCTTCTTTTCCGGATGACGGCGCATGTAGTCATCTACTGAAATGGGGCCGCTGCCTTCAATAAGGAAAAGGACCAGCAGAAACATCACAAGGAGTGAAAGGCCTAACACCGGGTAAACATTAAACAGGCCTGTTGGCGACTGAACAAAAATCAGTGCACCCAGCAGAACAGGTAGGTTCAGCGCTGCCGCGATGCGGGTAAAAAGGCCCATTGTAATGAATAATCCACCTACAGTATGCGCAAATACAATGTAATGCGCGATGCCGACTGACATAGCTGCCAGCGCAGGGCTTTCATCGATAACACGTACCAGGGCATCTCTGTTTTGAACAAACATGATACCTACGTACATCAGGAAAATACCCAGCGCTATACGGACAACGCTGAGCCATTTAGGATGATGTGTATCACCCCATTTTTCGATTCGTTGTAGCGTGTTCATAAAATTGAATTTTATGGATCAAAGAGCTACACTGAAGTTACGAATAATTATGATTTCCTGAGCTTACTGTGGGTATAACTGTAAAGGAAATAAATAGCAAGGCCAGCAATAAGCCAAACGGTGAAAACGATCCAGTTTTTGAGCTCAATTTCTGTCATCAGATAAAAACAGCTGAGCATACCCAAAACCGGTATGAGAGAGAGTTTGCGCAGATAGGAAGCCACAACCATAATCAGTGCTACCACCACAAAAAGGAAGAATGGGATATTGTGCTTCCATACGTTCCAGCCATCGGCCAGGGACAGTCGTTCCAGTATTTCTTTATGGAATACCAGGCCGGTACCAATTAGCACCATTGGAACAATGTACTGACTGTTGATATACGGCAGGCGGAAGCGCTTTTCAGCGGTTTTTTCCTGCGGAGGCAGCATTAACACACCACCACAAACCAGGATAAACGCGAAGAGCGTGCCTATACTGGTCAGGTCTGTTACAATGGTCAGGTTCAGGAATAACGCCGGCACCCCTACGATAATACCAGTGATGATGGTAGAGAAAGAAGGCGTTTTAAACCGGGGATGGATTTTACTGAATTTCTTTGGCAGCAGCCCGTCGCGGCTCATACTCATCCAGATACGTGGCTGGCCAATCTGAAACACCAACAGCACGCTGGTGGTGGCGATTACCGCACTCACAGAAATGATGTAGCTGATCCATGGCATGTTTACCTGGTCAAATACGAAAGCCAGCGGATCGGCCACTTTCAGCTGCGTGAAAGGCACCATACCGGTGAGTACAAAAGAAATGAGGATATATAATACGGTACAAATAATCAGGGAATAGATCATGCCCTTGGGCAGGTCGCGCTGCGGATTGGCACATTCCTCAGCAGTGGTACTTACTGCATCAAAACCAATGTAAGCAAAGAATACGGCCGATACACCTTTCAGTACCCCCGAGAAACCATTTGGCATAAATGGCGTCCAGTTGGCCGGGTTTACATAAAAGAACCCTACCACAATCACAAACAGGATCACCAGGATCTTGAGGCCCACCATGAAATTGGCACTGCGCTTACTTTCCCGGATGCCTACAAAGGCCAGGTAAGTTACCAGTATCACCACTATAAAGGCAGGAAGATTCAGAATAATAGGCAAACCGAAGATATGCGGGGCAGCCGACATGAGTTCGGGTGTAGCACTGTCATAGTTATTAGTCAGCCAGTCCGGAAACCCGAGTCCTATACCGTTCAGCAGGTTATTGAAATATCCGCTCCAGGATATGGCCACAGCTATATTCCCGATGGCATATTCCAGGATGAGCGACCACCCGATTATCCAGGCAGCGATTTCACCAAAAGTTACATATGAATACGTATAGGCACTACCCGATACAGGCACCCTGGAGGCAAATTCGGCGTAGCAGAGTGCGGAGAAACCGCAGGTAATGGCAGTAATGATAAAGAGTACTGATACCCCGGGGCCACCATGAAAAGAGGCTTCCCCAATGGTAGAAAAGATACCGGCACCAATTACGGCAGCGATACCCATCGCTGTAAGATCCTTCACTTTCAGCACTTTGTGCATTCCGCTTTCATGTCCGTCTCCCAACCCACTGTTGGCATCTCTCAATATTGTTGCGATTGATTTTTTGCGAAAAAGCGAATTGGACATTGGCGAGGATTATTACAGTTTTGGGCGCGAATATATGGGAAAAAGTTATAAAAAATATTTTACAATACCTAAAAAGGTGGAAATGATATATCCTGTGGTGGCTGCGCCTACTGTGCGTGGTGGAGCCCAAATTTCATTGGAGCCTTCGGCTCAAATGAAATTCGGGTATAGCGAAAGGCCGCAGGCCATTCGCTATACCCGAATAAGTAAAAGTTGTATTACTGTTGTCTATTCAACAGAAAATCAGCCAGTTTCTTCAGCGGCTCCTTGCGATTGCTGAGCACAGCAATTTTCTCCAGGTGAGAGAAAGCTTCCGTCGTAAAACGTTCCTTCTCCTTTTCGGCCCATTCATCCACCTTACAGTCGCGGAAAATACCGAGTACCCTTTCCACCTTATCAGCAGGGTTTGAGGCCAGTAATGCCTTTAATTCTGCTTTCTGGGAGTCGTTACATAACTCAAATGCTTTCAGGAGCAGGAAAGTCTTTTTATTAGCAAGGATATCACCGCCCTGTTGCTTACCGAATTTTTCCGGGTCACCGAAGGCGTCAAGATAATCGTCCTGGATCTGGAAAGCGATACCGACATTTTTCCCGAAAGCATATAAATGTTCCTGATTCCCTTCACTGCCGCCGCCGATGATGGCGCCCAGCTGCAAGCTGGCTGCCAGCAGCACGGAGGTTTTGAGGCCTATCATGTTTACATACTTATCGTAGTCCACCTCTTCCGGCTGCAGGTCTTCAAAATCCATATCCAGCTGTTGCCCTTCACACACTTCAACAGCTGCCTTGTTGAATACGGAAATCAGTTTCTTCTGATATTTCGCATTTACTTTATTCAGGCGGTCGTATACGGTAATCAGCATCACATCTCCGGAAAGAATGGCAGCAGTATCGCCATACACGGTATGCACCGTGGGTTTACCCCTTCTGAGCGGAGCCTTATCCATGATATCATCATGAATCAGGGTGAAGTTATGAAACAGTTCAATAGCGCTGGCAGCATGAAATGCGTCTGGATGCAGCTCATCGAATAATTCATTTCCCATCAGGCACAGTACAGGGCGGATTCGTTTACCGCCGATTTCCAGGATATGGCTGGCTGCTTTGTACAGTTTTGCCGGTTCCTCCGGAAAGTGTTGTTGCTCGAAATGTTGACTGAACTGTGCTGTTAACTCTTTAAATGATTGCATTACTCTGAAACGGTTAATGAATTATTTTTTCTTCTTTATGTTCTTAGCATTGGCCTTTTTAGCTGGTGCTTTAACAGTTTTTACGGGAGATGTTTTTGCTTTTTTAGCAAGTGGCTTTTGTACCGGAGCAGTGGCTTTTTTGGTCACCGGCTTTTTTGCAGGTGCTTTTGCAACGGCTTTTTTAGGCGACGCTTTCTTAGCAGGCGCTTTTACCGCAGCTTTTTTAGGTGCTGGCTTAAGCACTGCTTTTTTAGCTACTGGTTTCACCCCAGCTTTCTTAGCAACGGCTTTAACTGTTGCTTTCTTAGCTGGTGCGGTAACCGCGGCCTTTTTTGCTACTGGCTTCACCGCAGTTTTCTTGGCAACGGTTTTAGCTGCTGCTTTCTTGGCTGGTGCGGTAACAGCGGCTTTTTTAGCCACTGGCTTCACCGCAGCTTTCTTAGCAACGGCTTTAGTTGCTACTTTCTTGGCTGGTGCTACTGCCACGGCCTTTTTAGCTGCTGGTTTTCCGGCAACTTTTTTACCCGGCGCTACTACCGCTGCTTTCTTCGCAGGTGTTGCTGCAACCTGTTTAGCTACTGGTTTTCCGGCAACTTTTTTACCAGGAGACGCTACTGCTGCTTTCTTTGCAGGTGTCGCTGCAACCTTTTTAGCTACTGGTTTTCCGGCAACTTTTTTACCAGGAGACGCTACTGCTGCTTTCTTAGCTGGTGTCGCTACAACCTTTTCAGCGGCTGGTTTACCAGAGGCTGTAACCGCTGCTTTCTTAGCAGGAACTGCAGGTTGGGCAGCCACTACCTTTTCAGAAGTTGCTTTCTTAGACGTGGCTGTCGCCGCCTTTTCTGCTGCTGCCTTCTTAGCCGGTGCCGGCTGCTCCGCAGGTGCCTGGGCTACCACCACTGGTATCTCAGGTGCCACTTCCGGTGCTATCACTGCAGGCTTATCTTTGGCCTGACCGCGTTTACCGCCTTTCTGTAACGCTGCTTTTCCGTCAGCTGTTTTCACTACTCCGGTGAGCGGCTCAGGCTGCGTAGCTGCTGCCACCTGCGTTACCGGTGTTACATCAGGCTGCAAGATAGCAGGAACTTCCGGAGGTGTCACCACACTGGCAGAAATTGCAGGCAGATCGATCGGAGGCATATCTGATTTCGTTGGCGTTTCCCAGGTAGCTGCCGGCTTTGGTGCCTGCTGCCCCTGAGGCCAATGTTGTTTGTCCTTTTTCTTTTTCTTTTTACCAGGACCCTGCGGGTGCTGATGGCGTTGCTGTTGCTGTTGCTGACGCTGCTGCTGGAACTGCTGCTTAGGCTGCTGACCGCGAACGGCAGGCTGTCCTTGTTGCAGTTCTTCTTCCAGTTCGTAATCAAGCTGGCGCTTAGCCAGGTTAGCAGCAATCACCCGGATTTCTACTTCCTGACCGATACGGAACCGGCGACCAGTAAGCGAACCTACCAACGCATATTCTGCGTCATTAAAAACAAAGTCTTCTTTTTTATTGAGGTTATGTACACTCACGAGTCCTTCACACTTGGTATCCACAGTTTCTACCCAAAAACCAAAATGCGCCACACCGCTGATCACCCCCTTAAAGGTTTCACCGATGTATTGCTGCATGTACTCTACCTGCTTGTATTTATTACCTGCGCGCTCAGCCTCCATGGCTTTTCTTTCCATTTCAGAACTGTGCTTGCATACCTTCTCCATTTGCTTGTCAGGATGCACATTGTTGGACAGGCATTCCTGTACCACGCGGTGAACTACCACATCCGGATAACGGCGGATAGGCGAGGTAAAGTGACAGTAGTCCTCGAAACCAAGGCCATAGTGCCCGATGTTTTCCACGGTATACACCGCTTTTGCCATGGTACGGATACCCAGGGTTTCCAGCACATGCTGTTCCGGTTTGCCCTGTACCTGCTGTAACATCCCGTTGAATGAACGGGCAATGGCATCAGGTGCATTCAGATCAAACTTATACCCGAATTTACCGGCAAAGGAAGCGAATACCTTCAGCTTGTCGGGGTCAGGGGTATCATGCACACGGTACGGGAAAGGCACCGGTTGTTTATTCACCCTGATCTTGGACACGTAGGTAGCCACCGTACGGTTGGCCAGCAGCATCAGCTCTTCGATGAGCTGGTGAGCCTCCTTGCTTTCCTTGATCACGATGCCGATTGGTTTACCGGTTTCGTCCAGTTTAAAGCGTACTTCCTGGGAGCTGAAATTGATGGCGCCATGTGCAAAGCGTGCAGCACGCAGCGTTTGAGCCATTTTGTTCAGCAGCAGGATTTCGTCGAGATATTTACCTTCTTTCTTTTCGATAATTTCCTGTACATCCTCATACGTAAAGCGATGATCAGAGTGGATGACTGTGCGGCCAATCCAATGTTGCTTCACCTCACCCTGCTCATTCATCTGGAAGATGGCCGAGAAAGTGAATTTATCTTCATGCGGACGCAGCGAGCACAGTTCGTTGGAAATTTTCTCCGGCAGCATTGGCAGCACCCTGTCCGGCAGGTATACGGAAGTAGCTCTTTTGTCTGCCTCCTTATCCAGTTCGGTACCAGGTTTCACATAGTGACTCACATCTGCAATATGCACCCCCACTTCATACAACCCGTTTTTAAGCGGGCGGATGGAGATGGCATCATCAAAGTCTTTGGCATCCACCGGATCAATGGTGAACGTGAGAATATCACGAACATCTTTACGTTTTCGTACTTCCTCTTCCGTTATAGTCTCATCGATTTGTGCCAGTTCATCCATCACCTCTTTAGGGAAGTTAAGCGGGAAGCCTGCTTCGATGAGAATTTCCTTCATGGCCAGGTCATTGGTATCGCTGGCATCCAACACTTCGATAATTTCGCCTACCGGTTTGCGGGACTGCTCACCCCAGGCTACGATTTTTACAACGGCTTTATCACCGGTTTTGGCCTCTCCGAGGGAGTTGGCCGGGATATAAATATCCGGCATGAACATACCTTTTTCAGGTATCAGGAAGCCGAAATTCTTGCTTACCTGTAAGGTGCCGGTGAATTCAGTCTTATTTCGTTTAAGGATATCCGTTATAACCCCTTCCATGCGACTATCGCGGTTGCCGGGTTTCAATACGTCTACCAGTACTTCATCGCCATCGAGGGCAGTATTCAGGTTTTTCTGTTTTACGAGGATATCACGTGGCAGGCCTTGTACAATTACAAATGCCATTCCTGAGCGGGTTACTTCCACTATACCTTTAAAGGTCTTTTTGGGGCCTCCGCCGCCGTGGTGTTGGTTTCCGCCTTTCTTATTTTTTTTCTTTTTACTCATGTTTCAGGGTAGTTCTTCATTGATTGGCCGTAGGATAAAAGCTTCCTACATAATCAAAAATAAAATTATTAAATCTTTCTGCTCCATCGAACAGGAATGCAATTTCAATTGGCATAACAGCCATTTGCATGTTTTGTTCTGTCAGGTTTTTTTGTAGCAGATGCAGCCTTACTGCGTCTTTTTCAGTGGTCACTACCATTTTTTTATTGCCTGGTAAACCATCCCGTTCCCGGATGATTTTGGCGATATCTTTTTCGGAATAATAGTAATGATCCGGGAATGCCAGCAGGTAAACCTGACTAAAGGAAGACCTGAGTTTATCCAGGAGTGGTTCGGGCCGTGCTATGCCACATGCCAGCAGCACGGTGGTATCAGGAGAGATGCTTACCGGTTCCTGCGTAATAAGATCGTACATGGCTCCGTACTGCAAGGTAGTAAAAAACACCTGCTGATGCGGCAATGGTGCAATTTCTTTTTCGATGGCCGCCTTTTCTGACAGTGATAATTCAGGCGGACATTTGGAAACGATAATACAATTTGCGCGGTGGTAGCCGTTTCTCCCCTCTCTTAGTCTGCCAAAGGGCACTACATGATCGCGGGTAAACCTGCGGTTGTATTCTGTAATAAGAATATTCATGCCAGGTTTTATGCTGCGGTGCTGGAAGGCATCATCCAGCAACACCACCTGGGTATCCGGTTCATCCATCAGCAGCTGCGGGATGGCCAGCATCCGCTCCTCTCCTACGGCTACACGAATATCGGGGTATTTCTGATGAAACTGCATCGGCTCATCACCAATTTCTAATGCGGTGGTGGTAGTATCAGCCAATATATAGCCGCTGGTACGGCGGTTATAGCCCCTGCTGAGGGTGGCTACCTGGAATTGCTGTTTGAGCAGGCGGATGAGGTATTCCACATGCGGTGTTTTGCCGGTACCACCTACCGACAGGTTGCCGGCAGCAATGGTTGGGATGTCAAACTCCACCGCGGTGAGCATTCCCCTGTCGTAGAGTTTATTTCGCACCCACATCACCAGGCCATAAAGCAGGGAAAACGGGTAAAGCAGTACAGACAAATATTTCAGCACGTTAGTATGTTTAGGCTTCGTTATTAAAATGATAGATTTTTTCCGGGGTTACCACTATACGCAGCGGCACATCCCAGGGATCTGTTCCCGGTATTTCTGCAATCGGCTCAAACAGTGACAGCCCAATGGTTTGCACATCCGGACGGCATAGTTTCAGAAAGCGATCATACATCCCTTTACCATATCCTACCCGGTGGCCCTGCGTATCAAAGGCCAGCATCGGTACAAATACAACATCTATCAGGGAGAGATCAGCGGGCTCGCCGTTTTGTGGCTCCGTAATACCAAATTTGTTCTGCGCAAGGGTGGTAGCGGGCGTCCATACCAGGTGCTCCATGGTGCCAGCCTGCATATCGGAACGCGACAACACCCATTTCAGCTGGGGATACCGGACTTTGAGGGCTTCAATTACAGGCCAGGTATCTGCTTCCTTCTTTTCCAGTATGGGGAGAAAGACATGTGCATACCTATACGGTGCAAAGTCAATGCGCAGCACCTGTTCCAGCAAAGCCGCATTTAGCCGGGCAGCGGTGGATTCGTCCAGGTTTAACCGCTGTTCCAGAAAATGTTTTCGTATATCCTTTTTCGTTGTCATTATAACAGTTGGTGTAACGAGGGCGACAACAATTGTGCCTGCTCCTGTATAAATGCCTTTCCGACAGTTGCGGCCTGCGGAATCCGGCCAATACGGGGGATGCCGGACCAGCGGATAATATCCTCTTCGTTGGAATGCCAGTCCCCACCGAAGATCCAGCCTATAACGGGAACGCCTGTATGTTGCAGCAGGCGGGCGGTAAGCATGGCATGATTGATACTGCCAAGGTAGTTTTGAGCGGCAATTATGACACGTGCCTGCATTTTGGAGATCATATCCAGCGTGAACAACTCCTCATTGAAGGGTACCATGAGGCCGCCGGCGCCTTCGATCACCAGCGGGCGTGCCGGATCGAACTGGTCGAGCCGGGCCAGGATACGATCCGCATCGATCGTTTGCTGCTGCATCCGGGCAGCCAGGTGGGGAGATTCAGGCGCCTCCAGGGCGTAAACCTCCGGGTGGCATATAGTCTTATGATTGCTGATCAGTGATAATATGGTATTGGTGTCAGTACCTTCGGAAAGTCCTGTCTGCACCGGTTTCCAGTAGTCGGCCTGCAACGCTTCCGTTACACAGGCGGCGGTTACGGTTTTTCCCACTCCAGTGCCGGTACCGGTAATAAAAATTCGCTTGTTCATCCGGGCAAAGATAGGGTTTATCGGGCATGCGGGGAGAAAGGCAAAAAAACCTATCTTAGTAAAGTACAACCTCCAAGAATATGAAATATTGTGAAAACATCCTCGAAACGATTGGACATACTCCACTAGTAAAGTTACATCGCGTGTCTGCCACGCTGCCATGCCCGGTTTTTGCCAAAGTAGAATTTTTTAACCCAGGGAACTCCATCAAAGATCGCATGGCCGTAAAAATGGTAGAGGTAGCGGAGCAAAAAGGCCTGCTGAAGCCAGGAGGCACCATTATTGAAGGTACCAGTGGTAATACCGGTATGGGCCTGGCCCTGGCTGCGGTGATCAAAGGCTACAAATGTATTTTCACCACAACTGATAAGCAGTCCAAAGAAAAAGTGGATATACTTAAAGCCGTTGGCGCCGAAGTGATCGTATGCCCAACCAACGTAGAACCGGAAGATCCCCGCTCCTACTATTCTGTATCCAGGCGCCTGTCGCAGGAAATACCGAATTCATTTTACGTAAACCAATATGACAACCTGGCTAACAGGGATGCCCATTATGAACAAACAGGCCCGGAAATCTGGGAACAAACAGACGGTAAGATCACCCACCTGATTGTTGCCACCGGCACCGGCGGCACCATCACCGGCACTGGCAAATTCCTGAAAGAGAAAAATCCGGATATCCAGGTATGGGCAATAGATAGCTATGGCTCCCTGCTGAAAAAATATTTTGAAACCGGGGAAATAGATATGAGTGAAGTGTACCCTTACATCACAGAGGGTATCGGAGAAGACTTTGTGCCACAGAACTACGATATGGACGTGATCGACCGGTTCGTAAAAGTAACCGATAAGGACGGTGCGGTGATGGCCCGCCGTATCACCAAAGAAGAAGGCATCTTTGTGGGTTACTCCGCAGGATCTGCCATGTCGGGACTGATTCAACTCAAGGAACATCTGAAACCAACCGATGTGGTGGTGGTGATATTCCATGATCATGGCAGCCGTTACGTAGGTAAGGTATACAACGACCAGTGGATGATGGAGCGCGGCTTCCTGGATGTAAAAACAGTGAAAGATGTAGTAAGCTCCCGCCGTAACCAGCCGCTGGTAAGTATTACAGCAGAAGAGAAAGTGAGTGAAGTGATTGCTAAAATGCGCAAATTTGATATAGAGCACCTGCCGGTGATGCAGGGTGCAGAGATGGTAGGTTCCGTTTCTGAGAATGGCCTCTTTAACCGTCTCATTGACGATGCCAACCTGAAGGACGCCACCGTGAAACAAGTGATGCAGGCGCCTTTTCCAATCGTAAACGAAAATACACCAATAGAAAAACTGTCCATGTATATCAATAAGGAAAATGGTGCGGTGCTTACCAAAGACGAAAGCGGTGATTACCACATCATCACTAAGTATGATATAATACAGGCATTAGGAAGATAAAGATGGAATTTACAGATCAATTACAACGTACAATTATATTAGACCAGGCACCGGCGCGCATTGTTTCGCTGGTGCCTTCTCAAACAGAACTGCTGCATAGTCTGGGACTGGGGGAGCGTGTGGTGGGTATTACTAAATTTTGTATCCATCCGCAGGAGTGGTTTCGCAGCAAGGCCCGCGTAGGCGGCACTAAAAATGTGCACCTGGACCAGGTACGCGCCTTACAACCGGATTTAATTATTGCCAATAAAGAGGAAAATACCCAGGCTGACATTGAAGCGCTGATGGAAGAATTTCCGGTGTGGGTTAGTGATATTCATAGTCTGGAAGATGCGCTGGGCATGATTGCCGGCATAGGTGCACTTACACAAACCATGGCGAAGGCGGTAGCCATGATTGCTGAAATAGAGGGCGACTTTGCCGCCTTGCAACCATTGGGTGGTGTACGCACCGCCTACTTCATATGGCGGGAACCCTGGATGGTAGCCGGTAACGATACTTTTATACACCAGATGCTGGAGCGTTGCGGGTTTGTTAATGCTTACAGCCACGTGCCACGGTACCCTGACATCTCCCTAAAACAACTAAGTACCACTGGATGTGAGCTGATATTATTATCTTCTGAGCCCTATCCTTTTAAAGAAAAACATATCGCTGAATTGCAGGAAGTACTGCCGGCAGCCAACATACAATTGGTGGATGGTGAATATTTTTCCTGGTATGGTAGTCGCCTGAAGGGCGCCCCTGCTTACTTTTCCGGCCTCATTGCCTCCTTGCGGGAAGCTGGTTTCCAATAAATAATTTTAGTCGGGCAACCTAATAATTAGCAGCCACGTAAACAGAAGATATACAAACTGTTTCATTGCTAAATCTATTATTATGGAAAGACGCGACTTTGTTGCAAACCTTGGAATTACGCTGGCACTGGCCTGCACGGCGGGACTAGCGGCCTGCGGTGGCGGCGGAGGATATGACAACTCCACCCCACCTCCTCCTGCCGGTGGTGGTAGTACCCGGTTATCCGTGAATCTCAACAATGAGTTAATGGCGGTGGGCGATGCAAAAATTTCAGGAGGAGTGATCCTGATCCGTACCGGCAGTGGCAATACTGCAGCGGATTTCGCCGCATTATCCAGCACCTGCACCCATCAGGGTTGCACGGTATCTGCCTACAACAAAACTTCCGGATTAATTGAATGTAATGCACCTTGCGGCCATGGCAGCAGATATGCTACCAGCGGAGCAGTAAACACAGGGCCGGCAGCAAATCCCCTTACGGCTTACCAGGTTACTGTCAGTGGTAATGTGCTGACGGTGAGCTGATTTTAGTGATTGTTCAGAAAGTCCACCACCCAGCTGGCAAAGTGGGCTGTACGAACGGTGCTTCCGTGGTCGCCTTCTACGGTTGCATGCATACCAACGGGCATCATAGCGGCGAGTGCACCGCCGGTATCATTGTCCGGGTCTTTATCTCCTCCGATCACCAATACAGCTTGTGTTATTTTCCCCAGTTCTGCGGGGGTAGTAGCGGGTTGTTCTTTCTGCATAAGTGCCAGCGCCTGCTGATCTAACCCGGCTGCCTGTACGCTTTTTACCATGGTAACCAGTTCCGGGATATTGTCACCGTCGAGTGCGCGGTAAAACATTTTACGGCGCGGCCATTCCGGATCGGTGAATCCTGTGCCCATACCACCCATGACAGCGCATTTAACACGCTCATCGAGCAGGAGCAGGCGGGATACGATGATGGCTCCGCGGGAATATCCCACTACTTTATAGTTCAGCAGTTTCAGATGGGTGGCCAGTGCCATTACATCTTTAGCCTCCGCATCATTGGCGTAGGCGCTGGAATCGTGCGGTTTATCGGAGAGGCCGTTCCCCCGCATATCCAGGGTAATCACCTGATAGCCGGCTTTGAGCAGGGAGTCATACAGGGCCGCCTTGCGCCAGGAATCGCCATTTAAGATGAAACCATGCAGTAATATTACGGGATCGCCTTTGCCGGCCACCGTATAGTGAATGCGGGTGCTGTCGAACGATTGAAAGTAGGTTACGGGCTCCGGGGATGCCTGTGCGGCGGCGCGGTTAAAACCGGTGAACGACGCAAGGATAGTGAATATAAGGATGTTGAAATATTTCATGAAGTATAATTCGGTGTAAAAATTACAATTATCCGCTGACATATGAAAGGCAGAGGTAAAATCTTTTTCCATTATAATTTTGCTTTTTTACTCCTTATATTTGCTTTCCTAAAAAATCAAATACATTTTAGAGTATGGGAAAATACAGAGCTGGCGTATTATTCGGCGAAGAGCTGGATGCGCTGTATAATGACGCAAAGGACAACGGATGGGCGATGCCTGCGGTAAACGTAGTAGGAACTAACTCCGTAAACGCAGTACTGGAAACTGCTGCAAAGGTGAATTCACCGGTAATTATACAGTTTTCCAATGGCGGGGCTCAATTCTTTGCCGGTAAAGGAATGCCAAATGACAAACTGCAGGCTAACATTGCAGGTGGTATTTCCGGCGCAAAACACGTACATGAGGTAGCTAAATATTATGGTGTTCCTGTAGTACTGCATACTGACCATGCTGCTAAAAAATGGTTGCCATGGATCGATGGTTTGCTGGATGCAGGTGAACAATTCTTCAAACAAACCGGTCAGCCACTGTACAGCTCTCACATGCTGGATCTGTCTGAAGAGCCACTGGAAGAAAACATCGAAATCTCTCACAAATACTATGAGAGAATGGCGCCACTGGGTATGTCTATCGAAATCGAGCTGGGTGTTACCGGTGGTGAAGAAGACGGTGTTGACAACTCTGATGTAGAAAACTCCAAACTCTATACACAGCCTGAAGATGTAGCACATGCATACGAAGTACTGTCAAAAGTAGGTAACCGCTTTACAGTGGCTGCTGCTTTCGGTAACGTACATGGCGTTTACAGCCCGGGCAACGTAGAACTGCGTCCGGTGATCCTGCACAACAGCCAGGAGTTTATCCAGCAGAAATTTGGCACCAAAGAGAAACCAGTATACTATGTATTCCATGGTGGCAGTGGTTCTCCAAAACACCAGATTGCGGAAGCGCTGGGTTATGGTGTAATCAAAATGAACATCGATACCGATATGCAGTGGGCATTCTGGGAAGGTATTCACGATTTCTACGAAGCAAAAAAAGATTATCTGCAGGCACAGCTGGGCAACCCTGAAGGTGCGGATAAACCAAATAAAAAATACTACGATCCACGCGTTTGGCTGCGTAAAGGTGAAGAAACCTTCGTAAAACGTCTGGAAGAAGCGTTCCAGGATCTGAACTGTATCAACAGAAACGCTTAATTCGTTTGGTCATAACATTGGAAACGCTCCTGCCCTGCGGCAGGGGCGTTTTTTATGAATAACAGGTGCTAAATTTCTCTGATCTATAAGGTATTATATTATAATTATTTGATTTTTTATCTAAATAATTCATTAATTCGTATCTTGCACCACTATTTTCTAATCTAACAGAAGAATATGTCAAGCTGGTTTAAGCGAATTAAACAAGGCATTTCCACTACCACCAGTGAGAAGAAAGAAGCTCCTGATGGTCTTTGGCACAAGTGCCCTAACTGTAAGAAAACCACCACTGTTAAGGACCTGAGCGAGCATTATTACGTTTGTGATAAATGCAACTACCACAACCGTATCAACTCTGCAGAGTACTTTGAGATCATCTTTGACGAAAATCAGTTCGAAGAGCTGTTTCCAAATATCTACCCAACCGATTTCCTCGGCTTTAAGGATTTAAAGCCTTATGCTGACAGGCTGAAAGATGCCCAAAAGAAATCCGGCCTGACAGACGCCATGACCGTTGGTACTGGTAAAGTACTGGGCAACGACCTGGTGGTAGCATGTATGGACTTCAACTTTATTGGTGGCTCCATGGGTTCTGTGGTAGGTGAGAAAATCGCCCGTTCCATTGATTATTGCATCGCGAATAAGAAACCGTTGATGATCATTTCCAAATCCGGCGGTGCCCGTATGATGGAAAGTGCATTTTCGCTGATGCAGATGGCTAAAACATCCGCTAAACTGACTCAGCTGGCCGAGGCGCAGCTGCCTTATATTTCCCTGATGACCGACCCTACTACCGGTGGCGTTACCGCATCTTACGCGATGCTGGGCGACCTCAACGTAGCCGAGCCGGGGGCCCTGATCGGCTTTGCCGGTCCGAGGATCATCAAGGAAACTATCAAAAAAGATTTACCTGAAGGATTCCAAAGCGCAGAGTTCCTGCTGGAACACGGCTTCCTCGATTTTATTATCGACAGGAAAGAACTGAAAACCAAACTGGCAACAGTACTCTCCCTGTTCAAAAAATAACCTTTACATTGCATGCTTTATGGATTTGGAGACTACACTGCAAATCCATAAAGCATTTTTGTAAGCAATCACTATGGCAGAATTAAAAAACAGATCGGCATATTTTGAGTACGCAATAGAAGACAAGTATATTGCCGGCATTGTATTGACCGGAACGGAAATCAAATCTATCCGTCTCGGCAGGGTGAGCTTTAATGACGCTTTCTGCTATTTCCATAAAGGAGAATTGTTTGTTAAGAGTCTGCACATCGCAGAATACTCCCATGGCACCGCTGCCAACCACGATCCCCTTCGCGAAAGGAAATTACTCCTCACCAAAAAAGAACTCCGTAAACTGGAGAACAAAATCAAGGAGAAAGGCTATACCATTATCCCGCTGCGCATCTTCATCAATGATAAGAGCCTCGCAAAAATGGAAATTGGTATGGGTAAGGGTAAGAAAATGCACGATAAACGTGAGTCCATTAAACAACGTGAGTCGGACAGAGAGCTGAGGAGACAATTCAAATAGCTGAACCTATCATTTATCCCATAAACCCTTTTCAAGTGAAAGTTCATCTCCCATCCTACCGCCAACTGCAAACCATCGTTTGCGGACTGGCTTTGCTATGCCTGAGTGCATGCAAATCCGGTGAAAAGCTGTACAATAAAGGTCGTTACGATGAAGCAGTGCACACCTTCGTCAAAAAGCTGCAAAAGCGCCCTAACGACACAAAAGCACTACAACTGCTGCCAGCCGCTTACGACCATTCCCTGCAACAGCACGAAGAAAAAGTAAGCCAGCTGCTACGCTCCAACAACGAATTAAAATGGGAAAGCGTGCGTGCTGAATACAGAAGCATGCAATCGCTCTATAATGCCATTAAATCCTCCCCGGCAGCTCTCAAAGTAGTGCAGCCAAAGGATTACTCCGCCGCCATCACCGGGGCACAGGAAAACGCTGCGGAAGTGCGATATAACCGCGGTACCCAGCTGCTCGACAATGGCGATAAAGCCAGCGCACGCCAGGCCTACGACGAATTTACCGCCGCCGAAAAGCTGGTGCCCAACTTCCGTGATGCCAAAGCGCTCAAAGAAGAAGCATTCAACATAGGCGTGGTAAGAGTGGTGATCAGCCAGCTGGAGGTACGCTCCCCGTATTTCCAGTTTTCCGCTGACCAGTTCCGCGATTACCTGGTACAAAGCGTGCAGCGCCAGAACATTAACCGCTTTGTGCAGTTTTATGACGACCGCTTTGCCGCCGCCAATAAAGTACCGGCAGACGAGTACCTGGAATTACGGTTCTTTGATTTCATAGTCGGACAAACCTACGTGGACCGCGTACAACGTGATGTGAGCAGGGAAATCCAGGATGGCGTGGTGAAAGATACCAGTGGTAAAGAAACCAAGAAATTTATAACGGTAAAGGCTACACTCTTTTTAACCAAGCAAACGGTAGTATCCAAAGGCCTGCTCGATTACCGGATTATTGCGACCGCCAACAGCCAGACGATCCGTCAGAACCGCATTCCGGGCAGTTTTACCTGGCTCAATGAATATGGGTATTTTAAGGGAGATAAACGTGCGCTTAGTGACGAGGAACTGCGACAGATCGGAGGCCGCGAAATGGCGCCGCCCCCCCCGGATCAGCTGTTCCTGGAATTTACCAAACCGATTTATAGTGACCTGGAAAGGGAATTGCGAACTTTCTATAACAATATTTAACGCGCATAAAAAAAGGACCAATGGTCCTTTTTTTATGCGCGCTTTACACCTTCCGCGGCAAGCGGAAGGTGTAAAGCTAAAAGTATTAAACATGCTGTTGTAATAAAGGTACTAATTGATGGGCAGGTACTACTCCACTCTGGCGCCAGAGGAGTTCCCCTTCTTTAAAAAGTAACAAGGTAGGAATACTGCTGATCTGCCACTGCGCGGATAGCTGCGGATTTTTATCGACATCAATTTTTACAATACGAATTCGATCACCTAATTTCTCTTTCACTTCCTTTAAAATCGGAGGTACCATTTTACAAGGGCCACACCATTCCGCGAAGCAATCGATCAGGAGCGGCGTAGAAGATTGGATTAACGTCTGCAGATTTTCCATGGCTTCCTGTTTTTATTGCAAGGTAGCAATTTATATCTCTTTTATAAATAAGGCCCAGGTTCCAGGACGACCCGGGCCTATCTGTTATTACTTCATCAGGATAACCCCATTCATTGCTTCCTTCAATTCTTTCGCTTTAATGAAACCGTTATGTCGCCAGACGAGTACCCCATCCTTATAAACGATCAGGGTTGGAAAACCGGTTATTTTCCATTTCATTGCCATTCCAACCAGCTCGTCGACATCCACTGAATTAATAATTATCTGTTGCCCAAATTCCATGTGAATGGTTTTCAATACTTCCTCCAGCTCATCACAAGGCGGACAGCCATTCATTCTGCAATGAAAAATTGCGGGGATAGCACCCCCCATTACAGGTTCCATTTCTTTCAGAAATACTTTGGTGGCATGATCTAAAAGTTCCATTTTTTGAGGTTTAAATAGTTAGATAATTTTGAGGTGTTAAAAAGGAATTTTAAAATGCATCGGGAGGAATATGTAATTTAATTTAAGTCTGCCACACAAACAAATACCAATGATTAGGGAAATTATAGTATCTTCTTAACCGCAAAATTCTACATCAATATGTTCACTCCTGCAACTTTTGTTTACCTGTTATGGCTGGCATCTGAAATCATTTTAAACCGCATAATGCGCGGTAGTAGTTCCGACAAACAGCGGAAAGACAGCGGCAGCCTGGTCATCATCTGGGTGGTGATAATCGTGAGCCTGGTAGCTGCCGGCAATATTGCCGCTCTCAATCGCACCCCTATCTGCCAATCCTATACGACGATGTTGTACACTGGCCTGGTAACTATATTATTGGGCGTAGCCTTGCGCCTGGCAGCGGTGCTGTCTCTCGGAAAATATTTTACTGTAGCAGTAAGAATCCGCGAAGGCCACCAGGTAAAAACAGATGGTATGTACAAACTGGTCCGTCATCCCTCCTATGCCGCATCCCTGCTATCGTTTATTGGCTATGGCATCAGCCTCAACAACTGGTTCAGCCTGGCAGTGACGGTGATTCCGGTATTTGCAGCATTCATTTACCGGATGAATGTAGAGGAAAAAGTACTATTAGAAAATTTCGGACAGGAGTATAGCGATTATATGGAAAGGACGAAACGACTGGTGCCTTTTGTGTATTAAATCTCTCCCTAAAAAAACTAATTAAATGATAAAAGGCACCATGACGGTGCCTTTCATCATACTGAAAATTTATAAATTCGGATTATTCTGTACTTCCGATATCGGAATAGAGAACAGGTAATAATTGCTTTGCGGCACAAACACGGTACCATCAGGGAAGCGCAGCGTTCTGTGTCCTTTTGCTTTTACCTGCTTGAAAGTACCATTACCTCTAGGTACATTTATCACGGAGTCAGTACCGTCATAAGCCGTAAAGGCCTTACGCACCACAGTTCCGTTGGTTCGGATGATATCAGACAGTGAAAATCCTTCACCCCATAACTCCTTACGGCGTTCTACCAGGATGGTGTCAATGATGTTGCCGGTGCCTGCCACATAGTTGTAGGCAGTACGGGCGCTACGCAGCTCATTCAGCTTAGTGGCCGCGGCGCCGGTATTACCTGCACGGGCATAGGCTTCTGCTTCTATCAGCGCCATTTCGCCGGAGCGCATCAGCACAAAATCTCCTATCAGCGCAGTTTCATCACGGAAACGGAATTTCTTGTATCTCAGGAAACCTTCCTGAGATGGCAGCGTATCCCAGTCAAATAATTTCGTACGTACGTCCCCGTTATCAAAGAAATTTTTGAAAAACGGATCAGCCATAAAGCTGAAGTAGTAAGACCCTGGTGAACTCACGTCCAGGAAGTGGAAATTATAGCTCGCATTGCTCTGGTTGGGCGTTTGCGGATGTCCCCAGATCCATTCAGGATTGCTTACATCGTTAAAGCCTTTACCATAATCGTCTGCCGACATCAGCGGATATCCGTTACGTGCTGCAGCCGCTTTCTGCTGCGCCAGCGTCCACTGCTGTGTTTGCAGGTAGGCACGTGCCAGCAGTCCTTCTACCACATTGATATCGATTTTATATTTCTTACTGGCATCACCGCGACTATAACCTTGCACCAATGGCTCTGCTGCGAGCAAGTCGGCAATTGCCTGATCGTACACCTGCTTGATGGTAGAACGGGGATTTCCTTTGGTATCCGGCGTTGTAGGCGTCAGATAAATTGGAACAGCTTTCGCGTTTGGATCTACAATCGGATTAAACTGGTAGTAAGAAGCCAGCGTCAGGTAGCACATGCCACGCAGGGCGTAGGCTTGCCCTTTGAGCCGCGCTTTCTGGGTTTCATCGCCGGTAACACCGTCAACACGGGTGATGACGCTGTTCGCATTATCGATTACTTTATATAGAATAGTCCAGTAGGCACTCACCCGGTTCTTAGTATTATCTACCATTTCCACAAACGTATAGGCGTCACGTAAACCATATTTGGTAGTGATGGCTACATCGCTGCCCATAGCATCACTGGCGCGGAGAATGGAGGTATAACCCGGCACAGCAAAGGTGAAGAAAGTTTCCATGGCGTAGGACCAGGTACCATTAATCACTGTCTCTACGTTATCAGCGGTGGTGAACACCTGTTCTTCAGGCACCTGGTTAGTAGGATTCTGATCCAGGAAACTCTTGCTGCACGATGCCAGCAAGCCGGTACTTAATATGGCGGTAAGAATATATCTGTTCTTTTTCATGGTTCAGTTTTTAGAAGCTAAGGTTAATACCTGCAGATACGGATTTGATAGCCGGATAACGGTAGTAGGTAACACCACCAATAGCCTGCTCAGGGTCCATTCCTTTGTGATTGTAGATAGTGATGAGGTTCTCCCCCTGCACATATACCGTAATGCCGTTCAGGTGTGCTTTGTCCATCAGGGCTTTTGGCAGCTGATAGCTCAGGTTCACCGTTTTCAGACGTGCGTAGGATGCATCGTAGAGGAAGCGGGTGGAAGCACTGGTCCAGTTGGTATTGTTGGTAGTGAGTGCAGGCACATCTGTTTTGGTGTTCTCTGGTGTCCAGCGGTTCAGCATTTCAGCGGACCATGCGCGACCAAAGTTATTACCGGTGTGCATCAGGAACGGATAATCGTTGTCGAGGATTTTTCCGCCCAGGCTATATGCCCACATAAAGGAGAACGACAGTCCTTTATAGCTGAAAGAGTTGTTGATACCACCGTACAGATCAGGCAGGGCTGAACCGGAGTAAGCCAGGGTGCCGGCAGCATAGTTGGAGGTAGTGGACTTATTACCGTTCGCATCGATTACATACCACAATGGCGCACCCGTTTTTTCATCTACACCGGCCCATTGACGCAGGTAAAATTCATAAATAGACTGGCCTTCCATCAGCTTTTTGGTTCCGCTGATAATTTCTTTTTGCGGGAGAGATGTAACGACGTTCTTATAATGAGTCATATTCAGTTCCACGGTCCAGTTGAAATCGGCCGTACTCACTGGTACACCTCTTAAGGTGATATCAACGCCCCTGTTGCGCAATGCGCCAATGTTTCTGGCGATGGACGGGTAACCGGTAGAAGGCGCCAGTGGCTGCTGATACAGGAGGTCTTTGGATTTACGTTCAAAGAACTCGACGGTACCACCAAAGCGGTTGTTGAACATGGACCAGTCCACCCCTACGTTGAAGTTGAGGTTCGTTTCCCATTTCAGGTTGCTGTTGGCGAGGGTATCGCGGTAGGTACCACCTTCACCGAGGTTGCTGTTTACAACATAGAGGGCTTTATAACCGTAGAAAGATCCAAGGTTATCATTTCCCTGTGCACCGTAACTGGCGCGGAGTGTCAGGAGGTCGAGCCATTTGGTGTTTTTCAGCCAGGCCTCCTCCGTCATTTTCCAGGAACCACCGAGCGACCAGAAAGTACCCCAGCGGCGGTCAGGAGAGAAACGGGAGGAGCCGTCGCGGCGCAATGAGCCCGAGAAGAAATACTTTCCTTTATAATCATATTCCGCACGGGAGAGGTAACTGGAAATGCTGGTAGCATCGGAGTAACCGGTGAAGCCCAGCAGTACAGAGGCATCAGCAGGCTCGTCGAGTCCCGGCAGGGAGAAACCGGAACGGTTACCATCAATGAAGGTAAACTGGTATTTATAGGCTTCCTGACCGGCGAGGAGACTGATATGATGTTTTTCCTGGAAGGTTTTATCGTAGGTAAAAATGTTGTTCCATGTCCAGCTGAAAGTGCGGTAGCTGCCACGATCCACGGTACCACCAATGGAGGCATCGAAGCCCAGGGTCGGGTTGGTGTAGTCGTGTGTCATGCGCTGCGTATAGTCGGCACTGTAAGTGGTTTTAAATTTCAGCTGGTCCCAGATGGTTGCTTCGCCGTATACGCGGGCGGAGATATCATCACGCTTAACGTTATGTTTATCAATATCGGCGGTTTGCACCAGGTTGGTGTTGGGATTGCTGGCGCTTGGGCGATAGGCACCGTAATCGAATACCTTGTTGCCGGCGGCGTCCAGTGTGTAGGCACCGGTGGTGGCGTCGCGTTTATAAATCGGGTAAAAGGATGGCATGAGTCGGCCGTAGTTCACATAGTTATCAGAGCGACTATCTTCGGAAGGCGGCGCCTGCTGATCAGAATGGGCTCCTGCGAGGTTGAGTCCTACTTTAAGCCATTTTTTGGCATCCAGTTCTACGTTGGAGCGTACGGTATAGCGTTTAAAACCTGAGCCGAGGTAGATACCCTGATCATCGAGGTAGCCGCCGGCGATGTAGTAGCGTGATTTTTCGCTGGTACCGCTGATGTTGAGATCGGCCTGGGTGCGGTGGCCGGTGCGTTGCATGGCGTTGTCCCAGTCGTCGCTCCAGAGGGTATGTGCACCTTGTACCAATTTACCGTCTGTACCTACCGGCTCCGGATAGGCGGTACCGTAAGGGTTGATGCCGAGGTCGCCCACTACGTTAGAGCTGGCGCTGGCGGCGGCTTGTGCAGGAGTGAGACCATTGGTAAGCCCCGTATTGCGGAGTGCTTCCCAGTAGCTGCGGAAGTAATCGTCCGTACCCATTGTTTTATAGTTGTCCACTGCGCGTTTGGAGTAACCCTGGCTGATGCGTGCATCGATGGTGGTTCCTTGTCCTTTTCCTTTTTTGGTAGTGATGATGATGACACCGTTCGCTCCGCGGGAGCCGTAGAGGGCGCTGGAGGCAGCATCCTTCAATACAGAAATAGACTCGATGTCGGTAGGGTTGATAGCGTTGATACTACCGGAGTAAGGCGCGCCATCAACTACGTATAAAGGATCAGAGGAGGCGTTGATGGAACCTACCCCGCGGATGCGGATGGTCGCATCTGTCCCTGGCTGACCGCTCTGGGCGGTGCTTTGCACGCCGGCTACCTGTCCCTGCAGGCCACGGGATACGCTGGAGATCTGTCTGTTTTCTAATGCATCACCTTTGATGGTAGCTACAGAACCCGTCAGGGAGTTCTTTTTGCCGGTACCGTAGGCGATCACTACTACTTCGTCGATATCTTTACTGGAAGAGGCGAGGTCTACACGTATAGGCGTGGAAGTTATGCCTATTTCCTGCGGGGTCATCCCTACATAACTCACCACCAGGGTGGTGGCTGCCGCGTCTTTTACTTCCAGTTTAAAGGAGCCATCCGGGCCGGTAGCAGTACCGTTGGAGGTGCCTTTTACTACAATGGTAGCGCCGGGAAGCGGTTCTTTATCCCTGGCCGAGTATACCGTACCCGTAACGGTGCGTGTTTGTGCGAATCCGGTTAGCGGACCTAACAACACGATCATAATGACTAATAAGCGTTGTAGCATAAGATGATGATTAAGGAGGTTTAGCTGAGTAATTTTTGCAATAGCGGTCTGTTCGCTGTCACGCAAGCGTACAGCGGCACAAGCCATGTTCCCGTTATGGTCGCAGTTATTTGTTTGTGTGGTTATTCAGTATCAACAGGTCATTCGCGCGCAGCAACACGACGCACATACAAAACTGTGAGGTTGGTTCAATCTAAGATAAAGGCTGTTCTGTTTCCGTTTCATTCGTTTCTTTTTAATATCCTATAAATCCTATAGACTAATGGGACGCAAAGCTAGTGGAATATCTGATAACAACAAAAGAAATGTTAAAAAAGTTTCAGAACTACCTGCCATGGCTCATCAGCAGCACCACACCACTGCGTCTAGCCTTTGCCATGTATGGTTCCTCACCGGCACCCGGAACTACCTGCCATGGCTCATCAGCAGCACTATAATCACTCCCGAAGTTGTGAGTGTGATATTAGCCACTGCATATGCTACGGTATACCCCAGTGCGGGCACTTTGCTATTGAGCGCGTCCTGCACTGCCAGCAGCGGGGCCGACTCATCATGCGCACCGGCGCAGGCACCCAGGCCAATTGCCGGATGAAACTTGAAAACGTATTTGGATAAAAACAGCGCCAGCACCATCGGGGTAAGACTCAGCACTATACCTGCCAGGAAGAGGGTGATCCCTTCCTGCCGCAGGCCGGTTAAAAAGCCTTCGCTTGAGGTAAGCCCTACGATGGCGATGAAAACATGCAGTCCCAGTTTGGTGAGCACCCATTGGGAAGATGGCGGGATAAAACCGAAGGTTGGCCTTGCACTGCGCAGCCAGCCAAAAAACAAACCGGCAATAAGGGAACCGCCGCTGGTACTGAGTTCTATCGGCACCTTACCAATATGCCAGGTGAGCGCGCCCACCAATGTACCCACCACAATACCTCCTGCCAGGTATACGATATCCGTTTCTACGCCTGTCTTTTCCTTGAAGCCCAGGAAAGTAATGGCGCGGTCAATATCTTCCTGGATACCTACCAGCTCCAGCACATCACCTTTTACAAAAGTCGTAAGCGGCGATAAAGGGATTTCTATACCAGCCCTGGTGAGCTTACGGATACTGATGCCTCTGAATACCGGGTTGGCAGAAAGATGCCGGATATGATGCCCTATTACATGTTTATTACGCACATATACCGTCACGTCCTGCACAGGAAACGTCAGCAGTTCTACATCCGCTACTTCCTTACCGAGCAGCGGATCTGCCCCGATGGCCGAAACCCGTTGCCCACCTACTGCCACTATATCTCCCGGACGTAAAATAAAATCCGGACTGATAGCTATTAATTTGCCCTCCCTGCGTACCCGCAGCACCCATAGAATGCGGCTGTTGCTTTTGAGCACATCTTCCAGTGCGGAAACGGCAGTGCCATCCCCTACGCTGTCTTTACTCAGGAGGTACGCCCTGAACGATACCTGGTCGAATGCATTGTTGATGCCTCCCTCCTCCTCGTCACTACTACCTTCTGCGAGTTCGGCCTCGAGCTTTTTAGTTTCTTCTATCAGTTTGGCGCGGCTGCCGGACATAAACCAGGGGCCTATTACCGACAGGAACCAGCTGGTACCTGCCGTACCAAAAATATACGTCACCGCATAAGCCACGGGGATCTGATCCAGGAAACGGTCTTTCTCTACCTGGGAGATATTTAAGTCTTTAATACTGTTCGATGCCACGCCGATAATAGCCGAGCAGGTATTGGCGCCGGACATAAAACCAGCGGCGGTACCTACTTCAAATTTCAGCAGCGAGGAAATGCCCCAGCAAAGCATCAGGCTGAATACGCAAACAATAAACGAGAATGCGGCAATGGGCATTCCATCTTTTTTCAGCGCCTGAAAAAATTGCGGGCCAATACCATAGCCGGTGCAAAAAAGGAAGAAGAGAAAAAAGATGGCTTTAGCGCCATCAGGAATGGGAATATGATAAGTACCGATGGCGATGCCGGCGAGCAGCACACCCGTAACAGTGCCGAGGGTAAAGCCTTTGATGTGAATCTTCCCGATGCCGTAGCCAATCATGAGGGTTAGCATGACCGCTATTTCGGGGTATTTCTGCAAGGTGGAAATCAGCCATTCGAACATATGAGATAGTTGAATTGTCGGAATAACTACAATTCAACTATCAAATTGGTTCTGTTTGCAGGAGATTAACCGTTGCCGCTTTCGAAGCCGGCGTCTATAAGCCAGTTGCCGCTGTCGGCGGCCTGTGTGGCCAATTCATCGCAACGGTTGTTAAACGGATTGCTGGCGTGGCCTTTGACCCAGTTCATTTTCACTTTATGTTTTCTGTACAGGGGAATAAATCGTGTCCAGAGGTCTTTATTTTTTTTGTCTTTGAAGCCGGTTTTTACCCAACTCCATATCCAGCCTTTTTCAATACTGTCTACCACATATTTACTATCGGTATAAATGGAGACGTCAAGTCCGTCCCGCTTAAGGGCTTCCAATCCGGTGATTACCGCCAGCAGCTCCATCCGGTTATTGGTGGTTTTACGGTATCCCTGCGACATTTCCTTTCTGATGTTTCCCCAGATGAGGATCACGCCGTAACCGCCGGGGCCGGGATTACCGCGTGATGCACCATCTGTATAAATAATGAGTTCAGCCATGCGGCGAAGATAATGTTTTCATTAAACCTGGAATACGCCTACGTTAAACTGCTGTTCAACCGGTGCGTTTTCGGCGGCTCTAATACCTTCGGATATGCGTGACCGTGTTTCCGCGGGGTCGATGATTTCATCGACCCAGAGCCTGGCGGCTGCGTAGTAAGGAGTTGTTTGTGCAGTATACTTTTCAGTAATATCTGCCAGTAATTTTTTTTCAGCCTCCGGCGAGATTTCTTCTCCTTTGGCTTTCAGCGATGCTACCTGGATCTGTAATAATGTTTTGGCGGCCTGTTCCCCTCCCATTACCGCAATTTTAGCGGTGGGCCAGGCATAGATAAAGCGGGGATCATAAGCTTTTCCGCACATGGCATAGTTACCGGCACCATAGGAATTACCGATGATGATGGTAATTTTTGGCACTACGGAATTGGATACGGCATTGACCAGTTTGGCACCGTCTTTAATAATACCGGCATGTTCGCTTCTGCTGCCTACCATAAATCCGGTGACATCCTGCAGGAATACGAGCGGTATTTTTTTCTGGTTGCAGTTCATGATGAAGCGGGCAGCTTTATCGGCGCTGTCGTTATAGATCACGCCTCCCATCTGCATTTCGCCTTTGCGGCTTTTTACCATTTTCCGCTGGTTGGCCACGATGCCTACGGCCCAGCCATCTACGCGGGCATAGCCACAGATGATGCTTTTGCCATAGTCTTCTTTGTACTGATCAAATTCAGAACCATCCACTATGCATTTGATCAGTTCCAGCATGTCGTAAGGCTTGGTACTTTCAGCGGGCAGGATGCTGTAGATTTTATCTGCCGCCACCTGCGGTGCTACCGGGGTGATACGATCGAATCCTGCGCCGGCGTTATGTCCCAGCTTACTCACGATGCGTTTTACCTGGTCAAGGCATTCTTCATCGGTTTTAAATTTGTAGTCGGCGATACCGGATATTTCGGTATGTGTAACAGCACCTCCTAACGTTTCCGCATCTACGTCTTCCCCGATGGCGGCTTTAACGAGATAAGGACCGGCGAGGAAGATGGAGCCGTTGCCTTCCACCATCAGCACCTCATCGCTCATGATGGGCAGGTAGGCGCCGCCAGCCACGCAGCTGCCCATTACTGCGGCAATCTGAGTGATGCCCATGGCGCTCATGCGGGCATTATTACGGAAAATGCGGCCAAAGTGTTCTTTGTCCGGGAAGATTTCATCCTGCATGGGGAGAAATACTCCTGCACTATCTACCAGGTAGATCACGGGAAGGTGATTTTCCATGGCGATTTCCTGCAGGCGAAGATTTTTTTTGCCGGTGAGCGGAAACCATGCGCCGGCCTTTACCGTCATATCGTTGGCTACAATCATGCACTGGCGGCCGCTGACATAGCCGATGCCTCCTACGGTACCGGCTGCGGGGCAGCCACCATATTCCGGGTACATGTCGTAAGCAGCAAAGGAGCCGATTTCGGTAAAGGTGCTGTTGTCGTCGATCAGGTATTGGATACGTTCGCGTGCGGTGAGTTTACCACGCTGACGTACTTTTTCGAGGCTTTTTTTACCGCCTCCCTGCTCGATGACGCCCAGGCGTTGCTTCATAGTACTGACAGCCAGTCGGATGGCATCTTCATTTTTGTTGCTTTCCAGTTCCTGTTGATTCATAACCATGGTATTTTTTGTAAATTACGAATAACAAGAATCAATTCCTTAATCTTTCGGGTATGTCATTTACAAAACATGTTGCCGATTCCCTGGAAAGGCTGTATAACGGAGAACCATGGATAGGGGTCACTTTTAAAGAGCATCTGATCCGCGTAGATGCTGATACGGCTGTAAAACGAATCCACGATTCCAATTGTATCTGGCAGATCGTCAATCACCTGATCTGGTGGCACCAGCGGGTGGACCGGTTTCTGCACCATGAAGCGCCGGAGCAGGATGGTGACCTCCCCGATTTTTATTTACCGGAAAACCATGGTCCTGATAACTGGCATGGGGCGCTGGGGCGACTGGAGCATTCCTTTGGTACCATGTCAGCCACTATCCGGCAATTTCCGGATGCGGAATTATTTGATACCCTCGCGGGCACGGATAACCAGGCCATCTACTACATGCAGGGCCTGATTGATCATGATGCCTATCACCTGGGGCAAATTGTATTATTGCATAAGTACAGCTAACGGGCAGGGCTATCCGCAGTCAGACCAGATCCTTATCGTAGCGCTGCTCATATAATTGCTGTCCCCACATTTGCATCAGCTTCTCTCCTGTTTTTCTGAAACCACTTTGTTTAAAGAGGGCGCCGGCCTGTTCCTGTATGCTGGTAGTCATCAGGTATACGGTCTGGTAATATTTTTCTTTGGAGAAGGCAAGGGCCTCCTCTAGCAGCCGTTTCCCAATGCTGAGGCCCCGGTAGTCGGGGTGTACCACAAACCAGCGCAGCTGTGCCAGCTGTCTGGTTGCGCCTACGACGGCAATGGAGCCAATAATTTTCCCATTGGCCACCGCCAGGATGATACGGTCTTTTGCCGGCGAGTAAGTGCTCAGGAATTCCGCGAAGGTTTTACATACATGTGCTTCAAACTCCAGGTTATAGCCTGCTTCGCGGGCATAGAGTTCCCCGTGGAGGTGAATGAGGTAGCCTATGTCGCCGGGGAGCAGCTGGTGGCGGAAGCTCACTTCCGGCGTACCGTCGCTATCCCCTTTCAGCAGCTGGCGGATGGCTGTCATGGCCGTGGCCAGTTGCTCCTGCTGGCGCACATTCAGTGGCTGCAGGAGTTGCAGGACATTATCGCGGGAGGCCATTTGCAGGTCTACCAGTATATGTTTTCCTTGTTCGGTGGGATGTAAAGCAAAGCTGCGGGCATCAGTACGTGACGGAGCGCGGCTGGCAAGGCCTTGTTTCTCCAGCGACCTTATAATACGCGTGAGATAACCGGGGTCTGTATTGGTGGCTGTAGCCAGCTGTCCTGCATTCGGGTGCTGGTTAACGGATATTTCCGACAGAATCCGGATTTCGGCACCGGAAAGTGAATGGGTACTGCGATGTGCGTTCAGCGTAGCCGCAACTGATTCATAGAATGTGTGGAATTCGGATACGGTATCGGCTATGTTATTCAAATCAGGCATAGCGAGTTGTTTATCAATAAAAATCACTATATAATTTGACATCAGCAAATTTATTATTTGACCATGTCAATAATCAATAGTACGAAAAATACCACTGATTGCATATATTTGAATGCTAACTAAATTGGATACATGTCGCCAGCCTTATTATTTTCGTTTGTTGTTGCTTATTTCGTCATACTGCTGATTGTAGCCTGGTATACCGGCCGGAATTCAAACAACGAGTCATTTTTCATCGGGAACCGCAACAGCAACTGGATGCTGGTTGCATTTGGAATGATAGGTACCTCATTGAGCGGGGTGACCTTTGTGAGTGTACCGGGAGCCGTGGGCCGCGATGCCTTTACCTATTTCCAGATTACGCTGGGATACCTGATTGGTTACCTGACGATCGCTTATGTGCTGATACCACTGTTTTACCGGTTGCAGCTCACCTCTATTTATAATTACCTGAATACGCGATTTGGGAAAGCTTCCTACAAAACAGGTGCTTCTTTCTTTATTTTATCCAGGACCCTGGGTGCTACTGCCCGCCTGTTCCTCGTGGTGCGCATTCTGCAGGAAACGATCCTGCAGAATTTTGGGGTACCGTTTATTGTTACCACCCTCATCATCCTGGTGATGATTCTCGTGTATACGTACGAGGGAGGGGTAAAAACAATTGTATATACTGATACCCTGCAAACCACGTGTATGCTGGCGGGACTGATCATTTGCGTGGGGTATATTCTCCATACCATGGATTTCAGTTTTGGGGAGAGTATAACGGCCATGCGTGAACGTGGTCTCACCAGGATCTTTGAAACTGATCCGAACAGCAAGCTATTTTTCGTGAAGCAGATCGTTGCCGGTGCGTTTATAACGATTACCATGACCGGTCTTGATCAGGAGATGATGCAAAAAAACATTTCGGTGACTACCATGAAGGATTCTCAGAAAAACGTGGTATCGCTGGGCTTTATCATGCTGGTGGTAATTGGGTTGTTCCTCTTTCTGGGGGGCTTGCTGCACCTATATGGTGCGCAGGTGGGCGTTACGGCTTCCGGCGACAAGCTGTTCCCTGAGCTGGCACTGCATCACATGCCACCGGTGATTTCGGTGATCTTCATTATTGCATTGATATCTGCGCTGTTTCCAAGTGCAGATGGTGCTATGACGGCGCTGACATCTTCCTTTTGCATCGACATCCTTGGCATACAACGCCGCCCGGACTGGGATGCGGCCAAACAGAAAAAAGTAAGGCAACGGGTGCATCTGACGATGGCATTTGTGTTTTTGCTGTTTGTGCTGGTGTTTGAATGGATCGATAACCAGAGTATGATCGGGGTGATCCTTAAAATAGCGGCTTATACCTACGGGCCTTTACTGGGGCTGTTTACCTTTGGTATTTTCAGCAAGCGGATTGTAAACGACAAGCTGGTGCCGGTGATATGCGTGATTGCACCGCTGTTATGCCTCGTGGTGGACAACAACCAGGAACTGCTGTTTGGCAAGTTCCAGATTGGCCTGGAGCTGTTGGTAATAAATGGTTTCTTTACTTATATTGGTCTGCTGCTGATCAGCCGCAGAGCGGATTCCAAGGCTTAGGCCTGGGAATCCGCTGCCTCGGTGGCACTTAGTTTGTGGAGATCCAGGATGGTATAATCTCCGTTTTTACTCATCCGGTACATGGGTATAAATTTCCGGTTGAACTCAATTTCTTCAAAAGTATAAGAGGTACGCTGCTGCACCATGTTGGAATATACATCGTTGAAACCTCGCACCAGCACGTACAGTTCCACATCTGCACTTTTCATATCTGCTGCGCTGAGTCCCAGTAAAGGACTGGCCTCATCAATCGGATGTACCACCGTCCAGTTCATGGAAAGGCTGTCCACCCGCTTTCTTTCCAGCGGCAAATCATAGTATTTATAGAGCTGCTCTCCGTTTTCTTCCACCAGAATGGACAGGTTGACCTGTATCACTACATCGGTGAGCACATGATAATCTTTATGTGATACGAGCCGGAACATGAGGCCGGTTTTACCTCTGTACGGGGCTATCAGCGCGGTGTCGCTGAAAAGCAGGTGTGCCCTTGGGCGGGAAAAGCGGCCATAGAGCAGGCCCGTAACAATGGCGAAAGAGAGGAAGCCCGTCATAGCTTCGATGGAGGCGACGAAATTGGCGCCGTCCCCAATGGGGTTTACACGGCCATAGCCAACGGTAGTAAAGGTTTCGGTGCTGAAGAAGTAGAGCTCTTTAAATCGTTGCCAGGTGGTGGTGCCGATAACTCCCTGAAGTTGTTCAGGGCCTATCAGCCAGTAAAGACCGGTGTAAAACAGGTTTACTCCAAAATAAAAAAGTAGCAGGAAGGAAACAAAGTGCCATACAGGAACGTTGAGCAACGCATGATAAATGCTGTAGCGGTGCAGGAAATCGTTGCCTTCGCGGCGGAGGTTAAAGCTACCGTCCCGATTGATAAAACGGCCACCATAGCCGGCTGCATTGGCGCCCAGGCCGGTATCCTCATTGGTTTTAGAAAATGGATTGATTCTTTTAAGCAGGGCCATAGACCATTAAATTATTTGGTAAAGCTAGAAAGAAATTACATCCAATAAGCAGGATCTCACAGGTGACAGCCCCGGGAGAGCCTGAAAATATTTATCTTTGTCGTTCATTTTTATAGCAGCGTAATGACATTTCGTGATTTAAACCTGAATTCATCTTTGTTAAATGCCCTGGACGACCTGGGGATTCAGCAACCTACCACCATACAGCAGCGCGCGTTTTCCGTGATCATGTCCGGCCAGGATGTGTGCGGCATTGCGCAAACAGGTACCGGTAAAACCTTTGCCTACCTGTTGCCTACCCTGCGCCTTTTCAAATTTTCCAAGGAGAAACATCCGCAGATGCTCATCCTGGTGCCTACCAGGGAGCTGGTGGTACAGGTGGTGGAGTCCATCAAAAAGCTGACAACGTATATGAGCGTGGAAGTGCTGGGACTCTACGGCGGCGTGAACATGAACCCGCAGATGGCGGCAGCGAAAGAAAAGACAGATATTATTGTGGCCACACCGGGTCGCCTATACGATGTTATTCTGAGTGGCGCCGTGAAGATGAAAGGTATTAAGCGGTTGGTGATTGATGAAATGGATGAGATGCTGAACCTGGGATTCCGGACGCAGATTCAGAATATTATGGGTCTGTTACCGGAGAGACGTCAGAACCTGCTGTTCTCCGCTACTATCACAGAGGATGTGGAGAAGCTGATCGAAACGCACTTTGATAATCCTGCCCGTATTGAGGCAGCGCCTACCGGCACTCCTTTGGAGAATATTGACCAGCGGGTATATCGTATCCCTAACTTCAATACAAAGCTCAACCTGTTGAAGCTCCTGATTTCCCAGGATGAAACGATGACCAAGACGCTGATTTTCACTGGCACCAAAGCGCTGGCGGACGAGCTGTATGTTTCCCTGAATGAGCAGTTTCCGGAAAAGATCGGGGTGATCCACAGTAATAAGGAACAGAATCATCGTTTTAATACGGTGAATCAGTTTCAGGCCGGCAATTACCGTTTCCTGATTGCTACGGATATTATTGCCCGTGGGCTTGACATTGCGGAGGTAACGCATGTGATTAACTTTGATACGCCGGAAGTACCGGAAAATTATATTCACCGTATTGGCCGTACTGGCCGTGCCGATAAAAAGGGTATTGCCATATTACTGACGAAGGATTCGGAGCTGGAGCAACTGGAAGCTATTGAAGGACTGATGAACTATCAGATTCCTGAAATGGCGCTGCCAGCGGACCTGGAGATCTCTGATGTGTTGACCGAGGATGAGAAGCCGAAGGTACAGATGCGCAATGTGCTGATAAAAATGCCTAAGCTGGAAGATTTCGGGCCTGCATTTCATGAGAAATCGGCCAAGAATCAGAAGGTGAACAAAAAGGTAAGCCATAAAGACAAGATGATGCTGAAGTACGGCAAACCTAAGAAAAGGGGCGCCAAGCCTAAGCGGAAGCGCTAAACATACGATGTCGGACAATGACGCAAATAGCCCTACCCATCCGTGGTAGGGTTTTTTGTTAACGATTTATTAATTCATAGTACTAAAGTGCTAGTGGGTGAGTTAGTAATAATGATGTATGGCCAAATATTACTATCTGGCTAATTTTTTACTATATGGAATCCATGACTATGTTTACTCGCTTAATGACCATTGGTCTACTGACCACAGCAAGTTTTGCAGCGCAGGCGCAAACAAATCATCCGGACAGCAAACAGGACATCCTGGAGGCAAAATTCAAGATCCACACTTTAAACTGTGAGAAGGACCCCAATGGGACGATGAGCGTCAGGATAGGATTTCATAACTATAATGACGACAAGGACTACATCCTGGCCTCTAACGACAATGTAGAAAAATGGGCCAATGTATGGGAGAAGAAGATCCCATTAACAATGAGCGGTGAAAAGTATAAGCTGGAGGACATCCAGGATACGTTTATCCGGGTGTTTGTAAATCCACCTACCCGCAACAAGCTGGACCTGGATTGTACGATTGCCATCCGTTTTACAGATGGTGAGAAAACAAAAGTTTTCAATAAGACCTTTACCAATGTAACGGTTATGTCGGATACAGCGGTACGCTTTGTAGAGGTGACGGATTTATCCCTGAAAAAGAAGAAGCAGGACAAAGCACAGTAAAGATAAGGCCTGAAGGGCGTGTGTATCGGGTCGTTGCGTTCATGGGCGGCCCGATTTTTTTAAACTTTATTGCCTAAAATTTATATTTACAGGAACGTAAAACGTACTTGTAAATGGAAACCTATATTGCCTTATTAAGGGGGATCAATGTAAGCGGGCATAAGATCATTAAGATGGAAGTGCTTCGCGCAATTTTTGAGTCGATGGGATTTGAAAATGTCCGAACCTATATTCAGAGTGGCAATGTCATCTTCCTAAGTAAAAAAACCAGGGAACAAACTTTATTAAAAAAGATAACAGGCACGCTGGAAGCCCGGCTAGGCTACCCGGTAGCAATACTGCTACGCACGCCAGCTGAGCTGCAGGCAATTGTGGAGTCGCACCCTTACGGACCTATCACTCCTGATGATCCACGCAAGCTATATGTGGCCTTTGTACAGGACCTTTCCGACGCTGCGCTGCATCCGGGATTTCTTTCCCTGCAAACTCCCGGCGAGGATTATACGATTAGTGGCCGGGAAATTTACATCTCCATAGACAAAAACCACCCAAAACCATTATTCAGCAATGTGCTGGCTGAAAAAAAGCTAAAAACCATCTCCACCACCCGAAATTGGGCTACCGTTAACAAATTACTCCGGCTTTCAACCGAAGTGTAACTTTTTTGTTAACGATTTTTAAATTTCTGGTACCATCCCGCCCGTTACCGTGTTTGATTACCTGTGAAAAGTAGTTGCTAATACAACTAACATGTAACAGTTAGCAAAAAAATCAAGGAATTACAACGGTAAATTAGAAATTAATGACACTTGAAAGACGACTTTTGCTCCATTCAAAGGGCAAAGAATATCCTGTGGAAACTATTATTCAGGACGACTTAAAGCCCTATATCTGGCGTGCAGCGAGTGTATACCTGCACCGAGATGAATATGGCTGGGTACTTGAACAAAAGCTGGCCCTGTTCGGTCTGGTCATCAACAAAGACATGCATTGCCTGCCCGCAGGCACTATCCTGCACATCGAAAGCAAGCTACCGGTACTGGCTGTAAATCAGTCCCCCCACTACCTGGTTGAAACCCACCATGGGCATTCGGTAGATGTGGGCGATTCCCAATCCAGTTCACTTGGGCTGTACAGTATTGACCGCGGGGTGAACACCACGATCGTAGAGGAAGGCATTGCAGAAATTTTTTACATTACCATCTTCCCAACATTCATTGACCGCCTCTGTAAGGTATACCCGGAGATGAAACGCTTCAAGCGCTGGATGGATATTACCAAAACGCATAAGGTACATACCCGGGAAATCCAGATGAATTATATCCGGGAAACTGCCAAGCGGCGTATGCTTGCCTGCCAGGATTTACGGATGTTCCGTGCCAGATATATTCATCGTTGTGCCATCACTTTCCTGTGTAATTTCATGAATGAACTGGTAGAAGGAAGTGGTGCGGAAATTTCTCAACTGGAAAAAGACTATGCACAGGAAATAGCTGAGGTCATTAACACAAACTTGTACGTTTTTGATATGGAAAGGTTTTTGGCCACGCGCTTTAATAAAAACTTCCAGGACCTCAATGATCATTTCCAGGCAGTGATGCATTGCTCCATTCCGGACTATGTGAAAATGGAGCGAATGGAATGGGCTTTTCTTCAGCTTACTACCACCAACCAGGATGAGCAGACTATTGCCAGCTTGAGTGGTTATCTGCCGAGGATCAGTGCGGATGGTACTGTACGTACCAATGCCGACAGCTTTGATGAGTTTAAGAAGGATTTCAAGGGGTATTTCCGCTGCACGATCATGGAAGTGCGCGTTCAACATAATTAATCATTCACGTTACCTTTCGTTGGCGGTCTGTTTCAGGAGTTCTTCCATGAAGCGGACCGCTGACTTTTTTGGGTGCGTGTTCTTTTGTGTGATGATATAGGACCTTCTCTCCCACTCTTTTCCTTTTACCGGTATAGCCACAATGTTTTTCCAGCCTGCCACTGCGCGTTCATTCAGCAGCGTGGCCCAGTGGCCTTTTTCTACTAGCGACAATAAAGAATGCACGTCGTTCATTTCAATACCTACGCTCAGCCCTATATTATGTTTGAACAGAATTTCATCTAAAAAATCGCGGGAGCTGTAGCCCCGAGTGGCCAGGATCATATCTACGCCTTTTAAGGCTTCGATGGGCAGGCTTTTGGCCGATGCCAGCCGGTGGTTTTTACTAACGGCCATTACGATCCGGGATTTGAGGAGCGGCACCATATTAAGTGCATCATCCTGGCCGGAAGTATGAAAGGTGAGCACGATGTCGAGGTCCGCCGCCAGCAGCTTTGGCATCAGTTCATCCGGGGACGCATATACGATACGGAGCCGTATTCCCGGATATTTTTTAGGGAAGCTGGTGAGCAGCGGCAGCAGCAGCGCTGTAAACGCATAGGTAACACCGATGCGCAGTTCCCCGGTGAGCATCCCTTGCAGGTCCTCGATAGCCTGCCTGGTTTTATCTACTTCTGCGAGGACAAAACGGGCATGCTCCAGCATTACCTGACCACTTTCGGTGAGCCTTACCCGGCGGCCTATACGGTCGAACAGGTGGGTGTTGAGCTCTGCTTCCAGCTGCATGATCTGCTGGGAAAGTGTGGACTGGGTGATATACAATTCCTCCGCAGCGGCAGTAAAATTGCCCTTTTCCGCTGCATGCACAAAGTATTTTAACTGACGCAACTCCATCGATCAATCGGTTTTACTAATAGAAATGATTGAAACAATCTATTTAACTTATTAAGGTAAATATAGGAATTTTGTGCACGAAAATGAATGGCAGCAGTCGACTACTGCTAAGTGATCATCTGGAAAAACCTTTATATGGATGTATTTCGCTCTTTAAGATCCCGCAACTTCCGGTTGTTCTTCTCCGGGCAATCGGTATCTATGATAGGCACCTGGATGCAGAAAACGGCTGTTTGCTGGCTGGTATACCGCCTCACCGGTTCCGCGCTGCTACTGGGTGTGGTAAGTTTTGCAGGCCTGATACCTTCGCTGATTTTAGCTCCCTATGCCGGAAGTTTTATTGATCGCCACGACCGCTACAAGGTTTTGGTGCGCACGCAGGTTATTTCCATGCTGCAGGCCCTGGCACTGGCTTTACTGGTATACTTTAAATACTATAATATCACCGGCATCATTTTGCTCACACTGTTGCTGGGTATCATCAATGCTTTTGACGTCACCTGTCGCCAAAGCCTGATGGTAGACATGGTCATACAGCGGGAAGACCTCCCCAACGCCATTGCGCTAAACTCCACCATGATGAACTTCGCCCGTATTGCCGGCCCCGCCCTGGCAGGGATCATCCTTAGCAACTGGGGAGAGAATGTGTGCTTTGCCCTTAACTTCTTCAGCTACATACCCATCATGATCTCGCTGTTTATGATGAAACTGGATGTGCCGGTGGTGAGCAAGTCGGAAGGAAGCATATGGACGGAATTACGTGCCGGCTTCCATTACATCTCCCATGATAAAGACCTTAGCAGCCTACTCCTCCTATTAACGGCCAGCAGCCTGCTGGTTATGCCATTTAATACCCTGATGCCTATGTTTGCCAAAGATATTTTCCATGGCGACGCCAAAACTTTCAGCTGGTTTGAAAGTGCCGCTGGGGTGGGTTCTATATTATCGGCCATTTATATGGCGCGACTCAAACCCGGCAAGGACATGATTAAGATACTGATTACCTCCAGCTGTATATTTTCCCTCAGCTTACTGCTGCTCTCCTATGCCGGCTGGCTGCCCATGGCGCTGGTGTTTATGACCTGCTCCGGGATTGGCATGATGGCACAGACCTCCGCCATCAATACTTATATACAAACACATGCCCGGCCGCAAATGCGTGCCCGCGCCATCAGCTACTACATTATGGCCTACCAGGGTATGATACCTGTGGGCAGTCTGCTGGCCGGAGCGTTGGCCAATATAGCCGGCCCTAAGTTCACGGTACTGCTGCAAGGCATTGCCGGCGCTGTAGCAGTGGCCGTATTCGTATCCTACCGGCGCAGGCATTCCCAGGAACTGGATGGCGGCGTACAACCGGCCTGAGTTAGTTTTTGCCGGCCGCAAAAGAATGCTTAAATTCCTGTGATAAACAAAAAGCCGCAGGTTATGAGTTTTCAGCAAAAAACAGTTTTTATTACCGGCGCCAGCAGAGGCATTGGTAAAGCCATTGCTCTGAAGCTGGCCGCTGATGGGGCCAATATTGTGATAGCCGCTAAAAGCGTGGAAGAAGATCCAAGATTAGGAGGTACCATACACAGCGCGGCAGCAGAAGTAGAAGCCGCCGGAGGTAAGGCACTCGCCGTACAGGTAGACATACGTGATGAAGCCCAGATTGCCGCCGCCGTTGCACAGGCTGTAGCACATTTCGGCGGGATCGACATACTCATTAACAACGCCTCCGCCATCCAGCTCACCAACACCGAACAAACCAACGCCAAAAAGTTTGACCTCATGCATGATATCAATGTGCGTGGGACTTTCCTGATGGCACAACACTGCATACCGCATCTCAAAAAAGGGAACAACCCGCATATCTTAACGCTCTCCCCCCCTATTAACCTGGCGCCGCAATGGCTGGGCCCACACGTAGCCTACACCATCAGCAAATACAATATGAGTATGCTGGCATTAGGATGGGCCGCGGAGCTGGAGCAATACCGTATTGCCTCCAACGCCCTATGGCCCGCTACCACTATCGCTACGGCTGCAGTAAAAAACCTGCTCGGCGGGGAAGCGCTGGTAAATATGAGCCGCACACCGGACATTGTAGCGGATGCGGTGCATTATATTTTATCACAGCCTTCCTCCAGCTATACCGGGTTTACGCTGATCGACGAAGAAGTGTTGCAATCCGCCGGTGTACTGGACTTTGATAAGTATGCCGTAAAGCCGGGCGGGAAATTGAGAAAGGATTTGTTTTTGGAGTAGCGCTTGTTGCGTTGCTTCCGTAGAGCCGTAATGCTTACGGCTCTACGGTTCATAAGCTCAGCGAAAAGTTATTGTCTGGTAGATTTTAGCGAAGATCCAAACGGGGAGCCGTAAGCATTACGGCTCTACAGCTGCAGGTCAACATTGCAACTTCCCTTCCACCACCGTTACCGCCTGCCCTGCAATCTCCACTCTATCCCCTTTCAGGGCCACACGCAGCTCACCACCACGGGGCGAAACCTGTAATGCATTAAAACTGGTTTTACCGAGCTTTTTAGCATAAAAAGGTACCAGTGCACTATGTGCCGATCCAGTGACGGAATCTTCCGGAACACCGCTCACGGGCGAGAAGAACCTCGATACAAAATCATATGGCTTGCCGGCATCTGCCAGGGCGGTGATGATTATTTTATAGGTGCCGATCAGGTGAAAGTCCGGCTGATAATTTTTTACGGCTGCTTCATCCGGCAGCTCCACCAGGTAACGACCTCCATCAGTACGGTACAGCGCCTTGAGCTCAGGAAATATTCGTGTAAACACTGTAGTATCTGTATCCGGTATTGCATTAAACGCCGGAAAGTCGAGTGTAATCCAGCTATCAGCGCTTCGGGTGGCAGTGAGTACGCCTGCTACGGTGTGAAATCGTATAGGCGTGGTAGTTGGCACTGCACCGGTTTCCCAAAGGATATGTGCGCTCGCCAGCGTGGCATGGCCACAGAGCTGCGACTCCGTACCGGCCGGCGAAAACCAGCGCAGTTGGTAATCCTGGTCCTGCTTCAGGAGGAAGGCCGCCATAGGTAACTGTAACTCTTTGCCAATACCGGAGAGGATATCATCGGATGGCATTTCATCCAGGAGGCATACACCTGCCGGGTTGCCTTTGAAAGGAGTGGCTGTAAAAGCATCTGCCTGGAAATATCTGAACTGCATAGCGGGTATGGTTTAACTGTTGCAAAGTTGGAGCAAAATGTAACAGCAAAACAGATGCAGTTTTGTAAATATGCAGGATATCAGATTTTCCGGGCGTTCTAATAAGGGCCTGCGGCCCACAATAAAATACCCGGCGGGATACATCTGGTGCGTGGCGGACCCACCGGGCATGCCTATACGCAGGGAACACCGTGGGGCCCGTAAAAAAGTCCAGGCTTTGTTCAATGCTACCTATTTACCGCCGCTCCCCAGCCACAACAGGCTTTTCAAAATCAGATCCGACTCATTGCGGTTATCGAAGGTGAAGGACAGCTCTTTATTATTATGATTTTCGTAATCGATATCATTGTGTCCCATGTTCATGTATACCATTTTATATTTTTTATTGGTCCACACCACCGGGTAATACCCGCTATGCCATATTTCGCTGGGTTTGGGGCCGGTACCAAGCGGGAAGCTGGCAGTATCAATGGACAGCAGCACGGTGATGTCCGGATTTTTGCGCAGGTCGCCGGACCAGCGGTACCATTCATTAGGGGAAGATGTAAATACGGTGGGCAGACCATTGGTAACGGGATGCTGCGGCTGTTCGGCCCGAAGGTAGGCGATGGAAGGGCGCCAGGTATTGCTTACAAACTGACCTGATCCCAGGAAGGTGTTGTGGTACCAGTCCCAGTTGGCCGGAATGGCGGAGGGCGTAAGCGCAAATGCTGCGAAGTGGAAGCCCATCCAGGCGCCTCCATTTTCCATATACTGCTGGAACGCGGCACGCTGTGCCGGTTTTTCCGGACGTGTATCCAGAAATAATATCACCTGGTAATTTTTAAGGGTATCTGTGTTGAGCAGTTCCCAGTTATTGGTAGTGCGATATGTGAAGTTATTTTTTGCGGCCTGGCCGGCAAACCATTTATTGGCTTCTGCCACAAAACTAATGTGTGCCTGGTCACTTTTACCAGTATAAAATGCGATGACGTGGAAGGGTTGCTGCGCCTGTACAACAGCTGCCAGCAGCAGCAAACTTGCGAGAATCAATTTTTTCATAGGTCCTAAAGATAGGCGCAATTTGTATGGTTCCTAAGCATTTACAAGCCTGACGTAGTGATGAAGTAGTATAAAACCAGGGAGAATGCCACCGGCCTTCCACTTCAGAAGTAGAATCATCCAACTGCGGCAAGCATGGCAATGGAACCTCCTCCATTTCCGGTCGATGGAAATTCCCTGGTTAGCTCTTTGGTCTTGAGTTGCTATAAACTAATAGCGTCATGGGCAAATGCTTTACATTATTGCCATGACGCTATCAGCGCGATGAATGCCAAACCTTTAACATGCCTGCGGGCTTCAGTTTAATGCCCACCCTTGCGTTTAGGGTTATGGCTTTTTTCTGTTATACCGTGTTTCATCTGGTCAACTGGTCGTTCTTCATGCATATCCTTTGCAGGATTATTTTTGCCTGCCATCCTTTTGGTTTCCCTTCCGGATGACCTTTCCCGATGTTGATCCTGATGTTTTCCGGTATTGTTACCTCGATGCATCATGACACTAAAATTTTTAGTGATTAAAAGTCCTTGTCATCTAATTTATTCATTGGATAAAAGTGCAAATTCCTGCCCAGCCGGCCCCAAAACATTGTTAAATTAATGTAATATCGGCAGGCAGGCCATAGTACCTGCACCTGGCGGCTGTAGCTGCTTTCAGGCCATACGGCTGTAGTTGCCAAACCCTCTTTTCAGTGTTGTTGTTGCGCTACAGGATGAGTGGTACCCTCCACATCTGGGGTAGCCCTTTTTCCATGCGAAACCTCGAATGCGCCTTATGGCAGGCTTATCAAAAGCACAATGGAAGGCATTGGTAAAAGGAATTATCCGGGTACCGGGACATTCACAAATGGTGTGATATAATTATCTTTATGGAATGGAATTCCTTCGCTACCATCCGTGTCCACAGTTGCAGCCCTATGTGGCTGGCTATATGCTGATCAGAAGTGGCGAGGGAAGGGTCAACACGGTATTACCGGCGCCTGGGATTACCATATCTTTCAGGATCACCGGTAATATCCAGCATACGAACCGGGAACAGGTACAAACGCTGGGCAATTATGGTATCTCCGGTATCCGCAAGGAAGCCCAGCACATGAACTATCACCCGGACACAGCCTGGTTCCTCATTACCTTCAAGCCTGGCTGCGCCGCTGCCTTTATTAAATCCCCCTTGCACGAAGTAAACAGCCAGGTGGTATCACTGGATAACTTTTTTCCGGAGGAGATGCTACGTGACCTATCGGACCAGCTACAGGCAGCGCCTGACATGAGGGCAATGGTAGCTCTCACCGACCAGTGGCTGCTCAGATTACAACCGTCCACCGTAGATCCGTTGGTACAGGCGGCCCTGGAAACCATACAGCAGCACCGCGGCCAACTCCGCATGGCGGAACTGGCATCTTCCTTATATACCAGTAAGGACCCGCTTGAAAAGCGCTTCCGCGCTATCGTGGGAGCCAGCCCAAAACAATATGCCACCATTGTGAAGTTGAATCATATCATTCAGCAAGCCCCCAAATCCTTAACCAGCCTGGCTTATGAGGCCGGATATTTTGATCAGTCCCACTTCATCAAAGACTTCCGCCGGTTTACCGGCACCACTCCACACGATTTCTTTTCCCGTAAGCAGGAATGGTAAAAAATGCTTTTTTACAATTTTGCAGTGGCCAGTGAGGGTAATTTTACAACACAAAATCATTGAACTATGAACGAATATGTGTTTATTACCCGCGTAAACCCTGCCCCACTCACGCAGGACGACATTGCCACCGTACGTAAAGGCTGGGATGAGCTGGTAGAAAAATGGAAAGCCGCAGATCACTACCAGTCCGGTACTCCGATTGTAAAACCAGGTTTTGTAGTGACCGCTAACCAGTCTGCAGCCGGCGCCATTGAGGAAGATGGCCAGCGCGTGGTGAGCTTCATGTACATCAACGCCGAAGACGATGCGCAGGCCATGGAACTGGCGGCCATGGTGCCGGTGCTGCCTTTTGGAGGATCTGTGGAAATCCGCCACCGATAAGCAACCGAACAGATAACTTTTGTATCTTAGTCGCAAATTCTTTATCGCTATGCTGCAAAAGATGATCTTTCTGCTAGTAACCGTGTGCATTGCCACCGGCGTATACGCGCAGCCTCCCAAAGGTCCGGCCAAACCTAACAGTACCTATGGCGCCGGCACTACTGCTACCGGTGCAGTGGATGCCTTCAAAATCCCTGCTTTACTGAAAAATGATACCGGAAAAGTAGCCTTGAAAATCAAAGCAAAAGTACTGGACGTATGCCCTAAAAAGGGCTGCTGGATGAAACTCCAGGTAAACGACAGCACCACCGCTTTCGTAAAAATGAAAGACTACGCTTTCTTTGTACCACTGGACATCAAAGGCAGAACCATTGTACTGGATGGCCTGGCATACCAGAGCATTACCCCGGTTTCCGAACTGCGCCACTACGCACAGGATGCGAAGAAACCGCAGGCAGAAATTGATGCAATAACTACGCCTCAGAAAGAATACAGATATACCGCCAGCGGTATCCTGGTACTGGAATAATTTTTCAGGCCTTACCTCCTGCAATAGGTAAGGCCTGATTTAGGGAGATGCCGTTGGCATCTCCCTAAATTAGCACGACAGAACAAATGCCCAACCGGCATTGTTGAATATTAAAAACCGGACATGAAAAGAATAGCGATTGCGCGGATAGTTTTGATAACCCTTTTCACCCTTACCACCACTACCATTTTTTCCCAGGATAAAAGGGATTATATACGGATTCTGACCGACTCCATGAAGGCCAGGCTTTCCCTCAATGAAGGACAATACGGCCAGGTTTACAATATCAATAAATCCTTTTCAGAAAAGATGGCCGCACTGCGGAAAGACAACGTGATGCCCCGCGCTGAAAAAGGAAAACAGCTGAAGCAACTGGGTGTAACCCGCGACAGCTCCCTTAAAAAAGTACTGAGTGCCGATCAGTTCGACCGCTACGAAGCACATAAATCCGAACGCCGCCAACAGGCTAAGGAACGCTATGAGCGCAAACAGGAAGAAAAATAATTTCCACGGAAAAGGCTACACGAAATTATCATTGCTGATTCTGGCATGCAATTCGCATATACCGTGATCTCCTGAAACAAAAAGAAAAATTCGTCAGGAATTTTTACATTGCAACATGCACATATTATCTCTGCCATGAAATATCAACCAGGGCTACACCTGTTGACCACCCTGTATACCGACAATATTGAACTACTGCAGCAAAGTGACAACTGGAAAACTTTTATCACCCACCAGATTCAATACCATCAACTTACAGAGGTAGGTAACGCCGTACATGACTTCCCTAACGGGGGCTTCACTGCGGTTCATTGTCTGACGGAATCACATATTTCCATCCATACCTGGCCGGAATATGGGCTGTGTACCTGTGATGTGTTTTTGTCCAACTTCCGGAAAAACAATGATGCCATCACTACCGCCATCATGAGCGCTATTCATGATTTTTTCCAGACCACCAAACATGAATCTCAACAGATAAGAAGATAAAATGCCACACTTTAATTGTCCTGCCTGTAAGGCGGGCATCGACCTGCAACATCCGGACACCCGCCTCTATGGCTGTCCTAAGTGCGGAACGTTGTCCACTTTTCAATCAGGATTCCCCGAGAAAGCCGGTAAGGTTAACCAATCCAAAATCGCGCAGCTGATCGCATTGGGCACCACCGGTGTATTACGCAACGAAGAGTATACCGTGATCGCCTATACGGAGCGGGCAGCAGTGGGCTCCGGCTATAGTTGGGCGGAGTATGTGCTGATGCGTAGCAGCGACCGCAAACCTTTTTTCCTCTCCTTTTCAGAGGGGCACTGGCTGCTGGTAGAAAATATTCCGGCGCAATATCCGGAGGTAACCATTGCCAGCTATGAGAAAACTATTTCCCTGACGCATGAAGGGAAAAATTTTGAACTCTTCAGCAGGTTCAGTGGCCGCTATACCTGCATACGCGGAGAAATCCCGTGGGAGCTGGATTACCAGCATAACATCCGTTGCCTGGAGTTTATACGTCCGCCGGAAATGATTTCCTTTGAAATGCAGCAATCGCGCATCGATGCCTTCCGCGGCGTTTACATCTACCCAAAAGAAATTAAAAGGGCTTTCCTGAATGGCCATTTTCCGCCAGGCCGAGTAGGAATAGCGCCTGCACAGCCGTTTCTGCGCGGGTTGCGGCCTAACCAGTTCGGGATCGCTGCCTTTATTTTTTGTCTTTTTGCTTTGTTCAGCTTCCTGTATAATAACAGCAACAGGCAGAACAAGGAGATCATGCGGGATAGCTTTTATATTAACGACTCCACTGTTAATAAACCTTTGCTGAGCCCTACTTTTAAGCTGGATGATAAAGTCACCAATATAGAAGTGGAAGTGCAGACGGACCTCACCAACAACTGGTGCGCCCTGGACCTCACGCTGGTAAACGAAGTGACCGGCGAAGAGCGGACGATTCCTTTGGAAACCGCCTACTATCGTGGGGTAGAAGATGGTGAAAGCTGGTCAGAAGGCGACTTTAAGCAAACCGCTTTTGTGTGTAGCGTAACACCTGGCCAGTACCATTTTGTGGCCACTACTGCTACGGAAAAAGCTGGTCCGACGGTTCGTGCAGACGTTGCCGTATTCTGGGATGTGCCTACGGTGTGGAATGAAGTGCTGCTATGCCTGCTCTTTGGCGGAGCTGCGTTGGTATTCATGAAATGGCAACAGATCAGGGAATCCGAACGATGGGAAAACAGTGATATCACTCATAAAAAATAATTCTATGGAGAAAATAAAGTCTCTTTTTTCCAGGTTGCCTTTTACCTGGAGAGATGATAAAATCACCATTTGCATACTGGCCGGGCTAATGCTCATACTGCTCGTGAGCAATACTTACGGTTACCGGGTGTGTAACTGCACCAGCACAGATACCTGGAAGCCTGGCAAGGATCGTACAGCCAGGTCGCACAGCGGCGTTCACTATTTCTATCACAAATAAATCACTATGGAAACATTACAATTCAAGTACATCCTCGCCTCTGCCGTGTATTCATTACTGGGGGTGGTTATCCTCGTTATTGCCTTCTGGCTGGTGGACCGCCTTACTCCGGAAAATACCTGGAAGGAGCTCGTGCATAACAAAAATATTGCACTGGCCATTGTGGTAGGTGCTTTTATAATCGCCATTGGCATGATCATCAGTTCGGCCATTCATAGTTAATCGTTGTACGTTGGAAATTCTGTTATTATTATCGGTGTTTGTAATTGCTACCTGTGGGCTCATATATGAGCTGGTAGCAGGTACGCTGGCTAGTTACCTGTTGGGAGATTCTGTAACACAGTTTTCGACCATCATTGGTGCCTACCTGTTTTCAATGGGTATTGGCGCATATTTTTCCCGTTTCTTCAAAAAGGATTTGCTCAGCTGGTTTATCCAGCTGGAGATCCTCGTGGGCCTGATTGGCGGTATTAGTTCGGCGGCGCTTTTCCTGCTGTTTGAACATGCGGCATCCTTCCGGCTGGTGCTGTATTTGCTGGTAGGGCTCACCGGTACGCTGGTAGGGCTGGAACTTCCGTTGCTGATGAACATCCTCAAGGACCGGTATGAGTTCAAAGACCTTGTATCAAGAGTGTTCACGTTCGACTACATTGGCGCTCTGGCGGCTTCAATCGTGTTCCCGTTACTGTTAGTACCTTACCTGGGGTTGATCCGCACTTCCTGCTTTTTCGGGATACTCAATGTGGCCGTGGCTATGGTTGTTTTAGTTAAATTTAAGAGAGAGATAAAATGGGCTCCTTATCTGAAATCCAAAGCAGTGGCCTGTATCATCGTTTTGCTGGGTCTCTTCATCTGGGCAGATAAGATTATGACCTTTGCAGAAAGTCAGGCCTTCAGAGATCCCGTGATCTATTCCCATTCCTCCGCTTATCAACGGATTGTGCTCACGCACAGCAGACTGGATCTACGGCTGTACCTCAATGGTAACCTGCAATTCAGCTCTGCGGATGAGTATCGATACCACGAAGCGCTCATTCATCCGGCTATGCTGTATAGCCCCAAACATAGTCAGGTGCTGATTTTGGGTGGTGGGGACGGTATGGCTGCACGGGAGCTGCTCAAATACCCGGAGGTGGAACAGGTTACACTGGTAGACCTCGACCCGGCCATGACCCGGCTTTTCCGGCAAAACAGCATGCTCGCTTCGTTAAATGACAGCTCGTTGTTATCGCCACGGGTGCGCGTGATTAACGCCGATGCCTTTCAATGGCTCAAGGAAAATGACCGGCAGTATGATGTGGTGATCGTTGACTTCCCCGACCCCGGCAATTATGCCGTGGGAAAGCTCTATACCACCGCGTTTTATCGTAAGCTGCGCCATGCACTTACCGACAGCAGCGTGGTGGTGATTCAGTCTACCTCTCCTTATGTAGCACCAAAGGCATTCTGGTGTGTAAATACCACGCTGCAGGAATGTAATTATCAAACCATCCCCTATCATACCTATGTGCCTTCATTCGGTGAATGGGGTTACGTGATGGCATCTCCCGGACCATTGGCCAAACACCATGACAGCTTGCCCGCCGGGCTGCGTTACTTTGCTGCCGGCACTTTCAGCCAGATGTGTGACTTCACTGCCGACATGCAGCAACGAAAAGTGCTGGCCAATCATTTAAACAACCAGATACTGGTACAATATTTTGAAGATGAGTGGGGAAAATACCAGGAGTAATACCATCAGCAGAAAAGAGTTTTTGCGATACATGGCCATCATCGCCGGCGGCACAGTTACCGTGGCGCAATATGTGGCCTGTATGGAAAAGAAAGATAACTACGCGCATATTAATAGTCGCATCAGCGGCGCTTCCGCAAAAGCAGGCCATATGATGCGGGACCAGCAATTTGGTACACCAGCCATCACGGAGTATGCTGATGCGGTGATCGTTGGTGGCGGTGTAGCCGGGCTTAGTGCCGCCAGGAGTCTCCACCACAGCGGGTTTACCAACTTCCGGTTGCTGGAGTTGGAACCTCATACCGGCGGCAATGCCAGTTACGGCAGTAACCAATACAGCGCATACCCGCTGGGGGCGCACTATTTACCCATCCCTAATATTGAAAATCAACCCCTGCTCGACCTCCTGGCAGAAGCCGGAATATTAACGCATTACAATGCTGACGGTCTTCCGGTATACAACGAAACAGACCTTTGCTATGATCCGGAAGAAAGACTGTATATCCGTAACCGTTGGCAGGAAGGACTGATTCCGCAGCTTGGCATCAGCCAGCAAACGCAGGACGAGATAAAGAAATTCCTGGAGCTGATGGAAACATTGCGCCGGGCCAAAGGCAGCGATAACCGCTATGCCTTTGACATACCGGCGGATAATAGCTCCACAGATGCCAGTTACCGGGAGCTGGACCAGCTGACTATGGAAGCCTGGCTGCAGCAGCAGGGCTATCATTCCGAAGAGCTTCGCTGGTATTTGGATTACTGCTGCCGCGACGACTACGGCGCCGGCATCAGCACCATCAGCGCCTGGGCTGCCATTCACTACTTCGCTTCGCGGAAAGGAAAGGCAGGCAATGCCGACAGTTCACAGCTGCTCACGTGGCCGCAGGGTAACGGCAGGCTGGCACAGCACCTGCAACAGTTTAGCCGCGATAAAACACAGACCGGCTGTGTGGTGTACAAGATCACACCCGAACCTACACAGGTACTGATTGATTACTACGATATTAATACCCATCAGATAAAACGATTGGTGGCCAAAGCCTGTATTATGGCTACGCCGCAGTTTGTAACACAGCGCCTGATTCCGGGAGGCAGTTACCACCACGATTTCGTGTATTCGCCCTGGTTAGTGGCCAATATTACGCTGGAGCGTGTTCCGGAATCGTCCGGCTACCAGCTGAGCTGGGATAATGTGATTTACCAGGGAAAGTCCCTGGGTTATGTAAACGCGCAGCAGCAGCGGCTAACGCAGCAGATGCCTGCCAAACAGGTAATCACATATTACCTGCCGCTGGATCACCTGGACCCGGTGGCTTCCAGGAAGTACGCCATTGGTTTATCGCCCCGGCATTGGGTAAAGCTCATTGCTGATGATCTGGAAACGGTGCATCCCGGCATTACGGAGCTGATCGGGGATATTGATATTACGATATGGGGGCATGGGATGATCCGCCCGCATGCAGGATTTATTACGGGAGAAGTGAGAGCCGCAGCGCAAAAATCTCCCTTTGCCAATGTTTTTTATGCCCATTCCGACTTAAGCGGCATTTCAATATTTGAAGAAGCTTTTTACCATGGAAATAAAGCAGCCAATGCCCTTGCCGCTTACTGCAGCTAACAGCAGGAAGCAGCCCTGGATTTATAGTCGCAATCTGGATGGCTTTTTCATCCTCCTCCCTCCTTTTGCCGCACTGCTGGCTATCTGGCTGTTTCCGGAGGCTTTCCGGCCGCAGCAGGGTGTGAGTGTGGCCTGGTGGGTATTGCTGGTGCTGTTTATTGATGTGTCGCATGTTTACTCCACTATTTACCGGACCTACTTTGATGGCGGCACTTTTCGCAGGCAAAGTCGTTTATTCGTGTGGGTGCCCGTGCTGGCGTGGATAGCTGGTGTGGTGGCCTATGCAGCCGGACCGCTGGTGTTCTGGCGTATCCTGGCTTATATGGCGGTATATCATTTTGTGCGGCAGCAATATGGTTTCCTGCGTATTTATAGTCGCAAAGAGGCCAGGAGCCGACTTTCCAGGCGCATTGATACCATTACTATTTATGCTGCGACCGTGTATCCTTTGATATACTGGCATTTAAAAGGGCCGATGCCGTTCAACTGGTTCATTCCGGATGACTTTTTCTATGTGGCCGGGAACAGTAAGATCCTTGATATACTTTGGGGTGCTTACCTCGCGATCATGGCCATCTACCTGGGAAAAGAAATCGGACATAGTATTAAATACCAGCTGATTAATATACCTAAGCAGTTGCTGGTGTTGGGCACCCTCCTATCCTGGTATTTCGGTATTATTTTTTTTAAGGGAGACCTTACGTTCACGTTGCTGAATGTGATCAGTCACGGCATACCGTACATGGCCCTGGTGTGGGCTCATGGCCGGAAGCAATACCATGTGGGGGCCAGCGGCAACAAATTTCTGCAAACTGTATTCAGTAACAGGGGTATCCTGCTTTTTTTGGGGCTGATTGCCTTGTTTGCCTTTGTGGAAGAGGGCTTATGGGATGGTTTTGTATGGCGGGAGCATACCCGGGTTTTCTCTTTATTTCAGCAGTTGCCGGAGGTGGAAAGCAGTGTGGTGCTGATGTTGCTGGTGCCGTTGCTGGCGGTGCCACAGGTAACGCATTATGTGCTGGATGGATTTATTTGGAAGATGAAGGAAGATAGGTATAACTGGCGGGAGAAAACAATGGATTAGCATTCGCATACATCAGCGCAGGCACGAGGCCTACGCTGATGGCAAATTAGTGTGCGACGTCGAACTTCATATTATACGGCATCCATTCCGGATATACTCTCATTTCCTTTTCCAGCTTAGTTCCCAGCGGAAAACCCCATGCCTTGAAAAATGGCACCAGGTTACGTCCTGTAACTTCGGAGAAAGTTTGCACAAACCGATCCCGTTTTGAATCTTCATTTTTTGCGAAACTGGCATTGGGGTCAGTGACCAGGTTTTCCTGGTAGCGGCGGATAAAGGCTTTAAATGCTTCCCATCCAAAAGCTTCCTGTATTTGCCAAAACATTGTAAGGGCCAGGAAAGGGTCCTGCTTCCATTTTGCATAATCGGGTCCGGCTGCAAAGTATTGTTGTATGCGCGCCTTGCGTTTTTCAGCGGTCATCTCGCCGTGGGCGCCGTGGCGGTCACCGATGAGTCGGTCGAAGCAATAGAGTGCGAAGAAGTTGCAGCTGACCTCACCGGTGCCGGCAATGATCCAGTCGGGGTTTTGGAGGTTATGCCCTATTTCATGGAAATAGCCCCAGTTTGAACCACCACTGGAAGGCAGGAGGAGCCGGTCGGGGTTGGCGATGGTATTCAGGGTGCCTTCGTCGCAATGTGCCATAATGGGATAACCGTTATGCATAAAGCCACCGCTGATCTGCACATCTACTGCCAGGCGCATGGGGCGGTATACCGGCTGCGGATATTGGCCCAGGTCCATTTCTGCACCGATGATTGCGTCCCAGAGGTCCATGACTTTTTTAGGATTGCTGAGTTTTTGCAATATGGAATCAGGTACAGAAAGGATGATGCGATCGGTAGCGATTTCACCCCAGGGAGCGCCGCTGGATTTGAGTTGGGCCTGCCACTGCTCATCGGTGGTAACACCGCGGATATAGAGCGGGGAACTAACGGCGCCGCTGATACGAATATCGGCGGACCAGTCCTTTACCGTAGGGCGGCACTTAATATAGATGAGGCCTCCAAACGGGCTGTTGACCCGTACAACGGCTTTATCCAGTGGGGCGTATTTTACAATATCCGGCATGCGTACCCAGCTGGAGCGGCCGGCGTTCCACTGCCCGAGGTTGTCGGTATGGCAACCGATTTGTACGAACAGTTCCCCCATATCAGCGAGGTGTTGAGGCAGTTGGATTTCGATAACTTGTCCTGCCGGGGCATACAAGCCGGTACTATATTGGGTATAGGTATCGGGGTAGCCGTTCATACGGCGCAAAATGCGCCAGGTGCTGTCGGCCGGTCGCTGGTGTCGGATTGAAATCACCTTTTTTATGGTGGGTGTACCTGGTTTTACTTCCCCGGGGAAGTATCTGGAAGAAGGGTGTGCCTGGATGGTTTTATAATCCGTGTTTTCGAGTGTGGTGCGGCTCCAGCTGATCACCGCTTTGCGCAAAGCCGTATCCTGTTTGCCCAGTGGTTGATCTTTGCGGATCTCCAGTTGCGATGGATCGTTGCGGGTGGTATCCGACGGCGGCACCGAGGCCAGTGATACTGTAGGTAACAGCAGTGCTACCGTGAGTACGTAGTAATTTTTCATGTTCCTGTTATATGGCCTTAAATTACTACAGGGGATGCAGTCAATTAATAAAATTTTACACAAGATAACCTTTGTCTGGCCGGGAGGTTAACAAACCCACACCACTACTTAAACAAAACATCCTTTTTTTAACCGAAAGTATTTTTAGTTTTATGCCCAATTATGGGGAGGGATGAACTACTGAATGCAAATGACCAGGACCTTTTAGCGGAGCTCAGCAGAAGGAACGGCCTTGCTTTTGACGTTTTATATAACCGGTACTGGAAGGATGTTTTTAATATTGCCTACAAGCGGGTACATAATATGGACATGGCCCAGGACATAGCGCAGGATGTATTTGTGCAGCTATGGAGCCGGGAAAAGGACACCCCTATTGAGAATCTTCCTGCGTATTTGCGTATAGCCACGCGTAATGGCGTTTTCAGACAAATGGAGAAGGAGAGTCGCTACGGTGATTTGCCGGAGGACAGTGACGATCTGGGTGGTTACGGTCTTGCCGATGGCCATGTATTATACAAGGAGTTCTATGCTGCCTTTGAGGCGCTTACCAATACTTTACCTGCCCAGCAAAAGCAAATTTTCAATCTACGTTTCCAGGAGGGGCGCAGCAGTCAGGAGATTGCTGCCCAGCTGGATATTTCTGTAAAGACGGTCAGGAACCAGATGGGACGGGCGTTGTCTACGCTGCGGGAGTCGCTGATTGTGTTGCAGATAGCGATTATGCTGACGATGAAGTAGTGCTGGCCCCCGGTGCTTTCTGAAAGCATGCTTACACCTTGGCTGATTAATTAACGGGAGACGTGGGTGCTGGAGGCACTAATGTCTCCCTGACAAATAAAAAGCACCCGGAACATATATAATTTAAAAATATTTAAACTTTTTATGGGCGCTTTTGATTTTATCTGCTCATATATATAGAAATAGTCGAAGATGGACCATCAGCAAAGGGAACTTTTAAACATTATGCTAAAACGTTTTAGGACAGGCACCGCCACCAGCGAGGAGATTGCCTTTCTTGAATCGTATTTTGACCTGTTCGACTCAGAAGATGACCTGATCACTGCGGAGAACGAAACGGAGTATGAAGGATTGAAAGCAGTGCTTAAACAAAAAATAGACAGTGCGATTGCTGTACCTGCAACACCGGTGAAGCGCATGCCGGTACGCCGCTGGGCGATAGCGGCAGCAGTGGCTGCCCTGATAGGCACCGGAGGCCTTTTCCTACTCCAACAAAAAAGCAACCCTGCCAAACCGGCTACCATGGCTTATGCTACGGGCGCGCCTACACTAAGGCTGGCAGATGGCACCACCATAGCACTGGATAGCACCGCCGATGGTCAGATTGCCAGTCAGGCCGGTGTAATCATTTCCAAGGAAGAAGACGGAACACTATTATATAAAACTGCCCCTGCCAGCGCAGGTAATAACCAAAACCAGGAGAACACGCTCTCCACCCCCGCCGGCATGAAATATAAAATCATGCTCCCGGACGGGTCCGCCGTATGGCTCAACGCAGCCAGCAGTCTTACCTACCCGGCTGTTTTTGCCGCCGGCAACAGAACGGTAAAACTCCAGGGGGAAGCCTTTTTTGATATTGCCGCCGATCCCGCCAAACCATTTATCGTACAGGCAGGCAATCAATCCGTACAGGTACTGGGTACCCGTTTTAACGTAAACGCCTACCCGGAAGACGGGGAACATAAAACCACCCTCCTGCAGGGTGCCGTAAAAGTAAGCCAGGGCAACAACGCTATTATTATACAACCCGGCCAGCAAACCATCTGCAGTAATGAAACTGCCATACGTAAAGTAAACGCCGATACAGAAAAAGAAACTGCCTGGATCAATAACCTGTTCTCTTTTAAAAATGATAACCTGCCCGCTGTGATGCGCGACATCGCACGATGGTATAATGTTAGCATCAGGTACAATGGCAACCTGCCCGATGAAAGATTTTTCGGGGAAATATCCCGCAGCAGTAAACTGGAAGATGTTTTAAAAATATTGGAAATCAATGGCCTTACATTCGATATAAAAGAAGATGTTATTACCGTTGGCTATAAGCATTAATGTTTGCCGCACATCCTTAACAGTAACCGATTTAAATTTTTTTTAGCTTATGTGTATCACTTTGTAAAAATCAACATCCAACTATCAGTATCAACCAAGCATGCGATAACGACCGAATGCCACCAGCAGTAAGACCTGCCAACCGGAGATTATCCGCACATTTTATCGACTAAATCCGACCAACATGAAATTCAAATTTCATTGTCCTCCTTCGTTGCCCGCAACGAAGGCCAGGAAACCTTTGTGCTTACTTATGAAAGCATGGCTCCTGCTACCGCTGATCATCCTGCTATACGTGCCGGTATATGCAGCCGGCCAGCATGTGACCATCAGCCGGCAGAATGCCTCGCTGGAAAGCATTTTTGCAGACATCAAAAAACAAACGGGTTTCACCTTCTTCTATAAGGGAAACGTAAACCCCGCTGAACTAAAAACAGATGTAGACATCAAAAATGCTACCCTGGAAGATGCGCTGCAATCCTGCCTGAAAAAATTTAAACTCAATTTTACAATTGTCAACAAAACAATTGTAGTAACTACCGCCAGTAATCCGGGTTCGTCAGAACCAGCTATCGCCGCCGCCATGGCGGCCGACAGCACCATCGTCGGCAGGATTGTAGACAGTCTGACAAAAGACGTGGTGATCGCCGTATCCGTGTATGTTAAAAACTCCACGGAAAGAACGCTCAGTAACGACAAAGGTCAGTTTACCATCAAGGCAAATAACGGCGACATCCTCGTCCTTTCCAGCGTTGGTTACAACACCAGGGAAGTGCCCGTAAGCGCCATCCGTAACCGCCCGATCCAGTTATCACCGAAGTCCAGCGCGCTGAACGACGTGGTGGTAACCGGTTACCAGGTGATCAAAAAAGATAACTACACCGGTAACGCCATCGTAGTTAAGGGAGAAGACCTGAAAAGGCTCAACCCCCAGAACATGCTCAAAGGCCTTGCCTCCTTTGACCCCTCCTTCCGCATCGGGGATAATAACCTCCTGGGTTCCGATCCAAACGCGATGCCTAAGATCAATATCCGCGGTACCACCGCCATGCCTAACGGGGAAATACTGGACAGAAATAACCTCTCCAGCTCCTATAACCTGCCGGTATTCATCATGGATGGTTTCGAAGTGCCACTGCAAAAAGTAGTGGATCTGGATATTAACCGCATCGCTTCGGTTACTATTCTGAAAGATGCTGCCGCCACTGCCGTTTACGGTTCCAGGGCCGCTAACGGTGTAATCGTGATCACTACCAAAGCACCGTTGCCAGGGCGCCTGCGTTTGAGCTACAATGCGGAAATGAAAGCTACGGCGCCAGACCTCAGCGGTTACAGTGTACTCAATGCAACCGATAAACTGGCCTACGAAAAACTCGCCGGACTTTATACCACTGTCAACAATACCGCTAATACACAGGAAGAACTCGACGCACAATACTATTCCAAATATAAAAATGTAGTAAGCGGCGTTAACACCTACTGGCTCGCACAGCCGCTGCGCAACGCTTACTCACAAAAGCATTCCGTATATATTGAGGGTGGTGACTCCAGCTTCCGCTACGGTGTGGATCTCCGCTATCAGACCGATCCCGGCGTGATGAAAAATTCAGGACGCGACCGGTACAGCGGCGGCATGAGCTTTACGTATAACCCTAACCGTAAGCTGGTTCTTAAAAACGACCTGACCGTTACACAGGTAAACGCCCGTAACTCCAATTACGGCAGCTTTACGGATTATGTAAAAATGAATCCTTATTATCCGATCTATGGAGCTGATGGGAAACTCATACGCGAAATCGCCAACTGGCGAGTAGATACTCACCAGAATGAAGATGATGACCAATTCAAAAATGTACCGGTATTAAACCCGCTGTTTGAAGCCTCCCTGGGCAACTTCGATAAAACCGGCTATACCGAACTGATTGATGCATTTTCTGCTGACTGGCGCATCACTCCTGCTTTGCGTGTCATCGGTCTGATGAGTATGAACAGTACCCGTACCACCGCCGATAAGTTCGTTTCGCCTTTCAGCAATGCTTTCTACATGGACCCTCCGGAAGAAGCCATGAACAAAGGTAGTTACGACTATTCCGCTACCCGCTCTCTCAACCTGGACGGTAACGTACGTGTAGTATATAATAAACTCATCAACGGCAGCCATTCCATTAACGCCGTACTGGGTGCCAACGTAACCTCGGCCACTGCTGATTTTAAAGGATTTCAGGCACGCGGATTCTCTAATGATAAATTCTCCAGTATCGCCTTTGCCCGTACCTATACACCTAATGCAGCGCCTAAAGGCAGCGTGGAAGAAAGACGCCTCATCGGTTCCTTCTTCAGCGGCAGCTACTCCTATAAAAACAAATACCTGTTTGACGGTGCTGTACGACTGGATGGTTCCTCTGCATTTGGCGCCAACAAACGCTTTGCTCCTTTCTGGTCCGGTGGTATCGGTTGGAATGTTCATAACGAAGACTTCTTCAAATCCACCTTCCCGCAATTATCCAGACTCAAACTGGCAGCAACTTCCGGCGTAACAGGTTCGGTGGACTTCCCTCCTTTCCTGGCCAGAACAACTTATGCTTACCAAACCTCCAACTGGTACTCTACTGGTATTGGTGCTGTTGTGAATGCCTATGGCAACGACAATCTCCAATGGCAGAAAACCACCAACTACGAAGCACGCGCCGAAATTGGCCTGCTGAAAGACAGGATCGTAGTGATTCCGGTGTATTACTACAAGCTCACCAAAGGCCTGCTGACAGATATCAATATCGCCCCCAGCACCGGCTTTTCCACCTACAAGGAAAACCTGGGCGATATGGCTAACAAAGGGTATGAGCTGTACGTGACCGTGAACGCTGTGCGCAAAGGCAACCTGAACGTGAACCTCACCGGTAACCTGGCTCACAATACCAATACGATTGTACGTATTTCCAATGCACTGAAGGCTTACAACGAAAGCGTAAACAAATACCAGCTGGACCCTGATAATAAAGCCGTAGGAACACCGCTGCTGCGTTTCAAGGAAGGCCAGTCGTACAACACCATCTACGGCGTTAAATCACATGGCATCGATCCGCAAAACGGCCGCGAAATCTACGAAACACTGGATGGCAAGCTGACCTATGATTATGACGTACAATATACCCAGCCTATCGGCGATTACACACCAAAAGCTGAAGGCTTCTTCGGCAGTAACGTGAGCTGGAAACAATGGATGGTGAGCTTTAGCTTCCATTACAAATTTGGTGGCGAAACGTACAACCAAACCCTGGTAGACCGTATCGAAAACGCTGATCCACGCTTTAATGTTGACAGCAGAGCGATGGCCATGCGCTGGCAGAAACCTGGCGACCAGGCACAGTACAAAGACATCACCGACCTGCGCACCACGTACGCTACCAGCAGATTTGTGCAGAAAGAAAACCTGCTCGAGCTGCAATCCCTGTACCTGTCGTACGACCTGGCACAAACCATTGCCAGAAGCATCGGATTGCAGTCGCTCCGCGGTGCCGTAACCATGAACGATATCCTCCGCCTCACCACCATCAAACAGGAACGTGGAATCGATTATCCGTTTGCAAGGAGTCTGACCTGTTCTATCCTCGCTACCTTCTAAAATGCAACGACCATGAAAAAATTACTATTCATATTCAGCCTCGGCGTAACGCTGGTATCCTGCAAAAAATTTCTGGATATCAAGCCTGAAACGCAGGTAGACAGAGATGAGCTCTTCAAATCAGAGCAGGGCTTTAAGGAAGCGCTGAACGGCATCTATACCAAGTGTGCAGGTTCTTCCCTGTATGGAGGTCAGCTGACCTACAACCTCCTGGATGTGCTGGCACAGAACTACCAGTTCAACGATATCAACAACCAGCAAATCGCCAATTTTCAATATGACAATGGCACCATCAAAGGAGCCATCAACGAGATATGGGGGAACGCCTATGGCGCCATTGCCAACTGTAACTACCTGCTGCAGGCGATAGACAAGGACACTACCATCTTCACAAATGGTAATTACCGGTTGATCAAAGGAGAAGCCCTGGCATTACGTGCCTACCTGCATTTTGACATGCTTCGTCTTTTTGCACCGTCTTACGTAAACGGACCTACGCTGAAAGGTATTCCTTATGTCACCAAAGTAGGGACTACGTCTACTCCTTTCTCTACGGTTACCGCTTCGCTGGACAGTGTGCTCAAAGACCTGAATGCCGCCAAACAGCTGCTGGCAAACGATCCTATCCTGTTCTCCTCCTATACCGTAGGTTATGCATCAGACCCTGCTACTACAGAGCTGAAAGATGCGGACCTGTTTATGCAGAACAGAAGACATCGCATGAACTACTATGCCGTTTGCGGAGAGCTTGCCCGTGTATACCTCTACAAAAACGATTATGCAAATGCGCTGAGCAATGCAGAAGTAGTTATCCTGTCCAAAAAATTCCCTGCTACCAAACAGGAAGATTTTTTCCAAACGGACATACAGAAGCGTGACCGCATTTTTTACAAGGAGCTGGTCAGCTGTTTTTATACAGAAAACAAATCCATCATTGAACAGCTGCAGGACCGCTTTACCAAGCAGAATCCCCAGTTCAGCGGTACTATGTCGCAGGTAAATGATATTTATGAAATTGGTACAGTGGGTGCTGAGGACTGGCGTTTGAAACAATGGTTCCTGAACACTGCCTCCACCACCGGAGGGCCTGACCGTGCAGTACTGCAGAAATACTACCGCAACGCGGCTCCGCTCACCAATATCCATTCCCTGGTAGCCCCGGCTATCCGGTTAACGGAACTGACCTACATCGCAGCTGAAGCCAGCTATGATAAAGATCCAAAGCGTGCACTGGATTATTATAACAGTGCCCGCGCTATGAGAGGTATCGGTAATACTGTTACCGTAGCACCTGGCAAATCTGATTTCATAGAACTGCTGATCAAAGAAGCAAGAAAAGAGTTTTATGGGGAGAGCCAAATGTTCTATATGTACAAGCGCCTCCATCATGCGGTGACGATCAACTCCACCAGCTCCAAACCAGCGTCTAACAGCATCTTTGTATTCCCGCTGCCTGACGACGAAAACGCTTACAGAAACAATTAACAGCAACCCATGAAAAGATTATCCATCATCGCTATTCTTGCCTGCCTGTTATATAGCTGTACCAAAGAAGAGATAGCTCCTTATGACCTTAGCAGGGATAATATCTACCTGAATTATAAAAATACTGATAGTCTCGTGTATTCGTTCGCGTACCATCCGGACCTCGAAAGAGACACTATCTGGCTACCTATCATCATTTCCGGAAAAGCGGAAAACCACGACCGTGAGTTTTCCATTACCGCGGTGGACCGATCGTCAACCGCTGTGCGGGACCTGCATTACGAGCAGCTGAAGTCTTCCTATACCATGCCGGCCGACTCAGGTACCATCAGCATTCCTATTGTATTGCTGAACCTGGATACGGCACTGATCAATAAATCCGTAGACCTGACCTTACAGGTTAGCGGAGGAAAAGATTTCGCCAGTAACCTGCCGGGAGGAATACGTACCAAGCGTATTCTGTTTTCATCCCGACTGGAAGAGCCAGCCTGGTGGTCGTCCTGGCCACAGATGGGCAAATACTCCAGGGTAAAACACCAGTTATTCCTGATTAGCTCCGGTACTACGGATATGGTCATCCAGGGTTCTTATCCTGATTGGTACATGGAAGTACCAAGGAGTTTGTATTACATCGCCAACACCAGCTATCTGCTCAACTATCCGTTTGAATGGATAAAGGAGCATCCGGAGTCCGGCTATATGCTTGAAAAACGAAACGATAACACCGGTGATTACGATTTCTACAGCAAATCGGCTCCTACCAAGCGTTTCAGACTGCAGTACTTCCCAACTGCCAACAAGTATGTGTTTATTGATGAAAACGGAGGACAGGTCCTCTTCTAAAAATATTATTATGCAATACAGGATAACAGGATTGCTGTTGCTGGGAGCCCTCTGGTTTGCTGCCTGCAAAAAAGACCTTGGTAACTACGACTATCATGCACCCAGCGAGCCGCAGGTGGCTGATCTCAACAACAGTACCGTGAACGCCATTGTAGGCGATTCACTGATCATCCGTCCCTATGTTTTTCTGGAAGATGGAGATCCCGCAAAGGACCTCAGTTTCACCTGGGAAATAATGGTAGCGGAAGAAGCAAGAGCCGATATTTACACCGGCTACCCGCTGAAGATGGTTTACAACCTGAAACCGATGGAACGTTCCGCCAAACTAACGGTAACGGATAATCGCAACGGGATGAAATATTTCTATAAGTTCAAGATCAACGGCGGTACCCGCTTTTCCAAAGGTACCGTAGTGCTGAGTAACGACAAAGGTGTAACCCGCCTGTCGTTCATCCGCCCGGACAGCACCGTGAACGCTGATCTGTACCATGCGCTGCACAACGAAGACCTGCCGGCAAATCCGGTACAGCTGTTCGCCAAGCCGCTGGCCTACCAGGAAGGAAGCGTGGAGGATTACTGGGTTATTTGTAAAGATCCGGCAAAACCGAGTGTAATCATTGACGGTAGTACCATGCTGCGCAAACGCTTCTTTAACGAGCAGTTTTTTAATCCGCCTTCACCGCTGGAAACACAGGCGTTTAGCGGCGCCATCGGCGTTCCTACCGGTATTATTAATGGGAAGTTATACCTGAGCATTACTTCTACGGCGCCATTTGCTCCTGACTTTGGAAAGTTTTCCAGCATGCAGGTAGGCAACTATTATTTAGCACCGTTTTACAATCGCTACAATTTCTTCTTTGCATTTGATACCATCCGTCATGGTTTTGTGACCTTTGACAACAGCGGTAACTTCATGGGCAGCGACTACCAGGTGGTAGGCAATGCGTTTAACCCTACCAACCTAGGTACGGGAGAACTGCTGTTCATGCATGCGGTGCCCAGCGTGTCCTATGCGTTTTACAAATCCACCGATGGCAACGTATACGAATACACGTTTACGGTAGAGATGAGTAATTACGACCTCCGTACGATCAAGCCTACCCGTAAACGGGTGTTTGCCGGTGCTTCCCTGTTGCGCCCTGACAGCCGCTGGCAGCGCACCGCCGTGGATGTATTCTACTTCACCTCCGATGATAAAATTTACCGCTACAACCCGTTGAATGAAGAAGTACGCCCGCTGGATGCCAACTTCAACGGTAAAAAAGTGACCATGCTTCAACTCAACCCCGAAGGTGATAAACTCACCGTAGGCGTGGAAGGCAGCGTGATTACACTGGATGTAAGCGTTGGTAAAAACGGCGTGATCATCAGCCAGATAGACGGTATCCCTGGCTCACCGGTAGGCACTATTACCAGAAAATAAAACTGATCCCTATGATAACTTCTAAATATATCCACTGCGCGATAGCCGGACTGCTGGGGCTGTTCCTGCTGTCGTGCAGCAAATCCGACAACAACGAAAGCATCGCCAATAAAGGTCCGAAGCCCGACAGCGTATGGCAGGAGCATTGGCTGGAACATAACCAACGGCTTACACTCGCCTATTACGACGAACAGGTGGCCGTATACAAGGACCCTTCTGTATCGCCAACAGTTACCTGGCCGTACGAACTGATGTCCAAAACCTGGAAATATGCCAGGGAAGTATATGGAGAGATGGGCCCTGACCCACGCCTGTACGTAGTGTTGCATGGCGGCGTATACGGCAACGTAGGCCAGCCGCAATACTATCCTGACTCAAGTGGCGATAACAAAAACATCGTGGACTTCAGCACCACCAACTGGGACAACTTCGTGTTTCCGGAACCGGGGCTGATCCATGAAATATGCCATATCGTAGAAAGCACCACCAACGGCGTAAAAGGCTCCCCTGCCTTTACCGTATGGGGCGACAGCAAATGGCAGGATATCTTCGTATACGATGTATACCGCAAGCTGGGCATGAAAGCCAAAGCCGATGCCTGGCATATGTATTACCTGGACGATCAGGTGGACTATCCTGAAAAGGGCAGTCACTGGTTCCGCGACTGGTGGTTACCCATCTACACCCAGTATGGCGAACAGAAAGTGCTAAGCCAGTTTTTTGTATTGCTGTCCAAAAACTTTCCTAAAGCCAATACAGCGGAATTAGGATTTCCGGAGTATACCCGCCGGATGAACCTGGGTGAATACATTCACTTTATGAGCGGCGCAGCAGGCGTGAACCTGCAAAAGCAGGCCACTACTGCCTTTGGCTGGACGGAAACCTGCGATGCTCAATTTAAACAGGCCCGCATTGACTTTCCGGGTGTGACTTACAAGGACTAACAATTAAATCGCCATGAAATCTTTTTATAAGCTGATGGTACTCGGAGCGGCACTGCTGTCTTCCTGTACTAAAACAGACGACGAAGCCGCAGCACCGGATTACAGCCAGCTGCCGGCCACTGTGAATGAACACTGGTTCGGTTACCAGTCGTTCATGCGACTGAGTTATTCCGATGACCAGATTGCTACCTACCTGGCGCCAGATATGGATACCACCCTGAAATATTTTAATCCGGTGGTATCAAAAATCTGGAAATACACAAAAGCCACTTATGGTGAGTTTGGTGCTGACCCACGACTACGGCTGTATCTCCACGATAAAGAATACCTGAGTGCCCCCGGACTAAGTGCCACGCTGGCTAACTACATGGATAACATCTGTGACTATAAGAATGCCGTGGTAGTGAGTTCATCCATGTGGAAAGATACCACCGTGATGACGGCCGTGTTTACCCATGAAATCAGCCATATCGTAGAAGGTGGTAGTTTGAACGTGAAGCACTCTCCCACTGCCAGGTTATGGGGAGACAGTAAGTTCCAGGATATCTTTATTTACGATTGCTATGCAAACACCGGCATGACAGTGCTGGCCGAAAAATGGCTGGCCGAGTACCAGACCAACTTTGCGACTTATCCGCTGGCAAAAACTTACTGGTTCCGTGACTGGTGGTATCCTATCTATTCCAAATATGGTCAGACGAAAGTACTCACCAGCTATTTCAAACTCCTTTCCGAAAACCTGGAGCATAAGCCTAACGGCAACGGATTCCAGGAGTTTACTCAGGATGTAAACATGGGAGAATTTGTACACTTTATGAGTGGCGCTGCCGGTGTAAACCTGAAAGAACAGGCTAAGATCGCTTTCGGCTGGACGATGGAATATGAGCAGCAGCTCCTCAATGCCCAGGAAGATTATCCAAACGTAAAATATAACAAGCAATAATAAATGAAGAAGATAATATTAACAGCTGCCATCGTACTGCCATTAGCAGTGCAGGCACAACAGGGTCCCTTCACCATTACGGGCAATATCGGTAAGCTGAATAGCCCGGCTATGGCTTATATCGATTATATGTCCAACGGGGTTAGCAAAGAAGACAGTGCAGTGGTGATCAACGGTAAGTTTTCATTTAGTGGTAAATGTGAGGACTACGCACATGCAAGACTGGCACTCAGCCATGATGGTTCAGGCAAAATGAAAGCGGTGTACACCGGCGATGTGATTTACTTCTACTATGGTAAAGAGCAGGTAAAGATCACTTCTGCGGATTCCCTGTCCAATGCGAAGATCACGGGTTCTAAAACTTACAATGAATTTCAGGCTTACAACAAATTCATTGGTGGCACTATCATGGATCTGAACAAATGGGCCAATGGCCAGGTGGCTGGAGCTACACCGGAGCAGCGTAAGGACACGAACTTCATGAACAATCTCAACATCGAGTACCGCCGTCGTATGAAAGCGCGTGCGGATAAACAGCTGGACTTTGCCAAAGCCAACCCTAAAGCCTACTTCGGGATGGTAGCACTATCTGAAGGTACCGGCTCACCCGTGGATGTGAAAAAGGTAGAACCGATTTACAATGCCATGAGTGCCGCACTGCGCAACAGTGATCAGGGGCGTGAAATGGGTCAGCGTATTACCGCTGCCAAAACCATCCGCGTGGGAGCGCCTGCACCTAAGTTTGTTCAGAAAGATGTAAACGACAAAACCGTGCAGCTGGATGATGTGAAGGGAAAATATGTTTTGCTGGAGTTCTGGGCCAGCTGGTGCGGACCTTGCAGGGCCGAGAATCCGAATCTGACCGGGCAATACAAAAAATATAAGGAAAAAGGTTTCGAGATCATTGCTGTTTCCCTCGATGATCATAAAGACAAATGGATCGAAGCTATCGCCAAAGATGGGTTGCCATGGATGCATGTATCAGATCTGAAGGGCTGGAACAACGAGGTGGGTCGTCTCTATGGCATTCGTGCGGTGCCGGCAAACTTCCTGCTGGACGAGAACAGAAACATCATTGCGGTGAATCTGCGCGGTGAAGAGCTCAACAAGAAACTTACGGAGGTCTTCGGTAACTGATGAAACCGAATGACCCCGTAAGCGTTGCATTTTAGTATGAGAATATGATCCCGGCCATGTTGATGGCCGGGCTTTTTTTTTGTTTGAGAGCTCAGGAATCCTGGCGGAAGCAGCCGTATTCATTTTCGTAGTGCGACAGATCGCACTCCAGGTGTTTACGATCCCAGTTGGCCGTATTTGCGGCGGCTTCGTAGGTGGTTTGCAGGAAGTCCATCAGGCTGGCGGCCGGATCAGCGGACTGCTGTACATCGTCATAATTGAGGAGGAACTCCCCCAGGTCCTTGCTGAAAAATGCGGCGCCGGGTTTCACCGGCTGATCGGCAAAGCCGGCAGGTGCCGGATAGGCGTAAGCGTAGAATGCCGCGTGGGGATACTGGTCGTTGCCAGGCCAGAAGCCACAGGAACTCACTTCCTTGGAATAGGCTTCCTGCATCACGGCCTGTGGCATATTCGGGGCCTCGCCCTGATGCAGCGGTGCGTCTCTCCCGGAAAACCGGGTAACCGCCAGATCAAATGCTCCCCAGAAGAAATGCACAGGACTGCACTTGCCGGTAAACCGGGTGCGGAAGCGGGTAAACACATCGTATATTTTCACCATCGCCTGCCAGAATTCGGCCATGCGGGCCTTATCATAGGAAGCGTGGATGGTATCTTCCGTGAACGGGATCGCATTGGGTAGTTCTGCCGGCATATCATGTATGGAGACGTCAATGTCCAGCTGGGCCAGTTTCCCGAAAAGGGTACGGTAAAAATCGGCTACGGTAACAGCTTCCAGGGGAATTTCCTCACTGGCGCCATTACTGGTGGAGATGCGGAGGCGGTGGCGGATAAAATCAAAGTTGATGTCAAAAATGCCGTGCTGGTAAGGCATACTACCCGTTCCGAGTCCGTCAGGGGAAATGTAGAGGGTAACATGCCAGGAGTGATTGAGCCAGGGCATCTTGCGGAGGCGTATCTTCCCTACTATCTGCGTCCAGAGGTGAACCGTTGCCAGCGTATCTTTCCAGGCGGCATAACTCAATATAGGCCATGCATTATTTGCTTTATTCATAGTCAACTTTTTTTAAGACTAACAACCTGGAGCAGGGAAGGGTTTATATCTCCCTAACTCCTATCTTTACGCCATGCAGGTATTACGCGATCATTTCGAGAAAATAATTTCACTGACAGACACCGAATTTGCCTACATCAGCAGCTTTTTTAAGCACAGAAAGGTGATGAAGAAACAGTTCCTGCTGCAGGAAGGTGATCCCGTATCGCATGAATATTTTGTGGTAAAAGGTTGCCTGAAAGCCTATGTGCTCGACAGTGAGGACAAAACGCATATCCTTTCTTTTGCGCTGGCCGACTGGTGGACCAGCGACTACCAGGCCCTGTATACCCATACTCCCTCCAGCATGTTCCTGGAAGCGGTGGTGCCTACTGAAATCTATTATATTGCCCAGGAAGATAAGGAGCGCCTCTGTGCAGAAATGCATAAAGTGGAGCATTTCTGGCGTAAAAAAAATGCGATGGGCTACGTGGGGCTGCAACGCAGGATTTTATCGATGCTGACCCATAACGCCAAAGACCGTTACGAGCAACTGCTGCAACAATACCCTGCCCTGTTCCAGGTGGTGCCCAAACAGGACCTGGCGGCATTTTTGGGGGTTAGCCGTGAAACGCTCAGCCGGCTTTATTCAAAGAAAATGTGATCTATATCACAACGATTTTGTGACATACCTCCTGTGTGGTGATACGGTAAGTAGGGAACTTTGCCTTATCAAAAAAACATAGCAAATGAACTTCATGGTAAAGTTACTGTTAAGTACAATGATCATTTTAACCACACTTAAAGGTTTTTCACAAATGAGCAACCATAACACCCAACCCAAAAAGGTATTGTTTGTAGTGACTTCCCACGCGGACCTGGGCAATACCGGCGAAAAGACAGGCATCTGGATCGAGGAGTTTGCCGCACCGTATTATTTCCTGACTGACAAAGGCGTGCAGGTGACCATCGCTTCTCCGAAGGGCGGGCAGGCACCTATTGATCCCAAGAGCACCGATCCGGGCGCTCAAACCGAAGCTACCAAAAGATTTTACAGCGATAAAGCTACCGAAGATAAACTGGCGCATACCGTTAAACTGGCGGATGTAAAACAGGATGACTATGATGCGGTGTTTTATCCCGGTGGCCACGGCCCTATGTGGGATCTGGCAGAAGATAAGACCAGCGCAGCGCTGATTGCCAGCTTCGTGGACCATTATAAGCCAGCGGCTTTGGTATGCCACGCGCCAGCGGCCCTAAAACATGTAAAAACCGCTAATGGCGAGCCACTCGTAAAAGGTAAAAAAGTAACGGGCTTTAGTAATACCGAGGAAGAAGGCGTACAACTCACCAAGGTAGTGCCTTTCCTGCTGGAAGATATGCTGAAAGCCAATGGTGGTATTTACGAAAAAACGGAAAACTGGCATCCTTTTTCTGTGCAGGATGGGCTGCTGATTACTGGTCAGAATCCGGCATCATCTATTGGTGTGGCGGAAAAGCTGATGGCAGCGATCAGTAAATAAATTTAAATAGCGGGGCCTGTGGTCCCGCTATGCTATTACTTGAAAAACTCTTTTGTTACAAACAACGTAGTATCCACTTCTACCTCCGCAAATTGCTTATTCATTTCACGGATAGCTTTTTGAAATAACTCTTCCGGTATTCCTTCACTCACTCTCCCTGTTAAATACACTTTAAATGTAGACCGGTGACGTACCTGCGCCAACATAATCCGCATGCCCGGAAAAGCGTTTTCTATGGCTGCACCTATGGTAGTAGTATCATATAACGGAATGGCAGTAGTAACATCAAACACTTTATATTTTGTGGTATCCATGGTGCTGCCCTGAAACTGCGGTGGCTTTATGTGTTGTGCGGTATCATAAACACGGAGATATAAATACCGCTTTGCACTATCATCCATATTCAGGATGCTCTTCGTCATTTTTTTGAACACGCTGTCGGATCCAATTACGTATAGCTGTGGCGGAAACGAGTCCGGATACTCGATATACCTGCCCAGCTCCTTATTAGCAGCGGTTTGCTGAAACACGCGGATGCCGGTAACTTCTTCTATGTTCAGGTCCGGCGCTTGTTTCAGGGTAGCAGCGGTATCGTTGGTGTAGAGATACGCCGCACCGTTCAGCAAGGCCAATGAGTCTGTAATACGCATCGCCGTTTCAACATTCTGCTGGTACAGTATTTCCTGGCGGGCGGCTATTTTTCCAAAATCAGGATTTTTATTGGGAAGCCAGTCCTTGCCACAGGTGCGGATTAAGCCTGTCAGCGCTACGATGAAGCCTAAAGGGAGGGTCCAGTAAACACCATTATTTCGCTTTTTCTCCTCCTGCAACTGGCTGGCCAGTGGAGATTGTTCAGCTGGCTTGTGTTCCACGAAAGGATTTTTACGCTGCACTTTGGATTCCAGCTTGTCCGCCAGCGCGGTTGTAAATGCATCGAATGTATGCGCATCTGCTGTAGTATTGAAAATGCTGCCTCTGTACGTTAAGTTCCAGCCAATCTTCTTTCCGGATTTCAGTCTGATCGCCATAGTGGGTGGGTTACGGCGGTACCATGGTAACGGCACAATTTCAGCAATGTCATTGAAATCTATTCTACCGTAGCAGGTGGAAGTAAAGCCTCGGTTATCCAGCGTAATTTCGTCCCTGGCCTTTCCCTTTTTGTACACCATGTAGCCACCGAACAGGATGGGTGTCAGTATTACTATAAAGAAAACAGGTACATTCAGATTATCCATCAGCACGAGGAGTGGTATCGTCACAAAAGGTGACAAGATCATCAGGAAGATATAGGGATTCCCTTTGTTGCTTTGGAATCGGAATTCGTATTTATTCATGGGCGGTGCTTATTTTTGACTGATACCAGTCCATCGATTGTTTCAATATTACCTTTGGCATTGCAAAATTTCAAGGCGAAGGTAGGCTGGTGTGGGCGCTCACCTGTAGGCCAGAAAAAACATGACTGACAGTACACCGGGTTACAGCAAGGTTAACATGTACTCCCGTTTCCGTTGAGCCCAAACATAGTAAAAAATACATTAACTTAAAACTATGGAGATAGAAAAAGCGATTGCGCTCATATACACGGAAGGGCTTCAAGCCGGCACCTGGGCGGACCTTGGCTGTGGTGAAGGCCTATTTTCAGCAGCCCTCGCGCATTTACTGCCGTCGGGCGCCGCTATACTCGCCATTGACCGACAGCCCGTAAAACCACTACCCTACAGTATTCCGGCCGGCATCAGCATCACCCGGCAACAAGCCGATTTTTCATTGGAGGATTTTCAACTACCCGAACTACAAGGTATACTGATGGCTAATTCCCTGCACTACATCGCAGATAAACCTGTGCTCATCAATCGGCTCGCACAATGCCTTACGGCCGATGGTGTTTTTATTATGGTAGAATATGAAACTACGCAGGCGAATCCCTGGGTACCCTACCCTATTACGTTTCAAGCCCTCGCCACACTATTCAGGAATGCGGGATTTTCCAATACAACTAAATTAGGAGAAATAAATTCTGTGTACAGGTCTGGAAAGATGTATGCTGCACTGGTCAGCAGATAAAAAGAAAAGGCTCTATCCAGTTTTATTACTTGTTCTAGAATGTGAATACCTGGAAGTTTCCATTCTTCCAAGATATCAAATAGTACTTTCCATCAGCGTAACCTATTTTCAATTTAGGATCATCTTCTTCAATATTTCTCAGTGCAATTGTCCTCAAGAGCTGATGTTTAGCCATGCTGATGTTTCTAACCGGAGGCTTCTTCAGATTGTTTTTATCCAAAAAATACAGTGCATCGCGCTTTGTCATATCGTATATGATAAAGTATTGCTGATCGGTGAATGCATAATAAGGATCCTGGCAGAAAGTATAAGATTCAGGCATTTCATATTCCTTTTCATTCAGCTGTTGATTTGTGTCCATTGTAAACTCCTTTACCACATCAACTTCTGATCTGCAAACACCTATATCCTCCGGGACAGTAATATATCCCCCAACCGATGTGAACATGTTTGCATCTACTTTCTGAGAAATGACGCCAGATACCTTATCTATGGTTATTACTTTGGTCTCAAAATTCGCCCAGATCTTTTGGCTTGTTGCATGGATGTAATTCACAGGCCCTTCCGTCTTGGTAAAAGAAAGGATCTTTCCATACGTGGAAATCAAGCGAATACCATCCCAGCATCCAATATAAAAACCTTCTGGCGCCACTGACAAAGAAATTGGATACTGTTTTTTTGCAGCTAATCCTGCAAGCGAAGTATTCACTTTTTCATTTGTCGTGATATTTTTCTTCATAAGATCAATTAGTACAAGCTTATTATGATTAAGAATAAACAATGTATCATGAATGATAGCAGGTTGTAGTAGACTTAAGTCCTTCAATAAGGAATTTGCAGCAATAGAAATACTCAAAACTGGCCGTAATGAATCAACATTTGAAGCTTTTGCTGTTAAGAAAAGCAGCGAAATCAACACCTGTTTTATGATAAATTTTTTCATATTACAAATTAAGCAATCCGGCGGTTATCTCATAGCCCACTTACCACTGTCTAAGACCAGCTGGTGATTTCCCTGGCAAACCTGGCACAATCGAAAAGGCCGCCTCCATATTTATGAGACGGCCTCTCGCTAATTATCTGTAACCAGATTACAATTTCACCAACTTCACAAACGCCATTTTCCCTTCCTGATTCACCCAGGCAAAATAAATACCTTTAGGCAAATCACCTCCAAACCTGATCTGCTGACCAGCTGCAAATTGCAGCTGCTTCACCGGCCGGCCGTAAAAGTCCGTGACCTGGATCAGTACCGACTTATTGCCTGTGGTCATATTCAGCACAAACTCCGTCGTGGTTGGGTTGGGGTAAGCGGAAACTATCAGCTGCGGTGCTTTGTCACCCGCCTGTTCCGCCTGTTCACCGTAGTTACACGGTACCGCTATCGTAGACCAGGTAGCTATCTCCCTAAACTCATCCGACAAGGTAATAGCTACTGACTGTGCTGCGACTCCTGCGGTATCACGCAGTGCAAATGGTGTACCTAGTGAGAATACCGGCGCACCTGAAGCCGCAGGCGTATATTTCTCCAAGGTACTATAGCCGTTACCGTTAGTACCATTGTACCACACCTGGATGCCATAGGTACCGTTGCCACCTGCCTTACGTGCGGAAAGTTTCAGCTGTAGCTGATCTTCGGGCGTATAAGCGATACTGTCGCTCTGGATCGGGATCACAAACGGCTGTGCACTTGCCAACGTTTTACCTTTCAGCTGTTGCTGTAACAGAGTACCGGTACCTACGAGGTTACCGTTGAGGTACAACTCCGCCTCGAGATCAGCCATACGCCCAATGGAGGAATTGTTGCTAGTACCGGCATACACGGTTACGTTACCTATCTTGCTTTTACGAAGACCTACCTCCACCAGTTGCTGCGCGGTGGCGGTATTACCGGCGCTGTCGGTGGCGGTCCATACTACAACCGTTTTTCCGAGTGGAAATGCTGAAGGGGCGTCGTTTACAACGGAAGTAATACCGCTTCTGTCGGTAGCCACAGGGGTGGTGAGCTGCACCCTGGCGGTAGCCACACCGGTATCATTGAGTACATAAATACTGTCTGGGGTTGCAATTGCAGGCGCTGTTGTATCCGGGTATACCAACAACACCGGGCGTAGGTGCGCATCCGTTACCTCGCGGGCGCTAAAAGTTCCGTCGTTGGTTTGGCCTGATACGGAGGACTGGATCGCTAACGAAAGTACTTTATCACCCGAAAGCTCCTGCAACAGCGGATCACTGAGGTCCCACTCTGCATAGCCGGAACGCTTGCCTTGTACACTTGCCAGCAGGGAATCCGCTGCAGGACGGTTGTTCCAGGTGATAGCGGATTCTGTCCAGCCATCGTTGCCTAATTTCCAGATCTGCCATTGTGTGCCAGTGGCGGCGGTGCCGGCGCCCACGATGTTTAAACGCAGCTTAGCCGTACTTACATTTGTGAGTTGACTGAGATCAAATTTTACAAAACTGATCCTGCTGAAGCTGGCGTTACCATCTTTTTTCACCACCAGCGTAGTGGCGTTACCGTAGTTATTGGCGGCATAGCTGCCATCGCGCACATAAGCATCGGCAATAGCAAAGGTACCACCGGCAACAGTGGCCACAGCAGCCGATACCGCCGTATCCCCATTGCTATAGATCAGTTTTGCGTAAAGGTTGTGCGTGCCCGCGGTAGGTTGCCAGTTATAGTTGTACGGTGCAGTGGTGGCTTCACCGGCTTTAATACTATCAGCATAATACTCCACGCGCTGAATACCGGTGGTGCCGGCGATGTTTACTGTAACCGGCACCGTAGCACCGGTAGCAAATGCAGCACCATCGGCAGGACTGGTAATACTAATCGCCTTCATACTGATGTTTACCGGTTCAGAAACGACGGTAGCATTAGCAGTAGTGGCTTTGACGGTGAGGGTATAGTTACCGGGAGGAACGTTCGCCCACGCGAAAGTGTACGGTGCTACACTATCTTCTCCCAATTTATTATTACCGGCATAAAACTCCACATGGGTCACCTTCGCAGGTCCGTTGGCGGTAGCGTTTACAAACACGGTATCACCGGCGCCATAGGTGGCATTGGCAACGGGCGTGGTAATGCTGGCTACCAGGTCATCCCGGAGGGTGGCCGGATCTACCGGTGGCTGCGGAAGGCCAAGGGCATCCAGCTCGTCGTATACCGACTGGCTCACATTCAGCCCCCAGTTTTTGAAGAAGCTGCCGAGGTTATAGCCGCTGATCTGGCTGGCATAGGTCATAAATAACCGCATCTCCGCTTCGTCACCGCTGGGTGCGGGCGCTTCATCGCGGTTACGTTTATGCAGCGTGTGATAGAAGCTATCGCCGTAAGCCAGCCACAACTGGTGGAACATCCCCAGGCGCACAAACAGCGCCGTGCTGCTGGCATTAAAATTCTTTGCGGACTGTGGCTGTGCGAGGTAAGCAAAAATGTTGTTCCAGTCGCTCGCGCCTATACCCGGCTGATCGGGATGAATCGCCCGTTTGGCGGCCAGACTATAAATATTCACGCATACTTCGATGCAGGTGGACCAGGTCCAGCTGGAATGCTGGTGGTGATGTCCTATTTCGTGGAATACACCCCATCCCCCACTGTTAAGGATATACGAAGGCGTGAGCAGCCAGTTGATGCTGCCGGTAGGGATTCGCACCCGCCCCAGGGAGGTGGCATCCGGGTTGCCGCTGGCCTTTTCCAGCAACATCAGCTTGTTCTTCAGAAAAGGAGCATGCGTGGGTGTGCTGTTGTCGAGCCCGGAGATATCGCCCTCCGCCTGCATCACCCGGTCCATGAGGGTAAGCAGGGTATCCTGGTTTTCGTTTTTATATTCTACGGCTTTAACGCGACTAACGACGATGAATACACGATTTGCGGACAGCGTCACATTGGGCGACACGGTATCGGCTGCCAGCATGTTCAGCCAGTCGTTATGGGTGCTGTAACCTAAAATATAAAACGGCATTTGTTCATAGCCGCTTTGAAAGGTCACTCTCACCTGGTTTGCGACCGATGGCGTATCGGAGGAATACTGCAGGTAAAGATCGCGGCCAGTAGCCGTGGTGATCGTGTTCACGCCAGCTGTAAGAGATACGGTGGTCACTGTTTGCCGGTCGTACGTGCCTATGATCAGCTTAGGCAGGTCGGTGCCACTCAGCTGCTCCACATTGATCACCAGCGGACCGGTGTTTGCGGCCCGTAGGCCGACGGGTTGGAAGTCGGCCACCTGCAAGGAAGTTTTGATACGCCTGGTTTCCCGGGCGATACTGGGTACCTGGGTGATTTCCCAGATATTGCGGGCTACCATACGAAAGGTGCTGTCGCTGCCAAGCGGTACAATGGTACCGGCAGCGGTTGTTCTGCCGGCAATTATGCATAGCAGGGCAACCAGGAGGGTAAAGGTTTTTTTCATAACAATAGTTTTCAGCGTTGATTTTGGTTCACTGTTACTTTAAAAGTACCATAGGAGCGGTAAACAGAGGCAGGTCAAAATCATCATTTACACAGGAAAAATGTTTCACGGGGTGAAATCTTAAATATTTTTCAGATATTTGCGGTCGAGAAATCTGGACCCCGATATAGTCATGTTTGTTAATCCATACTACAACTAACAGTTATTCAACCAGTTCTCCCTTTATTAAAATTTGATACCTATGAACAGAACAATTATCGTAGGCGACATCCACGGATGTTACGATGAACTCATGCAACTACTTGAACAGGTTAACCTCACCCCTGAAGATTTACTGATTTCCGTTGGCGACATTGTTGACCGCGGCAACAAATCCTTGGAGGTATACCATTACCTGCGCAATCGCCCCAATACAGTTGTATTGATGGGCAACCACGAAAGAAAGCACCTGAATGGCATCCTGAGCTATTCTCAGGAAATTGTGCGACTGCAATTTGGCGAGGAGTATCCCGGTTTTATCAGCTGGCTGAAAACACTGCCGTATTACTATATCACGCCGGAGGCAATTATCGTACATGCGGCGTTGGAAAATGGTTTGCCAATGGAGGAGCAAAAAGAAGAGGTGCTCTGCGGCACTATTTCCGGTGAGAAATACCTGGAACGCCTATACGAAGATGCGGCTGCCTGGCCGGCGCATTATACCGGCGACCGTGCCGTGGTTTTTGGCCACCGGGTGGTGGAAAAGCCGCTGCGCATCAATAATACCTGGGCGCTGGATACCGGTTGTTGCCATGGGCAGCAGCTGACCGCTATCACCCTGCCGGATATGCAGCTCCACCAGGTGCAGGCGCTCAGCAACCACTGGAAAAGTGAAATCATACGCTGGCAGCTGCCGGTGCTGGAGTCCCGCAGGTGGCGGCAAATGGAAATGAAAACCATTCGTCATCAGCTCAAAAAGCTCGATTTCGCAAATGAGCCAAAGGTAAAAGCAATTGTGGAGGCTATTGCCCGATGGTCAGGCGATTATCCGCATTTCCTGGAGCTACTCAAACAGCGCCTGGATACGGTAACTGCTGAGATAAAGGCAGCGCATCCGGACGACTTTGTGGAAGCGATACAGGAATACCCATACAAAAGTTTCCTGTTTAAAAGCGCCAAGGATTACCTGCGGCTGCACGACCTGGAAAGCTCACTGAATACCCCGGTGAAAGTGCTGGAGCTGGCTCAGCGCCTTGAACTGGAACTACCCGCATTCCCACTCTGAGGAGTTTACACTAACTTAGTGATATGATCCAGCTCCACCACATCCGGGAAATCGCTGATAGTCATCAGCCCCGCCGCATCATGCGATATGTACTTATCTATTGTAGCAGCGGGCTGGTGGATTTTTATGTAGATGGTAAGGCGCTGAAACTCTGTCCCGGCGAGGTGATCACCATTACCTCAGGGCAAATCCACCATTATTCCACTACGGAAGACGCGGAAGGGTACGTGCTGGAGTTTTCTCTGGACTTTTTTTGTAAAGACGACAATGACATTGAACTGATATTTCATAATGGGCTGTTTTGCCACTTCGACCAAAACGAGGTAATAGCAGTGGATGCAACCCTGGTGGCTGCCCAGCTGGCACTCATTCAGGAAGAACTGGCCACACAGCCCTATCAGTACCTGATATCCGTCCATAGTCGCATTACGCTGATACTGGTATCGATCAACCGCAGCAAAGTGCAACGCGGCGATGAAATATGGAAACCCGACGCCCTGTTTCTGAAATTCCTGGAAGCGGTGCGGCATAACTTCGCACACAACTATCCCATTGCCACTTTCGCGGAAATGCTGGGCACTACTGAAATCAAGCTCAATGAACTCGCAAAACTGCATGCGGGCAAAACTGCTCAGAATGTAGTGTATGGACTAATCACCTCTGAAGCCAAGCGCCTGCTGATTTATACCGACATGAGCATTAAAGAGGCTGCCTATGCACTGGGCTTTAACGATCCCTATTATTTCTCCAACTTTTTTAAGAAACAGACCCAGGTAAGTCCCAAATTGTTCAAGGAACAACACGGCCGCTAAATCTTACATCTTTTTCTAAGGATTCTCTATTTTCCTGCCTGCTCAAATGCATCAATTTTGTACCTGAAATCACCATTCAGGTTATGACTATTACACAAAACATTGCAACATTATTACTTCGTTTCGCGCTTGCAGCAGGCTTTTTATCGGCAGTAGCCAGTCGGCTGGACCTATGGGGGCAGCGCAGTTCCGGGTGGACTAACTTCGTCGCCTATACGGCGCAGGTCAATGCATTTGCCCCCGCTTCCTTTGCCCGAACGCTGGCAATCATCGCCACGCTGCTGGAAAGCGGCCTGGCCATACTACTGCTGATTGGCTTTAAGACCAGCGCAGCTGCCTATGGCAGCTGCCTGCTCACCCTGCTCTTTGCCCTGGCTATGGCCATATCATCCGGGGTCAAAGAGCCACTGGACTACTCCGTGTTTGCGGTTAGCGCCGGCGCATTATTATTAGGCACTATAGGCCACTACGCCTGGAGTGTGGACCAATTATTAACTCAATAACTTTTTGTTATGAACACAAACATGCAGGATTACATTACCAACAGTGCTGCCCGGGAATGGGCGCCCCTTATTGAAAAAGGCATTCACTACCAGGGAATCTTTGTTAAATCCCTTCGCTACGATGCAGCAAGTGGCCGGTCCAAAACGATTTTGCTGAAATTTGAACCAGGTGCGAAGTATCCCTACCATAACCATCCGGCCGGGGAAGAAATATTCGTTTTAACCGGTGAAGCCACCGTAGAAGGTACCACCCTCCAGCCAGGTGATTACCTGTATACCCCGCCAGGCTTCAAACACAGCGTATTCAGCAAAACAGGCTGTACCTTATTTTTTGTGATACCTGAAGAAGTGGAGTTACTGGATGAACCGCTGAACAAAGCAGATTGACCTCTGGAACAAACCTGTGAGGGGTGATTTGTAGTGACCTTTGTATCGTAACAAAAACACAAACAGTCATGAAAATCATCGATAAAATCTACATCAACGGACAATTTGTAACACCACACGGTTCTGAAACCTTTGACCTCATCAGCCCTGTAAACCAGGAACTGCTGGGCCGCGTTACCCTGGGTGATGAAACAGATACTATAAATGCCATTGCCGCCGCTAAAGCAGCGTTCAAAACCTTTTCGCAGACTTCCAGGGAAGAACGAATCGCCTACCTCGAAAAAATGTATGCGGCCATTGAAAAACGCAAAGAGGAAATGATCGCTACCATGATCAGGGAATATGGTGGCACACAGCAGTTTGCCAGTGGTAGCTTTGCCTACACCCTGTCCAGCATTTCCTCCAACATTGCGGTGCTCAGGGATTTCCCATTCGAACAAACATTGGGCAGCGCTACCGTGTTGCTTGAGCCAGTAGGGGTAGTAGGCATTATTACACCATGGAATGCCAGCAACAGTTTTATTGCCAATAAGCTGTCCACCGCCATAGCAGCAGGATGTACGGCTGTGATCAAGCCCAGCGAAATGAGCGCCATGCAAACACAGTTAATGATGGAAGCTTTGCATGAAGCCGGGCTGCCAGCAGGTGTATTCAATATTGTAAACGGCCTGGGAGCCGTGGTAGGCGCGGAAATAACGCGAAATACAGCTATTTCCAAAATCTCCTTCACCGGCTCCACCGCCGTAGGAAAATCTATTGCGCGGGATGGTGCTGATACCGTAAAACGCATCACACTGGAACTGGGCGGTAAATCCCCTAACATTATTATGGAAGACGCCAACTTAGCGGAAGCCATTCCTCTCTCTGTTGCAGCCGCTTTCATGAATAACGGCCAGGCATGTATTGCCGCTACCCGCCTGCTGGTACCAGCAAGCAAAATGGAAGAAGTTAAATCCCTCCTGCGTACCGCGGTGGCGAATGTGAAAGTGGGCGATCCTTCAGATCCGGCTACACAGGTAGGTCCCATGATCAGCAAAAAACAATTTGAGCGGGTGCAGGGTTATATCCAATTAGGGATAGCCGAAGGTGCTACCTTGCTCATTGGCGGTCCCGGACAACCGGCAGGCCTGGAAAAAGGTAACTTTGTGCAGCCTACCGTATTTGTGGATGTCAATAATAACATGCGTATTGCCCGGGAAGAGATTTTTGGACCCGTGTTGTCAGTGATTCCTTACCATACCCTGGAGGAAGCCATCGACATTGCCAACGACACTACATATGGATTGGCAGCCTATGTGCAGGGCACCGATATTGCCAAAGCTAAGAAAGTGGCGGCCAAACTGGAAGCAGGCCGGGTAGCGATCAATGGCTTTAAACATGATCCTATGGCCCCGTTCGGCGGATTCAAACAATCCGGGCTGGGTCGTGAGTTTGGGGTATACGGACTGGAAGCATACCTGGAACCTAAAACGATTTTGAGTTAACTTTATCCATGCGGAAGTATCTGTTCCATCTTCCGACGCCAAAGGCGCCGGAAGATGGAACTAAATAAATTAACAATGGCAGACAAATCAGAAAATAAAGGAAAAATCCTGTACAACTGTTACTTCAACAGAAGCACGGAGGGTGAGCAATTCATACAGGAACATGTGTTTACCATGCAGGTGAGCGGCACGCTTACCATCAACGATGGTAAGAAAACCTTTGTCATGAAGGAAGGAGATTTCCGGCTAAGTCGCCGAAACAAACTGGCCAAATTCGTAAAGGATATGGGGCCTGCGGGCGACTTCCGCAGTATTTCCGTATACCTGGATCAGGAATTGTTGCGTAAGATCAGCCAGGAAAAAGGATTTACGCATATACACCCCTCCCCTGTTACGGATGCGGTGATCGTTTTGAAAGACAACCCGCTTTATAAAAGCTACATGGACTCACTGCTGGTATATTTGCAGATGCCGCCGCAGGAGCAACAGGCCATCATGGACCTGAAAGTCCGCGAAGCCGTGCTGCTGCTGCTACAGGTAAACCCCGAAGTGAAAGAAATGCTGTTCGATTTTTCCGAACCAGGCAAAATAGACCTGGAGAATTTTATGGCAAAAAATTTTCGCTTTAATGTGAGCATGGGCAGATTCGCATACCTGACCGGCCGCAGTCTCAGCACCTTTAAGCGGGATTTTGAAAAGGTGTTCCACACTACTCCCAGCAAATGGTTGCTGGATAAGCGATTGGAAGAAGCACATTTCCAGATTGCCAACAAAGGCCGTACCCCTTCGGATGTGTACCTGGAAGTGGGCTTTGAGGACCTCTCTCACTTTTCGTATGCATTTAAAAATAAGTATGCTGTAAATCCTTCGGCGTTGCGTTAGTTTATTTCAAACGGGTAGCCAAACTACCAATGCCGATGGCCAGCGTATCTTCTGCCAGGGCTACTACACGGTCATTCATTTTCCCTTTTCTGACAGCAGTCTGCCGCAGGTGGAAGAAGGCATACGTGGCCACGATGGCTGCTGCTGCACCTATAGCGGCGCCTTTCCAGCTTTGCTTACCCTGGCATTCATACAAGGTGGCTCCTGCAAGCGCGCCAGCCAATCCACGTCCTATCACGCCGGCAGCAGCCGTACGATTGCCAATTCCAGGCAGTTTATCCACTATTAGCTCCCCAACTGCCATAACTCCTAGTACTTTGCCGGTGTTGCTTTTACCCATGAAGTTGAGCCTGGACAATTTGTTTTTTGAACGTTTGCCGGCATACAAACAACTAAAGGCCGGGCCAAGCGAGCTACGCATACCGGAGATAACGCCCAGGGCCAATGTTTGAAGAAGGGTTTGATTTTTCATAGACAGTGATTTATTATCAAACCCATCACAAGCATTATGCCTTATGTAGTAATCCGGTGGCGGCGCTTTTGCGCTGTGATACCGCCACTATGGTCAATGCGATTATGCCCCATATCAGCATCTGCCAGGTGGCCATGTTCCACCCGCCCAGTTTCCAGCTGAGCAGCCCGAAACCAGTGCCTATGGCGGCCCCAATAAAATAGGTGGTCATATACACGGTATTCAGCCGGCTGTGTGCATGTTCATTTAACGCATAGATGCGGGTAAAATTGGTGATCTGCGTGGCCTGCACGCCAATGTCAAGGAAGAAGATACCAGCGATGAGGATGGTCGTCGAATAGGGAAACATTTTCAACAGTACAATGCTGGCGGTCATCATACCTACCGATAGGTACAACCCTCTGATAACATTCCCTTTGTCCGCAGCCTTGCCAAATACCGGCGCTACCAGCGCTCCACCAATGGCAATGATGCCAAACAGGCCAATCTGTGCGGTGCTGTAATGAAAAGGGGCACTGCTGAGGTGAAAGGTAACCGTAGTCCAGAAAGAGCAAAATGCACCAAAGGTAAATGCGCCCAGCAGTGCCGACTGTCGAAGTACAGGATATTCTTTTATCAGGGAGAGCGTAGATTTCAGCAGCCCTCCATAGCTACCCGTATATTTAGGTGGTATCTCCGGTAAAAACATCCACAGCAGCACAATAGCGACGCACACCAGGATTGCGGAAAACAGGAATACGTACTCCCAGCCCAGCCACGCAGTAATCAGCCCGCTCAGCACTCTTGATCCCAGCATGCCGCATAAGATCCCACTGTATACTTTCCCGACTGTTTTCCCACGGTTTTCTTTGCCCAGCGCCGCTGCCATAGGTAAAATAATCTGCGCCGGCGTGGAAAACAAACCTGTAAAAAAGCTGAGGAGCAGCAGCATGGAGATCGTATGCGATGCTGCCGTTAACAACAATGTTGTACAGAGTAACAAACACATGGTAACAATCAGGCGTTTGCGGTGCAGCATATCCCCCAGAGGTACCAGCAGTAACATTCCCAGGCCATAGCCCATTTGTGCGGTCATGGACATGCGACCGATGCTGCTATCCGGCACCCGCAATGATTCCGCGATATTATGCAGGATAGGTTGATTATAATAAAGATTAGCCACAATGATCCCTCCCGACACCGCCATCACAGGGATTCCCCAGGCCTGCCGGGTGCTTTGACTCAGATTCATCTTTTTTATTTGCAAAGCTAGCAGGCAGCAAATGATTAAATTTGTACTTTCAGATTGTAAATTTGTAAAAATCGATTATGAAACGTTTTGTACAATTTGAACCGATTTTTATTCGTCACTTTACCGTTACGCAGTGGCCTTTCCCGCAGCATAACCACAATTACTATGAACTGATATTTTTTCATTCGGGCAGTGGCACACATATCCTCAACAATGTGCGTACTAAATATGAACGGAAAGCCTTGTTCCTGCTGGCACCACCGGATCATCATAAAATAAATATCAGGGAAAAAACGGAGTTCAGCGTGATCCGCTTTTTACCCATCTATCTCAGCGGGGCTGACTCCAAAGAAAAGAAAAACTGGAACCTGCTAATGGATGAGCTGATTGTAAACAGGGAGCAGCTTAGTGAAATCATTCATCATAAACGGGATCTGAAAAAGACGGAACAGCTGATCCGCATGATGGTAAAGGAATGGGAAGATGCAGCTGAGCAGCCGAATGAACTCATGGTGCATTTGTTGCGCACGATCCTGGTGCTCCTGAAGCGGCATATTTTCCGCGATACCCCCGCAAATGTGCAGCAGCAGGAAAGTGTAGCCATGCAGGTGATGCAGCATATACATGCCAACATTCAACAGCCGTCCCTGCTCACCATTGAACACATGGCGGATACGTTTCATTTGTCGGCCAGCTACCTGCGGATGTTGTTCAGGAGAGAAGTGGGTATATCCGTGAAGGAGTATATCTCTAAATATAAATATCAGCTTATAGCGGCGCGACTCAAATACAGCCAGGATTTGTTAAAGGGGATCAGTGCTGATTTTGGGTTTACAGATGTGAGTCATTTTAATAAGTTTGTGAAGGGGCAGTCGGGGCTAAACCCGAAGGATATACGAAGCCTTGAAAAAAGTTGATGGGCAATGTTTGTATTTAGGAATCCCCGTGCCTGAGGCACGGGGATTTCCAAACAGCTCAGGGCCTGCAGGCCCTGAGCTGTTTGGAAATATTATTATAACTTCTGAATCTTCTCTGTTACTTTCCCACCATTACTATTCAATTGTATGATATAGCTACCTGGTGTTAGTTGCCCTGTTTTCACGGGGACATTATGCACGCCGGCAGGCATTGTGGTATTAATAAACGTGCTGACTGGTTTTCCATTCATATCAAATAGCAGCAGGGCCACTCTTCCTGGTTTCTTCAGTTCCAGCCGGACGTTCATGGAGGCACCTACCGGGTTAGGGCTTACCACCATTTTATCTGCTGTTGGCAGGGTTGTTTTTGGGGAGATAGCCAGTGTTTGCTGGCTAGGCGATTGCAGCGTAGCGGCGGTATTTATTTTTACTTCCGTATAGCTGTTCCACGCATTCACGCTGTTGCCGTGTCCGATAATGCGGACGTACTTAGCTGCGGTGGCGGTGATATTGAAGGTTTGCAGGGCGGTGCTGGTACCGCTGCTTTGTAGTCCGGTGGCGGCGGTGGTCCAGCTGCTGCCATCCTGCGACAAGGCAATATCGAAATACGACGAACGTACGTTGCCGTTATAGAATGCGATTTGCACACCGGTAACGGTTTTCACGGTACCGAGGCAGAACTGAATCCATTGGCCATCACCAGTTGCTGACCAGCGGGTATTGAGGTCATTATCCTGGGTGTTGGCGGCTACGTTGCCATCGTCGCTGCTGGCGGTAACGGGCGTACAGGCGGGAGTGGTGATGGGTTGTTGGACGATCTGCACTTCCGTGTAGCTGTTCCAGGCATTCACATTATTGCCATGACCCACAATTCGTACATACTTTGCCGTTAGCGCGGTAAAGGAGAAGGTTTCGAGGGCGGTGCTGGTTCCGCTGCTGGTTCTGTTGGTGGCGGCGTTGGTCCAGGTGCTGCCGTTGAGCGATACCTGTACATCAAAAGACGACGTACGGGTGTTACCGTTATAGAAGGCGATTTTGACGCCGCTTACGCTGGCGGTATCGTTGAGGCAGAACTGGAGGTATTGGCCATCTCCGGAGGCGGACCAGCGGGTGTTCAGGTTGTTATCCAGGACATTGGCGGCTACGTTGCCATCATCGGAGCTGGCGGTAACGGGGGTGCAGGTGGGTGTGGTAGTACCTCCGGGGAAATCGTCTGCCGGAGATAACATGCGCTGGCGAATCCAGGTACCGGCGGGTTTCAGGCGGGCGGTGGTCCATGGGCCTGCGGAGCAGGTGCCGGTGATCCATACGGCGCCGCTGCGGAAGTCATCGGAGAAGTTCCAGTTAGTCCAGCTGATCTTTTTTCTGGCCATCAGGTCGATATACTGCTGCGTCATGGTGAAGTCGTTGGGACCGTCGCCACTGGCTTCCTGCGAGCCAAATTCGGTCACAAATACCGGCAGCCGGTCCGATGCCCAGTCCAGCTCATTGAGGTACTCCGTGCCATGATCGGCGGCGTAGAAGTGGAAGGTATACATGATATTGGAAAACGTGAGCGGGTTGCTCACGATATCCTGTGCGGAGCGGCCATCGGAAATTCCCATGGAGCCCCAGGCGTGCGTACCTACCAGGATTACCGCATCATTATCAATGGCGCGGATTACGGGAATAATCTGGTTGGCGTAAGTTTTAATAGTTGCCCAGGTAACGCCGTTGGGCTCATTACAAACATCATAGATAATGTTGTTTTTGTTTTTGTGCTGGTTGGCGATGGCGGTAAAGAATGTTTTAGCCAGTGCCAGGTTTGCGTTAGGGTCACCGGGTGTGAGCTGGTGCCAGTCCACCAGGGCATACATCCCTCTTTCCGTGGCTTCTTCTATCAGGCGGTTTACCTGTGTGGTAAAACCTGCAGGATCGGAGGCGTAGCCCCCCTCCTGCACGTACAGGGATATACGAAGTACATCCGCTCCCCAGTCGTACGCCAGCGCGTCGAGCGAGGCTTCTGTGAGACAGCTTCCCCAGCCATACCATTGTATGCCGTGGGTACTCATGCCACGCAGCTGAATAGGGTTACCATATTGGTTACAGAGTTTTAGGCCGATTACGCTTAGCTGACCATTTTTTGCTACAGGTGTTTGGGCAGAAAGGTTAAGGGCAGACAATAACAGGATGGCCATGCAAAGCCACCGATGAATGTGGAATTGTTTCATAGTACAATTTTTAGTGGGTTACAGCAATGCTGTTTGGTTGAAAAAAGGCTACATCAAAATGCTACATATCGGGAATCACAAAGCATCTCCCCTTTCCGGACAGGGGTAGATTATTAAAATTGCAATCGTTTGCATGAAGATAATTAAAAAGGTGAAAACAAAAAACGTGGGCGTAAAATTTTCTTGTGCTGGCTGCGAGGTCGTAGCAGTGAGGCCTGTAAACCCGTAATGCCGGGGCTAAATAATTCCGATATATGCATTTTCGTGTAGCTAACGCCGTTAGTGGCTAATGTGCGGGCAGTATGGCTGGCATATTAATTTCGCGTAGCTAACGCCGTAAGTGGCTAATGTGTGGGCAGTATGTCTGGCATATTAATTTCGTGTAGCCAACGCCGTAAGTGGCTAATGTGTGGGCAGTATGCCTGGCATATTTTTTTCGTGTAGGCTATCCCGTAAACCTGTAATGCTAAGCCAATCCATCTTCGTGCTGGCAACTTGCAGCGCGGAAATGTCTGAGGCTATTCGCCTATAACCAAATTAAGTAGAGCAGCATCGCGCAGCACCTTCCGATTTTCGTGTATCCGATCAAGTTAATCAGCAACACTTGCTGCTATTCGCGATCTACCCAATTTCGTGTATCCGGTCCAGTAAGTCATCCTCCTTTGTTACACAATAGTTAATCAGGGCACTCACCATATCCGCTATACGCTCCACCGGCGAACCTTCTACGGGATTGCGTTGTACCGCTATTTCCAGCGAGGCGCCGTCATAGCTGCCGAGTTCATAACGCGTACCGGTAGTACGTTTGAGGCCAGCCTCAATCACTACCGAGTCCCGGATAGCTTGCAGCAACTGCTGATAGCACGCCGCGCCCAGCTGCTCCCTGATAGTAGCCGTGTAGGTATTATCCAGCAGCCGCATATATCTCACTAACAAACTATAATTATTTTTTTCCGGGGAGATGGTAAGCATCACCGGATCGGCGTTGTCAGGGCGAATCATACAGTATACCTGGCCAGGCGCCAACCCGGCAATGCCGAAATACTGATGATGAAATGGTACACTGCCTTTATGGAGGTAATTGCTGCCCACCCGATGGAAATGACCAGCAGCCTGGATTTCCATCTCCCTACGTAAAACAAATTGCGAATAACCCTGCTGCAAATCTTCTCCTGCTTTGTAGAGGTTTGCAAATTTTTCCATGAACACATCAAAGGAGGGTATTTGATTCCATTCCATGGAACGAAGGTAGTAAAAGAATTATCAAGGCCGTACGCCGGCAACATGGCTGCGGACGCACGGCCCCGGGATTATTGTGCCATCAGTTCAGCGGTATAGGCCTGTTGATTGATTTTAATCACCCGGTGAAATATGCTTGTTAACAATATGGTAAAATCAATTCTATTTACCTATTTTTATCTTGCGTGCCATATCTTATTCTACCACTCCATGAAGTATAAATATCTTACCGACAATGAACTGTTTCAACGTGTTGCAAACGATGATGCAGCGGCCTATGAGATATTGTACAACCGCTATTGGGAATCATTATTCCTGTATGCCTACAAATGCTTACGGCTAAACGCTCCCGCCAAGGATGCCGTGCAGGACGTATTCATTGGACTATGGAAAAGACGTGGCAGCCTCGAACTCAGTGGTTCACTCCGTTCGTATTTATTTGCCGCGGTGAGATATGAAGTACTCAGCAACATCGCCGAACCGGCACTCACACCGCTGCACGACGCCCAGGCGACCATGCACCTCTCCGCCCCGGCGGATACAACTGACCGCCTCCATGAAAAAGAATTGAAACAACTGCTGGCCACCGCAGTGGAACGCCTGCCCTTCAAAATGAAACAGGTATATACGCTGAGCCGCCATCAACATAAAACCATATCCGAAATAGCCAGAGAACTATCTCTATCTGAACAAACCGTAAAAAACCAGTTATCTAAAGCCCTGGCCCGCCTGCGTGCAGAGCTGCGCGAAGCCACCCTGATACTCGCCCTTGTGCCGGGCATCATTTTCTTCTTTAACAATTAGTTAACATATCAACATGGTACTACCGTTCATTTTTTGACGCTACTATGTAGCAGATCCAATATGATGAACAACCAGCAACTGAAAAACATTGCCGCCAGATACCTGAAAGGGGAAGCGACACCGGAGGAACTACAACAGCTCGAAACGTGGTTTGCACAGGCAGACGAAATGCCCGCTAACCTCACCGCCGAAGAGTTGCGGGAAATAAAAGGGGATATGCTGGAACATATCCGCCAGGAGGCCGGCTACTCCCCTCCTGAGCTGAATGAAAGGCCGCAGCAAGGCTGGCGCATGATACGTCGTATAGCCGCTATCGTGATCATCGCTTTGGGTGCAGGTACCATGGCCTGGCTGCTAAGGCCCGCCACCATGAATAAAATGGCCGTGAAATCATCTGCCGGCATCATTTATCGTACATACATCACCGTTAGCAACGATAAAGGTGTTACCCGGAAAAGACTGCCGGATAGCTCCGTAGTAGTAATGAATAGTGGCGCAAGTTTCAAATTTGAAAACACCTTTAATAGCCATAGCCGCGAGCTGATCCTGGAAAAGGGAGAAATATTTATTGATGTAAAACAACAACCTGAAAAACCTTTTAAAGTGGTTGCCGGCAACACGATCACAACTGTACTTGGCACCTCTTTTAACCTGAAAATTGATAATGATAAAAACACAGTGAGCATTGTAGTAAAAACCGGGAAAGTAAAAGTCTCCGCTGATTCCACAAAAATGAATACAGCTACCCTGCTGTCGCCAAATGAAGGTTTGGAAATCAATACCATCACCAACGCACAGCAACAATTCCGGCAGCCTGCAACCATTTCCACGGCATGGTGTGCAGAGGAACTGGTGTTTCGCCAAAGCTCGATGGAGCACGTAGCTGCAACGCTGGAAAACCGCTATAATATTCAGATTCGCCTTATGACTGCAACAGCACAACAGTACAGGATTTCGGGAGATTTCAACAGTCACCACAATGCCGAAAGCATCCTTCAGGCAATATGCCTGGTTCATCAGTTAACATATAAAAAAAGTAACAACACTTATTTCATCTATTAACATAAAAAAATAAAACCGGTCAAGCGCCAACTTAACCGGTTCTCTTGATGCTGACACATCCATCCGTAATTCGACTTACCGGATATGGCAGCCAGTTTTTAATATTTCATAAAAACCTTTCAAATGTATGAAAAATGTAGTAAGTAATTCTACAATCCGTTACCTTATGCGTCTTAGTTTCCTGACATCATGCATGGCAGTTATCAGCTTGTCGGTCTGGGCAAAAAACCTGGAAGGACAATCGCTGCAAAAAACGGTGGCTGTTAAGACGGGCAGCTCCACGCTCACCACAGTACTTAAACAGCTGGCCCGGCAAACGCACTACCGGTTAGTGTTTGACGAGTCGGCCACTAACAGGTACCAATACACGTCACTGGAATCCTACGGCACGGCAGAAAACCTGCTCGATTCCCTTCTTGCCAACACCACCCTTGGCTACCGCGAAAAAAATGACTTGCTGATTGTATATAAGAAAGACGAACAGGAATTTGGACTGAAAGGAAAGGTAATAGACGGGGACACAAAAGAGCCACTGCTTGGCGTGACCATCGCCATCAAGGGGACCCGCAAGGGAGTAGTCACCGCGCCAGACGGCGGCTTTTCCATTGCCTCCGTTAAGCCCGGCGATATCCTCGTGGTATCCTACATCGGCTACGAAAACAAAGAGGTAGTGATCTCCGGCAACAGCTTTCTCACCATCCCCCTCGGGAGCAGCCGCTCAAAAATTAAAGATGTGGTGGTGGTTGGTTATGGCGTGCAGAAGAAAGTCAATCTCACCGGCGCCGTGGCACAGGTGGACGCGAGCGTCATTGAGAGTCGCCCGGTGGCCAACGTAGGCCAGGCCCTGCAGGGAGCGGTGCCCAACCTCAACGTCAACTTCGGTGACGGCCGCCCGGGAAGCACTGCCACCCTGAATATCCGCGGCTTCACTTCCATCTCCGGCGGTGGCCCGCTCATCCTCATCGATGGCATTCCAGGTGATATCAACACCGTGAACCCACGCGATATTGAATCGATTACCGTACTCAAAGATGCCGCCTCCGCCGCCATCTACGGGGCACGCGGCGCCTTTGGCGTAGTACTGCTCACCACCAAAAAAGGTAAGGCAGGAAAAATGCAGATCAGCTACGGCAGCAACTATAGTTGGAGCAAACAAACCACCCGCACCGACTTCATCACCAGCGGATACGACGCCGCCATGCTGAACGACGAGGCCTTTAAAATCTCCCTGGGTAAAACCTATACCGGTTATACCGATGAAGACTATGAAGAACTGCTCAAGAGAAAAACTGACCCTACCCTGCCGTCAGTAGTCATCCAGAACCGCAAGGGTAAAGACATGTACGTATACTATGGTAACACCGACTGGTGGAAAACCATGTTCCGTGACGTGATGCCATCCATGGAGCATAGCCTCAATATCAGCGGCGGCAACGATAAAATTAACTATATGGTGTCCGGTCGCGCCTACCAGAAAAAAGGTATGATGCGTATTCAACAGGATAAATACAACTCCTATAACTTCCGCGCCAAGGTAGAGGCGGAAGTAAAACCCTGGCTGGTACTGAGCAGCAACACCCAGCTTAACGCGTACGAATATACGTATCCCGGCCTCGGTGTAAACGATAACTTCGTATCCGTGAGCGTACATGCCCTACCTTCTTATGTGCCGGTAAACCCTGATGGTACCGCTACTTATCGCACAGAACTGAATAACTACACTATTGGCGATGGTATTTATGCGGACCTGCTGCATGGAAAAAGCAAAGGGGGGATGAAGCAACTGGAGCTGGTGAACAGTATTGCTGCCACTTTCAAAATTACTCCTGATATCAATATCATCGGTAATTACACCCTTACAGTGGCCAATGGCAGCAGCTTCCATCGCCAAACCGCTGCGCCATGGAGTATATACCCGGGCGTGATCAGCTACGTATATAACGATAACCTCTGGCAGCAAAACAACAACAAAACCACCAACGTGGTAAACATATACGGCAACTATAACAAGCGGGTGGGCAAACATAATCTCTCTTTCACAGCCGGTGTAAACCAGGAGCTGCAGCAATTAAGAATGCTGTACTCCCAACGTAATGATATTTTGTCGGAAGACCTGAACGAGGTAGCCCTCGGTTCCGGCGATGCTACCGTAAACAGTAACAACGAAGAACTGGCGCTGCTGGGGGCTTTTGGCCGCGCCGCCTATAGCTATGCTGATAAATACCTGGTAGAATTTAACGGGAGATATGATGGCTCCTCCAGGTTCCCTTCCAGTAGCCGCTTTGGATTCTTCCCTTCAGTATCCACCGGCTGGCGTATGTCGGAAGAAGCATTTTTCGCACCGGTAAAAAATGTAATCAGCGATATCAAATGGCGCGCTTCCTATGGTGCACTCGGTAACCAGGATGTAAAAAACAACTACTACCCTTACATCCCGCTGATGAGCATTGGCACCAATACCTATGTTACCAGCGGTAAACGTACGCAGTATGTGAGTTTGCCCACACCTATCACCGCGGACCTCACCTGGGAAAAGGTGAATTCCACCAACTTTGGTGTGGACCTCGCTTTCCTGCGCAATAAACTGAATGTAACCTTCGACTGGTACATCCGCAACACTAAAGACATGCTTACCAAAGGCATGACCCTGCCTGCGGCATATGGCGCTACCGAGCCTAAAATGAACGCGGCGGATTTACGCTCCACTGGCTGGGAAATCAATCTCGACTGGAGAAACAGCGTGACCGTAGGTCGCAAGGCACTGAATTATAATATAGGCGTTAACGTGGGTGATTTCAAAGCCGAAATCACCAAATTTGATAACCCTAACAGAATCCTGAGCGACTACTACGTAGGCAAGCAGCTGGGGGAAATCTGGGGCTATAGCATTCTGGGATATTTTGCGGATGATAAAGAGGCCGCCGACTGGAAAGTAGACCAGACGCAGGTAGGCAACAACATCTTTTCCGCACCGGGCGAATGGGGTAAGCTACGCGCCGGTGACCTGAAATTCGCTGACCTGGATAATAATGGCGCCATCAACAAAGGACAGAACACGGTGGACAAACCTGGTGACCAGCGCGTGATAGGTAATTCCCTACCACGATATACATTTGGTATCAGAGGTGGTGCGGACTGGAATGGCTTCGACTTCAGCCTGTTTTTCCAGGGCATAGGCCGCCAGCACTGGTATCCGGGCAATAACGCCGATAAATTCTGGGGACCTTTCTCCCGCCCTTATATGTCGTTTATACCGCAGGACTTCCCGGAAAAACTCTGGAGCGAAGAAAACCCGAACGCGTACTTCCCAAGACTCAGAGGGTACATTGCCCTCAATGATAACGGCTCCCTGAAAGAAAATAACGACCGCTACCTGCAAGACCTGGCTTACATCCGCCTGAAAAGCCTTATCCTGGGATATTCCCTGCCGGCATCGCTATTGCAGCACCTGAAGCTGACCCGTTGCAGGATCTACTTCAGTGGTGAAAATTTGCTCACCCTTACCAAACTGAAAAGCAAATACCTCGATCCGGAGCAGCTTTCCAGCGATCCTAACCTGGTAAGAACCGATGCTAACGGTCGCGTATATCCGTTCAGTAAAACATATGCAGTAGGTGTGGATATTTCTTTCTAATCAGTCAAAGCACAGAAAATGAAAACATTCAAAATAGTGATAATCGCGCTGCTGGCCTTGTCGCTGGGTGCATGTAAAAAATTCATGGACCGCGACCCTCTCGCAAAAATATCTCCCGATAGTTATTTTAAAACAGAAAAAGACCTGCAATTGTATGTCAACTCCATGTACACGATGGTACCTGATGCCGAGGGCGTGTATAATGAAGACCTGGATAATGTGGTAAAATCAAGTACATCAGAGTTTCTTACCGGCCGCCGGCAGATACCTGTAACCGGTGGTGGCTGGACCTGGACCGAACTCCGTAAGATCAACTACTTTATGGTGAATTATAACCGCGTACTGCCTTATAATGTGACCCGTAAATATGTAGGCGCAGCCAGATTTTTCCGCGCCTGGTTCTATTATGAGATGGTGAAAAAATTTGGTGATGTACCCTGGTACAATAAGCCGATGGAAACCAATGATCCGGAATTGCAGAAGGCCCGCGATCCACGTACGCTGATCATGGACTCCATACTCGCAGATATTGATACAGCCATTGCAAACCTCGATGGCACTAAAAATCCTGAGCAGGTAAACAAGTGGACAGCACTGGCATTGAAATCACGGATTTGCCTGTTTGAAGGTACCTTCAGAAAGTACCACCCCGAATTCAATTTGCCGGATGCCAGTAAATTTCTGCAACTGGCGGCGGATGCAGCCGACACACTCATCACCCGCGGGCCTTACCGGATTTTTACCAGCACCCCCGCAAACGCTTACCGGGAGCTGTTCACCAGCAAGGATGCGAACGGAGATGAGATCATTTTAACGAGACGATTCAGCAGTATTTTACAACTCTATCATAACGCGAACTACTATACGATTACGGCGTCATATGGTCAGCCGGGACTGGAAAAAAGTTTTGTCAACAGCTACCTGATGAAAGATGGCAGCCGCTTTACCGACCAGCCGAATTACGATAAAATGCAGTTTTTCCAGGAGTGTCAGAACCGCGATCCACGTTTGGCGCAAACCATACGCACACCGGGCTATACCAGGATTGGCAATACCAATAAGCTGGTGCCGGATTTTGGAGCATCGGTTACCGGCTATCAGCTGATTAAATATGTGACCGATGAAACGCACGACTCTTATACGAAAAACGATAACGATATGCCCATATTCCGCTATGCGGAGGTGTTGCTAAACTATGCAGAGGCGAAGGCTGAGCTGGGGCAGCTTAACCAGGGAGATATTGATAAATCCATCAAGCTGCTGCGGGATCGTGTAGGCATGCCTACGTTGGATGTGGCAGCAGCCAATGCCAACCCGGACGCCTATGAGGCCGCCCGTTATACCACTAAAAATTTAAGCGGGGCTATCCTGGAAGTCCGCCGTGAGCGCAGGATTGAGCTGGTGATGGAAAATTTCCGCTGGCATGATCTTACCCGCTGGAAAGAAGGTGCGTTGTTATCAAAACAATTCAAAGGCATGTATTTTCCGGGAGCAGGCCAGTACGATCTGGACAACGACGGCACTATTGATGTGGTGATCTACGAAGGTACCAAACCGAGTGGTCCTAAAGGGCCGGCCTATCTGAAACTTGGCACGGAGATCAGCCTGGAGAAAGGCAGTTCCGGAGGTCCTATTGTGGTGAATCCGAATATCGCCAAACAGTTTGATGAAACACGTGATTATCTCTATCCTATTCCAACACAGGAGCGTAATCTGAACAAGAACCTGACGCAGAATCCTAACTGGAAAGACGGGCTGTAGAGGCGAGCTGCGCCCGCCTCCTTGTACGAGGGGAATGGGCGCAGCGCCTCACTACAAAAGTTATTTCTTCAGCCAGCCGTTATCGCGGAGCCAGTTTTCCAGGCGGTCCATCCAGTGTTCATCCGGGTTACTGGTGTTCATGCCGAAGCCATGGCCGCCGCGCTGGTATACATGCAGCTCAGCCTTCACGCTGTTGCGGATAAGGGCGGAGTAGAAATTGATGCTGTTGGCTACCGGTACTGCTTTATCGTCCGAGGCGTGCACGAGGAAGGTAGGCGGCGTTTCCGTGGTTACCTGCAATTCGTTGCTGAATTCCTGTACTTGTGCGGCCGTAGGATTATTGCCGATGAGGTTATTGCGGGAGCCGCGGTGGGTGATGCTGTCGGCCATGGTGATCACCGGGTATACGAGCACGAGGAAATCGGGGCGCAGATTCACCTGATCACGGTTAGGGATATACGATTTTTTAAAGTGCGTGCCTGCGGTGGATGCCAGGTGCCCACCTGCGGAAGAGCCCATGAGTCCTACCCTGTTTACATCCACGTTCCATTCAGCAGCATGCTGCCTTACCAGGCGGATGGCTTGTTGGGCATCCTGCAGTGGGCCAACAGAGCGATCCCACATGGTGGTATCATTAGGCATGCGGTATTTGAGAACGATAGCGGTCACACCCATTTCATTAAGGCGTTTGGCAAAGTTGATACCTTCTTTCGTATAGGCAAGACCGGAGTAGCCACCACCTGGGCATACAACCATGGCGGCGCCGTTTGCCTTATCAGCAGGGGCTTTGAATATTTGTACGGTGGGTACTGATACCCGGGAGTAGCCGATACCGCCATCGGGCCTGTCGACCTTTACTTCGTGGTTCGGCGCCTTGCGGCTGTTGACAACCGTATCCGGGTACAGAGGATGTTCCTGCTGGGCGTAAGCTGTTAAACTAAGGCTGGTAGCCATTAATGGCAAGATAATTTTTCGCGTGATCATAACGTGTAGCTTTGTCTAACAAAGCTAGTGTTTGGATTTTAATTTTTATATAGGAGAGATATTAAAATCCGCGTCTCCTTGCTGCCTGGAAAGGGAACATAGTAAAAAGCCGCGCATGGCAGGCCACGCGCGACTTTCAACACAATGCATTTACATCTCCCCAGATATTTTTGCCCGCAAGCTCCCCTGCAACGGTGGAGATATAATCCGCCACTGCCTGTGGCTGGGAAATATGTAATGCGTGACTGGCTTTGAGTTCAATCGTTTTAGTATTGGAGCGGGTATACATGTTTCGCTGAATATCCGGCAGTATGCTTTTATCCTCCGTAGCGATGATGCCATAGGTGGGCTTATGTCGCCATGCCGCGGCGGTGATGGGCGTTACAAAGCACTGTGCATAGAAGGCGCCCTGGGAAGCATAAAGGAAGTCGGCATCAGCCTTTGGGATGTCCGCACAGAAGCCGGCATGAAATGTTTCTTTGGCGTAGTACACAATCCCTTTTTCATTGGGTGGCTGGATGCCGTTTTCAGGCGCCGGAGGAGCGGAACGGAACCACTGCAGGGCGGATTCAGCCGTGTCCGGCTGAAAAGCCGCGATGTATACCAATCCGGCTACGTTAGGATGGTTACCAGCTTCCGTGATCACGGCGCCTCCCCAGGAGTGGCCGGCAAGAATCGTAGGGCCGTCCTGGTTATCCAATACTACCGTGGTAGCGGTGGCATCGTTTTGCAGGGAGGTGAGCGGATTTTGGACGATGGTAACGTTAAAACCCTGGCTGGTTAGGATATCATAAATGCCACGGTATCCGGAGCCATCGCTGAAAGCGCCATGGACCAGGACAATGTTTTTGATAGCAGTCATATTTTTGTGTATGATGGGTTAAATATGGATTTCAAATTAAATACAATTCTTACCGCATCACTGATAGCTGGTCTGCTATCAGGAGTGTATCACGCGAACGTACAAACGCAGATTAATCCTGCTAACAGCTGGCACGCATCGACCTATAGCGCCAATGGTCTGTTGCTGTTTTTATTCCTTTGGCTCCCACAGCTCTATTTTATTACCTTCTATGTCCAGCAGATGTACAAACTTACCGTAGTCGTAAACAGCTATTTCATCCAGCATGGTTACCCCTTCTTTCTTTAAAGCAGCCACCATCTCCTCCAGGTTATCCACCCGGTAGTTAATCATAAATTCCTTTGTGGAAGGTGCAAAGTATTTAGTATCTTCTTTAAAAGGGCTCCAGGAGGTAGAACCTTTGGCAGTGGAATCATTATCCTCCCTCCATTCAAAAGTGGCACCATAAGGTGTGGTGTTAATACCCAGGTGTGTTTTGTACCAGTCTTTTATTTTTTCGGGATCTTTGCATTTAAAGAAAATACCGCCGATGCCTGTTACGCGGGCCATGTGTTCTTTTTTGAAAGTTATTTGGAAAATTGTATCGAATGCAAATCCAGCGCTGAAGGCGATCAGGAGCGCCAAACAAATTACGATTTTTTTACTCATTTGCCAATGTTTAGGAGAAAACAAATTTGAATACTAATTTATGTCGTACCTCACAAATAGAGAAACCCTCCCTTTGAATTTCCTCTAAAAAAATCTCATTTACCCTTCGGGTTCCATATATAACTATTCACGCCTTTTACGACCCCATTATTACTTTCCGGTGCATCATTCCCCAATCTTTCAGTGCCAGCATCACCTCCTGCAAGGTATCCGCATACGGTGTAATTTCGTACTCCACTGCCGGCGGAAAAGTATCATATACGGTACGCTTTACCAATAAATTAGTTTCCAGGTCTTTCAACTCCTTTGACAACATTTTATCGCTGATGCCTTCTATTTCCTTCGCTAGCTGCCTAAACCGTTTCGGACCGCCTTTGAGCGATAATAAAATCTGCAGCTTCCAGCTGCCATTCAGCGTTTCCATGGCGTCGCGGATGGCGCGGAGTGTGCCGGCATCGCAGGTGATGGGAGGATGTTTTTTTGCCATTATCGGGTATTTATACTAACCACTCAGTTAGCGCTAACCGAACAGTTAGTACTAACCGATGGTTAGTAAATATAACTAAGTTTGTGTCAAAAAAAATGAATCAGGAGAAAGTAGTTTTAATCACGGGTGCTACGGGCGGAATAGGCAAGGCAGCAGCGCTAGCCTTAGCGAAACAGCAATACACCGTTGTGATCCATGGAAGAAACAAAGGAAGAACAGCGCTGGCAGCGGAAGAGATCAGGATAATGACCGGTAATAACAAGGTAAGCTATATACTTGGCGACTTCTTTTTGATGAGCGATGTAAAAAAGGCAGCAGAGAGTTTTCTTAGTAAATATAAGCGGCTGGATATACTTATCAATAACGCAGGTGGACTCATGAACAAAGACAGGGCCGTTACTGCCGAAGGTGTGGAAACGACTTTCGCCGTAAATGTGCTCGCGCCGTTTTTACTCAGTGAGCTGCTGTTGCCGCTGCTTAGCCAAAGTGAGGATGGCAGGATTATCAATGTAGCTTCCAACTCGCATAGGTTGAATGCCAAACCGGATTTTAATGATATGGAGGGGAGCAAAAAATATAATCCGCTGGTGGCGTATGGCAATGCAAAATTATTTCTGATCTGGAATACCCGGCACCTGGCGGGCCTGTTGACAACACAAGGATTACACAACGTGACGGTCAACTCCGTACACCCGGGTGCTATAGCCACTAACTTCGGCGTTACCAGTAACCTGGGAGGCTTCCTCAATTTATTCGTAAAGTTGCTCAGGCCATTTTTCAAAACGCCGGAACAGGGGGCTCAAACGCTTACCTACCTGGCCACGGCAGATATACATCTCACCGGAAATTATTTTGAAAAAAACAAACCCGTAGCTCCTGCAGAGAAGTATTACAGCAAGCGCAATGAGCAATTGCTATGGGATTATTGTATACAAAAAGTGAAGCAATGGATGTAATAAAAGCAGCGGTAGCACCTGCAAGTGACTACCGCCATAGTATGAACCTACTATACAATTTTTATGAAGATGCAATAGCCACTGTTATAGCGCTTTTCCCGGCGGAGGGCTAAAAAAATCTTTTACATCGCCGATGGCCGTACGGGTACAGCGCATGATAATATCCTGTAAGTCGGTGCCGCTACTCTGCAACGGATCAATGGCCTTTACCAGCTGGGTTCTGAGTTCAAACAATTCCGCCCGGTTAAAGCGCTTTGACTCTTTCACCAGCTCCAGTTTCATGCGTTGCTCCTGCTGGTCCTGTTTAGGATTGAAGATCCCGTTGAGCTGACTGCACTGATCGCATATGCCGTTCTTATTGATCAGTGCACAGCGGTGATCGAAAACATGCGTCATCGTATCGCGTGCATCGCTCAGCAGATGTTTCACTACGCCTTCGGACTTGTCCAGGATCAGAGATATTTCTTTCACAGGGAAATCGTAGATATCTTTCAGGATCAGGGCCACCTGGTTTTCGATCGGCAGGGTTTTGGAGATGCAGGTAAAGCAGAAATCGATATGTTCACGCATTTCATAGGCGCCGGAGGTACAGTGCTGGTGTACAGTCCGGAAGCTACAAGCGATTTCAGCATTCCCAATGGCCAGGCCGGCGCCCTTATCCTGAGCGTCCACCGGCCATCGCTGCAGCTTTCTGAGGTGATCGTAGGCCAGGTTAGTGGCTATACGAAAAACCCAGGTTTTAAGCGATGCTTCAGCATTGAAGGAGTAGATTTTATCGAACGCCCGAATGAAAGTATCATGTGTGAGGTCGTCCACATCATTACGGTCGGTGAGCAGGCGGTACAGGTAGGATTTCAGCGGTTGCTGAAATTCGGCAAACAGCGATTGAAATGCGTTGATATCCCCGGCCATGGCCTGCTGCAAAGTTATTTCTCTTTCCATTATTTGTATGTTATGGCTAATAAACAGGAGTGCCACCCCCTAAACTTATTATAATATATTCAGTTTTCCGCAATCAACATCAACAATGTGGCTGTTAAACACCACCCCGTTATCTGACACCAGGAAGGCAGCCGTTTCTCCCAGCTGCATTAAGGTAGGCGTGGTTTTCAGGATATCGAACCGGGTGTAGTTGGCGGCCACCTGTTCCCTGGGTACACCCAGAGCGGCGGAAAAATCAGTAATCATCCCTTGTATCTTTTTCGTTTCCAGTAGTGCTCCGGAACAGATGCAAACCGACTTAATACCATGCTGTCCAAATTCAGCGGCCATTACCCTGTTAAGGCCTTCAATTGCAGCGCAGGCGGATGCAAATCCGGCCATATTGGGGGTTTTAGACCTCGACATAGACGCTGTAAACAGCAAGAGTGTGCCCTGGGATTTAGTTTGGATCATATATTTGGCGGCTACCCTGGAGGTAAGAAACTGGGAACCCACAATTCTTTGAAGCGGGTGTAGAAACTGTTCAAAAGTGGCTATGGTAGTAGGTGTGCCGCTGCCAGCGTCCTTATAGTAGCTGCCTATTCCGTTAAACACCATATCCAGCCGGTCATTGTCCGCCACCACTGATGCCAGGAAAGCATCGATTTCTGCCTCATTGAGGGCGTCTACCCTGTCGGCCTGGGCCCAGCCTCCGTTAGCTGTAATTTCGGCTGCCAGGGCAGCCGCTGCCTCCAGGTTCAGTGCAGTCACATATACCCTTGCACCATGCTGTGCAAAACTGCGTGCCACTGCGCCCGCTACCTGACCTGATGCTGCAAATACCACAGCCACTTTGTGCTTTAAGATTTCCATTTTGCTTTACTTTCAGTTTTTGACGAATGAGCGTTGCAAAACGGTCGGGATAGGGAAAAGTTTTTTTGGGATATATTTTAATTAGTTGGTTTAGAGAGAGATATAATACTTCAATACAGTAGTTGCCAGTCCGTAGGACAGTGGCGCGGCGGGTTACCGGCTAATTAACGGTGGCGCCTATACGCGGTGTTTGCCCTATAAACGCCTATATTAAAAAAGGATGTCCCAAAAGTAAGCTGAAGGACCTGAGAATTGTGTGAATCAAAACTTCCATCAGTTGTCCGAATAAATTCGGGCAAGAATTACCTGGTAATAGGATCAGTATATGCTTGGCGAAAAGTTTAAGGCCTTTCGGGTCGGAGCTTTTGAAGCGACTACGCAATATAAGGCGGTAATAGAAAGCATTGTGGTGCGGAAGCGCAAACGTAAGAGCATCGTTAATGTCCTGAGCGATAAAGGGGACTTGGTCTACAAACTGGTATTCGATTATTTTATGTGGAGTGAGGGGGAGTTCAGGCGGAAATTTTCATCGCTCAGGAATGAGACGACGGCTGGCAACGTCGGTCCGGACGCACTTCCACAGCTGGCGAGGATTGATTTCGCAGATCCGTATCATTATTTGTCTGTCATTTCACTTTTTGAGTTGCAACATTGCCTGGAACATTTTGAAAACTATCCTTGTATGCCCGGCTTGTCGCTCTACAGGATACAGGCATTGGAGGCGGAGCGCTGGTTACAGGAGATGCAGGTGACCCCATTATCCGGCAGACCAATAATAGATGAACTCATTATTCACTCCAATAAGATAATGCCTGCCGAGACCCCGTATGCGGTTCATACCAGCGTTTCGCGGTGGTCGCTGCAGATCCTACAGTTCAGGCAAAAGGTGGTGGCGATAGATAACGCGGATATGGTGTATACTGTTATAATTTTTGATGTGCATGTTTAGTATTAATTTCAACCTGACCCCAAAAATGTAACCATGGAATCTACCTTAAAACCATTCCCTCCCTGACCTATTGAGTAATCAGTCAGTTGAAGCGGGGTTAATAATGAGGCGTTTATTTTAAAGATACCGAAATCGATGAACAGCGGCTTTTGAAGATCGGGGTGTAGCTGATATATCTACTTGATAATAAGCAGGTTAGGTATATGATTGAGGTATTGAATGATGGGAAGAAGCCGTATAAGAGGGTTTGAAAGGGTTTAGGTTATAATAAAAACCTCGGCTGTATTGCTATAGCCGGAGTTTCATTATTCTTGTGAAAGAATTATTTTTTCTTTATATGTTGAGAATTTTCTTTGATAATGTTCGGAGAAGACCTAATGACTTGCGCATTATCGATTCCCGGCAACTTTGTACTGGTACCGGTAGGCAATGCTGGTTTGGGATTTGTTGTGGTGTTAGTTGTTGTGTTGGTATTTCTGGACATTTTACTGTCGGTTTGATTGAGTTGTAAATTAATAAATTTATCCGAATTTACGATTTCCACTTGCTGGACCTTATCTCCTTTTTTCGTTATATGAAAGCATAAACAAATTAAAAAGGGAACCGCTGACAACAATGCAAACATTAACGCATTATAATAAAAAGAACTCTTTCTGGTAAAAACTCTAATGTTCATCTCAAGTGCTTCTTCCAATTCATCAATATAGGATGCCTGTAATAGCTTGGCTATTTTCCCATCTCTGCCATGATCTTGAATATCTAAGGTTTGCTCATATTGCAAACGCATGGTATCATAATACGACCTGGGAGATTTTAAATAGGAAACTTCAACTGGCATAATCAGACGAATCGTATTATAAAGAGAGATCAAAAATAATCCGCAAAACACTATAAAGCAACTCAGTAGTAGCCAATGCTTAACTTCAGCGAAACATATATCCTGACAAATTGGGACTAAAAAAATTGCAATTGCTGAATATATAATGATGATATTAGTAAATCTTTCCAGCACCTTTTGATAGGCAGAAATATACTCCTCAATTCTCTTTTCATTAATTTTTATTATATACTCCAAATCATAGAATGTTTCCTTGGTCATAGCATTTTCAGTTAATTGTGCCAACTTCTAACGTTTAGATGTCTGAGAGATTCTTAGTCTCTTTAGTTCCACACATATGCTTCCTTAAGACGAAAAGACACAACTGAATTACTACTACTTTAACAACTGCATAACTTAAATATGCTGTCCTTCCCTACATATTGAGCTTACTTATTCACCGCTGTAATCAATGTCCCTCCCATATTCTTTCCATCTTTCATGGAAGCGGTTTTTACAGCACCAAAATCCGGAGCGAACCATTCAATGGCGTTAAATTTCATAGGCACTCCCTTTCCCATCATTTTCATCTGGAAATTAAGATCATAGGTAATTTTGAAACATTTCCAGGTACCGGCGGCGGTGGTAACACTCTCCTGCCCTGCTACTTTCCGGTTACTGATGGTATAACTAATTCCGACATCCATTCCGCTCATGTTGCCGGTTAACTCAAAGGAGCCCCCCTGCAGTTCCTGACCAACGTGCATGGTGGCGGGGTAATCGAGTAATGCGGCATTGGAGGTGCCTGTCATTTTCATATCTTTCATTTGTGGCATGGCCGGCATGGTCACTTTCATATCAATAGCTACGCCATTGCTACCGCATTGGAAGTGCCCGGTGCTGGCGCTCATGGCTTTATTATTTTTATCATAAAAGGTATTGGTGAAATCCGATTCGGTTGTATTTCCTGTGTTGCGGACATCGGTAATATTGTAAATCGTTTTGCCGGCAGGTTTTCCATTGGCATCGAGGATCGTCATTTCAATGGAAGCATTTTTCAGCAGGTAGTAATAGCCGGTACAATTTTGTGCGATGGCGGATGTGCTGCCGCATAGCGCGATGAGGACGAACAGTACGTATTTCATAATCGAAGCATTTGGGGTGAAGTAAACGAATTCCTTTGGGGGGATTCGGCCAGTGGAGACCAGCCGAACCGCTGGGTAATAAATTTACGTAGAATTTATGGAATTGAGTGGGTGCGGCTGCCCCTTCCTGATTCCTTACTTAAAAAAAGCACATTCCTTTTATTTTCAATAAAATACATGTACTTCAGTCCCGGCAATTTTTTATTTTTAACATTTTTGTCTAACAAAAATGAATTTTTATGCCATTTTTGTCTTTTGGATCATAAAATCAGCAATCCTGTGGGTTTAATTATTAGATCATTGCATTATGTTCATCCGGATAACGAGGAGTTGTTTCATGACCTGAGTTTCATATTAAATGATGGGGAAAAGGCTGCCCTGGTGGGTATTAATGGTGTGGGTAAGTCGACCTTGCTTCGCATATTGTCAGGAAAATTGGAATTGACCTCCGGAGACATTATTCATTCGGAGCTACCCTGGTATGTACCGCAGCATCTGGGGGAATATGACGCATGGTCTGTTGCTAAAGTATTGGGGGCAGATAAAAAGCTGGCAGCGCTACAGGCCATCTTAGCTGGAGATACAGACGCCCAGCAGTTTACCGACCTGGATGATGACTGGGATATTGAGAATAGGGTGAAGACGGTACTGGAAAAATGGGAACTCGGCGATATCAACGAAAATCGGTTGATGGGGAGTTTAAGTGGTGGTCAGCAAACAAAAGCTTTCCTTGCAGCAATGGAACTGAACAGCCCGGGACTCATCTTATTGGATGAGCCTTCCAATCACATGGATGACAGGACCAGAAAGAAACTATACACGCTGATCCAACAAAGCAAATCAACCATGTTGATTGTAAGTCATGATAAAGCGTTGTTGAATCTGATGAACAAAACGCTGGAGCTGAGTGAAAAAGGTGTGGAGGTATTTGGTGGGAACTTTGACTTCTACCAGCAAAAGAAAATGGATCAGGTAAATGTCTTAAGGGCGCGTCTGCATGTGCAAGCGAAAGCACTGAAAGAGTCTGAGAAAAAAGCCACGGATATGGCTGGACATAGGGCACAGCAAGAGTCCAGATCCGCAGGAATGAGTGGTTCCATACCACGAATCATTGCCGGAGGCTTAAAGAACAAGGCCGAGCGAAGCACTGCCCGGATGCTGCATACGCATGAAGAAAAGATAGCCTCGCTACTGCTTAATATGGAGGAGATCAAGTCGCAGATACAGGAATATGAAATTCTTAAGTTGGATATCAGATCACCGGAAATTAGTCCCGGACAATTGTTGATAGACATGGAAGGAATTAATTTCAAGTATGATGACAGATTTTTATGGAATAATATTAGCTTTCAGCTGAGATCCGGTGAGCGTGTACAGATCCAGGGAGAAAACGGCAGTGGCAAAACTACTTTGCTTAAAATCATTACCGGCGAACTGTTACCGGCTGCTGGCAGCTATAACAGGATGCCATTTAGCCACTTTTATCTTGATCAGCACTACTCGATGCTGGACCCGAAACTAAATGTTTATGAACAGATACAAGCTTATAATAAGCGCGGGTTAGAGGAGCAGGAACTCCAGGAACTATTAATTCATGCGCAGTTTAAGCCGGAACACTTTGATAAGAAGACGACGGTCCTCAGTGGCGGAGAGAGAATGAAATTATCGCTTTGTTGTTTATTAGCAAGTAACCAGGCGCCGGATTTACTGATTCTGGATGAGCCAACCAACAACCTGGATATTAAGAGTCTGGAAGTGGTTACGCTGGCGGTTAAAAACTACCAGGGCACACTACTGGTTATCTCGCATGATAATTACTTTATTGACGAAATAGGGATTGACTATAAAATAAATATATGCCGTTAAAAAACACCGGTACGGAGCAGCACATTAAAGACACCGCCAAGCGATTGCTTTTTGCGGAAGGGAAGCTCCACGCCACTACCCAGGAAATTGCGGATGCTGCAGGTGTAAACAGGACTGCCTTACATTATTACTTCCGCTCCCGGGACCTGTTAATTGCTGCAATATTTCAGGACGCCATGCAGGATTTGAGTCAGCGTATAAACGACTGTATGTTGGCCCAACAACCCTTTAAAATCAAAACATCCAACATGATCGCGTTTTTTTTCCAGCATATGATGGCCTTTCCTTACCAGGAAACTTTCCTTGTAACAGAGATCAACACCATTGGCAAACAACTCATCACCGACATGCAATCCAAGCCCGTAAAGGCATACCTAAAGGAGGCAGCGGCTGAGATGGAGAAAGGAACGATTGCGAAAATGAATCCTGTCCATTTTTTGATGAATTTATTTTCACTGTTGTCATATCCATTGATGATGGCGCCGGTATATCAGCAGTTGTTCCATGTAGAGGAGAAAGGTTGGCGAAAGTTGATGGAGGAGAGAAAGGAGGTGATTATGCGAATGTTGTTTGAATAAAATCCCCACTCCTACTTCGTATGCAAAATAGGTTACTCCCGTAAAAACTTTTTCCCCGCCACCTCTGTTATAACGTCTGCAAAATTTTAATAGTGCATAAAAGGCTAACCCCTCCATTAGCACATATCACTCTCATTAAACCATTTAAAAAAATCTCCAAACCATGAGTCTTAAAAGAATCTTGTTAATTGGCAACAAATCCTGGGAAGTAGAACCTATTCTGAATGCCTTGTTGAATGTAAGAATGCGCCCGGCCCAGCTCCCCAACCCTACACACCTGAACTATCCCTGGACCTTCCTTCAGGGCTCCCCGCAGCCACGTGCCATCTGGGATACTTTTCAGGATGTGACCATTGAACTGTGGTGCATACAGGATATTATGGACACACAATGGAACCCTTCCAGTTCACAGGGCAAACATGTTTGCTTGCCTAAAATATTGCATTACAGGCAGGAACAACCGAGTCTGGTGGTAGCCCTTGGCACCGCAGCACTCGGCCTGAACAACAGCAACAATAACGGCTGCGTAGTAATGGGCAGTAATATCTTCATCCATAACTTCCACCCTAAAGGTGAAAACCCAGAGAGCAAATGGGATGACCCTAAAGATTTTGAGAAAGTATTAACCTCCACTATTTCTCCGGACTTCTTTAAACTGCTGGACACTACCACCACAAACGCCATAAATGCACATCTGCTCAAACCTTTTAATAATCCGGCTGACAACATCCAGGTGATGGCCGATAAAGACTATATAGGCGTCAGCGTTGTAAACATCACTAACTACCAGGATTACGCAACCTCCGACCAAAGCGGCCTGGATAAACTAGCCGGTACAGGGAATAAACTACCGGTTGGCTCGGTGGAAACCACACATGGTGTGATTCGTTTGCTATGTAACGCACCATTCGTTTTCATGTCGGGCATCACCGACCGGGAAGGTTATTTTGATGCTGATGTAAATGGGAAAGATGTTAATGGCAATGTGAAAACAGAAGCGCAAAATTTTACGGCTGCGTTTAATATAGGGGTATGTTTGGGGAATATGATTCCGAAGATGGCGGGGTATGTGGCGGGGAAATAGAATCGAAGCCTGAGTTGTCCAGGAAGGCAGGTTTATACCTAAACTCCTAATGCCAACTTTTTCTTTTTTTGTATATTTAAATTGTTTGTTTCTTTCAAAATATTCTTATGGAAATTATTGACGCGCTGTAAAAATTCTGGAAATGTTAGCCGCTGGCTGCTCTCCCGCTATCCGGCAGCTTTATTGGAGACACGTAATTATAGGTTTCTCTTAGATATTCGTCTATGGGTAGAAAGTCTATTGAGCCATATTCAGCGTCTGTAAATAGATCTATATCGATTGACATCCGATGTCCAATCTGCAAACTTAAGGAGGTCCCGCCAACCAATCTGAAAGGGGCAAATAAAGGTACTGTCATCAATTGTCTCAGCCCGGATTGCAACAATGGCGTAACTGTGTTCCAATGTAATTTTGCCGACATTAATTTTTAATGTTTAAGATTTCCTTCACAGCATCATGACCGTAAAAATTGAGTATTTCTTTCTTTTCTGTAAAATTACCCCTGTCGAAAACTCTTTCAATAACGGATCTTTTTTGCTTATTCCAATCAATGATTTCCATTTTGGTATCCCAAAATAAAGCAGGCCTGAATTTGGAAAAATCCGGATGTTTTTCCCTGGACAATTTCTTCTTCTCTTCTCTTATATCGAAAAATACCTGCAACGTCATGAAAAAACCTTCCTCTATACCCAGCGCTTCCTCAATACGTATTGCAAGAGCGGTATTCATACTTCTTTTGCCATTAATTATAGCACTTAGGGTCTGAGGATATTCGTGAATTGAAAGTGCAAATTGCCCCTTAGACACATGCCTCTTTTGAAGTTCTCTTTCGAGAATTAATCCCGGGTGAATTCCTTTTATTAGGTCAAGGGTAGTTTTCATTAAACGAATATAAACAATTTTGTTGAAACAAATTTGCTGATACAATATCAAATAACGAAAAATCACCAAAAATCGAGTAGGAAGTGAGGGATTATTTCCCTCACTGTCCTCTCACACCACCGTACATGCGGTTCCGCATACGGCGGTTTGTTAGAATAAGTTCATTTGGTGGGTTGTTTTCCAATAGTAGTAGT
>NZ_JAHUWJ010000013.1 GCF_019219075.1 Chitinophaga sp. sic0106
TTTGCCGCCAGCTTCCTTCAGATTCCATCTTACAATGGACACCCTTGCTATTGGCTAATGCTTCCTACTACAAAGCGCATTCGGGACTTGCACCCTAGAGCTATAACACATGCCTGGCACACATAAATGGCAAACCGGATGTAACACCGGTTTGCCTTCATCATTTACAAAAAAGAGAAGGACGTAAAAACGCCCTTCTGATATATCGCGAAGATTCACGAACTTATTGGCTTAGCGAGTTAAGTTCGGAAGTATTTAATAATTAGGATTTTGATAAGCTTTCTTTTCCGCATCGTTCATCTGCATCGCATCAATCTGCCCCTGCGGAATAGGCCGCAGGTAATGGAATGGCTGAATGGTGCGAGTAATGGTTTGCGGTGTATGATCACCGATATTCACCCCTCCTATCCTGTAAGTGGCAGCTATCTCCGCCCACTTCTGCGTACGCACCAGGTCATACCAGCGATACCCTTCGCCATAGTATTCACGGGAACGCTCAGCCAGGATATAATTGATATCAATAGTAGCAGGGGTAGCAGCCACCATGGCGGCGCTGTTGTCCACTACTTTCGCCACATTCTCCGCATTGCTGAAACGCCATTTCCCGGCACGGGCACGCAGTACATTAATCAGCTCCCTGGCTGATTTACCGGCCACCGGAGCTGCCCCTTTCACCGCAGCTTCCGCAGCGATGAAGTACAATTCAGATAGTTTCGCTATATTAAAAGGCCTTGTGGTAGCCGCATTCGGCTGTCCGAGCCCGCCGGCATTATCCGTGCGGTACGTACCCATCTTCCAAAGACCAGGATATCTTAAGCGACTAATCCCTTGCGGAGATACCACAAAATCCGCCCTGCCAGGCAATGCACCTGCACCCACATTATTTTTTGTTGCCCAGTCAGTGTAATTGATTGCAGTAGCCGGTTCACTGTTGAGGAAGGTGAGAATGGCATCACCAGGTTTCACCGGCAGTAAATTAGCATTGTAATAAGCGGGGGTATTATCTCCCCCCTTATCCCAATTTCCCCGGTAAACCGTTACAAATGTGCCATCATAACGGGAATCATTGGTTTTGTCTGCAAAGGTGTTTTCCACCACATCAATCGTAGGCGTCATACGGGTCCATGGGCGGCCCAGATCCTGCGTGGCTGCACGCTGCACGGTACTGGCAGCATTACTCCAGGTAGTGGCACTCTTACTGCTTCTGATCAGCGTATAGTTCCAGGTCATCATCCACACTGCAAAGTTATCCGGTGCACCACCTGAGCCATAGGTAAGACTTGAACCATTATAATACTCACTCGATTCTGTACGATCGGCGTACAATAAAATTTCACTGTTACGATCATTGGAACCTACGCCCAGGTCGTAATACGTAGGCTGTAAAGCAAAGCTGCCGTGGTTATCAATACCAGCGGCTGCCACATCGTAGGCTGCCTGATAATACCAATGTGCATCATGGCCGTCAGGGTCCGTGCGGTTTACTTCCGGATAAGTAGGAATACTACCCGGATTTTCCAGCCACCAGGCATAGGTAAGGTAGGCTTTAGAGAGATATAAACGCGCGGCTGTTTTAGTGACGCCACCTATCACACGACCTGCATCCGGTAAGTCGCTCACCGCTTTTAACAGGTCCGGGAAAATAGCTTTGGTATATACTTCCGGTACAGTATTACGCTTACTCGTTCTTACCGGATTGGTATTGAATTTCAGCTCACCCGCTCCCAGATCCAATGGTACACCACCGTAGGTTTGCACCAGTAAGAAATAATCAAAGGCCCGGAAGAACCTGGCTTCTGCAATCAACGCATCCGGCAATCCTACTGCAGATGCATTTTCGATAATACCACTGGCGGTATTGATATCAGAATAAGATTCTCCCCAGGGAACTGCTGTCGGAGCACTGGTAGATGTTACCAACCCTACGCCGGACATGTCCATATCCTTAAAGTTACCATCGGCACTTTGTGCATAGGTGGCTTCGTCCGTACCGGTTATGCAGCCGCTGTAATAATAGGCATGCCCATAAATGTTGCGCAAATGGGCATACAGGGAAGTAATCCCTCCTTTCACCCCATTTTCTGTTTTAAAATAATCAGGTGTAAAAGAACTACGTGGTTGTTCTGTTAATATTTTTGAGCAGCCGGCCAGCAACACAGTAATCAGTGCAGCAGTGGAAAAGGATCTGCTTAGTTTGATATTTTTCATTTGACAGCTGGTTTAGAATGATAAATTGACACCAATAATGTAGTTGCGGGTAGAAGGCGTATTCACCCCAATAGTCAGCAATCTCCGCAAGCTACCGGACAAAGGCACCGCCGCATTTTCATTGCCATAGGAGTTGGTTTCAGGGTCCATACCAGATTCCTTCGTATAGGGCGACCACAACACAAACGGATTCTGCACGGTGAAGTATGCACGCAGTTTTATGTTTTTACTTTTGATCAGGCTCCTGCTGAAATCATACCCCAATGAAATAGTGCGGATCTTCAGGAAAGAAGCATCGAAGTAACCCAGTGTAGACCCATACTTTGGATTATCGCCACTCAGCGGACCAGCGGGATTCGGATATTTCGCATCCGTATTTTCCGGCGTCCAGTAGTCTACCTTCACATTATTATTTCGTGTAGTCAGGGTATTCAGATAACCTCCGGAACCATACACGGAACTAATAAGTGTACCACCATGCTGGAACACGCCTACTGCGGCCAGGTCGAAGCCTTTGTATGCCACGCGGGTATTAAAACCACCCATAAATTTAGGGTCCAGGTCCAATACCTGCCGGTCATCAGCGCCAATGGCTCTTTTCGGAGTACCGTCATCGTTAAAGCCGCCTGTGTACAATACTTTGATCATACCTACCGCACCACCCGGTTCCAGTATATTCAGGTAAGGTTCTTTCTCCTGCCACAATCCTATTTTCTTATAATCATAAACGGAGTTGATGTTGTGTCCTACAAACCAACCGTTGCCTTCATCCTTGGTGGAACCGGAAGCCAGCGCTACGAGCTTGTTACGGTTAGCATACAGGTTAAAGCCTGCATCCCAGGAAACGCCATCACGGCCACCGTCAAGGATGGTTCCATTCAGCGTAATTTCTATACCCTTGTTCTCCGTTTTTCCGACATTGGCTGTATAGCTGTTAACACCGGAAGTTTGCGGCAGTCCTACGCTTTGCAGCAGGTCATTGGTTTGAGTAATATAATATTCGATGGTACCTGTTAACCGATTTTGAAATAAACCGAAGTCGATACCGTAGTTCCAGGTTTTTGAATACTCCCAGCCTAAGCTGGCGTTAGGTAACTGCGTCACATAGTAGCCGATGGAATAGTTATCAGACCCAAAATTATAAGGTCTGGTACTTAAAGCACCCAGCGTAGCATAGGGATTGATCGCCTGGTTGGAAGTCTGACCAAAACCTGCACGTAGCTTGAGGGAGCTTAGCCATTTCACCTGTTGCATAAACGATTCATTGGCCACATTCCATCCTGCTGATACCGCCGGGTAAGTATGCCACTGATGGCCCGGTGCCAACCTGGAAGAACCATCAGAGCGTACCGTAGCCGATATCATATAGCGATTATCGTAAGCATACATCACACGGCCCATCCACGACATCAGTCCCCACAAATAATACCCCTGGTTAGCCGGGTTCACGGTAATTTCTCCTGTGGCATTGCCGAGGTTATAAAACTGGAAGGCATCGCTGGGAATACCTTTTGCAGCCATAGAAGAGGTGTTGAATTTCTGCTGCTCTGCGGAATATAAAGCGGTAACGTTTACACTATGTTTTTCCGCAAAGGTGCGGTCATAGGACAGGATGTTTTCTACCGTCCAGTGGTAGGTTTGTGAGTTGCTCACTCCTGCGGAGGACTCTGTGGTGGCATTCACACTATTCACCCCCTGTGCGGTATAGTTACCATTGTTGCTTTGGATAAAGTCCAGGCCGAGGTTTACCCGGTATTTCAGGCCGGTTACACCAGGTATCTGCACTTCTCCGTAAGCAGAGTTATAGGTAGCAAAATTCCTGGTTTCGTTTAACCACAATCCGTTATCCGATAAACTATCCACTACGCCTTTGGTGAGTACATAGCTGTCGCCCAGCGTGGTGTTTACGGTTCTTTTAGTAGAGCCGTTTGCGTTATAGGGATTCGCCAGCGGGGACAACATCAGGTTCACTCCTACCTGGCTACCTTCACTGATATTATAGTTATTGTTGGTGGTAAAACCGATTCGGAAATGTTTGCCGATCAGCTGATCCACTCCAGCGCGGAAGGAATAGCGTGTATACCGCTGCGTGGGAATCACACCCTGGTTACGGTAATAGCCCATGCCAGCGTTATAGCTGCCACCTTCACCAGCGCCGGTTACATTCACATCCTGACTGTTTACCGTACCTGTTTGGTACAGGAGGTCCTGCCAGTCGGTATTTACTTTACCGGAGGAGTCTTCATCCACCCCCAATGCAGGGAAACGGTTGGCGATCTGTTTGAGGGTAGTGAATTCGCGAGCATCCATCATCGGGTACCTGCCGAAAACTGTTTGGTTACCCGCATAGCCGTTATAGGCAAATCTTGGTCTGGCGCCTTTCTGACCTTTGTTGGTGGTGATGAGTATAACACCGTTGGCACCACGGGAGCCATATATAGCAGTAGCGGAAGCATCTTTTAATACATCCACACTTTTGATATCATCGGGGTTCAGGTCAGCGATGGAGCCAGGAAAAGGAATACCATCCAGCACAATCAGCGGATCATTGGTGGCGGTAAGAGAGCGTGCGCCGCGGATGCGGATCTGCATGGCGGCACCGGGCCTGCTGGATGTTTGTGCCATTTGCACACCTGCCATGCGGCCTTGCAGTGCCTGCGATACGTTGGCAGAAGGAACTTCCCGCATTGCCGTGCCGCTAATGGAGGCTACGGAGCCTGTTACCGCTTCTTTTCGTTGGGTGCCGTAACCGATAACGACCACGTCCTGCAGACTACTGGCGGTGGATACGAGTGTAATTTTAATGGAAGTACGGCCGTCGATAGCCAGCTCCTGCCGTTCGTATCCGACGGAAGTAACAATCAGCGTAGCATTGGGTGCGGCATTGATGGAGAACAGACCTTTTTCATCGGCCACTACGGCGGCGGAGCCACCTTTTACTGCTACCGATGCAAAGCCAACGGGCTCACCGCTGCTGGTAACAATACTGCCGGTTACGCGTACGGCCTGCGCCAATACGGTATATTGGAAAAAAATTAACAGGAAGGATAAAGCAATCGTCCCCCCCGGCAGGTTCAATCGCCTTATTTGTTGAAAGGTTGACATGAACATAAACAGTGTTTTTAATAGTTTTTAAAACGTGGTAGTGGAATAGGTTACTTAGCTGAAAAACTGAGCGAGCGGATATTCGCTGCGCCATTTGAACCGGGTGCAAAGCGGATGAAAACATCATGTTGGCCACATGACTTACCTATATCAAAGCTGATTTTTTTAAGTTTTTTTTGTGTAGACGAAATGGCTACTGTGGCAAGGGGCTGCGTGCCCGGCATGCTATCCAGGAATACTTCCAGGCGGGCATTGGCCGTGGCGGATAGTTCAAGCGTCATCTTACCGGATGGCTGGGCTTCGGTACCCAGGTCTATTCCGGCAAACATCATCCAGCCACCATTATTGCTGTCGTTGGTTACCATTTTACCATAGGGAGATGTAACCGTTTTGATGCCATAATAATTATTATAGCTAACAGCCGGCAGTGGAGCACCGCCGTCTTTATAGAGGAAGCAATCGAAATCGGCCGGTTTCCCTTTTGCAAAAAGGCCAATGCTGGTGCCTACCCAGGAATTAAAGTTGGGTTGCGTACGGTCGAGCGCCCGGCTGTTGACGGTGCTTACCTTTATCCAGTCATGACCGTTACGGCTATACGAGGCCGTGAGCAGGTGTTCATTTCGTTCTACCATGAGCCACACTTCCTTGCCAACCGGGTTGGCTACGATGAACGTGGCGGTATCATGGTGAAAGATTAACTTCTTCCCATTATCATACCCGGTATAGAAGGCCACGTATACTTTCTGATTACCGTTGCTCAGGTAAATGCCTGCCTGATGGGAAGTATCACTCGCATCCAGGTCAACTTTGGTAATGGCGGTATAGAAATGATCGGTTTCTTTTTGCACCAGGTGGGTTTGGGCTGTATCTGGTTGCAGCCTGATCCAGCCTTTCCTGTCGGTGAGGGAGTAGTGGGCACCTGCATACCTGTTCAGAAAGTGCCAGCATGGGTGCAGACTGGCATCTTCAAAATGGTCGCTGCAGGCAGTGCGCCATGTAATGCCACCCTGCGGCAGGTTAGGTTTTGTAACAGGAGTGCTTACCGGTGGAAGTCCCCAGGGGCGGTCACCTTCCCAGATAACCTGATAGAGAGATGTTTGTCGCCCCATACCGGACCAGTCATCCGTGTCCGTTTTTTGATAGCTCTGCCCCAGCGTCCACCAGGTACCGTCCGGAAGTTGCACGGGTGCCGTAATATGATTAGGGCTTCTGAACGCATTTTCCGGATCTGGCGATGGTTTGAAGAAGTTGCCCAGTCGCTCCCATTTGGTGGAGTCGGCCGTTAAAGCGGTGGCACGCAATACGTATTGACCGCCGGATACATCGCCGGCAGGGAAATAATAGTAATATCCGTTTCGCTTACACATCACGGGTCCTTCGGCCCAGCTGTACTGGAGATTAGCATTGATCCAGTCGAGGTTGATGACGGTATCGGTCAATTGTCCTTCCTGGTTGAGTGCACGTAGGCGGTTTACTTTCTGGCCGTTTTTGATGACCATATAGGGCTTTCCATCATCGTCTACAAAGATGGAGTTGTCGTAGCCCAGGTTGCCGGTGGCGGAATCGGTTTTCACCGGTACCGGTGCCGACCATGGCCCGTAAGGTGTGGCCGCTTTGGAAAACCATTGGCCTCCCGAGGAAAAATAGATCCAGTAGGAGCCGTAGAAATAGGTAATGGCTCCCTGCCACACGCCACCTGATGGTTTGTCGGCCACCATGGTGGAGTGCGAAGGAGGCAGCACCCGCGTGATTATTTTCCAGTGCACGAGATCCCTGGAATGATAAACCGGCAGGTAGGGATTAAAATGAAAGGAAGAACCACAATGATAGAAATCATCACCTACTTTTAAAAGGGTAGGGTCCGGATGATCACCGGGAAGTACAGGATTGACATAAGTCAATTCCTTCGTGTAGCGTTCCAGGGATTGCTGATCAGCAGTACTGGTTTGTGCATGTAATAATGTGACTGGCAGGCATAGCAATACCATACCTAAAAGGCTGCGCTTCAAGTTCATAACGTGTTGAATGGGATACGCTTCAAATGTAGTACTACCGGCCGTGGAGCGATGGCTCAAATGTTGAAAATATGGCAACAAATGTTCAGCGCGGCGGACAATCATTGCCTTGCCATCATTATAAGGAGGTGGACGGGAGATTTTTGCCTCGCAACACAAATGTCTACCTGAATAAAAAATAACAACTGTTCAGCGCGGTAAAGAATCGTTGCCTGCCCGCCCTCATAAAGCGGTGGAAGGTAGATTTTAAACAGGCTACATAAATGTCTGCCTGACACTTAAAAACAAAAAACAAGTAGGGAAATGCCAGATTTTTTTTAGCCACTGAGTTAACAAAGCTGTTTTTTATCCTATATTGTACATAGGAAAATGACCACGGATTTCCTTTGAAGCACCAATTCGCATCCAGTTCGCACGTTATTCGGATCAATTACAGCTAACGCCACCAGCATTCATATGACAAGCAACCAAAAACGGCCTTTCTGCTATAAAAGACACATTATTTTAATTGTCTTATTGACACTTTATAAATTATCTACTGCCCAACCCTTTCATTTCAGGGCTTTGAGCACGAGTGGCGGTATCCGATCCAGCACTATCAATGCCATTATCAAAGACCGGTTTGGCCTCATGTGGTTTGCCACCGATGATGGCCTGGCGCAATACGACGGCACCAACTTTACGGTATACCGGAATAAGAATAATGATCCTCATAGTCTGCCCGCCAATGAAATTCCGGCCATTTATGAAGACAGGAGCGGCACCATCTGGATAGGCACCAGCGGCGGCTCCCTGAGCATGTACGACCGGAAACATGATAATTTCCTCAACTTTCCGGCAGGTCAGGGGCCTAACAGCCTGGGGAGCAACGTAGTTAAAGCCATTACCAGTGATCACCATGGCAGGATATGGGTAGGACATTTCAGAGGCCTGGATATTATTGATCCTGTGACCAAAAAAATAACTCCTTTTGCAGATGCGAAGCAGCAGGCTGTGAATACGACTATCATTTGTTTATTTGAAGACAGTCGGCAAAGAATGTGGATCGGTACCAATGAAGGGTTGTTTATGCTGGAACAGCAGGGCCATTCTCTTAAAAAATTCTTGCATCATCCTGCAAATCCTCAGAGCATTTGCAGTAATGTGGTGCGTGATATAAAGGAAGATAAAAACGGAAATATATGGGTAGCCACCACCGATGGGCTATGTATGACGAATACTAACCTGCAGGGCTTTACCACCTACCGCCACGCGGCTACCGGCTCCAACAGCATCAGCAGTAATTCCGTGAATGCCCTGGAAGTAGATGAGCATAACCGGATCTGGGTGGGATCTACCTCCGGGCTGGACCTGCTCAACCCTGCTACCGGGCAGGTGGAAACACTCACCTATGATAAAGGGAACGGGCAAACGATGCGGCTAAAGGACGTTAACTCCATTCATATTGATAAAGACGGCCTTTACTGGGTGGGGACCTACCGCAATGGCATCATTAAGTACGACAGCCACCTGAACCTTTTCAACCTGGTGCAGCATGATCCCTTCAACAAGCAGGGATTGCCTGCTTCCATTGTTACGTCCTTTGCAGAAACAGCAAATGGAAAAATCTATGTAGGCACTGACATGGGTGGTGTTGCCCTCTTTGATCCCGGCCACAAAACATTTGAACAACTCGGACTACGATCCGCTATCAAAGGTTGTGAAAAAGGTATTCGGGTAGTGTCCCTATTGCTAACCCAAAACAATCAATTACTGGTAGGTACTTTCTTCGACGGTTTGTTTGTGTACGATATTGGTACCGGGCATTACAAACAGCTCACAAAGGAAAACAGTCCCCTGCTCAACTCCAACGATATTTTTTCCCTGACGGCCGACAGCAAAGGGCGTATCTGGATAGGTACCAATGGAGGCGGCTTTACGGTACTGACTCCGCAATTACAATTAATAGCACGTTATACCCGCGAACCAGGTCCTAATGATTCTACACTGCCATTGAATCCTTACATCCGGGATATCCGGGAAGACCACGCCGGCAACTTCTGGATTGCTACACATGGCGGTGGCATTGCCAGGCTGGATGCATCACTCCGCCATTTCACCGTATACACCACTTACAATAACCATTTACCAGGCGATAAGATTTTTTCTATCCTGGAAGATAAACAAGGCAACATCTGGGTAGGTAGTTATGGCGGAGGATTAGGGTTGCTGGATAAAAAGACCAACCAGTTTGTAACCTTCACAGAAGAAGATGGGTTATTAAATAATAATATCTACAAAATTCTGCAAGACAATAACGGATTGCTATGGTTATCCACCAATGAGGGCATCTGCAGCTTTGACCCGGGCTCCCGTAAGTTCAATAACTATACATTCCATAACAGTGTGCAGCATAACAACTTTGTACGTGGCTCCGGCATACTGGCGGCCAACGGTACCCTATACATGGGCGGCCTGGAAGGTTTCAACTATTTCCATCCGTCAGGTTTAAAAAAGAATACCAATGCACCGGCTGTTTTGTTTACGGACCTACGGATTGCAAACAGGTCAGTTAAACCCTCGCCGCAGGGGCCGATTAAAGAGAACATCAGTATTACAGACAGGATAGATTTAGACTACCGGCAAAATTTTGCCATCAGTTTTGTAGGGCTAAACTATACCGCACCAGAGCAAAATCAATATGCATACAGGCTGGAGGGATTTGAAAAAGATTGGAATTACACCGGAAATAGTAACACTGCCGCCTACACGAACCTGGATCCTGGCGAATACGTATTGCGGGTAAAAGTTAGTAATAACGACGGCGTATGGAATGAAACAGGCAAATCCATACGGATCATCGTGCACCCGCCATTGTGGCGTACCACCTATGCCTATGGTGCATATCTGCTGGTAGCCATTGGCCTGCTACTGTTGATGCGGTATAAAGGTATTCAGAAAGTAAAAAAGAAATTTGCAGAGCGGCAGCAGCAAATGGAGCGGGAGCAGGAACGCCGCGAAGCAGCGCGTATACACGAACTGGACCGGTTAAAGATCAAGTTCATCACCAACCTGAGTCATGAATTCAGAACACCAATTTCTTTAATCCTGGGCCCTATTGATACGCTGATACGCAAGGAAAAAAACGATCACTCCTTTAATCAGTTACGCATGATCCGGCAAAACGGCCGGCGGCTGCTCAATCTGGTAAACCAGCTGCTGGATTTCCGAAAGCTGGAGGAGCAGGAATTAAAACTGCAGGTATCTGACGGAGAGTTTATAGCCTTCGTACATGAAGCTACCGATTCCTTCAGAGATATGGCGGAGCGAAAGAAAATCAGCTTAAACTTTGAAAGCAGTGTACATACAATGTTTGCGCAATTTGACCATGATAAGATAGAGCGTATTCTGTTTAATTTGCTGTCCAATGCGTTCAAGTTCACGCTGGAAGGAGGCAAAATAGTGGTCGCTGTTCAAAAGGCGGAAGGAAAAGAAGGCTGGTTTGCTATTCATGTGAAAGATACTGGTATAGGGATTCCACAGGACCAGCACGAAAAAATATTTGAACACTTTTTCCAGCACTCCACTCCTGCTGCGATCATCAATAAAGGTACCGGTATTGGATTATCTATTACCAGGGAGTTTGCAAAAATGCATGGAGGCGACATCACGGTGGACAGTGAGCCAGGACTAGGCAGCACTTTTACCCTTACCATCCCATTGACCGCCGTTGGCGGGATTGGGACAGAAATACCCTTATTGCCTGCCGCTGAAGATATTGATATAGCGGCGGCCGACATCTCCCTGGAAACTACACCGGCATCAGCAGCTAACGCCGATATATCTACGGTGTTGATTGTGGAAGACAATGACGATCTGCGTTTTTATTTGAAAGATAACCTGCGGCTGCAATACCGCGTAATTGAGGCCTGTAACGGCAAGGAGGGATGGCAGAAAGCACTGTCACAACACCCCCAGCTGATTGTGAGTGATATCAGCATGCCTTATATGGATGGTATGGATTTGTGTAAAAAAATCAAGGGCGACAAACGTACGCATCACATTCCATTTATTTTACTGACGGCACTTACCGGTGAAGAAGAACAATTGAAGGGGCTGGAAACAGGTGCCAATGATTATATTCTGAAGCCATTCAATGTGGAAATACTCCATACCAAAATTAAAAACCTGCTTTCGCTGAACAATCACGCCAGGGATACCTACTCCAAACAGATAAAGGTAGAAGCGCCGGTTCCGGCAATACAGCTGGAAGACGAGCGGCTGATGAATGAAATAACAGCTTACCTGGATAAGTATTTGACCGACACACAGCTGTCGGTAGAGGCGCTGAGCAAGCATGTTGGCATGTCGAGAAGTTCCTTATACAGCAAGGTACTGGAGCTTACCGGGCAAACGCCGGTGGAGTATATCCGGTCGGTAAAGCTGGAAAAAGCCGCGGTGCTACTGGAGAAAAGCGATATGAACATTGCGCAGGTTGCCTACACGGTAGGTTTTGCAACACCTAATTATTTTGCCAGGTCATTTAAAGCCAAGTATAACATGTTGCCGTCTGCATATATTCATCTAAAGCGGAACCCCGATAAGGGTAGGGTCTCCGCGTAGCAACGCCGTGCAAACGATCACAGCAGCGACATTTCCTTAACCCGGCCCTGCAGCCACGCAGGGTTTACATCTCCCTAAAAACACACTAGATAAGTTTATACGGAAACGCACCTACGAAATTTAACCAATGTACCAAACGGAGGCATATATTGGTTACCTTAGCACCCCTATATTGTTAGAATGCAAATGGTGTTAACGAGTATCCCTGTACGTTAGAATCAGGAAACAATCCCGTAATGCTTATATAGGTAATAAAAACCAATACCCCCCATTAAGGCGGTGGTAACTTTTCTGTATCGTATTGAAAGCGCCTGAATTTTTTTAGTTAGAAACTATCGCATCAAAGTATGGAAGATTTTTACTTTAAATCTGGCATCAGCCGTTGGCTTGTTTCTTGTGGCAAGTGCTTTTTGTTGTTGCTACTGATAAATTGCTTTAGTATGCAACTGCATGCCACAAACCCTTACAAAGGCAGATCAGCCCGGGCAAATGCAGCCCCTGTTATTTCCGGGCTGAACGGTAATGCAGTCATGTATGCCGAAGGCAGGGCAGCCGTAATTCTGGACTATGACAACAATACTACCGTAACGGATGATTCACCTGTTTTGAGTGGAGGCAATATTACCGTTCAGCCAACCGGCATAACTGATGTAGGAGATGAATGGATACTGGCCAATACCATCAATATCCAGGTAAATGCCGTAGGGTTAGTTACCTATGGTGGTGGAGCGGTAGCAATGGCGTCTGGTGGTACGGGAGGTACGCCGCTGGTCATTCAATTTATGGCAGCCGGTGTAACCACTGCAGTAGCGCAGGATTTACTTCGTGCTATCGCCTTCAGATCCACCTCTGATCATCCTACCTTAAATGGTGCAACACGGTCCGCAAACATTACTATTGACGATGGAGATGGAGGCACCAGCTATCCTTCCCTGGTTGGGGTCAATATTATTCCGGAAAACGATCCACCTACCATCCAGGCTCCCACACAGCTCAATCTTACGGAGGATGGGACGACCAACCTCACCGGCATTACGATTGCAGATCCGGATGCAGATCCCTCCAATGTACAACTTACCTTATCACTTCCCTCCGGTGAAGGCAGGTTTTGGGCCGTAATAACCGAAACCCCCAGAGTGTCCGCGGGTCCCACAATGATTAGTATAACTGGTAAAGTGGCAGATATCAACACCTACCTGGCGAGTAATTATATCCGGTACACTCCTGCACCTAACCAATATGGGGATGTCAACCTTACCTTAACAGTGTCCGACAATGGCAATACCGGCACAGGCGGAATTCAAACAGCAGCGGCTACCATCCTGCTGCGGATAAGTGGTGTGAACGATCCAGGCGCAACTCCAACAGTGCCCACTTCTCCATTTACCGTACCGGAAGATGTACCAACCGCTATCACCCCACTGGCCTTTAGTGATGTGGATGCAGGAATCAATCCCGTTGCCGTCACCTTCTCTGTTCCGGCAGGCAGGGGCACCTTTACCGCCATTGCCGGCGCAGGTGTAACCGTGATCAATGCTGGCACCAATTCGATGCAATTAATTGGTGCAATTTCAGATATCAACGCGTTTTGTGCAGGAAACGGCGTAAGCTATACAACTGCACCCAATGACAACGGCAGTAGCCTTACTGCCACCGTTATATATAACGACAACGGTTACACTGGAAGTGGAGGCAACCAAATAAGTACATCTACTTTTAACATCACCATCAAACCGGTAAATGATGCACCTGTGATCACGTCACCAACTGCTTTGGATTTGCTTATGAATACGACTTTCGTATTTAACCTTGCCAATAGCATCAGCGTAAATGATGTGGATAACGTCAGCGCCCCTATGCGTGTGAAGCTGCAAGCGACCAATGGCATTATGACCCTCACACCGCTGGGAGGCATAACCTTCATTTCAGGTGGCCCCGGCACTAACGTGGCTGCCATGGAAATACAAGGCACACCAGCTAATGTAAATGCTGCTTTGTCGACGCTGATATACAAGCCTGCAGTTAACTACTATGGACCTGCAACGATTACCATCACCGCCGATGACCTGGGCAATACCGGTGTTACCGGTGTAACCGACCCACAGACCAGCCAACGGGTGGTGAATATCAACGTTATTCCCAACTTTCCTGCGATTACCAGTGTATCGGCCATTAACAGTGACGGTGCTTACAAACAAGGCCAGGCTATTGAGGTTACACTAACATTCGACGTACCGGTATTCGTAACAGGTAACCCGCAGCTCACACTGGAAACCGGCAGCACCGACCGTACAGCGAATTACCAAAGCGGCAGCGGCACCAACACCCTTAGCTTTACCTATACGGTGCAGCCGGGAGATGTGTCCGCCGACCTGGACTATACCCTCAGTACAGCATTGGGACTCAATGGAGGCAGCATAAAAAGTGTCACTACTGCTGATGCGCAGCTCACACTGCCCGCACCAGGCACTGCAGGGTCACTGGGAGCCAACAAGAATATTATCATAGATGGAGTGGCTCCAACCATAGCAGCTGTAGTGATGCCACCATTCGATACCTACCGTGCCGGTCAGGTACTTACTTTCCTGGTAAAAACATCCGAAAAAATGGCAATAACGGGAACGCCTATCCTCAGTTTAGTAATCGGTACCGATATTGTGAGTGCCGACTATAAAAGCGGTACCGGCACTGATAGCCTCTTCTTTGATTACCAGGTTAAACCCGGCGATATGGACGCAGATGGTATCGATGTGATTTCAATATTTCCTAACAAAGGTACCATCAAAGATATAGCAGGTAATTCACTGATTTTATCACTCCTGAACGTTGGCCCTACTTACGGGCTGAAGATAGACGCTTTAGCGCCGGTGGTGAGCAGTGTAACTGTACCAGCCAGCAAAACATACATGGCCGGAGAAATATTAAACTTCACGGTTAACACATCTGAGGAGGTCAGGGTAATAGGTAGGCCAACGCTTACACTCACCATTGGAAGCACCACCGTACAAGCCACCTATATTTCCGGGGCCGCCACCAGCGGATTGAAATTCGCCTACCAGGTACAAACCGGTGAAGTAGATACGGATGGAATAACAATAACGGCGCTATCACCCGATGGTGGCACCTTAGAGGACTTTATGGGCAACACCATGGACCTCACGCTACACGGCGTGGAAAATACCAGCGGGGTGAAAGTTGACGCTGCTCCGCCGGCAATCACTGCCGGACAAGTATTCAGCGTGAATGAAAACAGTGCTGCCGGTACTATCGTAGGCACCGTTGCCGGTAATGATCCTGGATCTGCGGGCACACTACAACAATGGACCATTACCAATAACGTAAATACAGATGGTGATACTAATCCGGCCTTTGTGATCAACCCGGCTACAGGCGTTGTTACGGTGAACGATGCCGGTGACCTGGATTACGAAAAAAATACCAGCTTCACCCTCACCCTTACCGTCAGCGATGGCTTGAACACCAGCGCTCCTGCAACGGTAAGAATAGATCTGAACAACCTACTGGAAGGCCCTACTGGCTTAAATTTCGTACCTGTAACATTAACAGAAAACAACACTATCAGCAGCATTGCCGGTAATTTATCCGCTACTGCTGATGAGGCCGGAAGCATATTTACCTACTCACTGGTACCCGGTAACGGCAGTGAAGACAACAGCGCATTCCGCATCAATGGCACACAGCTATTGGCCAGCCAGGTGTTTGATTATGAAGCAAAGTCCAGTTACAACATCCGCATACGTGTAAGTTCACAAAGCAATGAATTCCTGGAGAAAGCCTTCGTGATCAACATCGCCGATGTAAACGAAGCCCCTACCCTTGGCGCCATCGGGTCAGCCAACTATTGCGCCGCTCCCGATGAAATCAGCATCCCGCTCTCCAACATAACAGCAGGCCCTGAAGCAGGACAAACAACTACCGTATCAGCCACCAACAGCAATAATGCGCTGTTCTCCGCCTTTACCGTAATAAACAATGCCCTGCGCTTCACCTTTGTACCAGGCGCCTCCGGCACCGCCAGTGTAACCGTTACCGTTAAAGACAACGGCGGTACAGCAAATGGTGGTACTGACCAGGTACAGCAAACATTTGACGTCAGCGTAACCAGCATCAATAAGCCGGTAATTACCAGCAATAAAGGCTTACAGGTATCCAAAGGCGATATCGTTACGCTCACCGCTACCGGTGCCGCCACGTACAGCTGGACTGCTGATCATCCGCAGAGCATCCTCGGCGAACAAAACAGTAATGTAGCCACTGTAAGGCCGCAGGAAAAAACGGTGTACACCGTGACCGCTGCCAACAGCGCAGGATGTACAGCAGAAGCCACTATTACCATTGATGTGAAGGATGACTTCAAAGTAGAAGCCACCAACATCCTTACGCCCAACGGTGATGGCATCAACGATCGCTTCGTGATCAGAAATATCGACAGCTACCCGGATAATGAGCTGAAAGTATTTGATCGCGCCGGCCGCCTCGTATTCTCCAAACGCAGCTATCAGAATGAATGGACGGGTACCGTAAACGGACAAACGCTCGCGGAAGGCACCTACTATTACCTGCTGGACTTTGGCAAAGGCTTGCCTAAAGTAAAAGGCTATATTACGATAGTAAAACAATAGCAAACAAGTAACCACTATATGAAAATGGCTGTCCACCCCGGACAGCCATTTTAATTCACCCTATGATGTTTTTTTCACCAATAATAACACTGTGTTAACCTCCTTGATGCGGCTTCCCTAAAGGTTCTATATATTGCCCTGACATGTTATGATCAGGACCTGGCAGGAAAATATTGCAGTGAACAATGATAGTAATGCCTTTAAGGTGGACAATGACCGCTTTTAAAGCGAAAGACAAAACATTCATCCGGCGAAGCACTACACATGGCCCATTCCTCAAACGGCGCCGGACAAAAACTAAAATCTGGTACAAACAAGTGCCTGGAAATAAACCCTGATTTTATGAGCATTGAAAGAAGAAAATTCTTAAGAAATATTGGTCTAACGATGGCGGGCGTACTTACGGTACGCCTGCCAGTATTGGGTAGTATGCTGCCCGCACCGTTAGCGCAGCCGGATGCCTCCTGGATCAAATCTCTCTACGAAAGAGGTAACGTAACCACCTACCTCAAAAGTAAAAATGAACTGCAATACATTGGCATGCCGGTGGGCGGTATCATGTGTGGTACCGTATACCTGGGTGGCGATGGGCGCCTGTGGCTCTGGGATATCTTTAACAGGAACCAGGAAGGCATAGAGCCCAAGGTGGTGAGTTACAATGCAAATGTGCTGGATGGCGGCAAAAAGGTGCGCTCCCGCGATGGCGCCTGCTATATTGCACCGTCAAAGGATATACGCCCGCTGGACCAGGGCTTTGCCCTGCAGCTCAGCTGGGGCAATCAAACCATTGTACGCAGGTTTGACGAGGCCAGCTGGCCCGAAATCAGTTTTGAGGCCACCTATCCTATAGCCACTATCCGTTATATAGACCCGGCGCTGCCAGTGGCGATTACATTGGAAGCTTTTTCTCCGTTCATCCCGCTGAATGCCGATGATTCCGGATTACCGGTCACCATCCTCTCCTACCAGATACACAATACAGCCCAGGTGCCGGTAACTGCCACCATATTGGGATGGCTGGAAAACAAAACCGCTATCTACTCCGCAGGTGACGCGCACGAGCGGGTAAACATCATCGTGAAAAACAAGAACTGGCAGGGTATTCATGAAACAGTACGTACTAAAACCGGCAGCAATGAAGCGTTCAGTAAAAAATCTGATTACGGAAGCTTTTCCATTGCAGCAGCAGGCAGTAAAGTACTGCTGAATACAGCTATGCCCCAGGGGGATCATATCTTCCGCACAGTGACGACTAAACAGGCAGTGAAGCCTGTCAGCGAAAAGCTCACCGGCTCCGTGGCTACCCGGCACACTATACTACCGGGCAAGACTATACGTACCGACTTTGCCATCAGCTGGCACGCTGCCAACCTGCATTTCAAAGGTATACAGGGCGAAGGGCGCTACTATGCAAATAAATACAAAGACGCTGCCGCCGTGATGACGTATGTGCAAAACAACCATGACCGCCTCACCCGCGAAAGCCGCTTATGGAAAGATACCTGGTACGATGCCTCCCTTCCCTGGTGGTTTATGGAGCGCACCTTCCTCAACATCTCCACCCTGGCGACCACTACAGCACACCGCTTTAGCTCCGGCCGCTTTTACGCCTGGGAAGGTGTGGGCGCCTGTGAGGGCACCTGCACACACGTATGGCAGTATGCACAGGCGGTAGGCCGCATATTCCCGGCCTTGGAGCGTGATACCCGCGAGCGCGTGGACCTCGGCATAGGCATGATGCCGGATGGCGGCATACTGTTTCGCGGAGAAGCAGAAAAGCGCCCCGCCATCGACGGGCAGGCAGGCACCGTACTGCGCATTTACCGCGAGCACCAGATGAGCAGCAACAACGACTTCCTTCAAAGAAACTGGCCGCAGATTAAGAAAGCTACCTTATTCCTCATTCATCAGGACCGCAACGGAGATGGTATGACGGACACGCCCATGGAAAATACGCTCGATGCGGTGTGGGATGGTGAAATCGCCTGGATTGTTGGGCTCACCATTGCCGCTGTACAGGCAGCAGCGCTGATGGCCAAAGAGATGAATGACGCTGATTTCGCAGCTATCTGTAACGACTATACGGAGAAAGGAAAACGTAACATGGAAACGCAGCTCTTCAACGGCGAATACTTCATTCATCAACCAGATAAAACAAAAGGCAGGTCAGTGATAGGTTCTTACAACACCTGCCACATCGACCAGGTATATGGCCAGAGCTGGGCATTCCAGGTAGGCATGGACCGGGTGATAGACCGGGAAAAAACGTTATCGGCACTGAAAGCATTGTATAAATATAATTTTAAGGCAGATGTGGGCCCCTACATTGCAGCACACCCGGGAGGCCGGCCATATGCCCTCCCCGGCGAAGGTGGTATGATACTGAACACCAATCCGCATAACGAAGAATTTCCATTTGGCGTAAAAAATGCCTGGCAGCTGGGTTACTTCAATGAATGCATGAGCGGCTTTGAACACCAGGTGGCAGCGCATATGATGGCGGAAGGGATGACGGATGAAGCGCTCACGCTCACCCGCGCTATTCACGACAGATACCATGCGGTCAAACGTAATCCGTTTAACGAAATTGAATGCAGTGATCACTATGCCCGCGCCATGGCCAGCTACGGTACATTCGTTACGGCCTGCGGCTTCCAGTACCATGGCCCAAAAGGCTTCATTGCCTTTGCACCAGCCATGCATGCAGAAGATTTCAAAGCGCCTTTTGTAACCGCAGCAGGCTGGGGTACGTATACACAAAAAGGTAAGCAACATACCCTGCAACTGAAATATGGGAGTTTGCGATTACAAACACTTCGATTCCAGGCCAGCGGCGTAAAACAGATACTTGCAGGCACACAGCCGGTGGCATTTAAAGAAAAGAACGGTTATGTGACCATTCAGCTGGATAAGCCACTACAGCTGAAAGCCGGGCAACAGTTTCAACTTTCAATTGTATAATACATGCCTGTTATTCCGACTTAAGGCTGTTCACCGGATTGACCAGAGAGGCACGAATAGATTGAAAACTCACAGTGAGTAAGGTGGTGAGCAGAGCAATCATTCCGGCTATTACAAATATCATTGGACCGATGCTGATACGGTAGGCATATTGCTGCAACCAGCTATGCATCAGCCACCACGACAACGGGAACGCAATCAGTATGGCAATGCCCAACAGCCGCAGAAAATCGGTTGTAAGCAACTGTACAATACTGCTCACGCTTGCACCTAACACCTTACGCACGCCTATTTCGCGGGTGCGGCGTTCGGCAGTGTAGGCACTCAATCCAAACAATCCCAGGCAGCTGATTAAAATGGCTATACCTGCAAAAATCCTGGAGAGATGCTGCGTGAGCATTTCTGTGCGGAACATATCATTAAACTGGTCATCCAGGAATTGATAACGAAATGGATAGGCCGGGTCATGCCGGGTGATAACCGCCCCGATTTTAGCAATCGCTTTGGCGGGATCGGCCCCGGCTTCCAGTTTGATAAATATGGTATTGGCCGAAGATGGAATATTGAAAAATACCAATGGATCAGGACTTCCATACATATCCCCGTATACATAATTTTTCACCACTCCTGCGATACGGAATTTGAATATCACTGCAGTATCATCTATCATATACAATGGTTGCCCAAGCACACTTCCTTTACTGATTAATTTGGCGAGTGATTCATTGATGATCACATTTACACTATCATCTTTCACAGCGCGGAAGTTCTCTCCTTCCACCAGTTGCATGCCCATAGTGGGAAGGTAGTTTTTATCTACAAAACGCAGGGAAGTGATGATACTTTTGTCCGCTTCCTTGCCATCCCAGGAAATATCATTTGTATTATTACCACCGTACAAAGGATTGTAGTCGGCAACAGACGTATTGGCTACAACACCCGTTTGATATAGGTCCTGACGAATCGGATCAAAATTAGCCAGCTTTCCTTCCGCCATATTTACAGACAACATATGTTGGGTATTAAAACCCATATCCCTGGATTTCACATGTTTTATCTGTTGGTAGATGACTAATGTCGCAATGATTAAGCTGATAGAAATGGTAAACTGCGTTACGACCAATCCTTTACGTATGAAATCGGTGCGAAGTGATTTTATCCTGAGTCCCTTCAGGATACTCACCGGGTGAAAGCTGGCGAGGTATAGCGCGGGGTAGCAACCAGCCAGTAACCCACAGCATAAAATGAGCGCCATTAACACCGTGATATGCAACGGGCTAAGCAGATTTGTTGTCAGATCTTTCTCCGTAAGCGCGCAGAAAGCCGGTAAAAGCAAGAACAACAATATCATGGCGATAATTCCTGCCAACATCGCCTGTATCAATGTTTCTCCTAAAAACTGTACTGCCAGCCTCCCTTTTCTTGCACCAAGCGCCTTACGCACACCTACTTCCTTGGCACGCTGCTCACTTCTGGCTGTAGCCATATTCATAAAGTTAATACAGGCGATAGAGAGGATAATAACGGCAATGATCAACAGCAATTTCACATATGCTATCCGTCCTCCCTGCTGCTGACCGTTTACAAAGGAATTATGCAGCCGCCAGTCGTCCATATTTGACATCACCACCCCTTGAATGGTGTTAGGCATATGCGCTATCATCATCGCGGATAATGCCGCTGTGATCTTTTTTTGATCGGCATCAGGAGCAGTTAATAAATAAGTCTCCAGGCTGCAGGAGGCCCATGCACCCAACATTTTATCAGGATTGGGATAGCGGTTGGGCAACAGGGCCAGCCACTCATATTTGACGGTGGAATTATCCGGTACATCGTCCACCACAGCAGTAATCGTATAGGTATGCTTGTTATCCACCAACACCGTTTTACCTATGACATTAGTGGATTGGTGAAAGATTTTGCTGGCGCCTCGTTTGGTGATCACCATGCCATACTGCTGGCTAAAGGCATCGCTGATAGTACCTTCCAGGAACCGGCACTGGAACATTGACAGAAAAGAGCTGTCCACATACCGGCCGCTGACATACATCGGATTATTCTGGTAGTTGACCAGCGCCTGCACCTGGCCTTCCGTACTGCGACATGCATTGAGCACACCCGGTACATTAGCCAAAGCGGCAGGCCCTAATGGCCCCGGAGTAGACACATAGGTACGAATACCATCGCCCTGGTTCCAGTTGAGATACAGCCGCTCCAACTGCTGGCGGTTACGGATATGATGATCATAAGTCACTTCATCTTCTACCCATAATAATATCAGCGCCGCGCATACTATACCAATGCTCAGCCCAAAGATGTTGAGCCCATTATAGATTTTATGTTTCAGCAGATTCCGGATAGCCGTTTTCAGATAGCTCTGGATCATAAGTCATCACCTTTTTTCATAACGGTACTAAATGCATACCATTATGCTAAAGTACTGAAAACAGTGGCTTTCGGTGTATAATTACCAGCATGTTTGTTCGGATATAGGACAATGGGTGTCCATATACGGACAATGACTAATACTGGCTATACCCCTTTCCGTGAAACCATCGGCGCCACCCCATACTGCACTTTGAAAATCTTCGAAAAATGCGTCACATTCTCAAACCCCAGTGTATAACACACATCACTCACCGATAAATCGGTGCTGCTCATCAGTTCCCGCGCCTTCTCCAGTTTCTTTTGCCGTATCCATTTCGCGGGTGCCATGCTGGTGACGGCAAAAAAATCACGCTTAAAGCTGGAGAGACTACGGCCCGAGAGTCGCGCCAGCGCAGCCAGCGAGAGGCCGGTATCTATATGATTATTCACCACCGACATAATATCCGCATACACCGTAGGTTTCCAGTGCATCAGCTGCCGCAGTAAGCCGGTATGATGCCTCGATATACAATACAGCAACTCTTGTAGCTTGAGGTTGATCAACCAGGGGTCCATATTTGTCCGGTCAGGGAAATAGTACATCAGCGTGAGAAAGTAGACATTAATTTGTGTGGCGGCCTCGTGTATGCTTACCGGCTCAACGTCCGGCGTTCCGGCAGGCAGCGATATCTTTTTGGAGAACTCCTGTAGCAGGTCCTCTCCGATAGCACAGGTGATGAGTTGCAGCGGTTCATCTCCCATTACCTGCAAATCCAGTTGCACCTGACGTTTCACAAAAATCAACTGGCCGGTACTGAACTCCGTGGCAGCAGGACCATAGCAAATTGCGGCCTTCCCCTGTATTATAAATAGCAGCTGGTGGCTGATGTGCATCATCTGCAACTTTGTTCCCGGATCATAGGTTTTAACATCAATAGCCGTGCAGTCAGCAATAGTTTCTTTCATGGTTTCGTTTTTAGTGTATGCTTTGGCGTTACCAAAGGGATGCCAGAATATATACCATTGAAAAACAATCATTTACCCAAAACAAAAACCATTTCCATTAGCGAGATATGGCTAATTAACCAGGCATTACCAATATTTCGTTTTTTTAATTACTACATTTAGCCATGATCAAAGCTTCACCTGCCCAGCCAGACGTCTTATCAAATCAACTCCTGGAAAGGGATATCCAAATGGCGATTGCAGCCCTGGATGGTCGTCAGGAATTTATTGCTGCCTTGAGCCGGCAGCTACTCACTGTATTTCACCATCATTTTCAGGAAAGACTTCAGCAGCAGATAGCTGAAACTGACCGTTACCGCCGGCAGCTGGAGCAGGAAAATAATTATTTACAGGAAGAGATGAAAGCCCGCCAGCAGCAAACGGAATTAACTAACAGCAGTGCAGCCATGGCCAGTGTACACCGCCTGATAAACCAGGTGGCCGCTACGGGCACCAGCGTGCTGCTCACTGGCGAAACCGGTACGGGCAAAGAGCTGGTGGCTCATGCTATTCATAATAAATCACTTCGGAAAGATAAACTGCTGGTAAAAATAAATTGCGCTGCCCTACCTCCCAACCTCATCGAAAGTGAGTTGTTTGGCCATGAGCGCGGTAGCTTCACCGGCGCCATCGAAAGGCGTATCGGTAAATTTGAGCTGGCCCATGGCGGCACATTATTACTGGATGAAATAGGGGAGATTCCAATTACCCTACAAGCAAAGCTGCTGCGGGCTTTACAGGAAAAAGAGATTGAACGGATAGGCGGAAAAGGCCCCATTAAAATAGATGTACGGATTATAGCAGCCACCAACCGCAACCTGCTGCAGGAAGTGCAAACCGGTAAGTTCAGACCGGACCTCTACTTCCGTTTAAACGTATTTCCATTGCACTTGCCGCCACTACGGCAACGGCTAGACGAAGTTCCTGAACTAGCCAGGTTCTTTGTGCATCGTTATGCGGCCAAAAATAACAGGCACCCACTGCAAATCAGCGATCACGCTATAAAAGAATTGTTGTCATACGACTGGCCCGGCAACATCCGTGAACTGGAGCACGTGATAGAACGCAGCATAATCCTTTGCACCGGCCCTGTTCTGAAAGAAATCATCTTCGCAGATAAGATCGCTACAGCAACACCTGAAACTATTAAAACCCTGGATGAAAATGAACGGGAGCATATAATGGAAGTGCTCAAAAAAACGAGAGGGAAAATAGCAGGAGCAGGAGGCGCAGCCCGGTTGCTGGACATACCTCCTACTACCTTACATTCAAAAATGAAAAAGCTGGGTATCGCAAAAGCGCATCTGTAGCTACCCCCGGAACACCTTCGAGATTCCTAGTTTGCGCATACGTGAGTTTAATGTACTTGGAGGAATATTCATCAGCTCCGCTGCGCCTCCGGGGCCGGCCACACGGTTGTTACAGCGTTTGAGTATGGAAAGGATATATTCCCGTTCCATTTCCACAAATGTTTTCACCGGCGCCTCCGTTTGCACAGGCAGTTCTGCAGTCTCCTGCAAACTTGTACCCGGCACGGCATCCAGCACAGCAGATCGTGCCAGCAGCACCGTTCTTTCCACGAAGTGCTGCAATTCCCGCACATTCCCCGGCCAGGAGTAAGCCACCAGGTGATCCATTGCCCGGGCAGAAAAACCAGTGATGATCTTCCCCACCTTCAGCGCATACTGCTTACAAAAATGATCCGCCAGCAAAGGAATATCCTGCCTGCGCTCCTGCAGCGATGGCAGCGTAACCGGAAATACATTCAGCCTGTAATACAGATCCAGCCTGAATTTGCCGCGGGCAATTTCTTTTTCCAGGTTACGGTTGGTGGCGGCAATAATCCGTACATCTATTTTGATGGGCCCCTTGCCACCGATCCGTTCAATTTCCTTTTCCTGCAATACACGCAGCAATCTTACCTGTGTTTCCATGGGCATCTCCCCTATCTCATCCAGGAACAACGTGCCTCCATGGGCCTGCTCAAATTTACCGATGCGCCTTTCAAACGCACCTGTAAAGGCGCCTTTCTCATGGCCGAAGAGTTCCGACTCCACCAGGTTGGCAGGTAATGCCGCACTGTTGACCTTCACAAACGGGCCCTTGGCGCGTGGTGATAGCCGGTGCACAGCGGCGGCCACACCTTCTTTACCGGTACCGCTTTCCCCCATGATCAGTACGGAGGTATCCAGTGGCGCCACCACATTTATCTGTTCAAAAATTTCCTGCATGGCAGGTGTTTGTCCAATAATACCCTGGAAATCATTTTTTCCGGGAGATGTTGGCGCTACGGCAGGCAACGGCCTGCTGTTTTTTCCAGCGGCCTCAATGACTTCCTGAAATTGGTTACGGTACCAGGCGATGTCCAGTGTTACCAGGAGGTCCTTTTCCCGGAAAGGCTTAACCAGAAAGCCAAACGGCCGGGTTACCCGCGCTGCGGCCAGCACCTGCTCGTCCGCATTGGCGGAGAGGTAAATGAAAGGAATGCTTCGTTCATTCAGGATGGCGGCCAGGTCAATACCCGTTTGCTCCCCCTTCAGAAATATATCCAGTATTACCATGGTGGGTGTACATCGTTCCATGATCTCCAATGCACGGATCACCGACCGCGCCACGCCTATTACCTGGTAACCGGCATCTTCCAGCGACTGGCGGATATCCCCCGCTACTACCAGTTCATCTTCGACAATTAAAATAGAATGCATCATACTAGCTTTTCAGTTAACACCGTTGTCGAATACCGACGTATATCCCTGTCCGTTTCTTCCAACGGAAAACGTATTTGCAGACATAGACCACTCTCCTGGTGGATTTCCAGGTAGCCATCCAGTTGCTCCGTTAAAGTGCGGATCAGGTTCATTCCCATAGATTTAATTTTCGTGAGATCCACACCGGCAGAGAGTCCCACGCCATTATCCGCCACCTCCAGCAGCAGTTCACCCTCCTTTTCCTGCCTCAGCACCACCCTGATTTCACCATAGCGGCCTTCAGGAAAAGCATATTTAATAGCGTTGGTGATCGCCTCATTTAAAATCAGACCAATAGGCACCGCCTGGGCTACGTCCAGCTCCAGCTTAGCCACATCTTTCACAAACCGCAGGTTGCCGGCCGACTCAAAGCTCTGTCGTAAATATTCCACCAGTTCTCCAATATAATCCTGCATATCAATACTGGCGAGATTATCCTGCCGGTACAGGCGCTGATGAATAATAGACATGGCAAACATCCGGTTCTGACTTTGACTGATGGCGTCTTTCGCGCGGCCATTGTCGAGATAAGCGGATTGAGTTTTGAGCAGACTAATCACTATCTGCAGGTTATTTTTTACGCGATGGTGAATTTCTTTCAGCAGCCACTCCTTATCGTTTACCGTTCTTTGCAGGGTTTTATTCAGCACTTCCAGCCGCTCATTTTTGCTATCTATCAGGACCTTTTGCTCCATAAGCAGCCTGTTGCTGCGTTGCTTGATTTGGTAACGGTTATACAACAAAATTAACAATACCAGCAACATCAGCACACCGCCAATAAATACCTTCATGCGGAAGTTGGCAGCCTTTAGCTTGTCATCTTTTTCTTGCTGTGTTTTTCTCAGCTCAAGGATGTTCTCATCTTTTTCTGCGGATTCAAATTCTATCTTCAACCGGTTTACCTGCTTTAGTTTGGCCTCGTTGAGCAGGGAGTCACGTATGGCTATATGGCGCTGGTAGTATTGTACGCTTTTCGGGGAAAAGTGGAGGGCAGAATCAGCCCTGAAGAGCATCAAATTGGCAGTTGCCACCTCCTTGGGAAATTTGTTCAGCGAGGCTGACAGTTCCATGGAATCGGCAAATAGTTTCATATCACGGAAACGTTTTTCAGCCATTGCCTGTTGTACCGCTGCAACATAATAGTATCGCTTTATTCGGTGAGTGAAAGGAAGGGAGCTGGTAATCCTGCTCATTTGGTTCATGACCATAGCAGCACTGTCCAGTTTATGCAAACGAATATAGGACGTATGTAAAATGTGCAATGGTCCTACCATTTCAGGACTTACAGGGATATCGCCCAACTTGTTTAATTTCCCAAACACATCGAGAGCAGAACGATATTTCCCCAATGAGTTCATCGTATTGGCATAGTTGGCCAGCAGAAAGCGGTAGCCCGCGGTATCCTTATATTTTTCCGCCAGCACCATACCTTGCTGAAAATACCTGGCGGCCTCTTTAAAATCCTCCACCCGGAAATAAGCAATGCCTGCATGGTTATTAATCGGAATCCATGCGGCAGTGGTATCGCTGCCTGGTTTACCGGAACGCAGGGACAAGAGCATATACCGGAGCGCTTCCTGGTAGTCGCCTGCATCTGCATAAATGTTACCCAGCAGATTATAAACCTGCAGGAGATCTGTGACACCCGCAGCCTTATACAGCCTTACTGCCTTCAATAAATTGGAAATGGCCGCATCCAGATCATTGTGCAGGGAAAGGCAGTCACCCAGGTGCTCCAATGTTCTGGCCTGCATTTCCAAACGGCCGGTCTTACCAAATAAATCTGCCGCCTGTTGGTTATACCGGATTTTTTCATCCAATTCGGCAGAAATATCATAGTCGTAATAGCTGGCCAGTTCTACCAGGGCATAGGCCGATTGTACATCCAGGTGGTGCTTTGCGGCCCACTCCACCGATTTCCGGGCATATACCTTCCCTCTCGCCCTTTGCCCCTTTTCCCGGTAGTATTTGGATAATAACGTGAATCCAATGCCAGCAACGGCAGCATCTTCCAGGTCAACATTTAATTCCCTGCTCTGATTTATCAGTACCAGGGCGGTGTCCAGGTCATGGGGAGCTTCGCCGGGCTTGAGAATAAAGCTGTCGGCCACCGCTAACAAGTGCAATGCCTTAAGGGTGGGATCATGTATGGACCGGAGTTGGCGGAGTAACACAGGTATAGGCTCCCGGGCCTGATCTTGCCCGTAGACGAATGAACAGCACAGTAAACAGCAGAAAAATAGTAGGTTCTTATACATAGCGGATAAAAATAACGCAGCAACTATATGCATTTTATGTGCCGCATTACAACCAGCTAACAATCAGCAACATCCGTTTAGACTCCATATAGGCGTTGACGATATATCGTCAAACTCCGATGGTGATTGTCGATATATCCACAAATAAATAAACGGCGGCAGAGAAGCTGCCGCCGTGTTTGGTCGTTAACACAAAGACGAAAATAGAAACCAATCTATGTACCTATAATCATGAGCAAATCCTGTCTGTTTTCTGATGTTGATAATGCAAATATCAGGAGAGATAGTTGATGGGAGTTTGCTGATTAGTCCAAAGAAACTTGTTAATTAGTCCAAATTGAAAAAGCGCCGGTGGCGCTTTTTCAATTTGGAGGGGATGACGCAGGCGCATCACTCCATCCGGCATGTATGGGGACAATAAATGATATCCGGGGTTAAAACAACGATTACTGTTTCGTCGCTTTTTTCTCAAATGCGTCAGAAGCCTGGTTGATTTTATTTCCAATGGCGTCAAACGAGTGATTAATTTTATCAAGGTTAGCCTGAATTTGTGGCTGCACGGTAACATCACCAGTTTTTTCTTTGGTGCGCAGGTCGATCAATGTTTTATAGTCTTCGTCCGCCAGTTTTTTATAGTTTTTCAAACCTTCTGACACAGCGGCTTTCAGACCGGCGTCGTCAATAGCCTCCATTTTATCAACGGTTTTAATAGATGCGTCCAGGTGCTCAGACCAGGATTTACGAACGGTTTCAGCTTTGGTGTAATCCTGGCTGCTCATGGCACCGTTCATAGCATTCATATCTTTTTCATTCTCATTCATCACGGTCATCAGTTTGTTATTGTACTCCACCGGATCTGCTGTGGTTCCGCAACTTGCTATGTTCATACTAATAAAGGCTGCGCCGAAAAGTGGGAGGATGCTGTTTACTTTTTTCATTTTTTCGAGTTTTTCATGATTGATATGGCAAAAGTAGCTCCCAGAGCAGGCTCCCGATATCCCTGAAATCAGCCATTTTTAATTCCCATACAATAGTAATTTTGCAGGTAACTGAACAACACCGAATTATTTTGTACCGTATACTACTTACCATCCTCTTCCTGACAGCATCGGTTTGTGCCCAGGCCCAGCTGCTGGCCGATTCGCTCAGGAACATCATTGCCCGTAAGGACCTGCCGCTGGAAATGCGTATCGACGCTACCGACCGGTTGGGGCAGGTTGTATTCTTTAATACCGGCTGGAAGGAAGGCCTGGACATCCTGCGCCAGTCCATACAACTGGCGGCCCCCATGAAAGACGGCAGCTACAGGGCACATACCTATGGTATGATGGCCGCCTCCTATTATATCACCGGCGATACAGAAGCCGCTTATAAGCATTTCGACAGCGCCACCCTGTACATCAGGCATTCTAACAATAAGCTGATGAAAGGCTATGTGCTGTACATGAAAGGGTGGCTGCAGGTGCGCTCCCGCCAGGAAACAGACGCTATCAACACGCTCCAGGAGGCACTGGAAGTACTGGAAAAGGCCCCTGGTGGCCTCACCTACCTACAGGCCGTATATTCAGAAATTGCCGGAGTATACTTCAAATGGTATGACCTGGTGAACGTGGAAAAATACACCCGCCTGTCCCTCGATGCCGCCAACCAGCTGAAGATCCTGGAAAAACTCATCAGCGCCAACCAGGAAAGAGGCGGCTACTTTATAAACCTCTACCGGGAAAATACCGAACGCACCGCAGCGCTGGACTCTGCATTGTACTACATGCGCAGGTCGCTCCACCTTGCACGTGCCAACCGGGAGCGACTGGTAACACCGAGTAATATTCCGTTTTCGGCCATCGGCATCGCCAATATATTCAGGGAAAATATGCCGGCCACTCCTGCCAATAAAGACAGCGTAGACTATTACAACAACATTGCGCTGGAAGAAGGTAAGCTCACCAAACAGTTTGCGGTGGAAGCAGGCGTATACAATGAGCTGGCCTCCGAGGCAGCCAAACGTGGCGACTACCAGTCAGCCGTAAATTACCTCAACGGCGCTATACTCGTGAGTGCAAAAGATCCGCTGTTTGATAAGTACAACCTGTCACAGTCGCACCTGGGCCTTGCCGAATGCTATGAGCAGCTGAAAGACACCGCCCTGGCCCTCCACAACTACAAACAGTACATGACCCTGTACCAGGAACTGTTTGATGTGGAAAAAATGAATAAAGCCAAAGACCTGGAAGCCAAATATGAAATGGCCAGGAAGGAAAAAGACCTGCTGCAGATCCGCCTCATCGCCGAGCAACGCAACAAGGAACTGATACAGGCACGCTACCTTTCCGGGCAGAAAGACCAGGCACTGCTGGCGGCCAAATATGCTGCCAGTCTGCAAGACAAAGCCCTCCTCAACGCTAAATACGAAACAGAGCTGAAGCAACAGGCACTCAGTACCGCCAATTACAAAACCTCACAACGGGAGCAGGAATTAAAAGTGATGAGCGAGCGCTTTAGCTATAACCGTAAGCTGAATAAGATTTATTCCATACTTACGATCGCTTTGTTTCTGGCAGCAGCATTCCTCTACTTTGCGTTTAAGCAGCGCTCCAAAGCACTGAAGCAAAAGCAGCAGCTGCACAACATGGAGCTGGACAAGATCAAACAGGAACACCGCATTTCCATGTTATCCGCTATGCTGGAAGGACAGGAACAGGAGCGCACCCGCCTGGCGCGGGATCTGCATGACGGATTGGGCGGCCTGCTGTCGGGTGTTAAAATAGAATTATCGGCACTGAATGCACCTGAAAAAACATCTCCCCAACAAACTATTGTACATAAAACGCTCCGCCACCTGGACCATGCAGTGGACGAACTGCGCCGCATTGCCCGCAGCATGATGCCGGAAGTACTGCTGGCCTATGGCCTGGGAGAGGCCACCCGAGAGTATTGCAACGGTCTGAAAAAATCAGGCGTGCCCGTTACCTGCCAGGTATACCACTATCGTAATGAGATGAACCATGGCCGCCAGGTAACACTATACCGCATCATGCAGGAGCTGGTGAATAACGCCGTAAAGCATGCCGCCGCCACACAAATACTTGTGCAATTACAACAAAGCGACAACCGCATCTTCCTGACAGTAGAAGATGATGGCAAGGGATTTGACCAGTCGGAAATGACCGCCCTAAAAGGAGCCGGACTGGCCAACATCCAATCCCGCACCGAAATGCTGCAAGGCACGCTGGAAGTATCTTCCTCACCCGGCACCGGCGCTTCTTTTACTGTTGAATGTTCTGTAAATTAATCACGCACCATGATAAAAGTTATACTGATAGACGACCACCCGATTGTAATGGAAGGACTCAAAAACCTGCTCGCCACCCGCGAAGAGCTCACCGTGGCCGGATGCTTCAATAACGGCGCTGCCGGACTGGAAGCCATTAACACACTTGAGCCGGACGTTGTGTTGCTCGATATCAACCTCCCCGATATCAACGGCATCGACCTATGCAAGCAGGTACGCAAATACGATAAAGACGTCAGGATTATTGCGCTGAGCGTACACAACGAGCGACCTGTGATTAAGAATATTCTCAACAGCGGCGCCAATGGTTACGTGCTGAAAAATTCGGTGGGCGAAGAAATCATCATGGCGATCAATGCCGCCTTAAAAGGCGACACTTATTTATGCAACGCTGCCCGCGAAATCATAAGCCAGGTACAGGAAGGCGAACTAAGCGACATACCGAAGATCACCCGCAGGGAAAAAGAAATTATGGGCCTGGTGAGCAAAGGACTCACCACCGGACAAATTGCCGGGCAACTCTTTATCAGTACACACACAGTAGAAAGTCATCGTAAAAACCTCATCGAAAAGTTTGATGTTACCACGATGACGGCGGTGATCAAACTGGCCACACAATACGGTTTGCTGTAATATATCGTAATAAAATAGCTGTTTTCAGGGAGAAAAATCCCTGGCCACCGGCCGTAGCTTTGTTAAAGCAAATTTTAACAATCTAAAAAAAACAGCATGGACAGAAAAACCTTGGCCATCATTGCTTACCTCTCCATCATAGGATGGCTGATTGCATATTTTCAGTATAAAGACAAGCCCAAAGATCATTTCGTAAGCTACCATCTCAAACAGGCATTAGGGATTGCCATTATCAGTCTCCTGCTCGGTGTAGCCATCAACGTGGTGGTAAGCCTGGTGCCGGCATTATCAGTGGTAGTTTACGCCAACATAGCCATCCTGGCGCTCTGGATCATGGGGATCATCAATGCCTATAACGGGCAAATGAAACCTGTGCCGGTAGCGGGTCCTATATTCGAAGGCAAATTCAGCTTTCTCAATTCCTAACCTTCATCCCCTGATTAACCACGAAAACCTTACACGATGCAAAGAATCGGATCATTTTTAGTAATCATAGGCCTTTTATCCATTGTTGCTGGTTTCTTTAACCATGTACCCAAGATCCTGATGTGGATTTACAAATGGGGAGAGCCCACCGCCTGGGCCATTAAGATAGGCCTGATAGTAGTAGGCGCTGTTGTGTACCTGATGAGTGCGAAAGGTTCGGAAGAAGTAACAAAATAGTATAGTTGCCACCTTCGGCAGCGGATTAAACAGGAAATGTAACAGCGGCGCCGCCACTGTTACATTTCCTGTTTAGTGGGGAGTAGTTCTTTTCAGTTTGATATTACTGGTCGGGTTCAGGAACAGCGGATACAGTTCTACCTGTACGCTGCTGGCATCCAGGCCGAAGCCTTTTTCTTCTGAAAGGGTATACTCTTTCAGCCAGAAATAAAACTCCATGATCCACCGCTCAAAAAAGGATAGCTGATGGCCCTGGTTAAGGTAGGCTTCCATCACCACGAAAGTGAAATCGCCTATTACATGCCGTTTCTCCAGGCTTTCGTAGCGGCTGGTGATATTTACTTCGCGGCGGGTTACCAGGTCCTGCAGCGCCGTCCGGAAGAACAGGTCAATGCGGGGCTGCACACGGAAACCCAGTTTAAAATCGATGCGTATAATTTCGTTTGGCAGATAGTGGGTGACTTCATACTCTGTGGTATACGGATCATCTAACGTTTGCACATGTACGAACCAGTAGATATCTGCCCGTTTGGGCTGGCGCCGGAAGATGGAATAAATGATTTTGTTATCAATTTCTCCCGGTGAGTCAGCAGCGGTTAAAAATACCAGGTGTGTACTTGTTTTAGGAACGGCCGCATCATTGCTGAGTTCCCGCAACATAGGCACATAGGGTTCGAGCTTCACAAATTCTGCCAGCCTGTTTTTAATGCGTCTTGCTTTATAGCATACATACATGACCCAGAAAAGCCCTCCTGCCACCAGCAGTGCTACATAGCCTCCGTGCGCAAACTTCACCAGGTTGGCAAACAGGAAGCTGCCTTCAATAGCGAGGTATACAACCAGGAATAAATAGATCAACACGGGTTGCACTCTTTTTATGACGAGGTAGTTGGCAAACAACACGGTGGTGGCCAGCATACAAAGGGTAATGGCGAGTCCGTATGCCGCTTCCATATTGGTAGATTTCCGGAAATACACCACAATACCGCAGCAACCAAGGTAGAGTAATACGTTGATTCCCGGCAAAAACAATTGTCCTTTTTGGGTAGTGGGATAGTTTACTTTCATACGCGGCCATAGTCCGAGTCGCATGGCTTCACCAATCAGCGTAAAGGAGCCGCTCACCAGCGCCTGGCTGGCGATAATGGCTGCACTGGTAGCGATGATGATGCCTATGAGCAGGAACCAGTCCGGCATGATGGCATAAAACGGGTTGAAGCCTGTTCTGATCAGTTCATCCGTTACTGTTTGCTGATTCATATTCACCAGCAGCCAGGCTCCCTGACCGAGATAGTTAAGGATCAGGCAGGTTTTCACCATCACCCACGACACCCGGATGTTTCCCCTGCCACAGTGGCCGAGATCGGAATACAAGGCTTCTGCCCCTGTAGTACAAAGGAATACGCCTCCCAGTATCCAGAATCCCTGCGGATAAGTCAGCAGCAAGTGCACCCCATAATAGGGGTTAAATGCCTTAAAAATGACCGGATAATGCAGCAAATTCATTACCCCCAGCGTACCCAGCATCACGAACCAGATGGTCATAACAGGACCGAATAAACGACCAATGGAATGCGTACCGAATTGCTGCAATAAAAACAGTACCGATAATATGGTCAGTACGATCATTACGATGGTCCCGTCGGCGATTTCCCCGATATTGTTGATACCTCTCAACCCTTCGATGGCAGAGGTAACGGACATGGGCGGCGTGATCATCCCATCGGCCAGCAGGGCGGCCCCGCCGATCATGGCCGGAAACACCAGCCACTTGCGGCGGCGGCGTACAAGGGTGTAAAGGGAAAAAATACCACCTTCCCCCCGGTTGTCGGCCTTGAGGGTGAGCACCACATATTTGATGGTCGTTTGCAGCGTGAGCGTCCATATCACGAGTGATAAAGACCCTAGCACTACGGTTTCTGTGACCATCTTACCTTTAAGAATGGCGTTGAGCACATATAACGGGGACGTTCCGATATCGCCGTAAATAATGCCCAGCGCAATAAGCAATCCTGCTGCCGTTACTGATTTATGGTGTTGTGTACCCATGTAATTGTGGTATTCCGAATACAAAGATGCCACGATAATTACAATTGGGTGCGTTAATTGTTGGCGGCAGGATTGCCTGGTCATTCATTTCTTAAAGGTGACGCCACGCTAAAGCGCCATGCTGCACGCTACGTTAATACTTCAGCAACACCACTCTGTCCGCCACCGTTTTCCCGGTCACGATCCCGAATTCACTGTCGAATCCATAGTGGATACCGCCATATACCCTGGAGATACTGGCTTCGTCAATCATTTGGCTAAAGCTGGTGAAAGAGCGGGGGCTGAAGCCTTCCGGTACTTTCTGCTGGTCCGTGAAGGCATAGCTGCTGCCGAATTTAGCTGCCATTACATTACCGGCGGCACTGGTGAAGGTGGCATGGCCGGAAGTATAGCTGGGAAACGGCGGTGTACCGATCAGCGGCGACCACGTACTGTCGATCTGGCTACGTATATACGTTACAGGGCGCAGCACGTTGTAATGGAATTTGTACTTCCAGCATTTGATACCGCCATCGTTTAAACCGATGCCTACCTGCGCCAGCAGATTGGCCGCAGCAGTGAGACTCAGCTGATTGTCCCCTATCAGCTGGGCAGCAATCGCAATCAGGTGGCCCGGAGGTGTGAAGGTACCGCCACCATCTGCCCAATAGAGCGCGATGTTCTTTTCAGCCGGTGTGCCTGCCACTCCCTTGTCGTACACCAGCCTGGCTGCCTTGTAAAAATTGCTGGCAGTATCAGTAGAATATGCTACCGGCGGATAACCTACCGCATCTGTCCAATGCGGCTTCAGCATGGTACGATTATTACCCCAATACGGCAGCATGGCGCGCTGAAAGGCAGGCGGAGTAGGCACCCACAAGCCAGGGCCGGCAGGAGGGATATAATCCGCAGGGAAGTTGTTCAGGTACCCATCTTTACCACCATCCGTGAGGGACCACTGATAAATGAGCGTTGCCACCTGCTGACCATACGCTACCGAACGGGTGATGACCTCGGCACTGCAATTGTTGGCATAGGTTACTTTGTTGGTACTGTCCAATTGCTGGATCAGCTGCAGATTTGCCGCACTCGCATTCGGAAACAGCTGCCTGATAATATAGGCCAGCGCACTATTAGCCGCAATAGCCCAGTTGTATTGCTTAAACTTCGAAGGCGGCGGCAACGGCGGCAGCCCATTCAGCTGCCCACCCAGCGTTTGCGCATTTGCACTGCGGCCCACTACCGCTTCGTGCAGGGCAATACCAGTGTAAGCAATAGCCCTGGCGGATACCGGCGGACTAAAACCCGGCGTTTCCTTGATCAGCTTTAATTCCAGCGTGTACCACGACAACGGTACATTCACTTCTCCATAAACTGTTTCTACCTGAACAGCCGCTACAGCCGCATCGGGAACCTGCTGCAGTGAGGAATCCTGCTTCTTACAGGCATACAGTACAAAAACGAGGAATAGCCCCGTGAATCGGGCCAACAAACAATTAGATTTCATTCTTTTTCTTTTAACAGATTACAAAATATGGGGTCAGAAAGTAGATATGGTTATACCTGGAATACAAAGATAGCCAGGCACTACGCAGCCAATTGGCGTAGCGAAAAAAATATCTCCCCAAATCAAAAAATTTATTTGGAAACTGCCGGATCAGATAAGGTACGTATCACCACCTCGTCTATACGATGATGATCCATTTTAGTGACCTCAAAACTTACATTATTCAGAATGATCTGCTCTCCCACTGCAGGTATGTGTTTCAGCTTATCTATAATGAGGCCCGCCACCGTGTTATCATCCCTTTCATAGTCATGCAGCCAGTCATAGCCAAGGGTTTCACGGATATAGGTCAATTTCGTATAGCCGTACGTTTCCCAACTGTTGTCCGGCAGCTTTTTCAGGAAACGCCCAGATATATTGTATCCCGGCAAACTGCCGCCCATCAGGCCCGACACAATATCATGATAGGAAATCATTCCTTCCAGGGCACCATATTCATCAATCACAATACCCATATTGGTACTTTCATTTTTCATCTGCTGGAAAATATCATACACCTCCTGATTTGCGGATAAAAAAGACACCGGCTGTAACATCTCCTGTACCTGCTTGCCGGGATACAGAAAAAATTCTTTCACCCCCAGAGCGCCCACTATTTCCTTTTCGGTATTTATCACCGGGAAAGTACGATGGATACTGCTCTTGATCACCGCTGTAATTTCATCTCTCGACATACTTGTACGCACTGCGGTGATCATGGTAGCAGGCGTCATAATATTTTCGGCTTTGAGGTCGTAGGTAGTAAACAGGTTTTTATGGAGAATAAATTCTCCCTTGTCAATAACCCCTTGTTTGTAAGCAGCGGTGAGCATACCCCGTAAGTCATTTTCCGTAATTTTTTCTTCCCGGATAGTATTGATGTTAAACAGACCCAGTAAAAACTTGGTGCTGGCCGTGAGGAGTTTTATAAAAGGGTAGGTTATTTTAGAGAAGATAATCATAGAAGGGGTAATGAGATAAGATACTTTCAGCGGATCAAGCAGGGCCAGGGTTTTGGGTATCAGCTCCCCGATTACAATGGTTAAATAGGTGATGGAACCTACGCCAATAACCAGCGCGGTCAGGTGCGCCCAGGAGCTGTGCATGCCCCAGGCAATAAAGCGCGGCTCCAGCATGGCAGCCATCAGATCTCCCCCATATAACCCTTCCAGAATCCCAACCAGTGTAATACCTACCTGCACAGCACTCAGGAACTCGTCGGGGTCACTAATCAACTCCAGTACGCGTGCGGCTTTCTTATTGCCTTTGTCGACCTGTTGCTGTAAAATGGTTTTGTCGATAGAAATTAATCCTATCTCTGCCATAGAAAAGTAAAAATTAAAAGCAATCAGGACGAGGATGATCAGGATGGAAATCATATGCAATGCGGTTCTTGTTGCACTAACAATCAGTGCAACCTATTGTTTAGCTTGTAATCAGGGGTTTTGGTGGCGACCTGCCTGATATGTAGTACTGTTGGCCTTATGATCCCGATTTACGTAAAAACTGTAAGGTTTATTATCGATGTATACGGTAATATCAGTAATTTCCACTTCGATTTTTTAGGAAACCTGAACATCACCCGTACCGGGAAAATGAAAAAAGGATGCGCATGGCACAAACAACCATGCTCTCCCGTTCGTTTCCCTGATGAAAAGTCTGTCTTCACCAATTATTAATATTTATTATGGAAAAAGATTTTGACATGGTCGTTATCGGCTCCGGACCCGGAGGGTATGTAGCCGCTATACGCGCCGCACAGCTGGGTTATAAAACAGCTATCGTAGAAAAATACGATGTGCTGGGCGGTACCTGTACCAATGTAGGCTGTATTCCTTCCAAGGCTATGCTCGACAGTAGTGAAAGTTATTATGCCATTCTTCACAAGGGACCTAAGCAGGGCATCATTGCCGACAACATCAAAGTGGATTTTTCGAAGCTGGTAAACCGCAACCGCGAAGTAGTAAAATCCAACACCGAAGGGCTCACCTACCTGATGAAAAAAAATAAGATCACGGTTTTTACGGGGAAAGGCAGCTTTGTAAATAATACTACTATTAAAGTAAGCGGCAAGGAAGAAAAAACGGTTACTTCCAAATACTTCATCATCGCTACCGGTTCCAAACCCGCTACGCTGCCGGGGATTACGATCGACAAAAAACGCATCATCACTTCCACGGAAGCTTTATATCTCTCCGAACAACCCAAATCCATGGTGATAGTAGGCGGAGGGGTGATAGGTGTGGAAATGGCCTCTGCATATAGTCGTATTGGTACACAGGTAATAGTGGTGGAATATGCCGACAGCCTGATACCTACCATGGATAAGGAACTTGGGAAAGAGTTGCAAAAAGTACTGACCAAGCAAGGCATTGACATCCGTACCAGCTGTAAAGTGCAGACGGTTACTACCGATGGTAAAAGCGTATCGCTGAAATACCTGGATACTGCGGGTAAGGAACAAACCATTGCTGCGGATTACTGCCTGATGGCTGTTGGCCGCCGCCCATATACTGAAGGGCTGGGACTGGAAAACGTAAAAGTACAGCTGGATAATAAAGGCCGCGTAGAGGTGGATGATAAACTCCGCACCGGCGAAGAAAACATCTACGCCCTCGGCGACGTGATCCGCGGCGCCATGCTGGCGCATAAAGCGGAAGACGAAGCCATCGCCATCCTCGATAATATCCAGGGCCATACCCATAAAATCGACTACCTCCGTATTCCAAACGTGGTGTATACCTGGCCGGAAGTAGCGGCAGTAGGCTATACAGAGGAGCAACTGAAAGAAGCCGGCATTCCTTACAATAAAGGTAAATTCCCATTCCTGGCGAGCGGTCGGGCAAGAGCTTCCGATGATCTGGAAGGCTTCTCCAAAGTGCTTGTTGATCCTAAGTATGGTGAAGTGCTGGGCGTACATATCATTGGCGCCCGCGCTGCCGATATCATTGCGCAGGGTGTGATGGCACAGGAATTTGAGCTTACCGGCGCCGAGCTGGGTAAGATTTCCTATGCGCATCCTACCTTCTCAGAAACGATGAAAGACGCTTACCTGGCCGCAACCGGCAGAGGTGCCATTAATATTTAGATGTGAAAACATCCTTTCCTTTTTTATAACTCCTGCAGTAATTACTTTTACGGCAGGAGTTTTTATTTTATGACAGAGAAGGCCCTTATTGATAAGCAAAAACTATTGGAACGCTGGGAAGTAAAAGGCGGCTGGACTTATATTTCTTTACCGGAAATCCCAAAGGACCCCCGCCAGCATTTTGGGCTGCGAAAAGTGCGTGGCACCATTGATGGTCATGAGCTTCCTGCCTGCAACCTGATGCCCGTGAAGGGCAGCCACCTGATGTTGCCGGTGAATGCCACCATTCGGAAAAAAATTAAGAAGGAGGCCGGTGCAACGGTACACCTGATTTTATATGCTGCCGGGGAACAAGTGGCAGACGTGGCTTCCCAGGACTTCATTGACTGCCTGCATGATGAGCCGGCGGCACTGGCGGCTTTTAACGCCATGCCCGCGGCGGAACAGAAAAAATGTTTGCAATGGCTGATGGAAATTACGGTAACAGATACGCGGATACAGCGAATGGCGAACGCGATTAATCACCTCGCAGCAGGCAGAACTTACCTCGGGAATAAAAAGTAATTCATGGCGATAAAAATATCGGGGCGGCCAGTGGCCACCCCGATATTTTTTTATATATCAATATTGTATAGACGTACACATTAAAATAGTCATAGCTGGGGCCAGACGGTGTCTTAAAATTTTGAGGTTGCTTCCAATCCTTTTCCCTACAAGCAACTCGAAAAATAGCAAGGTCGCCGGTCCCAGTATGACCATTAACTTGATTGTGAATAAAAAATACGGGGATGGCTGCTACTTTGGATTGCCTGGAAATATAGATACTAAATCAACACCAGTTAATTACAAAAGGTTTAAACGAATGAAAAATAATGTTTTATCACTGGTGCTGGAAGGCGTAGGCAATGGTTTGGAGCAGCAGTTCCATGTTATCGGTGGGTAGACATCCCCAGCCGGCGGAGCTGTCAGGGGCCAGCCGCGACTGGCAGAATAATTCCGCAACAGGAGGTGCTGCAATATGGATCAGTTCCGTTGCCTGGATGGCGAGTGCGATGTCGGTTACTATTTGTCGGGCCTGTAAGTGTCCGGGGTTGCTGGTTAATAGTTTTTCAGTTTTGGTGAGATGTAAATCCAGCAGGGGGTGATTTCCTTTTTCGGCTTGAAAATACTGTAGCAGGGCGGTCAGCGAAGCGGGTTCTTTCTGCATGGCACGCAGTACGTCCAGCGCCTGGACGTTGCCGGAGCCTTCCCAGATGGCGTTTACAGGTACATCGCGGTAGAGTCGCGGCAGGATGGACTCTTCCACATAACCGTTACCACCGAGGCATTCGATAATTTCTCCGAGGGCGATCACGGCCCGTTTGGTATTCCAATATTTGGCTACGGGAGTGGCTATACGAATAAAGTGCGCGGATTGTTCGTCCTGCAGGGCATCGTCGAAGCCTTTGGCGATGCGCATGGCTAATGCCGTGGCGCCGATGGACTCCAGGGCGAGGTCCGCCAGCACATTGCGCATTAATGGTTGGTTAAGCAAGGTGGCGCCGAAAGCCTGGCGGTAACTGCAATGGTGTACTGCTTCGGCGAGGGCGCGTTGCATAGTGGCGGCGGAGCCTACTGCGCAGTCGAGCCGGGTATGCCTTACCATCTCCATAATATTCACTACCCCTCTTCCTTCCTCTCCTACCAGCTGGGCCCAGGCGCCATGGAACTCTACTTCGGCAGAGGCATTGGATCTGTTGCCCAGTTTGTCTTTTAGCCGTTGGAAGTACAACTTGTTCTTAATACCATCCGGTGTGAAGCGGGGCACCAGGAAGCAGCTGAGTCCTCCGCTGGTTTGTGCCAGCACCAGGAAAGCATCGCTCATAGGAGCGCTGCAAAACCATTTGCGGCCGGTTAAATAATAGATGCCACCGCCGGCAGGCGCCGCGATGGTGGTATTGGTGCGTACATCACTGCCGCCCTGTGGTTCTGTTATGGCCATCCCGAAGGTGAGCCCGTTTTTATCGTACCAGGGGATGTGTCGCGGATCGTATTTATCCGAGAGTGCCAGCGGCAGCCAGGCATCAGCGATCTCACCGTTGATACGCAGGGAAGGCACCACGGCAAATGTCATCGTCAGCGGGCAGCTGGTGCCTTCGTCTATCTGTTGCTTGAGATAGGAGAGCACGCTGTGGGCCAGGTAGCCACCGTATTTGTTGGCCGTCCAGGTGATGGCGTGTACGCCGCCGTTGATGCTCACATCCATCATTTCGTGGTAGGCCGGGTGGAACTCCACTATATCAAGGCGGTTGCCGAAGCGGTCATGGGTTTTAAGTACCGGCGTGTGTTTGTTGGCCAGGAAACCGGCCTGCTGCATGGCATTGCTGCCCATAGCGGCACCGAACTTTACGGCCTGCGGATGAATCCAGTCCGCCCCATAAGCATGTGCTGCGTCTTTCAATATCCTGTTGCTGGTGAAGGAATTATAATCTCCCAGCACCGGAGGCTGGTTATGGGAACTGTAGAAATCGAAATCGGCTGCCTGCATGGGGTGGTGTTTTGGATGGCTAAAAGTACGCTATTCTGGTGAGTAAAGGCTGGCAGCCTTCCTTACCCTGTCCATGATACGGTTGCGCAGTTTCAGCGGCTCCAGTACTTCCATGCCATCGCCAAATCCCAGGATTTCCTTTTCCAGTTCAAAGTTTTGTACCACGCGGAGTTCAATAACAATGCGTCCTTCTCCGGTTTCCACTATCACCTGGCTTTTATGGAGTGGCTTGGTGATCACGTAGGGCACATGTTCGTTTCTAACGGCAATGCGTATACGACTTGGGCGCAGGTCCATTACGGTAGCTCCGATTGTATGCTCATAATATGCTTCCGGCGTGTAGCCCTCACTGTTAGGTATATACAATGTATCCTTATCGAGTGCGATGTCGGCAATGCGGTCCAGCGCCAGGGTCATCGGGGAGGCTACTCCCGTTCTGGTACCCACCACGAACCAGCGGTTCTTAAATTCTTTCAGCCACCAGCCGTGGAACTCCAGGCTGGTGGCGCTCTTCGCTTTAAACGACTGATATTTAATTTTAAGCGCTACCTGGTTTACTATCGCTTCATATATAATACTAAGGTGCTGCAGGCCTTTGAGACTTTCATTCTTTTCAAAATCGATGATCGTTTGCTGGCCGTGACCAGATGCATACACGTGTCCTTCCAGCTTCTGCACTACCCCGTTGAGGTGTTCGAAGTGGGTAAAGCCTTTGAACTGTTTGAGTACTTCCACGGCCTCCGTCATCCTGGTGAGGTCAGCATCGCTCAGGGGGATATTGGTAATACTATAATCCGGGTCCTCGTACATATAATACTTCTTCTCAACGATGATGATAGGGGCGTTGTAGCCCAGTTTATCACTGCGCATCATTTGTATATCCGCCTGGATAGTACGGCGACTAATCCCTTTTTCCATCCCTTCATAGTCGTACAGGGTGTCGGATACTTTGTCGATAAGATCGGCCAAAGTCCAGCGCCGGCGGCGGTTTCGCAGGCAGGTATCAATAGTTTTATAACGTATAAGGGCGTTCCTGTTTACTGGCATTTCCAATAAATTTCAGGAAAAATAGAAAAAATTTTTTACTGCGCAAAAACACTGCGCACATGACCATGCATCTTTGTACAGTCAATCACACAGTAAAACACAAACGATATGAAATTCAATTTAAAACGCAAACAGCAACCGGCAATTACCAACCACGCAGGCGCAAAAGCATATGCCATGACACCTGAGATGGAGCTTTACAGCACAGTGGTAACGGCTTCCCTGAGCGATCAGTTCTACGAAGGTAGCGCTGAGAAACTGGATCGTATCCGTTTGCTGATGGCAAAAAATGGTCCTGCATTTATAGCGCGGCTGGCAGTGTATGCACGTGAAAAAATGTACCTGCGTAGCGTACCGATGGTACTGGCAGTGGAACTGGCCAAACAGCATACTGGTGATGGCCTCATAGGTAAAATGGTATCCCGTGTGGTGCAGCGTGCAGATGAGATCACAGAGTTGTTGTCGTACTACACACTGGCCAACGACCGTAAAGAAACTAAAAAACTGCATCAGCTGAGCAAGCAGGTACAGAAAGGGCTGGCCGTTGCCTTCAACAAATTCGACGAATACCAGTTTGCAAAATATGACCGTAAAACTGCCATCACCCTGCGTGACGCCTTGTTTATGGTGCATCCTAAAGCAAAAGATGAGGCGCAGCAGCTATTGTTCAACAAAATAGCCAAACAGGACCTGGCTGTGCCTTATACCTGGGAAACGGAGTTATCGGCCGCAGGACAGTACAAATATGATTCACCGCTGGCAAAAGAGCAGGCTTTTAAAGCCATCTGGGAGCAGCTGATCGACAGCGGCCAGCTGGGCTATATGGCCATGATGCGTAACCTGCGTAATATGTTACAGGCAGACATCAGTGCAGCGCATATACAAAAGGTATGTGACGTGTTAAGTGATGCTGATGCGGTAAAACGCGCTAAACAACTGCCCTTCCGCTTCCTGGCGGCCTACCGCGAGCTACCGGTTCACGGGGCAGCCGGAAAAATAGGAGAAGCGCTGGAAAAAGCCTTACAGGCAAGCATTCATAACATGAAAGGTTTTGATGGTAACACCAAAATCGTAATTGCCTGCGATGTTTCCGGGTCCATGCAGCAACCGGTTTCTGCGAGAAGCAAAGTACTGGCCTATGACATCGGACTGATGCTGGGTATGCTGTTACAACATAAATGCGATAACGTGATAGCCGGTATGTTTGGAAATACCTGGAAAATTATAGATATGCCAGGAAAAAATATCCTATCCAATGTGAAAGAATTCTACAAACGCGAAGGCGAAGTAGGATACAGCACCAACGGACATGAGGTATTGCGCGACCTGATCAAACGAGGATACAAAGCCGACAAGCTGATGTTCTTCTCTGATCTGCAAATGTGGAATTCAAACATTAACCAAACTGCTGATTCCTTCCGCCAGGCGTGGGCAGATTATAAAACGCAGGTGGCGCCGGATGCAAAGCTGTATCTTTTTGATTTGCAGGGCTACGGCCAGGCGCCACTCAACATCCTGGACAACGATGTATACCTGATAGCAGGATGGAGCGACAAAGTATTTGACGTGCTGGAAGCCCTTGAAAAAGGACAGGACGCACTGAGCAAAATACAGGAAGTGGCGCTTTAGTTGTCCGGTTTGTTAATCCTTAAAGAAATTGATCATTACAGGTGCCGTAGTTTCGGGATACTTCGTATGGCTCCGGAGGTTGCAGGTGCGAGTCCTGCTCATGTGCAAACATGGTAGCTCAAAGTAGAGTACCGGAATGAAAAGACCTGGAACGCCTTTTTGCCCTGTAATGTTTTTGAAGCTACCGGAAGGTGTCGTTTTGATGGGTTACTTCTCTCTTAAGAAATCACACACTCATCATCGTTATTACCCTTCCGTTTTATACCTTATCAGGCTACCGGTGCCGTAGTATCGGGTTACTTCGATCCACAGCGGAACAGCAGGTTTGATTCCTGCACCCGAAAGGGTTAGTGTAAATGTTAACACGCCGCAGTAAAGTCCTGGTGCGATTTTTTTGCCCGGTTGCCTGTATGGAGGTGTCGTTTGGATGAGTTACTTCTTTTAGGTAGAAACAAACACTCATTCTGCTTTTTACCCTCCATTTTAATCTATTAGCTGAATCTACTATTAGCTTTTATCAATACACTATCAGGTTGATTGCTAAGTTTTTATTTACTTTGGAAACATTACCTTGAATTCCAGTTATTGATTAACGCAACGGACGTCCACGATGAAACCGGCCTCCTGACAGGATTACACGCCGGCAATCAGGCAGCATTTAAATTGCTGTATGAAAAATATCATCATGCGCTGTACCGTAAAACCTTCCAAATCCTGCATTCGGCCTCTGAAACGGAGGATATTATCCAGGAAGCATTTATTACCCTCTGGGAAAAACGTCATGATATTGATACTGCCAGGCCTCTTGGGCCCTGGCTTTTCACGGTTACCTTCAACCGGGCTGTCAACCACCTGAAAAAGCAGTTGAGAGAAAAAAGCAAGGCAGCAGAACTGCAGCCGGTGCCGGATCACGATTTCCGGGAAATAGAGCAGCAATGGCAGCTACTGGAAGCGGCGGTGAGCCAGTTATCGCCGCAAAAGCGGCGCGTATTTCAGCTTTGTAAAATGGAAGGCCGTACCTATGAGGAGGCTTCGCAGCTGATGGGAATATCCCGGTATACGGTTAAAGAATACCTGGGAGAAGTGATGCATATCCTGCGGGAACATGTCCGTAAACATGTCAGTTACGATACTACTTTATTTGTACTGCTGCTACTCTCCCTACTTTAAAATTTTTTCTCTCCCTACCCCCCCTTTTTTAATTACCCGTTGTATATAATATTTAAAGGCATCCACGTATTTTGAAAAGCGATCAACAAAAATTAAGAGAACTATTGTCGGCCACCGATCGTACGGCGGAAGACGAGGCATGGCTACGGTCGTACCTTCAGAATACCGATGCAGCGGAGCTGCGACAGCAAACCCACGAGCTGTTTGAGCAGCATCTGGCGGAGCATCAGCCTTTACCTGGTGCCACTACGGCACGTATGTGGGAGCATATCAGGGAGAGAACAACTGCTACGGTGGCCCCGGTGAGGCGTAACTTCCGGATGTACCGGTGGGCAGCCGCAGCAGCAGTTGTAGGCGCAGTGGTGATTTATCCGCTGCTGACCCGCCAACAAAAACAGCCTGTAACGGTAACGTACCTCATCCGGCCGGCGGGGAATAAAGCGGTGCTAACGCTGGCGGATGGCTCCAAAGTAACGTTGAGTGATACCGGCAGCCTGGTGATTAAAACCGGCAACCTCGCCATAGAGCAACATGAAGGGGAATTACAATACCACAGCAAACAGGTGGACCCAAGTGCTTTTAACGTACTGGAAACACCCCGTGGAGGCGTATTCCAGGTAACACTGCCGGATGGCAGCCACGTATGGCTCAACGCCGCTTCGTCCTTAAAATACCCGGTAACGTTTACGGATAAACGAACCGTAACCCTTAACGGGCAGGCCTACTTCGAAATAGCGCAGGATGCCAAACGACCCTTTTTTGTAAAAGTGGGCGACATGGAAGTACAGGTGCTCGGTACCAGCTTTGATGTGATGGCCTACAGCGATGAACAACAGATTCATACCACGTTGGTAAGCGGTGCCGTGAAAGTATTACAGCATAAAAACGCTACGTTATTGCAGCCCGGGCAGCAGTCGCTCCTGGACCCTGCCAGCGGCAGTATCAGCGTACAACCTGCCAACATCGACCAGGTGCTGGCCTGGCGCAACGGAAAATTTGAACTGGAGAATACCGACCTGCCTGCCTTCCTGCGGCAGCTGGCCCGATGGTATGATATCGACATATACATCGCCGCTCCCGCCACAGCAGTAGCCAGTAAAAAATTTGGCGGCCAGATAGGCCGCGATATCAACCTACAGGACGTCATGAAAATACTGGAACTATACAAAATACAATGCAGCCTTGACAACAGAACGCTCACCATCGTTTCTGTTCAATAATATTACAACCAAAATCAATCGTACTGTTTATGAACCGTTTAAAAAAAATAAATCAACTATAGTCTAACTCTTAATTCCACTGATGTATGTATCCGTACTCTTGCAACGGAGCACCGCAAACCGCGGCGCCCACGGCATTGCCATGCCTATTGCAGCAATCGATTGCTAAAAAGCATGGCAGTAATAAACGCTTAAAACTATTCAGGATTATGCGCATAACTTCTCTCCTGCTGTGCCTCGGCATGATGAATATCTATGCAAACGGCATAGCCCAGCAAATCACCCTTACCGCAAAAAATCAGCAGCTGAAAACAGTGCTGAAAAAAATTGCCAAACAGGCCGGCGTATACCTCGTGTATGAAGAAAAAGAACTGAACTCGATAGCCCCTATATCCGTGCAGGTAAAGGACGCCTCGCTGTCACAGGCGCTGGACCTGTGTTTCAAAGGTCAGCCATTGGTGTATAACATCATCGACAAAACAGTGGTGGTAAAAAAGAAGGAGGTAGCTGTACCATCCACCACACCCATGGTGGCCCCTCCCCAGGAAAAAAATCTCAGAATTCTGGGCCGTGTTCTGGAAGCCAAAGATCCTCCCGGACCATTGGTAGGAGCTTCTGTACAGGTGAAAGGCAGCACTAAAGGTGCCCACTCCGACGCCAATGGCGTGTTTGAACTCCATGTGCCTAAAGGTAGTATCCTCGTAGTATCTATGATTGGCTACAAACCACAGGAATACGTGGTACATGATGAACAAGCCAACCTTATCTTCTCCCTGAAAGAAGATTTAAAAACACTGGACCAGGTAGTGGTGACCGGCTTTGGCACCCAAAAAATTAAGAATATTGCCAGCTCCGTAGCTACGGTTAATATGGACAATGTGAAAAACAAGCCCATTGTACAGTTATCACAGGCACTGCAAGGCGGTGCCACCGGTATACAGGTGTCACAAACTACCGGTCTGGTAGGGGGCGATCAGGCCAACATCCGCATCCGCGGCGTGGGAACACTGTTGAATGCAGCTCCTTTAGTACTGGTAGATGGCGTGCCTTTCGATATGAATAACCTTGACCCAAACACAGTCGAAAGTATTACCGTATTAAAAGATGCAGCTTCCGCCTCCATGTATGGCGCACGTGCAGCCAACGGCGTTATCATCATCACCACCAAACGTGGTGTGGCCGGCGTACCCAACATCGAATACAATGGCTACTATGGTATACAACGTCCGCAATACATGCCTGATTTCGTAGATGCCGCCACCTGGATGCGCATGAACAATGAAGCCATGAAAAATTCAGGTGGTAATCCTATCTATTCGGATTCCATCATCGCTGTAACACAAAGCGGAACAGATCCGGTGAAAAATCCGAATACCAACTGGCCCGACCTCGTGCTGCGCAAATCTATCCCCATACAACAGCATTCTATCCTGGTTTCCGGCGGGAACACCGCCGCACGTTTCTCGCTGTCCATCAACCAAACGTTTCAACAGGGACATGTGAAAAACTCCGATTATAGTCGTACTACAGTACGCGCAAATACTACCGTGGACCTGATGAAAAACTTTTTCATCTACATGGATTTATTTGCCACCCGTAGCCAGCAGAACCAGCCTTACGCCACCAACAGGCTTACCACGGATATCTATCGCCGTATGTACACCGTACCACCAAATATTATTTCCAAATTCCCCGCCAGAGACGATAACCCTGGTTATACCTACTACGGTATCTACGGCGAAAGCTGGAACCCGGTGGCCATGCTGGAAAAAGGCGGTAAGCTGGGAAAAACCAGGGACGAAGCATTGCTGAATATCCGCCCGCAATGGAACCTCCTGCCGGGACTGAGCCTGAAAGGGCAGGCTAGCTACCGCGTGGCCTCCGGTATCGACAAAGCCGATCAGGAGTCTTATATCTTCTTTGACTATTATACCAACCGTACCGCCGGCGTAAACTATCCTACGGTTAAATCAGCCACACTAACGGCGAGGGAAAGCTATCTCTATTTCGGTGGAAACCTTGACTACAACCACGATTTCGGTAAACATAATGTAAACGGTATCGCCGGTTATACACAGGAACTGCGTACCTATGATTCCTGGAAAGATGTAGCCTTACGCTCCTTCTTCGCGAAAGCCTTCTATACCTACGACGATCGCTATTTGCTGGAAGCAGGCCTGCGCCGCGATGGTTCCTCCCTGTTTGGGGATGGTAAAAAATGGGGCATCTTCCCCTCTGTTGCTGCAGGCTGGAATATCGACAAAGAGCACTTCTTTAATGCCAGCTTCATCGATGCCTGGAAAGTCAGAGGTTCCTGGGGCGTGCTGGGCAATAATAATGTGGACCCTTACCTCTACCAAACAACCATTGATGCAGGTAATGGTACAGAAACAGTTATCGGGAACCCAAGCCTGAGCTGGGAAAAAGTGAAGGAGCTGAACGTGGGTACTGATATACACTTCAAACCAGGCATCAGCATTACTGCAGAATGGTATGATAAACTCACCACTGATATGATCATTACGCCGCAACCAAACTACACCTCCGGCACCGGCATTGGCACCAGCAACAATGGCGCACCAATCAATGTGGGCAGTGTTAGAAACCGCGGACAGGAAGTAAAGATCTCCTATCATAAAGTGTTGGGCAAAGAATTTATTTTTGACGCAGGCCTGGGCTATAGCAAGAATAAGAGTAAAATCATACGATTGGTTGGTAATGGTCTTCCCATTATCAGCGGCAACACAATTATGTACGAAGGTGGCGCCCTCAAAGAATTTTATGGGTACGCTACACAAGGATTATTACAACAGGCAGACATCGATAATCCGAAAGTCATGAAGCTGATCGGACAGGCAGCAGGAGATGTTCATTTCCTCAATCAAAATGGAGATACCATTATCAACAACCTGGACCGGGTACCATTGGGCAATACCGAGCCTACAGATGTGTTCTTCTTTAACCTTGACCTCAGTTACAAAGGTTTTGATTTCAGAACTTTGTTATCGGGAGAATCAGGTGCATCCCTGTTCTACTCCGGCAACCTGGCCATACCGCTGAACATTGGCGGTGAAAGCGGAACGCCTCAAAAATCACAACTGGATTACTGGACGCCAACGCGCACCAACGCATCACGTCCACGCCTGACGCCTACTCCTGGCACCAACGCCAATTTCTCCGATTTCTGGCGTGTAAATGGTCGTTTCCTCCGCGTTCGTTATATCGAGCTGGGTTACAATCTCCCTCAGCCTATCGCCAGAAAGATCAGGGCCAAAATGCTGCGTGTATACTTTAATGCGCAAAATGCATTCACTTTCTCCAAAGTAAAACTCTTTGATCCGGAAAGCGGCGGTGACCAAAACACCGTGCCATTACTTAAAGCATACACGTTTGGTCTTAATCTCAAATTCTAAAAATCAGGAACATGAAACATCTTCATAAAAAAATATTCACCGGTCTGCTGGCATCTTCCCTGCTGTTTGGCTGTTCCAAGGACTACCTGGAAAGGGACAACCCCACGGCCACTACGGACGACAAATGGTGGCGGCTGGAGTCGGATCTCTTTAACTACCTGGAAGTAATTTATAATAATCAGATGTCGCCCGGCGCGCTGATCACCTCTTCCTCCTACCAGGCCAACTGTCGTATGCACATGAGTGGCATCACAGATGAGTCGGTATTCCGCGCCAACTTCGGCAGCTGGAACAGTTATCCGCTGGGTGCAGTCACTACCACTGATGGCTACCTGTCGGATACTTACCGCCAAAATTATAAGGATATCCGCAACGCTTCCCGCATTCTTGAAAACTATTCGAGAATATATATGGAAAGTGCAGTAGTAAAAGAACAACGGGCCGCAGAAGCAAGAGCATTGCGTGCGAGAGCACACCTCAACCTGTTTTTATTTTACGGCGCTATCCCTATTGTGAGTAAAAGTCTGGAACCTGCCGAAGGCGCATCTGTACCGCGCAACACCGCAGAGGAAGTGGTAAAATTCGTCAGCACGGAGCTGGATTCAGCTGCGGAGGTATTGCCTACTACTTATGCCAGCAGCGAGGCTTACCGCATTTCAAAGGGCGCGTGTTATGCTATGCAGGTACAACTTTTTCTGAGTGTAAAAAATTACCCTAAGGTGATTGAATATGCGAAGAAACTGATTGCACTCAATGTTTATGACCTCCATTACAGCACTACTGCCGGTGTAAACAGCTATGCACAATTATTTTCCTACGACGCACTGGAAAACAAGGAGCGCATTATGTTCCGCCGTACAGGCAATTCAGGTGCATTTTTCCGCCTCGCGCCGAAAAGCTTATCCGGACAAGCTTGTAACGGTCCTACTGCCACGATGGTAAATAGTTACGAAACACTGCAAGGCAAAACACCGGAAGAACTCGGCGCAGATAGTTTAGCAGTATACTGGAAAAATCCGTTGTACAAAAACAACCGAGATCCCCGCCTGGCGGCCAGTGTATTATTTCCTGGCCAGACGTTTGTAAACCGGCTGCTGGACCCGTTCACTTCCGGATCGGTAGATCAGATTGGGGCGGCGCAGTCCACCCAAACCGGCTACTGGGTTAAAAAATATCTAGACCCTAAAGATGTATCGCGTAATAACTCCGGCACACTGAATTTCATGATCACCCGTTATGCAGAAATCCTGCTCAGCTATGTGGAAGCACTGGTGGAGTCAGATGACTGGCAAAACCCTGACGTACTCCTGTATCTCAACAAAATACGCAATCGCGCCGGTATGCCGAATGTAAATACAGCAGTTTATAACACGCAGGAAAAAATGCGTGCGCTGTATCGCCGGGAACGTAAGGTGGAACTGGCATTTGAGGGCACCCGCCTGTTTGACATCCGCAGGTGGCAGATTGGCGCAGAAGTGTTAAATGGTCCGGCGATGGGCGCCATCAATCCGAATACCAACCAGCCGGTGATTGTGGAAACACGGGTATTCGACGCAGGACGCGATTACCTGTGGCCTATTCCACTCACAGAGATCAATGGCAATCCGGCGATGGTACAGAATCCTAAATGGTAGAAATCTTTTAATAAAACAGTACACTTAGGAGAACCCAGAACGGCCTTTCGACCAGTTTGTTTGTGCCCCATTCTTAAGACCGCTGCTGGCGGTCTTTTTTTGCTATATTTCCCGCAGCTGCAATACCCGCACCGTCACCAGCAACTGCCCCAGGTGCCGCATGGTATGCTCTGCCGCATGAAACAACAATCCCTGCACAGTAGAGGGCAGCTGCTTACGGCCCACTCCGCGGAAATTGGTTAAGGTAGCCGGGTCAGTAGCTTTCAGCTGTTGTAATGCTTTATCTGTTTGTAAACTAAATTGTTCCACCAGCGCTGCCACGGTGGAGGAAGGCAGCTCTTCCTGTTTAAGGTAAGCCAGCTGCTCCTCTGAGAGGTTGGAACCCGTTGCGTAAGTAAAAAGGCGGTCGAGCACACCCGTTAAATGCTTCAGGTGAAATCCCGGGGAAGCATTGCCAGCGGGATTCTCCCATAACAACTCCTCCGGAAATCCTTCCATCAGCTGTTGGATCTCTTCCCTGGCCTACAACAACGCATGTGCCACCGGTTGCAGTAATGCCGGAACCTGCTCCACAGGCCCTCTCATCCAGTATTCTATCGCCATATATTACCAGTTTCGGAAATTATATAAATCATTCTACAAATTATGTAAACAAGCCGGATTTACCACACCCTATCTTTGGGGTGTATTATGAAACGTAACACTACCATAAAAGCCTTTTCGCTGTTACTGATTTTCAGTCTGCACCTGTTGACAGGGTTTACCTGCTCCGCCATTATGATGGCACAGAGCAGTAAGCACAGCAGCCATGAGCAGCATTGCTGCTCCGGTGATATGGTAAAGTTCACCCTGCTGGATAAAGCCATTAATGCTTCATTGGAAGTGGCGGCGGCACCTGCCAGTATGTTGCCGGCAACGGAAATCATTTATAGTATAACCGCAACCGAACCAGCAGCCCAACAACGATATTTAACCAACCATGCACGATGCCTTCCCGTCAGGGATATCAGAATAGAAATACAGCGTTTTTTGATTTGATTACCTACTCCGCAACATCGCGGAAACCTGCCTGCACTGCCGGAAAGAGCGGCACAAGCCTTTCCTGGCAGTACAGCCATCCTCAATACTTCATTCCAATAAATCATATCAAACTCAAATTACTCCATCATGAAAAAAGTATTTCTTGCCATCGCCGTACTGTTCCAACTGGGCACTGCCTATGCACAAAACAAATCCGGTTTGCTCACCCAATATTTTGCTGTTAAGGATGCGCTTGTAAGTGGCAACAGCGCCAATGCCAGCGCCGCAGCTGCTGCCTTCGTAAAGGCTGCCGGGGAAACATCCGCCGATAAATCCATTGAGGCTGCCAAAGCCAAACTGGTGGATGACGCGCAACTGATAGCCACCACACAGGACCTGGCAAAACAAAGGGAACAATTTAAACAATTGTCCGCCGATATGTACTCCCTCGCTAAAACTACCAAACTGAGCGATGCACCTGTGTATCAGCAGTACTGCCCCATGAAAAAAGCCGGATGGCTTTCCGCTAACAAGGACATCAAAAATCCTTACTACGGCAACCAGATGCTGACCTGCGGCAAGGTAGCAGACACCATTGAGTAACATACCAGCAAACAATTGGCACCCGGCAATAGTTATATCCACAACAAATGGATATAGCTAACCGGGCGCTCCTACCCTTTGATTTATTTTTATGAAGCACTTCCTTTTATTATTTCTGCTGATGGCCACTGCCAGCAGCTATACATACGCACAGGCACCTAAAACCGTCCGCTACGACCTCTACATCGGCGATACGATGGTGCACTACTCCGGTAAGATGTCGCACGCACTTGCCATTAACGGTACCATTCCCGGTCCTATCCTGGAATTCACCGAAGGCGATACAGCATTGATCTACGTCCACAACACCCTCAAAGGAGAAACCTCCATCCACTGGCATGGCGTAATTCTTCCTAACCAGGAAGATGGCGTTCCTTACCTCACCACACAGCCTATCAAAGGCGGCCAAACACATGTGTTTAAGTTTCCGGTAGTACAACATGGTACGTATTGGTATCACAGCCATACCATGTTCCAGGAACAAAGCGGATTATATGGTTCGCTGATTTTTCATCCTAAAGCAAAAAGTGATATCCCTGAGAAAGTATTGCTGCTGAGCGATTGGTCCGACATGCATCCGCACCAGATCAACCGCTACCTGCACAATGCCAACGATTGGTTTGCCATCAAAAAAGGATCTACACAGAGTTATGCCGAAGCGGTAAAACAAAAACATTTCGGCACTAAAATCACCAACGAGTGGAAACGCATGACTGCCATGGATGTGAGTGATGTGTACTACGAAAAATTCCTGGCTAACGGCCACCTGAGCGATAGTATGCCGGCATTGAAAGCGGGTGATAAAGTACGGCTCCGTATTATTAATGGCAGCTCTTCCACCTATTTCTGGATTAATTTTTCCGGAGGGAAATTATCAGTAGTATCCAACGATGGGGCTGATGTAGTGCCGGTGGAAGTAGACCGCCTGCTGGTAGGCGTTTCAGAAACATATGATGTGATAGTTACTATTCCTGATGATATGCGTTACCAGGTGCTGGCTACCGCCGAGGACAGAACCGGCTCTACCAGCCTGTGGCTGGGAAAAGGTATGGACATGCCCATGCCGCCCCTGGGGAAACTCAAATATTTTGAGGGCATGAAAATGATGAACGACATGATGCTCATGAACGGCAACCTGGATACCAGCACCGGTATGCAAATGAGCAATCAGACCATGGACATGAACACGGTGATGTACCCCGAAATGAGTGACGCACCGCAAAGCCACTCCGGGCACAACATGGAGCACATGAATATGACATCTCCCCAGGAAATAGTAACCCTGAACTACGGCATGCTGAAAGCCCCGGAGAAAACGACGCTGCCACCGGATGCCCCTGTAAAGGAGCTGAAATTTGAACTCACCGGCAACATGAACCGGTACGTATGGACGGTGAATAACAAAACTGTTTCCGAGTCAGATAAAATCCTGATCCGTAAAGGCGAAGTAGTGCGGATGGTGATTTTCAACAATACAATGATGCGCCACCCTATGCACCTCCACGGCCATTTCTTCCGGGTGCTGAATGGCCAGGGCGAATACTCCCCGCTGAAAACCGTGCTGGATATAATGCCCATGGAAGTGGATACGATTGAATTTGCGGCCACCGAAAGTGGCGACTGGTTCTTCCACTGCCATATCCTCTATCACATGATGAGTGGCATGGGCAGGGTGTTTAGTTATGTGGACGGTCCTCCGAACCCACAGGTGCCTGATCCGGCCTATGCCTGGAAAATGCTGAAAAAAGATGACCGCATGAAATACCTGCAGGCGCAGGTGGGCCTGGAAAGCAATGGTAGCGATGGAGAAATCCGTTTGTCCAACACCCGGTATCAGCTGAGCACAGAATGGCGTGTAGGCCTTAACGATAGACACGGTTATGAGAGTGAGAGCCATTTTGGAAGGTATTTTGGGAAGATGCAATGGCTGTTTCCTTACGTAGGCTGGGATGTGCGTTACCGTAAAATGGATGAAGCGGAGAAAAACATGTTTGGTCAGAAAAACACAAAAGATTTCCGGCAGGTGTTCCACATTGGCTTACAATATACGCTGCCAATGCTGATTGTGGCCGATGCCTCCCTGGATACCGACGGCCGTGTGCGACTACAGTTATCCCGCGAGGATGTGCCTATTTCCCGCCGGCTGCGCTTTAATTTCATGGTGAATACCGACTATGAGTATATGGCTGGCTTCCGGTATGTGATGACGAAAAACTTTGCGTTTAGTACGCATTATGACAGTGATATGGGCTTTGGAGCGGGTATCACCCTGAGTTATTAACCACGACATGATCATCCCGCCAGTGGCGGGATGATCAAAAATCATTTCTTATTCAGATCCCTGATTTCTGTCAGCAATTCCTCCATTTTCTTCAGCCTTTTGGCTTGCCGCACGAAGTAAATAACGATGGCAACGACTGCTGCTGCAATCAGTCCGTACCATAAAATAACATATAGAAATATACCGATTCCAAAATGCATAATGGGTTAGTGTTTTAGTTAATTCTTATAAATATAGGTATAGGGGGAGACATCAGTGGTTTTTTTCTATGGCCCTCCGTCCCGGGCACCCGCCACAAGGGCCGCCTGCACCAGGTTTCAGCTCACCGGTGGACGGGAACTGGCTGGCGTCATCTTCTTATCCAGTCACATCGTATCTTTGCAGGATGGATTATTTCAAAAAGCTCCAGGGATTACTAAAAACAGAACGGGAAGAAGACCGTAAATCATATCAGTCACTGACGGAGAGCACCTCTGTACAGGATCGCAGGGCCGGCGGCCTGGCCTGGTACCCCATCGCCATCAGGGGTAGTGAAATGAGCCGCGGCGATTACCTGACCGTAGAAGTAGAACGCACCACGCATCACGATATACCCCATCAGCTGAGAAGCGGCGTTTCTGCCGTACTCTTTTCGAACCATGACCGCAATCGCCATCAGCAGGAAGGGGTGATATCCTGGGTAGGCGGGAACCGCCTCAAAATCACCCTGCGCACCGATGAGCTGCCCGAATGGGCCGATGATGGCAAACTCGGCATCGATCTGTTGTTTGATGATAACAGCTACGATGAAATGCAAAATGCCCTGAAACTGGCCATAGCCCTGTCGGACGATAATAAAGCCGGCCGGTTGGTACGCGTGCTCACCGGGCAGGCTGCCCCAAACTTCCGTACAGACGTAGTGCCTGTAACTATTCCCAGTCTCAACACTTCACAAAATGAAGCCGTCAATAAAATATTGCAGGCCTGCGATGTAGCGGTGGTGCATGGGCCGCCAGGCACCGGTAAAACCACCACGCTGGTGCAGGCTATCAAAGCTTTGATACAACAGGAGCCACAGCAGATTCTGGTGGTGGCACCCAGCAATGCGGCTGTTGATTTATTAAGTGAGAAGTTAGCCGAGCAGGGGCTGAATGTATTGCGGGTGGGCAATCCTGCCCGTGTATCCGAGCGGTTGTTATCCTTAACACTGGAGCGGAAAATGCAGGGCCATAACAGTTTGAAGGAGGTGAGCCGCCTCCGTAAGCAGGCCAACGAGTTCCGTAACATGGCCCATAAGTACAAGCGTAACTTCGGCAAGGCGGAGCGCGAGCAACGCAAAGCCTTATTTGATGAAGCCCGCAAGATCATCAAGGAAGTGGAAAATATTGAGCAGTATGTGATTGAGGATGTAGTAGCCAAGGCACAGGTGATTACCGCCACACCCGTAGGCAGCAATCACTATACGGTGAAAAATCTAAAGTATCGCACGGTAATCATCGATGAGGCAGGACAGGCGCTGGAGCCCGCCTGCTGGATACCTATCCTGAAAGGAGAAAAGGTAATCCTTGCCGGCGACCATTGTCAGCTGCCGCCTACTATCAAGTCGCATGAAGCCGCTGCTGCCGGCCTGGCCACCACCCTGTTGGAAAAAGTGGTAGCGCTGTATCCGGAGGCGGTGGTACTCCTGGAAGAGCAGTATCGTATGCATGCCACCATCATGGGTTATTCCTCCAATGTATTCTATAACGACCGCTTACGTGCGCACGGCTCCGTAGCCGCGCACCTGCTGTACGACAACGATACGCCGCTGGCATTTATTGATACTGCCGGCTGTGGCTTCGATGAAAAAACGGATGGCACCAGCACTACCAATCCTGAAGAAGCGGCTTTTCTGTTCCGTCATTTAGAGATCATGGCCAATGCCTTAGCGCCGCATTACACCCCGGAAAACTTCCCGACGGTAGCCATTATATCTCCCTACAGACAACAGATAGAGGTACTCAAGGAGCAACTGGCCCATTACCCGGCATTACAGCCTTATAAGGCCCGTATTACCATCAATACGATCGACAGCTTTCAAGGGCAGGAGCGGGATATGGTGTACATAAGCATGACCCGCAGCAACACGGAAAATAAGATTGGCTTCCTGTCCGACATCCGTCGGATGAACGTGGCGATGACCCGCGCGAAGAAGAAACTGGTGGTGATTGGCGACAGCGGCACCTTGTCGCAACTACCATTCTACGCTGATTTCATTGCCTACGCAGAGGCGCAAAACAGCTACCAGAGCGCCTGGGAGTATGCAGAGTAAGCTAACGCTTTCATTATCATTAAAATAAATTTGGCAGAATCAAACTTCTGCGTATCTTTGCGGTCCTGAAACACAAAATCAGTTGCCCAGATGGCGAAATTGGTAGACGCACTGTGTTCAGGTCGCAGCGCTCGCAAGGGTGTGCTGGTTCGAATCCAGTTCTGGGCACTTGGCAAAATAAGCCGTATAAGTAAAAACTTATACGGCTTATTTTTTTAGATGTCATTGATTGTTTAATTTAACAAGGATATCTAAATCCAATTCCTTCAGATTATGAAAGTCACGGTTCAGCAAATAGATCAACTGATTAAGGAGTGGCAGACATTGCAACCTGTTAACCCGAAGTATCAACAGGAGATAGACAAGAAATTCAGACTTGAATTTAACTACAACTCCAACCACATAGAGGGCAACACCCTCACCTATGGAGAAACAGCCTTACTCTTGTTTTTCGATAAAACTTCCGGCAACCATGATCTAAGGGAGTTTGAGGAAATGAAAGCACATGATGTAGCGTTCGATATCGTGAAAAAATGGAGCCAGAACACGGAATATCCATTGAACGAGCGGGATCTAAAAAACCTGCATGAGATTCTGTTAGTGCGGCCATTCTGGAAAGACGCTATTACTTCAAATGGAACTACCACCCGCCGGCAAATTGAAATAGGCAACTATAAAAAGTATCCAAACTCTGTACTTCTGCAAAACGGGGAGATATTTCACTACACCTCTCCGGAAGATACCCCTATTGAAATGGGAGAATTAATATCCTGGTACAGATCAGAGGAAGAAAAGAAAGAATTGCACCCGGTTGCATTAGCGGCCTTATTACACTATAAATTCGTACGGATTCACCCGTTCGATGATGGCAATGGAAGAATGAGCCGGCTGCTTATGAATTTTGTATTGCTGAAATATGGATTGCCGCCAGTTGTGATAAAAGCCAGCGACAAAAAGAACTATCTATTTGCACTAAATCAGGCTGATACTGGCGATTTAAATGCATTTATAACATATGTTTCTGCTCAACTTACATGGAGCCTTGAGCTATCAATTAAGGGCGCAAAAGGGGAAAGTCTGGAAGAAGAAGATGATATTGATAAAGAAATAGCTATTTGGAAGCGGCAGCAAAATACGCCGCATCAAGAAAGTATCAGAAGCAATGCATCCATATATACGCTTTATTTTCAACATGGTCTCAGAGAATTAATATTGGAATTTGAGGAGAGTCATAGACCATTTCATGAAATGTTTCATCAGATACGTCCGTATTTTATTATAGACCAGATTCCTCTTCGTATAAACGTGGCGTCCACATTAGAGGAGTTTGATAAGGAAATGAATTACTTTGCTAGTGAGACACAGATCAGATCAACCAACATCGATTTTGGTATCAATTTAATTGAGTACAAATTTAACCTTAAGGAAACCTTTGACCTCAAACCACAATTGAAGGTTAATTTAAATTTCTCCAATTACACCATTGGACACAACCAACACATCCTACTAACAAAAAATTATACTGAAGGAATATCTGAAGAGGAAAGACAAAAAATAATAGCAACTGTTAAAAAGGATACCTTCAGTGCTATAAAAAAACTTTCAGAAGGCAAATAGGCTGTCAGCTCTAATAACAGCAATTCTGGCTCGCTAACTTCTTAATTTTATTTAGAACCCCAAGGAGCTATTCCAGCTCTAGCCTCCGTACATAAACTTCACAAACTTTTCATCATTATATTTATTTAAGTCGTACATTTGTCAACCTATAAGTTACCCCAATGCAATTAATTGAAGTTTATAAAACAGACATTGATAATCAACTTTTAGCCATAAAATATGATGGAAATGACACTGATGAACTTACACGAATCTTTGATGACTGGTATGATGTAGAGTTTTTATACAAATTCCTGGAGGCAAACCAACAAGATCTGGAGGAAGCTTTTCAGCGGAAGATAACAATCGAAGAAGCAGTGGAAGAAATATCATCGGAAGTGGGTATGCTCGAAGAACAGTTATTAGATCGATTTACTAAAGGCAAAATGCAGGAACTATTCGCGCCTTTAAATAATAATGAATATGTTATTGAACTTCAAGAATCAAAAGGAAAAATAAAAGCGAGGAGCTTTAGACGACCTAAAGTACGGATCTATGCGATTAGAATTGCACCAAATGTTTTTATTATTACTGGAGGAGCTATTAAACTAACAAATGCTATGCAGGATCGCCCTCATACTCGTATGGAATTAATCAAAATCCGAAAAGTAAAGCAATGGCTAAGACAAAATGGTTGTGAATTCCCTGAAGATTTAAACGATTTGTAACATGAACAACATTAAACTTGAAAAATTAATCAGCAAAACGCCTTCTGATTGGAAAGAAAAAGCGCAACAGCGGATGGGCGAAAAATCGTGGAAACGCAAATCAAGAGCAGTGGCTATTACTGTCCTTTCACAATTGAGCGCAAAAGGAATAACTCAAACAGATCTGGCAGAGCGAATGGGTGTATCCCGACAACAAATTTCAAAGATTGTAAAAGGGCAGGAAAACCTAACACTCGAGACTATTGATAAATTAGAACAGGCATTGGGCATTACAATTATAAAAATTCTAGCAGGCCACACTGAAACATATCAGGCAAAAATACCTTTGCCAACGAGCTTAATAATACCACAAGTTTTAATATGTATGCCACTCTTTTCTTCCAAAAGGAAACAAAAAGAGGCAGTTATTGAAGTTCCTGATAATAGTACTTACATGTCATTTACCGCCTGATACCACAACATACATTATCTAATCACATGAATATAGAATACAGATTTTTAAACATCATAACCGAGCAGTTTGCAATTATTGAACATGTTTACAGGGAAGGGATAGTATCCAATATTAAAGCCACTATTGGTTATAATGTTTCAGATAATGCGCCAGCAATAAAGACTGCTATTAAATTAGAAATATTTCAGGAAGAGAAAATATTCCTGATCTGCGAAATTGCATGCATTTTTGGAATTAAGGATAATAGTTGGGTCACGATATATGACAACACAGCCAAGCAAATAAAGTTGCCCAAAAAATTCGCAGGTCAACTGGCAACTCTTACCATGGACACCGCGCGGGGCATACTTCATGCCAAAACGGAAGGATTACCTGTACATACTGCTGTTATTCTCCCATTAACTTCATTCAAGCATATTGTAAAAGAAGATGTGATAATAGATTTATAAGATACAAAGAATGCTATGTGATCAAATAGGCCTGCTCATGCTGAGGAGGCCTATTTGATCACATTGTATTCCGTTCAACAAAAATCCCCCTCAATACCCCGGATTCTGCTCCAAATTGGTATTAACAGACCGTTCATTATTATTTACCGGCAAGTACTTCGACTTATCCGTATACCCGTTAGGAAATTTCGTTTCAATCAAGCTCCCATCTGCCCCACGCACCTGAATCGGATAAATATCTTTTCCGATGCCCCAGCGTCTTACATCATCCCAGTACAATCCTTCCAATGCAAACTCAATACGACGCTCATGACGCAGTTGCTGCAACGCAGCCGGCTGGGTCAGGTCAGGCGGCAACGCGGTGATTTTCACATCGGAGCGGGAAGTACGAATCTGGTTGATCAGCTGAATGGCCTGGGGGATATCAGTCCCTTTTTGAATCAGTGCTTCCGCCTTTGATAAAAGTACATCCGCATAACGGTATACGATGTAGTTGAGCGGCTCCTGCCCTGCCACTACCTGCTGCGTTTCAATGGTGTATTTGCGGATGCTGAAACCCACCTTCTGGCCGGTGTGATTCTTAATATCTACAGGATATAACTGCCCCTGGAAATAGGCGCCGGGTCGGAGAATGGTGAAGTCCAATCTCGGATCACGATTGGCATATGGGTTCGCCTTATCCACCGGAGAGCCGTCAATGGTTTCATAGGCATCAACGAGATTTTGAACGGGTGCTACAGAATTGGAGCCGTCTATGCCATACTTCATATTCTGCGGCTGCCAGTGACGGTCAAAATAACTTCCTTGTTCAAAAGGTCCATCCATATACTGCACATCAAAAATTACTTCCGCATTATTTTCATTGGCCAGTTGGAAAAGGCCTTTATAACTGGGAAACAGACTGTATTTACCCAGACCTTCAATCAAACCAGCATACTCCAATACCTTATCCCAATTTGCAGTATAGAGGTAGGCGCGCAGTTTCATGGCGTAGGCTGCCCCAAGAGTGGCCCTTCCGGCTATCGGCGCATCCCTGGCCAATAATTTGATGGCCTGGTCATAATCATGGTGTACCTGTGCCCAGGTTTCCTCTTCTGTATTGCGTTTGATCTGACGGGCATCATCCGTACTAATGGTGGTAGTAAACACAGGAACCCCACCATAGGAATTAGCCAGCAAGGCATAAAAGACCCCACGCAGGAAATATACCTCACCGGACATCTGCGCTTTCAGCGCAGTATCTATCGGCACATTACCAATATTTTCCAGGAAGGTGTTGGCGCGATTAATACCGGTATAACATTGTTTCCAGCGATCAATCACTATACCGCCATCGTTAGCAGAAATACTGCCGTTACCCACCTGCTGCTCCATCCCTTCCCAATAGGCCCATTGATAGGCATTGGGAGAACAGGCATCAAATCCGCCACCATAACCATACACACCTGATTCGTGCAACACGTTGTAAACGCCGTATAAAGCCAGCAGCGCATCAGATTCTGACTGCCAGAAATTGCCGGTAGTGATACGGTCATCCGGTTGTTTATCCAGAAAAGATTTAGCACAACTACTAAAACATATAACCGTTACCGTTAGTATATAGATCAGATTTCTCATTTTTTATTCATTTTAAAGTTGCAGGTTAATACCAAAAGAAGCGATGACCGGTGTTGGATATACACCTCCCCCGTTGTCAAACGTATTTTGTTCCGGATCAAATCCTATGTAACCTTTGCTGGTAAAAGACGGAAGGTTTTGTACGTTGGCATAAATGCTGGCGCTTTTAAAGTGAACAGCCCGCAGCCATTCCTCGGGTAACTGGTATAGCAACTGAATATTCTTAATTTTCAGGTAGCTCATATTTTGTACCCAGAACGAAGACTCATAACGGTTCCAGGTATCGTTTACCTTTATACGTGGCAGGGTATTACTATGGTTTTCCGGTGTCCAGGCATCCCTCCAGCGCGTCAGCAGGGAACCACCGGAAATACCGAGTGGCTGCGTCCATGCACTCTGGTTGTAACCATTCACGCCGGCCATTCCCTGGGTTACTACGTTGAGGCTCCAGCGTTTGTAATTCACATTGAGGGTAAGGCCATAGGTCCAGGTGGGTAAGGTATTGCCCAGGGCTTGCTTATCGTTGAAATCCAGTTTACCGTCCCCATTCACATCCTCGTATTTGATATCGCCGGCCTGTGGCGTGTAGCCGTTAGCGTGCATGTAATCGGATGCTTCTTTATCAGACTGGAAGATACCGTCAAACTTAAACCCATACAGCATTTTATAAGGTTGTCCTTCACGAATCAGCCAGAGCTGGTCAGGAGCGTCTTTACGGAAACGCGTCACCATATTTTTAATGTGCGATACATTAGCGCCGATACTATAGCTAATTCCCGATTTATATTCCGGCGAGCGATAGTTTACGGATAACTCAAACCCTTTGTTATTCATCTTCCCAATGTTCTGGATGGGCGCATTTACTTCTCCCAAAGTAGCAGAAATAGGCAGCTGCACCAGGATGTTATCGGTATTTTTATTGAAATAGTCGAACTCAAAAGACAATGCATTATCAAACAATCCTACATCCAGCCCTACATCTGTACTGGCAGTTGTTTCCCAGCTGATATTCGGGTCTACCAGGTTCACAATAGCTGCCCCTGGAGCCAGCTGTCCACCTACGGTATAACTGGTACTGTTTGCTTGCGTAACAGAAGCGATGTACGGGTAATTATTATCTATATTCTGGTTACCCAGCTGTCCCCAGGAACCGCGTAATTTAAGCTGACTGATAGCCGGTATGTTACGTATAAATGCTTCCTTTTCCATGGCCCATCCAACGGACACCGAAGGAAAATACCCCCAGTGGTTACCTTCCCTGAAACGGGAAGATGCATCCGCACGCAGGTTAGCTTCTACCAGATATTTTTCCTTATAATTATAATTGATACGACCAAAATATCCGAGGTTGCTCCACTCTGTAGTATTACCAGTAGCTTTCACATTGGAGGTTCCGGCATCTACTTCGTTCAGTCCGGATTTAGGCGGGTCGGACTTTTGAGCACTCATATCCTTCAACTGGTAAGATTCCGACTGCATACCGATGATAGCACCAATATTATGCGTATGGTTAATTGATTTCGTATAGTTGAGGGTGTTATAGTATACCCAATAAAATTCCTCATCATTACCCCTGTAAGGAGATATCTGGGTAGGATAATCGAGTACTTTACTTTGCTGGCCGGCGGCGGTATACACGTAGTTCATCTGGTTGTACCTGTCCTGGCGGTTATTATTCGACTGCCCGGTAAACATGGTTTTAAAAGTCAGGTCTTTAGTGAGGTTAGCCGTAGCATTGAGCGTAGCACGGAAAAAATTATTCATATACTGCGACCTGCCATTATAAAGATCCGGCAGCGGATTGCGCGAATCGACTATTGGTGCGCCATCAGGCCTGAGTGCCTGTGTAGCACCGAAGCGGCCGTCCGAAGTATAAGGTGCAATAAAAGGATAACCACCGTTGGACATGATGTAGTAAACGCGTGAGATACCATCATATGGACTGTTGGTTTCTTTACGGGTGATCTGCACGCGGCCACCTATTTCTAACCAGTCCTTTACTTTATTATTCAGGGAGAAGTTAATGCCATAACGCTTGCTGTCGGTTTGTTTGATGATACCCTCCTGCGAAAGATAGTTGGCAGAGAGGTAATAATTTTGTTTGGCGGAGCCTCCTCTTACCGACACGTTATGTTCTGTAATAGGAGCTGTGCGATAGATCTCTTTATTGAAATCTGTATTGGGATACAGGTAAGGGTCGTTGTTGTTAGCAAAATCATCTATCACCTGTTGCGGAAATATGGGATCACCACCATTGTTGGTAACTGCCTGATTCCAGGTTTTCATGAGCTCAACACTGTTGGTTACCCGGTCATATTTCCTGCCCAGCTGCTGGAAGCCATAGTAGCCGTTGTAGGACAAGGTAGGGTCACTATTATAACTTCCTTTTTTAGTAGTCACCAATACCACCCCGTTAGCGGCCCGGGAGCCATAGATGGCGGAGGAAGCCGCATCTTTCAGAATGGTAATGCTGGCAATATCAGCCGGGTTCAGTTCGGCCATACGGCCCTCTACCCCATCGATCAGTACCAGCGGATCGGTATTATTAAGGGTGCCATAACCACGCACACGAATAGTAGCACCATCGCTGCCGGGAGAGCCCGAGTTCTGACTCACAAACACGCCGGACACCTTACCGGCGAGGGCCTGGCTGGGATTAGTAATGGGCCGGTTCTCCAGCGCCTTGTCATAACTGATGGTGGCCACGGCGCCGGTCAGGTTAGCACGTTTCTGGGTACCATATCCTACCACTACTACCTCCGAGAGCTTATCCTGAGATATCTTCAAAACAATAGCAAGCGTAGCTGTTGATTTCACTTCTACCTCGGTGGTTTGAAAACCGATGGAAGATAATACCAGCACATCCCCTACTGAAGCCTTTATGGAGAAGTGACCATTTACATCGGTAGTGGTAACTGCCGTACCGTTTTTGTTTTTCACCGTGGTGCCAATCACGGGTTCTCCATTTTCTGTTGTCACATTACCGGATACAGGGGCCTGGGAGGGCGACTGGCGGAGGTTTTCCTGCACCGGCATTTCCTTCTCCCTGATAGCAATTACTTTATCATTCACCTCATAGGCTAATGGCTCATTCTTAAGTATTTTATCGAGGATAGACAGCATTTCCTCGTTCACTGTTTTGATAGTAACCGGCTTCGCCCTCCGGAGTAATTCATGCTTGTACCAAAATGCATAGCCGGATTTTTCTTCCATTGTTTTGAATACGGTTTCAAGCGGCTGGTTAGTAACATCCAGGCTCAGGCGAACATGCAGCTGTTTGGCAAAGGTCAGACTACAGGATAACATCAGTCCGAAGAGCAGGAGCATAGGCTTCCCGGCTTGCAACGGGCGTGCAAGCGATCTTTTGAAAAATGATCTCATTCTTTAGATTTTAAATTGGTAAAATGGGTAACAGGCAGTAACCGCCTAATAAATCATGGTTTTAGTTTATTCAATAAAGATTTTTTTGCCTGTAGTATGAAACCTGGCACCATTGGCTTTGAGCCCGCTTAATATCGCTGAGAGCTTCATGCCGCGGTGAATTTTGACATGGAAGGTACCCTGGTCAGTGGCATTGTCCGTAATAACATCCACATCGTACCAACGTGCTACCTGCCGGAATACTTCTACGATAGAAGCATCGTTGAATTGCAGGTAACCTTTTTGCCAGGCCATTACTAACTCCAGATCTGGTTGTGTCACTTTCAGTTCACCGGCAGCATTTACGCTGGCTTGTTCACCGGGTTCAATACGTTTATTTTCATTTTTTACCTTTACATGAATACTCCCTTCCAGTAATGTTGTTTTAATGCCTCCACCATCATCATAAGCATTCACATTAAAGTGAGTACCCAATACTGCTACTTTTACCGTGCCTGCCTGTACAGTAAATGGTTGACGTTTACCGGCAATGGTCCGCTTTGCTACTTCAAAATAGGCTTCTCCGCGGACGCTAACTTCCCGCTCCTGCGCCATACCAGCCGGATAGCGGATGGCGGACATGGCATTGACCCAAATTTTACTTCCATCAGCCAGTACTACTTTATATTGCGCTGCTTTGGGCAAACTAACCTGATGAAATCCGACTTTACCAGCATGCGCCGTGGTATACACAATTTCATCCGTTGCGACTTTAGTAATCCTTGTGCTTCCATCCGTCACTGTTGCATGCAGTGGTACTGAGTCTAATGCAATCTTCCTGTTATCTGACAGGTATAACCAGGCCTTTTCCTGGTTGGCATATGCATTCACTGCCAGCACTTGTTTGTTTTGGGGAGATGGTGATTTGCCCGTGTGCTGCAAGTACCATAACAGGGAGCTTAGCAACACACCTACCGTGATGGCAGCAGCTACCCAACGCAGGTTTTTAAAACTGCGTACAGGCGTGTGGTTTATTGACTCTTCCGGCAATTCCAACCTGTTCAGCAGCATAGCCTTTGCATCTTCCCGATATTGTATAGCCTCCTGTGAATCCTCCTCTTCAAACAATGGTTCATCCCCATCATTTTCATGAAGCCAATCCTCCACCTGCTGTATTTCTTCCACGGACGCAGTACCATCCAGGTACCTCTCCAACACCACAATATTTAACGCTTTACCCAAAGAAAATCCTGTTTATTATTACTGCGGATATATAGTATAAACGAGCGAAAAAAAGATAACCGCTATTGCATTTCAATATTTTTTTCATTTATTTTGTTTACCACGCACTCATCAAATGAAGGAGTCCTTTGCAAACGCTACCGACAGTGAACTGTTCCAGCTTATAACGGCGGGGAATCTAAAGGCGTTTGAATTCATTTATGACAAATACTTTATCAGCCTGCTAAATATTGCCTACAAACGCATGGGCAACAGGGAGGATGCGCGGGAAGTAGTACAGGATGTATTTGTACGCCTGTATGCCAGCCGGGATCGCATTGAACATACTTCGCACCTGCTGGCCTATATGCATAAATTATTAAAGCATGGTATGATTGACCGTTACCGGCAGAAGCTGGTACAGGAAAAGCAACAGGATGCATTGCGTGCATTAATAAAGGGTGAACCTGCAGTACAAAACACCATCAGTATCGACAGCAAACAGCTGGAAGAACGTATACACCGCGTAGTAAATAACCTGCCGGAAAAATGCAGAGAAGCATTCCTGCTAAGCCGCTTACAATTACTATCCCACCAGGCAATTGCAGACCGGATGAATATTTCAGTCAGCACAGTGGAAAAACACATTGTAAAAGCATTACATACACTCAGAAAGCAACTGGGTATTAGTTGGATTTTTTAGCAAGATTCGGGTTTCGGGCGGCATTCACTTCTCATAGCTTTGTGAAAAAAAAGTTCACCATGCACATCCAGTCGCACCCTTCAATACTTTATTTCGGCACACCCGTCATGCTGATTAGTACCACCAATGAAAATGGCACTTTTAATCTTGCCCCCAGCTCCTCCGTATTCTGGCTAGGCTGGCGTTGTATGGTAGGATTGGCAGCATCTTCCAAAACAACGCAAAACCTGCTACGCGAAAAAGAATGTGTCATTAATCTCCCTTCTTCGGACCTGGCCGATGCGGTTAATAAACTCGCAAAAACCACCGGCAGCAACCCTGTACCCGCAGGTAAAGTAGCAAAGGGATATTTCCATGAACCCGATAAATTCGAACGGGCAGGCCTGACACCGGTAAATTCAAAAACAGTAAAACCTCCATCAGTACTGGAATGCCCGGTGCAGCTAGAAGCAGTGGTAGAAGCAATTCATGAACTGGCAGCAGAGGATGATGCCATGCGCGGGAAAATTATCGTTTTTGAAATGCGTATACAACGGGTACAGCTGGAAGAAACAATACTGATGGATGGGAAACCGGATCATGTGGACCCGGACAAATGGCGGCCACTTATCATGAGCTTCCAGGAATTTTATGGCCTGGGAAGTAAAGCAGGAGCCTCTACATTAGCACAGATACCCGAATCCTCCTACCGCACGGCCGACTTTACGAGAGCGCTGGAGACCTATTAAAGATATCGGTATTCATCGTATATTCGATTATTAAAATCAACGCCCCCATGGGTACTATTTTGTTGCCCGGTCATTACTTCGGTACTGAACGACAATCCAATGACAGTGCATCCTTTAAGATAAATATTACCACCTATCAGCAGGATGAAGTCCTCCGTGAACATTATCATGAAAATGCTTACCTGAGCTTACTCATAAATGGCAGCTACAATGAAATACATAAAAAAGGAGATAACATCATTCAACCTGGAGAAATCCTATTCCGTCCCGCTGGCTATACCCATGCCAATCACTTTCATACCCCAGGCAGGTGCTTGAATTTTGAGTTTAAGCAGGAATGGATGGAGCAACTGGATTTCCGGCCAGGACTTCCTGGCTCCGTAGCCATTTTTAAAAATGGCTGCTTCGAAGAAATGTACCGGCTGCTATATTCCTTTCTGGCCGATGCGCGTACGGACCTGCCTGAAGAGTATATCATCAACTGGTTGGGTAATTATGCTACAGCGGCTGTACCACAGCGACTCGAATGGCTACCCAGGGTAAAAGCCATTTTGGAAAATGAGTTCGACCATCATCATACCATCCAGTCACTCGCGCAACGCGTGTTTACCCACCCGGTATACCTTGCCCGTGCCTTTAAAGAACGTGTAGGCATGACCGTTGGGGAATACCAGTTGCGCATGCGACTGCGCAAAGCAACCATGCTCTTGTTTACGGGCAACCTGCCTGTCAGCGATATCGCCTTTTCCTGCGGCTTTACCGACGCGCCACATCTGATCCGCTCGTTCCGTGTGTTCTACCACGTTACCCCCAGGAAATACCGGCAGTTGCTAAAAAGTTAATCCGGTACAATTTTTTCATCGTGCACTACCGTTTCTTTGTAAAAAAAAGAAAATGCGCCTGCTGATCATCATCATATGTTTTTTAGTTCCTGTACAGCTTTATTCACAAATCCAACCGGATTACCAACTCGATATACAGGCCCATCCGGCCACTAAACATTTCACTGTAACCGGCAGCACTACTTTCGTTACGGATGCTACCATGGCCGACTCGCTTGACATCCGCCTGGCCAGGGTAGAAAACCTGCGCCAGCTACAGCTGGAAGGCGCAACAGGAATGCTCGATTCCAGCAACAGGAAAAGCGGGGACGTGATTTACCGCTGGCATTTCAGCAAACCCCTGGCTACGGGTACGCGTATACGACTTTCCTTTGCCTATGAAAGGGGCAGTGCATCAGCCTTTCAGTTTTACCTGGATTCCGCTTACTGCTGGGCAGGCGGCTATGGCTCCGCATGGTATCCGCAAGTGCAGCAGCGTGCTGCCGATGGCTCCTCCAATACCTTGCGCGCTACCGGAACTATTACCATCACCACTTCCAACCAAATGATGCCGGTAATGGCGGCAGCAGCTATCACCCAAGCAGGCAACAGCTACACGTATCATTATACCCAACCGGATATTTTTTCTTTATACATCGGCAACTATAGCAGGCAGGAAATAAAAGGCCCTACCAACTATTACACCTATACTTTAAGCAAGGAGGTAGATGGTAAGGATATTTGCCAGAAAGCCGCCTCGGTATTAGATTTTCTCAGTACGCAGTTTGGTCCGCTCCGCATTCCAAACTTCTCCATTATCGAATACCCGGACCTGGTGGCCGAACGGATGGGCATTGGTGGCGCCAGTATTTTCGGTGGCGTAGTAATGCCTACTTCTGCGTTGCAACAATTTAATTACGCCCTGTTTGGCCATGAAATTGGCCACCAGTGGTGGGGAAATAAGGTCAGATCGAAAGGTGAAAAAGGAAACGCAATACTAACGGAAGCCATGGCACAATATGGTTCCCTGCAGGTAGTAATGCAGTTTGACCCGGCCCGTGCCCGCGATTACCGGATGACAGGCTATCCGGGATACCTGAAAGACCAGAGCGGCCTGGGATATCTGAAAAACGCCGCTGCCGGTAACGATGAGCCACTGGTAGCATTGTCCGGTTACAATGATCATATTTTGGGAGATAGTAAAGGCTTCCTCGCACTGGAGGTACTGGCTAACACCATGGGTAAACCAGTATTTCATAAAACCCTCCGCACCATTGGGGAGCGGTATGCGGCTACCGGGCTTACCTGGGAGGATTTTGTTGGGGAGATGAACAAAGCGAATGGTAAACCGCTGGACTGGTTGTTCCAGGAATGGTTTGAACGCACCGGAGCGCCCACCTGGGAAAGCGAGTGGCAGCAGCAGCAAAACAAGCTGCAACTCACCATCCGTCAGCAGGACAGCCTCTATCACCTCCGGCTGGAAGTGCTGATCACCTACGACAACGGCAACACCAGTCTGGAGCAGGTTGCCATCCAGGAGGGTACAACGGTATTGCAACTACCCCTTAAAGGAAAAGTAACAGCCGTATCTATAGACCCCGATTTCAAAGTGCTGCATTGGGACGCCACGCTGAAACCTAATGCAGTAGCGCAGGCAAAGGTAGTCCGGGTGCTCAACCTGCGTATAGCCGGCAAAAGCAATGAGGCCTTTGCCCTCGCAAAGTCTTATGTGGAAGATAGTATCCGGGAAGATTTTTATGGCGTGAGATATGCCTTGCTGAATCATATGGGCCGTATTGCCACCCAGCAAAATAAACCGGAGGAGGCATTGCGATATTATCAGCAATCGCTGCAATGCGCTACCCGGATTCCCGAGCTGCTGGCCATGACTTATTACCGCATTGCGCAACTGGCGGCATCCACAGGGGATACTGCTTTATTACACCGGGCAGTGGATAATGCGCTGGTGGCAGATAAATTAAATGGCTCCGCAGATGGTATGGAAGCTAAAGTACGACAGTGGATGCAGTAACCTGGCTATTCTTCGTCCTCGTCCTCCAAATCATCGGCATCAATCGTGAGCACAACCCGCTCAATGTAGAGTGTTCCAATGAGTGGTTTGAATTTCTTCCGCATCAGGTCGAACAGTTCAGCAGGGGCTTTATCCCGCTGGTAGTAAAAATCGAATGTATCCGCCGGCACACCTATTTCGGCTGCGATATCCGTATGGGTAAGGGTTTGACCAGCGTCCTGCGCGCGCTCGATCAGTCTGTCGATAGTTAAGGGAAAGACCTCCAGTACATTCTCTTTTTTCTTTCTCATATTAAGGGTCAGGCTTAGAAGTTGGGAATAGTAGTAAACATATGCGATTAAATATAGGGAAACTCATCCAAACAATCAGAAAAAGCTTATCGCAAAAAATAAAAGGGTGTCTTTTTACGGACACCCTCTTACGTTTAATTACCTTTTCCAAAATCAGGTGCTGACTTATCATACCAAATCCGCTGTGAACTCAGGGTCTGCAAATCCTGGGCATTGGGCGTGAATCCCTGCTGCTGCATCGCAGTATTCCAGTTAACGCGGTTTACCTCTCCCGGGTCGGTGAGCCAGAAGCGGCGAGGGATCAGCTCATTGAATGTTTCCCGGGCATAGTACGTGGAATTATTTTTGGGATACCCTGTTCTTCTGCAAAAAACATAGGCCTCATTGGGCTGCCGATACATGCCCAAAAACTGCTGCACATATATTCTCTCCAGGTCATTTACCCCATTAAACTTAACATCCGGCTGATTGAGATAGGCATTGATCTCCGTGAGGCCTGCACCCGTATAGGCTACTGTAGAACCAGCGGCTATCGCAATGGCATTCATGGTTTGAATGGAAGAAGTGATGCCCTTCTTATACCAGTCTTCCGCCGAGCCTTTGGTGTCTACTCCTCCTGCATATCCTTTCTGTATAAATTCAGCGATATAAAAGCAGGTTTCTGCGTAGGTAACCGGTACATCCATAAAGTTACCGGTGGCCTGGTTTAGTTTGGGAGAGAAGAATTTGCGGTTAATCGGCGAGATCAGGTTGTATTTAGTATACTGACTTACGATAAACCCATTACTGATGTAACCCGCCACGGCAGGGTTAGTGGTCCAGTCGGCCGGGCCGCCCTGGAACTGAATCAGCGGGTCAGCGGGATTAATAAACGCCGGCAATGTTACATTGTACTTTGTCAGCGTATCCTTGTAAGCCCCTACGAGGTCGTTGGGCTCAAAGTATACCGGCAACCGGGGATCATTGCTTTTTTTCAGGAAAGCCATGATAGACGTAGTAGCATAGCGGCGACTACGGTAATCAATATCCGCACTTGTGCCGAAAGGAGTGAAAGTTGTATTGAGGTACTTTACCTGCGCATCATCTGCATTAATAGGTCCTGTGGCATCTTTCATCACTTCCTGGAAGATGGCCTGGCATTTTGCCTTATCCGCGTTTTCTAACCTGGCGGCTATACGAAGTTTAAGGGTATTGGCCAGCTTGATCCATTTTGCCCAGTCGCCCTGATAAAATATATCATTAACGCCATAGGTCACCTGGGTAGGCAGCGTATTATCCGCCAGTACTTTGATGGCATTATCCAGCTGCGACAACCAGGTGTTCATCAGCGTCTGCTGCTCGTCGTATACCGGGTTGTACTTTGCGTCGTAACGCCCGCGGACGGCTTCAGTATAAGGAATGGAGCCATTCATGTCCGTCACCTTCAAACCGTGCAGTACCTGTAATACATATGTTACCTGTGCAATTTTCTGGTATTCGTTCTTGTTGGCCATAGCATCTACCTGTTTCCTGATTTCAAACAAATTGGGCAGGATTTGCAGGTAGTAATTATTATAGCGTGTGTTGACATTATTGGTGATTTCATACGGGCTGGAGGTTACATGCTGGGTAAAACGCATCAGCTGCTCCATACTTTCCCATACCCACTCGGTACCCTGGTAGGTCACTATTTTATCTTCCACGTAGCTCAGCAAAAATTTCACATCCGGCTTTGATACCAGGCTGGGGTCCGTATTGATATCCCCAAAGTTTTTCGTACAGGCGTTGCTACCCAGCAATGCCAGTAACAAGGCGGCTTTTATATATTTTGGAACGATTTGTTTCATGATTTGTCGTTTTTGATGATAGCAATTAGAATCCTATCCTGATAGTACCTGCTATTGAGCGAACCATCGGCAGAAATCCTTCTTCCCCGGAGAAAGCAGTGTTGTTAGAGTTGTTAGATGCCGGGTTATAGTTATACGGCAGTGAATTGTACAGGTATAACAGGTCGCGCCCAACGATAGCCACACTCAGGTTGTTCAGCATCAGCTTTTTGCAGAGTGCCGGTGAAAACTGGTAGGCCAGCGACACCTGGCGCAGGGAGATCCAGGAATTTTTCTTGATCCAGTAATCTGAAACACCCGTGGAAGAAGAGCCGTAACGATAATAGAACTGCGGCGCATGCGTTGGCTCCACATATCCTTTTTCATAAGCCTGCTGGTAGGTAAGGCCGCCTACATTTACCTGAGAACCATCCGGCAGCGTTACCATCTGGCCTTTTGCGAACACACCGTCCGGAATGATACCATCATCATAGGTTTGATTATCATACTTACTGGTCCATGTTATACCGCCATGATCTGCATCTCTCCCAGCCAGTGTATTAGGCAACACACCCGTATGGGTACCATACCGGTAGGTGAGCAGTACAAAGTCGCCGCCGATTTTAGCATCCAGCAATACATTTAGCGACAGATTTTTATACTTGAAAGTGTTGTTCCATCCACCGCGGAATTTCGCATTAATATCCCCTACATCCTGCAGGGTATTACTACGGGCAGGGAATCCGGCACGGGCATCGGAGCGCCACGCCAGTTCTACTTTTCCGTTGTTAGGGTCCGCTATCGGATTACCATTGGCATCGGTAGCCTGGTACTTTTTAGATTGAATGGTGGTGCGCAGGGTGCCATAGGATTTACCTACAATCGCCCAGGTGCTGATCTCTCCGATGTTTGCTTTCAGGTCATATTCTGTTCTGTCGGTGTAAAGGGATTTGATCAGGTTTCTGTTAAAGGAATAATTCACGCTGGTAGTCCATTCGAAATTGGTGGTTTTCACCGGTGTGGCATCCACCATTAGCTCCAGCCCTCTGTTCTGGATATTTCCGGCATTGATGATGATCCCTTCCAGCCCGGTTTCCGGAGGAGTGCCGATGTCGAGGATCTGGTCTTTGGTGTTATCCTGGTATACAGAGAAATCAAATCCTAACCTGTTTTTAAGGAAGCGCATTTCCAGGCCCAGCTCCTTCGCTATTTTACGCTGTGGTTTCAAACCTGGCACAATCGCGATGAACTTACCGGTTAACGGGTCCGGGTAGCGGCTGTAGGTAGATATTGGCAGGTCCTGCCCGTTGGACATCGTATATCCGTTGAATGCAAAACCCGGGTTGATGGTAAACGGATCGGTATCGCTACCTAAGCCGGCAATATTGCCTCTCAGCTTACCGAAGGTGATCCATTCCGGCATCTTAAAGGTTTCAGAAAACAGCCAGGAGGCGCTGACAGCCGGATAGGCGTAGAAGTGATTTCCTGTGCCGTCGGTGTAGGTGAGTGCAGAGGACCAGTCGCCACGGAAAGTTCCCTGCAGGAACAGCTGATTTCTCCACGAGAGGTCCACGCTTGCGTAGATGGAATTGAAGGCTTTCCTGTTTTTCACCCCACCTTCTGCTTTTGGCTTCTCTACAGAGTTAGCGAGGAAATAGTTGCCGGGATAGCTGAGTCCACCAACGGTTTCACTGTAATTATAAGTGGTTTGGAAACGTTGTGTTTCGCCGCCAATGTAACCGCTGAGGTCCAGGTCTTTGGTGAGGGTTTTATTCACTGTCATCATCCATTTCAGGAAGTAGCTTTCCTTGCTGGTATGTCCCAGGCCATATAGTCCGCCTGCAAAATTCTGACCCTGTCCCAACTCCTTGTTTTCGTTGCGGGTGTACAGGTTATTCACATTTCCTTCCAGTACCATTTTGGCCCATGGCGTAAGGGTAGCGGTAAGGGCTACACGACCACGGATTGTTTGTTCATTCTGGAGATATTCGTTTTCGAAGAGATTGAACCAAAAGCGGGATTCCGGCACTTTGTTCGGTTCGTTTGGATCGGCAGGATTAGGTGCCCCGCCAAAGATGCTGGTATATTTATCCTGTTGCATCCAGTATTTGGTATCGTAGTTACGCGGCAGCAGCCAGGTAAACAGTTTACCGAAGTTATAGGAAGCGAAAGCATCCAGGCCACCGAGTCGGGGTGGATTCTTACCGCTGAAATAGGTGTAGTTGGCACTAACATCGGCGCTGAGAAATTTGTTGAGGGTATGTGTAACGCGGGCTTCCACACTATTTTTCAGCATGCTGTTATTGCGCACGATGCCTTCGCTGGAGTTGCGGGTATAAGACACGCGGAAGGTGGAGCGGTCGTTCCCTCCGTCGATGGCCACATTGGTGGTGGAGCCACGACCGGTCTGGAAGGCATCGAGGAAGTTATTGGGTTGTGCTACGTAGCGGGTGGTGGTGCCGTCGTAGTTGATAACTTCCTGTCCGTTCAGGCGGGGCCCCCAGTTTTCCAGCTCACGGCCAATCCCGCGATCGATGTAGGGCTTACCGCTGGAGGGGTCTATGGGAAATACTTTCGTACGCCAGTTATCGGTAGGCAGGTAGTTAGGGTCGCGGTTATCTGTAAAGAATGCGCCTACGGTTCCGCCGCCGAATTCATTTTGAAAATCGGGTCCGGCATAAGGTTTAAACACGTTGAATGTCTGACTAACGTTAATGCCTAAACCTTTTCTTTCCTTACCTTTTTTGGTAGTGATCAGCACCACCCCGTTGATGGCCCGGGAGCCGTACAGGGCAGCTGCGGAGGAGCCTTTGAGTACCGTAACCGTTTCAAAGTCTTCCATGTTAAGGTTCTTGAGGTCGTTACCGAAGTCGCGGCCTGTACCGTTGAAGGTGCCATCATCCATGATTACCCCATCGATTACAAATATGGGCTGGTTATTATTTCCCAGGGTAGAGTTACCGCGGATAACAATTTTAGTACTACCGAAGAGGCCACCGGCGCCCTGATCGATCTGCACGCCGGCTACTTTTCCCTGCAGGGCATTGACCGGGTTTACTTCGTTGGTAACGGCGAGGTCGGCCCCTTTGATTTCTGTGGCAGCGAAGCCGAGGCTCTTTTTAGCTTTGGTGATGCCCAGCGCGGTAACCAGTACTTCGCCCAGTTGTTTGTTGTCGTCCGCCATGGTCACGTTAATGGTGGTTTGACCTTTTACGGGAATTTCCTGACGCAGGAAACCGATGGCATTGAATACGAGGGTGCCGTCACTGGCGACGGTGATGGTGTAGGTACCCTCGCCGTCCGTAATACTGCCGGCTTTGGTGCCTTTTGCCAGTACGGTTACGCCGGGCAATACTTCTCCTTTGGGAGAGGTTACTTTACCGGTGACTTTAATGTTTTGTGCTGATAGCAGGTAGCTGCAACATAGGAAAAGGTACAAAAACAATACCCCGCGCTTGCAGCAGTGTCGACATGTCCACATACGTTCTGATTTTAGAGGTTGATAATTAGTGATTGCTATAAATTGATTGATGTTTTGCGTGCGATTGAATAATTGGTTGATTACAGGGATTGATGATTGCCTGGTGACTAAAACGATTTATGTGATAAATTGTTCAACTGTGATACGAATAAATGCAAATTCGTAGTTATACAAATACAGTTGAGAGCGGAGTTGAGCAGAGTTGCGGATTCTTATCCTGTCCTTTTCTCAGCCATTGATATTCAGGAAGCACTTTTAGGAGATAAACATCCGGGCGAACTACCTGGTAGATCCGAATGGTAAGATTATCGCGAAGAATTTACGTGGAGAGGAGTTGCAGCCGGCGTTGGAAAGGCTATTGAAATAGTAACTATTATGGAGGGCGGCGCTGCTAAAGCGTCGCCATTTTTTTAGCAGTTTCTATTTGAAAACCGGACTGCTGTAATGACTCCGTGTATCAGGATAAACCTTATTCATTTTTTATTGTAGAATCTTTTTTCACGCCTATTTTATAGTCATCATCTGTAATCCCACCCACTCCTTTCGGTTTCTTTGTTTTGGGTTGTTCTGTTGTAGGCGCTGCCGGGGGAAGTGTTGCCGGAGGTGGGGCCACCGGATCTGCCATGGGTTCGGTCTGTTCCACAGCAGGGGTATCTATAGTTTGTGGCGCCATCTGGATGGTGTCCGGATGGAACAGCAGGGAATCTATAGGTACGGACATACGTATAGCCGGCAGGGTGATAATATTATCCGGGTCAACGGAGAAAGAATCCTCGTTGGGAACGATCAATGTTTTCTGTGGTACAGACCGGGACGGTGCTGCAGGCAGCACCGGTTGTTTGGTGTGAAGCGTAAGCATGAAAGAACCCGCCACTGCGGCCGCGGCGGCGCTGGCGAGACTGATCCAGCCGCCGGTAGTGATCTTACCGAATATGCGGGCTATCTTGGATTTATCAACCTCTTCGGCATGGGTAGGTTGTTTTGATTGGCTGGTAAGATCAGGTATTTCGGAGGAGTTAGCGGCGGAAGCAACAGCTTCAGCTTCTTTAATACCGGTCATATTCGGCGTGTTTGCGCCTTCCGTCATCTGCGGAGTATCCGCATCTCCAGGTATTTGGAGCGTACCCTCATCAACAGGGCTCTGTGGTGCATCCCCACTAACAGACACCTGCGGTGCATTCTCATCAGCAGTCATCTGCGGAGCATCCGCATCAACAGTCACTTGCGGTGCATCCGCTCCATCAGTCATCTGCGTCCTATCCTCGTCTTCCTTATGTTCCGGTATATCCATACCATCCGCACTATCCCCCATTGCATCCATCTGCACGGCAATAGCTGCCCAGATGCTGTCCGCCATATCTGGAACAGGCACCTGGCTGAGCAATGTCGCCATTAACTTTTCGGATGGTCTGGGTGAATTCACTATTTACTAATTACCGTTAATTTTTGCTGTAGTATTTTCCTTGCCTCGCTGAGATGCCACTTACTGGTACCTTCACTAATATTCAGGTGGGTGGCAATTTCCCGGTGCGTATATCCGTCGATGGCGTATAAAACAAACACCGCATGTGTGGCTGGTGGCAGTTGTCTGATAAGTTGTAATATTTCGGCAGCATCGTTTTTCTCCATCACGGTGTTTTGCACAAATGGTTCCTCAGCTGTATCCAGTTCCAGGTGACTGAAGCGGCTGCGTTGTTTGATATGGTCCAACGCTTCGTTAATGATAATTCTTTTCAGCCAGCCGTGGATATTACCTTTGCTACCATCGAATGTATGCAGACTGCGAAACATTTTCACGAAGGATTGCCCTAATATATCTCCTGCTTCCTGTTCATCGGCGGCATATCGCATGGCAATAGCCATACCAAACGCGTAGAGCTGTCTAAACAGCTGTTCCTGCGCTTTTCTGTCGCCACTCCGACAAACGATGATAATATTGTTTAAATCCTGTTCCAGATGTTCTTCAATCCTTTAATACAGTTTATTCATTGGTTGCCTAACCTAATTACCATTTCGCATTATTGACCTGCCTGGCCAATAGGGCGGTGGAAATAGCGCTGATATTCAACTTCTCTGTGCTGTCGAGCTCATTATAATACCAGATGTTATGATCTACCAGGTCGAGGATGCCGATAACGCCACCGGCAGTACTCAGTTCATAGCCAGACAGGACCTTCCAGGGGAGCTTCCCGCTTTTCCCATTGGACATTTCAGTTTTTTTAATACTGAGTGGTTTTATGAAGATGGTGTCTGTCCCATTGGTGGCAAGGCCGCTGTCTTCCTGTTTGAACAGCCCAAAGGGATTCGTATCCTTGGTGATCTTACGGTCGTAGAGGTTCGTCATCAGCACTTCCCAGTTGCGGCCTGCCTGCGCAGTATCCCCGCTGATTTTGGCCGAAAATACATATTCGTATTGCTGAACAATACCAATACCATTAAGTATGCTTTTGCTGTTAAGCACTGAATATTCATGCCGCTTTTCTACTTCCAGCTCCGCTCCAAATACCTGTACGGTATTACTACCGTCACTGATAGAGAACCTGAAACGGGCTTTTTCATTTTCCACTGTCTCGGCCTTTGATATTCCAAACTGGTTCAGTACCAGATTGTCCAGGAAAAACAGTTTCCCCCAACCAGGATATTTGATTTGCATACCTCTCTTAATACGGGATGTACTGTAATTGGCAAACGACATTTTATTTTTATGAGCACCGCTTACATGCTGCATAGTAGCCTGCTCGCGGAAGCGCTCCGGTACGGTCAGTTTCATGGAGGGCCCACAAGCTGCCAGGAAAAAGAGACCTAATAATAATAACCAGCTGTTCATCTGATGCTAAAATCTTTTCAAGTCTAAAATAATATTAAACGGGAATTAAATGACTCCGTCTGTCAATAATACCTCTGAATTTTTCAAAGGGTTGGGTATCCCTGAAAAAAAATATTTTTCCGGAACTACCCAACCATTCCTTCTCTGAGGTGGGTATTACTGGTATATCAATTTAAAAGATGAATATGAAAAGCACCATTACCCTGGCCGTAGCTGCCCTTGCATTCGCAACCCTGTTTTCCTCCTGTAAAAAAGAAGACAGTAAACCAACCAACGGATGTGAAATAAGTATAACCGGCATCGCAGGCAATTATAAACTAACCGGCATCCAGTACCGCGAAAGTTCGTCTAAAACACCGATAGACTATATGCCCCTGCAAGACCCATGTGAAAAAGACGACCTGTTATCCCTGAAAAGCGATGGTACCTATGATTATAAAGACCTCGGTATCCAATGCGACCCGAATGGCAACGATAACGGTACCTGGGAAGTTAAAAATGGTAACCTTGTCATTGACGGCGTACTGCATGGTACCATCACCGCCTATGACTGTAAAACCATCACCTTTTATATAGAAAATACCATCGTAAGAGGTGACAGGATGACCACTATCATGACTAAACAATAGAATAAGTATCATACCTGCCAGCTATGCCAACCTCGCGGCGCGCAGCGGGGTGGCTGACGGCGGAGCATACAGGCACGCCCACCTAATGGTGGGAATGGTATTTCGTAAACATGAACATGATCGCAAGGACTTACTTGAAAGATGCATGCAGGCCCACCTCCATAACGAGGGCAATGTCAGAGAATGGTTTGTCGTAAAATGACAGGAATAAGCTCGCCTCATAGCGAGAAAAATAGGCTTTTATATTAAGTCTGTCCGTAAATGTAAGGTGCCTGCCTCCAAAAAAACATCATACCGCAATCCCAAAGCTGTTAAGCATATACCCCGACAAAAGTGTATATCTATCCACTATATTGCCATAAAAAGACATATACCAACTAACTACACCATCAACAGCCCCCGAAAACCCCGGGAACTATAATAAGACGACGCCCCATTATGATATATAAACACCTGATCATAGCGCCTGTCCCCAAACAAAGCCCCTCCCAGCTTCCTGACCCCATCCGGCGTCATCACCCAGCTGGAAGTCTTCAAATCAAACTGCCCCAGCTCCTGCAACCAATGGTACTGCTCCGCCGTTAACAATCTTATCCCCATCGCCTCCGCCATCGCTACGGCACTATCCCCCGGCTTATGCTCCTTACGCGAGGCCAAAGCCGCCGCATCATAACACACATTCCGACGATCCTTCGGCGTTTCCACCGAACAATCACAAAAAACAATTTCATCGGAATTACCATTCCGCCCAATCACATCCGGCTCCCCACCTGTTTCCTCCATCTGCTGCAATGACCAGCACTTGCCAGGCGCCGCATTCAGCCGCTCCTGTACTTCCTCCCAGGAAATACCTTTGTGCCGCAACATATGCTGCTCAAAACGACGCTGCAAAATATTCAACAGCGCCTCACGCTCAGTAGCCGATAAACGGTTTTCAGTAGATTTACCTTTTGCCATAACGTACCGTGTTTCAGGATTCATAAACAGGTGAATTCACCCCTACACGAAAATAAAATTTTATTACCAGCCATCAAGCACAAAAGAAAAAGCGGCCGCATCAAAATATGATACAGCCGCTGTAAAATAAAGTACAATATCTCCCTACTTCCCAAACACCTCCTTCAGCTTCACATCCACATCGTGACTATCCCCAATCCAACGGCCTATTATTTTCCCCTCCTTGTCCAGCAATATCTTCGTCGGAAAAGCAGCAATCCCATAAGCACTCACTGCATCAAACTGTGCAATACCCTCATTATTCAGCACATTCACCCAGTTAATACCATCCTGCTCAATAGCTTCCAGCCAGCCTTTACGGTTTTTCTCGAGGTCGGAACCATTCTCAGAAGCAATGCCTACTATCTCCAGACCATCCCCCTTATACTTGCTGTACAGCTCCTTCAAATGAGGATGAGAAGCACGGCAGGGATGACACCAGGTACCCCAGAAATCCAGCAGCACATAACGACCCTTCAGCGTAGCCAGACTCACCTCATTACCATGCATATCCTTCTTACGCAGATCAATCGCCGCTTTACCAATAGCGGTAGCTTCCAGACTCGCTATCTTATCCCCTACAATGCGGCCATAGCAGCTTTTTTTAGCTTCAGGCCCCAGCTTGTCGTAGGCGATTTTCAGCGTATCCTCCGGCATAAATACGTGTGTGCGGTACAGGTAGTACATGCTCAAAATTGAGTTAGGATACTTCACAGTGAAAGACTGCTGCAACGCACGCTCCTGGTCCGCATTGGCATAGTTGATTTTACTGGCTATCTTCCTGAAACCAGGTGTGGCACCAGGCGTATAAGCCGCAGCGGCTTTACGAATAGCCGTCCACGCGGAATCCTCCATCTTGTTTTGCTGAGCGCGGATAGCTTCCCATTCCTTATTACCTTTCCCTCCCTTTACACTTGCTGCATAAATTCGGTCTGCATCTCCACTGATAGTAATCACTTCATTGGACAATACAAATGACAAGTATGGGGCCGGAATAGTTTCCCCATCTACACGCAATTCCAGTGCTGGGTTCCCTTTCAGACTCAGTGAAGCAACCATCGCCTCACTCACCGCACCCTTCATGACCATATATCCTTTCTCCAGGGTATAGGTACTGTCTACCTTCCGTTTATTTCCTTCTACATACACCAGCCAGGGTGTATAATTTTTATAATTGCTGAGCTTAATTTTCAGCGTATATCCTTGCTGGGCAATGCCTGCAGCCGCCATCAACAGGCAACTGAGTAATAACAGATATTTCTTCATCGCAGATTGTTTTATTAAGGATTATTAGTCATGCCAGGATTGTTATCCATCACATAAATCGGGAAACGCATGGTAAGTCGCTCAGGCTTTAGTGTATACGTTGCCGTTATATTACCTTTTATATCCACCACCGTATGCGTGTGCCCAACAGTGCCCGCTAAATCAGAATCTACGGACAAGCGGCGCATATCAAACCAGCGTTCACCGGTGATCGCCATCTCACGGATACGCTCTTCCATGACGTATTTCAACAGGGAAATTTTGTTGCCTGCAATCGCCGCCGGCACCGGCGCGTCGGCTGCGGACACACGGGTCAACCGGAAGTTTTTCAGATCTTCCGCCGCCTCAGCAGTTTGACCCAACCGGGCTTTACACTCCGCCGCCAGCAGGTACATATCGGGAACGGTTACCCCAAAGTTGGCGTACGACTGCCCCCAGGCACGCCGCATCCCATTAGGATAAGTTTCAAAAGTCAGCCAGGTTTCCGTACTGTAAAACTTCAGCCTTTCATCACTGGCGGTGAATAAGGCGGCAGTAGCAGCACTCAGGATCACCCCATCTAAACCCGCGCCGTATATACGCTGGCCTGACTTCATATAAGCCACCTCCTTGTCCATATCCACCATCAGCCGACTAGGGCCATACATCGGATCAATAGGCAGGAAAGTACCACCAGTCGCAAATTCCTTGTGATAATCATACAGCCCCACATTGGTTGTAGCTGCCGGCAATGCGGCAATAAATGCATTGAGCAACGGCGAGGCTTCCTGCCACTGCTGCATATACATATATACCTTGCCTAAAATAGCCTGTGCTGTAGGCTTTGCAGCCCTGGCCCTGTTGCTGATGTTTGCCGGTAACAACGGAATAGCCTCGTTCAGATCAGCAATAATCTGATCATATAACTGCTGCACCGTAGCCCTGCTAAAACTGGTCTGCGTCACATCCGCATTCATGAACAGCGGAGATGCCAGGTCTGTTTTTGCGGTAGCAGCATTATATGGCTTACCATACAGGTTTACCAGTAAAAAATGTACCCAGGCCCTGCCGGTAAGCGCTTCCGCCAGTATGGACTTCTTTTGCGCTTCCGTACCGCCGGTAGATGACATCACCTCTTTTATCACCTTGTTATAGAGGTAAACCTGCTTTACCATCGCAGCAATTTCAGAGTCGGTATTGGTCGACAGGTAAATATCATCTGCCCACTTGAAGGCTTCCTGATCGGCCAGCGTCATCATCCCAAACCCTAACGTGGTAAAATTTGGCGAACCTGTCACCTCATCTCCCATCACTCCCGGAGAAAATATTTGGAACTGATGCAAGGACGACTAGTTCAGGATCAAGTCATAATCAGCTGTTTTTTGTGCAATCAGTTTACCCTTTGGCGTTACTTCCAAAAAGTCCTTTTTGCAACTCATCGGCACCAGGCCTATTATGGAAAGTGAAAGTATTACTAATTTTTTCGCAACCTTTTTCATGCGGATCATTTTTAGAGCGTTAAGTGAGCACCAATGGTGATGGCTTTCTGATTAAATGGCATCGCGCTGGAAGCACCGGTGGCAGTGCTGTTGGAGAATTCAGGATCAAGACCATATTTATTTCCTTTCCACAGCATCACGTTGGAAAGTTGCGCCCGGAATGAAAGTCCTTCCGCGCGAAGCATACGCAGCACTTTATTAGGCACCTGATAAGAGAGGGTAATATCCCTTACCTTGATGTATGAAGCATCCACAATATTTACATCTCCCTTAGTATAATAAGCCGTATACCTACGGTTACTACTGGTAGATGCGTTGGCAATAAAGCCTGGAATATTGGTGAATTTTTCATCACCAGGCTGCCTCCAGCGATTGGCAAATTCTTCATGGATATTACCACTTCTGAAATTCAGCGCTGAAATATTCACCGTGCCTGAGTACAGGGTATTCACACTTCTGTACATCACATTACCCATATTGAAAATGGCATTTACCGATAGCGTAAAACCTTTGTAGTTAAACATATTGGCGAATCCACCACTCCACAATGGCTGGTACACGCCTTTGAACACGATATCTTCCGGTTTAGTCACATTCTGCGCCTTTGTAACTTTTCCATCGGCCAGCTGTATTTGCGGATCGCCCATGGCATCCAGTCCTGCGTATTTATAGGTAAATACAGAGAATGCAGGATAGCCCACCACGTAGTTTTTTCCAATCAATTGATCACCGCGTGTAACCGGTGCCGTTAGTAATCCCAGGTTCGTCAGTTTATTCTTATTATAGGAGAGATTCAGGGTACTGCTCCAGATAAAATCCCGCGTTTGCACGTTAATGGAATTGAGCGCTACGTCTATCCCTTTATTGTTCAGCGAGCCGACGTTACCATAGATGTAGTTAGTGCCTGCCAGCGGATTCACCGGCAGGTTGCCCAGCAGGTTTTCGGTATTCTTCTTATATAAATCAACAGATCCGCTCAAACGACCGTGCAGCACGCCAAAGTCGATACCAAGATTATAAGTTTTAGTGCTTTCCCAGGTAAGGTCCGGGTTGCTCAGCGTGGCAATCGCCAATGCTTGTCCACCTGGCACATACCGTACAATGGAAGGGTTAAAAATATCATAGGAAGATGCGGACCCTGGCCTTGGCGACATTCCCGTAAGCCCATAAGTGGCACGTATGCTCAGCGCATCTATCCACGTGAGCTGCTGAATGAATCCTTCGTTGGCCATGTTCCATTTACCGCCTACACTCCATACCGGCTTACGCTGTGCGGATTTATTCAATCCAAACAGGTTACTCTGATCATTTCTCCAGCTGGCGTTCAGATTGTACTTACGGTTAAACATATACGCCATATTGCCGTAGTAAGAAGTAAAACGTGATAACGGCACTGCTTCAGACTCTCCAAAGTATGCACCACTCTCACTATCACCGGCCGATAACTTAGAGCTTACCTTATCAATCTGGTTCGGCATGATCGGGTACATCACTCCGGTTGTCGTCAGCGTTTTGTAGTCCAGAACCGGAAAGGTTTGCATGTCCACATCATAGCCATACACCGTACTCCTGTTCATAATCGTTCTTTGCTGCTGTGCTTCAGCACCTGCCAGTGCTGTCAGCTGATGCTTTCCCCCCAGCCAGTTTTTATCATAGTGCAATTGATTTCTCACCACCCAGTTATCCAGGGAAGAATTATACACCGTATACTTACCGCCTTTGGTAGGCATGTTATAGGTAACAGTTCCATTGCTGGCTGCCACAGCGTAATTCAGTATGTTTACACGTTGCAGGTAATTGCTAACGTCATCGTACAAACGACGTCTGCCAGATTCCTTAATATATCCGTACATACCTTCAAAGCTGAGCCCCTTGTAAAGTTTCACTGTAAGGCCGGTATTAAACCTGCCGCTGAAAGTATTGCTTTTCGTATAGCCGGTGTTGGCATTCTCTATCGGATTATAGTTCATCCCGATTTTACCGGTTTTTTCAATATCAGGTCGCTGCCTTTCGCTCAGGTAGCCCATAAACGGCATGTCGATGCTGTTGCCATTTTCATCTCTGAAAAGCTGGTAAGGGATATAACGGTTATCGGCAGTGATGGAGCGGTTTTCCGAAGTATTGTTATTTGTAAGGTCTGCGCTCACAAATACTTTCAGCCATTTATTAAAACTGAAATCCTGACGGGTATTCAGCTTAAAAGTCTTATCGCTGCTGCCGGGAGTATAGGACTTATTATCGGTATAGGAAAAGGAGTTATAGAACTGATGTTTTTCGGAACCACCGCTTACAGATACTGTTTGGTTCGTAAGCAGGGCGGGGCGGTATAAGTCACCAATGGAAGAAAGATTATTGATGCGGGAAAGGCTGTCCAGCTTGGCGTTGCCTTGTTCCTGGGTTAGCACACCGCGACTGATATCATATAATATCTGCCGGTCTGGCGCCAGGCCATACACGGAGTTGAGCGGATCGTAGGTGGTTGCACGGGTATAAGGCATGTACACCGGATCAAACGCGTCTTTAGCCGCCTGGATATACTGGCTGCTGTTCATCATGGGAAAGTAGTCGTACTGTGGTTTTCCCTGGAAGCTCACGAAACCGTCGTAGCCTACTTTGAGTTTACCGGCTTTCCCTTTTTTGGTAGTGATAACGATCACACCGTTAGAGGCCCTTGCGCCCCAGATGGAGGCCGCAGTGGCATCTTTCAAAACGGTGATATCGGCCACATCCTGGGGGTTGATGGTGGATATCCGGCTAACGTCGATGGCTATACCGTCTACTACCACGAGCGGGTTTTTATCGGAATTAATTGTATTCAAACCGCGGATGAGAAAAGTATTTCCATCGGTGGTGGCACTGGGTGAGTTGTTGATCACCAGACCGGGGATCTGACCATCCAGCCGTTGCAGAATGTTCATACTCGTTGAACGTTCTGCAATGACTTTCATGTCGGGCTTGGAATAGGAGCCGGCGCTGCGCTCTTTTGAAATGGTTTGGTAGCCGGTGGACACCGCTACATTCACTTCATTGAGGGCCGTCACCTTGGTACGAAGTGTAATAGTTGCCAGGTCGCCTTTCCCGTTGAGTTTTATTTCCATGATCTCCACGTTCAGGCCTGAAAACAATAGTACCCCGTTGGGTGCTACGTCGTTGATGGCAAAACGCCCATCGCCGCTGGAAATAGCACCTTTGGACTTCCCTTTTTCCTGGATACTGACGCCGGAAACGGGGTTTCCATTTTCATCTTTCACCACCCCTGCTACATCTATCATGGAAGCGACGCTGGTATCTTTCACCACCACGGTTTTAGCCACTATTGCATAGGTCAGGGGTTGATTTTTGAAGATGATACGCAGTACCTCCTGCAATGGCATCTCTTTAACATCCAGTGATACAAGTGATGCTTTGCTCAGCATGGCATCATTGTAAAAAAACTGGTAGCCGCTTTGCCGCTTCAGTTCCGGCAGAATTTTAGAGAGTGATAACTGCTTACCGCTCATGCTGATGGATTGCGCAAAAATTGCGGGTGCGGATAAAATTAGCACTACCAACAATACCATGGCATTCCATCCTTTTTTGCCTGGCTGCATAGCCCGATTGCCCATTTTTTGCGGACAGGTTGTCCCCTTAGCAGTTGACTGCATACTTTTGGTTGGTTTTAGACTTATAAAATTTTGGTCGAATACGGTGCGTCGGCTTGTTCCGGATACTACCTGGATAACACCGTTAATTTTCTTCCTTCCAGTTTGAAATGAATTCTGCTCATTTCAAGAATAGTCAGTAATTCTGTTAGTGTGATGGAGCGGCTGAAGCCACCGGTAAAAGTATCGGTTGGTTTGGCGCCGTCGTACACGATTTCAATATCATACCATCTTGCTACATCCTGCATTACATGGGTCAGGCTTCGGCTTTTATATTCAAAGTTGCCGTCTTTCCATGCGGTGGCTTCCGAAATGGCAGCATTGGCATTTACCTTAATATCATTGCCTGATAAAACAGCTTGTTGCCCTGGCATGAGCACTTTGTTACTGCTGCCGTTGCTGACTCTTACAGAACCGGCTACCAGCGTCACTTCCAGCCCACTTTCCTCTTCATAAGCTTTTACGTTGAAAGATGTTCCTAATACGGCTATACTAATTTCATCATTTTTAACGGTGAATGGTCTGGCTGCGTCCGCAGTGATTTCAAACCATGCTTGCCCATGTACCTGCACTTCCCGCCTGTCTGCCGGGAAGCCTACCGGATAGGTAATGCTGGAGCCGGCGTCGAGGATCACCAGTGATCCATCGGATAGTCGCAGCGGGTATTGCTGGCCCCTGCGGGTGGTAAGGGTATTATAAATTATTTTTTCGGGAGATGTTACCGCTCCGCTATAGGCAATGGTTCCGTTCACTGCTGATACCTGAGTACTTCCCTGTACCAGCGATAACTGACTACCGGCGCTGTCCAGCGGCACCACCGTGCCATCCGCAAGCGTAAGCGTAGCACCGGTTACCCCGGGCATCACATCATTTTTATAGGAAGCATTTACCACTTTAGCCAGGGGCATCGCTGTTTTTTGCTGATGCAGGAAGTAGAAAACTGCACCACCTAATAATAAAATGGCGGCGGCAGCGGCAGCCCACAGCGGCTGTAAACGGCGCACCTTTGGCTGTGGTTTAGCCAGTATACGTTGCAGCGTTTTTTGCCCGTCTACACCGGCGCTCAGGTCCTCCTGCTGCCACCACTCCTGCATTTGGTCCGATAAGAAGCCGGTTTCCCCATGGGTAGCCACCAGTTGCCAGAACTCCTGCAACTCCGCAGCGGAGGCTTCTCCACTGGCATATTTCCCGAACAAATACTGTAATCGCTTCAACTGGTCAGTCATCTTTAAAAAAGTGGCTTATATATTATAGACGCATATAAAAGAGGCAGGAGGTATCGGCAAAGAAAAAAAAGTGCTATTTTTTTGACTCCATATAAAAATACAGTAGCAGCGCGCCTTCCACGCCTCGCTTATGCAAAAATTCCCTGATGGCACTCAGGGCGTTCGACATTGTTTTCTTAACTGTTTGTGTAGAAAGATTCAGTTGACTGGCTATCTGCTCATGGGTGAGGCCCTGCTCCCGGGAAAGGGTAAACACCAGCTTCCGCTGCGGAGAAAGTTGCCGGATGGCTTCCTGCAGTAGCTCCCGCGTTTCGCCTTCCAGCAGCTTATCGGCGGCATCATCCACCTGGGCATGCTCCATTTGCTGGGCCACATACTGCTGCATCTTACGCTGACTCGCCGTATAACGGAAAAAGCTAATAGCTTTATTATAGGCCACTTTGGACAGGAAGGCATCCATATGCTGTATTTCCGTAATCAGTTCACGGCCTGTCCATAGTTTAGTGAAAATATCGTAGAGTAGTTCTTCTGCTATTTCGTGGGATTTGGTCATCCGCAGCAGGTAAGTATATACTTTATTCCAATAGCGGTTATACAGGACCGTAAAGGCCTGCTCATCCCCCTCCGCAATTAGGCGCAAGATCTCAATTTCACTATAGTTGGAATCGGCGGACATAGTCGGGGATAAAAATAGTAAAAATATTCAATCCCTTAGAGCCGGCATTTCTGCCGGCCCTACTATCCATTACCTTGTAATTCCCTTATGCGTGGGCACTACCTCCCTTATACTTCCATCTTCATTAAAATACATCCGGTCAATACACACCTCCCTGCTGTATCCCGCAGCCCGCCCCCAATGAATGCCATTCGGATAGTTGAAGCGATGGTAAACAATATACCACTCGTCTTTTCCCGACACCTGGATAATAGAATTATGCCCTGTGCCATAAATGCCGGCAACAGTATCCTTTGCAATTACCATATTGTTTGCCGGCACGTGAATAGGCCCAAGGGGCGAATCCGCCGTACCATAGCGCACCCGGTAATCCTCACTGCGTGTGTCATTTTCGGACCAGAGGAAATAATATTTACCGTTGCGGTAAAAAACAGTGGTTCCTTCCCGGAAAGTTTTATCAGGTGTAATCAGTTGCAGCGTGCCCTCTTTTAATGACCGCATGTCGTCAGAAAGCTCAGCGGCTGCCATATACCCGTTACCCCAGTAGAGGAAATATTTATTACTCACCGGATCATGAAAAACCTCGGGATCTATCTCCTGCCCGCGGTTCACACCTGCCGGATGCTTATCGATCAAAGGATACCCGATATCTTTAAAAGGCCCTTTTGGATCATCGCCAATTGCTAGTCCGATCTTTTGCTCTCCCGTATAATAATAGTAATATTTGTAGGCGCCGCCTTCCTTCCGCTCAATAATACAGGGAGCCCAGGCCTTGCCATGGGCCCAGGTTACATCAGTTTCCAGGTCCAGTACTTTTCCTTCATCCTTCCAGGTCACCAGGTCAGGCGAAGAAAAACATTTAAAATAAGTGCCCGACCAGCCCGCAAATCCATCACTGGTAGGATAGATATAATATTTCCCGGTTTTAGCGGAATACAGTACATCCGGATCAGCATAGAATCCATCCAGTACGGTGTTGTTATTGGCAACCGCCTTTACAGACCACGTTTCGGCAGGTCTCCCCTTAATACTTACCTTATAATCAACAGCACCTTTCGAAAAATCAGATTTACCTATCCTCGTAATGCTCACCCCTGGCACCAGCTGAAACATAGGCTGCATCCGCTTCAGATCCGTTCCGGGTTTTACCATCACCTGCACCGTACGCTGCAAGGTATCCATTGTAATATTCAGTTTTCGAATGCCAGGGTCATGAATAGTCCCCATGAAACCTGCTGCTGTGGCATATTTCGACACCAGTCTCGATAATTCCGTCGCAGTAATCGGCATCACTGTGCCATGCCTCGGTTGAAAATCCATGCTCACTTCCTTATCCACTACCTCAAAATGTTGCAGATCTTTACTTTTGGTGAACTGGTATTTCCCGGTGGTATACATGTCGTACATGAGGATGTACCCTTCGTTGTTATTGAGTTTAAACACACCGCTGCCTTCCACGGGATTCTGCGTTTGCTGTACCTCACCGGGACGAAGCTGGTAACCGCCATTCACGCTATCGGAAACGGCTACACGAATACCAGGATGCCCGTCCTCTGTTTTAAAAAACAAATAGTAACGATTGTCTTTTTCCACAATATCCCCATCGATGCAGGCGCCGTTATTCGGACTAAAATATAGTTGCTTAGGCTCGGTGACCAGGTCCGTAAAGTCATTGTTTGCATACGCGTAATAGATCTTATCCGCATCCTGTCCATGTTTCATGGACCAGTACACCATATATTTCCCGGCCTTCTTATCATAAATCGTTTGTGGCGCCCATACACGCAGCAAACTATCATTCCCGCTAAATCGCTGCTGGATATTGACCACAGCAGATTTCCAGTTAATCAGATCGGTAGATTTCAGCAGTACCATGGCCCTGTTGCTGTTCCAGCCGTTGGCAGATACCATGTCCGTTACTACCATGTAAAACGTTTTGCCATCCTGCCCGCGGAGGATATGCGGATCACGCACACCACCTGTAGAACTGATTACCGCAGATGATATCACAGGTTCATTGTTATGGAGAGACCTGAACCGGTATCCATCGGTACTGATGGCGTAACGGACAGCTTCTTCACTTTTTCGGTTGCCGGTGAAATACACAAACAGGTAGGCACTGTCGGAGTTGGCTGCCAGCAAGGTTGTTGGCGCTAATATAATTGTGACAAGGAAAATTACTAATCGCTTCATACGTGGCATCAGGGTTTAAATTTCAGCACCGTAAGTGAATAAGGTGCCAACGTCAGGTTAGTCTTTGTTTTAAGGGAGATGTTAGCCGGTACTGCTTTCGCACCTGTACCAGCAGGATCACCGGAAAGTTCCACCTTTTCTGCTTTCACTTCCTGCGATAGCATACCCGACAAATCTATGCTGGTATTGGTTTCCACCGGCAGCATGTTCACCATCTTCACGATCACCTCTCCGGCTTTATTACGGGTAATGGAGCTGGCAAAGCGCTTGCGCACTGCCTCTGCGCCATCAGAGAGTGTAACCGTTCCCCGTATATACGTGGTACCGGCATATTTACCAAACAGGTGCTGCACCTCGTAATTTACAGTTGTTTTTACATCCTGGTTGTTGAAGTAGATGAGATCCGGGCGCCATTGGGTATGGCCTTCTTTGGCCAGCAGCGGCGCATACGATGCCATGGACACTACATCCCCGTTGCGTTCCACACTGGTGAGGTACAAGGCCTCAGCCAGGGCCGACTCCAGGTTGTTCACTTTTCCGGCAGCATGTGCTGCGTATTCACCCAGGTATACTTTGGATTTTTTGCGGTCATATTTATCGTAAAAATCCTGGTTGTTGATAAACCATCCCGGAGGCTGGTAGTAATGTTCATCCACACAGTCGAGCTGCAACGCGTCCGCCAGCTTCCAGCCTTCCTCATAATCCGTTCCCTTGCAAAATGGTCCTACGGTTCCTATGATGGTGATCCCCGGATATTTTGCCTTTACGGCTTTAATGATCATAGCATAGCGTTCTTCAAAGATATCTGTGATCAGGTCCTCATTACCGATGCCGATGTATTTTAAATTAAATGGTGCCGGGTGGCCAGCTGCCGCTCGCTGCTTGCCCCAGGTAGTGTTGATGCTGCCGTTGGCATATTCTACCAGGTCCAGGATATCCTGGATATAGGCAGGCATATCTTCCATAGGTATACCGCCTTGCTGTCCGCCTCCGCCGGTGCCTGAATTCTGGCAAGGCACGCCGGCAGCTATTACGGGCAGCGGTGCTGCACCAATGTCTTCGCAAAACTGGAAGTATTCGAAATAGCCTAGTCCGGCCGACTGATGATACCCCCATAAGTTGCGCTGTGGCTTACGTGCCTCCAGTGGCCCGATGGTATTTTTCCATTGATAAATGTTAGCGAGTCCGTCCCCATGTGCTACGCAGCCACCGGGAAAGCGCACAAAGCGCGGGTGCAGTGCGGCAATGCTGGCGGCGAGGTCGGCACGGAGGCCGTTGGTGCGCTGCCTATACGTTTGTTGTGGAAACAGCGAAACCATATCAATAGCGCTGGTGCCGGGTTGCAGGGGTTTGATTTCCAGGTGTGCCTTAGCGTCTCCGGTGGTGGCGGTGAGTACCGTAGCTTGCCTGCTCCAGCTGCTGCCGTTAAAACGTAGGTTAGCGCTGGCAAGCACCGTACCGTTTGCGGCAACCAGGCTTACAACATATGTTACCTGCCTGCTGGCTAGCGGCCTGGCGAACATGGAAAAATAATATTTGCTGCCCGCTGGCACATTGATACCGTCAAAGCCACTGTTTTGCAGCGTACCAGCGGGTTGTGCGGCCGTCAGCACTGCATAGTGCCTGTTATTTTCGTGAATGGCATGGGTGCTGTCTACGGTAAATTGCAGCCCGTTGGCAATCCAGGAGTGCGTACTGTTCCAGGTTTTATCACGGTAATCCTTATCGGATAACGAGTATTCAAAATCGCGGTTTTGAATCAGCTCTGCATATAAGCCACCATCGGCAGCGTAGTTAATATCTTCGAAGAACACGCCCATGAGCATGTCGCTGATAGGCTTTGCCTGTTGTGGCTGTGCAATGATGCTGGCCTGTAAGGTTTTCAGTTTGGCAAAACGGGCGGCATCGTTGCTGGTACTTTCTGCATCCTGCTGTTTGCTGAACTGTTCTGTTTCGTAGGTCCGTAACAGTTGTTCCAACATGCTCCACGGCACGCGGTGTAGTTGCCCATACCCCTTTCCTGTAGGCAATTCCAGCTCAATGCTTGGGTTAGATACCGGGGTAATTTCTTTTGGATTCGTGTAGTCTTTAAAGTTAGTAGTGGTGATTTGGAAAAACTGTTGGGTACTATCGTTATAGGTTATCTGGTAGACATTGGTGCTGTTGTTATACGACACAACAGGATTCCTGAAGTTTTTCCCCTGGGTTACAGCTGGGTAGCTCTGGCGCCCCCAGTAGGTGAGGTTTTCAGAGGAAGCGTGACCGAATGCCGGCACGTTTTCATTGAGCGACCATACCAGCTGCCACTGTCCTTGTTTATCGAAAAACAGGAAAGGCTGCATCATACGCTTTTCACTCCCCCATCGGCCATAGTCGCAGCGCACATAGCTGTGCTCGTTGCCTACCGGCGTCCAGTGTTGCTGATCAATGCTCCATGCAAAGTGCAAACCGTTGTGATAATTGTTTTTAGCGGTGCTGTAAGAAAACAGGTATACAGAATCCGGGTGGCCCGGCTGTATACCTGCGGTGGTGTTGTTGGTTGCTATAAAAAATGAAATAATTGTAAAAAAGACTTTTAAAAATCTATTATTCATAACGCTTATGGAATAGGTAAATAACGTGTTAAATTGGTAACACTAAAATAGACTTTTATTTATAATTGTCAATATTACATTTATAAGCGGTTATGAGTTTATTTTTCCGGAGGTAGGTTATTGAAGATATGCAAGTCGGATTGCGGATAAGGAATGGTAATACCATTTTCTTTGAAAACCTGTTGTATACTCATAATCAGCTGACTCTTCACCGCCTTGGGTGTACGTATACCCATCGTCCAGAAGTATAGCTGAAGCTGGATAGCACTTTCATCAAAGGAATTTACGAATACCAGCGGCGCTGGCAGCTTCACCACCTGAGGATGTTCCTGCATCAGCGTTAATAATAATTTTTCCGCTGTCTTAAGGTCGGTATCATAGCCCACCCCTACCACTATTTCATTGCGGCGGAGGGCATTATTTTTACTCCAGTTAATCAGGTGATCATTGAGCAAATCTCCGTTAGGAATGGTGACCTGGGCGCCATCCACCGATTCCAGCACACTGCTGCGGAAGCCTACGTTTTTAATAGTTCCGGTTTTCCCTTTTACTTCCACCAGGTCCCCAACATTCACCGGTTTTTCAAAAGCCAGTATTACGCCACTCACCAGGTTATGTACAATAGTTTGCAACCCAAAGCCCACGCCTACGCCCAGTGCACCCAGCACAATCATCACTCTGTCCAGCGGAATACCGGTAGCGGCAAAGGCCAGCAATACCCCCATTACAATGATGGCAATGCGGATCAGCAGCAGCCAGCTGCCTAGTCCTGGCTTATTTTCATCCTTCGCACTGGGTCCATCGGAGGCAAAAAACGATACAATTCTTGAAACTACGGATGACAATATCAATATACCAAAGAAAGCAAGCAGGTTAAAGAAGGAGAAATTATAACTACCCAGGGTTCGCTGCTGAAACAGAAAGTCCAGTATAGGCGCTGTTACCAGCTTGAACGCATAAAAGTTGCGTGCAAACAGGATGAACCAACCTATTACGAGAAACACATAGAGAAATGAAGGCGCCTTCTTACCAACCACATCAAAATTGATAAAAAACAGGCGGCGCTCCGGAATTTCGAAAATATCTGATGCCAGGGTTAAAGCTTCATTGATCAGTCGGACAGTCCAGAGAAAAGTAATTGCTACAATTACACTGATAAAACCACTCGTCATCAGTGCTTTTGCCAGATTATATCTCCCGTAAATATTGGCCGGCACCGACAAACATTCAATCACCACGAGGTAAATAATAAAATATATGATGGCTTTTTCCCGGAGAACTTCCCTTCTTCCCTTGAATAAAAAAATCAGCCCCCAGGCAGCACCGGCAACTGCCAGCAGCAACATGATCCAACGTTCTGTTCGACTCGCCTGCAACAACAGGTTATCGGCACATGCCAGGATAAACAGCAAACACATACCTACCCAAAACACCATCCAGTAGCGGGTGATATAGCTGCCAAATAATATGGTCAGGCATACGGCAGTACTCACCCAGATGATGGCGCTGAAAATAAAGGGAGGATTAGGAAAAATAAACTGAAAAATACTTAGCACCACAATCCATGCGGATACTACCGGCATTTTAAGTACCAGGTATTTTTTTTGATCCTCCTTCGGAATATGACCGTTTCTGACCTTATTCTTCAGCGATCGCAGGAAAACGATGGCAAAAACCAACAGCAACAATATCACACCCAACAAGGCAGCATTGTTACGCAGGTAAAAACTCAGGATTAACTTCCCCTTTTTCCATGACTCTGTCACAATATCCTGAAAAGGCCTGGAATTAATGGGTGGCTCATGGAGATAACTCACCTCCTTTCGAAAAGTATTAGCTGAAAGCTGCCGCTCAAACTGATCGATCTGCTCCAGGGCAGATTGCAATTGGTACACCAGTAAATCCGCTCTCATTTTCGACAGCTGCACATTCTTCAGCCCCTGGGTAAGCGTAGTTTCTATCGGATGTACTTCCGTGGCGGCTACCACCAGCTGCTGCAAATACCCCATGAACTCTGCTGAGTCCTTTGATAAAATGTACAGCCGTGGATCAGAATTTAGACTATCAAAAGTATTTCGATAGGTAACCAGTTTGTTTTTGATCTGTATTGCCTGCTGATCCCGTTTCTGGGCACGACTCAGCAACTCATGCAGCAGCTTATAGGAAGAGGTCAGGTTTCTTTCTGTTTGAGTGGAACCTTTATTGGTGAGTATCCCATCAATGGCGATATTATATTTTACACGGAGGTCCTTTATTTCATTATTAATCCCAACAGTATCAATGCCCGCTTTCAGATAATCGCGGGTACCGCGGATATTCTTAATCAGGGACTCCAGCAGTAAATCCTGTTGCACAGATACCTGATGGGTTTTAAACGTTTCCGTACTGGTACCGGCCTCTTTTAGCAGGAGCGTACGAAGTGTATCCGTTATGTTTCGGATACTGTCCTGTGGCGGGGCAATGGCGCTCGCTTCTTCCAGGCCCACCCCAAAGCACATGAGTACAAGCACTAGATAAATTAAGCGAGTCCGCAGCAGTCTGGATTCCAAAATAATAGGTTTTATGGTAAAAGATACTAAATATCTACTGGTTATCATGCTGTTCAAGGCTTTTTGGGTATATATTATTGCGGGGAGATGTAAAGGAATCCAGGCAGGCATTCACAAGAAAAGTTAATGCCATTTATTCTTCATTTACAATATCTTATCAGCATCTACATATAGCCATCCCCGTTAAATACCGTTAAAACACGGTATTGCTCCGGTTGTTTTCCACATTGTTAAATGTCGGGCGCAATTTTACATTTGGCACCAGAACCGAAACTACTGTTACTAAAATACTGAGAGATGAAGTTTTTTCTCGTTTTACTGCTGTTTGTATCCATACAATTGGCGATGTACTCACATCATCCGAGGTCTGTTTTCCCCGATTATAATTCTTATGTAGTTCCTTACAACAAACTGGAGGTGGCTGCTGTTTCTGATTCGGAAACAATGGCTGTCCATTTCACTGGGTCTGATCAATATTTTCCTTATCCGGCGCTATCATATTAGCGCAGTGTATCGTTCCCCAAAGATGCGGGCGGTGCTCCTGTGCTCTAATAGTGGGCACCACCCTATTTCGGAATGCAATTAACAAACAGTATTATACAACCAATCCCTAAAACTTCAACTTGATGGAACAACAATTTGAACCCGGTAAGGAAATCAACCTCGAAGAGGCCCGCCGGATTATGGAAGCACGTAAAAGCTATTACCGTAAAATGGAGCTCGGACTGCGGATTGCCACCGGCATCCTGCACGACGAGGCAGTTACCAACTATTTTCTCAGTTCGCAGAATTCGTTTAAGTTTACCAGAGAAGAACTGCAGCAACTACTCAACAGTGGTGCTGATTATTTCAGTGTGGTACAAGGCGCTCATCCGGAGGCCAGTCCTAACTTCAAAATAGGTGAGCCAACAGTAATGATCATCCCTTGCCTGGACCCTGTTACCAAGGACATGAACGCCGTTCAGGAAGGCGGCATTATCCTGGAGGCCACCGGCATGAAGGACGGGGCTATACATGCAAAAGCAATAGTAGCTGCCGGCGATCCGCCTTATGTGGGCCTGGAACATCCGCCAGCCACTAACGTGACCCAGATTAATAATGTCTGACGATGATCCGCAAATTTCGCCGGAACTTCAGTATTTTGCGTAACCACGCCCCCAATTGCGTACTATACCAATGGCCTTATGCATCTACAGGAAGTCTTGAGCGAAATTTCGATCTGGATTGTAATATGCCCGCTACTGTTGGGCATTTATTGTATCAGATCCACGTCAGCAGATACCAGAATTATAATGGGGATAGTAGCGCTTGCTACTATCCCTCAGCTTATGAGAGCTTTCGTCCTTAAAGGCCCCATGCTGAATACAACATACAATCTGTACACTTTAGCAGAGATAGCACTTATAGGCTGGCTTTTATACCCTAAAATTATCAATAAACGCCGGCAACGGCTATTTATCATCACAACGTGTTTAGTAACACTCTTCAATATTGGCTTGGTCAGCTGGAGCGGGTTGTCGGCCCGGTTCCTCAGCGAGGCCGTATCCGTCAACAACCTGGTGTACACCGGATGGATACTGCTCATCATCCTCGATCAGTACGAAGTAACGGACGGGATTTCTCCTTCCCAGCCTTTCTTCTGGTACCTCACCGGGATCTTGCTGTACGCTCCCTGCACCATGCTGGTATTTTCATTATGGCAGTATATAAAAGTTCACCCGGATTCAGTTATTACCCAGCTCTGGGTGATCCAGAGTATTTTTAACATCACTATGTATGGCCTCTTCACCATCGGAATATGGAAGGATTATCGTGTAACCACTGCCAGCATAGCACATCATCGTGGAAATGGAAAATGACATCATCTTAAGCATCGTAATGGCCACCCTGCTGTTTCTCCTGCTGATCAGCTTTATCATCGCCTTCTGGATGATATACCTGCGCCGCAGGGCCGCACACCAACAGGAAAAACAGCAATTAAAATCCACCTACGACCAGGAGCTACTCCGGGCGCAGCTGGAAATTAAAGAACAAACACAAAAAAATATCTCTCAGGAAATTCACGACAACATCGGGCAGGTACTCAGCCTGGTTAAACTCCATGTGAGCACCATGGATGCCGCCAATACCAATGACCTGCATGAGAAAATTACCGACTCCAAAAAATTATTGACCAAAGCGATTCACGACCTGCGTAATCTTAGCCGCAGCCTGGATACCGACCTCATCGCCGATAAAGGCCTCTGCGCCGGAATAGGCCAGGAAGTAGAAATTCTGCGCCGCACCGGCGCCTTTGAAATCGAATTCCATATCGAAGGGAACCCCGTACGCGTGGAAGCCAATAAAGAGTTAATACTATTTCGTATATTTCAGGAAGTTTTAAACAACATTATCAAACACGCGCAAGCCACCTCCATCCGGATAATGCTTGATTACCGCCCCGATCAGTGCCTCATGGAAATCGCAGATAACGGTAAAGGCATCTCCTCCAAACTGCAACAACAGGAAACAAGCGGCATAGGCCTGCGCAGCATGTATAAACGAAGCAGCCTTATCGGCGCAGCCATGCAAATCACAGATAATGTGCCCAGCGGCACCATCGTGACGGTCAACCTGCCCTACCTGCTTCCACAACAAATCATATGAACAAAAAAATAAGCATAGTACTGGTAGATGATCACGTGCTATTCCGTAAAGGCCTCGGCACCCTTATCGCCAGTTTTGATGACTACCACCTGCTGTTTGAAGCCAATAACGGTAAGGAACTCATCAATGCACTGTCGCCCGAAAACCTGCCGGACATCATCCTGCTTGACATCAACATGCCCGAAATGGATGGCTATGAAACCTGCCTGTGGCTAAAGAAAAATTATCCGGGCGTGAAAGTGCTTGCTCTTTCTATGTACGACAATGAACAATCCATCGTACGCATGTTTAAAGCCGGCGCTAAAGGATATATCCTTAAAGACAGCGAACCCTCCGAGCTGCGCGAAGCCATGAGCTCCCTCATCCACAAAGGATTCTACTATTCAGAAATGGTCACCGGAAAGCTCATCCACTCCATCAACGAGGCTGAAGAAGAAGGCAACACCACCCGGTTCGCAACCAACCTCACCGAAAAAGAAATCACTTTCCTCAAGTTGGTATGCACAGAGCTGACCTATAAGGAAATTGCCGACCAAATGTGCCTCAGCGCACGTACCATCGATGGGTACCGCGATAACCTGTTTGCCAAGCTGCAGGTAAAAACAAGAGTGGGGTTAGTGACGTATGCACTTAAACACGGAATCGTGTTATTAGATAAATTACCATAATAGCACTGGGCAAAGAGCCACCAGGCTCTTCGCCCAGCGCCTATAGCAATGTGCTATCTTCCATACTCTGCTTTCAGTAACGCATACACGTGCATATCCTCATACATATCACCACGGCGTTGCCAATCCCGCAACAGCCCTTCTTTTACAAAGCCAAATAGATCCAGGATAGCCGTTACATCTGATTTCAGATTTACCACTTCGGCCTGTACACGATGCAGCTCCAACTCCTGATAGGCGTAATGCAGCACCGCATGCATAGCCTCCGTCATAAAGCCCTTTTTCCACCAGTTGCTGGAAATATCAAAACTAAAAGCGGCCCGGTTGCTGGGATTAAACTGATGTAAGCCAATGGTACCAATTACCTGGCGGCTGCCCTGGAGTATCATAGCCCAGCGAACCCCTTCTTTTTCCTTAAAGGCTTTGTGATAATGACGAATCAGCTCCATAGCTTTGCCCATGGTAGAAAAAGGTTGTACATGGTAAAATCTTACCACATGCGGATCCGTGAAAAGGAAGTAAATGTCCTCGAGCATGTCCATTGTTACCGGCTCCAATAGCAAACGGTCTGTAGTCAACTGCGGGAATACGTCGGGCAGTTTATTCATACGTGCAATCAGTTTTATAGTACGCTTAAATATAGGTCAGAGCGAAATTAACTCATTCCGCAGCGCAAATAAAACTAATCCTGTCCGTGATTTTATATGGAACCGCTGAAAAATTTCCTGGCGGTAGTTATCTATGGTATGTGGACTCAGGTTCATCTGGTCTGCAATTTCCTTATAAGTCAGCTCTGAGCAGCATAACTGCAGGAATTTCAGCTCATTGTTGCTTAACTCCAGTCCGGCGCCACTGGTAGCATTATTTTGCAGGTTACGCAGCAGTCGCAGGGTCACAAGGTCGTTCAAAAAGTGTCCATGCTCCCGAATGGTTTTGATGGCATTGAGCACTTCCAGGGCCTTGGATTCTTTCAGCAGATACCCGCCAGCACCGCTGCGTAGCATACGGATGATTGCTTTATCATCTTCCCGCATGGAGAGCGCCAGGATATGCATTTCCGGATAGTGCTGCCTCACCCATGCAGTTGCGGCAAAGCCATCCATAACGGGCATGGTTATATCCATAAGGATTACCTCCGGAACAGCGCGCGCGGAAGAGAAGCGCTGCTGCATATCCCGGCCATCGGACGCTTCGAATATAATGTCTAACTCAGGAAATTCAGAAAGCAAACTTATCAACCCTTGTCTAAACAGGGTGTGATCGTCAATAATCGCTATGGGAATCGGTTGGGAAGTATTCATGGTTATATGTAAGGAATTGAAATGGCGACCTGGGTACCGGCACCCGGGACAGAGTGAATATTAGCTTCTCCCCCGATCATCCCCGCTCTCTTATGCAGATTATGCAAACCCATGCCCTTCTGTTGCTTCAGCACTTCGTTTACATTAAACCCAATACCATCATCGGAAATAGAGAGCAGCAGCCGCTGGTGACTATAATCTAAATTAATACGAATTTCCTTTGCCTGCGCATGCCGGAAAATATTATTGAGCGACTCCTGAAACAGCCGGTATAGCATCGTTTCCTTATCCTTGCTAACAGGGATTTCCGGCACATTGTGGCTATAAACCACCTGGTATTGCCGGGCTTTTTCCATCCACTCCAGTTCCAGGGCTATGGCCGCCACCAGACCACGATTGATCTGCTCTTCTCCATGCAGCAGGCGGGCCAGCGCCCTCACCTCCTTCACGGAGCGCTTGGCAAATTCCTCGGCCGCACCGATCTTTTCCTGGGCCTTTTCCCTGTCATCCAGGTTCACCGCACTCAAAGTCATAATGGTAAGCCCCAGCAACTGCCCAATATTATCATGTAGATCCAGCGCAATGGTTTGCAACGTTTGCTCCCTCACCTCCATCTGCGATTTCAGCAGCTCATGCTCAAACGCTTTTTTAAGCTCCTCCTTTTCTTCCATATACTTCTTCTTTCGCTTGTTATACAGGGAGATATAAAATATCAGGAATAACGGGGCGATGAGAAAAATAATGGTTATCAGACTAAAGAGGAAGAGGAATTCCTTTGACGAAATCTGCATAAGAACGAGTATGACCAACAGCAATATAACAATACATTCAGAATATTGAAAACTATGTAACGCAGCGGAAACGGCAAACTCATAATAGCACCGGATATGAGGAAGTCGAAAAATACATTGGAAGCCGTACTGCCAAAATAATAGAGCAAGGTGCCGCTCACCCACCAGAAAGGCGCATGCGTACTGAGTTGCAGGTATGCCTCATCCCTGATCACCAGCAAAAAGTAGTACAGGGAAGTAATAATAAATACTATCGACATCACTGAGGCAGAAATATTCGCAAATACGTTCCACCCGCGTATATACGTTTCCGTTATAAATATCACCCACAACCCAGCCAGGATGATATAATACCATTTATTGGACGTTACATACGGCTTGAGGTTAAAGTACAGAAAGGACCAGATAACGGTCAGCTCCAGATACTGATATACATTATATAGCCAGGTATTGCTGACGTGCAGGTGTTTACGGAGGTAGATCCCCGTTATTTCGGTCAGGCAAACAAGGGCCAGGTAAGGAATCATGAGCCTCCAGGCGGCGGATTTGTCGCGATGTAGACAAACACACGCCACCAGGAAGCAAATGAGTTCAATCGTGGTATTAACGGTGAAGAGCATGTAATATTTTTATTCCGTTGCCAGCAGCAGGGCACCTTCAAGTGGGCAGTCGCCCGGAGGACATAACTCCCCTTTATTTTCCGGGGTAACACTACGCAGGATAGTTTTCCCCTTCACCAGCTTACCACTGGCGTCTGCCGGCAGGTAATCGACATGGATTTTCCTGTTGTGGCCATTCACCACTACAGCGGAATCGTGGGTGGCCACCATGATGAGGGTGGTTTTGTTCCAGTATTTTTCCGGAGGGATGGCTTCGAAATTTTGTCCCTGCTCGTGGTAATTGTCGTTGTAGGCGGCCAGGTAAATCCGGATGCCAGACAAGCTGTCGGAGCTGTGAAGAATAGAATCCATCTGGGCTATTTCTGCTACAGGAAACCATACACAACGGGTATCGGCAATACTATCCTGACCATTCCACTGCCCCGTAATGCTATCATGCACATACCCATGAATAGGTGTAACCCTCCTGCCATAATTCTGGATATACGTTTTGGCGGTGGCTGGATGCAGGTCCACTCCTTCGATGGTGACTACAGGATCTGGTTCATAGTGATGCTTAATATCTTCTTTCATAAGGAAATAGGTCGCTCCTGCGCCTACTGCGCAAGAGAGTACGCCAACTAATATGGCCTGGGATAGTTTCATGTGTGCAGAATTTTCAGCAATCTACAGGAAGCGGGGGACATTCTTGCAGGGATATGGCTACAATAAAAAAGTGAAAAACAGCTTTTGTTTTCAGGGAGAGATAACAGTATAGCGATGCTGCATAGTTCCGTAAATGCACAAGCCCTCCACATGGGAGGGCCTGTACCTGCTGGGATTAAAGAAAGGCTATTGAACTATTATTTTTTGCGTGTATACTTTACCGTTATGACTCACTTCCAGAAAGTAAGTTCCGGCAGGCACGCTGGCTACCTTCACGGAGAAGCTGCCGCTGGTTTCCTGCTGCTGCACTACTGCCTGCCGGCCAGCGCTGAGGAGCACTGCCTTAACAGGCGATTTACTGTTATAATCCGGCACTTTTACGAAAATATTACCTCCTGCAGCCACCGGGTTCGGATAGGCGCTGAAGTTAGTAATTGCTGGCTTACCTGCCGCTTCGGTTGACATAGCCGACAGTGTAACGGCGGATGTTTTTTCATTCAGGCCGGTAGTTTGTGCGATTATGGAACCTACCACATTACCTACCACCGTGTAATTAAAGGATTCCCAGCCGCCGGCCGTAGCGCGGTTGGCATTCATGGGGGCGGCGCCATTCTCAGAGCTCACATATAAATTGTTGCTGGCCCTGAGTGAAATAGTGCCATTACTGTTAGCTACCCAGGTAAATTTCTCCCAGTCCTGTGAAGTGGTACGGTTGGCATTCATTGGCTGGGTGCCATTTTCAGACGATACATATTTGGCCATGGAGCGAAGCGCTATTTTGCCGTTGCCGCCATCCAGTACAGAAAACTGTTCCCAGCTGCCATAGGTGGCGCGGTTGCAGGTCATGGCGGTAGTACCGTTTTCGCCGCTTACATACAAGTTGTTATTACCACGCAGGGTGATCACTTTACCGATGGGAGCCGGATTTCCACCGCCACCGCTGCGGGCCACTACCACTTCATGAATGGCGGACAGCAGGGAATTGGCGCCGGTAGCGTCCTGGGAAAGCTCCCAGATCATGACGCCACTGCCCTGATCAAAGGCCAGGTTAGTTTTTGCTTTGATGGTAGGAATACCGTTGTAACCTACGTTGTCAAACACGTCCGCATTAGGACTGGCGCCCCTGGCCAGCAGCTGCGCATAGGACTCCCAGGTAGGGCGGCCATAAAACGGCACGCCCAGTACCAGTTTGGAGGCGGGCATGCCGCGGCCCAGCCAGTAGTTTACCGACTGTGTAGCGTAGGTATAGGTAGAGTGGTCAAAACTATTATAATCATAAGCCATGAGGGTGTAGTAGTCCACCAGTGCGAAAGCGCTGCTGAGGATACTGGCTCCTCCTGTGCCCACCAGCGCGCCGGTGAGCAGCTTGCCCTGGTTGTGCATGGCGGTGCTTAACTGCGTCATCAGGGAAATATAATTATTGGCAGAGGCGCCTGCGTCTGGATATTCCCAGTCGATATCCACCCCATCCAGGTTATACTGGTTCACGAAGTTGACCATGTTATTGACAAAATTGGTGCGATAGGTAGCGTTGGCAGCGAGGCCCTCGAAGCCGCTGTCGTTACCATCGTTCCAGCCGCCTACGGAGATCAGCACTTTTACATTGTTTGCATGTGCAGTAGTAACAAGGCTTTGCAATTTGCTTGGATTTTCAATTGCCTGCAGGCCTCCTGTTGCAGTGGGTAACAGGAATGCATAATTGACATGGGTTAATTTGCTGTATTGCACAGCACTTACACTTCCGGCCCAGGACGGCATGTAGCCCACTACTCTGAAAGGTGTTTGTGCGCTGGCTGTCAACAGACAGCACAGCAGGAAAAACAAACTGAATAGATTTGCTTTCATAAGGGAATTTTTACAGTGAGTAATAAGAAAGAAGGTTCGCCGCAAATGTATCAGAATCAGTGCTGGGATCATATTTATCGAGTACTACATTACTACGTCAATGGGGAATATTATTGGTACATTTGGCCCACTATGTCCCGAAACACTACGCTACGAGTACTTTACGCGACACTTATACCCCTTACAATGTGGCTGGGGCTGGCCACCCGCGACCCTGATTGCGCGTTTCCGCCGTTACTGCGTATATACGGCGGCGATATATTCTACGCCACCTTTGTTGTATTTGGCTTACGCTTTTTCTTTCCCGGCGTCCGGTTGTGGAAGGTCGTGAGCTGGGGCTTTATTTTTTGCGTTTGCATAGAATTGCAGCAATTGATTGATACACCCTGGCTGGATCATGTACGGCATACGTTTCCTTTTGGCCTGATACTGGGTTATGGTTTTCAATGGAGTGATCTCGTGTGTTACGGGGTGGGTAGTTTGTTAGGGTATGTAGTTTGTATGATTGGGGAGATGTTGGTGTTGCGGGGGGAGGCAAGGAGCCGGTAACCTCTTGGGCAGTCTCAATCGCAATTCATTTCAGAAGATAGCCGCTATGCTGCACCAACAAGGCTATGAGGCCAAGTTGCCGGAGCAATTGGAAATATACGACTAGCCTACCGCCATGGAGGCCGGAAACCGAACTTCTGAAATGAATTAACCATTCTTTCTCACCTACAAAATCCATTAAATTACCTGCTTTTCCGGTGCCAGATCAAAATACATCAAACGTGTGCGTCCATCTGCATCCAATGCCGACACGAACTTAAAGCCTAATTTTTCATAAAACGAAATAGATTCCCGGTAAGCATCCACTACAACAACTTTGCAAGCACAGATAGCATTTTGATGGATTGCTAATGCAATCACATAATCGACAATCCTTCTTCCCATACCACCCGTTTGCAATTTTTTTGAAACTGCCAGCCGTCCAATCTTTATGGCAGGCAGTTCTCTGTGATGCCGCTTCGGGTGCACCAATAGGTCTGCAAGAAACTTTTTGTACGAAGAGCCGGAAGGAAAATCCTCCTTCCTAATTCTAAGACAATCACAAAAAATACTGAAGTAAGCCACTATTTGCTGCTCACTTTGCAATATATATGTAGTTGCCAGATGAGATTTATGGTACTCCAATGCCTTCTCTGTCAGAAAAGTATTGAGTATTTCATCTCCACAATCGAATGATTTGAGCTGATTAATATCTTCCAGCTTTACTAATGACAATGGTCTAAACTGCATAATAATTATTTACAGTGGGTTAACATTTGCCAAAATCAAGAAGGAACTGGGTAAAGAGGTAACAAACAGCTACAAAACAATTGCAACCTATGTTTAAACAATAAAGCTATACACGGATGGAGTCAAAAAACTCTTTCGCCTCCCGAATATCCCTTAGCTTCTTCTCATCCAAAGGCTTTCCATTTCGTAATTGTGCTATGAATTCTTCCGCTGCTTTGCCGGTCAAAACAGCAGGACCGGGGGCAGGATTACCTATTAACCAGGAATCCTTTTCTTCCACCATTTCAGGCAACAGCCACTTTATCAATAACTTTCTCAAATAACTAAGCATCGTATAAAAGTTTTAGTCGTAATAAATATACTAACAAATTTAGTATTCCTAACAGAACTACAAAATATTTTTTCAGCACATTAAACAACAAAACCCTTTACTGACAATATTATTATCAAAACAATAACTAAAACTATAAAGACAAAAATATTAGCAATTTGAAAATTCTACTTTCACTTTCTGCTTACGAAATGCAGATGGATTCAGCCCGTTATGCTTCTTAAACAAACGCGTTAAATGGCTCTCATCAGCAAAGTTTAACTCCCAGGCAATTTCATTGATACGCATACTGCTATGCAGCAGCCTCGTTTCTACCAGCTTCAGCTTATACTGCATTATATAATCCTGCATGCTCTTACCGGCATGCTTCTTAAAATAACGTCCCAGGTAATTTACAGAAACACCGACCTGGTCGGCCATCAGCTCCGCTTTCAACTTCCCGGGCTCGTAAATATTGGATTGTATATAATGTACAATATCCTGGAACGTACGGTCCGCCTGCTGCGGCAACGTGGCTGGCAAACGCAGCGCAATATTCCTCGCTACAATCGCAATCAGCGTATTTACCAGCTGACAAATAATCTCCTGCCTGTATAGCGCCTCCCCATGATACTCCCGCTGCAACGCTTCCACTAAATGCTGCACCATCGGCTTGTCAGACGATAAATGCAAAATGCAGCCCGGCGCATGCCCTGCATGATGCAATATAAACTCCATTTGCTGCACCCATGATTTACGGTCAGTCAACTCCTTAATGTAGATATCCGTGAAACGCAAAAAGAAAAAATGCGTCTTTTCCGCTACCGCGAAAGAATGACTATCCGCCGGCGTCAGCAAAAACAAATGCCCCGGCCCATAGGTAAACCTATTCTCATTCACCCGCTGCACACCAGTCCCCTCCACAATAAATACCAATTCAAAAAAGTTATGCAAATGCGCCTCCATCGGACACTCATCCGTCACCAATTCCCTGATCTCAAAAGGCTGAAAAATATTGTTCCTGTACATCGAAAGGCAATTTTATTCAAAATTATGGTAAAATCATCCAATAAAACAAACATAATAATTGTACAATTTTACACTCTCAAAGATATACATTTATGAACATTCTCATAGTATTTGCCCATCCCGAGCCCCGCTCACTCAATGGCACCCTTAAAAATGCTGCTGTCGGATTCCTGGAAGCCGCCGGTCACCAGGTAATCGTGTCCGACCTCTACCAGCAACAATGGAAGTCGCAGGCCGACGGGGGCGATTTCCTCCAATACAACAACAGTCAGCGACTCATCGTGGCACAAGCCGCCAAAGAAGCATATCACCAGCAACAGCAGTCGCCTGATATCACCGCTGAACAGGAAAAGGTACTCTGGGCCGACCTGGTCATCTACCAATTCCCGCTATGGTGGTTCAGCATGCCCGCCATTTTAAAAGGCTGGTTCGACCGCGTATATACCAACGGCTTCGGTTACGGCACCGGCCAGCGCTATGGCGGCGGTAAGCTGGCCGGTAAAAAAGGAATGCTCCTGATTACCACCGGCGGCGATGTCAATACCTTTACCAACAGAGGCATCCATGGCAATATCCACGACCTGCTCTTCCCCATCCACCACGGCATCATGTGGTATACAGGCATGGCCGCCCTGCCCCCGTTCCTGGTGCATAGCGCCAACCACATCAGTGAAACCGATGTCAATAAATCTATAGAAGAATTAAAAGAGAGATTATCCACCCTGGATACCACGGCCACCATCCCGTATTATTCAGTACCCAATGGAGATTATGATGAGAAAAGTTTACTGAATGAAAATTTGCATCTACCTAAAGCATCATTAGCCATACATACGCAATTATAGTAACACAAAGACCACTGCCGGAGGCAGTGGTCTTTGTGTTACTGGGGAATCGCCCAAGGCGATTCCCCAGTAACACAGCTAATGCTTTATAAATCCGAGTACTACCTGCTTTTCCTGCAAATGCTGCAAAAAAGCAATCGTATCTCCCTGTAAATTATTATTCACCACAATATTCAACTGAGGCGCATATTCCAGTATATCCGTCAACGTTATACCCGCCAGCAATTGTTCCACTACAAACGCCAGCCAGGGCGATAACCCGGTAAAATGAATATCGCCGGTATCCGGCATGCGATATACCAGCACAAAATAAGCACCCGCCTGCTGTAATAGCTTCCTGCGGCAAGTTTCCTGATGTACCGGATATTTAAGATGTAATAACCGCTGCTCCGGGTTAAACACAATTGTATCCAATAACCAGTCCCCCTCCGGCAGATAAGCCGGTGGTGCCACATCTTCCATATTGTACAATTCCATCTCCGCCCATTCAAAACTTAATAAATCCGGCAGATACGGAATATCATAGCGTTCCTCCCAACTGTTTTCTACCGCACAGGTATAAAAATCCAACGGCAATTTCCACACCTGGTAAGCAGTACAGGCATGCGTACTGAAAAAATTATACACCATGCTGTCCCATTTCCTGCGAGGTAAATTCGCAAAAGCAATAGGATAGCCGGTTTCCAAAGCATCCTTCACTACGTTGTACACCAGCCGCCGGTAGTGGGCCATAGCCGCAGGGTTGACCCCGGGTATGCGCACCGCCTTTCCCGTGCGGATAAAATGAGAAAAATCCTGCTGGATCTTATAGGTATCAGCCGACAGTTTCATATTGTTGCTGCCAATGAGAGTGACAAATATTTTTCAATCGTTGCAGTTCTCCGTTCAGCTCCGCCAGCTGTGGAATGTTATAATCGCGCTCCAATAGTACTGGTACAGGCTGCAGGCGCTGGATGGTCCATTCAAACAGGTCATACACCGGATCGATAATCGGCTGCCCGTGCGTATCTATAATCAGATCGGGCGCCACCTGCTCATGCCCCGCCATATGAATGTACGCCACCTGCTCCAATGGCAGCTGGCTGATAAATTCCTGGGCATTATACCCATGGTTAAAGGCATTCACATAGATATTATTAACGTCCAGCAGCAACTGACAACCGCTGGCCTTTACTATCTCCCTGATAAAATCCACTTCACTCATTTCCGCCGCCACCGGTGTGTAATAGGATACGATTTCCATGACCAATGGCCGTTGCAGGTAATCCTGCACCTGCTGAATACGCTCCGCAATATGCACCACCGCATCCTTACGGAAAGGAATCGGCAACAGGTCGTACATATGCGCATTATCACATTTGGAATAACTCAGGTGCTCCGAATACAACTGCACCTGGTACTCGGCTAAAAACGATTTTACATAGCGGAGAAAATCCAGATTCAGCGGCTCAGGACTCCCGATGGACAAGGAAAGGCCATGACACAATACCGGATATTTCTCCACCGCTTTACGCAGTTGCTTTTTCCAGTAACCACCAATATCCATCCAGTTTTCCGGTGCAAATTCAATAAAATCCGGCCGTATCTGATCACTGCTTAACAGTGCTTCCGCAAAATCTCTTCTGAATCCAATACCTACCATAGCGGGAAATTTAGGAGTAAGAAAAAAAGGAGGATGCATGGAAAAGGAAGCATCCTCCCGGAAATGATTAATTACCTGTGCTGGTAGAATCTTTGCCTTTCTTGCCTTTGTCTTTGGTTTTACCTTTGTCTTTACTACCTTTTTTTCCGCCACATTTACCCTCACCGCATTTACCCTCTCCGCACTTGCCTTCCTTGGATTTCATGGTAGAATCTTTGGTAGCACCGCATGACAATTCAATACTATTAACATGGTTAGTAACACCTGTGAGCGCAGTTCTTACCGCAACGCCATTGCCCATATCCGTATAGTTAACCGGGTTAGCATTGGCGAAGGCCGTAAGCCCCATAATAGCGCCAGCCACCAGGGAACCACTAAAAAGTACTTTTTTGCTGATTTTTTTGTTTTCCATGATCGGAGGATTTAATGATGAATTACAGATTAAATAAGGATTCCTAACAATAAAAATAGATAAATATCCAGGAGCCTATACGGCAATAGTTTCTATTGATCTAATTTACGGGAGATGGCAGCTTCCCATCCGGCCTTAACGGCCGGGTCGAGGGTAAAGCTTTCATGCTGCTGCATTTTCGCCGCAGCCGCTGCTATTATCCTGCTCTGCTTCACAAATCTGCGGCAGTACCTGCAATACAAGAGATGCACCCGCAACCCTACCTGATCCCAAAATGGCAGCTTGAAATTCTGAAGTCGCCTTTCCGCAAGCAAAGTAGCGTCCTTACAACATGGTGGCCGTATATCCATTACTTTAACCAGTTTTTATCCAGGCAGCTGCGAAGGTGCAGCTTAGCCCTGTGCATCAGCACCCAGTAGTTAGACGCTGTTATCGATAATTCCTTACAAATTTCTTTGGTATTTTTTTCTTCGATGTATTTCAGGTTAATCACCGCCTGTCCAAGTCCGTTCAGCTTATGGATGCAGGCCTGGAGAATCTTCAGAAACTCTCCCTGCTCTCCCGGCGTTTGCCAGTCATCCGGCCAGCGCTGTGGTTGGGCATCCTTACGCCAGTGGCCTTTCTCATCAAAAAAGTTTCCCTCATCTTCCAGGCTCAGCAGGTTACCCACCTTTCCCTGATTGCGATAGTGGTCTATAATTTTATGCTTCAGGATGGCCATCAGCCAGTTACGCTCACTGCTTTCCCCCTTAAACTGCTTCGCCGCCTGTAAGGCCGATAAAAAGGTGTCCTGTACCAGGTCCTGTGCAATAATTTTATCGTTGACCCTTGTCATGGCAAAGCGGAAGAAATCATCCGCATATCGTTTCACCCAATCTTTCGGAGATAAAGTAGGATTTGCCTTTTCTACGTTCATATTTAACGCTGTTCCCGACATATTAACCTGTTTTATAGAGATCCTGTCGTAGATAGCTTACGGAAATTTAAAGGTTTTAGTTTGCACCCCCTTGCAAAAAAATGTTAATAATCATATTTATCCTATTTTTGGTCGACAGTAACCGGAATTTCAGCTGTAGTTAATCCGGATAATGAGATATAACGTACATCCATATACTATACCTTACGGGTAGTTTCAGGTGAATTGCTAAAACTAATTTATCAGGCCATGAATAATCAAACGCCTCCTGTAACTTCCACCTTCTTTGTTGCACTGGTGAAGGATTACCTGCGCGGACTCAAAACAAAAGCGGAAGTATTTTCAGACATAGCTCCTGTTCAGCCTGCCACTACACTGGCAGATCGAGAGGTGACCCAGGTCGTGATCGAAGCTGCCCGCGCGGTGAATGAGGACTTCTATGAGCAGGTAGTTACCGAAATGGGCCATGCGGCAGATACCACTCCTACCAGAGCGGGTATGGTTCATCAACTGCAGGCATTGCTGCGCAACGATATTTCCCGGGAAGATTTTATCGAATGGGCCACCTGGCACAATGAGCCCGGCACTGACAGCGGCGGTGGCTTTTTTGATGACATTGCCGTGGACTACTTCTGCACCCAGTTGCTCCCCAAAGCAGGCCTGGAGCTTACTCCCGACCAACTGCAAAAGGCCCTCGCCATTTTCCGCAATCAACAGCATCAGTCTTTGAAAGATAAAGTAGCGCTCGTTTTGCTCACTGAACAGGAACAGCAGCGTTTTCTCTTTTATCTGGGCGACTACATCCAGGGCCATACCTCTCCGGAACAGCTGGATGTTTACCTCCTGAACAGGTTCGGGATGGATCACCACAGCTTTCCTTATATGCCGGCGCTGGTTACCATCATGCACAATCCGGCCAAACTGCCGGCACTGTTGCAGGTAGCTATGAATGGCGCTTTACAGGAATAAGAATATCTGCCGTGCGTACATTCCTGGGTTCTGCCAGTATGATAGTGGTGGTACTGGTAGACACTACCGTTCCGTCGCTATAAAGCAGCTCTGCTGCCAATGGCATTGCCAGTGGTGATACCTCCTTTTCACTCAGTTGCTGGCGGTAAGGCTCAGGGATGTGGATATAACCACCAAAAAGTTCGTGCAGCTTAGCAGGCAGCCAGGTATGGGCACTAACCAAAATGGCGGTTCCGCTTGTATCCGCCAGCGTACCGGCATCAAAAGCATATTCCTCACATAAAATTCCGGCAATTTCGGCTGTGCGCCCTGTTTTATGCAGCCGCTCCAGGTAATCCGCCTCGCCAGGATACACCGGACTTACGGCCTCAAGGTCCAGCTTCCCCTTTTCTCCGCTTCCCACACTGTTGATAGCAGTCATACTTAACCGTGACGCATGTACGAAGTCAGCGAAATACTGATAACGTGCCCCATTTGCTTTATTATCTATCAATACTCCCACATACGGCCGCTCGCTGCTGTACAGCACCGTTATGTCCTGTTCGCTGCTATCGCCCGCCTTCACGGCAACTATCTGCTGGTAAATGGAAATATCAAAAGGGTATACCGAATCCACCTGCGCGCTTTCCTCCCCGGCAATCACCAGCTGGGGCGTGGTTTTGCCGGTGTTGACAAAAGGCCGCTCGTAAGGACCATCGTCCAGCTGAAAGGTGTCTTTATGGTTTTCCGTAAGATGGCGGAAGCTGGCTTTCACTTTTCTGAAAAGCGTTTGCTGGGCATGGGTCTGTACCACCACGAGGGTACACACGAGTAATAGGATCACCCGTTTCATAGGCATAGGAATTATAACCCGGGCAATTTACATTAAAATTTTTTACAATAAAACAACTTTAACTGACCATGAGGCTGCAGCCTCTGAGGGCGGAGTTATCGAGTCGGCCAAGCACTTCAAACTGGCCGTCATCATGTATTTTCCCGATATCATCTGTGGCTATAAAGGCGCAGGAATGGATATTAGCGAGGTCAATGACGTTAATAACGCCGGCGCCTTTGGTGGCGCGGAGGTCGAAAGGATCATTTTCATCCCGCAGCAGGATTTTCATCCAGGGGGGAGTCATAAACAGGCCGTTGCCTTTGGAATAGGCCTGTGATAAGAGTTCGGTCATGCCGTATTCTGCATGGATCACGTCAACGCCCAAACGCTCTTTGAGGTATTGGTGTACTTCCTGGCGGGTCCATTCTTCCCGGCGTCCCTTCATGCCTCCGGTTTCCATTACGATGGTATGGTCCAGCTGCAGTTCATATCTCTCTGCGAAATCCAGTAAGCCGAAAGTAACGCCTATCAGGAGCACCTTTTGTTTGCGTGCGTTCAGGCTTTGGAGCTCCTGTTGGAGTTTTTCATGTTCATAGAGATAAAAACCACTCTCCGGTTTACCGCTGCGTGCAATCATCTCCTGCACCATGCGCACCAGGGAGGAATGTTGACGCTCCAGGTAGGAAGGCAATAGTCCCACAATCACATAGTCTTCTACCGGCCCGTAAAACATTTCAAAAGCTGTCATAAAGCTCTCTGTATACACGCTGCTGTACTTCACCAGGTGCTTGCTGTTGATAGTTTGTGTGGTACCGCTGCTTTCAAAAATCAGCTCCGGTTCAAAAATGCCACATACCACCCGGTGCGTTTTAAAAAACTGGATGGGCAGATACGGGATGTCAAGGATACTTTTCACCTGTTCCGGGCGCACATGTATGGCATCCGTGTAGGCGCGATAGATAGGGTTGGTCAGGTACTGGAAATGAAAAAGCTCCAGCGCCGTAGCTTCCAGGCCCTCCGGCGTTAAAGAAAATATCTGGTCCGTTGATACTCCGCTCATCTGAATGTTACTTTAAAACAGCACAAAGGTAGGGAGAAGAATAAATTTAGCCGCAGTAAGTAACAATTGGATTAAAAAAACGTTAGTACATCAGTACCCGGACATCCCTGATATATTTGTATATTACTTAAATTAATGTAGGTTTGTTTTATGAAGAAATTCCTGTTTTTATTGCTGGTCGTAGCCATGGCAGGCGCCTGTAACAAGGACTCCTATGGACCCGTACCCATTTTATCATTCGAAGGGTATTCTGTGCCTTCCATAGATTCCACCACCACATCTTTTGAGGCTATTTTCCGGGTTAAAGACGGTGACGGCGATATTGATTCCTCTATTTTTTATACCATTCATTATCATATTCCTTCCACCCTGGAGGAGCAGGCCAATGCGCCGATGCCCAATATCGGCCAGAATACCGGCAAAAGCGTAAGTGCGCAGGTGAAGGTAACGCTGGAAGCTATCGACTTTGTACGCTGGGTAGAACATACGGGTACACGGCCTGACAGCCTGTGGATGGAAGTATTTATCCAGGACCGGGCAGGTAACATCAGCGATACCATCCAGACCACCAAAATTCCACTTTACAAGCGGCAGTAAGTTATCCTTGTAAATTTATTAAGATACCGGAACGCCGCTCCACAGCGGCGTTTTTTTATGTCCCGCTGAAAAAATATTCCTGCTGCCTCCCTGCGGCGTCTATTTTATCCTTAAATTACCACCTTGTACACCATATATTTCCGCGATGAACAAAATAGAAGAACTACAGACCAGGATAGCCGAAGCCATGTTAGGCGGCGGTGAAGTAAGAATTGCTTCCCAGCATAAAAAAGGTAAACTGACTGCCCGCGAAAGGCTGCAACTGCTCATGGACGAAGGTTCATTCGAGGAACTGGACATGCTGGTGACCAACCGCAACAAAGGTATCACCGCTGAACAGGAACAGTTTCCCGGCGATGGCGTGGTAACCGGCTACGGCACCATAAACGGCCGTCTGGTATATGTATTTTCTCAGGATTTTACAGTGTATGGTGGTAGCTTGTCAGAGCCACATGCCCGCAAAATATGTAAGGTGATGGACCTTGCCATGGAAAACGGCGCTCCCGTGATCGGTCTTAACGACAGTGGCGGTGCACGTATCCAGGAAGGAGTGGTGAGCTTAGGTGGCTATGCCGATATCTTTTACCGCAACACCCGGGCTTCCGGCGTGATACCGCAGATCAGCGCTATCATGGGACCATGTGCCGGCGGCGCCGTATATTCTCCCGCTATTACTGACTTCATCCTGATGGTGGAACAAACCTCCTATATGTTTGTGACCGGCCCTAACGTGGTGAAAACAGTGACACATGAGGAAGTGACCTCCGAAGAGCTGGGCGGTGCCCAAACCCACGCCACTAAAAGCGGCGTTACCCATTTCGCCTGTGCCAATGAGGTGGAATGTATCCAGAACATCCGTACTTTACTCAGCTATATCCCGCAAAACTGCGAAGAAACTGCGCCCGTATACCCTTATACGTTAGGTAATGAGGTCAGGGAGAAATTAAACACGCTGATCCCCGCCAACCCTAACCAGCCTTATGACATGAAGGAGGTGATTGCCGAATTAACGGATGCCGACAGCTTCTTCGAAGTGCACAAAGACTTTGCAGAGAACATTATCGTAGGCTTTGCCCGCATTGCAGGGCGCAGCATTGGCATAGTAGCCAATCAGCCAGCACATCTGGCAGGCGTGCTCGACATCCACGCTTCCGTAAAAGGAGCCAGGTTCACCCGCTTCTGCGATGCCTTTAATGTACCGCTGCTGGTGCTGGTAGACGTACCGGGCTTTTTGCCTGGCACCGACCAGGAATGGAACGGTATCATCACCAATGGCGCCAAACTGCTGTTTGCGCTCAGCGAAGCTACCGTGCCAAAACTCACCGTTACCACCCGTAAAGCCTATGGCGGCGCTTACTGCGTAATGAACTCCAAACATATTGGCGCCGACCTCAACTTCGCTTTCCCACAGGCAGAAATTGCTGTAATGGGGGCCAAAGGGGCAGTAGAGATCATTTATAAAAAAGAAATTGATGCCGCTCCCGATCCGGAAGCACGCATGAATGAACTCGTTAATGAGTACACCGAAAGGTTCGCAAACCCTTACCTGGCGGCCGAAAAGGGCTATATCGACGAGGTAGTGGAGCCCTCCCAGACCAGGGTGAAGCTCATCAAAGGATTTAAAATGCTTGAAAATAAAGTGGTAAACATGCCAAGAAAAAAGCACGGCAATATACCTTTGTAGTATCATTCGCGGATTTCCCGGGGAAGCAGGCCCTGCTTCCCCGGGATAGCTCCCCGGCCTCTGGCGGAGGAGCTATCCCGGAAAAAACAACTACAGGCATGGTGCAAAAGCTGCTCAACTTCTTCGTATATACCTCCGTTTACATTACCATATGTGCGCTGGTAATGGTCTGGCAAACCAACTACCTGCTGGATCTCCATTACCTGCAAACAGATTATTACCTGTTCGTATTATTCTCCACCATCTGCAGCTACAATTTCCACTGGTACCTCACCCCTGACTCACCCGATACACATTCCGAAAGGGTGCGCTGGGGAGGCAGAAACCGATGGCTCATGATGACACTTTGCGTGCTGGCAGGCATCGGTGCCGCCTGGTACTTCTGGCAGCTAAAGGCCCACTGGCTCGAAATTGCCGGCGCCGTATTCCTCACGTTTCTCTATTCAGCACCTAAAGTGCCACATAAATCATTGCGGTGGTTAAGTAAAATAGCAATCGGGAAGACGTTATTTCTCACGTTTGTGTGGACCTACGTCACTACCCTTTTGCCAGCCCTCATTGCGGACCATACACCGGTAATACCCGCCATCCTGTTTACACTCCATCGCTTTGCGCTGATCTATGCCATCTGCATTTTGTTTGACCGCAGAGATATTGAAGAAGATAAACAGGCCGGTATTCGCAGCCTGATCACGCACCTGCCTAATGCGCAGCTACGGAAAGTCTACTATGGCTCGCTCCTGCTGGCGCTGATCACCGCTTTGGGCCTTTACCCTTACAGCGATTTCGCAGGTATACTCTCGTTACTGATTGCCGTGGCTGCAACCGCCCTCATTACCCGCAAGGCCTGGCAGGATAACTCCGATTACCTCTATTATGTAGTACTGGACGGCTTTATGATGCTGTCGGCACTGCTGCACTTAGGATACGTCTGCTTTTTCTCAAAATAATTTACATTTGTCCGATCACAAATCTGGAAACTTATGGCTAAGAAACAGAAATCAATACTCACAAAGGAATCCCTTGCATTCCTGAAAGATTACCTCAACAACCCTTCTCCTACCGGATTTGAAAAGGAAGGACAGAAATTATGGCTTAAGTATATCACGCCTTATATCGACGAGCATATCGTGGACCCTTATGGCTCCGTTGTAGGCGTCATCAATCCGAAGGCACCTTTTAAGGTAGTAATTGAAGCCCATGCCGATGAGATCTCCTGGTTCGTCAACTATATCTCCCCGGAAGGCCTGATATATGTAATCCGCAATGGTGGCTCTGACCAGGCTATTGCTCCTTCTAAAAGAGTGAATATCCATACAGAAAAAGGTATTGTAAAAGCAGTATTCGGCTGGCCAGCCATCCATACCAGGCTCCGTGGTGCAGATGGTAAAGAGCCGCAACCTAAGGTGGACAACATCTTCCTGGATTGTGGCGCCCGCTCCCGTAAGGAAGTAGAAGACCTCGGCATCCATGTTGGCTGCGTATGTACTTTTGAAGATGGATTCGAAGAGCTGAACTACGATTATTTTATTTGTCGCGCCATCGATAACCGCATCGGCGGTTTCATGATCGCGGAAGTAGCCCGCCTCCTGAAAGAAAAGAAAGAGGAACTGCCTTTCGGCTTGTATATCGTAAATGCGGTACAGGAAGAAGTAGGCCTCCGCGGCGCTGAAATGATTGCCAAACGCATAAAACCCGATGTGGCTATCATCACCGATGTAACGCATGATACCACTACCCCGATGATCAACAAAAACATCGAAGGTGAAATTAAATGCGGCGCTGGTCCAAGCATTACCTATGGCCCGGCAGTACACAATATTCTGCGCGACCTGATCATCAAAACGGCAAAGAAAAACGATATCCCTTACCAGCTGCATGCGGTAAGCCGCAGCACCGGTACTGATACCGACGCTTTCGCTTATTCCAACGATGGTACACCATCTGCCCTTATCAGCTTACCACTGCGCTATATGCACACCACCGTGGAAATGGTGAAAAAGGATGATATTGAAAATACCATTCAGCTGATTTATCAGACGTTGTTGAATATTACGCCGAAAACGAATTTCAACTATCTGAAAGCATAATATCATACAACGCCGTGTCAAAAGCGAGGGCCTGCCGGTCCTCGTTTTTTATCGCTTCCAACTGCCGATACAGGCAGTAAAAACCTGCGGGGAGTACAGTGACCAAAAGTCCCCGCACTCCCCGCAGTTAAATAATTAGCGCTATATAGCTATAAGAAATACTCCACTCCTAACTGATACCCCTTCATCCCCAATCCACAAATACTTCCCACACATTTAGGAGCAATCATAGATTTATGCCTGAACTCTTCGCGGGCATGGATATTACTGATATGAATTTCCAGCACAGGCGTTTTGATAGCCGCAATGGCATCTCTGATGGCAACGGAAGTATGCGTATAGCCACCAGCGTTGAGCAGAATACCATCTGCTGAAAAGCCCACTGCGTGCAGCTGATCGATAATTCCACCTTCAGCATTGGTTTGCCAGTAGCTGAACGCTACCTGTGGATAAAGTTTTTTCAGTTTCTCCAGGTAATCCTCGAAAGATTCACTGCCATAGATGTCCGGCTCTCTTTTACCCAGCAGGTTCAGATTAGGGCCGTTTATGATTGCGATCTGCATAATATAGTAAGATATGTAACTGCACGAAGATAGTTATTCACCTTTACTTTTGCTATCACTACCCCAGCGGTAGGTATTAATTTCGATGCCTGCCAGGTCCAGCACACGATCCACTACGGTGGCAGCTACTTCTTCAATGGTAGCAGGAAGACTGTAGAAAGAAGGTGTGGCCGGGCAGATGATACCGCCGGCAAGGGTAACCGCTTCCATATTTTTGATGTGTAACAGGTTATAAGGGGTTTCCCGGACTACACAAATCAACCTACGCCTTTCTTTCAGCACTACATCGGCGGCGCGGGTGATCAGGTCATTGGAGATGCCAGTGGCAATACGCCCCAGGGTGCCCATGGAGCATGGGATGATGATCATGGTGTTAAACCTGCCGGAGCCGGAAGCAAAGGGGGCATGAAAATCCTGCTGGGTATAGCATTTAAAAGGTATATCCTGGTATGCGGTGTTATTGAGTTCTGTTTGCCATACTGTTTTGGCATTTTCTGTAAGTACCACTGCCACTTCATCCAGCTGTTCCCTGCTGGCTGCCAGCTTGCTGAGCAGCTGCCGCGCGTAGATGGAGCCACTTGCTCCTGTAACAGCTACAACTATACGATGTTTCATGAGGCAAAGCTAGGCTTTTTTATTGTTGAGTGCTTTTGACGGGTGCCTGCGGTACCCGTCAAAAGCACTCTTATTAGCAGGCCAAAGGCCCGCTAAAAAGAGTGCAAAAAAAATCCTGCCGTATTAACAGCAGGATTCTTTATACTATCATAAAGAAATATACTTACGCGGCGTGGCTGACGATGTCTTCCATACGGATACCATTATGGCTTTCATCGTAGATGCATTTGCCGTTACGGATCAGTAATATCTGCGGAGACTCATGAGGTACGTTGTACATTGACTCAATAGCGTTGGAAACGGATCTGTTGGCAATCAGATCCAGGTAGTAAAATGTTACCCCCTGAGGCGCATCTGAGCGTTCCAGCCTTGATTTGGCCATTGAACTGATAGAGCAGCGGGTGCTGTGCTTGAAAATGACAATCGTCTGATCAGCAGAAGCAGCATTAATTACCTGCAGTTGTTCCTCGTTGGTTAACAGTTTCCAATTCATCTGATTAGCAGTGCTTTATTTGTTCTGTGCTGGGCGGAACCGGAGCCATGCCCATTCCCCTCATCGGGCAACCCAGTTTCTGGTGCGTCGCACAGGAAGTTAAGAAAGCTGCAAAGATAAAAAACAGAGCGGTGCAGCCCAAAATTCTGTAGTAAGATTTCATGATGGGAGTTTTAAATAAGTTATAACGAATTTTCACAGGAAATATGATACGACCACTTTTTTAATCGTCTTTTGTAACGTTATTTTGCAAAGATAAAAAATATATTACAAAAAACAACACTATATATCCGGTAGTGGCCTGAATGACGCTATGACAAAAGTACATTTTATTGCGATTGGAGGAAGTGTGATGCACCAGCTGGCAATAGCCCTGAAAATCAAAGGCTATGCAGTCAGCGGCAGTGATGATGAGATCTATGAACCCGCCCTCACTAACCTCCGCCAGGCCGGTATACTGCCTGCCTCCTTCGGCTGGGATGCCACCCGCATCACGCCGGATATAGACGCTGTAATCCTTGGGATGCACGCCCGGGAAGATAACCCGGAGCTCATCCGCGCCCGTGAACTGAACCTGAAGATCTACTCCTTCCCTGAGTACATTTACCAGGAAAGTAAAGATAAAACCCGTGTAGCCGTAGGCGGTAGTCATGGTAAAACCACTACCACCGCCATGATCATGCACGTGCTGCAGCATAGCCAAAAACAGTTCGATTACCTGGTAGGCGCCAAACTGGAAGGTTTCAGCCAGTCGGTAAACATCACCGATGCCCCTGTAATCGTATGTGAAGCAGATGAATACCCTGCCTCCGTCATCGAAAAAAGACCCAAATTTCATTTCCTGCACCCGCAGATAGCCGTACTCACCGGTATCGCCTGGGATCATATCAACGTGTTCCCGACGTATGAAATTTACAAAGAGCAGTTCGCCATCTTCATCCGCCAGATGGAAGCAGGAGCCGTGCTGATATACAACAGCAGCGATACCGAACTTTCCGACCTGGTAGCTGCCGAAGGCCGCCACCTCAAGCTGGTGCCGTATACCATGCCTATTCACATGATCCGTAACGGTGTTACCCGCGTATTTTTTGATGAAGGTTATGCCGACCTGGAAGTTTTCGGTGGCCATAACCTGCTGAATATGCACGCCGCCAAACTGGTTTGCAATGAGCTGGGCCTTACGGATGAGGAGTTCCTCGCCGGCATCGCTACCTTTAAAGGTGCAGCTAAACGACTGGAACTCATCGCTAAAAATGAACGCAGTGCTATTTATCGTGATTTCGCCCATGCCCCCTCTAAGGTGAAAGCCACTATGGAGGCGGTACGACAGCAATATCCCGACCGCCAGCTCATTGCAGTGCTGGAACTCCATACGTATAGCAGCCTGAATGCCGATTTCTTAACCCAGTACGAAGGCGCCATGGCACCCGCTGATATTGCCGGTGTGTTCTATAGCAAACACGCATTGGAGATCAAACGTATGCCGGATCTGGACCCTGAACTCGTAAAGTCCCGCTTTGGCAGAAAAGATCTACATATCTTTACCGACAGGCCCGCTTTCGAAGCGTTCCTGAATGCCCAGCAGTATAATCATACCAACCTGCTCCTGATGAGTTCCGGTACCTATGACGGTATCGACTTTAACGGACTGGCCAGACTGCTGGATAAATAACATCTTACAATATTTAAAAAACATATAATGTCTTCCTTGCTCCTCAAGAGGCCCCTGGCCGTAATAGATCTGGAAACCACCGGTACAAACGTGGCCACAGATCGTATCATTGAAATTGCTATCATCAAAGTATTTCCTGATAAAACCATACAAACGAAAGTAAAACGCATTCACCCAGGAATGCCTATTCCGGCAGGATCTACAGCAATTCATGGCATCAAGGATGAGGATGTGAAAGACTGCCCTACCTTTAAACAGGCTGCCCATGAGCTGAAACAGTTTATGGACAACTGCGACCTGGCAGGCTACAACTCCAATCGTTTCGATATTCCCTTGCTGGTGGAAGAGTTCCTCCGTGCGGAAATCGAATTTGATATCAATAAACGCAAATTTGTAGATGTACAGCGTATTTTCCACCTGATGGAAAAACGTACCCTCGGTGCCGCCTATAAGTTTTACTGCGATAAAACGCTGGAAAATGCCCATAGCGCCGAAGCTGATGCCATGGCTACCTACGAAATCCTGGAAGCACAACTGACCCGCTACGAACAACTGCAATCCGATATCGACTCCCTGGCCACCTTCACCAAAGAAGAAGATTATGTGGACTTTGCCCGTAGAATAGTGATGCAGGGCGGACAGGAAGTTTTCAACTTTGGCAAATACAAGGGCAGAGCCGTGAGAGAAGTGCTGAAAGCCGAACCACAGTACTACGACTGGATGATGAAAGCCGATTTTCCGCTGAACACAAAGCAGAAATTGTCCGAGATCTACTATAATATGATGTTAAAAAAAATATAATCTTTTTTTAGAACATTCTATCTTGCGGCCGAATTGAACTATTTTCGCAGTCCAAAAAACACTATCTGCTGAATTGGAAAAGCTTGTCATAATACCTACGTACAATGAAAAGGATAACATCCAGAACATCATTGACGCTGTATTTTCCTTACAGCAGGATTTTCATATCCTGATTGTTGATGATGGCTCCCCGGATGGTACCGGCGCCATTGTAAAATCGTTGCAAACCAAGCATTCCGGCGAACTTTTCATTGAAGAGCGCACCGGCAAACTGGGTCTTGGCACGGCTTATATCCATGGCTTTAAATGGGCAATGGCAAAAGGTTACCGCTACATTTTTGAAATGGATGCTGACTTTTCCCATAACCCGAAAGACCTCATCCGCCTCTATGACGCTTGTGCCAAAGGCGGTGCTGACGTATCCGTAGGCTCCCGCTATGTAAGTGGCGGTAAAACTGAAAACTGGCCATGGGACAGAGCAGTGCTTTCCAAAGGAGCCTCCATTTATGTAGGACTCATCACCTGGATGCCTGTTAAAGATCCTACCGCAGGCTTTGTGTGCTATACCAGCGCCGTGCTGGAAGCCATCAACCTCGACCAGATCCAGTTCGTAGGCTACGCCTTCCAGATAGAAATGAAATTCACTGCCTGGAAACTCGGCTTCAAAATAGCCGAAGTGCCTATCACCTTCAAGGATCGTAAAGAAGGCTACTCTAAAATGAGTAAAGGCATCATCAAGGAAGGTGTGCTGGGCGTACTGAAAATCCAGTGGCAAAGCCTCTTCCGCAAGTACAAGAAAAGAGTAAGTAACTAGTATAGCACCTGTGCAATGGTACCAACCCCATTGCACAGGACTGCAAACCCGCTCCCGGCGGCCCATCATGAAAAAAGCATTTCTCGAACTCCATCTTTCGGTATTCCTCGCTGGATTCACCGGTATTTTAGGTAAACTCATTACCCTCAACGAAGGAATGCTTGTATGGTATCGCCTTCTGATCACCTGCATCAGCATGTATTTCCTGTTTCGCTACCAGGGCGCCCTTAAAAAGTTGCCTTGGAAAGATATCATACCTATCGGCAGCACAGGGGTGATCGTAGCCTTACACTGGCTCTTTTTCTATGGGAGCATTAAATACGCCAACGTATCCATAGGCGTGGTATGCTTTTCGCTCACCAGCCTGTTTACCGCCATCTTTGATCCGCTGATCAACCGCCGCCGCTTTGATACGGTGGAAATGCTGCTTAGTATGCTCACCCTGGCAGGGATTCTGCTCATCTTCCACTTTGATACGCAATACCGCACCGGCATCATTCTGGGTATTATCTCCGCTATGTTTGCCGCCTTGTTTACGGTATTCAATAAACGCCTCATTAAACGATTTGATACCAAAACCATCACCTTCTACGAACTCACAACGGGACTAGCGGTACTGAGTGTTTTCGCACCACTGTACCTCCACCTGTTTCCGGTGGCCAGCCTGCTGCCATCGACTATGGACTGGCTGTACCTGCTCATTCTCTCCTGGGCATGTACCATTTGCATGTACCTGCTGAGTATGAGCGCCCTCAAAAAAATATCACCATTTACAGTAAACCTCTGCTTCAACCTGGAACCGGTGTATAGCATTATTCTTGCCTTCGCCATCTTCCATGAAAATAAATACCTCAATACGGCATTTTACGGTGGCCTGGCCTGCATTATTTTGTCTGTAGTGCTACAGATGGTAAGAGTGAGCCGCCATCCGGAAACATTATCCACAGCGCATTAAAAAAAAGCCTGATGTCGCTTAAGGCATCAGGCTGATAAAATCAAATCAACTACTTTCTATTTCTGCCCCACAATCAGAGGTTGCCTTTCCTTAGTACCGTTATACTCAATTTCAATATAGTACAAACCTTGTTTCAACTCGCTGATATTGAGTTGCGCTGCGCCTACATTCGTGAATTTCTGTTGCTTTACCCGGTTACCCATCTGATCAAACACCGTAACTACCTGTATTTGCACAGCCTTTTCCGCGCCTGCCGCTTTCATCATATTTCCATCCTGTTTCTGGGTGATACTGATCGTATTAACTGCCGGATTCGGTGATACTGCGAACAGCGTCATCGGGCACGGTGCGTATACGGTAACACCATCATTCACCGTTTGATTGCATGCATTTTTAGCAGTGATATTCACTCCACCGCCACCTTTTACAGCCACCCATGAAGTGGAAGAAGAAGGGCTGTAAATATTGATCTGACTTGTACTTCCGCCCGGAGTGGATGTCCATACGTAATTGGTCAGCGGCATGTTGGGCGATGCGGAGATAAACCAATCCTGCCATCCGCCATCCCTGCAAGAGCCACTCATGGTGGAGGTGAGGCGCATGGTAGGTATGGTAGATACGTCCTTGGAGATGTTGATGCAGTTAGGTAAACTGGCCGTCAGTGTAAAGCTGCCAGCGCTAACTTTAGTAAGTGTCACGCTGTTGCCGGATATTGCCATAGACGCTACACCTGTCGGGTTAACTGACCAGGTAACAGTTTGACCGGATGGTACGCCGGTGCAGGTGTAGGTAGCCGTACTACAGAAGCCCTCAGGACCGGTAAGCACCAGCGGAGCACTAGGTCCGGCAGCACCTACTCCCACTGCAAACCAGGCATCCTGCACAGCTTTCACCTGGCAGCTGCCGGCACCGTACAAGTCAGTGGCAGCGCTGATCATAGCGGTTCTAGCCGCGGAATAACCACTGTTGGCATTCAGGTAAAACTGCTGCGCGCGCCATACAATATTGGCTGCCACATCCATCGTTTGCCCGATAACCCTGTAACTGTTTCCAATATCATTGCTACCGGAACCACCTTCAGACAACAGGAAAAACCAATGGCTAAATACAGTGCTGTTGGTATGTATAGCAGCAGCAGAAAAAGGATCGCTATCCCAGTAAGTACCGCCATAGGTATCTGGGTTGTTCTTAAGGTTAGGATTACGCATGCTGCGCAAACAGGTGTAGTCTTTCACGATATACTCTCCTATTTCCCAGCGGTCGCAGCAAGCATTTGCCCAGCTCTCTACTACCGACGCCCAGATGTCGCTCAGCCCTTCATTGAGCATACGCGCCTCCAGCGTTCCGTTTAACGCACAGGTAGATTGCGTAATACCATGGGCAATTTCATGGGCTACTGCATCTATCGACACCACTGGTTTAAACTTAACATCCCCATCTCCAAAAACAGCCCTTCTCACAGTGGGGTCCCAGAATGCATTATCCATAGTGCCCCCGTGTGCAAAGGATTCCATGGTACCTCCAAGGTTATCGTAGCTGTTGCGGCCACGCACAGTAGCCCAGTAATCAAATACCATTTCAGCACCCCAATGAACATCATGACCGGCATTAGCGGTAGTCCAGTTGGTGGTGGTCCCGTTAAAATCTGTAAAGCCGGGATTCGTAGCGGAACTGGAACCATGATTATCGAAAGTATGGATATTGGCGGTTCTGCCATTGGTAGTACGCACTTCACGCAACCGGTAATTGCCGGTGGTATTATTGTCCATGGTCACATTGCGGGTGCCCCAATACAGGCAAGCTACCGAACCGGGCACGTTTACATGCAATATGCGCGATTCTTTAGCCAGGATGCGGCCAGTGGCAGCATCTACAAATACATCCAGGTCCAGGGCAGGCTCCAGGGCTTTAATGTGGAACTGCCACGCCAACCGGAAACTCTTTGTCTGCCGTTCATCCTTAAAAATAATCAGTGAGCCTTTGGGATACAACGTGGCCTTGGGATCGCGCTCTACTTCCCGGTAACGGGCCTGCACAGCTTCATCCTGCCAGCCGTACTTCGCTGCGTGGATATCGCTGAGCGCATTGGCCAACGCAGCACTTTCATCTACACTAACGGCTACGGCTACCTTGCCGATATCCTTCAACTCCCCGTCAACAGACTCGATAATACCATCGCGGCCATGCACGGCATAACTGCCGCCCCTCACCGGGAAGCCTTTGTAATACTGATTAAAATACTGGTGACTACGCCCATTATCCTCTGTTACGCGCCTGGAGAATCGCAGACTATCCTCCGCTCCCAGCTTCAGCGCTGACCTTAAAAAAACGGGTGCTTCGGTGGCACGCACGGGGCGCAGCTTTGGGTCAAGCCGAAGGAAGCGGGGCCTGCCGCTGGCGCTTGTGTCTGTTTCTAAAACCTGCTGTGCATGGAGGGATACATGCGCCAACAGTACAAAAATCAATAGGGTAATTTTCATTTTCATAAAACGCGGTTTTAAATAGTAATGCAACAATTTTAACCGCATCCACTGCCATTATATAGCAATGTGTAAGTTTACGGGGTAACGGTAGGGTATATACGACAGATCCTGATAAGTTGGAGTAGAGGTAAATAAAATAATTTCTTTTAACAGAGATGCCCCTTTCAGTTAAGAATGGCAGCCATAAACCGTAAATAAATAAGCTAAAGCATCTAATTGAATAATAAGGGAATAAACAGTGTTTTTGCTTCTAAAGGTAATTGTATCTAATTTGTCCAATAGTTGTCTTCCAGTGAACCCACGCCCAATTTGCGGCTGAAAGTCTGTTGCAAAGATTGCTCTATACCGATATGAAAAATTAACCAATGAATGTAAAAAGAATTTTAATGAACACTGGAACTAGCATCAGTATCGTTCCTCAAGCACTATTATTAGTACTGGCATTAGTGTCATTTACAGTAAAAACCCATGCACAAGCAAAAAATTACACGCTACCTCAGATTGTGCCAAAATCTCCGGATGTAGCCCAGATGGAAAAATATGGCGAAATTCCCGTATCACAGAGCACGGGGACTACCAATGTATCCATTAACCTTGCGACTATTGAGGTGGGCAAATTTACACTTCCGATCAACCTGCGCTACCAAAATAATGGTCTCAAAGTGGATGAAATAGCCTCTTCTATTGGGGAAGGATGGGTCTTGGACGCAGGTGGCATGGTATCCTTCAACCAGCGCGGTACTAATGACTTTGGCCCATATGGCCTCATGACAATGGGCACCACCAATCTTACCAAGTTCTTTAGTGGAACTATGACAGAGTTTGAACGAAGCAATTACCTGGATCAGGTGATTAATGATTTGCAAGACGGTGAATATGATCTCTATCATTACAGTTTACCTTCAGGTGCGGGGTCGTTTTTCTTTGAAAACCCCAATAAAGCGGTCCTAATGCCCAAATCTGATTTACAGGTAAAACATCTGACAAACGGCATTCAAATAAATGACAATCAGGGAAACCGGTATTACTTCAATTCAATTGAACGTTCTGGTATATCCGATCCTACACAGATAGAAGTAAGAGCCTCTTTCAATGATATTTCTGCTTACAAGTTAACTAAAGTAATAACTGCTGAAAACCGCATTATTGAATTTAAATACAAGTCTTACAGTTTCAACTATTCCAAGACCAAATATAAGATTGACCATCTTAACACTTTAGGTGCTCCTTCAGGGTGTCCTATTTCTATGGTAAACACTTTTGATGAACATGTAGAAATTGAATACCTGCTACCTGATTCAATCATATTTGATCAGGGTTATGTTAAATTTAACCAAAGTCCAACTTACAGACAGGATATAATGCTAATTTCCAGTGGTGCGGCAATACCGTCCATTACAGGCTTCCAAATCGGAAATTCAAATGGACAAAAAGTAAAAGAATTTTACTTTACTCAGGGGTATTTTGACACTAATAAACGTCTGAAATTAACAGGAATCACAGAGCAGAACAATAATGTCTCTGCAAGAAAATGGAACTTTAGTTACTATAATGAGATGTGGGCATTTCCTAGCTTTTATGATTACAGCAAAGATCATTGGGGATATTTTAATAATGCTGGTAATACATCTCTAATCCCGGAGGCAGATTACACCAAAATTGCTTACTTATGGAAGTCCTATAATATTACATATGCTAATCGACAAAGCAATTTTAGTGGTGCACTCACTGGTATGTTAAAAGAGATTACCTATCCAACAGGAGGTACAACCTTATTCGAGTATGAACCGAACCAGATAAAAGTTCGTGCCTATTCAGATATTCTGAATAAATCACCTTTTTTCAAAATTGATAATGCCAGTTCTTATGTACCCTTGGCAGGTGGGAGTACGTTTGACAACACGACAGGCCATGTAGAAGGTTCCTTCACCCTTGCTGAGGATAAATATGTTAGAATGACTGCATTTGTAAACTATGACCCTGACTTTTTTGAAGACCCTCAACTATCATTCACAGGTCCCAAATTAGATGACATAGGCAAGGCCGTCTCAATGAACTATGACTATGTTACCAGAACATCCGGGGGAGAGGTATTTGCTTTACTTCCAGCTGGTACTTATACCTATTCCCTTACAGCTGGACGTACGTATGATCTCAACACAAACCAATATATACCAAGACATTGCCAATTTTACATCTATGTTGAAACTCCCAATCCAGCACAACCCTTTATTGTAGGGGGATGCCGGATTGCTAAAATTTCCACAATAGAGAATACCAGCAGTCATCCCAATGTTGTCAAACGCTTTATTTACAGTGATAGTCTTGATCAGGTAACGTTCCGGAATATACCAAATTACCTATCCCGCCAGACGTCACTTGTTGTAAATCCAAATGCACAACTCACTTGCTACGAATGTGGGAATCTGTATACAATTCATGATGAAAGTGTGGTTCCAGCAGCAGGAAGTCATATTGAGTACGCTTTTGTAACGGAATATGATTCCAGCGAAAACAAACTGCTTGGCAAAATAGAAAATAGGTTTCTGACATCTCAGAATATTGCAGGTAGTTACGGCCAACCATTCGTAGCACCCGTAAATACAAGTTGGAGGGGTGGATTGTTAGCTAATCAGAAAATTTATAAAGGGGAAGATAAGGACCATTTTGAATTAGTGCGTGAAATTAATAATGAATATACAATCAACAGCGGGTTACATATGGTAAATGGAATTAAGCTTGATTATGGCGCCTATTGCTCTGCATCGGTCGGAAGAATTATTAACCAAAGCCTGTCCACCCTATTTACAGAACAATACTACCTGTCAAAAACGGTCACTACAGACTATATTTCGCCAACACAAAGCATTTCAACAGTAACGAATACAACCGCTAATTCTACATTCCACAACTTACCGGTCACCACCTCACAGCTTACCAGTACGGAGCAGGTAGTTACAGCAAAAACCCTTTATTCTTTTGACTATGATACCACTTTAGTGTCTAACACTATAGCGAAAGGCATCAGAAACCTAAAAAGACTGAATATTTTGGTGCCGGTGGAGCAATTGCAAATCAAGTCCTTAAATGGTATTGAGTACGTGACCGATGGCATTCTCACCTGCTATCGGGATGATAAGGCTGTAACGGGCAAAGTATTGCAATTGAAGGTTGCTACCCCAATCCCGTTGACTCAATTTGTCCAAAGTTATATCAATTCAGGTGGTGATTTTATATTCGATAGCCTCTACGAGGAGAAAGCTACATTTGACAGTTATGATAATTACAATAACGTTACTACCTGTCATTTAACGGGCAATTTACTAATGTCATATTTGTGGGATTACAAGAATATTTACCCGATTGCTAAAGCCACCAATGCTGACGGAAATGACATCGCCTACACATCCTTTGAAGCTGATCAGAAAGGGAACTGGCAATTTTCAGGTACTCCAGTGACAGATATTAATGCACCAACCGGAAATAAATATTATAATCTGTCTGGAGGAGTTTCAATAGATGGCTTAAATACAGGCAAGACCTATATTCTCACGTATTGGACCCCAGGGCCTAATGCTTTTACAATTAACGGAACACAGAATGGCTATCCTGTAAAAGTAAAAACTTTAAATGGATGGTCGCAGTTCATGCATGTTATCTCAGGCATATCCACGATCAATTTCCCTAATAACGGCCTGGTAGATGAACTTCGGTTATGCCCTGCTGATGCCCAGATGGAAACGTTTACCTATGATCCTATGATTGGCATTACCAGCCATTGTGATGAAAAAGGAATGATTACCTATTACAGCTATGATCCTTTTGGGCGTTTGTTGCTAATCCGCGACCAAAACGGGATGATAGTCCGTCAATTCGATTATCAGTATCAAAAACCTTTTAACAATTAGTTCCAAATTCATACGATCAATGAAGTCCTATACCATAATAATTCTTATATGCTGTATCTACATAGGTTCGGTTCATGCACAAACCGGCATACCTGTCGCTGTACCAGGTGCCTATACCACGAATTCCATAAACTATGTGCGAACCTGGGAACCCTCACTTCCAACAACTGCAGCCTCCTTTGTTGTTGATCCATCCCGGACAACCGCCGAGGTAAAACAGTCTACCCAATATTTTGATGGACTTGGACGGCTGCTACAAACGGTAATCAAAGGAGCCAGTGGTAATAACAGAGATATCGTTGCGCCAATAATCTATGATGAATTTGGCCGTGAATCCTATAGGTATTTACCCTACGTACCTACTACTGGAAATATCGACGATGGGAAATTTAAAATAGACCCGTTCGCTGCACAGAAAATTTTTTATGAAGATCCTGCATTAAATCCTACACTTCAGGGTGAGCAGTTCTTTTACACTCAGGTTGAGTATGACCAATCACCACTTAACAGAGTCATTAAAACTTATGCGCCAGGAAACAGCTGGGCACAACCAGCTGGTAGTCAACCTATTAAAACGGATTTTAATGTAAATACATTATTAGATTCAGTAAAAATATGGAGTATGACTGGTACGCTCCCTACTTTGGTTGGTGAATATGGTGCTGGCCAATTGTTTAAGTCTGTCGTGTCAGATGAGCACAATAACCGAATCATTGAGTATAAAAATAAAAATGAACAGCTGATACTGAAAAAGGTACAGGAAGCTTCCCCCCCCCCTGGTGCTCACAGTGGTTGGTCCTGCACTTATTATATTTATGATGACTTAGATAAATTACGTTTTGTAATTCCTCCGGTAGCAGTGGAAAAGATTATTGCAAACATTCCCGTATCCGTAGTAGAAGAGGAATATTGCTTTCAATATCAATATGATGAACAAGGCCGCATGATCTACAAAAAGATACCGGGTGCCAAACCGGTTGAAATGGTGTATGATATACGGAACCGATTGGCCTTTTGCAGGGACGGGAACATGAATAAAAACGGTAATCAGTATTGGATAATGACACTATATGATGACCTAAACCGTCCGGTAGAAACCGCGCTTTACCAATCTGACATCTCCAGGGAATCGCTACAGGCTGCAATGAATACCGCAATAAATACAGCTGGCAATTCCAGTTATACTTTCCCTGGCATTAGCGACCTGTTGGTGGCAACACATGACCGCAACACCTACATAGCCACCAACAGCATTACTTTCGAGGAAGGATTTGAGACACCCATTAATGCCGAAATACAAGCATATATCGACCCTACGGCAAACCTTGGTGTAACAAATTTCTCGATAAATAATCCACTGCCGAATCTCAATACTGCGTTAATCACGCCACTTAGTTATATTTTTTATGACAACTATACTTTCCCTGGCAGCCAATCCTGCATCACCAGTGATCTGGCAAAACCAATTGCAGGGAACAATCTATATACTGTTGCATCAGTAGCCACTGCACAAACAATCGGGTTGGTTACCGGTGTCAAAAACAGGGTGCTGGGTACCAATCAATGGCTCACTTCTACTACCTACTATGATTATAGGGGAAAGCCTATTCAGGTAATTACCGATAACATCACTAATGGACAAGAAATTGTTTCCAACTTGTATGACTTTAATGGTAAACTGGTAAGTAGTTATCTACGACAAAAAAATCCAGCAAGCGGTGTTACACCGGAAACAAAAGTTTTGACAGTCAACGATTATGACCCAGCCGGCCGTATTCTGACCATCAGCAAACAAATTGACGATAATGGCCCTTTAAAAACAGTTTCACAAAACGAGTACGACGCACTTGGTAATATATCAAAGAAAACTCTAGGCAATGGTTTGGATGAATTATCCTATGATTATAATATTCGGGGATGGTTGCTTGGTGTAAACAGAGACTTTGTATCCTCTCCCACAACTAGTAAATTCTTTGGTTTTGAGTTAGGATATGATAATTCTAAGGCAGTTATTCCGGGTACTACCTATGTCCAACAACAATATAATGGCAACATTGCCGGTACAACCTGGCGGAGCAGAACTGACAATATAGGACGTAAATACGATTATGTCTATGATCGATTAAACAGACTTACAGCGGCAGATTTCAATCAGCAGAATAGTGGAAGTACATCCTGGACAAAAGACCTGGTTAATTTTAGTGTCGATAATATTTCCTACGATAAGAATGGAAATATTGCAGCCTTAAAACAATGGGGCATGAATGGCGGCACAAAGACCATTATTGATGACCTGAAATACGACTATAAAAATGGTAGTACTAATAAATTAAACCATGTTACAGACGCCAGTAACAATCCTTCCAGTATGTTAGGAGATTTTAAGGAAATTAATAAAGATGAAACGCAGGACTACTGGTATGATGACAATGGTAATCTAACCAAAGATAACAACAAGAATATTACTGCTATCAGCTACAACTACCTCAATCTTCCTGAAATAATTGACATAACCGGCAAAGGTAGTATCCGGTATTTTTACGATGCAACAGGTAAAAAATTGCGTAAGGTTGTGTATGACAATACTGCTAATCCAGCCAAAACTATCACAACTGATTACGAAGGGAATTTTGAATATAAAGAAAATAGGTTGGAGCAGTTCTCTCACGAAGAAGGACGTGCACGCGCTATTGTTGCATCAGGAGTTCCTGTATCTTTCGTTTATGATTATTTCGAGAAAGATCACCTCGGAAATATCAGAATGGTCCTAACTGAACAAAATAACATGGCCATCTACGCTGCTACAATGGAAACAACTAATGCCCCCACAGAAACATTACTTTTCAGTAATATTGACAATACCAGAGTGACAAAGCCAGCGGGCTATCCTGCGGATGGAAGCTCAGCAAACAAATCTGTAGCTAAATTGAGTGCACAGGGTACCTCAAAGAAAATCGGACCTTCTATAGTCTTACGTGTAATGGCCGGCGATACCATACAGATCGGTGCTAAGGCATTCTACAAATCCATCGGCCCACAGTCTAAATCCAATCATACTCCTCAAGTGGAAAACATGCTGGCAGATCTTCTTGCGGCCTTCGGTCATGGTAATGCCGGTACTGGTCATGGAAATACGGCACAATCACGTCAATCGCCTTTCAATACGGATTTTTACAATCATGATTATCAACGCCTAAAAGAAAAGGATACGGATAACAATAAATCTGACAAGCCGAAAGCTTATCTTAATTTTGTTTTGTTTGATGATCAGTTTAAATTAGTAGATAATAATAGCGGAGTTAAACAGATTAAAGGAGAACCGGATCAGTTACAAACGATTTCACAGGACAAAATGCTGATCGAAAAAAGCGGGTTCCTATATGTTTATACCAGCAATGAAAGTCAACAGGATGTGTATTTTGATGATGTGGTTGTTACGCAATCGACTGGCCCAATATTGGAGGAGTTTCATTATTACCCATTTGGACTGACAATGACAGGAATTAGCACAAGTGCTCTCCAAGCACCAGCTTATGTGGAAAACAAATTAAAGTATAACGGAAAAGAGCTGCAAACCAAAGAGTTCAGTGATGGCACTGGCTTGGAATGGTATGATTATGGCTCAAGAATGTATGATGTACAATTAGGAAGGTGGCATTCACCAGATCCTCAAGCTGATAAATTTTATCCTACATCTCCGTTCTCTTATACTGTAAATAATCCCGTCCTACTTTCAGATCCGAATGGAGAAGATTGGAGTATTAATATTACCAAAGACAAGCAAGGTAAATTTGTCGTAAATATTGTAGTTAACGCGGCTGTCGTAAATAAGTCTGGAAAAAAAATTGATTTAGACAACTATATAAAGACTCAATCTGCAATATTTTCCAAATTATTATCGATGGATAGAAAAGAATTTTCGATCACCTCAACCCTTAATATGAGGGCGGTTGAAAAGGAAGAAGATGTAAAGACGGAGGAACACTTAGTTAAAATAGTTGGCGATGACTTCCTCGAAAGTGGTGTTATAGGACAAAGCCAACTTGGAGGAACAGAAATCACTATGAACTCAAGCTACATCAATTCTGATGGCACAACTGATAATAACAATGCTTTGACACACGAATTTGGGCATACAGGAGGCCTAGACCATCCATTCTCCTTTGGGGATAAAATTACTGTACCAGGAGAAGGCTTATTGGGTAGCTTGTTTCCAAGAAGTGCACCTGCTTACAATCAGAAAGAGGTCGATCTAAAAACTAATTTCATGACTTACCCTCAGAGATATCTGGACGCTCGTACACCCCAAGGAAAGGCAAAATATCAAGAGATAATAAAAAACCCAGGTCAGGCAACACGAGGTCAACTTGCAGCAATATTAAGGTACTACTATTCTGGTTTTCTGAATACTGGGCGAAAATTATTTTAATAACTTCAATAATGCATAAATTTAAATCAATCGGAATTCTGATATTACTCCTAACATCCTGCTGTATTTCTAATAAACATTTGGAGATTAGCGGATTAGTGTCTAATAATGAAATAATTACAATCTTAAATAATAGGGATACATTATTAAGCTTCCAAGCAAAATGCAGTACATCTCCACAAACTTGTTTTTTTTCCAAACAAATTTTGTTGAGAAGCACCGAAAGCAATATCTCACTTAGGGTAACAATTGATTCACTAGGAATAATTATCAAAGATGCAGTAGTACATGTGACTGTGAACAATCAAAGTCCACTCATAACTATATTAGAACGCGATTCAATTCAAAACCAAATAAAAATTTTTATTAGTGACAAAAGTGACAGCAATTATCATAAATTATAAATAATAAATATACTTATTTGTATAAGTCCACTTATTAGACCTAGCCATCACAATGGTATTAAAATTTTAAATACAATTGTGATGACTAGGTTGGCATGTTAACTCCCTCTAAATTCAAATAAAATAGAAGACTAGTAGGGTGGATATCAGATAAGTCATTAAAATCCGACTTTGTTCAATCCATCATATAAATACTTTATTCAAAGTTTGATAGACATAAATGCTGGTGTATATTGCGGTATAGAGGCATAACTTAAACGATACAATTGTTATTTTTTATTTCACCAACCACATCCTGTCATTCTGCGTATCCGACCCTCCATACTGCCGTTGCAGCGCAGCCTTCAAACTACTCTCATTCGCATTATATTCCGACGACGGATATTTCCATCTCACCGGAATCATCTGCGAATTTTTGTTGGCAGGCCCCACCTCAAATACAGGCACACCTGTACGGCGGTTCTGATAAAACGCCTGACGGCCTGAGTTCTGAAAAAATGCCACATACCGCTGCTCTAATATCTGCCTTAAACCTGCTGCAGTATTACCCGCATATACAATTTCCCCACCACCGAGGAATACATCCTGGGCGGCAGTTGCTACATTGTAAAAAGCCATATTAGCACGGATACCCGCTGTATAGTATGCATTGGCATCTCCACTCACCCAACCCCGGTTAATAGCCTCCGCAATTGTAAGATTGATTTCAGCAGCACCTAGTTGTATGCATGGCACACCGGAAGGTGTCACCTCCCAGAAATCAAAATTCAGGTTGGATAATTTTCCGGCAGTAGCCAGTGCTTTCAGGTCCGACTGTATCATACCCACAGAGCCACCTCTGAAAGAGGTAAATTTAGTGGCATACGCAGCGTCTCCACTCTTTTTAGCGGAATCAGTAGGCAGCGCCATCACAAACAAACGTGGATCCGCTGTCCGCTTCAGGATATCTACGATGGTACTTGCCAGGTTGTTATCATTATCTCTCTTAATCACAATACCATCGGCAGGCCACAGCGGATAGTTGTTATCGCGGGAATTGCCATTGTACACCAATTGAAAATTATCCGCATTACCGAGGATCAGCGGGTATTTGCCGGGATTAGAAACGATTTCTGCGAACTGCTCTTTGATTTTCAGATCCGCGTTGTCATCAGCGCGCTTGCTCAAACTCATCAGTACTCTCAGGCGGAAGGAGTTAACGAGTTTCTGCCATTTGGCCAGGTCACCTTTGTAATAAAAGTCGCCCTCTACTTTAATGTTGCCGGCTACAAGTGGCGTCAGCTCTGTATTTACAGAATCCAGCAGTTGCAAGCAGTAGCGGTACACCTCTTTCTGCTCATCATATTTAGGCGTGAAATTGCCTTCTGTTACACCTTTGATGGCATCCGTCATCGGGATATCACCATACATTTCCGTAGCCCTGATGAGGAACCAGGCCTTTACAAACCGCGCCAGTGGCACGTATCCTTTTGCTACCTCTCCATACTTTGCAGCTTCCAGCAACAGCTGACGCACATCACGTAAACGGTCGTACGCAGAAAAGCCTTCACCGCTGGTAGTCCAATCGTAAGGCTGGCCATAATAGTAAGAGTTGTTTTGCGTAGCATATTGGTTATGGCGTTGCATATCATTCCAGGGGCCATCTTTCATATTTAGTAAGATGCCGGTGAACACCAGTTTAGGATTGCCATCGTATACAGCCGATGGATCTTTTTGCAGGGTTCCCATCTTCTCACAACCCCAAAGTCCTGTAACCAGCGCAGCACCCAACAAATATTTTGATATAATCGCTTTCATGTTTTCAGTTTATTAGATCAGAAGGACAGGTTAATGTTTACACCATAGCTTTTTACCGCAGGCGTCTGGAAGCCGGCATTGTCGGCAGTGTACTGATCCAGTTCCATATTTTTGTTATGCTTGCTGGTGAAGTACAACAGGTTACGGCCTACCAGTGAAATGCTGGCGGTGGAAAAGAATTTGGTGCGCTGCAACAGCGTAGCAGGGAAGTTATAGGACAATACCACTTCGCGCAGTTTCACGAAAGTAGCATCGTGCACCAGGTTTTTATCGGCAATGTAATAATCCGTTGCCCAGTCTCTCCATAATACCGGCACATCGTTTGGCGCATATTTCCTATCGTCGGAAATGATGTTACCATCCCTGTCGGCATTCAGTTTTCCGGAAATCACTTTCTGTCCGTTGGTCATTACGTTCCCATTCCAATCCGGGTTATCGCGGTTCATCCAATCCTGGTAACGGTATTCGCTGGCAGATGCCGGAGCGGTACCAGACTTCCACTGGTAATAATCCACATAGTTAGAGATCAATCCACCAAAGCGGCCATCAATCTGCATACTGAGCCCGAAATTCTTGTAGCGGAAACTGTTGTTCATGCCCAGCATGAACTTATTATCTTCATAACCAATTTTTGACAGGAAAGGATTGTATAACGGCAACCCATCATTACCTACGAGGATATTTCCTTTATCGTCCCGCTGGAAATCGGTGATGTAATAACCATCATTTCTATCCCCTACTTTGATCATATCCACCCATTGCTGTATACCGTCAATTTCTTTTAACCAGCGGTGGTTGGTTGACCAGTTCAGCATCACATCCCAACTGAAATCTTTTTTACGTACAGGCGTTCCTGTTATGGTAATTTCAGCACCTTTACGGATATACGTATTAGCATTGCGCTGTACCGTATTCACGCCGGAAGCGGAAGAAACAGTCACATTCACCACACCAGGACCTTCAATATTGCGGTAGTAGGCCGCGTCAATACCCAGGCGGTTGTTGAAGAAATTAGCGGCCACACCTACTTCAGCAGTTTGTACGCGACTAGGCAGGATATCCGGGTTATTTAAGATGCCGGTATAGTTAATACCCACATTATTATCCCAGCGGGTGCCACTGGTGCTGTACACGGGCAGCAGTTTATAAATATCATAGTCACTGCTGGTATTGGCCAGGTCGCCCGCCACATTTGCATAAGCACCGCGTAATTTCAGCATGGATACATAGTCAGGCAGGTCCAGCATTTCCGACAGCATCACGCTTAAGGAAGCAGACGGATAGAAATAGGTATTGTTCTTCAGCGGCATGGTGGAAGACTTATCAAACCTGCCGGTCAAACTCAGGAAGATCATGCTTTTCCAGTCCATATCCAGGAAGCCATAGAGGCTACCTACCTGCCTTTTACCAAAGTCATTGGTAGGGCTGTTTTGTTCTTTTGTATTAGAGAGATCAAAAACACCCGGGGTAATAAGGCCACCTTTGGTAGAACCGTTTAAGCTGCTCACCTTCACAGTTCTGAGGTTAGCCATCAGGGACCCGGTGAAATTAAAGCTATTGCTGATTTTATCCTTATAGGTAAAGCCACCTTCGGTGTTGTTTTCCCAGAAGTAATCATAATATTCACGGTAGCCACCTACACGGCGGTAAGGCTCGTAGAAGTCGGCCGACATTGGATAGCGCCATGATTGCCTGCGATTCCAGGTACTCACGTTGGTGCGTACTTTAAAATCCAGTTTCGGTGTAATGTGATATAGCAGTTGCAGGTGTCCGTACACGTCGTCCTTGTTATAGGAATGCAGCGCTTCGTTGGCAATCAGCCAGGGGTTATTGTAGATGGTATATTCCCTGTTGTACTGCTGCACGTTTTCTTTTCCGGGCTGCCAGTAGTTGCGCAGGTCGTTGATATCATAATCCACACCACCCCATACGGTGATCAGGTAAATCAGGCTGCTGGGGCCATAGCCAAGGCTTGGGTAGTTAGGTGTATACTGTTTGCTATAGTTAACGGCGCCTTCTATACGTAGTTTATCACCCACATTCACCCCACCGGCAAAGTTGATATTACTGCTGCCGTATTTGGTATTAGGCACTTGTCCACGTTGTGCTACCTGCGAAAAAGAAATGCGCAGGTCACCTTTGTCATTAGCGGTGGAGATGGCCACGTTATTGGTGGATAGTAGCCCGTTGCGCAGGTAGTTGGTCAGGTTATACTTACCTCTGGCCAGCCATGGGAGCGGTGTAAGCTCACCGGTTACCGGATCTTTGGGAGAATTATACTGGGTGATCGGCTGTCCTTCAAAGCGTGGGCCCCAGATGTTGTAGTCGGCATCGTTTAAGCCGCCGCCACGACCATCTTTAAAAGCATATTCGAAATCGTCACCAGGGCCGTATTCTGTCTGGTACTTAGGGATGGCGTTATAGCCAGACTGCAGCTGGGTGCTGGAGTTGACTTCTACTTTAAACCCTTTCTTATCCGTTTTAGCTCTTTTGGTGGTGATAACAATCGCACCGTTCTGGCCACGGGAGCCGTAAAGGGCGGCCGCATTGGCGCCTTTCAGCACGGAATAGGATTCAATATCATCCGCATTGAGGTTCCAGGAATCGGAGCTCACCGGCACGCCGTCCACTACGATCAGCACATTACTGCGGCCACGTAGCTGAATGCCCGGATCGCCAAACAGATTAGGGTTAGGCGTAATCACCAGGCCGGCAACTTTACCGGTCAAGCCGCTCACCGGGTTGGGTTCGCGGGCTTTGGTAAGATCTGCGCCCTTCACTTCCTGCACGGAATAGCCCAGTGCTTTCTTCTCTTTTTTAATGCCCATCGCAGTAACGATGTACTCATCGAGCTTGGCGCTGGCAGTTTTCAAAACGATGTCCACGGAGTTGCTGCCGGGAGCAACGGCTATTTCACGGGCCTCAAATCCCATGAAAGTTACTACCAGTGTGGCATTTTCTGGTACAGAGAGATGAAAGGTACCGTCGGCAGCGGTTACCGTGCCTTTGGTAGCACCTTTCAGCATAACGGTAGCCCCGGGAATAGGATTCCCGGCATCATCCGTCACCTTACCGCGGATATCCACCGGAGGTACTTCCACAGGTGTGAGGGTTTTAAGTGGGTCGCCCGCCTGCAGTTTGATCACCACCGTTTTATCCACGATAGTGTAGTTCAGTGGCTGGCCGGCCATACATTCACCTAACACCTGTTTCAGTTCAGCATCTTTCACATGCAAACTTACACGACGCCCGGCTGCCAGTACCTTGTTGGTATAGAGAAAATCAAAGCCTGTCTGGCGGCTGATTTCCTTGAACACCTCTTTCAGCGGTGCGTTGCTTTTTGAAAGCGTGATTTTGGATTGACCAAAGCTCGCTGCATTTACCTGCAGCATAAAAGCTAGTATAAAAATGGAATTCAGTTGCATCACACGAATGATTGTGATAAGGCAAAGGCTACGCCTGCGCGTACCTTTGATTAGAGTGCGCAAATACATACTTTTGTAACTGTTTGGATAGTGTAGAATACGTTCTGTCAAAAATGTGGAAGCATTATCTCAAACCTGCCGGTGGTGTTCGAGACCGCCGGCATTTTTATGAATGCTGTGAAATAGACTAGTTGCTTTTCATGGTGTTCGATTTTTGGTTGATAAATATTTACAGGACTATTTTCCTACGGTGACTGTTTTTCCCTGGATGCTAAAGTTGGCTTCGCCGGTAAGGGTAAGCAGTTTTAATACCCCGGATATGCTTACCGTGCGACTCACAGTGCCGTTGAGCCGCATATTCAGCGTATCGCGAAAGGTCACGTCTACATCATACCAGCGCTCCAGTTGACGCATAGCGGTACGTATATCCGTGTTATTAAAGTAAAATCTGTCGTTTTTCCAGGCCAGTGCTTCTTCGAGGTCTGCTGTTGCTACTGTTATGTCTTTACTGTCTGTGGTGATGGTGGCTTGCTGCCCGGGTTTGAGCAAGCTGCGGCTGCCCTGGTAGTTTACCGCCAGGGAACCATCTACCAGCGTGGTTTTGGTTTGTCCTTCTTCCGTATAGGCCATCACGTTAAAGGCGGTACCCAGGACCTGCAGTTCACTGCTGTTTACTTCCACAATAAAAGGTCGTTTAGCGTCGGTGGCTATTTCAAAATAGGCTTCACCGGTCAGCCTCACGCGTCTTTCCTTGCCGAATGCCAGCGGGTAACGCAGGGAGGATGCGGAGTTGAGCCATATTTTACTTCCGTCCGGCAGTACCAGGGAGTATTTGCCCGCCTTGGGAATGCTCAGGGTATTGAACTGGTGTAGCGCATTGGCATTAGTGCCATTATAGGCAATTTGTCCATTTTGTTTCTTGGAGATGCTGGTGCTGCCCTGGGTGGCCAGCACGCCATTGGCCGCGCTGTCAAGTGATATCTGGGTGCCATCCGCCAGGGTGAGCATTGCCCGGTTGCCTCCCGGAGGTACATCCTGAGTATGCACGATGGCCGGGGTAGCAACAATGGATGTATGGGATGTGTATAAATAGTAGGCAAGGCTCGTTGTCAGCAGCAGTAAAATGGTGGCTGCTGCCGCCAGTATAGCACGTTTGGAAATCAGCATGCGCCGTGGCTGCGGCGTTATCAACGCATCGAAGCGCTGGTTCCAGTGGTTAGCATCCTCCTCACCAGCCACTGGTTGCTGTTGCTCCCAGCGGATACGCAGCAGGGATACAAGGGCCTCATTATCCGGCTCTTCATTCACCCAACGTAATAACTGTTGCAGCTCCTCACGGGTGCAGGTGTTATTCAGGTATTTATCTACAATATGTTTCCAGTCTGCCTCCGGCATAGATGATTTGTTCACTGTTATAAGTATTGACGACAGAAATTAACCGGACAACTATTCTTCCGGAATATTTTTTTTTAAAGATGGCTGATGACAAAGGCAATAAACGCGGTGCTACCCAGGTCCAGCCGTTTTGACAGGTAGTTACGGATAAATTGCTGGCTGCTGACGATGTGATTGTTGACGGTATTTTTAGAGATATGAAGCATTTCTGCGATCTGGTCATGCGTATAGCCATGCTCACGGCTAAGGATGTATACCTGCCGGCGTTTGGCAGGCAGCTGGTCCATGGCTTCACGGAGGCGGGCTTCGTAATCGCGCAGGAGCAGGCGGGTATCAGCGTATACATCGCTTACCGGCTGCAACTCCTCCCAGAGGGCCTGCTCCAGCTCCGGGCTGCGGGCGGCTGCACGCAGAAAATCCACCGATTTGTTATAGGCCACCTTAAAAAGGAAGCCATCCCTGTTTTTTACCCACTGCAACAGCTCCCGCTGCTGCCAGATACGCATGAATACATCCATCACAATCTCTTCTGCCACCTCCCGCGACTTGACCATATTCAGGATAAATCCATACAGTTTAGGGCGGTGGGTGTCAAAAAAGATCCTGAAAGCTGCTGTATCTCCAGCAGAAACAGCTTGTAATAAATCTTCATCTGTCATGACATGCTTCATGAATCCTGTTCACTTTGTGCCAAAACTATCGAAAATGAACCGGCTTTCCATGTAGCCTATTGTACGTCCATCCTTTTTTTTATATACAAGCGTCCGGCGTTTTGTATCTTGACCAATTAAAATCTGCAATCTATATTAGCGCTTATGAGAAAATATGTTCTGGGCTCCCTGCTGATGGGAACCGCCCTTATGACCTATGCGCAACAGCCATCCAAAAAACCGCTGGATCACAGCGTGTACGACGGATGGGAAACTGCCGGAGCAAAAGTTATCAGCAACGACGGGCAATGGATCGCCTATACCATCAACCCGCAGGAAGGGGATGGCCGACTCATTATCTTTGACCGTAAAACGGGCAAAGAAACGGTTGTGCCACGTGGTGGCCTGCCGGTGATCACAGAAGATTCCAAATTCGTGATCAGCACCATCAAACCTCCTTTCAAGTTAATTCGTGAAGGCAAAATCAAAAAGAAAAAGCCTGCCGAACTGCCAAAGGATTCCCTCGTGATCGTAACGCTGGCTACCGGTCAGATCGAAAAAATCGCGAACGTAAAATCTTTTAAAACACCGGCCAAAGGCAACGGCCTCCTCGCCTTCCTCGCTGAAACACCGGCGGATACCACCAAAGGTAAAAGCGCAAAAGCACCGGCAAAAAAGGATGATGACCGCGAAGATGACGACAAGGCAGGCGCCGATAAGAGCGACAACGGAATGCTGGTCATCCGTCAGCTGTTCAAAGGCACCCAGGACACCATCAAAAACGCTACCGCCTATACGGTGAGTAAACCAGGCAATAACATCCTGGTGGCTATCAGCGGCAATAAGAAAGATTCCCTCTCCCGCACCGGCGTTGTGTTGTGGCATACTGCCAGCCGCAAAGCGGATACGCTGAGTCGCGGCTACGGCGATTATAAACAGCTTACCCTCGATAATAAAGGAGAACAGGCCGCTTACCTCGCTACGCGCGACAGCGCCAAATCACTGCAGCAATTTTACGCCCTGTATTTCTATAAACCTGGCGCCGACAGCGCCCTGGTAGTGGTAGACAAAAATAACAGCGCCATCCCTTCCAAATGGAATGTAAGCCCTAACGGCAATCTGAACTTTTCGGAAAACAATGAGCGCCTGTTCTTTGGCACAGCACCGATCCTTCCTCCGAAAGACACTACCATCGTGGATTTCGAAGTAGCCAAGGTGGACATCTGGAACTATAAGGACGACTATCTGCAACCTATGCAGCTGAAAAATGCAGATAAGGAACTGAAAAGAACCTTCCTGGCAGTGTACTATCCTGGCGCTAACAGGGCTATTCAGCTGGCAGATAAAGACCTGGAAACGGTGATCAGCTCCGACAAAGGAGATGGCAAATACGCCCTGGGCTATACCGATAAAGAAGACCGCATACAGCTGCAATGGATTGGCCGCAGCCTCAAATCGGCTTACCTGGTAGACCTTACAAACGGTACCCGTAAAAAGGTAAAAGCGAAACTGGACGGCATGTACTCCATATCTCCCAAAGGAAAATATATACTGTGGTACGACCTGGCCGATAAAAGCTATTGGACCTATAACACCGAAAGCGGCGCTACCACTAATATTTCCTCCAAAGTGCCGGTACAATTATATGATGAAGAAGATGATCATCCGGACTTACCGGATGCCTACGGACTGGCAGGCTGGATGGAGCAGGACAACTACGTATATGTATACGATCGCTATGATGTATGGCAGTTAGATCCTACCGGCGCTAAAGCACCGGTGAATGTTACAAACGGTTATGGCCGCAAAAACGCGGTAAAGCTGCGTATCGTACGCCTGGACCCGGAAGAAACATCCTATAAAGCAGGTCAAACCCGCATCATGACTGCCTTTGCCGATACCACCAAGTACAATGGTTATTTCAGCATGCAGTTGCCTGGCGGTAAAGCGAAACTGGCAAATCCCGTACAAATAGTACTGGGCCCTAACAGTTACAACGACCTGTCGAAAGCTAAAAATGCGGACGTATATTCCTTCGTAAAGGCCAGCTATGTGGCATCTCCGGATGTTTATTTCGGTACTGCGATTGATAAGGCAGCTAAAATATCCAGCACCAATCCGCAGCAGAACGATTACAACTGGGGTACGGCAGAACTCTACAAATGGACTACTTTCAGCGGTAAAAAAGCCGAAGGTATCCTGTACAAACCAGAGAACTTTGATGCGAATAAAAAATACCCTGTTATCTTTTATTTCTATGAGAAGTTAACCGACGGACTGTATAATTACCAGGCCCCTGCTCCAACTCCTTCGAGGCTGAATATCAGTTTCTTTGTGAGTCGCGGCTACCTGGTATTTGCACCGGACATTAGTTATGAATCAGGTTACCCAGGTAAAAGTGCTTATGAGTACATCGTTAGTGCGGCCGAGGACCTGGCAAAACAGCCTTATACCGATGGTAAGCACATGGGTATTCAGGGCCAGAGCTGGGGTGGCTACCAGGTAGCCTACCTGGTTACCCAAACCAACCTGTTTGCGGCTGCCTGGGCCGGTGCGCCGGTGGCCAATATGACCAGTGCCTATGGCGGTATCCGCTGGGAAAGTGGTATGAACAGGCAATTCCAGTATGAGCATACGCAGAGCAGAATTGGCGCTACCCTTTGGGAAAAGCCGGAGCTGTACCTGCAAAACTCTCCGCTGTTTATGCTGCCTAAGGTAAATACACCGCTGGCGATTATGGCAAATGATGCCGATGGTGCAGTGCCTTGGTACCAGGGTATTGAACTGTTTACCGGCTTGCGTCGCTTAGGCAAACCAGTTTGGATGCTGAACTATAATAATGAGGCACACAACCTGGTGCAGCGCCAGAACCGCAAGGATATTTCGCGCCGTGAGCAGCAGTTTTTTGATCACCTGCTGAAAGGTGCTGCGGCGCCGGAGTGGATGGAATATGGTGTTCCGGCCACACAGAAGGGTGTAAACTGGGGATTTGATCTGGTGAAATAACTGAACTAGTATAAGTATATGAGGCCTGGCTGAATCAGCCAGGCCTTTTTGTTTTGCACAGGTGACAAAGGTACCTGCGGTGGTGTGTGGTGTGAGGTGCACGCCCGGCACGCCAGCCCACGTACCGACTAAATCATACGTGATGGCCAGGAGCCAACCGCCACCTACCAGCAGCCGTGTGCGGAGCAATCTGCTGTGGAGCTTGCCCTATAATAAAGTCAACTGTGGAGGAATCTTAACAGCAGCAGCGGGCGCGCAGCGCACCCTCCCCAACCGATACCGAAGGTATCGGTCCCTCCTAACCAACAATAAAAAAATCTTTATATAAGAATTTATCATATATTTACAATATCATCATGTTACAATGATGACCCTATGCAGCGAGAAATTATCCTATAAAACCAGCAACATTGTGCCTATGAACTTCCAAATTTATCACCCGGAAGACGCATTGCGTCCGTATGTTAAGCAGTACTACTATTGGGAAGACAACACCCGTGGCGTGATTCAATTGCCACAGAGTTTATTTGCACTGGGCGACCAGTACATGGTTTTCATCCAGGAGGGCGAAGCCACGGTGAAGCCGGCTAACCACCCTGCCTATACGTTGCCTGCCAACTCGATCATTGGCCACTTTACCTGTGCCTGCCAGTTGCAGGTGAAAGGCCCTGTGAAAATGGTGATTGTGCAATTGAATGTATATGGTTGTTACAAACTGCTTGGACTGGACACACCGGCATTTACCAATTACTACCGCAACCTGGACGTTACCTGCGGCGACATGTGGGCTAATATCTCTGCCCGGATAGCCAAAGTAAGGACACCAGATGGTATTATTCCGGTACTGAATAATGCCTACCGTGATTGCCTCGAAGCCGGTAGTCGCTCCCTGCGCCAGGTGGATGAAATGGTGGATTACCTCGTGGCACGTAAAGGAAATATTTCCCTGGATGAGCTGGCACATATATTCCACCTTTCCCGCCCTACGATGGAGCGTATATTCACCTCCGTTACCGGCATACCGCCGCAGCTTTTCACCCGCATGACAAGATTTAAGACTGCTTTAAAATCTTTACAGCAGCTGAATTTTCCACAATGGCAGGCCACCATGAGCCGTAACCTGTATTACAACCAGGCCATGTTCGTAAAGGATTACCTGCTGTTTAACGGCGAATTACCAGACTATTTTGAGCCAGTAGCTACCACCATTGCGCAGATGCCATCCGGCAACCGCCAAATGGTTGCAGTTGCCAGTTAATAACGAATCTATTACCTTGGGCCTTCGTAAATTAACCCGATATGACTACCGAGATTTTCGAAGGCCCATTTAGTATATCTACCGATAATAGTAAGCTGGACACTGCGCTGATACAGCGTTTTCTTAGCCAGGACTCCTACTGGGCAAAGGATATTCCACAGGACGTGGTGGAAAGAATGATTGCCGGTTCCTTATGCTACGGCGTTTATAAAGGTGATGCACAGGTTGGCTTTGCCAGACTGATTACCGATAAAGCTACCTTTGCCTACCTCGCCGATGTTTTTATCCTTCCCGAATACCGCGGACAGGGTCTCTCCAAATTCCTGATGCGGGTAATCATGGATTATTTTGAATCTCAGCAACTTCGCCGCATAGTATTGGGCACCAAGGACGCTCATGGCCTATACGCACAGTTTGGTTTTACGCCCCTGGAAGACCCATCCCGCTTTATGGCGGTGGCTAAACCTGACCTATATACGAAAAAACAATCCTGAAATTCTGGTTTTTCGCTACCTTTCCGTCCTCAAATGACTACCTATGCAATATTCAGCAAGCTGGTGGCGGGAAAAGCTACAGTTACAGTCCCACGTTGAAGGGGGCGCCTTTCGGGAAACCTACCGTTCTGAGTGGATGCTGGATATGAGCACCCTGCCGGCAGGCATCACCGGTAACCGCAATGCCTCCACCTGCATTTATTTTCTACTGGAATATGGCGAGTTTTCAGCGTTTCACCGCATAGCGGCAGACGAGATCTGGCATTTTTACGATGGCCACTCTCTCACCATTTACGAGATAGAGCCAGGTGGCAACCTGATTACACACCAACTGGGCAAGGACTTTGAAAAAGGCGAACGCCTGCAGGTAATCATTACCGCCGGAAACTGGTTTGCGAGTCGCACCGAGGTACCGGGCGGTTACGCCCTCACTGGCTGTACCGTAGCGCCCGGCTTCGATTTTGCAGATTTCGAACTCGCGGAAAGAGCCCCACTGCAGGCGGCATATCCGCAGCATGAAGCGTTGATAGCATCTCTAACCCGTTAATACATTCGAAAGTAGGAGGACCTTCGGTCCTCCTACTTTCGAAGATACCGGCAGCGAAGCTGCCGGTATCTTTCATCCAACTTACGCCCACGCCTACACGTATTATAGGTTCCCCTAATTTTTCGTAATTTTCAGTCATGAAGAAAATCATTTACATACTGGTATTTGTTGTGATAGCGCTTGCCATGTTCTGGCTGGGCCGTTTTTTTGGCAGTAAGAATATGAGTCAGCAGGTGATATCCAACGGCCTCATTGTAAAGGAAATAGCGGAACTGGCCAGTTTGGATGTGCAAGGCTCTGCCAACATCAAACGCAGCAACCTGGAGGAAGGAGCCAGCGACTGGACCGATAACCTGAAAAAGACTTTTCTTGAAAACACCATTTGGGTAACCATCCCCTACCAGGCAAAGTTTGGGGTAGATGTTAATGATAACAATTTTAAGGTAGACATCAGCCAAAAGCGGATCACCGTTCAGTTACCGGCACCAAAGCTGCTCAGCTATGAGCTGAAGGTGGACCGGATGGAAACGGCCAACAGAAAAGGGTTGTTCCTCTCTCAGGACGACGAAACTTACACCGATGTACAAAAGAAGTTATACCAGACTTCCAGAGCCCAGCTGGAAAACAATCCCACCTACATTGAAAAATCCAAAGGCAAGATTGTAGCCATTATGCAACAATACTACGCCCCCTTCCTGAAAGACCATGTACTTGATGTACGGTTCGAAGGAGATACCGCCCGCTTAAGCGGCGCCACCCTGCAATAATCATTCAGGCAGCAATATATTTCACCAGCGTTCTTTTGGCAACCGGCAAAAGCGTTTCATTGATTGGCAGTACTAAGTTTGTTTCCACACTATATACTGCGGGATTGGGCAACTGCTTATGACTGCGGATCAGCTGGGATTTGATGTATTCGAAGGTATGCATCAGGTCCTTTTTATAAGTATCGAGGAAGCTCATGTGAATGCCCCTGAATTTTTCATCCGCCCTTTCGAAAATGGTAAGGCGGTAGGAATATACCAGCACTTCCCGGAAGCGGCCGTCGCTGAGGAACATGTACCCTTCGGAACTTTCCAGTGGCACCAGGCCCACCGGCGCTATGTGCAGCTTGTCCTCCACAAATTCATACAACTCCGTGCCTTCCCGGATGGTGCCATCCATTTTTTTCACGGCAAATTCAATAATGCTCTCCAATTCCTGCATCAGCTCATCATCGGCGATGATCTGTTCATACAGCAATTGCAACTTTTCCAGGTTTACTTCACTCAGCTTTTTGGGAAAGCGTTGCTGCAGGAACTGTTTATTCTCCCGGAAAGACACCAGGTTATTATAATGAAAAATAATATCGGCCAGCTGAGGGTACAATTTGTGCTGACCAAAGTACTGATTGATGTCCTGAAGGTATGCGAGTAACGTGTATTTCTTTAGTTCGAAATCGATGTAGCCATCCGCAAACCAGGTTTCGCTCAAGGCTCCCATGATAATTTTATTTAATGGATTACACTATTAATTTACGATTTTTTTCCCGCAAAATGTGCTTATAAAATGTAAAAACTGATTTGCTAAAAAAATATTTTTTCTACTGTAATTCAAGCTCACAGACGATTTTAGGGGGTCATACCTATAAAAACATAATAAAATCTTAAATATTTTTTCAGGGCTATTAGTTTATTGGCTTTATTTTCCTAACTTCAGTACATTATTTTTCATTTTTTTAATTTCAGTTATCATGAACATTTACGTAGCCAACCTGCATTATAGGTTGAACGATGAGGATCTGCATCAGATTTTCAGCGACTTTGGAGAGGTTACCTCCGCAAAAATCATCAAGGACCATGAAACTGGTCGCTCACGCGGTTTCGGTTTTGTGGAAATGCCTAATCAAGAAGAAGGAACCAAAGCTATGGAAAGCTTAAATGGTAGCGAAATTGAAGGCAAACAACTGATGGTTAACGAAGCAAGACCAAAACAACCGAACAATAATTTCAGAGGTGGTGGAAATAACCGTGGTGGCGGAGGATATGGTGGTCCTCGTGGCGATCGTGGTGGACGCTACTAAGTTATTTTTTATCGGTAAAGCTGTTAAAAAAATTCAAAAGGCGGTTTCTTCGGAAATCGCCTTTTTTATTAGCGTATATTCTTACGGATTAGGCCAGGGTGGAAGACCGGATATATGCCATAGAAGAATCTGAAATCTTACTTCATGAGCGTATATTCCGGCCCGGCATGGAAGCCCGGATTCCCACCGAAATAAAAAAAGAGAGCAAAGCTCTCTTTTTTTGTTTCGGATTCCCAGCGCCTCCGGCCCTAAGTCCCCAAATTATATACCTCTCTTAGGATCAAAATTCTCCAGCTCTGTAGCCACGGCCGACAGGAAAGTAGATCCCAGGGAACCGTCCACAATTCTGTGGTCGTACGACATAGACAGGTACATCATGTGCCTGATCGCGATGCTGTCGCCCTGCTCGGTTTCAATCACCACCGGACGTTTTTTAATGGCGCCCACCGCCAGGATAGCCACCTGCGGCTGGTTGATGATTGGCGTGCCCATGAGGCTACCGAAAGTACCTACGTTGGTAAGGGTGAAAGTACCACCCTGCGTGTCTTCCGGTTTCAGTTTATTGTTACGTGCGGCATTAGCCAGGCCGTTAACCTGTTTGGTGAGTCCTACCAGGTTAAGCTGGTCGGCGCTTCTGATAACCGGAACAATCAGGTTACCGGAAGGCAGCGCAGTAGCCATACCCACGTTGATATCTTTCTTAATGATGATCTTGTCGCCGTCCAGTGAACAATTGATCAGCGGGAAGCGCTTCAAACATTTTACGATCGCCTCTACAAACAGCGGGGTGAAAGTCAGCTTCTCGCCTTCTCTCTTTTCGAATTCGCCTTTTACGCGATCGCGCCATTTCACCATGTTGGTTACATCGGCTTCTGCGAAACTGGTAACATGCGGGCTCACCTGCTTGCTCATCACCATGTGATTGGCGATCAGCTTGCGCATGCGGTCCATTTCAATGATTTCCACATTGCCATTATAGGTAGCAGAAGGAACTGTTACTGCTGTAGCCGGACGTGGAGCTGCCGCTGCGGCAGCTGTGCCCTGGTTATTAACAGGCGTAACATCCGCAATTACCTTACCTTCTTTACGATCTGCCACATATTGCAGTATATCCTTTTTGGTTACACGGCCCTCTGTTCCGCTGCCTGGCAGTTTCTCCAGTTCAGCGAAGCTAACTCCCTCCTGCTGGGCAATGGTAAGCACCAGTGGAGAATAGAATCGTGCGCCGCCACCAGCAGGGGCAGGCGTAGGTTCAGCCACCTGCTCAGCTACAACAGGAGCAGCTGCGGCAGTAAATTTGGGTTCAGTAGTTACAGGGGCAGCAGGTGTTGTGTCCGCTGCTGCATCGGCATTGGTATTAATGCGTGCAATGACAGTACCTACAGGCACTACGTCATTTTCAGAAAAGAGGAGTTCAGCAATGACCCCTTCCGCAGTAGAAGGAACCTCGCTATCCACCTTGTCGGTAGCAATTTCCAGCACAGTTTCATCCACTTTAACGGAATCTCCCGGCTTTTTATGCCAACGCAGGATGGTAGCTTCCATGATGCTTTCTCCCATTTTCGGCATTACCAGTTCTACAATAGCCATAAGATTGATTTTAGCTTGATTTTAGCTTTGTTTAGTGCGCAACAAAAATAAGGGAATTGTATCAATTCAATTCTTCCGGCTCCAGTTCCAATATCAGCTTCCTTAATTCGTTCATCGCATAAACAGCGGCCATTTGTGTATTTCGTTCGCGGTCGTAGCGCAGATGATATTTAACTGTCACCATTTTTTCGCGGCTGCCAACGGCCACCCACACGGTACCCACAGGCTTTTCATCCGTTCCGCCGGTTGGTCCCATGATACCGGAAACGGCTATGGCATAATCTACTTCCAGCAGATCCAGCGCCCCGGTCAGCATTTCTTTTACGGTAGCCTCACTCACAGCGCCATGCGCCGCCAGGGTTGCTTTCTTTACCCCCAGCATCTTCATTTTCATGTCGTTAGAGTAAGTGATAGCGCCCCCTTCATAATAGGCGCTGCTACCGGAAACGGCGGTAATCCAGCTACCAATCAGGCCACCGGTACAGCTTTCAGCGGCACCCATCGTTTTTTTACGCTTCAGCAATACGTGCCCCAGCACCTCTCCGATAGTTACGTCCTGGTCTGTTACATAAATATCCGGTAATCTTTCCTTGAGCTCCGTAAAATATAAACTCAACTCCGCGGCAGTGCTGACTTTATCTTTTCCCTGGGCAGTGAGCCGCAGTTTGAGTAGGCTGTAACTAGGCAGATACGCCAGTTTGATGTGTGGCGGCAGTTTGGCTTCGAAGTCCACCAGCCGCTCCGCTACAAACGACTCTCCCATCCCGGAGGTGATCAGCGTATGATGCACAACGGCAGGGGTATTGAAATGTGTTTCCAGGCGGGGAAGCACGAAACTTTCCATGATGCCTTTCATTTCATGCGGTACACCCGGCATGGATACATAAATTTTTTCGTCTTTTTCAAACCACATACCCGGCGCGGTGCCTCTGTGATTCTGAATCACGGTAGCCGCTTCCGGCACCAGGGCCTGATCTACGTTCCGTTGCAGAATAGGCAGGCCTCTGCTTTCAAACATATGCAGTACCCGCTGGAGGGTATCCCGGTCCTGCACCAGGCGGGTGTTAAAATATTCGCAGAGGGTAGGCTTGGTAATGTCATCTGCCGTAGGACCCAGCCCTCCTGTCATCAGTACCACATCTGACAGGGCCGCTTCGGCTGCCAGTGTAGCCAAAATGTCTTCCCGTATATCCCCAATGGCTACACGACGATGCACCCATATGCCCATGGCATTCAGCTGCTGAGCCATCCAGGCAGAATTGGTGTCGATGGTTTGGCCAATGAGCAACTCATCGCCGATGGTAATGATACTGACTGTAATCTTATCCACGTCGCAGGTTTTTTAGTTAAAGAATGGTGCCAGGCGCTCTCTCAGCACTTCCGGAAGACCTGATTTCTGCCTGGTATTGACATCTACAAACACCAGCGTGGTAACACCCACATTGAGCAATTCCCCTTTCTCGTTGTACAATTCGCTGTGAAACTGGATCTTGGAGCTCTTAGGCAACTCTTTTAGTATAGTCTTTACCGTTATGAGATTATCATAGGTCGCCGGCCGGAAATATTTCGCATTCAATTCAGCCACAGGCATCATCACCCCTTGCTCTTCCAGCTCCCGGTAGGTAAATCCCAGCTCCCGGATGGCTTCTGCCCTGCCCACTTCATAGTAAAGCGCATAGTTGCCATAATAGAGATACCCCATCTGGTCTGTTTCTCCGTATCTTACCCGTATTGTAGTGGTACTAATAAACATGGTCCATTCTGTTTTTTATTACGCAATCAGATTATCGATGCTCACCTTGCCCGGCCCTACAAACAGGATCGTGAGATAGGCCGCCAGGTACATCAGTGGCAATTCTATCTTATCGATAGGCTCATGTGCATGCACCACAAAAATAACGACTGACATGCAAATAATAAGCGGCACACTGGCCAGGCGGGTCAATAAACCCATCATCAGGAAAATGGCACAGGCAACCTCCGCAAACACCACCATCCCTAATGAAACGGCATGGCCTACGTGAAAAGGGTCAGGAAAGGTATTCTTTTTTGATGCAAATCCAAGCAATTTTGGCCATCCATGTAATAATATCAATCCTCCGAAAACCAATCGCATCAACAGCATGGGAAAAGACACGGCTCCATTGGTGTGGCCTGCAGAAAACAGTTTTCTCATAGTAGGTAAGGTTTTTGCTAAGAAAAGTGATTTTCCGCAAGATAGCGTATATGCCTTTGCCGCCTATACGGAGTTATCCACATTGTGTAGAACACAATCGGAAAAGAATGGAGATAACATATATATTTGCTTTCATCTGTTTTGTCGGCACTATACCCAGTACTGGTAAGGGCAAAACAGCGGATTGGAGGATCATGTAACAGGAGGTAATCGCCCGGACAGAAAATATTTCTGCCCGGTATTCGTTTTAATCGCATATTCAAGATAATAGCAAAACATGCAGGTCATAAGAAAAATCATTGTTCCGGGACATCTGTACTTATCCCTTTTTGCCTTTGCCGGTGCTACACTGGCGGCTTTACCCGCCGCCCACGCCCAGCAGACACGCATTTACACTGATCCGGAAAAAACCTTCAAGGATGCGCAACAATATTTCCAGCATGGAAAATATGCCGTATCCATGCAGCTTTTCAAGCAAACAATCGATAACATCACCTACTGGCACGAAACCAATCGCGACCTCGTACGGTCAGATGCGTATTACTACTATACCATCTGTGCATTAAAGCTGCAGCAGGCAAATGGTGAGCAGATTGCACTCGATTACCTGAAATATTTCAATAACAACGCACGCGAGCAACTGGTAAGCTACCAGCTGGCAAAATATTATTTCCACGCCAACAAACTCAAAGAGGCAATTCCATACTACGAAAAAGCCAATATCGACAATCTCTCCAACGATGAAATTGCCGATGCAAAGTTTGAACTGGCCTACTGCTATTTCAATGTGAAAGAGTTCAAAAAAGCACAACCGCTCTTTGCCTCTATCAAGGAAATAGAAGGGAAATATTACCTCCCCTCCAATTACTACTATGGCTTCATCGCCTACAATAACCGCCAGTATAATGAGGCCCTTACCAGCTTCCAGCGCGTGGTAAAAGAGCCTAAGTACAGCAATATTGTACCGTATTACATCGCCGAAATTTATTACTTCCAGGGTAAATCCGACCAGCTGATCGCCTACGGCGAACCGCTGATCAACCAGGGTGGGCAGTATTATGAAGCGGAGCTGAAACAATTAGTGGGTAAAGCCTACTTCGAAAAGAAAAATTATCCAAAGGCACTCCCCTACCTGCAGGAGTTCCAGGATAATTCCGACGAGGTAAGAAATGAAGATATCTACCAGCTCTCCTACTCTTACTACCAAACCGGTAACCTGCAAAAAGCAATCACCGGCTTTAAACAGCTGAGTGGCGCTAAAGATTCTCTTGGTCAGAACTCTATGTATCTGTTGGGAGATTGTTACCTGCGCACGGGCCAGAAAGCCAATGCCAGAAACGCGTTCGCTTATTGTGCCAACAACAGCTCCAACGCGCAGCAACAGGAAATCAGCCGTTTTAACTACGGTAAATTATCCTATGAACTGGGCTACCCGGATGCAGCACTTACTGAGCTCACACAATTTGTACAGAAATATCCGAATTCAACCTACAATAAAGAGGCCCGCGAAATCATGGTGAACCTCTTCATGAATTCAAATAACTATAAAGAAGGGCTGGCTACCATCGAGATGATTCCCGAAAAAAACCAGACCGTACTGAAAGCATACCAGAAAGTGGCCTATGGCCGCGCCACACAGCTGATCAATGATGGTCAGCTCGCTGAGGCCGACCGCCTGCTGGATATCGCCATCAAACATCCTTACGACGCACAGATCAAGCAGCTCGCTTACTTCTGGAAAGGAGAAATCGCCCTGCGCCAGAATAAAACAGAAGCAGCCATCAGTAACCTGAATTCCTATCTCGGCAGCACCGCCATTCTTTCCGGAGAAGCCAACGCACAAACGGCCAGCTACAACCTCGGTTACAGCCTGCTCAAACAGGACCGTTTCAGCGAAGCACTGCCATGGTTCGAATCCGCTCAAAAAGCCAGCGGCCCTAACGCACAGCGCATCAGCAACGATGCCATGATGAGAGCTGCCGACTGCTACTATATGCTCCGTCAGTTTCCGAAAGCATTATCGCTGTATGATCGTATCATCAGCAATAATGAGCCAGGCGCCGACTACGCCACCTACCAGAAAAGTATTATCCTCGGCCTCCAGGGCAAGCAGAGTGAAAAACTGGCGTTGCTGAAGCAATTGGGCAACAAGTTTCCTAACAGCAACTTCGGCAACGAAACTGATATGGAAATTGCCAATACCTACCTGGCAGCCGAAAAGTTTAACGAAGCGATTCCTTATCTGGAAAACGTATTGCAGAAACAACCTAACGGCCCCAATGCACCCCGTGCCCTGCTGAAATTAGGTCTCTGCTACTATAATAAAGACAATGAATCAAAAGCACTGACCTATTACCGTCAGGTCGTAGAAAAGTTCCCCGGCGCACCGGAAAGCAGTGAAGCCTTACAGAGCATCAAAGCCATTTATGTAGGCCAGGGCAAAACTGACGATTATCTCGCGTTCCTGAAATCTACCGGTCGCACCGTATCCGCTTCCGCAGAGGATTCCCTGGCATACGCTGCCGCTGAAGCACGCTTCACCAGCAACGACTGCGACGGTGCCATCAACGCCTTCAACAGTTATATCCGTAAGTTCCCTGAGGGCCAGTTTATATTACCGGCTAACTTCTACAAGGCAGAATGCAGCTATAACAATAAAGACTATACGACAGCATTACCTGCCTACGAGTTTGTATTGTCCCGCAACAATAGTCTGTATGCAGAACGCTCCGCATTACAGGCCGCCAATATCAACTACTACCAGGTTAAAAATTACGATAAGGCACGCGGTTACTATTTACAGCTGCAGGACCTGAGCAGCAGCAAGGAAAACAGCCTGTCAGCCACCCGCGGTTTGCTGCGTAGTAACTACATGCTGAAACATTGGGATGAAGTGACCAACTATTCAGAAATGCTGCTGGCCGGAAGTAACAACAGTACCGACGATCAGATCCTCGGTCACTTCTACCACGCAAAAGCCCTGAAACAAAATGGTCAGTACGCCCCGGCAATTGCTGAGTTTAAAACGGTAACCGGTTTAACCAAATCAGAGATCGGTGCAGAAGCACGGTACGATATTGCTGACAGCTATCTGCAGCAAAATGAGCTGGATGCTGCTGAGAAAGCCGGTTTTGACGTCATCAAAAATACGGCGTCTTACGAGTACTGGGTAGCAAAAGCGTATATCCTGCTGGGTGATGTTTATGCCAAACAAAAGGATTACTTCAATGCAAAGGCTACCTTCCAGAGTATTGCCACCAACTCTACTATTCCGGAACTGAAACAGGAAGCTAAAGATAAACTGGCCAAAGCCGAAGCTGATGAAAAAGCAGCCGGCAAAAATCAGAAATAATTTTTCATCAGCGTCCGGGTTCCGGATTTAAGATAACGACAGCATGAACATTCATCACATATACGGTAAACGATTCTTTTTTATAGCCGCATTCGGCCTCACGGGGCTGGTGCATCAACAAGCCTTTGCACAAAAGGATTCCCTGAAACAGGAAACCATCGATATCATTTCCACCTACCAGCCGCGCCTCCGTGATGCCGCCAAACTGAATCTGACAGCCTCGCTGCCAGGTGTGGATACCGCGCGGCCTTCGCTGAAGTATGAGGTCCCTTCCTTAAACCTCAACTTCATGTACCAGGCAGCGCCACTGAAACCGCTGGCATTGGGTAAAGATTCGCTGGACCTGCTGCAAAATAATTTTGTGAAGCTGGGTTATGGAAACCTTAGTACACCTTTCGTGCAGGCCGGCTTCGGAAGCGGCCGCCACGAGCAGTATAACTATGGTCTCTTTGTAAATTATACCGGATCAAAAGGAAAGGATATTGAAAACCAGGACTACAGCACCCTGAACACCCTGGCCGCCGGTACCTACCTGATGGACAAATTCCAGTTGAACGGTAGCCTGGCTTACGATCGTAACAGCCTGCACTACTACGGTTACGACCATACGACACCGATGGAAAAAAGCGATATCGCACAGGTGTTTAACCAGATCACCGCTACGGTTTCCGGTTCCAACCTGCCTAACAACGACTGGGCATTTTCCATCAAGCCGAAAGTGAAGTTTATCTATTTTAACGATAACTATAAACGCAACGAAGGCGCATTCATGGTAAACCTGCCGGTGCGCAAGCAGATATTTGAAAATATCTTCCTGCAGGCAGAAGGTGTGCTGGACCTGTCGAACTACAAACAGGGCGATAACAAAACGATCAATAACAACATCGTAGCGGTGCATCCGGCGGTAGACATCATTTACCCTGGCTTTGTGTTACACGCAGGCGTGAACCCTACCTGGAGTAATACGCCCGGTGTCAGCAAGTTCTACCTGCTGCCCGACATCGTAAACGAAACGCACCTGATCCGTAAGAAACTGATATTGAGCAGTGGATGGATCAGCTATATCGAGAAGAACTCCTACCGCAACCTGACCTCCCGCAACCCTTATTTCCTGGGTAGCCTGGGAGATATGCAAAACACGCGGATAGAAGAGAAATATACCGGTATCAAAGGTACTTTGGGCAGTCATTTTAACTACAACACCAAGTTTGCATCCGTAACCTGGTACAATCTGCCGTTGTTTATCAATGACACCCTGGATTCCAAGCGATTTATCACCCTGAACGAAGCGGAAATGCGTGCTTTCCAGCTGCATGCCGAAGTGGGATATATCCAGGAAGAAAAGTTCCAGGCGCGCGTATCATTTGACTGGTTTAACTATAACAAACAGGAAACGCAGCTGAAGCCATGGGCCCTGCCTGCTTTCCAGGGAAATTTGAACGTTACGTATCTGCTTGGTAAAAAGCTGCACCTGAATGCCGATCTGTTTAGCATGAGCGGTGCTTATTATCTGCTGTCGGACCAAACTGATTTTGGCAAAACCGCTGGCGCCTGGGACATGAACCTGGGAGCGTCGTACGACATCACCAAAAACTTTGGATTGTGGGTAAATGCCAACAATGTCTTCAATTCCCATTATCAACGTTATTACCTGTACCCATCCTATGGCTTTAATATAGTTGGTGGGTTGCTATTTAAATTCTAAATTCATATTGGTAATTAAGCTATTGTGACATCGTATTAATTGTGGCGGCTCCAGGTTGCTGCCTTCGGCAGCAACCTGGAGCCGCGAAAGAAAGGGACCTTCGGTCCCTTTCTTTCGCGGCATTCGATACAATCACGTTTTGGTCAATGTAATTATTAACTATCTCTATGATCTTGCAGCAATACATACAAGAAGTACTCTTCAGACAGCGCGTTTGTGTGATCCCCCAGTTAGGCACCTTTACCTTACAACATTTCCCGGCCCAATATAACGTGAACAGCCAAACGCTGACGCCCCCCTGGGACCAGGTGTTGTTCAGTCAAACCTATAAGGATGATGGTTCGTGTGTGGAGTGGATTGCATTAAAAGAGAACCTGGTGCCTTCGGTTGCCCAGCGCAAGCTGGAGAAATATCTGGAAGAAATGAAGGCCGAGCTCCGCACCGGCAAACCGATGGAATTGCCTGGAATCGGGACTTTACAGGGTGATTTTGCAGGAAATATTCACTTTTTTGCTGAGAAGCTGCCGGTTACACAGGAGTCGCTGGACCTCTATCCTATTCGGGAGGAGGAGGAGCCAACTCCCCCCGCACCTGAACCTATAGCGCCGATAGAGCCCGTGATGACGGAGGAAGTAGAAAATGTATTGGAAGCCATTGAGGAAGAAAGTAGTTTTAAATGGTGGTGGGCAGTAGCGGCGGTGGCAGTGGTAGGCGCTGCTGCGGGTGCCTGGTGGTATATCTCTCAGCAAAACCGTCATGCGAATACGATTACGGATATCCCCATGGATGAGGTGATCCAGGATACGCCGGCTCTACAAACCACGCCGGTGGATAGTATGGCGGTGGACAGTAATGCAGCGGCAATGCCGGTAATTGACACATCAAAATATGTAGCGGTATATTATACTACGAAAGACAGCACCGATGCAGGTAAAAAACTGCAGCGTCAGTTGAGCTGGGGCCGTAAGGTGATCATGTACTTAAAAGATGACACCTATCGCCTGGCTGTGGAAGTAGACAATGCGGATACCACTACCGCTATTCAGCAGGTAAGAAAAGACTTTGGTAACCAGGCATTCCTGGAAAAGCATTAAATAAAGGAATTATTTTCCATTGAGTTCTTCGGCTACAATTTCCAAACCTTCTGCGAAGGTGCGGGGGGTGTAGCCGAGTTCTTTTTCAGCCTTTTCGGTGATCAGGCCGGTTTTTGCCGGACGGGCCGCGGGCTGGGCCAAACTCTTTGAGCTGATTTTTTCGATCAGGGAAGTGTCGAGATTGAAGTAATTAGCTGTTTTCAGGGCCATATCGTACGGCGTAAGTGTTTCGTTGCCGGAGATATTGAAAACGCCGGTAGCCTTTTTATCCACGATCAGTTTACAGCCCATTGCCAGGTCCTGACAGAGGGTGGGTGTACGCAGCTGATCGTCTACTACCTTTATCTTTTTGTTTTGCTGGAGGTTATTTTTCACCCAGGTGATCATATTGCTGCGGTGTGCGTCGGCTACAATGCCGTATACCAGCACCGTACGGGCAATTGCCCATTGCAGTTTGCTGTTTTGCACAACTCTTTCGGCCGCCACTTTGCTGGTTCCGTAGTAGTTGATCGGGTTGGGAAGTGCTTCTTCTGAGTAAGGGCCGCTGAGTCCATCGAAGATGAAGTCGGTAGATACAAACAGGAAGAATGCATTTGCTTTTTCTGCTGCCTGCACGAGGTAGCGGGTAACGCCTACGTTCATATCCCAGCAGGCGTCTTTATTTTTTTCACATTCATCTACCTGCGTCATGGCAGCAGCGTGAATAATGATTTCAGGTTTATATTTTTCTATGAGAGATGCTGCCGCTCCCGGGGTACGGAGGTTCGAGGGCTCATAGGTATAATTATCGCGTTGCGGGATCCGGTTGGGTCCTCTCCCTGTGGCGATGACATTATACCTGCTGTCATTCAGAAATAGTGGAATCAAATGCTGTCCCAGCAATCCGTTACTGCCTGTGATTAGTACGTTCATAAGCCAAGTTCTTACGCTATCTTTTAAAGATAAGGAAAATTTTCCGCTGGCTGGCTTTCAATTAATTTTTCCCGGACGATTTCCAATGACAACTTCGGTGTCATTGGTTGGGTTGCAGTGCTGCGCACGGTGGGATGCTTAAACAGCTTTTCGGGGGACCAGCGCTTTAGGCCCCCGTAAATTTAGAGGGGGAGACTACGCTGATGCGCGGCCTCCCCCTGGTAGAATTTAGCATTTCGGTAGCGCATCCCGTGGGGGATGCGCTACCGAAATAGTCGGGGGACCGAAGGTCCTCTGACTATTTCTTAATAAATCTATTTCTTCATTCCCAGATTAAACATTGTAAATGACCATAGGTCAGTTGCTTCGTCAATCAGTTTTGAAGTTGGTTTACCAGCACCGTGACCTGCCTGAGTTTCAATGCGGATCAACACCGGATTAGGGCCGGCGTTATCTTCCTGCAGGGTGGCTGCAAATTTGAAAGAGTGTGCAGGTACTACGCGATCGTCATGATCAGCGGTGGTTACCATAGTGGCCGGATAGGAAACACCTGGTTTCAGGTTGTGCAGCGGAGAATATTTAATAAGATATTTAAATTGTTCTGCATGATCGCTGCTACCGTATTCAGTTACCCATGCCCAGCCGATAGTGAATTTCTGAAAGCGTAGCATATCCATCACTCCTACGGCTGGTAATGCTACCTTATACAGGTCAGGACGCTGGGTCATACAGGCGCCAACCAGCAGACCGCCATTGGAGCCGCCACGGATGGCGATCCTGGAAGGGTTGGTATATTTTTCTTTCACGAGGTATTCCGCCGCACCGATGAAGTCATCGAATACATTTTGTTTCTTTTCCATCATACCGGCTTTGTGCCATGCTTCACCATACTCGCTGCCACCGCGAAGGCATACCACTGCGTAGAGGCCACCCTGTTCCATAAAGTAGAGGTTGGACACGCTGAAACCCGGTGTTTGCGGGATATTGAAACCACCGTAACCGTAAATCAGTACCGGATTATTGCCATCCAGTTTGAATCCCTTTTTACCGGAAACGAACATTGGCACTTTGGTACCATCTTTACTCGGGAAGAACACTTGTTTGGTTTCATATTCTTCCGGATTGAATTTTACCTGTGCTTTGCTGAACAGGGTGGATTTGCCGGAACTGATCTCATATTTATAGATAGTAGCCGGTGTTACAAAGGAAGAATAGGTATAATAAAAATCTTTCTGGTCCTTTTCGGCGCCAAAGCCGCTGGCAGATCCGATACCCGGGAGTTTCACCAGTTTGCCGTTTTTACCGTTGTAATCATATTGATATACGTAGGAAGAAGCGTCTTTGAGGTAGTTAAGGAACAGTTTACCACCGCCGGTACCTACACTTTGCAGTGCTTCGGGCTTTTCGGCTATTATGGTTTTCCAGTTACTTTCTTCCGGATGGGCGGGGTCGATTTCCACGATTTTATAGTTCGGCGCGTTGTGGTTGGTGCGCACGAGCAATTTATCACCGTTGTTGTCGATTACGTCCGGTTCGAATTTAAAACCAGGTATGAGGAGACTGAAATTTTTCTGTGCAGGGTTTTTCAGGTCCCAAACACTGATTTCTGCACCGGAAGTACCCTCGGTGGTTTGGAGTATGAGGAAGCGCTCATCTTCGGTGATGCCCACGCCGGCGTTGCGGAGCGGGTGCTGTTTATCTTCATATACCAGCACATCTTTCTCCTGTGGGTCCCCTACTTTGTGGAAATAGACTTTTTGGAATTCATTTTTACGGGAGAGTTTAGAGGACTCGTCCGGTTTGTCGTAACGGCTGTAATAGAACCCATCGCCTTTCCAGGACATACCGCTGAACTTAATCCATTCCAGTCTATCCGAGAGCAATTGTTTGGTTTCCACGTCCATTACGAAACCATCCTGCCAGTCGGAGCCTGCTCTGGCGATGAGGTAGGCCGCATACTTACCATCTTTGGAGAAGGAGATGCTGCCGAGGGCGGCGGTACCGCTTTCAGACAGTTTATTTGGATCAATGAACACTTCACCCGGGCCCTGTGGGGTAGTGGAGCGGTAGAGGATGGACTGGTTTTGGAGGCCATCATTTTTGTAGAAATAATAATATTTCCCCTTTTTGAAAGGTGCCGAAGACTTCGGATAGTTCCAGAGCTCTTCTAATCTTATTTTAACATCTTTTCGGAAAGGGATAGTGGCAAGATAATCCTGTGTTACCTTGTTCTGTGCCTGTACCCAGGCTTTGGTTTCTGGAGAGTTGTCGTCTTCGAGCCAGCGATAGGGATCAGAAATTTTTGTGCCGTGGTAATCATCCGTTACATCGATTTTCTTCGATTCCGGATATTTGATGTTGGCAGAGTGCTGCGCCATGGCCTGTCCCGTCAAAATAGTCATACTCATAATTAACAAACTCCTATTAGTTTTTTTCAACATGCCTATAATTTTTAAAAAAAAATTCTACTTTGTTTGATGAAAATTAAAAATTTAGGTTATTTCATGAGATAACAGTTAGAAAAACAATTCCAAAATGTTATTTTTGTGCGCCCTTAAGATATTTTTTTAGCAATTTATATGAAAAAATTGAACAACATTGCAGTCCTTACATCAGGAGGAGATGCTCCTGGCATGAACGCCGCAGTTCGTGCTGTCGTAAGAACGGGCATTTATCATCAGCTGAATGTATTTGGCGTCATGTATGGCTACCGGGGAATGTTGACAAACGACATTTTCCAGATGGAGTCAAAATCTGTTGCCAATATCATTCAACGCGGAGGCACCATATTGAAGACCGCCCGGTGCAAAGAGTTCTATGAATATGAAGGGCGAAAAAAGGCTTATGAGAATCTGAAGAAGCACAACATTGATGGCATTGTCGTGATAGGCGGTGATGGATCATTTAATGGGGCGCAGAAGTTCAGCCAGGAATTTGACATTCCTTGTATAGGCTTGCCTGGTACTATTGACAAGGACATTGCGGGTACTGATTCTACGATTGGATTTGACACAGCTGTAAACACTGCTATTGAAGCCATCGACAAGATCAGGGACACTGCAGATGCACACGATCGCTTGTTTGTAATCGAAGTAATGGGCCGTGATGCCGGTTACATTGCGTTACACAGCGGGATCTCCACTGGCGCCGAGCACGTATTGCTGCCCGAGCGTAAGACAGAAGTAAACGAAATTATTGAAGAACTGCAGGCCAACGAACGTCGTAAAAAGCTCGTTAATCTTATTGTGGTGGCGGAAGGTGATGAAACCGGAGGCGCCAACGAAGTAGCCCGCAGAATTAAAGAAAGTTGCCCGCAGCTGGATACACGTGTGACCATCCTCGGTCATATCCAGCGTGGAGGCTCCCCTACCTGCCAGGATCGTATTCTTGCGAGCAGATTGGGATATTCAGCCGTGGAAGCACTCCGGGAAGGTATTCACAATGTAATGATCGGTGTAGTGAATGATAAAATTCAATATACTCCACTGGACAAAGCGGTGAAAGCAAAACAGGAGATTGACCCTGAATGGTTTAAGATAGTAAAAATTCTTGCGAGTTAAAAAATAAGACTTATGAGTACAAAGGATCTTTCCAAATATTATCACAAGCAGATGGACAATGCTGCCGGTAGAGAGCACTCTTCCCACAAAACTAAAATTGTGGCTACCGTAGGACCCGCTAGTGATACCTATGACAAATTGTTGGAGTTAGTTAGAGCAGGTGTAAACGTTTTTCGTCTGAACTTCTCCCATGGCTCGCATGAGGACAAACTGCGGATCATCGAATACATCCGCCAGATCAATAAAACTGAACCTTACAACGTAGCAATTCTTGCCGACCTGCAGGGTCCTAAACTGCGCGTAGGTGAAATCGAGAACAACGCTCTCCCGCTGAAAGCCGGCGATATCCTCACTTTTATCAACGAAAAAGTGGTGGGTAATATGGAGAAAATCTATGTTTCCTACCCAGACCTGTATAAAGATCTGCGTCCAGGACAGAAAATTCTGCTGGATGATGGTAAAATCGAGACTGTAGTAAAAGAAATCACTCCTGCAGGAGAAATTAAAGCGGAAGTATCCCTGCCAGGTGTACTGTCCAGTAAAAAAGGCTTTAACCTGCCAGATACCAAAGTATCTCTCCCAGCCCTGACAGAAAAAGATATCATTGACCTGGAATTTATCATTGACCAGGAATGTGACTGGGTGGCCCTTTCCTTCGTAAGAAGTGTAAAAGACCTGATCGATCTGCGCAAGCGCCTGGAAGCACGTAATTCTAAAATGAAGGTGATCTCTAAAATCGAGAAACCTGAAGCAATCCAGAACCTGAAAGAAATCATCTGGGAAAGCGATGGCGTAATGATCGCCCGTGGTGACCTCGGTGTGGAACTGCCGGTAGAGCAGATCCCGATGATCCAGAAAGATATTATCCGTAAATGTATCCACCGTGCGAAGCCTGTAATTGTGGCTACGCAAATGATGGAATCCATGATGGACCGCACCCGTCCTAACCGTTCTGAAATTACCGACGTAGCAAACGCGGTACTGGAAGGCGCTGACGCGGTGATGCTGTCTGGCGAAACTGCTACAGGTCAGTTCCCTGTGCTGGTAATCCAGACCATGAATAAAATTATCCAGGAAGTGGAAAAAGAAGCTATCATTTACAACCGTAACCTGATCCCTCACCGTCACTCTCCTACCTTCCTCAGCGATGCACTGTGCTACAATGCATGTAAAATTGCGGAAGACCTGGACGCAGACGCACTGATCGGTATGACCCAAAGCGGTTACACCGGCTTCATGCTCAGCTCCTACCGTCCACGCTCTCCTCTCTATGTATTCACCAAAGAAAGAACACTGGTGAATCAGCTGAGCCTGAGCTGGGGCGTACGCGCCTTCTTCTACGAAGAAGAGGAATCACTGGATGATATCGTTTTCGATCAGATCAACATCCTGAAAGAAAGAGGTTTCATCAAAGCTGGTGACGTAGTAGTAAACACTGGTTCTACGCCGGTTAAACTGCACCTGCCAACGAATACATTGAAGATTACAAGAGTAGAGTAGTAATACTCGACCATAAACGAAAACGCCCGATCAGCAAGAGATCGGGCGTTTTTGTATTTATACCGTGTAGATTAACGCATAATTGAGTAAATCACAAAGTCAGGAAAATATCATTACGTTTATACCTTACTGTTATTACTTTTTTAGTTCCATCAATAGTAGCGGAAAAGGTTTGCCCATACCATCCACATCGGAGCGTGCTATTGTTTTAAATCCATTATGGAGATAGAAACCTACCGCCTGGTCGTTTTGCTCGTTTACATCCACCTTATCCACCGCCTGGTGGGCTATTACATATTGCAGCAGGGCTTTGCCAATTCCCTGCCCCCTTGCGGCAGGATCGATGAACAGCATTTCCAGTTTGCGATCCGCAGTGCCTGCAAATCCGAGTATATGCCCCTTTTCATCTTTTATACATGAAAGCGATACCGCGTCCAGGAATTCATTGAGGATAAGCGGTTTAAAAAATTGAATATCAGCTTCTGTCAGGAAATCGTGGGTAGCACGCACTGCGGCTTCCCAAACGGCGGTGACTTCGGGATATTCTGATTCGGTTACGGGCAAAATATGATACTGCATGCGTTTACTTCTTCCTATAAGTTAATAAATAGATGATACCTGCAATGGATATTAGTGTGGTGCCAGCAATGCAAACGCCTGTCCAGCCACCAACTGCCCATACCCACAGGCCAATACCTGAGCCAAGGGAAGTGCCGATGAAACTGGCCGTCATATACACCGTATTGAGTCGGTTCCGCGCGGAAGGAATCAGGGAATACACTCTTGTTTGATTGGATACATGTATAGCTTGTACCCCCAGGTCGATAGCGATGATGCCGGCAATGATACCAATAATATTTGCGCTGAAAATATAAAACAGGAAATAGCCTAGAAAAAGGAAACCGATACCATACCCTACGGCTATACGTGGATTCTTTTTATCGGCGATACGCCCCACCAGCGGTGCCCCCAGGGCGCCAGCGGCTGCTGCAAGGCCCATCATGCCTATTTTGTCGCTCCCATAATGAAACGGGGCCTCTGACAACAGGAAAACCACCGTAGTCCAGAAGAGCCCGAACATGCCGAAACAGCAGGCATTGATAGCGGCAGCTTCCCGCAGCACCGGCTGCTCCCGGATGAGGGTGAGCAGGGAACGCATTAAATCTCCGTAATGCCCTTTAAACGTAGGCTGGCTTTTGGGAAAGGAAAAAAACATGAGTATGGCCAGGAATACGCTGATACCAGCTGCAATCCAGAACATGGCCCGCCAGCCGAAATGGTGGCCTACGATGCCACTGAGCGTGCGGGACAACAGTATACCGATGAGCAGGCCGCTGGTCACAATGCCGATCACCTTCCCCCTGTTTTCGTTGCTACTGAGTGTTGCGGCCAGCGGAAGGATGAGCTGTGGCACTACAGAAGTGAACCCAATGAGAAGGCCGGCGGCTTTGAGCATGTCAATCGACTGCGACAAGGCCGACACCACGAGGGCTCCGGCGGAGGCGAGGGTCATGATCACAATCTGTTTCCGTTTTTCGAGCATATCCCCAAGCGGTACACAGAAAAGCAGGCCCAGGGCGTAGCCTACCTGGGTGAAGAAGGTCACCTGGCCGGCATTGGATTCGGAAACATTAAACTCCTCTCCCATCAATACCATCAGGGGTTGGCTATAGTAGATATTTGCGACTATCAATCCCGTGCAGAGCGCCATGATGGCTATGTTCCACTTGCTTAAGGCCATAAATTCAAGTTTTCGAGGTGCAAAGATAACCTAATGCCCTTAACCGAAGGGGTGCTTTTCATAAGTCCGGAAACGGTAAATTTGTAGTGATTGTTCACCGTTAAAAGCAGATAGTTATGTTCAAGAGCATCTATCCTTACACACAGGAATTAATTGCGGAATACCAGGAGCACACGGAAAACGAGATTGCCACCAAGCTGCTTACCGGCGAAAAGGCTTACCGGGAACTACTTAAAACCCCATTAGACAAGCGCAGGGAATGGATGGCAGGTATCGCCCGATCGATGCGGGACCATGTGACCGAACATGCCACCATCATTACCCGGGAGATGGGTAAAACGCTGAAGGAAGCCACGGCAGAAGTGCTGAAATGCGCCACTACCATTGATTATTACGTAGAAAATATTGAATCGATACTCCAGCCACGTATTATTACTTCAGATGCACAAAAAAGTTATGTATCTTATGAACCTAAGGGGATTATCCTGGCGATAATGCCATGGAATTTCCCATACTGGCAGGTTTTCCGCTTTGCTATTCCCAATATTCTGGCGGGAAATGCCGGCATCCTGAAGCATGCCAGTAATGTAAGCGGCTGCGCACTGGCAATAGAGCGGCTATTTACGGAATCAGGATTTCCGATGGGCACTTTCCAATCGGTATTACTGTCATCCAAACATATAGAGCCGATTATTGCCGATCCGCGCATTCAGGGCGTAACGCTCACGGGCAGCACCCCTGCGGGCAAAAGCGTAGCAGCTTTGGCAGGCAAGTATATTAAGAAAACAGTGCTGGAGCTTGGCGGCAGTGATCCGTTTATTGTGCTGAAGGACGCCGACATCAAGGAAGCAGCTAAAACAGCCGTGCAGGGGCGTATGCAGAATGCAGGTCAGTCGTGCATTGCCGCCAAGCGCTGGATTGTAGAACAGCCGGTATTGGAAGAATTTACTGCCGCCGTGACCGACATCATCCGGAACCTGAAACAAGGTGATCCAATGCTGGAAAGCACCAATATGGGACCTATGGCACGCCCCGACCTGGCAGACGACCTTGCCCGGCAGCTGGAAGAAAGTGTGAAACAGGGATCGAAGCTGGTATTGGGTGGCACACATGAAGGGTGTAACTTTGCTCCTACACTGCTGACAGGTGTCACCGCAGATGCCACCGCCTTCAGGGAAGAAACCTTTGGGCCACTGGCTGTTGTAATTGCCGCCGCCAACGAAGATGCGGCTATTGCACTGGCAAATGAAACTGAATTCGGACTTGGCTCAGCGCTGTGGACGAAAGACCTGGAAAAGGCTGCCAGGCTGGCAACACGGATTGAAAGCGGCAATGTATTTATTAATGCGATGGTGCGCTCAGATGCAAGGTTACCATTTGGGGGCGTTAAGCAATCCGGCTATGGCCGGGAATTATCACTGGAAGGCACACACGAATTTTTAAACGTTAAAACCGTTTATATACACTAGGCTTAAGAACATGACCACATCTCTTAAACGCGACCGCTATACTCCCTATATCACTTTCTCCCGTAAAGAATGGGCAGAAAGAAGCAACGATGCAAAGCTGCAGCTGGCTGATTACGACCTTGAACAATTACACGGTATGAATGAGCCACTGACCCAGGATGAGATCACCCAGGTATACCTGCCATTGGCGCACCTGCTTAACTTATTCGTCAGCGCATCGCAACGATTACACCAGACGACCAATAGTTTCCTGGGTAGTCAGCAACATAAAGTGCCTTATATCATTGGCATTGCAGGGAGTGTGGCTGTGGGAAAAAGCACGACAGCCAGAGTTTTACAAAAGTTACTGCAGGCATGGCCGGAACATCCGCGTGTAGACCTCGTGACCACCGACGGATTCCTGTATCCCAACAAAATATTGGAACAGAACAATATCATGAACCGGAAAGGGTTCCCGGAGAGTTATGATATCAAGCGGCTGATCCACTTCCTGGCGGATGTTAAATCCGGCAAGGAGCGTGTGGCGGCACCGCTGTATTCCCACCTGGAATACGACGTACTGCAGGGACAGTTACAATGGATAGAGCAGCCCGACGTCGTGATTGTTGAAGGGGTGAATGTATTGCAGGTGCGTCCACGACAGCAGCAGAAAGATCCCGCTGTTTTCGTATCTGATTTCTTTGATTTTTCTATTTATGTAGATGCTGCTGAAAAAGATATCCGTAAATGGTATATCGCCCGCTTTGAGTCCTTGCGGCAGACAGCATTTCAGAATCCGGACTCATTCTTTCACCGGTATGCAAGTTTGTCTGACGGCGCCACAGTGGAACTAGCTACCCAGATCTGGGATGACATCAACAAGCCCAACCTGGAGCAGAACATTGCACCTACGCGCTATCGTGCAGGCCTGATACTGGAGAAAGGCAGCAACCATTTTGTTCAATCCATCAAACTCAGGAAAACCTGATCAACATGCAATTACTATTCTTACGAAATGCCACGTTCCTGGTGGAATGGGATAACAAGAAAATCCTGGTGGACCCTATGCTGGGTGCTAAGGGAAGCATGGACCCCATCCCCAACACTGCCAACCCTGTCCGAAACCCTACAGCGGAAATTACCCTCAGTGACATAGCGCTGCAAACGATGCTGCAGGACCTTGATGCCGTGATTGTTACACACACGCATCGCGACCATTGGGATGAAGCTGCTCAGCAGATGATCCCTAAAGACACTACTATTATTTGTCAACCGGAAGATGCGGAGAAAATTACCGCTGCGGGCTTTACCAACGTATTGCCCGTGGTGGATAGTCTCAGGTGGCAACACTTCTCCCTGCATCGTACCGGTGGTCAGCACGGTACCGGAGAAATAGGCAAGCTGATGGCGCCCGTGTCCGGCTTTGTTATTGCTGACGGCAAACAACGTTTGTACATTGCCGGTGATACCATCTGGTGTGATGAGGTAAAGGAAGCACTGGATACTTACAAACCAGATCATACGGTGGTTAATTCCGGTGCTGCCAGGTTCTTACAGGGTGATCCAATTACCATGACAGCAAACGATGTGCTGGAGGTGATCAACCACCCTGTTAAAACCAATGTGATTGCGGTTCATATGGAAGCCATCAATCATTGTCCGCTGACCCGCGAGGACCTTGCAGTGGCAGTAGCAGTAGCCGGGAAGGAATGTAACATCCCTGATCCCGGCGACTGGATTATACTTAACTAATTAGATGTACCAATTGGGAGAGTGGTTTACTGCTTTCCCAATTGATTCCCTTCGGAACCGCTATTGATTCCGATGGCCGTTCATTACTACTGCTTTCCCAACTGGATTTCATTCGGAATAAACTGTTGTAATACCCCGCTGATAGCTGTTTCCAGCGCTACACCACTCAACTCTTTTTTTCTGGATTTTGCTTCCAGGTCCATCATCACTTTATAGAACGGCTGATCGTTTATCTTCTTTTTCAGTTCAATAGAATTCCCTGTTGCATAAACTTTTTCCCACTGGGTGCGTACCACTGCCCAGAAGGCTTTGTTTTGCTCCCAGAATTCCTTCGCCTGCTGGCATTTATTCTCGTCAATACGCTTGTAGGTGTTCACGCCTTTTTCGCCTACGATGAACAGATCGGTACCGTTATCACGTTTGATTTTTTTGTTATCCTGGATATGCAGGGAGCCAAAGCTGGTAACCTCGTGGCGGTTGGTACGTTGCAATACGTTGTAGTCGCTGCGGGTGGTGTATTCTCTCCTTGGCAACGGCGCATCTGCGGTGCTTTCCCAGTAGTGGCGGCCATCGGCATGAATCCAGGTAGCAGAACCTTCATAGCGGGGTTCATCGTCCACCCCGTATACTTTCTGTGTCCACTGGCCTTTCACTGTTGCAGCAGGCAGACTTTTCTTTTCATAGCGATCATTTTTGTCGTAGGTGAGCAATTGCTGATTTTGATACATCCAGTCTTCCGTCCAGTGCTTAATCACTTCACCACCCGCCACCAGCAGATGCTGCAGAATGATGCGGTCACCTTTTTCCTCTGCTACGGTCACTAATTCGACTGCATCGGTTATTTTATGGTAACCCTTAGGCTTATACGAAGTATCGCCGGGAAATGTTTCGGTGTATTCGAAAGTCACTTCCATACAACCGCACATATTTTTAATGGCGGCTTTATCTTCTTTGAGTTTGCCGGCATCTTTCTGCGCAAGGAGTGAAAGCGGGCAGATCACACTGGCAACGGCTAGTTTAATAATCTTGTTCATGTAAATATATCGCAGGTTAAATGATATTAAAATTTAGTGGTACCGTTAGTTTGCAGTACGTACTGGAATTTGTACAATCTGGAAACGGAAGTAAGGTCCGGGTTTGCAGGTGCATCTTTATAGTAGCTCAGGATTTCCACTTTTGCGTATTTGCCACCAGGTGTTTTGATGATAAGCACTTTACCAGGTACGGTGGAGATAATATGCGTAGTAGCATTGTAGCTATACCAGCTTTTGAAGGTAAGGTTACCGGTGGAGTCGCTGACATAACCCGCAGCGGGTGCTTCTGCCAGGGTAGTAAATACTCCGCTTACCACTTGTCCTACTGCTTTACCAGGGCCACTAACACCGCCGTTGATAATGATGGAGGTAGCTTTAAATCCGATATCCCATTTGGAAGATGCAGAGTCGGAGTTGGCAATTACTTTGTTATCGGCGAGGCTGTATAGTGTATAGGAACCCTTATTAGCGGTATCGGCAGCAAGGTTGGTAACAGTGATGGTTTTCAATTCAACTACCGGCGCCGTGGTATTATCATCATCACTTTTGCTGCAGCTGGTGGCGAAAATAGTTAAGGCTACTGCAGAGATACCGGTTAGTTTGTTTAAAAATTTCATAGCGATTGTTTATGTTTATTTATTTGAAATGTTGAAATATGTAGGTAATTGCGGCGGTATATACTCTTCCTGGCAGGGTAGGTATATGTGCCGCATCTGTATAATTCAAAATATTATCTGCCGTCACCTGAAACCGGAAGCGATTATCCATAAAGCTCTTTGCTACTGCCAGGTTCAGGGTTGCATATCCGGGAGCGAATTCGCTTTTTTTGTCCGGTACATTATTGCCGTTTTCGTCAACAAAACCATACTTGCTACGATAAATCACGCGCAGGTTAGCATCCAGGCCACGCATCGTATTGATATATCTGATTTTCAGGTTAGCGGCATGATGGGAGCGGTTGAACAGCCCGAAATATTCACCGCGGGTTAACACACGCGTCTGGTGTGTATTTTCATCGACTGTGTATACTTCATCACTCTTTACTTTGTTGAGCAGTTCATTGTCAATAGCCATCAGGTATTGATATCCGCCCGCCACCTGCCAATGTTTTTGTATGGCTTGATTAATTTCTACTTCAGCACCATAGGTCGTAATCCTGTTCACGTTTACGTAGCTATATACACTGAAGTCATTCGTTTTCTGTGCGATGGCCCTCGTATCAATCAGGTTGTTTACCCGGTTGAGGAAGAAGTTCACATTTGCACGCGTATTTTTCCATAGATTGGATTGCAATCCGGCATTATAAGACCAGGAGCTTTCGGCGTTCAGGTCCGATAATTTATCCAGATCGTAGTTGATGCTTTTTATTTCTCCGGCTGCCTCCATTTGCCGGATGATATCTGCTGCCAGCTTAGTTCCGACTACACTATATCCCACTGCTGCATTGTTGAAGTGCAGGTATAGCTGTCTGAAATCCGGCGCACGATAACCCCGGCCAACGGAACCCAGCACTTTCAGGTAGTCATTTATTTTGTACGATACCGAGACCTTCGGACTTATCTGGCTGGGATACTGGTTATGCGTATCAAAACGGGCACCAAGCAATACACTCCAAGCATCCGTAGGATGCCAGTTTTCCTGCACAAACAGGTATCCGCTGTTAAAGGACATGCGTTCATCGTACCTGGTTGCTTCCAGCGATTCATGAATGTATCCTGCGCCGACAGTAAGGATACTGGTTTTGTTCATTGTCCAGTCGAACTGATATTCCGGTTTCAGGTACTGCTGCGTAAAATAAGATGCGTCATATAATTTCTTATCATCCTGGTATTCCATTTTTTCATCGGTTGCATACCTGGAATAATATAAGCGCAGCTGATGTGACCATTGCTCTACCGGCTTGAATCTTACGACAACGGAGGCGTTTGCATCCGATTCCCTGGTATTATCCAGTACTCTTTTTCCTGCTTCATCGAAATAACCTGATGCCCGCTGATCGAAATACCTGCCGGTAACGATTGTTTGCCATTTACGGCTCCAGTCGTGCTGCCAACGGGTTTGCCCGGTGACTGCATGGTAAGGAAACACGCTTGGATTAACAGCGTCCCCAATGGTATATCCATTTGTATTAAAATAGTTTCCGTTTAAAGAAAAGCTACCTTTTTCATATGGCATCAGTGTTCCGGCATCCAATTGCCAGGTTCTGTTGCTGCCATATCTGGCAGTGGCATTTGTCTGCCCGTTTTTACTCTTATTGCTGGTAATAATATTTATAACACCAGCCATGGCATCACTGCCATACAGCGAGGATACAGGACCTTTAATAATCTCTATTCTTTCAATATTGCTCACTACTATCCTTGACAGATCGAGGGTGCCGGCTGTTCTTCCGATAAGCGGTTCACCATCAAGCAATATGAGTGTATATTCTGCTTCGAGGCCTTGCATTTGTACACCGGTACCGTGATTACTAGTAATGAAAAGGCCGGTTTGTTCTGCCAGTACCTGATCCAGGTGCATGGCGCCCATGCTTTGCAGCTGCTCCTTTTTAATAACGGTAACGGCTATAGGTATTTTCTGCTGCAGCTGTTCGTTTCGGGTAGCGGTAACAACCACTTCCTGTAATACTTTATTGTCAGCAACAGTGTCTGTTTGGGCAAATAGATTCCAGGGCCACCACAGGCAGCCTAATAGGATCATATATTTCAGCATTTCTGATTTATGAATTGTACCGCGAAAGTAGACTCCAATAATTTATTTGAGTCTCCCAAGCGGGAAATTCATTTACGCAAAACGGAAATCTGAAAATAACTAACCTATCAGCTTAATTATACCCATTCATTAATATGGCTGGCGTTCCCCATACTCATTTCCCGTGCAGAAATGGTAAAGCTAATCGTCATGGGATGCTCATCTGCATAGTGAAATACTTCTTCGAACTTTACCAGGTATCCTTCTTTAAACTCCAGGCATTTCAGTTTGGCATCCGTATCTCTTTTATAGAAGGTAACAGTTCCGTCTCTACGTTCAAAATTGTTCACCATCCATTCAAACAGGTCAGTTTTACCATTGGACTCCACGGTAAGACTAATCCTGCCTCCCCTGGTAATAGCCGAAGGTCTTCCCGTGGCATCTGTTTCCTGGCTTAACGTGTAGGCTACACGTTGCACGTTAAAATTTTCTCCATTAATGGTAAGGACAGACTTAAATGACATAGTCGTAATTATTAAAGGTTAACAAACAAAGTGAATAATGACTGATGAGTGAGAATTGGTCCTTGATTATTGCGCGCGACTATTCACCAGTAGCATTCTGCAATTATCAAGGTCTCTTGTTCTTGATTCAAGCTGCTGTAGCAATGTGGCATTTTCAGTCTTCAAGGTGAGGATAGCCTGCTGGGCCTGGCTACTTTCCCTGAGTTGTTGTTTGCATTGTTGGAGCAGCAGGCAACATTGCACCACATCATCATAAAATGAAAAATTTGGGTTAGAGGCAGCAGCTATATTCCGCATACCCGCCAGTGTAGCTGCAATGACCTGGTCTGTATAGACAGCATTATTTCCAGGTTCGTTCACAGCCACCAGCTCGCGTCTGACTATTGTTAGCCGCCTCATAAATGAATCCTGCAACATTTGTTGGGACTCCTGGAACATTAATTCATGTCTTAATACCCGGTTTTCCAAAACGGGCACCTGATAATGATAGAATATCCCTGCAAACAATAATCCCATTGATAATACATATAGCAGTATAAATAGTATTAGTGCTTTTTTACGTGCTGTGTGGTTTAATGGTTTCATAATCTATCAGCGGTTTAATGGATTCCAGGCCTTACCTGAAGGCCTATTCCGAAAAAGACCATTTTGCTTTTTTTGTTTGCTTTTCATATACCGGATTTGCGACTCTTTCCTCTTTGACGAAAATATTAGCATCCGGGCGCCTGCCCATGAATTCCAGCTGACTGATCGCGTGGGTAAGTTTATGTACCAGTTCCACGAATGTGTGTAAGGGCCTCAAAGCTGTCATCATGTCCTGATGATGGTAGGCTGTTAATACTGCGGTCGCCATGATTTGCTCTATTTCTCCAGGCGTCATATCTACCCATTCGGAGAAATATTGTATTAACTCCTCTTTCATATGAGCGGCGCGTTGGTCAATAGCACCGTTCCAGGTAGCAGCAATTTTGTATAGTAACTCATACCATTCATACGGGGCAATATGTTGCAGCCCATTTGTTTGCCAGCAGATATGATGCAATAAAATGGCAGACAAATGCTCAGCTATGTAAAGCATAGCCATCGCCAGTTCGTGGGACTGTTGTCTGCCATATACTTTTTGAATAATCACTTTGCAATTAGCATATATATACCCCAGCTGCGCATTGGTTTTATTTGCCAGCTCCAGCATCAATGGATGCGCACCCAACCTCACACATGGCGGAATATAGGAATAGTCCATTACCCATGTACCTTGTTGAAGAATAAGTCTTCCCAAAGGCAGCTCCCACCATGAAGCATTGTTTTCTTCCGGCAGATACGCTGTTGCCACGGAAAGCAAGGCCTCCTCTATGACATAGTAAGTTTTATAAGGCAGGGTATCTGTGTTGGTATGCCCTGCTGGTATCCTATCGAACGGCCGCAGCTGCAGCAATACATACTGTTGATTACCTTTAGCTGGTAGTCTGCAGGTACATTCCAGGACGGGACGTAGTTGCACCTCTTTTATTCCCGCAGGCACCTGAATAACAGCCCCTCCAGGCATGATTGCGTGACAGGCCGTTACTGTTAATTGGTACATATCTCCGGTTCCTGGCGTTAAAACTATTTTGAAATCTGGCGGATTGCTCCGCTCGCACAAGAGTCCATACCGGCGCCCTGCTGTCAACGACTGGAATACCTGATATGTGCGGGAGATCAAGGCGTTTTCCGTATCGATAAAATGCTGGCTATGTATTTTCATTCCATCCTGCCAGTTCAGCAATGGATAATATACAAGTGTGTTCATGGTTAATCAAATCAATGGTTATACACGCAAGCAAACAATGACGCTATTTTCTTTTATACCTGTAAATTGCACTGGCCTGTTGTAATCAATAATTGCTGCCGGCCAGTATTTTCTTAGTCTGAAGAATTGCCAGTGGTAAGCATCTCCTCCAGCGTTCAGCAATTCAATCTTTTGTTCCGGATGCTTTTCATTGTAGTCATTGAGGAAATGATAGAAGAAGTCACCCCAGCTGATATGCAGCGGTGCCCTTGCTCTGAAATAAGTGAATGTGTGCCGGTCTTTCATTTTACTAATCCGAAGTCCTACCACCAGCAGCTCGTTCATATCTTCCTCTGCAATATCATCTACCATAGTAGGTACAGGATAGATCCAGGGAGCATAGGCAGGTGTTGGGAGATTATAGAAAGCCTTTCCCATTTCAATCATCACCAAGATCAATAATACCATAACCTGTACTCGCCACAGCAGTATGGTGGCCAGGGATGAAATGAATGCCCAATAACAGGCAGCATACGCCAATGTACTTACTAACAATACATAACACAGGCCAATTAAAAATTCCAAACGCATCCTACGATACTTATTGACACGCAGGAAGCTTATCAGCAAGGCGATGTAAGCTCCAACCGATATTGCTACCGCTTCTGCAACTAGAAATATCAGCCAAGGCGTGGCCAGCAGTTTCGGTACCAACATGGTAGTGATGGTTCCCACGCCCAAACCGGATAGTAATAATATCAAAATAACCGGTTTGGCTTTTGCTGAGGCTATCCAGCAGTAACGGCTAACAATAGCCAGACCAATGGTTGCGGCTACAAGTAAGGTTAACAGTAACAGGTTTTTCATGTACCAATTGAGTTTAACAATAACTATTAATACCTAACTGAAAGTTGCCGCAAAGTTCGGATGGATGCGGCAATATTTTCCAGACAATATCAGTTGCCACAGGTAGGCTGCCTGTACATATCCGGCGCAGAGCTGCCCCTTTATCCATATGGGGCATAAAATCTACCGATAATGATTGTTCGATGGGACCAATAGTTACTTCCACCAGAGGCATTAGCGTAAAACAGCTATCTCCGATCACAAAAGTTTCACCTAAACTATCAGTTTCCACCTGCTCACACACTGGGGCTATTTTCCGCAACCCGCGTTCGCAACTAAGATGAATCTGTTCGCCAAACCTCCGGGATAACTGTAAAGCAAAAGATCTCAACTCAGCCTCCTTTAAACAAATTTGCTCCGGTACTACCAGTGGCGCTTGATGGTCCGTTAAGGTGTAGGTGGTCAGCATACAACTAAATTCAAACAGCAAACTATCGAAAGGAAAAAAGAAGCGACGCGCCGCAGCATCTTCCCTTTTTAGTTTCCTGCTAAATGCTGCCATCTGATCCACATTTGATAGTACTTCCTGATCTAAATTTTCATGAAACAAAAATTCAGGTAATACATCAAAGAGGCTATTCCGTCGTAATAGAAAATTATCAGCTGAAATAATTTCCAGCTCTGGTAATAAGCTACGGAAAGTGTCACCTTTGCAGGAAACAGTAGACCTATTACTCTTTAAAAGAGACAATACTGATTCTGCGGAAACTGTATGAAAAGAAGTATAATCAGGCATAAAGTAAAGGTTAACTATTAAAAAGCCTGAAGGAAATGGAGTAAAGAAATGAATGCCGGAGGCGCCATACAAAAGTATAGGAATTTAAAAATAACAACAAAAAAATATTTTCATTTCAACTACTTTTTTTAAAATAAATTTAATCATATTTGCAATACATCATACCATATCGATACCGACCATACAATACATTGTTTGATAACCAAAAACCTTAACGATGAAGCATTTCAGCCCATCGAATCCTTATGACATCACCGTTTTTTTATGCTCGTTAATTATTGCATTTACCGGGGCAATAATCATATCAATACAACAACATGCAGCACATCCGATTTTACACATCAGCAAATATAACGCTGACGAATACACGATAAACAAAATATTAAGATTCAGCAGCGGCTATACTGGTGTATTAAAAGAACCCTTCTGGATCATCGGTTCACATAGATATCGATTAGGTAAAACAATTCAGTATAACACCGGAATTTCCGGTCCCCTTCGTGTAGTGGCGGTATTAAACAATAGCATTGCGGCAAAAAATATAATAATTGCCCCTGCAAAAGTCCCTACCCCTACAGTCATAATACCCCGGGCTGTTATCTTCGGACCAGCACAGGTTTTTGCCGGCACGCCGTGCATCTATTACTGCAAGAATGATTCAGCAATTGCTTACCAGTGGAAATTATTGAGTGACAGTAACTGCCTGCAAACCAGCAACACCTTTCGCTTTACCTTTCGTACTCCTGGTGAGCAGCTCCTAACACTTACCCTGAATAACAATCCAGCTACCACTATCATCAAATCGATTCTGGTATTAGCACCAACAGATAAAAAACCATTACCAGCATTGGTGATCCCAGATCCCATCCCGGTTATCCCTTCATCGGCAATTTCAATTACACCTTCGATCAGTGATTCTCAATTCAAACAACTGTTCCTTCAGTTACTGGAAGAAAAAAAAGAAGAGCGCGAACTAGCACAATACCTCTGCCATCAACTGGAAACAGTGGTTATCATTAATGACAAACAATCTGTTAGTTTCCTCCAATGTTATACACAGCTACAAAACAGAAAAAATATCCGGCTGCTTTCCTTATCACTAGCCAGAAGTGAGCAAGGTTGCATAACAGCAATAAGAATCAGGTATGACAAAAAAAAATTTATAGGACTATTTTAAACGACCAACCATGCATAATAAATATATTCAACTTCCGCTGCAGATAAATGGACTACTGCAAGGATACAAACAACCAAGAATTCATATTAAAGACTCTATTAAACAGCACATATGGCTACTCGTAAACACCTACCAGGGTGAGCACCAGCATTCTCCCGGCTATGGCTTTCCACTTTGGGAACAAAACACACGTGTTAACCCAACTGAGCAGATGCTGAAATCTAATATAGAGCTGGCATTTCAACAATACCTTTCTAAATTCGAATCACGCCTGCAACATATTGAAATCGCAGTTTCGTTTGATCATGAGCATTTCATCACCATTGTGCTTAATGGTTATACCATCTACTGCAACCAGGAATTTAACATCGACTATCAATTTTTGATTCACCCCTTGCTGTATAAATGATTATGAAATCCGCTATCAGATCAAGGTTACTGCAACTGGCTGCGTCACATTTGAATGACAGCAAAGCCAGTGTTATTCCTGCTGACCCTATAGTGACTATCCTAATGGAAGGATTGGCAGGGGAATTGGCACAATTACACCAACTATATGAGCAGATGCAGCATGGCATTGCACAGCATCTGGCATCCGTGCTATTAAAGAATACTGTCACCACGAGTATACCCGGCCACACAATACTACATGCTACTCCTGCTGATAAAATTCTGATCGATCCAACATACACCTTTACACCTTCAGAAGGGGTTGACTATGCTTTTGTACCCGCTGGCACCTTCCATCTATTCCCTGCGGCATTAACACATATCATTTACCCGGACCAAATTGTAAGGATTAACGAGCAGCTACAACCAGAAAAAATCATTACAGAACCCATTCTTACGAATACTACACCGCAGATAATATTAATGGTTAATACCAACAGTCCTGTACTAACAGACCTTTCCGGATTATCCATTTACCTGGAAATTTCAGAACAGCTGCAAACCAAGGTGGCACCCTTGCTTTCAATTATAACCTGCAAAATAAATGGACGTACAGCATCCACCAGCCAGGGATATTACCAGGGTATTAACCCGGAGCCGATCTCTATCCCCCTGGTATACAGAGAGCAAGCGTTGAACAATTATCGATCGCAAACCATCACTGTTAGGTCGTGTGAGCTAACAGATCATTCCAATGCTGAACCACCTGCGGTGTTACATACATTCCTGGAGAAGCATTTAATTGAGCTTCCAGCCTGTTCCTGGTGGATAACATTGGAATTCCCTGGTATGCCGCAGGATTGGCTGCAACACATCCATTGTATCATAAATTGCTTTCCGGTAGTTAACATCTCCGCCAATACGATTATTCATGAAATTCACCCACTGTATAAAGTATTTCAATTAAGGTGTGAGGACGATTTCTTATGTCTTGGCACGGTGGCCGATCAGACAGGAAAGCATTTTCGGCAGGTGGTAGACAAGACCGCCAGCACGCTATTACCAGGAGAAATAAACCTGTTACATGCAGGAAAAAGAAGGATGGATCAAAGGGAGATCGTTATCCAATTGGAAAGCTGCACTTCACAGTTGCGGGAGGAACTCCAATTGCTTGATCGGTCAGATAATAACAATCTCCTGCAAATTCTGGAAGAATTAACGCAGCAGGTTAATTATATCCAGGAACTGATACATGAGCACCCACGGCGGGCGCCCTGGCCCATCATTGCATTTCAACCCCTGGAAGCATCCACCCATCTGAAAATCGAATACTTTACCACAAAAGGAGACAGGCTACCCACAATAGCTCCCTTTAGTCTCTGGCAAGAGCTGGCAACCAGTGCCTTCCTTCCCGGCAGCATCTACAATCTTACTACCATATACCAGGGAACAGCTGCCCCTGGTCCGGAAAAACAGGTTCAGTTATTTCGTGCACAGCTATACTCACAAAACAGGATAGTAAATAGTGCAGATATTGAATTATGTTGCCAAAATATCTTAGGCCGATATTATACTGGTATTCAAATCGAGAAAGAGGCGTTATTATCCACTATTCCCGGAAAAGGTTATGAAATGACGATTTCTGTATATGTTGCTCTCGATAAATCAGCGGCTGGCTGTACACCGCTCTTGTTGGAGTACTACAGAAAACAGATACATCAGCAGCTAAACGACAAAGGAGTGGGGTTGGTACCTTATCGTGTATTCCTGCGTCCTGAAAAATGAACTGGTCGCGTGGAGCACTGTAATACTGCTTAATGCTTTTTACGCTCCCAAATAATATCCACGGCCAGGTAATGCACATCTGTGATATTATGGCCGGAGCCCAGCAGGTCATTCATATAGCCAATATCAAGTGAGAATGGCAGATGTAAGGAATGTGTGGAGTAATAAACGGTAAACCTTGTTTCACGGTATCCATATCGTGCCCATTCCTCTGGTTCATGTTCTTTACTGATGGAAAAGAGGACTTCAGCACTGCCACTCAATTTGGAATGATTCGGGCCAGGGAATGGCATACTCAGTTGTGACTTAATCCGTGTTCTGAACTGAAAATTTTCCTCGTCAGTTTGAAAATCAGGCATAAAAAACTTCCTGAACTCCTGACGTATCGTATTCTTCCATTTAAGCTGGGCAATGGATGTCGTCAATGCATATCGGCCGTAGAGCCGAAATTCCTGTTCAAACGCGGGGTCCGCACTATGATACGGATATACCTGTTCGTAGCTATTCTGCCTCCTGTAACTCAGGGCATAGGAAAACTCCCGGTTCTGCCGGTAATGGTGGAAGAACTCCTGATTCAACACTAATATAGCCTGATGGTGAATAGGATCGGCGTCGCGTGTAGGATTACTGGTTCTGCCGATACCAATGTATGAGAGTGAAGTCACTTTTCCTGCGGTATCCAATGGCTGCCGCAAACCCAACGCCATCCAGAAAGCAGTATTGGCCTTGCCCAATCCAGGAGGGCTAATCTGCGCTGAAGTTGTTCTTGCAATCAGGAGGGTAAATACGAAAAAAATAATATTTGCAAATGATTTATTGATACTGAATTTCATGTTAACTGTTAACAAGAGAAAGGAATACAGCACTACAGGTGACCGCTCCGGTCAGTCACATGCAGGTCTGATTGTTCACTGTAATAATTTTATGTAGGGGATCAGGAATTACTGGATGGAGTATGTATCGATGTTTGGGCGTGATGAAAAACACCGTTATCACACTAATACTAAAGCTCCCAAAACCGTCTCCTTCGACATAAATATAATCCAGCTGCTAAATTAAATGCTCACTGCGTTCATTCTTAGTACAAATCAGGAATTAACTATCCGAAAACTGTACATCAGGCTTAATAAGTATAAAAAAAGCAGGAGGCCCTGCGGCAATTGCACACAGGACCTATCCTACTTATCGTTAAACCCAAATGGAAAGAATGTGAAAACATTCCATCTTTATGATGAGCCATCTCAATATATGCTAATCAAAATTTTCTTTTCCTGCCATTGCGGTAGTTTCCTCATGGGTATTATCTCATGAAAAGTCCGGTTCCAGCATATATCCCGGGAGATTTTTTCGCCGAATTTTCACAATCAACGGAGGAGGAATATTTCTAAGTTTTATCGCGATCCAGATTATTTCTTCATCAAGCATCAACGCAGGTATTACAAGACCCATGGCAGCTTTCTGCCCCTTTGGGATCAGTGAATTACCCATCCGAAGCAGCAGCGGTACACCTTTTAATATTTTAGTCCGGGTATCGAATGTTAGTACCCTGACAGCTTCTATTTCTGCGGGAACCGATGATTTGCCGACCATCCTGAGGTGAAAGTAAAACCGACCATCTAGTTTCATGCCTCGTACTAAACCAGCTGTGATTTTCCGCAGTTTCGTGGTGCAATGCAGCTTTCCGGCTTCTTGCAAAAAATTAGCGGAGATCCTGTATATGCCTGCGGTATCCGTGGAGCTCATGTCGTTGGTAACTATATTGCTGGTTTGGGCGAGCAGCTGCTGCCAGCTGTTGGATGATGACATGCGGTTACGTGATTTACGTTTTTCCGGAATCCGGCATCGTTTCGTTTCGGTTGCTGTAGCAGCATTGTATAATATTACCACGGGGTATATTTTCTTTGTTGTGATTACTACTGCATTCAAAGCGATGGGAGGTATTCCAGCGGCGCGAATCATAGCCACCTTGCCGACCAGCTGTGTGACAAACCAGGGATGTTCACTTTCTACCTGCACAGCTTTTATGGTGTGCCTGCAGGTAACCAATGTGGCTGCTTTCCCTGCAACTACAATAGTATCAATTTGTGCCAATACGTGCTGGCATCCTAGCGCTGATAGCAACAAAAGCCAGCTAGCGGGTTTGATCATAGTTAGTTTCCCATTCATTGTTTTGTTCTCCTTTATGTCCATCCATTCGGATCAGGAAATTCCTGGCCGGGAAGTAAGGTTTCAGAAAAATATCCAGGTGGATGGTATCCTTATCTTTGTTATCCTGCTCAAATCTTCGGATTTCAAAGTCTTCTATGAGGCGTTCCGGCCCTGTGATACCATCCAGGAATTGTATGATCTGTCGCTGCAGGTCCTTACGTGTATTCGCACTAAAATTCTCAAATGCCCTACGGTTTAGGAAATCAATCAATACTTTTGTTACGTAGTCAAAAACACGGACTACAGAATAAGTTTGCAAGCCGAGGTTATCACCGGTAAACAATGTTCTGGCACTGAATGCCATCACCTTTCCATACTCCTGTACAATGGGAACCAGTCCCAGCTTTTCAAGAATGGTAATCTCACTTTTTTTCAGCGAGAAGTTGACTCCTTCCACATCCACGAGGCTGCCGAACTTTTTGCCGGCGGTTACCTGCGACATAATAGTTTGATATATACGGCCTGCCAGTGCGCCGGATGCCGGCACATACAAATGGGCATTTTCTCCTACCATCTCTGCTCTGGCGCGCCCCACCAGCCAATTGCAGGTCATAATTACATTGGAGCGGTATGGATCAGCACCAGTTAACTGAGCCATTTCAAACACTTCCATTACATCATCCGGTGCATCGAGTTGACAAAAATCAGTGACCAGCATACACTTATTTTCATATGCAATTCTCGCCCACCTCTCCAGTATCATATTTGATCCGGCATACCCTGGAATAATTAACAAGCTGTAATTCTCTCGTAAATCAAGTCGGTCATAGTGCTGCTGTAACTCCGATTTTACGGCATCTAAAAAGCGGGTATTATCTGCGTCCCTTAACTGTTCGGGTGCTACATTCAGAAAGCTGACATTTTTCACCTTATCGGTGGTAGTATTGCTGAAAAACAGGGATACATTCCGATAGGATTGTTCCAGTTCTTTTGTTTCATCAAGTGCTAATAGTAAATTTTCCTTTAATAGAGTTTCTGCCTGGAGGATCGAGTCATTACAAGCAGTTTGCATTTTAGGTAGGTCGTCATAACTTGTCAGCAGCCCCGCCCAAATTTGTAATAATTTTTTCAGTCGCATCCGGTCGGCTTCTTTAGAGGCCTCCGTTAAAAACAGGTGTCGCCGCGCTTTGCGTTCCGGGTTTAGATTCTGGGTTCCTTCAATGGCTGACTCTAACAGTTCAAATCCGCCAAAGTTCACCAGGGCCTGCAATGGCAGTGCCAACTGTACTTCTGTGGTTAACATAACAATGCTTTTTGTCTTTATATAAAATAACTCTCTTAATTTTATTCTTCGTCCGGGGTAGTCGTTTACTTCACGGTAGCATCATCATCTGATTATCGTATACATCACCGCGAAAGCGCAGTTCTTAACAATACACCGGATTTTCACGCAAAAATCACTGCCCTTTCAGTTATTTCATGAATTGTGATGATGGTGCACGTTGGCTCCTGCCTCTGACCTATTATTACTAATACATTTGTTTACTTCGTTGCGAATACACAGCCATATATTCCAATGTCTTACCGCAATCTGGCCAACAATCCTACGCCGTTGCCCTGTCATCATTTAACATGTATTGCCTCCAACCCTCCTATATCTTTTCAAGATCAATTTAGCTATACAGCCTCTACTACAATTTCAAAATACACATGTCATTACCCTTCCACTCCATCTGCATCTTTCCCAAAAACATTGCAACTGATTAACCGCTACAACCCCAACAGCACCTTCATCTCCTCAAAACAATTACCCACTATAACATACCATGTACTCTTAAAATCAACATGGCATCCCATCCCAACTCCACCAACATCTCCCAAAAAACTCTCACCCACTACAACAACCACAAAAGTTTCCCCATTTAACCGCCGCACCCGCAAAATCAACACAGCATCCCATCGCAACTCCACCTTCATCTCCCCAAAAAACTTTCACCCACTACAGCAACCACAAAAGTTCCCCCGTTTTACCGACGTACTATTAAAATCAACATGGCATTCCATCCCAACTCCACCAACATCTCCCAAATAACTTTCACCCACTACAGCAACCACAAAAGTTTCCCCGTTTAACCGCCGCACCCGCAAAATCAACACAGCATCCCATCCCAACTCCACCTTCATCTCCCACAAAAACTTTCACCCACTACAGCAACCAATAAAACCGTTTAACCGCCACACCCGCAAAATCAACTCGGCATTCATCTCCTCAAAACGATCAATCACAATAACCACGACTGCCCCCTCACAACTCCTCCGCCAATTTCTCCACCACCGCCAGCAACGCCGCCCTCGCCTCCACATCCTCCAGTGCCGCCCTCAACAACTTATTAGTATGCAAATGCTTCAGCGCCTGCAAATACAACGCCCGGGTAGTAGCCATATCCTGCAAAAACAAACTCTGCATAGTAATTCCCGACGGACCAAAATCCGCCACTTCCCTGAACCGCAGCTCCTCTTTAACAGGCGCACCGCGTGCATCCTTAAAGGTTATCTTCACCGAAGGCTGATAATGCGAAAACACCGCCGCAATGCCCGTCAACCCCGTCACTATCTCCGGCCTCAATGGCGGAAACTGCGTCAGGCGCTCCGTAAATAATGTTCTGTTAGGAGAAATCTCCGTGATGGATTCTTGGGCGTCCGGCCTGATTTCAGTGCCTCCAATCCCCAGGCTTTTCAACATGGTCAATGTGGTTAAACAAACAATCTGATTACACAACAAAGTTATGCATCCTCACCATGCAGAATACAGCTTTTTCAACTTTTTAGTCCCCGAATGAAAATTCCTTGCAAACTACGACCTGGAGAAGGCCGCAACGGTCCAGATGCTCACATTTTTCTGCACATTACCCATCAGATCCAACTGATGACCAAACGCCAGAAACTCATTATATAACCAACCACGATCAGTTAACGAACGGCTAACATTCAATTCGAAATAATCAATACCCGAATTAATACCTATGTAAATATACTGCTGGTAAAAAGTAATAAATACCTGCACCGTAGCCGCATACTTCAACGCAGCAATGTGCTTTAACAAATTAGGCTTCAACAAATAAGAAGCCTCCGAAATATCCGGTGAAAAAACAGTAAACTGCTGATTAAACGCCGCATCCGGCAATTGAATATGATGCCCCAAACGTAACTCCCCACGGGGTATCACCCCCTTCGTAAATACATACACCGGCACATCAAAAAAACGGGGCGACTCCAATACCGCACAGCTGCCACAAAACATAACCTCCTGCGCCCGCCTGATATGCCGCCCATCAGGAATATTCGTCACCACCAGATCACAAATCCGGAAATTCAAATTATTCCTCCGGCCCGCAATCAAATCATTGCCCCGGTAATAGGTGCCCGCAGCACTAAAAAAACCACTGGCCGCCATATCTTCAAAAGAAAAATATTGAGATGGATCATACCGGAAACCAGGCTCCCAGAAATGCAATAACGTCCTGATCACCTTCTCCTTATAATCCTCCTCCAGCTCCACCCTCGGCCTGTCAATAAACTGCCGTATCAGCAGATTCCGGATCAACATACCCCCGCCCAACGCCAATAACAGCGCTATCCCAATATAAGCCGCCTTGGTATACCACTCCTGCCCCTCCTGCTGATCCAACTGCACCGGCTGAACCACAAAAAAGTAAAACAGTAAGATAAAACCAAGCAATAACAGCCACCACCACCAGGTTTTGCGCAAATTCCTGCGCACCTTTTCCATGCGCCGCAAATCCTGCTGAAGATATACCTCCGCAAATTCATTGAAACTGTTCGCCGACTTCATACACTAATTCAGTTGGATGACCAGCTTATGCCTGAAAACCCATTGACCGCGCTAACCTCTTCGCTGATTAAAATTTTAAAAGATGAAATGTACGCCGCTGATAGCGGAAACGTAAAAACCTGGCTTCCGTTGCCTATGGTTATATCTGTAAATACCGCCGGAAATAATTTTATCCCCGGCAGCCTGAACTTAAACTTCGTGAAAATAGTATGTCCCTCCACCACTGCTCCCCGCGCCAGCAAATCCGTGAAATGTATGATCTGCGCCGGCCGTGCAATCGTCTGATACAACAAAATCAAATAAGGGACAGAAGGTAAAATAATCAACCCCGCAATCAGCATCCAACCCCATACCGTAGGCAAAGTGCCCTCATCATATACCAGAAACGTCACCAGAAAAACCGTCAGTATAGTGATAAACTCGGCCATAAAGAAGGCTAAAGTAGTCTGCTTTACATCCTTCTGATGCATAGCCAGCAGCATCACCTTTAATTCCTGGAGATTGCGCATGTATCGCTGATTAACATTTACTGTTTAATTCTTAAACGGATAATATTACTGATCGTCAGATAGATGCCTACTATCGCTACAATACCATACACCGCCAGCAATACCCACTCACTGCCACCCGAAACTTTGTATATAAGTGTTTCTATTCTGGTAAGACTGATGGGGTCGCTATCTGTATCATGAAACTGCTGGTACCGACTATATATCAGCCCACCTCCTGCCGTCGCAAGCATCAGCCCCACTATCACACCGCCCCATGAAGGATCGTCTTCAGCGCTGTTCCCGGGCTTCTCCGGATCGGAATTAACTCGACTGTTCATATTGCAGTTTTGTGGTTAAGGATAACTATCACAATATGATACAGGGACGACAGGAGGCTAACAGAATATTCCGTTGATCGCAATACTAAAATAATAAAATTTATGCTTTTTTTGTTCAGTGACCGGAAACAACTACTTCCGGAGGAAATGCATAGTCCCTCCATGCTGCTTCCGCCTCCGCTGTCGTCAAACGCCCACTGTATACCATTACACGGTACTTTAACGTATATACATTCCCGTGAACCAACTGCCAGGTTTTCATTTTTGTGGGCGAATAATTTAACATTAACTCACCGCCATCCATGTTTTCCGGCCATACCCGTAATGGCTGCGGACTATCAAAATTATCCGGGGCATTCATGATCAGCAGCCCTGCTTCTCCTTCCGGCGCAGTACCGGTAATCATCACCCATCTGGCCCTGGTACTATCCGCATCTTTTCTTGTATTACCCTCAGAAGTCAACACCTGACTGGTTTTGCTGGTGAAATAAGGCGTGGTTCGTAACGCAAACCCACCACCGTACCGATATTGCAACAACGTAATCCCACTATCAGCCGGGGAACTGAAATCATTTCGAACATCCCACAACCGGCGCGTACCATTGGCCGTAGCCTCATACGCCCTTACACTATACGTTTCCTGAATAGCCACCTCCGATTTTCCAGGTGCCGGATATGCCACCTGCTCCTGCTTCACCCTGAAACCACACCAGATATCCCCATCGGTAACTGACTCAGTACCGGCATAAAAAACTTTGCCCTCTTTTTTCTGCACATTCCAGAAATCCGTCACCCTGCCCTCAAAACGCGTATGCGTCCACGGACTCCAGATACCCATATGGTGCGCGTGACCGGATTTTGGATAAATAGTAGTCAGCACTACGCCATTAGGCGCCCACAAGGGGTGAATAAAGCCACTACGGCGATAAACGGTATCAGTAGCCGCCGGAGGCTCCACCGTGGCCGTATTATAGTTTAAAATAGGCTGCTGATTTTGTTTTAGGGAGATGCCAGCGCTGCTGACTTCTGCATGCATACGTCCGTGGGCAGCCACTTTCCCGGCATAAAGTCGATATGCACGCTGCTCCCCGGATGCAGTGGTTCCCCTTAAGACCCAGGTCAGCACACCGGCATCGTCCATCTGCACCGGCACAGCCGCTTTTTTACCTCCTGTTACCTCCTCCAGCTTCCAGGCCTTGCCCGCCGGCAACACCTGATCTGCCTTATAACTCACCAATGTATTCGTTCGCGGATAAGCCCCCGCTTTTACAGTTAAACGCACCTCCTGGGCATATACCCCCACAGATGACCACAGCAGTACAGTAAATAGAATGTTCCTCATAACGTTGATTATCAGCCCAAGATAATAGATAGTCAGGCACCACGCAAGTAGACTGCGCATCAACTACCTAATTTTACCTTTATGGGAATGTATGCGGGTTATTTTTAATTACATATTTTTGATGCCTTAACTCGCATGCTAATGGGAACCCCGGTTATTAATATGCAATCAACAAAACTGATTATTACCAACAAAAGCGCCCTGATCAACAAATACGGGGACGCACACCTTACCGTACTGCAAGCCCTCGATAAAATCATCCAGGCCGATAAAACCATACGACTGGATACCCGGCTCATTTTCATAGATGATACCGAACAAATGACCGGCTTCGGCGCCACCGCTGTAATCACACCTACAGACGATCAGCAGAACAAAAACGCCATAGACGCCCTGTACAACCACTTTACACCCGGTTATATCATGCTGTTCGGCGCACAGGACGTGATCCCCTTTCAACGGCTCACCAACCTCGTGTCGGGTGGAAACGACCCTGACTCTATGATCCCGAGCGACCTCCCCTACGCCTGCGACGCCGCCTACGATAAAGATCCCGGCCGCTTCATCGCACCAACACGCGTGGTAGGCCGGCTCCCGGACCTCCCAGGCGGAAAAGACCCACAGTACATTCTCCAGCTGATCCAGAATATCCTGGATTATAAGCCGGAAGCGCGACAAGCATACGAAAACTATTTTTCGCTCAGCACCTTCGACTGGCAGGATTCTACCCAGCGGTCGCTGCTCAATATATTCGGTAACAATAACGCCCTCCGCATCATCCCAAGCGAAGCCATCACCAGCAACGGACTATGGACCGCGGAACAATTACTGCCTAAAACACATTTCATTAACTGCCACGGCGCCATCAACAATCCCCGCTACTACGGCCAAAAAAAATCAGAATTTCCGCTGGCCATGAAGTCGGATACCATCAATGGGCTCATCAACAAAGGTACCGTGGTGGCCGCAGAATGCTGCTACGGCGCGCAACTGTTTGATCCTGCAAAAAACGTTTTCAAACAAATAAGCATGGCCAGCAGCTACCTGAAAAATAATGCCATCGCTTTCCTCGGCAGCACCAACATCGCCTATGGCCCCTCCACCGGACAAGGCCTGGCCGACCTGCTCACACAATTTTTTGTGATCAATATCCTCGAAGGAGCCAGCACTGGCAGAGCCCTCCTGGAAGCACGCCAGAAATTCCTCAACGAAATGGGCCCCACACTAGACCCTTTCGAACTCAAAACCGCCGCACAGTTCAATCTCCTCGGCGATCCGTCCATACAACCCGTCATCAACGAAAAAGACTCCGCTGTAGACGACTCCCAGGCCTTCATCAACTCCGTCCAAAACAGACGCGAAAACCTGGAAGCCCGCGGCAAAATGCTCGACTACTTCATCGCCAGTCCCGAACCTACTGATGACGACGACGAGCCCGACATCGACCTGAAAGAAACACTGGACAACCTCCTGCAACAACGCAAATTCAGCGCCCAGCCAGGAAAAAAACTATTCATTAACCGCCATAACAGGCGACATGAAAAGAATAGTGAATCTAACGGCGCATCTGTGAAATTTCATGTATTTTCGGAATCTACTTCCGAAACAGCTACTGAAGCACCTATGGTGAAAGTATTGGTAGTGAAAGAAAAAAACAATCAAATCCTAGGTTATCGTGAATATGTCAGCAGATAACAACAAAAACAAAAAGCCAGGTACCGTTACCATGCGTGGCCGCCTTGCCCTGCGCATATTTGGCATGCATAGCAAAAGCGAACACCTGGCCGTATACCTCGCTACCGATGATGGCGATTACCTCATCCGCCCGGCCGCCGGCAACCCGTTCATGGAAAACCCACTCATGCCCATGGCCGGTAAAATGATTACCGCCACCGGCACCATCGTGGATTACGTTTTCCTCGTTACTTCCTGGAAAGAAGTAAACGATTCTGTTTAGCTAATGCATATTTTACTATTTTGCGTGAAAGCAACGTGCTTTGTTACCTATGAATCTAGCTAATTTCATTACCACCCTGATACAGGACGGTAAAGTATCTGTGGACACTGACATATCCCCGTTTTCTGCCGACATTTTAGCCGAAACAGCTACTATACTTCAAACGTATTATCATAACGATGTGCAGGATATGCCCGGCACAGCACCCGCATTTCATGTGGATGCCGCTGTATGGAGCGCCACCTATATCTACCGCGCCGCCCAGCTCACCGCCATCCGCACCCTCGGAGAAGGAGATATCGCCAACCTGCTGATACCCTTCAGCGGAACCGTTAACGCAGCTACGATCTACAGCGCAGACCTCTGCCTGCGTTACCTGCCCGACCTCACAGGACTTAGCAAAAGTCTCTCTCCGAAAGATAAACTGGTAGAGCAGTTACTGGAAACTGCCGCACAGTGGCCGTTCTCGTCTACCGGAATTAAAATACCTGCCAACGAAATCCCTGATCCACTCTGGCAACACCCATCGCTGCTGGCCGCATACGCCGACCGCATCATCGTTACCAGGGATCAGTCCCGGCTCCATCATCCTGCCGTACTCCAGGCCGTGCTAAAAGCCCTCGGCCACTACCAGGAAATACTCTGGCCGGGATTTATCAAACCATAATTAAGAAGTCATTACGACCACCACTTTAACGCTTCAACAACGCGCCGGTACCAGGTCTGTCAGCATAAAAAATGCGCCCATTTTCCATTCGTATACCCGTTGCCGTATCTTCGGCCAGCAGCAGTGGTCCGTCCATGTCTACATAGTCCAGCAGGGGCAGCAGATGAGCCACAGCAGAGGCTCCTACGGTATCTTCATTCATGCTGCCGGTCATCACTTTCATGCCTAAACTACGGGCTTCCTCAATCATATTAAGCGCCGGCGTAATGCCGCCGCATTTTACCAGTTTGATATTTATGCCGTGAAACAGGCCATGGCAGCGGATCACATCCGTAGCTTCGATACAGCTTTCATCAGCGATCAATGGTAATACGGAGTGCTCAAATACTTTTTTCATTCCTGCGGTATCCGCAGCGGCCATTGGCTGTTCTATAAATTCCACTCCCAAACCTTTCAGGGCAGCGGCATTGCGGATCGTTTCATCTACTCCCCATGCGCAGTTGGCATCTACCCGAAAAATTGCATTTGTATGCTTACGTAATTCAGTAATGATGGCTATATCTTCTTTGGTGCCCAGTTTTATTTTGTAGATGGGCCATGGGAAGTCTTTCAACTTACGCACCATGTTTTCAATGGTATCGATCCCGATGGTATAATCCGTCATAGGGTTCTTCGAAATATCGAGGCCCCATAACTGGTACAGCGGCAATCCTCTTTGTTTGCCGTACAGGTCCCAGGCCGCTATATCCAGCGCGCAGAGGGCAAACATATTACCTGCAAAAAGCGGATAGCAATCGGACCAGAACTGTTCGGGTGTTGTAAACTGATATTGCTCTATGAAGGACCGATGCGCATTGATAGCGTCCATCAAAGCCGGCACCGTCATGTTATAGTAGGAGTTATCCACTGTTTCACCAAGGCCGCTGATGCCATTACTGATCAGCTCTGCCACCAATATTGGTTGTTTATCTTTGGATTTCCGGGAAATGGTAAATGTATGTCTGAATTTCAGCTCATATGGATAGAGATGCAGTTCCATTGGCTTCCTTGGTTTTTACAGGTAAATCTTCCAGGTTAATGCCGATACGATATCGCCAGTAGTGCGTGGCCACCGCAGGATTGTTGATTCGTTCCTTTTCCGGCGCCACCGCAGGCTGCAGGCTGTCTATTGCCAGCAATTCCTGTAATTGAAATATACGCCACATTGCCGGAGATTGCAAATGTTGCTGTATAATTTGTTGTAAGATGTGGGGGCTGCAAGCACGCGGTGCATCGCCTTTGCGGTGTAGTATCTGTTCCCAGTAAACCTGCGTAACTGCCTGGTTTTCCTCCCACCATTCCCGCAGCGTTGGCATATCATGGGTAGAAGGTGTAAGCACCGCCTGGTAAGGCAAAGCATGTAAACTTTGAAACTGGCGATCCGCATACTTAGGCATACGTTGAATCTCCAGACTCAGGATACCCAGTTGCTGCATCACGCCTGGCACACAGGCAGGCACCATGCCCAGGTCCTCCCCGCAAATCAGCATGTCTGTAGCTTTGCTGATATAGGGCAGTTTTCGCAGCGCTTCCTTGCGCCAGATATTTTCTTGGCGTACGTAGAAATAATGGTGATATAGCTGCCGCAATTTCTTTTGTACCGCAGGATCAAGTGCCGCAAAGGATTCGGTGGACATGAGATCGAAGCGCGGATGAAAAACGGTAGTGCCATTTTTCTGCTCACGGATAAGGAGTATATCAGTGAGCAGCTGATACAGCGCGACTTTCATGCCAGCAGGCAGTAGTTGCTGCTGAATTTTTCGCTGCGTATCAAAGGCCGACTGCATGGCATACCTGCCTGAAGAAAGTTTAATCAGGTAGGTATCTTTTATCATAGCGGCATATACGCCAAAACGTTCATCCAGCAACTGGTCCGTGATATATGGCTCGCAAAAGCGCGCTTCACTGAAACCGATATTTAAGAACAATAATTCTTCCTTACTAACGGGAACGGCTGGATGAAAATATCCCAAAATACCTTGTACAGCATCGTAAGGAATTTGCCAGATACGGAAAAATCCGAGGATATGGTCAATGCGGAAAGCGTCGAAGTAGGCGGACATATGTTGTAGACGCTGCCGCCACCATTCATAGCCATCGGCTGCCATACGGTTCCAGTTATAGGTAGGAAAGCCCCAGTTCTGGCCGGCGGCGGTAAAACTGTCCGGCGGCGCACCTGCCTGCATATCCATATGAAAAAGCGCCGGATGCATCCAGGTTTCCACGCTATGACGTGCTACACCAATAGGTATATCGCCTTTTAGTGCGAGGCCTGCCTTGCGGGTTTCCGTTACGGCAGCTTTTAACTGCAGGTGCAGGTGGTATTGTATAAAGAAGTAAAATCTAACCGTTTCCGCGGCACTTTCCTGGTCGATTATCAGCTGATTGATCGCACGCAGTTGGAATGACTGATAGTTATCCCAACGTGAAAAGTCTGCTGTTTTATTATGATCCCGCAGGTAGCTGAAGGCGGCGTAAGGCAGCAGCCAATGCTCGTTGGCGGCAAACCACTGCCAGTATTGCCTGCTTTCCAGGCGGCCACCCTGTTGCTCATACAGTGCGCGGAGGTAAGCCATTTTGAATGACATCACTGCTTCATAATCGACCGTATCATTCTCGTTTAGGCGTTGCCGTAATTGCGGCAGCTGTTGCTCCAGGGGATGGGTGGCAGGCAGGCTACCCACCTCTTCCAGCTTGATATACAGCGGGTGCAGTGCAAACGAGGAGATGGCTGCATAAGGATATGAATCCGTCCAGGTGCCGGTGATAGTGGTGTCATTCACTGGCAGCAGCTGAATGAGTTGTATACTTTTTTGGGCGGCCCAGGCGGCCAGCAGCGGGATATCGGCAAATTCGCCCGTGCCCAGTCCTGCGGCTGATCTCAGGCTAAACACCGGGATAGATACGCCGGTACCTTTCCAGAGATCATATTCTTTCCGCAGGTAGCCGTCGTGCAGGGTTACCTGTGTACCGGGCTGGGCTTCGAAGTGCAGTTGTCTGTTATCGCCGGTTTCAAGGTGCAGCAGTTGCTGTTGCTCCAGGTCATATACGCCGTATTTGTAGTATACCGGCATATTTGTTTCAGGGAGATTAACACCTGCTGTGAAACAGCCATCGGCAGTGTATTGCAGCAGCAGGGGCTGTTGCATATCCCAATTGCCCAGTTGTGCGCAGCTACCTAACAGGCAGATGGTGTGGTTTGGTGGCAGTAAGGGTGCCTTCACTTTAAAGAGGTGCGTAGCCGTTAGTATGCCTGGGATGTTGCCAGGCCGGTGCGGGAAAAACACGCGGGTAAATGGTGCGGATGACCAGTTATTTTCGTAGTCGTATGCGTTGTTCCAGGTATCCACAAACAGTTGTTCCAGGGGAGCGCCGGCGCGGAGGGTAACTTTTCGTAGGGTCCCTTCCGTTATGGTTTCTTCCAGCTCTCTTACGATATAGGAATACTGAAATTCCGGCAGTTCATCCTGTGGTATCATCACTTCTGCGTACCACCAGCCATCGCGGTGCCATTGCATGGGTATGGCGTTGGAAGGTAGATTGTTTCCCAGTACGGGAATATTGCCGAGCAGGTATAAATTCTGCCCGAACCAGGTTTGATAGTGAAGATAGAACCTTAGTCTGTAATACATTGTGACCCTGCTAAACCGGTACAAATTAGGAAAATGTTTTGCGATTTAGCAGAAAAAATAAAGGGTGTCTCAAAACTGAGACACCCTTTGGTTCATTATGTTTGCTTTGTACTTACTTTACTTCTTCGAATTCAGCGTCGGTTACACCGTCACCAGCGTTGCCCTGGCTCTGTTGATGACCGCCGTTGTCCTGAGGAGCAGCGCCTGGCTGACCTTCAGTTGCTTTGTACATTTCTTCGGAAGCAGCAGTCCATGCAGCAGTCAGTTCTGCTTCAGCTGTATCCAGTGATGCGCTGTCCTGCGATTTGTGTGCTTCTTTCAGTTTGTTCAGCGCAGTTTCGATAGCCGCTTTTTTATCAGCTGACAATTTCTCACCGTATTCCTTCAGTTGTTTTTCTGTTTGGAAGATGAGGCTGTCCGCTTTGTTAAGTTTCTCGATTTTTTCACGAGCTTCCTTATCGCTGGCTTCGTTCGCTTTCGCTTCTGCCTTCATTTTTTCGATTTCCTCTTTATTCAGGCCGCTACCAGCTTCGATCTTAATGTTCTGGGATTTACCAGTACCTTTATCTTTAGCGGTTACGTGCAGAATACCGTTGGCGTCGATGTCGAAGATAACTTCGACCTGAGGAACGCCGCGTGGTGCAGGAGGAATATCACCGAGGATGAAGCGGCCCAGTGTTCTGTTCTGGTTGGCCATTGGTCTTTCACCCTGCAGTACATGGATTTCTACGCTTGGCTGGTTATCAGCGGCAGTAGAGAATGTTTCAGATTTTTTGGTAGGGATGGTGGTGTTAGACTCAATCAGTTTGGTAAACACACCGCCCATTGTTTCGATACCCAGAGAAAGCGGAGTAACATCCAGCAGGAGTACGTCTTTCACTTCACCGGTGAGTACACCACCCTGGATAGCAGCACCTACGGCTACTACTTCATCTGGGTTTACACCACGGTTAGGTTTTTTACCGAAGAATTTCTCCACCACTTCCTGGATTTTAGGAATACGGGTAGAACCGCCTACGAGGATTACTTCGTCGATTTCAGAAGCTGACATACCGGCGTCCTGCAGTGCTTTGCGGCAAGGCTCCAGGGTTCTTTCCACCAGGCTGTCGCTCAGTTGCTCGAATTTCGCGCGGGTCAGTTTTTTCACCAGGTGCTTAGGCACGCCGTCCACAGCGGTGATATAAGGCAGGTTAATTTCTGTTTCAGCAGAAGAAGACAACTCGATTTTAGCTTTTTCAGCTGCTTCTTTCAGGCGCTGCCAGCTCATTGGATCTTTGTGCAGGTCTACCGCTTCATCTTTCTTGAATTCGTCGGCCAACCAGTCCATAATCACTTTATCGAAGTCGTCACCACCGAGGTGCGTATCACCGTTGGTAGATTTCACTTCGAATACACCGTCACCCAGTTCGAGTACGGAAATATCGAAGGTACCACCACCAAGGTCAAACACAGCGATTTTGCTGTCCTGGTGTTTTTTATCCATACCATAAGCCAGTGCGGCAGCGGTAGGTTCGTTGATGATACGACGAACAGTCAGACCGGCGATTTCACCGGCTTCTTTGGTTGCCTGACGTTGTGCATCATTGAAGTATGCAGGCACAGTGATTACGGCTTCGGAAACTTCCTGGCCCAGGTAATCTTCCGCGGTTTTTTTCATTTTCTGCAGAATCATCGCAGAAATTTCCTGCGGTGTATATAATCTGCCATCAATATCTATACGGGTGGTGTTATTATCTCCCCTTACTACTTTATAGCTAACATGTGTCAGTTCGTTGGAAACCTCGTCAAAATGACGGCCCATGAAACGTTTAACTGACATAATAGTGTTTACGGGGTTGGTAATAGCCTGGCGTTTTGCCGGATCACCCACTTTTCTTTCTCCATTTTTCAAAAATGCCACAACAGATGGGGTCGTTCTTCTTCCCTCATCATTGGCAATAACTACCGGTTCGTTACCTTCCATAACGGCAACGCATGAGTTGGTAGTTCCTAAGTCAATGCCTATTATTTTTCCCATAGTATTAAGATTCTCCTTTAGTTGTAAGTAATGCGTGTTGTCGGAATTTTGTCAATGATTATGCCAAGCGGAATGAATCTGTAAATATGTCAGTCAGTTTTTTTTATAAGATATTTATGAGATAAATGATATTTTATATTAGAAATCATTATTTTTACTTAATCGGCCTGGTGGCCCCTCTAAATGTCATTAAAAGACAATTACACCGGCCTTATTGTTCATAACCTCTGCCCGCCTGGTGAGTTTCTATTATCCCCAACCAGAATCCATTTTTATCATTTCAATTAATTCATCAGCAATTAACGTGATGTCCATGAAAAAAACCATGCTATTAAATGTGGCCTTTGGCACCTTGGCAATCCTGCCAGCCGTAAGCAAGGCACAGCAACTCCCGCCGCCACAAGAGGCCTATGTTACCATTGAAGGTGACCCGGAGCAAGTAACTGCCCCAATGTTTAAAGGCGGTAAACACTATAACCGGTGGTTCGCTGGATTTAACGCCGGCGCACTGGCTCCTGTAGCCGCTACCGGTGGTAGTAACGACTTCTCCAAATGGAAGCCCAACATTGGCTATGGGGCCTATGTACAGTACCAGATACTGCATTTCTTCGGCCTCCGGGCGGATTACCTTGGTGGTTTCCTGAAAGCCAATAACGAAAAAAATCTGGGTAATGGCGTCAATCCAATGGATGCCGGCAGGCCCTACCTGGAGTATAAAACCACCCTTAAATACTCCGGAACCCTCAGCGCCGTATTCAATATTACTACCGTCAACTGGATCACCAAACAAAACATAGCAGTGCTCTATGCTACTGTGGGTGGAGGTTTGGCTGGCTATAGCCCCAAACTCACTGACAGGCGGGGATCTGAATACAGGTACAAACCCGACGGCGATATCAAAGAACTGGTAATCCCGGTAGGCGCTGGTATCAAGTTCAGAGCAGCAGATGGTATTAACGTCGACCTCGCTTATACGATGTATTATACGGATGGCGATAACCTCGATGGTTACGTATACGGACCTAACAAGGATAAATTCTCCTACGCCCGCGTAGGCCTTGAATTTGCGCTCGGCAAGTGGGACAAGCCGGACCTGCAGTTCCACAACCCTGCCAAACAGGGCTATGATGAACTGTTACTGGAGAAAAAGAATCTGGCTAAAACCCTCGCTGCTGCCAACACTGCAAATGCCAAGCTGGCTGAAGACGTGAATAAACTGACAGCGGATGCCGATGGTGACGGTGTTTCCGATTACTTCGATAAATGCCCTAACACCCCGGCCAAAACAAAGGTAGACGGCTCCGGCTGTCCACTGCCTGAACCTCCGAAAGTTGAGGAAAAAATAGTTATTACGGAAGAAGATCAAACCATCGTTAAGGAAGCGATCCGTAACCTGGAATTTGATTTCGCTAAAGCTACCATCAAGGAAAAATCATACGCTGCACTGGATCGCGTAGCCGAACTGCTGAAACGTAAAAACCTTAATCTCAAACTCTCCGGTCATACCGATAACATTGGTAGCCTCAAACGCAATATGGAGCTTTCCAGAGAAAGAGCCGAAGCCGTGAAGAACTACCTCGTTAGCAAAGGCGTGCTGCCAAATAAAATCGAAGCTCTCGGCTATGGTCCTACCCAGCCAATCGCTTCCAATAAAACAGATGAAGGCCGCCAGCGCAACAGACGCGTGGAGTTCTATATCTACTGATTTAACCAATATGCAAATAGAAAACCGGGCTCCGTAATGGAGCCCTTTTTTATTGAACCGCACAATCACAACCCATTACAGTATAAAATTTTTAAATGTTTTCGTACGCCCGGCACAGTTATTGCATTTTCCCTGCCTCAAATAAACATATCATGAAAAAACTTATTCTGTCCGGCATCATTGCCCTCGGGTCGTTCCTGACAGCACAGGCACAAAATGTTAACTTCGGTGTAAAAGGTGGCCTCAACCTTGCAAAAATGACGCAGTATGATAATAATAAAGTACGCGCCTCCTTCAACGCAGGTGTATACGCCAACTTCGCCATCACCAAGGAATGGGCATTCCAGCCTGAGCTCCTGTACTCCGGCCAGGGTACTAAACTGGAATCCGGCAATATCCTAGGCGTTCCATTAAAAGACGTAACCATCGCTACCGACTACCTGAACATACCACTGATGGTGCAATACTCCATCGCTCCCAGCTTCTTCGTAGAAGCAGGCCCGCAGGTGGGTTTCCTGCTGGCGGCTAAAACCAAAGTAGGCGATAATACCAACAAGGATTATAAAGACATCATGACCACAGCAGATTTCGGTCTGGGCCTTGGTTTCGGATATAAACTGGATAACGGCCTCGGCTTCTCCGGCAGGTACAACTTCGGTTTGTCCAATATTTACAATGATGATGTGAATATCGATTCTAAAAACTCGGTAGCACAAATCGGTCTGTTCTACTCTTTCTAATATAATTACTTCAGACATATGCAAGCCGCGCCAGCATTGGCGCGGCTTTTTTGTTTCCCCGTCGGCCGTGGAAAACGCGGTGGCACCACTGAAACAGCTGATCCGCCCCGCAAAACGATACATCCTCGCAGCCGATGCGCCTGCCATCTCCCAAAACCCCTGGTAAACAACAAAACTTAATGCCAGAAACGATTATCTTTGCTGTTCGCATTAATCATTTTCAGCATGAGTGTTGTACAATCCATCAGAATGGCCGCAGTGGCCGCCATTAAATCACTTTACGACCAACAGGTAGCAGCTACTGACATCTCTGTTAATATTACCAAACCTGAGTTCGAAGGTGAATACACCATTGTTACGTTCCCTTTCACCAAATTCAGCCGACAAAAACCAGAAGAAGCCGGTCAGCATATCGGTGAATACCTGGTAGCAAATAATCCGGAACTCTTCTCCGCATTCAATGTGGTAAAAGGATTCCTGAACCTTACCATCAATGCACAGTACTGGTCAAACTTCCTGAAAGCAACCTTCACCAACAGGAACTTTGGCGTACAACCTGCCAACGGTAAAAAAATCATGGTAGAGTACTCCTCTCCCAATACCAATAAGCCGCTCCACCTCGGCCACCTCCGCAATAACTTCCTCGGTTTCTCTATCGCAGAAATCCTGAAAGCCAATGGTTACGAAGTCATTAAAGCCAATCTCGTAAACGATCGCGGTATACATATTTGTAAATCGATGCTGGCATGGCAGGAATTTGCACATGGCGACACCCCGGCATCTAGCGGTATTAAAGGGGACCACCTCGTGGGCGACTACTACGTAAAGTTCGAAAGTGTGGTAAAAGAACAGGCCGAACCTATCATAGACCGCGTCCTGGAGCGCGATTTCCGCGATTTCAATGCCACCGAAACCGAGAAACTCGAAAAGCTGGTAACAGCCCTTCACAAACCTGAAGTAAAGGATAATGAAGAGAAAGTAGCCAAAATTATGGGCGATGTGAAAGAGGCTGCCCGTAACAAAACGGAGATCATGCTGCAGGCTAAAATCATGCTGCAGCAATGGGAAGCCGGCAACCCGGAAGTACGCGAACTCTGGAACACCATGAACGGCTGGGTATATGAAGGATTCGATGTTACCTATAAAAAACTGGGCATCGACTTCGATAAAATGTACTACGAAAGCCAGACCTACCTGCTCGGTAAAGATCTCGTGGAAGATGGCCTGCGCAAAGGTGTGCTGTTCAAAAAAGAAGATAACTCCGTTTGGATCGACCTCACCGCTGACGGATTGGATGAAAAACTCCTACTCCGCGGCGATGGCACCTCCGTATACATGACGCAGGACCTGGGCACCGCCCGCCTGAAATACGACGACTACCACATGGATCAAAGCATCTATGTAGTAGCCGATGAACAAAACTATCACTTCAAGGTACTGCAACTCATTCTCGAAAAACTCGGAGAACCAGCAGCACCGGGTATCTTCCATCTCAGCTACGGCATGGTGGAATTACCCCACGGTCGTATGAAAAGTCGCGAAGGTACCGTAGTGGATGCCGATGACATGATCGACGAAATGGTGAAAACAGCTGCGGTTAAAACGCAGGAAGCCGGTAAAAAACTGGCCGACTTCTCCGAAAACGAACTGGATGAGCTGTATGAAACCATCGGTCTTGGCGCCATGAAATTCTTCCTGCTCCGCGTAGATCCTAAGAAGAGAATGATCTTTAATCCGGAGGAATCTATTGACCTGCACGGCTTTACCGGACCATTCATCCAGTATGCACATGCACGTATCAAGTCCATCCTCCGTGAAGTTGGCCCGGTAGAAGGCCTTGACAACTACAGCTATTCCGGCACCCTGCTGCCGTTGGAGAAAGAACTGATCTCCCTCAATGAGCAGTTCCCTGGTATTCTTGCTGATGCACATAAAGAAATGAGCCCGTCTGTAATTGCCAACTACGCATTCCTGCTGGCACAGACTTTCAACTCATTCTACGCAGAAAAAGTGGAGGGCGTACCAACCTACTCCATTCTCAGAGCTAATGACGAAGACAAGAAAAAACTCCGTCTGCAAATCATCCAGCTCACTGCCAATACCATTGCCAAAAGCATGCAATTGCTCGGTATCCGCGTACCAGAGCGTATGTAACAAAATAAAACGCTGCGAACCACCTGGTTCGCAGCGTTAACAGCTTGCAGCCGCCGTGGCCAAACTGTCGAAGAAAATACCACAGTCCTCAGCGCAATGCAGGGGAGCTTGCCTTTCCCGAAACACTGCTTCTACTACATCATCCTGTGGCGGAATATCTTTGATCTAATAACGTATATACCAACACGTTAGTTCTGTATTTCTCCTAATTGTTGTGCCTGATCACAAATTTTTTCTCCCAGCGCTACCTCACCCATATCCATATACGCTTTTCCCAGCATAAACATGGCAAATCCGTTAGCAGGCTGTATGTGCAGCAATAACTGCCAGATGCCGGCTGCCGCTTTGTGACAGCCTTTATGTTGTGCTGCCTGCGCCAGGCAGTATAATACTTTCGCCTCTGTGGCATCCTTTCCTATTTGTGACAGCAACATACTGTCACTGACATTTTTTTCCTCCCCGGCACCTGCCACTACGACACTATGTGCAATCCCCCGCTCAAAATAATATATGCTTTGGCGGTAGTCTTCCTGTCGCGCATATACCCCTGCCAGGCTAAATATTACCGGTGTGCTCGCCCCTGTGTCAGCTGCTGCCAGCGACAACATTTCCAGCGCATTATCATATTGTTTCATCCGGTAATAGCTGAGCCCGGCCTGTCCCGTGGCATCAGTACTGCCATGGGTCCTTGCAATCAGGCTGTGGTAAAGCGATAACGTATAATCACCTTCTGCAAAATAAATATCTGCCAGCTCACTCCACGCAGCACCATAGGTACTGTCGGCCATAATTGCTGCATTAAACCGCGCGGTAGCTTCTACTACGGCACCGGCTCTACGCAGGGTGAGTCCTTCCTTAAAATATTGTGCGGCTTTGTCGCGGCCAGGGTTATGAACGCCTGCAACTACAGATGACACGGTTAAACATAGGCCGATTGCCTGCACCAGCAATCGTCTGGTATAGGATTTCATGGTATGGCATTTATACCGGCAAATATATATAAATTAGTTATAATTTATACATCATCCTAAAATCTTTTTAACCGAGCATTTCTCCGGAGAAAGCGAAGGGCAGGAGGTCGTTGGCTTTATCCACGACAATTACGCGGCCGCTGAGGCCACCCATAATCAGGCGGATGGGCTCTTTCTGGCGCATTTCTACTTCTGCCAGCGACTGGCGGCATATTCCACAAGGGGAGATGGGTTGTGAGCTGTCGCCATTGAGGTTATGGTAACTGATAGCAATGGTATCAATAGCCACTTCCGGATAAACGGAAGCTGCTGCTGCCAGTGCTACCCTTTCGGCGCAGAGGCCAACAGGGAAAGAGGCATTTTCCTGGTTGGAGCCGGCGATGATCTCGCCGTTAGCAAGCCTGGCAACGGCTCCAACCTGGAAATGTGAATATGGTGCGTACGCATGGTGCGTAACATCGCGTGCTTCTGTCAGTAACCAGGCATCTGCATCGTTAAGTTCAGTGATATCTTCGTATACGGTGTATTCGAATTGTTGCAGTTGTTTTGCCATGGTATGTGATTTAGGGTTATTTAATAGTTCTGAACAGCCTGCTCCAGCGGATACCGCCTTCACCATAGCTCATCCAGATCATCCACGCTTTACCTACTACGTGATCTTCCGGAACGAAGCCCCAGTAGCGGGAATCCAGTGAATTATTGCGGTTGTCACCCATCATCCAGTAGTAGTTCATTTTAAACGTATAACTTTCTGCAGGCTGACCATTAATGATAAATTTACCGTCTTTTCTTTCCAGGGTGTTGTTTTCAAACACACGGATGATACGGTCGTAGATGGCGATATTGCTGTCATTCAGCGTTACGGTAGCGCCTTTCTTAGGAATGTACAGCGGTCCGAAATTCTCTTCTGTCCAATGGAAGTGCGCCGTATCATGCGGGAAAATATCGTTGTAATCGTAGATAGCGCTGATATTGGCTTCTTCGAAAACGGTGATGCTCTTAATGATATCGAATTGTTTCAGGCTGGTGACCTGTGCAGGTGTCAGGTTGTATACGTAAGTGCTGGCATCCAGGGTAGCGTCAGGGCCACTGATACCCATTTCTTCGAGGCGGGAAGGGTTCAGCGGTTCGCCGTTGGTAATCACCGTGTAACGATGCTGGCTGCCTGGTGGTACCGGAGCTGCCTTACCATTCACATACACTGCGCCATGCACGATGGTCAGGGTATCGCCTGCTTCGGCCATACAACGCTTGATATAGTTCTCGCGCTTATCTACCGGGCGGTGGATGACTTTATAGTTATTGTTGACCTCCTGCCAACCCATCTGCCTGACCATACGGTAGTAGCTTGGGTCTGCTGCATCGAGGGCTACTGTATCTCCCTCAGGAAAGTTAAATACCACCACATCATATCTCTTTACCTCTCCAATCCCTGGCAAACGGCGGTATTTCCATTTAATAGCTTCAGAATAAGCCGGTGTATTTTTGGTGAGCGGCATGGTGTGGTGCACAAAAGGCACTGCCAGTGGCGTCATTGGAATACGGGGGCCATAACTGATCTTACTTACAAAAAGAAAGTCATTTACCAGCAATGTCTTCTCCATAGAGGGAGTAGGGATGGTATAAGCTTCAAAAATAAAAGTGCGGATCAGGGTTGCGGCGATGATAGCAAAAATTGCTGCATCCAGCCATTCACGAACTGCAGACTTTTTCTTCCTAGGCTGCTTATCCTTATTGTTTTTCCAAAATGCCAGGTTCATTCAGTTAGGCTTAAGTTAAATGCTTAAAAAGGCAAATATAATATTCTGTCCTCTCCTTCCAGCTTTTATATAGGAAAAGTTTTCTTAAAAATAGCTTAATCTTTATACATTTGCCCGGATACTATACCTGACGCCATTGAACAGTTTTTCAATCAGGGACATTGAAAACTTCACTGGTATAAAGGCGCACACATTAAGGATCTGGGAACAACGATACCAGCTGTATCAGCCGCGTAGAAAAGATAAAAACCATCGGATTTATGATGGGGAAGACCTGAAGGCCTTCCTGAAAATTGCCTACTTATACCATCACGGAGTTAAGATTTCCCGTATCGCCACCCTGTCAGAACAGGAAAGGAATACGCTAAGCCTTGCCATCTCGGATCAATCGTCCGACCTATGTCTGCAGATCCATGACCTGCTGAGCGCCACCCTACGTTATAATACGCAGCAATTTGAAACAGTCATATCCAACGTGATCCGCACCCATGGCATGGAAACAGCCGTCGTGAAGGTCATCTACCCATTCCTGGAAAAAGTGGGAATCCTCTGGCTTACCGACCAGATGCTGCCGGCACAGGAACATTTTTGCAGCGCTATTATCCGTACCAAACTGATGGTGGCAATCGACAGTCTGCCTATGAATTATGATGCAACCGACCATTTCCTGCTGTTTCAACCTGAGGGTGAACTGCACGAAATTCCTTTGTTGTACGTGTATTATATGCTTAAGAAATATGGGAAGAAGGTAACCTATTTCGGCCCTAATGTCCCGCTCCGGGACCTGGACCCATTTCTGAAAAACAGCGGGGTAACTGCGCTTTATTCTCATGTGGTGACGGCCGTTCCTCCACAAGTACTGCATCAGTATATCCAGGAATTTAATCAGCAGTATCCGGCGGTACATGTATATCTCTCCGGACCAAAAACCTTACTGGAACATAACTTCAGCGATTTAAGGGTAACAATACTCACAGAAATGAATGAGTTCCCACAATTACTAGCTTAATACTTCTGACAAAATCCGGCTTACTTCTGCCGCGCGGTTGTACACCATAAAGTGACCCGCATTGGGGATAATGTGGGTGGGATGCAGGTATTTAATCGGGAAGGGATGATCCCTATCCCCATGGATATGCACGAGGTTTTGCGGGCGAAACTCGTTTTCCCAGTTAAGGATTACCTCAAAAGCCCAGCGGGAATAAGCATAATCCTTACGTGCCAGGTAATCCCGCAACAATTGCTTTTCTTCCGGACTGCTTACGTCCATGTAATATTCAACAATGCGGGTACGGTTCTGAAAAATGATGAAGTCGGGCAATTTAGTAAGCTGTAATCGCCTGATCCAGTTGAAATACGCGGGTTTTTCACTGGTTTGCTTGATGCTGGATAAAAGAATAGTTTGATGGATGGGACGCAGTTTGGCAATTTCAATGCTCATGATCCCACCAAAAGAAAGACCGGCAAGGCTTACCTGGCCTTCAGCAGTGATGCCGGCTGCCATACGGGAGGCATAACTGCTGATTGACTCCTGTGGTTGTGGCGCTATCCAGGGCAGAAAATGCACCTCATATCCGTCCGGAAACCGCAGATGCCTGAATACTCGTTCATCCGCTCCCAGTCCGCTTATGAGGTACAAATGCTTGCTGGACATTGCTGGTTAATTTATTAAGAATTTACTTTTTTCTTATCCCGGTTTGGCACTACAAAATCGTCTACATCCTCCGGTGAAATTGTTTTACCGGAAAGGATCACGAGCCTTTCCACCACGTTTCTGAGTTCGCGGATATTACCTGACCAGTTGTGACTTTGCAATGCTTTCATGGCTTCCTTATCGATGCTTTTGCGGGCGATGCCGTATTCGTTACAAACGGTATCCAGGAAGCTTTCCACGAGCAAAGGAATATCATCGCGGCGATCGTTGAGTGATGGCACGTGGATGAGGATTACACTGAGGCGGTGGTATAAGTCGAGGCGGAAATTTTTATCTTCTACTTCTTTGAGCAGGTCTTTATTTGTAGCTGCTACCACGCGAACGTCTACACTGATTTCTTTATCGCCACCTACGCGGGTAATTTTACCTTCCTGGAGGGCGCGCAATACTTTCGCCTGTGCGCTGAGGCTCATATCACCGATTTCATCCAGGAACAGGGTACCGCCGGAAGCTTGTTCGAATTTACCAATGCGCTGTTTTACAGCGGAGGTAAAGGAGCCTTTTTCATGTCCGAACAGTTCACTTTCAATCAGTTCACTTGGAATGGCAGCGCAGTTTACCTCTACCATGGGGCCGGCAGCGCGGCTGCTGAGTTCGTGCAACCAGCGGGCTACCAGCTCCTTACCCACTCCGTTTTCACCGGTGATGAGTACGCGGGCATCCGTAGGTGCTACTTTTTCCAGCGTTTCTTTTATTTTGAGGATAGGTGCGGAAGCTCCTATCATTTCAGGCACTTTATTTACTTTACGGCGCAGCGTTTTGGTTTCTGTTACCAGCGTAGTCCTGTCCATGGCGTTGCGCAGGGTGATCAGCAGGCGGTTCAGATCCGGTGGTTTGGAGATGTAATCATACGCTCCTTTTTTCACTGCATCTACTGCGGTATCAATGTTTCCGTGGCCGGAAACCATGATGATAGGGATGTCCGGATTTACTTCCCTGGCTTTTTCCAGGAATTCCAGGCCATCCATTTTTGGCATTTTTATATCGCACAATACGGCATCGTATTGCTTACCTTGAAACATTTTAAAACCTTCCTGTCCATCTGCGGCTTCATCTACCTTATACCCTTCGTAACTTAAGATTTCCGTCAGGGTTTTACGGATGCTCTTTTCATCGTCAATAATTAAAATGTTAGCCATAGTAAAGTTTAGTGTTAATCAACAGACGCCAAAAATAAGATTCTTACCTAAGAATCCGGTATAAGAAGATGCTAAAATTGTGGCTAAACAACCTGTCGTAGTAAAACGCAGCCAAATATCATAAATAGTCTACTACCTTTGTAGATTTATATGTAATTTTATCTGTAAATAACAGGCCTTTCCTGTAATTCCGAACCTCATAGTATATGAACGACTTTCTGGAAGAATTAAAGCGACGGCACGAAAGGGCGGCGGCTAATGCCTTTCCGTCTACCGGGGCGGTCAACGACCTTGCCAATAATCTACTGAACTGGTTATTTCCTGAACATACAGGCCATGTGATGGCCGATCCTGTATTACTGGAGCAATATGGGAGCCTGCTGGAACAACAGCTGGAAGCCTTGCTGCTGTCGATGGAGCATCAATTGCCTGCGCCTGCAAAGCAGTTGAGCCAGCAGTTTATGAAGCAGATACCAGGCATGTATGAGGATTTAAGAAAAGATGCGGATGCTATTTTACAGGGAGATCCCGCTGCCACCTGCTTATACGAAGTGATACGGGCTTATCCCGGCTTTTATGCGGTCGCTTTTTACAGGATTGCACATATTCTGCATAAGCTGAAAGTACCTTTATTGCCCAGGATGATCACAGAGCAGGCACATAGCAGAACGGGGATTGATATTCACCCCGGAGCGGTGATTGCGCCCTGGTTTTGTATAGACCATGGTACTGGTGTGGTCATTGGTGAAACGTCTGTAATAGGGCCACATGTAAAGATTTACCAGGGTGTAACGCTGGGCGCTTTGAGTGTGGATAAGGAAATGGCGCATAACAAGCGTCATCCTACGATTGAAGAGCACACGATTATTTACGCGGGGGCTACCATACTTGGAGGCGATACCATTGTGGGCCACCACAGTGTTATTGGCGGCAATGTATGGCTGATCAAGAGCGTAGAGCCATTTTCGCGGATTTACTATAAGGCAGAACATCGATTAACTGAATTGTAACTGATAACCATGGCAACAATACTGGATTTGGTGGGGAATACCCCACTGGTAGAACTGAAGAAAATTTCAGCCAATCCGGCTGTAACGATTTACGGGAAGCTGGAAGGCACCAATCCCGGTGGCAGTGTAAAGGACAGGGCGGCGTATGGGATGATCAAGGGGGCGTTGGACAGAGGAGAGCTGAAACCGGGGGTGAAGTTAATAGAGGCCACCAGTGGTAATACCGGTATAGCGTTGGCTATGATTGCGAATTTGTTTGGTATAGAGATAGAAATAGTTATGCCGGCAGATGCTACTGCCGAGCGCGTACAAACGATGCAGGCGTATGGTGCTAAAGTTATCCTGACGCCGAAGGAGTTGTCGATGGAGGGATCTATCGATTATGCAACGGCGCAATTGGAGAAGGGCGGATATTTGAACCTGAACCAGTTTGGCAACCCGGATAACTATATGATGCACTATAAAACCACTGGTCCTGAGATCTGGAAAGATACGCAGAGCAGGGTAACGCATTTTGTGAGTGCGATGGGTACTACCGGTACGGTGATGGGTGTTTCCAAGTTTCTGAAGGAGCAGAATCCGGATATTCAGATTGTGGGATGTCAGCCTACCGATGGTTCGAAGATTCCGGGCATACGGAAGTGGCCGGAGGCGTATTTACCGAAGATTTTCGACCGGTCGCGTATTGACCGGATCATGGATATCAGCGAGGCCGAGGCCAGAACGATGACGAAGCGGCTGGCCAGGGAGGAAGCGGTATTTTGTGGTATGAGTAGTGGCGGTGCGGTAGCTGCGGCGGCGCGGTTATCGGCGGAGTTGAAGAAGGGGGTGATTGTTTGTATTATTTGTGATCGGGGCGATCGGTACCTGAGCAGTGATTTATTTGCCTAGCCTTTATATGGGGCATCCGTTAAGTGTGGACTGAGCAAGAGTTTAACACAATCGAGTAGGAAGTGAGGGATTATTTCCCTCACTGTCCTCTCACACCACCGTACATGCGGTTCCGCATACGGCGGTTTGTTAGAATAAGTTCATTTGGTGGGTTGTTTTCCAATAGTAGTAGTTCA
>NZ_JAHUWJ010000014.1 GCF_019219075.1 Chitinophaga sp. sic0106
CCGCCAGCTTCCTTCAGATTCGCAGTCGCCCGCGACACCCTTGCTATTGGCTAACCCTTCCTACTACAAAGTGGGTTCGGGACTTGCACCCTATAGCAGATCGCCATGCCTGGCGCACACAAAAAAGTCCCGCCGGTAAGGCAGGACTTTAAATTTATAACTTGGAAAGTTGAACTCAGCTTACGCCGCTACCGGGCTTCACCGCCTCGGCAGGATTTACGAAAACGAGTTTACCGTTATCTTCTGCCATCAGGATCATGCCCTGGCTTTCAATACCACGCATTTTGCGGGGGGCCAGGTTGGCCACCAGCGTTACCTGTTTGCCGATGATATCTTCCGGTGCGAAATGTGCTGCGATACCGGAAACAACGGTGCGTTGCTCGGTGCCGATATCTACCAGTAATTTCAGCAGTTTATCAGCTTTTTCCACTTTTTCTGCGGTGATGATGGTACCCACGCGCAGGTCCAGTTTAGCGAAATCGTCGAACTGAATTTCCGGTTTTGCAGGAGCAGCCGGTTTTTCTTCCTTCGGTGCCAATGCGGCGGCGGTAGCAGCTGCAGCAGCTTCGATGGCTTTTTTGGATGCTGCCAGTTTTGCCAGCTGGGCATTGATGGCATCGTCTTCAATTTTCTTGAACAGCAGTTCAGGTTCACGGAGACTATACCCTACGCTCAGCAGTTTTGCAGAACCTGCATTTTCCCAATCCAGCATACGTTCTACCACTTTCATCATGTGCATCATTTTCTTAGCGGTGAACGGCAGGAATGGATTGATAAGGATAGCCAGGTTTGCGGTCAGTTGCAGACAAATATGCAGACAGATGTCGATGCGTTTTTGCAGCATCTCCAAATCATCTGCGGTGTATTTATCATGTGGTTCTCCTTTTTTCAGTTTTTCGATGGCTTTGGCCAGTATCCATGGCTCATTGCGCTGCATGTACTGGTTACCTTTACTGGAAAGCGCCATTACTTCGGATAAACCTTCTCTGAACTTGTAGGCTTCCAGCGCATTCTCCACACGTTCTTTTGCAGCTGCAAATTCTGCCAGCATCAGCCGGTCTTCGTCATTTACCAGGTCAGCATGCAATGCAGGCACTTTGCCTCCGCACAGCTTGTGCATCAGCACCATAGCGCGGTTTACGAAGTTACCCAGGTTATTTACCAGCTCATTGTTGTTCCTGTCCTGGAAATCTTTCCAGGTGAAGTCGTTATCTTTTGTTTCAGGAGCAGTGGAGGTAAGCACATAGCGCAGTACATCCTGCTGATCCGGGAAGTCGCAGATATAATCATTTACCCATACGGCCCAGTTACGGGAGGTGGAGATTTTATCGCCTTCCAGGTTCAGGAATTCGTTTGCAGGTACGTTATCCGGGAGTACATATCCACCGTGTGCTTTCAGCATGCTCGGGAATATGATACAGTGGAAAACGATGTTATCTTTCCCAATAAAATGAACCAGTTTGGTATCTTCCTGACACCAGTAGTCGGCCCAGTTATCAGTAAGTTCTTTTGTGGCAGAGATGTAACCGATCGGGGCGTCGAACCACACGTACAGCACTTTACCTTCGGCGTCTGGCAGTGGCACCTGGATACCCCAGTTGCTGTCGCGGGTCATCGCACGTGGGTGCAAACCGCTGTCCAACCAGCTTTTACACTGTCCGTACACGTTATTTTTCCACTCTTTATGACCTTCCAGCAGCCATTCATTGAGCCATGGTTCGTAGTTCTGTAAAGGCATGTACCAGTGTTTGGTTTTTTTCTTTACAGGCACGGCATCGCTGAGGGCGGAGTGCGGGTTGATCAGTTCATCCGGGCTAAGGCTGTTACCGCATTTTTCGCATTGATCGCCATAGGCTTTATCGTTGCCGCAGTGCGGGCAGGTACCGATGATATATCTGTCGGCCAGGAACATGTTGGCCTTTGGATCATAATACTGTTCTGATTCTTTTTCCTCGAAAAGGCCGTCGTTGTACATTTTCAGGAAAAACTCAGCAGCGGTTTCATGGTGAACTTTGTTGCTGGTGCGGGAAAAGATATCGAAAGAGATACCCATTGCTGCAAAGCTGTCGCCAATAATTTTATGGTATTTATCCACAACGTCCTGTGGGGTGATGCCTTCCTTCATTGCTTTGATGGTGATGGGTACCCCATGTTCATCAGTTCCGCAAACGAATTTTACATCAGCTTTTTTGGCGCGAAGATATCGCACGTAAATATCTGCGGGAATATAGCAGCCGGCCAGGTGCCCGATATGAACAGGGCCATTGGCATACGGTAACGCCGCAGTTATTAGATATCTGTTAAATTTTCCCATACTATCTTAAAGAATACTAAAAATAATTTTGTTTTTGGAATAGCCAATGTAATTCATCAACTTAGTCCGGGCGATGTGTCCGTGAGGACATATCAATCTTACAAAGGTAAACAAAAGTACAATGGTAAGAATTCCACCATATCTGAAAAAAGGTGATTTAATAGGCATCACCTGCTCCAGCAGTAAAATGGAGCTGGCTGCTGCCGAGTATGCTGCGGAGGTAATCCGTGGCTGGGGCTATCGCGTACACCTTGGCATTACTGTGGGCACCAGTTTCCATAACTTCTCCGCCCCTGATGAGCTGCGGCTGGAAGAGCTGCAGGACATGCTGGATGATCCGGAGATCAAAGCTATACTTTTTGGTCGTGGCGGCTACGGTATGGGCTGTATAATCGACAAACTAAACCTTAAAAAGTTCCATAAGCATCCAAAATGGTTATGCGGCTACAGTGATATCACGGTATTGCATGCACATATCCATGAACGTTATGGCATTCCTACCATTCATTCCCTGATGTGTAGCGGCATTACGCCTGACACGGTGGAAGACGAATATGTACACAGCCTGGAACAGATTATCAAAGGCAGGAAATACAGTTACAATACCCCGTCCCATGTGCTCAACCGCGAAGGCAGTGCCAGTGGCTTGCTGGTAGGCGGTAATTTGTCCATGCTGGCTAACATATCCGGTACTAAATCCCAGGTAAAAACGAAAGGAAAGATCCTGTTGCTCGAAGATATCGGGGAATACCGGTACAATGTGGACCGCATGATGTACAACCTGAAAAGGGCCGGGTGGCTGGATGGACTGGCCGGACTGGTAGTAGGCGCCTTTACCGATGGCAAGGAAACCCAGACCCCGTTCGGCCAGTCGGAATATGAGATCATTCACAACCTGGTGAAAGATTACGATTATCCTGTTTGTTACAACTTCCCTATTGGCCATCAGCCGGCTAACTATGCGGTAAAATTAGGCATGAAGCACCACCTGAAGGTAGGAGAAGCCAAAACGGTATTAAAACTGCACGCAGATTAATCTTCCACATCCGGAACAATATCCAGTCCGTAGTCTTCTGCGGTCAGGAGGCCGTTTGTTTTCACGGCTTCCATGGCTTCCCTGTCAGCGGTTAGCTCATGTACCGTGTTGGTATTATGAAGATAGTCGATGCCGTATAGTTTGTTGGTAAGTCCGATCGGCACTTCAATCAGGTATTTGATCACATCTGTGGCGATGCGCATGCCGGTGGCGCCATGGGTAACCCCTAGTGCGCCTGCATCGTAGTTGCGGTAATCGTCTGTCAGGTCTTGTGCGCAGCGGTAGGATGCGGACCTTGTACCGTCAGGCATGGGCATATTGAAACCGCCGTACCAGGCGAGCCAGTTATGCACTTCTCCCACCACAAGTGGTTTATCGTGGATAATGCAGGCATCGTTGATCAGGAGGTGTGAGGGCAGATGTTGGGTGCAATCCACTACAATGTCGAAGCCATCGAGCAGAAACGCCATTGTTTGCGGTTTTGCCTGCAACAGCAACGGGAATGGGCGGGCAAACGGATTTACGCCATAGAGGCGGCTGCCGGCCATTTTAGCTTTGTGTTTTTTCACGTCCTGCACGTGGTAGATGGGCTGGCGTGGCATGTCTTCATCGTTGATAACGCCATAGTCCGCGATACCGATTATACCTACCCCGCTGGCACCGAGATATTGGATCACCGGGCTGCCGAGGCCGCCGGCGCCGATAACGAGCACGCGGGACATTTTCAATTTTTCCTGCATCGCCAGTCCGAATCCCGGAACGGCAATAGCGTGTTTGAAGTGCTGGGCTTCTTTTTCACTAATAATCATGCGCTGTTTCCTTTACTATTCCTGTGGAAATTCGAGGGTGAATTTACTTCCTTTCCCTACTACACTTTCCACTTTAATTTTTCCGTGATGAGCATCTACAATCGCTTTCACATAGCTGAGTCCGAGGCCGAAACCTTTTACGTTGTGGACGTTGCCGGTGTGAGCGCGGTAGAACTTTTCAAAGATACGCGAAATAGTGTCGCGACTCATACCGATACCGTTATCGGTGATGATGATAAACAGGCTTTTGCGGGTATTATGGGTGTTGATGGAAACTTCCAGGTTTTCTTTTGAGTATTTGATGGCGTTATCCAGGAGATTAAATATCACGTTGGAGAAATGCACATCATCCGCCATGATCACCGGGTTAATGGCGTTCAGTTGGAGGTCCACCACGCCGTTTTTAGCCGCCAGCTGGAGCTGGAGGTTATCCACGGTGTGTTGTATGACGTCATGTACGTCGGTGGCTTGCAGTTTGAGGCCGATTTCGTCTTTTTCGAGCAGGGCCGACTGCAGGATGGATTCCACCTGTTTGTTCATGCGTTTATTTTCTTCCTTGATGATGCCGGAGAAATAGCGGATTTTATCTTTGTTATCCATCACTTTTTCATTGCCGATAGCGTCAATGGCGAGGGATATGGTGGCCAGCGGCGTTTTGAGCTCGTGGGTCATGTTATTGATAAAGTCCGATTTTATTTCAGATAGTTTCTTCTGGTTCAGCATCGTGCGGATGGTGAGTGCGAAGGCGGTGATGATGATGAGTGTAAAACTGATACCGCCGATGATCATATAGGTCAGTTGTCGCACTACTTCATCCTGGGTGGGGGTAATGAGGAACAATTGTTCAGAATTGGTACCCATATTTTCATCCAGGGAGATGATTTTCATTTTATAGTCCTTGATTTGCCGGAGTGTATCCTTGTCCGTTAGTTTGCTGAACAGGTCGGCAAATCCGGGTGTCTGTATCCTCCATCCGGGGCGGAAGCCCGGTATTTGACCTGAAATAGCGAATTCAAAGTGGGTGGTGTCCAGCCGGTGTTCTTTGAGGCTGTTCATGATCACTTTTTGAATTTCGGTGGGGGTAAACAGGTCGCTTACACTGGGTTTGAATACCTGTGGTTTCCCGAAGTCGAGGTTCAGTGAATTATTGGTAGGATCGGTTGATGGATTGATGCGGAGTTGTACGGTACTGCCGCGGTGATTGATAAAGTACTGTCTGATATCGTACACTACATCAATGGCTCGCTGATCCAGCTGCTTGCTCTTGATAACGGCGGCACTTTTGATCCAGTTTACCTGGATATAAATGATGCCAAACAGAGAGATGGTGATGAGTGCAACTATGACAGGAAAAATTCGCTTCAACGGTATCATGCAAGTATATGTGAGCTCTAAATTTAAAGAAATAAGGGACGTTGTGGCAGTATTGTTTTGTTAAAAACGATGCTTGCTATAGCAACAATGATACAAAATTAGAATGTTATGATAGTTTGTTGGCGCTGCGCCTGCAATTCAATATTACTTTAACGTAATTTTAACGGCGAAGTTCTGTTTTTTTTATTTCTTCTTTCCTTACCTTTGTCCTATCAAACTGGTACTAAATTTGCTTAGTTAGGTTTGACAAAAGCACAAGAAATTAAACTTTCTACATACATCGACGTGGATTCGTTCCATAAGCGATTTAGATTTTGGTTGATAAAATGGTAAGGAGGTTGTCTAGCCTCCTTTTTTTATTTCTTCTACTTTCCTTTTTTCTTTCCGTTTCATTTTATTTATTTTTTAGGGAGATGATATACAAGCTATTGAAAGCGTGTATGTTACATATTTATTTCCGGGCATTATCCGGCACCTTCGGCGCCGGATAATGCCCGGCCGGGAGGGCTGGTGCCCTCCCGGCACCAGCTTTTCAGGTACACCAAGGTAAAAACTAACCCAGGTACTCTGTGCAACAGCTACGAGCAGAGCAGGTGCGGGCACAACAGGTGCGAGCAGAGCAGGTGCGAGCAGAGCAGGTGCGGGCACAACAGGTGCGGGCACAACAGGTGCGGGCACAACAGGTGCGAGCAGAGCAGGTGCGAGCACAACAGGTGCGGGCACAACAGGTGCGGGCACAACAGGTGCGGGCACAACAGGTGCGGGCACAACAGGTGCGGGCACAACAGGTGCGGGCACAACAGGTGCGGGCACAACAGGTGCGGGCAGAGCAGGTGCGGGCACAACAGGTGCGGGCACAACAGGTGTCGAACTGCAAAGTGCCCACCCGCGCGCAGCGCGGAACCCACCAGTGACACCGAAGGTGTCACTAACTTAGCACCCACTGATAAAATCAAACCACATTTTTGCGTGATACACCTTTTCCGTGAAATCACTTAAATTTATACAAGTGAATAAAAATGAAAGCTTATGGTAACCTTAGCGCCCGGCGTGTTGCTGATTGCAGACCCATTTCTCAAAGACCCGAATTTTGCCCGCACAGTAGTATTGCTCTGTGAACATCAGGATAAAGGCAGCTTTGGCTTTGTACTGAACAAGCTGTTTGACCAGCAGCTGGATGAGTTGATACCGGACGTGCTGGTATCCAAGGTACCGGTGTATGTGGGGGGACCAGTGCAGATGGATACCATTCACTTTGTGCACCAGCAGCCGGATGTAATCAGTGGCGGGATGCAGATAGGGCCTGGCATCTTCTGGGGCGGCCATTTTGACACGGTGGTAGAAAGTATAAATAACGGGCAGGTGGACCTTGATAAGATTAAGTTCTTCATTGGGTATTCCGGCTGGAGCAGTGGACAGCTGGGTGAGGAAATGGAGGAAAAATCGTGGATTATTTCCCCGGCTACCACCACACTTGTGTTCGACAAAGAGGAGCAGCAGATCTGGCAGAAAGCCTTAAAGAGCATGGGCAGCAATTTCGCGATGATGGCAAATTTCCCGATTGACCCTTCCCTTAACTAGTCATTCCGGACAAGAGGCGGTTCCTATCTCACTAATATCTGTATCCTACAGTAATGGGTATACTATACCTGTAAAAATGAACAGGAATTATATGATTATTTAAAACAAATTAAATATCTTGCTAAAGTAAGAGATCGTGAAGAGCGTATTGTAACCCACTGGGAAAACCGTATACCGAGTATTAGCATACACCTATGAAGGCAAAACCTATTGAAAAATCATTAGCACCTTCTCTGGCCACAAATGATGTCGAGCGTTTACCCGTGACTGTATACATACTGGCAAAAAATCATTGTAACTGCGAATTCATTAGGTAATAATATACAGCTTCACAACTGAAGCTGCCCTGTTGGAGGGACTACGTGTGGCTGGCTATTCGTATAGCCGGTACCGTAAGTGCCGAAAATGGGGTCTTAAAAACCCCGTGAATAATATTGTTTATTCAGCGGGTTTCTTCTAAGATTGGAATAGTTAGGACAAAAAGAAAGGCCGGGTAATCTTACCCGGCCTGTTTCTAATATATTCAACTGGTGGTATTATTTCTTATCCAGCGCTGCCGCACCTTCTACCAGTACGGTAGCTTTATTGCGTAAAACTTCCACGAATCCGCCACTGATAGTGAAAAATTCAGTGTGGGTTTTATCTTTCAGCACTTTCATCTTACCATTTCCGAGCGCTGCAATTAAGGGCGCATGTTTATCCAGTATTTCAAAAGAACCGTCGATACCTGGGAGCTGTACTCCGTACACCTCACCTGAGTATAACTTTCTTTCTGGTGTTAATACTTCTAATAGCATGTGAATGATGGTAAATGGTTAATTATGTGGAGTCATCCCTGCGGGGCAGGGATGACCAACAATCTTAGTTTTTAGCCTGTTCCAGTAATTTCTTACCTTTTGCGATAGCATCATCGATGTTACCAACCAGGTTGAATGCTGCTTCAGGATACTCATCCACTTCACCGTCCATGATCATGTTAAAACCACGGATAGTTTCTTCGATAGGAACAAGTACACCTTTCAGACCGGTGAACTGCTCTGCTACGTGGAATGGCTGAGACAGGAAACGTTGTACACGACGTGCACGGGATACTGTCAGCTTGTCCTCGTCAGACAGCTCGTCCATACCCAGGATGGCAATGATATCCTGCAGCTCTTTATAGCGCTGAAGAATCATTTTAACGCGCTGAGCACAGTTGTAGTGTGCCTCACCTACGATGGCAGGAGTCAGGATACGGGAAGTAGAATCCAGCGGGCTCACAGCCGGGTAGATACCAAGATCGGAGATTTTACGATCCAATACAGTGGTAGCATCCAGATGGGAGAAGGTTGTAGCCGGAGCAGGGTCAGTCAAGTCATCCGCAGGTACGTAAACCGCCTGTACGGAGGTGATAGAACCGTTTTTGGTTGAAGTGATACGCTCTTGCATCAGACCCATCTCAGTGGCCAGGGTTGGCTGGTAACCTACCGCAGAAGGCATACGACCTAACAGCGCGGATACCTCAGAACCTGCCTGGGTGAAACGGAAGATGTTATCAACGAAGAACAGGATATCACGACCACCACCTGCAGAGCCATCTCCATCACGGAAATATTCTGCCAGTGTCAGACCAGAGAGGGCCACACGTGCACGTGCACCAGGAGGCTCGTTCATCTGACCAAACACAAAGGTAGCCTGTGAGTTTTTCAGCAGTTCTTTATCCACAGCGGCAACATCCCAGTCACCATGCTCCATGGATTCTTTAAATTTATCACCATATCTAACGATGTTGGCTTCGATCATCTCACGCATCAGGTCATTACCTTCACGTGTACGCTCACCCACACCAGCAAATACGGACAAACCTTCGTGCGCTTTTGCGATATTGTTAATCAGCTCCTGGATCAGTACGGTTTTACCCACACCAGCACCACCGAACAAACCAATCTTACCACCTTTTGCATATGGTTCGATCAGATCGATTACTTTGATACCTGTGAACAGTACTTCTGTTTCAGTTGCCAGATCTTCGAATTTAGGAGGCTGACGGTGGATAGAATAACCAGCGCTGGTATCCAGTTGACCCAGACCATCAATTGCCTCACCTACCACATTAAACAAACGTCCTTTCACCTGGTCGCCAATTGGCATTTTAATAGGCGCGCCTTTATCCACTACGGCCATACCACGAACCATACCGTCGGTGGAGTCCATTGCCACACAACGAACACTGTCTTCACCCAGGTGCTGTTGTACTTCCAATACTACTTTCTGACCATTTTCGCGGGTGATTTCCAATGCGTTGTAGATATCGGGCAATTTGTCTTCAAAGTGCACGTCCACCACGGGACCGATAATTTGTTTGATCTTACCTGTGTTAGGCATATTTTAAGGAGGTTTATAAAATACTTAAAAAGTTATTTCCTCAAAACCGGGGCTATTGCCACAGTTTCCAAAATTTGCCGCAAAGGTAAGTGTTAATGGATGAAAATCAAAACACGACCCCGGAAAAATAAAGGTTTTACACCCCTTTTTTGCTAGGTTTAGCAGTTATCTCCCCATGTATCCCCTTAACCTGCCCGCAATAACTATGATATTAACTAAAACAATAATCTATAAAATCCTTTAAGAAAATTTCTTCACAACCCATTCCATTCATAAAAAATTAACCTCGTCTGTACCCAAGGTTACTTATTTTGAGCATTGACTTTAATTAAATACATCATATGAAAAAACACAGTGAACAATCCCGCCGCAGCTTCCTCGGTAATATTTCCAAAGCCGGGCTGCTGGGACTAACCGGTTTGCCGACCCTGGCAAGCGCCGCCATTGACCGCCCGCAGGAAAAATCAATCGCCGGCGCACACACTTTTCTCTCCAAACCCTATCTCCAATACCCTGCTCCGGATACTATCACCGTGATGTGGCTGACAGCCCAGCCATCCTACAGCTGGGTTGAATACGGACTGGAAGGCCAACCGATGCAAAAGGCGCATAACGTAAGTCATGGCCTGGTGGAGGCTAATAACCGCCTCCACCGCATTGCACTCCAACAACTGGAACCCGGAAAAAAGTACCAATACAAAGTGTTTTCCAAGGAAATCACCGAGTTTCAGCCCTATAAACTCACTTACGGAGAAACCCTCTCGAGTGACACCTACACCTTTACCGCCCCAGATACCCAGGCAAAAGCCGTTTCCTGGCTGATTCTGAACGATATTCATGATCGCCCGGAATCGATTCCCCACCTGATGAAACTGAACGGTAACGATCCTTACGATTTCGTGTTTTTTAACGGCGATATATTCGACTATCAGACAGACGAGCAACAGATCATAGACCATATGCTCACTCCCTGCGGCGATACCTTCTCCCCACAAGCCCCTTTTATGTATGTAAGAGGCAACCACGAAACGAGAGGTAAATACGCCCGCGAATGGCACCAATACTTTGAAAATCCAGGTAAAAACAACTACTTCTCGTTCACCTGGGGGCCTGTATTTGCCATCGTACTGGATACCGGCGAGGATAAGGAAGATACCCATCCGGTGTATGCAGGTATCGTGGATTTCGATACCTACCGGGAAGAGCAGGCTGCCTGGCTCGAAAAACAACTGCAATCACCTGCATACAAAAAAGCAAAGCATAAAGTAGTGATGATGCATATCCCGCATCACCACGGAGGTGACTGGCATGGCGCATCGCATTGTCGCGCCCTCTTCGGCGACCTGTTCAACAAATACAAAATCGACATCCTCATATGTGGTCATACGCACACCTATGGCGTACATCCGCCGGAACCTGGCAAGCATAACTATCCGCTGATTATCGGCGGCGGACCAAAAGATGGCAAACGTACACTGATAAAGATCAAAGCAGATCAGCAACAGCTGGTACTGACGATGTTAGGAGATGATGGGAAAGTGGTAGGGGAGTATAAAGTGTAATGGCTTGTAGTACGAGTTTCATCCGGCGAGATGCCGGATGAAACTCATTATTATTTTACGCTTTTGTAAATATCAACCGGCACATCATTAGCCAGCATTGGCCCTGATGTACTCCTGCCATCAGCAATTTTTCTTTTTAGCAAATCCTCCAGCTCCTTCACTATTTGCGGATTCGCTGCCGCTACATTATTTTTTTCTCCGGGGTCTGTCGGGAGATGAAAGAGCTGCATTTCCGGCAGTCCCTCTTTACGGGCCAGTGCGGTCCGGGGTTCGCTCCATCCTCCGGAACCCGGTGTCAACGCCAGCTTCCAGGCACCTTTTCGAATGGCGAAATTTCCATCAATGCTATGATGGATAGTTACAGTGCGTTTGTACTGCTTTGGCTTTCCTGTCAACAATGGCAACCAACTGTAACTGTCGCCTCCTGCTTCAACGGCGAGTGTTTGGCCAGTAATAATTGCGCAGGTAGCCATCAGATCAGATAAGCACACAGTGGCATCACTGGTGGTACCAGCTTTAACCGTTGATGGCCAGCTTACGATCAGGGGAACCCTGTGCCCACCTTCATAGATATCCGCTTTAGCGCCACGGTAGATATACGACGGTTCATGCCCTGCTGCTTTTAATTTTTCGTATTCCGCATAAGGCGCATAGCCATTATCGCTTGTGAAAACTATCAGCGTGTTCTCACTCAATCCTTGTGCTTCCAGTACTTTCATCACCTCCCCTAACACCCAATCTGTTTCCATCACATAATCCGCGTAATCGCAGATCCCACTTTTGCCCTGAAAAGCACTGCCTGTTACCAGGGGAGTATGGGGAGAAGGCAATGCGAAATAAAGAAAGAATGGTTCATTTTTATGTCCGGAAATATACGCTTTTGCTTTACCTGTAAGGGTGGCAAGCGTTTCATTGAACACAAAAGAAGGTCCCTTGGGACCTTTTCGTACATGTGTTTCTGAGCTTGCGGAAACGCTGTCCACCGGCAATTCGATGGTATGATTATTTTCTATATACACGTACGGTGGCATGTCGAGTGATGCACTGATACCATAGTAGTAATCAAACCCATAGCTAAGCGGCGTTAGGCGGATTGGCTGTGAAAAATCAATATGCTGTTCGTCCGTACCCGGCCATTGCATACCGAGGTGCCATTTCCCGATAATGGCTGTTTGATAATGCGCTTTTTTTAACAGTTCCGGCACAGTAAGCGTACTCGAGTCCAATAATGGAGCACTGAATCCACCCAACACACCTTTCTGCAGCCTGCTTCTCCAGGCATACCTGCCCGTGAGTATACTATAACGGGAAGGGGTACACACTGCTGAGGAGGAATGTGCATCTGTAAATTTCATACCAGCAGCTGCGAGCCGATCCATGTTAGGTGTGGCTATTTTTCCATTTTCATTGTATGTGTGTACATCACCGATTCCCAGGTCATCAGCAAGGATATACACGATGTTTGGATGGGATTGAGATGATTGGGATTGGGATAGCGACAGCGAAGGAATGGCCAGCGCTATCCAGAGCAAAAAGTTTTTCATGCTATTAAGATACAAATGCATCTCTGCACATATCTATCGTTTTTTCTCCTTTACTACTACTTTTTTAATACCCTGACTATCACCTCTCTGATATATAGTAAGATAGCAATCAACGCAAAAGTAAAAGCTGCGCCCAGCACAAAAATGCCGTAATATTTTACCGTCCATTCCAGCGCCCGTACAAGGCGGGTGGAGAAGTGAATAACATTTTCGGAAACCACCGTTGTTTCATACATATAAACCTGTACCGTGCAGAATTCGTTAACCGTGTCGAAACTGCCGAGTTCTACCCCCAGGTTCTGTAACTCAGTTTCAATGGCATAGATCTTATCATGTAGTGCTATAAAATCTTCAATTTTACCAGGACTACGCTTCAATTCATTTAGTGACTGCAATGTCTTCTGTAAGGAAATCTTTTGTGCATTCAACTTACTGTATTCATTCGTTTTGTCTGTTTTGGTAACATTGCGTTCTACCACCACGCCTATACGCTGTGCTGCCAGATAGAAAGAGTCGAATTTCTCCGGTATTACGCCAATCAGCAACTGCACTCTTCTTTTTCCGGTGTTACCTGTTTTATTTTCAAACTGGATGATGGACTTAGAGCTGTCGATAAGCTGGTATATTTGTTCTTCATCCCTGGAATAATGCTGGGACTTGGTTTTCAGGCGGGCAATCTTTTCGTACTTCTGGCTGCCGGCATCAGCGGAAATAGCCTCCATTACTGCCGCTTTGGGGCTTTCACCTTTGGAAAATTTTTCGGAAGCGTAATTTCGTCTGCCTCCAAAATCAAATGATTCAGCTGGATTTTCTTCGTTGAAAATAGTGACGCTTTTGAACTGGTAACCATACCATAGGCGCAGGCAGAACATGAGTATGAATATACCTGCGAATACCAACAGCAGGCGTTTTACATCTTTACGAGGAATGAATGTCATAGGTGTGCATTAAAAAAGGGTGAAGGGTTCAGGCGGTTTGATTCCGGTAGTCTTTCAACCACTTGATCAAACCCATCGAAGCTATGATGAGCAAAATGAAATATTCCATACCGAGGAAGCGAACATCTTTCTGGAAATAGATAACAGTGGCTACAACATCTACCGTAACCCAAAATAACCAGTTCTCCCAGATTCTTTTTGCCAATAATATGTTGGCGAATACACTGAGTACCGCCACCAGTGAATCCGTATAAGGCCACGCAGCAGGATGTTCAAATACAGCAGGGAACCACTGATGCAGGTGGCTGATGACATAACCCATGGCAGCGGTTAATACCACAACGGCTCCCGCCAGTGTCCAACGGGTACGATTTTTTAAAGCGTAAATAGGTTCGTTTTCCGGCTTTTTGCTATACCAGAAAATCCAGCCATATATGCCTGTAGCAAAAAAGTAAATCTGCAAAAACATATCAGCATACAACTGCAATTGCCAGAACAACACAAAAAAACAGGAAACGTTAATCAGGCCTATGGGCCAGGTAAGAATATGATCCCGCGCTGCCAGCCATACACATAACAAGCCGGTGAAGGTACCTATGAACTCGATATAACTTACCGGATAGCCCAGGGCAGTAAAAAAGATGTGTTGGATGCTAAAAAATTCGTTCATGCGGCAATATTAATCAATCGGTCACGCTGGCAGAAAAAGATTTTTATCTTAATAAGATGAGGAACAAATATATTTAATAATATCATACTATAATAACATATCTATCAAGGATTATGAGTTGGTCAAAAAAATTGGAATCCTTTTTGCAATCTATGTTTCAGCGATGCTAAAACAACGATATTTTCATTAGCAAAGCTTTAACAATTTTACTAAAAAGCGATTAGACAACTGCCTTTTAGACCGTACCGGAAAGAATCCTTATATGTGAGCTGAATTACTAATCCACAGACAGTCTAAATACCAGGAGCCAATCATCAAAAACAGGAGTATGAAAATGTTGATAAAAAAATCTGTTATCCCATTTCTTGCCGTCTCCATGTTCCTGACTAGCTGTGCCAGCACTTACTACGCCCCCGGCGATTATGACAGTGGTTACAATAGCGGATATAACAGCAGTTATAATGGTGGATATGGATCAGGCCTACAGGTAGGCGCCTCTGTATCTTTTTATGATGCGCTGAGTCCTTATGGCCGATGGGTAAATTACCCGGGCTACAGCCAGGTTTGGATTCCTAATATGGGGGCCGGCTGGCAACCTTATTCCACCGGTGGACACTGGGTTTACACTGACTACGGATGGACCTGGGCCTCTGACTATTCATGGGGATGGGCACCGTTCCACTATGGTCGCTGGATGTTTGATAACGGTTACGGATGGATGTGGATTCCAGGTAATGAATGGGGTCCGGCATGGGTTGACTGGCGTACAGGTGGCGACTACTGGGGATGGGCTCCGCTCGGCCCTTCGGGTTACTCTGTCAACGTTAACTACTGGACGTTCGTAAACAGACAGTACATTGGTAACTCACGCATGCACAACTATTACATGGATCGTGGCCGAAATAACTACTACATCAATAACACCACGATTATCAATAACACCACTGTTTACAACAACAACCGGATTAACCGTGGTCCTGCTGCACCTTCCAATGTAAGGCCGGTACGACTCACCGATGCCAGCAGACCTGGAACCAGCCGGATTAACAATAACCAGATACAGATGTATCGTCCGGATGCGCAAGCTATTCAACGAGGCAGAGAGCAGGATAACAACCGCTATAACAACGGTGGGGGTAGCAGAGTTAATCAGGGAAATACCAATAATAACAACGGTGGCCGTGGTAATAATACTACTATCCCTAACAACAATAATACAAGGCCTTCGAGAGTGCCGGATAACAATGGCAATACTTTCCCTGGCAGCAATAATAACAACAATAACACAAGGCCTTCCAGGGTACCGGATAACAATAATAACTTCCCTGGCAGCAATAATAACAATAACAACACAAGACCTTCGAGGGTAAACCCGGGTACTAACAGCGGTAGCAGCACTTTCCCTGCTCCTGCCAATAATAATAGCAACAGCCGCCCTTCCAGGGTGAATACGAACAACAGCAACCTGCAGCAGGACCAGCAACGTATTCAACAGGCACAACAGCAAAGAGATCAACAGCAAAGGATTCAAAGAGCACAGCAGGAACAACAGGTCCAACAGCAGCAACAACGTCAACAACAGGAACAACAGCAACGGATACAGCAACAACAGCGTCAGCAACAGGAACAGCAACAAAGGATTCAAAGAGAACAACAACAGCAGCAACAACAACAGCAACGCCAGCAACAGGAACAACAGCAAAGGCTTCAGAGGGAACAACAGCAGCAACAGCAAAGGGTACAACAACAGCAGCAAGAGCAACAGCGTCAGCAGCAAGAGCAACAACAGCGAATTCAGCGTCAGCAACAGGAACAACAGGCCAGACAAACACAACAGGAAGCACAGCAACGTGTACAACGCTCGCAGCCGCAACAATCGCAACCTTCCAGGACTAATAATTCCGGTGGCGGGGAACGACCAAGACGTGGAGACCGATAAGTAACTGGTGTTATAAATTTAAAAGATCCGCAGCCATACTGGTTGCGGATCTTTTTATTGCTGATATATTTCGCGATAGAGTTCTTTTTTGATCTGAGCGAAATCCATGGCAGGCGGCAGGTTAAGGTACATCAATTGCAACTGTAGTGGCGCATAACCCGGATGATATGGCGGTTGCTCGTAATAATCCGGAAAAGTCCGGTAGCCGAGCCGCTCATAAAAATTTATCCTGCGAATGGCTTGTTCTGTATCAGGTGGTTCTACTTCCAGCACAATTGCTGGCAAGGCTGCCGCCATTTGCTCCATCACAGCAGTACCGGCACCTCCTCCCCTTGCATTCGGATCTATTGCAAAATGTTCAACAAAGGCAAAGTGAGGCAGAGACCAGTAAAATATAAATCCGGCATACTGTTCATCACGGTGAATTTCGAGAAGCCGAAGCTTGCCTGCTTCCAGAAGTTTCAACTGAGCAGGCCATGGCCGCCGCTCTGCCAATGGGAATGCCGATTCATATAATTCCCGGATACTCACGGAAGGATGTGTGCTTTGGTGTAGCGTGATCATGACTTAAAGTTACTGATTCTGTGGCACTGGTGCGGAAGGCACGCAGGCGTAAGGATCAGGGGTGCCGGGCGCTACTTTTTTGTTTACGGACCAGCAGAAATTCATAGCCTGACTGGTAATACTAAGGAGTTTTACCGAAGCTTTACTTCCTTTTCTGCTGTTGGATGCCTGTAAGGTTTGCTGGCCCTGGGCAGGGATATTTTTGATGGCGTATTCTTCTGTTTTAAAGACTTCGTCGTTATTGCGGAGGTATTGCAGGGTGACCACTGCATTTTCCAGTGGGTAATCGGTTTGATTTCGGACGATGATACTGAGATCTTTTATTCCACCGAGTAAGCCGGTGCGGTAATCGCTCAGGGATACGGTAATGAACTGTTGCCAGTTTTGCCGGAAATACACCCGTCTGTCTACAAATTGTGCATTTACCCTTTGCTGTATATCTTTGCGGTCGGAAATCTGTTGCGCTACCCGTCCGGATTGATCAAGGCTCCTTCTAAGATCACGGTTTTCATTGTGCAGGCGCTCATTTTCAGCCAATACTTTACGTACATCTTTTTGCTGCCGGCAATAGCCCAGCCCTAGGATAAGCAGTAGCAGCACCAGCGCAGCCGGGATAATATATTGTTGTTTCATATGGATCGCATATGAAAAAATGATGCCAGTACGGTAGCCGGATATTTTACCTGGCGGCAGCCAATGCATCAAAAAGGATTTTTATACATTTGCACAAATTGCACAAATAGTCCCTATGGATTTGATAATTGTTGATAACGAAACAAAAGCAAGGCAGTTTCTGGATGTACATGTACAGCTGAACAAGGATGTTCCGGGCTGGATACGCCCGCTGGACAAAGACATCAACACCGTTTTTGATCCGAAGCTCAACAAAGCCTTCAGGTTTGGTGAGTGCATCCGCTGGATTTTGAAAGATAGTAACGGCCGGCTGATTGGCAGGTTAGCCGCGTTTGTAAATAAGAAATACAGGAGCAAAGGAGATACCTGCAAGGTAGGTGGCGTTGGATTTTTTGACTGTATCAATGACCAGGCAGCAGCAAATCTGTTGTTTGACACTGCCAGGAAATGGCTGGAAGACAGGGGTATGGGCGCCATGGACGGCCCGATTAATTTCGGGGAACGCAATAATTGGTGGGGCTTACTCACCGAAGGGTTCCACGAGCCTTTGTATGGCATGAGCTTCAATCCGCCTTACTATCAGCAATTGATGGAAAACTATGGTTTCCAGGTGTTTTTCCACCAGATATGTTATGGCATGAAGGTGCACGACGAGCTGCGGGCCAAATTCTTTAACCGCCATGCTGCAGTTGAAAAAGATCCGGGGTACCGGTCAGAACATATTAAAAAAGGAGAGCTGGAACGCTATGCAAGGGAGTTTGCCCTGGTTTACAATAAAGCCTGGGCAAAGCATGCCGGCGGCAAGGATATGAGCGAACAACAGGCCTATGCCCTGTTTAAGCAGATGAAACCTTTGCTGGACGAGCGCCTTTGCTGGTTTATCTATTATCATGACGAACCAATTGGCATCTGGCTTAACCTGCCCGACCTGAATCAATACCTGAAAAAGTTTAACGGTAAATTTGGTTTATGGCAGAAAATACAGTTTCTCTGGATGAAAATCCGGGGTACGAATAAAAAATTCGTGGGTATCATATTCGGGATCGTTCCGGACTTCCAGGCCATGGGGGTAGACGCCTACCTGATCGTGGAAGGAGCCAAGATTATCCAGCACCATACCCCTTACGTAGATTATGAAATGCAGTGGGTGGGCGACTTCAATCCGAAAATGATTAATGTAGCCGAAGGTTTGGGAGCTACGCCTACCCGTACCCTTACTACTTACAGGTACCTGTTCGACCGGAACGCTCCGTTTGAAAGGCACCCTATTCTTACCTGATTCTTATCTAGTATACATATTAAAGCAGCAGATATATGTCCACGCACATGTACCTGCTGCTTTTTCTTTTACCCCAGATCCCAAAAAATTAACACATGTAATAAAAAAATATTTAAATAGTTTACCACACAACTGGTTAATTATCAACTGGTTTAATCTCACCATATCTTTATCCGACCCATGTTTTTCTCAACATTTATACGGGAAAAAGTGTCTATAGTAAATCCCTAAACCAGTAACCATCGTATTTAATCATAGGATATGTTATGACCAACTTAAACCCGGATCTCAGGGCGGATACTGCCCGTGTGATCTCTGCAGCCACGTTTTCATCAAGGCAACAACTGATAAAGGTGTTTGGCTATATCATTTTGTTTTTTTTGTTGTACGTGGCATTAGTATTCACCGCGATAGCGCTTGCAGTAGGATGTATTGCAGGCGGCATAGCGCTAATGCGTTATTATGGCTATTTTTTGTCTGTCATTCCAGGTGTTGCGCTGATTGTACTGGGTTGCAATATTTTGTATTTTCTGGGGAGATTTTTATTTCATCGGAGTCAACCGGTGAATCCTTATCGTTTACCGCTGGACCTGGCGGCACATCCAAAACTGACGAAATTTTTGCAGCAGCTGGTGGAGGAAACGCAGATCCGGTTCCCCCGGAAGGTATTTCTGGTACCGGATGTCAGCATTTCACTCTTTTACCATTCCAGTTTTTTCAACTTGTTCTGGCCATTGCGCAAGAATCTGGAAATAGGTTTGGGGCTGGTTAACAGTGTCAACATCAGTGAGTTCAGGATGTTGCTGGCGCATGAATTCGGGCATTTTTCCGGTGGCAGCATGCGTTTGGGCAGTTATGTATATGGCTTAAATAAGTTGCTGCATAACATGCTGTATGAAAATGATGGCTGGAATGATATGATCCGGCACAGGCAGAGTGGAAGCATTTCAGGATTTTTTGTGCACATTACCTGCTGGGTGATCAGCTCCATACAGGTACTGCTGCGGCGGTCCTATCAGCTCATCAACCGGGAGTACCAGCAGGTAAGCAGGGATCTGGAATTGCAGGCAGATGATATTGCCGTGCATGCAGCGGGTACTGCGGCAGCACTCAGTGCCATCCGCAGGGCGGATATAGGCAGTTACTGTATGGATCATTGTTTGCATAAGATGCCGGAATTATATGACCATAAACAGCGGTTTCAGAATATTTTCAAGGTGCAGCAGCAACTGATCAGGTATTATACTTTGCAAAGCTACGCGACACTTGACACCGAGGGATTGCCTGTAGTGACGGGGCCCTATCACAAAGCACTTCTGAAAAGCAGGGTGCAGCTGCGGCACGACTGGGCGTTTCAGCCTAATGCGGAGTCGCGCGAGGACAGGTACCTGGAGGCCGGTGTGGATAAGGAATTAATTACAGAGAGTGCCTGGCGGCTTTTTTCTAATGCAGAGCAGCTCCAGGAGGAGGTAACCAACCGGGTATACGAAGTACTGACGCTGGAAACCGTTGATTTCGATTGGATGTGCCCACAACGGTATGTGACAGAGCTGGAGCAACGGCACCGGATATACGAATTTCCGAAAGCCTTTAATGATTATTACGATAACCGGGCATTTACTCATATAGATATCCGGGCGTTGCAGCCGCTTACGACGGAAGAAATGAGCAGGATCAGCTTTATGGGCCTTTATCACCCGGAAGTAGTGTTGCGTATGCGGACCTACTACCGTGATTACCAGGATTCGGAGACCTTGCAGGCGATTGCTTTGCAGCAACTGCAAACACCGCATTTTGAATTTGACGGCAAACGTTACCGGGCCAATAAGGCGGAGCGTATTGCCAGGAAGCTCACCACACATGTGGAACAGGAGCAGCAGTGGCTGGCCGCCAATGACGTGCTGGCTTGTCGCTACCATTATACCCAGGCTTTGCGGCTGGGGGCGGACCGCGCAGGAGAAATGATACTTCAGTACCAGCAGATACTCGATTACCAGCGGGATGCCGTACGGCTGAGCGACCTGGTGATTCGTGTGATACATAGCATCAGCCTCATTTTCAGCTCCAACAGTTACACGGTGGATGTGGCCATGCCCTTTTTTGAGGCACTGACTGCAGATGCCGTTGAATTCAGGAAACTGCTCCTGCACGTAATTACCTGCCCTACGGTAGCTTTGAATCTCCCACAGGATATTAAAGCCAGCATAGAACACTTCAGGTTGCATAAGGGAGATTTTTTACAGGACGGCATTCCGGATTATGTGGCGATAAAGGAATTACATGACATCAGCAGCTCGTTGATGGAGCATTTAAACAACTGTATCATCCTGCTGAAGAAAAACTACCTGGAGTTAATTTTGGAAATTGACGCGAGATACACCGTGAGCGAATAATTTTATCTCTATATATAATATACTAATTATCAATATTTTTATACAACAAAGCGTGTAGAAAACTAAAACTCGGAATGTTATTCGTATTTTCGGCGCTCGCCGAAAGCGTAGCAGATATATGGAGAATTTTATCGTTTCAGCCCGTAAGTACCGTCCGCAAAACTTTTCAACAGTAGTAGGGCAATCGCACATTACCACCACGTTAAAGAATGCCATCCGCAATCATCAGCTGGCACACGCGTTTCTTTTCTGTGGGCCAAGGGGGGTTGGTAAAACTACCTGTGCCCGTATCCTGGCAAAAACGATAAACTGCGAGAACCTGCAGCCAGATGGAGAGGCATGCAATGAGTGCCATTCCTGTAAGTCCTTCAACGAAGGAAGTTCCTTTAACATTCACGAGCTGGATGCTGCGTCCAACAACTCTGTAGACGATATCCGTACCCTGGTGGAGCAGGTTCGCTTTGCCCCGCAGGCCGGAAAATACAAGATCTATATCATAGATGAGGTTCATATGCTGAGTTCTTCTGCATTCAATGCCTTCCTGAAAACGCTGGAAGAGCCGCCCTCCTATGCCATATTTATATTAGCAACAACAGAAAAGCATAAAATATTACCTACCATTCTGAGTCGATGCCAGATTTTTGATTTCAAGCGCATCACAATTCAGGATACGGTGGATCACCTGCAGGACATTTGTAACAAGGAACATATTCAGGCAGAAACCGATGCCTTGCACCTGGTGGCGCAGAAAACGGATGGCTGCATGCGCGATTCACTGAGCACACTGGATAAAATTGTGAGCTTTACGGCCGGGCATTTGACCTATCAGAATACGTTGGAGCACCTGAACATCCTGGACTACGATTATTACTTCAAAGTTATGGACCAGGTTTTGAACCAGGATGTGGCCTCATCGCTTTTATTATTTGATGAGATATTACAGAAAGGGTTTGAGGGCGACAACTTCCTTGGCGGCTGGGCGGAGTTTCTTCGCAACCTGTTGCTGAGTAAGGAAGAGAAAGCAGTACACCTGGTAGAAGTATCTGGTAACCTGAAAGAGCGCTACAGGCAACTGGCCGGCAAGGTGAGTCCCGCTTACCTGATTACGGCGCTCAGCCTGCTCAATGAAACTGAGATCAACTACCGCATGGCCCGCAATAAGCGCCTGCATGTGGAAATGGCGCTGATAAAGCTCTGCTTCCTGCAACAGGCGGTCACTTTGGTAAGTGATGACCAAACAGGAGAGGTAGCTAAAAAAAAACTGGTAGCTGATGGCAGTGCCCCGCAGAAATTGCGTGCACCGGTAGCCCAGCCCGTAACGGCTAAAAGCATTACCGATAAGCCTGCAACAACAGCCAGTATACAGCCGGAACCATCCGCAGGCCCTAAACTGACGGTAGAGGAAACACCCGCAGTAAAACCAGCGACAGTGGCACCAGCAATGGCTCCTGTGGCTACCGCACCCGCTCAACCGGCGGTGCAAACAACGGCTCCGGCGCCTACGCCAGTGGCGGCATCTGTGGCAGCCACTCCTACGGCGGCGCCAGTAGCGCAACAGGCAGCAGCACCGGCAGGTAGCAAGCTGACAGGCCTGGCTGCGATGAAGGAAGCCATGGCCGCCCGGCAGCAAACGACAGTGGTACAGGAAGCAAAACCATTGACAGCGGGAGCGCTGGAGGTTTACTGGGAAGAATTTATTGACAGGTACCGGCAGGCTAATAAGATGACTGTGGTAAGTAACCTGGCACTGGCCGTGCTGAAGATCCTGAATGCTGATGAGGTTGGTATTGTAAGCCGGAACATTGTACAGTTCAGGTTCATGGAGGAGGAGAAGCTGGTGATATCGGAGTTCTTCAAGCAGAAATTTAACAATGCAACCCTGATCCTGACCCTTCAGCTGGACGAATCCCAGCAGGCCCAGGACATCGGACCCGCTCCGTTGAGCAGCAGGGAGCAGTTCCAGCAGTTGACAGAAAAGTATCCTTTAGTGAAAGAGTTGAAGGATCGGTTAAACATGGAGCTGGATTTTTAGAGTGATTATTATATTATATCCCTTTTCATTAGATATTTTTAAACAGTTTAAAATTCCTTCTTTGCGTTTTTGCGCAAAAACATGTAGGTTTGAACAAAATTTTGAATAAACACTATGGCAGAAGTTATCAGAATGCCCCTTTTGAGTGATACTATGACTGAAGGGGTGATTGCGGAATGGCATAAAAAGGTGGGCGATACCGTTAAAGCAGACGATGTTATTGCTGAAGTGGAAACGGACAAAGCAACGATGGAAGTAATGGGTTATGCAGAAGGAACCATATTATACATCGGTGTAGAGAAAGGCAAAGCAGCTAAGGTAAATGAAATCATTGCCATTGTAGGTAAACCAGGCGAAGATTATAAGAGCTTACTGGATGGAGGTAATAATGCAACTGCAGCTCCTGCAAAAGAGGCTGCTGCACCCGCTCCTGCTCCAGCTGCCGCACCTGCTGTTTCTGCTGCTGATGACGCTGCGGTTAAAGAGGCGCTGAAAAATGCTACTGTTATCCGTATGCCACTGCTGAGCGATACCATGACAGAAGGTAAAATCGTTGCATGGAATAAGAAGGTTGGCGATACTGTAAAAAGCGATGATGTACTGGCTGAAGTAGAAACCGACAAAGCCACTATGGAGGTGATCGGTTATGCGGATGGTACATTATTATATATTGGAACTCCGGAAGGTACTGCTGCCAAAGTAAATGGCATCATTGCCATTGTGGGTAAACCAGGTACAAACGTAGATGCTATCCTGGCTGCTGAAAGCGGCGCTCCTGCTGCTAGTGCACCTGCTGCCTCAGCTCCTGCCACCGTTGCTGCTCCTGCTGCTGCGCCGGCTGAAGCTCCTGCGGCGGCTGCTACTTCTGCTGACGGTCGTGTGAAAGCATCTCCGCTGGCTAAGAAAGTGGCTCAGGATAAAGGTATTGATATCAGCAAAGTGGCTGGTTCCGGTGACGGTGGCCGTGTGATCAAAGCTGACATCGACAATTACAAACCAGCTGCTGCACCTGCTGCTGCCGCTACTACTGCTCCTGCTGCCGGTGCACCTGCATTCGTGCCAGCTGGTCAGGAAGGTTTCACTGATACTCCGCTGACACAAATGCGTAAAGTAATTGCTAAACGCCTGAGCGAAAGCAAATTCACTGCGCCTCACTTCTACCTGAAGATTGATGTGATCATGGATAAAGCGATGGAAGCCCGCAAAGCTATCAACGAAATTTCTCCGGTTAAGATCTCCTTCAATGATATGGTGATCAAAGCATCTGCCCTGGCGCTGAAACAGCACCCGGATGTGAATGCAAGCTGGATGGGTGATTTCATCCGTCACAATCACCACGTACATATCGGTTCTGCCGTGGCTATCGAAGATGGCCTGATCGTTCCGGTGGTTCGTTTCGCAGATCAAAAATCACTGAGCCAGATTGCCGGTGAAGCGAAAGGACTGTACGACAAAGCAAAAAACAAAAAACTGCAACCGCAGGACTTCAGTGGTAATACCTTTACCATCTCCAACCTCGGTATGCTGGGTATAGATGAGTTTACTGCTATTATCAACCCGCCGGATTCAGCAATCCTGGCTGTAGGTAATATCAAGGAAACAGCTATCGTAGAGAAAGGTCAGATCAAAGTGGCCAACATCATGAAACTGACCCTGAGCTGCGACCACAGAAGTGTGGATGGCGCTGTAGGTGCACGTTTCCTCGCTACGCTGAAAGGTTACCTGGAGAATCCGGTAACAATGCTGGTATAGTCATCTTTACTTGCTATAATATTTTGAAGTCCCGGGTTTTCCCCGGGACTTTTTCTTTTTTGATGTTAAGTGGCCTTTCAGCCCTGTTAAAATCAAATTTCCCCTCTGCCTGAGGCAGAAGAAAAATTGCAGAAGGTTAATCCTTTCTTTATTTCATAAACTTTTGAAAGTTCAAAAACTTGGTTTACATTTGCCCGTAACGAATCTTAAAACGCTATAATAAAAAGGACCTGCAATGAATCTGGAAGAAGCTAAAGCGCAGTTTATACAAACATGGGGATCATTGGGTGCTCAATGGGGTATTAACCGTACCATGGCACAGATTCACGCGTTACTGCTGGTAATGCCGGATCCGCTGAGCGCCGATGACATCATGCAGGAACTGAACATTTCACGTGGTAATACCAATATGAATGTCAGGGAGCTCATCAACTGGGGCCTCGTGGAACGTGTATTGATTCCCGGAGAAAGAAAGGAGTTTTTTATAGCCGAAAAAGATATCTGGAAAGTAGCGACCTATATCGCACGCGAACGCAAAAAGCGTGAGCTGGATCCCATCATGAAAGTACTGCAACAACTGCAGCAGGCAGAAGGTGACCCTAAGGACAAGGAATTGAAATCCTTCAAGGAGTCTATTTCCAACATCAACAAGTTTGCCCAACAAACTGACCGTACCATCAGCGCCTTCATTAAATCAGAAGAATCCTGGTTCTACAGCAGCCTGCTGAAACTCATCAAGTAATTTTTTTTGCGCCAACATTTCAATATTTTCTGAAAGTTCTGAAATAAAACACAGGTTATGAAAAATAAAAAAATTGTGATTGCCGGAGGTAGCGGATTTATGGGACGGAGCCTGGCAGAGATCTGGGGCCGGGAAAACCAGGTGATCATTCTTTCCAGGAGCAACCCGGGGGAAATGTGCACCGGCAACCAGCGGGAAGCGGGGAAAGCCAGCGGTAACCAAAGCCTGGCAACCTTAGCAAGTCAACGTGCAGCAGCGGTACATACAAATCCCCCGGCAGGCATGGAGCAGGTCCCCCCTACCCGTTATGCCACCTGGATGCAGTGGGACGGCACTCAAACCGGCCCATGGACGGCAGCATTGGAAGATGCTGACCTCCTCATCAACCTCAGCGGCCGCAGCGTAAACTGCCGATATAACGAAGTCAATAAAGCTGAAATTTTCCGTAGCAGGATCATTCCAACTCAAACCCTCGGAAAGGCAATTCTTGCCTGCAAACAGCCGCCAAAACTATGGATCAACGCGGGCTCCGCCACTATTTACCGCCATGCGGAAGACCGACCCATGGATGAATATACCGGCGAAATAGCCGATGATTTTTCTGTGCAGGTATGCAAGCAATGGGAACGCGCCTTTAACGATATAACGTTGCCGAATACACGAAAAGCGATTCTTCGTATAGGCGTCACCTTAGGTTGGCAAAACGGAGGAGTGATGCAGCCTTTCTGCAACCTGGTGAAATTTGGGCTCGGCGGCCATCAGGGTAGCGGACAACAACGTTTCACCTGGGTACACATGGCTGATGTTGCCGGTATGATGGCATGGCTCAGCGAACATACGGCATTGCAGGGTGTTTTTAATTGTACATCCCCGTTTCCCGTGCTCAACAAGGAGTTTATGCGCACGCTCCGCAAAGAAGCCGGTCAATTTGTCGGCCTGCCCGCGCCGGCATGGCTGCTTAAACCAGGGGCTTTCCTGATTGGCACGGAAACTGAACTACTATTGAAAAGCAGATGGGTAGTCCCCACCAGGGCGTTACAGGAAGGATATACATTTAAATATCCGCAGCTGACCGAGGCCATTGCTGATATACTGCAACACATGCCCCGGCGACAATACCATCTCTTCTGAAAAAATAAAACCAAGGAAACATGGCAAATACAGACAAAAAATTAACGGTAGTAATTGGCGCTTCTCCTAATCCGGACAGATATAGCTACCTGGCAGCCTCCAGGCTCAAAGCCCATGGCCACCCGGTAGTAGCCATCGGTAACCGGGAAGCCGCCATTGGCGATATTCCCATCATCACGGAACATCCTGCATTGGAAAACGTGGATACGGTTACGTTATACATGAATCCTAAACTACAGGAGCAGTATTACGACTATATCCTTCAACTGAAGCCCAAGCGGATTATTTTCAATCCAGGCACCGAAAATCCGGCGCTGGAAGCATTGGCTGTACAAAATGGCATACAGCCACACGAGGCGTGTACGTTGGTGTTACTGAGCACCGGGCAGTTCTGAGGATTGGTTGTTTAGGATGACAGCATAGCTGTCATCCCGCAGCTGATCAGCGCCTTAAATATTTCTTTAAATCTTCCTTCTGCGGTTTTTAAACCGTGTGCATTTCGTATATTCGGTACGTTAACCCATCGCCCGGACATATATCATCACGACTGGATTTACTACAAATCGTATCTGTTAATACCGCTTGTTCACCCTCTAATATATATGTTATGCAATGGAGAAGATTTAATGGAGAGCTGATTCAGCTTCCGGTTAAAGAGGAAGTACGAAAGGCCATCATCCGTGAAACAGCCAGTGGTTACCACCTGAAAGTATGCATTGGTACTGATTCGCAAGTGAAAGGTCTGGATACGGAATTTGCAACCGTCATCGTTTTTCTGCGCGAAGGCCACGGTGGATTTATGTTTATCCACAACGAAAAAACCAAAGACTGCTACAGCATCAAAGAACGCATGCTGGTAGAAGTAGCCAAGAGTATTGAAATTGCGTATGAATTGTGCGACCTGTTTACGGAATATGATGTGGACATGGAAGTACATGCAGACATCAATACCAATCCACAGTTTAAAAGTAACCTGGCATTGCGTGAAGCCATGGGCTACATCCTCGGAATGGGATTTGCCTTTAAAGCCAAGCCAGAAGCCTTTGCCAGCAGCAGCTGCGCCAATAAGGTGGTGAACTAAGCTGTAAGTGTTTGTACCTCTTTACAATAAGTGCCGATGCAAGCTCCCTGCACCGGCGGGCATTTCTTCCCCCTTTATATTTCCATCTCCCTAAAAAAAATTGTGCTGCTTTAGCTGCTATGCAAGTAAAACAACACAATTATATTTTCATTTGATTTCCTTAGCGGTTTTATAATGACACCTTCGGTGTCATCAGTAGTTCCGCGCTGCGCGCGGGTAGTCTGCGGCCGGCTATTCCACAAGCAAAATCACAGTATTCAGCCACAAGTCACCTTACGCAATCGCTCTGAACTGCGCATTCAACTCTTCGATATAACCGAGGATGCCATCTCTTCCTGTTTTCTTCACCACAGAAGTAACAAAATTCGGCGGCAGGAATTGCCAGGTTTCACGCATTTTATTCAGGAAGGCCTTCACGTTGCGGCTTACCTCTGCCTGTGTACTTTTATCGGCCTTGGTGAATACCAGGCTGAATGGAATCTGCCACTCTCCCAGCTGATTCACAAATTCGATATCTATTTTCTGCGGCTCGTGGCGACTGTCGATCAGCACAAAAACATTTACCAGGTTTTCACGTTTGCGCAGGTAGTTCTCAATCATTTGTTCCCACTGCCGGCGCTGCGACATACTTCTTTTCGCGAAGCCATAACCAGGCAAATCCACCAGGTACCAGGACTGATTAATGATAAAATGGTTAATCAGCGTGGTTTTACCCGGTGTACCGGAGGTTTTGGCCAGCTTCTCGTTGTTGGTGAGCAGGTTGATCAGGGAGGATTTACCCACGTTTGAACGGCCAATGAAGGCATATTCCGGCAGGTTTGGCTTGGGGCATTTCTCCCAATCCGGACTACTAATAAGATATTCTGCTGTTTTGATCACCATAATAATTGCTTTGTTCGTTCTGACTAATGATCACAAATTCTGTAACTTTGCGACCTATGTCAGGTAAATTAAATGTTGAGAAGATAGTTCCTTATACGGAGTCAAAATTAAGCAAGAAGGAGCAGATAGCCACGATGTTCGATGATATTGCTCACCGATACGACTTTTTGAATCATTTTATGTCGCTCGGAATTGATATTATCTGGCGCAAAAAGGCGCTGGGCTACCTCAAATCCCTGCAACCTAAGAAGATGCTGGACGTGGCTACCGGCACCGGCGACTTCGCGATAATGGCTGCTAAACGGCTCAACCCTGACCATATTACCGGTATCGACATTTCTGAAGGGATGTTGTCCTTTGGCCGTGAAAAGATCCAAAAAGCCGGTCTGGCGAACCAGATCCGCCTGCAGCTGGGCGACAGCGAAACAATAAGTTTCCCGGATAATACGTTTGATGCCATAACAGTAGCCTTTGGTGTCCGTAACTTTGAAAACCTGCACAAAGGCCTCCAAGAGATGAATCGCGTGCTTAAGCCTGGAGGAAAATTGGTAATTCTGGAGTTTTCCAACCCCACAGTTTTCCCTATTAAGCAATTTTATAATCTGTATTTTCGTTATATAACACCCCTGTTCGGGAAATGGATTGCTAAAAGCCAGGCTGCCTATAGCTATCTGCCAGAATCCGTGAAAGCGTTTCCACAGGGGGATGAAATGTGCAACATATTAAAAAACACAGGATTCCAGGCCGTTACATGCAAAACGCTCACATTCGGCATATGTTCCATCTACGTATCCTCGTACTGACGCTACTGTTCGGGATTACACTGCTGCCGGCAAAGGCACAGCAAAATCTGAACATGCTGGAACACGATGCAAAACCCTATTACTTCGGTATTACGCTGGCCACCAACCAGTCGAACTTCCGTTTAACTCATTCCCAGGCTTTCCTGGCCACTGATTCCATTTCCATAGTAGAACCGTTGAAAACAATGGGTTTCAACCTCGGCTTGCTCGCAAATGCACGCCTGGCGGAGCATTTCGACATACGTTTAAATCCGCAGCTGGTATTTGCCTCCAAAAACCTCTACTACCGGGAAGCTTATCCAAAGCCCACCGATACGGATAAGAAAATCGAATCCATCCTGCTGAGCTTTCCGCTGCAGCTGAAGTTTAAATCGGACCGTATCGGTAACATGCGCGTATACGCTATTGGCGGTATGAAGTTCGACTATGACCTGGCCTCCAATGCACGTGCAAAAAAAGCCGAAAACCTCATCAAAATAAAGAAGAGTGATTATGGGTATGAGGTAGGCGCTGGCTTTGAATTTTACTTCGAGAGCTTTATTTTCTCCCCGGAATTTAAAGTCAGTAACGGAATAGGCAATGTGCATGTGAAAGATCCAAACCTGCGCTACTCCAATGTAATTGACAAGTTACAATCCCATATGGTCGTATTCTCCATCCACCTGGAAGGTTAATTAGCTATATTTGCAAAATGCAAAACTACCTCATCAGGAATATAGCCGTGGTAAACGAAGGGCGCACCACGGTACAGGATGTATGGATCAAAGATAACCGCATTGAAAAAATTGCGCCTAACATCACTATCAGCGGTAATTACAAAGAAATTGACGGCACTGGCAAACACCTGCTGCCTGGGGTAATCGACGACCAGGTGCATTTCCGTGAGCCAGGGCTGACGGAAAAGGCCACTATTTACACAGAAGCACGCGCTGCTGTGGCCGGTGGTACCACTACTTTCATGGAGATGCCGAATACAAAACCTGCGGCACTCACCCAGGAACTCCTGGAGCAGAAATACGATATCGGCCGTGAAACATCTCTAGCCAACTACTCCTTTTTCATGGGAGCCGCCAACGATAACGTAGAAGAAATCCTTCGCACCAACGAAAAGAAAGACCGCGTTTGCGGCGTAAAAATATTCATGGGCTCTTCTACCGGCAATATGCTGGTGGATAATTACCTCACCCTCGACACTGTATTTTCCAATAGTGAACTGCTGATTGCTACCCACTGTGAAGATGAGAAAATCATCCGCCACAATATGGAGGTGTTCAAACAGGAAAAAGGAGACCACCTCACCGCGGCGGACCATCCGCTGATCCGCAATGTGGAAGCGTGTTTTGAGTCGTCGCTGGTGGCTATTCAGTTTGCACAAAAGCACCAGGCACGCCTGCACATCCTGCATATATCCACCGCGAAGGAACTCCAGCTGTTTGGCAATATGCTGCCACTGGCCGAAAAGCGCATCACTGCTGAGGTTTGCGTTCATCACCTGCACTTCACGGCCGACGATTATGCGAAATATGGCAACCTGATCAAATGCAATCCTGCCATCAAATCACCGGAAAACAGGGACGGCCTCTGGGAAGCCCTGCTGGACGATCGTTTGGACATCATTGCTACCGACCACGCTCCCCATACCTGGGCCGAAAAACAGCAGCCATACCTGCAGGCGCCATCCGGTGTACCGTTAGTACAACATAGCTTACTCCTGATGCTGGAATACGTGCAGCAGGGCAAAATTTCCATCGAAAAAGTAGTGGAAAAAATGAGCCATGCACCGGCAATATGTTTCCAAATCAAGGACAGAGGCTACCTGCGTGAAGGTTATTTTGCTGACTGTGTAATTGTAGATATGCAGGCAGGCAGCAACGTTACCAAAGAAAATATTTATTACAAATGCGGCTGGAGCCCGTTTGAAGGGCATACCTTCCCGGCGGCCATCACCCATACTTTTGTAAGCGGGCATCTGGCTTATGAAAACGGAAAATTTGATGAGTCCGTGAAAGGTCAGCGTTTACTGTTTAACAGATAATTGAGCAAGAATATTGCTTTGCGGGCTGGTGGAATTACGATTTCCACCAGCCCTTATTTTTGCTGCACCCGGGCCTGCGGCCCTGGTGTTTTCCGGGAGAGATATAGCGCCGCATGCGTTCATCTCTCCCGAAAAAATTTAAGGAAAACGCCAGCCCGAAAAGCTAAATATTCCTATTTTATGGAATATTCCCATCTTTGCATCCTAAAAGGTGTATACGTATATTCACTAAAAAAAGGGCTGCATGCAACTGGACAAAACTTCCTATTACGACCTTAGTATCTTTAACCGCGATGAAGAATATTCCCTGTTCGGGCGCCTGGACTTCACCATCACAGCCGGTGGAAGGGAGCACCTGCGCCAGCTTTTTACCAAGCCGCTGCAGGATATCAAAGCCATTCAACAACGACAGGATGCACTTAAATATATTATTAGTCTGCAAGGCCAATGGCCATCCGTAATTACCAACGGTACCATAGTGGTGGTGGAAAACTACCTGGAGGCGCAGATTGATCCCATCAGCAATACAGAAGGCCTGGGTTTATACATTCAAACAGCGCTGCACAAAACGGTGTACGCACCGGATTTCAAGCACATTAAATTTGCTTTTGCAGAAGTCCTGAACCTGATACGTGGATTCAATGAGTTTGTGCAGGTATTTAATTCCGATCAGGCACCGCAGGTACTGAAAGTGCTGCTGGACAGGGCAGAGCGGCTCCTGAACCAGCCTGACTTTGCCACCATTTTACAAGCCGATGAGGAAGGAAAAATTCATGCTGCTAACATACTCCGGTTCGACAGCTACATGCGCAAACGGAATCGTAAAATCCTGGTGGAGCTGATATCTCTCTATCACCAGCTGGATGCCTTCTATGCCATGGCGAAAGCCGTGAATCACCACAAGCTGAACTTCCCGGTATTGCTGGATCATTCGTATCCGGTGATAAAGGCGAAGCAACTGTACCATGTTATCCTGGACAAGCCAGTGGCCTATGATATGGAGCTGAACCAGGCCACTAACTTTATGTTCCTCACGGGTGCAAATATGGCAGGTAAAACTACGTTTATCCGTGCCGTTGGTATTGCTGTTTTCCTGGCACATATTGGTATGGGCGTACCAGCGGAGCAAATGGAGCTGAGCTTCTTCCACGGTATCTTCAGTAACATACAGGTACAGGATAATATTTTTAAGGGCGAAAGCTACTTCTACAATGAAGTACAAAGAATTAAAAACACCATCATCCAGATTAATAACGGCAAGAACTGGCTGGTATTGATTGATGAGATGTTTAAAGGCACCAACGTGGAAGATGCCCGCAACTGTTCACTGGCCGTGATTCGCGGATTACTAAAGAGCAGCAACTGTCTGTTTATCCTGTCCACACACCTGTATGAGGTGGCGGAAGAACTGAAAAATGAATCTAAAATTCAGTTTAAATATTTTGAATCGCAGGTGATTGAAGATGACCTGCATTTTACTTATTTATTGAAAGATGGTATTGCAAAAGAAAAGATAGGATACCTAATTTTAAGGAGAGAAAAAGTTTTGGATTTGCTGGAGCAGATTAAGTAAATTTATCTTATAGATTTTCGCCCTCATTTTTTTCCGGCCTTCGGCCGGAAAAAAATGAGGGCGTGGTGCTGGGCCACCGGCCCAGCACCACGCCGATTTGTTAACCTCTACAATATCCATATGATTGTTAAAACCTATGGCAGCGCTATCCAGGGCGTACAAGCCAGCACAATTACCATTGAGGTAAATGTTTCTTCAAGAGGCTCCAAATTTTTCATGGTAGGTTTACCTGATAACGCGATAAAGGAAAGTGAGCAGCGGATTACATCTGCGCTTCAACATATAGGTAAACAAATGCCACGTACACGTACCGTAGTAAATCTGGCACCGGCTGCTATACGGAAAACAGGTGCTGCTTATGATCTCCCTATTGCCATAGGTATATTAGGCGCCTGCGGACAGATATCCGGTGATTCATTTGCATCCCACCTGATGATGGGTGAAATATCCCTTGATGGCAAACTATTGCCTGTGAAAGGTGCTTTATCTATGGCGCTACAGGCTAGAACGGAAGGCTTCACAGGTATCATCCTTCCCTTGGATAACGCGGCAGAAGCTGCGCTGGTAGAAGATGTTGCCGTTTATGGTGCCACGCATATCAGCGAGGTTATTAATCACTTTCGGGGTAGCACCCTGCTTAACCCTACTACAGCAGGCAGAGGAAATTGGTTACTCCAGCAGCCGGTATCCTACGATTTCGATTTCAGTGAGGTGAAGGGCCAGCAACACATCAAGCGGGCGCTGGAAATTGCGGCCGCCGGCGGGCATAATGCTGTGTTGATAGGTCCGCCCGGGGCGGGAAAAACCATGCTGGCCAAGCGTTTCCCGTCGATACTACCTCCGTTGCCGCTGGAGGAGGCGCTGGAAACAACCATGATCTATTCGGTAGCAGGTAAAACGGCAGCACATACTTCGCTGATAGTACAGCGGCCATTCAGAGCGCCGCACCATGGCATCAGCGATGTGGCACTGGTAGGCGGAGGCAGCACCATACAGCCAGGAGAAATTTCCCTGGCACATAACGGAGTGTTGTTTCTGGATGAATTGCCTGAATTCAGGCGTTCGGTGCTGGAAGTACTGCGACAACCAATGGAAGAAGGCAGTGTAACGATTGCGAGGGCAAGGCAGGCCATTACCTTCCCGGCTAATTTTATGCTGTTGGCGTCTATGAACCCTTGTCCCTGCGGGTACTTCAATCATCCGGAGAAAAAGTGCAGCTGTGCACCCGGCATGGTGTATAAATATCTCAATAAAATTTCGGGGCCGCTGATGGACAGAATAGACCTGCATGTGGAAGTAACACCGGTAACCTACACCGCCCTTACTGAATCCACTCCTGCGGAGAGCAGCCACGTAATACGGCAGCGGGTAATTGCTGCCAGGGCATTGCAAAAAGAGCGCTTTGGGGACCATGGTGTGAGTAGCAATGCGCGGATGACCGCCAAAATGATGCATACCTATTGCCATACCGACGCGGAAAGCCAGCAGCTGCTGCGAAATGCGATGAAGCGCCTGCAATTATCCGCACGCGCATTTGACCGGATTATGAAGGTAAGCCGCACTATTGCAGACCTCGACAATAGCGAGCGGATTACTGCCCGGCATATGGCGGAGGCCATCCAATACCGCAGTCTGGACAGGCAATCGTGGGGGTGTTAGGCGAGGGTTAATATTACATCTGTTTTCCCTGATAGCACCGGCAGGTAATACAGATTAAGCCACTGTTTCTGTTTTCCGGTATTCATCGCTGAGCTTTTTCTGCACTTCAGGTGGTACCGGGGCGTAGTCTGCGAAGTTGGACCGGAGCTTGGCTTTTCCTTGAGTAACGTTGCGCAGGGCGGCAAACAGCTTATCCAGCTCTGCCTGCGGCGTGCGTGCTTTGATCACCTGGTACCCGTTTTGTGTATCCATGCCCGTTATGATGCTTCGGCGGCTCTGTAATTCACTCATTACATCGCCCATCATGAAATCGGGCGCGGTGGCTTCGAGGTCAAACACCGGCTCCAGCAGCTGTGGTGCCGCCTGGTGGAAAGCATCTCTGAAAGCCATCATTCCGGCGATTTTAAAGGAGATATCGTTGCTGTCGACCGGGTGCATTTTACCATCGTATACGCTTACACGAATATCGCGGACATACGATCCGGTGAGTGGCCCTTCCTGCATTTTTTCCATGATGCCTTTGAGGATGGAAGGCAGGAAGCGTGCATCTATGGCGCCGCCTACGATGCAGTTGTTGAATACGAGCTTCCCTCCCCATGAGAGCGGGATCTCTTCTGTGTCGCGCACGGGGTATTCCTTCAGCGGGGGCATCCCTTCGAACCAGGGTTCTATTTTGATATATACTTCCCCAAACTGGCCGGCGCCACCGGATTGTTTTTTATGCCGGTAAGATGCCAGTGCAGGTTTCTGGATGGTTTCGCGGTAAGGAATTTTTGCCGGCTGGAAGTCGACCTGCATCTTGTAAATATTTTCGAGCCGCCATTTGGTCACGAGGAGGTGGAGGTCGCCCTGGCCATGGAGGATTACCTGTTTGAGTTCGCGGTTGAACTCAACTTCAAGAGTGGGATCTTCCATATGTATTTCGGCGAGTACCTCGCTAAGTTTTTCGTCGTCTGCTTTGTTCTTAGCTTCGATGGCGACACGCACTTTAGGTGCGGGGAAGTCGATAGGGGTTATTTGTCCCGGGAAGTTTTTATCACAGAGGGTATGATTGGTGAGCGTATTTTTCAGTTTGAGTGTACAGCCGATATCGCCGGCGCGGAGTTTATCCACATTATTGCGGTTTTTACCGTCGGCGATAAAGAGCTGGCTGATTCGTTCGGTGGTATTTCCTTTTTCGTTGATGAGTTCCATGCCTGGTTTGATTTCGCCGGACATCACTTTGAAGAAGGTGAGTCGCCCTACATGTGGCTCCTGCAGGGTTTTAAACACGAAGAGGCAGGCGGGGCCGGCGGGGTCGCAGGGGATGGAGGTCCCATCTTCAGTGGTTTCGGGGGGCATATCAATGGCGGAGGGGGCTACATTATCGATGAAGCCCATGAGTCGCCCGCTGCCCATATCATTTTTTGCGGATAGGCAAAAAACTGGGAATACCTGGTGTTTGAGCATGCCTATTTTGAGGCCTTCGCGGAGTTCATCTTCGTCGAGGTTACCTTTTTCGAAGTATTGTTCCATGAGGGTATCATCGTTTTCTGCGGCTTTTTCAACGAGTTCGTTGTGGAGTTTGCTGGCTTGTTCCAGTTCGTTATCGGGGATGGGGAGTTTTTCGGGTTTTCCACCGTTTTGAGGGAAACGGTACAGGGTCATTTTGAGGAGATCGATGATGGCATTGAATCCGGGGCCTTGATTTACGGGGTATTGCATGATGGTGACTGCGCTTCCCAGGACCTGCCGTGCCTCCTCCACGGTCTTGGTAAAATTGGCCTGTTCTGTATCTAACTGATTGACTGCCAATATTGTGGGTTTTCGGTATTTATCCACATAGTCCCATATGAGTTCGGTGCCTATTTCTACTCCATACTGTGCGTTGAGCAATAATACGGCAGTGTCGCAAACGCGGATGGAGGATATGACTTCGCCGATAAAGTCTTCCAGGCCTGGGGTATCGATTACATTGATTTTGTAATCGCGCCATTCCGTGTGCATGGAGGTGGCGTAAACGGAGTTCCCACGTTCGTATTCGATTTCGTGGTAATCAGAAACCGTATTCTTTTCCTCTACTGTACCGCGTTTAGAGACGATGCCTGCTTCAAACAGCATTGTTTCGGAAAGGGTGGTTTTTCCACTCTTGGCAGCGCCTAACAGTACGATGTTTTTGATGTGTTTTTCATCATACGTTTTCATATGTGGAGATTTATGAGCTTATAAAGAACTTCTATATTAAGTTAGTCATTTTTGAGCAGAACGAAACCTACTGTGTTATAACATATAGTACCTTTGTAACTTCGAAACATTTCGATATATAAATGATAAGGAAACAGGAATATGAAACTACTACTACAATATTTGAGCAAATACAAATGGCTTTGCTTCTGGGCAATGTTGCTGGCGACGGTGAACCAGCTCTTTTCGCTGATGGACCCTTATATCTTTGGTCGCATCATTGACAAGTTTGCCTCCCATCCTAAAAGTACAACAGCTGATGGCAGTATATTCCGCAGCGAAAACGGTTATATCACCGGTGTGATATTATTGCTGCTGGCGTCTATTGGGGTGGCTATGGTATCCAGGATTGCGAAGGCATTTCAGGATTATTTCGTAAATGTGATTGTACAGAAATTTGGGGCGCAGGTATATACGGATGGATTGAAGCATTCCCTTCGCCTGCCCTACCAGCAGTTTGAGGACCAGCGTAGCGGGGAAACGTTAGCCATCTTACAAAAAGTAAGAACAGACTGCGAGAAATTCATTACTTCTTTTGTGAACGTGTTATTTGTTTCGCTGATAGGGGTCATCTTCGTGATCATTTATGCGGCCTATGTACATTGGACGCTGCCATTTGTTTACCTGATAGGCAGTGTTTTGCTGGGTATTCTGATGAATATATTGAGTAAGAAGATAAAGGTGATCCAGCGCACCATTGTAAAGGAAACCACTGCGCTGGCGGGCAGCACTACCGAATCGCTCCGCAACATTGAACTCGTAAAGAGTTTGGGCTTAACCAATCAGGAGATCCGGCGTTTGAACAGCACTACGCTGAAGATTTTGATGCTGGAGTTGAAGAAGGTAAGAAGCATCCGCAGCATCAGCTTTGTGCAGGGTACGTTTGTGAACCTGATGCGTTCAGCGATACTTTTCCTGCTGCTGTTCTACATCTACCGTGATATTGTAAGTATTGGTCAGCTGATGTCATTGCAGCTGTACTCGTTCTTTATTTTCGGGCCGCTGCAGGAGTTAGGTAATATCATCCTTAATTACAGGGAGGCGCAGGTATCTCTCCAAAACTTCCAGCAGATATTGGATACGCCGGTAGAAGAAATGCCGGCTAACCCGGTAAACATAACTCATATCGACGAGCTGCAGTTCCGTGAAGTGGGCTTCCAGCATCTGAGTGCGCAAACCAAGGCGCTGGATAAGGTTAGTTTCAATGCTAAACTGGGAGAAACTATTGCGTTTGTGGGTCCGTCGGGGTCTGGTAAAACCACGTTGGTTAAGCTGCTGGTGGGCTTGTATAAGCCTAACGAGGGGCATATTTTGTATAACGGCGTAGAGGCGAACGAGGTAGATATGGAGGCGCTGCGGCACCAGGTGGGCTTTGTGACCCAGGATACGCAGCTATTTGCGGGTACGATCAAGGAAAACCTGTTGTTTGTGAACCCGGGGGCAAGTGATGCCGAGGTGATGGATGCGCTGGATAAGGCTTCCTGCTATTCTTTGCTGGCCAGAGCCGATAAAGGGCTGGAAACAGTTATTGGGGAGGGTGGTATAAAAATTTCCGGTGGGGAGAAGCAAAGGCTGTCTATAGCCCGGGCGCTGCTGCGCCGGCCACGCCTGATGGTATTTGATGAGGCTACTTCGGCGCTGGACTCAATTACAGAGGAGGAAATCACCAGGACGGTACGGGATATCACCGCTACCCGACAGCATATAACGGTGATGATTGCACACCGTTTGTCGACCATCATGCATGCCGACCGGATATTTGTGCTGGAAAAAGGACGGATTGTTGAAACCGGACGCCATGCAGATTTGTTGGAGGAGAAGGGGTTGTATTATGCGATGTGGCGGCAGCAAATTGGAGAAAGGAAGTTTGAAACAGAAGTAATTAGTTAATTTTGCGCCATGAATACAAATCAGCTGCAACGCCCAAACTACCTCTGGAGCATGATTACCATGAAATGCCCCAGATGCAGGAAAGGGCCGATGTTTAAGGATCAGAACCCGTTTCATGTGAAGTTTTCGAAGATCTTCAATATGTATGAAAACTGTCCGGTATGCGGGCAGAAATATGAACTGGAAACTGGTTTCTGGTTTGGGACGGGCTATGTGAGTTATGCATTATCTGTGGCGTTTAGTGTATTTAACCTGATATGGTATGCGGTATTTTTCGGTATCAGCTGGCGGGATAACAGTATTTTCATCTGGCTGGGTATAAACGGGGTGTTGCTGGTGTTATTACAACCTTGGCTGATGCGGCTTTCCCGGGCGATATACCTTTATTTCTTTGTTTACTATGATGATGATACGGCAAAGTTGGAGAAATTTCATCGCCATAAAGATTAAACGTTGTTGAAGATATTTGGGGCTGTGAAAACAGCCCCTATCTTTTTCAACCAAAATCTGAACCAATGGTGGTCAGAAGAATTTATAGAGGCAATAACTTCAAGCGTGTCTTTGGAAAATGTAGGTATTAAGTGCGGCAGGTTTGTTTCCTCTGATATACCTACCATGAAAATGCGGTGCTAAACTACGAAATCCACATTTATTTAAACAAATAAATGTATCAGTGGTGGAAGTTTCATTTTTACGGTCAAAACTAAATTTGCGGCGTTCGTTTAAAATAAAAATATTGATGAAAAGGATATGTTTTCTACTGGCGATCATTGGGTTTTGCAGCTGGGGCTGTAATAACAGTCCTGAACAGGTGGCTGACGCAAAAGTGGTCGAAAGGGGCAGGAAGACGGTTCATCCACAAAAATTCAGGTTAAAATCCGGTAGTGCTGACGACTCAAATTCTGTTTATACGGCGGGCAATATATTTATCAAGGTGGCAAATGGACAGGATTCCATGCAAACTATTACGATCAGCAAGGAGCAGAAGCGGCTGATTAATTACATACGGAAGATCGACAGTTTGCCTTCCTACTATTTGTATACAAATGCCGGGGATACGATTATGGCGTTACTGGCGGGTACGAAGTTTACGGCCTACCGCATATTGAATAACAAGGCGGTGTTGCTGGATCATTTTTTCACGAAGGGGTTGCCGGAGTTGGAATATAGGGATTCGGTGCCAGCGTTTATACATCATAAATAAAAAAAGATCCGGGAATGTTCCCGGATCTTTTTTTATTTATGATGTAAGGGCGATTACTTGTAACCGTCGTTTTGAACCATCAATCTGTTGGCATTCATTTCAGTTTGTGGAATTGGCAGCGTGAAACGGAAATTACCAGCGGCCAGTTTCTGACCAGCGGCATTTGGTGCATCTGCTGCATCTCTATCTACTCCCAAACCTCTCCTTTTCAGATCCCAGTAGCGGTGACCTTCATAAGCCAGCTCTTTAAAGCGCTCGCTCATAATAGCGGCGATAGCCTGGTCTTTACCCGCGAGGGTTACATTAGTATAACCAGTGATACGGGCTGCGCGCAGGTCATTCAGATCGCTTTCAGCACTATTGGCACCGGAAACTTTGTTCAGTTCTGCGCGTGCTTCTGCACGGATCAGGTACATTTCACCTGTACGGAAAACTTTAGCGTTGTTAACGTTTTCGTTGCCCGTTGCATAGGCTGAACCTGCATATTTTTTAATCAGGTTGGATGGGCGGCCAGCATCTGACAGCAATTTTTCATTGGTCAGGTAGGCATTGAAACGCACATCATTTGTCTGATCAAATGAGCCAAACAGCTTACCGGAAGCAACCCAGCTAATCTGACCAATATTAATCACACCACCAGGAGCGGTAGATACACCACGCCAGAGGCTACCCAGGCGATCCAATGCTGTAGTACGTACAATTCTGTAAGACACTTCGGCGGTGTTAGCATCTGTCCATATACCAGGGAATTCAGCTTTTGTAGCCAATGGCAACAGGCTGATATATTCAGTAGCATATGCTTCTGCATTAGCCCAGTCTTTCATATAAAGGGCAACACGGGCTTGCATACCGCTAACAGTAGCGCGGTTGATGCGGTTTCTGTCATCCAGGTTATTAGGTACCAGAGATTTAGCCGCTGCCAGATCAGCAGTTAATTTCTTGAAATATTCTTCCATTGGAATACGGGCCTGTGGGGACAGGGAAGTTTTTTCCATATAAGCCATTCCCAGTTTACCGGTACCGTAGTTATCGCAATAGTATCTGAAGAGTTCAAAATGTGACCATGCACGTAAGAAGAGACATTCTCCCTGTAGTTTGAGTCGCAATGCGCCATCACTAACCTTTAAAGAGTCAGCTTTAGGCAATGCGGCTAATACACGGTTTACCCTATCGGCAATGACACCATTGCTGGTGAGTGCGGTAAAGTTATCTCTGATTACTACATCCGCAGTGCTGAATTGCCATTCATGAACGGTGGCTGAATTATAAAACTCAGCAACTTTTACCTCATCAGCCAGTACTGCATTAAAGAGGATATCCATGTTGGTAGAAAGAGCGGAATAGGCTCCAATTACACCAGCTTCACAGTTATCCACAGTTTTCAGTGCGATATCACCGCCAATAATATCAGTCTCCTTAATATCAATTACTTTTTTGCAGCTAAAAGATGCGCCAAGAAGCAGTGATACACAAATTATATTTCTCAGTTTCATTGTAAGTCAGTTTAAATGGAAAGATTACAGTCCTTAGGATTAGAAGGTAATGTCAATACCAGCCGTATACATTTTTGGATTTGGATACTCATTCAGACTGATGTTGTTGTTATCTTCCGGATCCTGACCTATCCATGGGCTCCATACTGCCAGGTTAAAGCCCTGTGCATATATTTTCGCACCTTTGATCAGTTTTACACCTTTGAATTTGATGGAAGGCACATTATAAGCCACCTGCAGATTTCTGAAGCGGAGGAATTTAGCATCCATCAGGTCAGATGAGGTAAAGCCTCTGTCATATTGTGGCGACTGGAACCATTTGTTATCACCAGGTTTTTCCCAAGTATTTGTCAGCAGTTCTTTCACACCGTTTACAGAAGCCTGATAGCCGGATGTACCTCTGGAAATCCAGTTATACACGTTGTTGGATCTTACTACATCAAACTGGTAAGAGAATGCTGCGCTGAGGGTAAAGTCTTTGTAACGGGCATCTAAGGAGAAACCACCTACGTGTTTAGGCATAAAGGTGCCATATATAGCCATTTGAGGGGCGAGACTTGCATCGGTAACAGTTTTACCATCTGCTCCTTCGTAGGTAGGTTTACCAGTTGCAGGATCAGCTCCAAGATAATGCTGGCTGTAGTGGGATCCGAAAGGCAGGCCTTTTTTCAGCAGGTAGGTACCGGCTACATATTGATCTACGAGACCGAGATCTTCGATATTATTTACATTGATTGCGTGGTTCCAACCTAATGTCAGGCTGTAATCCTTGGTCTTCAGCACATCACCGGAAAGCGTTAATTCCAGACCACGGTTACTCATTTTACCGGCATTGATATCTGTAGAGGTGAATGCAGCGGTATAGGACAGTGGTTGAGAAACAAACATATCGATGGTCAGGTTTCTGTAGTAGTCCGCGGTCAAACGTACCCGATCATGCAATACTGCCAGATCAATACCAATGTTCAGCTTTTTGATGAATTCAATCTTGAGGTCAGGATTACCTGGTGCTGTTGGCCTGATACCAGAAATAGCGGAACCAAGAAAAGGCGTTCCCAGGCCACCAAAGCCTGCATACTGGGTACCCATGTAGTTATCAACAGACAGCAGACCCGTTGTTGGTGTAACTCCAAACATGGTATAGTCAATAGTCGTGATACTACCAATATTCGGAACCAGGCCATAGGATGCTCTAACGCGGATATCGCTGAAGATACCATTTTGAGCAAGGAAGTCTTCTTTAATTGCGTTCCAGGTAGCACCTGCTGACCAGGTAGTAATTTCTCTGTTATCTGGATTAAGGATACGTGAGGTACCGTCTTTCCTGATCAACCCATTGAGGGTATACTTATCATTGTAAGTGTAACGTACGTTACCGAAGTAAGACCTGATACCGTAACCGGTTTTAGCACTGGAAGCCTGCTGAGGCACACTGGCTGCACCACCTGTTACAATAGAACCAGCGCCTTGGCCAGTCAAAGTTAAACGAGGATCAAGACCATAGAGATAGAATCCATTACCCTGCTGCCAGCTCCTCACAATTTCAAAGTATGCACCAGCTTCCACTTCATGTTTACCATAGCTGTTTGCAAATACGAGGCTGGAGGTGTTAATCAGGTTAGCGATCATCCTGTTCGCTTCAATGTCTGTTCCTCTCTGTTGGGTCAATAACGAACCATAATAAGAGTTAGCATTTACATAACGCTGTGCAAAGTTGGAAGCAACATCAATACCAATAACGTTTGCAGCAGTGAGCGATGGTAAAACCTTATAGGAGAGATTCAAACCTGTATTCAGCTTCAGTTGCTTTTCACGATAAGTAGTAGCCTCAATACCTTCTAAAGCATTCGCAATACCTTTTGGCGCTAAAGTAGTACTTGCACCTGTATTCAGAGACCCATCCGGTTTAAATGGATTTTCGTAGGTTTTATTTCTCCATGCCATCTGGAATACGTTTCTGGCGCTGTTACCCAGGTATTCACCATCCGCATAATCACTGATAGAATAACCAACTGTGGAATTCAGTTTCATGGACAGCTTGCCGAAGTTTTGATCCAGGTTAAAGCGGGAAACATATCTTCTCAGTTTAGAATCATCTGCAGTACCTTTCTGATCAAATACCTGACCAGACCAGAAGTATCTGGACTTCTCATTGCCACCGGAGGCATTCAGTTCATATGACTGGCTGAATCCATTACGATATAACAGATCCGCGTAGTTGTAATCAATTTTACGGATGCTGTCCAGGATAGCTGCATTTCTTGCTTTTTGAGCATCATTAAGCGTAGCATTCGCAGGGTTGTTAGCAGAATATGTCCAGCCCGGAGTTGCAGCGAATTTGTTTTTCTCTTCATACTGCAGCATTTCAGCTGTATTCATCATGCTCATATTTTTCCATGCAACAGGTGCGGTGGTACCAAGTTGAGAACGGAAAGTAAACTGGTTGTCACCTGCTTTACCACGTTTGGTGGTAATAACGATAACACCTACCCCACCACGCGCACCATACAGGGCTGCAGCAGAGGCATCTTTCAGGACTGTTACAGATTCAAAATCATTTGGATTAAGTGTACTGAAGTCACCGGCAGGTAATGGAATTCCATCTAATACATAGAGCGGTTGAGTACCTGAACCTGCAATAGACTGAATACCGCGAATAATTACATTGGAACTGCTACCAGGTTGTCCGGAACCAGAGGTAGACTGTAAACCAGCTACCCGACCTTGGAGGGCCTGATCAAAGGAACCTACCGGAGTGGCGTCAAATGGTTTATTACCCAATGTAGTAGCAGCACCTACGTACTGATTACGTTTTACTGAAGAGTAACCCGTTTTAACTTCCACTTCTGTTAATGACTGTGCTGACATTTTCATACGCACATCAATTACAGACTGGTTACCAACTTCAATTTCCTGTTTTGTAAAACCGATAGAAGCAAAAATCAGTGTTTTGGCATTTTCCGGCAGTGTCAGAGTGTACTGTCCTTTGGCATTCGTGATACTACCACGTTGTGTGCCTTTAATCTGGACAGAAACGCCAGGGAGGATTTCCCCATCGTTATCTACCACTCTCCCGGAGATTGTTCTCTGGGCAAATAGCGACACTGTAAATAGCATACATGCCACCAATGCGAATAGAATTTTTCTCATTTGCGCTTAGTTTAGATTGGTTGAGTAAAAGGTATAGGATTCCGTGACCTACATAGCGGTCAGGCTCCAAAAAAGCAAAAACGTATATTCGTTGACGTTATACGTCAATTCATAAGCGATAATTAAGAATAAAAAGCCAGGTTACGATTTATCGTTGACGATAAACAGAGCAAAAGGTGAATAAATACAAGCAAAACTTTATTTCACGTTGGCACATAAGTAACTCTCAGCGTTGATTCTGGTTTGTTCCTGGGAAATTGCTACAACAACTTAAATTTTGGTTATTAATATGATGACTAAAAAACTATACTATCGTTTCAACAGACTTTGGCATGATTACATTTTCCTGCTCTTATTAGGGTAAGAGGATAATTCAGATTCTCACAGCTTGTAATCGGAAATAAAGATAACTACTAATCTTTCAATTTAACAATCAGATTTACAAATATTTATATTTTTCATATGTTAAATCCTACTGCTGTAAAAGAAACAAGCGATTGTACCGCTAAAAAATGCTGATACAACCGCTTGAAATTTATGGTATGTCTATGCTTATTTAAAATCAATCGGAATTGCCAGCTTCACACTGAAGTTGCGCCCCATATTGAACACACCTGCACGCCCCGTCAGCGGATTTACGTCCGCATATTTCAGCCGGCTCAGGTTACTCTGGTATGCTACATCCGTTATGTTATTCACCGCAAAATGCAGGGAAAAAAGCGTCCTGCTTTTCTTATTCACAAAGTCGGAACCGAAGCCTGCATTCAGCAAGGTAAATGCAGCAGTAGGCGTTTCCGTTTCATACGCACTAAAGATATTATTCTGTGCAAAGTTCATGTCCATCTGCACACCTACATAAGCATTCTGCAATACGCCACTGCCGATCTTCCTGAACTTACCTTTAAGTTCAGATAACCATCTCCCCGAAGGAATATTTGGCAAATATTTCGTAGAGTCGGTACCGTTAGCAGATAAACCACGTACATACGACACCGTATTTTCGAAATGCAGCCAGTCGATCGGATGCGGGTGGATATCCAGCATCAACTCACCGCCATACAGGTTAGCAGTAGTTTGCTGGTATTTAAATGCAGCGTATCCTTCTTCATTATTGTCCGCAGGGATAGAATCGCTGCCAGCCTGGTTAAACAGTTTACGGGAATAAATGAAGTTGTTGATGTGGTTATAGAAAATATTAGCGGTCAAACTTACGTGCTCGGTATTGAAATCAACGCCAATATCCGCCTGGGTACTCACTTCCGGCTTCAGGTCCGTATTACCGTATTCATATTTGATGGTACCTTCGTGTACGCCATTGGCAGAAAGCTCCGCGATATTTGGCGCACGGAACCCTCTGGCTGCATTGGCTTTCAGCGTTACCCGGTCGCTGGCGGCATAGCTGATTCCTACGCTGGCAGATACGTTGTTGAAGTTTTTATTGAATGCGGTAAAACGTTCGTCGCCACTTGCAGCTGGCTTACCATCTGCATCCAGGAATAGTGCCTTGGAATTGAGTGAGCGGTTATCGAAACGCGCACCACCGGTCAGGGTCAGTTTCCCGAAGGATTTACGGGTCACGGCAAAACCACCGATATCAAACAGATCATATGCCGGGATGAGATATTCCTCTCCTTTATTGGTATTGGTTTGCTGCATTCCATTTACGCCAACGGTTGTTTGCCAGCCATTCATTTCCGGCAGGAAGTAACGAAGCCCGTAGTTAAAAGTTTTCAGGTTCAGGAATAACTCCGGGTCGTTTGGTGCCAGCACATCACCATACTCTTTACGCTGGTTCAGCTGATAACCGAGGGTAAGCGCCAAACGCCCGCCATTGGCCAGGTACAGGCTGTTATCCCAAACAATTTTCTGGTGAGATATTTTTTGCTTCGGCACATTCATGCTATAGGACTTGTTATCACTGTCCGTTGCCGAAGTTTCCTCTGCCACTCCCCCGTTATTGATCAGTTTTATGAAGCCGCCCACACTATCTCTCTCTCCTTCTACCAAACCAAGGTTTTGATTGAAAGAGGTAAAGGTCAGGTGTGAATAACCCCATTTTTTATTGATACCGATACTGGCGCCGTAGTTGGTGTTATTGTAGCGGGAATTAAAAACGTAGTCGTCGTACTTGTTTTTATAATCGTGTGCTTGTTTCTGGGTGATGTAAGCGCTCCAGCTAAGCCCGTTCTGATTACCGGCAATATCCGCATGATAAGCCATGGTACCGTTGTTAGACATATAGTTTGCCTCCACATTCCCTTTAATTCTCCCTACAGGTAAAGGAGAAGGGGTAATAATATTTACGACGCCCGCCAGCGCATCCGATCCATACATGAGGGATGCCGGGCCTTTGAGCACTTCGATTCTGCTTACATTGTAATCATCTATTTCGATTCCATGCTCATCTCCCCACTGCTGACCTTCTTGCCGTACACCGTCGCTCACCACTACTACACGGTTGTAGCCCAGACCTCTGATGAAAGGTTTACTGATAGCCGGTCCGGTGGATAACTGGCTGACGCCCGGGACTTTCGAAATTGCGTCAATGATATTGGTGGAAATATGCTGATCCAAGTCATCTTTACGAATGATACTGATAGGCACCGGATTACTTTTAGCGGAGGTAGCCATGTTTACACCTGTTACCACCACTTCATTTTTTTCAATCAGTGTTTCAGAAAGTTCGAAATCGTGATTGGTAGCACCTTCAATGGCCACCACTTCCGTATATGCGGCATAGCCGATGTAGTGGAGTTCTACCAGGAATTTTCCTTTAGGGAGATTTTTAATGCTGTAGTTACCGTTGGCATCCGCTGAGGCACCTACTTTGAGATCAGGCAGGTATATAGTGGCGCCGGGTAAGGCGGAATGATTTTTCTTATCTGTAATTTTTCCGGTGAGCGCGTTGTTGGTCAGCTCATCTTTTGCGTTGCCGGCATAAGCAAATGAATATAACGCAAGCATGGTTAGCGTTATCACCGAAAAGCGGGTCATAAATACACGCAGGTATTGCATATCAAGGTTATGATAAATCAGTTAAAAAGGCTGGAGGTCATTTACATCCGATGCCTCCGGCATCAGATATTGAATTCCGCGCTGCGCGCAGTTTGGCTCTCTCCGTTATTGCATTGTTTCAGAAATGGTATATCAACATGGAAGCACTTCAGGAGGTGCTCTGGGAGGGAGATTACGGTGAATCGCATGCTCAGGGGCCGGACAGGCGGGGTTTTGCAACACCCAAATTACCGTTTGAACCGGCGCTATATATGAAGTAACAAATCCCTCGTAAGGCTCGATACCTATCTGCAGAAAATCGCAGTGCTGGTGATGGGAGGAAATAGTAACATCTCCTACCGGATGTATGGTATCATGTGTATCATGGTGGCTGGTGAATTCATGGATAAATTCCCTGGGGAGTGTATTCAATGAGAATACCCCCAGCAGCATTATAGCCAAAAACCGATGCCAGAACATTTTGTACACGGGGCAAAGATAGTCAAAGCAATCCTGTTTGCAACAGTGTTGCACAAAATTTAATCGAAAATTAAACTAACTATTTGATTTACCTCACTTTAAGCATTGGCCTTACCTGCTGCACTGCGCCATTTTGGAAGCGGGCATAGTAAATACCGGTAGGCAGGTAGCTGGCATCAAAGGTAAAGGTGTAAGTACCGGGCGCATGCACTTTGTTAACAGGCACACTTACCAGCCGTCCCATGGTATCAAAAATCTGGACCATGGTATTACCGGAGCCGGTGATATAGGTAATGGTAGTACGGTCGGTAAATGGATTAGGGCTATTGATAATCAGATGTTTATCCTCATCAGGTGTGATATCGGGGATACCGGTGATTACGCCACAGGCCACACCGCTGATGAGTGGCAGCTGCTGGTAATCCTTCTGCAAAACGGCCTGAAGTTCGTCCGGCTTCACGCAGAACCACTGCTGGAGGATGGATGCGTATACGGATCTGAAATCGTATTGCATCGGGATATTATCATTTACGGAGCTCGCACCGGGGATTGATGGCGTATTACCGAGTACACCCTGCATCACATAATCGCCGAAAACGATCATCGGAGCAGCGGCGCCATGGTCCGTACCCATACTGCCGTTGGATTTGATCCTGCGGCCAAATTCGGAGAAAGTCATCCCAACAACGCGGCGGCTAGCTTTGAGCCCTCTGAGGTCCGCCATAAACGCGCTGATAGCTTCGGACACGCCTCCCAGCAGGTTGGCATGCGCCCCTTTAGAAGTATCGCCTGCTTCTGCCTGACTGGCATGTGTATCGAAACCACCGGTGCTCACCATATACAGACGGGTTTTGAGTCCGCCGGCTACCAGTCGCGCTACAATTTTCAATTGTGCAGCGAGGTAGTTATTAGCGGGGTAATCGCCCTGCGACGTTACTTTGGCGGCGGCTTTTTTAATCGCCTGTTCGTAGCTGTTTGTTTGTTTGGCGATGAGGCGTATATATTCCAGTTCTTTACCTGCTTTGGTGTTGGGCACGGGGTCCAGCACACCATCGATGAGGTTATAGAAATCAGTAGCACTGGTGATGGCGATGCCCATACTCGCATCAGTGCCCTGGAAGGCAGGTGATACGATAGAGCCTATCTGCACGGCGAGCGGATCGGGGTTATCAGCGTTAGGATAACCGTCCGGGAAGCCGGGGTGTTGTGTTTCGAGGTAGCGTCCTCCCCAGCCGGTGGTGAGCACCTGATTAGAGTCAGAGCCGGTGAGCCAGATATCGGTGGCACGGAAATGCGAGAAGTTAGGCGAAGGGTAGCCCACACTTTGTATGATGCTTACTTTCCCGTCGTTGTAGAGCTTTTGTATCCCCGTCATGGAAGGATGCAGGCCAGCTTTCGTATAGCCGTCGAGCCGCAGCACTTTTCCTTCCTGTATGGCGATGTTGGTACGTGCGGACTGGTAGGCAGCGTATTTATCCAGGGGGATGACCATGTTGAGTCCGTCGTTACCACCGGTGAGCTGGATCATGACGAGCACGTGGTCATTATCTGCGGCGGCGCTTAGTGCCTGCAGGAGTGGCGTAGCGCCGAATGCTTTCACGGAAAATCCACCGAGCAGTGTAGGCAGCACTGTAGCGGGGGCGGTATATTTAAGGAAGTCTCTTCTTTTCATAAGGGTAAATCAACAGATCAGGATAATTGGTATTCAGACAAGTCCATGATGTATTTATAGAGTGCCTGGAGGCGGATATGGACGTCGCTCCGGGCCTGCATATCGTTCGGATTGGCTATATACAGCTGCCAGGCGTTTGTCCAGTAATAATCCTGGGTTTGGCCGGTGAGCAGGATGGTTCCTTTCAGGAAGGCCTTCAGGTTATCGGAAACGCCTATACGATATAATATATCCAGTGAATCAGAGATGAGTGCTACCGGGTCGCCGGGATTGGGCAGCTGCGCGGCAAAAGCCATCGGGTCGATGAACATATTGAAATTAAAGCCACGATCGCTGATGAGGGCGTCGGTCAGCATATTCCGTTTAGGCAGTGTATCGGTATTGATCCACAGCTCATGGAACGACGGTGCCTGATAATAAGCATCCCAACCAGCTACCAGCGGCGGATCGCCGAGGTTTTGCAGCATGTAGGCAGCGGTACTGTGGATTACTTTCCAGCATTCGTAGCGGGTGGTATAATCTGACGGGAACTGCACATTAAACTCGCGAAACACGCCTACACAGAAGTCCACCGGAGGTTTAATCAGGCAGGCATAATTCAGCGGATCGAAGAAGTGTTCGCTGGTGAGCAGTGCGTTGAGTACGACTTTGATATCATAGCCGCTGGTGCGGAAGATATCGGCCAGTGGTGCGATAACGTTTTGTTCTGTTGCATCGTCTATTTCGTAGTACACAAAGAACCGGTAGAGTTTGCGGCAGATAAACTTCGCTACTTCCGGTTGCAGGAATATGATGGTCAGCAGGTCGTCGAGCTCTGTAGCGCCGTTCGTACCTGTTTTTCCAGAGATGACTTTATTGGAATAGAATGCGGAGAACTGTTTATTTTCTATATCGTGCTGGGTGGTATTGAAGGTGCTGGTGAGGTTAGCATCATCAATACGGAATCCGGTGAGTACGCGGGCGGTGGCTTTTACGTCATCTTCTGTGTACTTGGAGTCGGGCCCTTTCCCTACGGTAAAGAGCTCATGGAGTTCGCGCGCGTAGTTTTCGTCTGCGGCTCCTTTGGAGTTGAGGTAACCATTGAGATAGATGAGCATGGCCGGGTCGAGGGTGATGGCTTTGGTAAGTGCCTTAAAGTTCCCGAGGGCATGCCGGTGCATGGTCAGATAGTTTTGGTAGAGGTATCGGCTATCTTGCACAGTGATGGTTTCCGTAACGAAATGGTTGTGCCAGAAGAGTACCATTTTATCGTGTATGCTTCTGGGTTGGTTGATCAGTTGTCCGATCCACCATGATTTATAGGAGGTAATTCGATCATTTTCGGTATCTATATCCCCCTTCGGTGCTCTTACCCAGGTGGCGCCGAGCGACACTCCGGTAGAATCGGTACCGTAGTTATTTACGGGTGGCTGTGGGTCCGGCTGTACGGTGAGGAGGGTATCTACGGCCTGTTGCATACCCATGCTGCTGAATGCGGCAAGATCGGCCGGTGTGACGCCGAACATGGTCCTTTTCAGGAGGTGGAGTATTTGTTGTTTGCCCCAGGGGCCGGAATAAGGAGCTATGCCAGTGGTAGTGCGGGCTGCTTTGGGGGCGGCAACAGTACTACGTGCAGGCGATAGGGTAAGGAATTGTCTGCGATCCATAATAAACGATATGGTTGATAGCAATTTTGCTTAATCAGGCGGTAAATTAGTAAAAAGTTTAATTCAAGTAGATTAAAATATTATAATTTAATTTATCATATGCATTCCTAATCTATATAGAAAAAAGTATAAGATATTGAGTCATAATAGACAATAAAAAACGAGCCCGCAATTACTGCGGGCTCGTTGCAAGGAATATTTAATTTTTTTAGCTGAGATTTTCGATGACGCCGGCGATACCTTGTCCGCCACCTACGCAGGCCGTAACGATACCGTATTTTTTATTGAGGCGTTTCATATCACCGAGGAGCTGCACGGTGAGTTTAGCGCCGGTACAACCGAGGGGATGCCCCAGGGCGATGGCGCCGCCGTTGATGTTAACGATATCCGGATTGATACCGAGCTCGCGGATAACGGCGATAGACTGTGAGGCGAAGGCTTCATTGAGCTCTACGAGGTCGATATCGCTGAGGGATTTACCGGCTCTTTCCAGGGCTTTAGGCACTGCGGCCACTGGGCCGATGCCCATGATGCGCGGATGTACACCGGCAGAAACGCAGGATACGAGTCGCCCGATAGGCTTCAGGTTTAATTTATTCACCATTTTCTCGCTCATAACAATCACAAAAGCAGCGCCATCGGATGTTTGTGAGGAGTTACCAGCGGTCACGGAGCCGCCGGCGGCGAATACGGGTTTGAGTTTAGCCAGGGCATCAATGCTGGTATCTGCACGTGGGCCCTCGTCGGTATCTACGATGTAGGAGCGGTTGGCCTTTTTACCTTTAGCATCTACATATACTTCATTTACATCAATAGGTAGTATCCCCTCTTTGAAATAGCCGTTGCTGATAGCATTTAAGGCCTTCTGGTGGGAGTTATAGGAGAACAGGTCCTGATCTTCCCTGCTGACTTTAAATTCTTTGGCAACGGCTTCAGCGGTAAGGCCCATCCCTATGTAATAATCCGGGTTGGATTTAGCAACGGAGTAGTTGGGAACAGTTTTCCATCCGGCTACGGGCACCAGGCTCATACTTTCGGTACCACCAGCAATGATGCAATCGGCCATACCGGATTGAATTTTAGCGGTAGCAATGGCGATGGTTTCCAGTCCTGATGCGCAATAGCGGTTAACGGTCATCCCAGGCACCTCAATGCCCAGCGCTCTCACGGAAATCATGCGTCCTATCTGCAAACCTTGTTCTGCTTCGGGCACAGCGTTTCCAACAATCAGGTCATCGACCAGTTTGGGATCGAGTTGTGGTACGGACTTGAGCAAGCCGGTAATCACATCAACTGCCAGATCATCGGGCCTGTAAAAGCGGAAACCTCCTCTCTTGGATTTGCCAACCGCAGTACGGTAACCGGCAACTATATACGCTTCTTGCATTGGACTACAATTTTATCTTGCGTTAACGATATTTACTATCCTTTCAAATTTAATTAATTTAGGGATTAATATTGTCAGAGAAACCGTTAAATTTGAAAGCCGGAATTTAACAGATGTTAAGACTCTGTAGCTCAGTTGGTAGAGCAGCTGACTCTTAATCAGCGGGTCTAGGGTTCGAGTCCCTACAGGGTCACTACCTTGAAAAAGCGACTTAAAACAGTCGCTTTTTTCATTTACGCATACTCCTCTTTTTTCTCCCTTGACTCCGAAACTCCGGCTAAATCATTTAATGCATCTGCTTTAAACACAATAGTTATGCTGGTTCCCTGGCTAACATCAAAGTTAATAGTGGCGTCAATATCCTCACTTAACCCCTGTATTAACCGCAGTCCCATGGATTCGGGCTCGGCATTTTTATCAAATGCTGGCATTCCTATACCATCGTCGGCTATTTGCAAAGTGATCTGGTCCTGGTCATCCTCCATAAAAATGGAGATTTCACCATGCTTGTTACCGGGAAAGGCATATTTGATAGAATTGGTCACCGCTTCGTTCAAAATCAAGCCTAATGGGATGGCTTGTGAAAGCGTCAGTTCAACAGGATCGATATTCAGTTTGAACTTTATTTGTTTAACGACTCCAAAGCTATCCTTGAGGGATTCCACCAGTTCAGGAATATATTCGGCCATGTCAATTGTTTTAATGTCATCTGACTGATAAAGCTTTTCGTGTATCAGTGACATTGCGTATATCCGGTTCTGGCTGTTTTCTACTGCTTCCAAAGCGTCATTTTCAAGATTGCGGGCCTGCGCCTCTAGTAAACATATCACAGTATGTAAATTATTCTTTACACGATGGTGGACCTCCTTTAGTAGCCAATCCTTTTCTTTGAGCAAATGTTGCAGTGTAGTATTTTGGCGGTTGATCTGTTGTTGTTTGGCCAATAATTGCAAATTGGTCTTTTGCTTAGCCCGATATGATTTATAACCTATTCCTGAAAGTAGCAGTAATAGTATTATTCCGCCAATGGTAATATTTTTTTGCAGGTTAACCTTGTCTAACTGCGCCTTTTGAGCAGCCTGTTTACTGTTCAGTTCCTTTATGGACAGCTCCTTTTGCGTTGTTTGGTATTGCACATGTAATTCTGCTATCTGTTTATCTTTATCAGCTGTAAAAATTGAATCTTTGAGCTGGTCCCGTCGTTCCAGATGTTTGATGGCGGCCTGATAATTGCCTCTGGCGAGTAGATACTTATATAAGTTTGTATATAAAGTTACCAATAGGCCAGGCTGCATAGGTGTTGTGCTATTTTTTATGAGGGTTTCAGCACTTTTAAAGTATTTTCCTGCCTCCTCCAAATTACCGGACTTTTGATAAACATCGGCCATTTCTGTATAACAAATTAATAATACGGGATTGTGGACTGCCTCACTATGATAATTCTTTTTCAGATCCAGGGCTAATAACTTCTTATAGTATAAAAGCGCTACATCGTACTGGTTAACTTTTGTGTAATAAAGTGCTACTATCCGATAGAGATATACTCTTTGATCATAAGTTATGGTTGATTCCTGCTTTAGAACGGTTTCCAAAACAGTACGTGCTTCTTCCATTCTGTTTAATTTTAATAATATTTGAACAAGGCCACATACATCCGGAAAATCCGGGTTCTTCACTGTCGCTGCTTTCCTTTGCCATTCCAGTGCCTCATCAAATTTTGCGGTAGTGACATACGATTTAGCGATACTGCCGTAGAAATGTGCGAGCCAGCCAGTATCGCCAGTTACTTTCATGTTCTCGATGGCTTTCAGACAATAAGCGATGGACCGATTATAATTCCCCCTGTCGTACTCCAGATACTGTAACATCTCATACGTAAAATGCAGTTTATTATACCCTAATTTCTTATATTGAGTCAACACCTCCTGCAATGCTTTTTCTGCTATGTCAAATTGCTTTCTTCTCATCTGAATACCGGCAATACCCCGTAAAGCGTCGTTTGCATTTATCTGGTCATTCGTTTGCAGAAACAAGGACCGGGCATGTTGGTAATATTCTAATCTGTCCTGCATTTCGCCGTCGGTCATAGTATTCTCGTAAAGTTTAGCTAATTCATGCCAGGCGGTGGCTTCCTTTTGCTTATCTCCTGTATCGTGATAATGGGCGATAATATCCATAAAGGACTGTATAAACCTTTTTTTGTCACCCGCTTCGACGTAGTAAGTACCTATCATTCCAATGGCTTTATACTGCCAGTCAATTTCCCGAAGCTTAATGCTTAATTCCAGGGCCTCGTTAAAAAAAACGAGGGCGCTGTCCAGGTCATTTTTTAACTCACCTGGTTTATAAAGATGATATTTTCCCATCTTTATCTGAAGACTTATTCTGTTGGTATCCGGCTTACTGGCTTTAAGTTGTGGAAGCAGTTCCTGAGGATGTAGTTCTGAAAAATTCTGGGCTGCAACGTCGGACACAGATAAGACCGATAGTATACAACATAAAATCAGCACCGCCAATTTGGATAAAGCACCTTTAATCAGGAGAGTTAAGTAATGGGGGATCATTTGAGCAATCTTGCACATGGGTAAAGATAGTTGATATCGTAAAAGCTAATAATTTGAATATAATACCTCGGATTAAGTCCTAATTCACAAAAGACAATCCAATTAGTTGGTAAACTTACTTTAGCTATCGACCAGGCTGAATGAAGGGCAATTAAATACCCATTTAAATTTCGGAATTTTTGCTTAGAAAAACAATCCGGGCATTTTGATTAACCTGCTAAATATGACGATATCATTACGTTGTTAAGATCCTCGTTCCCCTTTCGTTAATGAAATTTTCTTATCGAGATACCACAGTAGTGTGTTGGATAGTTATCGAATTTCAGATGGCATTTGGGCGTTTTCTATAAAGCAACAAGCCACCGCTATCCGGTGGTTTGTCGCTTAAAGCTACTATTAATTACGCTTCAGGCAGCGCTGGGGGCAATAATTCCATCAGCTCACTTGTTGTTAGTATGGCATGCGCATAAGTAGGTCCGTTCAGGACGTGGGCAGCATGCATCATTTCCGGCGTATAGGCAGCTGTCGCGTCTTTCACCAGCGTTACATGGTAACCAAGTTCCATAGCGAACCGGCAAGTGCTTTCTACACAGGTATTCGCCAGTAATCCAACAGCAACCACATGGGTGATTCCCCGTTGCTTAAGCAGCATATCCAGATCTGTATTGGCGAATCCACTTTGGGCCCAATGTTCTTTGGCCACGATGTCGCCCTCCTGGGGGGCAAAGTCCGGATGCCATTCGCCACCCCAGGTGCCCTTTGCAAAGGAATGGCGGCTCATGATACCTACCTGGGTTGGGTTAGGATACTTCCAGTATTGGTAGTCAGTTGGTTCCCAACGTTTATGAGGTACAATAAAAATTTGGATACCGGCTTCTCTGATCGCCTTAACAATGGTCCTGAGGTTATTTAATAAGTTATTATTCTCTGCAACATCTTTCACCCTTGGCCACACCTTTCCGCCTTCTGATAAAAAATCGTTATAAGGGTCGATAAACATCAACGCTGTTGCTTCGCGTAAATAGGTTTGAGCTTCCATTTTTTTGAATTTTAATTAAGGCCCTTATCAACTTCTTAAAGCATGCCGTTCGATGCTTTTGGCAAACAACGGGGTTTCACTTTGATTATGATAGATAGAAACAGGTTGCCGTTGTGTTTTAAACAGATCAAAAGGCATACCCTGTTTCTCCAAAGCTTTTAGAAACCCCTCTGTTGGTCTTGATATTACCCGGTTGGTAAACCTGCATGTATTTTCATCTAGCTTCTCAACGGTTAATTCCCAATGCACCAAAATATTGACACGGCCTGTTGGTGTAAACACATCCGACACTGACTCCAGAATCAGATGTGCAGGTTCCGACAACGTTTCTACGTAATGCTGCACCATGGGGCTGCCACCCAATACCTCCACGTTTATTGACATCCTTTTTCCTTCCGGCGATGTGGTAACACCAGCAGTAACGTGGGCTGGTGAACATGCCTGGTACTCATCTTCGGGGAGCGAAAAGCACCATTCAGGGATATTGATCTTTTCGATCGGAGCGTTGATCACTGCGGAAAAGCTGGAATCAACGATAATTGGTTCGTTTTCCATAAATATTAAATTAAAGTTGTGTTATTGAGACAATATTGTAGTGGTTCATTAATGAATATTGTTATTCTCACCGATCCGGTTTAAATAATCGCCTACGTTATATTCAAAATCGCTATCCTGCTGAAAACCCCAGTTCCGGAGTTTTTCTATGACGGGCTTTCTTTCTGGCCGGTTGGCAGTTTCGATATACGCTGCGCGGGACTCATTCATATGTGCCAACTGTGGCCTCGGAGCCCGCTCATTGACGAGCGCCTTAGCTTTCCCGGTTATTACCTGCTCAAACTGGCTAATGCGGAGCGCAAAATTGTGTACAAACTCGTTCAGCTTGTCATCTGTGATCATCCGGTTAATTAGTCCATAACGTTCGGCAATACCGGCATCCAGATCTTCCCCACCTATAATGATCTCCAGCGCACGCGCCCTACCCACTAAAAGCGGCAGAAATTCCATACTCCCTCCTCCAGGTATTGTTCCTACAGCTACTTCAAACTGACCAAATATTGCGTTATCACTGGCAAAGCGGATATCACAGGCCGCCGCAAACTCAATACCTACTCCACGGGTGCGACCGCGGATAGCAGCAATCGAAATTACCGGCGACTCATACAGCGCTACAGCCACATCGAACACCGGCAGGATGCCCGAAATTGTTCTGCGGGATACGATCTCCCCACCTCTGGCTACATCAAAGTGCGCAATAAAAAAATCCTGTAGTGCGCTGTCAAACACAATCACCCTCAATTCAGGCGAGGCCTGCATACGGCGCACTACTTCCTCCAGGCCGGTCAGTAATTCAGGACCGAACAGGTTAAGCGGTGGGGCATCGAAGGTTACCTGCCAGTAACCAGGGTTATGGCGGATTAAACGAACCGGGGTTCCTTCCAGTTGCTCTGTAATTCTCAGGGGTTCTTTCATCGTTTTAGATTATAAATTATACTGTATAAAAAATTTAATGATCCCGATTAACCATGTGCCGCTTCCGTAACATCTTTCCACTCCTCGAACTCGGCAAACCTCTTTTCGTAGTTTTGCTTTACCAGTGGATAGGCAACTTTACCTAAGAGTAATCTGAGTGGTGGATTTGCTGAATCGACGAGTTTAAGAATAGCGTCCGTCGTGGCTTCAGGTTTGCCCCAGGTCTCTGGCGAAAGGCTTCCATAAAAAGCTTTTCTCAGCGGCGTATAAACGTCATTTTCTTTGGTGCGGAAAGCAGATGCGCCTGACCAGTCTGTTGAATAACCATTAGGTTCTATTAAAGAAACTTTAATGCCAAAAGCAGCTACTTCTGTAGCTAAAGTTTCGCTCAAGCCTTCCACTGCAAATTTGGAGGCATTGTATAAGCCTAAAACTGGTAGTGTGGCTAAACCCAGCATACTGGACACCTGCAAAATATGGCCAGTTTGCTGCTTGCGCATTAACGGCAATATTGCCTGCGTCATCCACAGCAAGCCGAAGAAATTGGTTTCCATTTGATCCCGGGCTTCTTGCTCGGTCGTTTCCTCGATCGCTCCAAATAAACCGTAGCCTGCATTATTGATCAATACATCAATGCGGCCAAATTTTGCTTTAACTTTCTGTACCGTTTCGAAGCATTCAGATCTGTTGTTTACATCCAACTTTATTGGCAGTACCGCATCGCCGTACTGCGCCACAAGTTCGTCAAGATGTTTAAGATCCCTTGCGGTTGCTGCTACTTTATCGCCACGCTCTAAAAACGCTTTGGCCCATAGTTTGCCAAATCCACGCGAAGCGCCAGTTATTAAGATTACTTTGGGACTTGTTGCTGCATCCCTATTTTTGATGATTTCCATTGTCTTAACTTTTGAATTTTATAATGACTCTGTCAGCGCACATCCTTATTGTGTCTGCGTTTATTCCTCGGATCATCTGACGGATCCACGTAACTTATTCCCAACGGGCCGTTTGCGGTAACTTGTGTTTCGTAATTCCCGGATTGCGCCCAATGGAAATGTGGTGTATTGCCGGGCAGCACTATAACACTCCCCGGCGGATATGCCTTTAGTTTGGAAGCATCAAATTTTGCACCTATGCCGATGTAAAAAACACCGGAGATGACTGTATAAATCCTGTTTTCGGGATGTATATGCGGGCGCAGTATCACTCCGGCAGGTACCCTTACGCGGATAACATATGGCCCGATTTTTTGGGGTTCGCCCACGAGTACGGCAAGGCGTGCCTCTGGTGGAAATGCGGGAAACGGTAACCACTTAATACTCTCTGAATAGATGTCACCAAACTTATTACCTGGCAGTCCCTGGGCATTGCCGGGGACTATTCCAGACAATACACAGAGGAAACAGAGTACTAAAGGATATTCTATTTTTTTCATGAGCTAACAATTTTTAATCCCAGTGAAGTACCCGGTACATGCCAACTTTAGAGATGCTGGCTTTTGCAGTTTACTTCATCAGGTCCTGTCAGCATAGTTAAGTAAAGTGTCGATTGCCAATACGGACGATGCCGGATTCTGGCCAGTGATCAATACACCATCGCGGGTAACAAACGGTTTCCAGTCTTCACCTTTTTGAAAATTTGCGCCTCTTTGCTTCAGCATATCTTCCAAAAGAAAAGGGACCACTTCAGTAAGTTCAGCGGTTTCTTCTTCCGTATTCGTAAAGGCGGACACTCTTTTTCCTTCAATCAGCCACAAACCATCCGGCGTTCTTGCATATTTCAACGCAGCAGGAGCATGACAAACCAGTATTACAGGTTTCCGGTTTTCATAGAAGGCTTCTATCAGCTTTACAGAGTCTCTGTCTTCCGCCAGATCCCACATTGGGCCGTGACCACCCGGATAAAAAATGGCGTCAAAATCATTTTCTGAAACACTATTCAGTTTTACCGTATTACTCAATCTGCTCTGTGTTTCAGGGTCATCGTAGTACCGCCTGGTTGCTGCTGTTTTGTTTTCGGGCAGGTCACTTTTAGGATCAATTGGCGCTTGCCCACCTTTCGGTGATGCGATTACAATCTCTTTCCCAAGGTCACGCAACTTATAATAAGGTGCCGCGAACTCTTCTATCCATAAGCCTGTTTTTTTGCCCGTGTTACCCAACTTATCATGAGAGGTAACAACGAATAGAACTTTGTTGATTTTCATAATTTTTACATTTTAAAATTGAATTTTTGGGCAAAGCAATCCTCACCGGGTATTTCCCGGTTTAAAAAATGCTTATGATTAATGCTTACAGCGGTGTTTTTACACCTGCATTTAGAATTTTTAATCGATTGGAAATCCCCAGTGCAGTAAAAGACTGCCGGAGCATTTCACCCGTTTCAGTATAGTGCGACCAGCCTTCAAAATGAACAGGGATGATCGTAGCGCCAGGGAAAGCAAACGAAGTATCTATGGCGTCGTTGCTACCCATCGTGACATTGAAAGGTCCGCGTGGCCGGGCAGCGCCCGCAAAAATGAATATGTATTTGGGGTTAAACTTTTCGGCGACCTCTTTTATGCCTTCATAAAAAACGGTATCTCCGGTGAGGTAGATTTGCAGCTCCGGGGTTGCCACAATAAACCCTGTAACATCGCCTGTGAGAGGCTCGCTTCCGGCCGGACCGTGCCTGGCTGGCGTTGAAGTAATAGTGATGTTCTCCTTAAAAATAATCGTTTCCCAGGGAGCCATACCAACTGCATTGCCTTTTAACCTATCTGCTCCTACCCTGGTGGTAAATACCTTAGATACTGATCGCAGAAATTCCTTGCCTGCATGGTCCAGGTTATCACCGTGCTGGTCGTGACTCAGCAATACCGCATCAATTTTACCGGGATCGACTTTTGCCGGTCCTTCTGTTTTCGAATAGGCAGGCTTACCATTGATTTCAAATACCTCACCAGCAGGATCCAATGTTGGATCGGTCATGAAGCGTACTCCTGCTATCTCCAATATGATGGTTGGGCCGCCGAGATAAATTACATTGATCGCATTTTCCATCGTCTTAAGCCTTTAAGCGTTCAAAGTGTGCACTGGTATCTGCTATTAAAGCATTCATCAGATCAGCGGCTTTGGTGTGTTTTAATACCGGAGCTATCTGGCCACCCCAAAATAAAATCATATCCCATTGCTGCTGTTCAATAGCTGCTTTACGGAGGCTCGAGATAAACTGGGCCTGCAGTGGGAAAGGCAGAAATTCCTTTTCGCGGTGTACAAGGTCTGTAGCAATACGGCTGGTGATTCCTCTGCCCAATCTCCCGGTAAAAGCGCGTGATAATCTGGTATACTTCGCAGCACCTGAGAACAGCATTTGCTTATGAACAGTCAAAGCATTTGATTCGTCCGTAGCCAGAAACGCGGTCCCTATCTGTGCAGCATCCGCGCCAAGTGTCAGTGCTGCGGCCACACCTTTCCCATTAGCAATACCGCCTGCAGCTATAACGGGCGTCTTTACTTTTTCCCTGATCAGTTGTAATAATACAAATGTTCCGATGGTCGATGATTCGGCTGAGGCAAGGAAAGAAGGGCGGTGGCCACCCGCTTCGAAACCTGACGCGATGATAAGGTCAACCTCCGCAGCCTCCAGTGCAATAGCCTCATCAAGCGTAGTAGCAGCCCCGATAGTAGTAATGCCCAGCTTACGGCATTGTTCCAATATATGAGGAGATGGGATACCAAACATAAAGCTAAACACGGGTGGTCGTTCGTGCAGGATCACTTCTACCTGGTTTTCAAAACGGGTATTGAATGGTGCAGGCTTTTCCGGCATAATAATGCCTAACTCATCAAAATAAGGTTTGAACAATTCCTGCGTCTGCGTAAACTGATCATCCGAAACATTACCACCCGCTGCATCAGTATCTGAGACCCACAGGTTAATGTTGTAAGGCTTATCAGTTGCCACCCTAAGCTGACGGATAATGTCACTCAATTCCTCTGGATTTAGCGTGTATGCGCCATATCCGCCAAGTCCGCCCGCATTTGATACAACCGATACCAGCTCTACTGACGACAGGCCACCACCAAATGGCCCCTGGAGAATCGGGTATTGGATCCCCAGGATCTGAGCTGCTGTTGTTTGATACCACATAATGCTGTTGTTTATTGTGCGATGTCTGTCATCATTTTATTGACAATAACCCATTTACCATTGATTTTATGGAAAGACAGGAATTCATCATAATTAAAGTCGTACATCTTGACATGAAGTTTAGCGACGGCTATTGAATTTACTACATCGATCGTATGAATAATACCCCTGAAAAGTTTCCCAGAGTCTTTAACGCTCACCCTATTCTTCACGGCATCCAGGTACTGGATGAGCGTTTTGGCATATGGTTCGCCTTTGATATCACCAAATAGCAAAGTACCCGGATGATATACTTCGCGAAGCAGGTCGATATCACCTTCGTAGATGCCTTTCAGATACAGATCCTCCAATGCCTGGGTAATCGCTAATTTATCCTGATTAGTTTCCATTTTATTTTGATTTGTGCTTTTGGAACTGGAAAATGCAGCCATTTTGCTTAGTTTAAGTGATGCCCTGCGGACATACCACCGTCCACATTGATAATAGCACCACTAATAAAGTTACTCTTAGCAACGGTATAAACCATTTGTGCAATATCTTCTACTTCACCTATCCGGTTTAACAAATGCAAACCAGCGCCTTTATCGGCATCGGCTCCGTGCATTGGTGTTCGAATGGTGCCCGGCGCGATGGTATTGACCCTGATATTTTGTTTTCCAAATTCAGCTGCCAGTTGTATCGTAAGCGCATGTATTGCTCCTTTGGATGCCATTTGTGCTGTGATGGGCACTCCGCCAAGCGCGTGGTTCACCAGGGGTGTCCCGATATTGATTACCACACCGTCACGTTGTTTAAGCATCTGCGGAATAACAGTTCGTGTCGTAAAATAGGTACCTTTAAGGTTGGTGTTCAAAAAGCGGTCAAGATAGGCTTCATCCACCTGCAGGAACGGTTTAGTTTCAAATATACCGGCGTTATTAATCAGTACATCAACCGAACCAAATCTTTCTAGTGCTACTGCCACCAATTTTTCACCGGTACTTTTATCGCTTACATTGCCTGCAACCCATGCCAGATTTGCACCCGCACCCAATTCCTTGTAAACCTGCTCTAATTTATGAGCCGTGGACGAATTGATGACTACATTATCTCCATTGGCCAAAAAGTGGCGGGCTACTTCTTTGCCGATTCCCGAGGAGGCACCGGTAACGATTATTGTTTGCTTTTTCATGATGTTACTTTTTATCTGCCGTAATCCCTTTTTCCCGCCAAACTGATACTTGTTCCCCCGCATATCCCCAATCATCCAATTCTACCTCTTGTATTACCACATGGGTTAATTGCGGGTCTTTGTTAAGTACATCTGTTATCAGATCAGTTATGCCTTTGATGAGCGTTTGCTTTTGTTCCCTTGAAACACCTTCGCGGGTGACTTCTACTTTTACGTATGGCATGATTTAATTTTTAGGCTAAAGTGCTTATCAGGCAGATTTAGCGGTAATGTGGATATTCAGTTCAAAATCATTATAGATCAGCGTATCGCCTAAGTCTTTAAAGAAATTGCCAGAGCGGAATTTCATTTCGTATTTGGTACGGTCAATGATGATTTTACCGGTTGCGTTTAATACATTGCCGTTTACGTTAATCATGGCATCAAAGCTAACAGGGTGTGTAATCCCTTTAATAGTAAGGTCACCATCAACACGATTGCCTGAAACCGAAGTTATTTCGAGAGATGCTTCGGGGTATTTTTCAGATGAAAAGAAATCATCGGATGCCAGGTGACCCCAGAATTGTGCGTTCAGCGCAGTATCCTTTACGTCCAATATTTTGATGGATGTTGTATCGACAACAAATTTGCCGCCGGCAAGTTTTCCATCAGTTAATGTTATTTCACCTTGTTTAATACCGATGGTGCCGTTATGTGCACCGGTCACTTTTTTTCCTACCCAATCAATATTGCTTTGCGTAGTTACAATTGCAAATTTTTGATTTCCCATTTTATTTAGTGTTTTAAATTACAGAACAAATTTCGATAGTATTTCGCTGCCGGGAGTGTGACCTGCATCACAGAGTAACCAGGATTATTTTTAGTGATGTAGATCACCTCTGGCCCGGAGCGAGAGCAAGATTTTTTTGTATTAGCGCAAGGTTTTGAATGCAGCCCGCATTTCTTCTGCAAATATTTTCGGCTGCTCCCAGGCAGCGAAATGACCGCCTTTTTCAAGTTTATTATAATAAATCAGTTTGGGGTATGCCATTTCCGCCCAGGTCCTCGGGGCCTGATAAAGCTCGTCAGGAAATGCACTGACGGCTACAGGTATTGTAACACCCTTCGGTGCAAAAAAGGAAAGTTTGCTTTCCCAATAAAGGCGTGCTGAGGAAACTGCGGTTCCGGTTAACCAATACAGTGTGATATTATCAAGGACGTCATCCATCGTTAAACCTTCAGACTGCCCGTTAAAAACATTTGATATAAGGTGGAGGCTTGCCGCATCGTGATCAAGCATCCACGCAGCCAAACCAATTGGTGAATCTTCTAAAGCGTATAATGTTTGTGGACGGTTTGCCATTTCATTGGCATAACCTAAACCATGTTTGTAAAAATAATCGAGTTGATCAAAGGCATGTTTTTCATCAATGGAAAGAGAAGCAGGAGCAGGTTCACCAAACTGAAGGGCTTTTGCAACATCGGCGGGGACGGTTGCAGGCATATTTGTATGTATACCGATTAGCTCCGGTGGGGTTAGCAGCGCCATCTGTTCTGTAACTGCGTTGCCCCAGTCACCTCCCTGGGCTACAAATCGCTTATAGTCCAGCCGTTTCATCAGGGTAACCCATGCGCGGGCTATGCGTTGAGGGTCCCAGCCTGTTGCTGTTGGTTTTGCAGAATAACCGTATCCTGGTAGCGACGGAATAATCACGTCAAATGCATCTTCTGCCTTTCCACCAAACGCTGTTGGATCAGTGAGCGGACCAATAACTTTTAACTGCTCGATAACAGAGCCTGGCCAACCATGTGTAATGATGATCGGTAATGCATTATTATGTTTGGAGCGTACGTGTATGAAGTGGATATCCAGCCCATCGATCGTGGTAAGAAATTGTGGCAGTGCCTGCAGTTTGGATTCTACCTTGTGCCAATCGTATTTTGCTGCCCAGTAATTTGCCAGCTTTTGCATTACTTCGAGCTTTACGCCCTGGGACTCATCGGCTACTGTTTCGCGCTCCGGCCATTTGGTTGCCAATATTCGTCGTTTAAGATCAGCGATCTTATTTTCCGTGACCTTTACATGGAAGGGCCGTATTGCCTCATTGTCGGCAGCTTCTCCCAATGGAGCTTTTTGCGCAATGCCAAGTGCACTTTGCATCACCAATGCCCCTGCAGCGATCGTACGTGCAATAGTTTTTTTGGTATTTTTCATTTTTTAGGATTGTTTTATCAATGAATTTCGCAAACCTAATCCCATGCCACTTTTATACTATTATTTAACAATAATTTACAGTTATTAATTAATTATACTTTATTTAAATATCGTAAAAACACGCGGGCATGCAGCGAGATATCGAGACATTAAAAAATCTGATTAATTAAAACGGGCACCGTATTTTTATTCAAAAAAATTTAACTCTATTAATTCATCGTTTGTTAGGCTACTTATATGAAGAAATAAGGATCTTTTCCAGGCAATAACAAAAGCAGACATGCTATTGGTCGCAACACCCAACAGTAAACCAGGCAACGATTTTTGTTCTAAAGTGGTAAGAACATAAAAGAATTTATAGATATGAATACAAAGATTCTGATAGTTGAAGATCAATTTATAGAGGCAGACAACCTACGCGGGATACTACGCGGTGCAGGTTATATTGTTTGCAAGATCGCCCGTTCGGTTCCGGAGGCTCTACAAATTATTGAAGATGAACAACCGAGCCTGGTTTTAGTCGACATCTATTTAAAAGGCTCCTTAACAGGTATTGATCTGGCCAAAACCTTACGAGAGAGAAATATTGCATTTGTCTTTCTTTCTGCAAATTCAAACAAACAAACCCTTGATGCAGCAAAGGCTACCAGGCCTTACGGATTCCTGGTAAAACCATTTAGGGAAAAAGATGTGTTGGTGATGTTAGATGTTGCCTGGTACCTGCATCGCCAACATCACGGCTTAACTGAAACGGCTAAAGAGATAAGGAAAAATACAAAGCCGGCAGACGTCAAGGAAATTATCGGGGAGAGTGAATGTATGGCGGAAGTAATGAAAAATGTCCGTATCGTGGGTAGTTCGGATATATCGGTGCTCATTCTAGGTGAGAGTGGTACGGGGAAAGAATTAATTGCACAAAGTATCCACCGGCTATCCGAACGTAGACAAAAGCCTTTTATTGCCGTAAACTGCGCGGCGTTGCCATCCAATCTTATCGAGTCGGAGTTATTCGGTCATGAAAAAGGATCGTTCACCGGGGCCACTGAAAAGAGGATTGGAAAATTTGAACAGGCTAACGAAGGGACGGTGTTTTTAGACGAGATTGGTGAGCTTCCGCTGGATCTCCAGGTAAAATTACTCAGAGTGCTACAGGAAAAAGAAATTGAATCCATTGGTGGAAAAACCAAAAAGATAGATGTGCGTATTATCACAGCGACTAATCGTAATTTGGAAGAAGAGGTCGCAGCAGGCAGGTTCAGGCTGGACCTATACTACCGGATCAATATCTTCCCTATCTTATTACCACCGCTGCGCGAACGTAAAGATGATATTGTTGCCCTGGCTAAATATTTCGTGGGAATTTATGCCAGCAAAGAAAAGAAAGAAATCATGGGAATAGCAGACCACGTGATCCAATCGATGCTAAATTATAACTGGCCCGGCAATATCAGGGAATTGGAAAACGCTATGGCCAGGGCTGTGCTTTTAACAAACGGCCCTATGGTTAATTCGCTTACACTATCCGGTTCAAATAAAAAGATAGAAGCTACAAGTAACGGCCGTGTAAAGTCACTGGTCGACAATGAACGGGATCATATTTTATATGCGCTGGAACAATGCAACTGGAAAATATATGGCGAAGACGGTGCTGCAGCATTACTGGAACTTCACCCCTCTACTTTGAACTCACGAATCAAAAAGTTAGGCATTGAAAAAAAATATGCAAAAAATGATAGTCTGTAATTTCCAGGATTTAACAGGTGATTATGTGACCTAATATTCGTATATCCCTTTAGATTAGTGTAACCTACTGAGCGTTTCACGAGATACCCCTAAATAAGCAGCGATGAGTTGTTTAGGAACGGCATTATATAATTCTGGATATAAGTCTAAAAGTTCCTCATACCTGCGTTTGACATCATTATTCATAAAAGACAGTAACCTTTTTTGCGCAGCCACATATCCCCTGTTAGTTCGCCATCTGAAAAAATATTCAACCTGGTGAAGCTCTTTGCACAATTTCTCCCGATCAGCATTACTTAAACCAAGCACTTCAGACTCCGAGATACAATCAACATTGACTGTTGCTTTGCCACGATTGTATAATGCATTATAGTCCGATGCCCACCACGTAGGCATTGCAAACTGAAGGATGAACATTTTGAGATCGTCGTTTATGTAGAAAGTTTTCAGACAACCAGAAATCACAAAGTATTCGCAATCAACAGTATCGCCCTGTGTAATGATGGCCTGACCTTTTTTGAAGGTTTGTTGTTTAAAGTGAGAAAAGAAGTAGTCGAATTCTTCGTCGCTAAGAACGGCTAATTTAGATATGTGGGCCTTTAAAGTTTCTTTAACTTCCATAATTAGCTTATTTTATGCAATGACTTTCTTTAATAAAATTAAGTATTATTCTAAATAAGTTACTGTATTGAAATCTTGTTTCAAAAAGACACCAGCGCGGCGGCAATTACGGCTGATACCTGTCAGTTTAAACCAAAGGCAAAATGGGTAAATGAAAAACAGGACAGGGAATAATTCATCCCTGCCCTGTTTTTCATTTATTTTCCCCGGAGTTCGCCTCCGGATGTTGTCAGACTTACTTCGTAAACAACTTTTTCACCTGCTTCACAATCATCATCAACCCTACCATTACCAACCCAGCTGCGAGACCTATTCCAAACTCTTTCAAAATGGAAGCAACATTTGGCAGAAAATGGTGGAAATATTCGATATTATGCAGGAAAATACCCCCGGACACCAGGATCAATGCAAAAGTACCCACTACCGCCAGCAACCTGATAATGAGAGGCAAGGCCTTCACGAGCATCATACCAATGGAAGCGAGGAATCCTTTATTACCATAGCGTTTGATCAATTTATAACCGGCATCATCCATCCTTACAATCAGGGCCACGATACCATATACACCTATCGTTGCCAGAATACCCACAATGCAAACCGTGATGATCTGCGTAACAAGTGGTTTATCCAGCACTGACCCCAACGCGATAATTACTATCTCTATAGACAAAATAAAATCCGTGGTAACCGCCGACTTAACTTTAGTTTTTTCGGCAGCCAGGTCATTTTCCAGCACTTCTGCTGCCTGCTCCTGTGGTTTTTCTTCAGAACGGTGAAACAGGTATTCAATAATTTTCTCCACACCTTCATACGCCAGATATAGCCCGCCTAGTATCAGCGCAATTTTGATGGCGATTGGAAAAAATACATTTAACAGTAATGCAACAGGGATGATGATGAGTTTGTTAACGAAGGAGCCCTTAGTGATAGCCCACAGCACAGGGAGTTCCCTGGAGGAAAGGAAGCCGGTCGCCTTTTCTGCATTTACAGCGAGATCATCCCCCAGGATGCCGGCTGTTTTGCGTGTGGCTACTTTAGCTGTTACAGAAACGTCATCTAATAATGCGGTAATATCATCCAGAATCGCAAATATGCCCGAGGCCATTGTATGGTTTGTTTTAGTTCAATATAGGTTTGTATTCATCAATTTGCGTACCGTTGTTTGCGCACGCAGTTTTTCCGAATGGAAGGACAAAGCTGCTGGTTTTTTTCCACATGTGCAACAAAAAGAAACGCAGGAAGCACTCCTGGACTCAACTTTGTTACCTTTTATCGCAAGCTGACAAACCTATTCTTTTCATGTTCCCGTTTAGCCCACTGCAATGCCACCACATCTATCTGTCCTTACATTTATATATCATATAACCCAAAGCCTGTAATTATTTCCCATAACCTTATATGCTGAACAACCCCTCCATGGCATTGCCTCCGGCTGAAGACAGGAGAGGACAAACAATAAATACTATTTACATGAAACAGAGCACCACGCCCAAGAAACTCCAGTTAACCAAAATCAAAGTCGCTAATCTCAGTACAACAAAACAGAAAAACAAAATCTGTGTGACCTCAGCAGACCAAACTACCTGCCCTGCTGGTTGCAAACTGACTAATGATTGTATCTAACAAGAGATCTAATGTCACAGGGGAATTCCCCTGTGACATTTTCACGCAGGCTTATGCGTTGCCACCACCAGACTATATCCTTTTCCATGCACATTTTTAATACTTACCCCTTCATCCTGCTGCAATTTCTTTCTTAGTTTAGATATATACATATCCAGACTACGTCCAGTAATAACCCCTTCATCTTCCCAACCTACCTTTAGCAGGTAGCTCCTGTCGATCACCTGGTTTATTTGCTTTATGAAGATATTTAATAGCAGCTGTTCTTTACCTGTAAGGGGAGTCGTGCTATTTTCAAAAGTAAGCAGGCCGGTAGCTGGCAGATATTTATACCTGCCGATCATCACCGTTTCCTGCGCATCTGTAACCGGTAGCACCTCCAATGGTTCCTGGTGCACTCTCCTGCGGCGTAACAGGAAAGCATAAATCAGCAGTCCCAGGGCCGGAATCGCCGCCAGAAAAATATTCGTGTAAGCGTTACTGTTACCAACCGGAGGAAAGTAAATATTGATCACATACTTATTTATTGGTAAAGGCCGCCCAATACAGGGTACATTTCCTTTTTCCAGATTTTCACTGGTAAAACCATAAATAATATCGGGAGATGTAAGCGTCGTAATACTCAGTGTATACGGTACCGGTAGTTGGTGCTGTTGCGCCAGTTGCCCAGCTATAACAGCGAGAGAATCCGGAATAAAAGCCAGCTCATTTTCAAACGAGATCTGGTAGCCGTTATTTCCCAGCTGCTTCAGCGGCAAAATATAGGAACTGCTATCCCCCGAAGCCAGTAAAAATCGGTGTGCAAGCTGACGAAGCTGTATTTCAACGATACTTTCGGCCATTGATTTTTGCTGCGCAAATAAATGCACACCATTGATAATCAACACACAAAGAATAAGCAATTTCCTGCCAGGCACCCGTTTAAGAGATTTTACATTTCAATTTACACTTTTTTACAGGCGTTTTGCAAATGGAGGAAGAAGGCGGCGCTATTTTCGGCAGACACAAAAAAATGTTATGTTCAAAAAACTACTAACTGCCGAAGTAAATCCCGATGCCTGCCTGGCACTATTAAGAATCATCAGCGGCCTCGTGATCATGATACACGGTTTTGGCATTTTCAACTCCGGCCATATGGAAGGAAATATTGCCTGGCTTAGCGATTTACATTTTCCACTACCGGTTTTTATGGCCTACCTGGGTAAAGGTGCGGAGCTGATAGGTGGAATTTTCCTTATCCTGGGATTGCTGACCAGGATTGCCGCAGCGGTGCTGGTGATTAATATGGGCGTTATTGCTTTTATCATGGGCTCCGGTCATGTTTTCACGGATGACGAGTTGCCTTTTTTGTTACTGGTGCTTTTTGTTTTCCTATTGTTCACGGGGGCTGGGAAATATAGTTTGGACAGGTGGTTATGGAAGCGGTTTTAATAAAACGCCTGCGCCTGGATACACAGGCGCAGGTTTAACTTATATTGGCAATGGTGCTGAGAACGAATGCTTTTTCTCTGGTTCTCAGCTTCTTGTCGGTTTTTATTTGATGTACTTTTTCCTTTTCTACTAGCTTAAACCAATATTCTGCTGGTATTTTCTTATTAGAATGTAATTCCAGCCTGATAAACAAATATTCAGGAGGATCTCGGTGCTTATTAATTAGCTGACTTAAAAGCGTTACATCAATACTGATGGCCTGCGCAAAAGCCTTATGTCTGAGTTCCAAAATATCGATATATTTTTTAAGGAAAAAACCAAAGTTCTTTTTTACATCGTACTTACCATCCTCAAGATATTTTTCTAGTTGAAACTTCAGTTGTAATAACTGTAATATCAGTTTTTCCCTGTCTGACATATCATGTTGCCTTCGCTTCCTCACAGCTTCTAACTGAGTTGCCGCTTCTTTTTTTTGAGCATCCGTAAGTTCAACAGGAAAAACTACAGATTCAGCCAATTCTTTTGGAGTATATTTTTTTTCAACAGTCATAATAAATACTCATTTATAAGTTCTCCCAGCCGCTCACCATCAAGATAAAGTTGCCATCCGGCATTTTTCATCCCATATTTTTCTATATAATGAACAGCTAGCTCTGTTTTAGGAACCAATGAAACACATGCATGGTAACCAAACTTTTCAACGGCCAGCTGACATGCAAATGCGATCAAGCAACCAGCTATTCTGTCGTAATTCTTTCCACGTCCTATATTTTCTCTGGAACAAGTCAATAATTTTATTTCAATCCGCTCTTCAGCGTCCAGTTTTAATACCGCCATAGCACCGAGGATAATCTGATCATCCGGGTCAAATAATATATATATGGAGGTTTCTGACTGGATAGCTTTCCAGTCGAATAGAAAACGCTTTTTTGTAAGGATGCTGAAATCCTTTCTTTCGACAGGCCTTATTAGTACCTTCTTTTTATTTTTTGTGGCAACGTCAACAATGAACATTTTCTAAATTACAAAAAAGTTTACACAAAATGTAAACTTTTTATCTCCTCCTCCAATTTCCCATACCTTTATGCAATAACTTACTTTACCATGATAACTGACCAACACGGCGACCTTTACAAATCCGCCCCTGCTCTCCAGGAGGTGCTGAGTCACTATTATCATATTTATAACCCTGCAGGCACCAACAGCGTTACCAAGCACCTCTCACCAAACCTGGAGATGATCCTGGTACTGAACTTCGGACCGCCCATACCATTTTCCTTTGGCAGTGAGCCACCAGGCACCTATCACCTGGAACAAATTACGGCAGCCGGCCCGCTGCGGAAAATGCTCAATTATTCTCTACCTCCCGGTGCTGATGCTATTGTGCTTAACTTTCACCTGAACGGATTTTACCGGGTATTTCCGACACCCCTGGATCAGTATGAAGGTGCTGTTATCCCCATAACATTGCCGTATATACAGGAATTGTGGCAGGAGGTGAAGTCAGCAGGAGTGCAGCAAAGAATTGATTTACTGAACGACTATCTCCTATCGCTGGTGATGGAAAGCGAGCCTGCTTCAAAACCATTAATAGCAGGAAAAAATTACTTTCATGATCCCGTTATTCAGCCTGCTAAAGCTATTGCTGCTAATGCAAGTCTGTCTGAACGAACCGTACAGTTAAGATTTCAGAAATACACCGGTTATTCCCCGAAAGAACTACTGCGGTTCCTTCGGTTTAAGGCAGTCATCAACACTATCATCTCCCAAAAGGAAAATAAACCGGATGTATTTGACCTGATTGAAACCTTTGGTTATCATGACCAGAGTCACCTGATAAAAGATTTCAGGCTATACCTGGACACCACCCCACAGCAATTTATCAAGGCCCTGAAAGATGATAATTTCTTTGTGGCAGGTTCAGGGAGAGATAAAAATCAGGATTTGAAATAGGCCGCGTGGTCAGCAATAAAAGCCGCAAAACTACGTGCAGGCTTACCCGTTACCAGTTGCACCGTACTGCTGACAGCGGCTGCTTCTCCCCGTGCATAATGGGCATAGTCTTCTATCAACCCTTCTGCCTGCCACACAGGAAAGCCTAACGAAAGTACCGCTTGCAACATATCTTCAGGTGTCACATCTATATATCGTATATGCCTTCCTGTTATTGCAGATAATATTGCTGCTATTTCCTCATGGGAAAGTGCTTCGGGCCCTGTAATATCAAGCACCCGATTATTCCAGTGTTGGGTAACAAGTACCTGCGCCGCCACGGCGGCAATATCCCGGGCATCCACCACACTTACTTTGGCACTTCCTGCGGGGGCAAAAAATTTTCCCTGATGGATAATGTTGTCTTTAAAAAGCAGGAATCCCTGCATAAATAAATTGGGCCTCAGGAACGTATATGCCATACCGCTGGCTTTAATGTGCGCTTCCACCGCCGCATGATACCGCAGAAACCTTACCGGCGAAGCCGCATCTGCCTTGTACTGCGATAACTTCACCAACTGTTTTACACCTGCACCGGCCGCAATATCCGTAAAAGTGATTTGTTGCTGTGCTGCCTTAGCCGTTGAATTGGTGAGCAAAAAGGCGCTTTCAATGCCGGCCACTGCCTGTCGCAATGAGTCCGGGTGATCAAAATCTCCCAATACCACCTCGGCACCAGGCAGGGAGGAGAGCTTAGGGACATCCTCCCGATTACGCACCATCGCACGAAATGGAATGCCTTGCTGAGCAAGCTGCCGGGTCAGATAAGTTCCTACTTTGCCGGTGGCACCTGTCAGCAGAATCGTTGGAGTTGTACTAATTGTGTTCATAGCTTTATGATTTATACTACAAAACTCGATAAACGCCTGGCTGAAAAATTGTAAGAAAACGAAAGAAACGGTCGATATAAGTAACCCATCCGTCTGTTTTTAACAATCTTTTGTAAGCTTTTATCCTATATTTATCGCCTGTTAATACAATATAGAAACCGTGTTAAACATGACGCAATCCCCTTTGGTATCGATTATCATTGCTGTTTACAATGGTGCCAGGTTCCTGCAGGAGCAGCTGGACAGCGTGTTAAACCAGACTTACAGCAACCTGGAAATAATAGCGGTAGATGACTGTTCAACGGATAGCTCTTTTGAAATCCTTCAGCGCTATCAGGATAGGTATCCAAATTTTCATGTGTTCCGCAATGAAGCAAACCTGGGCTATATCAAAAATTTTGAAAAAGGCCTGCAGCTAGCCAAGGGGGAGTATATGGCACTCTGCGACCAGGACGACATCTGGCTACCTGAAAAGGTCAGCATCATGATGGCAGAAATGGCCAAGGGCTACCATACAGCATTTTGTGATTCTGAGGTGGTAGACTTTGAAGGAAAGTCATTAGGCCGCTGCATATCGGACGGGAGGAACCAGCAGGATTTTGACACACCGCTCAATTTTGCCATCGGCAACAGCATTTCCGGACATGCCATGTTGATAAGAAAGGGAGTAATAGATCAATCTATTCCATTTCCGAATACAATGATTCACGACCGCTGGATAGCGTTTGTAGCCACTTTTTTTGGCCCGATCCGCTATATTGATCAGCCACTGGTGAAATACCGGCAGCATGATACCAATGTAAATACAGGAAATAAAGATGCAAAAAAGGCAAGAAAAAGGGCGGAGAAAAAAATAAGTGACGCGGAGGTGGCCAGGCATAACATGGAGCTATTTTATCAGAAATGCCCTCCGGGAGATATAAAGGCGGTTTTCGAAAAACTGAATCGTGCTTACCAGCACCCCACGTTGCTCAATCGGTTTGTGAGGATGAATACGTTTTTTAAATACCAGCATGAAATTCTGGCTTTTAAAAGACGGTCCGCCTTCCGGAGATTTTTGTTTTGTATAAAAACCTTTGTTAAAGTAGTATAACTGAAAAAGGGGAGCCTCACAGCTCCCCTTCTTACTTCTCAATAGTTGGCATTTGTTAAGACAATATCTTAGTGACTGTTCTGCACCAGGCGGCCTTCTCCGTAAGCGATGGACGTTTGGGAGAATGGGAATATCCACAGGTGGGAATCAGGTGAAATCGTGTAGGTACTACCGTTCTCCGTTTTGGTAATGGCCGCCTTATACACCGGATCATTGTTGAAGCGGCGGGTATCCAGGTAGTTGTTTCCATATCCACGGTACTCGCTTCGGGATTCTTTACGAATCAATGCAATAGCTTCCGCTTCTGTACTGGCAGTCAGATCCTTGTAGAAAGAAGTAATAATGCGTTTACGACGTACGGTATTCAGTGTTTCCATTGCTGCAGCATAATTACCACTTCTTGCCTGGCACTCTGCCTTAGCATAATACACTTCCGGCGTACGTATACCGCCACTATTCACATCATCCATGCGGCGTTGCGTGAATACCCGCATATTTGAGAGAACACGACCAACAAAGTTGATTTTGAAACGTGCATCCCCCGGCTCATAATTAGCGCTGTCTGAAGGTAACAACAGGGATGCATAGAATCCTTGATTTTTTACGATCGTACCGCCGTAGTTGAAGTAGTAGTTTTCCGGGTTATTGAACTCGTATTTGGTGAGACCAATAGACGGCGAGGTACCATCAGCCACTGTTTTATTATCGGTATAGTACTTCACGTAGTCGAATAACTGGCTGTTCATTTCCAGTGCTTTATTCGCCATTTCCTCTGCCTCCTTATACTTCTGCTGGAACATGTAAATTTTTGTCAGCAATGCGTATGCAGTTCCTTTACCTGCCATCATTGGGTTGGCCCCCATATTTGGCAATGCGGCAATAGACTCGTTGATGTCTTTCAACATGAAGTCGTATACCTGCTGCACTGTAGATTGCGTCAGCGTTTGCTCCATTTCTTCCGCAACATTTATGATAACGCCGGGATCTGTAGCGGCAGTTTTTGCATCGTAGGTTTTTGCATAAGTATTAATCAGGTAGAAGTAGGTGATCGCACGTGCTACTCTCGCCTGTGCAATTAACGTTGCTTTTTCTGCTTCTGTACCGGTAGTTGCATCAGGAACATTGTTGATGACTATATTGGAAATAAAAATATTTTTATAAGCAGATGAATAGCCTGCGTCTGTCTGAATAAACTGCGTTCTGTCAATGCTTTCCTGCCAGTTATAGTTGACAGTTCCCAGGTTGACTGCTGTTTGCGCAGTAGGCAACAACCTCCAGTCATTTACCAGGCCGGCATGCACCGAGTAGTCGATAACGTGCGCATCAGCACTTTCTATCAGGCCCCTGTAATCCAGAAATGTCTGGGGAATTTTATCACCTCTCGGAACAATCTCCAGGTATTTATTACAACTGGAAGCTCCTATCAACACCGCACCGCAAAATATAGTAGTTATTAATTTTCTCATCTGTACTAAATTGAAAGGTTGATACCAAAGTTATAAGTAGGCATGATCGGCAATCCTCTTGAGATGGAGCCGTTGCTGATGGATGCAGCCTCCGGATCTATTCCCTGACCATTAAAGCCGATATAGAACAAATTATCCGCCTGGAACCTGATGCGCGCATTTGCCACTTTCAGTCGCTTCAGCCAATCTTGCGGCAGATTATAACTCAATGAAAGGTTTCTGGCCTTGATAAAGCTGGCGTTCGCAATAGATTTTTCAGAATACATGTAATAGCTCCGACTCTGCGACACCACGGTTTTATCGAAGTCGAACGACAGTTTAGGAATATCCGTTGTAAGCTCATCACCTGGCTTTTTCCAGGCATTCATGATACCTTCCATATACACCCCTGAAGGATAACCTCCATTCATGGTTGGTACTTCATAACGCATGATATGGCCTGCATTAAACACCAGCATAAAAGAGAACTGAAACTGTTTATAGCTAAGGTTATTGATCACTGCTCCAGTGTAGCGTGGCAGGTAGGTCCCACTGTAGATCAGCACATCAGGATTGGTTACCAGTGCATCGGTAGGCTTACCATCCAAACCATAGATCATACCATTTCCTTTTTCGTTTACTCCAGCATAGCGGTAGCTGTAAATACTGTAAAACGGATCGCCCTGCAGGTAGTAGTTGGCCGCATTTGGAATCAATTCAGAAATGAGCTTAGGATCATAATCCACTTTGGTCACCTTGTTTTTATTATAAGAACCATTTACGGTAACATCCCAGTTAAAGCTTCTGTTACGGAGCACATTACCCCTTACGGATACTTCCACACCACTGTTGCGCATGCCGCCGTTGTTCACCTTAGATGTAGAAAAACCTAGCGCCGGATCTAAGGTCAGATTAGCCAATAAATCAGTACTGTTTCTTACATAGAAATCCATCGTACCGGAGAGGCGGTTACTTAAAGTGGCGAAGTCGAAGCCCACGTTGGTGGTAGCTGTTTTTTCCCAGCGAAGATTTGGATTAGGAGGCGAACCAATGGAGCCCACCAGGTTACCCGTTTGGTTGCTGGCACCATAATTGGCCACCATATAAGGACTAGCCTCTTTAGATACGTTACCATTTACACCATAGGAAGCACGCAGTTTCAGCATATCCAGCCAGGAAATGCCTGACATGAAATCTTCTTTGGACATAATCCAGCCTGCACCCGCAGACCATAATGGCCGATACTGGTATTTAGGATTGGTGCCAAACAGGTTCGACAAATCCATACGTGCACTACCCGATAACATATATTTTTCATTATAGGTATATGCCACGTTACCATACAAGGACACAAAGCGATTGATGACTTCTCTCACTTTACCCAGATCAGAAGCACTGAGTTGTCCTCTTACTCCATTCAAGCCTAAGAAACCATTTTTAACATCATCCACATTCACCGGCATGGATGACATGGTTTGCCAGTCATAACCGAATAAAGCAAAATAATCTCTGTTAATTTTTGACTCCCGTACCTCCGATCCCAACAAGCCCACAAGTTCATGTTTACGGTTGAAGGTATGGTTGAAATTTAATTGCTGACGGAACGTATATGCACGGGTAGTTGCCAAAGTATTGCGCAGGCTGTTTCCTACCGGTACTTTAAATTTCAGGTTATTGCCGGCATCTTTATAAGAAAAAGAATTCAGGAAACCACGCATGTAACGGGAATTCTGATCCATGAACTGCTCTATTTTATCTGTGTTACGTTCATATTGGAACATCACATCATAGTTCAGCCATTTGGTAATTTTTGCGTTCAGGCGGAGATTCGTTCTAACATCCCATCCTTTACTTTTTACCAGGTTGTAGTTCATTTCATCCGCAGGATTGATACCCAAGTTGAATAAACCATTATTCTTGATGATATCCTGTGTAGCTTTGGACTCTTTCAAACGAAGGGTGGTAAGGTTACCATATTCATCCAGGGCTGATTCGTATGGCATCAGGTAATCAAACCAACCACTCCCAGAGGTAATCTGGCCGGTGGAGTTATCGGGCGACTGACCATCTGAGTAATTCAGGTATACGCCAACATCTGCTGTCAACCATTTGGAAATCTGGGTAGAGTTCCTCATGTTTACACCTAGAAATTTGTTATTATCATTAATACTGTAAGCCTGATCATTTCTGAACGTAGCAGACAAATTAAATACATTTGACTCGCTGGCTTTGCCAATGGAAAGATTATACTGTTGGTTCTGTTTAGGTCGAATCAGTCTATCCAGAATCTGTTGGTTATATTGATTTGTGCCTTTCAGTACCTCCAGTTGCGCATCCGCTTCTGCTCTGGTAATCTTACCTTCTGCCACCTGCAACAACAACTCCATGGCCGGGTTATTATAGCTGGCAGACTCTCGGATGCTGGCAGCAGTACCGATAGGATTGGTTACAAAAAGCGGGTTATTATCGAAATAATAAGTAGTGAGGTCAACCATCTCCGCTGAACTGGCCCGCTTACGGTAACTCAGGTCCCATTTAGGAGTTACGGCATAATCCGCACTAAAATTAATGCTTGTTTTACCCTTTTTTGCCTTTTTGGTAGTGATAACAATCACACCATTTGCAGCACGTGCACCGTAAATAGAAGCAGCAGCTGCATCTTTCAATACGGTAATGCTCTCAATATCTTCCGGGTTAATATTGGGGGTTTGATCCACCACCCATCCATTAGCATCGATGGTGCTGTTTTCTACAGGGAAACCATCGATAACATATAATGGATTAGCCCCTCTGGTATCAAAAGTAGATTGACCACGTACCTGAATTTTATCTTTATATACCATAACGCCTGGCAAGTTACCTTCCAGCACCTGGTTCAGTGAAGAGATACGGCGTTTATCCAGATCCGCAGCTTTTACGGTAGCAAATGAACCGGTAGCGCGTTCGCGACTGATGGTTTGGTATCCTGTTACTACTACTTCATTGAGTACTTTAGTTACCAGCTTTACTGCCAATGGCTGACCAATTACTACAGGTACCACTTGCCTGTCCATACCCGGAAAACTCACCGTTACTGTTTTTACACTATCAGGGAGTGTGAAAGCAAACTTACCATCTGAATTAGTGCCGGTATAAAACTTACTACCTGCAGCCATCACGATGGCACCCGGCACAGGATTATTGGAATCATCCACAACAGTTCCAAAAACCTTGTTGGCTGGGACCTGCTGTAAAGCCTGTTGAGCAGCAGCTGCACGCTGCGCCTCAATACCCTGCTTGCTCTGCTTCGCTACAATTGTATAGTGGTTCTTGTCAACATACAAAAACAACAGGTCATTAGGATAGAGAATGCCTTTCAGCACTTCTTCCACAGGCCGGCTGCTCTGTGCTTTAACATCTACCGTAGTAGTTTTACCATTCACGAGCGCCCCTTCATACATGAAGGTTGTTCCGTAAATTTTTGTCACCTGCGTTAAAGCCTCTTTAACAGAAACTTTACCTGCCTTGCTTTGCGCACCGGCATAGTTGAAGGTGAGCAAAAGTACGCATAGGTACAGGAAGCCCCTTAGGCTTTGTCTGCTACAAATCCCCATTGATCTTGGTTTTTTAGAAAATAGTAAGTTTAATAGCCCCGCGGACCGTTGTTTTTAAACGTCAGCGTATCATTATGCTTTTCGATGGTGACATTCAGGATGGCCGACAATTCAAACATGACGCTGTTGATGTTTTGTAACCTTAAAGTTCCCTCGATGGTTTTGCTGGCAATGGATGAGTCCTGCAGTACGATGGTATAGCCATATTGATCCTGCAATGTTTCTATAATCTCTTTAACAGAAGTATTGGTAAGCTCCATTTTATTTTCCCGCCAGGCCATTGCTTTGGTATTATTGGCAGGAACTGACACTACCTGTAGCTTCTCTGACTCATAGTTGGCTTTCTGGTCAGGCGCCAGCACTACACTGGTGTGTTTTTGTAGCTCGGTAACTCTTACTTTACCGCTTTGCAGAAATATTTCTGCTTTGTTTCTCCTGTTCTTTATATTAAATACTGTCCCTAATACTTCTACATCTATCTCCCCGGCATGTACCGTAAACGGCGCCGCAAGATGTTTAACGGAAGGCCTCACCTCAAAAACCGCTTCCCCACTCAGCCAAACCTCCCTTTTTTCCTGACTCCACTTCTGATAAGTGATCGTCGTATTTGCATTCATGGTGACCACCGAAGAATCCGGCAAAGTTACCACTAAATGCTCTCCATTCCCCGTGGTAAATGTCTTCTCCCTGTCACTAAATAAGTAATATCCTCCGATAATGGCTGCCGGTATAATTACCGCAGCTGCCGCGTACCAGAACCGGCGATACAAAGGAGTACTAACCAAAACCGGCTGCTCCTGCATCCCCGCCTGAATACCTGCCCATACCTCTGCCTTTGCTGCTACGGGCGACTGAATTCTCTCCAAACCATAAATACCCTCCAGTATCCCCCTGGCTTCCCGCATCACCGTTACATTCCCATGCCCTTCGGCTTCCCAGGACTCCCAAAAGGCCGCTGCATCAGGCCGGGCATCACGTACCCACTCCATGAAGAACGCATCTTCCAGGAACTCTTCTTTAGTGTATGAATGATAATTTCTATTTTTCAAATCCTAACAATAGTTAGTACCACAATCTCAATCAGTATGGAGAAAATAACCCCTTACCTTAAACAGAACACAAGGATTTTACAAAACACCCCACTTTTTTTTAATTTTTTTAATTTTTCTTAAATGAATTTTTAAACCAATTGTTTTTATACTTTTACATCCATATTAATATCCTTATATCTATTCAGCCACGGACAGTTTACTAACAGCCTTCACCAACGGCTACACTATTTTTTTGTAATTTTAAGGCGAGAAGTTGGGACATGGATCTTTCATCAGCATCTGATACGGCGCTCTGGGAAGCACTACAACACAGCAACGAATTAGCTTTTGCAGAAATTTACGACCGGTATTTCAACCGGTTATACGAGTATGCTATGCGCCTACACCAGCACGAAGAACTAGTGAAAGACACCATCCAGGAACTGTTTATTAAACTCTGGACCAACCGCCATAACCTCAGCGAAAACGTAGACCTCCGACCCTACCTTTTTGTAGCACTCAGAAGTACACTCTACAACCGCTTAAGGCCAAGACGAAACGTGACACTGGTGGCCTTTGACAAGGAACAACACGATTTCCTGGCCAATTTTTCCTACGAACAAACCTATATCAACAAGGAAAGTCAGCAACAGCAACATAAACAGATCACGGAAGCACTCAACCAGCTAAACAGCCGGCAGAAAGAAATTATTTATCTCCGCTACTTTGAAGAACTGGATTATGACCAGATAGGAGAAATTATGGGTATCTCTGTAAAGGGCGCCTACAAACTATCTGCAAGAGCCCTGAAAAGCATGCGGGATATCATGCAGCTCAGCATGCCGGGACTCATGATACTACTGCAGGCTTATAAAACCTCCCTGCAGCAAACAGGCAGCTAGCAACTATTCCTCTCCCCAAACCGTCAGCACTAAACTGCGGGAACCGCCATCGTTTCTGTGTTCACATAAATAAATACCCTGCCAGGTGCCCAACGCCAACCGGCCATTATGTACAGGTATCATTACCGACGCCCCCAGCAACGACGCCTTGATGTGCGCCGGCATATCGTCCGCCCCCTCGTAATCATGCTCATAATCAGGATCATTTTCCGGTACCGCTTTGTTAAACCACATCTCAAAATCGGCACGCACCGTAGGATCAGCATTTTCATTAATGGTAAGCCCCGCAGAGGTATGCTGTATGAATACCTGCAGCATGCCCGCCTTGATCTTCGTTACCTGCGGAATGGCCTGCAATACCTCCCCTGTTATTAAATGAAACCCTCTGCTTCTCGGCCGTAACCTCACCCCTTGCTGATATATCTTCATATTATCCGTTTGCCACAAAATTAATACATCCCTATCTTTATACTAAACGTCTGCTTTCGGACAAATCGTGTACTAAAAACGGACACTTTGGGAGCATGCAGCATTTACATCTCCCTGAAAATCAATAACAATACTATGCGGCATCCACTTTGATCCTGCACCACCATGATACGCAATTACCTGAAAATAGCGCTGCGCAACCTGTGGAAAAACAAAGCTTTTTCCGCCATCAACATCACCGGGCTGGCCATAGGCATCGCCACCTGCCTCGTTATTTCCCTGTATATCAGCTATGAACTCAGCTATGACCAGTTCAATAAAAATTCAGACCGCATCGTAAGAGTAGTACTGCGGGGACAGGTGAAAGGTGAACCCATGAAAGAAGCCAACGTATTCCCACCGCTGGCCGCAGTACTCAAAAGCACTTTCCCCGAAATTGAGGAAACCGTGCGACTCAGAAATGCCGGCGTACCAACCATTGTATATAACGACAAAAAATACCAGGAGTATATGGTAGGCTATGCCGACCCATCCCTGTTCAACATATTCGACTTCACCCTCCTCGATGGCAATAAAGCCCAGGCCCTGACGGAACCTTTTACCATCATCCTGTCCGACAGGATGGCCACAAAATATTTCGGCAAAGCCGACCCCATGGGCAAAATGCTCTTCTTTAAAGACGAAAACCAGTACTACCGCGTCACCGGCGTCTATAAAGAGCAGCCCGCCAATACTCATATGCGGTTTGATATGATCGCCTCTATGAGCTCCGTGCCCGACTCCCGCTCTGAATCATGGCTTACCTCCGGCTACTTTACCTACCTGCTGCTACCCAAAGGGTATGATCGCAGTAAACTGGAAGCAAAGCTGCCATCCCTGGTTGAGAAATACGTAGGACCACAAATGCAGCAGTATATGCATATGTCGCTCAGCGAATTTAAAGCAGTAGGCAACAAGTTTGACCTGCGACTGCAAAAGCTGACAGATATCCACCTGCATTCCGACTACGGCTATGACCTGGATACGCCCGGCGATATCCGCTATATCTACATCTTCGGCGCCATTGTGCTGTTCATGATCCTGATTGCCTGTATCAACTTTATGAACCTCAGCACCGCCAATGCAGTAGGCCGGGTAAAGGAAGTAGCCATGCGGAAGGTATTGGGCGCAGCCAGGGGCCGACTGGTGATTCAGTTTATGCTGGAATCCATTGCACTTACACTTATTGCCACCATCATAGCCGTGCTTCTCGCGTTTCTGTTACTCCCTACGTTCAATAAACTGGCTGGCCGGAATATCGAATTACACTGGCTCAGCACCCCCTGGCTGGTACCCATCATCCTGTTGTTTGCAGTAATTACCGGCATGGTTGCCGGCAGCTATCCAGCCTTTTTTCTCGCTTCCTTTAAGCCGGAAGCCGCGCTGAAGCGGAGCTTCAGCCCAGGCGGCAAACAGGGTACCCGTATCCGTAGTAGTCTTGTGGTATTCCAGTTTTTTGTATCTATTACGCTGATGGTGAGCACGGCGATTGTGTATAACCAATTGTCGTATATCCAGCATAAGAAATTGGGGTATAATAAAGATAACGTGCTCCTGTTGCATCAGACTGACCGTATCAGCGGATCGCAGCGGGAAGCCATGCGCAGCAAGCTCCTGCAGGACTCCCGCGTTAAAGGAATTACGGTGTCGGCCTACCTGCCCTCAGGCCCCAGTTACTCCAACAACTATTTCATCTATGAAAAAACCTCCGATGCACAGATAAAAACGCTGCGCTACGAAGTGGATGAAAACTACCTGGATGTGATGGGGATGCAACTGACAGCTGGCCGCAACTTCTCCGCCAAATTCGGCGGCGACACCTCTTCGGCCGTAATCAATGAAGCCACCGCCAAGGCCATGGGCTGGGGGAACGATGCCATTGGCAAAACGTTCAGGCATATGGATATCAGAAGCGCTGGCAAAACGTTTCAGGTAATTGGCGTGGTGAAAGACTTCCATTTCAAATCCATGCACACGCCTATTTCACCATTGGTGATGGAGCTGAGTAATGGCTGGGGACCTATGTTTATTATTAAACACGATCCGGCGCATACCGAAGCGCTGGTGGCCAGCCTGGAGCAGCAATGGAAGGCATTCAACACGGACGTGAGTTTTTATTATACTTTCCTGGATCAGCATTATGCAGATTCGTATCAGTCGGAAGCCAATACAGGCCGCATTCTCGCCATATTTGCCGGCCTTACCATTTTTGTTGCCTGCCTGGGTGTATTTGGTCTGGCTACTTATACGGCACGTAAACGCGCCAAAGAAATCAGCGTACGTAAAGTAATGGGAGCAAGTGTTTCCGGCATTGTTACGCTTTTATCCACCGACTTCCTGAAGCTGGTGCTGCTGGCCTTCTTATTATCTGTACCTGTAGCCTGGTACCTGATGCGGCAATGGCTGCAAGGCTTTGCATACAGCGTGGATATTCATTGGTGGATTTTTGCGGCTACCGCAGCGGGGGCTATCATTATTACTTTATTAACGGTGAGTCTGCAAGCTGTAAAAGCAGCCCTGGCCAACCCTATCAAAAGTTTACGCAGCGAATAAGTAATTGATTTTCATGGGTGTAAAAAAATTTTAAAAATTTCTTGCGATACGGTGTAACATTCTGAAAGGTCGCGTATCTAAAAGGAAATTTAAAAACAAACACCCATGAAAAAGTTATTCGTTCTCTTCCTGATATTCGCACTGGCTGCGCTTTACCTGAATACATTTGCACAAACTACACAGCCTGGCTTCCAGGTAAAAACTGTTGGAAAAGGAAAACAGGCAGTCATCCTGATTCCTGGCTTTACCTGCAGCGGTGATGTATTTGACGGCACTGCTGCCGGCCTCGGCAATCAATATACCAGCTATATATTAACCATGCCAGGCTATGCCGGCGCACCTGCTGAAGCGGCACCCAACATCAATAACTGGGTAGAAGAAATTGCTGCCTACGTACGCAAAAACAAACTGGATCATCCGATACTGATAGGTCATAGTCTTGGCGGTGGACTGGTAATGACGCTTACTGCCCGTTACCCTGACTTATTCAGTAAGGCAGTTATCGTAGATGCGTTACCGTGCCTTGGCGCCCTGATGAACCCTGAGTTCAAACAGGCCGAAACACCTGACTGCTCTGCCTTTGCGAATCGTATCATGCCCATGAACGATTCCGCCATGTACAAAATGCAAAAGGTAACCATCCCACGCCTCACCACTGATACCGTACACCGCGAGCAGATTATTATGTGGGGAGTAAAAACAGACCGTAAAACCTACGTGGATACCTACTGCCAGTTTTCCAACCTGGATCAGCGGGCTACTATTTCTGCCGTAAAAATCCCTACACTGGTGCTTTTAGAATCTTCTTTTATTAACTTTAAACCGGCGATAGAAGAACAGTATAAAAATCTGACAACAGCTACCCTGAAATACGCCACCAAGGGATTACATTTTATCATGTATGACGATACAGAATGGTATCTTAACCAAATCACCCAATTCCTCCAGTAGCCAGCAGCGAGCTTTTGATGAGCTATACGCCGATTACTGGGACAAAGTTTTCCGCCTGTGCATGGGTTATGTGAATGATGATGACTGGGCCAAGGATATAGCACAGGATACGTTTATCACCGTATGGCAGCAGCTGTCCAACTTCCGGAACGAAGCTGCCATCGGTACCTGGATCTTCCGCATCGCATGTAACAACTGTTTACGCCAACTGGAAAGAAGCAGCAAATTTGTAAGAAAAGAAGTGGATAAAGCAGAGGAAGGACCGGTGGTGAATGAAGACGAAGTCAACTTTCTGTACCAATGTATTGCTACTTTAAATGAAACAGACAGGTTGATAATATCCATGGAACTGGAAGATGTGAAACAAGCAGAGATAGCGGGCATCCTGGGTATGAGCGAATCAAATGTGCGGGTAAGAATACATCGCATTAAAGAAAAACTGACGGAAAAATTCAAGGCATATGAACGCTGACGATAAATTTCAACAGCTGTGGCGTAGTAAGAAAACAGCGCCGGCACCAGATATCAAAGCCTTACTGGCGAAGGCTGCCAAAGTAAAAGGCGCTGTAAAACGTAAGCTTATTTTGTCGTACGTGCTGCTGACTGCCACCATTATCTGGATTTGCTGCATTGTAGCGTGGTCACACCCTAAAATGATCACTACCTGGATAGGTGTAGTATTGGCGATTGTAGCCATATTGCTATACCTGGCTTCTTCTGCGGGCCTGATAAAACAACTGTTTGCTAAAGGGCAGGAAGAAGTACCGGTGCAGGAATACCTTCAAAATATGTTGCAGATACGGGAAAAGCAGCGTCACCTGCAACGTGGAATATTAAATGCTTACTTCATCCTGTTGTTCTCCGGGCTGGCGTTGTATATGATTGAGTATGCCCGTCGTTTACCGGCCACTACTGCGGCGCTGGTGTATGGAGCAGTAACGGTTTGGGGGCTGATCAACTGGTTTTATTTCAGGAAGAAAGCAATTGCGAAGCAGGAGCAATCCCTCGGGGCTGTTATCAGCAAACTGGAAGCAGTAATAGCAGATACCAAAAACTAACGTAAATCAATATACGAAAAAAGCCAGGTTCCTTTTTCAGGACCTGGCTTTTTACATTCACATGCATGGTAAATATACCAAAACGAGCTTCCCTGTTATTGTGCAGGGTCGGCTGGGGTGTTGGGGTTATCATTCCGTTCAACGAGCGGATAAGGGAAGTAGGTACGCTTACGTTCAGACGCTGGTCTGCCGAAGCGGCGACTATCTTCCAGTTCCTGTCCGGCCAGGTATAATTCTATTCTCCTATGCTTATAAATGGAATCGAGTAATGCTGCTGGGGAGGCTACGCTGGTGATGGCGGGGAGGCCGGCGCCTACGCCATAGATATCACCGGCAGGTTGTTTGGTAACCACCTTATTGAGTTCTATCAGGCCGTTGGTGACATCGCTTTTACGCGCGTAACACTCTGCTTTAATCAAAGTCATTTCACCTGGTAAATACACTGGAATCTGCGCGGTAGTAGAAGTCCAGAAACCTTTGATACCCCATTTGAGTGAAGAGGTAGGGTTTCTCAGCAAATAAAATGGCAGGCGCTGGTCAGCATTCTCCGGGCGGAACCCAACTGGTAAGCCCATGGTAGAATCCGTAGCCTGGTAGATGTTGCTGGTAGAAGCCACCAGGAAAAAGATCGGGTTGTTTACCTGGTCATTAAAGTTAAGAGTGGATTTAACGGTGAGGCTCGCCTTATCTGCTGCGGCCAAAGCTACATCATAATCGCCTGCACAAAGGGCATACCTTGCTTTCAGCGCATACAACGAGTTGAGCACATTTACCCCTGCCGGTACATACGGTGTAAAATTGCTGCCTATAGGCGTTGCCGTGATGGTGTTAATCGCATTATCCAGCACACCTACTGCCTTGCGATAACCAGCCTGACCGCTAATGAAAGCTACCGGTGCTGTATTAGCGCCAGGAAAACCACTGGTATCAGGTACCTGCTCAAAAAAAGCGGCCTGCGTACCTATCGCCCAGGCTTTATACAAGGAAGCATAGGCGATTACACCACTTGCAAAACCTGGATCAGTAATTACTTTCGGTGTAGTAGTTAAGATTCTGTTAGACTCATAAATTATTTTGTTGCTGGTAGCCCACAGCTGGTTTATAACGGAATTGGTATTTAATACCGCAACTCCACCGGTTTGCAGCTGCGCTTCATCCACGTTACCCGTGTTGGTTACAAACGTTTCACCGGTAAGGATGCTACCTGCGGTAACCGAATTATAAAGCAATCCTGTACGATCCTTTACATAATAGGCCTGCAAACCCACTGCTACATCCGCAATGGCGGCAGGGGTGCTGTAAGCCTGATCAGACGAGGGTCCGCTCGGGTCTGAAAAATTTTTGGAACAGGAGGTGGCAATGGCCAGCGTTCCTATCAGGCAATATTTAATATATTGATTCATGACTTTTCTCTTTTAAGGATTTAGAATTTTGCACGTACACCAATGCTGTAGGTTCTGGGAATAGGAACAGCACCAAAGTCAATACCACGCAGCAGCGTACTCTGACCAGCAGCATTTACTTCCGGATCATATCCTTTATAGTTATCCCATGACACCAGGTTACGGCCGCTGGCCATCACCGTCAGATCACTGAATCCTTTTATTTTTCCAAAATTATAAGAGAGTGCTACTTCACGCAGTTTTACGAAAGAGCCATCGTCAATCCTGAATTCCTGTATCTGGTATACACCGTTGATGTATCCGCGAGGCAGCAGGCCAAGGTCTTCTGCTTCTGCAACTTTACCGTTGTCCACACCCTGGCGGGTTCTGTAGTCAGCGTTAAATACATCCACACCCTGTACGATATCCAGCTGGGTATGTAAAGTCAGGCTTTTCCAGGTGAAGTCGTTGGTAATGGTAGAAGTGTAATCCGGATTCGGGTCACCGATTTTTTTATTCAGCACAGCGCCGGTAGGCAGGCCGTTGCCATCACGGCCAGGGGTATACGTAAGTGAAGTATTCTGCACGCCTCTTTCAGTGAGTGGAATCCCGTTGGCATCTTTGATAATATTACCGCTGTTATCCCTCGCATAAAATGCGCCATAGAAAAATCCGATAGGCTCATTTTGAGCGATACTTACGCTGGCACCACCGATATTATTATACAGGATCAGACCACCACCAATATCAGTAGCTTTGTTTCTGTTTCTGTTAAAGATGCCGGTGAAATCCCATCTGAAATCCTTGGTTTTTACCGGAGTGGCATTCAATACCACTTCAATACCATTATTTTCCAGGGTACCAATATTGGCCTGGTAAGAGGTAAAACCATCGGTTGGTGCAATAGCTCTGGCAATCAGCAGGTCTTTTACTTTCTTACGATAGTAGTTAACGCTAAGGCCTATACGATCACCGAGGAAAGCCATGTCTGTACCGAATTCCAGCTCTTGCTGCCTTTCAGGTTTCACGTTAGGATCGGTGTAGGTCAGTGGCGACTGGAATGCAGATGCACCGATGAAAGCGGTTGCGTTATAGGTATTGAATCGTGCATATGCCGGAATACCGGTCAGGTTACCTGACTCACCGTAAGCAGCCCTGAATTTCAGGAAAGTCCACCATTTAGCGATATTGGAATTTTTCCAGTAATCGGCGCCGGACAATACATAGCTACCACTCAGCTTGGAGTACAGCTGATTGCGCTCATCCTTTCCGAATACAGAAGAACCGTCCAGTCGCAATGCACCGGTAATGAACAACTGGTCCTTGTATTTAAAGTTTTGCTGGATGAACTCCCCGGCAATACTCAGCTCTGTACGCTGATCTTCGCCCGGAATGATGGTGGCGGCTTTGGCAGCACTCTGTACAAATGGTGGCAAACCTCTTCCCTGAATCATAGTATAGTTCATCTTCTGGTATTGCACGGAGTAACCTACCTGTGTAACGGAAGAAAAGTTTTCGCTGATCTGCGCATTATAAGTAGCATTCACGTCATGATTGATCATGAACGATACATTGGTAGCCGCACTGGAATAACCATTGAGCGTAGGGTTATTAGGGTTACCTCCTCCGTAAAATCCGGTGCTTACAAAGTAAGCATATGGCGGAATCAAAGTAGTTCCGTTCTGGGAGTAATTATCTATACCCATTTTATAATCTATACTCAAATTCTTGATGGGCTTAATAGATAAGCCTGCACCGGCAATAATACGGCCAGTGGTTTGACGCTGGTCGAAATCTTCAATGATAGACACCGGGTTCACACGGCCCAGGTTACCCACCTTCATAAGGTTACCAATGGCATCACGCTTTTGGATATCATAGTAGTTACCCAGGATAGTGATAGAGTTCATTGGTGAGTAAAAAGTATTACCATCAGGTTTTTCGTTGGACTTGCTATACACATAGTTCATAGAACCATTGAAGGTGAGCCATTTGGTAATTTCCTGGTCCAGGTTCAGGCGGAAACTGTAACGACTAAAATCAGTGTTTCTGATAATACCCTGGTTATACATATAACTGGCAGAAGCAAAGTATTTCGTTTTATCGCGGCCGCCTGCTACGGATACGTTATTGTCTGTACCTACGCCGGTACGGAAAATATAATCCTGGTAATCGTAACGACTTACAGGAGTAGTAGCAGTAGTTAAAGGTGGGGTACCGATATTGTTTTGAGTGGACTCATTAGGATCGCCTCCAAACTTTGTTGGCGCCTTATTTACTTCCAGCTTTTTACGGATTTCGTTCAGGTTAAAGCTGGTAGAGAAATTAACTACCGGCTTACCTTCTGCACCTCTCTTAGTGAATATCTGTACCACACCCGCATTTGCACGGGAACCATAGATAGCTGCTGCGGCAGCGCCGTTGAGTACTTCAATCCGTTCGATATCCGCAGGGTTAATATCCGCCATACGGCTCTGGCCAATGGTACCAACGGTATTACCTCCGTTATAGTTAGGGTCTGTATTGGTTACGCGGGTAGTACTGTTATCAATAATTACCCCATCAATAATATACAAAGGCTCAGAAGAACCGCTGATAGTACTGATACCACGAAGCCTTACCGACATAGCGCCGGAAGGATCACCGGAGTTCTGGATAATCTGTGCACCGGCGGTTTTACCTTGCAACGCGGTGAGCACGTTGCTGGTAGCGCCTTTGTTCAATGCATCTGCTTTTACAGAACTGATATAACTACCCAGCTGGCGGCGGGTGGTACCGGCAGAAGTACCGGTTACTACTACCTCATCCAGTTTGGATACGTCTTCTGCCATAGTAGCATCTACAGTAGTGCTGCCACTGGCGCTAACGGTCACCTGTTTTTGTTGTTGCTGAAAACCAATGCCGGAAAACACAAGTGTGTAAGTACCTGCGGGCTGCGTAAGACGAACGGTATATTTACCATCCGCATCCGTTTGTGCGCCCTGGTTGGTGTTTCTAACGGCAATGGTTATACCGGGAACTGCAGTGCCTTTTTCATCCGTAACTTTTCCCGAAATAACGAATTGCGCGGATGCTGCCAGGGACAGGAAGCAGCATAGCAGAAAGAGCAACATGGTGCGCGGACACGCTGCCCATTTGAATCGGAGCAATTTCATAATTGTTGTTTAGACTTGTTGATAAATGGGTATTGTACCACCCGTTCCAGGCAAAGCTTCTGGTTACATTCGAATAGTTGGGCAATTAAAGGATGGCTTCCATTACAGGATTTTTACTCCTTTCTTGCCGTACGGTATTAATTTCTTTGCCTTTGGCTGTAATTCCGTTATTATAATATCTATTGCATCAATATCACAGACTTTCAAACGGTCTGCTGTATCTACTTTTTCTGAAATGGATAGGGCCACCACTTTCCTGGAGGTGGCAATCATAGCTTTCTTCACCTGCACCACCTCCCAGTCATTATCTGTAAGGCCTGCATCAGCGTCTATTGCATTTACACCGAGGAAGCACAGGTCTGCACGGATATTCATGATTTTGGTAATCGCTTCTCCTCCTACGGTGATTTTCGAATCTTTGGCCAGCTTATCCCCGATCACTATTACTTCGATGTTCGGGTGATTGGCGTATTCAAAGGCGGCCGGCAAACTCACGGTAATAAACGTGGCGCGTAAATCTTCCGGTAACATCCTCGCCATTTCCATGATGGTAGTACCACCGGTGGTGAGTACAAACATCCCGTCCTGTATGAGCTGCACGGCCTTCATGGCAATAATGCGTTTTTCTGCGGCAGCGTATACGTCGTGGGATACAATACCATCGCGGTACGACTTCGATAATGCGCCCCCATGTACTTTCAGAATCTTTCCTTCCCGGGCCAGTTCGGTAAGGTCTCTGCGGATAGTGTCTTCCGATACCTGAAGCTGCTCGCTCAAGTGGGAGGACAATACCTTATTGTGCAGGTTTACCTGATGGAGTATATAGGCCTGGCGTTCTTCTTTTAACATGGATACAAATCTTCCGTCAAATTCGGCAAAAAAATGCATGAAACCAAATATAAACCCGCAAAATTTTGCGGGTTCGTGCCGGAATTAAGGCCGGAGTAATTCGTCAACCCGCACAAATCGGTATCCTCTTTCCTTTAAGCTGCTGATCAGCGCAGGTAAATAGGGGTAAAATTTATCTGTACGACGAGGATCAGTTCCAATATGTAATAAGAGCATAAACCCGTTGAGCCCTTGCTCATGTCCTTTTTCGTATGCCAGCACAGCCTCCAGTATCTCCCGGCTACCTATATAATTTTTTAAACCGGGATAAGTATAATCCGCATTTGACCGCGTACCTGGGGTAAAAGAAACCAGTTGTAATCCTTCTGCTGTTGTCCAGTCCGCCACCTGCTGGTTATACCACTCATACGGCGGCAAAAAATAAGGTGCAGCCGCTTTTTTGATCCCCGCTTTATCCAGCTCCCGGTAAGCATTTGCCAGATCTGTTCGAAACGAATCCCGTGTTACCAGCATGCTATCCCGATGTACCCAATCGCAATACAATAAATGCTTATCCGAATGTGTACCTAAATAATGCCCATTCCGCTTTAATTGTTGAATAACTTTTGGAAAATGCCGATAAAAATTTCCGGTAAGGAAAAAGGAACCTTTGATATTGGCTGTTTTTAAATTTTGGGAGATAGTAGCGGCACCGTCGGCAAACTCGTCGCCGGTAAATACGAGTGCCAGCTGCTTTTGAGCAGGGTTACCCCGGATGATGCCACCAGCGGCCTGCCTCGGCGCCTCGCCGGCCATGGCTGCCAGCAGGTACACCAGCGACGCTGTACCGTCCATCGTTGGTTCGTTGGTACTGTAATCCCCCATATCATCGTGATACACGGCCAGGTTACTCTGAAAATCCGCGTACTCGTCCGGCTCCGATAATTTAATACCTATCAGGTTCTGGTAAATGGCAGTATACACGGGCCCATCCACCAAACCTCCATCCACGGGCAACTTGGCAACGGTGCTGAAAGCCGCATGCGGGTCCGTAGGGTAATCCCCGTTAGCAGGCAAGCCATACACCATGCTGGTACCCCAGGGATTACAGCCAAACAACCAGTCTATATTCGCCTGCTCCAACTCCCGAAAAGCGGTGTCTTTAGTGAGCTGCCGGTACCAATAACATTGCATGGCAAAAGATACCGTCAGGTTATTACTGCACCAGATAAAGGGGATAGCCCGGTAGAAGGCATTCCCGGCCGCCTTTTTCCACACGCGGCTGATGCCTTCGCGGTAATAGCCGGTAACTGTTGTACGTTCCGCAGCTGGCAAGGATTTAGCCAGTTCATAATGCCCCAGGTTAATAAACGGATACCATTGGTAATGATTGGCGGTATCTTTTCCCAACCAGGGCGTAATCTTTTCCTGACTGCTGTATTGCAGGGCATCCTGCAGGTAGCGCGACTCCCGGCTTTGCTGATACAGGCTGGCAGCAGCCAGCTCCATATCATCTGTCCAGTTGTCCTCCGCATAAATATAGGGCGATAATACAGAGGCGGTTTGGCATACGCCCGGCTGACGGACGCCCATCTGGTAACTGGATAGCGCCCGTTTGCGCAGCAGTGCCGCCCACGCAGGATCAGCATCTCCATAAATGCCAGCCGCTAAAGAAAATGCACTGGAAAACTTACCTGCGGTAGAGGCCACGCCGGTAGACTTATTTTTATACTTCCCCAGGCCCTGCGGCATGCCCGTACAGAAATACACCGGGCGCTCAAAACCTTTCCCATAAAACGGATCTTCTTTAGGCAGGCGCAGGCCTTTATGATCACGGTCGTCCGCGATCTGGTTAAACATAATATTATCAGCAGGATGCATTTTAAGCAGCCATTGCAGGCCCCAGCGGGCCTCATCTAATACATCACTCACCTGATTGCCGCCAGGCAAACCGTTGGCAGCATATTGATCAGTAAAGACCTGCGGAAAATCGCGGTACGCCGCCAGCAGATGCCAGGTGGCATTGGCAGAAGTGGTTACATATTGCAGGTAGTCCGTGGCATCGTGCCAGCCACCAGCTACATCAATGCGGGTACTGTCGGGCATGGGGCCATACATCGTATAGCCGTCGTGGGTATGACAACTATCCCGTAGCACCGGATTAAACCAGCTACGCTGCTGCCGCATATACCGCAGGCAAAAATCCGCCATGCCATTATATACGTTATCGGCTATACGAAAAAAAGGGGAGTAGATATTTCCGGCTTTCAGCCGATAGGTACCGGTTTTTTTATAGGGAGAGAAATTAAGTCGCGCAGTATGTGTAAATGGCCCGTAACTCCCAAAGTCCTTGCTGGCAGTGGCACTGAGCACCACTTCGCCCGACGCGGAATCGATCAGTTGAAAGTCCTTTGGAGTGGTATGGTCCTTTGAGCCGAAAACGGCTACTTTAATGCCGCCTGGTAAGTATCCCAGCTGGTTGATCCGTATCCATTGCTGCTGTGCGTTGGCGAAGCCAGCGAGCAACAGCGTTAATGCTATGGCGAATAGTTTTTTCATGAGCTTCCGTGGATTAGGTGAATAAAGCTATTAAAAGTTATTCACTTGGTTTTGGGCCGTTGTTTTCCGTGCGCCTGAGGCGCACGGAAAACAACGGTTAGAAGGGGCCGCAGGCCCCTTCTAACCGGCAGACTACCACTTCAAACTATACAAAAATTCCATTTGCTGCTGCGTAATGCTGTTAGGCACCATACGCACCAACCTGTCACGCAGACTGATTGCCAATATGCCTTTCCAGTTGGTGATTTGCGCCAGCTGCCAGGAGATGCCTACTACTTTCTTCACCCTGTCGATCCGGCTGTCCTGGTATTTTTTAAAAGCTGCCGCAATAGTAGTTTCCTGCTTCAGGCAGCGGGCCAGCATGAGTGCATCTTCAATGGCCTGACTGGCGCCCTGGCCGAGGTTTGGCGTGGTGGCATGGCAGGCATCGCCCAGTAATACCACTTTATCCTTGTACCAGGTGCTGATAGGTTTGAAGTCGTATAAGTCAGCACGGAGCAGCATTTCCGGCTGGATGGCTGCTACTATCTGTTGCATCCTTTCACTGAAACCTGCCAGTTCTTTTTTCATAAATGCGATAGCTTCACTGTTGGTAAAAGGCTGGCCTGCGGGCATTTTTTTGGTAAACCAAAAGTAAACCAGGTCGCCATCTACCTGCATATAGGAGGCGCGCAAACCATTACCGTTGCCCCATACTTCGGTGGCGTTCATTTGTTCGTCGTGGGATAAGGTCATGGGGATGATGGCGCGCCAGCAGGTTTGACCGGAGTAGCGGTATTGCGCCGGTACCACATATTTTTCCCGTACTACAGAGCGGATACCATCTGCACCGATCAGGAGATCGGCGGTGGCGGTGCTGCCATCTTCGAAATAGGCTACTACGCCGTGGGGATGGTGTTCCAGGCGCTGAAAGTTTTTTCCCCAGTGCACGGCTTTCGTTACGGCTTGCAGCAGTTTTTGCTGAAGGGTGGCCCGGTGAATCATATGTGCACCCTGCCCATAACGTTGCCGGATATACGCATTGCTCACTTTCTGCAATACTTTCCCTTTGTAGTTGCTTACAAAAATATTTTCAGGGAAGATGGAAATGTTGCGGATGGCTTCACCTACGCCTAATCGCTCATACACCGTCATAGCATTACCGCCCAGCATGATGCCGGCACCAACGGCGCGGCATTCCGGAACGGCATCATAGATTTCGTAGTCGATTCCTTGCTGTTGCAGCGCTATGGCGGTGGTGAGTCCACCGATACCAGCGCCGATGATGATCGCTTTCATGGGTATCTGAATTATTCCGATGCAAAGGTAAGGACGCTGCTTTTAAAATTAGTACATTTGGCCTAATTTATTTTTATTTTTAACAATTGCCTAGCTTTGGCGCATGAAAGATTTCAAAAAGCATTTCATTGTACGTGCTGAGCCGGAGGAGGTTTATGCAGCACTCACCAATCCGGCTACCATTCAGCTGTGGACTGGCGAAAAGGCAGTTATGAGCACTGAGCCGGGCACGGAATTCTCCCTTTGGGAGGACAGCATTGTGGGTCGTAACCTGGAATTTGAAGAGGGCAGAAAGATTGTGCAGGAGTGGTATTTCGGGGAAGAAGAGGCAGAGGAGCCTTCTATTGTAACGATCATTTTGCATCCATCGAAAAAGGGTACCGATGTGGAATTAAAGCATACTAATATCCCGGATGAGGCTTTTGAAGATATTACGGAAGGATGGGCGACCCAGTATTTTGGGGCGCTGATTGAGTTTTATGAAGATTAATGCATTTTTCCTTTTTTCATCCCGCGCCTTCGGCGCCGGATGAAAAAAGGAGCGGGCAGGGGCCACCGGCCCCTGCCCGCTCCTTCAAAAATATCAGATTGCCTCCTGGTAAGGAAAACTACTGTCCATCCACTGGAAATTAATTTCTTCATCCAGGATGTCCTTCAGTTCAGCATTTGTCAACTTCCCTTTTTCGAACACCTCTTTTAGTATGGCTACCTGGCTTGCAGTCAGATAAGGTTCATGCGATTCGAGCCAGCGCTCACAATTTACCTTCATATCTCCCACTGTAATTAAACCCGGATAATGCGGGTCTATATCAGTTATTGCTTCCAGCATCTGCAGGAAGATAAAATCCTGCAGGTTTTTAGCGAGGATGCAGGCTTCGTTTGAATCGTGCCATACCAGCACTACCGGCACATCGTCACCATCCTGCAGATTATAATAGAGCGCAAACCAATCGCCCGCACCTGTAGTGGCAATAGGCACAAAGCGGTGTACCGGATCGGCAAACAGGATGCCTTCTTCCAGGTAATCGGCTACAGCGGCGGTGTTGATCACTTCCAGGTCATGCGCATACAACAGGAAAGGAGGATTTTCCTGTAACTGCGGCAATACGCGCTGGTGCCATTCCGGACCAAACGTTCCCCAGTTGAGCATACCATCTGCATATAATTGTTTGTATAGTGCAGGGTATCTAAAGTTGTACAAGTCTTCTATTTCTTCGAGATGCATAGTATTCTTAGTATTCAGCAGCTTTTTGGGCTGTACCAAGGTACTCACTTTCACCGGGAAAAGGTACTATCCCAGCTGACTTTTTTTGCTACTGAATTCATTAATTTTTGTATCTGGATTCATCATATATGTAAGTACTGAACCGTCATCTTTTAGCTCCACAATCCGGAAGCCATGGTATTTGGTTCCCCAGCTGCCGCCTATGTGACTGTCGAACAGGAAAGGCAGTTTATTATTGAGGAGTTTCACGTTATCCTGGTCATGGTCGTGCCCGTTAAAAACCGCTTTTACATTCGGATACTTACGCACTAACGCTGCAAAAGCGGGCGAATCCGCGGCAAACTCCGTCCATTTAACCGGAGTAATATGCAGGAAGATAAAAATGGCTTTAGCTTTTTTATTGGCCTCGAGGCGCTCTTCAAACCATTGCAGGTCGGGTGCCAGAAAATCGCCCTTGATGTTGGAGGTATCCCCGAACAGCAACACGTTACCATTTATGGTCTGCTGGTGTTGCAGCGGGTTTCCCCATGCCTGCTCCCATGATTCCGGCGTTACACGGTCGTGGTTACCACGGGTGGCATACACTTTCGGGTGAATGGTTTTGAACAGCTGTGCTGCCGGCTGCAGCAGGTCTGGTTCATTGTGGATCACATCGCCGTTGAGTACAAAAAACTCGCAGGGTGTGGCAGCATGTACTTTGTTGAATGCCGCTTTCAGGTCCTTAAAATATTGCTCATAGGGCGTATTGGGCTCTCCATAGTGCCAGTCGGACCCTACGGCAAACCGGAAAACGGTCTTTTTATTCAGGTGTTCGGCGGTAGCTGCCTTTGCGATGGAGCCGCAGGCAGAAATAATAACGGCAGCAGAAAGGCCACCAAGGAAGTCTCTTCTGTTCATAATATAAAAGTAGAGCGATTAAGGGTGGATAATAGGCTTCAAAACAGGGTTAACATAAATATAAAACAAAGATTAGCTATGAGCAGAAAAAGCCCAAAAATTGAATGAAATCAAACTAGATAAGTTTATTAAAAAATTATTTCTAAAAATATTTTACCCACATTTGATTTTATTTAATATAACGTATTGTACGGTGTCATTGATATTAAACTTTCAATTTATTCAGAAAGAATTGTAATCAGTTTGTTAATTTGCTTCAAAAGAAGCATTTATTTAGCCTTGCTTAATTGTTTGTATTGTAACTTTGCACCTCGAATTAAATAGGGGTTATGTTTAGAAGCAAGAGTACGTCTGAAACAGGTCCGGATGTGGTTTTAATAGGCGCTGGTATTATGAGCGCTACCCTTGGGATGCTCCTGAAGGAGTTGCAACCGGAACTTACCATCGCCATTTATGAAAGATTGGATGTTGCCGCCGCCGAAAGTTCCGACGCATGGAACAATGCCGGTACGGGACACTCTGCTTTCTGTGAGTTGAACTATACACCACAGAAATCAGACGGGTCTGTAGAAATTAAGAAAGCTGTGAACATTGCAGAGCAGTTTGAAGTTTCCCGCCAATTTTGGTCATATCTGGTGGAAAAAAACATCATTTCCAATCCCCATGAATTTATACAAAGTATTCCTCATATGAGCTTTGTTTGGGGTGAAGAGAATGTGGATTACCTGCGAAAGCGTTTCAAAGCCCTCCAACAATGCCACCTGTTTGATACCATGGTATACTCCGAAAACCAGGAGCAGCTCCGCGAATGGATGCCATTGGTAATGCAACACCGTGACCCTTCACAAAAAGTAGCTGCCACCTATACTGAAATGGGGACGGACGTAAACTTTGGCGCACTTACCCGCCAGCTGTTCCGCTACCTCCAGCAACTGGATGGCGTTACCATGCACTTCAACCACGACGTACGTGATCTGAAAAAATCCGACAACGGCGGCTGGATCGTAAAAGTTAAAAACCGCGAAACCCGCGAAAAAAATACACTCAACGCAAAATTCGTATTCATTGGCGCTGGCGGTGGTTCCTTACCACTGCTGGAAAAATCAGGCATCCCTGAAGGTAAAGGCTTCGGCGGATTCCCTGTAAGTGGCCAGTGGCTGCGTTGCAATAACCCCGAGATCATCGAAAAACACCAGGCGAAAGTATACGGAAAAGCCTCTGTAGGCGCACCTCCGATGTCAGTACCTCACCTGGATACCCGCATGATCGACGGTAAAAAAGCCCTGCTCTTCGGACCATACGCGGGCTTCTCTACCAAGTTCCTGAAAAATGGTTCCTACCTCGACCTCCCACTGTCCATCAAAGCCAATAACATTTACCCAATGGTATCTGCCGGCCTCGATAATATTCCGCTGACAAAATACCTGATCGCTCAGGTGCGTCAGAAACCGGAAGACAGACTGGATGCCCTCCGCGAATACTTCCCGGATGCAGAAATGAAAGACTGGGAACTGGAAATGGCCGGACAACGTGTACAGGTCATCAAAAAAGATCCTGAGCATGGTGGTATCCTCGAATTCGGAACAGAAGTAGTAAGCGCTGCCGACGGCTCCATCGCCGCACTGCTTGGTGCGTCCCCCGGCGCCTCCACCGCAGTTTCTATCATGCTAAACCTCATGAAACGCTGCTTCAAAGAAGATGTGGACACCGAAGCATGGCAGCAGAAACTCAAACAAATGATTCCATCCTACGGCCAGTCACTCCTGAATAATCCTGAACTTACCGCTAAACTGCGTAAATGGACTACAGCAGTATTGGAACTGCAACAAATGGAAACTGCATAATTAAGGTCTGTCAGAATTTTAATACGACTAAAACCGCCCGGCTTATCACCGCGGCGGTTTTTCTCTTAAGAGAAAAAAATACCTGCAATAGCCAAAATGAAATCATTATCGTATCAGTTTTTTACTGATTTTAGTAGTATTATTTGCAAGCGTACCAATAACACTCAATCAGTGTTGATAATCAATAATTAAGGCGCAAATGCGCTTATTTTTTGGTATCATTTTGCAATCGTTTGCATAGATTAATTAAATTAATTCCATTATGAAAAAACTGACCTGCTGCCTCCTGGCATTGCTGGCCATTAGTCAATGCCTGCCGGCGCAAACCAAAACTACCACCGCCATTACCACCGAACTTTCCCGCGAGCAACGTATGCAATGGTGGAGAGAAGCCAGATTCGGTATGTTTATACACTGGGGCGACTATGCCGTGCCCGCCGGCTGGTACAAAGGGCATCAGGTACAACGTGGCGGGGAATGGATAATGAACAGAGGAAAAATCGGCGTTACCGAATACCAGGAATATGCAAAGAAATTCAACCCTGTTAAATATAACGCAGACGCATGGGTGAAAATGGCCAAAGACGCCGGTTTGAAATATATCGTGATCACCGCCAAACATCACGACGGCTTCGCCATGTTTAAATCCAACGCCAGCAAATTCAATATCGTAGATGCCACACCATATGGTAAAGATGTATTAAAAGACCTCGCAGCCGCCTGTAAAAAACACGGCGTGAAACTGGGCTTCTACTACTCACAGGCACAGGACTGGAATAACCCTGGTGGCGCCGCCGCCCGCAAAGTGGCCTCCGAAGGATGGCCTAACCCGGACAGCGCTAAAATAGACGCTTACACCGCAGCCAACACCGGTCACTGGGACCCGCTGCAAACAACCGCGTCTATGTCCGACTACATCGATAAAGTAGCAGTGCCACAGGTAAAAGAGTTATTAACTAATTATGGAGATGTAGCCGTACTCTGGTGGGATACTCCTACCAACATGACAGATGAATATGCACAAAAACTGCAACAGGCATTGTCGCTCCAGCCTAATATCATTACCAACGACCGGCTGAAACGCCCTAACTTCCCCGGTGATTATAAAACACCTGAACAGAAAATTCCTACCAAAGAAGAGCTGGACGGAAGAGACTGGGAAACCTGCATGACCATGAACGGTACATGGGGATACAAAGAATGGGATAACAAATGGAAAAGCACCGAAACACTGGTAAGAAACCTGATCGATATCGCCTCCAAAAACGGTAACTACCTGCTCAACGTAGGCCCTACCGCAGAAGGCACCTTCCCGCAACAAAGCATCGACGGACTGGCCGGCATCGGTAAATGGATGAAAGTAAATGGCGAAGCCATCTACGCCACCTCCGGAAGTCAGCTACCAGCCTTAACCTGGGGCCGTTGCACGCAAAAAACCACTGGCAACAAAACTACTTACTATCTACATGTATTTAACTGGCCAACAGATGGTAAACTGGTAGTGCCAGGACTAAAAAATAAAGTAACAAAAGCTACTTTGCTCGCCAATGGCAGCAAGCTGAAAACGGCTGTTGACGCGGATGCACTGGTGGTATCACTGCCAGCACAGGCACCTGATCAAATTGCATCGGTGATCAAAGTAGAAACAAGTCTTTAATCACTTTTCGAAAAAGTACGCTGCCTTCGGCAGCGTACTTTTTCGAATGGATTCAGGACCTCCGGTCCTGAATCCATTCGAAATTCATTCTTTTCCAGCGAACCCATGAAACAGAACTACCTACTCTCTGTTTTACTGATCCTGTTTGCAGTGAAATCACAGGCACAAAAAGCCTTGTTCGACATTGTTGCGTTTGGAGCTAACGGAGACGGCAAAACGTTAAATACAGCTTTTATACAATCCGCTATCGACAGCTGCTCCCGCACCGGCGGCGGCATCGTGCGCGTACCGCCAGGCAACTGGCTCACCGGTACACTCCTCTTAAAAAATGATGTAACCCTTCAGGTAGATGAAAATGCAACCCTGCTCGGAAGCCCTGACATCAAAGACTACCAGGTGGTAGATGGCTTCAAAGACGGGCTGGGCCAGCAGATGGGTTATGCACTCATCGGCGCCGTAGAAGTACACAACACCGGCATCACCGGAAAAGGTACCATCAATGGCCAGGGTAAGCTGGTATACGCTTCCGGCGGACATCAACGCCGCCCATTCCTTGTACGCTTCGTCAGATCCGCCAACATCCGCGTTACGGATGTACACCTCACCGGCCCCACCGCATGGACCATGCACTTCTTCCACTGCCAGCAGATCATCGCCAAAAATGTATCGATCTATAGTCGCGGCCTCGGTAACAACGACGGTATCGATATCGACTGCTGCGAAAATGTACAGATCAGCGATTGCAACATCAACAGCGGCGACGATGCCATCTGCTTTAAAACCACCAGCCCGTACCCCTGCCGCAATGTAACGGTATCGAATATACGTATCAATACCGGCGAAGGCGCCATCAAATTCGGTACTGAATCAGCTGGCAACTTTGAAGATATCACCGTCAAAAATATTAAAGTGGATTTCGCCCGCGAAGGTGGCATCAAAATATTCTCCGTGGATGGCTCACATATCCGTAACATCAACATCTCCAATGTGGACATGGATACGGTACACCTGCCAGTTATCATGCGGCTCGGGGCGCGACTCAAAACCTTCCGCGAGGCAGATGCCAAACAGCCTCCCGGCACTATCAGCAATATCAACATCCGCAACATAACCGTGAAACATGGCACGTGGACGGGTATGCTCATCAGCGGTATTCCTGATCATGCCATCCAAAACGTAAACCTGGAAAATATTCACATCAATATACCGGGAACGGGTACACGGGAAGATGCACAACTATCATTGGAAGAAAGACCGGCAGACTATCCCGAAATCAAAATGTTTGGGAAGAAAATCCCTGCATCTGCGCTCTACATCCGGCATGCAGCCAATATCCGACTCAACAACGTAACATTTACATCCGACAATACAGACGCAAGACCGGCAATTATTGGATACGACCTGGCAAACATTACCATCAGCAAATGGAAAATCCCTGCTAACAGCGGGCAAGAACCACTGGCAAAAATTTCTGACGCTAAAAACATAGACTTTACCAACATCACGGCTCCCGCACACCTCACCTTCCTGCATGTTAGTGGTGGCAACAACGCCGCTATTACTGTAGCAAAAAAACTAAAAGTTACAACCGACAAAGAGGTAGCGGAAAACACCGTCATTACTAAGTAGCAACTAACAACAACAATTCCACAAGGACTGCCAAAAGCAGTTCCGGTTCACTATTGCCGGCAACGTACGTTGTTGCCGGCCAGGCATTCCACACCCATTACTCATCCAAAAAAACACCGTTATGAAAAACATGTACGATTGTAAAGCAATCGCCCTTCCACCAGGCCTGTTCCTTCGCTGGAAATGGTTACTGGTATTTTTACTCAGCGTATACTCCTCTACGTTATACGCGCAGCAAACTATAAACGTCCATGGAAACGTAGCCTCGCAAAGTGGAGAGCCACTCCCTGGTGCCAACGTTCAAATTAAAGGCACCTCCAAAGGTGCTGCCACCGGGGTAGACGGGAGTTTCACGCTCAGCGCTCCTGCCGGCAGCATCCTCCGCATCACCTACACGGGCTTTCTGGCAAAGGAAATTACCCTCGGCAATACGGACATGCCACATCTCAACATCCAGCTAAATACCAATAAAGGAGAGCTGAATGAAGTGGTGGTAGTAGGGTACGGCACCCAAAAAAGATCCGACCTAACCGGCTCCATCACCAGTATCAGCTCACAGGCGCTGCGGGATGTACCAGCAGCCAACCTTAGCCAGGCCCTGAAAGGACAAGGCGCCGGTATCGATGTACAGAAAAGCGGCGGTAACAGTAAACCAGGCGCCAAACCCACGATTCTGATACGTGGTAGTCGCTCCCTGAAAGCCACCAATTCTCCCTTATTTGTGGTAGATGGTATTCCATTCAACGGTGATATCAATGATATCAACCCGGATGATATCAGCTCCATACAGGTGCTGAAAGATGCATCCGCCACTGCTATCTATGGCTCCCGTGGTGCAAACGGCGTCATCCTCGTTACCACAAAACGTGGCAATGCCGGCGGTACAGTAGTCACCTACAGTGGATACGCCGGGTTTGTAAAGCCTTCCGGCAGGTATAACCTCATGAATTCCGAACAATATGCAGGACTAAAAAAGTGGGCTTTTTACAACGCCGATCCGGTGAAGTACAGCAGCCCGGATGATCCCAAAATTATGCAGGACGGCTTTGACGCCATAGAGCGCCAGGGCCTCGCTAACGGCCGCAATACCGACTGGCAGGACCTCGTATATCGCACCGGCATACAAACCAATCACCAGGTAGGAGTTTCCGGCGGTAATGAAAAAACACAATACAGCATCAGCGGTGGATACTATAGGGAAACCGGCGTGTATCCTGGTCAGTCCTTTGAGCGCTTCAGCGTAAAAATTGGTGTGGATCATCAAATCAATAAAACCTTTAAAGTAGGGATCAGCTCACTGAATAACTTTTCTACTACCATTGGAGAAAGTGCCAACCCTATGGGGCAGGTGCTGCGCGCCAGTCCTATGGCGCCGGCCTTTGACAGTGCAGGCAATGTACTCAACGATTTCGTTGCCGGCAGCGCCGCGCAGATCTGGAACCCGCTGGCCAACTTCCTCCCCGGCGCTGTAATAGAAAGACGCAAGCGTACCGGCACTTTCACTACCGGCTACCTGGATGTGAATATCCTTCCCGGATTACGGTATCGCCTAAACGCCGGTGCTGAAATCAAAACAGATAACTACGGTAATTTCTATGCCAGCAAAACTTCCAATAACCTCGGCAACCTCAATACCAGCGAAACCAACTACGGACAAAACACCAGCTTCACGGTAGAAAATCTGTTGTATTACGATAAAACCATTCGTAAACATAAACTCAGCTTTACAGGGTTATATAGTATCCAGGAGTCCGACGGCCGTACTACAAAGTATACTAACAACACGCTGCTGTCCGACAATCTCGAATTCGCCAATCCGCAATACGCTTCCAACCTTGCCGGCAGCGGTACTGATCCAAAATGGGATATCATCTCCTATATGGGTCGCCTGTTCTATAGCTTTGATGAACGCTACCTGCTCACCCTCGTGATGCGTTCGGATGGTAGCTCCAGACTGGCCCCTGGCAACCAGTTCAAAGGATTTCCTTCCGCGGTGGTAAGCTGGAACCTGAGTAATGAAAAATGGGCCCGCAATTCCCGCATTATCTCTAATATGAAAATACGCGCCAGCTATGGCCGCGTGGGCAATACGGCCATCGATCCTTATCAAACCATGGGATCGCTGAATGCGCTCAACTACAACTATGGCAGTACCAATGTAACCGGCGCCTACCTCAATGCCGCACCTAATATGAACCTGCAATGGGAATACACTACTACCGCCAACTTCGGGGTAGATTTCGCGCTGCTGAATAACCGCATCAGTGGTAACATTGACGCCTATACGCAGAACACCAGTAACCTGCTGTTACCGCAGAAACTACCTGGTACCACAGGCATTCCCGGCAACGTGCTGGTGAATGTGGGCAAAACAGAAAACAAAGGCGTTGAAGTTCATTTAGCCACTGTAAATATACAGTCCAACAAACCTAACGGGTTCAACTGGACCACTGACCTCAACTGGTACGTAAATCGCGGGAAGATCACGCAGCTGTACAATAATATACAACAGGATCTTGCCAACGGCTGGTTTGTAGGCTATCCCATTGGTGAATACTACGACTACCAGCGGGTAGGCCTCTGGCAAAACACCAAAATTGATTCCCTCACTGCCAAAGCTTATAAGCAAAGCGTGAGTGGCCCTACTTCCGTGATCGGCAATATCCGGGTGGTAGATGTGAATAAAGACAGCACTTTCAGCGCGGCGGACAGAACGCTGATCGGAAGCCCGCAGCCGAAGTGGGAAGGTGGTATGACCAACCGTTTCAGCTACAAAGGACTTGACTTCACGATCGTAGTTTTTGCGCGGGTGGGCGGTATGCTGAACAGTAAGCTGTATGGTGGCGGTTTTGCCAATACCTTCCAGGGTAATTATAATAATCTGAATGTTCGGTACTGGACACCCACCAACGGCGAAACCTATTATCCTAAACCAAACAATTCATCTACCCAAACCCAATATAATACCACACTCGGCTACCTGGATGGCAGCTTCCTGAAAGTAAGAAGCCTGAGCCTGGGTTATAACCTGCCTCAGTCGTTTGTACAGCGAATGAAAGCCCGCTCGCTCCGCGTGTATGCCACAGCCCAGGACCCTTTCATTCTTTTCTCTGAGTACCGTAATAAATATCATGGGGTAGATCCAGAGTCGGCCGGCAACATCAATGCCGATACGCCTGGCACCTGGTCTATGATTTTTGGTATTAACCTGACTTTATAATGTTAAAGCATTCCGTTATGAAAAAGATATTCTATATATGCTGCATCGCTGCTGCCACACAGTTGCTGGGTGGATGCAAAAAAATGTTGGAGGAAAAACCGCACGGCGTACTTACGCCTGATTTTTACAAAACCAGCCAGGGCCTGAAAGCTGGTCTGGATGCGGCCTACGCCGGCACACGTACGGTATGGGGCAATGAAGATTATTTTTCACTCACTAACCCTGCCACCGATGAATGGTTGCGTGGAAATGATGGCAACAAGGATTTGTTTCTGTTGTCCACCGCTTATCAGTCCACCGATGGAAAAGTTACCGCGCTGTGGAACAACTGTTATACCTACATCAATTCCTGCAACGCCGTGATTGAAAATGCCGCTACCGTTACCGGCATTAAAGATGACCTGAAAGCCCGTATGGTAGGGGAAGCCAGGTTCCTGCGCGCTAATTATTATTTTGTGCTCGTGCAGTTGTGGGGAGATGTTACCCTCACCACGAAATTTAACACAGAACCGCTTACCTCCGCTAAGCGCGATCCCCTGGCGGACGTGTATACAACTATTATCCAGGATCTGAAAGATGCTATTGCTGTGTTGCCAAAAAGTCCCGGCACCAAGGGAGTTGACCCTGGCAGAGCTACTGTAGTGGCGGCCCGGCATGTGTTGGCAAAAGTATACCTGACCCGTGCAGGCAGCAGTGCCAAACAACCGGACGATTACCTGAACGCCTATACGAATGCACTGGAGGTGATCAACAATGGAGGTATGTCGCTCCTGCCAGATTTTGCCAGTGTATTTGCAGAAGGGAATGAGAATAGTTCCGAGGTACTATGGGCAGTACAACATACCACCAGCCTGGCCTACAACGGATCGCCCAACCAGGACAACCGTACCCCGGATAATATGCTGGTACATTTATTTGTTCCCCAATATGAAAAAGTGGATGGTATGCAGCGTGATATTCTGGGTGGCCGGCCTTACATCCGCACGGTGCCTTCCCGCTGGCTTACGGATACTGTGTTTGCTGAAAGGCAGAACGACACACGTTTTCATAAAACCTTTCAAACGGTATGGTATTGTAATAACGCCAACAGTATACCTAAGTGGCCTACACCATTGCCTGCGGGTGCACCTGCCGGAGCAGTAGCAGGTGGTCCTAAATTTAAGCTGGGAGATACGGCTATTTATTTGCCGCTGGCGCCTAAAACAGCGCAGCAGATTGCAGCAGCACCGTATACCATGATCCCTTCGGATCAGTATAATGCGCGCATGAGTCCCGCCTTGATGAAGTATATAGATACAAAACGCAGTGACATGAATGCACCGTCAGTACGGCCAGTAATAGCTTACAGGCTGGCGGAAACTTACCTGATAGCTGCCGAAGCACTGATGATGGATGGCCGTGTAGCCGATGCCGTGCCTTATGTAAACGCAGTACGTGAGCGTGCGGCTTATCCTACCGGCAACAAAGCACTGATGGATATTTCAGCAGCGAATCTTAACCTGGATTTTATATTGGATGAGCGTTCCCGTGAGCTGGCGGGTGAGAATGTGCGCTGGCTGGATCTGGCGCGTACCGGGCAACTGGAGGCGCGTATCAGAAAACATAATCCTGAGTGCAGGACCAGCTTCCAGAGCCCTAAACATTTGCTGCGACCAATACCGTTGGATCAGATTAACGCGGTTACTACCGGGCCGGCGTATGGGCAGAATAAGGATTGGCTGTAGACTTAAAATGACCGGCGATCAGCCTCACTGCACGCAGTGCGGCGAGGCTGACCCAAAATAAAAGATGAGGATGTATCAAAAATAAATTAAGCGCCTGAGAGTTGTCTAAAGGTCGACATGTCTCCATCAGGTACCCGAATAAAAAGGGTGTATCGTACTTTTGACATCCTCATCTTTACTCAGTTCCCCAAAGCCTGGTATTGGATTCGTTTGTGTAAGACAGGAACCAAAAAAAAAATTATCCGGCGAGTTCACCTACCATGCTAAAACAAATCACTCCCAATACGATCAGGGTTATAAACACATACAGATAATCGCGTTCCAGCAGGAATGCGAATGCAGACAGTGCCACGCGGATAATGGGTGTAGCAATGAGGCATACAACACCCAGCTGAATAATTTCCATGCCATGTATACCACGAACGCCCTGAATAATACCCGAAAAGCTGTCCAGTCCGGCTCTTACTCCCGTGAATTCACGGTAACCGGGGAGTTCGCCGCCATGGCGGTACAGGTAGATTAATCCCCCAATAAACACCAGTACGCTGGCGGTAACAACGCCTATCCGCAATTGCTTGCCGATGAGTTGCTGAATATCCTTATCTGCCCAATATCCTTTATTAAAAATGTGTTTCATGTGCTTAGAGTTTTCCGGTATAACCATTATAAATCATCTGGATGGCGAGGAACGTAATTACAACGCTGAAGACTAAACGAAGTTTTGATACGTTAGCGCGTACCAGCAGTTTAGAGCCACCGAAGGCGCCTGCGAGCACACCCAGAACTACCGGCAGGCAGAGGCCCGGAGAAATGTAGCCACGTTGCAGGTATACCACTGCACTGGCGGCGGCGGTAACGCCGATCATGAAATTACTGGTGGTGGTAGACACTTTAAAGGGTATCCGCATGATATTATCCATGGCAAGCACTTTTAGTGCACCGCTGCCGATGCCGAGTAATCCGGACATAATACCGGCAAACATCATCATGAAGTAGCCGCCTGCTACGCGGTGTACCGTATAGCCTACCTTTCCGGCTGGGGTAGGATAGTCACCATTGAGGCGCAGCTTACGGGCAAGCTCACTGGTATCCTCCTCATTCACGTTATTGGCTTTTGGCTTAAAGGACATGATCGCGGAAAAGATCAGCACACAGCCGAAAATGATGGCTACGATATTGGTGGGCATAAAAACGGCGACCAGTGCCCCGATCACGGCACCAGTAGTGGTAGCTATTTCCAGGAACATGCCCAGGCGGATATTGGTGATCCCTTCCTTTACATAGGCAGAAGCTGAACCGGAAGAAGTAGCGATGGAAGCAATGAGAGCGGTACCGATGGCATAGCGGATGTCGACATGGAATACAAGCGTGAGCAAAGGAATAATGACCACACCGCCTCCCAGGCCGGTGAGGGACCCCAACATGCCGGCCGTGAATGCACCGAGCAGCAGGATCAGCGTGAAAGCTAAAATCGTCATAAGATGGTTGGTTGGTGTTTTGATGCAATTCCGGGTGCTTAAACCCTGAAATTTATATGATTGTTGCAAAAGTAAGCAGAATATGATTCTGGGCAATCCCACAATCTATAAGTAACTTGCAGGCTGTTAATTAACTGATTATTATGATACGAGTTGGTGAATACAACTACCTCCGGGTGAAGAAAAAAGCTGAATTTGGTGTATACCTCGAAGGCGTAGACCAGGAAATCCTGCTGCCTACCCGCTTTGTACCGGCAGGTACCAAAGTTGGTGATGAGCTGAAAGTGTTTATTTATCACGACTCAGAAAACCGGTTAATTGCAACAACACAGAAGCCTTACGGTGTGGTGGGGGATATTGTGAGCCTGAAAGCGGTCAGTACTACGCACCAGGGTGCCTTCCTCGACTGGGGCCTGATGAAGGATATTTTCGTACCTACCTCCCAGCAGCTGTCCAAGATGGTGCCAGGGCAGGAGTACCTGGTAAAAATCTATCTGGATGAGCTCACGGGCCGCGTGGCCGCTACAGAAAGGATCGAGGGCACGCTCAGCAATGAAAATATATCTCTCACCGAAAAAGACCCGGTAGACCTCATCGTATACCGCAGAACGCAGATCGGTTATGTGGTGATTGTGAATAACGCACATTTAGGCATCCTGCATCATGGTGATATTTTTAAACCGGTAGATGTGGGTGACAAGCTGAAAGGTTTTGTTCGTCAGGTAAAAGACAACAAGATCGATGTGGCACCCGGACAGCCCGGCTTCAAGAAAGTAGAAGATGAAGGTGCAAAAATTCTGCGCCTCCTCCAGGAAAATGATGGCTACCTGCCGTATCATGATAAGTCCACCCCGGAAGAGATCCAGGCGTTTTTCGGCATGAGTAAGAAAACGTTTAAAATGACTACCGGGAACCTTTACAAGCAAAAAAAGATCGAGTTTACGCAAACCGGTTTCAAAGCTGTGGAGGAATAAAAAAGGAAAATCGTGGGGCTGCGCTTGCATCGATAACACATATGTGTTATCTTAGAGTATTACTATCCTAACCATAGATTTATGAAGAAAATCGCAATTGGTGCCGCAGCCCTCGGCATCCTCATCGCACTGAGCGCATTTGTTGCCAGTACTAACTCACTTATTGGAATCAAAACCTTTTTCAGGCTTGGTCTTGGCGGACTTGGGCTCATGATGCTCGCCAGTGCCTACTTCCTCGTTTCTTCTTTTCTGATTTCTCAAATGCTTCTCCGACAGAAGCTCCTTGAAATGGAGTAAGTCATTTTCGGGCGGGATGGTATTGAGTAAATCTCCTGCCCGTACTCCAAGCGCTTCCGCAATTCTGTGAATCATGTCAAACCCCGGTTGCCGGCGGGCATTGAGTATTTTGTTAATATACGCAGGTTCTACTCCCACCTCATAGGCAAATGTCGCCTGCGTCCAACCCTTAGCCACCCGTGCGGCGTCAGCGTTAAAAGCAAAGATGATCAGTTCCTCTGTGTATTTAAACATCTCAGCAAGATAGACCTGCCCTGCATTTGAGTTCAAGCACTATTGTACTAGCATTATTGTACTATATGTATAAATTACTTATATTCAAATAAAAAACATGAGAAAAGACGAGATGTTAAATGTCATCCTAAGAAAATTTTTATCAGAATTAGCCGCATTGGATCAAAATGCAGTTACTGTTGTCAGCGTATCGATTACGCTAAAGAGAGAATATTTTCCCAGAAACGGGAACATAGAGCTGTTTACAAAAAATGGCATCACCAAAGCTATTCATGAACAGGAAGGTCGAATTCCCTTCCGCCATAGATTAACTTGCTACGAACATTGACCCCACAAGCCTGGGTAAGCTGGTTTTGCCGCTGAATGATTCTACTACCGCTGATGCCCCTAATTTTGGGTCGCTGGGATCACTTATACCACTGGTTTGCTGCGTGGATCACCCATATGGCGAATTTTTCACTCGTGATACTTCTATTTTTTGGCAACTTGTTTTGAACGAACGGGGGCAGACTTTTCTGCGGCAGCCTTCGCGGCCTTTTTTTCGAGGTTCTTGCGATGTTTCGCTATCAGTGACTCCTTAAACTGATGGAATGCTTCCGTGGGCGGAATGTTGCTGAGTAAGTCGCCTGCCGGCATCTGTAACGCATCGGCAATCCGATGGATCATTTCGAATCCTGGTTGGCGGTGCGCATTTAATATTTTGTTCAGGTACGCGGATTCCACTCCTACCTCAGCAGCAAACCGCATCTGCGACCAACCTTTGGCCGTATGCGCAGCATGCGTGTTATAGGCAAAAATGTATAATTCCTCCATGTAATTGAACATGGAAGCAATTTAATCGCGTATAGCATTTTTAGTCAAGCACTATTGTACTGGTAATATTGTACAATATGTGTATTTAACTTATATTCACTTAAAAAGAATGGTAAAAGACGAGAAAATAAATGCAATAATTGGAAAATTTCTGTCAGAATTAGCTGCTGTGGAGCAAAATGCAGTCTCCCTTGTCACGGTGACACTCACAGTTAAAACAGAATTTCTGCCTAAAGCAGGCTACAGGCAACAGTTAGAGGTAGATGGCGTATCCAAAACCATCCATGAGCAACAAGGCAGTAAACCAATGCCCTATTATGTTACCTGCTACGAACAGTAACCATAACAAACATTCATTACCTCAAAACCATTGACTATGAAAGATTTGAGCTATTCAGATAAGTCTGGAAGCAACTCCCTGGGAGATACATCCAAAGCATCTGCAAGCGCATATACGGTGCTTAAACTGGGATCTGTTTTCCCATTCTCCAGTCGGGTCATATAACTGGGCTCCATATCAGCTTCAAATGCCACTTCTACCTGTGTGAGTTTGCGCGCCAATCTCAATCTTCTGAGGTTAGCACCAAAGGCTTTGGTTATATGTGGGTTCTTCTCCGGCATTAAAACTTGAAATATACCTTGAATACGCACGATTAGACGGGCACAACAGCACTAGTTCGTTAAAACTATATGCGTAAGTAGTTATATCTCAGTAAGCTATGTGGGAGAATTAATATGCAAGAAATATTCTCAAAATCTAAAGTTGGGTCCAAATCTGAGATTCAAAGTTACCAAATTACAATGGAATCATGATAAGAAAAAAAGAAGCAGTCGCGCGAGGGCGCGACTGCCTGAAATAGTGGGTTTTCACAAATAGAGTTATTTGAACAGATGCAGCACCAACCCTACCTCCAGCACACCGCTGGAATAGTTTTTCAGTCCCGCCGTCTGTGTAGTATACATCACCTGGAAACCAGCAATGGAGCGGAAATTAAAACCCGCACCTATTGTACAGTTCTTGCTGGTATGGTACATCCCGAAAACATTCAGGTACTCATTAGCCAGCACAATGTTGGCCCCGATATCCACCAGGTCATCATAACCACGCACCCCACGGTAGCATACCTTCGGTTCCACATACGGCACCGCATCACTGATGCGCACTCTATACGAGGCCGCCGCAAAATAGGAGGTTGCGTCAATCGTCTGGTCATCCTGCCTGCGAAGATTATTCATGATATTAGGCATAGCGGCCTGCAATGTAAGATTGCCATTCGTGTACGCCATGCCATAATCGATCTCAAAGTAATTATCCCTGCGGTTAAATGCACCAATTGCAGGATCAATCACCTCACCCACAATAGCCGCTTTATCCAGGCGCTCACTGTTTATACCCAACGATAAACCGAAATGCAGCTGGTCCTTACCACTCGCATTCAACGGCAAATGATAAGCGTAGGTCATGGCAATTTTTGTACGGTTAATCAGCCCTGCCTTGTCGTTCAATATATTCAAACCTGCCCCTACACGATTTCCTACATAATAGTCCGCTGTACCAGCCTTAGTCACAGGGGAGCCAGGTACATCGTTCCACTGTCCTCGGTACGACAGGTTGATATGCAGTCCGGTGTCGATCCCGGCCATCGCAGGATTAGCCAGGTACTGGTTCTGGAAATACTGGCTGCCCAACGGCTGCAGCGGGGCCGTTCCTTTGGACCAGCCCTGCCCATACACCTGTGGCATATATCCAAGCGTTAACAATAGTACAACGCCACCAAGAAATTTATTTAACATCAGTTCTTTAAGTTTAGTGTTCACGCACAATAGTGATAAAGCCTTTCATACTGCTGCCATTACCCAAATCCAGGATATAATAGTAGGTACCTTCCGCCAGTGGCTGGCCATTCAGCTTGCCATCCCACTCGTTGTTATAGCCCTTTCTGGTATATACCAGTCGCCCTGCACGATCGAAAATTCTCACCTCGTTATTCAGATACCTGCCAATGTTTTTCACAACCCATCGGTCGTTGATACCATCGCCATTTGGTGTAAGCAGGTTAGCTGCCTCCACCTGCACCTCTCCCCTTACTTCTACTTTCACATCGGTAGTAACCGTACAGCCGTTAACGTTAGTAACCGTTACCAGGTACACACTATTCGCCTCTGGTTTTATAGTAAGCACCGGTGTATTTTTACCATCGATAATATAGGCGCCATCACCCCACTCGTAGCTCACGCCCCCACTGGCTGTCAGCTTCACTATGCTGCCCGCAGGTACAGGGTTAGGTTTATCGCTCACCACTTTCACATCCGGCACCTCATTTACCAGCAACTCAAATGTTATGGCTACCTGGTCCACTCCGCCGTTGGCCACACCTCCATTATCGCGCACAAGCACCGTGATGGTGGTTGTACCCTTTGTATTATCCTTCAAGGTAAATCTGACAGCGCCAGTGCCATCTTTGTTATCACGGGTGGTGAGACTTGTAAAGAAGTCCTGCGAGCTGGTAGCCACCAGGGTAATCGTTTGTCCGGATTCAGGACCTGCACTTAAGCCGGTGAGGCGTACTTCCTGTGCCTGATGGCCATCACAAACTACCTGCTTCGTTACTGCGTTAATGGTAGGTACTTCATTGACATCCACTACCGTAATCACCATATCTTTTTCAAACGTTAAACCACGCTTATCGGTCACGCGTATACGAACGGTATAGTTATCTTTTTGCTCGTAGTCAAACACCGCATCTGATATCAACTGGTTAGCCCCGTTGAGCTTGAATTTGGTTGCATCCGCCCCGCCTGCAATCGCATAAGCGAGTACATCTCCGGCATCCGGATCTGTGGCGCTCAGTGTACCTATGACCGTACCTGCCGGTGCATTTTCCAGTATGGTATTTTTATCCAGGGAGATGTTGGTAGGCGCGGAGTTAATGGAGGTAACAGTAATAGTTAAATCCTTCTCCATCCATATACCACCAGCGTCTGTAACGCGAACGCGAATGATATAATCTTTCTGCTGCATGTAGTCCAGCAGGGCATTTACCAATACCTGGTTACCCGTGATGCTGAACTTATTTTGATCTGCACCACCAACGAGGGTCCAGGTGAAGGTCTCGTTTGCATCAGGATCAGTAGCCATCAGATTTCCTACTACACTGCCTACAGGTTTTAATTCCGGTATAGTATTATTATCCAGCTTAATGTCGGTAGGTGGTTCATTGAGGTTGACTACCTGGATCACAAAATCCTTGGTATAACTCAACCCGCCACCATCTGTTACTTTGATTTTAATATTGAATTGCGCTTTAGTTTCGTAATCAAATACAATTTTGGTTACTAAAGTAGTGCCGTTGATCTCAAAGGCCGCATCATCTGCCCCGCCTGCAAAACTGAAAGTAAGCTGGTCACCGGCATCCGGATCTGTGGCTGAAAGCGTACCCACTGTGGCACCTGCTGCCACCACTTCGCTTACCGTATTATTGCTCAGGTTAATAGCCGAAGGTGCTTCATTGCTATTTGTTACGGACACCGTAAAGTCCTTTTCAAAGGTGTTATTGGCAGCATCCGTAACCCTGATGCGCAAGGTATAGGTTTGCTTCGTCTCGTAGTCAAACACGGTATTGGTACGTAACTCATTACCCTGAATGGTGAAAGATGCACCATCCCCACCCGGAACAATCGTAAAGGTATGTGTATCGTTGCCTGCATCCGTAGCGGTTAATGTACCCACTACTGTACCAACAGGTTTATTTTCTTCGATGGTATTGGCAGATAACAGTATAGCTGTTGGCGCAGGATTCACGGCAACTACCCCGATTCCATAAACTTTTTTCGTCGTATTACCATGACTATCGGTTGCTTTTATGCCGATAGTATAGATAGATTTTGTGGCACCATCCACCACAATTGCCATTCGCAGCTCATTGTTCACAATGGTAAATTTGCTGTCATCTACATATCCTGAAAAAGCGATGGTTACCGCATCGTTTTCCGGATCGCTGGTAGTAATGATACCTACCAATGTACCTACAGGACTATAATCCTCCACCATTTGATTACTCAGGTTCAGGTCTGGCGATTCATTCACATTATTTACCTGGATAGTAAATGCTTTTAAGAAGGTAGCGTTACCGGCGTCTGTTACCTTGATGGTAATGGAGTAAGCACTTTTCACCTCGTAATCAAATGAAGCATTGGTACGTAACTCATTGCCTACTATCGTGAATGCCGCTGCATCCCCACCAGGTTCAATAGTATAGGTATGCGTGTCATCAGCATTTGCGTCGGTAGCAGTTAATGTACCTACCACGGTACCTGCCGGCTTATTTTCATCCACGGCACTGTTGTTCAGTGCAATATCCGTTGGCGCCTTATTTACCCTGTTTACCGTAATGGTAAAGGTCTTAGCATCTGTGAGGCTGCCTTTATCCGTTACTTTTATTTTCACCTCATAGGATGCTTTCACGAGGTAATCCACCACTGTCTTAATCTTCAGCTGGCCACCCACTATTTCAAACTGGTTGTCATCTGCGCCGCCATCAAAAGCAAATGCCTGTGTTTCATTCGCATCTTCATCCGCCACGGTGAGGTTGCCAATTACAGTACCCGCAGGACTGAAATCATCAACGGTTGTATTACTCAACGAAAGTACCGGTGCTTCATTTACATCCAATACGTTGATGGTAAACACTTTTTCAAAGCTAAGGCCATCAATATCCGTCACTTTTACCTTAACCGTATAGGCATGACCGTGTTCATAATTGAATACTACTTTATTATATAGCTTATCATTCACAACCAGGAAGCTGTCCGCATCCAGGCCAGGTAGCAGGGTATAGGTAAACGACTCGTGGGCGTTGGCATCCACGGTAGTAAATGTGCCAATCTCTGTATTTACTGGTTGATTTTCTGTGATATTGCTGGCCGACAATGTGACATCCGTTGGGGTAAGCGGCACATGCACCACATTGATAGTAAATTGCTTTGTAAAGCTCAGGCCACCCGCATCAGTTGTTGTAACGCTAATGGAATAAGCAGATTTAACAGTAACGTCAAATGTTTGTGTAGTTATCAGCGCATTGCCTGAAAGATGGAATGCATCGTTATCCCCACCGGTGCCCAGGGTATAGGTAAAGGTATCCCCTGCATCCTCATCAGTAGTGCTCAGCGTTCCTACAGTATTACCGATCACTGCATTATCACCCACCGTGGTACTGGAAATGAAAATATCCGTAGGCTGCTCATTCACGTTATTAACATTAATCACAAAGTCTTTTTCCACATCCAAACCTTCGCCATCCACCGCTCTTACACGGATGGTATACTGGTTTTTCACTTCGTAGTTAAAAGAGGTCGCCGTTTTCAATTCATAGCCATCCAGCACAAACTGGTCCGCATCGTTGCCAGGTACCAGCTCCAGGTCAAAGGTGAAGTTATCAGGATCCTGTACGGTAAATGTACCTACCAGGGTTCCTGCTGGCTTATTTTCATCAATTGTATTTACATCCAGGGAGATACCAGCCGGACTTTCATTCACATTTTGTACGTGAATGGTAAAGTCTTTCTCAAAGAAATGGCCAGCAGGATCCTGCGCTCTGATGCGGATGGTGTAAGTTTGCCTGGTTTCAAAATCGAATACCGCCGCAGTTCTCAGTATATTATCCGCACCGATGGTAAACACTGCAGCATCCAGTGTATTTACGAGCGTAAAGCTGAGTGTATTATTTTCGGGATCAGTGCCCGTTACATCCGCGATAGTTGTACCAACAGGTTTGTTTTCATCCACATTGGTATTGTTTAACAGGATATCAGTTGGCGCTTCATTTACATCCTTTACCGCAATCACAAAATCCTTGGTCATCCAGGCGCCATAATTATCAGTCACCTTTATGGTGATACGATACTCTCTTTTGGTTTCGTAATCAAAAGCTGCTTTGGTCAGCAGGTCACCGGTAGCATTTACTTCGAAACTGCCCATATCCGGGCCTCCTACCACTTCAAATGTAAATGTATTGCCCATATTAGGATCTACCACTCCCAATATACCTACTACGGTTCCTGCTACACTGTTTTCATTCACCTCAGCATTTGTAAGGGTAATATCTGTAGGTGCCTGGTTAACGCTTACGTCCACCGCTAAGGTGTTGCTGGCACTATTTGGACGACCTACGGCATCAAAAAGCTGTCCGGCAGGCAGCTGAACCTGCACAATACCACTGCTTACCGCAGCTACGGTGAGCTTATACTGCGTGTTGGATATTTTTTGAATGTTGGTGATAGTTCCATTGCTAACCGTGAACTTATCTGCTGTTAACAGATCCATATCTTTACTAGCTACCACATCCACTTCAAAACTGTTCACTGCTACTGTTGGTCCTGAAAGCACTACATCAAAAGGGTTTGGATCATACGTCCAGATAACGGTATTTGACTCGGCATTGGGAATGCCGGTGGTGCTCTGTGTGACACCTGCATTCAGGTACACTGATATCGGACCCGGACCTGCCGGAAATATATACAACATGACGTCCTGATAAGTAGGACTGCCAGGCGGCACTATGGTAATTGCCGACGCGTTGGTAGAAACAAAATGCGATAAAATAAGTGGCGATGTAACCGGAATAGAGAAATGTAAATTCAAAGTGAACGGAGCGGTATAACCAGGTACTCTTGTTAATTCTGGTTGTGGAATATCATTATTATACGCCGCCTGGAAAACAGCTACAGTAGCCAGCGGATTCCCTGCTTTATCATAAAATGCATTGGGATTAACCGTTACATCAAAGGCACCAGTTACGCCAGGTGACACCAACGCGGTGTAATGCGTATCATCCACCCTGGTCAATGGTCCCTGGGAGGCATTGGTAAAGCTGAATGCTCCAGGATCACCAGGCACCACCGGCTCATTAAAGGTGTATGTAATGGTGAATGGTGCCCCATAGGTAGCACCACCAGCGGGCAGTGTTAATACCGGCAACGTATGATCGTAAGTGATATAAGCACTGCTTACGCCCATACCAATTTTATTATTGTAATTATCACGCACGTTAGCTGTACCCAGTAGTGACAAGTTTAAATCGCCATCACCGGTAATGCCACTTAGTTCAATACGGAAGCTGGCAGGAGAGAGCCGCACTACCCCCGAAACCACTGCACCACCCACTGATCCGGTAATACCGGTAACAAAATCTGTGGGTAATGGTGCGGTTACTTCTTCACTGAAAGTCAGCACGAACGCACCGGTATTGAGGTTGGTAGGGGTAGGTGTAACAGGTACGATCGAAAGCGGCCTGGGTATTTCCACGTCATAATGATGATTAACGATGGTGCTGGCAACATTACCGTTTCCATACTCATCATACGCGGCATTTTCCATAACGCCGAAGTTAACATCTGCCGTAGGCGTTACAGGAACAAATGTGATTTTATACACGGTGCCATTATTTGGCGCCAGTTCATTGATGGTAACTGCACCATGTGTACCTAATAATCCGGTGGCGGAAAGCCCCGTCACAGGCTCACTGAAGGTAACAACAGCCTCAAACTGGTTCAGCACATTATTGGTAGAAGGAACAATACTCAACACGGTAGGCCTTACCAGATCATAATTCAGAATCAGCTCATTGGAAGCCACATTATCGATATTCGTTTCACCCTTGATTGCACCCGCCTGCAGCTTCACGCTGATAGCACCGGATGGCGGCGCAGCTACCGGTGTTACCAGGTACTCATACACGCCAATCGAAGGATTGCCGGTAAATACAGCCGTACCATTTGTCACAGTTAATTTGGAGGCATCAAAAGTAGCAGACTGCACATTTTTATCAAATTCCACTTTCACGGTAAAAGGCCCGTTTACTTTGGTTTTACCACCCACCACAGTAATAGTAGGGATAGGCGCAGTGAGTACCGCCTTAGCCATATAGTAGCTGTTACTTACACCTGTAACTTCCAGGGGATTTCCCGCCAGATCCAGGATTCCACTGGGGCCGGGAATCAATATCACGCCCAGCATTCCGGAATCGCGGTGATCCAGGTTAGTTACATCCAGAAATGTAATCACTCCTGTTTGTTGGTCAGGATTCATAACTACATTATAATCACTATAAGTCACTTTAGTAGTACCCGTAGCTACCCAACCTGATTTGGTAACATTGGTTACTTTTTCAGAAAAGCTGATGTTAAACGACAGCGACGGCATTGTTACTGCCACATCCTTAGGACCTGCAAGCTGGAAAACGCCCGGCACTGGCGGGGTTCCATCTACATTCATACCACTCACACTTACCGGTGTACCTGCAGGCAAGCTGGTAAATCCCTGGTCCAGGTAGTCGCCGGAAGCCACATCACGGATATATCCGGATACGATTTCCAATTTATTATCAAAGTAGACGGTACCGTTAGTGAGGTTATCACCTATTCCTACCACATAGCTGAATTTCTGCACGGCAGCATCAGCAGTGGATTCATTGGTAGCATACCGGGTTTGCCCGTTGATCGTCAGCGCAATGCGCGACAATGCTGTGATGCGTACCACATTGCTAAAGTTTACCGTGAAGGTGAGCTTGTCATTTTTTTTGTAATTGCCGGAAGCAGGTACCTGTACACTGGCAATCACCGGCACAGCGGCCGCTTTCAGAGGTGCAGTACGCGCATGGGCTGTAACTGCGAAAATGTTTAATAGGAGTAAAACAAGAGAAAACACAAAGCTGTTTCTCTGACGATGTACGGTAAAGTGGTGCATAGTCGGATGAATAGCCAATAGAAATACAGGGATAAGCTGCACGTATTGGTAGTACTTAAATAATTGATTTTGATGTAGTAAAGCGATCGATTATCTGCTGCAGGCAATGCGATTCGCAGCTTTTCCGTAGGGTGGCTAAAATGAAGTAGGTATAATTCGGCCGGAAAGATAGCAGTTTATTTTCGCAAATTTTATTTTTTTTTCAGATCACCCCAGCAACGGAAAGGTGACAAAAAAGCTGGTACCCTCTCCTGGTTTGGATTTCACATTGATTGTACCCTTGTGATTGAGGATGATGTTTTGGGTAGCTGTAAGTCCCAGCCCTGTACCTTTTGTTTTACTCGTAAAAAATGGTTCAAACAATTTACTCAGGTTCTCGGCAGAAATGCCGCTACCGTTATCGGTTATACGAAGTAATACTTTATTATGATCAACAGCGGTTTCTATTTCAAGTACTCCTTTGCCAGGTTCCATGGCTTCAATTCCATTGATAATAATGTTGAGCAGGGCAATGATTAATTTCTCTTCATCCGCCCAAACAATCGGGGAATGCGCTGCCAGTTTGTATTCCAGGCGCATATTATGTAACTGCATTCTGTCAGCAGCCATTTGCACAGCTTTGTCGATCAGGGTGTGCAGGTGTAGTTCCTGCATATGCAGTTCCACCATCTTCGTAGATTGCAGTAACTCCGTCACCAACTGATTGATCCTTGTGCAGTTGCGTTCCATGATATCCAGGTACAATACTGCATCCTCCGTTTCGGCTACAGGCTCCATTTTCAGCTGACTGGTGGCCAGTAATATATTCGTCAGGGGGTTTCTCACCTCATGCGCCACCACACGGGCTATACGGCCGGTGATAGCAAATTTTTCATGCTGCTGTTTTTCCCTGGCTTTTTGTTTCAGGGCCGTCACGTCCTGTATCAGGCATAAGTAGAGTTCCTTCTTTTCATCCAGCAGCGATACACTCATCGTCACGTCCAGCAGTTGCTGCCGGCGATTGCGGAAAAGATATTCTTTATGTTGTGTATTGAAGGAGGACAGCGACTGTGCTGCAAAGTCTGCCCCTTCTTCTTCCCCGGCAAATAAATCCCGGAGGTGAAAACTATACAAGGTAGCGTCATCATACCCCAGCAGCCGCAGGGCAGCCGGGTTGGCAGCGATGATGCGCTGGGTTTTATCTACCAGTAAAATAAGGTCATTTGATTTTTCGAAAATACTGAAGTAACGCTTTTCACTTTTCGCAATGGCACTGAGATGCGCATACTTATCCAGTGTATAGCGGATGGCCCTTTCCAGCATGGCCGCATTAATTTCTGACTTTACCAGGTAATCAGATGCTCCTGCTTCCATCGCTTCCTTATCGATGCGATAATCACCTTTGCCTGTAAACAGAATAACGGGGGCATTAATCCCCAATTGGCGAAAATGCTTCAACACATCAATACCCGTAAAGCCACCCAAACGGTAGTCCACCAGGTATAAATCATGTTGCATGGATTCAATGGCGATAATGCCTTTTTGGTAGGAGGAGGCCCATTCCAACAGGTACTGATCAGGCGAAATATCCTGCAGCAGTGCATTTACGAGAAAGAAATCATCTTCATCATCATCAATCATTAAAATGCGCTTCATTCCTGTGTTGGCCATTCTTAAAAATAGTTATTTCTGAGATGCAGTCAAATATTGTTCCTAAGTATCGATATGCACGGCTTCTTCCTCCTTGCGCACAATATTGCGCCGTGGCATAAACCAGGCAGGTATGAGTGTCACCAGCAGGATGATCATGGAAATATGAAAACCCTGCTTCAATGCGAGGTGATGTGCCTGCATATTGGTTACCCCATTCAGGATATGCCCGTTGTAGGCTCCCTGTGTGATAATAGCCAGCATGGCAATACCGAGTGCACCACCTACCTGCTGCATCAGGGTGCTGATGCTGGAAGCCATGGTTACTTCCGGTGGACGCACGGCACTGATGGTGGCGGAATTAAGAGGCGCCAGCAGCAATCCCATTCCGAGGCCGCGGATCGTCATGGTGATGATCACACTGCGGATACTGCTGCCCACATCGAGCCGGGCAAACAGAAACATGGACACGGCCAGCAGCACCAACCCCGCCATGGATATTTCGCGACTTCCATGCTTATCGGACCACCTGCCTGCAAAGGGCATCAGGGCCGCCATAAACACGGAGTTGGGGAGTATCAGCAGCCCCGACATCCCTTCCGAAAATCCCATCTGCTCCTGTAACAGAAATGGCATCAGAAACAGCCCTCCAAACAGGGCCGCCGCCCTGGAAATGGTGACCAGTATACAACTCACGAAGGCGTAATTCCTGAATAGTTGTAAGTCTATGATAGGTGCTTTCACGCGCCGGTCGATTACTATAAATGCAATGAGCGAAAGGAAAGCTATTACCAGCGTAATGATGATTTGGGGAGATGACAAGCCCACTCTTTCGGCTTTAGCAATACCATATTGTAATCCTACCAGGAAAAGCGTCAGTGTGGTGAATCCCGCGAGATCGAACGGCAGCTTGATCTTCGGCTGCCGGCGCAAGATACCGAGGTATTTAAACGCCATCACCACCGTGAGTATGCCGATGGGCAGGTTAATATAAAAGATGGAGGGCCATCCGAAATGCTCCGTCAGTATACCACCAAGCGTAGGACCTATAGCGGGTCCTACGAGGTTACCGAGCCCCCACCAGCCTAATATAGTACCCCGCACCCTTGCAGGAAATACGTAGGAAATAATGGCCATGCTGGTAGGCGCCATGGCGCCACCGCCGAGGGCCTGTATGATACGGGCTACCAATAAACTGGACAGGTCCGTGGATAGGGCGCAGAGGAGTGATCCGATGGTGAAGAGCGTGATAGCGCCCAGGTAGAGATTAAAAAATCCGATGCGGTTTTTGAGCCAGTTGGTAAGAGGCATCAGTACAGAGAAGCTGAGCATGTACACCGTGATCACCCATTCGATTTCATCGAGTGTACAGTTGAACTGCCGGCTCATAACGGGAAGGGATATATTAACAATACTGGAATCTATCCCGGCCATGATAGTTCCCATAATGATCACAATCAATATACCCGTCCGGTTTACATCTCTCATACTTTATCTTTCATCATGAATATCAGCTGTGCTTTTGCCACCACTGGATTCAGCGGATTGCAGTTAATCATAAACAGGTACGATGCCAGCTCCGACAATTGCCAGTCGGTCACCATTTCACCGTCCTTAAAACAGTATACTTTCTGAAAGTTGAAGTTTACGGGAATATTCAGTGCAGCGCAGGCGTGCATGGCACGGTCCAGCGGCTCCTGCGCCATGGCCAGCTGTTCATAGCCCAGTTCTTTCATGATTTCACTGGCGGTGTACAGCAGCGGTGGATTCCGCAGTTGCGAAATTCTTTCCGTGGCTGCAATATCTTCGAGATAATCAAATAGTTTAAGCATGACCATTCTCATTTAATTGTGAAAGTTGCTGAAACAGTTCTTTTTCTTTGTCAGACAGGTGGGTGGGTATGCGTACCACCGATTTAATGTAGAGGTCGCCAGCGTTACCCTTGTTATCATATGCAGGCATCCCTTTACCTTTCAGCCGAAAAACCTTGCCACTATCTGTGCCTGCCGGGATATTCATATTCAGGGAAGCGCCTGGTGTGGGTACTGTTATTTTTCCACCCAGCACGGCGGTATACAGGGGAATATCCACATCCGCATACAGGTCTTGTCCTTTGAGTTCATACCCGGGGTGGGGTGCTAGTTGTATGGAGATGAGTAAATCCCCGTTTTCACCACCCTGGCGGCCCGGAGAACCTTTTCCCTTCAATCGTATTACCTGACCTTCATAAAGGCCCGGTTTGAGCTTTATATTCAATCTGCTGCCACTTACTTCTACCTGGCGGGTAGCGCCGTTATAGGCATCTGCCAGGCTCACCTCCATGGTGGCCTGTACATCGCGGCCGCGCGTGGTACGTTGCTGTCTGCGGCCACCGCCGGAAAAGCGGTTTCCAAACAGTTGTTCGAAGAAGTCAGAAAAATTACCTCCTTCCCCGCCAAACATATCATCCATATTGCCCTGGTAGGTGTAGGACTGACCGCCGCCACCGCCGCCAAACTGGGACCAGTCGTAGTCTTCCGGACGGCCGCCATGCTGTTCGTAGTATTTATAGTTTTCACCGAACTGGTCATATTTCTTGCGTTTGTCGGCGTCGCTCAGCACTTCATAGGCCTCATTGATTTCTTTGAACTTATCTTCGGCGGCTTTATTATCAGGGTTTTTATCGGGGTGATATTTCACCGCCAGTTTTCTGTAGGCTTTTTTGATCTGGTCTGCTGTTGCACTCTTTTCTACGCCCAGGATTTTATAGTAGTCTTTTACATCCATAATTATAAAACTTGTTATGGTATGAACTTGTTCTATGAAATTACGGAATCATAAAGATTTTTTCATTCAGGTTCCGAATCAGCGGCCACCGCAGGTGACCGCTGATTCGGGAGGTAGCCTTGCCTCAGGTAAGGCTACCTCCCGAACTATTTAAAAATTAATTCCTTCCATCTAACAAATTCAAACCTAATTTATCCACCATATATTTCACCGCTAACTGACCTTTCACACTGTTTCCTGCTTTATCCAACGGTGGGGCAAACACGGCAATAGCCAGTTTACCGGGAACAACGGCAATAATGCCGCCACCAACACCACTCTTACCTGGCAGCCCGGTGTGGTATACCCAATCGCCGGTAGAGTCATACAACCCTTCCGTAATCATATTGGCTAATATTTTCGGACAGAAATCAGGGTTGATGACTTTTTCTTTCGTCACCGGGTTGATACCATTATTGGCCAGGGTGCCCGCCATCACGGCAAGGTCTCTGGCATTGGTACCATAGGAACAGGCTTTTGTGTAAAGATCTACGGATACATCTACATCATCATAAAACCTGCCATAAGAATACAGCAGCCAGGCGATTGCCCTGTTATGCTGATTGGTAACGGTTTCCGACTGATAGAGTTTATCTATGACAGGTAGTCGGCGCCCTGCAAATTTGGCAAAAATATCATCAATTTTTGTCCATTTGGCGGCACTGTTGGGTGCTCTTACAAAGCTGTTAGTGGCCATGGCACCAGCGTTTACAAGTGGATTTACGGCTCTGGCGGGTTCTAACTCTACCGCCAGTACGGAGTTAAAAGGCATACCAGTTGCATTTACACCAATACTGTCTTCAATGGCTTTAGCACCATTGTCCTGCATAGCCAATGCCAGTACAAATACTTTTGAGATAGACTCGATACCAAACTCATACTTGGTGTCGCCCACTTCAAAAACTTTTCCATCGGCCGTGCATACCACGATGCCATATAGTTTGGGGTCCACATCCGCCAGATAGGGAATGTAATTGGCGTTGGCACCGCCGGGAGCATTCTTAAATTTATCATACGCCTCGTTCATGGCTGCACGGATGCTTGTTTCCGTAAGCCCTGGCTTTGCTTTCTGCGCCATCAAACTGCTGGCTGGCAGCAGTAAACATATCAATGCGCAGATCACAGTGTGCATGCTTTTCATAAGGAATGTTTTAAAATTTGTACATCATTGATAGCTGGAGCCGGCTGTTGTCGCCGCTCTGGTCATCAATAGTGATATGTTTGCCATAGAGATATTCCAGGCCGAATTTCACAAAGGAAGATGGATAATACAGCAGGTTCAACACGCCGTATTGGGTGGATTTGAAGTCTGTAACCGGCTGCCATTGCTGGTTGTCCAGCTTGAGGTAACTATAGCCAAAGGTTGTACTCAGTTTATCTGACCACCAATGATCATAGAATCCATAAATACCCAGGACTGGAATGGTTTTGATGGCTGACTGGCTTTTAACCACCGCATCGTAGCCGGAGCCGCCTATATCATTGAAGTAACGGGAAATCCCCTGCCCATATGCCGCCTGAAACATAATATTATCCTTGCTTTTATCACTCACCTCTATAGTACCGGTCAGGTTAACTCCCCATCCGATATTGGTCGTCATTTCATCAGCAGCATTATCAAACGTGATCGGATGAAAAAGCCCTGCCAGCTGTATATGCGTATTTGAGGTTAAATTACAGCGAAACTGTGCTACCACGTCTGGAAAAATCGTTCGGGATGAAAGGCCGGAATCTATTGGATAACGGACACTATTGCCTGGATTTTCCAGCGAAAATGCCAATGTGGATTTTCTTGACAATGGCTGGGTATACCTAAGTTGTACCTGTCTGACAAAAACCATGGCATTAGGACCTTCATAATCAATGGTATTGGGGAATGCATCTATATCCATGAATGCCGACCAGTACTGCCCGCCTCCCCATCTTCCTAATTCGCCCCATGCATGGCGCAGATGTGGCACCAGCGATCCGTCAGAATTGTACAGATCAAATTCCAGGATTGTTTTGAGTTTTCCCAATTTGGTATCTGACTCCGAACCAATACTGAGCCTGGTTTGCCGGGGGGAAAAAGTCACGTTGCCCCTGGAACCATTGTTAACGGGAATGCTGGCGGTGGCAAACGCCCATGCATTTCCTGGCTCCTTAAAATCAAAAATGAAGTCCGCCTGCACAAAGCCCCCAATGGTGAGCTTGGTATTGTTTAAGTCCGCCACCACAAATCCGCCATAGCGGCCTGACTCCAGGCTACTCCTTGTTTGGGAACGATTTTCAGGCAGCGGTCGTATATTTTGTTTTTGTATGCGGTTCACTTTTGCCTCGAGACTATCAATCCGCCTCAACAGGCTATCAGTGCTAACCTGCGCCTGCGCGGGGATCACAAAACACGATAGTAATGCTACACTACCAAAAAAAATCCTCCTTGAACAGTAAAGGTATTTTATCATAGTGATTGTATTATTCTTTTAGAGATGTGTGTGCGGCTTTTTAGCAATTATCAGCGGAATCGCAACAAAAATGATGGTACCGCCAGCAACCATGGCCACGTAGGAAGCAGGGCTACCCACCGGCAACTGCGTTGGCGGGAAAAATGCCACCACAAAGGAAAACAGGGTTGCCACAAAACCAATTCCGGCGAAAAACCACATCCCTTTATTTCCGCCCGGTACTTTATAGGTTCTCGGCAGATCCGGTTCTGTATATCGCAGTTTAATACCAGCTGCATACATCATCAGGTACATGATCAGGTATAAACCAATGGTAAGTGCACTCAACAGGAAGAAGGCCACACTCACATTATCCATAAAGAAATACAGGGACGACAGAATGGTAACGATACAGCCCTGCACAATCAGTATATTAATCTGTACACCGTTTGCATTGGTTTTGGACCAAAATGGAGGTAACACCCCCTCCTTGGCTGTCCACAGCAAACCACGGCTGGGACCAGAGATCCAGGAGGTTACACCTGCTAATACCCCAAAGGCCGCCAAAATACCAATGATACTGGTAGCCCATGGCACCCCTACTTTGGTAAAGATCACCCGGAATGCTTCCATTAACCCTGCCTGCAGGTCTATCTGGTCATAAGGCAATACGGTAGCTACTGCCAGCGAGCCAAAGGTGAAAAGGGCGAATATGATAATACCGGCGAGTAAAATAGATTTAGGAAAATCTTTCTGTGGATTATCTAACTCCTGCGCATGTACGGCGTGTACTTCCACACCGGCAAATAACAGGAGAATCCCGGCCAGGAAGGCAATATCACCTACACCACCGATAAAAGGGAAGAGCCGGGGATGTAACCTTCCATCTACCTCCTTCACTATACTTGCCACGTTTTCCTGTGGATGAAGGAATTGTATCTCCTCTCCCTTAAAAATATAAACGATCGCAATGAGAATGATAACGACACCCGGAATAACGGTACCTACTACAAACCCATAACTGGTAACCTTGCTGATCAGGTCAGTGCCTTTTAATGCCAGCAGGGTAGCCAGCCAATAAATGATGATGGAAAATATTCCCACAAAAGTTCCGTTATTGGCCAGCTCCGGTTTGCCAATGGTATATCCGATACACGCTGCCGCAAATGCCAGTACCGTGGGGTACCACACCACATTTTGTATCCATTGCAGCCAGATGGCCAGAAATCCCATCCTGGAGCCATATGCCGCTTTGATCCAGGTATATACACCGCCTCCTTTGGTACTAAAAGCACTACCTAATTCGGCAGCCACCAGTGACGCTGGTATGAGGTATAAAAAGGTGGCAAAACCGATATAGAAAAACATAGTGAGCTCCTCTTTTGCCATCATGGGAAGTCCGCGCAAGCTAATCACCGCAGCGGCGGTCATCAGGGCCAGACTCACGTAAGTTATTTTGGTGGATGAAGTTGCAGCCATATTCAGAAACAGTTTGAATGCGTTAAAAAAACTGGCAGCCAATAACAAGCCGTAAAGGATTGTTACTAACTGCCAGCATGATTTTTTTACTAGTTATGTGCATAACCACCGGCTTCTTCCCGGGTGAGCGGAACAGAAATCGGGTGTTTTTGGAAGTAATCGATCGCACGTTTGATATCGTTGATCAGCAGATCAGCCATATCCCTGCTGAATCCGTGCCGTACCAGCACACGCTGAATCACCACATCTCCCATATTGGATGGTAACGGATATGCGGCAATCTGCCATCCCCTCATACGTAAACGATCACTCAAATCATATAGGGAAAAACCAGGATTCAGACCCTCTTTGATGCGCCAGGAAGCCCCAGGCAATCCACCACGGCCATCATAGAATAAATCAAACAAGCCGAGTTCCTTAATAGCGTCAGCGATATATTGAGCGTGCGACATATTCGCTTCCATGATCCTTTTATAGCCCTCTTTGCCCAGACGCAGGAAATTATAATACTGGGCAATGATCTGGCCACCCGGACGGGAGAAGTTCAGTGCAAACGTAGGCATGTTTCCTCCCAGGTAGTTTACATTAAAAATCAGATCCTCCGGCAAATCACTGCGGTCACGCCATACGACCCAACCCACTCCGAGCGGTGCCAATCCGTATTTATGTCCGGAAGCATTGATAGATTTCACTCTGGGCAAACGGAAATCCCATGCCAGATCCGGGGTAATAAAAGGTGCAATGAATGCGCCACTGGCAGCATCTACGTGAATAGGCACATCGATTCCGGTATCTTTTGCATGTTTATCCAGCGCATCGCTGATCTTTTTCACATCCTCGTACTGGCAGGTGAAAGTAACACCCAGCGTAGGAACCACACCGATTGTATTCTCATCAACGCGGCTCAGTACATCTTCGGGCTGCATGGTAAGCTTACCAGGCTCCAGTGGTATTTCGCGCAGCTCCACATCAAAGTAACGGGCGAATTTATGCCAGCATATCTGGACGGCGCCACATATAAGATTGGGTTTGGAGTCGTCTTTACCGGCAGCTTTACGTTTCTTGCGCCATTGCCATTTCAGGGCCAGTCCACCCAGCATGGCTGCCTCGCTGGAGCCGGTAGTACTACAACCGATGGTGGTAGTGGCAGCAGGAGAGTTCCAGAGGTCCGCCAGGATATTCACACAACGTGCCTCAATAGCCGCTGTTTGCGGATACTCATCTTTATCGATCATGTTTTTGTCGATGCAGTCGTCCATGAGCTTATGCACCTCTTCGTCCATCCAGGTTTGGCAAAATGTGGCGAGGTTTTGTTTGGAGTTACCATCCAGCAGCAACTCATCTTTCAACAAGGCATACACATTTTCAGGCAGGTGGGACGTTCCGGGCATTTTATTTAGCTCTATCCCTTCGCGCATGTAGGGCGAGGTGTAAATGTCTTCACCTAAATGGGGTTTGTCGGCCCCATTCCCATTGCTTTGGTGTTTAAAAATCTGTAAGGGCATAATCAACCATTTTGATTTAGTGATTAAAGGATGCAGGTTTCCGTGTTTTTATAACAGCGTCACAATATGGGATAGGACAAAACTATTATGAGAAATAAACAATGATTTGTGAGCGCTGACCAAGAGAACACATGTGTTACGAAAATGTTCATACACAACAAAATGGGAGGATGGAGTTATTTTTTTTTCAAAAAAATAGTTCGTTGTTCAACTAAATTCAACCTCAGGCGTTATAGGCGGAAAGTAATTTGGTATTCACATGGATTGGGATGAGATTTTAGATCCTTTTTCACAAGATTTTCAGCAGGCAATGGAAGAACAATTAAGGATAGTAAATGTACAGGATGGATTGGTTACTGCCGCCAACGACCTGATTAAAGCGCATTTTCCGTCGGTGGAGAAACTCCCGGCGCCGGCACAGAAAAAACTGCAGCGGGTAATCATCAGCCAGTCCGTACAAATGGCCAACGCTATCCATGAGGCTATGCAGCAAGGTTCCCATGAGGAGGAATGAAGAAAACCCGTTTAGTCAACTTTAAAAACCAACCGTTTAGTATTTATGCCAGCAACGATACCATAGCCATTCCCGACATTTGAGAACACTCTGATCGGCTCTGACACAATAACGCCGCTATTGCCCTGTTGCAGCGCAACGGTACGCAGGTACTGCCAGGCGTTGTAGGTTAACGTAGTTACTTCTACCATCAGGCTATCTGACTGGTTAATGGGGTCCTGTGTTTGTAATACAAAGGTAAGTTCGCGCCCGTCGAAACGGCTGTCGTCCATGATCAGACTGGTGCTGTTACCGTTGGCGATCATGTCGATCAGATTGTTATTAAAAGCCGGATCAAGGCGAAAAAGTAGTGCGGATTTAGCGGAGCTATTTTCTACGGTAAATACCCGCAAACGATAATAATTGCCTGTACCCGGATAATCTCTCAGGATAAATTTAATCCTGGTGGAGGATTTTTGTGCACTACCATCCCTTACCTGCGGCACTGCGGGCAGGGTATCGTATGCCGAAACGGGCTGTAATCCGCTACTGCCGGCACTTACTTTGTATTGCAAGCCTGGTTTGGCAGGCATACCGGAAACAAAATACCTGCGGCCGGCAATGGTTTGCAGGGTCACCGGCAATACGGTGCCATCGCTGGCAGCGATATTTACCTGTGCCCCTGCCTCTTCTTTAAAAGCAGTTTCGTCATACTCACTTACCGGCACGCTACGGGTCACCCGTACATAGATCAGGCTATCCGGTTGCATGAAGGTATTCATGACCAACTTATCCCCTTCATAGGCAATTTCTATATCCACCCGTTTTTCACAGGCACACCATACCAGTAATAACGGGAACGCATATATGAAATACACCAGCTTCTTCATAAACTAAAATTTTACTGAATAGGTTACACTAGGTAAAATAGGCAGTATGACCACTTTGGAGAGATAACGCTGTTTCGCCTCATCATCTCTTTTTACATAGTAATAAAAAGGATTTTTATGATTGTAGACGTTAATCACGCTGAAATTCCAGGTGCGGCTCCATTTAGCGCGCTGCTTCGTCCAGTTAATCCCGATATCCAGCCGGTGGGAGTTTTCGGTCCGATAGTTATACCGGTTGCCGTACCTGTCAATTGAATTTCCCGGGCCGGTTACAGGGTCCCAGGGTGAGCCGGTTTCAATCCCTTCATAACTGGCCACTGGCAAGGTAAGCGGAGAGCCGGTAGAAAAACGCCAGGAGGCAGAAAAATCCCAGTTTTTAGCCAGCACCTGGTTGAACACCACTTCAACATCATGGCGATGATCATATTTGTACGGGAAGATTTTACCATTATTAATATCTGCAAACTTCCTGGTACTCCACGATAACGTATAACCAATCCAACCGGTGGTAGTCCCTTTTTTCTTTGCTATCATCACTTCCCCTCCATAGCTCCAGCCACGCCCTACGCTCACCTGGTCTTCCCAGCGCAGCAGATCCGGGGTAATGAAGCCCATCGGATCACGTAACTCAATCATATTATGCATGTTTTTATAATAGCCTTCCACCGTGAACTCATACACCTGCCGGTTACTGGTTTTGGCAATGCCCAGTGCCATTTGGCGGGACGACATCGGCGCTACCCGGTCGGTAGCCGGCACCCAGATATCAGTCGGTAGTGAAGTCCCATAGTTGGATAGCAGGTGGATATACTGATTCATCTGCGTATAGGCTGCCTTCAGTGCCCAATTTTTCGGAAGCATGTAACGTAGTCCCAGCCTGGGCTGCAGGCTATGGTACAATTTCCCCGACACCAGGAATCCGGATGCATGCAGGCCGGCGTTTACAAAAAAAACGGGACTCAGCTGCCAGTCATCCTCGATGTAAAGCAGCATTTCTGCAGCGGTATTCTGCGGGCCATTGGCAACAGTATCCAGCGGTGTTACCGAGCCACTTTTATCTGCAAAGGTGGACATGGAGGGTTTAAAATCATGGATGTTCACAGCGGTCCCGAACCGGAGCCCATGACTCGGCGCAGGGCGATAGTCAAAGTCGGCACGTACCCCTGCAATCTCCATCCGGGAGCGGTAAGAGCCTACCTGGTCAATAAGCTCATTGGCCGCAGGCAATGTATACTTATACCCGATTTGCGTGCTAAAAGCGTAGGTAGAATAATTGAGGCTGATATTTGAAAACAACTTCGGACCATAGATATGATTCCAGCGCAACGCCCCGATGGTATTGCCCCAGCTAACATCAAAACCACTACTGAGCATGTTGATCTTTGCCGTATCGGGGATACTGGTAGAATCGAGGTGCAGGCTCATTTTATCTTCCCCGGTATAAAAGCTGAGATATAGCCTGTCTTTAGGAGAGAAGATATGATTCAGTTTAGCATTGATATCGTAGAAATAAGCAGATAAGTCGGCTTCATTTTTTTCATCATCTTCCAGGCGTATCAGGGAATTGTAAACCAGGTCAGGGTAGGATCTCCGGGCAGAAACGATAAAGGAGGTTTTATCCTTAACAATAGGCCCTTCCAGGTCGAATTTGGTGGAGATGAGGCCTATGGCTGCATCCCCGTGAAAGCTGTTCATATCCCCGTCTTTAAGGGTGATATCCACCACGGAGGAGAGCCGCCCGCCGAAACGGGCCGGGAATGCGCCTTTATAGAGGTCCGTTGATTTTACCACATCCGGATTGATAAGAGAAAATATGCCGAAAAAATGTGAAAAGTTGAATATTGGAGAGCCATCGAGCAGGATGAGGTTTTGATCCGGGCTGCCGCCACGTACGTGCAGACCAGAAACGCCATCCATACCGCCGCTTACACCGGGTATGGCCTGCAGGGTGCGTATCAGGTCAGCGTCGCCAAGGAGTCGCGGTGTTTTATTCACCGCCGCGGAGGAGATATTGACTTTACTCATCTGCGTTTGGTTTTGCAGGTTATTACCTTCTCCTCCGTTCACCACTACTTCCTTGAGGAGAGTGGTTGACTCCAGTGAAATTTCGATGGTGCGGTCGTTTTTGGGAAATTGTCGCCACTGCGGCTGGTATCCTATAAACGACACGACTACACTGCTGGTATCTTTGGTGGTGGTGAAGCTAAAGAAGCCGTATTGATTGGTAACCGTGCCTTGCTGCAAGGTGGGCGACCAGATGGTGGCGCCGGGGAGTCGCTCGCCGGTGGCGGCATCTTTCACATATCCGTTGATGGTGCGGGTGGTTTTGTTATTGGGTAGCAGCACGAGGAGATCCCCTACGCGGGTAAACTTGATATCATCGGGTGCGAAGAGGTCTTCCAGCACCGTTTTCAGGCGTTGGTTATGGACAGTTACTGTTACTTTCCTGGATAAATTGACAAGGTCGCGGCTATAGGAAAAATGGATGTTATAATTTTTCTCCAGCAGCTCGCATACGGTTTGCAAAGATTGGTGCTGCACTACTACCGTCACCTTCGTTTGCCAATCCCATCCCAGAACCTGTAGCGGCAAGCTCAAAAAAAAGAGCACCGTCAACAGTTTTCCGGTCAACGACATAGTAATATTAAATTAAAAGTATGTTTAACAGATTATAGTGATAACAGTGCCTTTATTTAAGGCGGTATTGACGGGGGCCGGTTTGTTCCCACTGAGCGCCTACGCTGAGTGCCAGGGACTTCATCACATCTTCGATGCTGGCTCCGTTAAGGTTTGTTTTCACCGTTAGTTTCAGCATGGCGGTATCTTCCACGATGATTCTTACATCATAGAGTACGGTGACGGTTTGTAACACTTCTTCAAGCGGTACGTTTTGGAAATCCAGGGATTTCTGTACCGGATCGATTACGTGGGTGGCTACACGGAAATCCTGGCGGGCGGCGTCCTGTTGGAGGAGCATACCTTCTGAAAGGACTACGCTATCTGCCCGGGCGTGATCGATGACCATTACTTTACCGCTGCTGACGTGTACTTCGAGGATGGCGCTTTCCGGCTGATAGTTGACCGTAAACCGGGTTCCCAGCACTTTCACTTCTGTGCGTCCGAGGGACACGATGAAGGGTTGGCTGGGGTTTGCGGCCACATCAAAAGCGGCACTACCTTTCAGTGTTACCTTTCGGTTTTTATCGTTGAAGCCTTTGGCCACATTGAGGGTGGAGGCTTTTCCTTTCAGTTCTATTTTACTGCCATCCAGCAGGGTTGCCTGCAGGGGGCCTGCATATTTTTCGGCCGGGCGGGTAAGGAGGTACCAGGTACCGGCACAGCATATTAGCAGTAGTACTGCTGCGGCTCTCCAAAGATTTTTCCAGGAGAAGTTTCGGACGGGTTGCAGTTGGGCAGGTGTTTCCGGCACGTCCATTTGCTGGTATAGGCGTTGCCAGGAGGAGCTGGTATCTGCCTGGATGCTGTATTGCTTTGCGGCGGCGGTGTCCAGCACTTTTCGCAGGGCATCCAGCAGTTGCTGGTTGTCCGCATGCGCTGTAAGCCAGTTATCTACCCAGGCACGTTCTTCCCCGTCCGCTTCATCGAGCAGATATTTGCAGAGCAGGGTGTAGAGTGCTTCGTCAGAGAACGATGGTATCATTATACAGTGTATGCGTTGTTTACATATGACGCACCTGAAAAGGGTTGTCCCCTATCCGGGCCGGATATTTTTTTAGAAAAGGAATCCTGTCAATAGCGGCAGGTATTCTTTAAGTTCCTGGTGGAGGATTTTCAGTGCTTTCCCCATCTGGTTTTCTACGGTTTTCACCGAGATGTTCATGGTTTCGGCGATTTCAGCGTATTTGAGCTGTTGGTGGCGACTGAGGACGAAGACTTCGCGGCATCTTTCCGGGAGTCGTTCCAGGGCCTGGTGGTAGAGTTGTTCCAGTTCACGCACTTCGGCGGCCTGGGTAGCGGCGTCGCGATGCTGGCTGTAGGCGGTTTCTTTTTCGCTTCTAACGGTAGCTTTGCGCCACTGGCTGATGGCGGCATTTCTGATAGCAGAAAACAGGTATGACTTTACGGGCCCGGTAATAACAATCGTATCCCTTTTTTCCCATAGCTTCAGGAACACTTGCTGAACTATTTCCTCGGCCTCGTGCATATCGCCCGTGTAATGGGTCGCGAAGGCGAGGCAGTGCGCATGATTTTCCCTGAACAAATCCTCAAATGATTGGAGCGCCAACATGATGAGGTGCAAATATAGGTGATCTCCAGTAACATCAATGGATAGAAAAAATTTCTACCTTTGCCCCCGACATGTACAATCTGATCAAAAATATCCTGTTCCGCTATCCGCCGGAAAACATTCACCACAGCGTTATGCGTGGCATGAAAACGATTTATTCCCTGCCGCTTGGCAAGCAAATCCTGGAATCATTTTGCGGAGTAAAAGAGAAAGGGCTTGAAAGAGAAGTTTTCGGGCTCAAATTTTCTAATCCAGTAGGACTGGCAGCCGGTTTCGACAAGGATGCCAAATACATTGATGAGCTGGCGAGTCTGGGTTTTGGATTTGTGGAGATAGGTACTGTTACGCCGGTAGCACAGCCGGGAAATGATTTACCGAGGCTGTTCCGCCTGCCGGCAGATAAGGCGCTGATCAACAGGATGGGCTTTAATAACGAGGGTGCAGTGGCAGCTGCCAGGCGCCTGCAACATAAAAAGTCCAATATCATTGTAGGTGGTAACATTGGAAAAAACAAGGTTACCCCTAACGAAGAAGCGGTAAGTGACTATGAAAAGTGCTTCCATGCGCTGTTTGATGTGGTGGATTACTTTGTGGTAAATGTAAGCTCTCCAAATACGCCTAACCTGCGTGCCTTGCAGGAAAAGGAACCACTGAAGCAATTGCTGCATCACCTGCAGTTTCTTAATAGTCAGAAGAAAGTACAGAAGCCTATATTATTGAAGATTGCACCGGATTTAACCACTGAGCAATTGGATGATATTGTGGAGATAGTACAGGAGACTAAACTGGCGGGTATCGTAGCTACCAATACTACCATTAGCCGGGAGGGCCTGGAAACGCCTGCCACTGAAGTAACGGAAATTGGTGCTGGTGGCCTGAGCGGATTGCCGGTGAAAGATAAATCCACGGAGGTGATCCGTTATATCCACAAAAAAAGTAATGGGGCTTTTCCGATTATTGCAGTGGGGGGTATTTTTACAGCTGCGGATGCGCAGGAGAAGTTGGACGCGGGTGCTGCGCTGGTACAGGTGTACACCGGGTTTATTTATGAGGGTCCAACGATTGTGAAAAAGATTTGTGCGGGGCTGCGGAGGTAACACCGCTACCTGGGCCGAACAGGTTTTAAGAGAAAGCATTCGCGTTCCTTGCTACTACGGAGCATCAGTTTGCCGGGCAGGTTTGAGGGCAGCATTTACTTTGATCGCATGTACAGAGCAGCAACCCATAGTAGCAATTCATTACCTGTACGGGAATAATGGAACAAACTAATCAGCATTTGTTGATATAACAGGGCTGGCCGTAGAAACGGCCAGCCTTTTTTGATAAGGAATGTAACAGTACTATGCGAGCGATTGTGCCAAAAATTTGGTTAACAAACAAATGAGGTTAACAAACAATGGGGGTTAACAAACAACACCTCTATCATCTAATTACAAAAATGAAATGATTATTATGATTCAAAATTATTCAAATGGAGAAGGCAAAAACCGCGTTTTCGGGCACGGAAGTCCCCGAATGAGAATGAACACGATCAAGATAAGTTGAACAAAATGAACAGAAACATCCAACACTATAGGAACTGCTACCACACAGGGTTCACAGCAATTTTAGGGTGGTACGGAATTGATACGAAAAGAAGGAAAAGGGTAACAAAAAAAACCGGTTAACTAAAAAAATCAGCTGGCTATAGCGGGAGCTGCTACTGTTTGGTGGAAAACATCACCGTTCCATGGCTGCATTACCCGGGGCATAAACAAACCTTTGATGCAATTTGGATTGCGGACGCAGATCTGGATGTGACTTTTGTCCATAAAGGAGGCACCGGGGTAAATGGGTTGACCTTCGATGAAAGCGCAGCGGACGGTATCGTAGGGCTGTTTCTTAGTTTCAACCATTCTCGAATGAACCGATTCCAGAACTACGCTATCCAGGAATCTTAATACTTTGTCTTCACTTTGAGGATCACTTACCGGATTAATATTTCCTGGCAATGATTGGTGACCTAGGGTAGCAATAGTACTTTGCCAAGCCGATCTCAGCACATCAATACTACTCTTATCAATTAAATCCAGGCATCTTTCTAAATTAATCACCGCCCCAATAACTGCCGGTTCTTTTACTTTTCCCATCCTGGCCTGTTGACAAGCAAAATCATATGCTCGCTCATAATTATTCTGCCAGAAATAAATTCCAGCACCTAGCCAATCATATCTATTTGTGCTTGGCCGCAAAAATTCAGAACCGGTAATAACTTTTTCCGCTACACTTTTATCACAACCATGGAAACAAAGCAGCAATCCTTCATTTGCTGAATAAATAAAAGATGATTTCTCCATCATATTATAATATTTATTTGATAATTAAACTTATAAACTTTCAATTTGAGGCTTACTCCCCTTGACCTTAAAAAAATAAGCATTCGTTATCATATACTCTTTTGCTTCTTCACAAACATTTAAGGAGTTAATACTACTCTCCCAGTTTTCCATTGATGATCTGGCCCTTTCCCAAAATTCTTTTATATCGTTTTTTAACTCTTCATAATATTCAGGTGTCTGTTGCATGATTATGTATTTATTGGTGAATAATTAATTGTGGAAACCAGCAATTGGAAATTATGCTTTCTTCGATGGGGCCAGTCAATATTAGGCCCTCTCCTACCAATTTTAAATAAATGAGAGTGCTCTATATACCGTTCTTTCATTTCCTCCGTGATATTCATTGACCTAATTGCCTTCTCCCAATTTTCCTGCTAGGTGGTTGCCTCATCTAACCATTCTTTCAATCCATTTTCTACTTTTTCATAAAATTCAAGTGATCTTTGCATATGCTATTTTTTTAAGTCATTAACAATAAATTCATACTCCAAAGTTAATTCTAAAAAACATTCAAAAACCGCTTCTACAAAGGATTTCATCCCCGAATGAATGAACAGATCAAGTTGATAATGAACAGATCAAATTGCACATTTTAGTGCAGAAGAACTCCTTCCCTCAAATCAGCTATGCCAGCCTATAGGCATAAAAAAAGCGTGGGATTTTACCCCCACGCTTGTATACAGAAAAAATTTTTTATTTTTTAAGATGGCAACTTCGCATTCATCAGCACCGCCGCTACCATACCCGCCGTTTCCGTGCGCAATCTCGTGCGCCCCAGCGATACCGGCCGAAAGCCTGCTGCCAGCGCCTGCTGCACCTCCTCTGGCGTAAAATCCCCTTCCGGGCCAATCAGTATGATCGTGTCCTTTCCCGCCATCATCGCATCCTGCAATTCGGTTTTCTGATCCGGTAAACAATGGGCGATAAACCGCTGCGGGTCCTTGTTTCCTTTCACCACCTTATCCAACAACTGCGGCTCCTCCAATACCGGCAGCCAGAACTGCTTCGACTGCAACATGGCCGATACCAGAATACTGTTCAGTCGCTCCGCCTTTATCTTCTCCTTCTCCGTACGGGCAGTTACCAACGGAATGATGGTCTGAATCCCTATCTCCGTAGCTTTTTCGAGAAACCACTCTATACGGCCCGCATTTTTAGTAAACGCAATGGCTATACGAAGCGCCGGTGCAGGAGGCGGTAACATCTCCCTAACCTGCACCTGTACCTGACATTTTTTTCTGTTGTCATCTGTAATAACAACCGTATATTTTGAACCACGGCCATCGGCCAGCAGCACCTGATCACCCTTTTCGTGGCGCAATACCTGTATGCAATACTTGGAGGTATCCTCGTTCATCGTATACAAAGCTGCATCCTGCTGTATGTCCGGTGCGTAAAAAACAGGCAATTCCATGTTGATCGTTCTTCGTTTCTGCAAAAGTCCTAAATATCTGCTTGTAATTCGAGTTTTTTCGTGCGGTGGTGAAATCTTACAAACAGCAATACGGAAGCCACCAGTAGACCAAGCAATAAGGCCCACCAGATGCCCTCTACACCAAATCCAAGTGTGATACCCAACACATAGCCCAATGGTAGTCCCAGCCCCCAATAAGCCAGCAATGTGATGATAGTTGGCACCTTCACATCACCCAACCCACGAAGTACTCCCAGTCCCACCACCTGTGTACCATCAAACAACTGGAAGAAAGCTGCAATAATCAACAGCTTGGCCGCAATCGTAATCACCTGCGGGTCCTGGATATAAAAGCGCGGTAAAATGTGGTTCCCCAACATAAACAACAGCGCCGTAAAACCCATCAGAATCAGCACCATGTGGTAGCTGGCAATGGCAGACATCCGCAGCTCTTTAAAATCCTTTTTACCGAAATTATTGCCGCTCTTAATACCCGCCGCAGCTGCAATGCCACTGGCCATCATGTAGGTCATAGCAGCCAGACTCAACGCAATCTGATGCGCGGCCAGTTCGGCAGCACCCATCCAGCCCACCATCACAGCGGCGCCGCTAAAGGCACTTACCTCAAACAAATATTGCAGGGCCACCGGCGCACCTATGCCCAGGATCTTTTTTATCTTACTAAACTCAATATTTGAAAATCCGAATGAGGTCAGGTACTCCTTAAAACGAGGGGAACGCAGCACATAAATCATCATGGTTATACCCATCAGTAAGCGGTCGGCAAAGGTGGCAATACCCACCCCTACCACGCCCATATGAAAACCATATACCAGCGTTATCCCCACCACAATATTCAGCAGGTTCCCAATAATACTGATGTTCATGGCCTGCCTGGTAAAGCCCAGCCCTTCGGCAAACTGCTTGAACGACAGGAACAGCATCAGGGGTATAAAAGAGAAACCAAGGTAGCGGAGGAACGGCCTCGCCTGTTCTACCACATCGGGTTCCTGGTTGAGCAGGTCCATCCTGGCACTGCCCCAGTAAATGACCATGGACAACAGCATGCCCACTGTCATATTGATAATCAAACTATGGCTGAGCAGGTGCCCGATTCGTTTTTTGTTACCACGACCATTCTCCTGGGCAATCAAAGGAGTTAAACCATATGACATGCCGATGCCCGTCACCATGAAAATGGAGAACAGACTGTTGCCCAGGGAAACCGCCGCCAGCGGCACCTTTCCGGTATGACCTATAATCAGGCTATCAGATAATGCCACCAGCGTGTGGCCCAGCTGACTGATTACTACAGGGTATGCGAGACTGAAATTATCGCGGTAGTGTGCTTTGTATTTTAAGTACAGTTGTTTCATGTATTCTTCTGTGAATCTTTACACAATAAAAAAAGCCGGCGATCTGTCGATGCCGGCTTTTGCAAATATCTTTATCTGCTAGAATGGTGCATCTTCAAATCCCTCGTCAAAGTCCATATCATTCATCTTGGACCCTTTCTGGATATATAATTTTGCTTCATCATTGCCACCGGCGCCGCCACCATGCTGCTGACGCATGCCTGCAAACGGATTGCCTCCACCAGGATTTTCCAGACTGCCATCATCTTCGAAGCGCTGGAATTCCAGTACAGCTCTCAGTTTGATGGTATCCAGCTGACCATTACGGTGCTTGGCTATACGCACGTGGGTTTCACCTTTGTTGGATTCACCCATTTCGTTGGTATTGATTTCATAATATTCAGGACGGTACAGGAACATTACCATGTCGGCATCCTGCTCGATCGCTCCGGACTCACGGAGGTCACTCAGCTGCGGCATCTTGTTTCCGTCTTTACGTTTTTCCACATCACGGCTCAACTGCGACAGTGCAATTACCGGTACCTGCAACTCTTTTGCGAGCCCTTTGAGGTCACGGGAGATTTTACTGATCTCCTGTTCCCTGTTGGAACCGCGGCCATCCCCACTGCCACTCATCAGCTGGAGGTAGTCGATGATAATCACACCTACACCGTGGTTATGAACGAGTCGGCGACACTTAGCACGGAGCTCGAAAATGTTGAGTGCCGGTGTATCGTCGATAAAGATGGGCGCTTTTGCCAGGCGTTCGATACCATGGGTCATCAGCTTCTTCATCTCATATTCTTCCAGTTTACCGCGGGAGATTTTTTCCAGCTTGATTTCTGACTCCGCGGACAGGATACGTTGTACGATCTGGCCGGAGGACATCTCCAGGGAAAATACCGCAGCACCTTTCGGAAAGCGGGGGTGTAAGGCTGCATTTCTTGCCAGGTTAAGGGCGAAGGCGGTTTTACCCACAGACGGACGTGCCGCGATGATGATCAGATCCGTGGACTGCCAGCCGTAGGTCACTTTATCAAGCGACGGGAACCCGGAAGGTACTCCCGTGATATCATCTCCCTTATTGCGCAGGTCCTCGATCCTTTTCATGGTGTTCACCAGTACACGGTCGATCGAATCGTAGTTCTTTCGAAGGTGATTATTGGTGATCTCAAAAAGCTTTGATTCTGCGCTGTCGAGCAGATCAAATACATCCGCCGTATCCTCGTACGACTCCGTGAGAATTTCTCCGGAGATACGAATCAGTTCCCGCTGAATGAATTTCTGCAGGATGATACGTGCATGCGCCTCAATGTTGGCCGAAGAAACTACGGCATTGGTGAGCTTCATTACCGTGTATCCGCCACCGATAGCTTCCAGAGACCCCATAGATTTGAGTTCTTCCGTAACGGTGAGGATATCGACCGGCATTGATTTGGCTGCCAGACGCGTCATGGCAGAGAAAATTAACTGGTGTGCCTCTACGTAAAAACACTCTCCTTTCAATATCTCTACTACAATATCGAAGGCACCTTTTTCCAGCATGATGGCTCCCAAAACAGCTTCTTCCAGTTCCTTAGCCTGTGGCGGTACTTTTCCGTACACTAAGGATGATACCTCAATGGACGGCTTTCTACGCACATTGCGGTCTTTCTTGAGATTGAGATCCATTTATGGTTAGTGTGTTAAAAAAAGTTAATAAAAGGTTACTGTCAATGGGCTTTTGCTATTGATTTACAATTGGTTACATGGAATTCATTCTCGCATTCCGACGTTAATTCAACTTTTAAAATTGCAAACTTTTTCGAGCCGTGCAAACTAAGGTAATCGCATTTTTTCATTTAAACCCGATACAGAAGGGACTAAATTTATTAAGCTCCAATCACAGGTTATCCACCGGCAACATGTCAGTTATCCACTGACTACACCTTAGTTATCCACCAATTTTCAAGTAATACTCAGGCAAAGGTCTGATTATTCACACACATTTGTTAAAAAAACTTTTTTACCGGGAATTTTTACGGGAAGATTTTGTGCTTCCCGGTTTTTCGGGGCGAAGGCGGTACCAGGAAAAAGCTGGACGGGATAAGAACCTGTGGCCCTTATCCAGTCCAGCTTCCGTTAATAATACCACCTCCTTTGCGGCATAATATAACGACGCTTTGCTCATCAGCCAGAAACCTTTAACTTTACGCTCCATACAATATAAATAGAGCGAACAAGAAAATGACGATTTCATACAACTGGCTGTGCGATTATCTACCGGTGAAGCCTACACCACAGGAATTATCCACCATACTGACACGTATAGGCCTGGAGGTAGAAAGCCTCGAACAATTTGAAGCTGTAAAAGGAAGTTTTGCCGGATTAGTGATAGGTGAAGTATTAACAGCAGAAAAACACCCCAATGCAGATAAACTGCGTCTCACCACTGTTAACATTGGTGCCGCAGAACCGCTTCACATCGTGTGCGGCGCTCCAAACATAGCTGTAGGCCAGAAAGTAGTAGTAGCTCCTATCGGCGCTACCATCTACCCCGTTAGTGGTGAGCCCCTGACGATGAAAAAAGCCAAGATCCGTGGCGAAGAAAGCCAGGGCATGATCTGCGCAGAAGATGAAATCGGCCTGGGTACCAGTCACGATGGTATCATGGTACTCGATCCATCCCTCGTACCAGGTACACCGGTGAGCGAAGTATTCAAGCCCGTACAGGACTGGATATACGAAATTGGCCTGACGCCCAACCGTATGGACGCGATGAGCCATATCGGCGTTGCTAAAGACGTATGCGCCTTCCTCAACAACCTGGAACACACCCATAAATACCAGGTACAGCTGCCGCAATTCAATGGTCTGGTGCCAACCGCCACAGAACTGCCTGTCAGCATTACCATCGAAAATACAGACGGTTGCCCGCGTTATGCCGGTGTAACCATCTCCGGTGTTACCGTAGGCCCTTCCCCGGAATGGCTCAAAAACAAACTGGAAGCAATCGGCGTACGCTCCATCAACAATATCGTGGATATCACCAACTTCGTGTTGCACGAAACCGGTCAGCCACTCCATGCGTTCGACTATGCTGTCCTCAAAGGCAACGCAGTAGTAGTAAAAACATTACCACAGGACACCATCTTCGTTACCCTGGACGAGAAAGAAAGGAAACTGGATGCTACAGATCTGATGATCTGCAACGGCGCCGGTGAAGGGATGTGTATTGCCGGCGTATTCGGTGGCGCACATTCAGGCGTAACAGATGCTACCCAAAACATCTTCCTGGAAAGTGCCTTCTTCAACCCGGGCATGATCCGCACCACCTCTTTCCGCCACGGCCTGCGTACAGACGCTGCCACCCGCTTCGAAAAAGGTGTGGATATCTCTAATGTCGTGTTCGCACTGGAACGTGCCGCTAACCTCATCTGTGAACTGGCAGGCGGACAAATAGCCTCTAAAGTCCACGATGTCTACCCTTCTGTAAAAAAGAAAACAGAAGTAGAAACTACGTTCGCGTATGTACGTAAACTCAGTGGTAGCAACTATTCCAACGATAAAATCAAAAATATCCTGGTCAGTCTTGGCTTCCAGATCCTGCACGAAACTGCGGAAAGCATCCGCCTGTCCGTACCTTTCAGCAAACCAGATATCAGCCTGCCGGCCGATCTGGTAGAGGAGGTAATGCGTATAGACGGCCTCGATAACATTGAAATACCTTCTAAAGTATCGATATCCCCGGCATTGTCGGCCCAGCCAGACCCGGAAAAAGTGAAAGAGAAGATTGCAGACTACCTCGCCGGCAACGGATACAACGAAATCTTCACCAACTCTATCACCAACAGTAAATACTATACGGAAGAAGTACTGGAAACAGCCGTAAAAATGATGAACAGTCTCACTGTAGAGCTGGATATCATGCGCCCTTCCATGCTGGAATCCGGCCTGGAATGCATTGGCTACAACCTGAACCGTAAAAACGAGAACCTATTGTTCTTCGAATTCGGTAAAACCTATGTGGCTAATAACGGTAAGTATTTCGAAAACAATCACTTATGCCTCTACGTTACCGGTCAGAAAACGGCTGAAACCTGGATGCACAAAGGCAGTGCGGTTGATTTCTATTTCCTTAAAGGATATGTGATCAATGTACTGGCTCAGCTCGGTTACCGTAATCTGCAATGGGTTGAAAGTGAAGGCACAGGACTCACTCCTTCCTGGGAAATAAAAGTAAAAAATCAGGTGGTGGTAACGCTGGGAGGCGTATCTTCACAAAAACTGAAACAGTTCGACATTAAACAACCCGTTTGGTTTGCAGACTTTAATTGGGATAAAATGCTGGGACTGTTGCAAAAAAGTGATAACTTTTACAAAGAAATACCTCGCTTCCCGGCAGTGCGCCGCGATCTGGCCCTTGTGCTGGACAAACAGGTGAAATTCGCCGCCGTGGAAGCCGCAGCTAAAGCAGTGAAGTCTGCCTTACTGCAGGAAATCAACCTGTTCGATGTGTTTGAGAGTGAAAAGCTGGGTGCAAACAAGAAATCTTATGCAGTTAGCTTTACCTTCCTGGATCCACAAAAAACCCTCACCGATAAAGAAATTGACAGTGTGATGGAAAAACTGGTGAAGAACTTCCAGACACAATTGCAGGCAGATATCAGAAAATAATCTGTAGAATTAATGATCCTCGAGCAAAACATACAACGTGTCGAAGAAAAACTGCACCTGCTGCTCAAAAAGATGCAACAGGTGCAGTTGGAAAATACGTTGCTGCGCGAGGAGCTCAACACCAGGCAACAAGAGTTGCAAGAGCAGCAGGGAGCAATACAACACCTGGAAGATAAACTGCAGCTGATGAAAATAGCTGCCACTACCCAGGGAGCAAACCCCGTAGCAGAAGATGATATGGCATTCCGTAAAGAGATACGTGGCAAAATCAATGATTATATCAAGGAAATTGACAGATGTATCGCTTTGCTCAATGCATAAGCGTAACCTGAAGTAAACAAGCAATACCATGGAGCAGCTCATTCCCGTAAATATCATAGTGGCCGACCGCTCATACCGAATCAAGATCAAACCGGAGGAGGAAGAGGAAGTTCGCCGTATTATGAAAGAAGTGAATGAGAAAATTGTTGATTTCAAGGCCGCTTATGCAGGAAAAGACTTGCAGGATTACATCGCTATGGCCCTCATCATGTATGCTACCCACCCAGTAACCAGCGGCGGCAAAGCACAAGCCAGCACAGCCCCATTTTTACAGGAAAAGCTCGAGAAACTGGAAGAATTAATCAACCAAGCACTGGGTTAACACGTTACACGTTGTTATACAACGAATTAGCTAAAATGCTAATAATCACGTATTAAACACGCTTTACTGCTATTTTTTTGTATTTTCGCGGGTCAGTTCTCGCCCCTGATACGCCTTTTAGGCGAACGGGGCCGGAGAATGCTACATAAATCAAGATTAAAGAAATCATATGGATGTTACACTTGCAATAACTGCTATAGCAGCTTTAATAATAGGGATTGCGTTAGGGAAGGTGATATTTGCTAAAAACACGCAGCAGAAAATTGACGAGGCCGAACAACAAGCAAAAAAAATCGTCGCTGATGCGCAAACAACCGGAGAGAACCTGAAAAAGGACCGCCTCCTGGAAGCAAAAGAGAAATACCTTCAGATGAAGAGCGAGCACGAGAAAGAAGTGCTCCAACGCAATCAGAAAATTCTGGAATCCGAAAACAGGATTAAACAGAAAGAACAAAGTCTTAACCAGAAAAATGAACAGGTTCAGAAACAGATCAACGAAAACGACGCGATCAAAGACACCCTGAACCGTCAGATGGAACTGGTAACCATCAAACGTACCGAACTGGAAAAACACCAGGAGGAACACATCCGCCGTCTCGAAAAAGTGGCTGGCCTGACCGCCGAAGAAGCGAAACACCAACTGGTGGAAAGCCTCAAGGAAGAAGCCCGCTCACAGGCCCTGGCCCATATCCAGGAAATTATCGAAGACGCCAAAACAAAGGCTAACAAAGAAGCCAAGAAAATCATTATCCAATCTATCCAGCGTACCGCTGCTGAACAGACCATCGAAAATACCATCACGGTATTTACCCTGGAAAGTGATGAGATCAAAGGACAGATCATCGGTCGTGAAGGCCGTAACATCCGCGCCATTGAAGCTGCTACCGGTGTAGACCTGATCGTGGACGATACCCCTGAAGCAATTGTACTCTCTTCCTTCGACCCGCTGCGTCGTGAAATCGCCCGCCTGTCCCTGCAACGCCTGGTACAAGACGGCCGTATCCACCCAGCCCGTATCGAAGAAGTAGTAGAAAAAACCAAGAAACAACTGGAAGAACAGGTAATGGATATCGGTGAAAGAACCGTTATCGAACTGGGTATCCACGGATTACATAAAGAACTGGTGCGCCTCGTTGGTAAAATGCGCTTCCGTTCTTCTTATGGTCAGAACCTGCTCATGCACTCCAAAGAAACCGCTAACCTTTGCGCGGTGATGGCTGCTGAACTGGGCCTGAACCCTAAACTCGCCAAACGTGCCGGTCTGTTACACGATATCGGTAAAGTACCTGACGAAGAAACAGAACTTAGCCACGCACTGCTCGGCGCTAAACTGGCTGAAAAATACGGTGAACACGCTGCTGTAGTTAACGCTATCGGTGCCCACCACGATGAAATGGAAATGCAATACGTTATTTCCCCAATCGTACAAGCTTGTGACGCCATCTCCGGTGCCCGCCCAGGTGCCCGCCGCGAAATCATGCAGAGCTACCTCCAACGTATTAAAGACCTGGAAAACCTGGCCCTCGCTCATGACGGTGTGGAAAAAGCTTACGCTATCCAAGCTGGTCGCGAACTGCGCGTAATCGTTGAATCGGATAAAGTATCCGATAGCGATGCAGACCGCCTCTCCTTCGACATCGCTCAAAAAATCCAAACGGAAATGCAATACCCTGGCCAGATCAAGGTTACCGTTATCCGCGAAAAAAGAGCGGTGAACGTTGCACGCTAATTCGTGTAATAAATTTAGAATAACAGAATTTAGATTTTATATTGAGGCCTTCGGTACTAACCGAAGGCCTTTTTTATTTTCTGTAACTCTAAACGCAAACTATTCGAATGAAGAAATCCATGTTAAAACTGCTGCTGGGAGCATGTATCCTCCTGGGTGCCAGCCAGACCTATGCACAGAAAAAAGCCATCTCACTTTTTAATGGCAAAAACCTCGACGGCTGGAAAATTTATGGTACTGAAAAATGGTACGTGGACAATGGCGAACTTATTTGCGAAAGCGGCCCGGATAAGGAATATGGCTACCTGGGCACCGACAAATCCTTCAAAAATTTTGAGCTGACCGTAGTGTTCAAACAAGAGGCCAACGGCAACAGTGGCGTGTTTTTCCACTCCTCTATCGAGGGTACCAAAATTACCGGCTGGCAGGCGGAAGTAGCTCCTCCGGATCAGCATACCGGCGGCATCTATGAGTCGTACGGCCGCGGATGGCTGATTAAGCCTGAAAAAGAGAAAGAACAATATCTCAAAATGGGTGAATGGAATACCATGAAAGTGAGAGTACAGGGCGATCAGGTAACCACCTGGCTCAATGGCCATGAAATGATCACTTTAAATGATGCTAAAATCGGCGGCGCCGACGGACAAATTGCCTTGCAAATCCACTCAGGTGGCGGCATTAAGGTAAGATGGAAAAGCGTTAAATTGGTACCATTGAAATCATAATGAGCTACCAGCAAAAAGTTATACTCATCACAGGCGCCAGCTCCGGTATAGGCCGGGAGCTGGCGTTGTTGCTTGCGCAACAGAAAGCCCGCCTGATACTCGCCGCCAGAAACACCGAAAAGCTGATCGCCGTACAGCAGGAATGCCTTCAGTATACGGCCGACTGCCAGGTACTCCCTCTGGACGTAACCGACGAAGGGCAGGTCCAAACCGCCGCCACCAAGGCCATAGCCCTATACGGCCGCATCGATGTGCTGATCAACAATGCAGGCGTTACCCAGCGTTCCAAACTGATAGATACTTCCGTAGCCGCCATCCGCACGTTGATGGAAGTAAATTTCTTCGGACCGGTGATGCTTACCAAAGCCCTCCTGCCGCAGTTTAAAGCCCAGGGAGGTGGTCAGATAGTGGTGGTTAGCAGCATGGCCGGCCTGTTTGGCTACCCCTGGCGCTCAGGCTATAATGCCGCCAAACATGCATTGAACGGCTACTTTGAAACATTACAAACCGAGCAGCCCATTCCGGAGTTATACACCACGATCGTTTGCCCCGGCAGGATACATACTCCCATTACTTTTTCAGCTATTACGGGAGATGGCAGCGCATTTGGGAAAATGGACCCGGGCCAGGCACATGGCATTCCAGTGAACGTATGCGCCAGAAAGATCATCACGGCTATGCATAAACGGCGTAAAATGGTAAAAATAGCCAGAGCAGAGAAAGTGCTCCTGTGGATAAAACGATATTTTCCTCCATTATTTTACGTGATTGCCCGGAAAGGGAATTAAATTGCAGCCTGTTTAACAGATTTACAGCAATGTCCGACTTATCTACCATAGCAGCTACCGCACCACTGCGAGATCTCCTTCAACATAACCCGCTATTTGTTTTCGCACTGAAGTCCGAAGCTACCGGTGAATTTGATGACGTGAACGCCTTGTTTGTAGGCATCGGGAAAGTGAATGCCGCCTACCACCTTACAAAAGCGATTGCTGCCAACAGACCAGGTATCATTATTAACCTCGGTTCGGCAGGCAGTAATACCTTCGAGCGTGGTACTGTGGTGTGCTGCACCCGCTTTATCCAGCGGGATATGGACGTTCGACCGCTGGGATTTGCCTTGTATGAAACCCCGCTTTCCGGTGAACCGCCATTGCTGGAATATGGCATTGCTGCCCCAGGCCTGCCTTCAGGCACCTGTGGTACGGGCGACAGCTTTGAAATAGGTCATGTAACGGACGATTACAACGTCATCGACATGGAAGCACATCCTATTGCCTGGATCGCCAAACAGGAGAACATTCCCCTCCTATGCCTCAAATACATCTCTGATGGTGCCGACGGTGCTGCTGCCGACGACTGGTCCGTAGCCGTACACCTGGCAGCCGCTGCCCTGAAGAAAGCTATTGAAGCACTAAAAAAATAGTCAACCAATAACTGGATAAGTATAGCGCCCTTCAGCGCAAAAAATATCTGATATTCACCTTTTAGCAGGCAGATCAAACAAAAACTGCCTCCTGCCATACGCTAACTGATCATCGCCTTCGGATAGCAGGAAAATCCTATGCCTTATAAAGTCATCCACTCACCTCATTTAGCAAATAACCTCCACGCATAACTCATTTTTTATATCTTTAGTTTGCCAACATGCGAACATAACACAACGATTTTAACTGTCGATAGTAGAAATGAAAACTTTAGAGAGATAACGACGGACCTACAGCCAATACTATCTACAACTGTCAACTAAAAATTTACTATATCATGTCATTGAACAGGCAAGAAATTGCAACGTCGCTGATCAACAAGCACGACTTCAAAACCTATGCGGAAATTGGTGTATTCCTCGGTAAAAACTTCTTCCCCATCAAAGCGGAGAAAAAAATTGCGATAGATCCTAACTTCAAATTCAACTGGTTCAGAAAGCTGAAACGTTCCATTAAAAATTCGTCTAACTGGAATGCTTCTTATTATGAGCTGGAGAGCGACCGCTTCTTTGCAGAAAAAGCACAGGCGGTTTTCCAATCCAGGAAAATCGGAGTATGCCTGGTAGATGGGATGCACGAATATCATTTTGCGTTGAGAGATGTAGAAAACGCCGTGCAATACCTGCAAGAAAACGGGGTGATCATCATGCATGACTGCAACCCTGCTACAGCCACTGCTGCCAGTACTTTCAGCGAATGGGAAGCTCGTGGATTCAAGGACAACTGGAATGGTGATGTCTGGAAATCTATCGTACATATGAGAAGCACGCGTAAGGACCTGAATGTATTTGTGCTGGATTGTGATTTTGGACTGGGCATCGTGACTAAGGGCCAGCCTGAATCCATGCTGAATTTCACACCGGAAGAAATTGAAAAAATGACCTATGCTGACCTGGAAAAGAACAGGGAAGCATGGTTAAATCTTAAACCGGCGTCGTACTTCTATGAATATTTCGGCGTGCAGCAAGCCGCGAAATAGCCGCTGAACGGGGGTTACATCTCCCTGAATATTATTGGTAACCCGGCAGGACTTCGCCAGTCCTGCCGGGTTTTTTCATTCTGATTTCAGGCTTTTCAGCGGTTGCTGTGCAGCTGCTCTCAGCGCTTGAAAACTCACCGCACCAAGAGTTAGTGCCATCGTAATAGCAGCGGACATGCCGAATACCCACCAGGCCATATTAACTCTGTAGCTATAATTAAGCAGCCAGTTGTGCATGAAATAATAAGCAGCACCAAAAGAGAGTGGCATAGCGATCAGTAGGAGTGTTACAAAATCGCGGGACAATAACCGCCAAATACTAAAAATACTGGCGCCCAGCACCCTCCGGATTCCCATTTCTTTTGTACGCTGTTCCACCATATAAGCCGCCATGCCGTATAGACCAATGGCGCAAATAAATATAGCCAGGAAAGAGAAAATACCTACCAGCTTGCCAAAGCGTTGCTCCGCTCCAAATTTCACCTGGTAATCCCTATCTACAAAACTGTAATCGAAAGAGTCGTTAGGGTTAACTTCTCTAAAAATTGTTTCAATTTTTGCCATGGCAGTTCCTATACTCATTTCAGGATTGATCCGCACCAGGAGCTGTGTACCCGGATCATTTGAAATATGATAGAATGTAGGACGGACGGGCTCAAAGGGAGATTCTGCGATCACATTTTTCACAATCCCAATGACATGATAAGGCTCGTTATCCCAGGTAACGGTAGCGCCGATTGTTGCTTTCAGCCCCATATACTTAGCGGCACTTTCATTAATTACAAATGCGTTGGAATCGCTGGCATAATCCGCCGAAAAATCCCTGCCGGCTACAAACTGCCACCCTACGGTGTTTCCGTAATCATGTGACACCCCTTCATTGGGAAAATCCAGCGCTACCGCCTCGTTTTTACCAGCCCAGTTGAAGCCGCTATTGGTATTCCATACCGAAGTTACAGGACTCCAGGCTTCTGCTATAGCCACTGCTGCACTGGATTCCAGCAGTTTAAGCTTTAGTAATGCGTAATGATCATGTAATACATTGGTGTGCATTTGTACAGTGATCAGGCCATTACTGTTGTAGCCTACAGGTCGCTCTGCGCCTAGTTTTACCTGCCTGTAAACTACTATTGTAGCGATCAGCAATACCATGGCAATGGTGAACTGGGACACGAGCAGTACCTTCCTGGGCCCTACGGCAGCCTTTCCTGCCCGGAAAGTACCTTTCAGAACCTTCACCGGCTTAAAGGAAGATAGGTACATGGCGGGGTAGCTACCTGCCAGCAATGCCACTCCCACACTAAAAACAATTGTAAAACCCCAGAAATAAATACTTCTCCAGGGCATTACTATCTCCTTATTACTAATAGTGTTAAAATAGGGTAATAATAGCTGTATCGCCAGTGCCGACAGCACCATGGCGATGATAGTAAGCAACAGTGATTCGGTAAAAAACTGAAGAATCAACTGCCGGCGCCGGGAGCCTACTGCTTTACGCACTCCTACTTCTCTGGCTCTGGTCTCTGACCTTGCTGTACTTAAATTCATGAAATTAATGCAGGCCAGCAGCAAGATGAAAAAGCCGCTGATACCCAGCAGCCAGAGGTATTGGATCTGGCCTCCGCTATTTACACCATTTGAAAACTCATTATAGAGATGCCATTTTTCCATGGGCTGCAGGAACAGTTCCGCATGAAAAATTTTCTCCTCCACATGCACATGATTGTACTTTACGTCTTTGATAACCGCTGAAACCTGTTCCATGGTGGTATTTGCGGCTAACTCCACATACACCCGGTAAGAATTGGCCCGCCAGGGATTGGGGCGCTGATCCAGCTGCTGTAACCGGGCATACTTTTTCCAGGGCAGTATGAATTTTACTGCCGCAAATGCACTGCTGGCAGGGAAATCAGGATAAATACCTATCACTTTCGCGGGTTGATCCCCATCTATTATCATGGTTTTATTGAGGGGATCATCCTCTCCAAAGCAGGCGTGGGCGAGGGATGCCGCAAGCAGTATGGTATTGGGATCAGAGAGATTCTTATTGCCGGCAACCTGCATCCGCAGCATATCCGGTAATCCCTGCTCACAATAAATACCGGTGTTACTAAGATGTTTAGTGCCGGCGGTGAGTACATGCGTCTGGTCCCATGTGGCGAGGGATACCTCCCGGAAATAGTTACCATAGTCCTTACGCAAGGTAGCTGCAACAGGAAAAGGCATGTTATTGCCTACCCCGATGCTACCGTTGGCGGTGGTACGCTGGTAGATCTGCGCTATACTTTTATAGTTATTGAACTGCTTATTATAATTCCATTCATCTGCAATCCAGCAACCGATGAGTAGTACCGTAACGATACCCGAGGCCAGGCCAGCAATATTAATAATTGTAAAGACTTTATGTTTCAGGAGATTTCGAACAGCTATTTTCAGATAGTTTCTCAGCATGGAATGCGGTATTAATGACCGACTTGCACCTAAAAGCGCACCAAAATCTTAATACACTGAACATCAATAAATTCAATAGCAAATCAGTTTTGAAGGTGTCCGATTTAGGACGGTATGATGTCCGTATTTGGGAGAAACGACAGCGCCGGTTGCTTGGCAACCGGCGCTGTCGTTATTACTTCCGGGTTTGTGCCTGATGGCGTTTGTACGCACCCGTTATGCTTTATTTCTTATCAAGGTCATTTTCATCGGCGTCGTCAGTATCTGTGCCAGGGAAATCATCCTGTTCATCCTGATCGTCTTCCAAGCCTTGCACCTCGTCTTCGTCTTCGTCCTCTTCATCTTCATCGTCATCGTCATCATCATCGTCGTCATCATCATCGTCGTCCTCATCCTCATCGTCGTCGTCTTCGTCATCATCTTCTTCTTCTTCATCGTCGTTTACGTCCTCCTCATCTTCATCGGCAGTAACTTCTTCATCTGACGCTGTTACACTTTCTTCTTCCTCTTCTTCAAAACTGTCCCGGATAATTTCATCATCTGGCTCTGCGTCTTCGTCTTCGGAGGCACCGTCACGTGCTTCCTCTTCGGCCTGGCGCAGGAAGCTGTCGAAATGGATGATTTCATCATCAGGTTCGGCTTCTTCATCTTCGGAGGCGGGGATATGTTCTTCCTCATCGGACATGAGGTGAAAATCGGAGCGTGGGATGGTATTGGTGAGATCATCGAGCTGGTGATCCGGATCGAGCAGTTCACCATCTTCAGACACCATCATGGCGTGTCCGTTCACAACTGCTTCGGTACGGTCGCCGCGGCCAATGGTGGCGGTATCATCGTTGATGAGGGTGGGCTGTACCATTTCCTCATCGAAGAGTTCTTTGAGTTTTGGCAGATCGGCGGGGGAATTGATGCCGAAATAGTCCATAAATGAGCGGGAAACGGCGTAGAGCAGGGGTTTTCCCGGGAGGTCTTCGCTACGGCCGCTAATCACGATCAGTTCTTTTTCCAGGAGTTTCTGTATCGAATAATCGGTACTTACACCACGGATGTATTCGATTTCGCCTTTGGAAATAGGCTGGCGGTAAGCGATGATGGCGAGTGTTTCCAGGGCGGCGGTGGACAAGCGTTTGAGGAACTTGTCACCATTTAGCTGGGCTACCGTTTGGTAATAATCTTTTTTGGTAAGAAACTGATAGCCACCACCACTGCTTCTTACTTCAAACGCATAAAATTCCGAGCTATACTTTTCTTTAATGGCTTCAATGGCGGCTTCCACCTGATCAAGGGTTGCGCGATCTTCCAGGAAAGCCAGTGCATTGTTCAATAAATCCAGGATTTCCAGCGCGGGCAGTGGCCTGTCGGCAGCAAATATGAGTGCTTCCACGTGCGGAATGATCTGAGATATTTCCATAAAATTATTGTACGGGTGGCGGTTATAAGAAAAAGGTCAAAGACCGAAAATACCGTCTTTGACCCTTTTTCTGAAAAATTTATTATTCAGTTGCTGATAAACTTTGAATAACGCTGAAATCTTATCAACCAGCGAGTGCGGCGGCACCACTAACGATCTCAGTGAGCTCGGTGGTAATAGCGGCCTGACGTGCACGGTTATAGGAGATTTTCAGGTTGCGCAGCAATTCAGCGGCGTTTTCAGTTGCCTTATCCATAGCAGTCATACGGGCACCGTGTTCGGAGGCGTGTGAATCCAGGATAGCTTTAAAGAACTGTGTGTTCAGGATTTTAGGCATCAGCTCAGCAATCAGTACATCTTTTTCTGGTTCGAAGATATAATCTGCTTTCAGCCCGTTGTCTTCCTGATCAATTTTAGCGATCGGCAGGAACTGCTCGGTGATGTATTCCTGCATGGCAGCGTTTTTAAATTCGCTGTACACAATTTCAACCGCATCGTATGTACCATCGATAAAACCTTCCATTGCCACTGCTGCAGCCTCTTTCACGTGTTCGAAGGTCAGACTGCCGAACATCTGCCAGAAACGGTCATTTACTTTATAACCGTTATTCAGGAAATGCTCATATCCTTTCTTACCGATAGGCATGATTTCAACATTTCCTTTCTCAAATTGTTCAGCGTACTTTTCACGAATCGTACGTTTTGCAGCCTTGATCAGGTTAGAGTTGAAAGCACCGCACAGACCCCTGTCGGAAGTAATTACAACGATCAGCACTTTTTCAATCTCACGTTGAGCCGCCAGCGGAGTATTGATGTTACCCTCGCTGTTGGTTACAATATTTTGCAACATTTCCTGCAGTTTCAGCGCATAAGGACGCATTAATAAAATAGCATCCTGGGCACGTTTCAACTTCGCAGCACTAACCATTTTCATGGCTTTGGTGATCTGCTGACCAGATTGAATAGATTTGATTCGGTTACGAACTTCTTTAAGTTGTCCGGACATATAATTAAAATCGATTACGAATTACAAATGAGTAAAAATCCAGGGGCAACCCCCGATTTTGGCTGCAAAGGTAAGCATTGCAGGCTTAATTTGAAAATCCGCAAAGAGATAATTTAAATTTTATTTACACACCTGAAAATCAATTAATTGTAGATAAAACTTTATTATAGGGTGATGGTAGTGCCCAGGACCTGCAGAAATGCCGCGATCCAGGTATGATGGGCCGGCCAGGCTGGTGCTGTCACCAGCTTCCCGTCGACCACGGTTTCCGTTACATTCACACTTACATAAGTACCACCGGCAGCCGTTACTTCCGGCGCTACCGCAGGGTAGGCAGTGAGCTTACGGCCACGCACCACATCCGCCGCTGTTAATATCTGAATACCATGGCATACGGCAGCCACCGGTTTATCATTCGTAAAAAAGTGTTTTACCAGCTCCAGCACATTCTTATTAAGTCGCAGGTACTCCGGCGCACGTCCACCGGCAATCACCAAAGCATCATAATCAGCCCCCGCCACATCATTAAAAGTAGCATTCAACACAAAACCATGCCCCGGCTTCTCACTGTAAGTCTGGTCCCCTTCGAAATCATGTATCGCCGTTTTAATCTTGTCCCCTGCCGCCTTGTCCGGACAAACAGCATGTACCTCATGACCAATCATCTGGAGCATCTGGAAGGGTACCATTGTTTCATAATCTTCTGCATAATCGCCGGTAAGCAGCAGTATTTTCTTTTGTGCCATGGTTTATTGAGTTTTATAATTATTTCTAAAATAACCTTTTGAAGATAGTAAATTTCGCCCACCCTTATTTCCGTTCACCAGCAGATTTAACATCTTTATAAAAAAGCCTGTTGCAATCGGTTGTATAAGTCAGGATCATTTTATATTTTGGCTCTCTCATTCCAGAACTAGTTATGAAAAAGATATTATTAGTATGTGGCAGTGTGTTACTCCTAACGGGTGCGCTGCAGGCTCAGAAAGCCTCTAAATCCGGATGGCAGGACCTTTTTAACGGGAAAGACCTTAAAGGCTGGAAACAGCTGGGTGGCAAAGCAATCTATACCGCACGCAACGGTGAAATCGTGGGCACTACCGTGGTAAACACCCCGAATTCCTTCCTCGCTACCGAGAAAGACTATGGTGATTTCATCCTGGAGCTGGAATTTAAGCTCGACAGAGAATTCAACTCCGGTATACAGTTCCGCAGCCAGAGTCGCCCGGACTACAACAACGGCCGCGTATTCGGCTACCAGATGGAAATTGACCCGTCGGACCGTAAATGGAGCGGTGGTATTTATGAAGAAGGGCGCCGTGGTTGGCAATATCCGATGGAATACAACCCTGGCGGACAAAATGCCTTCAACAAAACCGACTGGAATAAATACCGTATTGAGTGCCGTGGTAACGAAATCCGTACCTGGGTAAATGGTGTAGCCACTGCCCACCTGGTAGATACCGCCCTGCCTAAAGGCTTCATCGCCCTGCAGGTGCATTCTATTGGTAAAGATGGTGCCGACGCTAACAAGGACATCAGATGGCGCAACGTACGCATCATCGAAAACCCTTCCGCATCCCAATATTCCCCTTATGATAATATATATGTGGTAAATAATGTGGTGAACACCGTATCTGCCCAACAGAAGAAAAACGGCTTCCAGCTGCTGTGGGACGGTAAAACCTCCAAAGGATGGAGAGGCTACAACCAGAAAAGTTTCCCGGATAAAGGCTGGAGCTATAACGATGGTACCATGACCATCCACAACAGCAATGGCGACGAGATGGGCAGCGGCGGTGACATCGTTACCGACAAGGAATACAAAGCCTTCGAAGTGGAATTTGAATTTAAATTGACCAAAGGAGCCAACTCCGGCGTGAAATACTTCGTAAAAGAGTCATATGATACAAAAGGTAAATCTGCCATCGGGCTGGAGTACCAGGTACTGGACGATGAAACCCACCCTGATGCCAAGTTGGGAAGGGACGGAAACCGCACGCTGGCGTCACTTTACGATCTCATGACAAGAAAACAGGAAAAACGTGCCCTGTTACCCATTGGAGAATGGAACAAAGGTCGTATAATTGTGTATCCAAATAACCACGTTGAGCATTGGTTGAACGGTTTTAAGGTATTGGAATACGAAAGAGGCTCTCAGGCTTTTAAAGATCTGGTAGCTATCAGCAAATACAAAAATTGGAATAACTTTGGTCTGTGGCCGGAAGGTCGCTTACTCCTCCAGGATCACGGTAACGAGGTATCCTACAGGAGCTTAAGGATTAAAACTCTCAAATAAAAATATTCATCTTTTTTTTCATTGTTCACTGTTCTAAATAAGCATTCCGATTCTTCGGAATGCTTTCTTTTTTTAGTTAGATTTAATATTGTCTAAATACATCTTATGCGCATATTTAAGTACAAAGCAGGGCTGATAGCCCTCGCCATTTTGTGCGCCGCCTCCTGTAAGCGGGCCGGTCGCGAGGAAACAGCCGAAAAACTAAAGGACATCGCTTCCCGGTATTACGAAGAAAATATGGCCTTAAACCCTGTCCAATCCACCTTCAACGGAGAAGATAAATATAACGGTGACCTCGCCATTGACATCAGCGATGCCTGGCGCCTTCGCGCGGATTCTTTCTGTGTGCGTTACCAGCAGGAACTGGCCGGGATAGATACCAGTGTGCTCAGTCCTAACGACCGTATCACCTACGATATGCTCAGCCGGGAGCTGGCCATCACCCGCGAAGGCTATACCTTTCATGATAACCTGATGCCGGTGCAGCAGTTTACCTGCCTGCCGCTTACCCTTGCGCAGTTAGGCTCCGGCAGCGCCGCACAACCCTTTAAATCCCTTAAAGATTATAAAAACTTTATCCACCGTATGCAGCGCTTCGCGGTATGGACGGATACCGCCATCGCGAATATGAAACGTGGAATAGCCACCGGTTATGTGCTGCCGCAAGCCCTGGTAGTAAAAACCATCCCGCAAATGGCTGCCCTGGCGCAAAAAGACTCCTCCAACATTTTCTTTGCACCGCTGAAATCTATCCCGGATTCAATTGCCGGCACCGAAAGAGCCCAGCTGGTACTGGATTATACGGCTACCGTACATGAATACATCATTCCATCCTACGCCAAACTGCAACAGTTCCTGGAAACGGAATACCTGTCCAAAGCCCGCAGCACCAGCGGCATCAACGGCGTTCCTGATGGCAAAGCTTACTACAACTATCTCATAAAATACTGGACCACCACCACCAAAACACCGGATGAAATATTTGCACTCGGCGAGCAGGAGGTGGCACGCATCCGGGGGGAAATGGAGCAGATTAAGAACAGCACCGGTTTTCAGGGCGACCTCCCCGCATTCTTTGAATTCGTAAGAAACGATAAACAGTTCCGCATCTTCCAGACACCGCAGGCCGTACTTGATTCTTTCAAGGCCATTGAGCAGAAAATTATGCCCGGTGTGAAAAAAATGTATGGTCATCTCCCTAAAACAAAATTCGAAATCCGGCAAACGGAGGCTTTCCGCGCCGCGGCTGCCAGCGCGGAATACCAGCCTGGAAGTCCGGATGGCACAAGGCCCGGCGTATTTTATGTGCCTATCCTCGATGCCAGCAAATTCAGTTATGTAGGCATGGAATGCCTGTTCCTGCATGAAGCCATCCCCGGTCATCACTTCCAATTTTCGCTGCAACAGGAAAACGACTCCCTCCCTAAGTTCCGCCGCTTCGCCTGGATAGGCTCCTATGGCGAAGGATATGCCTTGTATTGCGAAAGCCTGGGCAAAGAGCTGGGGCTGTATACAAATCCTTATATGTACTTCGGTCGACTCAGCGATGAAATACATCGCGCCATTCGTTTAGTCGTTGACGTAGGACTCCATACCAAAGGCTGGACACGTGAGCAGGCAATTAAATATATGCTGGATAATGAACCTGTTTCCGAGCAGGAGGTAACCGCCGAAATCGAGCGCTACATGGCGATTCCGGGCCAGGCACTCTCCTACAAAATTGGTGAAATCAAGATCCGTGACCTGCGCAATAAATACACGAAAGAACTGGGAAATAAATTTCAGCTGTCCGCTTTCCATGATGAATTATTAAAAGATGGTTGTGTACCGCTTTCCGTGCTCGACCTGAAAATGGAAAGATGGGCAAGCTCATTTTAACAGAATTTTATGGAGAGTTGGAAGAAAAAATCTCTCCATAATGCAAATTACATCTCTCTATAAATCAATTAGATAGACTTGCAAAAACGTTTAACCTTTAACTATTGGTATAACAACTTCTGGCATTCCTTTGGTATTAAGTAAGTCAAACCGATAGTATATGAAAAAGGCAACAATTTTACTCGTCGCAATAATGATGGCAGGTGTTATCATCAACAAAAGTTTTGCCCAGGTGCGTGTGAATATCAACATTGGCAGTCAGCCACTGTGGGGGCCTGTAGGCTATGATTATGTACAATACTATTACCTCCCGGATGTAGATGCTTACTATGATGTAGCTGGTCGCCAGTTTATTTACCTGGAAAGAAACAGGTGGGTCTACGGCGCAGCGTTACCGGGATATTACCATTGTGATATTGACAGGTGCTATAAAGTAGTGGTGAATGAACGCGATCCGTTCCGCCGCGCGGCTTACTATCGCAACACTTACGGCAGGTATAAAGGTTATTACGATAAGCAGCCGCTGATACGCAATACCAGGGATGTCAGGTATGTGCAGGTACACCGGGATTACCGCGATAACGACAGACGTTATTATGCCGATGATCATAACCGCAACAACAGCAGCTGGAGAATAAATAACGGCCGGGATGACCGCAACGACAGATGGGATAACGACCACCGCAACGGGCATAACGACAGAAGGGATAATGACCGAAGAGATAATCGCAGGGATGACCACAGAGATGATCGCCGGGATAACAGAAGAGATAAGTAATGTGTATAAATATAAAGGCCGCTTCCAAATGGGAGCGGCCTTTTTGTGTATAAGAAGTATGTTTTAGTGTAAGGTTACAGTACCTACAGTAGTTACTGTAACCACGGTTACGTTTACGTTCAGTAAGGTGGTATCTTTTAAAATGGCGGCAGTACGATACCCAAATATTGGCTGGCACTGTTTTAGCATGAGTATTCTTAAAACGAAAAACTTATGAAAAAGGGATTATTCTTCCTGGTCATGTTTTTTTCATTTGGCATTTTTTCTGCCCGTACTGCGAGTGCACAGGTGAATATTAACGTGAATATTGGGAGTCAGCCGGTTTGGGGGCCTGTAGGGTATGATTATGCGAACTATTATTATTTTCCGGATATAGATGCGTATTACGCTATTCCTCAGCGCCAGTATGTATACCTGCATGGGAATAAATGGGTTTTCGCCGATGCTTTACCTGCCAGTTATCATTACGACGTATACCGCGGATATAAGGTAGTGGTGAATGACCGCGATCCATGGACAAGGCCTGACTATTATCGTGGTAAATATGGAAAATATAAAAATCAGTATGGCAAGCAGGTGATTATCCGCGATAGTGATGATCCGAAGTATTACAAAGTGAATGGTAAGGGAAACAACGGCAATCACGGGAACAAGGGCAAAGGCAATAAAGGCAATAATGGAAAGGGGCATGGTAATGGCAAAGGACACCGATAGGTGTATTATACATACTTAAAATTGGTAAGCCTGACGTTTCGAACGTCAGGCTTTTTTGCGGGACCTTGCTGAGGGCTTACATCCCGCAGCAGGAGAGCTGCCCCGGCCGGCTGTGTCAGGCAAGGTTTGGTCACCCTCTCCCGGTTATTAAAAATTTCTGAAGATTTTATCACCGGTGATTTTTAGCGATAATATTTCGTATTTTTATAACGCAGTTCCAATCTATTTACCTAAATCCTGACAACAACCGCCTGATGAATCCGTTTCAGGGGTTGCCACACACATATGTAGTATATTTACATATGTTTATTTTCGTTAGCCTTTAAGTCCGTTATGACAAACTGATTAACTATTTTATGGAGTTTTAAACCTGCTGCTATGTTTGACAATACCCTGGCATTTTGCCGTGCCTTACCAGCCGTTACCACTGAAGTGAAGTGGGATAATGAACTGCGTTTGTTCGTAGGAGAAAAATTATTTGCCATGCTATCTATGGATGAGCCCCATAGAATTTCATTTAAATGTGTGCCTGCACAGTTTCACAAACTGATCTGCAAGCCAGGTATCGTACCGGCGCCACATCTGGCCCGCTATCACTGGGTACAGTTGAAACAGGATGATACTTTACCAGATTCCGAGCTGGAGCAATACCTTCAAAAAGCCTATGAGCTGGTGTTTAGTTCTTTGCCGGAGGTGGAACAGCAACAAATTCAGAACCATCACGCGAGTGCGTAATGGTTATTTCCCAAAGATGGTAAAGAAGATATCGTACACACCGAATACAATCAGTGTGATAGCGAATAACTTTTCCAGCGCAGGCGTTTTCATTTTCACCGCAGTTTTGGCCCCCAGGTAGGAAGCAGGAAAAGCAGTGAGCGACAGCAGCAATGCGATATTCCAGTCGATATGCCCCAGCCACCAATGTGTGAGCGCTCCCGGTACCGATAAGATGGCGGATAATACCACTGCACAGGCGAGTGCCTGTTTGATGGGCATTTTCAGCTTTTTAATAAAAAAGGTGCTGAATAAAATACCACCGGCATTAGCCAGCAGGCCTGCCAGCAATCCTATACCCATAGCCGCGCCCAGCAGTTTCATAGCAGGCACATCTTCCGCCGCTACTACTGTATCATTGGCTGTATCTTTCTTTTTCATAAAAGAGTATAACAGGGAGATACCAATGCCCATGATGAACACAGCGGTAAGTATCATCAACGTTTTTCCAGGTAGAAAACTACTGCACCATGAGCCCGCAATAGTGGCCGGCACCGCCATTCCGGCACTGAGTAAAATAACCCTTGCATTAAACAACTTTTCTTTACGATATACAGCGGTAGCAGAAAGTGTACTGGTGATAGACGCCGGCAACGGTGAGGCCAGCGCAAAAAACGGATTAACGCCGGCAAAAATCTGCAGTGCCGGTGTACTGATCGCACTGCCTCCTTTGCCAAGCAAGCCGGAAAGATAGCCTACAATAAGGCCGATAATCAATACCGGCAGGTACTGAGTTTGTTGTAACAAAAATTCCAAAATATGGTGGTTGGTTCGCTTAAAAATAAAATTACAGGTACTACAAATGTAGGCCAACCACATTCCTTAAAGAAATAAAAGCAATAACTAAAAGTTATGGCCAATAACAATTTATTATATTTATTCCTAGTCTATAAACAGAATAGGGATAAGGGTTTTATCGGATTGAGGGTTAAAAAAACCTGCCATCGTATGATGGCAGGCGCTGTTGATAGAATATAAATTCAGCATTATACTTTAGGTGCCCAGCCATTTTCATAATCGCGGCTCCACAGCTTCATCGCTGCAGCGTCCGCAAGGATGTGACCATTGGCCGGATCGGTATGTAAAACGCGGCCGGTACGCTGCGCAATATTTGCCAGCAGGCAAAGCAACGTACTACGGTAACCTTCGCTTATTTCGGAATTTAGTTTAGCGTTGCCGCGGATGGTGTCAAGGAAATTTTGAATATGCAGTCCATCCAGGTATTCACCGGCAGGACTCACTGTGTTAGTCACCGAACGGGAAGGCGGGTCCTGCTGTTTCACCTCTTTGATGGTTTTATTATCATTATCCACAATTTTATACGCGTCGCTGCCATTGCAGTATAAGGCCCCTTTGCTGCCAAATACGGCGAATCCGCGGCCACTTCCCTCTAAGGGGAAGGGGTGACAGCTACGACCTTCCCAGGACACGGATTTACCGCCTTCAAATTCGAAATTGACCGTTTGGGTGTCAGGGGTTTCCCAGTCGTCCGGGGGATAGGCATAACGACCACCGGCAGATGTCACTTTGGTAGGATATCCCAGGTTCATCATCCAGCGGAGGCAATCGAGTTCGTGCGTGGCGTTGTTACAGGTTTCACCGGTACCCCAATGCCAGCGCCAGTGCCAGTCGTAATGCACAATATTATCCTTGAAATCCCGCCGCGGCGCCGGTCCTTGCCAGAGGTCCCAGTTAAGTGTGGCGGGTACCGCTATTTTTTTACCTACGCCGATTGGCTTGCGGTTATTCACATACCACGCACGGCCATAGTATACTTCACCAATAACACCTGCCTTTATTTCCGCTGCTGCCTGTTGCATATTAGGCCAGGAACGCCGCTGGTTGCCCATTTGGATATGCCGGCCGTATCTGGCGCCGGCAGCTACCAGCAACTCCCCTTCCCGCGGATTATGGGCACAGGGCTTTTCCACATATACGTGCTTGCCGGCAGTGGCAGCCATAATACCGGCAGGCGCATGCCAGTGGTCGGGTGTGGCCACCATCAGTGCATCAAAATCTTTTCGCTGGAGTAATTTCCGGATATCCTTTTCTACGGTGGGAGCCTTGCTTTGTATACCCGACAATGCCTTCAGTCCTTTGGCTACGGCGCCGTCTTCCACATCACAAATGTAGCCGACTTCCGCATTGGGCTGTTTGGCGGCCAGCTGTGCCAGCCAGTTGCCACGGGCATTCACGCCCATTACCCCCACTACAATTTTATTGCTTGGTGCATTTTTCCCGAATACCGGAAAATTAAGGTAGGTAAGTCCTGCGCTTAAGCCAGCAGCAGCGCCGGTTTTAACGAAATCCCTTCTCTTCATAACGATAGTATATTTTTAGATTTTCGGCAATCGGTTGCATGAAAATATATAAATATTCCACTGTCAGGGATTTTTTATGACCGGCGGTGAAGGCTTAATTATTCAGGTGATTCCACATGATCTGGTACACCTCGGTAGCAGGAATAGATGACTTCCCGGTAGGCGCATTGGTGATCACCAGCGGTTGCAAAGCGGGATCAGTTTCGAGGCGGCCATGGGAGCCTTTTATCAACGTGGCATCCAGCGGAATTACATTCATCAGGTAACGGAAGCCCAGCTTCTTTTTCAGCACTTTAAACGCTGCCTTCAACTTTACCAACGGATCTTTAGGGTCCATGAACATCTCTACCGGATCATAACCTGGTTTTTTAAATATCTCTACTGTGCGTGCAAAATCAGGCGCCCTGGCATCATCCAGCCAGTAATAATAGGTAAACCAGCTGCCAGGCTTCGCCACCACCACCAGCTCGCCACTACGGGCATGGTGCAGGTGATGCTGCCGCTTGCCTTCCCGGTCGAGCACCAGCTCAATATCCGGATGCGCCTGCAACAAGTTCCGTACGTTTTTATATACCGCAGGATCATTGATGTAAACATGCGCAATCTGGTGATCTGCCACAGCAAAGGCTTTGGAGGCCCCGGCATCCAGCAGCTCCAGCCCCCGTTCCTCTCTCACCGCAATCAGTCCTTCCTTGCGGAGAATGCGGTTGATATCGATCGGGTTATCAGCATTGGAAATACCGTATTCCGACAGGATGATAATAGCAGCATCCTGCTGCTGGTAGTATTCTACCAGCTGTTTTACAACGGCATCTATTTCCAGGATTTCTTTTTTATTCTTTTCCATATCCTGACCAAATTTCTGCAGGCAGTAATCCAGGTGTGGGAGATAGATGAAGGTCATGGTAGGGTTGTAGCGCTGATCCGTGAGGATAGAAGCGTCTGCAATGTATTTGGAAGATACGATGCTGGCGGTGGGTCCCCAGTAGTTAAACAACGGAAAGGTGCCGAGTTTTTCGCGCAGGTAATCACGCAGGTCTGCCGGTGTGGTATAGCAATCCGGCACCTTGCGGCCATCCTGGAGGTAGTTAGGCCTTGGCGTGAGTGAGTAGTCCACATTAGCGTACATATTATACCACCAGCACATTTGCGATACGGTAAATTCCGGATTGAGCTGACGGGCTTTGTCCCAGATTTTAGGTGCATCCACCAGGCGATTGGATTGTTTCCAGAATTTAATTTCAGCGTCGGTGCGGTCGTACCAGCCGTTGCCCACGATACCGTGCTCAGATGGCCACTGGCCTGTAAGATAAGTGCTTTGTACCGCCGTAGTTACTGCCGGCAGCATAGGCTGAATCGTGGTCACATGACGCGTGTCGGTATAGGCCTTCAGGAAAGGCATGTGTTTGAGCAGGGAAGCAGAAAGCCCTACCACATCGATTACTACTGTCTTTTTCATAGATGCGTTAGCCATTGCTTATTGTGGCATAATGCTGTTATTCGGTTATCAATAATCCAGTTGCTGCAATACCCATTGCAATTCCCTGGAGATGGAAATATCCATATTTTCTTTCAGTGGTGCGGGCAATACCTCCCAGGTGTATGTTTCTACTTCCAGATGTGCTGTAAACGGTGCCTCTTTTTGTAAGGCCAGTACCGCTTTGATATCGGCCTGTGTGGAAGAAAGCGGATCATATCTTTCCAGGAATACCGGCACATGGAAGTGAGAACGCCATTCTGTTACTTTGCTGTTATCTGCATCAGCAAAGGCCTGTGGCAGATCCGGATAATGAATTAATCCGCCTTCCACGGTGCGGGCAATCACCTGGTGAAGGTAAACAGGTTCTTCGAACTGACGAAATGCGGCTACTATTTCTTTTCGTTTATCCGTATCCGTTGGCATGTCTGCTTTCAGTGCGGCACTGATCTGGATCTTACCTACTTTCAGGCCGTACGCCCGGAGTTTCTCCAGTACCGCAGCTGGCTGTTCATATTCCAGTGCAAAGTGGCAAACATCGTAGCATAACTGCACATGATCTTTTATAAACCCGGCGGCAGTAGCCTCATCAATTTTAAATTTATCCTGCAGGAATGGGATACCAGCTGGTAACAGCTGATGTAAATACCAATCCATAAATTCTTCTGTATTTTCCAGCAGCCCATCTGGTTCCGGCTCTATATCCAGGTGTAGCAATGGTCCGCCGCTACGGCGTACGCGCACCAGGTTTTCCACTACCAGCAAAATATTGAGGGTAGCGCTTTCCATCACGGAATTCTTTTCTTCTTCACAGCGGTTACACCAGAATTTGTAGCTCAGCGGGGAAGTTGAAATACCTCCTTCGCGGCCGTAAGGCAGCATGGATGCCAGCAGGCGAAACAGGCGGATAGTGTAGGCTACGCGATCGGGGCTGGTCCAGTCAGGCGCATGCACCTGGTCTTTTACCACGGTGTTATGAAATCCGCCATAGGGGAATCCGTTCATGGTAAAAACGTAGCAATCATTTTCTCTCAGCCATTGCTGAAATGCGCGCAGGTTCTCTTCCCTGGCCAGTTCCAGGCTGGCGGTATTGGCTAGTCGCAATCCTATACCGAAAGGTTTATCCGGTGATACGGCTTTCTTTACCGCAGGAATATGCTGCTGCAGTTGGTGAAAATGGGCGCTCCAGGTTTCGCCGGGATGTATATTGGAACAGTAGGTCAGGTGACCAACAGTTGTTTGCATGTGCTGATTTTTATTGCATGGTTTTGGTAATCGCTGCTGCTTCGTACAGCTTTTCCAGGTTCATTTCGTGTACATCTGCTCCCTGTCCTATATTTTTAAGGAGAGATACAGTGAGCTGCCCACCCAGGTGCTCGCGGAATTCTTCGAGGCCGGCAATCACCGGAGAATCTTTCCCATCCTGCCTTTCAAGCAACGGATGCCATACCGGCAGCTGCATATTTTTCAGTACGGCGATGATGCGCTGCATATCGTTTTCGCTCAGCCATCCTAACAGGTACGAATATACGCTGTCGAGCGCCACACCTATGGATACCGCCTCTCCATGCCGCAGTTCAAAGTTGGTCAATTGCTCCAGCTTATGTGCACTCCAATGGCCGAAGTCGAGCGGCCGGGAGGAACCGCTTTCGAACGGGTCGCCCCCATTACCGATGTGCTGCATATGCAGGGCGGCGCAGCGGTAAATCAGTTCCTGCATATCCGCCATATCGCCCTGGCTAAGGGCCACAGCACGGGATTCCATCCATTCAAAAAACGCGGCATCTTTGATGAGCGCTACTTTTACGGCTTCCACCATACCGGAGTTCCAGTCCCGCTTTTCGAGGGTAGTCAGGAACCGGCTGTCGTTGAAAACAGCCTGCGGCGGTGCAAATGCACCCAGGAAGTTCTTTTTACCATTGAAGTTGATCCCGTTCTTTACACCTATACCGGAATCATTTTGCGATAGTACGGTAGTGGGTATACGGATATGTCTTACCCCCCGGTGCGATACAGCTGCAACGAAGCCCACCAGGTCCAGGAGGGAGCCTCCGCCAATGCCAATCAGGTAGGAATGGCGATCGATCTTATATTTATCAATGGCATTTACCAGGTTAAGGAACAGCGGTAAATCATTTTTCACGCCTTCTCCCCCGGCAATAGTTAATATTTCCGGTGCCAGCTCAAATCCTTTGATGGTTTTGAGATAGGAGGCTATCTGCTGCGGCAGCCCTTCATGGTGGCTGGCCATACCCTGGTCCAGCACCACCAATATTTTCTTCAGGTGGGTATGTACCGCCTGCGACTCCAGGTATGCTCTCAAACAGTTATTGTCAGGACTAAAAAGCTGGGAGGTAAAGTGTACCTGGTAGTGAAAGTTGACATTAAAATTCTGCAGTAAATATTCCATGGCTAATCCTCTTACATTCTATCTAATTAGTGATCCTTTAAATGTACACAAAAATCCGTATTTCTACTTAACCGGACAGATGGGCGGCAAATTACCGTACTGTGGCGGGTTATATTCCGGGAGACGGGAATTATACGCATGAGGGGTTTCGCCATTCATCCAAACACCCTTGCGGATGCACCGAAAAAGCATAAACTTTGTTTTCTGAGAACCTGCTTACAGGCCCCGGAAATTAATTGTTACTGTAAAGGAAAGCCGTTTCCCCAAACCACTATTCGTTATGTACCGTAAGTTATTACTGGTAATCCCTGCCCTGATAATACCGCTGCTGCTGACAGCCGCGGCACAAGCGCTGTCCCATAAAGACAGTTTGTATCAGCGCCTGGATAAACTACCGCCAAATATTGAAAGAGTAAATACCTATCTGGCCCTTGGAGAAGCGCTGGTTCCGGATAGCGTGCAGAAAGCTGAAAAAATGATGAAGGATGCGCTGGCACTGAGTATACAGCTGGGCTATCAGAAAGGAGTGGCCGACTTCACCATGTATTACATGTACATCCAGGACCTGAAGGGGGAATACATGCAGAGCCTGTACCTGCTGCAACAGGCAGAAAAAATTTACAGCCACCTGAAGGATACCACCAGTCTTATGAATGTCCACAACTTCATGGGCAATGAGTTTCAACAGGTAGGCAATTTCAAGGCAGCGGCGGATCAGTACATGGCTACACTGGAGCTGGCGGATATACGGGGCGACAGTATGCAGGCCAACAAAATCACCATTAATTTGTCGTCGGTATTTATATTATTAGGTGACTACCACAAGGGGCTGGAATATGCCAAAAAGGCTTATCAGTTTGCAGAACAGCGGAAGCATAAGTGGCGGATGGCGAGTGCATTGAACTGCATGGGGGCCGCTTTGCTGCAACTAAAGCAGCACGACCAGGCCAATAAGATTTTTACACAGGTAATACAGCTGGGCCGGGAGGTGGGCGACAGTATCTTTGTGCTGAACGGCACTATTAATATGGCATCTGTGCTTTCCTGCAAAGGGGACCATAAGAGCTCCCTGGAATTATTTCGTGAGGCCGAGGCCATCACAAAAGCATATCCTGCACCTGATAAGTTGATCAATATATTGCTGGGTATTGGAAATGAGTTGTTTCTTTCCGGCAAATACGTTGCGGCCGAGGAATACATCAATAAATCCATCTCTCTGAGTAAGATATACCTTGCAGGTAATGAACTTCACCAGGCCTACCTGGTGGCATCAGACCTGAAAGCAGCCACAGGGAAGCCTGCGGAGGCGCTGGCATTACGCAAGCAATATGAAAAACTACATGATTCGTTGCTGGGCAATACTACGCGCAGCAGTGTGCAACAGTTGGAATCACGCTACGCCACTGCCAGGAATGATAAAAATCTCACCGAAAAAAAACTACAGGTAGCTACTATTAATCTGGAGCTGCATCGCAAAAACAAGTGGATACTCTATGGCATGGTGGGATTTATCCTGCTGATGATTCCTGCCATTATTTACTGGCTGAAGCTGCGGCACCGCCACCGGCTGCAATTGCAGCAACTGCAAACTATGGAAGCAGAACGTACCGTACAGGTGCTGGAAGCTATGATGCAGGGCGAAGAGCGGGAGCGCACGCGGCTTTCAAAGGATCTGCATGATGGCGTGGGAGGACTATTATCGGCCGTAAAGCTGCATTTCAGCGCACTGCGGCATGAGCGTCCGTATCTGAAAGAAGATCCTGGTTTCCTGCATGCCATGGGAATATTGGATGATGCGGTGGTGGAAGTGCGTAAAACGGCACATAACCTTATGCCTGAAATCCTTTCCAGGGTGGGGCTATCGGAAGCGCTGGGTTTCTATTGCCGGAATGTGAGTCATAGCCGGAAGCTGCTGATTACTTATGAAAGCACGGGGCAGGTGCGGCGTTATAATGCCAGCTTTGAGTTATCCGTATACAGGATTGTGCAGGAGCTGATTAACAACATCATCAAGCATTCCAGGGCTTCGGCTGCGCTGGTACAGCTGGTGCAGGAGGAGCATACTTTGTCTATCCAGGTAGAAGATAATGGCATCGGTTTCCAACATCAGCCGGAACTGCATCAGGGCATGGGTTTGCGCAATTTACACACGCGTATTAAGGCGCTGAACGGGAACCTGGATATTGATGCGTCAGCAGGGAGAGGTACTACGGCGTATATAGCGTTTAATATTATTCCGATGCAGCTGGCGAAATAACGGGTCTCAAACGTTTTCATACTCATCTTCTTTAGGTATTAAACGTTTGAGGAGAGACCAATGGTCTCTCCTCAAACGATCAGGCTCAAATGAATATCCTTAAGTAACAGCAAATAATTTTCCCAGTCCCAATGAAATAGGCAACAGCAGCAGCACAAAAATAGCGAACGGCATTTGTGCGAAAGCAGCCACCCAGGCGGCATTCATGGCAATGAGTGCCAGTATCCCCCCTTTCACTGCTTTTCCCAGATTAGGTCCGGAAGGCTCTTTCATAGCTTTCATCAGCGGGCTGTTCACCATAAATATGAACAGCAAAATAAATGGCAATGCCCTCCACAGGCGTTCCTGGTGTATGGCAAGCGCGATCATGGCTACGTATACTACGGCATAGCCGAGGGCACTGATTTTAAGGCTTTTGGTATTACCTCCGTGCACTTCACCGCGACTGATATTTGTAATGGCCGCGATATATATGACGGGAATAATTCCCATCCACCAGTATTGCGCAAGTGCTTCCGGCAGGATGCTGATACCCAGCAGGAGATTGAATCCTCTGCAGAGTCCCATATTAATGGGCCCCCAGATAGGATGATATTTTCCCCATTTGTTGTATACCAGTGCGGCGGTGGTAATGGCAATAGCGAGCCAGCCCGGGGCACCGGTCAGGTGTCCTACCGAAAAGGCGCCTAATATACCTACGAGTAGCAGGTAAGCACCGAGAATAATGGCTTGTGTTCTGGAAATTATTCCGCTGGGGATAGGACGTTCGGGACGTTCTACCGCATCCAGTTTAGCGTCGAACACATCGTTGAATACGACGCCTCCTCCGTAAAGGCCGGCTGCTGCGAGGCAGAGGCATACTACGGGGAGTGAAAACTCCAATGTAACTGTACGATAAGTCACATTCAAAAAATAGCCCGAAATGGCTACTCCTGCTAAAACATCTGCGATGGCTGTAATAATATTAGCGGGTCGCATCAGTCGCAGGTATCCAATCACTTTACTAGCAATATAACTCACTTTAGTATGAGGTTTTCATGGTTTCGGGCTTGTACTCCAGTACAATAAGCGCCTAACGGATGATGGTCGTATTCTTGTTAATTCTTGGTTGTTGTCCACCTCTTAAAACAGTACTTCCATTAAATTTTTCACTTTGGTCCGTGACAACTCCGAAATCAGATTCATTAATTTGTCCACTTTGAGCGAAGGCTGTCAGTGCGTTCCTGTAAGTTACCAAATGAATGTCATTCGAGTCAATACCACTTTCGTGCATGAGTGCTGCGGTTTTGGGCACTGCTAACGGATCGCTGATACCCCAGTCGGCTGCGGAATTGATCATAATTCGTTCGCTGCCATACTGCTTTACGACCTGAACCATACGTTCATTACCCATTTTAGTAAACGGATAAATGGTGAATGCGGCCCAGAATCCACGATCCAGCACTTCTTTCACGGTTTCCTCGTTGTTATGGTCTACGATCACCATTTTAGGATCGAGGCCGTGTTCGAGTGCGATATCCATGCTGCGGCGGGTACCTTGCTTTTTATCGCGGTGTGGGGTATGTATTTGTACCGGGAGATTGGCTTCTTTGGCCAGCTCCAGTTGTGCGCGGTAGTATTTTTCCTCCAGGGCGGTTTGATCGTCGAAGCCTATTTCCCCGATGCCTACCACGCCTTCTTTGTATACAAATTGCGGGAGGATTTCCATCACTGCTTCTGCCAGTTTTTCGTTGTTGGCTTCTTTTGAATTGAGGCCAATGGTGCAATAGTGTTTGATGCCAAACTGGGAAGAGCGGAATCTTTCCCATCCAACGAGGCTGGAGAAGTAATCGCGGAAGGAATCGACCCCGGTACGTGGTTGGCCGAGCCAGAAAGCGGGTTCAATAATGGCTACTACGCCGGCATCTGCCATGGCCTGATAGTCATCCGTTGTTCTGGAGGTCATGTGCACATGTGGGTCAAAAAATTTCATCCCTTTAATCTTATCAAGATATGCCGGAGAGTGGGCCAGTGGCTGAAGATCCTTTTCTGTTAAGTCATGAATTCCGCACATAAAATTGTGGTTTAAGATGGAATTAGTTGGCAATAAAATTATAATAAGTTGATGGTAGCGGCTATTTTTTCCCATGTCAGGCTTCCTTCCTCGATTTCGGATACCAGGTAAGGGGCGGATGCCAGCAGTTTCTTTGCGGGCAGGTACTGGCTGTGGTAGCACACCAGGGCAGCAGCTTCTTTTTCCACGTTATAGGCCGACTGCCACAGACGTGTGATATCCGGGAAGTTGGCGGCGGAGAGGAAGGTAGTGAGTAGTTGCCATTGGAGCGGGTTCACCGGGCGGCCAGCCGCCTGTCTTTCATGGGCAAAATCTGTGATGATGGCTGCCAGGGCGTCGTTGGCTCTTTCCTGGAGGCCATGGATCTGATTCAGCGGCTTTTCGGTGAAAATGGCTTTCATCACCAGCTGGTTCCAGCCGGATTCAGGCAGGTATTGTGCCGGGTACGGGTTATGCAGCATGATGGCTTCCTGTACCGGTGCAATATTGGAGCGGATACCATCTGCCGTACGGGCGATCCATTCTTCCGGATATGCCAGCAGCGGCAGCGCGCTGTAGAGGGCCGCCAGTTCATTCATTTCGGCGCCATTGAAAAGCGCTTCCACCTGGTTTATATAAGTCGGTTTATCAGCTGCGGGAATAAACAGCATCCACCACACACGTGTCAGGCGGTCTAACGTCCAGTCATATACGAAAAATCCGGGTACTGCTTTTTCCAGCGCCTGCTGGATAGCTGGAATAGGCGTCACCGGTTGTTTTCCGGTAAACCTGGGCATGGCGGTAAATGTCTGCAAAAAGTCCCGGGTTAACTGGGTTGTTTGCTGCAGTTCCTGGCGTTGATGGAGCCATTCATTTGCGCGTGCGTTTTCCTGTTGCTGGATGAGTTGACCTAATAACGCTCTTACATTTTCGTGGTCAAATACATATGCGGTCACTTCAAGCCTTTTTAATAGTGCAATAATAATAGGGTCTAAAATTAACCAGTTAGCCGGGATTTATCCTACTGAAATAATAAAATATGATGGGTGGTTGTTAAAACGGACAGGTTTGTTTAGCGGATTTGTTATTAACCCTTCAGTATCATTGAGGAAAGTTCCGGAGGCCGGCTATTCGCAGTGGATTTGAAGACCAGCGTGATTGCTTAATTGGCTGTGCAGCGGCCAGCTAATGGTTCAGCAAACTACAAACTGGTATAAAATAAAAGAGAGGCAATAATGCCTCTCCTTCCGCCATTCTAAAGCCTGATTATTCATCAGGATATCTTTACCAGACATATACCGCGGCGGCCTGCAGATGTCTTATCAGGTATAACAGTTTTGAAAACGGGCAAAAACAAGAATGACGATGATCAAAAACCACCTCCGTAAAAAATGCTTCACAGAGTTGCCCGGTAGTTACTTTAATGGTCTTGGAAGATAAATACGGCTGTAATATACATATTATTCTATTTTCCCACCAAATCTCTCTTTGAAATTTTGTTATTATTTATGTGCATACAGGGTATTAAAAAGCACTATAAATGGCTGATATTCCTTCCAGTTAGGCTTATATTCTTCCTGCACAATAAAGCCTTTTGCATAGTTACCTAGTAAGATATCCAGGTCACCGTCCTTATCTATATCGGTAACTTCCATGGTCATCCAGTGGCCCTCCTTTTCAATAGGTGGTGCAAAAGGTGTAAACCCGAACGGTTTTTTATTTCCCTGGAAGAGAATAAATTTCTCACCTGGGTTATTTTCCAGGTCTGCGAAAAATGCGATCGTCGCAATATCCACCTGACCATCCTGGTTAAAATCCGCTGCAATGGCTTTAGTACAGCCATTTACCGGATAAAACCATGCCTGTTTATATTGATTATTTCCTTCATTCAGAAATATATAAACCCCATGGTAAGGTTTCAAAACTATAGAATAATCTGCGTTATCACCACAGGTATAAAGGATATCCTGTTTTCCGTCGCCGTTAAAATCCGCCAGCTGGAAACTGGTGGAACCATACACCGGAGGGAATTTTAACAGATTTTTGCTCGTAAAGCCACCTTTTTGATCATTTTCAAATAGCCAGATACCCTCTTCTCCCGCAGCAAAGAGCACCATCAGGTCCGTCCAGCCATCGTTGTTGAAATCACCCGGTATGGCTTTGGTTGCCCCGGGAAGGTCCAGCAGGGTGCGTTCGGCATATTTGCCATCGGCCTGCTGCTTTAAATATATAAGTCCACCGGTATGGTGCCCAAAAGCACAGGTTACCATCTCCTCCTTACCATCCTTGTCAAAATCGGCTGAAATGGTTTGTACCGGGCGTTGCAGATAGGGCTTGATATCCACCGTGCTACCTGTTTCCAGGTTCAGATCAGCGATGATGCCACTGGGTTTGTCTACCGCGCGCATATCGCCGATTTGTGTGATGCGTGCCAGCGTCCCTCCTTGCGGTGACTTGCGGAAAGCAATATCCACAACCGGCGAATGTGTTTGCCAGCTACCGCTTTGCGCCAGCTCCGGGTTCCAGCGGGTGAGTGTATTTTCATAACCATCGGCGGTATAGATGTTTCCGGCGGTATCCGCTGCCACCATAACGGTTGCAGTACTCGTAGTATCCTTTACCTGCGGTAAGCCTATCTGGAATCCTGACCATTCATGCCGCAAGGGAACAGGGATTTTAGCCGGCAACAACTTTGCTGGCGCATTACGCTGGTAATAGGCTACAATCTCCGTCCATTCCTTGAAGGGGATGGCAGGAGCCGGGTCGCCGGGCATAGGAGGATAATAACTTGTTTCATTCCATACCCTAATGCCTACACGCTGTGCCATCGCCGGCAGTACATGATCATTCCAGGTGGCGGAATCCAGCAGCGCCGGAGAAACAGGCATATGGCAACTGCCGCAATGTTTATCGGCCAGCAGTTTGGCCTGTTCGTCACGGGTAGGAGCATGACAACCCATAACAAGCGAAATAATGGAAGCAAAAACGAAAAAACTATAGAGCAGGCCTTTTCTGATGGACATTGGTTGCGCTGACATGAGGATAAATTTTCAAGGAACTCTAAAATAGCAAATAAGCTGACAAAAAAGGAATGCAGCGGCACTGAGTCCGCTGCATTTCATTTGTGACAGGCAAGTATGAAAGAATTAATATCCGTCGTTCTGATCCAGCACAGATTTACCATTAACCATGGAGAGGTCACGCTGACGCTGAGGAACTGGGAAGTATTCGTTACGACCTTTCTTGTAGTTTGCACCTACCAGGTCAGTTGTTACAGTGCTTTCGTAATCATAGAATTTCTTCATCAGATCCACACCGGCATCGCCCCAACGGCCTACGTCAAAGTAGCGGTGACCTTCGGTAGCCAGCTCCAGTTTACGCTCGAAATAAACATATTTGCGGGCAACAGCCTGGGAACTGAAGGTACCGGCAGGGTATCTGCTGATATTGTAGTTCGCAGCCAGTGCGGTGGTAGAAAAACCATCCATTGGCTTACTGTCATTCACATATTTATGCAGCCAGTATTCCTGGTGGTCAGCGATACGGCCACGCACCTGGTTTACCAGGCTTTCGGCCAGGGTCAGGTTGCTGGTTTCCACTGCACACTCGGCTGCCATCAGCAACACATCAGAGAAGCGGATCAGTACTACGTTGATGGCGGACCCTGGTGCCCAGGAGTGAGAATCTTTGTAGATGCTCTGGTTAAACTGCCAGTAGATCATTTTTTTACCAGCGTAAGGGCCACCACTTTTCTGGTCACGTACCCAGGCAGCACCTGGATGCAGACCCCAGTCGTGATAAGGCAATCCACGGCGACCTACAGTCCAGTCGAGGCGTGGATCGAGGAAACCTGCATCCGGTGTGTAAGCCGCATCCGCACCGATACCCATATCATTTTTCACCGCGTTGGCAGGCAGGTTGTAATCATCTACGATTGGTAAACCTGCAGCAGTAGTACGGTAAGCATTTACCAGTTCCTGTGTAGGCTGGAAGAATCCGCAGCAACCAAAAGGACTGTTGTATGGATAGTTCAGCATGTCACCGGCGTTAGCATTGGTGATCGCGTTGGTACCATCGTTAGCAGTCATTTGAATGGCAAAAACAGATTCAGGACCATTTTTATAAACCGCATTGAAGTTCCTTTGGAAATCAGCTTCCAGCGCATACTTCTTTCCATTGGTAGTGTTACCGTTGGCGATCGCATCCTGGAAGAGCGGCAATGCTTCTGCGTATTTTTTCTGATACAGCAGGGCTTTAGCCAGGTAGATCTGTGCAACCCATTTGTTGGCGCGGCCTACATTTGTCTGTGTCGCAGGCAGGTTATCCTTGGCGAAGGTGAAGTCAGCCACGATGTTAGGCCAGATATCCACATTATTTGGCTGAAGCACATTTGTTGTAGTGTCATTTACCCATGGCACTTTATTAAACATTTTCTTCAGTTCAAAATAGTAGTGACCGCGGAGGAAACGGGCTTCCGCTTCTACCTGTGTTTTTTCAGCGGCGGTCATATCCGTTGCTTCCTTCATGAATTTGAGGGTATTGTTACAACGGGTAACACCTTCAAACACAGCTTTCCACTTTGCATTGAAGAAGGTGTTAGTGGTAGAATGCTGCCCGGTAGCAATGGTATTGATGTCTGGCTGGTCAGGGCTCTCAGAGCCTTTGTGCGCGTCGCCACCGGCCACACTTCCGTAAACCCAGTTGGTAGGTGATGCCATCCAGCCGGAACCACCGCCGCCCAAAGCGTTATTGTCGGGCGCCTGTCCGTCGAGTGCAGCATACGCACCGATCAGTAAGTAATTAACACCATCCTTATTAGCAACCAGGTCTCCTCCTAATGCAGCATATGGTGGACGTTCCAGGAAGCTTTTTTTGCAGGCGCCCAGCATAGTGGCAGCCAGCAATAATGTTATACCTGAATATTTAATTATTTTCATCTCTTTAGTTTTGCTAGTTGAATAATGCTATCAGAAAGTCACATTTACACCGATCAGGTACTGGCGCTGATTTGGATAAGCACCTTCATCAATACCGAATGCAGTGGTAGCACCGGTAATTTCCGGATCTACGCCTGAGTATTTAGTGATGGTGAATACGTTCGCGGCCTGTACATATGCTCTGAACTTACTTACGCCAATACCTTTCAGGATATGCACCGGCAGTGTATAACCTATCTGCATATTTTTAGCGCGCAGGTAAGAACCGTTTTCTACGAAGTAAGAGTTAGGCACGTTCGAAGTACTTTCGAAGCCTTTGGTTTCCTGCACTGGCAGTTTAGCATTATGGTTTTCCGGTGTCCAGCTGTTGTACACCGCATCTTTACTTTTCGCTCCTGCAAAAGAACCATAGAAGTCAGTCCACCATTTAATCTGATTCCAGATTTTATTGCCAGACACACCGTAGAGGAACATGCTGAAGTCGATATTTTTGTAGTTCAGACCGATATTAAGGCCGTAGCTGAATTTAGGAGTAGGTGCGCCCAGGAATGTTCTGTCGTCTACATCTATTTTACCATCGCCGTTGATATCAGCATATCTGAAGCGGCCCAGGGCAGCATCTTTCTGGTATTCATCCAGGCCTGGATATTTCTTCTGTGCATCTTCTTTTGCCTTATTCACTTCTTCATTAGAGTTCCAGAATCCTACGATCTGATAACCATAGAACTCAGAAATAGAACGGCCTACCTGGTTGCGGATGATAGGGCTGCCGAAGCGGCGTTGTTCTGAATCAAAGTAGTTAGCGCCATTAGATACAGCGAGGATTTCGTTATTATAAGTAGTAAAGGTACCAGTCGCATCCAAGCGCAGGTCTTTTGTGAGATCTACTTTGCCGGTGATGTTAAGATCGATACCTTTATTTCTCATTTTAGCAACGTTGGAATAAGGCACGATAGCGGCACCGTACACCCCTGCCAGTTCAGGATTGTAAAGCAGGTCCTTCACTGTTTTCTGATAGTAGTCAACTGTGAATTCGAGTTTACCTCTAAACAGCGTTGCATCAATACCGATGTTAGAGTTCACGTTACTTTCCCATTTCGCATTAGGGTTACCGATACGATCCTGGTAGAAACCTTTGGTGATGTTGCTTCCATCCATTGGATAGAAAGTGGAAGTACGGTTGAAGTTATAGGTATTGAAAACGTTCATTGGGTCCACGTTGATCTGGTTACCCATGATACCATAACCACCACGTACTTTCAGGTCAGTGATCCAGCTTAAGCCTTTCATGAATGACTCCTGGGAAACGCGCCATGCTGCTGATATCGCAGGGAAGTTACCATAGCGGTTATTGGAACCGAACCTGGAAGAACCATCACGACGAATCAGTGCACCGAGCAGGTATTTATCTGCAAACGCATAGTCCACTCTTGCAAACAATGACCAGAGACTGTTGGAATTCTTGAAGCTGCCATTTGTAGGAGAACCTGTACCAGTGCTCAATGTAGCATAGTTAGGATCGAAGGTAAAGTAATCGGTGGTAGAACCGGTTAATCCATAGTTCCATTCGTCATATGCTTCAGAGCCCAATAATACTTTCACGTCATGTTTGTTATTGAAGTTTTTGTGGAAGCTGAGGGTGTTAGTCCATGTCCAGTCGTAACCATTACCGGTAGTTTCTGAGAAGGAGTTCACACGATTATTTTCCGCATTTTCATATTCAGGTAACGTGAAGTTATTATTATCGAAGGAATAAATCTCTCCACCAAAAGATGTTCTGAAAGTGAATAAACGAAGAATGTCTGCTTCACCGTAAACGTTACCCAGCAACCTGTTTGCCATGGTTTTGGTTCTGCCGAAACGATCCTGGATAGCCACCGGATTTCTGGAGTTACCCAGACCTTTGGAACCAGAACCAGCGTAGTTACCCATGATATCATAAACAGGGATGATGGTCATCTCGCGGAAAGCCATACCGATACCGCTACCTTCCTGGAGGATTCCAATTTGCGGGTTATCGATCAGGGAGTACTCCAGGTTCTGACCTACACGGATATGATCAGAAATATTGAAACTGGAGTTTGCACGAACCGCATAACGTTTGTTATACGTATTCATCAGCGTACCCTGTTGGTTGAAGTAGTAGAATGAAACATAGTAGCTACCAATATCACCACCGCCGGCTACAGAGAGGTTATGGCTGGTGATAGGGGCAGGATTAAAAATTTCGTGGAACCAATCGGTACCAGCTTTATTCGCTTTGGAGATGCGATAGAAATTATCTACGTCACTGGCATTTTTGTAAAAAGGATTTACAAAATACTTGGATGGATCTACTGCAGGATCACCTTCCATTTTACCAGCAGGGGCAATATAATCGGGGACAACTGGATTAGGGCCGGCACCATATTGTGCATCTTCAAATTTCAGCTGCTGGTTGGCAGGACTTCTCTCGTTGGTATTTTTGATGGCTGTCCAGATGAGCTGACCTTGTTCAGTAGGGTTAGCGTGGTTATACACGTTTCCACCTTTAGGAACCTGGCGGCCATAGTAGCCATCATAAGATACTTTTACTTTACCAGTGCCTCTTTTGGTAGTGATTACGATCACACCATTTGCAGCACGGGCACCATAAATAGAGGCGGCACCAGCATCTTTCAGTACCTGCATGGTAGCCACATCATTAGGGTTGATGTCTACCAGACTTTTAATAGGCACCCCATCCACGATGTAGAGCGGAGTGTTATTACCGAAGGTGTTCACACCGCGAACCTGTACCTGTGGCTCTTGTCCGGGTTGACCAGTACCTAACACCGTAATACCTGATACCTGACCTTGTAATTGATTAGAGATCTGAGCGGTAGGTTGTTTGGTGAGGTTATCGACACGAACAACGGCTACTGCACCAGTAAGATCTTTCTTTTTCTGGCTGGCATAACCGGTTACCACCACTTCTTCGAGGGAACCTACTTTTTCTGCGAGTACAAAGGCAACGGGCCCGCTGCCTACTGTTGTTTCCTGTGGATCGTAGCCTACAAATGAGGCTACCAGTACATCTCCTTGTTTTGCCTGGAGAGAAAACACACCGCTTGGATCGGTGGCTGTACCTCTGTTGGTACCTTTCACAACTATTGTTACGCCGGGTAAGGGATTTCCTGATGATTTATCAGTTACTTTCCCCGTAATTTTCGTTTGTGCGTAAACGTTAGTACCGAGCAACAACAGCAATAAGCCGCATAAAACGGCCAGCGCCTGGTAAAAATGTTTTTTCATAACGTGGTTTAAGGGTGACGTTTAAGAAAAATTAAGAAATAGAGTACCTGTGTATATATCACACCGTCACCTACCGGCCATGCGGTAAAATATGGGCAATAGTTTGCCATTGCTGACTGGTAAGATGCAGTACCAGCAAGCATATCACATTGAGTAGATGACAGCTACAATATAACTGTGCAATAAGGGGACAGGCAATACATAGCGTTATGTATAACCAATACTAATTCAGCTCATAAAAAACAAACAGTGTCTTTTTAAAATGAAATCAGAATAACAAAAAATAAAAATTAAAAAATGTGAGAAGTTGCTCTATTTATCTTTCTATCTCAACCCAGATTTTGGTTCTCACGTGGAATTTTATAAGTTCTTCGCAACTAATTTAGAAATATAATTTAACTCAAACAAGTATCGCTTTAACATTTTTTTAAAATATTTCCTAACCTGCTCTCTTTCAATCTCCATTTTGCGTATGTTTAGCGCTGCAATACTTTTCTATATACATGAAAGCTTTTAATATCTTTTTCGCTGTCATCTTTGTGGTCTTTGCCGGCCTGCAATACAACGATCCTGATCCGTATGTATGGATGCCCATATACCTGTATGCCGCCATACTTTGTGCAATGGCTGCACGTAGCAGGTTTTACAGCAAACTCTACTTACTGGGCATTGGCATCTACCTGGTATATGCTATCTATTTATTTTTTACGAGAGATGGGGTGGTTGATTGGGCTACACAGCATCAGGCGGAGAACATAGCGCAGTCGATGAAAGCCACCAAACCATGGATAGAAGATACCCGTGAGTTTTTCGGGCTGTTTATCTGCATCATTGCACTAGGGGTCAATTACTTTTATGCAAAAGCAAAGATGAGCCGTACCCGTTAGTTAGTAACTGAGCATATTGGCCAGCAGCTTCAACTCTATCTCTGCCGCCTTGGCGGCGTAGGCTAGGTTGGTGAGCTGATAACCAGCTACTTCAAAACTCTGCTGTGCGGTTTTTACATCTATCACCGTTGCCTGGCCCAGCTGTAACTGCTGTATAGTAAGGCTTACCAGTTTGCCAGACAGCTCATAGGTATTTTGAGCGGTTGCCAGTTGCTCCAGGTTATTATTATAGGCCTGCCATGCTTTCACCGCTACTGCGGTATAATCGCGCAGGTAAGTTTCTTTCAACAGTTTGGCATTGCGTGTATCTATGGCCGCTACCTGTTGCTGCTTCTTGTAAATACCGCCGTTGAAAATAGGAATCGTTAGTCCCGCTCCCACATAAGGGCCATAGTTCTGGTTAAACGTAACGTTGCCTGCTGACGAAGAGGTACGGTTGAAGTTATAGCCTGCATTGGCGGACAGGCTGGGATAGCGCAGGGCTGCGGCTTCCCGCTCTCTCAGTTCGTTTATGCGTACCTGTATGTCGGCAGCCTGCAACCGTGGATTCTCTGTATACAACCTGCTCAGAATGGAATCGAGACTGATCGTTTTATCCACCAGCACGGTATCTTTAATAATGATCACAGAATCCGGCCGCAGGGTTAGTAATGTCAGCAGATCTGTTTTAGACTGCCGGATCACCAGGTCCTGGGTTTGCAATGCCTGCTGCTGTGCATTGATATCTACGAGCGCCTGAAACAGATCGGCATCATTGGCCATGCCCACTTCCTTGCGGGCTTTTACTATATCGAGTTTCTGCTGTGATACGGCTATAGACTGTGACAGTGTACCAGCGAGACTCTGCTGTCTCACCACATCATAATATTTGAGTTCAACGTTAGCGACTACACGCAGTATCATGGAATCCAGCTGGGTATCCGACAACTGCTGCAACTGCTCCAACCTGCGCTTGGTAGCTACCACCTTCCGGCCATTAAACAGAATGATACTGGCGCCGAGTCCCGATTGCAGGGCATTGCTCACGTTGCCGGTACGTTTGATTTCTTCACCTGAATTGAGGCGCTGGGTGAGGTTAGTTGTTTGCTCATTATCATTAACAGTAGCCTGAATCAGCGGCAAGCCGCCGGCATAACCATATGTATTGAGTAATGTATTGGCTTCCAGGTCATTTTGTGCCAGTTGAAGGTCGAGGCTGTTTTTCAAAGCAATGTTCACGGCCTGCTGTAACGTAAGCGGGTCCTGCTTTACCGGTGGCTTCATGTACAGCGGCTGCTTATAAGGTGGCAGCTTATACGGCTGCTGTGCTGCCGCAACAACGATGCAACCTATCATCCCCAAAAAAATCAGACATCTTTTCATTCGTGACTATGCGCTTTGTGTTTGCCGGAAATATAGGTGTATACGGCCGGTATAACCAGTAATGTAAGAATCAGTGAAAACAGGATACCACCTACTACCACAATCCCCAGTGGCACGCGGCTGGTAGCGGCGGCGCCCAGGCTCATCGCAATAGGCAGTGCGCCCAGCGAAGTGGCCAGGCTCGTCATCAGGATCGGGCGTAAACGCTGGGAAGCGGCTTCTATCACAGCTTCTACCTTCGCCATGCCCTGCTCCCTTTTCTGGTTGGTAAACTCAATGATTAAGATACCATTTTTTGTTACCAGCCCTATGAGCATGATCATGCCTATTTCAGAGAAAATATTGAGGGTATGACCAAACACCCACAAACTCAGCAAAGCGCCTGCCAGTGCCAGTGGTACCGTTAGCATGATAGTGAGCGGATCAATGAAACTTTCGAACTGTGCGGCCAGTACCAAATAGATCAGCAGCAGGGCTAACCCGAACGCAAACACGATGTTGGAAGAGCTTTCCGCATAATCGCGGGAAGGGCCGGACAGGGAGGTCTGGAAGGACTCATCGAGCAGCCGGTTTGAAATGGCCTGCATGGCTTTGATACCATCGCCTACGGTATGGCCGGGCGATAGTGAAGCAGATATGGTGGCCGATTTATACCTGTTATAGTGATACAGGATGGCCGGGTTGGTACCTTCCTGCAGGTGTACCACTGCATCCAGCGGCAGCAGGTTGCCCCTGTTGTTACGCACATACAGGTTATTGATATCGTTAGGTTTGTTGCGGTTATCCCAGGCCACCTGCCCTATTACCTGGTACTGGTAACCGTTCATGATGAAATATGCCATACGCCCGCCGCTGAAAGCTGCTTGTGCAGCACGGATTACATCCGATGCGTACAGGCCCAGGTCGCGGGTTTTGGTACGATCCAACGAGAGCTGCACTTCCGGCTTAGTAAACTTCAGGTTTACATCTACGTTCGCGAAGGTTTTATCGTTTCTGGCTTCATCCAGGAATTTAGGAATGATTTCACGGAGCCTGGTAAGGTCCGTTGTTTGCAGCACAAACTGCACGGGCAATGCAGCTTTAGAGCCGGAGCCTACAGCAATCGTTTGTTCCTGTACTGCAAATATGCGGGCATCATTAAAGCGGGAAAGCTTGTTCTGCAAGTCGTTGGCAATATCGTTTTGCGAACGGATTCTATCCTGCGGGGCAATGAGCCCTACACGCGGCTGCGCCTGGTTCACGGCCCCACCGCCACCACCTCCTCCGCCACCGGGAGTTCTGGCAAATACAAAATCACGTTCTGGCAGGGAGTCATATAAATAATCGGAGATCCGGTCGGTAATAGATTGCATAGCTTCGAAGCTGGTACCTTCCGGTGCGGTTACCTGGAAACGTATGCTGCTCCTGTCTTCCAGCGGTGCAATTTCGCTTTTAAGGCTATTTAAAATCAGGTAAATAATCACGCCGCACACGGCTACAATTACCCAGGCCACCCAGCGTATTTTCATAAAGCCTTCCAGCAACCGCTTATACCCTGATTCCATGCCCTGGAAAAAAGGCTCTGTTTTCAGGTAGAATTTCGAATGCTGCGCATCTTTGCGGTTCAGTACTACGTTGAGTACCGGCGTGATGGTGAGCGATACGAATGCGGAGATCAGCACCGCGGCGGCCAGCACTACTCCAAATTCGCGGAAGAGGCGGCCCACAAAGCCTTCCAGGAATATCACCGGCAAAAACACCACTGCCAGTGTGATAGAGGTAGATATTACCGCAAAAAATATTTCCTTGCTGCCTTCCAGTGCAGCCTGGTGGATGGGCATGCCTTCCTCCATTTTGCGGAAGATGTTTTCCGTTACCACAATACCATCGTCCACCACGAGGCCGGTGGCCAGTACGATGCCCAGCAGTGTAAGGATGTTGAGACTAAAGCCGGCGGCATACATCACAAAAAATGTTGCGATGAGGGAGATAGGAATATCTATCAGCGGGCGCACGGCTATCAGCCAGTTTCTGAAGAAAAAGAAGATCACCAGTACCACAAGTGCAAATGCAATCATCAGTGTTTCTTCTACTTCTTCGAGCGACTGCCGTATGATTTTAGTGTTATCAATCAGTACTTTAAACTGGATATCGGACTTATTAGATTTCTCGATGGCTTCCAGGCGTTTGTAGAATTCATCGGCGATTTCTACGTTGTTGGCGCCGGGCTGTGGGGTGATAGCGAGTCCTACGGCGTTCACGCCATTATATTTCCAGCTCTGTTCATATTTTTCCGGGCCCAGCTCCACTTTGGCCACATCAGACAGGCGGATGATGCCGCTGCTGTCTTCCCGGATAATCAGGTCGCGGAATTCTTTTTCTGTGGTGAGTCGCCCCAGTGTTCGTATAGTCAGCTCCGTTTCTGTTCCATATATTTTTCCCGGGGGGAGATCTATGTTTTCGTTGTTAAGGGCGGTGCTTACATCGGTAAAGGCTACGTTATAGGTACTCATTTTGTCGGGGTCCAGCCACAGGCGCATGGCGTAGCGTTTTTGTCCGAGAATGTTGATGGAACTAACGTTATTGATAGTCTGGAACTGTTGCTGGAGAACATTTTCGGCGTAGTCGCTCAATTCCATCAATCCTTTGGTGGGGCTTTGTACGGCCAGGATGAGGATGAAGTCGGCGTTGGCGTCTGCTTTGGTAACCACTGGTGGTGCGTCGATATCCTGTGGGAGGTTACGTTGAGCTTGTCCAACTTTATCGCGCACGTCGGAGGCGGCGGCTTCCAGGTCTACCCCGAGGTTGAATTCCACGGTGATGGCGCTGCTGCCGATAGAGCTGGAGGAGGTGATGGTGCGGATGCCGGGGATACCGTTGATTTGTTTTTCCAACGGTTCGGTGATCTGGCTTTCTATAATATCAGCGTTGGCGCCGGTGTAGGAGGTGGAAACGGTGATGATGGGCGGGTCGATGGCCGGATAATCGCGTATAGCCAGGAAGGTGAATCCTACCACTCCAAACAGTATGAGTGCCAGGTTCATTACGGTGGCCATTACCGGCCTTTTCAGCGACAGCTCCGAGATATTCATCAGTTCTCCAGTTGTTTAATTTCCCTGACTTTTAGGATACCATTTGGGCGGGCGAAGAGCACGCCGGTGACCACAACGGTGTCACCGCTGGTAACGCCGCTGGTGACTTCCACGCTGGATGCCTGGCGCACGCCTGTTTGTACGCTCACAAAGGAGGCGCGACCATTTTTAACAACGATCACCTTATTATTTTTATCCTCGGGGATGAGTGCGTTTGTAGGAACCAGGATGGCTTTACTATGCGAACCTGCATCAACGTAAATTTTGGCGAAGCCGCCGGGATGGGCGGAAACGTTAGGCAGCATCACGCGTACAACGAGGTTGCGGGTAGCGGCGTTGGCCTGGGGTTCCACGGCGATGATGGTGGCATTGATCATTTTGCCGGAAGTGGCATCCATGGCTACCTGTACTTTATTACCCTTTTTAACGAGGTAATTATATTGCTCCGGGATGGTGAAATCGATTTTGAGTGTGTTGGTTGTTTGCAGGGTGGCGATGATGTTGGTGGGACTAACGTAGGCGCCTATACTAACTTGCCGGAGCCCTATCACACCAGTAAACGGAGCTTTTACGACTGTTTTATCGATCAGTGCCTGGTAATAGGCGATATCAGAGCGGAGGCCCTGGAGCTGGTTGAGGGCGGCATCATAATCAGCCTGATTTATACCATTGATTGCCAATAGTTTTCTGAGTCTTTCTTCCGTTTTAACGGCCAGGTCCAGTTGTACTTTGGCTTTTTCCTGTTGTGCCACAAGGTCAGCATCATTAATTCTGGCGATGACCGTGCCTTTTTGAACGAGTGCCCCTTCCGGCACATTCAGATAGGTGATGCGCCCGCTGGTTTCGGGGTGCAGCTCTACAAATTCGTTAGCGACAACAGTTCCGTTGGCTTCTACGATATTGCTGATAGTGCGTGGATTTGCAACAATAACATCTACCACAATAGGACCGGATTCTTTGGCTGCCGGTTGTTTACGGTGCCCACAGGATGCAAAGGCGACTATCACCATAACCAGTAATACAGACAGAAAATTTTTACTCATCCGCCGGGCTAGTTTGGTAAAAAAAGTGAACGTGAATAAAGATAGACAATTAAAACCGCTAAAAGTTTAACCAGTTTTAACAGGATGCTAACAAAGTAAAGCCTGCCGGTGTTGGTCAGTTTCCAGGCAATTTGTACTTTTCAGCAGGCAAAAATTGCCTGGTACCAAACCTGTAATTTAAACACATGAAACCACACCCGAAACAAGCCGCAACACCGGCAGTGTGGATAACTTTAGTTTGCATACTGACCGTAATCGGAGGTATATGGTGGTGGGTACAGCAGCCAACTATTGTTCCTGTTCCGATCATAAAGGAAGCCGCGGAGAAAAGGATCATCTTAACACTTGCCAACGGAGATGTGCTGGACCTTACACCCAGGCAGCATAAGATCATACAGTCCCGCGATGCTACTATATATGCATCCCCCCAGGGCATTACCTATTCACCCAAGGGAATAGGGGTGACCAGCTGGAATACCCTGTATGTTCCGGAAGGGCTTACCTACTCACTTATATTGGCAGATGGCACCTACGTTTTTCTGAACAGCAAAACTACCGTTAGATTCAAATTCATTACAGCCGGCAGAAATAAGCAGCTATTTGTGGATGGGGAGGCCTATTTCAGGCTGTTACCCAGTGACTCTACTTCCCTGACTGTACATACTCCCGTGACCGACATCAATGCCTCAGCAGCCGAATTTTCCATCAACAGTTACGACCGGCAACATGTGCGTACCGTGCTGGCCAGAGGCGCTGTAACGTTGACGGACCAACGAACCACCATCAGTCTGACGCCCGGTACCGAAGGAATCTATAATGCGGATGCGGATTTTAGTGTAAGAAATGTTAATTTGCAGTCAGTGCTGCAATGGGCGACCCGCTTACCGGCGCCTCAGCGACTGAACACTAAAGATTAATTCTAACATACCCTGAATTGTCCGCTATGAAAAAAGGTTTAATTTTTCCTATGCCCAGGTTTTATGACAGATATATCAATCTGGTGCCGGATGTGGATCTTACAGATGCCTTTCAGTTGGCGAATGAGGAATTGAATAAATTTGATGTAGCGCGTTATGAACCACGGGGCAATTATGCATATGCCGCCGGCAAATGGAGCATGAAGGATGTTTTTCTTCATATGGCTGATACAGAGCGGGTATTCATGTACCGGGCCATGGTTTTTTCCCGTAACGATAAAGGTCCATTGCCAGGATTTGATGAAGAAAAGTACGCTGCCAATACCTTAAACCAGGATCGTTCCCTTTCCAGCATTGTGGATGAACTAAAGGCCACCCGGATAGCGAGTGAAGCCATGTTCAGGGGTTTTAACGAAGCTGTGATGCTACGCACAGGGGTAAGCTGGAAAATTGAGACCAGTGTACTCGCATTGGGCTTTACCATGATAGGCCATCAGCTCCATCACTTTAAGATATTACGCGAAAAATATCTGTAGGAATAATTTTGTTTTCAATTTAATAAGTAGAAAGTAGCCCTTTTGCTTGCTCATGGCTGCTTTCATGACTTTATATTATATTCCGCCACCTTCCCCAACTTATCAGGTAGTTTATTTTTATCACTTTGTTTTACATCTACTGACATAAGGTTGTCATACCTCCACGGCTACCTTTACATCATCATTAAAACAGATAAAAACTATCGCTATGACAAATACAAACCCATTAAGAGGATTCGCTACTATTAGCTATTTTGCTGCTGACCACGAGGCTGCCAGGAAATGGTATACCGAGTTAACCGGCATGGCTCCCTACTTTGAAAGGCCCGGATATGTGGAGTTTCGACTGGGTGATTATCAGGCTGAGCTGGGAATAATTGACAGCAAATATGCGCCGGGTGGCGCAACTACCACTCCGGGTGGTGCCATTGTATACTGGCATGTAGATGATATAAAGGCCACCGTAGCACGTTTACTGGATATGGGCGCCACAATATTAGATGATGTAACCGAACGTGGTGGCGGCTTTGTAACGGCTTCTGTGGTTGACCCTTTTGGAAATGTATTGGGTGTGATGTATAACCCACATTACCTGGAAATTTTAGCTGCGAAATAAATTACTCAGCAATAGTAAAGGGCTGTATCAAAAGCAAACGATCCTGAGCATTGCGGAAACGACTGCCTGACACCATCAGGTACCGAATAGAGAGGATGTATCAAAAATAAATAAAGCGCCTGAGAGTTGTCTAAATGCCGACATGTCTCCATCAGGTACCCGAATAAAAAGAGGGTGTATCGTACTATTGATACACCCTTTTACTTTTGTAGGAAATTATTAAACAGGTATATTAATGTAGTTATACTAGTTATTACCCTGTTGGGAAATGAGAGAGATACACCCAGATAGGCATTGGTCATATCGTAAAAAAG
>NZ_JAHUWJ010000015.1 GCF_019219075.1 Chitinophaga sp. sic0106
GAACTACTACTATTGGAAAACAACCCACCAAATGAACTTATTCTAACAAACCGCCGTATGCGGAACCGCATGTACGGTGGTGTGAGAGGACAGTGAGGGAAATAATCCCTCACTTCCTACTCGATTTCTGCTTATTAGACATTGAGGTTAACCTATTAAATACACTACACGATTAATGATTTTCCACGACATCCTGCCAGGGCAGCATGCATGCATTTTCTAACGTGAATTATTTAATTGGCGAAAGGAGATCCGACTATGACCCCAGGTGGATATAAGAATTTAAACAGATAAAATAGTTCGTTGGGATAATTGGTCACCTTGTGTAACCAATGTTAATATTTTTCGCGATCAGAATAGTGGTTCTTATTGATTTATAACTGCAATATCCACCAACTAATCGAGTGTAACAATACCCCGGCGGGGTGATTTTAGCACCTTTACACCTGTACAAAAATGGAGTATTGCAATAGTTCCTGCACATTGCGGCAGCGTAGTTTCTGCATAATATTTTTGCGGTGAGTTTTTACGGTATCTATGGAGATGTAAAGGGCTTTTGCGATAGCGGGATTCGTGCATCCGCGTACTATCTGCTGAAAGACTTCCTTTTCCCGTGCCGAGAGGCGGATGAACTGCTCTGCATGACCCATTTTAAAGATAGAGCTTTTGAGGAGCCGGTTGAGCAGGAAGATGTATTCATTCAATGCCTCGCTGTTAATTTCCAGGCTGATTTCCGACTTGCCGTCCATCAGGCTTTTGACTTTGATGGTAGGCGGCAGCACCGGCTGCAACTGTGTTTTCTTCTCCAGCCATGGCAGCGCCTCTTCCCTGTGCCTGAAAAAACGGGGTGCGAGATTGGTGGTGCTTTCTTCAAACAAACTGGCCAGCGACAGCAGGTGCAACATGTTGTCGCCGATGACAATGGCCACTTTCCCGTCGAACCCGGCATTTACCGCTGTGGCGTTGAGGAAGGAGTCCGTCCAGGCTTGCAGGTCCGCAGGAATATCGAAACTACAATTCTCATTATACCAGAGGGTATGTTTGGGCTTAATTTTCCAGTAGAGTGCATGAAAATCTTTGATACCGGTGATATATTCTTCTGCGGTTTCACAGGTATTCCAGGAGGTACAAATGACCTTGCTTTTTTCGTATAGGTTGACCGAGATAATCCCAGTGGTAGCAATATGCTCCATAGACAGTTGCTGTAGGTTGAAAATAGATAGTTCGATAGTCAGTAAATAGAATAGTTCAGGGACAGTAACTCACTCAATTTAACTTTTTTATATCATATTTCATTTATCTTGTCAAAAAACCACGATAAGATGACATACACCCCTCATCCGGCGAGATACCAGGAGATGACCTACCAGCGCTGCGGGAATAGCGGACTACTTTTACCGGCGATATCCCTGGGGCTTTGGCACAACTTCGGCTCTGTTGACAATTTTGATAACGGGCGTGCAATCATCCGACATGCGTTTGACAGTGGCATTACGCATTTCGACCTGGCCAACAACTACGGACCTGTTCCCGGCAGTGCTGAGGAAAACTTCGGACGTATCCTCAAAAAGGATTTTGGGGGCCATTTAAGGGATGAAATTGTGATTTCCACCAAGGCAGGCTATACGATGTGGCCCGGGCCATATGGGGACCATGGCAGCCGTAAATACCTTATTTCTAGTCTGGACCAGAGCTTACAGCGTATGCAGCTGGACTATGTTGATATTTTTTACTCTCACCGGCCTGATCCGGAAACACCCATTGCCGAAACAATGGGGGCACTCCATAGCATGGTGCAGCAGGGTAAGGCGTTGTATGTAGGACTTTCCAACTACACTGCTGCCCAAACGGCTGTGGCTGTAAAAGTGCTCCGGGAGCTCGGTACACCGTGTTTAATTCACCAGCCTAAGTACAGCATGTTTGTTCGTTGGGTGGAAGAAGGCCTGCTGGATGTGCTGCAAGCTAATGGGGTGGGCTGTATTCCATTCTCTCCCCTCGCACAGGGGGTATTGACCAACAAGTACCTGCAGGGCATTCCTGACGGCAGCAGGGCCAGCAAAGGGGGCTTTTTGAAAGCGCAGGATATTACGCCGGAGAAGCTGGAGAAAATTACCCGGTTAAATGACCTCGCCGTGAAGCGTGGACAAACACTGGCGCAGATGGCGCTTGCCTGGGTGCTGAAAGATCCAAGGGTTACAACCGTGTTGATCGGCGCCAGTTCTACAGCGCAGCTGGATGATAATCTGGTGGCGTTGCGGAACAGGGAGTTTTCGCATGAAGAGTTGGAAGGTATTGAAGCTATTTTAAAATGACGCTTATAGGCGAACTATGCCCTCTTAGCTAACTTAACAGAAAAGGCTGAACCAAAGCACGGTACAGCCTTTTCTGTTGGGCGACCTTCGATCAGCCAATTGAAAAGAGATTAACGCGGTGTGCGTTTAGCCCGTACATACTGAATAGGCCATGGCATATCGTGGTAACCTAAAGCCGCAGCTGCGTGCATAGGAAAATATGGATCGCGGAGCAGTTCCCTCGCCATCAGCACCAGGTCCGCCTTCCCATCGGCGATAATGGCATTGGCTTCTTCCGGGGTGGTGATGAGTCCTACTGCCCCTGTAGCAATACCTGCTTCCTTGCGGATTTTATCCGCGAAAGGTACCTGGTAAAGTGGCCCAACCGGAATTTTCTGGTGGTGTGCGAGTCCGCCGGTGCTGGTGTCTATGAGATCTACTCCTTTGTCTTTCAGGATGCGTGCCAGTGCCACAGACTCCTCTTCATTCCAGCCACCTTCGGCCCAGTCAGTAGCAGAGATACGTACCAATAGCGGGAACTGTGCCGGCAACACTGCTCTGATAGCGTCAGTCACTTCCAGGAGCAGGCGTATCCTGTTTTCGAATGCGCCGCCATATTCATCTGTGCGGTCGTTGCTGAGTGGGGAGAGGAAATTATGCAGCAGGTAACCGTGGGCGCCATGAATTTCGATGACCTCAAAACCTGCGCGGATGGCTCTTTCCGTAGCAGTGGCAAAATCTGCGATTACTTTTTTAATCCCCTCTTTGGTGAGTGCTTCCGGTAACGGATATACGTCGTTGAAAGGAATGGCGCTTGGTGCTACCGGCGTCCATCCGCCTTTATCCAGCGGCACTTCCTTATGTCCTTCCCAGGGGCGGTAGGTGCTGGCTTTACGGCCGGCGTGGCCCAGCTGTATGCCGGCCACCGCTCCCTGCGATTTTATAAACTGCGTGATACGCAGCAGCATGGGCAGGTGCTCTTCCTTCCAGATGCCGAGGTCCTGTGGGGAAATGCGGCCTTCCGCTGATACGGCGACCGCCTCCGTGAGTACAAGTCCTGCCCCTCCTACGGCCCTGCTGCCGAGGTGTACTAAATGCCAGTCGTTTGCGAAGCCATCTTCAGCGGAGTACTCGCACATGGGAGAAACGGCAATGCGGTTTTTCAGTGTAACAGCGCGCAACTGAAGCGGTTGAAAAAGATGAATCATGGATGTAAGGATTTGTCTGATTGTGTTAAATAAAAGTACATGATGGTAAGTTAAGACCCAAAGCAACAAAACGTTAACACCCAACACCTTAAATTGGTTGGATGACCTTTGTAACGGCAAAACGTGTAATTTTTCTTACAGGCGACCCCAATACTGTGGAATTCTGTTATCAGTTGACCAGTAAGCGGCATTAATCAGTCCATGCTTATAAACGACCGGGATACAGCGGGGTTACAGGCGGAAGCGCTTGATTTATCAGGCTTTTTACTGCCGAAGCAGCGCTTCAGCCGGCACCATAAGTACCCGATAAACCGGCAGACGGCACAGAAAATGCATTATGGTTATCAGAACCAAACATATCACTATGAAAAGTATAGTTTATTCGGTAGCCGTGGCCTCCATTTTATTACTAAGCAGCTGTGAGCTGATAGGGGGTATTTTCAAAGCCGGGGTATGGACGGGCATCATTGCAGTGGCAGTAGTATTAGGCCTCATTATATGGCTGATTTCCAAAGGGATGAACCGGGATTAGCTGTATTTACAAAATAATGATAGAAGCCGGAGCTTTTTAAATGCTCCGGCTTCTGTTTTATACCACGGTAACACTGAAACTCCATTTCAGGTTAACGACGGCTGTATAATAAAACCAGGATTGGGTATAACTATCATCGCATGCGGTGGTTTGGGGGGCCTGGGTGGGGTTGGCGGTCGCCTGGGTGGTACACAAGCCGCTACGATAGACAAAACAGCCATGGTCATGATAAAGACTAACTTTTTCATATAAAGCCAATTTGATTCCCTAATGGTTATGCAAAAGTGATTCCACCTTATCTTCCAAAGCTGTTTTTAGCTTAAAAAAACGGAAAAAACATATACATTTCTCCTGCTGTAGTTGCCGAACTTTACGGCAAAGTGATGCCACACAAACATTCTCTATATGGACAGTTGCCGGACGCCGGCCCCAATATCTATGATCATGACAAGATTACTATTTCTATTGCTATTTTCCTTCGTGTATACGGTGGCGTTAGGCCAAAATACTTTTTATGTAAATGGGAATGTCCCTAAAAGCGGCGATGGAAAATCCTGGGCCGGCGCTTATAAAACCTTAAAGGAAGCGATGGTGCAGGCCAATAAGGGGACACAAACCAGTGTTTATCTGGCACAGGGCACCTACCGGTCCGACACAAACATTCAGGGCAATACTGATCCTCATTATTACATATTTACGTTTAATAAATCCGTGAGTTTATACGGAGGCTTTCCTCCTACGGGAAATCCGGGAATGGCCGATCGAAATCCATCCTTATACCCAACTATATTATCGGCGGATGTCAACAATACTCCTGCCGAGCTTACGGACAATGCATTGGGCCTGTTGGTTTTCCTTGGCAATAACAAGGATACCATCGATGGACTAACGATCTCAGATGTAATGCCATTTAATAATTCATTTTATTTACCGGTTTCTGTGAATGCTGGAGGGGATTTAACGATGAACAATGTGATAATTCGTAACAACCGGACAGGCGCACTTTCTGTTAATGAGGGTAAACTCAAAGCCACCAATCTGACTGTGATTGACAATACCGGATTTATTGGCCTGCTCGATTTCAACAGAAGTGAGATCACCGTTTCCAATTCATTAATAGCACGAAACAATACTAATGTACTGCTAAGTTGCAGCAACAATGGTTTTAACACTATCGGAACGTACAGCTATAGTAATATCACGATGGCAGATAATATTGCATCGGTAGGCGTTTATAGTTTAAACCTGATTAACAGAACGGTGAATTGTATTTTTTATAACAACACGACTTCCAACTCCCGCCCGATGAGCGAATGGATGGGCACAAACAGTAATTCTGTGTTCAGCAATTGTATTACTCAGTATACTGCGAGCGATCCCGCGAAAAAAATTCTTAAGGCAGATCCACATTTCAGGAATGCTGCCGCTGGCGATTATTCTTTATTGGGCGGGTCGCCTGCCATAGATCAGGGAAGCAGTGCCGAGTATGCTCCGGGACTGGTGTCGCCCTCCATCACTACTATTCGGAAGGACCTGGCAGGAAATGAACGGTTTATCGGTAATGCGGTGGACATAGGTGCCTATGAAGTTCAGGGTGCGCCTGTTACCGGCACCTGGGTATTAAAAGATCCGGTGCTTACCCGGAACCAGGTGGTTACCTATCAGCTCCTTTTCGACAATGATGTGCTGATGTTGGTGCCATCCAATTTTAAGGTGCAGAACGGAGGTATTGCAGGTATTACGAAAATTAACAGCCGGCAGTTTGAAGTAGCCATAACAGCGGCTACCGTGGATAGTGTGCGTATTACGATGGAAAATAACGACAGTACCTTCAGTAGTTTCGGCGGGCTGCCTAATGTCAGTATGGCTTGTTTGCCAGATTATATTGCACCCGTGGTTAACACCAACGACACTACGTTATTTGCCGACATTCATAATGCGCCGGTGGCTATTACTCCGGCATTTTACACCATAAGCGATAATCATACGGCAACGGCTGCACTGGAAATACAGATGACCCCTGCTACTGTTTCCTGGCCGGGGCAGGATATTACAGTGTCGGCGAAAGATGAGGCCGGGAACCTTACCGAAAAACAGTTCCGGGTTACTTTGAAAGCGCTCGAAGCGGACGCCGTTCAAACGGTACTGCCGACCCTGCATGTTGCATATGGGACAGGTATTCCTGCCGGTGCGCTGCCATCTTCCTTAACTATTCAGACAACAGACGGGCAGGTAGCTGATTTTCCGGTGACCTGGGATGTGAGTAGTTTTAATAGCAGTCAGGCAGGCGCCTATCAGTTGCCGGGCAAGTTTACGTTACCGGCCTGGGTGAATGTACCAGCAGGTTTGTTGCCGGTTATAACTTGTATTGTAGAGAAGAGAAGGGATAGCAGCATAACCGCGCCAGCGTCACTGCATGTTCCTTTCGGCACTAAGTTCGCAGGATTGGCATTGCCGCCGGTGGCTGTGTTGTATACAGACGGTGCTGTGATAAATGTACCCGTACAATGGAGTTCCGGCAGCTATGATGGCAATATGCCCGGAACCTATACCCTATCCGGTGTATTGCAACCGGATGTAAACAGTATCCTGAGCGATTCGTCAATACGTATAACCGTTACCGTTAATAAGGGACAGCAGGTATTGACCGTTACCCCGGTGGCGGATAAACTGATTGGCGACGCAGTATTTAGCTTACAAGGCAGTTCCTCGGCGGGGCTTCCTGTTAGCTGGGCTTCCGACAATCCACAAGTGATCGCACTTTCCGGCAATACGGCCACCGTTGGCCAGCCGGGCACGGCGGTGATCACCGTTACGCAAACGGGCAATCCCCAATATGAAGCAGCCATGCCGGTAACAATGCGTATAACGGTACTGGATATACCAACCCCGGTGATTACTGCCAGGGGCAATACGAGCTTTTGCGCAGGAGATAAAGCGACGCTGGCCACCACATCTCCCGGAAAATATCAATGGTACCTGGATGGCCAAACTATTAAAGAAGCCACCGGCAATACGCTGGAAGTTAGTAAGAGCGGGCAGTACAGCTTACAAACAACGCACCCGAACGGCTATACGAACAGCAGTAATACCATTAGTATTACCGTATATGCCTTACCGGTGATTGCGATACAGCCTGTTGAAGCGCCAGTCAGCAAAGGCTTTACGGTGCAACTACAAGCCAATGGCGGCGTAAGCTATCAATGGACGCCGGCGGACGGGTTAAACAGCACTACAGTTTCAGATCCGATAGCGCGTCCTGCTGTTACCACCACGTACACGGTAACCGGTTACAGTACTTATGGCTGTGCAGCACAAGCCCAGGTGACCATCACGGTGAAGGAAGACGACCTCGTACAACCTGCGAATATCCTCACCCCTAACGGCGACGGCATCAACGACCGCTGGGTGGTCCGCAACCTCGACATGTACCCGGATAATGAACTGAAAATCTTTGACCGCAGCGGGCGTATGGTGTACCAGCAGTCGCACTACGCCAACACCTGGACGGGGGCCTCACTGGCGGAAGGCACCTACTATTACGTGCTGACATTTGGTCCACGACATAAGGTGGTAAAGGGTTTCATTACGATTCTCCGATAGCGTATAAAAAATATGGTATATAATTTTGTAAGATTCAAAAAATTGCTACTTTTGCATCCCTTGACACCGGAGTTCGGGACGTAGCGCAGCCCGGTAGCGCACTAGCATGGGGTGCTAGGGGTCGCAAGTTCGAATCTTGTCGTCCCGACCATTTTCAACTTCATCTTTCAAGACTCGCTCCGGTAGCAGGTCTTGAAAGTTCGAAGATTTCTCTTCCTATGTGTACTTTCTTATCATTCAAAGTTCAGCAAAGTATATATAGTTCGAATTCTGTCGTTATCCAAAGCTTTTGCTACCTCTTAAGATACTCTCCTAAAATGAACCCTTCAGATCGTTGAATTTGAAGGGTTGCTTGAAGAATCAGTTTTTCCCGTCCAAATAGCTGCTACCTTGATTACTTGGGAATCAGTCATTGCGTTAACTTGAATCCTCGTCTTTACTCCATGAATCATTACCATAGAAGCTCTACCAGTCTCAATAAAATATTTAAACTCATTGCCGTCTGCCAAATGTATGATGCCAAAAGTGAAAGAATCTTTTTTGTAGCCTTTAAAATCCCCATACGCTTTAACTGAAGCACCATTTAAATTACTCGATAGTAATATTCCTTTTTCCTTCGTTATCAACTTTTGAGTAGTCAAAACACTGAAATTATTTTTATCTATCACAGTAGAGCAAATCACTAGTTCCGTGGACGAAAAGCCGATTTCTATTTCTGGGTATGCATTTTTGAAAGCAGTGTGTTCTTCATAAAACCTTGTGCAGTTGAAGTCGTATGGTTTTATTGTACTTCTTTTGATTGACGCAATACTAATGTTGTGGATAGATTTGTCCGATTTTTTCATATTAAAATGAGCTAAAATACTGTAATACTTGCAAATACTATCCTAGAGTAAGGAGATAAAATTTCGAAATTGTGGTTTTTCACATAAAAAGATTCGGGGCTTTGTGCGCTAAAACGAATAACTTCTATAGTGTTCGTTTTCAAAAAGTAAATTTCGCAAATCTCCTTAAATCATGGATGAATAAGTTCGAAAATTGTACAGGCAGGGCGACTAAAAAGCTATGTATTGATCTGTATTTCAAATTATTAAAAGGATATCATCTTATTTCAACTGATATCAACGGCTTTGCTTCTACTTATTTTTTGGCTTCTATTCCCGGAACTCCATACTCTTCATCCGTGACAGCATTGAGCCAGGTAGTCGGCCCATTCTGTCTACTAGTAATAGCAATCTGGGATTCTCAGTTAAGCACTATTCAGCAACGTTTAAAGCAGGCTACAGATGCCCGTGCGCAGGAAGCATTAAGATAGGTTACTGGTTTTAGTACCAATATTTCTGTTTAGAAGATGGGACCGCCAGCAGCAGTTGGTGATTCACTAAATTTGTACCGTGAATAATAAAAAGTGAGCCCAATAGATGATATAATAAATTTCAATACTATAAAAAATACAACACTTTTAATAATCAGGAAACGCTTCGTCGGTGAACGAGGGAGTTCAGCCGCGCATGATACCCGCAGTTTTCCTGGCAATGGGGGAATAGCTTACAAAATTAGCCAATAATGGACTGTACCTTTTTTTCTAAGTAAACACATCTACCTCAATTGCTTCGATAAATACTACCTGCTAAATCGGTGGATATTAGAATTTATAGGTTGATTCTTTTGATACAAAATCATATATTCACATAGGCTCATTATCATTTGAATTGTTAGCTACGCCCTCTGAACCTATAATCTAATCGCCAGCTGTTTATAAAATTCAAGATTATTCAAGTCAACACTTATCATTTCATACCCAACCCTCATTTTTCCATTCAACCATGATTTTTTATGAAACAAAACTACCCTAACAAGCTTGCTGCCGCAGTCATAGCGGCAGTCTTTGGCATGCTTCTGTTCGACGCATCACTTGCCAAAGCACAGACCTACGCCAATTCACAAAGTACTGCCGTCACTGGTATTTGCCTGTTATGTGGCGTCACCAACCCTGGTAATGCCGTCGATAGCAATCTGACCAATTACTCCGAGTTCCAGATTACTGCTGCCCTGTTGGGAGTGACTGTTTCTCAGGACCTTATTTTTTCCGATCTCAGCAACGCCGGGTGCGATTCACTTATCATTCGTATCGGCAGCGGTAATGCCACTCTTTCAGTAGCACTTTTCGGTGCCGTCACCGTTCAAACTTACAACGGCACTACAGGCAACAACGACGCTCAGACTGTAAGTTCTCCTATCCTAAGGCTTCTTCAAAACAATACCATCGCCGAAATCACGCTCAAACCTTCCCAGGCATTTGACAGGGTGCGATTAACCGTTAACAGCAGTCTGTTGGGATTGCTGAACAATTTCCGCATATATTACGCCCTGAAAAAATCCGTAGCACCAACAGCACCCACCGTTTCCCCTTCGGCAGCAACCATCTGTGCGGGCAGCAGCATCACTTATACGGCTTCTTCCAGCACAGGCAGTAACTTTAGCTGGTATGATGCATCCGTCGGCGGAAACCTGCTGTCGGCCAACAGCACCTATTCGATCAGCCCCTTAGCAACAGATACAGTTTTTGTACAGGTGCAATCTGGCGGCTGCGCCAGCCTTAGAACTCCAGTAGTTACCTCCGTGACTCCGCTTCCTGATAGCTTTACCCTAAGTTCTCCTGCAACTGTCTGCAAGGACAGCTCAGCCATAATTACGGTGAACAACCCACAGGCTGGTGTCAATTATAACTGGTACACAGTCCCTGCAGGTGGCAGCTCGATTTATACCGGGAACGCCTATACTCCCCCCCCGGTAGACAGTATCCAGACTTTCTATGTGGAAGCTGTCAATAGCTCCACCGGTTGCATCCAAGGTAGGGTTGCTGTAACGGTCAGGGATACACTCTGCAAAATTTCGCATTGCGGAACCTTCCCTTCTGACTATTTTAACTGGTATCCTTTCAATGGCAATGGTAATGATAGTTCAGCTAACCATATAAATGGTACACAACTAGGCAATGTTTCTTTTGCTCTTGATTCCATTTGTGATCAGGCTGCTACTTTCAACAATGGTGGATTCCTGATGCTTCAGGGAACTTCAGCCATTGCCGCCCTTCCAACGTCCAAAATGTCTGTTGCTTTCTGGATTCATATTGATCCCACTGCAGAACCCTTTACAATACTGAACGGGGGATATGTAACTCCAGTTGGGGTGCCATATGGCTGGCAAATAGAGTATGACGGCTATGGTATTACGCTAGGTGGAACAATTGACAGCACTAATGCTATAGCCGGAACACCGGTATCTACCGGTAGATGGCACCATCTCGTTCTAACTTACGATAGTACTAATATCTCCGCCTATTTAGATGGTAATCTCCAGCATAGTGTCGCTGCTTCTGGTACCTGGACTTATTTCGATTATCGCGCAGCACTATATGCTATTGGGCTTGAAGACAGTCTTGGTCGCGGTTCTTTTACAGCTAACGGTGTAAAACTGGAAGATCTGCTGGTCTATAAACGGGCGCTTTCAGCTTCGGAGGTCACCGGTATCTACGACTCTTACTCCTTTGAACATAATCCGGCGGCTCCATTTGCAGCTACTTCTATCATGAACAAGGGCACCGACCTTAGTCTCCCTACCACCAACCTCAAGCTATTCCCCAATCCTACCACCGGTCGGATATCCCTACCGGCTAACTTCGGATGGCAAAACGCCCGGGTACTTGTCAGGGATTTCCAGGGCAGGGTCGTTAAAAATGAAAAATTAGAACGTGATAATTTTACCATAAATGCCCCTAACGGCCTTTACCTGGTAACAATCTATACTGGTAAAAATCAGGTCTACCAGAGCAAGGTAATCCTGGCAAAATAGTTGGTAAACAACGTAACTATCAGAAGGGTGTCTCAATTTTTGAGCACCCTTCTTTTCTAATGGGATATTAGCAGTTTATTTTTGACGGAGGTAAAATAGAGCGGGTAGCTTCCTCCTAAGCGCTGGTTTCAAGCTTATACCCCTTGCCACGTACAACAACGATTTTGATCCCAGGCTCAGGTTCCAGTTTTTTTCTAAGCTTTGAGATGAACATATCCAGGCTACGACCTACAATAACACCTTCATCTTCCCATATCTCCTTCTGCAACCGGCTCCGTGCTATGGTCTCGTTTGGCGACAAGGCGAAAACATGCAGTACACGCGTTTCAGTAGCCGTTAAATCTATCGTCAGTTCATTTATCATCAGCTTTCGGCCCTCCACATCGAAGGATATCGCTCCTAAAGCGTACACCCCGGTTTGCTGACTGTCAGGTGGAACCTTTCGCGATCTAACAGACCTCAAAAAAATAAATCCAACGAATGCCAAAACGGACAGGCTACCCAGCAGAGATACCTTCTTAATTACATTAAAATCCGCCGGCTTGAACTTGATATCGACCATATAACATGCTGTAGGTTGCCTTCTCCCCCCACATGTCAGAATATCATCCTTTTTACTTGCAGAAATAGCAAATTCATAGGCCACAGTGGCGTTGCCACAGTTTAGCACGTTCACAACATAATCACCTGTGAGGGGATCTTTTGCTAGCAAACGCTGTGTAATGCTAACCAATGAGTCGGGTCGAAAGTGAAAAGCATTCTCAAAACTGATCCGGTATTCATTCTCTCCGATTAATTTTACAGGAAGCACTCTTGAGGTACTGTCACCCGACTGCAAAAGCAGTTCATGACCAATCTTGCGCAGTAAAACTTCTCTTCTCGCGATGTCAAAGTCATCGCTTCCTATCATATTGAACGCCAGACATATTATGGATATAAAGGACAATAATATCAATCCGAACTGGTACTTGTGTTTCCCGGAAAGGAGATTTCGGCTATCCATTTACAATTTATTTACAAAGGTTACATTATTATTTACAGTCCAGATTTCCGGGCTGAAAAACAGGATTTTAACTTCGTTGAAATCAATTTTCTAAGCTATGAAAGATAAAAAAAACGCCTTAAACGGATCTGAATTATCAGGAGATAAATCTAAGCTAATTAAACCGACCAGCAACAGGACAAAATTTATCTATGCCCTGATCTTACCGTTGGTGATCGCAAGCGGACTAGTATTTGCCAACCGCGATACATCCAAAAAACCAACTCCCAAACGCCCTACAGCTGCTGAAATGAAAGCCGAACGGGAAAAATGGGAGGCTACCCCTGCAGGAGTAAAGTACAAAAAATGGGAAGCTTCTCCCGAAGGTATAAAAGTGCTTGCCGGGGCCACTAAAATAATGAGATCCGTCAACACTTTTACTGACATGGAGGCTGTTGTCACCTCACTTTCTCTCCCACCAGGCTCACGACTAGGTTTCGGGATTATGGTCAGGATTAACGGTGACGACTATATTCTTAGTTTCGGCCAGGAAAAGGCTGACAAGAATTTTTTGAGCTTTAGGAGTGAATTTGACGCTTTGCACAGCCTGCAAGTTAATGACAGGATAACCATAAGAAGCCGTAGCGTATCACATGCGCCTAAATATGCCTATCCAATTGTTTCGGGCGACTATGTAAGCCGCGATGGTAAGATAATTTATGAACGTGCATTTAATAAAGATGGATGCTGAATGGAGGATCGAAACCTGAAGGAAAATCAGGCGCTTGCCATCATGGTATACCATAGCGTCGCCGCAGCTTTCAAGCAATGATTTGTTATAAAGCCCGCAGATAAATCTCTGCGGGCTTTATTAATTTTAACTAACATCGGTTTTGAAGAGAGATATAAATGGCAAAGTGGGAGCCCATCCGAAATTTTGGTAGTAAATTCAGTAATATATATACAAAACACCCTTAGAATAATATTAAGTTGTAGTCGCAAGTTCGCACTGTAGCTAATCATTTCTAAAATAAACTGCTGATAATGAACCAATCCAAATCAACCACAAGCAGACGTTCATTCTTAAAGTCCACCTTATTAGCCGGAGGTGGTCTGATGATCAGTTTCAGCTGGCTTTCCAAGGCAGGGTTGGCCGGAGCGCTTTCGGAGCATACACTGCCAGCCGAATGGCATGGGTTGACAGGCTATATAAAGATCACTCCTGATAACATAATAAAGATCCTGAATCCCAATCCGGAATTTGGCCAGAATGTGATGACATCCCTTCCCATGATCGTGGCGGAAGAGCTGGAAGCCGACTGGAAAAAGATCATAGTAGAAATGGGACCGCATGATAATATAAAGCTGGGGCCTCAGTTTACGGGGGGGAGTAATTCAGTACGAATGTACTGGAAGCCACTGCGTGAGGCTGGCGCCGCAGCCCGGCAGATGTTGTTACAGGCGGCAGCCCAAACCTGGGGAGTACCCATCACTGAACTCTCGGCTAAAGACGGCCTGATTACCCATACTACAAGCGGCCGAAGTGCTACATACGGCAGCCTCGCATCAAAAGCAGCCACATTGCCTGTACCCACGGAGGTAAAACTTAAAGAAGCGAAGGATTTTCAGATTGTCCGCCATTCTCAGAAAAATGTGGAAGGGGAAAAGGTAGTTTCCGGCAAACCACTCTTTGGCCTGGATTACAGGCAGGAAGGAATGTTGTATGCAATGATCCAACATCCGCCGGCATTTGGCATGAAGCTGCAATCCTTTGACGCTGCTGCTGCTTTACAAATGCCCGGGATCACTGATGTATTTAAACTGCAGCTATACGCTGAAGATTTTGAGCAGGGAGGCTTTGATACCCGCACGTTTAACGATTTGTTGGTAGTGGTGGGCAAAACCACCTGGGAAGTGATGAATGCCCGCAAGAAGCTGGTGGTGCAATGGGCGGCAGCCGGCGATAGTAAAGACTTCATCGCCGGAAGGAATGGTAAACGGGAAGTGATCGTTCCTGGTGCGCTGGAAAGTACAACCACGCAGTTAGCTGACATGAGGGAATATGCCAGGAAGCCTTCTCAGGAACTAAGAAAAGATGGTGATCCCGAAACTGCTTTCAAAAATGCGGCACAAGTCATTGAACGTACCTATACAGCACCATTCCTGGCTCATAACTGTATGGAGCCAATGAATTTCTTTGCACATGTAACCAGTGAAAAAGCCTTACTCGCTGGCCCTTTACAAGCACCGGGCTGGATTGAACCTACCCTCTCTAAATTATTGAATTTACCTCCGGAGAAGATTGAGATCCAGATGACACGCATGGGAGGAGGGTTTGGCCGGAGAGCTTACGGGCATTACCTTTCAGAAGCAGCGCTGATTTCAAAAAGAATAAATGCCCCTGTTCACCTGGTCTATTCCCGCGAAGATGATATGACCTATGGCATTTACCGGCCTATGTATACTGCTACCTACCGCGCTGCACTTGATGCTAACAAAAACCTGATAGGATTTCATGTTAAGGGAGGCGGAATTCCCGAACATGCGGTTCACGCCAACAGGTTCCCGGCAGGAGCTATAGATAACTACCTGGCAGAAGGCTGGTCCATCCCATCCAATATAACAATTGGGGCATTCCGGGCTCCAAGATCAAATTTCATTGCGGCAGCAGAACAGTCATTTTTAGATGAACTGGCAGCAGCTATGGGAAAAGATCCAATCGATCTGAGACTGGAATTACTGAAAAAGGCCAAAGACAACCCTGTAGGCAAAAACAACGAATATGACGCTGACAGATATGCCGGCATTCTTAAACTGGTGAAAGATAAATCAGGATGGGGTAAGCCGGAAAATAAGAAATACAGCAGGGGTGTTGCTGCTTACTTCTGTCATAATTCCTATGCAGCGCATGTGGTGGATATTGTAATGAAAAATGGTTTCCCTTATGTAGAGAGGGTATTCAGCGCCATAGATTGTGGGATTGTTATTAATCCTGATGCCGCTACCAACATGGTAGAAGGCGCTGTTATAGATGGAATTGGAAACGCATTTTTTGGCAGACTAAGTCATAAAGGAGGCGCACCAGTCCAAAATAATTTCAACAACTACCGGATCATCAGGCATAGCGAAGCCCCACAGAAGATCGAAGTGCATTTTATTCAAAATGACATCGACCCTACCGGATTAGGAGAACCTCCCTTCCCTCCTGTTTTTGGGGCGGTTGCCAATGCACTGTTCAAAGCTACCAACAAGAGGTATTATGACCAGCCATTTTATGAGCAAATACCTAAGCCTGGCAATACGCTGAATATCAAACAAAAATTAGGCTAACCCTTCATTAATTATCTTTCTGCCATGATCAAATTAAACATAAATAATAAAGACTATGAGCTGGACATTGATCCAAACATGCCACTGCTATGGGCATTGAGGGATGTCATCGGGCTGGTGGGAACAAAATACGGCTGTGGTGTAGCACAGTGCGGAGCCTGTGTAGTTCATCTTAATGGCGAGGCGGTAAGATCCTGTGTTACAAAAGTAAGCAGGGCTGCCGGACAGTCAGTTGTAACCATTGAAGGGCTATCACCCAACCACGATCATCCTTTACAGCAGGCATGGCTGGAACTGGATGTTTCACAATGCGGATATTGTCAGGCTGGTCAGATTATGTCAGCCGCAGTTTTGCTAAAGGAGAATAAAAATCCCACCGACAGGGATATAGAACTTGCTATGGAAGGAAATATTTGTCGCTGTGGCACCTACCTTCGCATACGTAAGGCCATACACCTGGCAGCTGCCATTCAAAATAAGGACTAACCGTGAAACCAAAACTGATGGGAAAAGCACCTGTAAGAAAGTTGGCCTTCCAACATCCAAAGTTCCTTATCATTGCCGCGCTGGCTGGCTTGGTGATAGGGTTGACAGCTAATGGTCTAAATTATGACAAACAAATAAGAAAGACAGCAACAAATCGCCCTGACAGCATCGCATCCGTAGCTGCATTTGGCAAGGTGTACAAGGTATTGAAGAGTCCAAGGTGTATGAATTGTCACCCTGCCGGAAACATCCCATTACAGGGCGATGATAGTCACCTCCATACGATGTCACCTATTCGGGGAAAAGACGGCAAAGGTGTATATGCTATGAAGTGTGCCAACTGTCACCAGGCTACTAATTCGCCAGGTGTAGGTACGCCACCAGGCAATCCTAATTGGGCGTTACCTCCTGAAGACATGAAAATGGTTTTCCAGGGAAAATCGGCCAGGGAACTTGCTTTACAAATAATGGACTATAAGAGGAACGGGCATAAAAACAAAGCACAATTGATCGCACATGCCCGCGACACCCTGGTTAAAGCTGGTTGGAATATGGGAGATGGCCGTAAACCACCCCCAATAGCATATAAGGAGTTTGTAGCTGCGTGGGATGAATGGATTAACAAAGGTGGATATGCTCCTGGCAAATAATAACAGACCGGGTAAAAAATAATTTAGGGAGAGCAATTAACTAAAAAGAGTACAATATGGGAAAGGAACATGTTTTCAGAACAATTGACGATTACAATTCGTTCAATAATCATGAAACAATGCATCCGCTGGTGAGTGTAATAGACTTTTCCAAAGCGAATGAAAGGACGGGATCAAAAATGTATTTCGAGCTGTATTGCATTTTCCTAAAAGAGGTAAAATGTGGAGATCTTAAATATGGCCGGGAATATTATGACTACCAGGCAGGCACCTTGGTGTTTATTTCACCAGGGCAGATTATCGATGTTGAAAATAAGGTTGATTATTATCAACCCGCTGGTCATGGCCTGGCATTCCATCCTGATATGTTATTAGGTACCAATCTTGGCAAACAAATAGCCGAACATAACTATTTTAGTTATCAAACCAATGAAGCCCTGCACCTATCTCCCAACGAGCGTGAAATGGTATTGGATCTTTTCTCAAAAATAGCAACAGAAATACGACAACCTGTAGATAAGCATAGCAAGAAAGTAATAGCCGCAAGCATCGAACTATTGCTGAATTATTGCGACAGGTTCTATGACCGCCAATTTATCACCAGGGAAGACGTCAATAAAGGTATCCTGGGAAAATTTGAAACATTGCTTAATGCTTATTTTTCTTCCGACAATCCTGCTTCCTTAGGCCTGCCAACTGTTGCCTACTTTGCCAGCGAGCTGCATTTATCCTCAAAATACTTTGGGGATCTTATTAAAAAAGAAACAGGTACAACTGCGCAGGAATATATTCAGAACAAAATTATTTCCATTGCCAAGCAGTCCATTTACCAAAGTGAAAAAACAATCAATGAAATAGCTTTTGAGCTTGGTTTTAAGTATCCCCAACACTTTATACGTTTATTCAAAAGCCGTGTAGGCGTGACACCTAACCAATATAAACAAATGAACTAAAATGATTTTTGGGTTATCAGGACTCATAAAATATCTATAAACTCCCTGAGTCTGGCAAGTATCTCGTCAAAATTAGGTTGCCCTTTATAATACAGTCGCATCGTTCCGATATACCGTTGCTCGAAACGATTACGTATATCGGCATCATCGAGTAAAAATGCCTGATTTACTTTTACCGGGATACTAAAATCTAAAGGCGGAAAACGGTCTTTCTTATGTGCCAGGTAGGCTTCTGTGGTAATAAATGCTGTGACTTCAGCATCCTCTAAAAGACAATACAGATCATAATACTGACGCATATAATTAGGCCGCTCCTTACCGCTAGTCATTTCCTGTCTAAATTTAGTAGCCACAGTCTGAAGTTTTTCTACGAAGGTATAACCCGGATGATAGCATTTAATTCCATATGCGCAATTATCAATCACTGCAACATTCGTGTTATCCCTGACGTAATCCAGTGCCCAGGAACTAATAGTCAGTTCACGGTTGGGAGTAACCACATCGAAACCTGCTTCCAGTAAAATCCCTTGTTTTAAACCAACCACCTGATCAAACAAACTATCATAGAAAAGGCGAATACCACCGCTTCTATATTTAGAATCATCAAAAAATTCATCTCGCTCAACTTTAACAATCCCATCGATCTTAATCTCATTTGCCAGCCAATCATAGAACATTTTCCGTGAACGGATATGCTCCTCCTTCACTTTACTGGGATCTTCCTGTACTCGCTGGTCGGCGGGAGGTTTGATATGTATATCGATATCTTCTGAAAACCTATGAATAATTTTATATCCTTTTGAAAGACTTGTCCCTCCTTTGAGTTCAAAATCAAAACCAAGTTGCTTTAAACCGTGAAGTACATGCATAATCCAGTAATCCTTTTCAACAAGAGCTGGTTCGACTTTCTCACTTTCAGAAACAATAAGGAGCAGGTCTTTAAAATCTTTGTGTTTATGCAGATAGTTTGGAGCCATGAGATAATCCAAGAACTGATTTAAGTAACTTTTGTGTTTTTACATTACCATAAAGAGAAAGTTCTCTTCTCATTTTTGCGGCATCTTTAGTTGCTACTTTTTCAAAAACATTTTCCAAAACGACTTCTTTATCCTCAGCTAAAGTATCAAGATTATTAACCAGATCAATGAGTAAAAACTCTTCGGTTAATTTCTTTGGAAAATGATGCTTTACTTTAAATATAAATAGCTTGCCACCGAGTTCAATGTCACCATGTTGCTTATGATTATATACAACTCGGGAATTATACATTTGGGTAGTGCCCACGCCCAGCATATTGTAGTTGTTTGGAGTCGTCAGCAAAAATCTTGTATCATCCAGAAATCTTTGCACCAAAAGTGCTTCATCTGGTGGGGTTTTTCCAAACGCAGAAATCTTAGGATAGTAATATAAACCTCTGTATAATTTTTCAAGAACCCCGTCATCCACAAGCTGTTTTAGTTCACGATCAATTGAGCTCGAGAACTTCTCAAGGTCTTGACGGCGGTAAACCTCACCACGTTTTAAATGCTTTGCAAGGGATCTCTTTGACATAAGAATTCAAAGATACGAAATTAAAGGATTCTGAAGGAAATTCAATTTCTATTTCATGCAGAATAAGTAAACAAACGATTGATTTTCAATAAATAATTACAATAAGAAATATAATAAAAAACTCCTCTCAACAAATCATCAACAACCTCTTCTCCCCACTTTTCTCCTTCGGCGCACGATGCACACACGGCAAAACCTGACTTCCAGGATGATCCACCCCAAGCCTCCACAAATTACCAAGCCCTAAATTTACAGTGCTTGCATCAGGGGCAGCCTGATAATGCAGGTCATAAAAATTGTCGCTCAAAAATAACTCAAAGCCATCCGCTGGCCCACCATACAGTTTAAACAACTCCTCGCGTATTTCAGGAATTAATATTTTTTGTTGGGCTTGTGAGTTGGGCAAGATATCACTGGCCTCACCATAGTAAGTGCACAAAAAAGTGGCTGTTGGTATCGGCGAACGATCTACGTGAAAAGAATAAACATCGGTAGGGAAAAACGGATGGGTATCATCCTGCTCATAGTATTTAATCACATTCAGACTGGGCAATGCACCGTAGGCTTCCAAGGCCTTCCAGTCACTCAGCAACGCTTCACGCGCCAGCTGCCCTTGCGCCGTCAACTGCAAGGCAAGCAATTCTTCCTCATCAATTTCTGTGATATTTCCATCAAGCGGTATCTTTTCTATAATCTCTGCAAAATCACCAGTCAGATTTCGTTTCCAGCAAATAGCATTTACCGCTCCATGGAATGGCGTAGCCACCAGGTCATGAAAATTATTAACGTATTGAATCTGGTGCTCAGCATGTGATAGCTCTTTCATCATAGCTGCAAGTTATGGCAGAAATTTAAAAAGCCATCATAAGTATACACCCACAACCCCCATAAATGAAATGAGGAAGCGCATATGCGCTTCCTTATCTTCGAAATATACTAAAATTCCCCCTTTTCAAAAAGGGTGTTTTCACTGATTGTTGAATATGCTGATCCGCTACCTTTGCATCTACAAATGGGCCCCTCTGATATATACCCTCAAACTATCCGAATGCCCTCACTACTCCTCAAATACTCGCACAATTTTAAATAACCATGTAAAACCAAATCCAAATGGAAAGCGTAGAAAAAGTAGCCTCAGACAAGAAAGCCGCTGCCACCAAGTCGGGATTTCAGTTCCGTACACCGGCAGACATTCAGGATTTCGCTGGCGATCCTGCAAAACAAACTATGATGAACAGTCGATGGAGTAACCACCTCAATGGATTCACCCAGCAAGGTATGTTGAACAATCCATGGAATACCATCAACACCCCGGCACCCACCAACTATTACAACCCTATCGACAACAACCCGGCCAGCAGTGCGGCCAACATTCAATGGTTTGCCTTTCCCGGCAGAATCCAGTACAATTTCCCCGCCACCACCCCTCAACAACTGCAACAGCAGTATCAAATGGCGGATACTGGTGTAATGCCCGGACAAATCAACAACGATCCATGCGGCACCGGTCAAAATGTGGCCTACTTCCCTTATGGCCCCAGAGGCTGGCAGGATGAGTACTGCGAATGGGCCGTTACCAGGAACGCCGCCGGAAAAATTACCCGCATCGACTTTACCTGCGAAAACCCGGAATACTGGAACACCCTGTGGTCCGTTGATCCCAACCAGGTGCTTGCATTGTATCAATCTATATTGGACAAACCACAGATTACCTTACAGGATTTGTCTATCCCCGGCATCGTTGATCCGATTACCAACCTGCCAGTATATAATCCATTGAATAAATGGAACAGCGGGCCGGTATCCAGTCCTACCACCGGTGGTGCTATTCACCTGACCAGCACGCCTAACACCATTCAAACAGAAATTGGCCTGGCCACTACCTCCACCGTGCAACGCTTCAATCCACCCCCTCCACCGGCTACCACCAATACCATGTGGCCATCGGCGGATTTCAATAACCTGATTTGTGTAGGTCAGTTCGGGCAACGTTATCGCAACAGCGACCCTAACATTGGCGGCACCGTGAATAATTTCGTTACCGCAGGCAACGTAGTTACGCTGGCAGATCCTCCGGGCCTCTATATTCAAATGCCCGATTTCACCAATTACAAAACCCCTGATGGTACCGATGCGTCTACGTTCTGGACCATCAAGCGCGGCAGCAAAACCCTGAAAGATCAGTCAGGAAAACAATTGCCAGGTAATTTCATTCTGCATGCAGTGTATGAAGTACCAGCCAGTAAAAATTACACCGTTAGCGATATTACGATTTCAGGCACACCTATCGACTGGGGATCTCAGATGGCCCTCACCTTCAAAATGCAGATTGTGGCCAGTGCCTACGCAGGTACCACTCCACAGGGATATGCACCGGTGGGCAATACCGCTCCTGGCAATACCTTCGCTCAACCAGTTCAATTATTCTACCAGGACTATTTTGATACATTATACGGTATCAAAGTTCCCAATCCGTCAAATAATCCGATTCCATTACTAAGTAACAGTACCTATATCCCTGCTATCGCTAACCTGGGTACTACCGGCGCTAAGATGGTAGTAGTGACCGATACCTGCACGGCTAAGGCCAATCAGCCGGCCACATATCCGGCGGTTACGTTTGACGATCCTAACATCACCGCCACGGTTACTGCGGTAAAAGAGAACATCGCCTATGCAGTACCCGGTAATAGCCAGCCAAGCACCTATACAGCCTTATACGTCACTGTTGCGGTCAACAACAAAGCCAAACCAGGCGAACATGGTGTGTATGTTACCAATACAGGCCAGGCTCAGTCAGTAGCCATGCCTGCACTGCTGACAGTAACACCGGTTACTTGTCAGGCCACTATTGCCTGGCAGAACACCGGCATTATTGTCAATTCCAACAGTAAAACTACCGTTAATTACACCGGTGGCTTATGGACCGCTAACCCGGCTGATAATGGCGGCCAGTTGTATAATGCGGCAGGTAACCCTACCTTCTTCCCGGCACCTCCGGGCTATCCAATGGCCGGACAAAATATCGGCGCACTCGTAGGCAGAGTAGGCAACAGCATTTTCATGATTGGACTGGGAGCTATCGTTCCTGCGAATCTCAACGGGGAGCTGCAACTCTGTATCAACGATGACCTGAACAAACAATACGGCGCCGGACTTTCAGATAACATAGGCGCTGTTACCGTTACAGTGGAGGTGAGCTAATCAACAGCATCATACCAACATCAGATCTATAAACCGGAGAGGCACATGTTTCCTATATGTGCCTCTCTATATATGAGCCCTGTTTCATTCAAATCTTGAAAAAATGAAAAGATCCTTATCTATCCTACTCATCACTTGTGCAGTCTTATTCAGCAGCCAGTTTATCATTACGGCATTCAAGCCGGATAACGGCAGCAGCAAGCAGCCACCTGCCACAAACAGCTGCAACTGCTACGCCAGCACCCCACTGTATAATGTGGTGATTAACTTCAATAACAAAGTACCCGGCGACCTGCCGGCATTCAATAATCAATCCCAGGCGGACTGCTTTGCCTGGCAGGAATTTATCACCCTGAACTGGCCCATTGATGAATCAAAATCTTTTGGTGCACCCGGTGATTTTTCGCCGGTAGGCTGGGAGAAGTACATGCCGCTGGAAGTACTGTTTCAGCCAGGAGGTGCACGTCCTTCTTCCTGGGGCACCCTGGTATCCCCTCAGTACGCCGCCAGGTTTAAAACACAAAACCTGGTGATGAATATGACTAACACCAAGTTGTTAACATTCACCACCAAATTTGCAGTGGACTCCAACTTCCGCTTAAACCCTGATCAGGCAGCCCCCTCCAATAAACCTAACTGGCTCGGCGCGCAGAATAATACCAACCTATGGTATGAAATCAAACTGAATAAGGACTATTATGATTTCGTCATCAAAAACGGCTATTACAGCGCGGTTACCCAGCATGATTCCGTGAAAAACGGCGTTCCTATTAACTTCCCGCAAGGGCAGTACAACGGTCCGGTAGGTGCCATAGAAATAAAAGCCGCCTGGATGGAAGTGGACAACCTCAGCTCCCCTAAATGGCAGCGTTATAAATTGTCCAAAGCCACAGTATATGACTCTGCCACCGGGCGTTTAAGAGAAACAAATGTGGCGCTGGTAGGCCTGCACATCCTGCACAAAACACAGAATCAACCTACCTGGGTATGGGCTACCTTTGAACAGATCGATAATGTGCCCGATAAAAGCAGACCCGCACCTCCATATGGATATAATTTTTACAACGCAAGCTGTACCAGCCGGCAGGTGAACTTAAATGGTGGCGGCACTGCTACGGTGGGTTGTACTCCTAACACCTCCCCTCCCTACTATCTATCGCAGGCAGCTCCTGTACCCATTCAGATCACCCGCACAAATGCCATTGACCAGGCGGATGCCTCTCCTATCAATGACAGTATGCAGAACAATATCAGGCGGTTCTATCCCCAGTCGGTATTCCAGTATTATGAACTGGTAGATGTGATCTGGTCACAGACATTACAACCAGATAAAACCACTCCTATCCAGGCGCCATTTCCACTTAATGTCTCCGCTATGCTGAGTGGTGCGCATATAGTGGCTAATACCACCATGGAGAGTTATGTGCAAAATACGCTGACCTGCTATAATTGCCACACGTACAGCACCATTGCCCCATTCCCGGCGGATTCTGTCAACGACAACGTTTTCGGGGATTTCAGTTTTGCCATATCTGCTGCGCAATATCCCACAGCAAAGGCCAAAATGAAGGTGAAGAAAAAGCCTTGATCATCCACTGAATATATTACAGCGCTTTACAGTTTGTAACTGTAAGGCGCTGCTGTTTCCCGCAGGACGTCACTCGTTTTTTGTCGTTGGTCAAAATTCTCCCCGTGGCCCCTGATTTCTTGCTACCTTTTTACCATGAAACCTATCCATCTCCTTTATATACTTGCACTGACAAAAGTGCTATTACCCTTTTTACTGCAGGACCCGCAGTGGGAACCCCATCGGGACGAATTGCTGTACCTGGCAGAAGCCAGGCACATAGCCTGGGGTTACATGGAAGCACCACCCCTGCTGTCCCTTTTCGCCTGGCTTACCAACGGGATGGGCGGCGCCATGTGGGCTATAAAAATATGGCCATCCCTGTTTGGCGGACTGACCTATCTCCTTGCAGGCCGGCTGGCACTCCACCTCGGTGGCCGCTGGTTCGCCATGATTCTGGTATGGCTGCCTTTTGTGGCAGGAGCCTGGCTGAGGATGCACTTTCTTTTCCAACCTAACTTCCTGGATATCTTCTGGTGGACCGCCATGGCCTATGGCCTCATCAGATTCCAGCAAACGGAAAAAACTTCCTACCTCTATATGTCAGGCCTCAGCTTTGGTTTGGGCATGCTTAGCAAATACAATATTATTTTTTATGCGGTTAGCCTGGTGGCAGGACTGCTGCTTACCTGGGACAAAAAAGTACTCACCAACCGGCATTTCTACTTCGCAGCAGGCCTGGGACTCCTGATTTTCCTGCCTAACCTGATCTGGCAGGTCACCAACGGCTTTCCCATAGTTTACCACATGAAAGAACTTCATGACAGCCAGTTGCAATACCTGAGTCAATGGAGTTTCCTGAAAGATCAGTTGCTAATGAATATCGCCACTGTATTTATCTGGATCACCGGTCTGGTATGGGCAACGCTTAATAAACAATACCGTTTCATCGCCTGGGCTTTTTTGATTACGATTGTTCTCCTGATGATAGGGCATGGTAAAAATTATTACGCCCAGGGAGCCTATCCGGTATTGTTTGCCTTAGGGGCTCCCCAGCTGGAGGCCTGGGCCAATAAATGGTGGAAGATAGGGATGGTAGCTTTCAGTTTGTTCATAGGTTTTAAGCTGCTGCCCCTGCTGCTACCAATTAAAGCGCCAGCAGCGCTGGCAGCCTACTATCAGCATCACCCCCTGGCCAGCAAGGTAGGAGTGCTGCAATGGGAGGACCAGCAAGATCACCCTTTACCACAGGACTTTGCAGACATGCTCTCCTGGGAACAAATGACGCAAAAGGTGGCCAAAGCTTATCATGCACTTGACAGTAACGAGAAAGCACATACGCTGCTGTTCTGCGATAACTACGGAGAGGCTGGCGCCGTGAATTATTACGGTGCCAGGTACCACCTGCCACCTGCCTACAGCGACAATGCCAGCTTCCTCTACTGGATGCCCCCACACTACGATCAATACACTACTATACTACTGGTGACGGATGACCACGAGGAAATGCAGCATGCTTTTATGAAAGAGTTTAAAGCAGTACACCTGGCAGACTCCGTCAACAGCCCTTATTCAAGGGAGCATGGCACACTGATTATTCTGATGAAAGGTCCCAGCGAAGCGTTTCGGGAAGCATTCAGGGATAAAATTAACCGGGGAAAACTGAAGACTACCGCAGCAGGAGCCACACAGGAATTAAAACCGAATGCATTAGAAGATGGTGGATCGATGCATTAATTAATCACTGGTTTTGCGTCTCTCAAATAAAACCTCCGGCAGGATGATTTTTATCTCCTGCTCAGCACCTTCCTTGAGCCAGTAAATAATGAAGTTCACCTTCACCTGTTTGAGTGAGTAGTTTTTGCTATTCATCTCCTCAATTTTTTCACGGAAGGGCCTGGAAAATTTTAAAATTGATTGTCCGCCGGCATCAAAACACTCTGCACCGCTGAATCTCAGGGTGTCGCCGCCGGACAGTTGACCGATAGCGGCTTGCTTATTAATGAAATAATCCAGCCAAACATCCTTATGCGTCAAATGCATGGCAATATCATTTGGCTGCTCGTAACTGGCCGTATCCAGCTTATGCTCCAGGTTTTCAGCGGTAACCCCATCGAATGCAATGCCATTGGAATGTATGACCAGCTGCTGTTTGGCTCTTGTCATGCCAACATATAACAGGCGTTTCCGCTCCTCTGTATCGGCTGGGAAACTATCCAGCATTAAAAACACATTATCAAATTCTTTGCCCTTGGACTTATGGATGGTGGATACAAAAACGACTGAGCCGTTTTCGCTGAAAAAATCTTCCAGCTTTGATTCACGAACAAAAACTTCTAAATCGGATTTATACTTTTTCCTGGAATTGGTGGCTTCAAAATCCTTGATCAGGTTCAGGCAAAGGTCCAGGTTAGTGCTGGTACGGAACCTTTTCACCAAGGCCCGTTTGGCATCTTCCCAAACCTCTTCATTTATAACAAACACCCCTTCCGTACTATCCAGCAGGTCCAGGAAATAACGTGTTTCCAGGAGGTTATAGAGACTAAAACCATCATTGGTTTGAATTAGTTTTGCCTGCATCTTGTTTTTCAACAACAGGCCGGTAATACGCAGTGCTTCTGTATTGGTATTGGTCAGCACACAGGTAGTGCCTGTGAGGTCCCTGGTGAGCATGTCGTTCACCAGCGGGGTAATCAGATTTTTACTTTGATAATGGATCAACCGGATGGCTCCCAGCGTTTTTTTATACGGAATAATCGGGGTTACTTTCAGCCGGTTCCTGATCTGCACTACAAATTGATTGGTGAAATGAACCAGGTTATTGCTGCTGCGGTAGTTCTCCGTTAACTCATATTTAGTAGCATTATTCTGCTGATAGAAAGCTTCCAGATATTTCGAGTTGGCCCCTCTGAACTCGTAGATATTCTGGTCATCATCCCCTACCGCAATCACTCTCATCTCCTCATTTTGCTCCATCAGGGCATTGATCAGGTTATATTCATCTTCATCCATATCCTGCGCTTCATCTATCACCAGCACCGTTTTCGTAATCCGGCTTGCCTCTACTTCTTTGTTCTTAATACGTGCTATGGTATCTTTCAATACCTGATCAGATTTTTGCAGATTGCCGATTTTTCCTAATAGATCAAAGCAAAAAGAGTGAAACGTTTTTATTTCAATATAATTTGCAGCATTGCCTATCAGCTGCAACAACCGTTTTTTGAATTCGGTGGCCGCAGCTCTTGAAAAGGTCACCATCAGCAGTTGCTCATGCTTTACGTCTTCCATGAGGAGCAACGAAGCCAGTTTATGCACCAACACTTTGGTTTTGCCACTGCCAGGGCCGGCTGCTACCAGGATATGCTTTGATTCACTATCCTTGATAATTTTCAGCTGCACGGGTGATAATTCTCCGAAAAGCTGCCTGAATTTGGCAGGCGTAAGGTTTTGTTTGATTTCATTTTGCCGGGCTCCCTTGAAATATTTATTGAGAAAAGCAGCGTAATTGAGCTGAAAGTAATCCTCCGCAAACTGCAGCGCTTCCTGGTAGTCGCTGATCATTTTTTTAGCATATTCCCCCACAATATGAATCTGCTGAATTTTATTCTCATAAAACTGGTTCAGCTTTTGGTAATCCTCCACTTTGTATCGTTTCTTGTTATCCTGCTCCAGCCGCTCAATCGTCAATCGGTTATAGGAAACCAGGAAGCCTCCTTCGATTTTTATGGCTTCTAAGCGTGACAGGTAAAACAGGGCATCTTCAATATCATCAATACTTATTTTTTTCTGAAACAGGTGCGGACGTTTTTCATATTCCTCCTTCAGTTCATGTACCGAAAACTCCACCAGTACTTCCTCTCTGGAAACATCCTGACCGGCAGCCATGGCATTGCTTTTCCCATAAAGCAGTTCCACAATAAACCTGGCCAGTTCGTGTCGTATTTCCAGCTTCTCCCTTAGCGTTTCCCTGGGATGCAGGCAAATTACCGCGAAGTGATTTTTTGAATGCTCCAGGTTCTTGCGCCTGATCCAGTTTTTGATCGCCCAGAAGTTGACCAGCGTTTTAATCTTTTTCACATCCACATCAGCACACCCTTTAGCTTCCGCACCTTCGTTCAGTTCCTTCATATGAAATGCCTGCTCCTGCTCTTCAAATACCCCCAGCAGGTAGTTTTCAATTTTACTGAAAACCTCCACCATCGCAAGCGAGCGGTTTTTATTTTCAGACCTTTTAATAAAGGCTGTCAGGTCTTTGGCATCTGCCAGTATCTTTTCTTCCCGGAGTAGGTTCACAATCTTTATCACTTCCTCCTTCCCCATTCCCAGATGGTCACTGATATAGTCAATTCTGGATTCAGCCGCATCATCATTTGTTTGCGACCTGCTCTTACTGGATATTAGCTTCTTAATAATCCTGATGGCCTTTTCCTTTTGTTGCTCCTCAAACCTGGACGAGGCATTGATTTTATCAATAGCTTCCTGTGCATTCCTGGCGAGAATACTATTGGCAAATACCCTTGGCATATTTTGCCCACGTTTCAAATATCCGGACTCCTCTAAAGCTGCAATGGCGGTGACCACCCGGGTTTCAATCTCCACCACGTTGTCATCCCAACCTGCCTTCCGGGCTATTTCCAGCGCTGAATTTGAAACAGTAGATCTAAACCTGGTAATCTCTTTTATGGCCTTCCATACCTGCTGGATTTCCTTGATCGACAGCTTGGTTTGGTTCAGTAAAATAAAATGTTTGCTGAGGTCTTCCTCATTAAATAATACAAAACAGTCGGCCTCCATTGCTTCATCCCTTCCGGCCCTGCCGGCCTCCTGGATATAATTCTCCAGGGAATCGGATATTTCATAGTGGATCACCATGGCAATATCCTTTTTATCGACTCCCATCCCAAAGGCGGAAGTAGCCACCATGATCGGCACCTCCCCTGCGATAAAGGCATTTTGATTGGCTGTTTTCTCTTTTACATCCATCTTTCCGTGGTATGGCTTTGCATTAAAACCGTCCCCGGAGAGCCTTTCAGCCAGTGCATACGCTTTTTTCGTTCTTGAAACGTAGATGATTGTCGGACAATTTTTTTCTTCAATCAAATCCCGTACTGCCTGGTACTTTTCTTCTTCATTATCTTTTTCATAAACTTTGTAGTGAAGGTTTGTTCTGGATGCCTTGGTGGCAAACAGCTCCAGGTCAAGCGATAATTTTTCCTTAAAATAATCCCTGATGTCTTCTATTACCTTTTGCTTTGCCGTGGCGGTAAAGCAGGACACCGGAATAGCTTCCGGCATATTTTTCTTCTCTTGTATAGCCTTGATAAAATCGCCGATGTAGAGGTAATCCACTCTAAAGTCCTGTCCCCAGGAGGAAAAGCAGTGTGCCTCATCAATTACAAACCTGGTAATTTTTCTGCCCAGCAGCAAACGTTCGATGGTTCTGGAACGCAGGGCTTCCGGGGATAGGTAGAGAATGGAGGCGGAGCCATCTTCCACCCTTTCGAAGGACTTGGCTCTTTCTATTGGATCAAGCAATCCGTTGATGGTTACCGCTTCTGTGATGCCGTTTTTCTCCAGGTTGTCTACCTGATCTTTCATCAGGGATTGTAGGGGGGAGATGACCACCGTCAAGCCTTTGGCGCTTTCGCCACTGATGAGTGCAGGCACCTGGAAGGTAATGGACTTACCGCCGCCGGTAGGAAATACTGCCAGTAGCGATTTATTATTAACAGCAGCTTTTACTGCCATTTCCTGTAAGGGTGCTGACCCATAAGTTCTGAAAGAAGTAAACCCAAAAAAGCGTTTCAAACCCTTGTATATATCCAGTGCAGCATGGCAGTAGTTGCAACCGCTGAGGCAGGGTTTATTTCTCAGCTGAAACATGATCCGTTCTACATCCGGATAATTTTTCAGCACCCAGGGGGGTATGATGGACTGTATTTTTTTATGTTGAATGAAAGCGTTTACGAGGGATAAACAATAGGCCAGTTCCACGGGTTGGTCTGCGATTAGTTTCCCCAGATCGGCCTCTTCACAAATCTCATCCTTGTACTTAGCACGAATCAGGCTTTCCACCGGCACTTGCGGAACCGCATAACCAATAAAGTGAAAGAAAGCTGCAAACTTTTTCCTGGGGTGCAACAGCAGGTAATAAATTTGTTTAAGGGTCTCTTCTTCCTTATTGAAAGCTGCTACTTCATCATAAAATAAATCTTTTGCCTTGATGGAATCGTTCAAAGGGTTGTTGGTATCCTCTGTTTGGAGTTTATCATCTTTCAATAAAGCATGATAAGGTTTAGTAGCAAATAGTAATGGGGAGAGAAATAAGGTATCGATGACATTGGCTTCGTGAATACCGGCATCCTGTAGTGCAGCACCGATATACCGGAGGTCGTGCTGGAAGATGTTATGGCCGCATACGAATACCGTTCCCTGTAGGAATTGAATGAAAGCCGCAACAGCAGTACCATGATAGGAGCTCCCGTCATCCTTCACCGCTCCGATATCAAGAATTTTCCGGCTCTTCGGCTCAATTTCGGCATCAACAAATGCAATAGAATTCATTCGTATAATTACTTGTGACCCAGATTACTAATATACACAATATCTTACAAGTCCGGAAAAATACACGACGCATGATAATTTGGTAAAAAACGAAGGGCCGACGTGCAAATGCACATCAGCCCCATTTTTTTGGGAGATGTCAAAACCTTTATTTCTTTATTTTCTGCATTTCCTTCTCATAATCTCTGATATGAGAATATGGTTCGTTAATGCGACTGTTAGGTTTTAAATAGATCAAATGCGCCTGGTTATCCAGGATCACATTAAAATGATTCAGGAGTACATTCCCAAATAAAGTGGTGGTTTTGCGGGGCGCCTGTTTGGTGGGATCGGCAGCATTGGTGAGAATATCTTTGAACACCACCCCTGCTATAGTAGCATCCAGCTGAATAATTTTACGGCCATTCAGGATCGTCAATTCTTTAAGGTTATTCCAGGTATCCCCTTGTCCGGTGAAGTCCTCGCCCAGCAGCATCGTTCCATCGCGGCCGGTATCAAAAAGAAACCATGAAGTATACGTTTTACCATCCTGGATAATAGTGACTTCGAATTTAGGCCGGTCCTGCTCAAAGACCACTGGTTGCTTTTGATAGGAGGCTGCGTAATCCGGCAGGGCATCGCGAATAAGCAGTATTTGCTTATCGTAGTCAATTTCAACAATCTTATTTCGGAAGAGGTAGTTGCCGATAATTAAATCTTCCCCAGGCTTCATATTGCCGCTTTCCACCAATGGCAGGTGACTGAATGTAAGGTTGCCAAAAGTCAGCTGGTTATTGGTACTTTTCCTTACCTCATTGATACCTTGCGTATTGCTAAGCATCGCCTTATCTTCAAAATTCAGGTTTAACCTTTCCGATGAAGCCTTGTTGACTGCGGAGCCACCTGCTCCCAGATCGAATTGCATGCTTACCTGCATTGCTCCGTTTAAGGTTCCCTGGATATAAATCCTTGACCCTTTCAGGGTAAAAGGAACGGTATCTGTCTGCTGCCTGGATGCTGGCGCTTGTGCTATGGATTGCGCCTGCATGAACACTAAAAACAATAAGCTAAAGAGCAGACTCAATTTATTGGGTGTGAAAATGGGCATATGTAACTGGGTTTATGACGGATAAATCGTAAATGAACACAAGTATAACCGTTGATAAAAGATCCGCCAAAGAGTTCGTAACATATTCGTCACATTTATATAACTAATTGATAATTAACATATTAAAAACAGCAATTTCAAACCGAATCATACATTACAAATATCGCCCATATCGTCTATCTATCAACAGCACAATGCGTTACTATCTTTTGCAATTAGTTTTATACCTTTGCAAGCCAATTGAAGATTATGCTTGAAAGTTTGAAAATAGGAATATTAGGCGGCGGTCAGCTGGGGGCAATGCTGATCAGGCATGCGATCGACCTCGGTGTCAACGTAAAAGTGATTGACAAAGACCCGCAAGCGCCCTGCGCCCGCTATACTTCCAATTTTATTTGTGCCGACCCAACCTCCTACGAAGCGGTACTGGAATTCGGTAAAGGCCTGGATATTATTACCATAGAAAGAGAGGCAGTGAACATCGCAGCCTTGCGTGAACTTGCCAAACAAGGTGTAAAGGTTTTCCCTTCACCTGACACGATTGAAACCATTCAGGACAAGTATACACAGAAGCAATTTCTCCAGTCACATCATATACCGGTAGTACCCGGCATTGCTATCCAGGGCAAAGAAGAACTCTTCGGCTACGAAAATAAACTGCCAGGCTGTTTGAAAAAACGCCGTGATGGTTACGATGGCTATGGTGTAATGGTACTGAAAACTAAGGAAGACATTAACGCCGCTTTTGATGCACCATGCGTACTGGAAGAGCTGGTGGATATCAAACATGAAATTGCGGTAATTGTAGCCAGAAACGAACAAGGTGAGGTTACCTGCTACGATGCAGTGATGATGGCGTTTTCAGAAGATAAATTCATCCTGGATTCTCAGATCGCCCCTGCTCAGCTGGATGCATCCCTACTGAAAGAAGCTACTGCCCTCGCAGAAAAAATTGCGGACGCCTTTAAGCTGGTGGGTATCATCGCCGTGGAAATGTTTGTCACCAAAGACAATAAATTAGTGGTGAATGAACTGGCGCCAAGGCCGCACAACAGTGGTCACCACACTATTGAAGCCAGCATCACCTCTCAATACGAGCAGTTGCTCCGCGCTATCATCGGCCTGCCTTTGGGTGCTACGGACCTGCGTTTCCCTTCCCTGATGATGAACATTCTGGATAGCACTTATCTGAATGCCAACAAAAAGGAAGTATTGACGCAACTGTTAGCCATTAAGGGCGCACACCTGCACTGGTACGGTAAAATCGACCACCGCCCGGGCAGAAAAATCGGTCATATCACCATTGGCGGCGATACCATGGAAAGCATTACCGCCAAGGCAGACACTATTCGCAAAGTTTTAAATTAATATATATGGCACAGGTAGAAGTAGGCATTATCATGGGCAGCAGTTCCGATGCACCTATTATGCGTCAGGCAATTGAAGTCCTGAAAAAATTCGACATACCCTACGAATTTACTGTTGTATCCGCACACCGCACACCACAGAAAATGTTTGAATATGCGACCGCTGCTGAAGAGCGCGGCCTGAAAATCATCATCGCCGGAGCTGGCGGTGCAGCACACCTTCCAGGTATGGTTGCCGCCATTACTACCTTACCTGTAATCGGTGTACCTATCAAATCCTCCAACTCCCTGGATGGCTGGGATTCCCTGTTATCCATCGTACAAATGCCAGGCGGCGTTCCTGTGGCTACTGTAGGTGTTAACGGCGCTCAAAATGCCGGCTTACTGGCCGTACAGATACTGGGCACCAGCAACCCTGAACTCCGTAAAAAAATGGCTGCATTCAAACAGGAGAATTTCGAAAAAGTCAACAAGCAAAATGAAACATTAGACCAGTTCTAATCGGCTCACTGCACTTAAATATAGAAAACCTGCGCGTGGCGCAGGTTTTTTTATGCCTGGCTGGTAATCTTGCGATGGACATCAGGCGGAGTAGGGCTGTATTATAGCGGGTTAAATGCGTATCAGGCGTAGTATAGCTCTGCTATAGCGGGCTTACTGCGTATCAGGTATAATATAGTTCTGTGATAGCGGGTTTACTGCGTATCAGGTAAATATAGCTCTGTGATAGCTGGTTTACCGCGTATCACTCGTAGTTTGCCTGCGCCCTACGGCCGGTAAATATGCGCTACAATGCCTCCCGGAAACGACTTCACCTCCGCCAGCTTCAGGTCCGTTGGCTGTGCCACTTCCTGGAAAATAGGCAGGCCTTTACCTAATACCACCGGATGGGTAATCAAATGATACTCATCAATCAGGCCCTTGGCTATCAGGTGGCTCATGAATCCTGCCCCGCCTGCAGCCATGATCGGCTTGCCCGGTTGGGATTTCAGCTTGTTTATTTCTTCGGTCAGGTCGCCGCTATGAATGCTTGCCTGCGCCCAGGTAGCCGCAGCAGGGTTACTTTCCGCCGCTTTTATCAGCTCGGATGGCATGGTGAACCCGTTCATTGTAAAGACCCCTTTGGGCAACTCATTCATGGGGCCGGTAAAAGGACCGGTAGCACCAGGCCAATATTTGGACATCGACTCAAATGATTTCCTGCCCATAATGATCAGTCCCGCATCCTTATACTGCTCCAGTGCCCAGGCACGGGATGTTTCATCGGAAGAGCGGAAGATCCAATCGGCCTCTCCATTAGGACCGCTTACAAACCCATCAATCGAGAGCGACATTTTCATCATTAACTTGCGCATAATTATAGCTTTTATAGGTTCAAAAGTACAGCGCCATTTTGGGAATACCGGAGGGGTAAACTGACAATCCAAGGGGGTAATTGCGACTATGTGTCCATATCCAATCATATGTTAATACGGTAACTCATTTTCCATTTACCACTTTATTAACATATAATAGATTACTTTTAAAATAATTAAACCCACTCTAAAACAGATAGCGCTTTATATTTTCATCTATTCTAACAGCATATTTGAGATTTATTCCTCGCTTCTACTAAATTTCAAATATGGTTATTTTCATTTTTTTTGCCGCCATCTGGTATTTGTCGTTGTTTTCACAGACTTTCTTCCAGCATAGATATGCAGCGCATGGCGCCTTCACTATGGGAAAGGGATGGGAAAAATTTTTCTTCATCTTCACCTATATTACCCAGGGATCATCCTATATGAGTCCAAGAGCTTATGCAGTCATGCACAGGTTGCACCACGCCCACACAGATACGGAACTGGACCCTCATTCACCTGCTAACTCTTCCAATATATTCTCCATGATGTGGGGTACCAGAACTGCCTATCAAAAAATTCTGCATAACAAAGTGGAGGTAGAAAGTAAATACACGAGAAATCTGCCGGAGTGGACCCGCTTCGATAAATTTGCCAACAGCACTTTTTCACGGTTGATGTGGGTGGCCGGTTATGTCCTGTTCTTTGTATTTTTTGCCACCAGTCCCTGGCAATTCCTGTTGCTGCCTATCGTAGTATCAATGGGTGCGTTTCACGGAGCCATCGTAAACTGGTTTGCACATAAATATGGCTATATCAATTTCAGACTCAGAAACACCGCTATGAACCTGCTTTTCGTAGATGTGTTAATGTTAGGAGAATCTTATCATAATAATCACCACAAACACCCATCTTCTATCAATTTTGGCAGGCGCTGGTTTGAAATCGATCCATCCTATTATATTATAAAGCTGCTGGCATTTATAAAAATCATTAAAATTGTAAATACGCCGAAACTAAAGCTGGCAGCGGTTTAGGAATATAAATAAATATGCCTTTTTGCTGCAGCATTTTTTGTAAAATTACTACAGCAAAAAGGCCTCTACTATTATGCTTAGGTGTATTACCTTACATCTTTCAGATTCACATCCACTTTATCTCCATCTTTCTTAATGGTCACTTTCATTTCAATTTGCGCAGTGGCTCCACTTGCTGCATTGGCAGTATTATACACGTTGTTGGACGACAACACCGTACCACTCGGATGCATCAGGTAATTGGTACCCGCATAATATGAATAGGAATACTGGTGCGTATACCCAAAGGAAGTCATGAGTATATATTCTCCGGGCATCAGGTTAGTGAATTCAAAATGTCCTTTATCGTCATACACTTTGGTAGTTTTAAAACAGGCAACCACGTTACGATCAATAGGTACCTCAGGCAGCTTTTTACCTTTCCTGATTTTTTTATTCACTGCCTTCCATTCCTCCAGGTAGGCGGAGTTAGGGAGTATAGATACTACTGTACCTTTAGGCGCGTACTGAGCTCTCTGGATGTTCACCAGCTGCACCTTGCTATTACCGTGATCCCTGGCGAAGGCGGTACCGGTAATTACACTGTTACCTTTTTCTGTCATCCGCAGATTCAGTTCCTTATCGAAATTGCTTTCAATTGGGCGGTAATCCAATTCCTCATTCACACAAATTTCTACAGTGCCGCCACCTACCGGCATCTCTCTTTGCCAGATGCGATGGTCTTTTTTGTCGACGATGTAGGTGTATATAGCGCCAGATTCTTCTTCCAGCAAACTCAACAGCCAGCTTTCATGCTTGCCGGTTTTAGGTGATTGATAGATAAAGCTTTTAACATCTTTGATGGTGTAATTAGACACTACGCTATCCGGACTGCTGCCCAGGTAAAACTGTGGCATAGTGGCCTTGTAACCGGTTGTCAGTGGCAGTGTGGTAAGCATGATCTCCGCCACATTGAAATCTACAAACTTTTCGGAGGTTTTAATGTTTACCGGTTTATCCTTATCTCCATTTACATATTGATACTTACCGGTGATAGGATTTCCAAATTTCAGTTCCAGGGAGTTTTTCAGGCTCTTCGTAGCGTAACTGACAGGGCTAAACGTTTTTGCATCTGCAATGGAAACTCTGCTTCTATACCACTTATCCTTATCATCAATATACTCTACTGTAAACTTGAGTTCATTACCGGAAATTGTAAGGTCGTTGGTATACGTACCCTTAACATCCCACTTATTATCTTTCAAATAATAAATGGTAAACTTCGACTTTCCGGTTTGTAAACGGGAGATATTAATGTCTGGGCTACCGGGTACAATCATTTTCTGGGCGAAGCTGGCTAAAGGCATTAACAGCAGCAACATAGGTTTCAATGAAATTCGCATTAGGTCCGTGTTTTCTTAACAAATAATAGGTATACCACTGTCCCAATTCTTACAAAGGTTTGAGATATGGCTGGTTAATAAATGTATTTTAAAGAGATATAATACCCGCTAAAGTGGGGCAAAAGTAAAAACTTTTACCCTACTTTAAAAATCGCCGGGCGTTAATAAACCCCATAGTTTTTCAGGGTTTCACCTCATTTGTTCTTTATGCATATCTTTTAAAACTGACCTGGCCACAAAGGCCAGCAGCAACACAATCCCGATAATGCCTGCCCATATCCATCCTTCACTGTTGAAAAAAGAGGATGGCGGTGCAACTGTATCCGTCGCCAGAGCATGGATGGCGCCATGGTCAATCACCTGTAAATGTGCCGGAACATCCTTGCTAAAATATTCCAGGTCAAATTTTCCTGCAGGCATATCCGCACCTCCGCCCTTAATAGCATAAGCCTGGTCTTTCTCCAGGTATGCCGTTAGCCAGATGCTGGGCTGCCAGGCATGTACGGCCGTAATTTCCAGCGGAGGATTATCTTCATTAATTACTTCCAGGTAAATGCCAGCGGCCTGTATTGGTTCATCCAGCACTACGGATGGCGGCTGATCGGAGGACAGGTAGAAAGACGCCAGCGTTCGCGTGGTGGCGGGTATCTTTTTTTTCCTCATCGCCGGAATTCTTTCCTGCAACAATACCTGCCGGTGGTATAACGCGGGCGACTTAATATCAAACGTCAGTTTACCTACCAGGTAGGGCTCCTTTAAACTGAGGGTAAGTCCGGTGATATGGGTATTATTGTCTGTATACTGCTCCAGCACAGGATCTGGCAAATCAGTAAAAGCCGCTGGCAGCGCAATGTTTTTATCATTTCCTCTGCTTTTTATCGTATCCATCCTCTCCACCAGGCAGGGTTGCGCCTGCCCTCCCTTCACCACCCTGAAATTAGCCAGCTCCGGATAGCTCAGTTTCGCCACCATGGCCGGCTGCAAGGCTATATTGTAAAACCCGGTGGTGGCCACTTTAGGTAGTGGCGCCTCCCAGGAAAAATGTAATGGTTGCTCCTGTGCATGGGCGGAACCAGCCACCAATACTAACAGGATGTTGCGCAGGTATTTAATCATGGGTAACTTCATTAACTGCGGCATTTTCATCTGCCAATAATAATTTTTTTAAACGCTGGTACATAAAGGAGATGATCAGCAGTATCACCCCGAGGGAAATAAATGCGGCAATCTTCCCTCCTTCCCCGAGGCCCCTGAAGTCGAAAAAGAACAGCTTCAGCAGCGTGAGTCCGAATACTGAAATGGAGATAATCCTCACCATACGCGATTTCCATTTCAGGCCAAGGTAGATCAGCACAAAGGCATAGATGCCCCAAAGAATAGCATAACCTACCCGCTGCGTGCGATAAAGTATACCGTCTTCGCTGGTGATATCCGCATGGCTGCTGTACAATACCAGGTGATCCAGTTCAGCACTGATCAGGTAAAGTATTACCACTGCAAATCCCCAGTATATCACGTTGTGCAAGCGTTGGTCGTTTTCCCTGCGGATCGCTTTCAAGAGCTGGAATAACATCCCTCCAAATAATCCCAGCAAAATATAATGCACAAAGAAGCTGATAGCCGGCAGGTGGCCTTCCGCTACTTCCAACCGCACATCAATCACAGCAGGGTTATAATACACGGGATAAAGCAAAATATTTATTGCAGCCAGTACCAGCGCTGCTTTGCGGAAAATGGAATTTTTGTCGTGCACAAATAATAACAGCAACGTAACTGCCAATGAGTTGTAGGCGCCAAATATCACAGGCGTCAGCATTGGGCAGTACTTATTGCTCTGGTAATTGATTTCCAGCAGCAGCACCACATAAGACACCAGGCAGGTGATCACGGTAATGAACACACGATACTCCGTCACCGATAGTAGTCCAACAAATGGCTGGGATGGGTCTTCTTTCCGGGAGAGTTTCACCAGCATTACATGTGCGGCTACTGCCACTGCACCGGTTATAAAGGCATGATTGAGGAAAGGCATCATGCGGGCCTGTCCTGGTCCGTAAAGCTGCATCCAGTCCATCAGCAGGCTAATGAGCATGAGCCCATGTACCAGCAAGGCGGCGTACTTCATCAGCACGATGCCTGATTTTTGCCAGAGCCATACCAGCAGCACCGCTTCAGCGGCCCAGAAGAGCGTGATATAATTGCCCTGCAGCTGTACAGGTGCGGCCAGGCTCGCAAAGGAAAGCACCAGACCTATCAGCAGGTATATCAGCACCTTATCCACCCGTGTATTACGGTAAAGGGTATACGCAAATATGCAGTTGAATATAGCCACCAGCGTGGTAAACAGGCCACTCCATTTATCCAGGTACATATTGTTGAGCAGTAGCATGCCAGCGGCATAATACAGGAAGGTATTACTGAGGAGGATAGCAATATTGAGCCACGTGAATTTCTGCTGGTTGCGTACATTATTGATAATGTTCATCACAAAAAACACCACATAAAAACAGGTAGCGAAAAGCAGTCCGGCGCCATATCTGGCGGGCTTACCCGGGTTGCCCCCGCTCATCTGCCAGGTAAGCCACCCGCCGAAAAGGAGTACAGTCGCTACATAACTTATGATGTTTACCAGGTTCCATTTTTTATAATAGGCGGTAACGATCATGCCTATATTTAAAATAAGAATGTAGGTAAACAAGGCGATGATATTACCATTACCAGTGCTCACAAAAAAAGGTGCGCCAAAGCCACCCAGCACGGCAATCACGGCCAGCTCCTGCCGGTCGTAGGCTATTGCCAGCAGCACGGTGAAGGCCGTTACTACTACGGTGAGCGCAAAGGCCACTCCCTGGCTAAACAGATGATATTGATGAAATGCAATGGCGATAGTGAAATACAGTACAGCCACCCCACCACCTACCAGCACAGAACTGAAGGCCGCAAAGGTTTTGCGGAGGCGATAGGATAAGCCGAGCAGCAAACCTGCGGTGATAAAACCGATGAAAGTGCGGCCAATTTCATTGATCCAGTCCTTATCAATGGCATATTTCAGGAAGAAGCCAATGCCGAGTACCAGTATGGCAATCCCGATTTTATTAAAGAGATTTTCTCCGATAAACTTCTCCAGATCAGGGTTTCGCTCCCAGAATCCAGGGGACGGCACCGGGGATTCTACAGGCTCCGGCTCGGGGATACTAACAGGCGGTATCACCTCCATTTGCGGAAGTGGGGCTATCACCTCTTCTATCACTGGCCTTAACTTATCTTGTATTGGTTTTGGCGGTTCAGGTATCACAGGCGGCACCGGCAGAGGTTCCGGCTCAGGCGCCGGTGCCTTCGGAAGTACTGGTGCAATACGGTCGAGCAGCATTTCCAGGCCGTGCAGCCGGGAATGAAGCTCCTGGATACTTTTGCTGGTTGCACCCTTGAAGGATACTACCAAAAGCAGGATGGCTACCAGCAACAGAAAAATTAAAGTTTCAAACATGGTTATAAGAATGGCATTAGGCCACGCTTAAAAATAAGGATAGTTTGGAATCCCGGAGCAGCGAAAAGTATTTTTTGACTAAAATCAAAAAATGAAAACTAGCAAAAAAAGAAAGCCTTACAGTATAAACTGCAAGGCTTTTTGGGGACAAACTGGGTTTATTTGGAGAATAAATTGGCTTTGATATTCACCGAAAGCATAGGACTCGTATATGCTTTTATTTCCGAAGGCTGCGAAGTATAGAACAGTTGCAGCTCGTACTGCGACATAATCTTAAATCCCGCGCCTACGGTAAAATTTTTGGTTGAATGATACAGGGCCTGCACGTTGGCCATGTCCTGTAAAAACTGTACAGAGGCGCCCAGATCCAGCACATTTTCATAACCTTTTATTTCCGAGAAAGCTACCTTAGGAATGATGCTGTTCACGGTTTCCGTTAGTTCAAATTTATAGGCGGCACTGGCAAAGAAGGTAGTCTTGCTGATAAACTCTTTTTGGTCCTTATCCACCCGCTCCCGGAGGGAAGGCACGGCCACCTGGAAGTTGAAGTGATCATCTGTATACGCAATACCCACATCGCCATCCATTTTCAGACCGGTATCGTTGTAGCCCTGTAAGGTAGGATCACCGGCGCTCCCCACCAGTTTTTCCTGATCGATCCGCTGGTGTATAAAGCCACCTGAAATACCAAAACTAACGCGTTGATGGTTGGTACCAACCGGCAGATGGTAGGCATAGGTTAAAAGGGCTTTGGTATGTTGCAATACCCCGGCTTTGATGTTGGTCACATTAAGCCCCAGTCCTACCCTTTTGCCGGCGTTGTAATCAGCGGTAAACAGAATGTTAGTGGGCGCACCTGCTATATTATCCATCTGCCGGTGATAGCCTGCAAATACATGCAGCCCATCCTCCGCACCAGCCATGGCGGCATTGCCCAGGTATTGATTAAAAAAGTACTGTGCCGGCTGGGTACTTGTTTGAGCGGCAGCGCGTTGGAGGAAGGCCGGCAACAACAATAACATTGTTGCCAGCTTGAATATATTTTTATTGGTCATGTTCCTTTTGTTTATCTGACGATAGTGAGGTATCCTTTAATAACCGGTTTGTCTTTTATGGTAATTGTATAGAGATAAACTCCTGTTGCAAGCGTGTTCCCGTTCCTGGTACCATCCCATTCATTTCGGTACCCCTTCCGCTGATACACTAACCGACCGGCCTTATCAAATAATTTCACTTCGTTATCCGGGTATTGGTCGATGTGTTCAATCACCCATTTGTCGTTATAGCCATCATTGTTAGGTGTGATCACATTATTGACTTTCACCGGCGGTACTTCCTGCACGCCTTGCACTTCCAGCATAAAGGTTTGCATACTGGCACATTCACCGGATTTGCCCGTTACCTCGTAGGTGGTAGTGATAGTTGGCGCCACTGTAATTGATGCAGCCTGACTTTCGACGGTATTGTTATACATGCGCCATTCATACGTAGTGGCGTTACCGTTAGCAGTGAGTACCACCGGCGTTTGTGCTTTTACAGGCATGGCCGGGTTGCTGCTGATGGTGAATACCGGCATGGCATTCACGGTAAGGTTAAAGGTGGCCGACACCTGATCCACGCCGCCGTTAGCTATACCTCCGTTATCTTTCACTATTACGGTAATCTTCGCCATGGCTGCAACATTTTCTTTCAGTGTGTAGCGGATAGTGGCTGCATTAGCGCCATTGCCTACGATTTCAAGCAACGAGAAAATGTTTTTATCAACAGATACTGTAAGCGTGGTGGTTTGACTGGCTTCCGGCCCTGCACTGATGTCAGTTACAGCGATCGTTTGAACAGCGGCATCAAAGCATAGGGCTTTATCAGCGATGGCCCCGATAGCAGGCACTTCATTTACATCCAGGAGTTGTAAGGTAAATGCAGTTTCTACAGCAAGTCCTGACTGAGCAATAGCTTTTACGCGGATACGGTAAGTGGACTGACTTTCGTAGTCCAGTGCCGCAGCAGTGTACAACTGGCCGTTGGCGATAGTGAAGCGATTATTATCATTATCCCCTTCCCCGCTTACTAGCGTATAGTCATAAACGTTAGTGGATGGTTCGGCCTGAAAACTACCGGCAGCCGTTTGTGCCGGCATATTTTCGTACAGGGGTACAGGTGAGAAATTGATTTTAGTCACCGGTGCAGCTGTAACCGTCAGGGTAGCATTTTGGTACTGGAAAACGTAGTTATCAGCAGCAGCACCGTTTACAACAATCGCATAAGTACCTTCCGGGCTTGCGCTGGTAGCAGTAGTGCTGGTTTGTGGGGCTGATTTCAATACCGCAGCTGTTTCGTTATTTACAAAACCACTAAAGGTGTAAGTGAGGGCGGGCAAAGTGGCACCACGGGCCATTGTTTTATCTTCCGCTGTTACCAGGAGCGCAGCGGGGGTAATATCAAATGTGGCGGGATTAAACGTGAGGGTATAGTTAGCAGCCGCCAGGGTTCCACTGGTAATCTGGTAAGACTTCACCCCTTCTCCCTCTTCGCGGGCTGCTTTCCCTGTAAACATATCACCGGGCAATAAGGCTCCTTGTGTAATGGTGTAGGCAAAAGTGGACGGATCATTTTGACCGTATACCTTCCGCGCGGGTGTAGCCGTTACAGTGAGGGGCCGGGGCAAAATTTCACCAGTGGTGGCGATGGATGGCAGTAACAGGTCGTAGTATGCCGAGCTGGCACCTTTTAATGCAAGCTGCTCCCAGGTGATTCCCACTGCTGTGCCTTGATTTTTGGAGGCATAAACTGCGGTACCTGTTATATCAATATCAGCGCCAGGCAGCACACCAGTAAGGGAGTAATTTGCCGGTTGAATGGTAGCTGTTGTTGTGCCATCGTATACCTTAGAGATAACGGGTGTACTGTTCATGGTTAACAGCAACGCTTTACGCAGAACGGTGATATCAGTTTGCACCATCGTTTTCCCATAAGTAGCATCTTCCTGCTGTGTGACGGTGATAGTGGCAGTACCAGGTTTCAGGACTTTAACTTTTCCATCTTCCATAACGGCTACGGCTGTATTATTGCTGCTAAAGCTAACGGCGCCGCTACTGTTGGAAGTATACGGCCAAACAGCAGGCGCATCCCCGTAGGTGAAGGTATTATTAGCTGGAATATTTATTGTAGCTGCGCTTTTGAGAGTAATGGAGGTAGAAACAGTACAGCTGTTAGCATCTGTTACCATACACGAAAAAGTGTTTGCTCCCAGGTTGTTGACCGTTTGGGTAGTAGCGGCAGATACCGGCCATAAGTAGGTATACGCGCCGGTGCCACCGGTAGCGCTAACGGTGGCCGTACCATCAGTGAGCCCCGGTGCGGTTGGGTTGGTCGCAGTAATCTTTGCTTCCAGGATGGCAGGCTCTTTTACGGTTACCTCCGCTTTGGTTTCACACTCATTTTCATCTTTGATAGTAACGGTATATAAACCTGCTGCAAGCCCGGTAGCAGTTGCATTGGTACCACCTATAGGGCTCCAGGCGTAGGAATATCCACCCTCTCCGCCGGTAACGTCTACAGTGGCGGTGCCGTTGGCTTGTCCGTTACAAAGTGTAGGTGTAGATGAGGCGGTAACAGTCATGGCAACACCATCCAGAATGGTGAAGGCCTGGGTAGCCTGACATCCTTTTGAATCCGTGATGGTAACGGTATAATCTCCGGCTGCCAGGTTATATGCAGTTGATCCGGTACCTACACCTCCACTCCAGGAATAGGTATATGTACCCGAACCGCCAGTCACTACCACTGCGGCTTCACCGGTTTTACCTCCTTTACAGCTCACATCGGATTTATAGGGTTTCACCACGAGCGGGGCCGGACTTACCAGCTCTACAAATCGCTCCGCCACACAACCTTCCGGGCTGGTGACGCGCACTGTATACTGCCCCGCCCCCAGGCCCGGCATTGAGCTGGTGGTATTCCCTGAAGGCGTCCATAAATAAGTATATTGCGGGGTGGCTCCTTTTACATTTACCGAAACCAAACCATTCATTGAATTACTACAGGTAGGGTCAATTTTGTTAACCATGGCGTCCATCGGCGCAGGTTCAGTAATCGTAAAGCTGCGTGTAACCGAACAATTACCATCATTGATGGTAACTACATACATGCCAGGGGCCAGGTTGGAGGCTTTCGCCGCCGTACCTCCGGAAGGCGCCCAGGAATAAGTATAGATTCCACTTCCACCGCTCACTGTTACTTCAGCGGTGCCATCGGATTTGCCATTACAGGTAACATTTTTGGAATCTGTGATTACGGACAAGGCAGCAGGCTGCGTGATTGTGAAATCCTGCTTTTTCACACAACCATAAGCATCCGTAATTTGCAGGGAGTACCTGCCGGCGGCCAAGGTAAACGCATTTGGAGTAGTAGTCCCGGTGCCAGGCCATGCCGGATAGGTGGGTGATGACCAACTGTAGCTGTACCCAGGAGCTCCCCCTGAAGCTATAGCGATGATAAAGCCGTCGTTCCCCCCGTTACATAAAACATTGCCAGTAGGCCCTGCTACGGTAATTGCACTTGGTTGAGTAAGTGTAAAGTCTTTTTCAATGCTGCAACCTTTGTCATCGGTAATGACCACCTTGTAGGCCCCTGCGGCCAGACCCGTTGCCGAATTAGTTAAGCTGACGGCCGGCGTCCATACATAGGTGTAACGGCCAGATCCTCCTGATGGACTCAGATTTATCGCACCGGTATTACCACCATTACAAGCTAGGGTAGTCATGCCGGAAATGCTGGTCACCGGTTTCACGTTGAGCCGGACAATTTGTGAAATGGTAGTTTCTCCGTTTGATACAACACATCGGAACTGGTACCCATCCATGGACTCCGGTATACCCGTCAAACTAAGCATGGGAGTTTGAGCATTGGAGTAAATTCCCCCATCCACTATATCCTTATAGCTACCACTCTCTAATACCTGCCATTGATAACTGGTAGCACCGGTGGCAGCAATAGTAAAGCTTACATTTCCTTCCGGACATACTGCTTGAGTCAATGGCTGCAAGGTAATGACCGGAGCAGCATATGGCATCATTACTGCCGGATTTACATCAGGTTTATCATCCGGAAATAAAGCCCTGGCGCTGCCAGGTAAAGCATTCATTAGTAGCATTCCCACTAAGGGGATCACACCTAATCTGGAGTAAAAGTATTTCATAGTAATCATTGACGTATAAGGATGGTTAGATTCATATAATTGCACCCAACAGCAGGTTCCCTGTTTAGATAAATAGGTTAATGCATTCAAAAGTCAGGAAAAAGGGAAGTTCGAAATCAGCCAATAGGTAAGTGCAGGTGAATAATCTGGCAAATGCTGTTCTCTGTCTGGAAAATCATGGCTATTTCAATAATTATCTTAATTTGAACCCGATGAAGTACAATTGCCTGGTAATAGAAGATAATCTGATTGAGCGGGATCTTTTAGAAATGTATCTTGATAAGATTAACATCCTGAAAATCGAAACCATTTGTGAAAATGCGGCGGAAGCATTGAAGGTATTGTCCACCCAACCAATCGACATCGTTTTTTCAGACATCGACATGCCGGATATTTCCGGTATTGAATTACTGAAAGGTCTGAAGCACCCGCCAGTATTCATTTTCATCACCTCCCACCTGGAACATGCAGCCGAAAGCTATGATCTCGATGTGTTGGATTTCATCGTAAAACCGGTGAGCATAGAACGGTTAATGAAGTCGGTCAACAAAGCAGTGGAATACCTGGATCTCAAAAAAAAGGTAACGCCAACGGCAATACCCAAAAAAGAAGAAGATTTTTATTTTCTGAAAGACAGTAAAGGCTACTCCAGGCTGAATCCGGAGGACATAGTTTATATTGAAGGCCTCGGTGATTTCTCCAAACTGCATACCAGCGATGGGCAGGCGCATACCGCGCTGATTAACCTGAAAAACCTAGCGCTGCAATTGCCCGGGATCTTAGTGCGGGTGCATAAACAATACCTGATCAACTTCAGCAAAATACTAAGTGTAAGTACCCATGACATATTACTGGAGGGTGGATGCAATATTCCACTCAGTCCGTCCTACCGCGACGAATTGTTACAGCTGATCCAGCACCGGACCCTCACCAGAACTGTAAAAAATTGGGATTAAACCTGGCTATATGGCATTGAAAGCTCGAAGGTAGTGCCGCCCTGTACATTGCGTGCCGCGCTAATATTGGCATGCATCATGGCAGCAAAGGTTTTACATAAAGTGAGCCCGAGCCCGAAACCTTTTTCACTATTGGTACCCCTGGTACTGCGACTAACAGCAACACTATCGCTATTAAACCATTCCTGCTGAGCGGCACTCAAACCCACGCCTGTATCGGATATACGGAGTTGCAGGCAAGATGTGGCCTGCACAATACTGATAGCAATCTGCCCACCTTCCGGTGTAAATTTAATAGCGTTATTCAACAGGTTCCGGACAATCAGCGCCACCATATTAACATCTCCAAAGGCGGTAGCTGCGCCGTCCTGCGTATAATTTAGCTGCAGTTTTTTGCGGGCGGCATCACTTGCTGCTGCATCCACCAGTTCTTTCACTACCGTACTGATATCGAGCATTTGTAACTCCGGCTTGAAACCCTGCATCTGGCTATAGGCCCAGTTAAGCACATTATCCATCATGTTGGATGCATGGCCGAGGGTGGTTGTCAGGCTAAGCGTGTAGGCTTTGAGTTTATCCTCGCTGAGGTTACCATGTTCCAGCAGCCGGGTAAAGGATATGAGGGAGTTAACTGGTGCACGCATATCATGACTCACCATTCCAAGTATACGATCTTTCACTTTCCCCAGTTCTTCCAGTTCCGCTTTTTGTGAGGATATCACCCGGTTCAGCTGTGCTGTTTTGCGGTTAGCACGGTAGATCAGCAGTGCTGCCCCGGATAATCCCAGCAGTATCACTCCCAGGAAGATGGCCAGGTTACGGTTGAGCTTAGTTTTATTTTCCTGGATGAGTATTTTTTCGTCGCGGGATTTTCTGTCGAGATTAGCGTTTAGGCGTTGCCGTTCGAGCTCATTTTCTTTCTGCAATTTCTCGCGTTCCAGTGTTGCCTGCCGCTGCAGGAAGGCCAGTTTTTGAATCCTGCTTTCCCGTTCTTTTAGCTCCAGTGCCTGTTTTCGCTGGGTGGCTTCCAGCGTTCTTTTTTGTAAGGCCAGGCTCATCGTGTGCTGCTGGTGCTTGTAATCATTCTCTTTTATCAGGAAATCCAGTTGCATTCGTTTACGGGTGATCTCCCGTTCGTTCTGTTCGTTAAACAGCTGGTCGCGATACCGGATATAAGCTTTATAGTGGTCCAGCGCCACAGTGTATTGCTGTTGCTTTTCTGCCAGAGTACTCAATGCCAGTTGCGCATCCCGTTGCACCTGCGGCCACTTTCCCTCCTCTCCTATCTTTAACGCTTCTGACACCAGTGGGGCAGCGTCTGCGTATCGCTGTTGACTCATCAGAAATTCGGAGAATGATAAGAGGCTGTTGGCGTATAGCGATATATCCGTCATTCCCTTATTATACTCCAAAGCCTTCCGGAAGGCGTGTTCAGCCGCTTCCACATCTCCATTCATGCTATATATTCTGCCACGGGTAACATTAATATCTCCCAAAAGATCATATACCTGCACCTGATTTGCAGGGCCCTCGGCAAGCGCCAGGTATTGCAAGGCTGCCTGCATTTTTTGTGTTTTACTCATGCCCAGTTTCTGCTCATCAGCCTGGAAGTAAATGCTTGCGAGTTCGGAGCAACTCAGGGCAATGCCATATTCGTTTCCTTTTGTATTTTTAAATACCTCCAGCGCTTTATGCAGATAGGCAATCGCTTGTTGATATTGCGCCAGCCCCTTGTAGGCACTGGCGATATTCACCTGGCATCCAGCGGCACTTTCCTTATCACCCAGTTCATTGAATACGGCAACGGCTTCCAGATTGGCATGCAGGGCTTTATCATAATCCGGCCAGGATGCGTACATAGCGCCCAGGTTATAGTAAATATCTCCATATAATTGCCGGTAACCAATTTCAGTTGCTTTCTTTATCCCTGTTTTATAGGCTTCTTCAGCAGGTATATACTTTCCGCGACTGTGATAATAATATCCGAGATGATACCAGGCATCGCCGGCAGATCGGGGTAGTTTTAGTTTATCGGCCAGCCGCATGGCCTTGCCGGTATATGCCACCACCTGCGCTTCCTGATTCAATTTAGCGTAGCACTTATAGAGCTTTTCATAGCGCTCTAAGCGGGCTTTGTCCTCCGTTGGGAAGTGCCGGTCGGCCAGCAACAGGCTGTCGATAGTTTGCTCCAACTGCTGGCGTTGGGCAGTGGCGGTTTGACATAGGAATAATAGTAATAGCAGGTAGTAATAACACAGTTTCATGGTACCAGGGCGATTCGGAATATCGGCGCAAGGTACGAAACCGGTTGATAATCTGCTAGTTTTAGCTACATCTGAAACACATTAAAGCGGTGCCCATCGGGATCTGCGAAAACAAAACCATAATAACCTTCTCCAAATGCCGCTGGTTGGGACACAATAGTACCACCGGCCTTTCGGATTTCTTGCTCCCATTGATCCACCTCCTCCCTGGTGCCGGCGCTTAGGGTGAATATGATTTCATTACCGGCTGTAGCATCCACGATGGGTCCCATCATTGCGGGCGTTAGTATCTCCCTTAAAAAAAAGTGTATGATAAAATTTTGCTCCCCAAAGAAAAAGCTGGTGAGCTGATCCGATGCGCCATTGTGTTTAAAGCCAAGCGCTGTATAGAAGGCAGTAGTACGGCTTAAATCCTGTACGCTGTAATTAGCCCAGATTTTTTTCACTTTCATATGCAATTAGTTTTATCCAAAAATAGGGCAATGAACAATAAAGCAGGGTGGTGAAATGCGAAATTATCCGGGGGTATTCCGTCATTTTTTTAGGGAGATGGAGGTGCTTATACATCTATATCCAGCCCATTCACCATCCTGATATACTCATACTGCAAATCCTCATGTAGCGTATCTATCGCCTTTACTGACTTCTTCAGCAACTGCATATAGATGTTATGGATCTGCACATTGCGGCTGCTCACCATAGCCGCATCTTTCATATGCTGACATATATACAGCAGCAAGTCCGCTTCCGTTTCCTTTTCCCCAACATAGCGTATATACTTGTTCGTTATACGTATAATCTTTCTCAATTTTTTCTTGGCGAGATAAGATTTCTCGCTGTTGATTTCTACAAATGCCTCATCAATTTCTGCTTTGATAGCCGCTACGTATGCAGGCAGGTCCTCTGCCTCAAACAGCAGGTAGGTCAGCAGCTCCTTGTTTTCTGCCTTGAATTTTGCCAGGCGCAAACATACCGTCACCAGGCTCTCGTGCGGTAAGGTTTTTAATTCTTTTTTTATATCGTTAACCGATGCAGACTTCATAATTCCTAAGTTATTCCACCGGCTGCGGTTCAGCTTTGTCCGCCAGCCAGGAATTAAAGATAGTATAGAATACAGCCATAATGATAGCGCCTTTGAAAATTCCTGTAAATCCCCATGCTGCGGCACCTCCTATGACGCCCAGGAATAGAATTAAAAATGGCAGCTTTCCGCTTTTAGCCATCAGCACGGGCTTTAAAATCGCCTCTCCTATCTGCAGGCCGGCACCATAAATCACCAGGAACAGCGTAACACCCGGATGCCCCTGTGTAGCCATCCAGATGATCACCGGAATCCAGATCAGCAGCGGGCCTATTTGTACCAGCACTACTAAAAACACCAGGGCAGAAAGCAGCAAAGCAAACGGCACACCGCCAATCGCAAAGCCGATCCAGGATACTACGCCGGAAATAAATGCCGTTCCCATCACCCCAATCGACACGCCCCGTACCGCCATGATCGTGGCTTCCAGCAGTTCCTCCCCATCCTTTTTACCCAGCAGGTGCTGTATGGCCAGTTTAAATGGCCGCACCGCCGCTTGCCCGCCTACCAGGAAAAAGGCAGACACAATAATACCGATGATCAGCTGCAGCGCCGCCCCAATAATTTCCGCGCCACTGCTCACCACATGCTTAACGACTACGCCTACTTGTTTTTCATGGCCTGTCAGCGTGGCATGTGGACTTGCCCGCAATCCCTGCCAGTACGCATTAATATCCGGGCCTATGTACGGCAGGTTCACCATCCAGGCGGGCAAGGGGGGCAACCCGTTTTGCCGCGTATCGTTTACCCACTCCACAATTTCACGCATGTGCGAGCTGAGGGCGCTGATGATATAGGTTACCGGCAGTGCTATCACCGCAACCAGCAACACCGCATATATAACGGCTACCAATGTACGCCTGCCGCCCATCTTCCCTACCATCTTTTCAAACAATCCATGAAAAGAAACGGAGAAAATAAGCGCAAAAGTGAGTACGCCGAAGAAGATATGCAGTACCTGGTAAAGAGCCAGCAGTAAGCCTAGCAGCAAGAGCAGCACCAGTATGGTTTCAATCAGGTTCCTGGAGCCGGGGCGATAGCGGTAATTCATAAGCATCAGTTTCGGTACTATGAATTTACGAAAAAGCCCAATGACACCGAAGTATCATTGGGCTGCATATCACAAGATGTAATTATTTATCAATCATCATCCTCTTTTTTCTTCTTCTCCAATATCACAAACCCACTTCGTTTAGGCGCCGGCATTACTGCCTCCTCTCCTCTGAAGAACTTCCAGATCACCTCATTTAACTCCAGGTCAGGAGCAGCATCTTCTTTAGTGAGATCATACTTCTCTGACTTTTTGCTGCTTTCGTTCACCGCTACATTGCGCTCCTCAAGATCCACCAGGGCAGGTTTCACGGTGTAAGGAGTAAAATCAGGGGTATCGGTAAAACATTCGTATAATGGCAATGCTGCCGCATCATACTGACTCATAGGTGGCAAACCCAGTATCAGCTCCATGGTACGCAGGAAACCAGAGGTGGAGTACATGTTATGCACTACCACTTTCCTTTTTACATAAGGGCCGATCACGAATGCCGGCGAGCGATGCGCATCCACATGGTCCGGGCCGTTTTGGGCATCATCTTCGAGGATGAAGACCACGGATTCCTTCCACACCGGACTATGCGACAAATGATCGAGCAACCGGCCTATGGCCAGGTCGTTGTCCGCCACGGCGGCCCTGGGCGAAGGCTTGCCTTTGCGCTGTCCGCTGGTATGGTCGTTAGAAATCCGGATGGTGCTAAACTGCGGCACCTGGTTAATAGCCAGCAGCGAATCGAAGTCGTGCTGCCACGCATCCACGCGTACCTGGTCTTTTATGTCCATGTCAAAGCCGGGGGAATAGGGCGACATATGCCCCTGCAAGCTTTTGAGATTCGCTTTATTATAGGAGCCAAACTCACCGTAGCTGCGATAGCTCAGGCCTGCGCGCTGGCAGTAATCCCATATAAACCCATCTTTAGGATAGGTTACGGGGCGCCCTCCTTCATAATTAGTGGTACCACCGCGGTTACCATAAGTGGTAGGCCAGGTTTTTTCTACTACATCGGTGGCATAGGCCGCCATGCTCCAGTTATGCCCGTCCGCACTTACTTCTGCATCTACATAAAAATTATCCAGCAGCACAAAGTGCTCCGCAAAAGCGTGATGGTTAGGTGTAATATTTCGGCCAAATAAGGTCAGTGAAGAATCGCCGTTGCCCTGCGGCAAATCGCCCAATACCTGGTCGTAGGTGCGGTTTTCCTTGATGATGTAAAATACGTGCTTAATGGGCGACTGCTCCCCTTGCTTCCTGGGAACAGGATTACCGGCTTCTCCATCAGCTAGCAAGGTTTTGGTATCAGAAAACGGGGTATTGGCATATACCTGACGGGTATACGATTTCAACTGTTCGGCTTTAGGCGCATCTATAAACGACAATGTCCCTTTAAAAAGTCCGGCAATATACTGCAGGCGACTGTTTGCAGTGCTGCCTGTATGAATACCACTATTATCCAGTTTACTCACCGGCTGTGGCCCTTGCGGATTCGGCAACGACGTGTTGCCCTTTCCGTTAGCCACTATTATTTTAGAACGCAGCACCTTCACACTGGTAGGATACCAGCCCACAGGGATAAAACCCATACTTTCGCTATGCCCCGGAACGGAGGTATTAAACACGCTCAGGCAGTTATTATCTGCATTAGCGATGTATAACGTTTTTTCATCCCTGCTAAGCGCAAGGCCATTGGTAGTGGAGCCGCTGAGCTGAGTAGGATACAGGGTGGTCGAAATGGTTTCTATCACCTTACTGTCGGCAGTACTGATAACGGACACCGTGTTGTCGTTAGCGTTAGCCACGTACAATATCGATCCTTTCTTATTGAGCAGCAGCTCATTCGGGTGATTACCTACAGCTATTAACTCGTTGATGGTGGCAGTAGCGGTGTTCACAACGGCTACGCTTGCTGTACCCCAGATGCTTACATAAAGTTTACTTTCGTCGGGCGACAACACACAGCTGTATGCAATATTTGGCAGTTGAATACGATGCAGTATTTGTTTGGAGGAAGGGTCTATGATGTATACTGCACTATCTTCTTTAGTGACGGTATACAGGCGCGTATTTTTGCTGTTCACCGTAATACCTGCAGGACTGATTTTTTGCGCCGGCCATGCTTTGCCGAGCCGGATGGTATCGGCTTTGCCCAGCTTACCTTTGCTGACCGGAAAGTTTAATATCCAGTTATCATTGGCACCGGAGGCGTACAGCTGCTTTTCATCTTTGGTGAAAGCGAGGCCATACCAGGCTTTACCCACCATACAGCTATCGAGCACCGTGGCGGTGGAAGGATCAATTAACTGAATGGATTGTGTACTTTGACCGTTGTTGGTGACAGCCAAGTATTTCCCGGAGCTGCTTAGCTGCAGGTTCAGCGGGAGATCGCCCAGCGGAATGGAATGTCCGGCGGGACTGAGCTTCCAGCCGTTCGGCAGGATGATCTGTCTGGTGTCCTGTTGCAATCCAGGTGTTTGTGCAAAGGTGCTGAAGCCCGTAAAGGCTAAAATGGACAGCAAAAATAATGATGATTTCATACTATGTAATAAGCTGTTGGCGCAATAGAAATGCGAAATTAATCAAAGAGCTAAAGGATTTTCCCGCGCTATATTATCTTATTATTAAACCCTGCCTGTTTAAAAATACAATATTTATCGCAGCACCTATTCACCAGCAATAGGATGCGTTTTACCGGAGACTGTCCGTCTGCATACCAAAAATGCCAGATTTTACGCCTACATTTGACCCCGAAAACTTATGAGAAAAAAGGTATTGTTTGATGCAGCTCCCCCGAGTAGACCAATAATCTGAGGATACAACCTGATATGTCAACCCGGTTACGGAAAGTAAATTAAGCACCTCCTTGATGCGCGATTCAGCAACTTTTTATTGAACACAAACAAGCACTATGCAAAACACAGACAAATCGCTCAAACGTAAAGTCAACTTTTTAATGTATTACGCTGTCATCAGCACCTCCATCTTTTTAGTATTTATCCTTTCTTCTTTTGTTGGAAGAGATAAAAATCTTACCGCGGACGAGCTGACCGTAAAGCGCATCACTGTCGTGGGAGAAGATAACATTCCAAGAATGGTGCTAAGTAACGAAACCAGGCAGCACTCCGGCAGAATGGAAGGCAAGGACATCCCGAAACGTGACAGACCTGCCGGCATTATCTTCTTCACCAACAGGGGTGATGAGTGCGGCGGCATTGTGGCGGCTACCACTACTAAAGATGGTTCAGTGAATCATGGCATGTCTTTCACCATGGACAACTATCACGACGACCAGGTAATTCAGCTCTTAAATGATGAAACCTACGAAAACGGAAAGGCGGAGGTTTCACGCGGATTGATGTTTAATGAATATCCTGTGGGCAGCAATCTCATGGACCGCATGGCGAAAACGAAAGAACTGGAAAAAATCGCAGATCCTAAAGAACGTGATGCTAAAATCGGTGAACTGTGGAACAAGGAAGGTGCTAAGAGAAGGATGTTTATCGGCAGAAACGTAAATGCCGATGCGGGCGTATTTTTATATGATGCCAAAGGAAAGCCTAAAATGAAGATCTACGTGGATAAAGCGGGCAATCCTAAGATTGAGGTACGTGACAGTAGCGGACAGTATAAAAACATTATTCCGCAATAATCGGGCATTAAAAAAGGATGCTTTCTTTGCGAAAGCATCCTTTTTTAATTTTATGATTCAGGAAGATGTTAACCTCTCCCGTCAATTCTCTTGATTTCTTTTGCATAGTATCCTTTGGCATTTCTGTCGCGCAAAAATGATACCTTATCTTTTTCCTTTACAGGCACTAGTAAATCGTTCATATGAAAGAATATGTCTTCCCTGGATTGATCATCAGAAATAAACCCAAAACCTTTAGTGGAGTTGTAGAAGGTTACCATGCCCGTTCTCAGAGGATCCTCCGCTGGACGTGGAGTGGCACCAATCCTTATATCTTTTGAATCAATTTCCACTTTGTTGGAATGATCCGGTGGGGTAGAACTCAGGTTCCCGTATTCGTCCACATAAGCTAACATATCTTCCAGGCTTTTGCCCTTGTTATTGTTCTCTTTACGGTCCTGTTTCTTTTGAGCCTTGTTCTCTTTGGCTTTGGCCTTTTTATTTCTGTTTTCTTTTTTTGAGAAGGATTCTCCCATAGTTACTTGTTTTAGTTATATCGCAATATTGCACCAATACGATTTTTGTGTAATATGTTGAGTGAGATAATACGGCAGCTGGAAAAGCGTAAACTGAGGAAGAAAAGAAGAATTCCAGACTAGATCAGAAGAAGCCGAGGCAGGAGCCTGATATATTTGAATAAAGATACGATTAAAAACCGAATAAAGCGGGATTAATTTGAAAGTCAGGCTTATACAACATTTTTCTGCGATGGGTTATTCTGCTGGTAAAGGAATTAATTATCTTACGGTATAGTTGCGATACAACCATGCAAAACCCATAATTTTCGAGAGATGATACCTCAGTTTTCATTTTATCTTACCCTTATTGTAATTATCATCGCGATCATCATGCTGGCCAACAGGCTGAAGATTGCCTATCCGGTGTTGCTGGTAGTGGCAGGCCTGATCCTGAGTTTTATTCCGGGCGTTCCGTTGTTGCGGATGGACCCGGAACTGATATTTGTAATTTTCCTGCCTCCCCTGCTATACGAGGCCGCCTGGGCTATTTCCTGGAAAGAGCTGTGGCGCTGGCGCCGCATTATTGGCAGCTTTGCTTTTGTAGTAGTGTTCTTAACTGCCATGAGCGTGGCCTTTGTAGCCAATCACTTTATTCCCGGCTTTACGCTGGCATTGGGCTTTTTGCTGGGTGGCATCGTATCCCCGCCGGATGCAGTAAGTGCCAGTGCCATCCTCAAATTCGTGAACGTGCCTAAGCGGATGTCGGCCATACTGGAAGGAGAAAGTCTGCTAAACGACGCTTCCTCCCTCATTATTTTCCGCTTTGCCCTCATCGCCCTCAGCACGGGCCAGTTCATCTGGTACCAGGCCGTAGGTGGCTTTGCCTGGATGATCATAGGCGGCATAGGCATCGGACTCCTCCTCGCCTGGGTCATCATACAGGCGCAGAAGCGCCTGCCCACGGACGCTAATATGGACACCATCCTCACCATCATCACTCCTTATGTCATATACATGGTGGCAGAGGAAGCCCATAGCTCCGGCGTGCTCGCTGTAGTATGCGGCGGCCTGCTCATGTCCAACAAACGCCATACCTTCCTGAGCAATACCTCCCGCCTGCGCGGCGTGAACGTATGGCAAAACATCGTGTTTGTATTGAACGGATTAGTGTTTCTCCTGATCGGGCTGGACCTCCCCGAAATTACCGGCGGCCTGGAAGGCGTAAGCATGATGACTGCCATCGGTTACGGTGTATTGGTGACCGTAGTGCTCATCATAGGTCGCATACTGGCAGCCTATGGTGCCGTTATCGTGACCCTCATTGCCCGTAACTTCATAACGGTAGCGGATGCACGTAGTCCTGGATTCAAAGCTCCCCTGGTAATGGGCTGGACGGGCATGAGAGGTGTGGTATCCCTGGCGGCAGCGCTGAGTATCCCCGTAACCCTGCACGGAGCCCCGTTTCCACAGCGAAACCTGATTCTCTTTATTACCTTCATCGTTATTCTCATTACCCTGCTCCTGCAAGGACTCACCCTCCCCTACCTCATCCGGAAACTTGACCTGCCGCAATATGATGACTTCGTACCGGAGGAAGAAGCAGAAGCACTCATCAGGAAAGGGCTGGCTGATCATACGGTGCATTTTATCGAATCCCGCTTCGGGGACCGGGTCACCTCGGACCAACACCTGCGGCAACTGCAGGAAAAATGGAACAGCCTGTTGCAGGCAAGCAATGAAGAACTGCAAACGTTGTCCAAATCCGAAAGCTATGAGATCATCAACAGCCAGCGCGCATGGCTGCTGTCCCAAAATGCGGCCGACAAACATTTCGATGAGGAACTTATAAGGAAATATTTAACGAAGCTGGACCTGGAAGAAGAAAAATTGAAATACAGTTAATCACTGGTGGCGGCAGGACTAATTATAATCTTAACTGCAAACACACCTCACTAAGCTAAATTTTTGTTCAGGAAAGAGAGGTGTAACGGTGATCAGACATTTACCTATAACATAAACTGAAATTCTTGCGTTATTATAGCATGGCCCATTCAACTAATCAAGTAAAAAAACGCTGCCAAAAATTTGATCAATCAAATAATAATTAATATTTTCCAATTCGCAAATTATCTTTAACCCAAAGACCATTATATTCTTAGCTAATTCGGAAAAATAGATAGTTCGCTAATCTCAACAGTTTGTATACCTGAACCTATAAGTCATCATCCAAAATCTGTATTTAAGACTATGAAAACAAAACTCATCTATGGCATCCTATCGTTCCTATTTCTATTAGTAAATTCGTGCACTGATTACGATTCTTCTACTCCAACAGAAAAAGAAAAGGTTGCTCCACAAGCTCTGATTGATGCAGCAAAAACATGGTATGCCACGCAAATAAAATTGAAAGATACCGCTGATGAAAAACAATCGAATTATAAGCTAAAAATAAGATGGGAGAGTTCTATAATGTATCCGCAAAATAATGGCACTCACTTGTTAATTGCACCAACAGCAGATTTCAAACTGAACAACGACAAATATGGGTTCCTCCGAAAGGCAATATTCGTTGAAAAAGAGGGCGAAATAATTTCGGGAAATATTGTGGAGGCTTACGGAGATCCCAAAGTCCTTTCAAGTAAGAATAATAGCCTATTTGAACAAATTAACTCTTCCACAATTCCGAAATTTAATGGTGCTATCATAGTATACGATATAACCTATTTTCGATTAGAAGGACGCTACTATAAAGAAGGCATAGTACAGGGCAACTCAAAGTTAACATCCGGCGACACTTATCAGAATACCCTATCAGGCAAGCACACCACTCCCAGCCTGAGTACAGAGAGCGAACAGGATTGCAGATATGTTTTTCTCGTTACTTATTGGAGTGATGGTACTCAAACCTGGGATTTTCTATATTCCTATTGTATAGATACCGGGTCAAATCCAGGAGGCGGTGGTGGAAACACAACGGAAAATGCCTTAAGTAGAAACTTTAATGTTAATTCGGTTTATGGAGGTAATGGCAACAAACCAATCGCAGAATACCCTATAACATGCTCTGGTGTCCAGGGATCATGGGATAGAGCAGCCACTCTGGATAAAGAAGTTGTTAGTGTATTAACCGTTGACAACCGTGTTATGACAGTTGCTGTCCTGGGATATGATGGAGGTAGGGCTAGTGGCTTTTATATGCATGAAGGCCAGGCATATTATACTTATCCTGAAAGCCAGGGTGCTCCTCAACAACAATACGCTGGAATGATTAAAGCCGCAGGACAATATTTCATACCAATTCGGGCTACAATTCATACCCATTCACCATGTATACAAGATGGAACGGATGGTGTCTCTAATCAAACTTTAAGTAACGGAGACCAAAATATGGCAACCAGTTATCCATCCATCGTTCACTATATAATTGGTTGTGGGGCAATTGGACAATTCAAGGCCGGTGAAACAAGTGCTACTGTAATTGCTACCGGCCCTTTAAACGTAACGTGTTCCAGTATAAAATAAATTATGAAAGTCATTTTTCTATTTCCTGTATTACTTTTTTTCACACTTGATTGTATTGCTCAATCAAAATGCAATTTTGTTATTCAGCAAATTGTAATTAAGGATAGTGTAATTATTGAGGTAATTCAACAAGTAATTAATGAAGAAGAGAAAAGTCCTGATTCATTAAATCTCTTTAAAAGAAGACTCGGTTATGTGAACCTTTTTGTCTCAGAACAAAACAATGGAGATACAGTGTTGAAATACTTCATAACTCCCGCTATGTATTCAATAAAGAATGATGACAAGGACGAAATATATTCACCATATTATGCCTACATTAACAACAGACTGGTATTAGTATATCTCAATACATTAAAAAACATTTCTGATTGCCCTTATTCCGCTAAAAGCAAAAGGGCAATCAGAAAAAAAATTAATAAGTGCCTTGAAGCAACGAAAAAAGTGACCTTTTATGACATGAATAACCAACCTGTATTTACAGATAAACATTTCAGGAAGGACTATTTTAAATTTCATGCTGGCAAAACTGTCTATATACTAAAAAATCAAAAACGACTGATAATCAATAATAAATATCAGTAATATATCCGAATTACAGTGCTATTCAGAATATGATCGCTACTTGATTCACAAAATATATTACTAATAAACGGCATCAAAATGGGAATTACCCACCCCATAAAAAATATATACAAGACACTATTACTTACATGTTTCTACTTAGTGGTAACAGGTTTCTTCTCCATTCAAATATTCACCACAGAAAGCAGAAAGAACAAGTTTATTGAATATGACCAGCATCTGCTATTTTTCCTTTCAGGAATTGCAGGTATATTGTGTATAAATTTTCTGATCTCTTCAAAAGTACTAGTATTCAATAGGATTGACGCAATTATTATCCTTTTCACAATATATGCATTACTTAACCTAATCATTTCGCACCAAACCTATTTTATACCCCATTTTGTGGGATTTCCACTTTTAATCGCATATTTTTTCTTTAAATATATCAACAAATTAAAGTTCAATAAATCACTTATAAACTGGGGATTTATAGTTTCTTATATCACATTTCTTTTTTTAGACTTAACAAATGAGTCACTATTTCATAGTGGCCATATAGAGATAAAAGTCATAATTGGAATACACTTTTTGTTAGCGATAGCGCTAAAACGATCATGTTTCTTGGAACAGAAGACAATCCAGGATCACCTCATAAACCGTTTACAAAAAAGGCAAAAGTTTATAGACGAACTTTTTCGAAGAATAACAATAGCCTAGCAGCTATTAAATCAGAGGCTGAAATTGTTCCATCTCTATTTCTGGATGACAAAATAATAGATGTTACTGACCAATATGTGACTTGCAAGGACATAACAATACCTGTTAAAGAAATAGATTCAAATAAATACGCTTACATTGGTGTTTTTGACAACAATGACTGGGTTCCTATTGACTGGGGAAAAATTAAGAATAATCAGGTAACATTTAGAAAAATAGAAGTGGGTATTGTATACGCCCCATTATATTTCGGCAGAAATGGTATCCAAATGGCTAATTCTCCATTTATTCTGGATAGCATGGGAAAAACTACCTTTCTAATTCCTGAAGCTCATAAATTAAGTATACATAAAAGGATGGAGATAAACAGAGTATTTCCCGACACACCAGATGATTTTTACGTAGGTGATTTTGACAGTGCGCGCTTTCAAGGATCCAATGATCCAAATTTTAATGCGAATACTGATTTGTATATTGTCCCCAGACACCCTCTACCTTATTGGAATACAATAAGTCTCAATTCTAAACAAGCTTTCAGATATATCAGATGTTTACCCTCCCATTCAATGAATTGTTGTTTGGCTGAAATTGCTTTCTATAGTGGGCCAAATAAGCTAAAAGGAAAGATTGTCAGCTTCAATGAAAGTACAATTAAAAACTCCCAGACAGGTCCTGAAATGGCTATGGACGATAATTTTTATACTGCTTTCGAGACACATAAGGGGAAAGTGGGTTGGATTAGATTTGGGAAAACCTATTCAAATCGATAGCATTAAGTTCTCCTCAAAAATTTATAAAAAAAGGGAAAATTATCTTGTGGAAGGTCATTTATATGAATTGTCTTATTGGGATCGTGATGGATGGAAATCATTTGGGAAAAAATATGCAAGGGAAGAAAAATTGATATTCTACAATCTACCCCAAAATGCCTTGTTTATTCTAAAAGATTTGACTAAGAAAGCTAAAAGTAGAATTTTCACGATAAATGCTGGACGGCAAATTTGGTGGTAACTACCAAGGCATGGTTGCTTAGTCCTTCCATTAGGCGCGAAAAAATGTATCCGTTCCCGTTAGTTTTCAGGGAGATGTAAATGCTGCATATTCAACCCCATCGGATATCCCTGGAACCAGGGATTTATCCTGCTGCCTATTGCATTTTTATTTTTATCCCTTACATTTGAAGCCCAGGCCCAGCCTGATACCTTAACCCACATATCTTTGGTAACCATGACTGATGTGAATAACCTGGCGGCTGCGCTCAGGAAAAGCCAATGGGCCGATGCCCTGCAACGGATACAACAGAACGAGCAATTGCAAAAAGATCTTGCCGATCATGATAAACGATATATCTACGATCAGTTAGCCAGAGCAAAGCAATATGAAATACTGCTTGCACTGGCCGATAATGGCAGTATTGATACCGACGTATACGAATACGAATCGCTGGACAGGTCGGCACTGGAATGTGTACTCCGATACACCACCCATGAGCCGGCATCACTTGATTTTCTCACAAAATTCATCGCAAAGTTCGACAATATCAATGATGCCGTCAACAATAAAACATTGCTGCAACTGGCTTTCACATTAAACGTTCCCGTAGAAGCCATCGCTATCCTCGTAAACGCCGGCTGTGATCCCCGGTTCAAAAATAATTATGAGGAGAACTACCTGTTTAATATCACCAGGGAATTCAGCATCAGGGAAGATACCGGTATTAAGTACCTGGAATATCTCATGGATCAGGGCATTGACCCCAACGATGGTAATATCGTGAAAGAAACGCCGCTGCACATCGTAATAGGTAACCGAAAATTAAAATACATGCAGCTGCTCCTGGAGCGGGGCGCTGATCCTAATCAACCCGGTAAAAATGAAGAATCAGCCTATTATGCTGCACTCGTACACCAGGTATGCGAAGCTGCGATGTATGAGCAACTGACAGCGTATGCCCCGGCAGATTTCAACCAGGCCAATAAATCAGGTGAAACACTGATCTGTGGAGCTTTACGTATGCGCAGCAGGGCTTCTGCTGAAGAAGTGGCATTAATAAAATTATTATTGAGAGACGGGGCCGACATCTATCAAACCTCCCCGTATTATAGCAAACTAAAAGCAGCACTCGACTGGGTAGCTGAATACCCTGCTGAAATGCTCGCCGGCATACTGGAATCCGGAGTGGTTGACGTCGACCGGAGAGACGATGAAGGGAACACACTGCTGCATAAAGTATGTGGTTACAACGTGAACTACGACCAAAAGGCCGCACAACATCTCTACAAAAAAGTAAAATTATTACTTGAAAACGGTGCAGATGCCAGCATCACCAACGACCGTGACCAAAGTGCCATGGACCTGGCCGGACAGGATAACCTGAAAGCCAAAGCGGTGGAACTTCTTCTCAAACAAAAAGCATAGTATTATGTCCATGTCTTTTATTGTTGCCTGTGAAAGCGGCAAACGTAAAATTGCCGAAATCCTGCTGGCCAACAACGAAGTTGATGTTACCTATACAGACGAAAAGGGCCGCACTGCCCTGCATTACGCCGCACACCACGGCTACCTGGACCTCGTAAAGCTGCTCCTGGATGCAGGCGCCGCACTCGACTACGAAGACCATAACGGCGAAACACCCTTTTATTTCGCCTGCCTGCAAAAACAAAAACAAACAGCCCTGCACCTGCTGGAAAGCGGCGCACGTACGGATATCAATGATTACAATGGTAATAGTCTCCTCCACCTCACTGCCCGCAGCGGTCAGAAAGAAGTGATGGAAGCCCTGCTCCGCAGCGGCAGCAATGCAGACGTTGCCAACAACGAAGCGGAAACGCCACTACTCATTGCGGCCGCCTGGCGTAATAAGGACATTGTACAGCTACTGCTGGACAACGGTGCGGATGTAAACACCACCAACAAAGCGGGCGACAGCCCTCTGCTGGTGGCCGTGCGCGCCAAAAATCCGGTGATTGCCGCCCAGCTCATTGACCATTACGCGAACCTCAATCACACCAACCATGCCGGCGAATCCGCCCTCCTGATCGCCTGCTACGATACCAACCGCGCATTAACCAACCTGCTGGCAGATAAAGGCGCAGATGTGAATATTACTTCTAAAGACGGATTGTCGCCCATCTGGTACGCCTGCGCCAACAACCAGAAAGAAATTGTGAGCATGCTGCTGGGCAAAGGCATTGACGTGAATTTCAGTCAGCCCGTTTCCGATAACACCACGGTGGTCAACAGCTACCTCGAATGGGTGGAAACAGCCAATAACTTCTCGCTCACCAGCACTTTTTCCTTTAACCACAGCTATTCCAACGGTGGCGAAAGTTTGCTGCATGTAGCCGCCAAAAACGGCCACCTCAGCATGGTGAAGCTGCTGCTCGAACAAGGCGCAAATATCAACATCCAGGATGAAGCCGGCAACAGTGCCCTGCACTACGCCGCATCGGCCGGAAAAAAAGATATCGTGAAATACCTGTTGGAACAGGGTGCGGACGTCAGCATCGTCAACAGCAAAGAGCAGAAAGCCATAGACTACGCTGCCATCAAAGGGTTTAATGAAACAGCTGCCCTGTTGTTGTCGTACAACTCCTCGCCGGCGAAAGCAGGCCCTGCTCCCGCTACTGCCGCTGAAGCCATCAATCCCATGGCCGATAAGAAAAAAGCGCTGCTGGATTTGAAAGAGCTGCTGGATGCAGGAATTTTATCGCAGGAGGAATTTGATGCAGAGAAAGCAAAGATCCTGAAAGGATAACCCTAAGCCCCGGATGCCGTTGACATCCGGGGCCGTTTCCCCCCAAACGAACATTTACCATTTCCCGTTGGTTCTTTTCAGTATGAAAAGAAACGTTAAAAACGACGCCTCTCACGCACCATCAAAAGCTATACTGGAACAGGAAAGGAAGGTATTGCTCGAACTTGGCAATGACATCACCAAGATCCGGGAGAAAAATGACCTGATTACCCTGTTCAAAAAGCGTATCAAAGGCCTGTTTTACTTCACTCATACCATCATCACCCTCATTGATCATAAAGACGAAACCTACTGGCCTTTTCTGCTCGATAACGAAGGCTCCCCCATCCGCTCCCATCCCCGTTACAAGGAAATGGTGGCATCGCACTTTTCATTGAACGACCCCTTCATTCAGGGCGTATTGCATTCGGAAGAACCGGTGTCTTATATCCTGGAAGACATCATGGACAATCCGCAAAGTCCCCCGTTCCTGCGGGTCAATTACGACGGTGGGGTGCGGGAAATCCTCATGACCCGACTCATGAAAGAAGGAAAGCCCATGGGCTTTATACACCTCTACTCCGATCGGACAGACAGCTTCACCGCCGAGCTGAGAGGAGTCATGAAAGGCTTTGCCCCACAGCTTTCCAGCGCAGTATCCAATATTATCAAGAATGAAGAAATACTGAACAAGGAAAAGGAAAAGTCGTTTCTGCTGGACTTCAGCAGTGAGATTGCAGCAGTGCGCACCAAGGAAGACCTCACCCGTGCCCTGCGCGCCGCCCTACGTAAACTGGACCAGGATAGCGGCTTTGTGATCCGCAGGGTCAATGAAGATAAAACTACACTCACCGCCTATGTGTACGACCTCGGCACCATTCAGCGGGATGAAAAGGCCTTGCAGGTGCTGGTGAAAACGAAATACCCTATTAACGACGGCCTTCAAAACCGGGTACTTAACAGCTCCATTCCCCTGTTGTTTAACGTAGAAAGGGAAATACAACGAGGCATCACCTCCAGCTATCTGCCCCTCTGGAAAAAGATGGGCTTCAAAAATTTTGTTGGCGTGCGCCTGCGCAATGGAACAACCAACCTTGGTATACTATTGCTCGATATCCAGGAGATAAAAATAGAATTGCTGCAGGGCATCTGCTCCCAGATATCCACCGCACTGGCCAATATCATGGCCAATGAGCAGGTGATCAAAAAGCAGGAAGAACAGGCCTTTCTGCTGGGTTTCAGCAGCGCCATCACCAAGGTACGCACCAAAGCAGAGCTGCAGGCAGCGATTTCGGAAGTGCTGGCACAAACCATGAATACCCAGCTGGCTATGATCCGCGTATTGGAAGATGATGGTATTCATATGAGTTTGTTCATGTCCGACCCCACCTTGTTTGCAAAGGCAAAGGTGGATTTCGATAAGAAGTCGTCCCGTACCATCACCGTGCATGAGCAGTATACCTCACAGGTGCTGGCCAGCAGGGAGGGCGTGGTTTTCAACGTGCAGGAAGAGCTGAAAAAAGGCAGTGAGTATGCGAAGCTTTGGAATACTACCGGGTTTAAAAATATGTACGGCCTGCCGCTGCGGGTGGGCGATAAAAACATTGGTACCATATGGTTGCTGGCAGACATGCTGGGGCCATTGCTGCTGAAAGGCATCTGCTCGCAGATTGCCATTGCCGTGGCTAATATCCTGGCCAACGAAAAGCTCATCGCCTATAAAAAGCAGCTGGAAATTGAAAATGACTACCTCAAAGAACAGATCAAAACCATCTATAATTTTTCAGAAATCATAGGCAGCGGAGAAACCATGCAGGAGGTATACCGCCTGATGGGACTAGTGGCAGAATCCAATACCACAGTTTTGATTTTGGGAGAAACCGGTACCGGCAAGGAATTGATTGCAAGGGCCATCCACAGCAGCTCCCCGCGAAAAGAGCATTTAATGGTGAAGGTCAACTGCGCGGCGCTTCCTGCTAACCTGATAGAAAGTGAGTTGTTTGGCCATGAAAAAGGTGCATTCACCGGCGCCATCGACCGGCGGCTGGGCAAATTTGAACTGGCAGATAACAGCACGCTGTTCCTCGATGAAATTGGGGAGCTGCCGCTTGAAGCGCAGGCCAAGCTGTTGCGTGTGATCCAGGAAAGAGAGCTGGAACGCGTAGGCGGCAAACAGGTAATCAAAATAAATGTGCGGTTGGTAGCTGCTACCAACCGTAACCTGGAAGAGGAAGTAAGGGCCGGCCGTTTTCGTGCAGATTTGTATTTCCGGTTAAATGTATTCCCGATTTCACTGCCGCCACTACGGGATCGGATGGAAGACTTAGAAGCCCTCACGCAGTTCTTTGTCCGCAAATACAGCAGGAATACAGGTCGCAACATCCGCAAGATTTCCCCGCGCGTTATACAGCAGCTCCGCAGTTACACATGGCCGGGTAATGTGAGAGAGCTGGAGCACCTGATTGAAAGAAGCATATTATTGACCACAGACTGCACTTTAAATGATATTTATATACCGCGGAACAATGATTCCGACAAGCAGGAGCAGGCATTTCTATTGAACCGGACACTGGAAGAAGTGGAGCGCGCCTATATTATAGAAACGCTGAAACGCTGTGCAGGAAAGATCTCCGGTGTGGGCAGCGCCGCAGAGGTATTGGATATTCCCGGCAATACACTACACTCCAAAATGAAGAAACTGAAAATTACTAAAACCGACTACTTCTCGTGATGTCAATTCCCCATATTTGGTGAAAGCGATGGTGGTTTCACTGAATAAAGTGAAAAATCGATAGGGCAATTTTATATTTTTTATTGATTATCAATTATTTACGCGCATTGGCACAGCGTTGGCCTAATAGGTAACATCACTAAAAAATAAAAATCAAATCATGAAAATCGTCGTAATAGGAGGTTCTGGCCTCATAGGAACAAAAGTAGTAAACAACCTTCGTCAGGCGGGTCACCAGGTAATTGCGGCCTCACCGGCAACCGGCATCAACACCATTACCGGTGAAGGGCTGGCGGAAGCGATGCAGGGTACAGATATTGTAATAGATCTGGCAAACTCTCCTTCATTTGAGGATACTGCGGTGATGGAATTTTTCCAGACAGCCGGCCGTAACCTGCTGGCAGCAGAAATTAATGCAGGAGTGAAACATCACGTGGCATTGTCTATCGTAGGTACCGACCTGATGCAGAACATTGGTTACATGCGTGCCAAACTGGTACAGGAAGACCTGATCAAACAATCGGGTATCCCCTATACCATTGTACGCAGCACCCAGTTCCTGGAGTTCCTGGGCGGCATTGCCAACCAGGCCACTGAGGGCAACGAAGTACATTTATCGGATGTGCTCGTTCAACCAATTGCCTCCGACGATGTTGCTAGATATGTCGCCAACCATGCAACCGGTACACCAGTGAATGGCTATGTTGAAATTGCAGGGCCTGAACGGTTTAAGATGTATGAGATCGTTGAGCATTACCTGCAACAGGCTAATGACCCCAGGAAAGTAATACCTAATGGCAAGCCGATGTACTTTGGTGGCGAAGTTTCCCATGAAGCCCTGGTTCCTGCCGGAAAAGCAGAATTAGGCGCTATCAATTTTGATAAATGGTGGGCCACACAGGCTCAGACTGTAAAGGCATAACCACCTGAATTGCTACTTGTTGATAAAACGAAGATGACGGGTGTCAGCCTGTAGAGGCAGTTGTAACGGGAGTGCACTTTCCACCTGTTCGTGCACGAGGATATCCCCACGCCGGCGTATTTATCCGTACGGAAATCCGGTCAGCTACACTACAGGTCAACAGGAGGCAATTCATCTACTCCACTTTTTCAATGATTCCCATATGGCGGTATAATCTGCACGCTCTCTTACGGAGCGGCCTGGGAATCTTTTGTCTGAAAAACGATCTCTCACCATAAAAATCTTGCGTCATGAATATTCCATTTTTTCATCCTCATCACGAGAAGGATTTACAAAACGGCGAACCTGAATACCTCCATGTTATCCATGTAGAGCCGGATCATAATGAAAGTGAAGGTGCTGAATTCATGAACGATAACCTCCGCATGGTGGAACAACCTTTCGCCGGCGAAGATGCACCAACGCATGAGGAATAGCAGATAAAGTGCCGCGCTGCAAAAATGCAACAATAGCCAGGATTTAATACAATATAACGGATACGCATACACTACCCGAACATTTTTAAACCTATAATGATTAATCATATGAAAGATTACGTTTCACTCGCAGCAGCGCTGCAAGACCTGTACAGCATCGGCTACTGCGTGGACTTCACCACCGACACCGTGTGTTTGTACTGTGGCGAATATGATATCCGCCTTGATCCGGAAGATTTTCATATCGATGAATATGTTGAGTTGACAGCCAGTGCAGGTAGTGATGCCGGAAAAATAGTTTACGCCATCACCTCCGTTTCAGGAGAGAAAGGCACACTCGTACTCAGCGCAGGCACTTATATCGCTTCCATCAATGCCCAAATGGCAAGAAAGTTAAGGCTGGACCTCTAGGTCCCACACCCCGCTTACCACTATTCTACATGCTATTATTAACAATAATTTTCAAACCATGACACAAATTGTTAAAGCAGAAAACGACCCCCAGATCCTCAAAGAAGTGAGAGCATTTTTAAAAGTATTAAACGCCGGAAAAGGCAAGCCCATTGAGGAGCTGACCCCGGCAGCGGCGCGACAGGTACTGACGGATGCACAAAATTCCGTGGCAGTTGATTACTCCGGCATCGAAGAGTCCCAGCTCACCATCACACAGGATGGGCTGGAAGTAAAGCTCCATATTACCAAGCCGCTTAATTGTCCAGTTAACGCACCCGTGTTCCTGTACATTCACGGTGGCGGCTGGGTGCTGGGCGATTATCCCACTCACCGGCGGCTGGTGCGCGACCTGGTGGTAAATTCCGGTGCCGTAGCCGTGTTCCCGGACTACACGCCATCTCCCGAAGCAAAATACCCGGTAGCTATTAACCAGATCTACGCGGCATTGAAGTGGGTAGCAGAACGAGGTATTGAAATAGGCGTAAACGGTAAGAACCTGGCAGTAGTGGGCAACAGCGTAGGCGGTAATATGGCGGCAGCCACCGCACTGATGGCGAAAATGAAACATGGCCCCGCCATTAAACAACAGGTGCTGCTGTGGCCTGTTACCGATGCAGATTTTAAAACGGAATCCTATAAAGCCTTTGGCGAAGGACGCTTCCTCACCAGGAATATGATGAAGTGGTTCTGGGATAACTACCTGCAAGAGAAAAAAGACCGTAAGGAAATATATGCGTCACCGTTACAGGCGAGCCTGGAGGAGCTGAAAGGCCTGCCACCGGCGCTGATCCAGACAGCGGAAAATGATGTACTGTGCTCCGAAGGGGAAGCATATGCCCGCAAACTGAACGAAGCCGGGGTGGCGGTTACTCTCACCCGGTATGGTGGCCTGATTCACGACTACGGTTTACTCAACCCACTGGCCTCCGTACCTGCTGTACAAACAGCGCTGTTACAGGCAGCAGCAGTGATCCGCCATGCGTTAAAAGTAGATGTTGCAAAGCATACCTACGAAAACGCTGAACGCTCCTTTGTAATTAACTAACTAAAAATCTGAGGTTATGAAAATTGTAGTTATAGGAGGTACCGGCCTGATTGGTGCGCGACTGGTAGACAAGCTGAAAAAGGAAGGTCATACCGTAATTGCTGCTGCCCGGCAAACCGGCGTCAACACCCTCACCGGTGAAGGTCTGCCCACCATCATGCGCGATACTGAAGTAGTGATAGATGTTTCCAATACGCCTTCTTATGAAGGCCCCGCCAGTGCTGCATTTTTTCCCGCATCTACCACTAATCTGCTCTCGGCAGAGCAATATGCAAACGTGCGCCATCATATAGCCTTGTCCGTTGTAGGTGCAGAGCGGCTCCAGGAAAGTGAGTATATGCGCTCCAAAATAGCGCAGGAAGCACTCATCGAGGCTTCCGGTGTACCTTACACCATCCTGCGCTCCACCCAGTTTTTTGAGCTGGCCGGACGTATCGCCAATGCTACCACCATCAACGACCAGGTGCATATTTCTCAAACGCCGATGCAGCCCATTGCAGCAGATGAAGTGGTAGCTGCACTGGCCGCTATCGCCATCAGACCGCCACAAAACGGTACCATCGAAATCGCCGGCCCGGAAACCATGCCGATGTATGAACTCATCCGCTACTTCCTCAACGAAACGGAAGACTCCCGGCAGCTGATTGAAGATCCCCAGGCGACCTACTTTGGCGCATCATTACAGGACAACTCCCTCCTGCCCGGCGACCATGCCATCCTCGGTAAAATAAGGTACGAGGACTGGTACCACCGCCGCCTGACAGGACAAACCATTGCATAACCTCAGCTTCATCTCTCTTTACAATTTTAAAAACAACGATCATGACTCCAATAAAAAAAATAAGCGCCGCCTTATTACTGTTAACCATTGTGTTTCAGACAGCCACTGCCCAGGTGGCCCCTAACAAAATCAAGAATATCGTTTTTGTACACGGCGCATTTGCCGATGGCTCCAGCTGGGCAAAAGTATTCCCCCTGCTACAGGCGAAAGGCTACAATGTAGTAGCGGTACAAAATCCGCTAACCTCCCTCACAGATGATGTGGCGGCCACTAAAAGAGCCATCGCGCTGATGGACGGTCCGGTGCTCCTCGTAGGCCACTCCTATGGCGGCATGGTGATATCCGCCGCAGGTAATGATCCCAAAGTAGTGGGCCTGCTGTATGTATGTGCGCTGGTGCCGGATGAAAACCAATCAGTCGTAGATGTAACCACGCCATACCCCGCGCCAGGCAGTGCGGAATTCAGACCGGATGCAGAAGGTTTCCTGTCCCTTTCTCCTAAAGGCATCAAGGAATATTTTGCACAGGACTTGCCCCTGGAAGAACGTAAAGTAGTATACGCCACGCAAGTACCATGGGCTACCCGCGCTACTACCGAAAAAGTTGCAAACCCAGCCTGGAAAAACAAGCCATCCTGGTTTATCATAGGCCTGGAAGACTACATGGTACCTCCGGCACTGGCAAAAGCGGAAGCAAAAATGATCAATGCTAAAACACTGGAGTTGAAATCCAGCCATATCCCAATGGTATCACAACCTAAGCGTGTAGCAGAATTCATCGCAACTGCCAGCCAGCAGTTATAACCGAATACAAACTCAAATTTATAACGACAAAAACCCAGAAAAAATGAACGAATTTTTGATTGCAATCCACAGAGATCTGACCAGCAAAACCCCGGTTCCAACACCAGAACAGATGAAAGAAGCCATCCAGCCATACCAGGAATGGATTGCCAGCATTGCCGCACAGGACAAGCTCGTAGCGCCTGTTAAAAGATGGGATGTTGATGGCCGGGTGATCAGCCACGGTAAAAAAACACATCACGGTCCTTATGTGGAAGATCATACCTCCATTGGTGGTTTATTCCTGATCAAAGCAAAAGACTATGAAGAAGCTGTTGAAATTGCGAAGGCTTGCCCGATTGTGAAATACGGTGCAGTTGTGGAAGTACGCATGGCCGTACCGGCAGCTTAAGAGTGGATGTACAGGAGCGCCCCTTCCAGGTGCTCCTGTTTTATTATTCTTACGGTAGATTGCTATCTCTCTATCACCTTAATAGCAATACCCCAGCGCGAGCTTTTACGGTCCAGCTTACCCGCTACCAGGCGCCATACATCTGACAGTGAAAAAATAAGAATCAGGTGAAACATACTAATGTTGACCTGAAATACCAACGCCGACATTACCGTAAATACGATCAGCAATAAAGTCACGGAAATAATATTGAACGGCAGCTCAAAAGGCAGGAAATACCTGGGCTGCAAAGCAATGTGATAAATAAAGGACTTCCTTTTCCACTGCACCCAAACCAGGAAATAAATAAACAGGTACAAAACTACCAGGTACCAAATGCTTACAATTTGCCGCTGCGCTTGTAACTGCCAGAAAGCATTAAAGAGAATCAGCGAACCCGGCTGGGTATTTAGATAGGTATCGTGCAGGTCCTGCTTAAAATCGCCCACCAGGATATACCTGTTCTTCAGGTACAGATCAAACAGCTCCGGTGTAATATTCATAAGCGACACCAGTTCCCCTAAACCAATTTTCGTATAGCCTCCCTCTGTGAAATCATGCGCCCGCAGGTATAATTCAGGTATCTGTGTGTTAAAAGCAATACCCGCCTGCCGGAAACGAGTATAGAAGGGATGCAGCACAGCGCCACCGGGGTTCATATCCAGATACATTTGAAATGGAACCATAGTATCACCCCTGGCCCCGGTAAACGGAATTTTATATATACTTCCGGATTGCAGGCGCAAGGTAGCCGTAGCAGCACGCACACCTAATATATTCCGCTGCAACGTATCCGCTTCGTAGCTGTTAACCGCAAGAAATTTATTACCCAGGACTTTAATACCGGCTACCAGTGCACTATCGTCAGGAGTGGATATATCAAACACTACATCAGCCAATATATACCGCACCTGCTGCTGATGCGCCACTATATATGCCAACAAGTCCGCCAGGTATTTCCGGTTGGTAATTACGTCATTTGCTGAACCTTCTTCATTTAACGGCACCAGGTATTTTGCGGCCGACACATCAATAAAAATCACGGAATCCGCCGATGGCTTTCGCATTTCTGGCCCTGCGATTTTGAGCAGCTGGGTCCATTTATGCACCGTCATATCCAGCCCGTTATTGTATGGCAGCGCCATCCAGACAAAGGTGGCTGCCATCAATAAGAGCGTGTAGACATGCAAACGCAGCAGCCCTAAAAACCGCCATGCAGAAGTAAATTTCATTTATCGGATATATGCGGCGGTATGCCTTACAGAAGAAATGCCCGAACACTTTTTCCGGTTAGGAGAATCGATTTTTTTAAGCTCCTCCCTGAATTCAACCACGTTATTGGTGCCGGGAGGTAATGTAAGCACCTTTGTCCAGAAACCATCTTCCACGAAATTATCCGGATCAGCCACACAATTTTTGTAATAACCATATGGCAATTGAACACCTATTTTGATCGTGTATTTTGAATCGTTGAATACACTGTATGCCCTGATATAAATATGCCCGTCCGAGGTAGACTCACTATCACGACTATACTCACTCACCCGAATAAAATCCGCTGCTGGCTTAGCCGGAAGTGGCTCTTCCACCACAAATACTTCACCTTTATTGGAATAAATTTTACCATATAGCAGGTTGCGCTTCATAAAGCCTTCCGCATCTGCTACTGACGCAAACTGTTGACTGCCTTTGGTTCCACGTTGATCTACATAGTAATAGTATTTCTTTTCCACCACAACCGGGGCAGGTATCTCATTGGTTTTAGGGAGAAAATAAAAATCGCTCCGGATACTGCTGTTTTTAAACGGCGTTTGTAAGTCGTTGGTAAGCGTAGCCACATCATTGGTTACATTGTTGAACACCTGGTCGATGGTGAGTCCTGGCTTCACAATTTCCTGTTTGAGGTAGTAAGTAAATACACCATTCGGGAGATTGTAATTGCCTCCATCCTGTGCGGTGGAGCCGGGCAGGGCGGCAAACGCGATATAAGTACCTTTTGGGGCCGACATGGTAGCCAGTCCCGGGCTGCTGGCACTCCTGGACCAGCTCCGCGAAAAAGGATTATCCCGGCATGCATCCAGGATAAGCAACTTCATACGCACTCGCTTTTCATCCATATTTCCCAGTACCTGGTTTACATTCAAGGTATTAAATTGTGCATCGGTAGCGGAATTCAGCGTAGCGCCAACAGGAATCAGATAGTTCTGTCCATTGATCTCGATGCCATGGCCGGCGTAATAAAATACGGCCATATCATTACCGCTGATGGAGTTATACCATTCCGTGAGGTTGGTAAGCAGGGTACGTAAGTCATTATTTTTAAGGAGGGTCACTTCAAAGCCAAGGCGGGTGAGCACTTCCGACATATCATTGGCATCATTGAGTGTATTATCCAGGTTTCTGCCTTTTTCATAATCACTCATCCCTATCACCACTGCTTTGCGCTTCTGGCCGGTGGGATTTTCTGCAGGAACTTTTATTACACGGAAGTTCCTGGTTTGCGCTGATACAACTAAGGCAAACAGCATACACAAACACATAATTATCAGGTAACGCATATGGGGGTTATTTTCAGGGTCTATTGATGTTTAAAACCGATAAAAACCGGCACAGCAGTGCGTTTAGCGGATGCTGCATCAAATGAAATTTTATTTTTATCGAATGCTACCTCTTCGTCATTCACAATCCTGCCGGCTAGCGCTTCTTTTACCGCTTTCACAAAGCTCTTGCTGGAATTTTGCAGACTGCTTTTGATCACGTTCATATCCAGTGGTTCCTTAGAGTAGATCACGCAGAGATAATCTTCTCCGGGTGTTTCATCCATTTGAATATAATGGCTTTCATCCGGGATGCTCACTTTCACTTCGGAGCGGAAGTCGAGCAGGGCGGAAATATTCCTGGATTCATCCGGAAACAGCTGTACTACCGGGCTGCGTTTGGCATCGGTACCCAGCAGGTATACATATGCGGGCTGGGCGCTGGTAAACTGCAAGCGAAAATTAGTATTGGAAGGATACGCCTCTGCGATATTGTAAGTCATTTCATCTACATTGGTGAGTCGCAGGCCGCGCACGCCATTTTCATTTCTTACAGCTTTCATATCGTTGCCATTGGCCAGTACCAGGCTGAAGGAGCCCGATAATTTTTTCAGGGTATCAACCACGATTACCGGTGTTATAGTATCCGCAGGCACCAGTGGCTGTGGTTTCACCTCGTCATATACGGCAATGGCTGCACGCAGTATTCTCCGGAGGTCCGCATATTTCACGTGTATAAACCCACCGTTACCCCAGAACGGGCTCCAGCTGTTGAGGATTTCCACCGCGCCTTCTCCGTTTGAAAAGTTGTCGTCATAACCGATGATGCAGATGGCATGGCCACCCAAATGATTATCAAAAACGCCGTTCCAGACTTTGCCTTTAAAGGTGCCATAGCAGTCGATTGCCGCGATGATGGGCTTTTTCTGACTGATAGCAGTTTTAATATTAAATAGTGTTTTCTTAAACTCTTCTTCTGGTGCGTTGGCGCCATAGCGCTCATTCAGCGCCTGAAAATCCTTGATGGTATAGTTCATCGCTGCGGTACGGTAAGGTTGCAGGTTGGCGTTGCAGCTGAAATTCAGATCGCTCAGGAAAGGAACACCGCTGGTTTTCATCAGTTGCACTGCCCTGGAAATGGAGGCGCCTTTGGAGCAGTTGAGGTCATCGCTGTCTTTGATTTGCTCGTATATAAAAGTGGGTGAAAATGCCTGGTTGGTGATGTCATTGGTGGCGGTGAGGTTGTTGCGCACGGCCCAGGAAATGGTCCTGGTACCGTAGGCTGCCGACCAGCCAACACAGGTGCCAAAGCGGCCCTGGTCGCCCGGGATGGGACAATATTTTTTCAGGGAAGCGGCGTTCGGCAGGTAGTCCCTGGTTTTCACGCTGGCCATTTTCGGAATCGCCTCAAACGCTGCGGCAGTAAGTGTATTACCGGTGCTGGCATTCACCTGAAAACCGTATTTGGTTTGTAGTATTTCTCCTATTGCTGTCCAGTAGGGAGATGTAAAAGTTGCCACGCAATAAGGGCTGATGTAGGTAAACACCAGTTCGGAAATATTGCCTGCATGAGCTCCCAGCAAACGGCATAGAGAATCTACCAGCTGCACCTGTTGCTGCGCGCCGTATTCGGCCTGATACGCTCTGGTGCCCAGCGTAGCCACGGAATTTTTGTGGATGGTAGCTGCCACCAGCTGCATCAACTCCGATTTTGGCTGCTGCTGATAATCTTTATACCGGATCACACAAACACCCTTAGGTGATAACAGATGTACTTCCGGGCTTACCATTCCATTTGGCCGGAATAACAATACCGCATTGTTTTTGATATTATCTCCCTTCTTTACTGGCTGGGAGTTTTCCAGCATAATATTTCCCTTTACGGCGATGACAATATTCTGGCTATGTAATGGAGGGATGACTACAAACAAACACAGAATAAACAGGAGTGCTGCATACTTCATGACTGGTATATTTGGATATGATTTTTGGGGGACGTGACACTATTATTTTACGCGCACGTTTTCATTTTTGGAATTAATTTTTATCTCGTACAGAATTCACACAACACAAAAATAGCGGTTTTCCTGATATCACTTCATAATTGTTTGGTGAACGGGTTGTTAACAAACAATCCCCACCGGGATGGTGAGGATTGTATAAAATTGCTGTTGCCTGCCGGCTACTTTTTCTCTCTGATTAATCGCAGCACATATTCCATCTGCGTATCTTTTCCGTTCATAAAATCGGCGTAGCTGGGCCATACTTCATAGTCCGGCATAGTACCGCGGCCTTCCGGCTGATTAGGTTTTACCGGCGCATCCTGGGTAACGGCTACCATAGAGAACTGCGTTTTTATTTTGGAATTCGGCAGTTCATATACCAGTGGAGCGTGACCGTTATGATAGTAATAACCACCTACGGTTTCCACACCCACGATGGTGGTATTTCTGGCGTATGCCCGTACCAGTGAGGCCAGGTGTGAGGCTGCTGAGGCGGTATTTTCATCTATCAGTAAATACAGATGGCCTTTGTAGGCAGGCTGCTTGGGATGGTATACCGGGTTGATCTTCGGGTTTTGCATACTCTTGCCATCCTTGTAAGGCAGGTAGGTTTCCTGCAGATACTGAAGGCCTGCTTTGATTTCCTCCGCGCTGTATTTCTGACTGGCGCTTACTCCCCAGAAATACTGTGAAAAAGGTATTGCATCCCGGTTAAAGGAAATATAGGCAGATTCATTTTCTTTGAAGTCATGGTCGGTCAGGTACATCATCGGTTGCTCGAAGTTAGGATCGCTGCCACCTGGATTACTTCTGATATCGATCACCAGGTTAGGCACTGCCTGTTTATCCAGCTGTTGGAAGATGCTATCTACCCACCTGGCATATCCCGGGAATGCCGGATCATCTGATCCCCAGGCCATGCTGAAAATACGGAAGTTAAGCAGGCCGGTTTTATCATCCAGCATACGGAAGCTATATTTCGGCTGCACGTTATAGTCGATAATACTATCCAGCTTAGCGCTGTAGCGGCCCACGAGGTTTTGCTTGCGCGTTTCCAGGGTCACTGCCGGCAGTGTGGCAGATTTCACTTCGTTGGAATTGGGTGGCGTGAACGTGAGTACGAATTGGTTGTGTATACCATATTCCAGGAGGTAGCGCACACCGTAGGCGCGACTCACACTGCCCGACAACTTCTGCGTGGTCGTATAGCCGTCGCCGGTAAGGTATTTATAGAACGACTGCATCAGGGTAGTATCCCTGACACCGTTGATACTCAGGATTCGGGAGCCGGCAGGGATTTCAGGTAGCTGCTGGTTGAAAATCATTTTGCCTTCCAGGTACTTCAGGTCATAAGGAAAAAAGCCCTGCGAGCGGTTAAGATACTTGAACAGGTCCGCGCCCACCTCGGTGTAGTTATGGCAGCTGCCCTCAAAATCAGTGAGCTGGAGGATGATCTTAAAAAATCCTGTTATCGGCAATGGCTTTTTAACAGCCGCATAGGCCCATTTATAAATGCTGTCAGTTTCCTTTTTGGAATGATAACGGTATATGCCTGAATTGGCTTTTTCGCGGATATCGCGGAACAACTTCAGGTCCGCCTGCATTTCTTTGGGTTGCAGCATCCTGTTATAGATTTTAAGGCTATCAGTTGCCGGCGCAGGTTTGGTTTGGGCTACAGCTGTAACTGCCGGCAGTTGGGCGGCGAGCAGTACAAGCAAAACTAGTTTTCTCATAAATCGTTGCTGCGTTTTGCAGAATTGGTTGAAATGTTATACTGCAAGCTACAAAACTAATCCCTTCAGCACAATATTTATTCCTACTCCACCAGCCTGAGTTTATAATCCCGTGGCGCCATCCCTTTTATTTTTCTGAAGTAGCGGTTAAAATTGGTGAGCGTGTTAAATCCGCAGGTTGCCGCAATTACACCGATGGAGTGCTGATCCGCAGCAATAAGTTTACAGGCATGCGCGATGCGGACCTCATTCACGAAGTCCACAAACGTTTTTTGGGTGCGGGATTTAAAGTAACGGCAAAATGCCTGCTTGTTCATGAATGCCAGGGCAGCGGCTTCGTCCAGGCTAAGCGTATCCGAAAAGTTAGCGAAAATGTATTTGAATACCCGGTCCATTTTTTCATTATCCTTGTTGGAGTAGGTATTAACGTACCCGGCACCTGCCAGCTGTTCATATTCCGCAGTCGCAGTTAGCAGCTGCAATACTTCCAGCAATAAAATCAATTTCGCCGGCCCGGGTGGCTGGTCGGCCATCCTTAACAATAACTGTTTCAGGTCCTCTTTCGTTTGCCCATAGAATTTCATCCCTCTCCTCGCCAGCTCCAGGCAGGTGGCGATTTTTTTCACACTAAAAAACGGCGATAAGAGTTCAGTAAGTTTACCGGCATGAAAAAACAGGGCTACCGATTTAGCTGGCGTTCCTGTTGTGATTTCCTTATCCCCTGTACGGTTATACCATACATGTGGAATATCCGGCCCCAGGAGGGTCAGTTCTCCCGGTTCAAAATTTTCTACACAATCCCCTACTACCTTATGCCCTGCACCCTGCACGATATAGGTCATCTGGCACTCCGCATGAAAATGAAACTCGGTGGTAAAAAACGGGCGCTCAATCAACCGGGTGGTAAACACCTCATTTTCCAGTCCCTCTAATACCTTGGCATATACAGGCTTCATATTAGCACTTATTTAAACCCTATTCATACATTTTGCTAATATAAGCCCAAAAATCATCACTTCCCGTTTAAAATTGCATCACATTTGTCCATACTTTCGTAACAGTTTCACGTTTACAGCTATGCACATGCTACATCAAAAGATCATATTACTTACCGGAGGTGCTGCAGGCATTGGGTGGGCCTGTGCTCAGGCCTATGCGGCCAATGGAGCAACCGTATGCATTGCCGACAAACAAGCGATTTCGCCGGCGCAAATGGCTGTATTGGGCAGCGGACATCTCTACCTGCCTTGCGATGTGAGCAAGGAAACAGCCGTAAAAGAAGCAATTGCACAGGTAATAAATACCTACGGCCGTCTTGATGCGATTCATAACAATGCTGGCATCACCCATCCTTCCAAACCCTTACACGACACTACAGATGAGGAATGGGACCTGTTGTTCCAGGTGAACCTGAAGAGCATACTGTACACTGTACGTCATGGCATCCAGCATCTCACCAAAACAAAAGGCTGCATTTTAAATACCAGCTCTATGGTAGGCGACATAGGGCAGGACAACCACGCCGCCTACGTAGCCACCAAAGGGGGTGTAAATGCCCTTACAAAAGCGATGGCGCTCGATTACGCCCCTTTAGGCATCCGCGTAAATGCCATTAGTCCGGCAGCCGTTAAAACGGAGGCTCTGGATGCCTGGAGCAAAGCGCAGCCTGGCCACGCTGCCATCCAACAATACCTGGATCACCTCCATCCCCTTGGCAAAATGCCGGAAGGCGATGTGATTGCCGATACGGCCGTGTTTCTGCTCAGTCATGCCGCCCGGTTTATTACCGGCTGTATCATGCCGGTAAGCGGAGGCGCTGAACTAGGCTACCGTACTATACTTTAAAGCAAAATATTCCTGAAATAAATGATCGCAAAAGTAACAATCAGCGACCGGCGGTTTGCACTCGCAAAAGGCGCCGGCAGCGACGCCGTGCACAGAGATCCGGTATACTCCTATGCTGTTACACAGCTCACAGACGAACAACACCTTACCTCCAGCGGACTCGCCTTCACCGTAGGCGCCGGCAATGAACTGGTGTGCAGCGCCGCTAAATTTTATGCGGACACCCTGGTGGGCAGAAATGTGGAAGAACTCATGGCCGATTTTGGTACCTGGTTCAGAAACGCCTCCAATGAACAGCAATTCCGGTGGCTGGGACCACATAAAGGCATCGTACACCTGGGCCTGGCCAGCGTTACCAACGCCTGCTTTGACCTGTGGGCCAAACAAAAACAGGTGCCTCTCTGGAAACTCCTGATCGACTTATCACCAGAGGAAATTGTGAATACCCTGGACCTCTCCTACCTCGAGGATGTACTCACCCGCGAAGAAGCCATAGCAATGCTTCAGGAGCAGCAGGCTACCAAACAGGAAAGGATGAAGATCCTCACCCAGGGCTACCCTGGCTATGATACTTCAGTAGGCTGGTTTAATTATAACAATGAACAGGTACGCGAAAACTGTAAAAAAGCCATCGATGCAGGCTTCAATGCCATGAAGCTGAAAGTAGGCGCCACCGATGCTGCCAGGGATATTGAACGTGCTAATATTGTGCGGGAAGTAGCGGGTGCCGACAGAAAAGTGATGCTCGACGCCAACCAGCAATGGACCTTACCGCAGGCGATTGCTATTTGTGAGCAGCTAAAACAAATGAATCCTTACTGGATCGAAGAGCCCACTCACCCTGATGATATCCTGGCGCATCAAACGCTGGCTAAACAGATTGCACCATTAAAGCTGGCGCTGGGTGAGCATGTACCTAACCGCATCCTCTTTAAAAATTACTTACAGACGGGCTGCGCTTCTTTCATGCAGGTAGACGCCGTGCGGGTAGGTGGGGTAAGTGAATTTATCACCGTCAGTTTGCTATGCAAAAAATTCGGCGTACCGGTTGTGCCACACGTAGGTGATATGGGACAGCTACACCAGCACCTGGTGCTGTTCAATCATATTGCCATGGGACATGAAGCATTGTTCCTGGAGCACATCCCACATCTTAAACCGTATTTCACACAGCCTGTGCACATCGAAAACGGCGTGTATGTAACACCGATGGAGGCAGGCAGCAGTTGCGATCTCTTACCGGCCTAATACTTTAATATGATGATATCCACAACAGACATCACCATTAGCATTTTATACCTGCTGCTGATTGTTACCATCGGGTTATGGATTCCTAAGAAAAAACAGGACACCATCAGTAGCGATGAGTATTTTCTGGCAGGAAAAAATCTGAAATGGCCTATGATCGGCCTGGCATTATTTGCCAGCAACATTTCCTGCTTGCATCTGGTGAGTCTTGCCCAGAGCGGGTTCGACTCCGGGTTGCTCAACGGCAATTTTGAATGGATGGCCTCCTTCACGCTGATCCTGCTAGCCTTATTTTTCATTCCATTTTATATCCGTTCCGGTATTTCCACTTTGCCCGATTTCCTGGAGAAGCGCTACAACAGGGCATGCCGGGACTGGCTGGCCTTTGTATCCATTTTATCCGCCATCGTTATCCATATTGCCTTTTCGTTTTTAGCCGGTGGTATTGTGCTGGAAACCTTGTTTGGGGTAAACATGTACGTTAGTATAGGTCTTATTGCCCTGCTGACGGGAATATACACCATCATTGGCGGTTTGCGGGCGGTGGTAGTAACGGAAACTATCCAGAGTATTGTACTCATTGGAGGGGCGCTTATCATCACCTGGTTTTCATGGCAAAAGGTAGGCGGCTGGGAGCCACTTACACATGTTTTATCTGTTGAGGGAGAGATGAACAGGCTGAGTATGATACGGCCCATAGGTGATGCCAGTGGCCTCAGCTGGATCGCCGTATTTTTGGGTTATCCGGTGCTCGGTATCTGGTACTGGTGTGCCGATCAAACCATCGTACAGCGGGCATTAGGCGCTAAAGATGAAAACCATGCAAAAACAGGCGCTATCTTTTGCGGGTATATAAAACTGCTGCCGGTATTTATTTTTGTACTACCGGGTTTACTGGCCTATGTGTTGTATAAATCCGGCACACTGGATCTGTCGGGCTTACCCATGATACAGCAGGGCGACCATATGGTACCCGATTCCAAAGGCATTTACACGCTTATGATTACGCAACTACTGCCGAAAGGGCTGGTGGGCGTACTCATTGCGGCTTTGCTCTCCGGATTAATGAGCCAGATTGCCGGGGCACTCAACTCTATCAGTACTCTGGCCAGTTATGATATTTACAAACGCTTTAAGCCAGCGGCTACAGACAAAAATCTGGTCGCAGCCGGACGTTGGTCCGCCGCTATTGCACTCGTAGTTTCGCTGCTGTTGCTGCCGCTGTTGAATAGATATACCAGCCTGTTTGAAGGCATCAACGATGTGATTGCCCACATAGCGCCACCTATTACCTGCGTGTTTCTGACAGGTATTTTCTGGAAGAAAGCATCCGCAAAGTCGGCCCAATACACCCTCTGGTGGGGATCGCTGGCGGGGATCATTGTATTTGTAACCGGTAAACTCGGTGCAGGCCCTGCTATTCCTTTTATGATGATGGCATTTTACCTGTTTGCGGGCTGTTTGCTATTGCAGATAGTATTATCCTACTGCTACCCGGTGGTACATACGGAGCAAAGCAACCAGCTATACTGGCGTTCCATTGCGGCACCGCTGCGGATTCCGGGCTGGAAGGGCTTAGCCAACTACAAAGTGCTTTCCGGCGGACTGCTGTTGATCATGGCAGTATTATATTTTCTTTTTCGATAACTATTAATCTCGTGTACAATGAAGAAAATTAGATTAATCGGGGTGCTCTTCCTTTTGGCCATCACTAACGTGTATGCGCAAACGAAAGATATTGCACTCAAAAAATTCATGGGTGATCGTTTTGGCATGTTCATTCATTGGGGACCTGTTTCACTCCGAGGCACTGAAATTGGGTGGAGTCGTGATAAAGAGGTGTCCAAAGCGGATTATGATAATTTATATAAAGAATTTAACCCGGTGCTGTTTAATGCAGACGATTGGGCAAAGGCAGCCAAAGATGCGGGCATGAAATACCTGACTATAACTGCCCGCCACCATGATGGGTTTTGCTTGTGGCCATCTAAATTCACCAGTTATACCATTGCCAACACACCGTATAAAAAAGATATTGTAAAGGCGCTTCAGGTGGCCTGTAAAAAGCAGGGGATTAAGTTCTGTATTTACTATTCTGTGCTGGACTGGCATCATCCGGATTATCCCATCCATTCGGCGCACAATAACACCGTAGACCCGAAGTCGGATATGCAACGGTATCTCACTTATATGAAAAACCAGCTGAAAGAGCTGATCACCAACTATGACCCTTATATGCTCTGGTTTGACGGGCAGTGGGAAAGTCCATGGACCGATGATATGGGTAAAGAGCTCTACGCTTACCTCCATCAGCTGAAACCGGACATCATTACCAATAATCGCCTGGGTAAAGAATTTGCCGCTATGAAGAACAAGGAGATTGATGTGAATAAGATGGTGGGTGATTACGACACACCGGAGCAGGTGGTGGGGCGACTGAACATGACGATGCCCTGGGAAAGTTGCTTCACGCTTTGCAAGCAATGGGCCTGGAAACCGAATGATAAAATACAGTCGCTGGAGCAATGCCTTTCCATCCTTAGCCGCACTGCCGGCGGTAATGGTAACCTGCTGCTCAACGTAGGTCCTATGCCGGATGGCAGAATAGAAGCCCGTCAGATCAAACGTTTACAAGAGATAGGGGATTGGCTGAAAGTGAATGGGCAGGCGGTATACAACACACTGGGAGGACCTTACGAACCAACCGCTAACTATGCCACTACCAGAAAAGGCAATAGCATCTACCTATATGTATTAAAAACGGATACAGCACAGCTGACGTTAAAAAGTATACCTGATGTGAAGATAGTGCGCGCCCGACTGCTCAATGGGAATGCAGTAACTATAACGGAAAAAGATCAGCTACTTACGGTGCAGTTGCCGGCGAACAAAAGAGGACAGCTGGAATACATCATTGAGCTGGAAACCACTACCAATACAGAAAAACTACCTGTTGTACAATGAAAATACGCCTCCATACGCAGCTTTTCTGCCTGCTGGTATTAGCCGCCTGCAGTTCCAAAACCAGCACCCGTTATGGCATGGTCACCGGACTTAAGCCCGAAAAGGTGGCCTATTATAAGCAATTGCATGCAGCGGTATGGCCGGCAGTATCCGCAAAAATCAAGGAATGCCACATCACCAATTATTCGATTTACTTCAAGGAGATCGACGGGAAGCCTTATCTGTTCAGCTATTGGGAGTATACCGGCAACGATTACGCTGCCGACATGGCTGCCATGGCTGCGGATACCACTACCCAGCGATGGTGGAAAGAAACAGCGCCCCTGCAGGCTCCGTTACCTGATGCCGCTGCAAAAGGTGAAACCTGGGAACGGATGGAGGAAGTGTACCATCAGCGCTAGTAAATCGTTACATTTTTTGCAGGAGTGATAGCACATATCACTCCTGTGCTATTTTGCAGCGTAAGCGTAGCTTTCACGATGTAAGACCCGGGCTGTGTGTAGGTATGCGTTCCCTTTAGCACCGACAGGCTTTCGGTTTTACCATCTCCATAATCAAAAGTAATGGAAGTGATGACGATATCACCGGTGTAGCTGATGGTGTAATCGAACTTGCGTGCATTGGCGGGGTCTTGAGCATATTCAAATTTGACCGAATTGGATTCACCGAGGCAGTCGATGTCTGTATGTTCTGTTTTACCACAGGCGGTGAACAGGAGGAGTAAAAAAAATGATAACTGTTTCATGTCGGGGTAATCTGGAGGTTGAAAATTGGATTGGGGTACCTAGATAACAACGCTGCAAGATTTATGTTCACGAAAGGCTGGGTGTTGGCAAACGCGCGAATGATTTGCTGATGAAGCGTGTGGAGGAACTGGAGAAAAAAGTTCAACCATCGAAATAAATGAAAGGGGGTGTATCGGCCATGATACATCCCCTTTCAACATTATATCGTTAACCCGCCATCCATCACAAATTCCGCTCCGGTAATAAATCCGGCGGCATCATCACATAGGTAGGCCACCATTTTAGCCACATCACCGGCAGTACCGATTTGGCGCAGTGGGATGATGCTTTTCAGGTGTTCATAGGTAGCTTCAACCGCCTGTTGATCTGCTCCTGTTTTGCTGAGCACTTCTGTTCTGGTAGGGCCAGGACTCACGATATTGACCCTTATTTTCCTTGCTGCCAGTTCAGCAGCAGCAGTTTTAGCGATCGAATTCAAGGCCGCTTTGCTGGCCTGGTACATAGAGCTCATGGGCTTATACATGTTGGCTACTATGGAGGAGAGCATCACCACGGATGCGCCATCGGCAAGCAGCGGTATAAATTTGCTCAGGGTGAAGTAGGCCCCTTTGAAGTTGATGTTCATCACCTGGTCAAAATTTTCCTCGGTGGCATCAGCAATCAGCAGCTGATGGCCGGTGATGCCGGCGTTAACAAAGAGGATGTCGAGGTGTCCGTATTGCTGCTTTACTTCCGCTACGAGGGTGTTGGTATCTTCCAGACTGGCCTGGTCGGCCACAAAGTAGGCGGCGCCTATTTCTGCCGCTGCCTTTGCAAGTGCCGCCACTCTCCTGCCGGTGATGATTACTGTTGCTCCCTGTGCCACCAGTTCCTGTGCTGCTGCATATCCTATTCCGCTGTTTCCGCCGGTGACTAACGCCGTTTTTCCTGTTAACTTTTTCATGCTTTTAAATTTTCCTCAAAATTATAGGCAAAATGGTATACTTTTGTAACCAGTATCACCGAGTATACCAGTTAAACTTTATATTATGGAAAGAAGTCAGACCGAAGAATTAATGGCCTTACAGGATACGCTCTATTTCATCGGGGGCAAGTGGCGGGTACCTATCATCAACTCGCTCTGTAATGGCAACAGGCGTTTCCGGGAAATAGAGCGTAGCATTCCGGGCATTACTACCCGTATGCTATCCAAGGAACTGAAGGAAATGGAACTGAATAAGCTGCTGGTACGAACCGTTTATGATGAAATACCAGTGCTGGTGACTTATGAGCCTACCCCTTATTGCCGCACATTTGGGAATATTATACAAGAGATGATTAACTGGGGACGGGCGCATAGGAAGGTGGTGATAAAGCAGTAGCGTAGCACCTGCATCTCCCTAAAAATTAAAATCCCACAGCTACAGTGCTGCGGGACTTTACTGAATCTATGCTGATAAAAAATGCTGGCTTTATTCATCTTCCTCCATCGGATCATTGGTAAACTCCAGCAGATCACCCGGCTGGCATTCCAGTGCCCTGCAAATGGCGTCCAGCGTGGAGAAGCGGATTGCTTTGGCTTTCCCGGTTTTGAGGACCGAGAGGTTTGCCAGTGTTAATCCTACTTTTTCTGATAGCTCGCTCAGGGAAATTTTACGCCTCGCCATCATCACATCCAGGTTTACTATTATGGCCATATACTATACTGTTAATTCGTTTTCCGTCTGGATTTCAACACCCCGTTTGAAAATTTGTGATAAAATAAATACCAATCCACCCAGTATCAAAAACTGTTCTATAGAAATTTTATCCAGGGAGATGTTAAGGTCCTTGCGGATATAAGCCAGCTGTGTATTATACAGGTACGCAATGGCAGCCGCACTCAGAAAAAAGTAACTCATTTTTTCCAGAAGCCGGACTGTTTTTGGTGTAAACGGGCTTTGCATTTTTACACCGGATAAGAGCTGCAACATAATCTGTGACAGGTATACCTTTACCAGACTAAATACGATCAGCAACGAGCCCACACTGTAATACTGCAGTGGCCCCTGCTCTTGTAATGTTGCCAGTTGCGACCAGTCCATCAGCTTTGGTGCGATGGCCGGATTAATCAGACTTACAATAAAGCAAATGAGTACGGCGCCGAAGTTGATGGACAAGCCAATGAAAACAATCCAGGCAAATACGTACATCACTTTTAATAACTGTTGTGTTTTAGTATAGGAGGAAGTAATTGCGTTCATAAATAAATCATTTTTCTATTTCAAATATACGATAAATATTTATCGATAATCGATAAATAATAAATATTTTTCGATAAATATTGAAACAGATTGATTTTCAGCTTTTATGCGTCTCTTTCATGATTAACCAAACTGCGATGCCGGATAGGAAGGTTAGCAATCCCGCAATATGAACGGCCCATATCAGCCCAAATACACTTGCCACCACTCCTGCCATCAGTGCACCCACTGCATAACCCATATCCCGCCAGAAACGGTACACACCTAATGAAGAGGCACGCCATGCAGGATGTGCCGCATCACTCACCGCCGCCAGCAAAGCCGGATATACCATAGCTGTACCGGCTCCTAGCAACACAGAGCCTGCCATGCCCGAAACAAATGGCGAAAACCATTCAAAACCAATGACTACATGGCCCAATACCTGCACCATCATCCCCCACACGATCAGCGGCTTGCGACCGAAACGATCCGCCAGCGGACCGGTGATAATCTGACCTACACCCCACACCACCGGGTAAATAGCCTTGATCCATCCCACACCATCCAAACCTACCCCCATGGAAATAAACAGGAGCGGAAACACTCCCCATGACATACCATCATTCAGGTTATTAATCAGACCAGCCTGTGATACCGCAAACAGGTTTCGGTTTTTCAGCGATGTTTCTTTGAACACCCATAGCAGGTCCGGTTTGTGCGTTTCTTCTCCAGGGGTGGTAACAGTGGCAGATTCAAGTGCAGCAAATGCGCGGGTATCCCGGATCACAAAAATGGAAAGCAATAATCCGATTATCGTATAGGCGATACCGATATAGAAAGGTTGTGGGCGCAAACCATATGCTGCAGCCACATAACCCGTAAACAAAGCCGTGAGTCCTACAGCTCCGTAGCCGGCGGCCTCATTGAGCCCCATCGCCAGACCGCGCTTCTTAGGTCCTACGAGGTCAATTTTCATATTCACCGTCATGGACCATGCCAGGCCCTGACTAATACCCAATAAAACATTGGCGCCAATAATCCACGCCCAGGTAGGTCCCCAGGCCAGAATAAAAGGAACAGGTAACCCAAACAACCATCCCAGTACCAGCACGCGCTTACGGGTATACCTATCCGCAAGTACACCGGAAACCAGGTTGGTAAAAGCCTTCACCACTCCAAATGCGATGATAAAAGAAAAGACGACAATGTCTGCACCTATCCCAAACTCCTCCGTGCCAATCAGTGGCACCACCGTTCTCTCCAATCCCACCATTCCTCCCACCATCATGTTCACCAACACGAGCAGGGTAAATTGCTGCCAGTTTTCTTTTAATCCAAGCTGTATTTGCATATATGATGTCTTACACCCCATTCCCATCGCTGCTCAGCACCTCACTCATATAATCAAAGAAAGGACGCATTGCCTTAAACGTTTTATTCGCCTCCTCCAAAAACCCAGGGCTCAGCACCTCCTCATCGGTAAACCAACGACGGAGTAAAAACTGTTTGTAACGCAACAGGTCAATCGCAGGATGATCGTTAGGAAACCCTTTGGGAGCGGTTTTCAGCTGCTCGCCTTCCAGCGCACCAAACATCGTCACAAATGATTTGCTGGTGATGATCTTGCGCAGTGGCCCATCGTCAAAAGCAATATCATCGCGGATCAGTTTCAGGTCTTCCGGCACAGGCCCCCAGAAACCACCACCCAGGAAACTATTGCCCTTTTCGATCTGAAAGTAGTACCCGCCACGGCGCGCTTTGGTAGCGCGTTTGAAGCTACCGCTGAAATGGGTTTTATACGGCGTTTTATCGTTGGAGAAACGGGTATCCCGATATATACGGTATAAACTATGCTTGCCGGAAGGCGTTTCTATTACATCATGTTCGTTCATTTTTTGTAAGAGCGCCTCTGCAAAATTCTCCACCTGGTGGAGCTCCTGCTGATACCTGGCTTTATGCTCATGAAACCATTCCCTGTTATTATTGGTGCGCACGTCCTCCAGGAAATTAATCACGGAGCGTTCAATCTTAGGTTGTTCTTTTTTCGCCATAGTGCGGTTTTTTGCGGACTAGAATACTTCCCAGCCGCCGTTTTGTGGATCATATTTTTTGAATTCATCGGAGTCAGCAAACTCGGAAGCAGTCATACCAGCTTCGAATACACTTTCCTCATCCCAGCCTGCGGTGAAATACAAACCTGTTTTAGTAAGTAAAGCAGTGAGATTATATTCCGGATGCTTATATTGTAACTGCTCCGGCGCCTCATTGATCAAATTGAATTCGTAAGCACCCAATCGCTCCTTCAGGCCCTGAAATTGCTCTTCAGTAAAGGGTTCCAGGTTTGCGGGGTTATCAAAGAAACCTTCGATTTTTCGCTGCTGTTCCTTTTCCATCGTTTCCGTTCTGAATAATTGTACATCGAAACTCATATGACATTTGTTTTGGAGGATTTAAAATTACAGGAAAAATATGGATTAGAAACTCAGCAGATTTGAACGTCCGGCAACATTTTTTGACCCTTCGCCTCTCTGAAAAACCACCCTTTTTTCCTACTTTTAGGCCATGGCAACGGAAAACAACACGATTCAGGAAATGTATCTCCCACAGGGGCTCGTTCCTCACATCCCTGGTGAGGTTTTCGCACTTCCCTATCGTACCGGTCAGGTAAATCAGAAAGCACGTATAGTGCTGGAATGGCATCTCTTTAATTTCCTGATGGAAGGTGAAAAGTCCGTGAGCTACGCCACCGGCACACAGCGCCTCGGCGCTGAAGGTTTTTTCTTCCTGCCCGCCGGCAACTGCCTCATGAGCGAAAAGGTAGCCAGCAACGGGAACTACAGCTGCATGCTGCTGTTTGTAAGTCAGCATGCGCTCCACCGCTTTTTCCAGTCCTACCCGTTTGATGATGCCGCATCAGACCTCACCGATCCGTCACCGGTAGCTTTTCTTAAAGATGCCTACATCGCTAATTTCATTACCAGCCTGCAATTGATGCAATCCGCCGGGAATGCGGCATTGTATGAACTTAAACTGCACGAACTGCTCCTGTACCTGATCAGCAAAAACAAACGGCTGATCACCTACTTCAAAGGATTGTGCAACGAATATGATGAGGAAACGCAACTCCGCAAAATTGTAAATACCCACCTGGAAACCGCGATCACCGTGGAGGAACTGGCCTTCCTCTGCAACATGAGCGTTTCTACTTTCAAACGCAAATTTGCCCGCATCTTCGGCGACTCCCCCAAGCAGTGGTTCCTGAAAATGCGCATGCAGAAAGCCGCCTCCATGCTCAAAAACAAAAGTCTCAAAGCCAGCGAAGTTTACTATGATCTCGGCTACGAAAACCTCTCCAGCTTCGTGCAGTCGTTCAAGCAAGTCCATGGCATCACCCCAAAACAATACCAGCTCGCCAACTAACAATGATCCTTTAGCCACATTTTTTGAACGGGCGGCCGATAAGTACACCGCCCACTTGCGCATAATTTTGTAGCAGATAAATACAATTATTATGAAGCACCTCATCGCAACCTTATTGCTGGTGGCCATGGCTGGCCTTAGCTCCTATGCCCAGAACTTCACCCTGAAAAGTAATGAACTCGGTGGTCAGTTAACCAACAAACAATATTTCAACGGCTTCGGCTACAACGGGGAAAATCAGTCGCCGCAACTCTCCTGGGTAGATGCCCCTGCCGGCACCCAGAGCTTTGCCGTAACCATGTACGACCTGGACGCGCCCACCGGCAGTGGCTTCTGGCATTGGGTAGTATTTAATATCCCTGCGGACGTACACGAAATTAAATCCGGTGCCGGCGACGTGAAGAAAAATCTGATGCCTGCCGGTATAATACAAAGCAAAACCGATTTCGGCGTACCCGGCTATGGTGGCGCTGCTCCTCCTGCCGGCCCCGTACACCGCTACATGATAACCGTATACGCACTGAATAAAAAGCTGGAACTGAACGCAGATGTATCGCCTGCACTCGTAGGATTTAACCTCCACTTTGCTACCCTTGCACAAGCGTCCATTGTGGTGTGCGCACAGCATAAATAATTGTTAGTGCCACGGGAACACATCCACTCCCGTGGCTTTCCATCTCCCAATATAACCTCCTGCAACAATTACCTGCCCCATTACACGGAAAATGCTAACTTGTAAAATAAAAAATTTACAGATACCCACCCCCACGTATAAACGTAGTGCTATGAGAAAACGCTCCCTATTAATCCTACTATTTTCAGGACTATTTATGAACGCCCAGGCGCAACAGCCCGTTAAAAAACTCCCTGCTGACTTTATCAATTATTTTGCCGGCTATTACAATGGAACAGGAACATTTGCCAACGGAAAGCCCATACAGGCCAATGCAGAATTTCATATAGCCATGGACAGCTGTTGGATCACCTATGATCATTACGACCAGCCACCCAATCAATACAAAGCACACTCCCTTTGGGGCATGGAGGCCAATGGCGATATCCTCGCCATCGTATTCGATAATTTCGGAGGTCACCGGCAGTTTAAAGGAAAATTTTCGGCAGAAGGCCTGGTACTGAATAATGCCTTCCTGGATAAGAATGGAAATAAGCGATATGAACATTTCATTTACCAAAAGCTGCCCGAAGGCCCGCTTAAGATGAGCTACGAGGTAAGCCCGGATAGCATCCAGTGGAGAATGGTGGACACCTTACACCTTCAAAGAAACAAGAAATAAAACTGGGTGTATCAATTTGAATTGATACACCCTGACTCTTTTTACAGTTGCTTAATCTTGATATTTTTAAACGATACCCCTTTGTTCCAGTCCTGCAGCGCGATATGGCCTGCGGTATACTTCCCGAAATCGGCATAGTTCTTAAAATGTGTAGCCGCCACCGTATCCTTCCATTGCCGGGAGTTCAGGTCCTGCTGTGCGGTTAACTGACCATTCAGGTAGAATTCAAATTTACCATCCACCTGCCTGATCTTCGCCTGGTTCCATTCCTCCTGCGGCTTCATAGGTGCGGCATTTACAGGTGCGAACAGCGCAAACAAACCACCGGAACGTTTTTTAGGGTTTTCATTATCGTGGTGACTCGTTTCCAGTATCTGGTATTCCGGTCCTGTAGCCCATGCTGCCGGCAAATCCGGGCGTTCTGCCACATTGATAAATACCCCACTGTTTCCTTCCTTGCTGATTTTCCACTCGAACAGCAGCTCATAGTTTTTGTATTCCTTATCCGTTACCAGGTCGCCCACATCTTTGGCCGCTCCCTGTGTACATACCAGCGCACCGTCTTTCACACTCCAGGCAGACGGTACATTGCCCATGTTATAGACATGCCATCCATGCATGGTTTTGCCATCGAACAGCAGCTCCCATCCTTCATTTTTTTCAGCGGAGGTCAATTCATTATCGCCTGTACCCTGCCTGCCGCAGGATACAGTTAAAACGGTAAGGGCGGCTAATACAATAGCGCTTTGTTTCATTTTCATATTGATGGAATTTTAAAATACCGATGTTGCCTACACCAGCTGCACACCCTGATTGCGGAAGGCATCCAGGTCAGCATGATCACTTTCCAGGTCCGTTATTAAAATATCAATTTCATCAAATGCCGCTACCCGGAAATTTTTATTACGGTGTAAAATATTATGATTAGAGAGAGAAATAGTTTGTCGTGCATGACGCAGCATCGTCCGCTTTACATGCGATTCGGGCTCAATAGTGCAGGTAATCCCAAATTGATCGTCGATACCACAGGTACCCATGACGTACATATCCGCCATATAATGCTCCGCTTCCCTGCAGGTGATGGTACCGGTGTTGGTAGCTGTGCTGCGGTCGTACACTCCTCCCAGCACAATAATTTCTATATGCCTGTATGCTTCCAGGATAGGCACCAGCGGCTGGTTATTGGTAATAACGCGCAAGGATATATCAGCCGGCAACACTTTAGCCAGGGTACAAACAGTGGTACCGCCGTCCATAAACAGCGTCATGCCAGATTTAAGGAAGGGAATCGCTTTCAAGGCGATCATCTTTTTTTGTTCACAAAGGAAATCACTGCGATCCCGGAAGGTGAGCGGATTTTTGGATGGTAACATAGCACCGCCGCGGATCTTCGACAACAAGCCATTGCGGTACAGCTGATCAATATCTCTACGGACCGTATCCTCCGATACCAGCAGTGAGGTTGCCAGCATTTCATAAGTTACCTGCTCCTGTGCTTTTAATTCATTCAGAATAAAATCAAATCGCTGTTCCTTCATCATAACGGCGTACAGTTTAGTGATAGGTTAGAATAGGGTGCTGCTACTAAAGGGAATTACAAAATACCACCAGGAGTAGCTACTCCCGGTGGTAATGGTGCCTCATGCGTAAAATCTTATCTGATATTTTTACTGATGTAATTGAAGCTGGTGGCGATAGAACCTAATTCATCAGGTTGATAGTTATTTTCATGCTCTACAAAGAAATGCTTCAATCCTGCAGTGGATGCATGTTTAAAGATATCTTTGAAATCGATGCTGCCGTTACCTACTTCAGTATTCTGATTAGGATTGGCTTTGTCCATGTCTTTCACATGCCACATCGGGAATCTGCCAGGGTGCTGCGCAAAGATCTCTGTAGGCTTCTGTCCGGAGTGTACAGCCCAGTAAATATCCAGTTCAAAGCTCACCAGCTTGGGATCGGTTTCTTTCAGCAGAATGCTGTAGCCGGTTACGCCGTTATGCTGTTTGAACTCGAAATCATGATTATGGTAGGCGAAACGCAGACCGGAGGCTTTACACAATTCCGCTGCCTGGTTCAGTTTTTCCGCCACTTTTTTATAGTCATCTGCGGACTGGCGCAGGCTCTCATCCAGGTAAGGCACGGTGAAGTAAGTAGCACCAATGGTTTTCAGTGCTTCAATGTTGGCTTTCAGTTCATCGGTATTACCTGTTCTGATGAATGGATCAACGCCCACGTGACCGCTTGGTGCTGCCAGTTTGGTTGATTTCAGCAATTGTGCCAGCTGCCTGGCAGGCATGCCCCAGAAGCCGCTCTGTGGGTTATAGCCGTAAGTTTCCACTTCCTTGTAACCTACTGCCGCTACTTTGCGGATCACTCCTTCCACATCTTTGGGAAGCAGGTCGCGAAGGGTATATAACTGTAAACCTATTTTCTTAACAGATTTAGCGCTGGCAAAGGAAGGCAGGAATAATGCCCCTGCAGAAACCAGGGCCGCCTGTTTGATAAAGTCTCTCCTCGAATTCATAAATACTGATTAATTAACGTGAACAGCGGACAAATTATTCAAACATTTGCAAATTTGCAACCTTTTGCAAATTATTTAAAACGGGAACTCCCCCGGAACCTTCGGTTCCCGGGGAGTTCCCGTTTTAACCCTCGCCTTAGGCGAGGGTCAAAACACATAAACAACATCAATGTCCCAATACCTGTACCGGCTGGAAAGGCACCGGGTTATTCCGCTGCCGCCTCACAATCATCATCGCAAACACCACACCACCGGTAGCCATAAACATGCCCACCAGCGACGGATAATTGTAAGTAAGACCATAGGTAATGGGCAGCCCGCCCAGGAAGGCGCCTAATGAGTTACCAATATTAAAACCTGCCTGTGTGATTGAAGCACCCAGCATTTGCGCATCTTTAGCACACTGCATCATCAGCACCTGTATAGGCGCCGCCAGTGAAATACTTAAGGCGCCTGCTACGAAAGTGAGCAACAGGGATATTATTTGGAACCGGGAGAAAAGGAAGATGCCCAGCAGGGTCACCGTCATCGCGAAAAGCAGCCAGGCGCAAGCCTTTCCGGCCGACATACGATCCGCCAGCTTACCGCCAAACCAGTTACCAATCACCATACCGAAGCCTGCAAGCACCATTATCCACGGCACCGTAGCGGAAGAAAAGCCGGAGATTTCCGTCATCAGCGGCGCAATATAACTGATCCAGCAAAACAGGCCGCCCGTGCCAATAGCAGTGATCAGTATCACCAGCCATACATCCGCATTCTGAAATATCTTCAACTGTGTTTTCAAACTTTCGCTGCGCTCAGCAGGAATTGCCGGCAACCAGTATTTGATAGAAACGATCGTGATCAGTCCTATCACCGCCACAAGGCCAAAGGTATAGCGCCACAGGAAGTTATGACCTATCCACGTACCAATGGGCACCAGCGCCAGGTTGGCAATGGTAAGCCCCGCAAACATGGTGGCCACCGCCTGCGCCTGTTTTCCTGGTTCGGCAAGCCGGCTCGCCATAATAGCCCCTACCCCAAAGAAAGCACCATGTGGCAGCCCGGCAAAAAAGCGCGCAATCAGCAGCGTATGCTCATCAGGCGCAAAGGCCGACAAGCCATTGAACACGGTGAAAATACACATGAGCGCTATCAGAATTTTCTTGGGCGGATAATTACCGCTGATCATTACCAGCAAAGGCGCACCTATCACCACTCCCAGCGCATACGCTGAAATAAGGTGTCCCGCCACCGGTATACTTATTTTAAGGTTCTGCGCAACATCCGGGAGTAAGCCCATCATGACAAACTCGGTCATCCCTATACCAAGGCCCCCTAACAACAGGGGAAATAATTTCTTATCCATATACCTAAAAAAAAAGATACAGGCCCGTAAAGGCCTGTATCATAACCAATGAAATTTATATCTTAAAACTACGTGATCGCTGGAAAGAACAATGGCAACACGATTGCCCATCTGACCACAAAGATATTCTTAATTTTCAGGATTTATTAGTCAGTTGAATGATAGCAGCTATCAGCAAAATGATGATAGCGATTATTTACCGACCACTTTTTGAAAAATCTCCGGATAGCGGGCGCCCTGTATCGCTATTTTCGCAGCTGCCGCTTCGATGGCTTCCAGGTCGGCGGCAGTGAGCGTGATATCCACCGCACCAATGTTTTCCTGCAAGCGGTTAATTTTGGTTGTTCCAGGGATAGGCACTATCCATGGACGTTGTGCCAGCAGCCAGGCCAGCGCAATTTGTGCAGGCGTTGCTTTTTTATCCGCCGCAATACCTTTCAGCAGCTCCACCAGCGCCAGGTTCGCTTTACGGTTTTCTTCCTGGTAGCGCGGCAGCCGGTTCCGGAAATCATTCGCTTCAAATTTGGTGTCCTCGCCGATAGCACCAGTGAGGAAACCACGGCCCAGCGGACTGAAAGGCACAAAGCCGATGCCCAACTCCTCGAGCAGTGGCAGAATTTGCTGCTCTGGTTCCCGCCACCAGAGAGAGTACTCGCTTTGCAAGGCCGCTACCGGCTGTATGGCATGCGCCTTACGGATCGACTCCACTCCCGCTTCTGACATTCCCCAGTGACGCACTTTTCCGGCCTTGATCAGTTCCTGAACGGTGCCTGCCACCTCTTCAATAGGAACCGCAGGGTCTACTCTATGCTGGTAAAATAAATCGATATAGTCTGTTTTAAGGCGGCGCAAAGCAGCATCAGCCACAGCTATAATGTTCTCCGGCCTGCTATCTACTCCCAGGTCAGGTATACCTTTTTTAAAACCAAATTTAGTGGCAATAATCACTTTATCACGATATGGCGCGAGTGCTTCGCCCAACAGTTCCTCATTTTCATAGGGCCCATAGGCTTCTGCCGTATCAAAAAAGTTGACGCCGGAATCCACCGCCGCATGCAGCAGTTTAATGCCTTCACTCTTTGCAGGCGCAGTACCATAGGCAAAGCTCAATCCCATACAGCCTAATCCGAGTGCGGATACTTCCAGCCCACTGTTTCCTAATTTTCTTGTTTTCATAGACTTGCTGTTTTAATTTTTTAATTTATCGGGGAGATGTCAGCCACGCTTTACTTTTATGCCGGCGTAACTGACTAATGCAAATGTAGGAAGGGCTGCCCTACCGGATGGTATACCGATTACTGCAATGGATACCAAAATTACAGGTCGTACCAGTGGTAGGATATGTAGTACTGAATTTACTACCAAAATTACAGATAATCAGGAGCGGCGGACAGGAAAACAATAAATTTGCACTAAATCAGCCTACCATGGAAGAAATCATTCAGCTGGAAAGCATCAGTCAGTATTGTAAGCTACGTGGCGTAGAAACATTACACCCGCTGGTATCCGTCATTGATCTTTCACAGGCAGCGAACCTTCCTGCCCAAACGTATAATTTCAACCTGTACCACATATACCTCAAGGAGCTGAAATGCGGTGAACTTAAATATGGCCGCAGCCATTACGATTACCAGGAGGGTACCCTAATGTTTATAGGCCCCGGACAGGTGGTGGGCGTGCTGCCGAAAAATGGCGTACAGGTAAGAGGCTGGTCCCTGGCCTTCCACCCCGACCTGTTAAATGGCACTTCCCTGGGTAAAAACATTCATGAATACTCCTTCTTTTCCTATGATGTGAATGAGGCGTTGCATTTGTCGGAAAAAGAAAGGCAGATTGTGCTGGACTGCCTGGCGAAAATTCAGTATGAATTAATGCATGCCATTGATCATCACAGCAAGAAACTCATTACTGCCAATATCGAGTTATTCCTGAACTACTGTAACCGTTTTTATGACCGCCAGTTTATAACGCGTGACAATGACAATAAAGGTACGGTAGCAAAGTTCGAGCGTTTGCTGCACGATTACTTCCTGTCCGATCAGGTGCAACAGCGCGGCCTTCCCACGGTTGGCTACTGTGCAAACGCGCTCCACTTATCCGCTAATTATTTTGGAGATCTGATTAAAAAAGAAACCGGTAAATCGGCCCAGGAATATATCCAGAACAAGGTGATTGAACTGGCAAAAGAGCGGGTATTTGATTTGGATAAAACAATCAGCCAGGTGGCGTATGAACTGGGATTTAAGTACCCGCAGCATTTTACGAGGCTGTTTAAGCAGCGGGTGGGCGTTACGCCGAATGAGTACAGAGCATTGAATTAGGAGTAAATACGGCATAATCAACCCCTGAGAGGATATATAAAAACTAACCGAACACCCTGAGACCTGACTCCCTCAAGGCCCGCATAAAAAAGGGCGTATCAGATTGCTGATACACCCTCTCAACAACTAAGATTATATAAGCACCTTATCAGGCGTAATCGGCAAATCTCTCAACCGCTTGCCCGTTGCATTATAAATCGCATTGGCAATGGCAGGTGCACAACCGATAATACCTACTTCTCCCAAACCTTTGGCACCACTGGGGTTCACGTAAGGATCAGGTTTATTGATAAATGCCACTTCAATCATCGGCGCATCGGCGTTGACTGCAAAGTGGTAACCGGCTAAATCATTTCCTACCAGGTTACCCAGCTTATCATCCGGGTGGATTTCTTCCATCAGTGCCATTCCGATACCACCAACGATAGCGCCTGAAATCTGATTGGCAGCGGGTTTCTCGTTTACGATGGTACCTCCGTCTGCCACACATACTGCTCTTTCCACTTTCACTTTGCCGGTTTTGGTGTTCACGCGTACTTTCGCAAAATGCGCGGTGGAACAGCAGAAGGCGTATTGCTGGCGTTCCGCACCGGGGCCGGAGCTGGCTTTCACGGCGATGGTGGTCAGGTTATTTTTTTGCCAGATGTCGGCCAGTGATACAAATTCGTTATTATCTGATTTTAAAGAAACACCAGTTGCAGACAGCAGTACATCTCCCGGCTTAGCATCTTTATACGCCGGGTTGATGGCCGCTGCATATGCTGCCAGTTGCTTTTTCAGCACCTCGCACACAGCGGATACGGCGCCACTTATGGACGACATACCTGTACTTCCTCCCTGGCTTCCTGCAGTAGGCAGCGTGGAGTGTCCCAGCTCAATTTTAATTTTATCCTTCGGCATACCGGTAAATGTATGCGTCATGTTTTGCATGGCGGTGCCGGTGCCGGTACCAATGTCGGTCATGGCTGTTTTAACCGTCATGGTTCCATCTTTTTCCATGCTGATGCCGGCGCTGGCATTGCCGCGGCCTGCCCCCCACATTCCCACAGCCACACCATATCCGACTTTCCAGTCGCCCTCGGTGATTGCGCCAGGTTGTTGTTTACGTTGTTTCCAGTCTATCATTTCCGCGCCTTTGGTAATGCATTCGTCGATGAAGTTGCTGGAGTAAGGTTTTTTATTTTCCGGATCATGGGTGATCGCGAAGTTTTTGAGTCGCAGCGCTACCGGGTCCATGTTCAGCTGATAACTGAGTTCATCGATGGCGCATTCAACAGCGAAGGCGCCGGTGCAGTCGCCGGGTCCGCGCATCCAGGTGGGTGTACCGAGGTTAAGTGGTACGATAGATTGTTCCGCCTTCAGGTTATCGAAGTTGTAGATCATCCTGGTGATGGTGGTCAACCCTTCCTGAAAAGGCTCAAATGCCGAAGTCCCGTTTTTTCCCTGGTGGTGTATGCCGAGGAATTTACCTTCTTTGTCGGCGCCGAGTTTCACGCGCTGCCATGCGGCCGGGCGATAACCGGTGAGTGAAAACATCTGTGGGCGGGTAAGCATCAGCTTCACGGGGCGGTCCACCTGTTTGGCGGCCATTACGGCGCCAACGGCGTTTGTCCATACCCGTAGTCCGGAGCCGAAGCCGCCACCTACAAATTCACTGAATACTTCAATATTTTCGGTTGGGATCTCAAATATTTTGGAGATGGTACGCTGCACATTTACCACGCCCTGCGTTTTATCGTACAGCACCAGTTTATCTGCTGCTGTCCAATGGGCGATGGTGGCGTGCATTTCCATGGGGTTGTGTACTTCAGCGGCGATATCATATTCCTGGTCTACCACCACAGGGGCGCTGCTCCAGGCGTCCAGGGAGCCCCTTTCCCTACCTTGCAGGCTAAGCGGTACAGTGGGATGCGCTTTTTTGAAGTCCACGGTGGCCTTATCTTCCTCGTAGGTTACTTCTATCAGCGAGGCGGCATAGGTGGCTTCTTCCAGGGTATTGGCCACTACCATCGCTATCGGCTGATTTCTGAAATACACTTTATCAGTATGGAATAGTGGCAGTCCTGCCCGGGTATCTTTGATTTTGGCTTCCGTTGTAAAGCCGGGAACGCCGGGTTTGTTGAGATGGGTGATGATGGCCAGCACCCCTTCTACCTGTTTTGCGTTTTCGAGGTAGATGCTTTTGATGGTACCTGCGGCGATGGTGCTGCCTGCAAATACGGCATGGCACATGTTGTCCACCCTATATTCCGCAGCATATTTACCGGCGCCAGTTACTTTTGCAATTCCTTCCACACGCCCCTTGAGTACAGCGGCAGCCTTATTTTTAGCGTTGAATAATCCCATGATGATAGATTAAGCTGTTAAACAATTCTGCAAAGCAGTTTCAATAGCGCCCATGAGCATTACCTTCTTAAAACCGTTGCCTGGCAATGGTTTCACTTCATCGGCCACCATGGCGGCGGCGGCGCTGAAGGTAGCGGCATTGGCTTCTTTTCCTTTGAGATATTGCTCTGCTTTTTGCCAGCGCCACGGTTTGTGGGCCACGCCGCCGGAGGCCAGGCGGGCATCTTTGATGCGGTTGCCTTCCAGTTCCAGGGCGGCGGCTACTGATACCAGTGCGAAGGCGTAGGAGTCGCGGTCGCGCAGCTTCAGATAGGCGAAATGCTTATTAAACGGGTTATCCGGAATATCCACCGAGGTGATAATCGCATCTTTAGGGAGGTGATTATCCAGTTCCGGCGTGCTTTCCGGCAGTTTATGAAAATCTTTGAAGGGGATCACCAGTTGCTTATTCCCTTTGTCGGTAACGTTTACAGATGCACTGAGTGCTGCCAGTGCGATGCAGAGGTCGGACGGGTGTACGGCCACGCAGGCATCGTTATATCCGATGATGGCGCTCATGCGTTGCTCTCCGTGGAGGGCGCTGCAGCCGCTGCCTGGATTGCGTTTGTTACAGGGGGTACTGGTTTCGTAGAAGTAGGGACAGCGGGTGCGTTGCAGGAGGTTACCTGCGGTAGAGGCCATGTTCCTGATTTGCGGGGAGGCTCCTGCCAGCACGGCTTTGGCTACCAGCGGATTTTTTGCGAGTATCTGCGGATCGGTGGCCAGGGCGCTGTTGCGTACCATGGCGCCGATGCGGGTATTAACGGTCTGTGCTTCTACTTTATCGGAGAGCACAGCACTGATATCGATCAGCCCATCGGGAACGGCTATATTTTTTTTCATGAGGTCGACCAGGTTGGTACCACCTGCCAGAAACTGTACGGCTTCTTTTTTTGCAGATAAAGCCTTACTTACTTTATCGGATTTGCTAAAGCTGAATGGCTTCATTTTGCTACTTTTTGAATGGATTCAACAATACCGTTATAAGCGCCGCAGCGGCAAAGGTTGCCACTCATGAATTCTTTGATTTCAGCAACGGATTTGGTATGCCCTTCTTTGACGCAGGCAACGGCGGACATGATCTGCCCTGGTGTGCAGTAGCCGCACTGGAAGCCATCGCATTCCAGGAAGGCCTCCTGCATAGGATGCAGCTGGTCGCCATCAGCAAGACCTTCGATCGTGGTCACCTCTTTACCTGGCAGTGTAGCCGCCAGGGTTAGACAGCTGAGTACGCGCTCGCCGTTGACATGCACGGTGCAGGCGCCACACTGGCCGTGGTCGCAGCCTTTCTTGGTGCCGGTCAGGTGAAGGTCTTCCCGCAGCAGGTCCAGCAGTGTGGTGCGGGTATCCGCTTCCAGCCTATGGGTTTGTTTGTTGACCTTTACGATCAGCGGCTGCTTTTGCCGCGGGGGGATGATCAGACGTTTTGCATCCAGGTAAAACGACTTCACCGTGGCCGGGATTGCTGCCAATGCTGCCAGGGCCCCTGAAGTTTTCAGGAAAAAACGTCTGCTGTAAAAATTTTTGCCATTCATAAACGCAGTGTTGTTGTTAGAAAGGTGTGATGCTACCTCCTTTACACTAAATAGTTCCTTATCAGAATATCAATTAATCAAGCTACCAGCCGAATCAGCACAAATCTAATTATAACGGCTTGTATTTGGTTATACTATCCGCACAAAAAATTATGTTTTTCAGACCGTTTTTCCAAATGGAATACAGGGCCGGTCATTACCAGGAACAAGCGGTGGGAGACAATGCGAAAAGTGTCGAAAGACTTCGACACTAATTAATTACGAAACTAGCTAATTACAGCATCCCCCATCAGGCCGGGCCGTGAAGAACTCATGGAGTGATAGCCAGGCCATAAGTGACAGGAAAATGTGATGTAATTAAAGCGATAAAAATGTTTTGAATACAGGTTCACTGCAAAGATGCGGCATGGTGAGGAGGAGAAAATACCCTGATTCCGGATTTAATAACCACTTTTACTGGTTTAGCAAATGAACTTCAACCTTTAGTGTAATGCGTGTGGCTATCCCGCCCGCAGCAACATTTTCACTTACCAATTGTTAACCCTATATAAAAGGAAATTATATGGCAAATATTGTAATCATAGGTGCCAGCGGCTTCGTTGGCTCGGCGCTGGTAAAGGAGGCTCTATCCAGAGGACATCAGGTAAAAGCAGTAGTCCGTAACCCCGAAAAAATAAATATCCAAAACGACCACTTCAGTGCGGTGCATGGCGATGTGCTAAACCCCGGTATTGTGGCGGAAGCTGTTAAAGGCACTGATGCGGTGATATCAGCATATAATCCAGGCTGGAACAATCCGCACATTGCGGATGATACGGTCAGTGGCTATAAATCCATACTTACCGGCGTAAAGGAAGCAGGTATCCAGCGATTGCTGGTGGTAGGCGGTGCAGGATCACTGTTTGTAAAACCAGGTGTAACGATTATTGACAGCGGGCGGCTTCCCCCTGAAATACTGCCGGGTGTGAAAGCGCTGGCAGAAGTATATGAAGACCTGCTACTGAAGGAAAAAGACCTGGACTGGGTATTCTTCTCACCGGCAGGTGTTATGTCGCCCGGTGAGCGCACCGGCAAATACCGGCTCGGCAAGGACGACCTCATCCTCAACGATAAAGGTCAGAGTAAAATCTCTGTGGAAGATTATGCTGCGGCTATGATTGATGAACTGGAAAAGCCACAGCATCACCGGGAAAGATTTACCATTGGGTATTAGGTTACTATAGCACAAGAAGCAGGGGGCCATCGGCCTCCTGCTTCTTGTGGAGTGACGCGCCTGTGGCGCGCTACTCCATAGACTAATAAACATACTGCTCCTATGTTTACGACAAACAACAAAACACCATCCTTTGCTGCTTACCAGCCTGGCTGCTTTGCGAGAAAAAAAGATCGCTCCTGGCGCCAAAGGCGCCTTTGCTGGCTTAAAACCCTTACGTCTCCTGCGAGAAAAAAAGCCCTGCGTATTTCTACGCATTTGACAACTACGTATCCCCCTGTTTCCGTTTTTCAAATAATTTCTGCCAGTTACAGATAAATTTCAGCCAGCCGTCCACCACATCTCCCCAAAAAACAGTAAACCAGCATTTTCCCTCTTTTCAACAATCTGCGGCATCCCTAATTTTGCATTCAACATCAAAGTATTCGTCACCTCAAAATAAGCTGGTACTGTAGCACTAAATGTTTATTAATCCCACCAGCAGCGATGCTTCCTGATGAATCATTTTATTTTTTAAACCCCCAAAAAATTTAGTTATGCCCGGACCATCGATGCATCACTTGATTGCACAACAATTACGGTCGCAAATTCAAAATGGCCAAGGACTTGGTGGCAGTGCGGCGTATGCCGACATCAAAGCAACCCTTTCTGATCCTAAACACCTGCCCTATCTGTTTCTCGGATGCCAGGGACCTGACTTCCTGTTCTTTAACACTAAAGACTGGAACGGCACTGTGGGCGATCTTGCTCAGATCTATTTTAAAGTATATGACGCCATTGAAGGCTTCAAAAAAGGTTTACTGGATGCGGTGCCCCAGCCTATCATCGATGCGGTGGAAGCAGCCGGATATGCTGCCGATCAGGTGATCGACAACTCTTCTACCCTTTCTGAAATTGAGGAACTGTTCAAGGACATGCAGAAAGTGATTGACGGCCTCGCTGCTACCCTCGTGGAAATGCTGAAAGAATTCGTTACCGAGTTCAACGTGTACAATGTATTGGCACATCCTTACCGCGACGGACAGGACAAAGGCAAATGGTGGTGGTTTGATGCCATGCACTACCGTAAAACCGGCAGATTCGCCAAAGCCCTGCTGGATAAAACCCAGCCCAACACACCTGAGCATTTGTATGCCCTCGGTTACCTCACCCATTTCACTGCCGATACCGTAGGCCACCCTTTTGTAAATATTAATTCAGGCGGACCTTACCGCATTCATGCACAACGGCATAAGACACTGGAAAATTACCAGGATGTGTTTAACATGAAGGCGAAAGACAATGTAGACTTCAACCGCTCCAAGCTGCATGCCCTCTACAACTTCAAATTTGAAGGTGTTATTTCCGCACCGGACGCCGAGGATGAAATTCCGGATCCAGATACGCACATGCCGGATGGATTGGCCAAATTAATTGCTGAAACGCTGAAAGAAGTATTTAACAACGGCTCTGGGGATGATAATGAATACGGCCCATCTATCAGTGCAGAAGATGTAAACAATGCCTACCGCCTGTGGTACAAATGGATGCGCAATGCTACTGATACCGGTACGATACCAAAACCAGAGCCATACAGTCTCACCGCTGAGCTGGAGGAAGTTTGGGAAAAAGCCATGGAAGACCTCGGCGATATCGGCGACTTCATCGAAGATGCAGTAGACCAGGCTGGTAACTTCAGCTTCCTGGCCATCTTCCTGATCCTGGCGGCGTTGATCCTGGCGGCGATTGCAGCGGCACATGCCCTGATCGATGCCATCCTGGGCTCTATCACCACCCTCACTACTGCAGGTATCCGTTACGCGGCCAGCCTGGTGTACGAACAATTGTACAATGCCTTCCAGAACTTCAGGTTGGGCGTGGCTTTCAATGGTCTTGCATTTCCAATGCAGGAACACCTCAATGAACCTCGCTTTGCTCAGTTTAAAAATACCAGCTTCCCTGACCCACTGGGTACTAAAGCCGGCGATCTGTTTGGCCAGCTGCCGAAACTCGCTGTAACCTTGGGTGCAGGCGGATTCCTGGATGAAATGTTCCATAGAGAAAAACACATGATCTATCCGCCGGTATCTGGTGCTACCGAACAGAATCCTGCACATGCCGCGCCTAACAGCTATTTCAGCAATACGGCCCTGCACTATGCATTCGATAAAATTCCGCTTAGTAAAACACTGATCGATACACTGGCTACCCTCAACGGTCCGGAATCACAGGTAACAGCAGCATTCAACCCTGCTGCCACTACTGGTATCAAGCCATCTCTTGGAAACGCGATGATGCTGACGGAAGAGATTTACGACCGCTGGAAAAAGAATATCAAGTTCCCGGATTTTAACCTGGACGCCGACAGAGGCTATGGTTATCCTTGCTGGACACAGAAAGGAGATCCGCGTGAGCAACCTGATGAGTTAGACACCACTCCTGTTGATCTTACTTTCATTCCACCGGCCTGATAAATCCGTTGTATTTCATCTCCCCAAAAAATTAAATTCATGAACGAAACAATTGCAAAAATACAGTCATACCTGAAAGAGCTGCAAGGTTCTACAGACAAATATATTGCTGAAGCACCAGCGCTGATCGACCGCCTTTATGCAACCAACAGTACCACTGGTGGTAAAAGACGCCCTGAAAAAGTGAACGACAGTTCATTCCTGTACATCAGGTCATATGGTACTGATCTCGGTGTACGTCCGTTTAGTAACATTACTTTCTGGAACTCACCGGATATAACGGTAACGCCTATGGCGAATCCTGGTGCACCCACCACAGCGTTGCAGGCTGGCCAGCAGTATAATATCCAGTGTACGGTTAATAATCGTGGAGACATTACTGTTCCTACCGCCAAAGTGGAATTTTTCCTCTGCACACCATCGTTGGGCTTTGACACCCGTTATGCGGAGAACATTGCACTCACACAACTGGATAGCTTTCTCCTGCCACTGAGCAGCGGCAGTGTAAACGTACCTTTTGATGTACAAAATCATCAGGCTGGGCACCGTTGCCTGTTTGCACGTACGTATTCTTTCAGTCCGCTGGACAAGCCCATCAGCCTGTACGGCCTCGATCCAACTATCGACCGCCACATCGGACAGAAGAATTTGAACATTACCGGTCAGGCGCAGAACTACAACTTCCAGCTGATTCATACTGCCAATGCTCAGGAAAATATCAAGTTTGTACCGCTGTCAAAAGATGAGATCATCGGACTACAGCACCCGGCGCTGGGCAACTTCCGCTTCCGCGAAAATGCCGCCGACCTGGTAAGCAAACTGGTTCCGGTGCTGGAAAGTAAGGGTGCTGAAAATGTAACCCTGAAAGCTGGTCGTGCAGGCTTTGACGTTATCAGTCAGAGTAAGGAGGGCATGAGTGTGGAAAGACAGCAGGCTATCCAGAAGCAGGTAGATGCGGCGATTGCGCAGATCTACCGCGGTGCCGCTCCTGCCAACTCTTTCAAAGCCTTGTTCAAGGAGTTCAATGCGATCTTCGACAGCAACAAATGTTCAAAGTTCAATCTGAAAATTCCTGATTTCGGACTGGCCGCCGGAGAGGCAATTGCAGTGAACATTGTGAACACCAATGTAGGAACCGGCAAAGTAAAAGGTGGGATTACCCTCATCATTACGGGAAACAAATAACAGTGAATGCTGTAAAAATAGAAAAGCGCCTGGCTGGTTTGCCAGGCGCTTTTTCGTTTATTTCAAACACAAATGCTGAATTATTTTTTCGCAGCTTTCAGGCTGAAACCAATTTCAACATCTTTGCTGATCATCCAGTTTTCAGGGCTACCGTCAGTTTTGTAGCTGATACCCCAGGCAGAACGATCAATAACGAATTTTGCGTTTGCAGTAACTTCTGCGTCAGTAACAGTGATTTGTGCAGGGAACGTGATGTTCAGGGTGCTGTCTTTCAGGGTAAGGTTACCGCTGATCAGGTTAGTAGCACCTGGTAACAGGCTCTGACCTTTGGTGCTGTCGAAAGGAGCAACAGCAGTGATCACAAACTTAGCGGTTGGAAACTTTGCAGCATCGAAGAAGTCGGCACTTTTCAGGTGACCGTCCAGATCAGTAGATTTTTTGTCTGCTTCGGTTACAGCAGCAGGATCTGTGGTCAGGGTGTTCATGTTAACTTCGAAGTTACCACCGGTTACTGCGCCGTTTTCCACGTTCAGGGTACCGTCGGTTACTTTGATAACACCAAAGCGAGGTGCGAAACCACCTTTGTGAGTTGCACGCCAGGATACGGCGGCAGTAGTGGTGTCAATAACATAAGCTGTGCCGGTGGCTACAGCTGCTTCTTGTTTTGCTTCGGTCTTCGCCGCATCGGTCGAAGCACCGCCACAAGCTGCCAGAGTGAGCAGCAGCGCGAGCGCAGGTACTGTTTGCTTCATAAATTTGAATTTATTACATATATATTAGTGCACAAAAATAGGTTATTGTCGTCAATTGTACCTACAAGATATCGAAATATGTCAATACTTTAACAATTCTGAAAATTGGCGCGTTAAAATCTCCGGTTTTTACATGATAAAAAGCTGAACCAATATCCAAATTAAGATCGGCTGATACCCACCGATTTACATCCTGAACTAACAAATTAATCAATAAAAAGGACGAAATTCAGCAATAATAAATAATATCAACCAAATGAGAACCTTGCTTTTATTGTTAATGCCAGTAATACTATTGTGGTCGTGCAAAAAAGATGACACCATTCCTGCGAATGAAGATGTAACCCAGGGGAGCCGATGGGGCATCATCATCGGGAGCACCCCGGAACAGGTGTATCAACAACTACAGACGCTACAGAGCCCCCTACGTGTAAAATCTGTATATCGCATCCCCCGAACACAGTATGAAAAAATCGCTGATTTCAAAAGCGATCCAACACTCTACAATAGGTTCCTGATACATGGGGTGGACTCTGCCGGCGTAGTAAGCATTGATTACGAGCAAAGCATCACAAAAATTATGTGGTCCGGACCAGATGGTACTTACAGCCTTGACAAATGGCCTGCTAACACTGATACGTACTTAACAGTTGGAGATTCAGCTACTGTGATACAATCCAAAATGAGTAAAATCTTTGAGAAGTGGCCATACCACGCCAGATATGAAATCGCTACAGGCAGAAAACCACTCTCAGCCGGTTTTGATGTTGAAATGAAGAAGTGGAATTTATGGCAGTTTACGGCCAGTGCGTTGGTAACGTCCGAGACGTTTGGTGTATATGTAATATCATTATATTTCAGCAGTAATAAACTCAGCCGGATAAATATCCAGTATATGGAAGATCCTGCCGTGATTAAGTAGGATAGCTAATTTGGAGACTTCTTATTGAACAACAGGGCAGCGCAAATGGCGCCGCCCCTGTTGCATTTATAACATTATTACAGATTCAATTTTGGAAACCTCTTTATAAAAAGTAATTACTTCTTCCTCATCTTTTACCGGTACTACCACGCTAAATGACCTGTATTTCCCCTGGGAGGAGTTATTTTCAGTGATCTGTGCATCTGTGCCAGCAAATACCGCCAGGACCTGATCATGTTTCTGATCATCCACTTTCACAATAAACTTGAAGGTATAGTTACAAGGGAAACTCACATTTTTCTGCAGCAGCGTCCTGAAGTTCTCATACGGATCTGCACCGGTGTTGGCATTATTTGCGTTTGTACTCATATGCTTTCGTTCTATTGACGGGGTCGCCCCTCAGTTAAAAAATCAACTACGAAAATAGGCAGAATCGGCGAAAAAACCCTGCATTACGCCCATTTCTATCTCTATGGAAAATGCATTGCCAAAATAAAACATCTGATGTTTACACAAACATCATACCTTTGTAACATGGAACACCTACCTAAACTCTCTGATAAGGTGATCAGCGCCATTCAGAAAGACATATCCCGGGGCAAATACAAGCCCGGCACTAAAATCCCGGCAGAGCCGGAGCTGATGGAACAATACGGTGTGGGCAGGTCTACCATTCGCGAGGCTATTAAAACGCTGGCCAACAGCGGCATACTCCGCGTACAGCAGGGCGCCGGCACGTTTGTGAACAACGACATCCAGCCGGAGTCGCTGGACCAGCGGCTGCGCCGGGCCGACTTCGAAGAAATCAACCAGGTACGCCGCATGCTGGATACGGAAATAGTGAAGCTGGCCGCGGAACACCATACTGCCGCCCAGCTGGCAGCCATAGAAAAGCAGTTGCAGCTGCGCAAAGCGGCAATCATGGCTAACGACAACCAGGCCTGCACCGACGCCGATATTGCCTTTCATACGGCTATTGCCAGGGCTACGCAAAATGAAGTGCTGGCAGACCTCTACCAACGCTTCACCGTGGTGATACGGGATTTCTTCAGCAAACGCGATAAGAACGGCGTGGGCCACTTCGCCATCAGCCATCACCTGCATGAACAACTGTACAAAGCCATCAAAGCAAAAAAACCGAAAGCCGCCTTGCAGGTAATGCAGGAAATTATTGACAACAACTATTAACCCATGACCGTCTTAACTTTTACACTGATCATGCTCGCAGCGGCCTATGTGGCCGGCCTGCTGGGTTCTCTCACCGGCCTGGGCGGCGGCGTAGTACTCATTCCGCTGCTAACACTGGTATTCCATGTAGACATGCGCTATGCCATAGGCTCCGCACTACTGGCCTCTATTGCCAATTCATCCGGCGCCGCCAGCGCCTACATCAAAGAAGGAATCACCAACATCCGCCTGGGGATGTTTCTCGAAATAGCTACCACCATAGGTGCGGTATGTGGTGCCGTGATTGCGGTTTTCACTCCTACCAACACCATCGCCATCCTCCTCGGCGTTGTCCTGCTCTTCTCTGCCGCCATGACACTGCGTCGCAAAAACGAACAGGCGCTGCAACAGGGCAGCCGCCTATCTCACCTGCTAAAACTCAACAATAGCTACCCTACCAAAGATGGGATAGTACATTATGAACTGAAAAATGTTGCCGGAGGCTTTGGCATGATGCTGGTTGCCGGTGTGCTCTCCGGATTGCTAGGTATCGGCTCCGGCGCACTCAAAGTACTGGCCATGGACTCCACCATGCGCATTCCTTTTAAAGTGAGCACCACCACCAGTAATTTTATGATTGGTGTAACAGCAGCAGCCAGCGCGGTGGTTTACCTGCAGCGTGGCTACATTGTTCCGGATATTGCCTTCCCGGTGGTACTGGGCGTGCTGGGCGGAGCATTCACCGGTGCGCGTTTATTAAAGGTGATTAACGCAAGTACCCTACGCTATATCTTCTGCGCAGCCATCGCCTTTATAGCGCTGGAAATGATGTATAATGGCCTTCACCATAAATTTTAACTGCAATGAGCTTTATAAAAAAATTAGTGGATAGAGATGTGGAAGTACTCGTGGGCAAAATGCTGCGGTACGGCGTATTTACAGCCAGCGGCATCGTACTGGCAGGGGGTATCTTCTACCTGATACAAATGGGCAGTGCCCTGGTACCCAACTACCAACACTTCCACAGTGAAGGAAAAGAATTTACCACTTTCAGTGGTATCCTAAAAGGAGCCGCCACCTTTAGCAGCACAGAAGTAATTCAACTGGGGGTAATGGTACTGCTGGCCACACCCATCCTGCGGATTGTGATGTCGCTGGGGGCGTTTGCGTTAGAAAAAGATAAGCTGTACGTAGGGATTACTGCACTGGTATTGGCGGTGATCTTGTTTAGTATGTTTGGGGGATTGAAAGTCTGACCCTGCGGCAGTCTTATCCCCGCCCGCGGCGGACATAAGACTGCCGGCTAATGCTGGAACAACGTTCCCGGATTAACCGGCAGTGATGCCGCTATATCGTAAGTTCCAGCTTTTTCGCCAGAAACCCGCTCCCGTATACTGCCGTTACCTTATCCCCCTGCTTCACGCCTTTGAGCTGACTCACCGGCACTACTGCCGTATAGTCGTTGCCGTTAGCAGGTTTCAGGTTTACGGTTGTTTTAACTTTGCCATTTACCAGCAACTTCACTGGCAGGGTTTGCCCCGGCATCAACGGCGCTTGCCAGGTGATTTTCAAACCATCTTTTTCACGGGTAAACGCCTGCGGGCGGTTATCGTACCAGTTGAGCACGGCCAGACTCACATTCCATGCAGTATTGTGGTTTACCCAGCCTTCCAGGTGACGGTCCTTCCCGGTTGGATTGAAGGGGTACATTTCTGTACCTGGCACACAACTGATGGTACCGCGGCACAATTCCAGCCGTGCCGTTACGTTTTCATGATAACCCCTCGGATAACCTTTGCTGATACCGGTAAAGCCCATTTCAGGATGATGTGCAGCATGCACGTTCAGCGGATTACGGCCGTACAGGTTATCGAAGTGAGAGAAAGCCAGCTGCTCCAGTCTTGCCTTTTTGCCGGCATCTTTTATGACAGCGGCAGCGAGCAGTGCGGAGGCAGGGAAGCCCGCCACATTACCCACCTCGTTCATTTCCGGAACCGTCCAGTTACTATCGAGGTCATAGCGCCTGAAATCCCAGGCATTTTCGGATCTGCTGATGGCCACATCTGCCCACTCAGTAATCTTTTGCTGTAAGCCGGCAGGTGCTTTGTCGGGATATTGCAGCTGGAAGGTGGCCAGGCCCGTCATCAGGTTGTATTCACTCATGCGCTGCCCTTTGGTATTAAGCGGCACCTGCAGCGATAAGGAGTCGATGATCCAGGCGGTTTGATTATAGGCTGCCTGCATGAATTTAGCGGCATCCGGGAGCTGTTCCCGCCTGGCCACTTCATACATCAGCAGATTAGGCAATACCGAAAAACCAGGTGCGTGGCGGCCTTTCGTAGTGCCTACTTCCCGCTGTATATCCAGTAACCCGATTTTTTGCCAGTTGTTTAATGTGAAATCAAGTACCTGGCGATAATATTTTTGTGAGAACCATTGCTGTAGCTCCGGACAGGCATACAGAAAATAAGCAAATTGTGCCAGCGTTTGCGGATGCAATTGCTTCGGCAACGGATCACCGCTAGGGTCCTGCGTTTCAGGGTTCACCATGTAGTAGCCAAGCCCCCAGTGCAGGTCCATAATAACATCCGGCACTCTTTTGCCCAATGGTTTTTCTATGGTCGTAAAATACTTTTTAGTGGCAGCCAGTGCGCTTTCATCATTACGCTCCTTGGTAGGTTTATAATCCGCACTAAGCACCATTGCCTTCAGGCTATCGTAAGAGATAGTAGCCGGCAGCTCCGTATATACTTTCGGGTTAGAAAGATACATCCAGATCAGCGATGGAATCTCGTAGGAATAATAAGTACCATCCCTCCAGGGGCAGCCACCATAGGCCGAATGGTGCGTGCCCGTCATGCTGCGGGAGTCATTCATAAACCATACCGATGGCAGAAAACCTGCCCGCTCCAGCTGGTAAGGGGCTACAGAGAAGGGATAGGAAACTCCTTCCGGCAAACTACCTCCCTGTGCATGAATCACATAGCGTTTACGTGTATCCGTTGGCGTAAAGGCGGTAAAGTCTCCCAAACCATTACTGGCAGTACCTTTAAATAACGGGGTATTATCCCCTTCTGCGGTGATGTAAAAGGATACAGTTCCCTGCAAAGCCGTAGGCACAGTAAAGCGTTTGGGGGCATTGGTGTTATAACCCGTCTGATTTACACATACCCAGTGGGCATCCGGCGTAAAGCTGGTTTGAGCCGCAACGGGGCCACCGGCAGCCAAGCCCGCCGCTATGATCAGTGAAGTAAGGAAATGCTTTGGCATAAAGTAAAATTTTAGTAACATCTGATGGCGAACAAGCCCGCCGGCGTACCGCCATGCGTGCCTTGCAGGTGCAGCGTTAAACTGCCCGTATGCAGCGGCTCCTTCAGCTTAATCCGGTGCAGCGACTGATGGTTATCCGTCACCTTCAGCACCGCCTCTTTTTTATCGTTACATAACACAAACGACTGTACGCAGAAAGGCATCGCCGTTTCAGGATGATGGTAAATTACATTCTCCATCGGATGATCAAAGTCGGTATCAAATACCAGCTCTATCTCGCGGATGGTTTGCTTTTCGGGCCAGGTGAGCGTAATGGCAGGATCGGCATCCCCTTCTGCCGCCAGCCAGATATTTGGCTGATGGGTAGGGCGATTGATCCCGTTCCGGATATTTTCCGCACCAAACAAGGCAATGCCTTCCGGTATCACCAGCGCCAGGTTTTTACCTGCCGGCCTGCGTTCCGGACACCAGAACTCAAATGCTTCCACGCCGATATCTTCCGTTGGTACCTGCGCACCGTAGTTAGACACGGCCGGATTTGTTTTATTGAACACCGTCAGCACACCACTAACCCTATCACTGCTGCTTTTCAGACTGATCAGCGGATTCTTCATAAAACACAGGAAGATATAATTATCCTCCGGCAATATTACATCAAAGTTGATCGTCAATTCCTGCGCACCACGTATAACCGGTACCGTTAGCTCCTGTAAAATTACATCAGGCGTATGGTGCACCTGCCGGCTACTGGTACGTAAGGATATCACCAGCTCCGTATCTTCCTGTACCTCAGCAAATACAGTAACAGCAGGTATTTGACCGGCCCTGAGCGGTAATAGCTGGCCCATAGAGGCATCCAGCTTTATAGTACCACCATCTGGTGCTAATTCCTTCAATATATATTCACTGCTGGCAGTAATGGCTGCACCTGCCACCAGGTCCTGCTGATCAGCTGCCACCAATTGTGGTATGTACTGACCATTGCGCACCAGCGCTACCTGCAGCTCCTGCATTTTATCTTCCTGTAATAACGCCCTCGGCTGTACGTTGTGGCGGGTACACAATACCGCTGCCATTCCTGCTGCCTGCGCTGCACAGGCGCTGGTACCCATCACGCGGCTGGAGCCAAATGCCACATGTGTAGCACTGATGATACGCCCTGCCAGCAACAGGTTGCCGATGTTATGACTGTACATGCTGCGGAATGGAATCTGGTACACGCCCTTACTATGCCATTGGTTACAGGCAGGCTTTTCGCTAAACACGCCATCAGCAGGGTGCAGGTCGATAGACCAGCCACCGAAAGCCACGGCATCTTTGTGCGTGCGCTGTTCTACAATATCCTGCTGGCAAAGCATGTAATCTCCTTCAAAGCGGCGACTCTCCCGCTTACCGGGAATCTGCCCCACCCATTCCAAAGTCATGGTTTCCGCTTCCGGAAATTCGCCGGAATTTTTAATATAGTTCCAGATACCGTATACTACTTTCCAGAGCTCCCACTTGATGGCTTCAGTATCATGCACAGTATCCAGGCGGCCACCATATTCCAGCCACCAGAACTGGCAACCCTGTGCCTGTGCGTTAATGCGTTTGTAACGCGGGATTTCAGTAATATCTTTAAGGGCATATGCCGGTGGTACAAACTTCACCGGGCGACCTGTATCCTTTGTATAGAAATAGAGCGAATGCCCCAGTAATTCACCATATTCCTTGGAGGGCGCAAACTTCTCCCCAAACTCTGACTCACTTTCTGCGCCCATGCGAAAGGCGGCACCAGCCAGGAAACCTACCACACCATCACCGGAAGCATCGCAAAACAAAGGGGCTTTCAGGTGATATAAAGTGCTGTTCTGACTACAAAACGCTGTAACGGATTCAATGGTATCATCACCGGATTTCTGCACCTCAAAGGCAGCTGTATTCAGCAGCAGGGTGATGTTTGGTTCGTTGGTTACTTTTTCCAGCAGGATGGTATCGTAGATCAGCGGATTCCCTTCGGGGTTGCGCCAGATATTTTCCGTCATGATTTCATCGATCACGCCTCCTTCCCTGGCCCAGCGATTGTTATTACCCATATGTGAGGTAGCACCCAGTACCCACAAACGCACTTCGCTGGAGGAGTTCCCTCCCAGCACAGGCCTGTCCTGTACCAAAATAACTTTTATCCCTTCTCTGGCTGCGGTGATAGCGCAGCATACACCTGCTAAACCACCGCCTGTAACTACCAGATCTGCTCTATATTCCGCTGTTTTTAATTCCCGGCTTTCAATGGACTGTTCTTTCAACATAAGCTTGATTTTTTATCCTGCAATCATCAGGATGCCACATTATTTTCTTGAATGATTCTGTTTCCCGAGGGAGTATGTATTTGTTTTAATTTAAGCTTGCGCAATGCCAGCAATGGAATGCCGGCGGCCAGTAATACCACTGATGCAATCACGGCTACCAGCACTTTTCCGGTAGCAGCCAGGGCACACAGTATAAACAGTAATACTGCTGTAAATGCGAGGGAGAAGGCAATGACGCGTAGTCCGAAAACATTCTGCCGGTGAATAGCGTCTACTTCTTCGGGCGACTGCGCAGCAGCCTGCTCTTTTTGTTGCTGGCGGAAAACCTTGTACTGCTGGTAATCCACTGATGGTCCTTTACGTGCTGCCAGTACAAATTCGTATAGTAGTAACAGTAAGAACGGTAAACCTGCGCCCAGCAACATTTCCTGGGAGCGCGACAATTTCAGGGCACTCACCATCGGCACTAAAAATTTAAACACCAGGTTCACCGCCAAACACAGCGCTGAAATGATGTAGGCTACACGACCCGTGAGCTTCTTCGAAAACAGTGCCCACAGCGGTGGCAGTAAGGTTGGCCCACCGGTGATGGCAGCAATACTGATCACCACTTCTATCATCCCTCCTACCATCGGTACCATCAGTGCAATACCGATCATGCCGATGCCCAGCAACAATCCGGACAGGCGTGCAACGCGGATCAGCTGTTTGTCGGTAGCGCCGGGATTTACCACGCCCTTGTAAATATCATTGGTGATAACCGCAGAAGTCACGTTCAGCGTGGTGTTAGCCGTTGCCGAAGTGGAAAAATACATACCCGTCAGCATCAGGCCCATAAGCCCCGGCGGAAGCACCAGCCGGCATACTTCCAGGTAGGCATTTTCTGCATTGAGTCCCGCCAGTGCAGGATTGATGCTTTTATATATCATGGGTGGCAGCATCCAGATGACAGGACTTATGAGATATAGTCCGGCAAACAGCAGCGCCACTTTCCTGGCCGACTTCGGCGAATCCACGCTGGTATAGCGTTGCACGAAAGTCCAGTTACCACCGATATAGCTGATGTGGTATAACGCGAACGCCAGTATGAAACCGAAGGTATACTCACCATTGACGAGGGAGAAAAAATCTTCCGGTACGTTTTGCGTAAACTGTTGCCAGCCGCCGGCATGGTCGAGCGACAATGGCAGCACCAGCATCACCGCAGCCGTGAGTATTACAAACTGCAGAATGTCCGTTACCATTACGGCCCAGAGGCCACCCACTGCGGTGTAGGCAATCATCATAAGTCCCAGTACAATGGTGCAGGGCACCAGCGGGAACCCTAATGATACGCTTACCAGTTTAGCCACCGGATATAGCACCGCGCCTTTATTTACGAGTGATACTATCAGGAACGTATATACGTAGAATTTTTGTACCGGAGCGCCGAGGCGCTGGCGGATGAATTCTGCGGCGGTCAGTGCGCCGGTACGTTTCCAGCGGGGTGCCAGCAGAAAGGCCGTGATTAGGCCTCCCAGGCACATGGTCCACTGAATAGTGACGGATACGAAACCGTATTTATAGGCGATACTTCCCCAGGCCACAAAGGTGCCTGCTGAAAAGAAACTCATAAAGAGCGAGAGGCCCCCAATGAACCAGGGAACAGCTTCTCCCCCTGCAAAAAAGGATTTCATATTCCGACCGGTACGGGCGAACAACAAGCCTATTACCAGCACAAAGGCAGAAAACACAAATATGACGCCTGTATCTATCGTTGATGTACTCATGAGCGGATTTTAATAATTTTCAGTCCATACGCAGGAATCGTCACTTTCCAGCTGTTGCCGGTCAGCGCCTGTTTCTCCGGTTTTCCATCAGCACCCAGCAGCTCCACGTGTTTAGTATTTTTCAACTGATTGGGGGAGATGTTAATCACGCTTTGCTGCGTGTCATCGTCGTTATTGAGCAGCATCACATATACGGTGCGCTGGTCGGTACTACGGGCGCAGAGATAGTCCACATACGGGTTCCCGGCTGTCAGCATACCATCCGGCATATACAGGTTGGCAGCGGCGCCCAGCACTGTACCCGGCGCAAAGCCATAGCTGGTATGTGGTCCTACTTTCGGCGTTACAAAGCCTTGCGGAAAACTGATTTGTTTATTACTGCGTAAGGTGATTTCTGACACCAGGTAATCGGTGAGTAGTCCCACCTGCCACCAGGCGTGGTGCGGGTAAGGACCTGCACCTTTGTTCATCACATCCCAGTAATAGGAGGCTACCTGTGTGGGCTGGTCTACAAAGGCATCGCGGCCCAGCACAGCGGCACGCGCCATGTTGATGAAAAGGGAGTCGTGCGTAAGGCCAAACATGCGTACAAACATACCGGCGTGGCTCGCCAGCATAATTGGTCCGTGCGGATTGGCAGAACCAAGGCTCCCCCCGTGTTCAAAGCTCAGGCCTGTCTGCGTAATTTCCCAGTCCTGCCGCTGTGTACCTTTCACGGTTTTTTGTTCTGTGGAAGGTATCGGGTGGGTGTATATAGATGCCGTGTAAACTTTTGCTGCGCTGACAGCGGCATTTTGATAACGTTTATCTTTTGTGAGGTCGTACAAATCCAGCATGGCCTGCACGGTTTGGGCGGTGGCAAAGTCGGCAACAAAGCGGGTATCACCGCATACGCCGAGGTAGGCGCCTTTATCCACTCCGTTTTTAATTTGCCAGTCGGCTCCTTTGCGGGCGGCTGCCAGGTACTTTGGATCTTTCAGGATACGGTAGGCTACCAGCAGTCCGTAGAAGGTGGGCCTCAGATCCGGTATATCCGTAAACGTTGGTCTGGTAGCTTCGTCGTAGGCTACTTCCCAGTGGCCATCGCTATGTTGCCATTCCAGCAGTTTATCGGCACCGAGGCGCAGGCGCTGCTGTAATGCCGTGTTATGGGGCTCAAACAGGAGGATATTGCCGATATCCAGCATGGTGTAATAGGTGAGCGCGATCGGCTCTACATAGTGCCCCCATTCCTCTGTAAATCGTTGTCTTTTCCAAAGGTAGTACTGCCCTACTGCGGCGCCCTGGAAAAATCCGGGTTCTTCCTGTTGCTGCACCAGTTTAAAGTTGAGTGCTGCGGGCAGGCGGTGTCTGAGCAGGGTGGTATCTTTGGTGATATTGGCCAGCATCCACATAGCACCGTAGTCGGAGTTTTTCATGGCATCGCCGGAGGAGCCAACCACGCCGCCCAGGTATTGCTGCGCGCCTATTTCCAGGCCTTTGTAGGTGAAGGTACGCCACATGGAAGTACTGTCGTTACCGAGGTAATGCAGCATAGCCATGATTCTGCCGGTGAGGGAGGTGCGTGTATTTTTCAGCTTCAGGAAATCCGGGAAGCGATATACATCGTTGATGGCGTGTTTGTAAACGGTATACCAATCCGCCGCTTGTACGGTGTAGCGGAAGGAAAAGGTGCGTTGCTCACCTGCACGCATATACGAATCTTCCTGGCCCAGCACCGGGTGATAGGCGACGGGAGTATACTGCCCGGCGCGATTCATCACGGAGAGGCCTAGTTTCCACTGGCTGTGAGTGTTGCGGTCGTTCTCCCAGGGATCGCGGCCGGTGCCGGGATCGGGGATTACTGCCATGGTGATGCCATTGCTGCTCACGAGCGGACTCAAGGTAGAAGCGGCACGTTCCCGGAATACCACGGGTTTGTTCGGGATGCCTTGTCCGTATGCGTAAGCCAGCACCAGGTCGGGTTCTATCGTGTTGCTCTGGAAGTAACCCGGCACCATGGCAAAGTCGGGCTTATTTTTCGCTACCGTTGCCAGCGTAGGAGAGGCAATGGAGTAATAGCCTGCTTGTTTGGCGGTGAGGGTGATACTTACCAGGATATCGTTTTCATTTTTGTTATCCAGTTTCCAGGCAGATGTGATGTTACATTCGGCATTATCTGCGCGGAATTCCAGGCTGCCATTGGATGACGTGGCTTGCGACGGAAAGAACCGTATCGCCTTTCCTGCGGTGTTCATGGCCACCGGGCCCAGGTTGCGTTCCCAGTTTTTGGTGAGGTAGATATAATCTTTCAGTGGGAATCCTCCGGGGTGGGAATCAGCCAGGCGCATATCCGGGACGGTGTCCGGCTTATCGGCCGAGTAGATCACCAGATACTCTCCGGAAGGCTGCGACAGCTGCCGGCCGCCAGCGGTAATATGCTGGAGCTGGTAGCCCTGGTTAGTTTGCTTCCATTCCAGCAGCAGGCGGTTGTTTTGTAGTCGCTGCTGCGCGAAAAGTCCGGGTGTAATAAACAGTGATAATAGCAACAAGCAATTTCTCATACCAAACTATTTTTTCACGGCGTCTGCTACAGTTGCGCCGATATGGTTTAATCCGTTTTGATTATAGTGGATATCATCTGTCATCCAGTGCTTAGCGGGAAACTGAGGCGTATCGCGGTATACGATGAATACCTGCGGCATGGTCTGTGCCAGCTCCGCCTGTATTCTCCGCACTTCGTTGAAGCCGGTTTCCGGGTGGCCTTTGTAATTGCCTGTTTGCACAATGTAGAAGGGAAGCCGGGCACCCAATGCTTTTCTGAAACGGCGTATCAGATCGCTTAAGGCCGCCTTGTATTCGTCCGGTTGCAATACACCGCTGTTAATCGCATTGGCATCTCTCTCTCCCTGTAACCAGATGATACCCTTTAATGAACCCTTTGAAAGGGCCGCTGCTGCCTTTGTTTTGGCAACAGCGGCGTTAAAGAGATTCCCGGAGATATCCCAGGTATCCATATCCCCAAGGCGGGCTTTCTGGTGACAGGAGGCACCTCCTCTGGCTGCCGGCACAATGATAACGGTGTCGCCTGTACGCTGGTGAAAGGCATCTGCAAATGCCGGCCACATACTGCCTGTGGTTGCCTGCTGGAGATACTGGTAATTTTCTCCTGCCGGGTCCTGCAAAGGCACAAGGGTGTTATGTTCCCATTTATATTCCCAGGCCGTTTGCGGCGCAGGATGTACAGACGCACTGCTGTCCCCCTTCCCTACTGCATTGCTTTGCCCTGCAGCCAGGAAAATACTACGTTGTGCCGTTGACGTTAGTGATATACCGGTTAACAATACCATCAGGCTATTTCCAGTCAGGATTCTGATCCAGCTTGTCATTCGCGTTCACTTCTGATTGAGGAATCGGGAAATATTTATTTCTTTTCTGTGGTGCCCTGGTTGGGAACACATCATTCACTGCTTTCGGCACTACCTGCTGGTAGGTATCGGTGCGCGATAAATCGTACCAGCGGTCACCTTCACCAAACAGCTCCCAGCTGCGCTCCTGCAATACTGCTGCGATAAACTCAGCAGCACCAAGGCCAGTAGGAAGTCCATTTAGTCCGGCACGCAATCTAACCTTATCGATATACGTATAGGCTTTATTGGTAGGACCATTCAACCTTGCTTCTGCTTCAGCAGCAATCAGGTATACATCCGCCACACGCAGAATCGGAATATTGGATGCGTGTGCATTGCCGATGGAATTAGGGTCCGCATACTTTCTCATCAGCACCCCTTCCTTGGTAATTGGTGTGATAGCAGATTGCGGTACAATTACGCCTTGTTTATTTACGTAGTTGGTATCCAGGAGAGCACGGCGTTTATCTTTTGGATCAAAGGATTTGAAAAAGGAAGGGTACACAAATGCAGAGCCAAAAGAACCTTTACCGTAGGCAGGAGCCGCAGCGCCCGTAGGGCCATACAAGCTCATGATTTGTGAGGTACGGCCATTAGCCACAGACTCAGCTTCAAAAGCCCAGAGGTTTTCCTTGCGGGCCGCATCTTCTTTTGTTACATCGAAAACATCCTGGAATTCATCCATCAATCCGGTGCCGCTGCCGGCATTGATTACTTTTTCTGCTTCCTGGATGGCAAGTGCGTAGTTTTCCATATACAAGGCAGCCTTTGCATGCAGGGCCTGTACGGCCTGTTTGCACGGACGACCTTTTACCAGTCCGGCACTGTAGTCAGGCAGTAATGCTTCTGCTGAATCCAGATCCTGGAAGATTTGTTTATATACATCCGCCTTAGGGCTCTTGGGCACATAAGCATCTGTCAGCGTTTGGCTGGGTTTAATTCTGATCACCACATCACCGAAAGTTTTGGTCAGCATCCAGTGGAAGAAAGCGCGGAGGAAATACGCTTCTCCGAGGATCTGGTTCTTACGGGTGTTGTTCGACATCACGGTGTTCGGCACTTTCTGCAAAATCCAGTTGGCGTTTTCTATGCCGCCATAGCTGTTATTCCATATGTCTATCGGAGATTCGTTTGTGCGGCTAAAACTCACTACCGCGCTGTATTGCGGGTCAAAGCTGAACAGCGTATATGTATCTCTCCCTACCACCGGACGAGGATAAATCTGATCAGCGCTTAAATCTGCCACCAGCAATGGCGACGGACCTGCATACAGATCTGCCAGTTTGCTGTACACTGCGGCCAGTGCGGCCTCTGCATCCTCAGCCGTTTTATAGAAACTTTCTGTATATATTGAAGAATAAGGTGTTTCTTCCAGCTTGCTGCAAGCGTAGCAGGACATTGCCAGCAAACCAATCACGCTATATTTAAGTATACTTTTCATGCGAATTACAATTTAAGAAATGAAACATCAGAAGCCAACCTGTAAACCTACGAGGAACGAGCGCGCGGTAGGATATACCAGGTTGTCGACCCCGATTTGTTTGTTAGAGTTGCCGAAGCTGTTTACTTCCGGATCAAAGCCGGTGTACTTTGTAACCGTGAAGAGGTTGTTAGCGCTCACGTATACTCTTGCTGAAGAAATGCCTTTGATTTTTGGAACCCTGTAGCCCAGTGTAATGTTTTTGCAGCGCAGGAACGAACCATCTTCCATGAAACGGTCTGTCAGCGGTAAACGTCCACCCTGGAAGCCACTCACGTATTCGTTAGATGGGTTGGTGGGTGACCAGCGATCCACTAATGCAGCATACATATTTCTGCTACCCAGTGGATTTTCGAAAGAGTAACGGGTAAGGTTATATACTTTGTTGCCCTGTGTACCAGAGAAGAAAGCGCTGAAATCAAATTGCTTGTAGCTCAGGTTGGTGGAGAAGCCGTAAATGAAATTCGGATTGGCGTTTCCTACCACTTTCTGATCTTCTGCACTGATTACTTTATCATTATTCAGGTCTTTCACTTTCATACCACCGGTGCGACTACCAGAGCCATCCAGCACGGCTTCCCCCGTTTGGTATACCCCATCAAACACATATGTTTTGAACAAACCTAAAGGCTGGCCAATCTGCATCACCTGGTAGTTGCTGACAGCGTATTCGTCGAGGCCGCCGGCAAGACTCAGCAGTTTATTCTTATTAAAGGAGATGTTACCTGCAACAGACCATTTCACGGCACGTTCCACCAGCACAGCGTCCGCAGAAAGTTCAATACCTCTGTTTTCCATGCTGGCAAAGTTGCCTGTTACATCAGCATATCCCGAAGATCCTGGCAGGGCGCGAACAAACAGCAGATCATCTGTCTTTTTGTGGTAGATGTCGGCGGTCACATTCAAACGGTCTCTGAACAGTCCCAGATCAAAACCGAAGTCGGCCTGCACAGAGCGTTCCCATTTCAGGTCCTTATTGGCAATCCCGGTAGGGCTGATACCAGTTACCGGTTCGTGATTGAAGTAATACTGGCCGCTGGTACCTTGTAAGGAGAGCGATTTATAAGCATCGATAGCACCGGCGTTACCTGTAGTACCGTAGCTAAGGCGGAGTTTCAGATTGCTGATGGCATTGATATTTTTAATGAATGGTTCTTCAGAAGCGCGCCATGCGAAAGCTGCGGCGGGGAAGAAGCCATATTTATTATTTTCACCAAACTTCGTAGAGCCGTCTACGCGGGCGATCAGGTCCAGCAGGTATTTATCGCGGAAACCATAGTTGATACGACCCATGTAGGAGTCCAGTCTGTCTTTTGAACGATTGCTGTTTACAGTTCTGATAGTAGCCAGTTGCACTGCTTCGTTGGCAGTAGCATCGTTGGGGAAGTTGCTGGCATTGATGCTATTGGAATTTGCACTGTTGCTTTGGGTAGCGAATACGCCGGTTGCTTTTAACGAATGTTCTTTACCAATGCGTGTTTCATAGGTAACGATGTTTTCGAACAGCAGTACGAGCGTATTGGAATTATTCTTCTGCGCTTTACCTGCGCCGCTGGACAGATCACCACTGTTCACGATAGAACGCGGCGAGTAGTAGTCATTGAGAGAAGAAGACAGGATCGGGCTGAAGTTAGCGCGATAGGTCAGTCCTTTCAGCGGGGTAATTTCAGCATACAAATTTCCCAGGGTGCGGTTGATTTTATCGCGGTTCAGAATCTGTGCCAGGCCCAGTGGGTTTACCACTTCGCGGTAACGGCTGTTCATCTGGTCGCCGAAAGGCAGAACGCCACCGTTTTCGTTGTAAGGCTTCAGTGTAGGAGGTGCGCCCATGGCGGCTCCGAGAATGCTGGTAGTTACAGCGCCGGCATCGATACTGGAAGAACCTGTAGGGATGCTGTTATTGACAACGAAGCTGGTAAGCATGCTGGCGCCTACTTTCACTGCATTACTAACGCGATGGTCGAAGTTGAGGCGAAAGGAATAGCGGGTGAAGTCCGAACTGATGAGCACCCCTTCTTGTTTGAAGTAGTTACCAGACAAGGCGAATTGCGTTTTTTCGCTACCGCCGGCTACGGATACCTGGTGGCTTTGCATAGGGGCGGTGCGGAAGATGAGGTCTTGCCAGTCCACCCCTTCGCCCAGTGTTTCCGGGTTGGCGTACACGGTTGTTTTATAGACTTCATTTTCCAGGGCGGCAAATTCTGCTGCGTTCATCATGTCCATGCGTTTGGTGGTGTTTTGCACCCCATAATAGCCGTCATAGGTAACGATGGTTTTACCTGCTTTACCGCGTTTGGTGGTGATGAGGACTACGCCGTTAGCGCCGCGGGCGCCATAGATGGCGGTGGCAGAGGCATCTTTGAGTACCGCTACCGATTCAATATCATTTGGATTGATAATAGAAAGGGAGCTGATATCATTTACGCCCCCGGAGTTGGATAGCTGTACCCCGTCCACTACGTAGAGTGGTTCGGAGGTACCGTTGATAGAGTTGACACCGCGGATACGCATGCTGATGCTACCGCCTGGTGCGGAGGAGTTTTGAGTGATCTGCACCCCTGATACGCGGCCCTGGAGGCCTTGTACCACGTTTGAAATAGGTGTTTGTTTCAGATCACCGGTTTTTACCGAGGCGATGGAGCCGGCAACGTTAGCTTTTTGTTGTGTACCGTAACCTACCACTACCACTTCGTCAAGGGCTTTGTTGTCGGTCTGCAATACTACGTCAACGGTAGTACGACCATTGACCGGTACTTCCTGAGAAAGATAGCCTGTATAAGTGAATACGAGGGTGGCATCCCCCTGTTTTGTTGTAACCGAGTAGCGGCCATCTACCCCTGAGACGGCGCCTTCGGAGGCTCCCTTGACTCTGACGGTTACCCCAGGCAGTGTTTCTCCGTTTTCTGCGCTGGTCACCTTACCCTTCACCGTCAGCTGCTGACCAAACGTCAGCATTGGGATGAGTAAAATTGGGAAAATTCCCATTAATTTAGTGAACTGTTTCATCATAACTGTGGATCTTGGTGTTTGTCGGGATTCATAATTAGCAGCCTGTCAATTAAGGCGCATTCTCCGATAACATGGAATAATTCGATCTCAATTTTGCCAAACAATCTGAGCATTCAAAATATTTTGGGAATTATTTTTCATGGGAACGGTCCCAATATTTTGGGATAGTTCCCAAATGATTATTTTTGATCCCGGTTGCGCTAAACTATCCACGTATGAAATCGAAATACACGACAATCATTGACATTGCGAAGCAATTAAACATCTCAAAATCTACCGTATCGCGGGCACTCACGGGGCATCCCAATGTGAAGGAGCACACCCGGAAAGCAGTAATGGAGCTGGCCTCCACCATGGAATACCAGCGAAACTCGCTGGCACTGGGCTTTAGTAAGCATACTACCCATACGGTAGGCATCATGGTACCGGAGTTTATGTCCACCTACTTTCCCAGCGTGATAGTAGGCGTGCAGGACGTGATGCAGGCCGCGGGCTATAACGTGGTAATCTGCCAGCAAAACGAATCTTACGAAACAGAGGTGGCTAATATGAAGTTGTTATTGTCTTATCGGGTAGATGGTATAATTGTATCCCATACCAAGGAGACGAGGAACTTCGACCATTTCACACTGGCACAGCGCCGGGGTGTACCCCTCGTGTTTTTTAACCGGGTGCCTGATGAGCTGAACGTGCCGAACGTAATTGTGAATGATTACGAGGCAGCATTCCAGGCAGTGGAACACCTGATCAGTATAGGTCGCAGGCGCATTGCGCACCTGGCAGGTCCGGATGCACTGGTGAACTCGAGGCTGCGCCGTCAGGGGTATATCGATGCATTGAAAAAACATGACATCCCCTATAACCCCGACCTGGTGCTGTCTTATGATCTCACCACAGAAAAAGTAAAAATTTACATGAAGCATTTCCTGGACCTGGGAACACCACCGGATGCGTTGTTTGCCATCAATGACCCTACTGCCATTGCTGCCATGGAAGTGGTGAAAGCAAAAGGATTGCGGATACCGCACGACATCGCCATTGTAGGCTTTAGTAACGACTTGTCCGCCGGACTGGTATATCCCGGCCTCACCACGGTAGCGCAGCCAACGGGCGAAATTGGCCGCATGGCCGCCGAGATGCTGCTGCAGGAGCTGAACGCAAAAGTGAAAAATGATTATAGCATCAAAAAGGCGCCTACGACGCAGCTTCCTACTAAACTGATTATCCGGGAATCTACTGTGGCAAAAACGAATTAGTTATTTACAGGGGTATTGCCGTTCCCACGCTTTCAGCAACTGATGGAGGCTTAAAAATCAGTACCAGCCTGGCTGGCTGTAGCATGTTGTTCACAGGTTGTTGTGGGCAGGATTGAATGAGTCCGGCAAAAGTTGTATTTTGTTGGCTATCACCTATACCAATGGAACAAGAGAGCATTTTTGGAACAGATTTCCCTGACGTAACACTGCGCAGGAAAGATTTATTACCGGTTGTGGCGAAGATTTACGCCTGGGCAGCGATTGTAATAGGCACTATTAATACTTTGATTACACTCCTACTGGTAATATTGCCAGATAGCACCAACGATCCGCTGATATCTTCACCAATAAATGTAGAAGTGGTTTCTGCATTTTTTTCGTCCATCTTATTTTTATTAATGGGCCTGCCTGTGATACTTGAAAAGAAAAAAGCTGTTCGCATTAATAATGTCATTGCTGTTATTTTCATCACTGCAGCTGTATTATGCATGATCCTATCTGCCAACGCCCTGCTGATGATTGTGTTGGTAGCAGTGCTTAGCCCCTACTGGATTAAGCTGCGCAGCATACAACGGAAATGGGAGTACGAAGCAGGACAGACTAAGTAATATTGCAGTTCAACCAAAACCTGTGGAACAAGAAACCATTATCATTTGCCCTTCTCCTTCCCGTTACCTATTTTTGCAAAAACACCTGACCTACATCAACCTGGCCAATAATCACCAACTCCCCACCCATGAAGGAAGTTTACTTCAAACCCGATGGCGGCGCCTTGCGTGCAAAAGCGATTTTCCCGCTGAGCACCACTGCTCCTGTCAACTATGAAATCATATTACGGGAAGCCGGCAGCAATAATACGATCAGTCTCCTGCAGGGCGACAATCTCAATCCCGAAGACGACATAGCCAGTCTGCCCTTCACCCCTGACCTGCTCCACGGCCGCCGGGTAATCCTGGACGCTACCTATGTGGGCCTGAACCCGGTGCAGTCGCCCGGTTACCGCATCCGCCTGGAAATATGGCAGGATAATGCCTGCCTGGGGTTTGTAGAAGAAACAGGTGTACTTACCGGCAAAGGTCAATACACCATTATGTTCATCCGGCTGCTGGCCAGCTAATTTCGTAGGTCCGTTATGTTTAGATATTTCCTGTGTGCCCTGTTGCTGTTTTCCATGGCCGCCCGTAGTCAGCAGCTGGACTCCCTCACACTTAGCAAGATGCGGCTCAATTTCATTGTGCCGGATATGCCGGCATTCAAAAGCTTAGGTACCGGGCCTTCCAACCTCCTGCGGCCTTCCACCCCTATGCCGGTAGCAGTAGCTATGTCGGAGTTTTTTCAGGGAGATAAAATTATTATCCCCAGGGCATTTGCGCTGGAACTAGCGCCAGCACAGCTGCTGAATGCGAAAAAAACGGTTGCTCAGCTGGACCAGCACTATAAACAATACCGCACCTGGCACAGCTTCCGCGTGTCATTGGGTAGTTCCCGCGATACCACTTTGGGTGTTAATGCCCGCAAGCTGGCGCTGGGCTTCCGCATCAACGTGATTGATGAAGGGGATATGGCTACCGACCGCAAAGCGCTGCGACAAATTATTGATGCCCTGGGCGGACTGCGACTGGAAACACGGGCCATCCGTAAAGCCTTTGCCGCAAAAAATCTGGATGCGGTAAAAGAATGGGCCATGGCAGAAAATCCGGCGGACTCCCTCCTCATCCGCAACGCTGCATTAATAGACCAGTTACCCGATTGGGATTACTATCTCCATAAAAAAATAAAAACAGACAGCAGCTGGGCCAATGCATATGACCAGTATATATACAACACCAAAGCCCCCGAATTCGACGCCTGGTTTGCGAACTTCAAAAAAGAATATAAAAGGGAAAACTGGAATGCGGATAAACTCGACTTTGCCCTTGCCGTGATGGGCGCTTCAAGAGATAGTCTGGTGGGCAATATCCGCTTTGCACAGGTTGGATTTTGGAGCACCTATGCCCTGCGTACCGGTAAAAACGGACAAACATTATTCGGCGTGAACGCCGGCATTTCCAAGGATACAGTGCTGAAACAGGATGCTAATAACTATTTCAATATATCCGTACCCGTTAGATACCTGCTGGGCACCAACCGGGTCAAAGGCTTCGGGGAGTTTCAGTATCAATACCGTGGTCGTTATGCCGAACACCATAGCTTCCTGAACATAGGCGCGGAGTTCAACCCCCTGGACGGACTATGGTTCAATTTTTACGGTGGCATTGATCATAATTTCACCGCGGGAAAGGGTAGCTTTATCACCAATCTTGACATAAAAATTACCTTGCCGGAGAAGTTCAGTTTGTTTTAGCGTATCCCCCGCTCCCGCTCAAAAAATCCTTTCACTTCCATCTGCGCTTCCACTTCAGCAATAGCTGCCATCAGGTTGTTGCTCGTATTGGTTAACGCGGTAAGTGCTTTTTCCATACGCTTCCATACCGGCAACATCTGCTGCACCAGCTCCTGCCCTTTTTCGGATAAGGTGAGTAATCGCTTCCGCTCATCCTGCTTATCCTTCCGGGAGCGGATCAGTTTCTGTTTTTCCAGCTCTTTCAGCAGACTGATCGTCGAAGGATGCGTATAACCTATCTCCGCCGCAATTTCCATCACACTCATGGTATCTTTCGAATACAAGGTATAAATCACCGGAAACCATTTGGGCTCAAAGTCAATACCATGAGCCTTGTAAATCTGCTGGCCATCTTTACGCAGACTATCAGCCAGGCGTTGCAGCCTCGTGGAAATCGCCAAAATGCCCGATTCATTTATTACGTTACTCATACCTTATTTTATTTCCAGGTGGTAAAATAAAGTATCTACCGCCATTCTGGGAAAGTGAGGCGGCAAATTCTCCGCAGCAATCGGCGCAAATCCATTGCGCTCATAAAACCGCAATGCTGCTTTCAGTTGCGGCACCGTGCCCAGATACAAATCGCGGATGCCCACCGTTTTCGCATACATCATCAACGTTTCCAGCAACGCCTGCGCTAATCCCAGCTCCCTGCCCCGGAATTCCTTTTTCACAAACATCTTGCGGATAGCACCCGCAGCGTGCCCGGTATTAATCAAGGCAATAGTGCCCACCAGCTCCCCATCCACATAGGCGCCCCAAAATCCGCCACCACCCTGGTGATAACTGCCCTCCAGGTCCTGTAGATCCGGTTGATCCGCTGCGGTAATTGGTACATTAAACTCCTGTACCTGAATGGGTAATATGATATCAATTACCTGCGGACAGGCGTCATTATAAATCAGTCTGATGTCCTTTTCCATAAGCTATTTCAATTTATGTATAAAACTACGTAGTTAACTACATAAATACAAGTTTTTTTTCAGTCCTGTAAGATGTTATCTTTATAAAACAAAAATTACCCCATGAAAAGGTATTTGATCCTATTGATAGTAACCATTGCGTTATATCACCCTGTAAACGCCCAGCAGGCAAAGCCCCATCACCTCTTTACCGCAGGTATAGCTTCAGGCCTGATGGGCGGACTGTTCGAAGGATTTTATCCAGTCAGCAAACTACTGCAACAAGGCAACTTCGGCCTCGGCGCACCGGATAAAATAGATGGGGAACTGATCGTGCTCAACGGGGTAGCCTATCAAACCACGGCCACCGGCGCCACCAATGTACTCCCCGGCAGCCACCTGGTATCCTTTGCCATGGTGCATCCGTTTGTGAGCAAACGCAGACTCCGCGCCCCGGCAGTAATCAGCAAATCCATGTTCTTTACCATGCTGGATACACTCCTGCCACAAAAAAACGCGATGTACGCCGTGCATATCAAAGGGAAATTCAAATACCTGAAAACACGGGCTTTCCCACCGGTTACCAATCACCCCTACCCCACTCTGGCCAGCATGATCCCATTGCAAAAATTCTTTGAATTTGAAAATGTTGAGGGGGAACTGGTGGGGTACCGATTACCCGCTTATATGGATAACACGAATATCTCGGGGTATCATTTTCATTTTTTATCGGCCGATAAAAAACATGGCGGGCATATAGTAGACCTCACCCTCTCAGGCGTGACCATTGAAATAGACCAATTAGAAAGCTACACGGTGGAAATTCCGGATACAGAAGCGTTCCGGCATTTCGACTTCCACCAGAACAGAGCAGAAGATATCAAACAAGTGGAAAGGGGCAGTAAGGATTAATTACTTTGCCAGCGGCTGCTGCTTGTCCAGGTTTTCCAGGGCAGCAGCAGCACCCACTCCCAGCTGGCGTATAATCGAAAACGTTTCACTAACACTCAGCGGCAGCAAGCGCACATCCCCTTTTAATCGCGCCGACACCGTTCCAGAAGTGGGCGTAGGCGCCCCCGGAAAAAACAGGCTGTAATAATTTTCCGTTTCATCTACCACAAAACAAATCACCTCGTTGCCATCAATCAACACACTGGCAGGGCGCCACGACTGATCCCGGCTATCCAGCTTATCGGTTGACAATGCACGCAGATAGGAATACCCCGGAATATGCGTCAATATCTTTGTTTCCAGCCAGTATTTAAAACGCTGCGCCGGTTTCGACTTCATAAACAATCCCGCCAGGAAACACAATATCAATAGTAACAAAATAGTCACCAGCGTTTCCTTGCCAATGCCTGGAATCTCAATAGGGAAATGATGCGCCACCGGCATCACTATCTTCTTCACCACCTCTACTATTTTCAATATTAAAAACACAACCGCCAATACTGGTATCAGCAGGAGCGCTCCTGCTGCGGTTGTTCGTCTGAGATTTTTCCAGAATGTTTTCATGGGAATATGTTATGCCACTATAACATTCTCATGCGCCCCGTTGTTCAATTGGAACATTCCCCGCCCTGTGTTGTTAAAAGAATAAAAAAGATCATGAAAAAACTCATGCTTTCCATATTACTAGGAGCCTTCATGGGCACAGCCGTAGCGCAGGACATCCCATCCAGCCAGGTACCGGTAGCGATTGTTAAGGCCTTTAAGCTCAAATTCCCCCGTACTTCCAAAGTAGACTGGGAAATGAAAGGCAACCTGTATGAGGCGGAATTTAATATCGACAGACGTGATTATAAAGCCCTCTACGATGCTGCCGGCAAACTACAGACGTATAAACGTGAAATCCCCGCCAGCGAGTTACCTACAGCTGTTCGCAATACCATCACGGCACAATACAAAGGCTTCCGCATTGATGATGCAGACCGGCTGGAGAAAAACGGAAAAGTTTATTACCAGGTAGAGCTCGATGGTGAGCCACATGATCAGAAGGTAGTGTTTAATGCTAACGGTACGGTTGCGGCTGATGTGGCCTATTGGTAGCAGTGTTGGTAAGCAGCATTTTTTCCGCATGCAGCTCCGCCGTCAATGGCTGTACTATTTTAATCAGCTGTTGCGTACGCAGGTTTCTGCCTGTTTTGGTGAGATGGTAATACGAATCATAATATAACGTATCCGGATATACGAAATCCTGCGGCCGGCAAATCACCGGAATACGCAGATCCTTGCGCAAACTAACTTCCAGAGTACTAATTGCGGCAATATTATTATCGTAGGATGATTGGCAGAACGCCGGAAACACAAAATAAAACCTGACCCCTCTTTGCTCCAGCACCTTGCTGGCAGCATTGATTTTTGGTATGCCATCCCAATATCCCGCATGTAGTTTCAGCGGAACTTTCGGCGCACCATAAGCCGGTAAATCCAAATGTGCCACTACATCTCCATAACTATTAAAAGCTTTGTGGGAATATACCTCCGCCGCATAATCCCTTTCAGGCGGCGCGTTCCGCTTACGCCAGCCAGCCATCAGGTAATCACGGTTATAGCCAATCTGCGTAAAGCGCGACTCCACACTGTACTTAAACACAGTATAAAAATCGTGTTTGAAATATTTTTCAGATGCCGGCATAAACGCCGCCACAGCGGCATCCAGCTCATAACGCCCTTCCTCCAGGAAATACTCCGGTGACAGTACCACCATATCCCCCGCACGCACCACATCTTTCAGTTCCTCCAATATAAAATCGAGCCCCAGCCCACCATGCAGCGCCAGGTTTACTACGGGCATATGCGTAGCCTCCTCAACAGCTTTGCTATCCAGCCCAAAAGCCATATTGGAGCCCCCTGCAAATATCAGCCGTGGCCCCTTTATTTCGTTTAGCCGTTTATGTTTGATCACAATTCCACCTACATAGTCCATTTCCCCTGGCTGTGCCAGTTTATAGGCAGATGCCAATACCAGCCCTGTAAAAAGGGTTCCGAAAATGAGCAGGCGTATCAGGAATGTTTTCATATCAGAATTGGAAATAGATAAATTGTTGTTGTTCAGATTTAAGCAGGATCAGGCAAAACAGCAGCACAGTATACAATGCCCAGCGCGCTGGCCGCGGCCATCGCGGCTCCAGATTAGCCAACGCATACGGATGCTCCCTCCCCTGCCACTCCGCTAACAGAAATAGCGTAGTGAGCAAGAGCAAGCCTTTCGGAAAAATCACCGGCATCTCCATAATAGAAAAAGAAAAAATACCGTTGATATAAACAACCGCCTCCGTCATATTCTCCACCCGGAAAAAAATCCAGGCAAAAGTCACCAGCGCAAAAGTCCGCAGCATTTGCCACAACTCCAGTACCGACGGCAACCGGCGCCCCTGCGCAACAATCTCCATATTTTTGCGGTTACGGTTGGCCAGCAGCAACGGCAGAAAATACAAGGCGTGAATACCACCCCAAAGGATAAACGTCCAGTTGGCACCATGCCAGAACCCACTTAGTAAAAAGATGATAAACGTATTGCGAATGGCCTTGAAACGCCCTTCCCTGCTACCTCCCAGCGGTATGTACACGTAATCCTTGAACCAGGACGACAACGAAATATGCCAGCGCCGCCAGAACTCCGCAATGTCTCTCGAAAAATAGGGATAGGCAAAATTGCGCAGCAATTCAAAGCCAAAGAGTCGCGCAATACCCAGCGCCATATCTGAATACCCGCTGAAATCGCCGTAGATCTGGAAGGCAAACAATACTGCTCCCACCACCAGCGTACTGCCGGAATAGGCATCCGGATTATCGAAAATCTGATTGGCATAAAAGGCGCAGCCATCTGCAATCACCATTTTCTTGAGCAGGCCCCAGAGAATCTGCCGCAGCCCGTCAGCCGCTTTACTCAGCTCAAAGCGCCGCGGCTGCTCAATTTGCGGCAACAGGTGTGTAGCCCTTTCAATAGGCCCTGCCACCAGCAAAGGAAAGAAGCTTACAAAAAGCGCGTAGTTATTGAAATTCCGTGTAGGCGTTACCTTTTCCCGGTAAATATCTATCACATAACTAAGACCGTGAAAAGTATAAAACGAAATGCCAACAGGCAGTATGATCTTAAGCGTCCATACATGCGGCTGCAACCCGAAGGTCCGCAGCAGGTCCGCAAATGAATCCACAAAGAAGTTGTAGTACTTGAAAAAAAACAGGAATCCCAGGTTGATGACAATACTGGCAAACAGCCACCATTGCTTAGCCCTGGGCGTTTTGGCCGCATGAATCTGCAGGCCGGAAGTATAGTCCAGCAGGATGGAGAAAAACAAGAGGAACAGGAAACGGTAATCCCACATTCCGTAGAACACAAAGCTGGCCGCCAGCAACACCAGATTTTGAAACAGCAGGGAGCCTTTTGCTACCAGCCAATACAATACAAACACGATTGGCAGGAATAGCGCAAACTCAAAGGAGTTGAATACCATAGATATAAGTAGAGGGGGTTTACCTTTCAGCCAAAGCTGGCAAACTATCGTTGGTCCGAAAGTAAAGATTTCCCCCAACAATTCAAAGTAAACTACAGATATTCATCCCCGTTAGGCACCCCAACTTATCATGCTACTGATCACCCAGTTTATTGATGTCTTTTACCTCCAGCACATTGGCCGGATAACCTTTGGTAACGGCATTGATCATAGCCCTGCCCACCTGTTGCAGGGTGGAAGTCATATTAGGCATCACCACTTTCAGGAAAGGGTACATCCATGCGAAAGCGTAGTAGAGCTTCGGCGGATTTTTTTGTCCGGGAACCGCTTTCATAAAGCCTGGCCGGAAATTATATTCACTTTTAAAAGGCAGTTTCGCAAGGTCGTTTTCCGTTTTGCCTTTCACGCGGGCCCACATAATCCTGCCTTTTTCGGAGGAGTCAGTGCCGGCGCCGGAAACATATATAAAGGAGATGCCAGGGCTGTGGTGGAGCAATTGCTGCGCAAAGGCCATAGTGGTATCATAGGTCAGCCTGGTATATTCATCCTCTTTCTTACCGAGAGAAGTTACCCCGGCACAGAAGAAACAGGCATCATAACCTTTAAGGTCCTCCCCAATACTGTCGAGGCGGTAGAAGTCGGGCACCAGCCGCTCTATGAGTTTAGGGTGCTTCAACTCATAATGTCTTCTGCTTACAATCAGCACCTGTTCCACCTGCGGATGATCCAGGCAGGTGAGCAATACCCCTTCTCCAACCATACCGGTGGCACCGGTGATTACTATTTTTAGTCCCATATGAGGTGTTGACGTATGAATGAAATAAATATTTTATACCATCCTGTTTTTATAGGCTTCGCCCCAATCGCACAGTGCGGTAATAACAGGCACGAGGGTGATGCCGAGCGGGGTGAGCTTGTACTCCACCCGTGGCGGCACTTCCGCGTATACTTTGCGTTCAATAATGCCGTCCTGCTCCAGCTCCCGCAATTGTGCCGTCAGGGTAGCATGTGTGATATCCTGCATTTTCCTGCGCAATTCCCCGAAGCGTGCAGGGCAGTCGAGCCGTATACTGTTTAACAGCAACAGCTTCCATTTTCCCCCTATTACCTGCATGGCATTTGTCAGCGCCATGTTATTTTCCATCAGCAGCCGCAATTCATCTGTATTGCTAACTGCCTGCTGCTCACTAATAGTATTCTTTTCCATACCAGGTATTATTCGATGAACTACTTGATAATGCCCTTGGGCGCCATCAACTTTGCTTCCTTAAAGTTAAGGAATAGATGATTAGTATAGTCAAAACGGAATACAACAGATGGGGACAGCTGTGGATCGTGTCGGCGGCCGCATTTTTATCGGTGATCGATATTTTCATTGTGAATGTGGCGCTGCCTTCGATCCAGGCGGGGCTGCACAGTACTGATGCAGATTTGCAGCTGGTGATAGCGGCTTACCTGATAGGATATGCGGCATTTTTAATTACCGGGGGGCGACTGGGGGATTACCTGGGCAAAAAGCGTGTATTCATTGCCGGTATGGCGACTTTCACGGTGATGTCGTGCTGTTGCGGGCTGGCACAAAGCGCCATGCAATTAAACGGCTTTCGCTTTTTACAGGGCGTATCTGCGGCCTTTATGGTACCGCAGAGCATTGCGTACATACATCTGCTATTCCCCCAGCATGAGGCGCGCATAAAAGCGCTGGGCATATATGGCAGCATTGCCGGCACCGCTTCTGTGATTGGTCAGCTGCTGGGTGGCATCATCCCTGATATACATTTCCTGATCGATGGCTGGCGCTGGATTTTCATGATCAACCTGCCTATAGGCCTCCTTGCTACCTGGCTGGCAGTAAGGTTCCTGCAGGAAACGCCGCTACTGGCACAGTCGCGCTTTGATGTATCCGGCGTACTGTTGCTCACCACCACGCTGATCTGCCTCATCTATCCACTTATACATGGCCGGGAGCTGGGGTGGCCGCTTTGGGCAGCAGGCATGTTGCTGGCATCGCCGGTGATGCTGACAGTTTTCATCTTTGACCAGCGGCGTAAAACACAGCCACTGATTGATTTACGGCTGTTTGGTTACAAGGATTTTAACATCGGGCTATTAGCTGTATTGTTTTATTTCATGGTGCAGGACAGCTATTTTCTGATCAATGCGGTACTGCTGCAAAACGGACTGGGCTTTAGTTCCAGCCTCACCGGATTGTTGTTTGCCGCGCAGGGTATCGGGTATGTAGTAGCCGCCGTATCGTCCATCAGGCTGGTAAAAATATATGGGCGTAAGGTGCTCATTGCCGGCGTACTCCTGATGGCTGTCACCTTGTTCCTGCACATTAGGTTTTTTCAGGGAGATGTAATAGCATCTCCCAAAATATACCTTTTGTTATTTGTGTATGGAATGGGTTGCGGATCTGTGCTTCCGTCGCTGCTGACCCTGAGTATACGCAGTATACCTCCTTCCTTTGCCGGCGCGGCTTCCGGTACGTATACCACTTTTCAGCAAACGGCAGTGGCACTTGGGATAGGCGTCAGCGGTGGTATATTTTTCGGATTGTTACAGGGAGAGCATTCAGTAGCAGCGTATGTGCATGCCTACCATTGGGCTACGTGGGTGAATATTTTGTTTTTGATGATGGCTGCGGGGTTGCTGTATATGATGCCGGAGAAAAACAATGCGTCGTGATATTGTGTAGAGACGGGCTGCGCCCGTCTCCTCGCCTATGTGAGACGGGCGCAGCCCGTCTCTACACAATATTAATCAGTTCTGCTTACGCAGATATTTAGTCAGAATTACAATCATCTGCCCTTCAATCTTACCTTCTATCTGTTCAGTATTATCCGGAACGAGGCGTATATTTTTCACTACTGTACCCAGTTTGGCGTTGAGCGTAGTACCTTTTACGTCAAGGGATTTGGTGAGCACTACGGTATCACCGTTTTGCAGCACGGCACCATTGGAATCGCGGTGCAGGTCTACGGTGGCGTCATTTTCATGATCACCGGAAGCCTTTGCCCACGCCAGCCGGTCCTCCTCGAGATACATCATATCCAGTTGCTCGGCGGCCCAGCTTTGATCGCGGAGGCGATTGAGCATACGCCAGGAAACAACCTGTACACCTGGCACTTCGCTCCACATACTGGTGGTAAGGCAATTCCAGTGGGCCAGGTCCAGCTCGGCCTTTTTCTCAATCTGGCTGCGACAGGTGTTGCAGAGCAAAATACTGTAGTCCTCCACAGCGCCTGTTGCCGGCAGTACTTCAAATGTTTTCAGGTCGGTATTGCCGCCGCATACTTCGCAGTTGCCGCCGCTACGTTCGTTCAAAATAGCATCCAGTGTCATATCTAGTCTAAAAATTGGGCAGCAAAGATACGTTTTTTTCAGCAGCGACTTATTTAAGGGGTGGCAGCACTAATGATGATAATTCTTGTCCAGTTGTGCTTTGTATTCCGGATGTTTGGTCAGAAAGCTGGCAACAAACGGGCAGTACACCATCACGGGCTTACCGAGTTCCCGCGCTAAATCAAAGGCGGCTACTGCCAGTTGGGTGGCAATGCCTTTCCCTCCCATCGCTGCCGGCACAGTGGTATGCATCAGCGCAATGTCGTTTTTGTAGAACCGGTAGGTAAGTGTTGCTTTATCATTACCATCGGAAACTTCCAACTGTTGTTCTTTGGTATTGTTGGTAACGGTGTAGATAGAATCTGCCATGTGATAGTTGCCTTTTTTAGGATAACAATGGAAATAGTAATGTTGTTTTCTACCGTGATCGCCAGGAGCGGCGGTACTGACCATCACGGGTATTCCTCCCTGCAACGATGGAGGAGCAACTGTGATGGGGTCTCACCTCCCCTAGTATTAAGCATCAAAATCGATATCAAGGTTATACTTTGTCAGCAGGCCCGACAAATTAGCGGCAGCAAACTTAGCCTTCTTGACTTTATTAAAGTCTGGGTCAATGCTAAAATTATATGCTGTTCTGAAATCCGTTTTTTCGAGCTGGGTATCAGAAAAACGCGTCAGCGTGAGGTCGCAGTTATTGAACACCGCCGACGTGAGGTCCGCTTCCGAAAAATCGGTTTCCTTCAGGGAACAGCCCTGGAACAGTGTTTTACGAAGGCGTGCGCCGAAGAAAACGCAGTAATCCAGTACGGTGTCAATGAAGGTGAAGGAAAACATGAACTTGTTGGAGCGACTAAAATCCACCCCCAATACCTTACACGACTGGAAGGTAATGTCTCTGAAACCTGCGCCGTCAATGAGTGTCAGCGAGAAATTACATTGCCTGAAAACACAGTTTTCAAAGTTATTATCCCGGAGGTCACTCTTCGTGAAATTGCAGTTTACAAATTCACATTTTACAAATTCCCTGTTTACCAGCCGCTTCTCCGTATAGTCCACATCCGTGAATACTTTGTTTTCGTGCAGGATAACTTCTCCCATTATTGTTATTTAATTTTTCCCAATTTCGTAAATCTTTTCTCTTTTTCGATTATTAAAATCTGCCGATGGGAGATATCTTCGCAGCGTATTAAAGATATTCTCTCCATAAAACCCTGTTGAACAAAGCCGACAAAAAAGCAGCCCCCGTGCAGTCATACTGCCGGGGGCCTTTTTATAGCAAGTAAACCTGGTTTATAACACGCTTACAGGTCGTTTCTGATCATCAATGGCTACAAAGGTGAAGGTGCCGGAGATAGCCAGTTCTCTGTAATCGCTGTACATTTCCTCTATGTAAATTTCTACGTTTACTTTCATGCTGGTGTTACCCACTTTGGATACGCGGCCTATCAGTTCAATGATGGTACCTGCGGGGATTGGCTTGGTAAAGTCGATCCTGTCGGACGATACTGTTACCACCTTTTTGCGCGTAAAGCGGGTAGCGGTGATAAAGGCCACTTCATCCATGAGGTACATAGCGGTACCGCCGAACATGGTATCATAATGGTTGGTACTATCGGGGAATATCGCTTTAAAGATATGCGTTTCCGATGCCTGCATGCGTTCTTCTATAGTCATATTACATTGTTTTCCTGGATCAATACTTCGAATCAGGCGGGTACTTTGTTCCTGAGTGTTTTGGCAGCAGCCACCATGGCGGCAACAGCAGCCCGGGTTTCCGGCCAGTCTCTCGTTTTCAGTCCGCAGTCAGGGTTTACCCATAACTGATCTGCCGGTATCACGGTCATGGCTTTTTCCATCAGGTTTACCATCTCTTCTTCAGAAGGAATACGGGGCGAGTGAATATCGTATACGCCCGGCCCAATATCGTTAGGATATTGGAAACTGGCAAAACCTTCCAGTAATTCATTCTGGGAGCGACTGGTTTCTATCGTGATTACATCCGCATCCAGGGCGGCTATGCTTTCAAAGATATCGTTGAATTCCGCATAGCACATATGCGTATGAATCTGTGTTTTGTCCTGTACACCGGAGGAAGCTACCTTAAATGCCCTCACTGCATGGTACAGGTATTTTTCCCAGTTTTCTTTGCGCAGCGGCAGGCCTTCGCGCAGGGCGGGTTCATCGATCTGGATTACTTTGATGCCGGCTGCTTCGAGGTCGCTCACCTCGTCGCGGATGGCCAGTGCTATTTGCAGGCAGGTAGCGGCGCGGGGCTGATCGTTGCGAACGAAGCTCCATTGCAGGATGGTGACAGGGCCGGTGAGCATACCTTTCACCGGGCGATTGGTGAGCGACTGCGCATATTGCGTGTAATACACCGTCATGGCGTCCTTACGGGCAACGTCTCCGAAAATCACCGGTGGTTTTACGCAGCGGCTACCATAGCTCTGCACCCAGCCATAGCGGGTAAATACAAAGCCTTCCAGCTGCTCGCCGAAGTATTCCACCATGTCATTTCTTTCAAACTCACCATGTACCAGTACGTCCATACCAATGGCTTCCTGCCAGCGGATGGAAGCAGCTGTTTCTTCCCTGATCAGTGCATCATATTCCGCGGGGGTGAGTTCTCCTTTTTTCCATTTGTTTCTCCAGGAGCGTACCGCAGGTGTTTGCGGGAAAGAACCGATGGTGGTAGTAGGAAACTTAGGTAGCTGCAATTCTTCCTGCTGCGTTTGTTTGCGCTGCGGGAATGCGGTAGCTCTGCGTGCATCCGTGTCAGTTACAGCGGCGGCGCGGGCAGATACAGCCGGGCGGTGAATCAATGAAGAAGTGCTGCGTGACTCCATGGCAGCCTGATTGTCTTTCAGCTCTTGCAGCGCATTCACAGAAGGATTTTCAGTGGAAAGTTCCGCCAGGGTTTTCACTTCATCCAGTTTCTGTTTGGCAAAGGCCATCCATGCTTTGATGGTAGCGGGCAGGCTCTCTTCGTCTGTTTCCAGGTCCAGGTCACAGGGTACATGCAGCAGCGAGCAGGAAGGCGCCAAAAGCAGGCGATCCGCACCCAGCGCTTGCTGTGCCTTGCGTATAAGTGTCAGGGATTTATCGAAATCGTTTTTCCATATGTTGCGGCCATCTACCACGCCAAGGGATAAACGAAGTTTTTTATGTTTTATATCGGTAGACAGGATGTCGTCCAGTTGGGAAGGGCAGCGTACCAGATCCAGGTGCAGTGTTTGCACCGGCAGGCTCAGGGCAGTTTGCAGGTTTTCGCCATAGCATTCAAAATAGGAAGCCAATATGAAATGCATATGCGGATATGCCTGCTGGAAGGTGTTGTAAGCTTTGGTGACAGCGTCCTGCTCTACTTTGTTGAGGTTGAGTGAAAGGCAAGGCTCATCGAACTGGATATAGTGTGCATCCAGGTCGTTGAGTTTGGACAATACTTCCAGGTACACCGGCAGTAACTTGCCCAGCAGCTGCAGGCGATGGAAACCTTTTTCCTTTTCCTTACCCAGCAGCAGGAAGGATACAGGCCCCAGCAGTACCGGCTTTGCCTGGAAGCCCGCGCGTTTTGCTTCGTGGTATTGCGTAATCACTTTTTCGGAGAACAGCGAAAACTGCTGGTTGGCGGAAAACTCTGGTACGATATAGTGATAGTTGGTATCAAACCATTTGGTCATTTCCATGGCGGTTACATCGAGTCCTTCCTTTTGGTAACCACGGGCCATGGCAAACTGCAGGTCCAGCTGAGTGAGTTGTTTATCCACCAGCAACTCATGATAACGGGCCGGGATGGCGCCGGTCATCAGACAGGTATCCAGTACATGATCGTAGAAAGAGAAATCGTTACACGGAATGATATCGATGCCTGCATCTTTTTGCAGGTACCAGTTATTAAGGCGGATACTTCTGGCAGTTTGTTCCAGCTCAGTAGCATTGATTTTGCCTGCCCAATAAGCCTCATTAGCTTTTTTCAGCTCCCTGTGGGCGCCGATGCGGGGATAGCCCAGGTTATGTGTAATCATGGTTCATCCGGTTTTAAAGTGAATAAGAACATTTACTTTAATACCTGCGTAAACCGGCAGCGGGAAGGAGGCACGATACAGCAACTGCGTACGTCAGGCCATGACGGCACTCCTGAAAGCTGACCCACTTCAGTCCACGAAAGTATTTGTCAACATGCAGACAAGGCAGGTTTCCTGGCTCGCAGTATTTTATCTGTTCTTCTCACCAGCGTTGCCGGCAATGAACATCAGGTAGATAAAATTCAGGTACTGCTTACAGTTGCGGGACAGCCAGTGATTTACACACTATTCCCTTTTAATGCCGTTATCCTAACAGCCACCATTGTCTGTATCAAAATGTGATATTGGCTGCAATTTATAGCATAAACGACTACAAAATCAACACCAAACAGAAATAAGTATAATATTCTACCTAATAAACAGAACAAAATATAAGTTTATAAAAATAAAAAAGAATAATTTTCTAAGAAAAATACAAAGTCCCGTAGGGATCACCTACAGGACTTTATTGCAATGGTTGGTTTTTGATTTATTTGAGGGAGAAATTATCTTTCCCGGTAGCTAAGTGCCTTGATTTTACCAAAGCCTGTGTAGGTCGTATACTTTGTAAATGCCGCATGGCTATTTACATAATCAGTAGTCGCATACCCTTCCAGCGTACCGTTACCTCTACCTTCATTGTAACTACCCACCATCACATGCATTGATACATGCGAGGGTTCTGTTTTGTAATAGGCCGCCTTCGCGAAAATATGCTGATCCAGGTAGGTGATTACCTCCGATCCCTTATCCAGTACCACGAAGCTCTCATTAGGATAATCTTTGTGTGTGGCGTATACCTTACCGCCTACGGCGTAAAATAAGGTACCGTAAATTTTATCTACCGTAAACAATGTAGCCTTATCGATATCCGTTCCGGTAAGCTGCACGTATTTATCCTGCGTATTAGCGTTAGTGAGATTGAAGGTAGCCAGCCACGTAGCGCCATCTGCACCACGCAGTACCGCATAGGTGAGGGTGTTATAACCGGTAGTCTTCATCCACACCAGATCTTTCTGGACATTATTAAAGTTAAAAAGGGGATTGGTAGCAGCATCTGTTGGCAACGATATGCACCCGCCTGCCGCAGCACCATATTTTAGAAACCTTTTTTTCTCTGCATCAAATAATATCGCGAAGGCACTGCTTGCACTGTTCTGTGTCCGGCAAAAGAATGGTGCAGCCTTAAATGGCTTACTCTCTCCCTGTACCACGTTAATCATTTTTGCCGTTTCGTAGTAATCATTACCTATCCTTTCATAAAAATTACCTTTTCCATCAAATAAATAGAGGTAGGCTGCATTAGCCCCTGTTCCTTTCCCATTGCCAAAAAATGCCGGACGGAAAGAGGCAGAATCCTGTTGAATGTATTCCCTGTGTACAGACCATTGCCATTTGGTAGTCAGGTTATCATTGCGCAGCTTCCATGAACCTTGATCAGTGGCTACATAAATCCATTCCGCATCTGCGGCGGAAGATGCTGTAGAATCGTGACCCGGCCCAGGCACCAGGTTCCTGGTAGGACCCGTAAAAGTATAACAGATATCCCTTGCCCCTGTCAGATTTTTTGGGATAATGGAAGACTGACTCAATATATCACGTGCATACGTTGGTGCCTCCCCACTCACAAAATTAACCATATCCAGTCGCGCCCGGCCCTGTACTTCACTGAATACCAGCCAGCCTTCGTAGGTGCCGCTCACTACCACAAAAGCATTGGCACCACTGCGTTTGGAATAAACGTTCCCTGTTTTAAGATCCCACATCCGAAACAGCAGTGTATAATTGCCCGTTGGAATATTCACCCGGTTATGCAACACCCGGTTGGTGTCCAGCTGATATTCAGCCGAACCGGCTATAGCAATCCAGCGGTAGCTAAATCGACCTTCCTCGAGTAGCACAGAGCTGTCCAGCGTCGCGCTGAGTGGTAGCTCCAGGGTAAGTGTATCATACTGGTAAACTTTCAGGTTATTGCCGAATTTTCCCAGTTCGATGGTATTTATCTCTTTATAATCATAATTACCTAAATCCTTATAACAACCTGCCAGTAGTAACACTGTAGCTACCAATGGCAACAGGAACAGGATTGGTCTGCTATATTTCCACATAATTTTTTTCTTGAGTGTTTATTTATTCTACCGGTGTCCAACAGCTGTTTACAGATGTTGCCCCTGCTTCCATTTCAAATGTTTTACCAGTAAGATCGTCTTTATCCATCACCGGCGTACCCGCTTCCTTCATGCTTTTGAGATGACAGTAAAACTGCCGGCCAATGCCGTTTATAAGCGATGGGGTAATGCTGCTGGCGGAAAGATAGGTGGTGGTCAGCCCCAGGAAATTAGCGAGGTACCTGAACTTTGTAACACTGTAAGGCCCCATTCGCACCACGCCATACGAGGACTTCCACCAGATTGGTGCAGGCAGGTTATCATAAATACCATAAGTACGTTTCACCAGCGGCTTCCAGGATGTATCCACTTTTTTCACATTATAAGCGGTGTCCAGTCCATCCCCAACACCTGCCAGGGTAACGGTCACGTACAAAGGTTTCTGCAGCAATTCACTGATCCGCTTAACACGCAGTGGCACCAGGGCCCTCAATTCCCCTGCTTTCACAAAACAGTCTGCCGGGTTGAGTGAAATAGCTGAAGCGGGGAATGTAGAAGAAGGATCTATCAACAGGTCAAATTTTCTGTCGGAAGAGGATGGCGTACCCATCACCCGCACATCCACCGCAATGATCAGCTCATCATCTTCACTTACAATAGTACCCGTGTTAGCCACAATGGTATCCACGCGGCGGCCGGTATCGGTGACGGTACGCGTCCAGTATACGCCCATCAGGCTATCATTGAGGTGATAATATACGGCCAGGGAATCGCCGGCGTTCTGGTTGAAATAAATGGCCGACTCCGCACTGAACCGCAGCAGCTCTGATTTCTTACAGGAAAAAAATACCGATGTAATACAGGCCAGCAAAATAGCAACTGGAATAATTTTTTTCATCTTGCTACAATTAAGGTGATTAGTTTTTTGGTTGATGAATCGCAAGTTCACTTTCCGGAAGTGGTACTACATAAGTAGCTTTCGACATCCTCACTTCCGCACCGCCATAATTATTTGGAATAGCCGCAGTCTGTTTACGCTTATAGTAATAAAACAGCTGTCCTTCCACCCAAAATTCCTTCATATACTCTTTACGGATATTGTCGTTCAGATTGGTGGCATCTGTCAACGTGCGGATATTCCTGGCCGCCCGCAGCAAATTCAGGTACCTGAGCCCCTCCGCAGGATCAGCCGCCGTTTCCGCAGCAATCAGGTAGCACTCTGAAGCCCGAATAATCGGCACCAGGTTACCTTTCGAAAATTTATAAATACAATAAGAAGTATGCGGCACCTGCGTCGGCAAAGCGAAAATAGAAGGCCTGAAACGCTCATCCGCCGTTTGCCCTTCGAAACAGTTACTTAGAACTTCCCCGAATGGAAATAATAACTGCGTTTCATCGGTAATGGCTTCAGAAAAATATTTATTATGTACATCTATCAATTTTGCATTTTGGAACGCCAGCACTGCATCTCCCGATAAAGCAGGATCAGTAGCGGCACCTCCGGGTCCATTAAATCCGTATTTACCAGGTTGATTCCGGATCACTTCTGTTGCAAAGTCAAATGCCTGCGCATTGGCGCCACGGTATAAACTCATACGCGCCAGCATAGCCGTAACCGCATGATAACTGAAGAAAGATTTTTTGTATGCATACTGGGGGTCCAGCAAAGCACGTGCAGCCAAACCATCCCGCATCAAACTATCCATCAACTGGTTTGCCGGCATATAATCGTTCGGCCCCCTGGTAACAGTAGAATAATACGGAATTGCATCGCGTGCTGAATCCACACTGTACACAGGCCCAAACAGGCGCAATAAATCAAAGTACAGGAACGTCCGTAATGCCAGCGCCTCTCCTTTCACCTTGTTGAATGCAGAGTCAACAAACAACTGCTTTTTACCATCTATCTGCTGCAGGATATTATTCAGGTTCGCAATCTGGGCATAGCTGCTGCTCCAGATACTACTGAACATAGCCTTTGTGGTAGGGTCACCCCATTGATAAGAAGATACTACCCTGTATTTGAAAATATCAGCACCACTTGGCGATGACTGCATATACCGTTGTGCCAGCAGTTCAGGGGCAATCATATTGGCCATACCTCCGTATAACGATTGTGACGCTAAGTTCAGGTACACACCATTCAGGTGGTTTTCAAAACCTGCCTGACTGCTGTAAGCCTCCGACTCCAGGATGCTTGAATTAGGTTTTACATCCAGGTACTTGCTACAGGCCGTCATCAGCAATGCCGCACAACTGACCAGGAAGATGTTAATATTACGTTTGATCATAACTATATAATTAGAAGGATGCATTGAGTGAGAAAGAAAGTGTTCTGGCATATGGATAATCAATACCGCGCTCCCTTTGAATAGTAGATAACCGGAAAATATCATTGAGATAGCCCGTCATGCGCAACCCTTTAAGTCCTGCATGCTTCAGCCATGCTGCTCCGTTCAGGTCATAGGAAATGGAAATGGACTCCCCGCTCAGCGTACTTTCTTTTTGAATAAAACGGCTGCTGATCGGTGCACTTACCACTGTACTGATTGCTTTAAATTCAGCTATATCCCCTGGTCTTTTCCAGCGGCCTGTCAAAGCACGCAAATCCAGGTTCTCCCGGTACACCATTGATGCACCTACGTTTTCTACCTTACTATACAAAGCTGTATTCAGCTGATAAGCATTCAGTGTGTAACGCATATTTACACTTAAGGAAAATCCCTGGTACTGGAAGGAAGTACCGATGATACCCTGCATGTCAGGCTGGCTATTCCCCACCTTCACCACATCAGCAGAATTATAGGTATAGGTTCGTACACCATCTTTTGACAGGAATACTTCACGACCCGTGGCAGGATCGATCCCCAGCGATCTTACCGCCCACATATCATCCGGACTGGCACCATCATAGTAGCGATAAAGCGATTGATTGATAGCGGACAAATCCTGTGAATAGTTATTATTCTCTCCTTTATTGGAGCCTTCGTTTTCTTTATTGAGTACATTCAGGCTGTTACCAATTCCACCAAATACCGATTTTACTTTGGTGGCGCTGGCATTTACGCGCCAATACAGGCGGCTCTTTGGTATGCTCACCACTGTAGCTCTTACGGCCAGGTCAAAACCAGTAGCCGTCATATTACCCAGGTTGATCATCTGGCTGGTATAACCAACAGATGGCGCATTCGGCAACGATACTACCAGCGGATCTGTAAACTTGTGGAATACGTTGAGGTTGAACGACAGCCTGTCTTTAAACAAACGGGCATCTGCACCTATCGTTTTGTTAATAGTTTTCTGCCATGCCAGGTAAGGGTTTCCCCACAGGGAAACCGACAGCCCATTGCCACGCTCGTTCATCAGCCCCTGCACGTAGGTAAGGGTGGTGAAGGAATTGTAGCTGCCAAAGCTCTGGTTACCGGGGTTGCCGATACTTGCACGTACCTGGAAATAATTGACCATCCCGCCTTTTTTAAACCAGCTTTCGTTGTGCAGGTTCCAGCCGGCGCTCATAGTCCAGGTATTGGTAAATCTGCGGTTGGTACCAAACACCGAACTACCGTCTCTGCGAATAGTAGCATCTACCATATAGCGGCGGTCGTATCCATAGTGGGCATTCATAAAACCACTCACACTACGGTTTTCTGCCTTATTATAAGTAGGAAAACCTCCTGCCGGATAGCCCGTAGCAAAGGAAGGGTTCATAATGGAGGACTGCGGAAATCCGGTAGCCTGATAACTATCGCCAGTGGTGGTAGAACTCTGGGTCGTAAAGCCCGGCACAAAATTAATTTCGTGACGGTCATGCAGCACGGCGCCATAACTAGCCTGCAGAAACGCTTCATAACTAAAACCATTGGTTCTGCTATGTCCATAAGTTCCCTTCTGATCAAATGGCGAATTGTCAAACTCTGTATTGTTCGGAGAACGTAATTTCTCTGATTCACCACTACGTTTAGTTAAAGCCAGCCGTGCTTCCACCCGTATGTTTTTGGTAGGCTGGTAATAGGCACCGAACCGGTTGGACAACTGCAGTTCGTTGCTGGTACTGGAATTCGGCACCTGCAACTGGTACATCGGGTTGTTTACTCTTCTGTAGAAGCCGGCGGCATCTTTTGTTGAATCGATATATTTCTTGCCGTTATCTTCATAGTAAGGAATGGTTCTTACATAATCCTCGAAGGAACCATAAGGGGAATCCGTTGCTTTAAATCCTGAGATCAGCAATTTATTTGAAAAGGTGAATTTGCCCGAACGGTAGGTAAGGTCGATATTACCGTTACCTACATTTCTGCCGGAGCCTTTCATCACACCATCTATTTTTCCATACTTAAATCCAATACCATAGCGGAACTTACCTTCTCCCCCATCCGCATAGATGGAGTAGTTTTGCGCCAGTGCCACGGACTGCAGCGGTTTACCCATCCAATACGTATTTACGCCACGCAGCACGTTATTGAGTCGGGTATTATAAATTGAATCCAGTTCTGCCTGTTTGTACAATCCGTCGGTAGAGGTATACACACCTGCCAGTCGCTGAAACTCCAGTATCTGCGCGGCATTCATCATATTATAATCCCGGAGGTCAGGCATGGAAGCGGTATAATCCGCGTTAAACGATAATCCCATCGCACCGTTTTTCGGCACCTTGGTTTCCACCACCACTACCCCATTAGCAGCCTTGGAACCATAGATAGCAGTAGAGGCGGCATCTTTCAGAATAGTGATAGAAGCCACGCGGTTGATATCCAGTCCCATGATGGTAACCAGATCGGATTCAAATCCATCGAGTATGAACAACGGTTGATTCGGATCATTCTGCAATGCGTCTGTTTGACCGAGCAAGCTGGTTTTCCCCTGGATGGCCAGGTTGGGCATCACATTGGGATTGGAACCTGCCAGGTTGTTTTCCAGTACCAGCATAGACGGGTCCAGGGAGCGTAAGCTCTGGATGATATTCTGGTTACCCATGGTCTTTAACTGGTCACCGGTATACACAGAATAGGCGCCGGTAAAGCTCTCTTTCTTGCGGGTGAAAATACCGGTAGTCACTACTACTTCATTAATTTTTTGCGCCGCCATCGCCAGTTGCACATTGATGGTGCTACGTTTGTTCACTTTCACCGTCTGCGGTTCGTAACCTACGAGTCGGAACAGCAGCACGGCATCCGGTGCAACGCCAGTGAGTTCATAGTTTCCGGATGCATCTACGGCAGCGCCGCGGTTGGTACCCTGTATCATCACAGTGGCACCAACCAGGGGCTGGCCTTCAGGATCGCTGATACGTCCGCGAACAGTAATAGTTTCCGGAGGAGGGTTGCCCACCAGATCCTTTTCGCCTGTTGTTTTCGCTTTCACAAAAACAGACTTGCTGCTTTCCTTGATCACAAAGGTGAGCGACGATCCTTGTAAACACTGGTCCAGTACATCTTTCAAGGAAGCATCCTTTACCTCAACGGTTACAGGTTTTGCCTGGTCCAGCTGTTCCTGGTTCCAGAAAAAAGTATACCCTGTTTGCTGGCGGATCTGGACAAACACCTTTTGCAAAGCCATGTTGCGCACATGTAAGCTGATGCGCTGTGCATAGGCATTTGCACTTACCTGTAGGGTAGCTACCAGTAATAGCACTGCAGTAATTCTCATTCTAATCAGCAATTTGGTTGATGATGACATTTGAATCAATGGTTGGTTTTTGATCTTTAGTTGGTATTGGAATAGTGGCAAAGCATTCGCTGGCCTTATTGCTAAGGCAGGCGTACCTGGCATAAAATCTTTGGGTATGAATGAATGAATGAATTCAGTGGGAATTGTTCACTGTCCGTAATTACATCTCTTTATCGTTTATCATTGCCTGGTTGTTACAATGATCGCTGATCCATTTATTTTTGTCTGTAACCCGTGTTCGTGCAGCAAGTCCAGCATGGTGGACAGCGGCGTATTTTTATCCGTTATATATCCTAACTTATCCTTCGGTAATGTACCCCTGACTTCTATATCCACATTATAGAGGCGGGATATCTGCCGGAGTACCGCTGCAATTTCCTGTCCCTGCACATTGATTTCTCCCGTTCTCCAACCCATAATACTACTGGTATCAGCATCGGTCACTGACAGACTGTTTTCCTTTACCACGGCCATTTTTCCGGGCTTTAGCACTACTGCTTCAGTACCTGCGGTTACTTTTACAGCACCGCTCACTAGGGTGGTTTGCTGTTGCCCTTCTTCTGCGTAATCCATGATATTAAAGGCAGTACCCAGCACTTGTATCGATGACCTGGAAGTATTTACTATAAAAGGTTTGGCGGCATCCTGACGAATTTCGAAATAGGCCTCTCCGGTAATACTTACCACTCTTTCTCTGGCGAATGCCACCGGGAATTTAATACTGGAAGCAGCGTTGAGCCATACTTTCGAGCCGTCCGGCAGCAGGAGCACGAACTGTCCGCCCCTGGGGGTCGACAGCTGATTATAGGTAATAGTGGCAGTTGTGGCGGCTGATTCATATTTCAGCTGCCCGTTTTGTTGTTGTATGTTGGCATTTCCCTGTTGCAGTTGCTGGTGGCCTATGCTGTCCAGCTCCACCTGGCGGCCATCGGCCAGCGTCAGCACGGCTTTGTTGGCTGCCGGGCGGCGTTGTTCCATGGCCAGGGTATGCTGTTGCTGTTGTTTTTTCAGGGAGACATAAACGCCGGTGGTACCAAGTAGTAAAGTTACGGCGGCGGCCACACGCCATATGCGTGCGGGGATTCGGCGTACCGGTTTTTCCTCCTGGTGTGCCCTGGACATTACTTTATCAAACAGCCACTGCTCCCGCTCCGGGGCCAGCAGGCCGGTATTGGTGCTATCCTGCAGCAGTTCCTCAATGGCCTGCGCGAAATCAGGATCACCCGCACGGATACCCTGCATTAATTCCGCCAGTTCGGCTGAGGTAAGCGTATTGTCCGCCAGTCCTTCCAGTAATTTTTTCTTTCTTTCCAGCATACTACTATTTCACTGCTGCGAGTGATAAAACCCGCATACATTAATAAAGACACAATTTGAAACAGGGAATACTAGTCTGCGTTAAAAAATTTTTAACTTTTTTTTCAGGACAGCAACTCAGCGATACAAATAAGGAGTAAAAGCCCGTTGGCATTGGATTCCAGGAAATAACGGATATTCTGCAACGCCTGGGCCATGTGATTGCGCACCGTATGTTTGCTGATGCCAAGCCGGGCGGCTATTTCCTCCTGGGTTAAATTTTCATCCCGGCTTAACTTATATACCAGCTGCTGCTGCATGGGCAGGTGCTGTATAGCTTTATGTAATAATTGGCGACTTTCCTTTTGCAGCAATGCATTTTCGGGTGTGTCCCGGACTTCTGAAAAATAGTCCAGCAGCTCGTCGGTAAACTCCTGCTTATCGGCCTTTTTTCTTAGTTCATTGAAAATATGATTCCTGGCATGAATGAAAATGTAACTTCGGATATTATGTACATCTGCCAGCGCGACCCTGTTGAGCCATAGTTTGAGAAAGATTTCCTGCACCATATCTTCCGCCATTTCAGCGGATTTAGTGAGCATGAAGGCAACGGTATATATATTATTACTGTACTCGTGAAAGAATTCACGAAAGGCAGATTCATCTCCTGCGGCTATGCGTAGCAACAGGCTATTGTTATTATTTGTTACGGCGTCCTCCAATGCTGCGATCTGTATCAGGGCTAAAAATAGCAAAAAAAGCAAAGAATTTATAGCCCTAAAAAAACACCGGCCGGCAGAATAAATCTGCGCGGCCGGCGGTGCCCGTATTCTAATGGCTTAAAAGTCCTTAGGATGCAGGTACTGGCTGCTCCAAGGGTTGCTCCGCTGCCTTTTTTGTTTTGATCATTTTACTTACCCTTCCTAACAAAAAGATGCCGATCATGCTGAATGCAACTACCACCCAGCCTACAGTATCGTAATGTTCGAGGCGACTAAAATTATCCTTTTGCGTAACGATGCGGCCTGCCAACACCGCTGCCAGTCCGCCGGCAATGGACTGTAAAGAGGCGTTGATGCTCATAAACGCACCTCTGTCCTGCATTTGCGGCACTGCGGATATCAAAGCCGTAGCCGGCACCATGCGGGAAAGTATACCTACCAGCATCAACACGTTGAGCAGGATGATCACCCAGAACGGACTAGGGCCCATATTCGTATACACCACAACCATCACCATCGTATAGAGGGAAGCGATGCTGAACAGGGCAAACTTATCGATCTTATCACTCAGCTTACCAATCAGCGGCACGGATATCAGGGATACACAACCGGCAAAAGTAAACAGCAGCGGCAACTGCTCCGTAGTAACGTGCAGGTTATTGATGGCAAATGCGGAGCCAAAAGGCATCATCATAAAACCACCTACCGATAGTAACGCCGTTGCCAGAAAGGCAATGCGGTAATTGCGCTTCCTGAAAGTATGTAACAGGTGCTGGATGGGACTTTTATCTGATTGCAGTGCCAGATGCGCCGTTACTGCCGGCAACCGCATAACAATCAGCGCCATCACCGCAGCCGCCAATACCACCACCATGAAAAAGGGCGATTCCCATCCCCAGTGGTTGGCAATATACAGACTGATAGGAATCCCCAGCACCTGGCTGGCACCAAAGCCCATCTGCATAAAGCCCATTACACGGCCACGCATTTCAAGCGGAAATAAATCTGTGATAATAGCCATGGACACACTGCCGATCACCCCACCAAAAATCCCGGTGACGATCCTGGCCGCTACCAGCATAGGGTAGGTTTGCGCCAGGCCACAGCAGAGCGTTCCAACGATAAATCCTGTGTAAAAAAAGATGAGCAGCTTCTTGCGGTCGTACTTATCAGCAAATCCCGCTGTGAGCAACCCCGAGATGCCCGCACTAAAAGCATAGGCAGCCACCACAATGCCGAAATGATCCGGCGAAATTTTCATCGACTTCATCAGCATATCTCCCAGGGGCGACATCACCATGAAATCAAGAATAACAGTAAACTGCGTCAGTGCCAGCATCACTACGATCAGCTTCTGTTGTGGGCTAAACGATTGTTGTGTTTTCATAAAAATTACTATGTATATATGGAGCTAAAAAACTTATGATTTTTTTAATGATCTAATAACCCGGTCAAAGGTTTGGCGCATAATGGTATCCGACATTTTGAAGGCCCTCCCCCCAATACTCCTGCCCTCCTGGTGAAAGCGGATCAACGTATACAGTGGTCCAAAGGCCACCGCCCAGTAGGCCTCCAATGGCATGTCATCCACCTCGTTATTATCTTTCGCATGTTGCAGAAAGCTCCCCATATGCTTTTTCATTTCATCTGAAATGCCATGCAGAAAGCGCTCTCCAAAGGCTGTATTGCGGATTTTTTCCATGAAAAGATTCAGTTCCCTTTGCGTCATGGCATGCTCCGAACGGTTCTTCCATTGTATCCATAAGCCCTCTTCAAAACTCATGTCCGGCGAAAAGCCTTTAAAAATATGCGCAATCCATTTCTCCGTTTCCTCCTTTACAATGGTGGTGATGAGATCGTCCTTATCCTTATAATAGATATAGATGGTGGCCGGGGATACGCCCGCCGCCTTCGCCAAACGATTAATGCCAAAATTCTCCAGCCCCTCTGTGGCAATCATTTCAATTGCACGGGCCTTGATATTCTGTACTTTATTTTCGTCACGATATCTCATAATGCAAAAATAAGTAAGCGTTCGCTTATTTAAAAGAAATACTTTTTTTTTATTTTATGAGAAGGGCCCGACCGGATGGTCGGGCCCTTCTCATAATAAGAGGTTCAGGCCAGAGGCCGGAACCTCTTTTATAAAAAACACTTCGACACCAGCGCCGTATCCAGGCAAAACAGCTGCACCTCCGCAATCCGCCCCCCTTCCACAATCCATACATCCGCAAAAGGCGCCTCCCCGATTACCTCATCATTGACCAGCACCTGGGTATTACCGCTTACCATTACCCGGTCGTCCTGACTCACCATCTGCACAATATGCTTGCTGATGCGGCTCCCACCCTGGTAAAACCGCCCAATCAGCAGCAACAGCCCTTCCCTGCCCTTATAGGTGCCACCCAGCGGCTTATCAAGTTTAAATAATATCTCTTCATCCACAAGGGTCATTATCTTTCCGGTATTCCCCTGCTCCAGTGCCAGGTAAATATCCTGGATAGACTTCCAAACATTGGACATAAGCAATTTCATTTCCTTCTCCTATTCAACCCCTGTACCATAAATATTGCAGGCCGCAAACCATTGTCACAGCGGTACTTTTCATAATATCTCCGAAAACCGGAACAAACAGCCTCCGAAATTTTCGGAGATATCCGAAATTTTATACGATTTAAACCTACTTTTATCCCGTAAATGCAGGAATAACGGGGGATATCGATCCGGACCTTTTTTTGCATACCCATCACCGCTATCCTCTCTGTAAACTAACGGACTAATTTTTATCGAGACATGGAAAAGAAGATTTTAATTGTAGAAGACGAGTTTGTAGTGGCTAATGACCTGCGTACCATCCTGATGAAAGCAGGCTACCAGGTATGTGGCATTGCCGACTCAATGGATGAAGCACTGGAACTGATTCATAAATACCATCCGCACCTGGTGCTGCTGGACATATACCTGAAAGGCAAAGAAACAGGTATTGACCTGGCACCCATGCTTACGGAGAAAAATATAGCATTCGTATACCTCTCTGCCAACAATAACGACTCTGTACTGGAAGCCGCCAGGGCCACGCAGCCTTATGGCTTCCTGGTAAAACCCTTCCGGGAAAAGGATGTACTGGTCACACTCGACATGGCCCACTACCGCCACGCTCACAGCATGGAATCCAAACTCCGCAAGGAGCAATCCCTGCAACTGGCCATCACCAACATCATGACGGACGACATCTCCTGGGATGAACGCCTGCTGCAGGTCGCACAAACGCTGCAACCCGTGGTGCCATTCGATTTCCTGACCATTGGCCTGAAGCACAATAACACCGGCCAACTCACCTACGCAGCCTCCTATTTTCGTATAGGCTTCAACGATTACCAAACCATCCCCATTCAAAGTTTATATAACATTCTGGGTACCGACGCTGCACAGTTTTATCATATGTGCGTGTCTAAACCAGCCAATAAAAATATTTTTAACGGTGGCGACTTCCAACAACTATTTGCCACTCAGCCACTCAAACAAATCATTGCCAAAAAATACCAGTTGCAAAGCAACCTGGCCATACACCTGGACCTGGGCGCTGATAACACCTTTATCTTTTCCTTTTACAGCAAGCTGCCAGATAATTATACGCATGAACACCTGCAGGCGGTAAGTCAGCTGGAAGCCTCGCTGCGACTGGCAGTAGACCGCCTACTGGCACATGAAGAAATTCAAAAGCTCAGCGAACGACTAAAAGTTGAAAAGAATTACCTGCAGGAAGAACTGAAAACCAATTCCAATTTCGAAGAAATCATTGGTACCAGCCCCCTGCTCCTCAAGGTGTTTGACCAGGTAACCCGCGTGGCGCCTGTTAATACCTCTGTTTTATTATTGGGAGAAAGTGGAACCGGCAAGGAATTAGTAGCCAGGTCCATCCACGGCCTCTCTCCGCGAAAAGACAAATTGCTGGTGAAAGTGAACTGCGCAGCCCTTCCTCCCAGCCTCATTGAGAGCGAGTTATTCGGCCATGAAAAAGGCGCCTTCACCGGTGCCTTCGACCGTCGCATTGGCAAGTTTGAACTGGCCAATGGCGGAACCATTTTCCTCGATGAAATCGGTGAAATGCCGCTCGATATGCAAACAAAGCTGCTCCGGGTTCTCCAGGAAAAAGAAATCGAACGCATAGGCGGCAAACTAACCATCAAAGTGGATGTACGCATTATCGCCGCCACCAACCGTAACCTGGAAAGTGAAATCAGTGCCGGCAGATTCCGGCTCGATCTGTATTACCGCCTCAATGTGTTCCCGGTAATGCTGCCACCACTCCGCGAAAGAAAGGGCGACATCCCACTACTCGCCAACTTCTTCGGACAAAAATTCGCCAAAAAAACGGGCAAACAATTTCATGGCATCAAACCGGCAGCCATGGACGAACTATTGCAATATCACTGGCCAGGCAACATCCGCGAAATGGAAAATATTGTGGAGCAAGCCTTCGTACTCAACAATGGCAATAGTCCCCTCGAATGGGGCCGGGAACTCCGCAATCCCTTTACCATGCCTTCCATGGCCGATGCCAATGCTCCGGAAGCTACCCCCAGATCTCTCCATGATGTAAAAGAATTACAGCAGGCTACTGAAAGAGAATACATTTTGTCGGTACTCAAAAAAACCAACGGCCGCATACGCGGCGCTGGCGGCGCCGCCGAAATCCTCCATCTCAAGCCTACCACCCTCGAATCCAGGATGGAAAAGCTGGGCATCAAAAAAACATTTATCACTCACTCCGATAGTCAGGCCTGAGTTTTCCATTTTCACAAAGCAACCGTATGTCTGTCCGCAACACGCTTATACTATTATCCCTGCTGCTTGCCAGCACCTCATTTGGTCAAAAGCCCAATGTGGTAAAGCAATACCTCGACTCCGTAAAACACTATCGCTATCTCGAACCTGAAAAAGCCAAAGTATTCGCTACACAGGGCATGGACATCGCCCTGAAGGTAAAAGACAGCAACGGCATCGGCCAGCTGCTGCTGCAACAGGGTATGATAGATGACAACGATGGCAACTTCGAACAGTCCAAACAAAAATATGAACACGCGCTGGAAATCTTTCGCAGCCTGGATTCCGCTAAAGGTCAGGCCAGCACAGAAATTCGTATAGGCGTGGTGCATCTGCGCAATGGTAACTATGATAAAGCCATCGCCGAGTTTCTGAAGGCACTGAAAATATCAGAAACCTCCAAAGACAAATTCGGTATCATGGAGGCCTATTACAATATTTCCTGGGTGTACCTCGACCAACTCAAAAACGAACAGGCACTCGAATATTTAAAGCTGGCAGAGTCGTACAATGAGCAATTGCCATTCTCCAATATCTCCCTGAATATTTACAACCATTTCGGCGTAGTATACAATCGATTGAATAATTTTAAAGAAGGAAAGTTTTACCTCCAGAAAGGCTATGACCTGAGTAAGGACCGCCCCGAATACCAGGGCCTCAACATCAATATCCTCAATAACCTGGCAGGTATTTACTCCAAACAGGGCATGAAGGAAAAAGCCATCGCACTCAGCGAAGAGGCACTGCAAAGATCGAGGACTATCAACAACTACCTGCGCGAACTACAGTCGCTGCTGGCCCTCAGTAAAATATATGGAGAAGCCCAACCACATAAGGCTATTTTCTACCTGAACCAGGCCGTACTGCTGTCCCGCAAACAAAAGGTGCCACGTCAGGAAATACGCTACCTCGACATGCTCACCGAAATGTACATAGCGGAGAAAGATTATAAATCCGCACTGGAAGTAAAAACAAGGCAGTATGTAGTGGCGGACAGCTTTTTCTATAAAACTATGTCGCAAAACATTGAAGCACTCAAAGCCGAATATGAGCTCACCAAATCCAATGCGCGCATCAAGGAGCTGAACCTGATCAATAACAAACACCAGCTGGAACTGCGTCACGCAGCACTCCAGCGCAACATCACCATGGCCAGCATTTTTCTGCTGCTGGTGATCCTGGGACTACTGTACAACCAATACCGCATCAAGCAACAAAGCAATCAGGAAATCAACCTGAAAAATACTTCGCTCCAACAGCTGCTGGTGGAAAAAGAATGGCTGATGAAGGAAATCCATCACCGCGTAAAAAACAACCTGCAAATCGTTATCAGCCTACTAAACACACAGTCCAAATACCTGGACAACAGCGAAGCTATCGCCTCCATCCAGGAAAGCATTCAGCGCATGCAGGCCATCTCCCTTATCCACCTCAAACTTTATCAGAGCAAGAATACCGCTTTCGTACACATGCCCAACTATATCAATGAACTGATCGCTTATCTCGATACAGGTCTTACCGGTGATAAGCTGATCAGCTTCCAGGTACATACCGATCCGGTGGACCTTGATATCTCCCAGGCCATCCCTATTGGACTGATACTGAATGAAACAATCACTAACGCTATAAAACATGCTTTCCCTAACAGCACCAACAACATCATCACCATTGAAATGAAAAAAGAAGAAGGCAACCACATCACCCTTGATATACGCGACAATGGCCGCGGTATCCCTTCCGGCTTTGACATTGAACATTCCGATACCATGGGGATCAGATTAATCAGAGGACTGGCCAAACAAATCAACGGAAAGATCCGCTTCAGCAATGATGCAGGCCTGCACGTACATATCCGTTTTGTGGCCGAAAGTAACCTGATGCTCCTCACTACTCACCAGGCTGATCATGCAGCCGTTATTTCGTAGTTATGAAAAAGAAAATACTTATTGTAGAAGACGAATTTATTGTGGCGGAAGATATACAACTCACCTTGCAACGGGCTGGTTATGAAGTGACGGATATCGCCATTTCCGTACCTGCTGCCATTCAGAGTATCAACGATCACCTCCCTGAACTGGTGCTGCTCGATATCTTTTTACAAGGCCCCGAAAATGGGCTCGACCTGGGAAAAGAACTGGAATTGCGGTGCATACCGTTTATCTACCTGACGGCCAATAACAATCCGCAGATACAGGCAGCAGCCCGGCGCACCAACCCGAAGGCCTTTATGGCTAAGCCCTTCCGGGATAAAGATTTACTCGCCAATGTACAACGTGCATTGCTGGCTCCGTAATTTCCGTAGCTCACTAAAAAACTCCGAAATTATCATAGCTATTCCATCAACCACTAAACAATATTTGCCAACAACAGATCAACCAAACACTTTACAGACAAGCATTTCATAACATTCTCCCCCTACATGCAGGGATTGGCATATTAATAGGAATACCCTAACAGTCAATTTCCTTTAAGTAACTAACAGAGATAATTATGATAAACAACCGTTCCGATCTGAGCTTCGCCATTACCAACATTTCAATGGAGGGCCAAGGCGATGCTGCTGATAATACCGGCCGCCAGGCCGACTTCCGCATCATCTGGATTACGGCGGGCCATGGCGTTATTACAGTAGATCTGCAACAATTTACGTATGCACCACAGCAGTTGTTTTTCGTACGTGCGGGACAGTTAATATCCTGGAAACCCGACACCGGGCCACAGGGCTTTGTGCTGAGCTTTTCCGCCGGCTTCATTCACAACAGTGAACCGGAATTCAACGAAGCGTTTTATGGCCTCCTGCAGCAATTGCTCAGCGATGTGAAGATCAATAGCAGTGATGCCGCAGAAACGCCGGAAATGGAGGATATACTGCTGAAAATGGAAAAAGAATACCTGGGCAACAACTCCTGGAAAACTGAACTATTAAAACGCTATCTGAAAATATTTCTGATTCACTTATCGCGGCTCCTGGAAAACAGAATGGAGCTGCCACAGATACACAGGAATGGGGAGCTCCTGCAAAAATTCATGGCCCTGCTGGAAAAGCATTACCTCACTGAAAAAATGGTAACTGCTTATGCCGATATGCTGGCGGTTACGCCCAACTATCTTAATATGGTGATCAAACGCTGCACTGGTTATCCTGCAAGCTATCATATCCGCCAGCGGGTAGTGCTGGAAGCCAAACGCAGGGCCGCCCATTCAGATTTGAACATGAAAGAAATTGCCTACTTCCTGGGCTTTTACGATACCTCCCACTTCAGCAAGTTCTTCAAAAGTGCTACCGGTATGAACTTCACAGAATTTAAAAAGGAATTGATTTACTTCAATGCAACAGCTGTAGCCTAGTAATCAGCCGGCTGGCCGGGAGCAAGTCCCGGCCAGCTTTTATTATTTGGAAATACGCAACATCTTCAATCCAAAGTTATCATTTGCACTTACAATTCCTTTTGAACCGTCTGTGAAAGTGTTAAGACGGTCCGTGATCACGAGTTTACCACTCATAATCAGCGTATCTCCTGAAAAGGCATAGTGCATAGTCACTGTTTCCGGTACACCTGTACCTGCACCCACTGCTGCACCACTCAGGCTCATTACTTTCAGGGTAAGTGAATCAGTTCCCTTTAGGGTATATGGACTGACTACATTCATTACCGGATATTTGAACGATATATTTTGTGTAACCGGCTCCATAAATGGCTCACCATCAATATAGACCATCATGGTATAGCTCATAGCCGCCATATAGGAAACATCTTTCGGCGTCATATTTTTTGAATCAATCACATAAGTACCCTCGGCATTAGTACCCTCAATTTCATAATTCATTACAGAGAGCATGTCTTCTCCATCCGTAGGTTTGGTTTCACTTCTTCCTTTCTGTGAGGTAGAAATCAGCTTATAAGTACCAGCAATCGGACTCGAAGAGGGGTTGGATGGTTCTTCCTCACCACCGGCGCCAGGAACCGTCATCCTTGGTTCAACAATCACTTCCTTACTGCAGGAGAATAACAAGAGTGCGCAGACGGCCAGACACCAGGTTTTCATGGGAGCTTTCATAGGCTTGTATTAGACGCCCCAAATATAGATAATAATTTATTATAATTTATAAATTTTAGTCGTTGCCCAACGTCTTTAATGCCAGGTAGCTCATCAGCCCCGGCCCTGTTTGCAGGCTCAGTTCATCCACATCAAACGTAGCGGTATGTAGTCCGGAGGTAATCTGCCGTTCTTCATTGCGTACCCCTAACCGGTAGAAACAGGAAGGTCCGGCCTGACTATAATAGGCAAAATCTTCGGCCGCCATCCAGATGTCCAGGTCCACTACATTGGCGGCCCCGAGGTATTCAATCGCATGCGCTTGGGTAGCAGCAGTCAGTGCATCATCATTGATCAGCACCGGATAGCCCTGGTGTATTTCCACCACGCAGCTGCCCTCCATTCCTTCGGCAATGGATTCGGCCATCTTACGGATTTTTTCGTGGGCCTGTTTTCGCCAGGTTTCATCCATGCTACGGAAGGTTCCTTCAACCCGTACTTCATCCGGAATCACATTGGTAGCACCATTTGCGAGCATTTTACCGAAGGAAAGTACAGATGGCAAACCGGGTTCAGCCCTGCGGGAAACGATTTGCTGCAAGCCGGTGATGATATGACAGGCAATCAACACCGGATCAATGCCCAGGTGAGGCATAGCGCCATGGCCCCCTCTTCCCTTGATGGTGAGAAAAATTTCGTCGTTGCTGGCCATATACCGGCCACCACGGAACCCTACTTTACCAGCGGGTAACTCCGGCATAGTATGCTGCCCGAGGATGTAGTCCGGCTTTGGATTTTGCAGGACGCCTTCTTTGATCATCATGCTGGCACCTCCAGGGATCAGCTCCTCTGCCGGCTGAAAAATAAATTTTACTGTTCCGGAAAACTCGCTTTTCAGGCGGGTAAGAATTTCAGCGGTAGCGAGTAACGAGGACGTATGTACGTCATGGCCGCAGGCATGCATAACACCTGGGTTTTGCGACTTGTACGGCACTTCGTTCAGCTCCTGGATGGGCAGCGCGTCAATATCCGCCCGCAAGGCTACCACCGCACTGGAATCAGCCTTCTCACCTTTCAGCAACGCTACAATACCGGTATTGGCCATGCGCTCAAACGGCAGTCCGATGGCTGCCAGTCGCTCCTCAATGAAAACGGCTGTTTCAAATTCCTTATAAGACAACTCAGGGTGGGTGTGCAAATGTCTGCGATTCACCACTGTACTGGCATGAAGGGCAGCTGCCAGCTCCCTGATCTTTTCTTTCAACATAATTTTCCGGATTGAACGACTCCGAAAATACGCTATCTATCAGTTTCCAGTGTCAATTTTTTTCACCAGCTCCTGGCGCACCTCTTCCGGCACACGACTCAGCAGCTTCAGCTGCGTGGCCTGCTCTATCTCTTCAATGGAAGTGAGGTAGGCGGACCATTTCGTACTCACATCGTTTTTATTCGGTGTATTAACCGCAATGATGCGGGTATGTTTATTGATCCTTTTCAAGTCATTATTGCCTTCCGGAATCACCACGATCACCTTCCAGATGTGATCCGGCACCGTAATATTGTTGCGGTCGATTTTCTTTTTAAGCCCTTTTTCGCCGTAGCCACCAACGCCGTAGCTGCCCATGACCACATATACTTCATTCCCGGCCTTTACCAGGTCGCGGGTATAGCTTTCGAGCCCTGACCACAGGTGCTGATTATGATTAGGCGCCTGGGGTATCATGTTGGTCATCAGGAAAGTGGCATCGTTGGCGGCTCTGCTGAACGTGCGGTCACCCGAAGGGCAGTTATGCCCTCTGTCAAACCCACTGCCGATATAGCTCGTGTGCGACACCTGGTACCAGTTGTCCGGGACGTCTGCATCCGGCTTGAAATCGTTGGAGCGCGACATATGACCCAAATCCCTGGACGATACATGCCAGCTCACCCAGTTGGGTGTACCACGGTCACGGTTATACGATAATTTGTAAAATTCCTTATCCATCAGGTAGTTATTGGGAGATACCATTGCCGGCGTAGCATCACTCGGATTTCCTAGCAGCAGGTTATCGTCATCGCCGGCCACGGCATTGCCAGAGGGCGCCGGCGTATTGTCTTTGGGCGTTTGGCTGCTGCGCACTACGCTGAGTTCATCAAAGTTGAGGCGGCCGTTATCCTTATCAGTGTTACGGATCCGGAGTCGCAGTGTTTTTTCTGCGGAGATGGTAAAGGTAGAAGTGCGGAGCTCTTTCGAAGTTGTTTTAACGGCACTTCCTGCCTGGGTGAATCGCTGGCCTTTGTTGACCGAATACCACAATTCCCAGTTACCACCGGCATCGGTACCATACGCCGCATGTTTAAGTGTAACCGTTACCGTGCCTTTTACCGCAATATCGAAATCCATGGTAGCACTACCGCCACCGCGTATACGAAGTGCCTGCTTTCCTTGTTTATGATCTTCCGCTCTTGCCCCTACCACAGCGTCTTTCAGTGTCCATGCACCTGACTTGAGGGTAATAGTTTCGGAATTATAATTTTCTTTTACGGGAGATGTAGTCTCGAAGTTTTCTTTAAATAAGTCAGCCTGCTTATTTTTCCCGTTAGCAGATGGCTGCTTTTCGCGGGAAGTAGCGGGCACTTCTTTCCCCTTGTCTGTAGTGAATTTGCGGGTACAATAGGTTACTACAAACGTAATAATGGCTAGGATAATAACGATAGAATAATTACCGCTACTTTTCTTTTTTCTCTTTGGCATAGTCGTGGTACGAGCGCGCGAAGATAGAAAATTTTACACTCGGATCACTGCAGTAATACTAAAAACTTTTTGTGGCTGCGGGGTTTACATCTCCCTGAAAAAATATTTAAAAATTGCTGCCCTAACGGATGCTGCATTCAGAAAATAAAATATACAGTATGGCTGCCGTTTCCATCCTAAAAACTTCGTGAATTGACGTATAGTCATGGCCGTTTTCATCTTACCTAAAAACCTATTGTTGATCACACCAAATTTAGCTAACACCAGTATGGAAGCATCGGTTATACCATGACCGGTTTGAGCATCATTTTGACCCATTATCACATTTTGGCCATATCAATCCTTCGTAATTTTAGGTGTTCCACAAACCTATCACTAAGATGTACGAAGAGAGAATAAAGAGATCGGGCATGCAGGGGTTGATCACCAGTGCGGCCAACGCAGCCTCCTATATTAAGGACGGCATGGTAGTGGCCAGCAGTGGTTTTACCAAAGCGGGAGACAGTAAGGCCGTGCTGAAAGCATTTGCAGCATTAGCCACCACTTCTCCACGCAAAATCACCCTGCTCACCGGCGCTTCGCTGGGCCATGGTACGGACGGCACCCTTACCGAAGCAGGAGCAGTACATAAGCGGATGCCGTTTCAGGTAGATCCTGTGCTGCGCAACGCCATCAACGAGGGTAATGTATTATTCATTGACCAGCACCTCGGTGAAAGTGCAGAGCTGATCAACGAAAACATCATCCGCCCGGATGTAGCCATCATCGAAGCACTCCTGATCGAAGAAGACGGCAGCATTGTTCCCACCACTTCCGTAGGCAATACCGCCACCTTTGCCGCAAAAGCAGATAAGATTATTGTAGAAATAAATGTATCAGTGCCATTGTCGCTCTACGGGGTACATGATATTTTTTCCGCCGGCGTTTGGCCCGACAGAAAAATCATTCCTATTACGGCGGCAGGCACCCGTATTGGCAGTACTTCCATCCCGGTAGATCCTGAAAAAATTATTGCTATCGTTATTACGGAAACAATTGATAGTCCCGCAGCGATCAATGACCGTGACGATAAAACCCGCTCTATTGCCGGTCACCTGCTGCAGTTCTTTGAACACGAAGTAAAAAAAGGACGCCTTACCAATCAACTAAGACCACTCCAGTCGGGCATTGGAAAAGTAGCCAATGCCGTTCTGGAAGGCTTCATCGATGGCGACTTCCAACACCTTACCATGTACTCAGAAGTTTTGCAGGACAGTACTTTCAACCTTATTGATGCGGGTAAAATGGACTTCGCTTCTGCCAGCAGCATCACGGTGTCACAACCTTGCTATGCACGGCTGATGGAAAATTTCGAAAGATACAAACCACATATCATCCTTCGCCCGCAGGATATCAGCAATGCCGCTGAAGTGATCCGCCGCCTGGGTGTGATCAGTATTAATACCGCCATTGAATTTGATATTTATGGAAATGTAAACTCTACACATATTGGAGGCACCAAAATGATGAATGGCATCGGTGGTTCCAACGATTTTGCACGCAACGCTTACCTGAGCGTATTTGTAACGCAGGCATCGTCAAAAAATGGCGCGATTTCGCATGTGGTGCCCATGGCTTCACATGTTGATAACAGCGAGCATGATGTAGACATTGTAGTAACCGACTTCGGCCTGGCTGATTTGCGCGGACTGGCGCCACGTGAGCGTGCAAAAGCGATTATCAGCAACTGCGCTGACCCTGTGTATAAGGACTTACTGAAAGATTATTTCCTTGCAGCCTCCCGCAAAGGCGGCCATACGCCACACTTGCTGGAAGAAGCGCTCAGCTGGCATGCAAGAATGGATATTAACGGCTCCATGCAAAAGGAAACAAATTCCTTTGCCTGATGCATTAGAGCCATGCTTATGAGAAACAGGTGTGAAAGGCAGAAAGGTCGTTACTGAAAAGTGACGGCCTTTCTTTTTTGGGTTGAAAGGAAACATAGCCCTGGCTGCCTTTTTGCCCGTAAAAAATCTGCTACTATTTATTAAAACTTCCGCGCTTTTGCGCAAAAAAAACGCCGCTCATAGGCGGCGTTCACAAATTTTTACTGAGGTTAATCAGGAACCCAGGCGTTTACGCATACAAATACTGGTGTCCATACCAATATAGGGCCCATAGTTGTCCATCACCGTAAAGCCACTTTTCTGGTACAGACTAACGGCTTCCGGCTGACGCTTGCCCGTTTCCAGGATGGCATAACTGTAATGCAGTTCTTTCGCCCAGTTTTCCAGTTCATGGAGTATGCCGAAAGCAATCCCCTTTCCCCGCAATTCGGGCTTTACAAACATCCGCTTGATTTCAATGGTGTGGTCATTGAATTCACGGAAACATGCACATCCTACGGCCTCCTGCCCCATGTAAGCAATCACAACAGTGTTGATCGCTTCAATCACATTGTGTTCATCGTAAATTTCCTGCAATTCCTGGTAACGATCACGCAGGTCCTCGTCCAGCGCATTAATCAGCGCTTCAAAATCCTGCTGCTCGTTGTTGGTCCGGAGATAGGTTACCGTATTCATCGCTTTTCTGTTTTATGTGGGCTACGTTTCGTACCCCAATGATATAACCAAAAAAAGTATCTACAAAAAAAATAAAAATAGCTGGTTGACTACTACTTTTCGTTTATCCATTAACGTTAGAATCACAGATTACAATACCGTTACGCTCTCGCAATAGAACAAAAAAAATTAATTTATGGATAGTTATAACATATACTGATCGTTGTATAACTATTATCGATATCGTCTTTCAATGGTACTGCGAAAAATACAGTGTAACTTTGTCCACTTCTGTAAACGAAACCATAAATACGTACTCCTTGACAACAACGATAACGCCCTCGCGGTTCTTTTTTTTAATTTTAATTTTAGGGGCACTCACCGCCCTCGGTCCGTTTTCGATCGACATGTACCTGCCAGGATTCCCTGCCATGGCGAAAGACCTCGGTACGGACGTACCTACCATCGGTTTTTCCCTCACCAGCTTTTTTATTGGCATCTCCGCCGGCCAGCTCTTGTATGGTCCGTTGCTGGATAAATATGGCCGTAAAAAACCACTTTATGCCGGTCTTGTACTCTATATCGCCGCCTCTATTGGTTGCATGTATAGTCACACTATACAAAGTTTGATAGTACTGCGCTTTTTCCAGGCCATCGGTAGCTGTGCCGCCACCGTTGCAGCGGTAGCCATGGTGCGCGACATATTCCCGGTGAAAGACAATGCCCGGGTATTTGCCCTTCTCATGCTGGTAGTGGGGGCCTCCCCAATGGTTGCACCCGCTGTAGGCGGTTATGTTACAGCCGCATTTGGATGGAACGCCGTATTTCTTATCCTCACCATCCTGGGAGCCATTATTTTTCTCGCCTGCCTGCTCTGGTTACCGGAAAGCTATCAACCGGATAAATCCATGTCTCTCAAGCCCAAACCTATTATTACCAATTTCCTGGCTGTACTCACCAACGCACAGTTTACCACCTACGCCCTCGCCGGCGCGCTCAGCTTTGCCGGTATATTTACCTATGTTTCCGGTTCACCAAAGGTGTTCATGGAAGTATACCAGGTAAGTGGTGAAGTGTATGGTTGGATCTTTGCCGGATTATCAGTTGGCTTTATCGGCTGCAGCCAGATAAACAGCATCCTGCTGCGCAGGTTCCAGAGCCGCCAGATAATACCCATCGCGCTGGCGTTTCAGTCGGCCTTTGGTATACTCCTGCTCCTGGCCGCCATCACCCATATACTAACGCTTCCGATGCTCCTGATATTACTTTTTGGTTACCTCTGCTGCCTGGGGTTTGTAAATCCCAACACCGCGGCACTTTGCCTGGCTCCTTTTTCCAAAAATGCCGGCAGCGCCTCAGCCGTAATGGGCGCCCTGCAGCTGGGCATAGGCGCCATCACCTCCGCCGCCGTAAGTGCGGTAAAAACACCGGATGCCACCCCCATGACGCTCACACTCGCCTGCTGTGGTATCAGCGCACTGGCAGTACTGCTGATTGGTCGTAAATTTATTAAAGAAGAAACGCAAATGCACGGCGCACACGCAGTCCTGCATTAATTTACTTGTCCGCTTCCGCAACACCTATGTCCGGAAGCGGACATTTTTCAAGATTCCCCCTCCCCCAAATCCCCTGTTTTCAATACTTTCGTAAGGTGGCACCGTTCTGGTTAAAACCCATCCAAAGGATTTTTCATCATGATATCGAATTATCTGAAAACGGCACTTCGCAACCTGAAAAAAAACAAGACCTACGGGTTGCTGAATATCTTCGGACTCAGCATAGGTATTGTTTGCACCTGCCTCATACTCCTATGGGTAGAAGACGAGGTAAACTTCAATGGCTACATCCGGCAGAAAGACAATACCTGGCTCACTAAAATCCATTGGAACCTCAACAACGAACTGAGAACCTATACTTCCACTTCCGGCCCTGTAGGACCATCTGCCATTGCCGAAATTCCAGGTGTTAAATCATACGCACGCAGCACAGAAGGCTATACCTCCGCATTATTCAACTACGGCAACAACCCTATGTACAGTTACGGCCGGTACGTAGATCCAGCCTTCCTGCAAATATTTGAATGCCAGTTCGTGGAAGGCACGCCAGGGGATGCACTCACACAAGTGCACTCCCTCGTGATCACCGAAAAAACCGCAAAAAAATTATTTAATGCTACCACCGGCATCATAGGGAAAACTATTACGGTAGATAACGCAAACGCCTATACGATTACAGGTGTGGTAAAAGATATACCGCTAAGCGCTTCGGTGCGGTTCGACTGGCTCGCCCCACTGGAGGCTGCCTACCAGGGTACCAACTCGCTCAGCAACTGGGAGGCTTTCCAACTGGAAACCTACTTCCAGACTACACCCGGCGCCAACATCGCCGCCATCACCAGTAAAATGAACCAACTGGCTAAACAAAATATTCCTACTTATGCCGTCACCTATTCGTTGCTAAACATGAACGACTGGCGACTCCGCAGTGAATACGAAAACGGCATCCAGAGCGGCGGCCGCATTGTATACGTCCGCCTGTTCCTCCTCATCGCCGGGATTATTTTGCTGGTTGCCTGTATCAACTTCATGAACCTTTCTACCGCCCGCAGCGAACAACGCGCAAAGGAAGTAGGTGTGCGAAAAGCACTAGGCGCAGGGAAAGGAAAACTGATCATACAGTTCATCGGGGAAGCTATCGTTCAGGCAGCATTTGCCACCCTGGTAGCCATACTGCTGCTGGCTTTGGTATTACCGGCCTTCAATACTTTAGTGAATAAAATATTATCGCTGCAATTACTGCAACCTTCGCACCTGCTGGCTTTAGTGGCACTCACCCTCTTCTGCGGACTGCTGGCAGGTTCCTACCCTGCCTTGTATTTGTCCAATTTCAACCCTGTAGCGATTCTGAAAGGCTTCAAAGTGAAATCCGGCGGCGCGGCATTTATTCGCAAAGGCCTGGTGGTAGCGCAGTTCAGTATTTCGATTGTACTCATCATCGCTACGGTTATTATCTACCAGCAAATACAGCATGTTAAATCAAGGGATCTCGGATTTAATATCGAGCGCCTTATTTCTATAAATGCCACCGGCGATGTTGTCAAAAACTTCGCCTCCATCCGCGATGCACTCTACCACACCGGTGCCATAGAAAAAGCTGCCCTGGCGGATCACAACCCGTTATACGATGGCAACAGTACCGACCGCATTACCTGGGATGGCAAGCCGGCGAACGCTTCCTCCATCACCTCCATGCGTTTCATCGGCCCGGGCTTCCTGGAAACTACAGGTATGCAGCTGCTGGAAGGGCAAAACCTAACCCGCGAAGCGGACGACAGCATCAACGTAATGGTAAACCAGGCTTTTGCCAAACAAATAGGCGCCGGCAGTCCACTCGGGAAAATGCTGTACGCCAGGGTATCCGACAGCGTTACCATGAAATTTCGTATAGCCGGTGTAGTGAAAGATTATGTGTATGGTGATATGTACGGCAGTCCGGACCCCGTCATGTTCCTCGGTATCCCTTCCCGTACCAACACCATCTATGCCCGGTTAAACGCCAACATTGCGCCGGAAGTAGCCATGGCACGAATTGGAGACGTGATGCGCCGGTTTAATCCTGCTTATCCTTTTACCTACAGCTTCACGGATAAGCAGTTTAATGATATGTTTCAGAATGAAATGCTGATGCAGCAACTCAGTCGCATCTTCGCCGCTATTGCCATCATTATCAGCTGCCTCGGCCTCTTTGGCTTATCCGCCTACACAGCAGAACGCCGCACCAAAGAAATCGGTATCCGCAAGGTACTCGGCGCCAGCACACAAAGCATCACAACTTTATTGTCGCTCGATTTTCTTAAGCTGGTAGCCATCTCCATGTTGATTGCATTTCCTGCTGCCTGGTGGATGATGGCGCAGTGGCTGCAACAATATAAATACCATGTACAGGTAGGCCCGGCAGTGTTCCTGTTTGCTGGCATCACCGCCATCCTCATTACCATGCTTACCATCAGCTATCAATCCATAAAGGCCAGCATGGCCGATCCGGTGAAGAGTTTAAAAACAGAATAACATACATCTCTCCAAAATGCAAAAGAGAGACAGCGCTAATGCTACTGTCTCTCTTTTGCATTAAAGCATTTTAATTACCTTCTGCCACGGCCCACATATACCACGCCGCATGCGGCAGCCACTGTTCTGCCCATCGCCAGTCATCATCTTTACCAGTAGTTTTGTAAGATAAATTAAACGCAATGCCATGTTCATCCGCAATGCCGGATGTAATGCCATTCACGATTCCACCGGGTGCGTTGGTGTACTCAAACGTACCAAAAAATCCATAGGCGGGATTGTTATGACCCGTCCCCTGCATCATACAGGCATCATATGGGTTTAGTCCCAGTATCCAATTGAGCTGATTGGTAGCATAATTTCTTAGGCTGGCAGCCAGTTTGGGATCATCCGCAAAAAATTTCGCGGCCATGCGTGCTGCCGTAGCGATGGAGCCAAGTCGCGCATTTTCACCCTGCCACCACGGGGCAGCATCGCTGCCATGCGGAAAAAAGAAACTGCTGCGTCTTACACCAGCCGTATCCTGTACTAATTGCCGACCATATCCAAATGGATTCGCTACTTCGGTGGTGATACCGGCTTCAAATGAAAAAGAGCGCTGTAGGGCAGTGCGAATAGTAGCTTGTTGCGCCGCCGTAGCATAAGGATAAAACTTCATCAGACTCACCGCCGGCAAACCCGCATCAGATGGATGAAAGAAAGGCCGGTCCTTATCATCCGCACGCCAGTAGTTTTTATATTGGTTCCATTGTTGCAGCCGGTCAGTCAGTTGCTTTGCTCTGGAAGCCGCATAGGCCTGGTAATGCGGCGCTTTTGTGGCCTCATACAAGGCTGTAGCCGCTGCTAATGCACAATAGTCATCTACAATATTTTCTTTGCCATCATTGGTCATTTCCAGGTTGTGCTTTTCCAAATAGGCAAATGCCCGTTTGGCAGCTTCCAGATATTGCGCATTCGTATAGTCGCCACAGGTATCATAGGTTGCAGCTTTTGCCAGGGCGGCAATCGCAATACCACCGCCGGAACGAAAGCTCACCTGGTAGCTTTGCCATTCGGTATTATCATTTCCGGAAGTAAAGCTCTGGTCTTTGTTTTCCTTAATGCGGTAATTCTTTTCTTCCGGCCTGATCACGCGGTCCACGGCTCGTTTACCTGGTCCGGGAGCGCTTACACTTCTGAAAAAAGAACCTTCCTTTACCTGCAACCTGGTAAGGTAATCAGCACCATACATCGCTTCATCCAGCAGCCTGCGTTTAAACTGTCTGAAATCATTACCGGGCCTTGCCTGCAGCAGTTCGTAAGTATTGAGCAGGCTCCATACGGTGAGAGAAATCTGCTGTGGATTAAAATAAGTAGAAAAAGACAGGTGAGAGAGATGTTTGCCGTAATCGCCGGTAGCATCGTACCAACCGCCATGAGCGTCCACCGTATCGCGGGTATGGAGCAATCCCACGTGGTGGTCGGCCGCATCCGGCAATCCGCTGCTGCGCTGTCCCTTGAAATAGTAAATCACATCTGATAAGGTCTGACGTTCCAATACATCTGTACCGATTTCAAACAATTCGGAGGTCCATTCCTGCTGGTTAAAGGTCGCTCTCAGTCTGTATTTACCAGGCGTTGCAAATTCGGAGAAATCCATCTCCCGGAAATAACGCTGCCAGTTATCAACTGTTTGCGCTTGCTGCGACACCTTACCGGAATAAACCACCTGGTTGTTGACATCCAGCAGCTGAAAGTTGCCGGCGGTGCCAGGTGTTTCGCTTTGAAGGATGGCGCGTTTGGGGCCTGTAACTTCATAACCAACATGATTAGTGAGTACCCGTACAGTTTGGGAAAAGACGGAAAAAGGCAATAATAGCCCTATGATAAATAGTAATCGAAAGGATAGAAAAGGCATAAAAAAACGGGAATGTTTCTATTAAGATAAACATTCCCGTTTTTTAAACTAATTATTTTACACTAAAGGAAGATGTCAGTTTTGACTGTTGTGAGTCGCCGCCTACATGCACGGTATATTTACCCGGATACAGTTTCCATTTACCCTGTTGCAGATCCCATTTCTGTAATTCAGCAACGGGTATAGCCAGTTGTAATTCCTGTGCACCACCTTTGGTGGTATGCACGCGGCCAAAGGCTTTCAGCTCTTTCAGCGGCATACGGTCCACCGCAGGATAGCTGATGTACGCCTGTACTACCTCATCCGCATCATAGCTACCGGTGTTGCTAACCTTTACGGACATACGAATAGTATCGCCCTGCTTATATTTTTCCTGTGGCTTGCCGGCCCAGTTGTAATCAAAAGTGGTATAGCTCATACCAAACCCAAACGGCCACGCGGCTTTGCCGGTAAAGTAGCGGTAGGTGCGGTCCTTCATGCTATAGCTGTTATAGTCGGGCAGGTCTTTCACGGAATGATAGAAGGTGAGGGGGAGTCGTCCTGATGGTGCATACTTACCATACACCAGATCAGCCAGTGCGGTACCGCCCTGCTCACCAGGATACCATGCCAGGATGATCGCATCTGCATAAGGTTCAATTTCAGTGATATCTACTGCGCTGCCTGCGGTTACCACGGCTATGATAGGCTTTTTATGAGCAGCCCTTAGCTTCTTCATAAATAAAACCTGTGAACGCGGTAAGCTCAGGGTGTTTTTATCACCACCGGCGGGCGACAAAAACGCATCTCCGTCTTCGCCTTCCAGCAGTGGCGTTAAGCCGATTACAGCTACGGTAACATCACAGTTTTCTGACGCCCAGATACCGCCGAAATGCAGCGTATCGGTGAAGTCGCAACCCTGGTCGTACTGCATGGCTACCGCCGGACCTGCGGCCTTACTGAGGCCTGCAGCGAAGGTGACCATGTTACCGGATACACCGTGGTAGTTACCCATCAGGGCTTCCAGCGATACGGAGTTGGAGCCGGTTACCAGCATAGAAGAATATTTATCATGCTGTAGTGGCAGCACGCCATTGTTTTTCAGCAGCACCATACTTTTTCTGGCCGCCTCCAGGGCCAATTGTGCATGCCAGGCGTTGTTAACACTGTCGGCGCCATAGCTGGCATAGGCACGATCCGCGGGATTGTTGTACAGTCCCAGCTTCATCTGCGTGCGGAGTGATTTGATCAGGGCCGAATCTACATCTGCGGCTTTGAGCCATCCTTTGTCGATGGCTTTCATCACATCATCCTGGAGGATGTTGGCGCAGTCGAGGTTCACCCCTGCCTTAATTGCAGCAGCAGCCACTTCTTCCCGGGTAGGAATCGCTTTATGGCGTTGCCAGATATCATCGAGTGCCCAGCAGTCGGTTACTACCTGTCCGCCGAATTTCCATTCTTTACGAAGGATATCCTGGAGCAGGGTGTTGCCGGTGCAGCAAGGCTCACTATTTACGCGGTTATAGGCGCACATGATGGATTCCACTTTCCCATCCACCATTTTTTTGAATGCATAGAGGTAGGTTTCGCGCAGGTCCTTTTGATCCACGATGGCGTTGAACTGGTGGCGATCTTTTTCTGGTCCGCTGTGTACCGCAAAGTGTTTGGCACAGGCAGCTGTTTTCAGATGTTCCGGATCATCACCTTGCAAACCATTTACGAAAGCACCTGCCATGGTAGCAGTCAGATAGGGGTCCTCACCGTAGGTCTCCTGTCCTCTGCCCCACCTTGGATCGCGGAAGATATTGACGTTAGGTGTCCAGAAGTTCAGGCCCATGTATTGCACATGTCTGTTTTTAGCGACAGACATATTATACTTTGCGCGTGCTTCCGTGGAAATGCTGTTGGCTACAGCCTTTGCCAGTTCCGGATCAAAGGTGGATGACAAACCTACTGCCTGCGGATAAACAGTAGCTTCTCCGCCTCTGGCTATGCCGTGTAGCGCTTCATTCCACCAGTTATACGCCGGAATACCCAGGCGTTCAATGGCCGGACTGTTATAGCCGAGCAGGGAGATTTTTTCTTTCAGGGTAAGGGTGTGCATCAGGTCCTGTACTCTGGTTTCTGTTGGCAGGTCGGCCCTTCGGAACGCTGGCTGCTGTTGAGCATCCAGCTGTTGTACCGCAAAAATTCCGAGGGCGATCGCAAATAGTCTACGTTTCATCTCGTGCAAGATATTAATAAAATTTAAAAAGAGGAAAGTGCAGCCGTAGCTGTTCTTTCCTCTTTTTAAGCAATTTCTGATACTATTTTTTTAGAAATTGAAATTCGCCGGATCAGGACCTACACGGGTACCTTTATCCAGCGCATCAATCAGTGCAATATCTGCTGCTGCGATCTCAAAGCCAAATACTTTGGCGTTGTCTTCGATTCTTTTTTGCTGAATGCTTTTAGGAATGGTAACAATTCCTTTTTGCAAATCCCATCTGAGTACAAGCTGGGCAACTGACACTGCATATTTCTGTGCCAGTTCTTTCAGTTCAGGAATATCGAAGATCTGTCCCTGCATGAGTGGGCTCCAGGCTTCGAACTGGATGTTATGTTGCTTCGCAAACTGTTGCAGGGCGGGCTGTTGCAGGCGTGGATGGAATTCCAGCTGATCCACCATAGGTGTAACTTTAGCGGACTGCATCAGGTCTTCCAGCTGGTGTTGCAGAAAGTTACTCACTCCGATTGCCTTCACACGGCCTTCTGCATACAATGTTTCCAGTGCGCGCCAGGTTTCTTTGTACTTACCGGCTACCGGCCAGTGGATCAGGTAGAGATCCAGGTAATCTGTTTTCAGTTTTTCCAGTGAGGTTTCAAATGCTTTGATGGCAGTGTCATATCCCTGATCAGCATTCCAAACTTTAGTGGTAATGAAAACATCTTTTCTGTCGGTGGTATGGTCAGCAATAGCAGTACCTACTCCTTCTTCATTGCCATATATAGCAGCAGTATCAATATGCCTATAACCTGCGTCCAGTGCAAATTTCACGGCGTCAATCACTTCCTGTCCTTCATTCGTTCTCCACACGCCCAATCCGAAATATGGCATTTCTACGCCGTTTGCCAGCTTTACTGTGCCTTTGATGTCTGTAATGTTCATAATTTGATCTTTTGCTTCGTTAATTAAAATCGCTAAGGGATTACAAAATTAATTCCAATCTAATTAACTCAGTCATCTTATAATTCATAACAATTATCAGAATAATGATAGTTTATTTTTTGAGCAGGGAGTCTTCCTGTTCTTTATAGTAGCGTTCTACGAGGCGACTATCGGGCAGCGAGTTCAGCACAGCGATGAGCCATTTATCTGCTTTTTTCACCAGTTTACCTTTGTAATAGCCCACGGCCATCAGCTGTATTTCACCGCTTTTGATATCGGTCCATACGTTGGCGCAATACATGCTCACGCGCACGGAATCGTTGGGCAGCATTTCAAACTGCATGTTGCTGATAAGGTGGCGTTGCTGGAATTTTGCACTCTTCACGCTTTCGCCGAGTTGTACGACTCTGGTGGCAAAGTTCTCCTTACCTCTGAGTTTCACGCCGTCAATCTCGCCCCGGATGCTGTCATCCATAAACTCCAGGCATTTTTCGAGGCTGCCGTTATCGAAATTTTCCGCAAAGCCATAGATTACTTTTTCTATTTGTTGCTGATCGCGGTAACGCACATCGTATTTAAGGGTGGTGTCGGGTAAGGCCGTGCTGCTTTCTTTGAGTGGGTCGCGTTGCGGTTGACTGGGATTGGTGCACGCAAAGAAAGATATTACCATTGCCGCTGCGAATAGTGGTTTAACCATGTAGGGGAAGTAATTTAAAGGGTTAGGCAAATCACACATGAACAACCTGGATTACGAATATCATGAAAAAAATGGAGGGGGCAAAATGAAATCTTTCAAGGAAATACAAAAGAATCATAGCAGCCAGGAAATAGCTGAATCGCTCGTTTTCCCTGGCCCTAAGGACCCGGTTGAGCGTACGTCTACACTAACTGCTGCTCGTTAATGGTGTTTTCAAACAAGAGGATTTAGACGATAAAATCGAATATTGGTAGCATTGTCACCTTCATTCCATTTTCTTCATAAGTATCCCTTTGGTTTAGCGTAACAATATAGCCATCTTTTATACCAAGAGATTGCATCGCCTCCAGCAATCCGTTGTACTCCCTGCCAAAATTTTCGTCAGTAATTGTCAAACATACCTGAATCGCTTGTTTCACTGTATTTTTCTCCATGGTAATAAAGTCGCATTCTCCTCGTTCCTTGTAATAGAAGATATGCTTGTATCTGCGGCGCAAATGAAGGAATACAAGATTTTCCAAACGCCTGCCCAAATTATCACTTGTTGAAATAGAATTTTCAGTATACAATCCCATATCCATTACATATACCTTCTTAGGATTGCGTGCCTGTACTTTTAACGAATGGCTGAACAAAGGAATAAAGTCAAGCAGGTAAGCATCTTTTAGGTAAGAAAAGTATTCTAAGAATGTAGCGGGGGATTTGATATCAAACATTCCAACCAGTTTACTGGCGGACAGAAGATTTCCAATATTGGTAATAAGAAACGCTGTTAGCTGACGTAAGGTAGTAACATCCCTCACAGCATGCCTGACAGCAATATCTCTCATCAATACATCATCTACAAGCGTATTCAATACAGCAGGAATTCCCGTTTTGATGTATTCAGGTATTCCCCCCGTTTTAAGATAATTCATCACGGCCTCCTCCCCATTCACTATCTTTTTGAACCGGATAAATTCTGAATAGGAAAATGGAAATAGTTCCATGGACAAATGTCTGCCTGTTAAGTGTGTACCTAATTCGACACTAAGCATAGAAGCATTCGAACCAGTGATGAATACCTTGTAACCTTCACGCAAAAGTTGATTTATATATTTTTCCCACCCTACTACGATTTGTATTTCATTAAAGAAAAGAACTTTGAGACTTCTTCTCTCGATTTCCTGATGAAGACGGGCAAAGTCTTTCATATCAAAACCAGCCAATCTGATGTCATCAAAATTGAGATGCAGGGCATCCTGGTAATCTCTTCGGAGCAATTGTAACAGCAGCGTACTTTTACCACAGCGCCGAATACCAGTTATAATAGTAGCAAACGAATTAGCAACAGGAATGTCATTAAGCGCATCGCGCGTAAAACCGGATTCCTGATTAAAAAAAGTTTCCTTCTGCGAATCAATTACTAAAGCTATCTGGTCTTGTCTCAGCATTACGTGATAATTTTTACATATCTTTCAAATAAAATGAAAGATATCATTCAAATATAACAAAAGATATCTTTCATTTTATTTGAAAGATAATAAAAATCTGGAAGTCATACTGGCACTGTGAACGGGACGCAATCAAATATTAATTAAAACACATTTATTAAAACATGGATTTTAATAATTAAAAGGGGAATGTCGCAAAAAACAAAAGCCGGCAGATAGCCGGCTTTTACGCAATACATATTTTTCCTTCACCCTTACAACGGGCAATTCTGATGATAATCTATCAGCTCTATCGGCGCCGCTGCCAGCTCAATCCCTTTATAATACCTTTCAATCTCATCCAGCACTTCCACCACTTCTTCCTCGGTTTTAAGCGTCACCAGGCGGGCCCTGAACTGCTTAATATCCGGCAGGCCTTTCAGGTAACTGGCATAACAACCACGCATCTCGTTAATCCCCTGCACCGGTCCTTTCCATTTTACTGATTCATGGAGATGTTTTTTGCTCACCGCAATACGTTCTTCCAAAGTAGGACCAGCCATCAGTTCTCCGGTTTCTACATAATGCCTGATTTCACGGAAGATCCACGGATGGCCGATGGCAGCACGACCAATCATGATACCATCCACACCATAGCGGTTTTTATATTCCACTGCTTTTTGCGGACTGTTAATATCTCCGTTTCCGATAATCGGAATATGTATCCTTGGATTATTCTTTACTTTACCGATCAGCGACCAGTCGGCCTCGCCTTTATACATCTGGCACCTGGTACGACCATGAATCGCCAATGCTTTAATACCCACGTCCTGGAGGCGTTCTGCTACCTCTTCAATGTTTTTGGTATCATCGTCCCAGCCCAGGCGCGTTTTAACGGTAACGGGCAGCTTAGTGGCCTTTACACAGGCTTCCGTTAAACGAACCATCAGGTCCAGGTCCTTGAGGACACCTGCACCGGCACCACGACCCGCCACCTTCTTCACCGGACAACCAAAATTGATGTCCAGTAAATCAGGACTGGTAACGTCCACGATCTTCGCAGCCATGGCAAGGCTATCCTCATCTCCCCCAAATATCTGTATGCCGATCGGGCGCTCAAACTCAAAAAAGTCCAGCTTTTTGCGACATTTAATCGCATCCCTGATCAGCCCGTCGCTGGAAATGAATTCCGTATACATCAGGTCAGCCCCGTTCTCTTTACATACCACCCGGAACGGAGGATCACTCACGTCCTCCATAGGCGCCAGCAGCAAAGGAAAGTCAGGCAATGTGATGTTATCAATTTTTACCAATTGTAGTAGATTTTCAGCGGGCAAAGGTACGATTTTTAAACGAAAGCACCACGCAGCGTAGGCCGGCGGTAATTGCTTAAAAAAGGCCTACATTTAATACTTGCTTTGCATGGTACAATTATTGGCCCCTCGATCTCAAACCCTTGAATATGGAAAAATTTGATGCTATCATTATCGGATCAGGACAAGGTGGTAACCCATTAGCCCGGAAACTGGCAAAAAAAGGACTTAAAACCGCTATCATAGAAAAGCGCCTGATCGGCGGCACCTGCATCAACGACGGCTGCACCCCCACCAAATCCATGATCGCCTGCGCAAAAGCAGCACAAACCGTTCGCCAGGCAGCACAATGGGGCGTACACCTCGATCAGCAAAGCATCTCCATCGACCTGCCCTTCATCATCGAAAGAAAAAATAAAGTGGTTACTCAGTTCAGAAACGGTACCATCCGCTCCCTGGAAAGTGAACCTAATATCACCATCTACTACGGCACCGCCTCTTTCGCCGGCGTTAAAAAAGTGAATATCACCCAGCCGGACGATCAGGTGATGAGTATCGAAGCCAATAACATCTTCATAAACACCGGTGCAGATACGATAATTCCGGAGATCCCCGGATTATCGGAGATCCACTACCTCACCTCCACTACCATCCTCGATATTAAGGAAATCCCACCGGAACTCATCGTTTTAGGCGGAAGTTATATCGGCCTGGAAATGGGACAATTGTTCCAGCGCCTCGGCAGTAAAGTCAGTATCATAGAACCCGGCCCCCACCTGATGTCCAGGGAAGATACCGACGTAGCCGCCGTCGTGAAAAATATGCTGGAAGCAGAGGGCATGACCATCCACACCTCCTCCAAACCAGATAAAATATCTTCAGCAGATAATATCATTTCATTGGACATAGTGAGCGGCACTTCCCGTAAAACAATTACCGGCACACATCTGCTGGTAGCCACCGGACGCCGTCCTCAATCCGCTGAACTGCAATTAAGCAATACCAACGTCACCACCGATGAAAAAGGATTTATACAGGTGAACGACCAGCTGGAAACCACCTGCCCCGGCATCTACGCCATGGGCGACGTGAAACCAGGCCCCGCTTTCACCCACATCTCCTATAATGATCACCTCCTGCTCTATAAAAACCTCTTCGAAAACACACAACTCACTACCAAAACCCGGCAAATACCCTATTGCATGTTCACTGATCCGCAATTGGGACGCATCGGCCTTTCCGAAAAAGAAGCGGCCGACAAAGGCTACCCCTTTAAAGTTGCCTGCCTCGGCATGGATAAAGTAGCAAGAGCCATCGAAACAGGACAAACCACCGGCTTCATGAAAGCCATTGTGCACGCTGCTACGGATAAAATCCTCGGCGCCGCCATTATTGGTGAACAGGGGGGTGAAATCATGTCGGTAGTGCAAATGGCCATGGCAGGTGACCTTAGCGCTACACAACTGCGCGAAATGATCTTCGCACACCCACTGTATGCAGAATCTATCAATAACCTGTTTATGACCCTGGAGAAATAGGGCCATATATTGGGTATATAATTCCTCATTCGCATGATTCAACTTAGTAACGTCAGTAAATTTTTTGAGAACGGAAAAAATGCAGTAGATGATATTTCCTTTACCGTTAATGACGGAGAGATAATGGTGCTCCTGGGCACCAGTGGCTGCGGCAAAACCACTACCCTGCGCCTCATCAACCGCCTGCTGGACGCCAGCTCCGGCACGGTCGAAGTAAACGGAGAAAATGTAAAAAATATACCCGCCACTACGCTGCGTAAAAACATCGGCTACGTACTGCAAAACAATGGCCTGTTTCCCCACTACACCGTGAAGGAAAATATCAGTACCGTACCACAACTGCTTAACTGGCCCGAAGATAAAATCAATGCCCGCTGTCAAACACTCCTGCATAAACTGAAACTGGCACCCGAACAGGCCGACAGCTATCCACACCAGCTGAGTGGCGGACAGCAACAGCGTGTGGGCCTCGCACGCGCACTGGCAGCAGATCCGCCGGTACTGCTGATGGATGAACCTTTCGGCGCCCTCGACCCGCTCACCCGCTACGCCGTGCGACAGGAATTTAAATCCCTCGATGAGCTGCATACCAAAACTGTGGTGCTCGTCACGCATGATATAGAAGAAGCCTTTCAGCTCGGCGACCGCATCTGCCTCATGAACGCCGGCCGTATACAACAGGCAGGCCGCCCGGCAGATCTACTGTTCCACCCCGCCAACGATTTTGTCCGCAATTTCTTCGATAGTCAACGCACCCAACTGGAACTCTCCACCCTACACATCAGCGATATCTGGGACAGCATTCCAGAAGGATATAACCATAACGGGCATACGAAAATCACTGCGGACAGTTCCTGCTGGAAAGCCCTTTCCCTGCTGAGCGCCGGCCCAGTCATCGCCACCCACCAGGATACCACAAAAGAAATTACCGGCACTGCCATCATGCACGGATTACAAACCTATAAAACCCGCTAATGCGTATGGAACCAAAAACAGGATTCTTTGAGTTCATACAACAGGAGTCGGGCAAACTGCTGCAACAAACGCTTACCCACACCGGGCTTACGTTTATTTCCGTATTGATCGCCATTGCCATCGGTTTACCGCTGGGTATCCTCATCACCCGCCGCCGCAAGCTCTCCGGCATCGTGCTGGGCATCGCCGGCGTACTGCAAACCATTCCCAGCATCGCCCTGCTGGGATTCATGATTCCTCTGCTTGGCATCGGTGTAAAACCCGCCATAGTAGCCTTATTTCTGTATGCTTTACTGCCCATCATCCGTAATACCTACACGGGTATACGCGGCGTAGACCCCACCGTTACAGAAGCCGCCATCGGTATGGGTATGAGCGACCGCCAGCTGCTGCTCAAAGTACAGCTGCCGCTGGCCATGCCCGTGATACTGGCAGGCATTCGCACCGCCACCGTAATCAATGTAGGCGTAGCCACCCTCGCCGCCTATATTGCCGCCGGCGGTTTGGGAGAATTTATTTTCGGCGGAATAGCACTCAATAATACCGGCATGATCCTCGCAGGGGCCATCCCTGCGGCCCTGCTGGCTATATTGTTCGACTGGCTGCTGTCACTCCTGCAAAATATGAAAGGAAAGCAGTCACGGCAGCGCTTATACGCACTTCCGCTGATACTACTGTTGCTCTCCTCCTTTTACCTGCTGCCCATCGGCAACAGCGGCCCGCTCAAAGCGGGATTCACACCGGAGTTTATGGGTCGCCGCGATGGAAACCCGGGCCTCAGAACCGTATACGGCATACATGTAAATCCCCTCGTGATCAGCGACATGATCATGTACAAAGCCGCCTACGAAAAACACATCGACATCATCAGCGGCAGCAGCACAGACGGGCGTGGGAAAGCCTTTGACCTCGTGGTACTGCAGGACGACAAACATATCTTCCCGCCCTATTATGCCGCCCCCATCGTGAATAATACGGTGCTGGAAAATTATCCGGAGCTGGAACCTGCTCTAAACCTCCTGGCTGGTACAATTAATGATAGCATTATGACGGCACTGAACTACCAGGTAGATTACCTGAAGTATAGCCCGGAAAAAGTAGCCCGGGAGTTTCTGCTGCAAAAAGGCTTGTTCAAATCTGCCCGAAACGGCTCCAAAGGCACGATACGTATAGGTTGTAAGATTTTTGGCGATGGCTACATCCTCGCCAATATGTACAAAATGCTGATTGAAGGCCATACCGATCTTGCAGTAAGTACCAAACTGGGACTCGGTGGCACCAAAATTTGTTTCGATGCACTGAACAATAATCAACTTGATGTGTATCCCGAATATACCGGAACAGGGTTGCTCGCCATCCTCCAGACACCGGCAAATATTACTGACACACTGATAGCAAACAAAGACAAGGTATACGCCTACGTTAGCAGGGAGTTTGAAAAGCAATACGGTATTAAATGGCTTAAACCAATCGGCTTTAATAATACCTACGCACTAATGATGCGCCGGCAACAAATGGCAGACCTACAAATAAAAAGTATATCGGACCTGGCACTATATCTGAAAAAATAAAATAGTATGAATATTCTGGAAAAATATAAGACCGTAAGATCCCGTTCTGAATACATCTGCGCACCATTGAAAACAGAAGACTATGTAGTGCAGCCGGTTGTGGATGTAAGTCCCCCGAAATGGCACCTCGGTCATACCACCTGGTTTTTCGAAACCTTCATTCTCATGCCTAACGCACCCGGATATACGGAGTTTGATCCGCAGTATAACTTTGTGTTCAACAGCTACTATGAATCCGTAGGCGCCCGCGTGATCCGGACCGACAGAGGCAACCTGAGTCGCCCCTCCGTGGAAGACGTGATGAAATACCGCCGCCATGTAGACACTGCCATGGAAAAATTCCTGGCTGCACCCATGGAGGAAGACCTCGAAGCCCTCATGGTACTGGGTCTTAACCACGAAGAACAACACCAGGAACTACTGTATACTGATATCAAATATATCCTTGGTCATAACCCGCTGATGCCGCCCTACGATCCGGGCAGGCAGGCAACTGCTGCCCCCGGCGCTGATGCCCACTGGGTATCCATGCCGGAAGGCATTTACAGCATAGGGCACCATGGTAAAAGTTTTTGTTTTGATAATGAGTTAGGGAGACACCAGGTGTACCTGGCACCATACGCCATCAGTTCCGCTCCGGTGACGAATGCAGAATACCTGGAGTTCATTAACGCCGGCGGCTATACGGACTTCCGGCACTGGCACGCTGAAGGATGGGACTGGGTAAAAACCAATCACATCACCGCACCGATGTATTGGTACCTGATCGATGATAACTGGCACCAATATACCTGGAGCGGCCTGCAGCCATTGGAGCTGGATGCGCCGGTATGCCATGTAAGCTATTATGAAGCCTCCGCTTATGCCGCCTGGAAAGGCTTGCGACTCCCTACAGAATTTGAATGGGAAGCAGCGGCGGATAAGTTTCCTTGGGGACAACGCTGGGAATGGACAGAAAGCGCCTATCTCCCCTACCCTGGCTTCCGGAAGGCACCAGGCGCCATCGGCGAATATAATGGTAAGTTTATGGTAAACCAGATGGTGCTGCGCGGTGGCTCAGAAGTGACACCGCCTGAGCATAGTCGTAAAACCTACCGTAACTTTTTCCATGCACCACTGCGATGGCAGTTCACCGGCATCAGGCTGGCTAAAAACTAATCCAATTTTAACTGACGATACAATCATTGAGCTATGGCACACTCCACTGTAATTTCCACTCCGGCAACGGTATCCAGAAGCCGCCATACCAGCACTTTCTACAATGATGTAGTGCAGGGGTTGCGGGCACAGCAAAAATACCTGGACCCTAAATATTTCTATGATGCACCCGGCGATGTGCTCTTTCAAAAGATCATGCAATGCCCGGAATATTACCTCACCGCCTGCGAAATGGAAATCATGAAAGAGCAGTCGGCCGCTATCGCCGCCGCTTTTGATGAACATGCCAGCGACTACGACATCGTAGAACTGGGCGCCGGCGATGCCTCCAAATCTGTGCACCTGCTCAAACAGCTGCTGGATAACGGTGTAGACTATACGTATTTCCCGATCGATATATCCGGCAATGTGATACAGTTACTGGAAGAATCCTTGCCAGCAACCTTACCGGGCTTACAGTTTCATGGCCTGCAGGGGGAATACTTTGAGATGCTCAAGGTAGCCAATGACATCTCCCCGAAAAGAAAAATAATACTTTTCATGGGTGCCAACATTGGCAATTTCACCCCATTTGCTGCCCGCAGTTTCTGCCAGCAGCTCAGGCGCCACCTGCATCCCGGCGATTTGCTGCTCACCGGATTTGACCTGAAAAAACATCCGCAGTTGATACTACACGCATATAACGACGATGCCGGCATCACCCGCGAATTTAACTTTAACCTGCTCCGGAGGATCAACCGGGAACTGGACGCAAACTTTGACATTTCACAGTTTGAACATTATCCCACCTACGATCCGCAAACAGGCAGCTGTAAAAGTTACCTGATTAGCCTCACCCAACAGCAGGTACGTATAGGCGATAACGTTATAATAAATTTCAGGGAAAATGAACCGCTCTATATGGAGATTTCACAAAAGTATGATCCGGCGGAGATTGATCAGCTGGCGTCCCTCGGCGGGTTTACACCTGTAACCCGATTCAGTGATCACCGGAATTGGTTCAGTGATTATTTATGGCAGGCAATTTAATTTATTCTGAAAGGCAGGGCGACTGAAGGTCGCCCTGCCTTTCAGAATTTGATCAGCGCCGAAGGTGCTGATCAAATTCTGAAAAATTACGGCCAACAATTTAATATCCTCCTGATCGCTACGATCTCCCCGGTATGATAACTAGTATGATCCGCTATCAGCAACGCTTCCCGGAATAAATGCTGACCATCCCCATGTGGAAACGGTGCAAACAAATCCGCATCCGGCGCCTCCAGCAGCTTGATAAAATCATGTAACTCTTCTTTAATCTGCTCCAACGTATCCTTCCATTGTTTTTCATTTTTAGGAGCCGTTTCCTTAGGCCAGTAATCATGCGGCCAGTTCATTTCCTTGTAGTCAGGATTGCGGGAAAAATCAAGGATATCCCATTGGGCAATACGTATATGCTCCACCAGCTGCCAGATGCTGTAAGGCATATTGGGTGGCACTTCACCCAGCTTATCCGCAGGTATGTGCTTTACCGCATCCCAGAACGTAACATGCGCATTTCCCTTTAGCAGTAAGTCTTTGAGCGACTGTACCGTCTGTTTCTTCATATCCATATTATCATCTTTTAGGGTGTTATTGAATGTAAGATTTTTTTCCCTAAGCGATCCGTTAACTTTGCATGTTTTACGGAACATATGGACCAGAATTTTTGGAAAGATTTTATACAGGAACGAAAATATTACAAAGATATTCGTACACTGCCGGTAGTAAACCGGGAGCAAACGATCGCTAATTTTTTCGCAATCGGCGGCAAACGCGGCTGGTACTACACCAACTGGCTCTGGCATCTCCGTGGCTGGGCCGATAAGCTCATTGGTGGCCCGGGTATGAGGGGCAGAATAAATGCAAAAACCTTGGAGCCAGGTGATACCACAGACTTTTGGAAAGTTGTTATCGCCGACCGTGATAAGGGCATATTATTACTGGAAGCGGAAATGAAGGTACCTGGCCAGGCATGGTTATTATTTTTTTTGGGAGATGATAACCTTACACAAACGGCCGTTTATGTACCGGACGGATTGGCCGGTGAATTATACTGGTGGAGTGTATGGCCGTTTCATGGGTTTATTTTCCCAGGGATGATACGGGGAGTTGTTTCTCACAGAGAATAAGGGCGCATTGGCAGCATATTCATCCCGATTAAACTAAGTAGCCCCCGCTAATGGCGGGGGCTACTATCTGAATATCCTTTAGATCTTCGCTACTTGTGCAGCTTTTTGAGAGAACCTTTTAATTCGCTGGTTTTTCCAACAGCTTAAAGAACTGATCCAGCTGCGGCAGGATCACAATCCTGGTTCTGCGGTTAGCGGCTTTACCTTCCGGCGTGTCGTTGCTGGCAACAGGCACAAATTCGGAACGGCCGGCAGCAGTCATCCTTGCAGGAGGAATACCATACTGGTTCTGCAGGATGCGCACCACGCTGGTAGCACGTTTCACACTCAGATCCCAGTTATCCAGCAATACATTCGGCCGGTAAGGTACGTTGTCGGTATGGCCTTCTACCATGAACTCAATATCAGGCTGGTTCAGCAGTACTTTCGCTACTTTCCCCAATACATCTTTGGCCTTATCGGTTACCTCGTAGCTACCGCTTTTAAACAGCAGTTTATCGGAGATATCGATGTACACCACACCTTTTTCCACCTTAATGTTAATGTCTTTATCATCCAGGTTACCGATGGCACCTTTCAGGTTCAGCACCAGCTGCATATTCAGGGAGTCCTTGCGGGCGATAGCGCCTTGCAGGTCTTTGATATAGGCGTCTTTGGCACCAATATTATCCAGTGATTTTTTGATACTTTCTGCCTGGCTGCTGGAGATCACCGACAGCTCTTTCAGATGGTCCAGCATCTGCGTATTATTGGTTTGCAGTTGCGTTTGTTTTTCTGTGAGGCTGGCCACACGGTCCTTATAGGCAGCGGCTGCCCGGGCGGCGTCCTCATCACAGCGTTGCAATTTAGCTGTAGCGTCTTTATACAGGCTATCCAATCGTGCGTTTCTTGCCTCCGATTCCCTCAGCTTACGTGGAGCTGAACAGGAAGCAAGTACAGTTGCTGCTGCAAGTACCGGCAAGACATATCGTTGTATTGTCATAAGATTGAGAATTTAGAAATCTTAAAAAAAATTATGATAGGTTAACGGGCTGGACGTTGGCAATTTAAACACCTAAATGCAAATAACAGGCCGAAGACACCTATTCTTAACAAAATCTTGTAAATGAGTATTAAAATTTGATTAGTTACAAATAAATAGATATTATTGTATGCATATATCTGTTTATTGCATAATGATTCGCACCCGCCGCTTGCGGCCCATATCTTCAATATAAACTACATATGTTAAGTTCTCCAAAGTATTATTACATTCGTATAGAATGTGTTCGCTAGCTTTAGATAGTTTTAAACGGGTTTCTAAGTATTAATAATTAACTTACCCGCCAGCTTGTTCACTGTATATATTCCATTAATGACGAAATAGTATGAGAAAGGTGGTTTCTTCGGGTCAACCAACAATAAAAGAAATTGCGAAACGACTCAACATATCCGTATCTACCGTATCACGTGCCCTGCATGACCATCATAGCATTGGTCTGAGAACAAAAGCACGCGTACAGCAGCTTGCGGCCGAACTGGGTTATGAACGTAACCAGACCGCCATTTTTTTTCAGCAAGGTAAAACCTTTACCATCGGTATTCTTTTACCGGAATTATCAGAAGCTTTCTTTTCCAGCGCCATCAGCGGCATCGAGGATACCGCCTACAGCAACAACTACACGGTATTATTGGGGCAATCCCATGATGATGAAGCCCGCGAAAAGCAGATCATTCAAAGTATGAAGCAACATCGTGTAGATGGCTGCATTGTATCTATCGGTAAAAATACCCGCAACTACGAGCATTTTGAAATGCTGCGCCAGGCAAAAATTCCGGTAGTATTCTTTGACCGCATTCCTGACCTCCCTAATATTCATTCTGTGTCATGCAACCTGGAATCAGGCACCGTGCAGGCAGTTGATTTCCTGCTTAAAAAGGGACATCGCGTAATTGGAATGATCAATGGCCCGGAACAACTGGTAGCCAGTGGAGAGCGCGCGGCAGGCTATATGCGTGCCCTTCATAAGCATCGTCTTAAATATGATCCTGAACTGATCGTCAACGCAGATCTCACGGCCGCCGGCACCGCCGAAGCCATGAAACACTTACTATCTCTCAAAAGAAAAGTAACTGCTGTTGTAACTTTTAATGATTATGTTGCGATGGATGCCGTGCAGTATGCACTCAAACAAAAATTGGAGATAAATAAAGATATTACTTTTGTATCTTACGCCAATACACCGGTCAGCAGCTACACGGCCTACCCGCCCGCTGCCTCGGTAGAACAGTTTCCGTACGAACAGGGACAAGCCGCCACCAACATGCTCCTGAGCATATTAAACGGCGATCACGACTTCAACGATTACCAACAATTAATTATGGAATCGCAGTTAGTATTGCACACCTGATCTTCGGCCGCAAACCTTGCCATAGTTGCTCCCTATGGCAGGTTCCACGACGCTGTTCACTGTTCTTAATTAAAATTATTGTTCACTGTTGGCGTATTCAATACGCTTGCTCACTGTAACTTAAATAACGCATTTAGAAAAATGCGGAAGTTGTTCACTGTTTGCTTGTTCACTGTTGTTCGGCGCGTTAATTGTTCACTGTATTGCGCCTAATCGTTCACTGTCTAAATAAGCTGCTTTTCATGCGGGAAGAAATCTCTTTCTTCTCTTTCATACCACTAGTTTAAGCAAATGTTTTTAGAATTCTGCTACGCAAACGCTTGCGTTAACCACGCAAGCGTTTGCGTAATTGGCAAAATCCGGTATTTTTTCTTATCCTTACCTTCGGAAACTCTTTAACAAATATGCCATCAATGAAAAAAAATTTACGCAAGTACCTGAAACCCTTACTGCCAGCCATTCTGCTATCAGCCACCGTCCACGCTCAAACCAAAACCACACCTGCAAAACCTGAACTGGTGTACCACGATGCGATGGAATTTCCTGTGATAGATAAGTATCACAATGAACCAAACTACAACCGCATGCCGGAAAAATTCAAAGCCACCGTGCGCCCGATAATCTGGTCACTCAGCCTGAACTCCGCCGGCATTGCCATCCGTTTCCGTTCCAATGCCAACACCATCGGCGCCAAATGGAAAGCGAAAAATAATGCGGCTCTTAATAATATGTCGCCAATAGGCGTCAAAGGCCTGGACCTCTATGCCCTCGTAAACAATCAATGGCAGTTTGTCAACAGTGGCGTACCAGAAGGCAACGGCGGCAGCTTCCAACGAAACATCCTTACCAACGGTGAAAATGTAGCCCGCGAATACCTCCTCTTCCTCCCCCTTTACGATGGTGTGGATTCCTTATCTATCGGCGTAAACGCAGGCGCTGAAATAACCAAACCACAAACCACTACCCTGCTGGATAAAAAGCCAATCGCCTGGTACGGCAGCAGCATCGCACAAGGCGCCAGCGCCTCCCGCCCCGGTATGGCCTTTACCAATATCCTTGTGCGTAAACTGCAACGCCCTGTCATTAACTTCGGCTTTAGCGGCAACGGCACCTTCGAAACTACCGTCGGCGAATCCCTCTGCGAAATGGACGCAGCACTGTTCGTAATCGACTGCAACCCGAACACCCAGCCGGAAGAAATCTACGACCGCTCCGTGAAACTGGTGCAACAGATCCGCAAATGCAGACCCAATGCGCCCATTCTCCTCGTTGAAAACTTTATTTACGAAAGCGGTTACTTCAATCCGATCGTAAAACAAACCTCTCTGAAAAAACAGGCAGAACTAAAAAAAGCATTCGCTGAACTGCAAAAACAAGGCATCAAAAATCTCTTTTATCAAACCGGCGCCGGACTCATTGGCAACGACCATGAAGGCACCGTGGATGGCGTACATCCCAACGACGTTGGCATGGAACGCTTTGCCGCACAAATGTTACCTATACTCGATAAACTTACTAAAGGCAAACCTTAAAGTCTGTACATAAATTCTATTGTTTTATGAAAAGCATCTATGCTTCCCTGTTAGTGCTGGCCACAGCCTTCAGTACCACAGCCCAGGCTGCACCTGCCGGTGACTCCGTACACATTGCCGGAATGCCGTCCGCAGGTTATTGGCTCAACAAGCCTGCCGTGTCAACTGCCGCTGGCAATCGCCTTTCTATTACTGCCGCTAAAGGCACCGACTTCTTTCATTACGGTGGTGGCGACTTCAAAGCCACCAACGCTCCTATCCTGCTGTTTCAGCCGGATGCCGACTTTACCGTTACCGCTAAAGTAAAAGTAGGATTCAACGATACCTACGATGGTGGCGCCATCTTCGTGTATGCCGATAGCACACACTACATCAAGTTCCTCTTCGAAAAAAGCCATTATGGCAACCTCTCCGTTTGCTCCGGTGTTACCAACACCTATACGGACGATGCTACCAACGCCGTTTCCAGCACCAACGAAGTGCTGATGCGCCTTAGCAAAAGAGGTAATTTCTATGGTATGTTCTACTCCCTGGATGCCGGCAAAACATGGACAGCGGCCCGGATGGTAAACTTCAACCCCGGTGGGAAAATTCAGTTAGGATTCTCTTCACAGTCGCCCCTGGGCGCTAAATGCGAAAGCATTTTCTCGGATATCAAATACAAGCCTACCGGCTTTAAGGATAATAAAAACGGGGAATAAAAAAAGAGGAGCACATCGTAGTCATGGTCGGAAGAAATTCCGACCATTTCTTTATGTTTTGAAGTAAATATCAGGATTTCCGCCACATAAGACAACGATTTGAGCAATTGCCAGATCCCTGACTTCCATAGCCATGCGCCTTTTT
>NZ_JAHUWJ010000016.1 GCF_019219075.1 Chitinophaga sp. sic0106
AAGTGTTTCGTCCCAAATAAAAGAAGTTTACAATCCAGAGGACCTTCATCCTCCACGCGGCATGGCTGGTTCAGACTTCCGTCCATTGACCAATATTCCTTACTGCTGCCTCCCGTAGGAGTCGGGCCCGTGTCTCAGTGCCCGTGTGACTGGTCGCGCTCTCACGCCAGTTACTGATCGTCGGCTTGGTGAGCCGTTACCTCACCAACTACCTAATCAGACGCACGCCCATCTTCAAGTGATAAATCTTTAAATGCTGTGAGATGCCTCACTACATTCTTATGGGGTATTAATCCAAATTTCTCTGGGCTATTCCCCGCTTGAAGGAAGGTTGCGTACGTGTTCCGCACCCGTTTGCCGGTCGCCGCCCATGTATTGCTACACTGCGCTGCCCCTCGACTTGCATGTATTAGGCCTGCCGCTAGCGTTCATCCTGAGCCAGGATCAAACTCTCCATTGTAAAGAAGTTTTGATACTGACTAATTTCTCTCGAAATCAATCGGATCATTAATTATGTTTAGCTGTAAACATTACCTGTGTTTGTGAATCAAACTATCACTAATTTGATTCGTGCTGTTGTTTCCAATCTTTCAAAGAACTTGTGCTAATTAATTAGCAGTTGTCAATGTAGGAGATCCGATCTCCGTGCCCTACTGGCGTACATCTTCAGTATTTCAATCCGACAAGCGCTTTTCGTTTATCGCCCCGTTATCGTTGGGGTTGCAAAGGTAATCAACTTTTTATTTCTTCCAAATTTTTTTCAAAATTTTTCTGAATTTATTTTCCACTGCTTCCTTTCTGAAATGCTGCATTGGCAATGCATTCGAAAGATTATGTATCAAGTGAAAAATGAAGTTGTTGCCGTGTCGTGAAGAACTTTATTTGTGTGCTTTCTATCAAAGCGGGCTGCAAAGGTAAGCGGATTTTTCAATCCACCAACTTTTTCTTCTCCCTAAAACAAACAAAAATGCCAAAACCCTTTATAGCAAAGAGTTTTGGCATGAAATATTTTTTCAGATCCTACCAGAAACAGGCTGCAATAACCCCTCCGGATACTGTACTTTCATTAAAAACAATCCCTGCCCCGGCACCGCAAAGTCGGCCCTGGCACAATCCTTACGCTCTATCGCCTGCCGGAACTGTTCCATTGTCAGCTTCCCACGACCCACACGTAACATAGTACCAACAAGGCCTCGCACCATTCCACGCAGAAACCGGTTCGCAGTAACGTTATAGACTATACGCTCCGGACCAATGTCCCAACGTGACTCCTCTATCTTACATATAAATGTCTTTACCTGGGTATTACGTTTGGAGAAAGTAGTGAAATCACTGTATTCCATAATAACCGCCGCCGCCTCATGCAGCGCGGCCGCATCCATCTTATATGGAAAGAAATACCCCCTGTCCTCCATAAACGGATCCTTATGCGTATACAACGTATATTCATAAGACCTACCTAAGGCATCGAAACGGCTATGCGCCGTTTCCGGCACCGCATATATCTGGCGCAATACCACATCTGAAGGCAGAATAGCATTGATCTTATATATAAACTGAGCATGTAAAGGCAGATCCGTATCAAAATGCAGGAAGTTCTGCTGTGCATTCACACCGGCATCCGTTCTGCTGCTGCCAGTAGTTACAATGGGATTACGAAACAGAATACTCAACGCCCTGTCGATCTCCGATTGAACCGTATGTGAATTCTCCTGCACCTGGAAGCCACTGTATGCAGCCCCTTTGTATGCGACCTCAATAAAGTATCTGTTCATATGGCGCGAAGGTAATACGAAATCTAACAGGTATGATCTTATTTGGTCGTGACCAGCGCGGATGGCTGCCAGGAAGGACAGCTCCATAACGTCACAGGATTGAGTGTGGAGCCCAATATTCCTGAAAAGCACAAGGGATAGCATGTCTAATGCTATCCCTTGTATCCAGTATATGGTACTATTTATTTATGCAACATCGCCTTGAAGCGACCTTTATAATAGTTATCCGTCAATACCGATTCCAGCGAACCGTATTTCTCCGTATCATAAGTTTTGCTATAAGCCATATCCAGCAGGCGATAGCGGGCATCTTCATCCACTACCAGCTGTGCCAGTGTTTTGATCTGCGCAGTTTCCATACAATAGTTGCGGGTTTGCTTACGGAACACATCCAGCATACCGTCGTCGCTACTGGAGCTTACAAACTTGCGCAGCAGTTTCTTGAAAGTGCCTTCATCCATAATATTGCCGCAGTCGCTGTTGACCAGGCGCTTGTTGGCTGCCGGCTTTTCTTCCGTGGCCTCCGTTACCTCTTCCGTTTTCTTTTTTCTTTTGGGAGACACCGGCTCCACTGCTACCTCTGTTGCTTCGGCCGCCACCACAGGTACCGCTTCTTCAGCAGTGGCACTTTTGCGTCGTCTCCGTTTGGAAGCACTTTCCTCCTGCTGGTCATACATGGCTACACCGTAACCGCTGGTGTCTGTAACGATTTCGCCCGTACGAATATCGGTTTCCTGTTTTTTCTTTTTCTTTTTGGGAGATGGAACATCTTCCGCTGCCACAGGGACTTCTACAGGAACAGCCGCTGCTGCTGCAGGTTTACCATCTTCCTGAAAATCTATGAAGTCGGGATTATTTTCTTTCTTCTTGTTACGGCGTGATTTCTTTTCTTCTGTTTCTTCACTGGCTTTGGCCACATCCGCGGCGGCAGCTTCGCTGGCGGCGGTGCGGCTCTCTTCCGCCATTACCTGCGCCAGAATTGCTTTTTCCTCATCTGTGAGCGGGGAGCGCTCCAGCTTTTCTTTCACCTCGTTCATGGGCTTCTTTGCAGCAGCCTTTGGTGTAGCCGCTACTACTGCAGCTTCCTGTATCACCTCTTCCCTATCATCGCCGCTGACAACTACCTTATCCAGGGCAGAAGCGAAGCCATTACTTGATTTGGCAGGCTTTTTAGCCGGACCGGTAATGGTAGCGGTGCTGCCCAGCGCATTTTCCAGGTCGCCCTGCATTTTGGTCAGCGTTTCCTGTGCCGTGTCCGTAGTTGCTGCGATGGCCGGCTCTTCTTCCTTGTTAGTTCCACCAGTAGCCAGCAACAGGTTATCCGACTTCAGCTCCCGGAAAGTTTGCAGGTTATACAGCGTATATGCATTTGCTGTAGCCTTTTTCAGCAGGAACCCCTGGTCTTTCTGACCTACTTTCAGATCAAAATGCTGCTCAGGTGCTTCATTTTTCGGAAATCCCACGGTGATAGGCGTGGTGCCATTACCCAGCTTAGGCAAAATAAGGTAGCCCCGCTCAGAAGAGCTGAGTACCTGGCCATTATGTTTTACGTAAAAAGGCTGGCCCTTTTCACTCTGGATATACACGTAATAGTGCTGGCGCTGTTCGTTCTGTGCCCGTAAAACGGTACCGAACAACAGGCAGACACATACAGATATTACTGTCCTGTAATTAAAAAGCATACTTAATTGATGGTATAAAAACTCTCCTGAACAAATATTATTCCAGTACGATCAGCACTTCCCCTTTTTCTACGGCAGTACGCTCTGAAACTTTGATTTCCCTGACGATGGCATCAGTGGCAGACTTGAAAACATTCTCCATCTTCATGGCTTCCAGTATTAGTACCGGATCTCCTTTCTTAATTGCCTGGCCTGGTTCTACCAATACTTTAAGCACCAGTCCCGGCATAGGGGCTTTAATATCATTTACCTTTTTAGCCATGGCATCTTTGATCCCCATGGCGGCCAGCAGCTGATCTATTGGTTCTTCTATGGCTACTTCATACTGCTGCTGATTTATTTGCAATAATACGGTTTTTGCCTCTTTATCCACCTTAATTACCTGGGCCTGGTAACTAAAGCCGTCCATAATGACGCTGTAATCCCCTCCGGGCAGCTGTATGGCAGACCAGTCCACCTTTTGTCCATCCGCAGTGATTTCCTGCTCTTTATTGACGGTAAATGTGCTTTTACCATTCACTATTGCTTTGATCATGATAATTCTGTTTTAGGCCCTATCTGAAACAAAAATAGCATTTTTAACCACTTACCTCATTATTAACCCATTTGTTTAAATTTGGACCACTTTACTGAAAAGTAAAACAGATATTCACACAAAACTATATTGCATGAATCAACATTTGAAGCTGTCCGTGTTTGGACTGCTGCTCGGCGGAGCTGCCTGCCTGGGATCCGGCCCCTCCGCCAGCGCCCAGACGGCAAAATTAACCCCTGAAGATTCCGTATTAAAGATCTATCGCGCCTCTGCCACCAAAATTAATGACCTGGTACATACCAGGCTGGATGTAAGCTTTGACTATGCCAAAGCCTACCTCTATGGAAAAGCATGGATTACCCTCCAACCACATTTCTACAACACCGACTCCCTCACCCTCGATGCCAAAGGCATGGACATCAAGGAGGTAGCACTGGTTCAAAACGGTAAAAACCTGCCTTTAAAATATACTTACGACCAGTTGCAACTGCATATAGACCTGAATAAAACTTATACACCCAATGATAAATACACCGTATACATCAGCTATACGGCCAAACCTAATGAGCTGAAAGTAAAGGGAAGCGCTGCCATCTCTGATGCCAAAGGCCTGTATTTCATTAATCCTGACGGAAAAGATCCGAAGAAACCTATCCAGATATGGACACAGGGCGAAACGGAAAGCTCCTCTGTATGGTTCCCTACCATCGATAAAACCAACCAGAAAACCACGCAGGAACTCAGCATGACGGTAGATAAGAAATACGTTACGCTATCCAACGGTAAGCTGGTAAGCCAGAAACAGAATGCTAACGGCACCCGTACTGACACCTGGAAAATGGATCTCCCGCACTCTCCCTACCTGTTTATGATGGCTGTAGGCGACTATGCTATCGTAAAGGATACCTGGAAAGGAAAAGAGGTAAACTACTATGTGGAAAAACCATTTGAAAAGTACGCCAGGAACATCTTCGGCAATACCCCTGAGATGCTTACCTTCTACTCTAAAATTCTGAATTACGAATACCCATGGGTGAAATATTCACAGATTACCGGTCGTGACTACGTTTCCGGCGCTATGGAAAACACCACCGCTACCCTGCACGGTGAATTCCTGCAGAAAACAGACAGAGAGCTGCTGGACAACAATAACTACAATGAAAACGTGATTGCCCACGAACTGTTTCACCACTGGTTCGGGGACCTTGTTACTGCTGAATCCTGGAGTAACCTCACCGTAAACGAATCATTCGCCGATTACAGTGAATACCTGTGGCTGGAACACAAATATGGTAAAGATGCTGCAGATGAGCACCTGCTCGACAACGGCAACCAATACATGCAAATGGTGCAATACAGTGGGGATAAGCATTTGGTGCGTTTCCACTATGCCGACAAAGAAGATATGTTTGACCAGATCACCTACCAGAAAGGTGGCTGCATCCTGCATATGTTGCGTAATACGGTGGGCGATTCGGCTTTCTTCAAGTCCCTGAATCTCTACCTGAAAACACATGCATTTAAATCTACTGAGGCCCATCAGTTACGCCTGGCTGTAGAAGAAGTTACCGGCCGGGATATGAACTGGTTCTTTAACCAGTGGTATTTCGGACAGGGCATGCCACAGCTGGATATCAGCTATAAATATGCTCCAGGTAAAGTAACCGTGCTGCTTCAGCAAATCCAGAAAGATGAGAAAGTATGGCAACTGCCAATGGCTATTGATGTGTATGAAGGTGGTAAAAAAACACGCCACCAGGTATTTATGCAAAACAGGATTGACTCTTTCACCTTCAATGTGAGTGGCAAACCAGACCTGGTAAACGTGGATGCGGACAAAGTATTACTGGCCAAGAAAGACGACCATCGCGACTTCAGCACGTACGCCTATCAGTATGCCCATGTGGATAACTACATGGACAGACGCATGGCTATAGAAGAAGCTACTGATTTACAATCCGGTAATCCGGAGGCGCTGAAAGTAATGCAGGCCGCCCTGAAAGATAAATACCATGGCCTACGCGTACTGGCTATAGAAGGACTGAAATTTGGTAATGAAGCTATCAAATCCGCTACCATTAAGGAAGTAGAGAATATAGCGAAGACAGATAAAAATGCCCTCGCCCGTGCAGCAGCTATTAAAAAGCTGGGGTCACTGAAAGACAAACAATTCCTTTCCCTGTTTGAAGCGGCGATCAAAGATCCTTCCTATGGCGTAGAAGGCGCAGCATTGGAAGCACTCGGACAGCTGGATACCGAAAAGGCATACCAGGCGGCTAAAACCCTGCAGAACGATGCAAAAGGTAAACTGATCAATTCTATCACCCTGTTGTTTGCCCAGAAAGGCAGCATCGACGACCTGGACTTCATTGCAAAGAAATTTGAAGAAACGGGTGGTCAGGATAAACTAAATGCTGCTTTTGATTACCTCGGCTTCCTGTCCAAGATCAACAATACACCGGCGGTAACCAAGGGTGTGGACCAGGTACAGGCCATGACGGAGCAATTCAAGAATGCGCAGGTAAATAAATACATCTCTAACTGGCTGGAAGAGATTGCCCAGGCGAAGAGTGAAGCAGCGGGCCGCGCTACAGGAGCGGATAAAGAAGCGCTGCAACAACAGGCCGCTTATATGAGAGAGAAAGCGAAAGTGATTAAAGATAGTAAGAGCGAGTAAGCTCGCTGGTAAAATTACAAAAGCCCGTATGCCTCTGGCATACGGGCTTTTGTTTTAATCGCCAGGGGAGATGTAAAACCGGCTATTTATCAATCGCTACGAGGCGCTTCAGGCTTTTACTCCAGCGCCAGGGGCTTGTTTTTAATCGCACCCCACCGAGCCAGCGATGTTCCATCGACGTGTAGTCAATATAGTTTTCTTCATTTTCCAGCACTTCTATGCCCAGGGAGGTGATGCGGAGCATTTGGTCGTCCCGTTCGAGGACGCCGGTTTTGCTCATGCGGTTGACCATGATATCCAGCTGGAAGTCGCCGAAGCCGTAGATGGGCATGGTATCCCAGAATAATTTATAGAGTTCGTACCAGCGGTAGCTACCCATGCGGAGTCGTTGCAGGAAAAATTCCTGGATGACATTGAGTCCGTTATCCGTATTCGGGAACCGCGCGAGTTGCGCAGCTATAGCGGTGTTGAGGTGTTTAAGATTGCCGGTGTTCATGCGGGAAAAGAGTTCCAGTGCCTGTGGGGTATCGAGGCAGAAGGCGTCCCAGGCGTCGTCGGCCATTTCGAGATCGGTGGGGGTGAGCAATACGCGGGAGTTCATGTATTGATCGAATGCGGATGGATCGGGGTGCCGGGGGAAATCGATTAATGAGATTGGGGGCAGTTCTTTAAACCTCGTTCTGATGAGGTGAATAATGAAGAGGAGGTTAAACTGGCAGAATACGTCGTAATCGAACCAGAGGATGATTTCAGATGGGGAGGAACCGGAGGGTTTGATTTTCTCCAGTTCCTGCACCACCTGCGTATGGTAAGATTGTTTATCGATACCGTAGTGAAATTCGAGGTGTTTGGCCCTGCTTTCGAAGAATTCTTCGGGGTCTTTGGTATACTTCACTTTCCCTTCGCACATTACTTCCCTGCAAACGACGGGCTCACCGGGCAGCTTACTTTGCCGGAACAAGGTAAGGGAAGCATCTCCATTCAAGACGTGCAGGTAAGACGACATAACAATTTTGTTTTAGGTAGATTACCAGCTGCCGCTGGCGCCGCCGCCGCCTCCTGAGCCTCCGCCGAAGCCACCGAAGCCGCCGCCACCACCGCCACCGGACCAGCCGCCGCCACCGCCGCCGCCGAAGCCACCCATACCACCGATTACCGGCCATATCCAGCCTCCTCTGCGGTTATAGGTAGTACCGCGACCACCGCCTCCTGATCCCCCGCCACCTCTTCCGAGGAAGGATATGATCAGAACGATCATGATAATGATGATGAAGAGTACACCCGGGCTGATGCCTGGTTCACTCTTACGGGGGTTGGCTTTATATTCACCTTTCATGGCTTTGATGATGCTGGTAGTAGCGTCATCGAGGCCTTGATAGTAGTGACCGTCACGGAAAGCAGGCTTGATGTCCTGGCTGATAATCTGATTAGCTAATGCATCAGGAAGTGCCCCTTCAGCGCCATATCCGGTTTCGATCCTGATCTTTCTGTCATTTACAGCAACAAGTATCAGTATACCATTGTTCTTGCCTTTGGTACCAATTCCCCAGTCGCGGAGAATTTTCAGTGACACCTGGCTGATATCGTATTCTCCGACAGATTTGATGATGACAACCGCAATCTGTGTGGAGGTACTATCATTGTAAGCCACCAATTTGCGTTCCAAAGCTTCATCTTCTTCACGGAGGAGTACGCCGGCGAAGTCATTCACCAGTGTAGGAGGATTGGGTCTGGGAGGTATATTCTGGGCATTGGCCAGCAATCCCGTGAGCAGTAAAAGTCCCGGTAGGAACCAACGTAATATCCTCATTGTATACAGCTAAAAACGTTTTAAAAGCGTGGACCCAGGCTATTTGCCGAAGACGATATCGTCTGGCAGTTCGTTGCCGTCACCGGCTTCGTGTGGGAAGTGGGTACGGAGGGATTCACCAATTTCGCGGATACATTCTTCGATACCTTCGATGATGTGAGCGTCTTTAAAGTGAGAAAGGAGGAGGTTGGCTTCTTTTACCCAGAAGTCGTTTCCTACCCTATCGTGGATTCCCTGATCCCCGAAGATGGCAAACTGCCTGTCTTTGATGGCCACGTATAACAATACGCCATTGCGTTGTTTGGTTTTCTCCATGCCGAGCGAGAGGAATGCCTCTTTGGCGCGGTCCATGGGGTCTACGTATTGGCAATGGCTTTCTACAAAAAGTCTGATTTCTCCGGAGGTGAGTCTTTCAGCCACCCGGATTGCCTGCACAAGTCTGTTCTTCTCCGACTCTGAAAAAATTTCTTTTCGTTTAAAAGGGAAAATCCGCATTGATGAAGGATTTATCGGAGAGATTGTCCCCGCTTTGTGGCGGGGACTTCTCAATTATTTCTGCAAATATTAGAACTGAACTTTCGGTGCGTCTTTAGCGCCTTCGTCGGCGGTGAAGTAACCTTTAGCCTTGAATCCGGTGATACCGGCTACGAGGTTGTTAGGGAAAGTACGAATGGCACTGTTATAACCGTTTACGGCATCGTTGAAGTCGTTGCGGGCTACGTTGATCCTGTTTTCAGTGCCTTCCAGCTGCACTTGCAGGTCGCGGAAGTTCTGGTTTGCTTTCAGGTCAGGATAGGCTTCTGACACGGCGAGCAGGCGGCCTAATGCCTGGGACAGCTGGCCCTGTGCGGCCTGGTACTGCTGAATTTTTTCAGGGGACAGGTCATCCACGTTTACGTTGATGCGGGTAGCGCTGGCACGGGCTTCCATTACTTTGGTGAGTGTTTCTGTTTCGAAGTTGGCGGCACCTTTAACGGTGGATACCAGGTTGGGGATCAGGTCCGCACGGCGCTGATAAGCGCTTTGTACAGCACCCCATTTATTTTTCACATTTTCATCCTGCTTAACCATTCCGTTGTATTTACCACAACCGAACATTACCAAAAGTGCAAGTACAATAAGTACAATAATACCTGTTCTCATCTGAGTTAGAATTTAATTGTTTATAGGTTGCCGTACTATGTACAAAACTTATTCCTGTTTTGCCTGAGTCCGGTGTAAGTAGTTAATTCTCCGGTGAAAGCTGCAAAAATGGCGGTGAACGTCATAATTGCGCCGGTACCCGGATGAAGGTAAAGAAAGTTACTAAAAGAGTAACGGAAAGCGAAACGATAAATTTTAAAAAAAGTTCATCCATTGATTGAAAATATCCTGTCAAAACAGTATGTTTATACGTACCTTTACACCGCGGTGCGACTGCTAAAACGGCAGCATACCCGCGAATAATGAATGGGACAGAGTCGATTACTAAATCGTTTTTTACGTTTCATTGTTTCTAACTCATTTATTATTACTAACTTGGATCTAAGTCTTCTTAAATGAGTGCGCAACACATTACCATACTCTATATCGATGATGAAGTTCACAATCTGAATGCATTCAAGGCTTCCTTCAGAAGGCTGTATAATGTGTTCACGGCAACTTCTGCGGAAGAAGCAGAGAAGTTGCTGCAGGAGCATGAATTCCATATCATCATTTCCGATCAGCGCATGCCCAAAATGACCGGAATCGAATTTTTCGAGTCTATTCTGGAACGTTACCCTGAACCAATCCGTATGTTGCTGACAGGCTACGCAGACATCAATGCTGTTGTAGATGCCATTAACAAAGGGCAGGTATACAAGTACTTCTCCAAACCCTGGAACGAGGAAGAGCTGAAACACAACATCGAAAAAGCCTTTGAAGTCTACTCTCTCCGTAAGGAAAACAAAGAGCTGACCGCCAAACTGCTGGATGTGAATGAAAAGCTGGAGTTCCTCGTACGACAGAAATTAATCTCCTAACCGGATTTTCAGCGATGTAACCAAAATCCTTAACTTGCACCCTTTGTGAAACTTAACTTCCTCAATCATGCAAGTTTGGAAAGATTACCAGGCACAGAATAAAGACCGATTCCTGGACGAATTGCTGGCATTGTTGCGCATTCCTTCCGTGAGTGCTGATTCCCGCTTTAATAAAGACGTTCAGCAATGTGCTGAAGAAGTGAAACAACGCCTTGTAGAAGCAGGCGCTGATAATGTGGAGGTATGCCCTACCGCAGGACATCCGATTGTATATGGTGAAAAAATCATAGATCCTTCTCTCCCAACCGTACTGGTTTACGGCCACTACGATGTACAGCCTGCCGATCCGCTGGAGCTCTGGCACAGCGGCCCTTTTGAGCCGGTGATCAAAGATGGTAACATCTACGCCCGCGGCAGTGCAGACGATAAAGGACAGTTTTATATGCACGTAAAGGCATTTGAAACAATGCAGCAAACCAATACCATCCCTTGTAATATCAAATTCATGATTGAAGGGGAAGAAGAGGTAGGCTCAGCAAACCTTGGCATCTTCCTGAAAGAAAATAAAGAACGCCTGAAAGCCGATGTGGTACTGATTTCAGATACTTCTATGATCAGCCTGGAAGCCCCAAGCATCGATACCGGCCTGCGTGGACTGGCATACATGGAAGTAGAAGTAACCGGGCCTAACCGCGACCTGCACAGTGGCGTTTACGGCGGTGCCGTAGCCAATCCGGCTACCATCCTGGCTAAAATGATTGCCAGCCTGCACGACGATAACAACCACATCACCATTCCTGGTTTCTACGATAAAGTACAGGAACTTTCTGCGGAAGACAGAGCTGCCCTCAACGCGGCACCATTTGACCTGGAAGAATTCAAGAAAGACCTGGGTATCAACGATGTATGGGGCGAAAATGGTTATTCCACCATCGAAAGAACCGGTATCCGTCCAACCCTGGAGGTGAATGGTATCTGGGGTGGCTACACCGGCGAAGGCTCCAAAACTGTACTGCCATCCAAAGCATTTGCAAAAATCAGTATGCGCCTGGTGCCTGATCAGGACTGGCACGAAATCTCCGACCTGTTTACCAAACATCTCGAAGCCATTGCGCCTAAGAGCGTAACGGTGAAAGTAACCAAACACCATGGTGGCAGCCCTTATGTAACACCTACGGACTCCGTAGCGTTCAAAGCGGCGCAACAGGCTATCAACGCTACCTTCGGTAAAGAACCCATCCCCGTTCGCGGCGGTGGCAGCATCCCTATCGTAGCACTATTCGAGTCCGTACTGGGCCTCAAAACCGTGCTGATGGGCTTTGGGCTGGACAGCGACAACCTGCACTCTCCTAACGAGAAATATGGTTTGGCTAACTTCTATAAAGGGATCGAAACCATCCCTTACTTCCACAAATTCTTTGCGGAACTGAGCAAGTAGTCATCCCCACTTTTTTAGTGTTGGTCCGGTCCGCCCCATGGCAGATCGGACCATTCTTTTTAATTTCACACTATGAGTACCAACGAAAAAATCAGAGTAGATAAATATCTGTGGGCTATCAGGGTATTCAAAACCCGTAGCCAGGCCGCAGATGCATGCGACGGCGGAAAGGTAAAAATGAACGGCAACTCCGTAAAAGCTGCTAAACCCGTGACTGTAGGGGATAAATTTGAAATCAGAACAGAAGCACGTAAGTGGATAATTGAAGTTACCGGACTGATTTCCAACAGGGTAGCCTTTAGTGAGGCCGTAAAATACTATGTGGATAACACCCCCGAAGAGGATAAGTCAGGCACCAACTTTATGCCCAGCGTATTCCAAACCGGTAAGCGCCAGAGTAAGATTGGCCGCCCTACGAAAAAGGAACGGCGTGAACTGGATGATTTCATGGGTAACCCCGAGGACTAATCCCCCAGGAAGCCCATCAACCACCCTCTTTACCCCAAAAAATAAAAAATATACGTATTTACGTAATTACGCATTTGCGTAGTACGCAAATGCGTAGTAATTTTGCCAACTAATTAATAAACCTAAGGATCAAAATGCCTAAACAAAGTGACGTGCTCGCCACCGATTACCTGGTGAAAATCGCAGAAGAATTTGGTACCCCGGTATATATCTACCACGCGGAAAAGATCAAAACCCAGTACGAAAAGCTGCAAAAGGCCTTTCAGAAGTCTGACACCCGTTTCTTCTACGCTTGTAAGGCATTGACAAACATCAACATCCTGAAGTACATCAACTCTCTGGGTTGCGGTCTGGATACCGTTTCCATCCAGGAGGTACAGCTGGGATTAAAAGCTGGTTTCGATCCTAAAAACATCATCTTCACCCCAAACTGTGTAGACCTGCAGGAAATCATTGCAGCCAAACAGCTGGGCGTGATCATCAACATCGATAATATTTCCATCCTGGAGCAGTTTGGCAACCAGTTCGGTGACAGCTATCCTATCTGTATACGCCTGAATCCACACATTATGGCAGGGGGAAACTTCAAAATTTCCACTGGCCACGTAGACAGCAAGTTTGGCATCTCCATACACCAAATGCGCCACATAGAACGCATTGTAAAATCTACTAAACTGAAAGTAACCGGCCTGCACATGCACACCGGCTCTGAAATCAAAGACGTAGACGTTTTCCTCCGTGGTGTGGAAATCATGTTCGAAATGGCCGAACACTTCCCTGATCTGCAATCCATCGATCTGGGCAGTGGCTTTAAAGTAGCTTACCAGCAAGGAGATCCTGAAACAGATATCGACCTGCTTGGTAAAAAGCTGACCGAGGCATTCAACAAATTCAGCGCTAAGCACGAACGCCCGCTGCAACTGTGGTTCGAGCCGGGAAAATTCCTGGTGAGCCAGTGCGGTTACTTCGTGGTAAAAGCCAACGTGATCAAACAAACTACCGCTACCGTATTCGTAGGTGTAAACTCAGGCTTTAACCACCTGATCCGCCCTATGTTCTATGATGCTTTCCACCTGATCCGGAATATATCCAATCCTAAAGGCACCGAAAGAATCTATACCGTAGTAGGTAACATATGCGAAACCGATACTTTCGGTTGGGATAGAAAAATTAATGAAGTAAGAGAAGGCGATTTCCTGGTATTCTACAATGCCGGTGCCTATGGCTTTGAAATGTCGTCCAACTTTAACTCCCGCCTGAAACCGGCAGAAGTGCTGGTAAAAGACGGTAAAGCGCAGCTCATTCGCAGAAGGGATACCATTGAAGATCTGCTTAAAAACCAGATCGAATTAGCATAAGCAAAAAGACAGCAGGCCGTTATCATAAATTTGTAAGATAATGGCCTGCTATCCTTGAAAAATACAATATTCCCCTTCCCCGCTCGTCTTCAATACTATCCCAACCCCCTTGAGCTAACAACCTTCACTGTTTACAACTGTTATAAGTTATTAATTGGCTGGCATGAACCATTAAACATGGTTCATAATATACATATATATGAAAGTTTTAACTGCACACCAGAATCTGTTTGAAGAGGATCAAATCATACAATCACACATTTCATTTGCCCCTTTTCTGCGTTTTCTGAAGGATAAAGTAGAGAGAGAACATGACGGCCGTACCGGCTTTTACCAATACATACTGGATAAATTCAATGCAAAACCGGAACTGCTTCAAGCAATTCCAGACAATATAAGCCTGGAACCTTACCGCGAATACCTGGACCTGGTAATTGCGTCCATTTTCCCGGTGACCGTAGATACTAAAAAAGATATCTACGGCATCAGCGTGCCTTTTAAGTTCGCCATCTTCTATTATTCTGAGATGTTCAAACGCCTGTTCACGGAAGAAGATGATTTACTGGCCACCGTTCCCCAGGGCATTAGCATCAACCGGGTAAAAAGAGATAAAAAATTATGGTTATATAAACTGATACTCGACAGGCACTACCATTTCCCTATCGGCTATCAGAACGACATTATCCACACCCTGGATACACCCGATGGGGTACGCAAGCAGGTGAAAGTGAATATCGATGCCCGCTTTGTGGATGTACGCGTAAAAGGAAAACTGCCGGAGCTGGATTATAATAATTTTTGTACCAGGCAGATGTCAGTGGACATGCTGGAAACCCTGCTGCCACTGGACAATTTCGTATTGGAAGGCTTCGCCATTTGGACCATAGAAGACGTAACGCAATCCGAAGCGGTGAACACTATCAAAGGGCTGGTCATGAACATGAACGGCAACAATGAAATTGACAGCTACCGCACACTGGAAAGAATGGTGCCAGCCATCCTGGGCATTTTTGATATTACCGCCCACATGGTACCATTTCCAAAGGTGAACAACAAACATGTGCTGGAAGACAAGTTCACCCCCATAGATCCTGTGCTGGGTATCGGCAATAAAAAGCAGGAACAGCTGCTTTTTGCACAGATGGTGGAGTTCCTGTCTAAAAACCCGCAGCCACTGATTATCCCGGAAGTAACAGAAGAAAGCATTGCGAACTACCCGTTCCTGAAATACCTGACGCTTAAAAAAATCAGGAGCTTTGTATTATTTCCGATCAAACATAAAAGTGAAGTGCTGGGCGTGCTGGAACTGGCAGCCTCCCGCCCTAATGCCCTCTCTGAGCGCCCACTGTGGCAGCTACAAAGCATTTATCCACTGCTGGTGCTAATGCTCAACAGAAGTATTAACATCCTCGAAGGCAGGATCAATGAAGTGATCAAGGAACAGTTTACTGCCCTGCAACCTTCCGTAGAATGGAAGTTTGTGGATGCGGCCTGGAAACACCTGCTCACACCGGAAGAAGAAAGAAAAGACATTGCCAGCATCAGCTTTGATGAAGTGTACCCGCTGTACGGCGCGGTGGACATCCGCAATTCCTCCATCGAACAGGGTAACGCCATCCGGGAGGACCTGCAGGAACAACTCCAGCTGATCGATGAAACGCTGGCTGTAGTAACCAAAACTGTAAAGCTGAACCTGCTGGAAGAACTACAGTTCAAAACCAGGGACATCATGCAAAACCTGCATGAAAGCCTTACTGCCGGCGAAGATGTGAAAATCAACGATTTCATTGACCAGGAAATACAACCGGTGCTGGAACACCTGTGCAGCAACAATGAATCACTGCGCCCGGTACTGGACCACTACTATTCAAAAATTGATAAGAAAGAAGGCCACGTATATCACCACAGGAGAGAGTATGAAGAGAGTCTGGCCCAGGTGAATACCGCCATCAACCTGTACCTGGAGAAAGAGCGGCAGTACATTCAGCAGTCGTTCCCATGCTACTTTGAAAAATACCGTACTGACGGTGTCGAATACACGATTTACATTGGTCAGTCGATTGCACAGGAGAAAAAATTTGACCAGTTGTACCTCCGCAACCTCCGCCTGTGGCAACTTTCATCGATGGCTACCATTGCCAGACTGACGCATAAAATGGCGCCTACGCTGAAGAATCCGCTGCAAACCACGCAGATGATTCTGATGCACAGCTCCCCGATCACCATTAGTTTCCGTAATGATGAGCGCAGATTTGATGTGGAAGGTGCGTATAATATCCGCTACGAAATCATTAAAAAGCGTATTGATAAAGTGCATGTAAAAGACTCAGGAGAAAGACTTACGCAACCTGGCATGATTGCCATTGTGTATTCCAATGCACGCGAAATGGAGGAGTATAAGAAGTATATCAGTTTTCTGCAAAGCAAGAATATACTGCTGCCCGACATGGAGATGCTTGACCTGGAAGAGCTCCAAGGCGTTAGCGGCCTTAAAGCTCTTCGTGTAAAAGTCAATTTGCAGGAGTTAGAACTTAAATCCTAAAGTAAAATAAGGAAGGGTTTCTTCTTTGGAGTGGCCGATAACGGCAGTCACAATCAGGGCATTGACCGGCGCCAGGTATAACCCGCCACCAAAGCCATCGTGCCATACATGTGATTTTTCGCCAGGCGCCCATACCCTGCCAATATCATTAAAGGCCAGCAGGCCCACACCGGCAGGCAGGAGGAATGTTTTAAGGTCGAAGAGTTTCAAACGTACTTCGGTATTATTATATACTCCTGCCTCGCCCGCAAAGCGGTAGTTGCGATATCCGCGCAGGTTGTTTACCCCGCCAATAGAATACGCCTGGAAGTATTCATAATTTCCCCAAACTTTACCTCCGCCAAAACGGGTTACCAGCACAAATCTGTCAGGGTTATTAAAGCTTAGGTAGATGCTAAGGTCCGACTGCAGGGATGCCAGGTTATTACTGAAATTATTCAGTCCGCCATACCCACTAAAGGTAGTTGTCCACAATACGCCACGGGTGGCGATCAGCTTATTATTTCTGGTATCCAGCTGGGCCACCACTTTAGCGCCGGCGTAACCTTTGTTGTGGTAAACGCTGGCGGAGTCCAGTCCGTTGGTATTGAAATCGGTGATATACCTGTTGTTATTTTCCGTTTTATTAAACTGGTACCAGGATACGGCCGGGCCGTAGGACAGCGACAGCTTCTGGCCAAAGTTGGAGTGCAGCAACACATCGGCACTATACAGTTCAAATCTGGCGCGGTAGTAACTGATTTTTCCAGGTTTCGATTTATCGAATACCGTTTCATTGCCGTAACCGAAGAAGTTAATCGTATTGTTAGGCGCCTTAGCATTTACGTGTGTGATCACGCCGGTTTTCCCGATCACGTCATTCCATTCACCCATATATTTAAAGTTCCAGGCTTTGGTGGCCAGCGCGTGCGTGGCTGCAAAAGTGTGGCGGGAGGCGAAAGGCTCCTTACGCCATGACTGATGCTGGTAAGAGGCCCCGAGCCCGAGCAGCATACCATCATCTTTATTGAAACCTACCGCCAGTAGCGGGAGAAACTTATCGTACTTAAAGAATTTACGCTCATAGGCGATATTTTCAGGCTTATCGGATAATTTGAGTGCCTGATCACCGTGGAGGCTGAACGTATCTTTTCCACTCTTCAGATCGTATATGCGTATACGTTTGCCGGCACCGGAGGTGGAACTATCGGTATAACTATCGGTATCGCGGCCGCCGATAAACCGGATGCGTATAGGCGTGCTGTTATTACCGGTAATCACCCAGCGGTCCTGCCCTCCCATACCATAGATATTCAGTTCTTTGGTGACGGATGGCTGGAATGTTCTGCTGAATACGGAGTGCTGCACCTCACCTTTTTTAGAGATTTTGGAAATATTGAGTGACACGGCACCATTATCTTTCCGGTCCAGCTGTATCAGTTCGTCTTTAGCAGTAGCGGGCACGTATACACGTTTTGACAGGAAGCGGTAATATTTGAGCATCACGTCTTCCATACCGTTGCGACGGGCTTTCAGCGTGCTGAGCATGTATGGGCTTACCAGGTGTTTCACCGTATCCGGGAATGCATTTACAGCAGCTTCGAGCGTACTGTCGGTCATTCTTTCCAGGAACTTGCTGATTTGTTTTTTCCAGTCGTCCTCATTGAGTTCATTCAGGAAAGAACGATCAAAAAATCGGGTGGAGAAGTTCCAGCGGTTCAGGTTTTTCGTTTTAGGGCGGAAGCCGGAGAACTGCGGCATGAGGAATGGCGCAGCTACAATCCTGGACAGGAAGCCGTTATTCACAAAGAAGGCCTGGTCGCGGTCGCGTGGCACGGGATAGTAATAATCCACGCCTTTATGTTTTTCCCGGAACCAGCGCCATTGGTCATCGTGGCGGTCGTAGTCCATGATGTAGTTATCCAGGAGCCTTGCCCGCAGTACGGACTTCTGATCCACGAGGTAGTCATTGTCTGCCTGTATCTTATCCACCACTTTGAGGGTGTTATAAGTTTTTTCTTTCTCGCCGGTAACCGGTTCCCTTTCTTCGAAGAGGTATACATCATTTCCGAAGTCGTTGACATAAATGTTCAGCGCCGTATCCTTTGGCAGGTATACGAAAGTTGGGTTGGTATGGGGGATTTTAGCCGCATCTGCGAGCACTGCTACTGCCAGTGGTGCGTAAGGGTTTGCTGCTGAAATCTGGTCCTGTACTACTTCGCGGGCAATAGTTTCGCGCAGCAAAGGAGGAATAGCTACCAGCGGATATTTTTTCAGGGAGCGCATGGCATATTCCACACCGGCGGTATCTGCCAATCGCAGCGAGCGGGTTTGCATGCCGCCACCACGCTGAAGGATGGTGAGTCCGCCAGGCTTAGCGGTGCGGAGGTTGAGCACCGGAAAGTTGAGCGGTGCCGCCCATATCTTACGGTAGGTTTCACCCAGCAGCCAGCGGTGGAAGTTATTCACCTGTTCATATTGGGTATCTGCCGGCAGGGTGACTACTGCGGGCAATGTATCCGGTTGTGTGAATTTTATACCGAGTCGGTTGAAGTCTGAATAGTGCAGCAATGTATTGGTGAATGCTGGCTGCGACAGGTTTTCAGCAAGGAAGTACTGTACGTTCACGGTACTGTCTTCCATTACTTCAAGTACGCTGAAGCCGTTATCGCAGGTGGCGTACAGTGATTTACTGCCTTGTTTTACCCGGTTATTTTTGGCACCGCTGCCACTTACCACGTAACTGTTGCCTTCATCTTTGATGAGCTGCAGCGTATGATCATGGCCGGAAACGAATACGATGGGGCCGTGCTGGCGCATGGCATCTTCAATACCTTTCACCATATCCTTGTACAACGGATGCGGTAAATCTTCCGGGGTACCGAATACGCCGCGTGTCAGCGGGTAAATAGAGCCTATTACCGGCAGCGGCACGTACAGCCATGGCTTCATATCTGTAAGCGGGAAGATGTGTTGTTTGATGGTATAGTAGCCGCCGTGGATACCGTAACTTCTGAAAGGATGGTGTGTGGCGAATACGATGAGTTTATTACGGTTTTTCGCTACTATCTCCGAAATTTTCACCAGCACTTCATCTTTTTCTTTGCACTCACAATCATCATCCACGCCTGGTTTATCGTAGGGGAACAGCCACCATTCGCTATCCATGATGATGAGGGTGACCTCATCGGAGATTTTTACTTCTTCTGGTCCAGGGCAACCGTCTTTAGGAAAGAAGGTGACATTGGGCAGATGGAGGGAATCCACATACCGTTGCTGGTTGCGGATAGTAGCCCAGCCGTTGGGTTTACTTTTTTCCCAGTCGTGGTTACCGGGAATGATAAATCCTCTGGCATTGGTACCTCGAACGAGGTTTACCTGGTAGTCGAGTATCTGGCGGGCGGTGGGATAGCTTTTGGTCAGCGAATCCGGTAACCCTTTGGGATATACGTTATCGCCGAGGAACAGCACGGTGTTACGGCTGTCCTGCAGATCGTACTTGCTGCGAACGGCGTCAACCACCGGGTTACGGCCATTTTGATGTAGTTCACCGGCATCCCCGATGAGGATGATGCGTTGTTTCACATTGCCGGACTGGCCATACACCAGGCCCGATAACAGACAGGCAAAAATTAATGCGTAGAATGCTCTCATTTCTTTTTATAAGTGAATTTGAGAATATTGGCTACTCCATCGTACCCGCCTTCGTTGGAGATATACATATCTCCGTTGGGGGCAAAGGCCAGGCCTTCGGGTTGGAGGAACAGCCGGTGTCTCAGGTTGTAGGCTTCCTGTAAATGGCCTTCCAGATCTGTAATTACCAGCAGCTGATTCACGGAGGCCACGATATACAGCCTATGCTCAATAGGATGTATGGCCGCAGCGCTGGGCTTGAAGAAGCGCATGTCGTTGCCTGCGAGATGTGCAATTTCATCGTCCTTTATCTGGTATACAGGGTCGGATTCAAATACCATGCTGTCTAACCGGAAGCTGTAGGCACTGGTAACGCCCAGTTTCTTATCGTCCTCACAATTCTTACAAATGGTTATGATACTGTTTTTGTTCTTGTCGAAGTAGGCCGTTTCGAACTCTTTTTTTCCTTTTTTGCCAAACTTGTAGTGAACGGAGCGAACGGAGTCGGTAAACAGGTTGAAAATACGGAACAGGCTTCCGTTGCTTTTGAGTACAAAGAAGCCGCTGTCGGTTTCACAGAGGTCCTCATAGTCATCATTTTTCCCAAACTTCCAGGTGGGATAGGCTTTGGTTGCTTTTACATCTATTTCGAATATTTTCCCTTCTTCGTCGTTAATAGCGAGGATGCGGCGCTCGTCAGGATAGAGGGTTATACCGGAGATTTCCTGCATAGACTCTCGTACCCGGTAGCGTACCGGCGACCCCAGGTCGTAACCATGAGGGGAGGAATAAACTTTCTGCGACCTGTCTGAAAAATAGTTACAGGATAGCAGGAATAATAGGAAAAATAGCAGGATTCGTACATCCATAGCGATACTTTATAGCTTAAATTTAACTCAAAAATACAGTAACTTCAGATTGGATTTAATCATCTTCACATATGCAAAATACTGCCCTCATAGATGCAGCCAGAGAATACATACTGGCAAAATACAGGGACAATCCGCAACCAGCACTGGTTTACCATAATCTTACACATACACAGGGCGTGGTAGATGCCGCTGCGCAAATAGCAGCACATTATCGCCTCCAGGACGACGAACTGACTGCCGTATACGTAGCAGCCTGGTTTCACGACGAAGGATACCTGGAAGGAGAAGGCAGCAGTCACGAAGAAGCCGGTGCCGAGGAAGCGCTGCAATTCCTGCGGCAGCAAAACGCATCCGAAGAATTGCAGCAAATGGTGAAAGGCTGTATCCTCGCTACCAAAATGCCTCAGCGTCCCAACACACTCATCGAACAAATTGTTTGTGATGCTGATTTATTCCATCTGGGGTCCAAAGAGTACGCCGAGCGGAGTAAGCTGCTCCGCCATGAGGTGGAAATGGTACATCACAAGGAAGTGGATAAGACCGAATGGCTGAGGAGCAACATCCGCTTTCTTACCCAACATCAGTACTGGACCGACTATGCCCGTACCTTACAGAAACAACAGAAAGACGAGAATATCAAACAAATGCAGAAAAAATTAGACAAGAAACTGGCGGATGAAGGTATCACTGCTAATACCACCACTCCCCCGTCAGACGGCACCACAACACACTTTTTCGTAGAAGAAAAAGAAAAGCATAAAGACAAAGACCATAAGCATAAGGAAAAGGAAGAAAAAGCCAGGAAGCCCGACAGAGGCGTGGAAACGATGTTCCGCATTACGAGCACCAACCACATCCGCCTCAGCTCTATGGCCGACAGTAAAGCGCACATCATGATCTCGGTGAACTCCATCATCCTGTCCATCATGCTCACGTTACTGATCCGCCGTTTGGAGGACTACCCTAACTTTATCATTCCTTCTCTCCTGTTTGTAATCACCTCTGTAACTACCGTGATATTTGCCGTACTGGCCACCAGGCCCAATGTTACCAGTGGTACATTTACCCGGGAGGATATTTCCCGTAAAGATGCCAACCTGCTGTTCTTCGGCAATTTCCACAAAATGACGCTGGAAGAATATGAATGGGGTATGAAGCAGATGATGAATGATGCAGACTTCCTGTACGGCAGTATGACCAAAGACGTGTATCACCTGGGTGTGGTGCTGGGTCATAAGTACCGCCTGCTTCGTATATCCTACAACGTTTTCATGTTCGGATTAATTCTTTCAGTACTGGCATTCCTGGTGGCTGCCATCTTCTTTCCCGTAAAAGCATAAGTAAATCATGGTTCCTTTGTTTAACCGGGATCTCAGCTGGTTGTCATTTAATTTCAGGGTGCTCACAATGGCGCAGGACCCGCAGGTTCCCCTGTACGAACGCATCAAATTTCTTTCGATATACTCCTCCAACCTGGATGAATTTTTCAGGGTAAGGATGCCGGCTATCCTGGCGGTGAATAAGCTACTGGAAAAAGAACCCTCCGCAGGTGGCGATGAATCTGTAACCACCGATACACTCCGGCAGGTGCTCACAGAAGTAAACCGGCAGCAGGAAAACTATGGTCGCATCTTAGTTACGGAAATACTGCCCTTGCTGAAAGCAAACGGGGTACACCTTTGTTACAAGGAGGCATTCACCCCTGCCCAGCTGGCGGTTACCCGTGAATATCTGCTCACGACCGTTCTGGCTTATCTGCAACCGGTGTGGCTGCAGGCTGCTGAAAAGAATTATTTCCCGGAGAACAATGCACTTTACCTTGCGGTATCAGTGTCTCCCCTGGAAAAACCTGATATGATGACCTATGTACTACTGAACATCCCTTCCGTACTGCCAAGGTTTTACCAGCCTCCTAAAGAGAATGACCTGTACCAGATTCTGATGCTGGATGATATTATCCGTTACCATCTCGAATACATTCTCCCAGGCTACATCATCAACGGCGCCTATAGCTTTAAGCTCACCCGCAATGCAGAAATGGACATGGATGAGTTTAAAGGTGATATCCTTGAAGAGGTAGAAACCCTTATCCGCAAACGCGAGCTGGGAGTGCCTACCCGCTTCCTCTATGATGCGGCTATGCCTCCACCGTTACAGCAATACCTTGCTAACATCTTCGATATTAAACCCGAAGAAATGGTGGCCGGTGGCATGTATCACAACCTGAAAGACCTGAACGACCTGCCCCTGCCGGCACCGATACCAAATGTATTTTATCCGAAGTATGCACCGGTGCAAATTCCGGAAACGGCTGCCACAGACCATATCCTGGACTTGATTCAACAGAAAGACCTGGTGGTACATGTACCTTACCAGCGGTACGACTATGTACTGCGTTTCTTCAACGAAGCCGCCATAGACCCGGATGTACAGGAAATATATGTGACGTTGTATCGCATCGCCTCCAGCTCTCAGATAGCGCAGGCGCTGATTTCCGCCGCCAAAAACGGTAAGCAGGTGACGGTGTTTGTGGAACTGAAAGCACGCTTCGATGAAGCCAATAATATCCGCTGGTCCAAACGAATGAAAGAGGCCGGCGTGAAAATCGTATACAGCATCCCCGGCATGAAAGTGCATGCTAAAACGGCGCTGGTGAAGCGTAAGCGCGGATATCACCACGATTATTCCGGACTCATTGCCACGGGTAACTTCAATGAAACCACTGCACGTTTTTATGGCGACCATGTGCTGTTTACTGCACATGCCGGCATTACCCGTGAAATGGAACTGCTGTTCATTTATCTGCAAAGCCGCGAGCAGCCTGGAGAATATGGCTTTATTCAGTTCAACCATCTGCTGGTAGCGCAATTCAATATGATTACCCGGTTTAACCAGTTGATAGACCGTGAAATTGCCAACGCTAAAGCTGGTAAGCCTGCGAAAATTACCATCAAGCTCAATAATCTGCAGGAAAAAGCGATGATAGCCAAATTGTATGAGGCCAGCGATGCTGGTATACAGATAGACCTTATCGTAAGAAGTATCTGCTGCCTGGTGCCATCGCCAAACATACGTGTGGTAAGGATTGTAGACAGATACCTGGAGCATGCCCGCATATTCATTTTCCATAATGAAGGGCAGGAAGAGGTATACATAGGCTCCGCCGACTGGATGAACCGCAACCTCCACCGCCGCATTGAAGTATGTGTGCCGGTATACGACCCCGCTATACAGCAACAGCTGAAAGACATAGTAGCCATACAACTGGCAGATCCTGCCAATGCCCAGGCCAACATTACCGGGTATATTGGGAAAATGCAGTAAATTACAAGTACAGAAAAATTGATTATGATGAAGTACGTATGGATGTTGATATTGAGTGTGGGATTTATTATACCTGCTGCCAGCGCACAAACGCAAGACCTGCAGCATATCTATAATCCCGAAGCCAATGCCAAAGCCGACATTGCCGCCGCAGTACAGCAGGCAGCCAAAGAGAAAAAACATGTATTGCTGCAAATTGGAGGTAACTGGTGTATCTGGTGCAAGCGCTTTTACAAGTTTGTGGAAGACGACTCCACTCTCAAATCCACCATGGAAAGCAATTTCGTAGTATATCACCTCAATTACAGCAAGGAAAACAAAAACCTGCCTATCCTGAAGGAGCTGGGTTATCCACAGCGCTTTGGATTTCCGGTATTTGTAGTACTTGACGCCAACGGCAACCGCCTGCATACACAAAACTCCGGACTCCTGGAATCTGCTGATTCCTATGATAAGAAGAAAGTGGGCGATTTTTTCAAACAATGGGGCCCGGCGGCGTTACTACCTTCCAATTATGTAAACGAATAAGTATTTCCCATGGATAATGGCATCACTTACTTTAAAACGGATGCTGTGCAGTCTTTTATGAGATTTGCACAGCATCCGTTTAAGTTTTCGGCCTTTCTGCTGATGAAACTCCCCGCGGCATGGCTGGCGGGAGTACGGCTGGTATCTGTTACTGAAGAGGCATGCGTAACGAGGGTGCCGTATAAATGGTTGTCGCAAAATCCTTTTAAATCCACCTACTTTGCCTGCCTGGCTATGGCCGGCGAACTGAGTACCGGATTACCCGCCATGATGTATGCACGCAGTTCAGAAAAGCGTGTATCCATGCTAGTTACCGGCATGCAGGCAACCTACTCCAAAAAGGCCACCGGCACTACCTGGTTCACCTGTGCCGATATACCTGCCATGAAAGCTGCTATAGAAAAGGCAATTGCTACTAATGAACCAACTACCGTCACCATACGTTCTGAAGGTAAAAATAAAGAAGGCATACAAATTGCCACGTTTGACATCACCTGGTCCTTTAAGGCTGCCAGGTAAAAAAGTTTAACCAAATACCCTTAATTATGAAGATTGCATTTCATGGTGCTGCGCGTACTGTAACAGGTTCCAAGCACCTGATTACCCTGAAGAATGGAAAAAAGATCCTGTTAGATTGTGGTATGTTCCAGGGTATGGGAAAAGAAACAGACTCCTTAAACAGAGATTTCGGATTTGACCCCACGGAAGTAACTTACATGGTGTTGTCGCACGCACACATCGACCATACCGGGCTGATTCCGCGGCTGGTTAAACAAGGGTACAGAGGACCGATTTACTGCACACATGCTACCCGTGATATGGCGGAAATATTGTTGCTCGACTCCGCAGAGATCCAGGAAGATGATATCAAGTTCTCCAATAAAAAGCGCGCAAAAGAGGGTATACCATACCTGCAGCCGCTGTATACCGTTGATGATGCCAAATTTGCTATCGGCTTTTTAAAGCCGGTAAACTTTAATAACTGGATCACCATTGATCCGGATATACAGGTAATGTTGACAGATGCGGGGCACATTGTGGGTGCTGCGTGTATACATCTCCGTATTACGGAGTATGGCAAAACACAGCAAATTACTTTTAGTGGAGATATTGGCCGTTACAATGATGCGATCCTGAAGTCGCCGGCGGTATTCCCACAGGCGGATTACATTCTCATGGAATCCACCTATGGCAGCACGTTGCATGCCGATGCTGCTCCCGCTGACGATGAGCTGCTGCGCTACATCCACGAAACCTGCGTACAAAAAGGCGGTAAACTGATCATTCCTGCCTTCAGCGTAGGGCGTACACAGGAACTGCTGTACACACTTAATAAAGCCCAGCTCGCAGGCAAATTACCGAAGGTGGATATTTTTGTGGACAGTCCATTATCCACCGAAGCCACTGCTGTTACCAAAGCTCACCCGGAAGTATTTAACCGCCAGGTATCTGATCTGTTGAAGAGAGATAATGACCCCTTCGATTTTCCGGGGCTGCGTTATGTGAAGTCAGTAGACGAGTCAAAAAACCTGAACTTCCGTAAGGAGCCATGCGTCATCATCTCCGCATCCGGTATGGCGGAAGCAGGACGGGTAAAACATCACATTGCCAATAACATTGACGAGGAAAAAAATACAATCCTGATTGTGGGTTATTGCGAGCCGGAATCACTCGGCGGCCGGCTGATGCGCGGTGCAAAAGAAGTATCTATTTACGGTACCCGCTTTGAAGTAAGGGCAGAAGTAGGCGTTATCAGGTCAATGAGTGCACATGGCGACTATGAAGATCTTAGCCAGTGGCTCGCCTGTCAAAATCCAAGGGAGATTAAAAAACTGTTCCTGGTGCATGGGGAATATGATGTGCAGCAGATTTTCAAGAAATGGTTGTTTAAGAAAGGTTTCCTGGATATAGAGATTCCGGACCGTCATTATGAGATAGGACTTACCTGATTATTATAAATGCAAAACCTTCGGTTTTGCTGGTAATGGTTCTGCGCTGCGCATGGTGGGCTTGAGCCTGGCGTTGGTGCGGAACCTTTATCTTACCGATGGAAACTACTTGGGCCATGGTGGTTTTACTAACGTTTGTACATCACCGTTATCTTATTCCGATAATAACTCCTGCGGAAACCACAACACCACCCGGGTTCCAGCCGCTTTCCCCTCGCTGTCGTACAAGTCTTCGATCTCAAAACCTGCCTCTACATGAAACCTGCTGTTATAGATGGCGAGCCTGTCGCGCGTGATCTGCAACCCACGTGAATGGTGTGAATGGCCTTGCATTTGCTTAATGGCTGCCGATTTCTCTCTCCCTACCCCATTGTCTTCAATAGTGCAAAGTATACGACCAGGTGCTTCTTCGAAGGTAATGGTCACGCGGCCTTTTTCCTTTTTGTGCACCAACCCGTGCCAGATGGCATTTTCAACGAACGGTTGTACGATCATGGTAGGTATTTCCACCATATCGGCCTCCAGGTTGGGATCAATGATGATTTTATATTCAAACTGATCGGTGAATCGCAATTTTTCCAGCTCCATGTAGTTTTCCAGCATGCTTACTTCACGGGACACTGAAATGTTATTGAGCTGTGAATTATCCAGCACGTTACGGATTAGTTTAGCGAACCTGCTGAGGTACGACAATGCTGATTCCGTTTCATTTTTCATCATGAAGATCTGGATAGAATTCAGTGCATTGAAAATGAAATGCGGATTCATTTGGGAACGGAGTGCCTTCATTTCCAGTTGAGCCATTTCCTGCTGGATACTGGCGCGCTGGCGGGCTTCACGCCGGATAAGGTTGATGCGGAAGCGAACGTACAGGTAAATAACAGCAATGGCAAGTATTATTGCCAGCATCCTGAACCAGTCTGTTTGCCAGAATGCAGGCAGGATATTGATTTGAAGGACAGTAACATTATCCGAGAAAGTACCTGTAGCATTGGCCGCCTTCACGAGGAAGGTATACAGTCCCGGGGGCAGATTGGTGTATTTAGCCACCAGCAAGCCTTCTGCGCTCACCCATTTTTCATCTACTCCTTCCAGCTGGTAGTAGTAGTTAATTTTTTCCTGGTGATACTGGAGGCTTTTGAATTCGATAGAGATGAAGTTCTGGCGGTGATTGAGCTGTATCGGTGAGGTATCTCTCAATGCCTGCCCTATTTGGATGGTACTATCCATCACGCGCATATTGAGGATGGTGACATCCGGCGGTGGCGGTGCTACCTGCAGGTGTGCAGGGTCAAAACTCACAGCATGATCAGAGGCTCCGATAAGGAGCATACCGTTTTGCAGCTCCAGTATTCGCCTCCTGACCTTTCTGTCATTGTCAATAATATCATCTCCCTGAACAAAAGACTGCAGCTTTTCCTGCTTCAGTTTTAGTTTATAGAATCCATGCTGCGTGGTAAGCCAGATGTTCTGGTTACGGTCGCCGGCAATACTTAGTATCCATTCATCAAACAGCTGTCTGTTGTTGAGTATGGGGTGAGATGACCGGTTTATCGTATTAACGATCCAGAGGCCGTGGTCGGTGCCGGCCAGCAGTGTGGTATCATTGTACTGGTATAGTGATGTAACGTTAACGTATACTTTTTTATCCCAGCGGAAGCTGTGCCTATGCTCTATTTGCCGGGTCTTCGGATTAAACAGCAGCAGGCCTGACGTACTGGTGGCGAGCCATAGCTTCCCATCTTTTTGTGGTACGATATCCATCACGGATGCCGGGCGCTTAAGGCTGTCGAGCAGTGCGTTGTAATAGGTAAACTGGTCTGTTTGCGGATTCCAGGCGGCCAGTCCCTTTTTATACAGCCCGATATACACGGTGGTGTCGTTATAAGGATGTATATCCAGGAGGGTTTGTTGTTTCAGTGCATCGCTTTGCAGGTGTCTGACAAAGCGTTTGTTTACAGGATCAAACAGTGACAGGTTACCATTTTCCTGGCCGATCAGCACGGTACCGTCTTTTAATTCCGCGAAGCTCCAAACCAGGCTGCGTTCTTCCGGGATGGAGTGCGTGCGGTCGATAGCATCGTGGGCGTAGGTATTAACGATGGAGAGGTCCGGCGACAGGCAGGCGAATCCTTTTCCCCAGTAGCCAATATATACATTTCCGTTAGTACCCTGGAAAAGCCCGGTAACTTCTGCTTGCGGGAGTTTTGTATTTACAGAGAGAAATGGGGTTCGCTGATCGAGGGTTTTGAAGGACTGTCCGTGGAGGCTCATGATGTTAATACCATGATCGGTTCCTACCCAGAGGTAGCCTTCCCGGTCGCTCATGATGCAGTTAGCTTCATAATCGTAGTGGAGGCCTTGCGGATCATTATTATTTCCGGGGATATTGAGGTCAAACTGCTGTTTCAGTTGATTATACCGGAATATACCGGCGGGCTCGGTGGCCATCCAGATATTACCGGCGGCATCGCCATGGATATCGAATACAGCGTCCCAATGCCTGGCGGGGCGTAACTCCGCCAGGAAGTGGAAGGTATCCAGCTGCATACTTGCAGTATTATAGCGGTAGGCCATGCCTCCTCTGCCGGCCATCCATAACTGGCGATATTTATCGATATATATTTTTTTGAAGGAGGTGCCTATATCCAGTACGGGTATTCGTTTAGGGTTAAAGTCTTTATGGTACAGCGTGCTCCTGTCGGCGCTGAGTATAAAGGCCTGGTGTTGTCCGCTGAACCAGATATTACCTTCGTTATCTTCCACGATAGCGTCATGTATTTGCTGGCGGAAGTGTTCCGGGATATTGGTGGCTTTGTTAAAAACGTTGTTTTTTTCGTCGTATCGCAGCAGTCCGTCGTTGGTAGAGGCCCAGATGACGCCCAGGTGATCTTCGAGGATATGGCTGCAGGAAAGGTCTTCCGGGCTATTCCTATGTTCAGGGATTTTAACTGTTTTAACCTTGCTGGTTACGGGGTCGTATACACGAATATTATCGGGGGTGCCCATCCATATGCGACCGGAACGATCTTCACAGAGGCAGATATCGTCGTAGTAGATGGAGCCGGGTACGCGGTCGAAACTGGCGACGGTGATGAGGTTGGTACCGTCGTAGCGTTGCAGTGCGGTGCTGGCAATCCATATGAACCCCTTTCTATCCTGGAGGATGGCGGAAACGTGGTTGCTGGCCAGTCCGTTGGTGATATCGAGGTGGGTAAATTTATGCGAAAACGGACTTTGTGCGGTACTTTGGAGGTACAGCAGTATCACGGGCAGGAAGGTAAAGATCACTGCCTTGTGGAAATCTGAAAGTACAGCGAATAGCCGGTTCATTGGAGTATGCGTGCAAGGCACGTTTAACAGATAGTTGGCGATAAACGAAATAGGTTTTATTTGGTTACTGCCAGATAATACAAGATAATAAAAGTAGGTTAAATACGATTGTGGAGGAAATAAAAAAAGCTGCATTTCTGCAGCTTTTCTTGTACCACGTACGGGAATCGAACCCGTGATTCCTCCGTGAAAGGGAGGCGTCTTAACCCCTTGACCAACGCGGCGTTTTCGTTTGGGATTGCAAAGATAGGAAAACCTTTATATCTACCAAATTTATTTTTAGAATTTTATGAAATTCTTTTGGTGACTTGTCTTGCTATCAATGAACCGGGGTGCAAATATCGGAATTAAATTGAATTAACCAATTTTCTTTTTAGGGAGAGAAATAATGGCTTGTTACGAACAAGCTGGCGGTGCTGACTGTAGTCTTTACAGACAAATACTACCCATGCCCATACATGTTGCTATAACCAGGAAAGTGTTGCCTGGAAAAGAGAAAGAATTTAAAGATGCATTGCGGAATTTTCTGGGAGAGTCCTTTGCGCAGTCGGGCGTACAAGGTGCCGGAATGATCACTTCCCTGCATGGGGAAGATAGCAATGAAATAGGCATCCTCCGTACGTTTGCGGATGCAGCTGAAAGAGATGCTTTTTATAATTCCAAACAATTCAAGGCATGGGAGGCCTATGCATCTACACTCACAGCACCTCCCGTTTACCGGCAGTTAAATGGCCTGGAGGCCTGGTTTAGATCACCTGTGCCTCCGCCCCGCTGGAAGATGGCGATAGCCACCCTTTGCGGCGTTTTCCCTACCAGTGTATTCCTCTCCTACACGGTTGCTCCACTGATAAAAACTTTACCATCACTGGTGCGGCAGTTGATCTTTGCGGCCTGCATGGTGGCATTGCTTACGTGGGTGGTGATGCCGGTGGTGATTAAACTGTTACGCAACTGGCTACAACCGGCAAAGTAATTATTTGATGATGAATTTATCATCAGCAGGAAACTTATCAATGATATGAGGACCTACTGCAAAATTGCCTTCCAGTATATCTTTCGGATTACCACTCAGCCACATGCTCAGGTCTATCGCTTCATAGTTTCCACTATTGAAACCCAGTAAAACGATCAATAAATCACTGCCTGTATTTTTGATGTAATGGCCTGCGCCCATAGGAGCATAACCTACATCCCCTGCTTCGAACTGCTCTTTTACAAATTGTCCCTGGGCTAAGAAAACGCCCATTTCCGCAGTGCCCTGGATGTAGTATTGCCATTCATCTGCATTAGGGTGCCAGTGTAGTTCGCGTAATCCGCCAGGCTCGATTTCAAATACGGAGCCTGTAATGGTTTTAGCGATGGGGAATTCCTGCTGGGTGACTACCCGCTGTGTACCACCACCAGGTACCAATTTAGGCATCTGCGCGCCTAAAGGATAACGATGCGGTGAGGTGAGGGTCACCTTATCTCTGGGTACTGCAAGCCCGGAATGCACATCCGGCAACTGAGATGGCGCGAAATACATTTCCTTTTGCGGTAGCTGTACCACCTCCTCCAACGTTAGACCAAGGTTCTGCGCGGCAATCTCCGGAGGCACACTTGATATAAAATCGGTAACACTGAATGTATGATCCTCTGAAAAGTCACCATTATCAAAAATCAGGATGAAGTGACAAGGCTCATTGCTGATACATTGCAACACATGTCCAAAACCTCTGGGAAAGTACCATACATCACCGGGTCCAAAAAGATCGATATAGGTATTGCCTTGCGGATCAATGGTGGTAGTGCGCATGCGTCCTTTGAGTACATACGCCCATTCGGCCGCATTCGCATGCCAGTGGAGTTCGCGCATAGCACCGGGATCAAGGTGCATGCTAACACCAGCAAGGTTTTGCGAGGCTGGGAATTCACGTACGGAAGCACCACGGGTAATACCGCCGGGAGCTATTTTAGGGGTGGCTTTTTCCAGTGCGTATTTGAAGCTAAGGGTGGTTGTTGCCATTTCGTTGGGTTGGGTTCGAAAGGGAAACAGACGGGGAGGGAGAGTTGTTTGGTGGAACTGGCAGGTATCAAGTCACATGAAGCAAATAGGCTCTTAAAATCGCTACTGCTTTCTTCAACCCACATTTTTCCAGCTTGTCCAATACCTCATTCATAGACATTGGTGGATTTTTCAATGCGTTTACCTGTGCTCTTAATGCTTCCCACACACTTGAGTAACTAATCCTTAGTAACTCCACCACTAGCTCATCAGGAGTAAAAACGCCGATGTGAAAGCAATGCGTGATTTTTACTGGAAAATCTTTTTTGTTAAAAGTAATTATCAGATCTGCTTCACACTTGATAGCTGCTGCCAGCACGTGGCGATCGTCCACATCTGGCAGGGCAATACCCGGAATTAAATCTTCAAATTGTTTAGTATTTGCATCTGGAAATGCTTTATCCATTTCGCTGCAAATACGGGCTAACAGGTTTCTTTTCAGATCAGGTCTGTTTCGCAACAGGCTTTCCGTCCATTCATGCTGTATTTGTTTGGTCCATTTAGGTATGATTATACCTACTTCACACAAACATAACAGTAAGTCCCGAACAGGAGCCGGATACAAAACATTAGCATCTAAGAGAACCACTAATCTCTTTCTACTAATCATTTAGTATCCCATTTTTAGTTTTTGCGCCTGGTCAGCCAGAAAATCAAGGCTTTCCCTTCTGGCCTTTTTAAGTTTCTTTTCATATTTAATAAGATCTTCCATTTTTACCCTACGGTGACTACCAACCTTATGAAAAGGAATTTCTCCTTTTTCCAATAGGTTCACCAAAAAAGGTCTGGATACTCCAAGAATTTCAGCAGCCTGCTGGGTGCTTATTTCCTCGTCATTTCCAGAAAATAAAACTGCGAATGAACCATTTGAACCCATCCGTTCTAATATGGCAAAAAATAACATTACTGCTGATTTTGGAATTTCTATACCATCGCCATATCCAGTAAAAGACATCGATACAATGTCAGATCCGGAACTGGATATTTGACCTAATATTTCAGTAACCTTTGGCTCCAATGCCTTTACTATCTTCTGATCCCGTTTGCTTGTTTTCTCAAGAATTGTCTCCATTGCCGTGGATTTTATTTCTATAAAAATACGAATAAATATTCGAAATAAACGAAACAATCGAAATAAACGAAATAAACAAAATCATTCGGTGTGATGCTATTTTTAGATCTACCAGCTTCAGTTTAAAATAAAAAGGATTTTGAATGTGTATTTGGGTTAACTGTATTGCAGCATAGGAATACCTGGAAAAGTACCAAAAACAAAAAAGGTCACCTTCCGGCAACCTTCTGTTTCTTGTACCACGTACGGGAATCGAACCCGTGATTCCTCCGTGAAAGGGAGGCGTCTTAACCCCTTGACCAACGCGGCGTATCGATTTGGGATTGCAAAAGTAGAACCTTTTTTGATATTTCCAAAATATATTTTCATAACCTAAAAATATATTGATTTCTACGGCTATAGATTGTAAATTCGCCTTCGATTTTTTCATATTCAAATCACGATGTAAAATGGGAACTACTCTCAAAATTGGTATTAATGGGTTCGGCCGTATCGGTCGTTTGGTATACCGCCAGATTTACAAAATGCCCGGCATTGATGTGGTTGCGATCAATGACCTCACCAGCCCTAAAACGCTGGCACATTTGCTGAAATATGATTCCGCTCAGGGCAGATTTGATGCAGAGGTTAAGCATTCTGACAACTCTATCAACGTTAACGGTGAAGAGGTAAAAATATACGCACAGAAAGATCCGGCTCAAATTCCATGGAAAGAGCACGAAATCGATGTGGTAATTGAATGTACCGGTTTCTTTGCTGATAAAGACAAAGCTTCCGCTCACCTCACCGCCGGCGCAAAAAGAGTAGTTATCTCCGCTCCTGCTACAGGTGATCTGAAAACTGTTGTTTTCAACGTAAACCATAACATCCTCGACGGTTCTGAAACCGTTATCTCCTGCGCATCCTGCACTACCAACTGTCTCGCTCCAATGGCGAAAGTGCTCCAGGAAAAATATGGTATCGTTAACGGTCTGATGACTACCGTGCACGCTTACACCAACGACCAGAACACCCTGGATGCTCCACATCCAAAAGGTGACCTGCGCCGTGCCCGTGCTGCTGCCGCTAACATCGTTCCTAACAGCACCGGCGCCGCTAAAGCTATCGGCTTGGTTCTGCCTGAACTGAAAGGTAAACTGGATGGTTCCGCTCAACGCGTTCCTACCATCACCGGTTCCCTCACTGAACTGACCGCTATCCTCGGCAAAAAAGTAACTGTCGAAGAAGTAAACGCTGCCATGAAAGAAGCCGCTAACGAATCATTCGGTTACACCGAAGACGAAATCGTAAGCAGCGACGTAATTGGTATGCATTTCGGTTCCCTGTTCGATGCTACTCAAACCAGAGTTCAAACCGTAGGCGATACCCAAATGGTTCGCACCGTGTCCTGGTATGACAACGAAATGAGCTACGTATCTCAGCTGGTTCGTACTGTTAAGTACTTCGCCGAGCAGATCCAGAAATAATATCTGACAAGCCCCCGCTCCGGCAGGGGCTTCGTTTTGAATTCCGCGCAACTACACCATAACAGCAAACCAACCGGCACCACCGATGTAAATGCTTTGTGCTGTCGGTTCCGCGGTTTTTTTATTGAACTACCCTTCTTATTCTATAAACTGATACTCCATGAGTAAGTTTTCCGATCATAACTTCAATGGCGAAAAAGCCTTGATCCGCGTAGATTTCAACGTACCGTTGAACGATAAATTCGAAATCACCGACGATACTCGTATGCGTGCGGCCGTACCAACCATCAGGAAAGTACTCAAAGATGGTGGCGCCGTTATCCTGATGTCGCACCTCGGCCGCCCAAAAGACGGTCCTACCGATAAATACTCTTTAAGACACCTCGTATACCACCTCATCACCCTCCTGGATGGTGTTACCGTTAAATTCGCCGAAGATTGCGTAGGCCCGGTGGCAGAAGAAGCCGCTGCTAACCTGCAAATGGGCGAAGTGCTCCTCCTCGAAAACCTCCGATTCCACAAAGCAGAAGAAAAAGGTGACCAGGATTTTGCACAGCAACTCGCTAAACTGGGTAACGTATACGTAAACGATGCCTTCGGTACCGCACACCGCGCACACGCCTCCACAGCCGTGATCGCTCAGTACTTCCCTGCTGAAAACAGAATGTTCGGCTACCTGATGGAAGCAGAAGTTTCCAACGCAGAAAAAGTACTGAACAGCGCAGAACGTCCATTCACAGCCATCCTCGGTGGCGCTAAAGTTTCTGATAAAATCCTCATCATCGAAACGCTGATGGAACGCGCCGATAACATCATCATCGGTGGTGGTATGGCCTTCACCTTCCTCAAAGCTCAAGGCAAAGAAATCGGTAACTCCCTCGTGGAAAACGATAAACTCGATCTCGCTAACGACCTGCTGGAAAAAGCAAAAGCGAACGGCGTACAGCTCCTCCTGCCGCTGGACTCCGTTGCTGCTGATAAATTTGCCGCAGATGCTGCCACGCAGATCGTTTCCAACGATAACATCCCTGCCGGATGGATGGGCCTCGATGTAGGACCTAAATCCATAGCACTCTTCAGTCAAACCATCGCCGCCTCTAAAACTATCCTCTGGAATGGTCCTATGGGCGTGTTTGAAATGGCAGCCTTCCAGGGTGGTACCAAAGGGGTAGCAGAAGCTATCGTAGCCGCTACCGCTAATGGTTCCTTCTCCCTCGTAGGTGGTGGCGACAGCGTTGCTGCCGTAAATCAGTTCGGCTTCGCTGATAAAGTAAGCTATGTATCTACCGGTGGTGGCGCTATGCTCGAGTTCTTCGAAGGCAAAGTATTGCCTGGCATCGCTGCTATTCAGTAACAAAAACTATTGATGTATACAACGGGCGGATAGCGACCTTCGGTCGCCATCCGCCCGTTGCGGTTTACAGCCGTGTACAGAAAATTGAGTATCTTTTCGGCATACATTAACTTTATGAATAAACGCTTCATCTGGTATCCCGTTATCATAGGGATATTTGGCGCAATCATCTGGTTTATCCTTCATAAAGGTCAGGAACTACCCGTAAAACAGACCGTTATTGAGCATACCATCAGTACCACCGCCCCATTGACCCAATCCGGTACCTGGATTAAATACCTCGACAATTTCAAGCATCCTCTGAGCTTATTACTGCTGCAAATCGTGGTTATTATGCTGGTAGCGCGACTCTTTGGCAAACTCGCCAACCTCGTACGCCAGCCATCAGTAGTAGGAGAAATTATTGCAGGTGTACTGCTCGGCCCTTCCCTCCTGGGCTGGCTCGCCCCTTCTTTCTCCATGTTTCTCTTTCCCGCAGAATCCATGAAAAGCCTACAGTTCCTTAGCCAGATTGGCTTAGCGTTCTTCATGTTTATTGTAGGTATGGAGCTGGACATGAGCAAAGTGCGCAATAAAGCACATGATGCCGTCATGATCAGTCATGCCAGTATCGTTGTCCCCTTTGCGCTGGGCGTAGGACTGGCCTATTTTATATTTGAATCATTTGCCCCTGCCAACGTAAGCTTTCTTGCATTCGCGCTGTTTATGGGCATTGCAATGAGCATAACGGCCTTTCCGGTACTGGCCAGGATTGTGCAGGAGCGAAAACTGACCGGCACACCTTTAGGCACACTCGCCATTACCTGCGCAGCAGCTGACGACATTACCGCCTGGTGCATACTGGCAGTAGTGGTGGCCATCGCCAAAGCATCCGGCCTGGCATCAGCCGCCATCACCATCGCTTTAGCACTGGTGTTTGTGGTGGTGATGATCATGCTGGTACGCCCGTGGTTAAATAAAATATTGCAACGTCACCTGGATAGTGGCAACGAAAAAGTAGCCGCCAGCTACGTATTTCTCACCTTGCTGATATCCGCCTGGGTGGCCGAAGTCATAGGTATTCACGCTTTATTCGGCGCTTTCCTGGCCGGCGCAGTAATGCCGGTGCAGGACACTGTCAGGAAGCTTTTCACAGACAAACTGGAAGACGTTTCCGTGATGGTACTCCTGCCCATCTTCTTTGCCTTCACCGGTTTACGCACGCAAATCGGCCTGCTTTCCCAGGGGCATCTCTGGGCAGCCTTCGGTTTGATCATGCTGGTTGCTGTAGGTGGAAAATTTGGTGGCAGTGCCATTACCGCCCGCCTGATGGGGCAAACATGGAGGCAGTCGCTCTCCATTGGCGCATTGATGAATACACGCGGATTAATGGAATTAATTGTGCTCAATATCGGGTACGACCTGGGGATCTTATCGCCTGAAATCTTCGCGATGCTGGTATTGATGGCGCTTGCCACCACATTCATGACCGGACCGTTGCTGGATCTTGTGGATTTGTCAGCAAGGAAGGCGCATAACACCATCACTGCTTAGTGATCAACTTATAAATTGTAAAGGCCGGTTGTTGCTACAGCCGGCTTTTTCTTTTGTTTTTAGGGAGATGTAAAACCAGCATGGCGATGTTGATTTCCTTTGCCTTGCAAAATGCGGCTGTTCATCTCTCCCAAAAAATATTCAGGGAGATGTAAAACATGCGATAGTTTTATCCTTCCTGTTTAGCTCAGACAAACGACTCCCGATAAATCCAGACAGATAACCTGCGGTTATGCTAATCGCATTCCGCGCCGCGCGCGGCTACTGCTACTTAAATAAAAACGAAAATAATCAAATACCCGCGCTACGCGCGGTTTGGGCAAGCCATAAAAAAGCGAAAGCCGGTTGTAGGAACAACCGGCTTTCGCTTTTTATATTTTTTAACCCTTATGCTTTTTTAGCAGTAGTAGTTTTCTTCTTAGTTGCAGCAGTTGATTTTTTCTTGCTGTGGTAAACTGCTTTTTTCTTGGTAGCTGCAGATTTAGCTGCAGGCGCTTTTGCAGGTGCTGGCTTAGCTTCTGGCATTTTAGCCGGTGCAGGGAATTTTGATTTATCCACACCAACGGCTTTATCGTCCAGGGTCAGTTGCACTGACTCTTTCAGGATTTCTTCTTTTTCTGCCATGAACTGCTTCATTTTCTCTTTCGGGATACGCAGATCATAAGCATTTACAGGAGAAGACAATGCTTTTGCGAAACCAGGATTCAGACGGTCCAGTGCGGCCACTTCCATATCCAGTGATTTAGCGATGGCTTCCAGGCGATATTTACCGGAGATATTCACTTCTACGGTGCTGAAGATTTCGTCTTCTGTGAGCGGTCCTCTGGACATAGCAGCTACAGGGGCTACATTATCAGCAGTATTGGTTACTACCGCACTGTTTTCATCCAGGCTTACACCGAAGAAGTTATTGAATCGGTCGAGGATGTAACCGGTAGCGATAAATTTATACACGTGATTGCGGGATTCGGCAGGCAGGAAATATTGCATGCCCCAGAAATCCTCACGGCCGCTGGCTTTCATAGCGCGCTGAACGCCGCCGGCACCACAGTTATAGGCAGCCACTACGAGTAACCAGTCGCCAAACTGATCATACAGTTGGTTAAGGTACTGCGCTGCTGCGAGGGTAGATTTATAGAAATCTTTACGTTCGTCTACTTTTTTACCTACGCTCAACCCAAAGATGCGTGCGGTACCGGCCATAAACTGCCATGCACCTACGGCACCTACTCTGGAGCGTGCGTTGGTATTAAAGCTGGATTCGATTACGGCCAGGTATTTCATTTCTTCAGGGATACCATGTTCACGGAAGATCTTCTCTACTGTTGCAAAGTAGGGCTGACCTCTTTCGATCATGATTTGAAGATGCTGGCTGTAACGGGTGGCATAGTTATTCACATAACCGGCTACCAGGTTATTATTGATCTGTTCATAAACTTTCGCGCTACGAACAGTATTAGGCAGGCTTTGGGCTGCCTTTTTTACCGCAAGGGAGGTAGGAGATGCATGAACGAGGGTATCCTTAGGTAATTTAACTTTTACCTTTGGTGTGTTCAATCCACTAGTGTCGGCCGCCACATTCGCGAAGCCGATCTCTTTAGGTATGCCGTTGCTACCCGCTTTCACTTTTCCTAAACTCAATGCTGGCAACAGCGTAAGTAAAAAGATTTTTCTCATACAATTTATTTTAAACAGTCGCTACCTGTTTGCTATCCATCAATTGATGGGCAATGCTTAACAGGTTCGCCTCGTCAAACTTCTTTGTAATGATCTGTACACCAAATGGCATCCCGTTCGAATGCTTTCTCATGGGGACGGATATAGCCGGAACCCCTACCAAATTCGCTAAGACCGTATAAATGTCGGCAAGGTACATAGCTATAGGGTCATCTGTTTTTTCCCCTAATTTAAATGCCGTTGAAGGCACAGTTGGCATTAATATGGCGTCGTACTGATCTAAAATTTCGTTCAATTTGTCAGCTACTATACGTCTAACTTGCTGAGCTTTAGTGTAGTAGGCATCATAATAGCCTGAGCTCAACACAAAAGTCCCCAGTAAGATACGCCTTTTTACCTCTTTCCCAAACCCTTCTGATCTACTTTTTTTGTAAAAATCGGTCAAATCGAGGTTTTTCTGCTCCGTTCTGTGGCCATATTTCACACCATCGTAACGGGAGAGGTTGCTGGATGCTTCGGCAGTTGTGAGCACATAGTAGGCTGGCACAATATAGTCGATATAGTCAAATCCGCTACCGGAAACCGTATGACCGTTGTCTACCAGATTTTCAAAGAAATCTATATAAGCATCTTTCATTTCGGGATCGAGGCCGTCGTGATACAATGCATCCCTTAAATACGCGAATTTGTAGGATTTATTGTGTGACAGACCAGATTGGTAATCAGGCACTTCCTTTTGGGAGGCGGTGCTATCGAACTCATCTGGTCCGGCGATGACCTGTAGAACTGCGGCCACATCGGCAATATCCTTGCCAAAAATCCCGATTTGGTCAAAAGATGACGCGTAGGCGATTAAGCCATATCGGGAGATCCGGCCGTAAGTAGGTTTAAGGCCTACAATACCGCAGAAATCCGCCGGTTGCCTTACGGAACCGCCGGTATCGCTACCCAGGCTTACCTGGCAGAGATCGGCCTGTACGGCTACTGCGGAGCCTCCGGATGATCCACCCGGTACGCGGGAAGTATCCAGCGCATTCAGGGTAGGTCCGTAAGCGGAGTTTTCGTTGGTGGACCCCATCGCAAACTCGTCGCAGTTCAGATTGCCTATAATAATAGCATCTGCCTCCAGCAGTCGCTCAACCGCTGTGGCAGAATATAATGAATTAAACCCTTCCAGTATACGGGAAGCGGCACTTACATTATGACCTTTATAGCAGATAACATCTTTAATACCTACCACTACTCCTGCCAGGGACCCTACGGGCTGACCGCCTTGTATGCGGGCATCCAGTTCACGGGCTTTCTCCAGGGCTTCCTCCTCATACACCTCCAGAAAGGCATTTAAATGTTTTAGCTCCTGGATACGGTTGAGATAATAGCGTACCTTATCCGTACAGGTTATGCTGCCGGCGTATAATGCTTTGTGAAAAGTATTAATACTGCTGAATTCAGACAATGCTAAACCAGTTAAAATGAAAATATGAAAATACGAATCGTAACGTGATACCCCTGCTATTAAGCGTTAGGGGTAGTATCTGTAGTAGAAGACTGAGTAGCAGTGGCTGGTTTATCTTTCATACCCTCCTCAATTTCCTGGCGCACGTTGTTTTTGGCGTCGTTGAACTCGCGGATACCTTTACCCAGGCCGCGCATCAGTTCAGGAATTTTTTTACCGCCAAACAGCAGTAAAACTACAATCGCGATCAGCAGCAGTTCAGAACCACCTACATCGGAAAGAAATAAAAAAGTCGATTTAGCGAAAACAGCAGTCATCTTCTCAGTTGTTTAATGTTCTAATACACAAAGGTAACTATAAAATCCGCTTTTTCACCCGCCAGTGATTGCTGCCGGTCAGATTTAAGACGATTTTAAGGAAATGAAAAAAGCGGAACCTTAACGGTTCCGCTTTTTACTAATTTCCCTGTATTTATACTAAACCCTTTTTTCTTTAATACGGGCTGCTTTACCAGCGCGTTGACGGAGGTAGTACAGTTTCGCTCTTCTTACTTTACCCACCTTGTTTAACACGATACCATCGATGTTAGGAGAGTAGAGTGGGAACAACCTTTCTACACCAATACCGTCAGAGATTTTTCTAACAGTGAAAGACGCAGTAAACCCTGTACCCTGGATTTTCACCACATCACCTTTAAAGGACTGAATCCTTTCTTTATTACCTTCCACGATTTTATAATTGACAGTGACGTTGTCGCCTGCTTTAAACTTCGGGTACTGTTTTTTAGCTGTCAGTTGTTCGTGAACAAACGAAATTGCGTTCATCTTTCAAATATTTATGGGAGTGCAAAAGTAAGTCAAGAAATAGCATTTACCAAATTAATGCAGTAATAATTCTCCAAAAATCTCAAAATACCTTCTGACTAATATCTAATCTATTAATTTACAATAAGTCCGGACGTCTGGCCTGGGTTCTTTCGATTGCCTGCTGATGCCGCCAGTCTTCGATTTTACGGTGGTCACCACTCAGGAGCACCTCGGGCACTTTCCAGCCTCTGAATTCGTCCGGGCGGGTATATACCGGCGGAGCGAGGAGATTGTCCTGAAATGAGTCGAATAATGCGCTTGTTTCATCATTGAGTACGCCTGGGAGGAGTCGCCCGATGGCATCCACTAATACTGCGGCGCCAAGTTCTCCGCCCGACAGCACGTAATCGCCGATGGAGATTTCTTTGGTAATAAAGTGATCGCGGATACGCTGATCGATGCCTTTATAGTGTCCGCAGAGGATCATCAGGTTCCCTTTCATGGAAAGCTGGTTGGCCATTTTCTGGTTCAGCGTTTCACCGTCGGGGGTCATATAGATGATTTCATCGTAGGAAACTTTGGCTTGCAGTGTTTCGATGCAATTCACGATAGGTTCCAGCATCATCACCATTCCTGCTCCTCCTCCAAACGGATAGTCATCTACCTGCTGGTGTTTCAGGGAGGAATACTCCCTCAGGTGGTGCAGGTGTACTTCCAGCAGCCCTTTGGACTGTGCGCGCTTCATAATACTGTGGGAAAGCGGACTTTCCAGCAGTTCAGGAAGCACGGATATTATATCAATACGCATAATGCCGGTTTGTTAATTGGTTCATTCTCAGCCGGTGTAAAGTTCTACCAATCCTTCCGGAAGGTCTACATGTACAATCTGGCTCTTTTTATCCATTTTTACGAGTGACTGGTCGTTGATGGGCAGCAGGGCTTCTTTTCCCTTTATCTGCACTTTAACCAGCACCTGCATGGGCATTTCAATTACTTCCTCTACCACGCCGAGGGTGCCATGGTGGGCATCTTCAACGGTGAAGCCCAGCAGGGCCAGTGGTGAGGAGGAGTCTGCCTGCTCCTTGAAATCGGCTTCCTGGAGGTATATCTGCCCTGGAAGGAGCTTTTGTGCAGCTTCCTTGGAGTCGATCCCTTCCAGTTTCAGGTAGAACTGGTCTACGCCTTTGGCCTTTACTTCCTTGATAAAGTAAGGAATAAAGCTGTTTTTTCTTTCTTCCAGAAAAACTGCCTCTACTCCTTTCAGGGTGGAGCGTTTGCCGAGACTATGTTTTACCAGGATTTCGCCCTGGAGGCCATGTGCCGACACCAGTTTGCCTATACTGAAGTAATTACTCATAATTGGAAATTAAAAAAGGAAATATTTGCGGTTGCAAATATTTCCTTTTCAGGTATTTGTAAAACGTTGCCGTTTTATGCTTCTGAGCCTTCGCCTTCTGCAGACGGAGCAGCAGGAGTGTCTTCTACTTTCCTAACGATAGGTGCAGAAACTCTAGCTTTTCTGTGGCTATCGCGGCGAGCAGAAACTTTCTGTTCGTGTTCAGCTTGCCATTGTGCGAACTTTTGGTAAGCAGTAGGCTCGTCGAACAGGTTCAAAGTAACACCTCTTAAGAGATGTTTCAAATACAATACACCTTTGAAGGAGAGGATTCTTCTTACAGTATCAGTAGGCTGAGCACCTTTCTGTAACCAACGCAATGCTTTTTCAGTATCGATGTTGATTGAAGCAGGTACAGTCAGTGGATTGTAAGTACCGATTTTCTGGATGAATTTACCATCTCTTGGAGCGCGAGCGTCAGCTACTACGATGAAGTAGAAAGGTCTTTTCTTCGCGCCATGTCTTTGCAGTCTGATTTTTACTGGCATAAATAAGTCAAGTTATTTTTTGCGAGTTAGGAAATATTGTTTAATTAGGGATGCAAATGTAACCTCAACAATTGACATTTACAAAATTATTTTTCGTCTGATTACTAGCGTTTCATCATTCCTTTGAGTCCTTTACCACCAGCGCCGAATTTATTCATCATTTTCATCATTTGGCGCATTTGTTCGAACTGCTTCATGAACTGGTTGACATCCTGGATATTTTTTCCGCTACCGGCGCCGATACGCTTGCGGCGGCTACCGTCGATGATGTCCGGATTGCCTCTTTCCTCGGGGGTCATGGAATTGATCATGGCCTCGATGCCTTTGAAAGCGTCGTCACTGATGTCGATATCCTTGATAGCCTTACCTACCCCAGGGATCATACCCATCAGGTCTTTCAGGTTACCCATTTTTTTGATTTGCTGGAGTTGTTCCCGGAAATCGTCGAAATCGAACTGATTCTGGCGGATCTTTTTCTCCAGTTTTTTAGCCTGCTCTTCGTCGAACTGGGCCTGTGCGCGTTCTACGAGGGTGGTGATATCACCCATGCCGAGGATACGCTGTGCCATACGTTCAGGGTAGAAAACATCGAGGGTATCGAGTTTTTCTCCCATGCTCACGAATTTGATTGGCTTTTCAACGGTGTATTTGATGGTTAGTGCCGCACCACCACGGGTATCACCGTCGAGTTTGGTCAGTACCACCCCGCTGAAGTCGAGCCGTTCGTTAAAGGCTTTGGCTGTATTTACCGCATCCTGACCGGTCATGGAATCTACCACGAACAGGATTTCATGAGGTTTTACAGCAGCTTTAACGTTGGCTACTTCGGTCATCATGGCTTCATCTACTGCCAGGCGGCCGGCAGTATCGATGATGATGACGTTATTACCATTTGATTTGGCGTGTTTAAGGGCGTTTTCAGCGATTTGAACTGCGTTTTTATTCTCAGGTTCGCTGTAAACTTCTACTCCGATCTGCTCACCGAGTACTTTCAGCTGATCGATCGCCGCAGGGCGGTAGATATCGGCAGCTACCAGTAATGGTTTTTTGCTTTTCTTGGTTTTGAGATAATTCGCCAGTTTACCGGAGAAGGTAGTTTTACCGGAACCCTGTAAACCTGCGATCAGAACGATAGTAGGATTATTTTTAATATCGAATTCAGCTTCGGTGCCGCCCATCAGTTCGGCCAGTTCGTCTTTCACGATCTTTACCATCAGCTGGCCCGGGGAGATGGAGGTCAGTACCTTTTCACCCTGTGCTTTATCTTTTACTTTATCGGTAAATTCCTTGGCAATCTTGTAGTTCACATCCGCGTCCACCAGTGCACGGCGGATTTCCTTAACGGTGGTGGCCACGTTAATCTCGGAGATACGTCCCTCGCCTTTAAGTTGTTTAAACGCGGAGTCGAGCCGCTCTGATAGTGATTCAAACATTGTCGGTATTTTAAACGGATGGCAAATGTAGTTTTTTTCCGCGAGTTTTTTCCAGCAAAGCGGGCTAAGGGTTCCAAGCCCGCAAGAGATTATGTTTTGTCTCTTTGCTTGCAAAGCAGCTAAGACTTGTGGTATGCCCGTGGCATTTACATCTCCCTGAACAAAAAAAGAAGCCTGCCGAATGGGCAGGCTTTCCGGAAAATATGTAGTTGAAAATCAGCTTCCGAGGTAGTTGCGTAGCAACTTGCTGCGGGAGGTAGTTCTCAGTTTAGTAATTGCTTTATCCTTAATCTGGCGTACGCGCTCACGGGTAAGACCGAATTTCTCTCCGATATCTTCGAGGGACATTGGATGTTCAACGGCGATACCGAAGTACAGCATGATTACATCTTTTTGCCGGTCTGTAAGGGTGGAAAGGGAACGTTCGATTTCGCGGCGGAGGGAATCGTGGTGATCCAGCTCTTCATCGGCGCTAACGGCGTTCGGATTTTCGAGTACATCCAGCAGGGAGTTATCTTCCCCGTCGATAAAAGGTGCATCCATTGACACGTGGCGGGCGGCAACTCCCAGTGTGGCTTCTACTTCATCTGTATTGATTTCGAGGATGGTGGCCAGCTCATCGGGAGATGGTTCACGCTCGAACTCTTGTTCCAGCTGAGAATAAGCTTTACTGATTTTGTTGCTGAGGCCTACTTTGTTAAGCGGCAGGCGCACGATTCTGGATTGTTCAGCCAAAGCCTGGAGGATGGATTGACGAATCCACCATACAGCGTAGGAGATGAATTTAAAACCGCGCGTTTCATCAAAACGTTGAGCAGCTTTAATTAACCCCAGGTTGCCCTCGTTGATAAGATCGCTGAGTGACAAGCCCTGATTCTGATACTGTTTGGCAACGGAAACCACGAAACGCAGGTTGGCTTTGGTAAGCTTCTCCAACGCTCTCTGATCGCCCTGCTTGATGCGGATGGCGAGATTTACCTCTTCCTCCGGCGTAATTAAATCCACTTTCCCAATCTCCTGCAGATACTTTTCCAGGGATTGTGACTCCCTGTTGGTAATGGATTTAGTGATTTTGAGTTGGCGCATTGACATAGAGTCGGAACAGTTACAGGTTAATAAAAAGTTAAGATTTGATGAATGCCTGACAAAAATAAGTTTTTTTAGATAGCGCCCAAAAAAATTCTGTCAATTTTAAATCATTTCCAAACAAAATCGATTGACGTTTAAGTGCTTGCAAAATCAGATTTTTTTTCGCATAGGCATGATATGGCTAGTTTACATCCATATGTCAAAATTTAACATTATTATATTTAATAATAAGTAGAAATTATTTAAAGTGAAGAAAGTTTTCTGCCAATAGTTAAAAAAAAACCGTAAATTATTTTGACAGAATAAATAATTTTCTATCATTGCAAACTGATGATATTGATTTACCAATTATATTGAAGAGATGTCTAAGAAAGTGCTATATGAGCTGGAATTCCCGGTAAGATGCTCACCCGGTATATTATACGAATTTCTTTCTACGCCGGCCGGCTTACAGGAATGGTTCGCTGATAAAGTTGATTTCCGAGATAATGTATTCTCTTTTTCCTGGAATGGCACCGAAGAAGAAGCGGAAGTGCTCGAACAGGAAGAGGACGAGTTTATCCGATTGCATTGGACACATGCCCCTAAAGATGAATACTTCGAATTCAGGATACAGATCTCAGAAGTTACCAACGAAACTATTCTTGTCGTAAAAGATTTCGCTGAAAAGAAAGAAATTAAAGATCAGAGTCAGCTGTGGGAATACCAGGTAAAGGATTTATTCCACAGAATCGGAAACTAACCCGCTTTGCTGTTAAGTAATTCAAGGAGGGTCGCATAAGCCGCCACCACTTCGTTTTTTACTTCACCCCATTGCGACAGCGTAAACGGCTTCGCTATTTTAAGGAAATCATAACGATCCGTAACTACACTCCAGTCCGCTAAACTGATACTTCCTATGGGCCTGTAATTGCCTCCTTCAAAATCATGTTCCCAGGGATCATCCCCCAGGTAAACCTGAAAACCATTTCCGGCCAGTAATTCATGGCTGCGGATCAGCGCATCCCTGAACTGAGCTTTTACACTCCCTCCCAGGTGAAGGGTACAGATAAAGTAATGCCCCCACCAGAACATAGTGCGAAATGCAAATGCCTCCTTACCGCTGAAATAACGGGGGAAATCCAGCATTACCCATGGTAAATGACGGTACTGCTCTCCTCTTGATATCTTTGCCGAAGGCTTCTGCCACTCCTCCCGGAAAGGAAAATGCCGGTGACTATCCGCCGCCGCCAGTCCACGATGCACCTCCCCCATGAGTCCCACCACCTTCTCCATTACCCGGTTTTTTAATAATATTATATCCGGACTGCCGGCAATCGCTGCTTCGGCTGCTGTTAATTCAAAAATTTCCATATAATTTAACGGTAATTTCAGCGACAGTTGGTGCCGCTTTGTGAATTCGTACTAACTTTACGGTTTAATATAGCATTATCAGTGAAAAAACTCGACAAACTCATTATAAAAACATTTCTGGGTCCATTCATTGCCACTTTTTTCGTGACCTTGTTTGTGCTGATCATGCAATTTCTCTGGAAGTACATCGACGACCTGGTAGGTAAAGGCCTGGATACCACTGTTATCATTCAGCTCATCGCCTATACCAGTGCCACGCTGGTGACGCTTGCCCTTCCACTGGCTGTACTGCTGTCCTCCATCATGACCTTCGGAAACCTGGGCGAAAGCTTTGAGCTGGTAGCCATTAAATCTTCCGGTATATCCCTTTTGCGCTTTATGCGCCCCCTCCTCTTTATTGCCATTATCATATCAGCACTTGCCTTTCTGTTCGCCAACTACGTTATTCCTGTGGCCAACTTACAGGCAAAATCCCTGCTCTGGGACATCACCAATGCCAAACCCGCCTTCAATATCAAAGCAGGCGTTTTCTATAAAGATATTCCCGGCTATACCATCAAGGTAGCCCAGAAAGATAAAGACAACCAGACCATCCACCAGGTAATGATCTTTGATCATGCTTCCGGGGGCGGCGGCGATAAGGTGATCCTGGCCGAAAGAGGCCAGATGGTGCTCACCGCCAACAAGCGCTATCTGTACTTCATCCTCGAAAACGGATGGAGATATGAAGAAAGAGGCAACCGCGGTTTCAGCGTTCCGCAGGATATGATCCGCCTCGGCTTCAAAAAGTACAGCAAAGCTTTTGACCTCAGCGCCTTTGCCTTCAACCGCCTCAATATGGACCTGTTTGCCTCTAACCAGCAAATGCTCAATATCCGGCAGCTCGACTTTGCCATCGACTCCCTGAAGAAAGTAGAATCCGGATATGGCAAAACCGTTCATGCCTACGTGAGCAGCCGCTATACTTTTTCCAAGTGGAAAGACAGCGCGTGGCTGGCCCAGGCGCCACCACTGAAAGTTAAAAATTTCGAGGATCTGATCCCTGACAACCAGCGCAGGAACATCCTTGAAAGAGCGGAGCAAACAGGCCGTGAAGCCCTTTCATCTCTCGAAACACCTGCAAAAGATTATGAAAGCAAACATGGTGCTGTATTAATGCACAAAGTAGAGTGGCAGCGTAAATTTACCCTGGCAGCGGCATGTATCGTAATGTTCCTCATTGGCGCCCCACTGGGCTCTATTATCCGCAAGGGTGGCCTCGGTACACCACTGGTGTTTGCCGTTATATTCTTTGTGATTTTTAATATATTTTTCATGGTTGGAGAGAAGATGGCCAGAAGCGGGGTAATGGAAACCTGGTCGGGTATGTGGCTCTCAAACATGGTACTGTTGCCTATCGCGGCTTTTTTGATCTATAAAGCCATGAATGATTCTCAGCTTTTCAATAAAGAATTCTATTTTCGTATATATCAAAAAATAAAGAAGTTCTTACAAAGATTTAAGAAGCAACCTACAACTTAAAACCTACAAACGTGAAAACGCTGTTTACACTGTTCAGAAAGAATGCCTACTTCTTTCTGCCGTTCTTCCTATGGCTGGTCCTGGGAGGAATTACGTTAATCAGCTTCAGCCAACGGGAGATCTTTCTTGGAATTAACGGAGTTCATTCCGAATGGGCTGATTTGCTGATTTCTATTTTAACCTACCTGGGAGATGGCATCATGTTCAGTCTGTTATTGCTGCTGATGCTGCTCATGCAACGATTCAGGCTGTTCTTTATGGGCCTGGTATCATTTCTGGTGGCAGTGCTGATTGTGCAGGTAGCCAAACATTATTTCAATGCGCCCCGCCCCGTCAGCTATTTTGGTGATGAGGCCTGTGTATTGGTTCACACGGTGAAATGGGTAACTGTGCATGGCAGCAATAGTTTTCCATCCGGGCATTCCGCCGGCGCCTTTTGCATGTTTTGTTTCCTGTCCCTCATTTCGCCTGAAAAGCGCTGGGGATTTGGATTTGCAGTACTTGCGTTTATTGCGGGCTACACAAGAATCTACCTCGCACAGCACTTTTTTGCGGATGTTTACGTTGGTAGTATAGTTGGCACCCTCAGCGCTGTTGCGGTGTTCGCGATTTTCAAATTCCGTAACACCACGTCAGCACCGGAACTTTGTCCGGAGGCTGTGCTAAACGCCAATGCACCAGCATAGAAAAACATAGACTACTATAATGAGATACCTGTTGATTGCCCTGTTTGCGGCGCTGCTCTTTATTCCGTTTCTAGGGGAGGCTCATCTCTTCGACTGGGACGAGATAAATTTTGCCGAAGCTGCGAGGGAGATGATTGTAACGCACAATTTCAGCCAAGTTCAGATTGATTTCCGCCCGTTCTGGGAAAAGCCGCCTTTATTCATTTGGATGCAGGCCGGCAGTATGATGCTTTTTGGTGTCAACGATTTCGCTGCCAGATTTCCCAATGCCATCATTGGTATTGTGACCCTGCTGTCGATCTACGCCATCGGCAAAAAGCATGGCGACCCTAAACTGGGCACGTGGTGGGCACTGGTATACGCCGGCTCCTGGCTACCACACTTCTATTTTAAATCGGGTATTATCGACCCTACTTTCAACCTCTTCATTTTCCTGGCTATCTACTTTGCCTACCGGATCGCCTATACGCAGAAAACCTTTGCCACTGCGGCACTCAGCGGATTATTCCTGGGGCTGGCCGTATTAACCAAAGGGCCGGTAGCCATCCTGGTGGCCATCCTGGTGCTGATTGTATACTGGATCGCCAATAAAGGGCGTATAGCCATTAAGTTTAGTCACATAGGGATCATCGCGCTGCTCGCCTGCTTTACCACCCTGTTATGGTTTGGATATGAAATCCTCACGCATGGCTGGTGGTTTGTAAATGAGTTTGTGAGATACCAGATCCGGCTGCTCACCACCGAAGATGCCGGCCATGGCGGTCCGTTCTTCTATCACTGGATTGTGCTGCTGGTGGGCTGTTTTCCGGCGAGTATATTCCTGTTCAACTACCTGCAACGCAATCGTAAAAAATCCATCTACACCCCTACCTCTGTTTCCTTTGAGCTGAAGGACTTCACCAAATGGATGTGGGTGCTGTTTTGGGTGGTATTAATTCTCTTTTCGGTTGTAAAAACCAAAATAGTACACTACTCCTCACTTTGCTACTTCCCGCTGACATTCCTGGCGGCAGTACAGGTATACCGGCTTGCGGAAGGCAAAAGCGCCTTGCGCTGGTGGAACCTTACGCTGCTGCTGTTTATAGGGGTGGTACTCGGCATCGCCATTGGCGTATTGCCGCTGGTAGGCGTATACAAGGATCAGCTGATCCCGTATATCCATGACCGGTTTGCTGTAGCTAACCTGCAGGCAAACGTGCCATGGTCTGTAACCGAAGCCGGTTACGGGCTGGGATATGCCTTGCTGGTTATTATCAGTGGTATTTTGCTGGCGAAGAAGAAAATGCAGCAGGGGTTAATCATGCTGTTTGTGAGTACTATTCTCGCTATACAGGTGACGGTTGTACATTTTGTACCGAAGGTAGAGGCCTATTCACAACGTGCGGCCATTGAGTTTTTTGAATCATTCCAGGGCAAGGATGTGTATGTAAAAGCCCTGAGTTATCATAGTTATGCACAGCATTATTATTCCCGTGAAATGCCGCATAGCAATAAGAATTATTACGATACCGAGTGGTTACTGAACGGGCAGATTGACAAGCCGGCTTACTTCATCTGCCGGATTACAGATTCGGAGCCTTACAGGCAGCATCCTAACCTGGAGCTGATTGGGGAAAAGAATGGATTTGTATTTTTCAAACGTAAATAACTAACAGATTTCTTGCTACCAACAGCAATCAAAAAATCCGTTACAAAGCGACCGCCGATGGCGGTCGCTTTGTAACGGACAAATCAGGCAATCGCCGCCTTATATCTCTTCTCCACTTCATTCCAGTTAATTACATTCCAGAATGCGCTGATATAGTCAGGACGTTTGTTCTGATACTTCAGGTAGTACGCGTGTTCCCACACATCCAGCGCGAGGATAGGTGCGCCCTGCTCTTTCACCAGATTAGTCATGAGTGGATTGTCCTGGTTAGGAGTGTTGATTACCGACAATTTCTTACCGGGTGTAACAATCAGCCATGCCCAACCTGAACCGAATACGGTTTTAGCGGCATCATTGAACTTTTGCTGGAAGGCTTCCCATGATCCAAAATCTTTGGTGATAGCAGCTTTGAGCTTATCAGAAGGATTTGTTTTTGCAGGCGAAAGCAGTGTCCAGAACAAGCTGTGGTTATAGTGACCACCGGCATTATTTCGTATAGCCTTATCCGTTGCAGTTACTTTCTTCAGGATTTGTTCCAGCGTAAGAGAGGCGTATGGTGTACCGGCAATAGCATCATTGAGATTTTTCACATAAGCGCCGTGGTGCTTATCATGATGGATTTCCATGGTCAGTTTGTCGATATTAGGTTCCAGTGCGTCGAAGCCGTAAGGCAGTGGCGGGAGGGTGAAGGGAGCCTTTGGATCGTCAAAATTGGTTTTCACGGTAGCTGACGTGCTAGCCAGACCGGAAAGCGGGCCGCTTAGCACTGCGGCGCCGGCGAGGCCGGTAAGCTTGATAAATTCTCTTTTGTTCATATAAAAAGATTGAATTTGTTTTAACTGATGGGCATACAAATCTAATTGTTAGCTGGTAAAAAATTTATCAAATTTTGCACCAGCTTGTTACATTTTCATTTTACCTGAAATATTTCCATCCATCTATTTTATTGAGAACCAGCGCCCCAGGTGATTTTACCCGTATAAAGCGTGAAAAATACGGGTTGACTTTATGGATAATTCTGGAAATAATACTATTTTACCATTACCTTCATGTGAAGATGAGTTGATTTTAATCTTTTTTCAGCTAATGAAACTGTTTATCCCGGGCGCTGCTAACTGCGGAGATAGAATTGCAACCCTTGCTACTATGACCAACACAAATCGTAAAGCGCAGACCCTGTGCTGGCGGGTCGCGTTGTTAGTATGACCAATATCAGTGGAAAACTGTCATTATAAACTATTCCGGTTTTGTTCGAGCAGCATGACCAATCCGGGTTAAATAAGGTTATTATTTTTTTATAAAGCATCCCAGTTACATGCTTAAGGTTAGAGTATTCAAGGCGATAGAGTATCCGGAAGAGTGCCTGCAATACATTGCAGGGCATCGGAAAGTACTGGAAGCGTATGGCGTTACCAAGGTAACTTCTGCCAACGTAGACTGGATGTACGAGCCTCATACTTATATCATTACCGTAAGCAACGATGACTACACAAAAACGTATGGTGGATGCCGGATTCAGCTGGCAGGCGGATCAGTACCATTGCCTATTGAATCGGCCATCAACACCATGGATCCAAGAATATTCGATATAGTAAAGGAATTAGCCGCAGATGGTGGTACCGGCGAGTTCTGCGGGTTATGGAATTCCCGCGAGGTAGCTGGCTGGGGAATTGGCAGCATAGTCCTTTTCCGGGTAGTCAATGCCGTACTGAATCAGTTACCAGTAACCACCTTCCTTGGGTTTTGCGCCCAAACGACTTTCCGAAACAGTATCCGCACCGGATATCAGATCATGACCAACATCGGTAACCAGGGCACTTTTTATTATCCCAAAGAAGACCTCATCGCGACTGCACTTATCCTCAAAGATCCGCTGGAACTGAAAAGTGCGCACCCGGAAGACAAAGAGCGGATGTTGAGTCTACGGTACAATCCGGTACAGACGATTATAGAGAAAGGACCCAAAGGCGAAATGCAGGTGGACTATGATCTCCGCATCATGTCCGCCGCCACAAGCGAACTGCCAATGGTCCGATAGCATAAAATACGAGAGACATGAATACAACGTTAGCTAAGGCAATAGCAGCAGGCAGGCAGCAACACCAGGACAGAAACGTAACTTTTTACCGCTTGCAAGACCCAGGACAAGCCTCAGCACTGGCGAATCTATTACAACAACATCCGGCCATCAGCGTGTTCGACGAATTGCAGGCCCAGCTCACCGAGCTGATGAAGCTTCGTCATCCATCCGAACGATTTACAGACATTCAACTGCAGGAACTGGCTGCTGCCCATCTGGGAAACACCGCACCGGAGGAATACGGTGTATGGGTATATTACCCCTGGTCCGCCAAAGTGGTACACCTACTGGACGAGGCCGAATTCATTGAATTGCGTACCAGCAGAAATCAGCAAAAAATCACCAGTCAGCAACGTGATTTACTCCAGACAAAAAAAATAGGGGTGATCGGCTTGTCCGTAGGACAGTCCGTAGCACTGGCATTAGCCATAGAACGCCTTTGCGGGGAATTACGTATAGCCGACTTTGATAGACTGGACCTCAGCAATATGAACCGTATCCGTACCGGGGTTCATAACATAGGCGTGCTGAAAACAGTATTAGTAGCCAGGGAAATTGCTGAAATTGATCCTTTTCTTTCGGTAGTCTGTTACGATGAAGGCATCACCGACGAAAATATACACCAATTTCTCACCGAAGGTGGAAAACTGGATATCCTTGTAGAAGAATGTGACGGGCTGGATGTGAAGATACTGGCACGCCAGCACGCACGTAGCCTGGGCATACCTGTACTGATGGATACCAGCGACAGAGGAATGGTTGACGTCGAAAGGTTTGATGTGCAGCCTGATTTACCTATATTGCATGGAAGAGTGCCAGAAACGCTCACCCCGGCGGCTGTACGTAGTATGCAGGGACCAGCCAGAATGGCACTGGTAGATAGTATCGTCGACTTCAGCTCATTATCTTCGAAAATGCAGTATTCATTGCAGGAAATAGGGAAATCAATTACCACCTGGCCACAGCTGGCATCAGCAGTGATGCTGGGCGGGGCTGCTATCGGTCATGTATGCCGGGAGCTTAGCCTGGGCGGGGATATTGAGTCGGGCAGATACTATGTAGACCTGGAACAAATTTTCAAACAAATAAAGTGACCACCATCTAAATGCGACATCTGATCCAGCCGGTATATTCAAAATTCGTATGCCTGTTACTGTTAGTAACGCTGTTTCGTTTACCAGCCTGGGCAGATACTATTCATATATCTAAAAACTTTCCGCTCCAGCTGGCTGAATACGGTCAGCTGGAGTTTTTGCTGGACCCTTCAGGGAAATTGCAGTTTAAAGATGCCCTGCACAGCAACAGCTTCCAGAAGCTGAAAAAGCAGATCCCCAACTTCGGTCTTACCAAAGACGCCATATGGCTGCGGTTTACCGTCCAGAATACCTCCGGGGAAAATGACCTGATGTTCAACGTCACCTACCCTATTCTGGACCTGATCGACTTATACTTCCCGGATAAAGACGGCCGTTACCAGATGATTCCAGGAGGTGAGCTCCGCCCGTTTAAGTCCAGACCCGTTATCCACCAGAACTTCATTTACAATATCAATATTCCCAATACCACCTCCCAAACGTTTTATGTACGTATTCAAAGCAGGGAAACCATACTGGTGCCCATTTACATAGGAACAAGCCGGGAAATTTATAATAAACTCTATAACGACGACCTTTTACTCTCTCTATATATTGGTATTATCCTCGTAATGGTGTTCTATAATACCTTTATTTTCTTTTCAGTAAGAGACTGGAGTTATTTCTATTACATATTGTACATCCTGTTTGTAGGGCTTACCCAGATGATTATACATGGATTTGGGTACCGCTTCTTCTGGCATGATAACCTGTTTATAACCGAGCAGAGTGTAAACTGGGCCGGGGCACTATCGGGCATTGCGGTATTGCTGTTTGTACAGAACTTCCTGCATGTAAAAGAGAAGGCACCATGGGCCTACCGCATATTCACCTTGTTTATTATCGTATATTCCAGTACGTTAGTACTCAGTGTATTGGGCTATTACTCTATTGCCTATGCGATGATTGACTTCCTGGCGATTACCGGGGTTAGTTTTATCCTGCTGTTTGCTATATCACAGGCATTCAGGCAGTCGAAACCGGCCAGGATATTCGTTTTTGCGTGGACAATCTTTATCCTGGCGGTGATTACTTTTGTTTTGAAAGATATTGGTATTATTCCTTACAATATTTTCACGAGTCATATTCTTGTGATCGGCTCCGGGATGGAGGTTGTACTGCTGTCATTTGCACTGGCAGATAAAATCAATACCTTCAAGGCAGAGAAAGAGGCTTCACAGGCACTTGCCCTGCAAATTTCCAAAGAAAATGAGCAGCTGGTAAGAGAGCAAAATATTATCTTGGAGGCCAAAGTACAGGAGAGAACGGAGGAGTTACAAAACAGTAACAAGGACCTTAACGTGGCCCTGACGAACCTGAAAGACACGCAGACCAGACTGGTGGAGAAAGAGAAGATGGCGTCCCTTGGTCAGCTGACGGCCGGCATAGCCCATGAAATCAACAACCCGATCAATTTTGTAACTTCAAATATTAAGCCGCTGAAGCTGGATATTGCAGACCTGCAGGAGCTTTTAAACCGGTATGCACAGCTGAAAGGCAGTGAAAACATACAGCAGGAGCTGATCAGCATTGAGCAGTTTAAGCGCGAAATTGATATAGATTACATCCACGAAGAAATATCCTCGCTGATAAAAGGTATTGAAGATGGCGCTGCCAGAACAGCAGAAATTGTGAAGGGATTGCGTACCTTCAGTCGCCTGGATGAAAGTGATATAAAATCCATCGACATCCACGAAGGGCTGGATTCCACGTTAGTGCTGCTGAGAAACGGTATTCCCTCCAATGTTACCATCATCAAGGAATACAGTGAGTTGCCCAAAATTGAATGTTACGCAGGTAAGGTGAACCAGGTATTTATGAATATCCTGAGCAACTCCCTGAATGCGATTAAGAGCAAAAAAGTACATGGGGAGGAATTTATTACGATTGCTACCCGCCAGGAAGGAAAATTTGTTGTTATTACTATCCGTGATACAGGTATTGGGATGTCTGCCGAGGTGAAGGAGAAAATTTTCGATCCGTTTTTCACCACCAAGGATGTGGGAGAAGGTACCGGTTTGGGACTTTCTATCGTATTCAGCATCATTGAAAAGCACCGGGGCAAGATAATTGTAAACTCGGCGCCGGGTGAAGGAGCAGAATTTATTATATATTTACCTCTCGACCTTTCCAGTCACCTGTAGCTTAACCATAACTACCAGATGAAAGAGAACCGAATCAGAATACTTTACATTGACGATGAGATCCATAACCTGAATGCGTTCAAGGCTAGTTTCCGCAGGAGTTATGAAATCTATACCGCTACCTCGGCCCTGGAGGGCAAGCAGCTACTAAAGGAGATCATGGTGCATATCATTATCGCCGATCAGAAAATGCCTGTATCTACCGGGGTGGAGTTCTTCAATGAAATCAAGGATGTGCTGCCGGACCCTATCCGCATACTCCTGACGGGTTATACTGATGTGGATGACATCATTGATGCAATCAATAAAGGCCACATCTTCTCCTATGTTAAAAAACCATGGGACGAGCATGAGCTGCACCGCACCATCAACAACGCATACGAGATTTACTCCACCAGACGCCAGCTAAAGGAAAAAATTGTGGAGCTGGAAAAAACCAACGATGAGCTCAACCGCTTTATCTACTCCACTTCCCATGACCTCCGTTCCCCGCTGATGTCGGTACTGGGGATCATAAATTTATCGCGGCTGGACAACAGCGTAACCGACCCTAACGGTTATCTGAACATGGTGGAAAGCTGTGTGCTAAAGCTGGATGGCTTTATTCAGAAAATCATTGAATACTACCGTAACTCCCGGCTGGAGATAGAATACGAGAAGATCGACTTCAACAACCTGCTGAACGACTGTATCACGGTTTTCCAACCGCAGAACACGGATATACGTTTTCAGACGCAGGTAGAGCAGGAGATAGACTTCCGGGGCGATACCTTCCGGATCAGCGTTATACTGAACAATCTCATTTCCAATGCTGTTAAATATCAAAAACCGGAAGAGGCCCACCCAATGGTACATCTGTCTGTTAAAGTGGAACCGCACAAGGCTACTTTATGGATCCGGGATAATGGCATTGGCATACTAAGCGAACATCTGAATAACATCTTCAAAATGTTTTTCCGCTCCAAGAATAATAACAAACCAGGCAGTGGAATTGGGTTATACATTGTGAAGGAGGCATTAAATAAAATCGGCGGTACAATAAACGTCGAATCCAAATACGGCGAAGGCACTCAATTTGAAATTACCATTCCAAACAGAAATGAATTCGATACCTGATCTGAGAGTCATATTGATTGATGATAATGAAATAGATCTGTTGTTGCACGAAAAACTAATCACGTTGCAACAGATCAGCAGAACTGTATTATCGTTTCTGAACGCGAACAAGGCGCTGGAATTCTTATCCAGCAATATTTCCCTGCCTCGCATACCTCCAACGATCATCCTGCTGGATATTCAAATGCCCGAGATGGATGGCTTTGAATTCCTACAGGCATTTGACGCTTATCCGCAGAAAATAAAGTCGCAATGCCACATCATCATGGTATCATCTACCCTTGATTACAGCGATATTACCCGCTCAAATGCCAATCCGCTGGTAACAAAATTATTACGCAAACCCTTACTGATGAAGGAACTCCGCGATGCCGTAGAAGGAATTTTCAAAGATTTTGTATAAAAATTTTGGATTTCAAGGGAATTATATATTTTTGCATCCCGCAAGGGGATAAAAACTTTGCAATGGGGGATTAGCTCATCTGGTAGAGCGCAAGCATGGCATGTTTGAGGTGACCGGTTCGATCCCGGTATCCTCCACAAAAAGGTCTGGAATTTCCAGACCTTTTTTATTTGCATCATGCAGTAGTGTAATATTGTATCTTTAAGATATAACCACTACACATGAAACCCACTTTCTTCACCACCGCCGCAGCCTTCCGCAAATGGCTGGAAAAAAATCATACCACCGAAACGGAACTCATTGTTGGATTTTATAAAACCAGCAGTGGCAAGCCTAGTATTTCATGGCCTGAATCGGTAGATCAGGCGCTGTGTTTCGGCTGGATCGATGGGGTGAGAAAATCTATTGATGAAGAAAGTTACCTGATACGTTTTACCCCCAGGAAAGCAGGCAGCATCTGGAGCGCGGTGAACCTGAAGAAAATGGAAGACTTAACCGCCAAAGGACTCGTGCATCCTGCCGGCCATGCCATCTTTCAGAAAAGAAAAGAAGACAAAACCAATAAATACTCCCATGAACAAAAGGAGCCGGTAGCACTGGATAAAGAGAGCGAGAAACTGTTTAAGGCAAATAAGGTTGCCTGGAAATTTTTTACATCGCAGGCGCCTTCCTATCAGAAAGTAATCACCTGGCTGATTGTGAGTGCCAAACAGCCTGCTACAAAGCTCAAGCGATTGAATGAGGCGATTGAAGCGAGTGCGGAAGAAAGAAAAATTGATCAGTTCAAGAAGTATCGAAAGTAATTAATGCTTTCACGCCACCTGCCATGGAGTGAAAGCATTAATCACGAACAGGCTGAAGTAGCCAATGGTTACATCGGTTTCTCCACATTCACCATCCAGTGAAAACCATACTTGTCGGTTAACATGCCAAAGCGTTTTGCCCAGAACGTTTCCGCTAACGGCATCGTAACAGTACCGCCTGCCGAAAGGCCGTTAAAATATTGCTCTGCTTCTGATTCATCATTGCAGGATAAGGTGAGGCTAACACTGTTACCAAAGTTAACGGGCCCATGGCTCATGCTGTCGCTCGCCATCAGATTGAAGTCGCCGTTACGTAAAGAGGCGTGCATAATTGCACCATGAAATTCTGCCGGCACTTCCTCTTTCATGGGGGAGTCTTTCACCGGCATTAAAAACAATTCGCCGCCCACTACACTCTTGTAAAAGTTCATGGCTTCGGCGCAGTTACCATTTAAGGTCAGATAAGCGTTTAGTGTAGACATAACAATGTGTTTTAGCATTACAGGTAGGAATACTAAAGTTACTAAAATTATGGCGCAGTGATGTTAACTGATCAACACTTTATTACGTACCAGCAGGCAGGCACCAATTATGCCGGACTTCTCTCCCAGTCTGGATATTTTCAGTTTGGTATCATTGTTCACCAAACTGAGGGAGTACTTGTTGATCGCGCTTTTTATAGGGAGACGGATCAGGTCGCCGGTGGCAGCGAGACTACCGCCCAGGATCACGAGTTCCGGATTAAAAATGTTATTGAGTATCGCTAATCCTCGTCCGAGGTTCTCTCCTATCCTGGCGATCAGCTCTATGGCCAGCACGTCATCATGAGTAGCGGCGTCGATAATATCGGGTAAGGTAATGTCGGCATGGGAAATATTTCGGCGACTAAGTAATGACGACGAACCTTCTGCCAGCTTCTGTTTGAACATACGTTCCAGGGCCCAGCCACTCGCTTCTGTTTCGAGGCAGCCTTTTTTACCGCAATTGCAAATGATTTCATTATCGAACAGCGGGATGTGGCCAAACTCTCCGGAGTAGCCGGATTTACCGTAGTACAGCTTTCCATCTATGAGTACGCCCATGCCTATACCGTAATCGAGGTTGAGAAACAGTACATTCTTTTCGCCGTGTACAGAATCGGAGCAAAACTCGCCATAGGCCATGGCGCGGGAATCATTTTCCAGGAATACGCGAATACCTATTTTGGATTCGATCACCTTGCTCAGCGGCTCTTCATCAAAATGGAAGAAGCTGTAACTGAAGCCGGTGGTATAGTTGATGCGGCCTCCAAGGTTAATGCCGATACCCAGGATCTTTTCCCGCGGCACAGGTAAGGCTTCAATAAATCCGTTGATATGCCGGCAGAGCTGTTCCAGGGATTCTTTATTGTTATCAAGTTTATAGGCAAGGTTTTCTTCTGTATGCACCAGGTTTTTCTGCAGGTCTGACAGGCCGAGGTTCAGGTGATCCTGCTTGATATCGACCCCGATGAAATAAGCGGAATCCGGCACCAGGCCGTAAAGGTTGGGCTTCCGACCTCCGGTGGACTCTATCTTTCCATAGTCTTTCACCAGGCCGTCCTGCATGAGATCATTGAGGAGGTTAGTTACTTTAGGTGCGCTGAGGTTCAGCTGTTTGCAGAGCTCCGCAATGGTGGCATTGCCAATATTAGCAAAATAGGCCAGGGCAGCCTTTTTCAGGTTGATATTTTTATACGCAACCCCAGTTACCAGATTGCTGTTCAACTCTTCAATAAATGTTTTGGCCATAACCGGATTGGTGCTTTTGGTCGTTCTATACTCCAACTGTTAGCTGCAGGGCTTATATCACTAATAATAAAATGTATAATTAAGTCGCTTCCTATCTAAAATATTTTCCCGATACTGTTAAAATCAAATCACTAAAAAAGGCATAATACAGGAACATAAATATATAAAAGGCTGCTGATTATTCATGATCTTTTAGGGAGATGTAAAAGCGGCATGGCCGGGGTTACACGTATAGCGGGGATTTCATCTATAATAGATTTTGTTAATTGTTAAAAAAGAATACCTTTGCAGTCCTTTGTTTACCAAGTTCTGTCGTACAGGGCTTTTTTACAAAGTTCATCACCTGCGGATGTGGTGAAATTGGTAGACACGCCAGACTTAGGATCTGGTGCCGCGAGGCATGGGGGTTCGAGTCCCTTCATCCGCACAGGAGCCAGCAGTAATGCTGGCTTTTTTGTTTTATTACTCCTCTTCCTCTCCGGTCCATGGTCCCGCCAGAAAGTACTTCAGTGTAGCAGTATCGTTCCGGTAATAGCAATAATACTGACTGTCATCTTCTCTACCGAGGAAAATATTTCCTTGCAGGTGGGGGCTTGAGCGTATCCTGCCTGGATGCCGGGGTTACGGTCGCGCTATCATGATCAGCAGAGGCAGTTTCCTGGCCGCAGGAAATAAGTAGGCCAGTCAGCAACAGGTATAAGGGGTACTTGGTCATCTCCCAAAATTTATATAGAATATATGGCAAATGCCTGCTATTTTGAAGGATATGGCCTAAATTTTAACCCCTTTTTACCCTTTTACTTCGATAAAACGTACTATCTTCGCGCTCTGCTAGATTGGGCGTATTTTCATAATTTTATGAGAATCAGGCAATTAATCTATAAATAGGACAGAAAAGCATCAGAAACCGGGGGATTTGGCAGGAACAGCGGGCAGGCATTATGCCAATATGACAACAGCATCAAGTTATCAGGTCTGCATATTTCAGCGTCAGGATGTTCGGGTAAAAATCTAGTCTCCGCTTACCTTTCAGGAATTTTCCAGGAAACCGCCGGCATTTTTAGAATGACGTCATGGCAGAAAAATAAAAAAGGAATTATTATTGCTTCTTAAAGAACACTTTTATACAATTCAATTATGGCAACCGTTACCAGAGAAAACATTGGTTTATTGAACGATAAGATCACTGTGAAAGTGAGCACGGAAGATTACCTTCCTAATTTTGACAAGGCAGTAAAGCAATTCACTAAAAGTGCAAACATCCCGGGCTTCCGTAAAGGAATGGTGCCTGCAGGAATGGTTAAGAAAATGCACGGTGCCGCAATTTTCAGCGACGAGGTGTTGAAAACTGTGGAAAAAGAGCTGATGGGTTATATCCAGAACGAGAAACTGGAGCTGTTTGGTCAGCCACTGTCTCTGGAAAAAGAGGCTAAAAACCTGGACTTCAATCAGCCGGCTGAATATGCGTTCGACTTTGAAGTTGGTGTTAAACCTTCTTTTGAAGTTACTCCACTGGAAAACAACAAAACCACTCTTACCAAATATAAAGTGACTGTTACCGACGAGATGGTGCAGGAAGAAGTTGAGCGTTTGCAGCTGAAAGGCGGTAAAATGACTGAACCGGAAACAATTGATTCTGAAGATAACGTTATAAACGTTAAATTCGATGAGTCAGATGCAGCAGGTAATGTTATCGAAGGTGGTATCAGCAAAGAGAATGCGCTGTTGGTGAAATACTTCACTCCTGCTATCCAGGAGCAACTGAAAGGTAAAAAAGCGGAAGACACCATCGTATTCCAGCTGGCTACTTCTTTCGACGAGCAACGCCTGGGCTGGATCCTGAAAGATCTGGGCTTCGACGCAAACGATAAAGAAGCTGCTCAAAAATATTTCAAACTAACTATCACCAAAGTTGGTTTAATTGAGAAAAGAGAATTAAACGAAGAGTTCTTCAAAGAAGTTTATCCTGCGGATAACATCACTACAGAAGAAGCGTTCCGTGCTAAACTGAAAGAAGAAATCGAAAAGTACTGGAATTCCGAAGCTAAGAACCACATGCACAACGATCTGTTCGAAGTACTGGTTCACGAAACTCCGATTGAATTACCAAAAGATTTCCTGAAACGTTGGCTGCAGGTTGGCGGTGAAAAACCTAAGACTGCGGAAGAAGCGGAGAAAGAATACCCTGGCTTCGACCATCAACTGCGTTGGACACTGATCAGCGACAAACTGATTCGCGATAATAAATTAGAAGTATCTTTCGAAGATCTGAAAGAAAACGCTAAACAAAAAGTATTAGGCTACTATGGTGGTGCTGCTGCAGACGGTGCTGAATGGTTAGACAGCTATCTGGACCGCCTGTTACAAGACGAGAAATTTGTAGACCAGACTTACCGCGAAATGATCACCCAAAAACTGTTTGACTGGGCTGAAGCGAAGGTGACTATTAAAGAAGAGGAAATCAAGGCAGACGATTTTGTTAATTTACCTCATAAACATCACCATCATGAACATTAATAACGAATTCAGAAAATATGCGATCAAGCATCACGGGATCAGCAGCCTGGTAGTGGACAGCTATGCAAAAGGCCACCAGATCAACAGTCTGACTCCGTACATCCTCGAGGAACGCCAGATGAACATGACTCAAATGGACGTTTTCTCCCGTTTGATGGCTGATCGTATTATCTTCCTGGGCGACCCTGTGAACGACTACGTAGCGAACGTTATCACTGCGCAACTGCTGTTCCTGGAGTCATCCGACCGCAACCGTGATATTCAGATGTATATCAATAGCCCTGGTGGTAGCGTTTACGCCGGACTGGGTATCTATGATACTATGCAGATCATTTCCCCTGATGTTGCAACTATCTGCACCGGTATGGCTGCCTCTTTCGGCGCTGTATTGCTGGTAGCTGGTACAAAAGGTAAACGTACTGCTCTGAAACACGCCCGCGTAATGATTCACCAGCCTCACGGCGGTGCAGAAGGTCAAACTTCTGACATCGAAATCACTGCCCGCGAGTTCGTGAAACTGAAAAAAGAACTCAACGAAATCATCGCTGGCCATGCTGGTCAACCGGTGAAAAAAGTGGAAAAAGACGGCGATCGTGACTTCTGGATGACCGCTGATGAAGCCAAAGAATATGGCATCATCGACGATGTACTGCAGAAAAATCCGAAAAAACAGCTGGATACTCCACAGTAAATCTTAATATCAGATTGGGTTTTACCTGATTTAGATTATTTTGACAGTCCCGCTACCGGCGGGACTGTTTTATTTAGCCGGGGCCCGGATTTTTAGTGTAAATTTGTAGCCCTGTCAATTAATAGCAGGCAACGCCCAAGATTCGTCGAAAAATAATCTATTCCGAAATGAAAGAATCGAAAATTCGTTGTTCCTTCTGCAACCGCTCCAAAGAAGAAGTACAAATTCTGATTGCCGGCGCCGAAGGACATATTTGTGAGAACTGCGTAGCGAATGCGCAGGAAATCATCGACCAGGAGCTTTTTGCCCCAGGCAAAAAACCTGCATCATCCCCTACCTCCCATTTCGCACCTAAGGTTTCCAAACCAGTGGAAATCAAAAAATTCCTGGATGAATATGTTATCGGTCAGGACGACGCTAAGAAAATCCTTGCCGTAGCCGTATATAACCACTACAAACGCCTGAACCAGCAAGTCGAAGATGATGAGGTGGAAATTGAAAAATCCAACATCATCATGGTCGGCGAAACCGGTACCGGTAAAACGCTGCTGGCGAAATCCATCGCTAAACTGCTCAACGTACCTTTTACCATCGTAGATGCTACTGTATTTACGGAAGCAGGTTATGTGGGAGAAGACGTGGAAAGTATTCTGAGTCGCCTCCTGCAGGTTTGTAACTACGATGTGGAAGCGGCAGAACGCGGGATCGTTTATATCGATGAAATCGATAAAATTGCCCGTAAAAATGATAACCCTTCCATCACCCGTGATGTAAGCGGTGAAGGTGTTCAACAAGGCTTGCTGAAGCTCCTGGAAGGTACTGAAGTACTGGTACCACCACAGGGCGGCCGCAAACATCCGGAACAAAAACTGATCAAACTCAACACGCAAAATATCCTCTTCATCTGCGGCGGCGCATTCGACGGCGTAGAAAGAATTATCAGCAGAAGAGTACAGACACACTCTATTGGCTTTAACGTCAACAAAGAAAAAGAAGAAGAAAGCAGAAAGCAGATCCTCCGCTACGTAAACTCTCAGGACCTGAAATCATTTGGTCTCATTCCTGAATTACTCGGCCGTCTGCCGGTAGTTACCTACCTGAATTCTCTCGACAGAGATACGCTGAAAGCCATCCTGACCAAGCCTAAAAATGCGCTGGTAAAACAGTATAAAAAACTGTTCAAGGTGGAAAACATCGATCTGGTTGTGGAAGATGATGCAATCGACTACATCGTTGACAAGGCAATGGAATACAAACTCGGTGCACGTGGCCTCCGCTCCATCTGTGAAGTGGTGCTCAGCGATGCTATGTTTGAGCTGCCTTCTGCCAACGAAACCAGCTTTACACTTACCAAGGAGTACGCAGAAAATAAACTGGAAAAATCTACCCTGGTAAAATTAAAGGTGGCCTAATACCGATTACGAACCTTTAAAACCCAAATATCATGCAGGAACTTATTCAACAATTACAGGAAAAGGCAGGCCTTACTGCAGAACAGGCAGCACAGTCGATTGATGTAATCAAAGAATACGTGAAAGGCAAACTGCCTCCGTTTATTGCCGGAACTGTTGACAACTGGTTTGCTGGTGTATCCGGTAAAACCGAAGCGAAAGGAGAAGGCATTATGGACAAAGCAGGTGATTTCCTGGATGATGTGAAAGACACTGCTGAAGACTGGGCTGATGCCGCTAAGAATAAGGTGACAGACTTCTTCAACAAAGAAAAGGATCATCAATAATCCGTCTAAGGAACTAATTAAATGAAAAGGTCCCGCAAGTTGCGGGACCTTTTTCGTTTTTTAATAAGATATAGACACAATGGAATTCCAAATAAGGTAACGTGGAGATTACAGGTCTTAATTATTTTTCAAACTATCTACATATAGTTTTGAAGTTACTTCTAAAAAAAGCACCCGGGTTACAGGGTGCTCAAATTGCGTAAAAGTGTTTCAAATCTTAGTTTGATTTTTTTTGTTAGGTTGATAAACGGTAAAGAGTGATGAATTAACCCAAATTTAACGTTCCTTTTGCAAATAACTATAACACAAAAGGGGTAATGTTTCATTTAATTGTCAAAAAAGATGAGCGGTTTGTAGTTAATATTTTTTTACATTAAAAAAATTTCGCACTCTTAATCACATCCATACCAATTTTCTTACTCCCTAATCTTATCGTAATGCCTCTCTGGCAATCACTATTTTCTGAATTTCTGAGGTACCCTCTCCTATGGTACATAATTTCGCATCGCGGTAGAATTTCTCCACCGGGAAGTCTTTTGTGTATCCATAACCGCCAAAAATCTGCACGGCATCGTTAGCAACCCTTACTGCTACTTCAGAGGCATAATATTTAGCCATCGCAGCTTGCTGTGTCATCTTTTCCTTACGGTTTTTGAGATCGGCCGCCTGCATAGTGAGTAATTCTGCGGCTTCAATTTCAGTAGCCATATCGGCCAGTTTGAAAGATACTCCCTGGAAGTTTGCGATGGGCTGATCAAACTGATAGCGTTCCTTGGCGTATTTAAGGGCAGCATCGCGGGCACCTTTAGCGATGCCCAGTGATAAGGCTGCAATGGAAATACGGCCTCCATCCAGCACTTTCATGGATTGAATAAAGCCATCTCCGACTTCGCCCAATACATTTTCTGCGGGAATGCGGCAATTGCTGAATATCATTTCTGCTGTTTCAGAGGCGCGCATGCCCAGCTTATTTTCTTTTTTACCACCGCTAAATCCCGGTGTTCCTTTCTCTACTACAAAGGCTGTCATACCGTGACTATCACGCACATCACCGGTGCGGGCAATGACTACAGCCACATCACAGCTTTTACCGTGTGTGATCCAGCATTTGGTACCGTCGAGTATCCAGTCGCTGCCATCCTGTTTGGCCACGCATTTCATATTCATGGCATCGGAGCCGGTATTGGGCTCTGTAAGTCCCCATGCGCCGATCCATTCAGCCGTGGCCAGTTTCGGCAGCCAGCGTTGTTTTTGTGCTTCATTACCAAACTGCAGGATATGACCTGTGCAGAGGGAGTTATGCGCGGCCACACTCAGGCCTATGGCGCCACAGAAGCGGGCAATTTCGCTTACTACCGTTACATATTCCAGATAGCCAAGTCCACTACCACCATATTGCTCAGGTACCAGAACGCCCATCAGGCCTAATTGTCCAAGCTCTTTAAATAATGCTACCGGAAATTCCTGCTGTTCGTCCCATTCGAGCACATGTGGTAGGATGGCTTTCTTTCCAAAGTCCCGGATTGTTTGCGCGATCTGTTGCTGTTCTTCAGTGGGCTCAAAATTCATAACGGGTATTGTTTAAGGTTTTATCTGTATGTAATATTCAAGTTTACGATAAATAACATCATCCACCAACGGCAGGCTGCGCAACTCCTCCATACTCCTGAAACCCGCATGGGCATTGCGATACGCTACTATCATACCTGCCAGTTTATAACGTATATATGGATGGGACGCCAAAGTTTTTTCATCTGTGAGGTTGAGGTCCATAATTTTTAGTGAACTGTCACCAATCTTTAGAAATGGTTTGATTTTATTGAATACTGAATCGGGAAGCCCATATGTTTCGGCCACCTGCGCTATACTATAAAAGCCTCCCAGCTTATCCCTGAACTTACAGATACGCCTGGCAAAGCCGGGTCCTATGCCTGGCAACTCATCCCACAACAAGGTATCCGCCTTGTTGATATCCAGTATTGGCGGGGATTTCCGGTATTGCCGTTTATCCGGTACCGTTATTTGCTCCCTTTCAGCTATCCTGACATAGGGTACGAGCTTATCGGCCAGGGGTGGTGGCATGCCATAGATCCGGCGCAGGTCCTCCGGCTTTCTGAAATGCCCGCCTTTACTGAGGTAGCGCTGTATGCTCCCCGCTGTTCTTTCACTTACGCCCAGCCGTAGCCAGTCCGCCGCTGCTATGCGGTTAGGATCAAAGTAAAATAATGTGGATGGTAGGTTTATCGCAGCCGCTGTATCCCTGCCGGGGGCCGCTTTGGCCAAAGCGGCTTCAAACAGCAGTACTTCCTGCCGGAAAGCGAGTGTATCCGCTGCATCTGCACGCCGGTACCACGACACGAACCGGGGCATTGCGCTGCAAAGGATCACTAGTATAATCAGGGTGTAAATGCCGGTCCTCTCCTTTCGGGAGAAAGAGAAATACTCCTTCAGCAAGTAATTCCACATGGGTTAACAAATTTTGGATATGCAAAATTATTGCGGTGCCATCAGGAATTCCTTTAGTAGATGTTAACGTTTCGCGTTTTTAAGACTGCCATCGGCAGTCTTAAAAACGCGACGGGCACAAAGCCTGTGGCCTTGTACCCGTCGTATGTTTAATTACAGGGGTGACCAAACTGAAGCTTCGCCATCCCCGCAATCAAAAATTTCCAGGACTAAATGTCCAGCTTTAGCCCGTCATATGCCAGTGCCATGCCATCCGGCAGTTCCCTGGACACATCGGCATGCTTACCCAGCTGATGGCTGATATGCGTAAAATATACCTGCGGTATTTCCAGCTCCCTGCCCAGCGCAATGGCTTCATCCAGGGTGAAGTGAGAAATGTGTTTTTCCTTCCGCAGGGCGTTTACCACTAATATTTTGGAGCCCCTGATCTTATCTTTTTCTTCAGGAGCAATGAAATTAGCATCTGTGATGTAGGTGAAATCATGAAAACGGAAACCGGTGACAGGCATTTTATAGTGCATCACCTGTATAGGCGTTACCGTTAGTCTGTTGACTTCAAACGGTTCATCCTCCAGCATTTTCAGATTGATCTCCGGAATACCCGGATACTTGTAATCCGCAAACGCATAGGCGAATTCCCGCATGATTATATTCTGACTAAAATCAGTAGCATAAATATCTATGGGGCTTTGCTGGAAGTAATTGAACGCCCTTATATCATCCATACCGGCAATATGATCCTTGTGGGAGTGCGTGATCAGTACGGCTTCCAGGTGTTGCACCTTTTCCCGCAGCATCTGATAGCGGAAATCGGGGGTGGTATCCACTACAATATTTCCTTCCGGCGACGATACCATGATACTGCTCCGCAGGCGGTTATCGCGCGGATCAGCGGAGGTACACACCTCACATCCACATGCTATTACTGGTACTCCCTGTGATGTCCCGGTTCCTAGAAATGTTACTTTCATGCCCTATTCGTTTGTCATTACCTGCTATTCTGCCTGATCCGCTTCCGGAGCTATATCGCCTTGTTCTGCATCCGGTACAGGTTTGCTGTTGATAATCTGTTTGTAAAGTTTATGAGACTCCGCTGTCAGCTGTTCCTCGTCGAGCGGCAGTGTGGTAAGGATATCCAGCAGGGTATTGATACGCCCTTCCAGGTTGAGGAACTTATTGACCACCACTACCTTTTTATGTTCCAGGATGCAATAACCAGAGGTGAAGGTGCCCTTTTCGAAACGAAGCACATACTTTGCATCATCGAAAATCTTTTCCAGCTTACTCAGGTTATTAGGCGTGACTTTCATGTTCATGTTGCAAAAATAGTTAAAAGCGTTTAAGCAACCGATTATTTAGACACCATCCTTGCTACCGGAACAATCATTTCTTCCAGTGAAATACCCCCATGCTGGAAGGTATTACGGTAGTAGTTTACAAAGTAATTGTAGTTATTCGGATAACAGAGGTAGCCATCTTCACGGGCGAAGATATAGGATGAGTTTACGTTAGGTCGTGGCAGCCCGGCATCTTTCGGATCGCGGAATGCCAGTACTTCCTTGGGGTCGTAATTAAGGTTGCGCCCATGTTTATACCGGAGATTGGTAGTCGTTTGCTTGTCGCCTATTACTTTAACCGGCGTTTTTACCCGCACGCTGCCATGGTCTGTGGCCAGGATCAGGTTAATCTTTTTATCGCTCAGTTTTTTGAGTGCCTGGTGGAGGGGGCTATGTTCAAACCACGAGGTGGTGATAGAGCGGTAAGAGGTTTCATCTCCCGCCAGTTCTTTTAATACCTCCATTTCAGTACGTGCATGACTGAGCATATCCACGAAATTGTATACGATCACACTTAGCGGATAGTCGAGCAGGTTATGAATATTGCTCAGCATCTGCTGGGCATCCGAGTGGTTTACCACTTTGGTATAAGAGAAACGGCTGTCCATCCGGAGGCGCTGTAGCTGGGCGGCAAAAAACTGCTCTTCATAGAGGTTTTTTCCACCTTCCTCGTCGTCATTCTTCCATTCCTGGGGGAACTTCTGTTCAATATCGACGGGTAGTAATCCGGCGAAGATGGCGTTGCGGCTATATTGTGTGCTGGTGGGCAGAATACTGTAAAAAGTATCTTCCTCCACGAGGCGGAAAGATTCCTGGAAGATAGGCAGGATGGATTTGAACTGATCGTACCGGAGGTTATCAATCAGCAGGAACACGTTGGGTACTGCCGGATCAAGCATGGGCACAATTTTATCGCGGAAAAGGGTATGCGACATAATGGGAGCCTCTTTAGCCTTAGGGTGCAGCCAGTCGGCATAATGGCGGCTGATATATTTGGCAAATTCGGTATTTGCCTCCGCTTTTTGCGAGTTAAAAACTTCCAGCATCTCGGGGCTGTCTGTCTTCGACATTTCCATCTCCCAGTAAACCAATTTTTTATAAATATCCATCCACTCGTTATAGTCCGGGTTGGAATTGAGCGCCATAAACAGCGTGCGAAACTGTTGCTGGTAGGCGCTGGTGGTTTTTTCGGCCACCAGTCGTTTATTATCAATTATTTTTTTGAGTGATAATAATACCTGGTTGGGATTTACAGGCTTGATAAGATAATCAGTGATCTGTGAGCCGATAGCGTCGTCCATCACGTTTTCCGCTTCATTTTTAGTGATCATGACCACCGGTATCTGCTGATCGATTTCCTTGATCTTTCCAAGAGTTTCCAGGCCGGTAATACCTGGCATGGACTCGTCCAGCAATACTACGTCTACCACCTGCTCTTTCAGAAATTCCAGCGCATCGTAGCCATTGGTAAGGGCAGATACTTTATAGCCTTTGCTTTCGAGGAAAATTATCTGGGATTTCAGGGACTCGATTTCATCATCTACCCATAGTATATTTATCTGGCTCATAGTTAGTATTAAGACATGCGTTAAAACAGAAATTTAACCCATTTTTTTGTCAAAAATCATTCCCTTACTGTCATCGGACTGAAATTATATGTTAAAAACCGCTGTATGCCGTAAAATGAGGCGGGTAAAAATAGGGGCGGGTCATAAAGTTATTTACCTTCGCAGATAAAATTTTTATAGGGGTAATGACTCCCTCAGGCGTCATACTTATTAAAATATTACATATAATATATTTCCTGATGTAGTTTTGTAGCTACCAAGGATTAGGGTGTGGAAAAACCGTTTGGATTGAATAACTAACTGCAATGACCGACAGCAAGCGAAAAATTGTTAATGATCCGGTATATGGCTTTATTACCATAGATCACCCGTTGATTCTAACACTTATCTCCCATCCATATTACCAGCGGCTCCGCCGGATTCACCAGATGGCGCTGGCGCACCTGGTATATCCGGGGGCGGTGCATACGCGGTTTCATCACAGTTTGGGCGCTTATCACCTGATGTGCGGGGCTTTACAGGAGTTGAGGAGTAAGGGGGTAGACATCACACCCGAGGAGGAAGTGGCCTCGAAAATGGCGATTCTATTGCATGATATAGGCCATGGGCCTTATTCCCATGCCCTTGAAAACGGCATCATAGAAGGCGTTTCTCACGAAGCCATCTCCCAGTGGCTGATGGAAGCGCTGAACAAGGAAATGCACGGCGCGCTTTCGCTTACCATCGATATATTCAATGGCCGCTACCATAAAAAATTCCTGCATCAATTGGTTTCCAGCCAGTTAGATGTAGATCGGATGGATTACCTCAACCGTGACAGCTTTTTCACCGGCGTATCAGAAGGGGTGATCAGCTACGACAGGATCATTAAGATGCTGACGGTGCATCACGGGGAGCTGATGGTGGAGGAAAAAGGCATTTATTCCATAGAAAAGTTCATCATAGCCAGGCGGCTGATGTATTGGCAGGTGTACCTGCACAAAACGGTACTCAGCGCCGAAAATATGCTGGTAAAGATCTTAATCCGCGCCAAAAAGCTGGCTCAGGCAGGCGAAAAACTGTTCTGCAGCCCGGCCCTGGAGTATTTCCTTTACCATGCCATCACGAAAGACAACTTTGAAAAGGATCCGGAATGCCTGAAAATGTTCTGCATGCTGGATGATTACGATATTCTGGGTGCGATAAAGGTCTGGTCGGCACACAAAGACCCGGTACTCTCTTTATTATGTAACTGGCTGATCAACAGGCAGTTATTTAAAGTAGTGCTTAGTCACGAGCCTTTCGACAACAATTCATTAGATATGTTGAAGAAACAGGTAGCACAAAAATGGAATATTTCCGGCCCGGATCTTGACTATTTTGTATTCTCAGACGCTGCCACACTGCGGGCATATAATATCAATGACGAAAAGATCAATATTCTTTTCAAAGACGGAACTGTAAAAGACATTTCCTCTATCGACAATGCACTGATTAGCCATACACTGGCTATACCGGTAAAAAAATTCTACATTTGTCATCCAAAAATTCAGGCTAACGGTACCTCATAAGGCACTAAAGCATATGAAAAAGAGTTTATATCAACAGATGTAGCCTGAAAAACTATTACAAATTTAAATTATGCAGTTTAGCGCATTACAATTAGCTACCATGCTGGATGGTAAGCTGGAGGGGAATCCGGATGTGAAAGTGAGCAATATCGCCAAAATCGAAGAAGCCGGCGAAGGAATGCTCAGTTTCATAGCAAATCCTAAATACGAAGAGTTTCTGTATACCACCAGTGCATCCATTCTGCTCGTTAACGACAGCCTGGTAATAGAACGTCCGATCAACCCGACACTGATCCGGGTAAAGGACGCCTACAGTAGCATGGCGCTGCTGCTGGAAAAATACCGTCAGCTGACCAGCAATAAAGCCGGCATTCAGCAACCCTCTTACGTGCCTTCTTCCGTAAAACTGGGAGAAAATGTGTTTGTAGGGGCTTTTGCTTACCTTGGCGAAAATGTAGTGCTGGGTAATAATGTAAAGATCTATCCGGGTGTATACCTGGGGGACAACGTAATGGTGAATGACGATTCCGTGCTGTACCCGGGTGTAAAAGTATATGAGAACTGCGTGGTGGGTAGCCGTGTGGTACTCCATGCAGGTTGTGTAATCGGTGGCGATGGCTTCGGCTTTGCCCCTCAGCCGGATGGTGCCTATAAAAAAGTTCCTCAGATTGGTAATGTGGTGATTCATGATGATGTGGAGATTGGCGCAAACACGACCATCGACCGGGCGACCATGGGTTCCACCATTATTCAGAAAGGCGTGAAGCTGGACAACCTGATACAGGTGGCGCACAACGTGGATATTGGGCCTAATACCGTTATCGCAGCACAAACCGGCGTTTCTGGCAGTACCAAAATTGGTAAAAACTGCGTGATCGGTGGCCAGGTGGGTATGGTCGGACACATCCATATCGCTGACGGCACCAAAATCAACGCCCAGAGCGGGTTATCCAAGTCTATCACCACTCCTAACTCCTCCCTCACCGGTTCACCGGCGTACGATTATAAAAGTTCGCTGAAAAGTCAGGCAATTTTTAGAAATTTGCCGGACCTTGAAAAGAGGGTGAAGGAATTGGAAGAAATGGTAAAACAACTGCTGCAAGAAAAGGCAGGCTTTTAATTACTAATTGAAGAGGAAACAGTTATACCTTAGATAATTATGATGGAAAATCAACAGTTGGAGAACCAACACACCCTGAAAGGCGAGATCAGCATTTCAGGTGTTGGTTTACACACAGGAGCCAGTGTGAATATGACGCTTAAGCCGGCATCACCAGGCTTCGGGATCAAATTTCAACGTGTAGACCTGCCCAACCAGCCAGTTGTGAAAGCAGATGTGGACTACGTAGTCGACACTGCCAGAGGCACAACCCTGGAAGACAAAGGTGCACGGGTAAGCACGGTAGAACATCTGCTGGCTGCACTGGTAGGCACTGGTGTCGACAACGTTCTCATCGAACTGGACGGCCCCGAAATTCCTATCATGGACGGTAGCTCCATGCCCTTTATCGAAGCCATCGAAAAAACCGGTATTCTGGACCAGGACGCCAAAAAGATCTATTATACCATTGATACCAACATCACTTACTATGATGAGGAGAAAAAGGTAGAAATGGTGGCCCTTCCTGCGATCAACTATAGCGTAACCTGCCTGATCGACTTCAACAGCCCCGTACTGGGCACCCAGCATGCCAAAATGAAAGGCCTGGAGCAGTTCAGAGATGATATTGCTGCTTCCCGTACTTTCTGTTTCCTGCATGAACTGGAATACCTGCTGAATAATAACCTGATCAAAGGTGGAGATATCAACAACGCCATCGTAGTGGTAGATCGTCCGGTAAACGAAGACGATATGACCCGCCTGGCGAAAGCTTTCAACCGCGAAACCATGTCGGTACAGCGGGAAGGTATCCTCAATAACATAGAGCTGCGTTTCCCTAACGAACCGGCCCGCCATAAACTCCTGGATGTAATCGGTGACCTGGCCCTGATCGGCTATCCTATCAAGGCGCACATCATTGCCAACCGTCCGGGACACGCTTCCAACGTGGAATTTGCACGTAAGATCAAAGCGTACATCAAAAAGAACAAACACAACCAGGGCGTACCTGTATATGATCCAAATCAGCCACCGATCTTTGATACCCCACGTATCGAAAGAACGCTGCCGCACAGATATCCTATGCTGCTGGTAGATAAGATCATTGAATTGGGAGAAGAACAAGTAGTAGGTATCAAAAATGTCACCTTCAACGAAGGATTCTTCCAGGGTCACTTCCCTAATAATCCGGTGATGCCTGGTGTGCTCCAGCTGGAAGCACTCGCGCAGGTGGGTGGTATCCTGGCGCTCAACCGCGTTCCGGACCCTGAAAACTACGATACTTACTTCCTGAAAATTGACAACTGTAAGTTCAAACAGAAAGTAGTTCCGGGAGATACCATGATCCTGAAAATGGAATTGCTGAGCCCAATCAGAAGAGGATTAGTTGAAATGCGGGGAACAGTATTCATCGGCAATAAGGTAGCAGCCGAAGCTGATATGATAGCACAAATTATTAAAACAAGAGAGAGCAAATAACAGCAATGATCCACCCGCTTACATATATACATCCGGATGCCAAAGTGGCTCCTAATGTAAAAATTGATCCATTTACTGTAATTCACAAGAACGTTGAAATTGGTGAAGGCACCTGGATTGGCTCCAACGTTACCATAATGGAAGGTGCACGCATCGGCAGCAACTGCCGTATCTTTCCGGGCGCCGTTATTTCCGCCATCCCACAGGATTTAAAATATGCGGGTGAAGAAACCACAGTTGAAATCGGTAACAATACCACCATCCGTGAATTTGTAACCATAAACCGTGGTACAAAAGATAAATGGAAAACTGTTATCGGCAACAACTGCCTCATTATGGCTTATAGCCATATCGCACACGATTGCGAGGTAGGCAATTATTGCGTATTCTCCAACAATACCACCCTGGCAGGGCATATTACCGTAGGTAATAACGTAGTGCTGGCTGGTATGGTGGCCGTACAGCAGTTCTGCAAAATCGGTGACCATGCCTTCGTAACCGGTGGTTCTCTTGTTCGTAAAGATGTTCCTCCTTATGTAAAGGCCGCCCGCGAGCCATTATCTTATGTAGGGGTGAACTCTGTTGGTTTAAAGAGAAGAGGTTTCTCTCTCGAAAAAATCAACCATATCCTGGATATCTACAGGGTCATCTTTGTGAAAGGATTCAAATTATCCAAAGCCATCAGCATCATTGAAGCAGAATTCCCTGCTACAGACGAAAGAGACGAAATTCTCTCCTTTATCCGTGATTCCGGCAGAGGTATTATGAGAGGTTATACTGCCCGTTCCAATGATGATATCTCTTAATCAGACTGGCAAGCGCTTTAACTACGACTGGATTTTCCGTCGGGTAGACCTTACCTTTCAGGCAGGAGAAAGATATGCCATACTGGGACCTAACGGCTCCGGTAAATCCACACTACTACAGGTTATCAGTGGGGCCATTCAGCAAAATGAAGGCACCATACAATACAGCACACCGGAAGGAGTCATCCCCAGCGATGAGTTCTTCCGGCACTGTGCCATCGCTGCTCCCTACCTGGAGCTGATCGAAGAACTCACACTTGCTGAACTGATACAGTTCCATCTCCAGTTTAAAAAATTTTTACCAGACATTAGCCCTGCGCGGGCAATAGAACTGGTAGGACTTGAGAAATCGGCCAACAAACAAATCCGCCACTTCTCCTCCGGCATGAAGCAACGGACCAAACTGGCACTGGCCATTTTTTCTGACGTTCCTGTCCTCTTCCTCGATGAGCCATGTACCAACCTGGATGCTGCCGGTACCAGCCTGTATCAGCAGCTGATCAGTGAATACGGCGGCAATCGCCTGATCATCGTCAGCTCCAATGATGAGCGCGAGTACTTTATGTGCAAACACCTGATCCGTATCAGCGATTATAAATAATCACACTTTCCTGCTCTTTCAGCATTCAGCTTTTATTATATCTTCGTTCCGTAATAAAAGCTGAACACTAGCATGCAAACTGCCAATAAAAAGGTAATTAACGGCTGGGCAATGTACGACTGGGCTAACTCCGTGTACAACCTGGTAATCACCACTACCTTCTTCCCTATTTACTTCCTGGCTGTTACAAAAGGCGATACCGATGGTATCGTAACTTTCCTCGGAAGAAAATTTCAGAACTCCGCACTCTATAATTACACTACAGCCCTGGCCTATCTGCTGGTAGCCATCGCGTCCCCTATTCTCTCCTCCATAGCGGATACCAGGGGCAACAAAAAGAATTTCCTCATCTTCTTTACTATACTCGGTTCACTATCCTGCAGTGCACTGTATAACTTTAACGACAGCAACCTCGCCTGGGGAGTCATCTTCTTCCTGCTGGCTACCGTGGGCTATTGCGGCGGCCTGGTATTTTATAATTCTTATCTGCCAGAAATAGCGGCGCCGGAAGACAGGGACCGCATATCCGCCAGGGGCTTCTCTATGGGCTATATCGGCTCCGTACTGATGCAGCTGGTAGGCTTTGCGCTGGTTACCATCAAACCTTTTGGCATGTCAGACGGTAAGGCCGTGCAGTTTACCTTCCTGCTGGTAGGTATCTGGTGGCTTGGCTTCGCCATGATCACCTTCAAACGCCTGCCCGCTTCCAAACCGGTGGCCGACCGCCCTAAAGGCAATGCAGTGGCAGAAGGTATTCAGGAGCTGAAAAAAGTATACGCACAGGTAAAAGTGATGCCGGTATTAAAGCGTTTTCTGCGCGCCTTTTTCTTTTACAGCATGGGTGTACAAACCGTAATGCTGGCGGCTACGGTGTTTGGCAGCAAGGTATTAAACCTGGAAGCCTCCATACTGATTGCTACCGTTGTGGCGATCCAGGTGGTAGCGGTACTGGGCGCCTGGGCCATGGCCAGGCTCTCCGGCAAATTTGGAAACATGCCGGTACTGGTGGTTACTGTTTTACTCTGGATTGTGATCTGCATCATGGGATATCGTATGAAAACCGCCATGGACTTCTATATCCTCGCTTGTGGTGTAGGTTTGGTAATGGGAGGAATTCAGTCCCTCAGTCGCTCCACCTACGCGAAGCTAATGCCCGAAACCAAGGACACTGCTTCCTTCTTCAGCTACTACGACGTGACCGAAAAAATTGCCATCGTTATCGGTATGGCCTCCTTCGCCTACATTGACGATTACACGAAAGATATCCGCAACTCCGTACTGGCGCTGGTGGTGTTCTTCGTCATCGGCCTCATCTGGCTGGTATCTGCGCTGCGCAAAGAGCGGCAATTAAGCAAGGAAGCCTTAACTTCGGTAAAAGCATAGCGATGAAATTATACACCATAGAAACGGGCTTCTTTAAACTGGATGGCGGCGCCATGTTTGGCGTAGTGCCTAAAACGATCTGGAATAAACTCAATCCTGCGGATGAGAATAACCTCTGCTCCTGGGCTATGCGCTGCCTCCTCATTGAAGACGGTAAGCGCCTCATCCTGGTAGACAATGGAATCGGTGATAAACAAGACGCTAAATTTTTTAGTCACTATTACCTGCACGGCACCGATACACTCGATAAATCCCTTGCTGCACACGGCTTTCACCGGGATGATATCACCGATGTCTTCCTTACGCACCTCCACTTCGACCATTGCGGAGGCAGCATCGTAAGGCAAGGCGACAACCTGGTGCCAGCCTTCAAAAATGCGACCTACTGGAGCAATGCTGATCACTGGAAATGGGCTACACAGCCTAATGAAAGAGAAAAAGCATCTTTCCTGAAAGATAATATCCTGCCAATACAGGAAAGCGGACAGCTGAAATTTGTAGACCACACCGAAGGCGTGGCTTTTACCGAAAACATGCAGATCCGTTTCGTAAACGGTCACACCGATGCCATGATGCTGCCGCAGCTACGCTACAAGGATCAAACCATCCTGTACATGGCTGATCTGCTGCCTTCCATCGGCCATATTCCATTGCCATACGTAATGGCTTATGATATGTTTCCGCTCACCACACTGAACGAAAAAAAGCATTTCCTGCAAGAAGCACTGGATAACAAATATGTCCTGTTTTTTGAGCATGACCCTGTCAATGAATGCTGCATCCTGCAACAAACAGAAAAGGGCATACGGGCCGGTGAAACTTTCAAACTGAGCGCATTGTAAGGGATATATGTCAGTATGTCACTTATAATGGCTCCTGCATCAAATTTGATAGCTTACCAGTAGAAAACAACAACAATGGCACTACATATCACACCGGATAATAAGTTGAAAAAGCTGATCGTAGTGGGCGACCGCGTGCTGATCAAGCTTACAACACCGCATGATCGTACCACCAGTGGATTATATTTGCCTCCCGGCGTGCAGGAAAAAGAGAAAGTACAGCAGGGCTATGTCATCAAAACCGGTCCTGGTTATGCGATCCCGGTACCTGTAGATGAAGATGATGCCTGGAAGCCTGAGGAAGATAAGATCAAGTATATCCCTTTACAGGCTAAAGAAGGCGATCTGGCCATCTTTCTGCTCAGTGGCTCTACGGAGGTAGTGTACCAGGAAGAGAAGTATTATATCGTACCGCAAGGAGCTATTTTGATGTTGGAGAGAGAAGAAGATCTCTAAACACACTATTTATATTTTTTGAAAGCAGTTACCTTTTCCGGTAACTGCTTTTTTGTGTGGTTTTGTCCTTCCGCCTTCGGCAGAAGGACAAAACCACACTTGTAGAGCGGCGTGTCCCGCCGCTCTACAAGTCTCAAAGGGTTAAAGGCCCTTATAACCGCGAAGCCAAAAACTCCATCTAAATTTCATTATCTTCATACAAAATCGCACGCCATGTCCAATAAAGATGCATTTCTCGCCAGCATTCAGAAAGGATATACCTTCAAAGGTGAACATTTCAAATTGGGTTGCGCAATGCTGGATGGTGAAGTTGTTGCCGGCGCAGACGTTAATCTCCCCCTGAAAACCATGAACAGACATGGTTTGATTGCAGGTGCCACCGGCACCGGTAAAACAAAAACCTTACAGATCATTGCCGAGGGCCTGAGCGACGCCAGCATACCGGTATTGCTCATGGACATCAAAGGCGACTTAAGCGGCATAGCCGCTGCCGGCACTGATAACCCAAAGATCCAGGAAAGATACCAGCTGATCGGGGGTACCTGGAGCCCTGCCGCCTACCCCGCTGAATTACTCAGCCTGAGCGATGAAAAAGGCGTGCGTTTACGCGCCACCGTTAGTGAGTTTGGTCCGATTCTCCTATCAAAAATTCTGGAGCTGAACGATACACAGGCAGGGCTGGTAGCCATGCTATTCAAATATTGCGACGATAATAAACTACCGCTGCTGGACCTGAAGGACTTCAAAAAAGTGCTGCAATTCGCCAGTGCAGAAGGTAAAGCGGAATTAGAAAAAGAATATGGGAAGATATCCACCACCTCTACCGGCACGGTGCTGCGTAAAGTAATAGAGCTGGAACAGCAGGGAGCCGCCCTGTTTTTCGGTGAAAAATCTTTCGAAGTGGATGACCTCATGCGCATCAGCGACGATGGCCGCGGTATGATATCCATCCTGCGGGTAAGCGATATACAGGACAAGCCTAAACTGTTTTCTACGTTTATGCTTAGCCTGCTGGCAGAATTATACGCCACCCTTCCGGAAGAAGGAGATATGGATAAACCCAAGCTGGTAATGTTTATTGACGAGGCACACCTCATCTTCAACGAAGCCAGCGATGCCCTGCTCAAACAAATCGATACCATCATCAAACTGATACGCTCTAAAGGCGTGGGCATATTTTTCTGTACGCAAAACCCCATGGACGTTCCAGCCTCCGTGCTCGGTCAACTCGGTCTGAAAGTACAGCACGCCCTGCGCGCCTTCACTGCAAACGATCGTAAAGCGATTAAACAAACTGCGGAAAACTATCCGTCCTCGGATTTTTATAAAACAGATGAATTACTGACCCAGATAGGGATCGGGCAGGCACTCATCACCTGCCTCGATGAAAAAGGCGTGCCTACTCCCCTCGCGGCCACCATGCTGGTATCCCCGCGGAGCCGGATGGACGTACTCACTGAAGGCGAAATAGACGCCCTGATCACCAACTCCAAACTGGTGAAAAAATATAGTGAAACAATCGACAGCGATAGTGCCTACGAAATACTTACCGCCAAACTGGAAGAAGCCGCCGAAAAAACGGCTGCCGCTCCTGCCAAAACAGGAAAGGTGAAAGAAGAAAAGTCGGTACTCGACCAGGTACTCGACAGCAGCGTAGCCAAACAGGTAGGCCGTACCGCCGCCAATATGATCACACGCAGCCTCCTGGGCGCGCTGGGGCTTGGCGGAAGAAGTAAAAAGAAAAGCTGGTTTTAACATCATAAACATTTTCACAACTCATGAGTAAAGTTATTAAGGTTGGGATATGCTCCTTTGGCATGTCAGGACAAATTTTCCACGCACCGTTTATTCACGTAAATCCAAACTTCGAATTCACCGCCGTAGTGGAAAGAAGTAAACACCTCGCCGCTGCCAAATACCCGGGCGTAAAAGTATATGCCAGTGTAGATGATATGGTAAAAGATCCTTCGCTGGACCTGATCGTAGTGAACACGCCAAATTACACCCACTACGACTACGCCAAAACCGCGCTGGACGCCGGCAAGCACGTGGTAGTAGAAAAACCTTTTACTGTGCATAACCAGGAAGCACAGGAGCTGATAGAACTTGCCGCTTCCAAAGGCCTGCTGCTGAGTGTGTACCATAACCGCCGCTACGACAGCGACTATAACGTAGTAAAAAGCGTCATTAATTCCGGCGTACTCGGTGATGTACTCGAATTTGAAATACATTACGACCGCTTCAAGGAAGAGCTGAGCTACAAAAAACATAAAGAAGGAAACCTACCCGGCACCGGTGCGCTGTATGATCTTGGCAGCCACCTGATTGACCAGGCACTGACTATATTCGGCATGCCACGTAAGCTGTGGGCAGATATCCGCATCATTCGTAAAGACTCCGTAGTAGACGATTATTTTGAGCTGGTGCTGTATTACGATTTCCTGCGCGTACGCCTGAAATCAAGCTATCTGGTAAGAGAAGCCCTGCCTGCCTATCAGGTTCATGGCCGTATCGGTTCATTCATTAAGAGCAAATCAGATATACAGGAGGCGCAGCTGCAACGTGGCCTTATGCCCGACAGTCCGGACTGGGGCGCCGAAGCGCCGCATGAATGGGGCCTGCTGCACACCACCATCAACGGCAAAACTGTGAAAGAATATGTGCCAGGTGGTAACGGCAATTATATGGGTTACTATAACGGTATATATGAAGCGATTGCAAACGGAGCGCCTAATCCTGTGAGTGGTGCAGATGGAGCGAATGTGGTGCGGGTGATTGAAGCGGCGTTTGAAAGTAGTAACAGTGGCAAGGTAGTGCCGATACATTAATATTTTAGATCGAAGGTCTTCGCTCTAATCCGGGCTGGCGGTCGCTCCTGCGACGGCCGGCCCATTAAGGGAAGCAGCAGATCTTGCCATCGAAAGTGCGAAGCTCTCTTTTTACGGTTTAGTTAAACGCCCTTCCCCATCTCTCCTGATCAACCCCTCACTCTCCAGAAACTTCAGTACCTCCATCAGGTTGGACCTGCTGACGTCCGCCATTTGTGTTTCCACACCAGCGATGGTTACCGGTTCAGCGAGTAATGATATAACGTGATCGGATATACGTTTAAATGCAACCGCATCCAGCGCTGTTGCTTTCTTTTTAAGGCAGGTATCGCAGACGCCGCAGGGTGGCGTGCCGGTTTCCCCAAAGTATTGCACAAGGAGCTGTGTTCGGCAGGTATCACGGTTACGTACATACGAAAATGCCGCTTCCAGGCGATCGGTATATACTTTACGACGCACTTCCACCCTGGCCATGTTTACCCGCAGATTAGCAGCGGATACACGTTCCTGCAGGAAGCAGAGCTGTGGCTCATCGCGACGTGGATAATATTTCATAATACCAAACTGATGCAGCTGTTGCAGCATCGCCTGTATTTCATCTTCTTCGATCAGCAACAGTCGGCTGATCTGTTTTTCGTAGATAGGAACGGCGGTATCGAAAATCCCCTCGTAGGTGCGCAGTAGTGTTTGTATGAGTTCTGCCAGCGCGGGATAAGCATCTTCAAACTCATATAAAGAAGTTTTATTGGTGACGAACTCGCCCCGTGAAGGCAGCAGCACGCTTTCGCTCACCTGTAACACGCCTTCCTGTTCCAGCAGGCGTATGGCGCTGTAAGCGATGGTGAGATTCAGCTGAAAAACCCTGGCGAAATCGTTGATATCAAAATCAAAGTACACACCTTCACCGGCGCCTATAGGCACTTGCAGGTAGTTCACGATGCATTGGTATACTTCCCTGATTTGTTCCAGTGTAGGAAATTGCAACGCAATTCGTGCATGCATTTCCGTTAGTTCATTTTCATTCCAGAGCAGAACGGCATAGGCTTTTTCTTCATCACGGCCGGCACGACCAGCTTCCTGGTAATAGGCTTCCAGGCTGTCGGGCACATCGTAATGCACGACCACCCGCACATCCGGCTTATCGATTCCCATACCGAAGGCGTTGGTACACACCATAATCCGGGTGTCGTTATTGATCCAGTTTTCCTGGCGCTGCGCCCTTTCGGCCTGTGGTAGTCCGGCGTGATAATAGCTGGCGGAAATCCCCTGCAACTGCAGCAGGTTAGCGATTTCACGGGTACGCTTGCGGTTGCGGCAGTAAACTACGCCGCAGCCTGGCACACGATCCAGAATATGTTTGATTTTGTCAATCTTGGTAGTTTCTTCCAGCACACTATAGGATAGATTAGCGCGGGCAAAGGATTTGCGGAAGATGCGCGCCTCTTTCATCAGCAGCTTATCGCATATGTCTGTTTGCACTTTCGGTGTAGCCGAGGCCGTTAGGGCCAGTACCGGTATATCCGGAAAGTAGCTGCGGATATCGGCGATCAGCAAATAGGCGGGGCGGAAATCGTACCCCCACTGGGAAATACAATGTGCCTCGTCTACCGCCAGCAGGTTTACATTTAAGCCATCGCAATAGGTTTGAAACAGTTTGCTTTGCAGGCGTTCCGGAGATACGTACAGGAATTTGCAACCACCGCGGCGTGCCGCTTCCATGGCTCGTTCTACTTCTTTGTAATGCATGCCGGAGTAGATGCAGTAGGCGCTGATGCCTCGCCGTTTCAGGTTGGCCACCTGATCTTTCATGAGTGCGATGAGGGGTGTGACAACCAGGCACAGGCCGGGTTTCATCATAGCCGGCACCTGAAAGCAAATAGATTTACCTCCACCAGTAGGCAGTAATGCAAGCGTGTCGTTTCCCTCCAGCACCGACCTTACAATATCTTCCTGTAATGGCCGGAACTGATCATATCCCCAATATTGCTTTAATACATCTACAGGCTCCAATATAAAGTGTGGTGTTGGTTATGCGCAATTTACCATTAATTGGTGACTCTTTTGTAGCGCAGCCTTACTGAGTTCACTGCCAGTATCACATCAGAGAGTCCCATTACACCTGCGCCCATGATAGGATTCAGGAATCCCAGCGCTGCAAATGGAATGGCGATAATGTTATAAATAAAGGCCCAAAAAAGGTTTTGTTTTATGGTGAGATAGGTATGCTTTCCGAGGCCCAGCGCCAGCGGGAGTGCATTGAGGTGGTTATTCAGCAGTACCACATTGGCACTCTGCATGGCTACCTGTGTGGCATCGCTGAGGGATATCCCGATGGTGGCTTTCGACAGGGCAGGTGCATCGTTGATACCATCGCCTACCATGGCGGTAGGGGAGGTTTCCATGAGCATGGTGATCTGTTGCAGCTTTTGTGCGGGACTTTGTTCCGCGTATATTTCTGTGATACCTACCTGTGCTGCCAGTCCGCGGCATTTGCGCAGGGTATCACCGCTGAGCAGTATAGGTTTGATCCCCATCTTCACCAGCTCCCCTATTACAGTGGCGGCTTCCGGGCGGATTTCGTCGATGAAGTCGATCCAGCCTATGAGGGCACCATTTTTTAAGAGGTAGAGGTTGTGGCTGTCGTCAGTGGCGGCGCTGCCGGCCATTTTAAACGAGCCGAGTTGCCATTCGTTGCCGGCTTTATCGCTTGCCCGCATACCCAGGCCTTTATGCTCACGCACCTGTTGCAAAGGATGTTCTCCGGCAGATTTCCAGTGCTGCACAATAGAGCGGGCGATGGGGTGGGAAGAATATTTTTCCAGGCTGTATACTACCTGTTTAAATTCAGTTTCTGTAAGCTGTTCGTAGTGATAGGCCCCCATTTGCAGCTTACCGGTGGTAAGGGTACCGGTTTTATCAAATACGATCTGGCGGATATCTTTAAAGAGTTCCAGCGTGTGGCCACCCTTAATGAGGATACCATTTTTAGCGGCGCGGCCCAGGCCTACCATCACGGCTGCCGGGGTAGCCAATCCCATGGCGCAGGGGCATGCTATAACGAGTACGGCTATACTACGCATCATGGCAACGCCAAAGGTAGTATGGCCAATAAAGTACCAGCCGAGAAAGGTTACCAGTGCAATGGAGAGTACCAGCGGCACAAAAATGGCACTGATGCGGTCTGCCAGCTTCTGCATCGGTGGCTTATCGTTCTGGGCTTGCTTTACGAGCTCAATGATATAGGATAATACCGTATCCTTTCCTGTGGCGGTAATGAAAACTTTGACACTGCCATCTTCCAGAATAGTACCACCTATTACTTTATCCTTTTCTTTTTTGGCTACCGGCTCACTTTCTCCGGTGATCATGGATTCATCTACGAGGCCATTCCCCCAGTAAACAGTGCCATCCATAGGTATTTTTTCACCGGTATTCACCAGTACGCAGTCGCCCGTTTTAAGCGTGCGGTTATCCACTTCATGAATGTGTTCATGGCCATTTTCAGTGTGTAGGAGTCGCGCGGTGGTAACCTGCATTTTCGCCAGGTCTGTTATGGCAGATGTTGTTTGTTTCACGGAACGTTCTTCCAACCAGTTTCCGAGAAATACGAGGGTGAGGATGGCTGCGGTAGTTTCATAAAACAGGTAACTATGGTCCTGGTAGATGATAGTGCCAACGAAGCTGTACACAAACGCAGCGGTGGCGCCCAGCGTTACCAGCACGTCCATATTGGCCATTCTGTTCATCAGACTCCTGATGGCGCTTTTACCGAAGTGCAGCATACCGGTGATGTATACCGGCAGCGTTAATGCCAACTGCACATATGGATGATGCAGCCATGGCCAGTTTATCCACATATGCAGCATCAGGGGCAGGGTAAATATGAGGCAGAAAATGAATTTAAAAGAGAGGGTACTGTAGGGCGATACGCGGGCTGGTGCCTGATCAGGCAATACCACCCGGAATCCCATCTGATTAATCCCTTCGAGTACGGCAGCAGAATCGCCGCCGGCAGGCAGGTTAAAGCTTACTTCTTCAGTGGCAAAACTGACGTTTACTTCCTGCATTCCTTTTTTCTCCAGGTATTTGGATACACTAAGTGCACAATTGGTGCAATGCATTCCTTCTACCTTGCAGCTTATTGGTGTCATCTTAACACAAAGGTACCGCTGTATCGATTTCCACTTAAAATTATTAATGCAACATGGCATCAAAACACTCACATCTTACTAATTATTAATATTTTATGAATAATCATATAACACATACAACCTGTACGGTAATTAGCCAAAAAATGCAATAAATTTGTTGATGCAATGGACATTTTCACAGGATGAACTACCGGAAATAGCGAAAGATTTCTGGAGGCAATATGGCGATAAGCAGGTATTTACGCTTGAAGGCCCGATGGGTGCTGGTAAAACCACCCTGGTAAAGGCACTTTGTGCGGCGGCAGGCGTGGAAGATACTACTGCCAGTCCTACATTTTCGATCATCAACGAATACAACTACCGCGATGCAGCCGGTAAAACCCGCCGGATCTACCACCTGGACTTATACCGGCTGAAGGATGAGGATGAGGCGATAACCGCTGGTGTGGAAGATACTATCTATCAGGATGCGGTAAGTTTTATAGAATGGCCGCAGGTGATTGAATCATTATTGCCGGAAGACACGGTGCATCTGGAGTTGCGTGTGCTGCCTGATCAAAAAAGACAGTTGACCGAAGCGGGCACACGAAACAAATGATGTATCTTTGATAGTTACCTTTTAAAACAGAACAACAACTCTGACCGTATGGAGCATAGGCAAAAACCTGTAGTGAGTGCTGGCTTTAGTTATTCACCACTGGAAGAAACGCTGGACATACCAACCAAAAATTCCCGTTTATTCATCGGTATCCCAAAAGAATCTTCTTTCCAGGAAAACCGTATCGCACTTACCCCGGATGCAGTAAGCATTCTGGCGGCACAAGGCCATCATATTGTGGTGGAACATAAGGCCGGCGATGCTAGTCACTATTACGACACTGATTACTCTGAAGCAGGTGCCGAAATCGTGTACGACCGCAAGGAAGTATTCAAAGCGGAAATCATTCTTAAATCAGCCCCCCTCACCGATGAGGAAATAGAGCTGCTGCACCCGCACCAGATCGTCATTTCACCCATTCACCTGGCTGCCCTCAAAGCCTACCAGGTGCAAAAGATGATGGACAAACGCATTACCCTGCTCTCTTTCGAGAACCTGAAAGATGATGCCGGCACCTATCCCATCGTACGCGCGATGAGTGAAATTGCCGGTGGGGCCGTAATGCTGATTGCAGGGCAATACCTCAGCAATGATAATAAAGGAAAAGGTATACTGCTGGGCGGTATTACCGGTATCCCTCCTACCAAAGTGGTGATTATCGGCGCAGGAATTGTAGGCGAATTTGCCGCCCGTACCGCTATGGCACTGGGCGCATCCGTTAAGGTGTTCGATAACAATATCTATAAACTCAAGCGTTTACAGAATAATATCGGTGTTCGTGTATTCACATCCGTTATACACCCTAAGGTGCTGGCTGAACAGTTACGCAATGCCGATGTAGCCGTGGGTGCGCTTTCCAGCCAGAGTGGCCGCACGCCGATTGTGGTATCGGAATCCATGGTGAGCAATATGAAAGCGGGGTCTGTTATTGTAGATGTCAGTATTGACCGGGGTGGTTGCTTCGAAACATCTGAAATTACCACCCATGAAAATCCGGTTTTCAAAAAGTACGATGTGGTGCATTATTGCGTACCCAACATCCCTTCAGGATTTGCCAGAACCGCTTCTGAAGCCATTTCCAATGTACTGATGCCTTTGCTCGTAGAAGCTGCTGATGACGGCGGATTTGAAAACCTGGTATGGATCAAACGTGGTGTTAGAAACGGTATCTATCTCTATAAAGGAGCCCTTACCAACTACCATTTAAGTGAGAAATTCAAGCTGAAATATACAGACCTGGAGCTGCTGCTGGCAGTGAAGGGATAGTCATTTTATAAACGAAAAAGGTCCGGCACCATCAGTGCCGGACCTTTTTGTTAGTCCCGGGGCACGGGACTAACAAAAATTATAACTCTAATTTATATCCCATTAAAATGGCAATGATAATAGCCAGTCCTACCACAATTCTATAATACCCCCACATTTTAAACCCAAACTTTTTCAGGGAGTCGATAAAGAATTTTATGGCGATCATAGCCACCACAAAAGCCACAGCGTTCCCTATCAGCAACAGGTTCAGCTTATCGGGGTTGGCCATGAGCAGTTCACGTCCTTTCAGAATTTTGTAGCCGGTAGCTGCCGCCATAGTAGGCACCGCCAGGAAAAAGGAGAATTCAGCGGCTACATTGCGGGTGAGCTTTTGCTGCATACCGCCAATGATAGAAGCCGCACTGCGGCTTACGCCCGGAATCATGGCAATACACTGGTAAAACCCGATGCGCAGGGCAGTGAACAGGTTGATCTTTTCATCGGAGTCGATCGTTGGCTGCTTAAACCAGTTATCCACAAACAGCAGCACCACGCCACCGAGTAACAACGTAACACCTACGGTGAGCGGACTTTCCAGCATCTGGTCAATAAAATCGCTAAACAGATAGCCGCAGATTAATGCCGGCAGTACCGCCACGAACAGCTTCACGTAAAAGTTCAGCCGGTTTTTATCGAATACAAAGAATTTTTTCCAATAAAGCACCACTACCGCCAGGATTGCACCCAGCTGGATACATACTTCAAATAGTTTGGTGAATTCGTCCTTATTAATACCAAGCAGGGAGCTTACGATGATCATATGGCCAGTGGAAGATACCGGCAGAAACTCCGTTAATCCTTCTACTATCGCAATAATGATAGCCTGAAAAAGCGTCATGAAAAAATAATATGGTTAATAGTGATAAAAAAAGCGATGAGCTTTATGGTTCATCGCTACAGGGAAATAAATAATATTATGCTGTTGTTGTATCCGGTTAGTGTTTCGGACGGCGCATGATAGCGTATACTTCTATCAGCAGACCAAGCACAATTACGATTGGTGCCAGGGTGATACGGCGGAAGCTGTACACGTCATCGGCATTAAAAGTATTGGCATCTGGTGACTTGCCGCCTAACATCAGCAGAAATCCTATGATGACTACAACTATGCCTATCAGCATAAAACGGTAGTTTTCTTTAGGGAAGATGGCACGTTCTTCGACCAGCTGGTCCTCGGTTTGTGTTGGTTTAACCATTGTTTTGTTGTTAATATCTTTAAAAATCAGTTTAGTAAAGGTCGTCCAGTTTCAGACGGAGATACTTCATCACGGAACGGTGCGTGCTAAACAGGGAGATGGCAATGCCGATCAGGATCATCCCCAGGAACAGCATTCCTATCATCGCATTATCGCGCATTCCATTTAATTCCGGTAATACCTTATCTGCAAACGACAGCATGGCCAGCAGGCCGGCAATGGCCACAATAGCGGCGATAGCCCCGTTAATAATACTGCGTACATCAAATGGCTTGGCAATGAACCAGCGGGTAGCGCCCACCATTTGCATCGTTTTAATCAGGAAGCGGTTGGAGAACATAGCCAGGCGGATGGTATTATCAATCAGGAATACTACTGCCAGGCAGAGTATACAGCAGATAATCAATACGATCATGCCTATACGCTGCACGTTCTCATTCAACTTGCTCACCAGCGTACGCTGATAAGATACCTCCCTCACAATACTTTGCTGCGTCAGGTTGTTTTCAACCACTTTCAGGCTGTCCGCATTGACATAGTTGGCGTTGGCCTTGATGTTAATGCTGGCATACAGCGGGTTATATTCCAGGAGATTAATGAAATCTTCCCCGAACTCTTTCTGAAAACGCCGGGCAGCTTCTTCCTTGGAAACATATTCAATAGATTTTACATATGGCTTAGCCGCCACAGAATCTCTCAAGGCGATAGCCTGGGCTTCTTTGACATTATCTCTCAAAATAACCTGCACTTCAATACTTTCCTTAAAGTACTTACTCAGCTTATTTGCGTGTATCACCACCAATCCGAGGGTTCCCAGCAGGAATAGTACCAGGGCCACTCCTATGATGGAGTACAGGTAAGATGGTTTCGACTTCTTTGCTGATGATCTTCCTGATTGCGCCATTAATCTATTGTTTATCGGCGAAAATAATAAAAATTAGACGTTATGTGTTTAATTTTGCCAGCCAAAACACTAGCTTGTTTCCGGGTGGCAATATAAAAAGTTGTATGGGTTCATCATTGTTGTATTAATGAATTTAACATTATTTTGCTAAAACGGCCCGTTACAGCCGGATCAACATATTATATTTACTTTGATAACGTGATTACCGCAGGATGTATTGTACATCCGCTTGTTAATCACTCATCTGCAATTATATGGAATACAATTTCAGGGCTATTGAAAAAAAATGGCAGGAACAATGGGCAGACTCCCATGTTTACCAGGTAAAGAACGACACCAGCAAGCCTAAGTGCTATGTGCTGGACATGTTCCCCTATCCCTCCGGTGCCGGGCTACACGTTGGCCACCCGCTGGGCTACATCTCTACGGATATCTATGCACGTTATAAAAGACTAAAAGGCTTTAACGTACTACATACCATGGGTTACGATGCTTTTGGCCTGCCAGCTGAACAATATGCGCTGGAAACCGGTCAGCACCCCGCTGTAACCACCGCCAAAAACATTAAAACCTTCCGCGAACAGCTGGATAACATCGGCTTTTGCTACGACTGGTCCCGCGAAATCAATACCAGCGACCCAGCCTACTACAAATGGACGCAGTGGATATTCCTCCAGCTGTTTGAAAGCTGGTATAACCGCAGCACGCAGAAGGCAGAGCCTATCCAAACGCTGACAGCAGCCTTTGAATCGGCAGGTAATGCCGGCAACCCTTGCCCTGGCGACCGTACCATCCAGTTCACGGCAGCGCAGTGGAAAAGCTATTCCGAAGCAGAACAGCGTGATATCCTCATGCAGTACCGCCTTGCCTTCCTCGCCTATGCAGAGGTAAACTGGTGCGCTGCACTGGGTACCGTACTCGCCAACGACGAAGTTATCAACGGCGTGAGCGAACGCGGTGGCCACCCGGTAGTGAAAAAGAAAATGCGCCAGTGGTTTCTCCGCATCACCGAATACGCTAACCGCCTCCTCGAAGGCCTCGAAACCGTGGAGTTCAGCGAAGCCATGAAAGAAATGCAGCGCAACTGGATCGGTAAAAGCCAGGGCGCCGAAATCAAATTCAATATCAAAAACTCCGACGAAAAAGTCGAAGTATATACCACCCGCCCGGATACCATCTTCGGAGTCGATTTCATGGTCATCGCACCGGAGCATGACCTGGTGCAGAAAATCACCACCCCTGACCAGAAAGCCGCCATCGAAACCTACCTGGATTATGTTCAGAGTCGCTCCGAACGCGAACGCATGTCCGAAGTGAAACAGGTAACCGGCTGCTTCACCGGCGCCTACGCCATCAATCCGTTTGACGGCCGTGAAGTGCCTATCTGGATAGCGGAATACGTGCTCGCAGGCTACGGTACCGGCGCTATCATGGCGGTGCCATGCGGCGATCAGCGCGACTTCGGCTTTGCGCAGCATTTCCATCTCCCTATCACCAACATCATAGGAGCAGGATTTGACGGCACAGAAGCCAACCCTACCAAAGACGCCATCCTGCAAAACAGCGGCTTCCTCAACGGTATGGACATGCGCAAGGCAGCGGACCTGGTAATCGACAAACTGGAAGAAATGGGCATCGGCCGCCGACAGATCAACTTTAAAATGCGTGATGCAGGCTTCAGCCGCCAACGCTACTGGGGCGAACCATTCCCGATCATCTATAAAGACGGTATTCCTTACGCTATCGACGAAAAAGATCTGCCGCTGGAACTCCCGCACATCGAAAACTATAAACCTGGTCCGGAAGGAGAAGGCCCGCTGGCCAACATCACCGACTGGGTAAACATTGCACCGGGCGTAAAGCGCGAAACCAACACCATGCCTGGCTATGCCGGCAGCAGCTGGTACTTCCTCCGTTATATGGACCCACATAACACCCATACCTTCGCTGATCGTAAAATCACCGACTACTGGAACCAGGTGGATGTGTACATGGGCGGTACCGAACATGCCGTGGGACACCTGCTTTACTCCCGCATGTGGACAAAAGTACTGTTCGACCTCGGCCACATCGGTTTCCAGGAGCCATTCAAACAACTGATTAACCAGGGTATGATCCAGGGATCATCCCGCTTTGTATATCGCATCCATGGCACCAGCCAGTACGTTTCCCATGGCCTCAAAGACCAGTACGAAACCGATAAGCTGCACGTGGACGTGAATATCGTAGATGGCCTGGTACTCGATACCGAAGCCTTCAAAAAATGGAGAGAAGAGTTTGCTGATGCTACTTTCATCCTCGAAGACGGCCAGTATATCTGCGGCCAGGAAGTGGAGAAAATGAGTAAGAGTAAATTCAATACCGTTAATCCAAATGACCTGGTAGAGAAATACGGTGCCGATACTTTCCGTATGTACGAAATGTTCCTCGGCCCGGTAGAGCAGTCCAAACCTTGGGATACCAAAGGTATTGAGGGCGTACACCGCTTCCTGAAAAAGCTCTGGCGCCTGTTTGTAGACGAGCAGAAGGGCGTGGTGGTGTCAGACGACAATCCTACCCCGGAAGAGCTGAAGATCCTGCATACCGCTATCAATAAGATCGACAGCGCTACCAACACTTTCTCGTACAACACCGCAGTGAGTGCGTTCATGATTTGTGTAAACGACCTGCAGTCCATCGGATGCCGCAAGCGTAACATCCTGGAGCCTTTGCTGATACTGCTGGCACCATATGCGCCGCATACAGCAGAGGAGCTGTGGCAACTGATCGGGTTCAACGAAAGTATCCTCAACGCACCTTACCCGGTGTATAACGAGGAATTTACCAAAGAAAGCAATTTCAATTATCCGATTGCACTCAACGGTAAAACCAAAACGGAGATGAGCCTGGGCCTCGACCTGGACAATGCCGCGCTGGAAGCCGCTGTGCTGGCGAATGAAACAGTACAGAAATTCCTGGATGGCAAGGCACCTAAGCGGGTGATTATTGTGAAAGGAAGAATGATAAATCTGGTAGTGTAGGCACTACCGTTATATAATCCGAAACAAGAGGAGGCTGTATCAAAAACATGATACAGCCTCTTCTTATTTCGGAACCTGATGGACTCAGATAGTCTTTCCGTTTACTTTTGGCGCTTATTTCAGGAACCCCGGTGTGGCTTGCACGCCCCTCTCCCCGTGACACCGAAAGGCTTAAACATTGATTTTCCTTCATCACCTGACCAGGAGGGGACCTATTTTAGCCAGCCTCCCAAAACTAAAGGTTGCAGTTACTGCGCAATAAGTTTTGTATATTTAACCACCCATCAAGGGCTTCCCTACTATGCTGAAAGATATTCTCACGAAATATCAAAGCTCCTTTCAACCGGTAATTGCTTTGCTGGAGCCCGCAGAACCCTTGCTGGCCATGGATTTCACGCGCAAAAATGATGCACTCACTACCAGCATCCTGCATGATATTGACAAGTTCTGCACCTACATACAGCAAACCCTGAACAATAACGGCTATCGGCTGGGTATAGGCGGCTACGGTGAACACCGTACGATTTATGCGGTGAGTCCGCATTTCGATGCCGGCGAAGAGCCACGCCGGCTGCATCTGGGCACAGATGTATGGGGAGATGCAGGCACGCCGGTATTCGTGCCTTTAAATGGCCATGTACACAGCTTCCGGTTCAATGATCACTTTGGTGACTATGGCGCTACCATCATTTTGCAGCATACGCTGGATGGCTGCACCTTTCATACACTGTATGGCCACCTGAGCCTGTCTAACCTCCAGGGCCTGTACGAAAATATGCCCGTAGTGGCCGGGCAGCAGCTGGCCTGGTTTGGCCTCTCTTCTGAAAACGGCGGATGGCCGCCGCATCTGCATTTCCAGGTGATCGAAAACATTGGCTCCTATCGCGGCGACTATCCCGGGGTGTGCCGCTACAGCGAGCGCGATAAATACCTGCTCAACTGCCCTGATCCTGATATCATTCTGCAAATGAACCGCTTTATCCGTTAGTGTAAAAATAATATAGGTTTACACCCGGCTAACTTATTTTTACCAGCTAAATCGATTGACTAATGAAAAAAGCTGTTACCGTCCTTTTATTTTTACTGGCCGGCTTCACTGCATTTGCGCAGCAGCCAATACAGGTAATGTCGTTTAACATTCGCATGAATACACCGCACGACAGTTTAAATGCATGGCCTTATCGTAAAGACAAAGTAGCTGCCACCGTGCAGTTTTACGAGGCAAACACCCTCGGCGTGCAGGAAGCATTGTATGATCAGATGCTGGATTTGCAACAGTTGTTGCCGGGTTATAAATACATTGGTGTTGGAAGAGATGACGGTAAAACGAAAGGAGAATTTTCTGCAATTTTTTATGATACGGCAAGATTACAGGTGCTGGATCAGCAAACATTCTGGTTATCTGAAACCCCTGCTGTACCTGGCTCTAAGGGTTGGGATGCCGCTATTACCCGCGTAGTTACCTACGGCAAATTCAAGGATAAAAAGAACGGAAAAATCTTCTACCACTTCAATACTCACTTTGATCATATGGGCAAGGTTGCACGTAGGGAAAGTGCAAAACTACTGCTACAAAAAGTGCATGCGATTGCTGGCAAAACACCTGCTATCATTACGGGCGACTTCAACGCAACTCCTGATGATGAGCCAATACGTGTAATCACTAACGTTAGTGACCCTTTATATCTCACCGATAGTAAAAGTCAGAGCAAAACGCCACACTTCGGCCCTGTTGGCACATTCAACGGTTGGAAACAAGGAGAGGTAGAGCCGGCACCGATAGATTATATCTTCCTGAAAGGAAATTTTGAAGTATTAAAACATGCTACTATTTCAGAAAGCTGGGGCGGCAGATATGCATCTGACCACTTTGCAGTATGGAGTGTAATCCGGATTAAATAAGTATAAGTGAGACTGTTACAGGTATTTAACCAACCTGAATCCAGGCTGCCAGCGGTACTTGTAACAGTCCCACTTTCTACTCCTTTTTATAGTTAATCATGCGTATGTTCAACGGACATGCTACCTTCAGCAGCGCCTTTGATCTTATCATGCACAGAAGTATTCACATCTACGTTGATAGTGATTTTTCCATTGGCAAATGAACCAGTGAAATCTCCTACCTGGAGTTTGCTGATCAACAGGTCCATAGACAGTTGCAGCTTACCTTTCCATACAATGCTACTGTCAGTTACTACTACATCTTTACCCTGTGCTTTCAGAGAGATGGAACCAGACAACTGAATATCCATAGGGATATCCTTGCCATCCCATGTGAGGCGGCCTTTCAGAATAACGGCGGGATCTTTTTTATCCCCTTCCACTAATGCGCTAACTTTTACCTGCTGGTAAGTACCCAGCGGCAGTTTGATTGTTCCCAGCTGGCTTGGAATAGCGAGCAGGTTTACATACCTGTCAGTTTTCAGTTTAAATTCTACTTCATCTTTACCACGTTTAGCCTCAAACGTAATTTGCTTCAGTTTGGCAATAGCAGTGTCCCAGGTGATGTCGAAACCGTCGGTGCGCGCCATGGAGGCGTCGCCTGTGATTGCTGATAAACGTCCGGTCGCGTCCGCCGAAAGTGTCGTGGACGTACCGATTTGCTCGAGCTCATAATTAACGCTGGCTGCGTTCTTGTCGTCAATCGGTGGTTGACTTGGCTCAGTCATTTCCGTGTTACATGCTACAAACATAAGGGCGGCCATGCCCGCAGTAGCGCACATTTGGAGAATTCTGGTTTTCATTTTGATATGGTTTTAATAAAATCTTACGTATAGGGCTAACGCAGTAAAAATAACGAAGAAATCCGGATTATAGTACGGCTGAGAATTAATTTAAAAAGAAATATCCGGTAACGTTTTACATTACCGGATACTTATATGAAATAGATAGAATACTTACTATTCCTGAGTTTGCTTGATTCGTACAGGCGTATCCGTACCATTTACGATACTGGTCGCGCTCGTTGCAATTGCACGAATAATATCTGTAATATTAGTTACATCAAGGGTTTGCAGCTCATCGCCCACGGTATGATAATACTGGTCTTTATCGATCTGCGTGGTAGATACAGTGTGTGCAGGTACTCCTAAACGAGCCAGGGTAGCGTTATCGGAACGATAGAATAAATTTTGTTCAGGATATGGGTCCGGATAAAATTTAAACGTAGAGCCGTTGAGGTTATGTTGCAGAATTTTACCAAAATCAGAAAGATCAAATCCGGTGATGAACGCACTGTTTTTACCAAACTTGGATTCTTTACCAATCATCTCAATATTAAACATGGCTACTACTTTTTCAGGAGCCAGTTTACGGGAGAAGTACTGGCTGCCGTGGCCACCGGATTCTTCCCCTGTGAATGCCACAAAAATTAAGCTGCGGGCAGGTTTGGTGCCGCGGAAATAATTGGCCAGTTCGATTACCGCTGTTACACCGGAAGCATCATCATCCGCACCGTTGGCAATTGAATCCGCCCCTGGTGCGCCTGGCACAATACCGAGGTGGTCGTAGTGGCCACTGAACACTACATATTCATCCGGCCTGGTGCTACCCTGGATCACGCCCAGCACGTTGGTAAACGGCGATTCCTGGATAACTCTTTCCGCTTTCACGGTCCATTTGCTATCGTCCGCTACCGGCTCACCTTCCACGGCAAACACCATGTTATAAGGTGTTTCCATTGGCTGGATATTATCTATATCAGCCGCGTTTTCGTAAAACTTCTCTGAAATATGCTCTTTCACCACATCAATCATATGAGCGATGCTGGGATCTACCCATACCAGCGTGTTCATGTCGGCTTTACCGCCTTTACGTGCAAGGGCAAACAGGGCTCTGTCGCTCTTCACATGCACAATTTTATAATTGGCGGTATCTGCCTGCCAGTCGATACTGCGGGCTTTACCCACTACAGTTACCGGCCAGCTTTTAGTTTCCCCGTTAACGGTGATGGCAGCAGATTGCTGGATCAGCTGGAATTTTTTGAAGTCCTGTCGCAGACTCATACCGGACAATGGCACGAGGCCTGCTTTTTTGAATTCGTCTTCAATAAAAGCAGCAGCTTTAAAAGCGCCTGGAGTTCCGGGCTTGCGGCCCATCATATCGTCGGCAGCGAGGGTGCTTACAATACGTTTTACTTCTTTTTCCTTAATGGCCTGTTGGGCATAGGTATCGGAGATAGATGCTGCCACCAGCAGCAATGCAAGTAATTTCTTCATGTTTAAGCTGATATTAAACTTTGTTGGCTGAGTAAAGTAGGGTGAAATTAGTACTTTATAAGGGAATCCGCCAATGCATAATTTTCCCCCGGCTTTTGCGTACTTTTGGGCTCATTGAAAGATATGTCCAATCAACCTTTAAGACCAGATGAGAACAGGCTCAGCGCCGCTGAGAAAGAGTTCGAAAACAATATACGTCCGAAGGAAATCATTGATTTCTCCGGACAGGATCAGATCATCACTAACCTGAAGGTATTCATTAAAGCGGCCAAGATGCGTGGGGAAGCGTTGGATCATGTGCTTTTTCATGGTCCTCCGGGTTTGGGTAAAACTACCTTGTCGCGCATTGTGGCCAATGAACTGGGGGTGAATATCAAGGAAACTTCAGGGCCGGTGATAGAAAAGCCGGGGGATCTTGCCGGGTTGCTTACCAACCTGGAGGAGCGGGATGTGCTGTTTATTGATGAAATTCACCGGTTGAGCACTGTGGTGGAGGAATACCTGTATTCGGCCATGGAGGATTTCAGGATAGACATCATGATCGATTCCGGGCCAAGTGCGCGGTCTATCCAGCTTAACCTGCTGCCATTCACACTGGTGGGCGCCACCACCCGGTCCGGATTGCTGACGGCCCCGCTGCTGTCGCGTTTCGGCATCAAATCCAGGCTGGAATACTATACTGCTGACACCCTGCAGAAAATCGTTTGGCGCGCTGCCGGCCTGCTGGGCACTAAAATCACGTCCGATGCTGCCGGTGAAATTGCCCGCAGATCCAGGGGTACCCCTCGTATTGCCAATGGCTTACTGCGCCGGGTGCGGGATTTTGCACAGGTAATGGGCAATGGCACTATTGACCTGGAAATTGCCCAGTTCAGTCTCAAAGCCCTCAATGTGGATGAATATGGATTGGATGAGATGGATAACCGGATTTTGCAGATTATCATCGAAAATTTCAAAGGCGGCCCGGTGGGAATTACCACCATCGCAACTGCTGTAGGAGAAGAGCCGGGCACTCTCGAGGAGGTTTACGAGCCGTTTTTGATCCAGGAAGGGTTTATCAAGCGTACCCCGCGGGGACGTGAGGTAACAGAAAAAGCGTATGTCCATCTTGGGAAAACGCCGTTAAGAGGTAATTCCAATCTCTTGTTTTAGGGAGAGATGAAAGTATAAACAGGAACACCCGTCCGGCAGCCGGACGGGTGTTCCTGTTTATGATGCTGCCGTGCGCGGCGATCGTTATTCTTTGACTACCAGGCGGAAACCATTACCGTGAATATTTACGATTTCGATATTGGAATCGTCTTTCAGGTATTTACGCAGCTTGGCAATATACACGTCCATGGAGCGACCGTTGAAGTAGGTATCGCTACCCCAGATTTTTTTGAGTGCCAGTTCTCTTGGGAGCAGGTCATTTTTGTGCTCGCAGAGCATGTGGAGGAGCTCATTTTCTTTGGGCGACAGCGTATGCGACTCACTATTGCGGGTGAGTGTGCGGAGACGGGAGTTAAACTCGTAGGAACCGATTTTAAACTCGTGCTGCTCTTCCTCTTTATTATGCAGTTCCTGGTTACGTTTCAGGATAGCTTTGATTTTAAGGAGCAGCAGTTCGCTGTCGAATGGTTTGGAGATGTAATCATCCGCACCCAGTTTATAGCCCTGGATGATATCTTCCTTCATGGTTTTGGCGGAGAGGAAGAACAGGGGGATATCCGGATCTACGTCACGAATTTCCTCTGCCAGTTTAAATCCGTCCATATTAGGCATCATGATGTCCAGCAGGCAGATGTCAAATTTCTCACGACGGAAGGCCGCCAGCGCCAGGATACCATCTCTGCAGAGCTCCACGTCATAATCGTTCAGCTCCAGGTAGTTTTTAAGCACCATACCCAGGTTGGTATCATCTTCTGCCAGTAATATTTTAGGTTTACGTTCTTCCATAATCATAAAGGGTTGATTATAACAAATATAAAGTTTTTCTGCGGCACGAAAGGTCGTAAAAATACTGACTGCCGGCCGCCAATGAATTGTTAAAACTGCTGTAGTGCGCTATTATAACGCTTACAACTACACGAAGGTTGTGTACTAACGTTGTTTAATCAGGGAGGTAAATGGGTAACGGAGGTTGCTGTAGTTGATCATGTCCACTACTACGCTACCTACTGAAATAGGGCTTTCTATGCGGAGCGGCACTTTATTGGCGTCGTCGCTCACCCATACGGTCATTTTCTCGCCGCCTTCAAACATGGAGCCTTTGATCAGCAGGGGCCTGAATTTGATGGCGCGAAACGTACCAAATTTGGTTTTGATCTCTTCCTTGCCCATGTAACGCACGTAAATATTGTATACCTGATCGTCCAGGAACATGGCGAAGGGGATTTTATCTTCCGGTTTGTATTTGGAGAAGTCGATGTTGCGGGCGTAGTAGATGGAGCTGATAACGTCCTGTACACATGGCGGAACGGTAAAAGTACCGGTAGTACTGATTGCCTGATGACCTGCCTGATTGAATATGACGTTGTTATAGATTTTATAGCCGCCTTCATTCACGTTGCGGATAAACTTCAGTGGCTGCAGGGTGGCGGTGTCCAGGTAGGTTTCATAGCGGTCCCTTACTTTGAAAACCCAGTCGTAGGCACGGTAGGTTTTGCCATCGGCTACGATATGATATACGTCTCTGTTGGCGAATCTTTCCAGGCCTACATTGAAGGTGGCTTCGCCGGCGCCGATAAACATTTTACCGAGAGCATAGAAGACTTTGAGGGTAACGGATTCACCTGTTTTGAAGCTGGTATTTCGTATCGAACAGAAATCATTCTGCGCTTTTGCTGGGCGTATACAGGTTAAAAATAAGATGATAAGTAAGAAATACCGCATTGCAAGAGGCTATTTATCCTTAATAATTTTAACTCCCAGCAGGAGCACCGTACCCGCTATGGCCGGCAGGAAGAGGTTTATTAACCAGATTCCGCCAGTGGCTGCGAGGATGGCTACATCGTTGGAACTCAGAAAACCGAGGAAGAAGATACTTACTTTTCCCCGAACTCCAAGTTCTGCAATGGCAATGGTGGGTACTACGGCCATTACCAGGTAAATTACGCTGTTGAGCAGGAAGGCCTGCCACCACAAAAATTCCACACCCAATGCGTCGAGCAAAATCAAATACTGTGCCGAGAAGACCATATACCGGAGGGCTGAAAGCAGCAACAGATAACGTAATTCAGCAGATTGATAGCCGGCGATAATCTCTACGTAGCTTTTAAGTTTACGGAGCCAACGCAATTTTTCAAAAACAGTCAGAATAATTCGTAGCCGAAAATATAACAATATCGTCAGTGAGCAAATAATCAACAGTACGGCGAGGACTAAATTTCCCCAGAAATTGCGGTCGAGCCACTTGGAAATGCCTGCTGGCATGAGCCGGTGAATAAAAAAGAACAGCCCAATTAACCCAAAAATAACAGTTACGATCAGCTGGCTGAAGCTACCTACTATGGTGGCGGCAATAGCCTTGAGTTTATTTTCGTTGCGAAGGTACAGCACGCGGCCACCGTATTCGCCTATACGATTTGGCGTATTGATAGAGATGGACACGCCGGAAAGGATGGCGCTGAATGCTTTCTTAAACGATATCTTTTCCAGCGGCTGCACCAGTTGCTGCCACTTGCGGGCTTCGAGGCCCCAGTTAAAAAACATCAGCACCACCACGAGGAACAAACCTGTCCAGCCCTTGTGGTGCAGGGAATCGCGCATCTGCTGGATAGATTCCTGCAGGTTATCGCGGTGGGTCAGCTGCAAATAGATCGAGTATCCTAACCAGATGAAAAGCGTTACACCTAATGTGTAATTGAGAATTATTTTGGTACTTTTGTTCAGATATTAAGTTTTGGCAAAAATAACCTGTGGTTGGCAAACAAACCGAAAATAATTCTGGGCATTGACCCTGGTACCCTTGTAATGGGCTACGGCCTTATATTAGCAGAGGGTAAAAAAGTCAGTCTCATTGAGATGGACGTGTTAAAGCTATCCAGGCATAAGGACCATTACGAACGCCTGCAGGCAATACATAGCAGTATAGCAGCGTTAATCACCCAACATAAACCGGATTGCTTCGCTATTGAAGCGCCCTTCTTTGGCAAGAACGTACAAAGTATGCTGAAGCTGGGCCGCGCGCAGGGCGTTGCCATTGCAACGGCCATGCATGCAGGGCTGGCAGTAACGGAATATTCCCCAAAGAAAGTCAAACAGTCCGTTACCGGCAATGGAAATGCAGATAAGGAACAGGTATGGCTGATGTTACAACGCATCCTGAAAATCAGCGACAAACCAGCCTATTATGATGCTACCGATGCACTTGCAGTGGCAGTATGTCATTTTTACCAGGACAGCAATCCACTGGCAGGCCTTACCAAATCCAAAGGATGGGAGCAGTTCCTGGCACAACACCCCGAAAGAATAGTGCGGTAGGAAAAGCATATTTCATAAATTCCAAAATTGTAGTTACTTTGTTGAAATTCGATTGTAGTCTGAATCTACAGCCTTACACGCCATGATCAGCTTAACAGCTTGACTATGAAAAATTACTATCATCCGTTGTACACCAAAAGTGCAACGACTATTTTTATATTAACCAGCATCAAGGAGATATGAAAGCGAGAATCTTATTAGTGGAAGACGATCAATATATCGGCGCGGCAACTAAGAAAAGATTAGAGGAGGCAGGTTATGATGTGGTGCACAGTATTGACGGACAGGCAGCATGGGAGCAATTCCAGTCCCGCACCTTCGATATATGCCTGCTGGATGTAGTTATGCCTAAAAAAGATGGTCTCGCGCTGGCTGAACAGATCCGAAAAGTGAATGATCACGTCCCTATTTTGTTTCTTACCTCCAAAAATGAGAAAGAAGACAGAATTAAAGGTCTGCGCACCGGTGCCGACGATTATATCAGCAAACCCTTCAGCATGCAGGAACTCATCCTGCGTATAGAAGTGTTCCTGAAGAGAACCCGCAATCAACCGGTCGAAAAATCCCATATTTTCCACCTGGGCAAGCTCACCTTCGATTACGAAGATCTGCGCCTTTATAACGAAGAAGGAGATATTTCCATCAGCCTCACCCAGAAGGAAGCGGAACTACTCCTCTATCTCTGCAATAATCCCAATAAAACACTTAAAAGGGAAGAAATCCTGGCCAATGTATGGGGCAAGGATGACTACTTCCTGGGCCGCAGCATGGATGTGTTTATCACTAAACTGCGTAAGCACTTCAAATCCGATCCGCACGTACGACTTGAAACACTGCATGGTGTAGGTTTCCGCTTCAACGTTCCTGGTAAATAACCTACAGGCGGGCTACGATTGCCTGCTGAATGGCTTCAAATTCTTCCGGTGATAATTTCAGTTTACTCCTGGAAAAATTCATGTCGTCCACCGAATTGATAGGTATCAGATGCATATGCGCATGGGGTACTTCCAGCCCTACCACGCTCACCCCTATACGATTACAGGGCACCACTGCTTCTATCGCCTTTGCAATAGGTTTGGCAAATAACAGGTACTCCCGCATCAGGTCATCCGACACATCAAAAAACTTATCCGTTTCCACTTTGGGAATTACCAGCGTATGGCCTTTGGCCAGTGGGAAAATATCCAGGAAAGCATAAAAATTTTCGTTCTCAGCAATCTTATAACCAGGGATTTCTCCGCGGATTATTTTCGAAAAGATGGTCATGGTTCGGATGTTATATGATGGAAAATAAAAAGGGCCCTGCCTTGGCAGGACCCTGTAAATATCGGTAAAAAGCGTAACGGTTTACGCAGTAATATTTTCAATCTTAAAGCTGATTTTGCCATTAGGTGCTACTACCTCTGCCACATCTCCCACTGTTTTACCTAATAAACCTTTGCCGATTGGTGAAGTAACCGAGATTTTCCCGGCCTTCAGATCTGCCTCTGTTTCTGAAACCAATTGATAAGTTACAGTTTTCTTATTGGCAACATTGGTGATTGTTACCTTACATAAAATTGAGACTTTAGAAGTGTCAATAGAATCAGCCTCCACAATGCGTGCGTTAGCAATCGCATTTTCCAGCGTAGCGATTTTAGCTTCGTGTAACCCCTGTGCTTCTTTGGCGGCATCATATTCGGCATTCTCCTTCAAGTCACCCTTTTCCCTGGCTTCAGAAATAGCCCTCGCGATCTCTGCACGTCCTTTTGTTTTAAGGCCATTCAGCTCGCTTCTCATCTGTTCAAGAGTTTCTTTAGTAACGTAGTTTACGCCAGACATAACCTGCTGTGTTTTTATGGTTATAAGAAAAAAAAATCAACGCCCCCACTTTCATGGAAGCGTTGTTTTTCTGGTTCTATCGCAAATATAATATTTTTTGCTTAAGAAAAGTAATTTACTTTTCGATTTTAATATACTGAAAATCAGCTATTTAAATCAAATCACCACAGCCTGTTCCGCTGCTTAAAGTATATTTAACTTCTCTAAAACAACACGAGGCATACGTATACTCGCCTCGTGGGAATAACCCGCTATATGTGGCGTCAGTACTACGTTTGAGGCGGCCAGGAAATAGGCCAGCTGCTCTTTATCCGCTGCTGAGTAGGTAGTCAATTTTTCATTTTCCAGTACATCCAGGCAAGCGCCGCGTACACGGCCGTCTTCCAGGGCTGCAATCAGATCGCTGTTGTTTACCAGTTTACCCCTCGCCGTATTCATGAACCATACGGGATGAGCAAAGGCGGAAAAAAACGATTCGTTTGCAATATAACGGGTTTCTTCGGTAAGTGGCAGGTGTAAACTTACCACATCCGCAGTAGCATACACCTCTTCCAGTGTTACCTCTTTCACCGCTGCTGTCCCGAAACCTTTATTGTATTTATCATAGGCAATGATGTTAACATCAAAGCCCTGCAGTTTGCGTGCAAAGGTACTCCCGGTATGACCATAACCGATAATAGCCACTGTTTTACCTCCCAGCTCATAGGCACGGTTGCCGTCTCTTTCCCAAATGCCCTGACGCAGTTCCAGATTACTCTTTAACACGTTGTGCATCAGGCTGAGCAACATGCCTACCGCCTGCTCTCCTACCGGATCACGGTTGCCTTCCGGACTGCTTACACAATGTATCCCCTTGCTTTCGGCATAAGCTACATCAATCAGCTCCATTCCGGAGCCCAGGCGGCCAATCCACTGCAAATCTCTGCCATGGTCTATAATCTGCTTATCCACGCGAATACGGGTGGTCACTATCAGACCCACACAGCCAGGGATGGCTGCATACACTTCCTCGTAAGTAATAGATGGCTGGTAGTTTACTTCAAAGCCCTTGCTTTCCAGCTGGTCCACCAGGTATGGATGCACCTTGGCGGTAATTAATACTTTCTTACTCATATCATCTTATGTGACAAGGCCGCAAAATCCGCAACAGTAAGCTCTTCAGCCCTTTTACTGAAAATCGGGTCCTGCAGTGTTTCTTTATCGAATAATCCTTTCAGGGGGTTGCGCAATTGCTTACGACGCTGCCCGAACGCAGTTTTCACCAATACAAAAAACTTACGCTCTGAAGCTACATCCGCCGGCTGCTCCAGCCGGGTGAGGCGAATAACGCCTGATTTCACCTTTGGCGGCGGATTAAAGCAGTTTTCATGTACATCAAACAGGTACTCAATATGATAGTAAGCCTGCAGCAACACACTGAGTATGCCATAGTCCTTGTTACCATGACCAGCCGCGAGCCTTACCGCTACCTCTTTCTGGAACATACCCACTACTACTTCCACACTGGAACGCCATTCCAGCACCTTAAACATGATCTGGGTAGAAATATTATATGGGAAGTTGCCTATCAGCCTAAACTGCCCTTCAAACGGCAGCTCCGCATCCAGGATGCTCACATTGAGCAGCTTACCCTGGATAGCAGGATAAGTTTTTTCCAGATACAATACCTTCTCCGTATCCAGCTCAATAGCTTTAAAATGAATGCCGGGAATCTGTAACAGGTATTTGGTAATGGCACCCCCTCCGGGGCCCACCTCCAGCACTTGCTGGCCTTCGCTTACAGGTAGCGACTCAACAATTTTCATACAGATGTTCTCATCCTTAAGAAAATGCTGGCCTAATGATTTTTTTAGTGTATACATGACTGAGCCGCAAAGATAGCTAAAACCGGGATAACAGTGGTCCGGAAAACCAGCCCTCAGAAACTAACTGCTTTCTCTTATCTTTGTCCATTATTGACGCTATAACAGCATGAGTACTCCCAACATGAATAAACCAGTAATAGGCATCACCGTAGGTGACATCAACAGCATTGGCGCAGAAATCATAATCAAAACCTTTCTGGACAACAGGATGATGGAATTCTGTACGCCGGTGATCTTCGCGTCCAATAAAACCATCAACTTCTACCGGAAGCTGATGAATGAGAATAATTTTAACTATCAGTCCATAAAAGACTTTACCCGCCTTAATCACAAGCAGGTAAACGTGTATAACTGCTGGGAAGAAGAAGTGCAGATCACCCCGGGCATCCTCAACGAAGCCGGTGGCAAATACGCGGCCCGCGCCCTGGAAGTAGCCATCCAGTGCCTCAAAGAAGGACATATTGCCGGCCTGGTGACCGCACCCATCCACAAAAACAACATCCAGAGCGAGAAATTTACCTATACCGGTCATACCCCCTACCTCAAAGATGCCTTCGAAGCCAAAGAGGTACTGATGTTCATGACCGCCGATAACATGCGCGTAGGCCTGCTCACCGAGCACGTACCTATCGCCCAGGTTGCGCAGTATGTAACCAAAGAAAATATTCTTTCCAAGTTATATATGATGAGAGAGAGTCTGGTTAAGGACTTTGGCATCGACAAACCACGCATTGCCGTATTGGGCCTCAATCCACATGCCGGCGATGAGGGCCTCATCGGTAAAGAAGAAATTGAACAGATTGCCCCGGCCATTAAACAGGCGAAAGGCAACGGCATCATGGCCTTTGGCCCTTACAGCGCCGATGCCTTCTTTGCCCGTGAAATGTATGCCAAATTTGATGGCGTACTGGCCATGTACCATGATCAGGGCCTGATTCCATTCAAATCACTCGCCAACGGCGAAGGCATTAACTACACCGCAGGGCTGCCCATTGTAAGAACATCTCCTGACCACGGCACCGCCTTCGATATCGCAGGTAAAAACGTGGCTGATCCCGGCTCCTTCCGTCAGGCGATCTTCACCTGCCTGGAGGTAATCGAACAGCGCGAACGCTACGCTGAAAACACGAGAAACCCGCTGAAGAAGACAGAACTGGCATCTGAATAAACTTACTTACTGCTTTTAACAACAATGGCCAGCGACCTACGGTCGCTGGCCATTGTTGTTAAACCGGGAGCCGAATGCTCCCGGTTTAACAACAGATCTTATTTAGCCGCCTTTTGCAGCAACTGCTTCGCATAACCTTCTCCCCAGTTAGGGTCCAGCTTACCGGCAGGCTTAAACGCTGCATACTTCTGCAATGCCACTTCCAGCAGCGCCTTACCGCCTGTTTTACTGCCACCAAAAGCCTCTGGTGTAAACAACAGCGCCTGGCCCTGTAACAGGTATACACGTGGGTTTTCGGCATTCAGCTTTTTACCTTCTTCCAAAGCCTGCGCTGAAATAGGACCGTATTTTTCGGCACGGCTCATCGGGTCCACCGTTAGGCGGGCAGTTGCTATCAAGGATTTTATACAGGAGATTTCAGAGCTGTTACCCTCCAGTTGCTCCGCCTTGGTAACATCTACTTCTGCCTGATCGGCCAGCGCATCTACCTTACTCTTATCCTGTTGCATTAACGCACTCATTACATTGCAGTAAGCTGCGTAATAATAGGGCTGCCACTGACTTTTTTCTGCACCGGCAATACGTTCAAACAATCCTGCTTTTTGCACCAGTGCATCAGGGGTAAAGGTGGCGCTGCTGTCCAGCTCACCAATGTTTTTGGCCATTGCCTGCTCGTACTGCGCGCTCTGCGCCATGGCTGCCGAAGAAATACCGGCCATTACTACTAACGATAAAAAGAAACGTTTCATAATATTGATTTTTTAGGGAGAGAATTAAAGGTTGTTGATAATATCCTGACGCCTGTCAGTACCGAAGTTCATGAACATGCCCACAAAAATAAATCGCGGTACATTCGGCACAATCTCATTCCGGCGCAAACCATCGGTGCTGTAGCGGTAACCGAAAATCTGTTGCTGATTGAACACGTTAGTTACCTGCACTACCAATATGGTAAAGGCTTTGCGAATAGAGGTCAGGTAACTGACGCTGGCTCCTACGGAATTATAATTAATCGTTTTATCCGTCATAAATTTACCTGCCGGCTGGTTAGGGTTGTAATACGGACGACCGCTCGCAAAGCTGTAAGTAAGGCCAAAGTTGGTTTGAATCTTTGTAACAAAATATTTAGCCACTACACTCGCCGTGTGATTAGCTGCAAAATCCGGTTGTACCCTGTAGGGATAGTTCAGGTAATCCCGCTTGGTATCCAGGTAGGAGTACGACACCCAATAGTCCATGTTCTTCACGGTTTTTCTGTCTCTCCAAAACAACTCGATCCCTTTTGCAAAACCATCACCATTGTTATTATAGTCCGGCACTGTTTTTACGAGATTTTTATATTGCTTGTAAAATACCTCTGTACGGAATGTATAATTATTGCTGAGCAACTGATAGCTGGCAATGTAATGCGTGGCTTTCATGTAGTCCAGCCCGCGATCAAAGCGCAGATACTGTGGTTCCGGCTTCTGGTAATAATCACCATAGGCGAGTGAAAACTGACCGTTATATCCCACTTTATACGCCAATGAAGCCCGCGGTGCAAAGTTCACTTTTCCCAATACGCTGGAATACTCCGTACGGCCTCCGAATCTCCCTGCCAAAGCCGGAGTAAAATATACATCCGCTTCCACAAACCCGGCAGCGTAATTATCCGCATAGTTTGCATTGTATTGATTAAAGGCAGAACGTTCCACGGCATACTGGTATTCCGCCCCCACACGCAGGGCCGAGAAATTGCCGAGTCCTTTGGTAAGCATGAGTTTCGTTTGCGTAAGATCAGAACGTACGCCAATATTGGTTTCTGCCGGATTTTTAGGCAGCGTATCTGTTTTAATTTTATCAGTATTGGTACTGAAAGAAGCACCGGCATAAAGTTTCCAGCCACTACCCAAACTTTCCTTATACGTCAGATTTGTGTAGAAGTTATGGTTTCTTACCTGGTAGGACTCCGTATTACCCGGATATTCCAGGCTGTTGTAGTTAAATCCCATATTGCTCCAGTTTCCATACCCGTAAAATTTAAGCATACCGGTTTTAGAAGTCTTCCTTCTGAAATTGGCGGAGGTACCAATAATTTCCGGGCCGAGGTTCACTTCCTGTTTGGGTTTTACCACATTGAAATAAGGAGCCAGGTTGGTGTAATCCGCTTCCACGCCATAGGACGTTTTCTTGTCCTTCGACAGATTTTCCAGGCCGCCGCTGACGCCGATTACAGATACACCTAATGAAGCCGAAGAACGCGTGGGCAGATCCGTAGATTCCAGGATTAACGCGGATGAAAGGCCCTGTCCGTACTGTGCGGAATAACCTCCGCTGCTGAAAGTTGTGCCTTTAAACAGGAAGGGTGAAAACCTTCCTCTGCCCGGCATATCAGGAGCACCGCTGGAAAAGGGATTTCTTACCAGCATACCATCAATCACGGTTTGTGTTTCGTAACCCGTACCGCCTCTCACAAACAGCCCTTCGCGGTCATTGGTTTGCTGGGTACCGGGCAGTGTTTTAATAGCATTTACGATATCAGCACCAGCACCGGCGGTGGTCACGATATCCAGTGGTTTCAATACGGTATTCTTCTTTTCATCGCTGGCCTCAAAGCTGCCGGCAGCAATGGTTACCAGCTTCAGATCGCGGGCCACATTCTTCAGCACAATATCCAGTTGCTGAGCGGTGGCTGTGCTTATTTTCATTTCCAGTGGCTGATAACCGGCCATCGTTGCTATCAGCGTTTGTTCGCCGGCGGGCGTTACCTGGAAACTGAAGGTACCATCTGCTTTTGTAACAGCACCATCGTAGGAATCTTTTATGGAGATGTTGGCGCCCGCCACCGGGCGTTTTTTTCCGTCAGTTACTTTTCCGGAGATATTTACCTGGGCGGAAAGCCAGGCTGGCAGCAGTACAGCAATAATCAGAATTCGGTTGAACGGTGACATTGTAGGGGAATCATTTTGTTGAATCAAAGGTATAATGGCTGAAAAGCTGCACAAAAAAACGCCTCAGATATTCGGTCAATTTTCACCGAATATTTAAGGCGTTTTACCGACAACGCTATACCAGTAAAGGATTCAGGCGCAAACAATTACTGGTAGCGAGCTTTTTCTCCATCTCTCTGCCGGTGTAAAACACCGGTGAAAATGGTTTGAATTTCTACCGTACCAGTTCTATCCAGCCTTTATATTCTCTGTCACCGTTACCGGTATTGAGTTGGAGAATATAGAAATAGGTGCCTTCATTGAGGCCATTACCATCCCATTCATTATGATAATTTTTGGACTGGTACACCTGGTTACCCCAGCGGTTATAGATGAGCAGCGTGGAGTTTGGATAGCGTTCGATGCCTGGCACTTTAAAGTAATCGTTTTTACCATCGCCATTAGGGGAAATGATATTTGGCAGGAAGATATCATCACCGGTAACCGGTATGGCTTCGGTAGTGTCGTAGTTATTTGACAGGTCGAAGTCTGGCAGCAGACCGGTAACTGCTGCGGCATTTTTAACTGCGCCGGTATTGGTTACCCTGGCTGTTAATGCCATGGTATGCACATCATTTACCTGCATGGCGCCAATGCTCCAGGTGAGTATCCTGCTGGCGGCATCGTAGGTGACACTGCCGGTACTAACCGTAGGTTGGCCGACCAACTCCAGGTTTGCCTGCAGAGTATCCCTTACCGTTACGAGTCTGGTTAGCCTTGGTCCTGCGTTGGTAACAGCTATGTCAAATACAACCCGGTCGCCTACATGCAGGGAGGCTGCTCCCTGATAGGTTTTGGTGAGCCGCAGGTCTGTTTTGTTCTGCTGCGTTACAACTGAGTTGATTACCCTGCTGGAATTGTTGTCCGGTATCGGATCTGTTACCCCGTTTGGCGTCACAATAAAGGCCTGATTGGTTACAATACCGATACCAGTCACCTGACCTTTTATGACAATGATCGCGCTGCTACCTACCGGGAAAGTACCTATTGTAGCACGTAGCTGGTTATTGACAACTGTTAGTTGTACATTACCGGCACCTCCGGAAGTAGTTTCCACACCAGCGCTGATATTTGTTATTCTGGCAGGAATCAGGTCGGTAATCACGGCACCGTCGCCGGCTGCCGGGCCATTGTTACGGGCTATCAGTGTGTAGGTAATAAAGGCACCGTCTTCCAGTTCCAGGTCACCGAGTTTAGTAATCATAAGGTCCGCTACTCTCGTAACGGTAGTTAACACCGTGTTTGAATTAACTACGACGCTACCCACCGCTGCCGTGCCTGTGTTGGAAATCTGCCCGCTGAAGTCAGCCCTGATTCGTGCCGTGATAGTGATCACAATGGCGTTAGTATCTCCCGCAGGTAAATTACCTAATACATTGATAGGCGTATTGGTGCCCACTGCAATACTATTGAGTGTAGCCCTGCCTACAGGGGTAGCTACCCATTTATAGCCGCTGAAATTAGCTGCTGACAATGCATCACCAATGGTTACAGCTGCGCCATCAGTTGGCCCGCTGTTAGTTACCCGCAGCACGTAGGTGATGCTATCACCCGCATTAGCCCTGGCCGGACCTGTTTTCACGGCCTTCAATGCAAAGCTCTTATTGATGGTTGTTACCACCATATTAGAGCGTGCAGTTGTACCATCAGTAGCCTTCACCACGGCCGTATTATTAATACTGGCAGCGGTGGTATTAGCAGGAATACGGCCCGTAACGCGTATTTGTATGGAGTTAGCGGCACCTACCGGTATGGAACCATTTAGGGAGATGTTATTGCCGCTACCGGTACTTGGCCCGGTGATAAACGCAGTTCCTACGCCGGAGGCAGACCAGGTAACATTCGTCAGCAATGCGGGGACTGTATCCGTGATAATAGCACCGTCAATGTTGGAAGTTCCAAGGTTACTCACAGAAATCTGGTAGCTCACAGCCTCCCCGGCATTAGCGGTAGCAGGGCCCGTTTTGGCGATCCCAGGCGCCGCTTGTTTGGTTACCAGCGTGACAACCGCTGCCTGTTGAGAACGGCCTTTTGTATCACGTCCAGTGGCCACGTTTACCAACCTTCCTGTAAATGCCGGATCAATAGTACCATGTACCACAATATGCACGTGGTTACTATCACCCGCAGGCAGTGTACCCGTTACCGTTACATTGTTACCACTTCCGGTTACCGGTGACGTTAACACCGCATTTCCGGAGGTGCTAACCGTCCAGGTTACATTATGAATATCTGGCACTACCACATCAGAGATCAAGCCATTTATCAGGTCACTGGGACCATAGTTGGTAGCATCGATCAGGTAGGTAATTCGGCTGCCGCTGGCGGCTCTTGCCGGGCCGGATTTTGTAAGTTGTACATTTTCATTCTGGGTAATGGCCGTTACCACATGGTCCCTGTCGAGTATCTGGTTACCTTCAGCCACATGGCAAACATTACTGATTACACCAGTATCAGACGGATTCACGGTACCAGTGATGGTTACGGTAATATTATTCTGCGTGCCTACGCCCAGTGTACCATTTACTAAAACATTGTTACCACTGCCGCTGCTGCCGCCGGTAATGGTACCGCCAGTGGCCACAGCACTCCAGGTCACATTACGAACTTTGGCAGGCACCACATCCGTGATACGGAGGCTGTTTAACGGCACATATCCTGTGTTTTGTACCACCAGCGAATAGGTAATACCAGCGCCTGCGGATACTGTATCTGGTCCTGATTTTTGTATGGTCACCTTTGGATCGGAGATCACATTGGTGGCTACCGTGCTGCTATCGATCAGTGCACCTGTTTGTGCCGTGGCCGTGTTAGTGAGCACACCAGAGAAAGTGGTATCTATCGTACCCACTAAGCTCACTAATATTGAATTATTACTGCCCGCTGGTATACTGCCGGTAAAGGAGATGTTGCCGGTGCCTGATAAGGAAGTACCACCATTGATGGTAGCGCTGCCTTGTGCTGTTGCCTGCCAGGCAGCCCCCTGGATGGCGGCAGGAATAATATCACTCACCTGGATAGCCGGCGCATCTGAAGGACCGGCATTGGTTACAACGATGCCATAGGTAGCACGCCCACCTGCATTTGCCTGTTGCAGACCTGTTTTAGTAATGCTTACAGCAGTATTGGAAGCTACAATTGTATTAACAGTATTAGAAGGCACATTTACGCCGTTTACCACACCGACTGCATAATTACTGATAGTGCCGGTAAAGGACGGTGCTACTTTTCCGGTGATGGTCAGCAATATACTATTGGCTACACCGGCAGGCATATCAGCAGTAAAATCAGGGTTCCCTGTTTTGTTGATGACGTTGCCTCCCTGGATGCTGCTCCGTCCATTAGCCCTGGCACTCCAGTGTACATCCTGTAAAGTAGCTGCCAGCGTATCTACTATCCTGATGCCGGTACCTGCTGATGGACCGTTGTTAACCACGGATACACTGTATGTAATCAAGGACCCTGCAGCGGCACTGTCAGGGCCTGTTTTGTGCAGGTCAAGGCCGGCAAAGTTAGACACATTGGTCACCACCGTATCAGTAAGTATGGCTTGGTTCGGCAACTGTGTTTGGCCTACGTTCGTAATAGTACCTGTAAATGCCGGATCAATTGTACCGTGTACATTCACCACGATCCTGCTGGCCGCATTAGCCCTGATATTGGCTGTGAGCACCACGTTACCAGGAATATCAGTAGTAGCACCGCTGGTTATTACAGCACTGTCTTCCGCGACGGCAGTCCACACAGGGTTAAGTATCTGCGCCGGTATAAGATCGCCGATAGTAACGCCGATAGCATCGGCAGGGCCACGATTGATGACCGTGATTACGTAGTCGATTGGTGCGCCAGCCTGTGCAGCAGCCGGACCTGATTTGTTGATGGAAATACCTGCCCGGGTTGTTACCACCGTCTGTACCTGGTTGCTGGCGTAATCGGTACCTCCGTGAGCGGCATGGCCTGTATTCAGGATCGTGCCGGTGAAGTCGGTACGTACATCACCTTCTATAAAAATGCGGGCAATACCACCATCAGACAAGTTAGCCTGCACATTCAACAGGTTGCCTGTACCAGTGGCACCGCTGACGATGGAACCATTGATAGCACTGGCCGTCCAGCTAACGTTGGTGAGTGAAGCGGCGATGGTATCCAGTATAGTAATACCATTGGCAGTAGCCGGACCCGGGTTTGACACCTGTAGCACATAACTCACATGACCGCCGGAAGCAGCTGCATCCGGACCTGATTTAAGGATCTGTAATGCGGTGTTGGCCGATACTACGGTGTTCACCACGGATGTTACCGGCGATGGACCGCTCACACCCGCAGGCAGCGTAGCCACCGCTGTATTAGTGATCACTCCCTGGAAGGCCGGATCCACAGTACCACTAACGGTGATGAATACACTGCCTTGTCTGGCAGGAATAGAAGCATTCAGGGAAATATCTCCACTTCCTGAGCCGGTGGTAACTGTAGCACCATCCTGCCCTACTGCTGTCCACGTTGGATTCAGGATGGCGTATGAAATCGTATCGGCTGTCAGTGCATTTACCACATCAGCCGCACCACCATTGGAAACTGTAATGGTGTAAGTGATGGGCAGGCCCGCCTGCAAGGCCAGCGGCCCTGTTTTATTGATCCTCAGATTTACTGACTTATCAATGTTAGTGACCACTGTGGAGGACTGTGGCGGAGCAGTGCCCAGCGTGGCGGTATTCGTAACCGTTGCTCCCGCTGTAGATAATACAATAGCATCTGCCGTAATAGTAATAACTCCTGAAAGACTACTTCCTACATTCACGGTGGCGGCTATATTATTTTCGGTACCTGTCGATGGAGTGATGGATGCATTACCCGTTGGCACTGCATTCCAGCCTATCACCTGCAAGTCGGCCGGCAAGTTATCCGTAAATGCAATGCCATTCAGGTCAGTCAGACCATTGTTATCAATCGTCATCACATACTGTATAGTATCACCTATATGTGCAAGGGCAGGACCTGATTTAGCCACGGCGCCTCCTACGAATGTGCTGGTAGTGGAGGTAACGGTACTGGTATTATTGGTGAGATTATCGTCCGTCATTCCCGCAGGAGGTGTAACAGTAGCGGTGTTGGTGATACTGGCTGCTACAGCCGGCGTTACTATACCATTGATAGTAACAATGACTGCATTGCCGGCACCGGCGGCAATATTTACGACCAATGATCCGTTTTGGCCCACAATAGAAGGCGACATAGCACTGGCATTACCGGTGGTAGTGGCGCTAGCACTGGTAATCGTAATACCTGCCGGCACCACATCTGCAATAGTTGCACCCAATACATCGGAAGGACCATTGTTGGTCACCTTAATGGTATATGTCACATTTTGTCCGACCCGGATGGTAGCGGGACCCGACTTAGTGATGGCCAGGTCCGCATGTTGGGACACCGCAGTTACAAATGTAGCAACAGCCTGCGGCACTCCTACAGCAATGGCGGAAGCTGTATTGATAATATTTCCCGGCTGTACATCCGGTTTCACGGTGGCATGAATCACTACCTGAATGCTGGCCACATCGGCAGGTAAGTCGCCGGTAAAGGATACATTACCCGTGCCGCTGTTTGCTGATACAGTAGCGCCTGCGCCTGTTGGGGTAGCCGTCCACGTTACATTGGTGAGGCCGGATGGTATTACGTCATTAAACGTATATCCGTATACGTTACTAGGGCCGGCATTGGAGAGTGTAAGCGTGTAAGTAATATTTTCACCGGCAGCGGCCAGTGAAGGCCCACTCTTCGTCAGCTTCATATCAGCCCTGGAAGTAATGGTGGTATTAACATTCGATACTACCGGCAGATTACCGGGAATCGCGCCCACTGCGGTGTTCGTCAGCGTGCTTTGTTGATAGGCCGGGTCCAGCTGGCCACTCACCGTAATAAGAATACGGTTGCCATTACCGGCAGCAATACCAGCAGTAAGATTAATATCACCTGTGCCTGATGTGGCACTCACAGTAGCATTACCAGTGGTGGTAACGTTCCAAACCGGGTTAAGGATACCCGGATTTATTACGTCACCGATATTCATGGTTGGAATATCAGATGGTCCTGAGTTACTCACATTAATGGTATAAGTTACCGCATCACCCGGATGCAGAGCAGCAGGACCTGATTTTTGTAATTGCAGGCCCGGACTATATATCAGGCTGGTGTTTACCGTATCGGTTATTTCGGCCTGGTCCGGTGAGCTGGCTCGTCCAATATTTTGTAGGGTAGACGGAGTGGCATCCGGTTTTACAGTACCACGTACCGACACATAAATAGCATTGGTACCACCGGCATTGATATTCCCGGTAATGTTAACAGAATTACCCGTTCCGGAAGATGCAGAGGTAATTTGTGCATTGCCTGTTACCAATGCATTCCACGTTACATTGATAATATCCGCAGGCACAATATCGGAGATAGTGACGCCAGTTGCGTTACTTGGCCCGGTGTTTCGCACCACGATGCTATAGTTGATTTGCCCCCCTATATTGGCTCTGGTTTGGCCTATTTTGGCCATTGACAATCCAGGTTTACGGTATACTACCGTTTGTGTTTCATTAGAGCTTACCACCGGTAAGCCGGTCATATTTACCAGCGCGCTGTTGGTAATAATTCCGGTAAAGGCAGGATCTACTGTGGCACTGATATTAATGCGGATATAGTTATTAGCGCCAGCACCAATATTTCCTGTTACCAGCAAATTATTTCCGCTGCCACCACCTGATACCACACTCGCATTTCCCGATGAAACAGAGGTCCACGTTACATTTTGCAGGGTAGCAGGTAAGGGGTCGGTAATATTAAGATTAGTAGCATCAGAAGGACCACTGTTGGTCACCAACAAAGAGAAATTGATTATACCGCCTGCGGCCACTGAGTCGGGTGCTGTTTTAACAATTTTTACATTGGGCTTATTCGTTACCGTAGTTACAATGGTATCACTGTAGTTAATGGCATTGCCTGGGGTAAATATGGCGCCAATGTTACGGAATGTACCCGTAAAATCAGGACGTACCGTACCCGCCACATTCACGAATATATGGTTACCTGTATTACCGGGGATATTCCCGGTGATCAACACATTATTGCCCGTGCCTGTTTGGCCTGTAGCAATAGTAGCATTGCCGGTAATACTGGCGGTCCAGGTGACATTAGTGATTTCCTGCGGCACCACATCCTGCAAGGTGATATTATTAGCGTTTGCAGTGGAGAGGTTGGTAGCTATCAATGTGTAATTGATCACTTTACCGGCACTGATGGTATCAGGACCCGTTTTCTGTAGTACCAATGCCGGATTATTCAGGATCAGCGTTTGTACGGTGGATTTCACAGAATCGATATGATCAATAGTTTCGGCTGCTAGGTTTAATACCGTTCCGGCTGCGGAAGGATCAGCAGTAGCATTTATTGTGATCCGTACATTGCCGTTAGATGCAGGAATACTGGCGTGCGTAACCACATTGTTACCTGTGCCGGTAGCACCTGAAATAATGGTGGCGCCGCCACTGGTAAAGGTTGTCCACGTTACATTGATCATTTCTTTTGGTACCATGTCGGAGATATCCACATCTGCTGCATCTGATGGCCCCTGGTTGGTTACATCAATTGTGTACACCACTTTACCACCGGCTACTACCTGCTGTGGTCCTGATTTCTGAATCAGCAGTTGCGGGCGACTCACAATCGTGGTAGCAATCGTATCGCTCGGAACAGCGGTACCACCGCCAGGTGTGGCCATAGCTACGTTTTGTATGGTGCCCTGGAATCCTGGTGCGGACTTCCCAAAGATAAATATATCGACCAGGTTGCCGGCGCCATGAGGGATGTTAGCGATGAGGCTTACATTATTACCGGTGCCGGTGGCGCCGCTGGTAATGGTGGCTGCACCAGCAACAGCTGTAGTCCAGTATACGCCGGTGAGTGTTGCCGGCACTACATCGCTGATAACTACCTGTTGCGCATCAGAAAGCCCCGAATTGGAAACACGAACCAGGTAATTTAGTACCAGGCCCGCTGTGGCAGTATCAGGACCACTTTTTACTACCTGCAGTTTAGGTTGACTCAATACATCCGTAGTGACCACATTGGATGGATAGCTGGTGCCATTGCCGGTTGCAGCCGTTGCCTGGTTGGTGATAGTACCGCTAAATGTCGGGTCTACCAGGAGGTTCACTGTAACATGTATGGCATTACCCGCTCCGGCCTTAATATTACCTACCACTTCCAGCACATTCCCATTGGTAATTACGTTGGTAACGGCTGCACTACCTTCCGTAGAGGTTTTGACTACCATGTTACTTAACATGGCAGGGAATGTATCTTTTAGCATAACAACAGCCGCATCTGAGGGACCCGGGTTCAGGATGGTGAGGTTATAGGTGATTGTACCACCGGCTGCTATGGTGGCAGGACCGGCTTTTACTACCTGTAACTGCGAATTGCTGTTAACAATAGTTTCTACCCTGTTAGAGCTGGTTTGGTCATTGTTCACTGTTACGCGGCCCTCATTGGCGATCACTCCCATCACTGATGGCCTGATGGTAGCAGTAATTGTGATGGTAACGATATTATTTGTACCTGCAGGAATATCTGCTATTACATTGAGCGTGTTGCCGGTACCAGCGGCTCCTGATTTAATAGCAGCTGCACCTACAGCTGTGGCTGTCCAGGATACGTTAGTCAGTGACGTCGGCAAATCATCTGCAATCAATGCATTAACCGCATTGGAAGGTCCGCTGTTAGTGACATTGAGCGTGTATGTAATCACCGCACCTGCATCTGCGGTGGCCGGGCCGGCCTTCACAATGCTTAGCGCAGGTTCATTTTCTACGATAGTTTTGTTATTCGCCTCTTTAGTAGTGCCGTTTGCTGTGGCATAAGCCGTATTGCTCAGGATGCCCGCTGCATCCGGGTTTACGGTACCATTTATTGTCAACACAATCTGGCTACCGGTGCCGGCTGGAATATCCACCGTGGAGCCTATGATGTTTCCTGTACCGGAAGCTGCTCCACCGGCGGCTACTGCTGCGCCTCCGCTGCCAGTAATGCGCCACGATACATTAGTGATGCCGGCAGGCACTGTATCTCTCAATACTACATTTGTAGCATCGGAAGGACCACTGTTGGTGACCGTAACGGTGTAACTGATAGGATCACCTGCCACTATATGCCCGGAGGCAGGACCGGTTTTAAGTATGTTAATACCGGTTTTACTGGTGATCACTGTGTTTACCTGGTTGGAGGAATCTGCGATGCCTCCGGGAGGTGTAACGGTGGCTGTATTGGTAAGCGTACCCGTAGCATCGGCTGCTACTGTTCCTGATATCAATACTGTTAAGGTATTGCCCGAGCCATATGGAATATTGGCATTAAAGTTCACATTACCCGTACCGCTCGCAGGTGTAGCAGTAGCGCTGCCTGCAGAGGTAACTGTCCAGCTTGGAGAGGTAAGCACCGCTGGCAGCAGATCCTGCACGGTGGCATTCACCAGATCAGAAGGACCGGCATTGCTGATCACCAGCGTGTAACTCATTGGCTCACCTGCAGCCACTGAGGCCGGACCAGTCTTTTGTGTGGTAATATCCACGCGGCTTTCCTGGTTATCAATATCCGTAGCGGTATTGCCACCAGGGTTAATATTCGTATAGCCGTCAGGGATAGTAACGGTTGCAGTGTTTACCAACTGCCCGGTATAGTCAGACGGGATAAAAAGTGTATACCTGATCGTTAGCGTGGTTCCTGCCGGAATATCAACCTGCTGGTTGATCTGCCCCAAACCCGAAGAATTTTGGAGGATAGTGGCACTGGAGGTGATGGTCCATAATCCCAGTGTGATGCCTGGAGGGAAAGGGTCTGTAATGGTAGCGCCAATCAGGTCAGAAGGCCCGTTGTTGGTAACTGTGATTGTATAGCTGTTAGCAGTACCCGGGGTATAGGTGAGTTTGTTATCCGTTTTAGTAACTACTACTTCCACTGCCTTGGTTACAGGTGTAGTAACCGAATCTCTTGGGTTACCATTGTTTACTGAACCAGCCGGCGGATACACCGTAACCCTGTTGGTAATGGATGGTTGCTGGTAAGTTGGTGCTATGGCCCCCACAGCAGTGATGGTTACACTTTGTCGTGGTGCCAGTGTTACGCCCGTTACGTTGCCGCTGGCCTGGTCAAAAGTACCCTGGGAAATGCTGCTGCTTTGCAGGATGAAGCCGGTAGGCAAGGTATCTCTGACTATAAATGTTTCATTGGGGTAGATAGTAGAAGGACCGTTGTTGGTAACCACGGCAGTGTAAGTGAGTGCTCCACCCGCTGCTACTGTAGCCACGTTGGCCGATTTATCCACTGCCATATTCAGCACCGGTGGGGTCACACTGATGTACACAACGGCATTATCGCAGGCACCGTGGGAATCACATACCTGGTAGGTAAACTGGTCGGTACCCTGGTAACCCGGTGATGGTGTATAGGTGAAAGTACCGTCCGCATTCAATTGCACGGTGCCATGTAATGGCATGGAAACCGGTGTAGTCGTTACCGTTAGTGGATCATTTTCGAGGTCATAATCATTGGCAACTACATTGCCGGAAACCGGAACATCTCTGGGTGTTGCGTAAAGGTCGTCCACTGCAATCGGCGGATTATTGGGTACAGTGCCGTTGACGGTAGAGGTATTATTGGTCATATCCGGATCAGGCACGCCTGTGGCGGCGCTGGCGGTAGCGGTATTAGTAATGACCGTACCACCAACTGCGGAGGAGTCTACCGTACCTCTAACGGTAATGGATATCTGATTTCCGGGAACAAACGGAATATTGGCTACCGCACTGATATTATTACCATTGCCAGCAACAGGTGTAATGAGCACATTTGCCACGGTGGTAGTCGCATTCCAGGTAACATTGCTGAGTTGGGCAGGTACTACATCCGTAATGGTAACTCCCTGCGCATCAGATGGGCCCAGGTTTTCCACCAGCAGGCGGTAGGTAACGGTAGTGCCTGTACGATAAGTTCCGGCTGCGGTTTTACTGATTCGCACATCCGCCTGGGAAATATATTGCAGTACTACAGTAACTACGGCATTGCCGCAGGCGCCGGTATTGATTGTCCACGTAAGCGTGGCGCTGGTATTGGGCTGCAGCGTTACGGTGGTATTGGGGTCTGTTATATTGGAGATGTTGGCGCTGCCGGCGATCACTGCCCAGGTTCCGGTACCGGTTGCGGGGCTGTTGGCATTCATCACAAAAACACCACTGTTGTATTTAGTTTGGTCCGGACCTGCGGTGGCGGTACCACCGCCGGTAACCACGGTGATGTTCACCGTATCCTGGGAGGAGGGGCAGCTACCGCCCTGGATACGCCATACAAAGGAGTAGGTGCCTGTTTGCAGGTTCTGTATCTCTGTGGTAGGGCTGCCATTATTCAGGATGTTGGCCTGACCCGGGCCGGCTATCTGCGCCCAGTTACCATTTTCATTCTGGCCGGGGGTATTGGCCTGCATGGTGGTGGAGGTGGCGTTACAGATCTGTTGATCCGGGCCGGCATCGGCGGTGGTGGTACCGCGATTTACGCGGATGGTTACCTGTTGTGAGTTGGGCTGACATACGGGTCCGTTCGAGGTGGTCCATACAAACACGTAGGCGCCTTCGATCAACCCTGAAACGGTGGCATTAGGATTTGAAGCATTATCGAAAATAGCGGTATTGGGTCCTGAGGACTGGGTCCACACGCCGGTTCCGGCAGTAGGGCGTTCTGCCTGCAGGGTATACGAGGTGCCGCAGATGGTAGCATCGCCACCCGGGCGGGAAGGCGTAGGTTGCTGCCAGTTAGTGATCAGCACTGTGTCCGACGCGTTGCCACAACCACCGTTGGATACGGTCCATACAAAAGCGTAGGTACCATACTGTAAGTTATTCACATTGGTATTTGGGAAGGTAGGATTGTTGATGGTAGCGGTAGTAGGGCCATAGGCCTGTGTCCATACGCCGGTAACGTTATTTCCCTGGAGGTTAGCCCCACTGTTTTCACAATTATTCTGATCGGGTCCTGCATTAGCCGTAACGGCGTTCGCCACGAGGGTTGTATCTCTCTTTATATTATTACAACCGCCGCCCGAAGGGGCCGCATTACATTCTTCCTGCTCGTTGCCGGGCACCTGGTTATTTGGGTTGGAAGCGTCCGTATCCAGGTCGGTACCAGATCTTATCACGGCTACTTCCACGATGCCAAGGTTTGCCGGTGCGGGCTGGGTGACCAGCACATTAAACACAAAAGTGGCCATCCCATTAGGTGTCAGGGTTATGGAGTCAATATAAATGCTGTTTACCACGCTACCGGTGCCAAAGGAGCCACCACCGGCAGTTATATTTTTACTTACCAGGGAGATGTTATTGACCGTAGTGGTAACACCCACTTGTAATTTAGCGTTGACAGCGGAATCCGGGCCATTATTCCGGATACCTACCTGTATCGTATAGGCACTGTTGACGCAGGCGTTGGTGGGGGTTTCAATGAATGTCACCTCCATATCCATCTGCCGGCGGGTGTCTATCACATCGGTGGTGGAGTTGTTGGCAGTATTATTATCGTTAGGAGTGACAACAGTGGCGGTATTGCTGATGGTATTGGGTGCATCGGAGGCTACTTTTACCGGTATGGTGATAGCGGGGTAGTTGTCACCGCCGCCGCCGATCACGTCTGACCTGGTGGCGGTGATGGTATTGCCGGTGGTGGTAATCGTCCATCCGTTACCGGTAGGTGTACCGGGGATAAGGCCGGTGGGCAGTACATCCGTTACCGTTACCAGGTTGCCGCCTTGTTTGGAGGTACCTACATTTCTTACGGTTAGGGTATACGTACCCGTTAGGCTCTTACGGAGATTGCCGGAATTTGTTTTTGTGATCGTCATATCCGGGTTTTGAGCCATGGTGGCTTGTCCGGAAGCTACAAGAATAGTACAGAACAATAGAATAGTGTAACGCAGTATAAACTTACCCATAAATTGGTTTTTAGGGAGGCAGATGATGCTGGTATGGGAGCAAACAGGTCAGTTGATCTTTAACCATTTAGCAGGGGCTTGGGTTCAAATTCCGTTGATATTTCGCAGTTTACGTTCCTGAACCGAAGGTTCCGGAACGTAAACTGCCCTTCTCCACGCGGCTGAGTGGAGAAGGGCAGTAAAACGAAAAAAGGCTCTCCGGATACCGGAGAGCCTTTTCTATATTATTTTATTCGCTTATGCGAATCTTGGTTTCAGTTCATTTGCGAGTGTAACCATTTTCTTGATACCATCTTCTGGCAGGTTACCTTTTTTGAACTCGAGGAGTACATCTGGCAGGCGAACATCCATTTCGTTCAGAAAAGCTTCTTCGAAAGCGCGTACTTGTTTAACTGGCACTTCGCGGAGCAGACCGTTGGTACCCAGGTAAATCATAGCCACTTGCTTTTCTACAGAGTAAGGGCTGTACTGTGCCTGTTTCAGGATTTCCACGTTACGCTGACCTTTGTCGATTACCGCTTTGGTAGCAGCATCGAGGTCACCACCGAATTTGGAGAAGGCTTCCATCTCGCGATATTGTGCCTGGTCCAGTTTCAGGGTACCGGATACTTTTTTCATGGATTTGATCTGCGCGTTACCACCTACGCGGGATACGGAGATACCTACGTTGATCGCAGGACGGATACCGGCGTTGAACAGGTTACCTTCCAGGAAGATCTGACCATCGGTGATGGAGATTACGTTGGTAGGGATGTATGCCGATACGTCAGACGCCTGAGTTTCGATGATCGGGAGTGCTGTCAGGGAACCACCACCTTTTACCAGGTGTTTGATTGATTCTGGCAGGTCGTTCATCTGGCGGGCGATTTCATCTTTGTTGATGATTTTCGCAGCACGCTCGAGCAGACGGCTATGCAGGTAGAATACGTCACCAGGGTATGCTTCACGACCTGGAGGGCGTTTCAGCAGCAGGGACACCTCACGGTAAGCCACGGCTTGTTTAGACAGATCATCGTATACGATCAGTGCAGGGCGACCGCTATCACGGAAGAACTCACCGATAGCAGCACCAGCGAATGGAGCGTAGAACTGCAGCGGAGCAGGATCAGCAGCGTTAGCAGCTACGATGGTAGTGTAAGCCATAGCGCCTGCTTCCTGTAAAGTTTTCATCACACCGGCAACGGTAGATGCTTTCTGACCGATTGCTACGTAGATGCAATATACTGGCTTACCAGCTTCGTAGAATTCTTTCTGATTGATGATGGTATCGATACAGATGGCAGTTTTACCAGTCTGACGGTCACCGATTACCAGCTCACGCTGACCACGGCCGATAGGAATCATAGCGTCGATCGCTTTAACACCTGTTTGCAGTGGTTCTTTTACTGGTTCACGGAACAGAACGCCCGGTGCTTTACGCTCCAGTGGCATTTCGTACAGTTCACCAGTGATAGGGCCTTTACCATCGATTGGCTGACCCAGGGTATTTACTACGCGACCAACCATACCTTCACCTACGTTGATAGATGCGATTTTTTTGGTACGACGTACTTTATCACCTTCTTTAATACCTGTTGATTCACCCATCAATACCACACCTACGTTGTCTTCTTCCAGGTTCAAAGCGATTGCCTGAACACCGTTACTGAATTCAACCAGCTCACCGTAACCTACGTTACCCAAACCGTAAATGCGGGCAATACCATCACCCACCTGCAATACTGTACCTACCTCTTCCAGGCTCGCATCAGCATTGAAGTTGCTTAACTGCTGGCGTAATATCGCCGAAATTTCATCAGGTTTAATATCAACCATAATTATGCTTTTTAAAAAGAGTCGTTAGAGTAATTGATTGTAACGACAACAGCTTTGCGTGTACGCAGCGGCTGCTGTATTATTAGCGTATCTCTGATACGTAAATGTTCTTTGTGAATTGTTGTCTGAGGCCATTCAGTTCGTTCTGAATAGAAGCATCATACAACTGATCTCCAGCTTCCAGTACGAAACCACCGATCAGCTCAGGTTTAACCTTTGCTTCCAGCTGTACCTGCTGTGTACCGTCAGCCACGCGCTGTTTGATCATATCCAGCGTTGCTTGTTCCATAGGAACGGCGGTAGTGATTTTTACAGTAGCAATGTTTTTGATCACATTGTACTGTTTTCCAAATTCCGCGGCAATTTCAGGCAGGTTGCTTTCGCGGCCTTTATTTACCAGCAATTTGATGAACAGCTGTGTAGTTGAAGATACACGGCCATTCAGCACTGCGTCCAGGATTTTCAGTTTCGCATCCGCCTTAATGATCGGGCTTTTGAGTAACAGCACCAGGTCGCGGTTTGTTTTCATCACCTGTTGTAAAAACAGCATATCGTTATGCACTTCTTCGAGCTGATTCTTTTCCAGAACCAGGTCAATCAATGATTTTGCATACCGGGATGCTAAACGGGGATTCTGCATATCGCTTATAGCTTTTAGCCTTCCACCAGCTGTTTGGACTGATGAACTGCCTTATTCTTAATTCAATTTGATTTCCTGTGCCAGTTCTTTTACATAACCTTCCTGTGCTGATTTATCAGAGAGTTCTTTTCTCAGGATTTTCTCAGCTACTTCGATAGCAAGGTTACCCACCTGGTTTTTCACTTCCGTTAACGCAGCCATTTTCTGACTTTCGATAGCGGCATATGCTTCAGAGATGATCTTTTTAGCTTCCGCCTGTGCTTGGGTCTTAGCTTCGCCGATGATCATATCTTTTGCATCCTTAGCTTCTTTCAGGATTTTACTTCTTTCTGCTTTTGCTTCAGCCAGTACATGTTCATGTTCTGCCTTCATCTGCGCCATTTCTTCTTTCACTCTTTCTGCAGAAGCGATAGAATCAGCAATAGATCCTTCCCTTTCTTTCAGCACCGCCAGGATTGGAGTCCAGGCAAATTTCTTCAGGATGAGGAATACAATAACGAAGATTACAAAGGAGATGATAAATAAGCCGACCGCTGGTATCAACAGATCCATATTACGAGGATTTAATTTTTTTGTGTTTGTAAAGATTACTGCATCCATTGCCCTGTGCGCCGGATGCAGTAAAGAGTTTGGCCTACATCACAACAGCCAACAGACCAGCGATTACACCGAAGAGAGCAACACCCTCAACCAGCGCAGCAGCCAGGATCATGTTTGCACGGATGTCGTTTGCAGCTTCTGGTTGACGAGCGATAGATTCCAGCGCGCTCTTACCGATGTTACCAACACCCATACCAGCCGCGATAGCAGCGATACCAGCGCCGATTGCACCACCAGCTTTAGCTAAACCTGAAGCAGACGCAGCAGCTTCGTTAGCAGCCTGCAATAAAACAGTCAAAAGTGCCATAATGAATATGTATTTGAATTAAAAATTAACTAATTGATTAGTGGTGTGCACCATGTGCATCATCATGACCACCTTCCATCGCCTGACCAATGAATACTGATGTCAGCGTAGCGAAGATGAACGCCTGGATAAACGCTACCAGCAATTCCAGCATCATCATTACGATGTTGAACAGAATAGTGATAGGCAGGAAGCCATAACCAGCCACTGCGCTGATGCCTCCAAATATAAATACCAGAGAGATAATGCTCAGAATGATAATGTGACCCGCCAGGATGTTGGCAAAAAGTCGGATAGCCAGGGATACCGGCTTGGTGAACACACCAATCAGCTCCACGGGAGCCAGGATGATTTTCACACCACCAGGAACCGGAGGGTTAATAATGTGACCCCAGTAGTGCTTGTTGGAAGCAAACAGAATCGCAATGAAGGCAATGATAGCCAGCGCCGCAGTTACTGCAATGTTACCGGTTACGTTGGCAGAACCTGGTAACAGACCCAACAGGTTGTTAATCAATATAAAGAAGAATACAGTCAGAATAAATGGCGTGTATTTGTCCGCCGCTTTACCAGGAATGTTAGGTTTCACCACCTCATCTCTCATGAAAATGATTACCGGCTCAATCAGACCTTGGAAACCTTTAGGCGCTTTCTTGCTGCCACGGGTTTTATAGGCCTTCGCCACACTCAGCATCATCCATACTAACAGGATAGCCGCAATGATCATGGAAGTGATATTCTTGGTAATAGAGAAATCGTAGATTTTTTCACCGGTTGGATTGTCATTCGCATCCACCGCAATGATAGTTCCGGTAGCGAATTTCTCGCCCAGACCCTTCTCTTCCAGGTAGTGCTTGGTAACCAGTTGATAACCATCATGGGATTTATGACCATGCTCGAAAGCAGAAGACATAAAAGATGAAGTACCACGAACCGGATTGTAAATGATCACAGGTAACGGAATAGTTACAGGAGTATGCTCATTGAGATCCATAATATGCCAATCGTGGGCATCCTTCACGTGACCCAGGATTACTTCCTTCGCATCGAAAGGTTTTTTAGCCGCCGGTGCACCAGCTTCCTGATGCTCAGCGCCATGGCCACCTTCATTGTTTGCAGCTGCAAAAGAAGAATTACTAAAACCGTGAAGGCCTAAAACCATCACAAGTGCTACCATACTATGTTTGAACCGACTGAATGAAATCACCGCTTTCTGAAATTTTGCGCAAAGATAACCACTTTTATCTCAAAAATTCAGCAATGATGAAAAAAAAGGAAGGTATATTATAAGGATGTTGATAATCACTCGATTACAACTCCATCCTGATCGATTTTTTTTTGGAATTTACCCCGCTTTTTAAGGGGTCGCATGCGAAGAAATTAATATTTATTTTTTCATCATATTTCAACCCGCCGCCGAAGCGTTGAATTGCATGCTGTGCAGCTTGTAATAAAAGCCCTCCAGCCTCAATAATTCCTCGTGACTACCCATCTCCTTAATCTCCCCTTTATCCAGCACAATGATCTTGTCCGCCTTACTAATCGTGGATAAACGGTGCGCAATGATGATGGCGGTACGGTCCGCTATCAGTTTATCAATGGCATTTTGTATAAGTTGCTCTGATTCAGTGTCTACGGAAGATGTAGCCTCGTCCAGGATCAAAATTGCCGGGTTATATAACAACGCCCGCACAAAAGAAATCAACTGACGCTGCCCCAACGATAACGTACTGCCCCGCTCCATCACCTGGTAGTCATACCCACCCGGTAACTGCATGATAAAATCATGTATCCCAATCAGTTTGGAGGCAGATATCACATCCTCCCTGCTAATAGCCGCGTTATGTAAAGTAATATTGTCGTAAATAGACCCTGAGAACAGAAATACGTCCTGAAGTACCACACCAATCCTGCTCCGCAACGCCTGTAAGGAATACCCCGCCAGGTCAATCCCATCGATCTTAATACTTCCCTTCTGCACTTCATACAGCCGGTTCAGAATACTGATAATTGTAGTCTTACCGGAACCGGTATGCCCCACAATCGCCACCGTATCCCCCGGCTTCGCATCAAATGTGATGTCCTTCAGCACATACCGGTCTTCCACATACGCAAAGGAAACATGATCGAAACTGATCGCTCCCTTCATGTCCTTACCCTGCTCATGCCCCCTATCGGGAATATAATCCTGGTTATCTAAAATCTTGAATACGCGCTCACTGGCCACCAGCCCCATCTGCAATGTATTGAACTTATCCGCCAGCATACGCAGCGGCCTGAACAGCATATTCAGGTACATGATGAACGCAATCATCACCCCCTGCGTTACCTCGTAATTCAACACCTTATTGGACCCCCACCATACCATCAACCCCAGCGATATGGCCAGGATAATTTCCACCACCGGGAAAAACACGGAATACGCAAAAATCGCATGAATGTTCGCATCCCGGTGATCCTTGTTGATCTGACGGAACCTTGCAAACTCACGCTTTTCTCCGGTAAACGCCTGCACCACCACCATACCGGTGATATGCTCCTGTACAAACGCATTCAGCGCTGATACCGCATTACGTACCTGGTAAAACGACTTATTCACACTCTCCTTGAAAATATAAGTGGCAATGATCAGTATCGGGAAGGGAGATAAACTCACCAGCGTTAAACGCCAGTCTTCAATAAACATCACCGTGAGGATGGCAATAATCATCAGCAAATCAGCCACAATGCTGATAATACCTTCTGAAAACACATCGTTGATGGCTTCAATGTCATTGATAGTACGCGTAGTAAGCGTGCCTATCGGGGTTTTATCAAAAAATGCCAGGTTCAGGCGCACTATCTTCTTGTATACCGTTACCCGTAAATCCTTTACCACCGACTGTCCCAGCCAGTTGGTCAGGTAAGAAAAGAAAAACCTTACTACCGTTTCCACCAGTAGTAAGGCTATCTGAATAATCGTCACCAACACCAGCATTTGCATCAGCTGGTTGGAAATATATTTATCCACCGTTACCTGGATCAGGTAGGGCCGCAGCGGCGAAATTACCGCCAGCACCACCGTCAGCAGCATGGATATTATAAATGAGCGCTTATAAGGCACAGCAAATGAGAAGATACGTCTTAAGAGACTGGAATCGAATACTTTCTTTACTGCGATATTTTCCACGTTCATTTAGCTATTAGTTGTTCTATGATTTCTTTTCGTCTTTCATAATCTGCCTGTACGCTTTGATAAAGATAGCACCCAGATTTTTATGCGGCGGCACATAATCGCTGAACAGCTCGCGGTTACGGGCATCACCGGCGAATTTCTTGGTAAGCTGCGCCCACATTATCACCCAGTCCACATTCTTACCACTTCTCACTACGTCTTCCAGACTACGGATAATCGGCTCATTCACAAAGCGGGTACCCACCTGTTTAGAGGAAATGATATGTGCTTCCGGTGATTTCTCCAGTACCGTAGCCAGGTTATGATAACCACCACAGGAACCCAGCACCACAATCTTCGCGGAGCTTTGCAGGTTATCCAGCGTGGTATTCACATGGTAACTATGACCGCGGTGAATAAAGATGGACGGATGAATATCCTGCTCATCCAGGTAGTCGGAGAGCTTACTGATCGCTTCTTTATCTCCCGGCTCATCGATAGGCAGGTTTGCATAAATGGTAGTAGGCTTGCCTTTCAGGGAGGAAATGGTAGTCCAGTATTTGCCTTTTACCACCCGCCAGTCGCCGGACGGGAAGTTGCTCATAAAGCTGGCGTATGATTCCTGGCCATCTTTATCTCCATAGAAAAATACCTGCTGGTATATACGCCCGCTGTCGCTTTCCAGGCTGCTGAAGGTGACATAGTTGATTGGAGGCAGTTGCAGTTTGCTGGCCATGTCCGTCGCCTTGGAAGAGTCGTTGCCATTTTCCGCTTCTGTCTCAAATAAACTGGTCAGCAGCTGATAGATCACCGTACCACGGCGGTCGCTGTGCTTTTTCACGTAAGCCAGGTTCTTTCTCACCTCTGCACGGAGGAAGTCGAGCAGCTTAGGATCGCGGATACTGCCAAAGGAGTTGGCCACATCCACGGCATCTTCCAGATCCTCGGTTTTTTCCAGGTTCTGTACATACTTCTGCATCAGGTAGTTGGAATTCTCCGGTGCCATGGATTTCAGGAAGTTGTCCAGGGTATTGAAACCCGCTGCCATAGCTATAAACTTCTTGAAACGGTCAAAGTGCACCATCATCAGCAAGCTATCCCCACGGGGCGGTTTCATACGGATCATCATCTGATCGTATAAACCGGCGTTGCCATGATTAGTATAGCTGGAGGTATATAACTCCTCCTGGCCGTTAACAATCAGGTAGTACAGTTCTTCCGGTGTAAAGTCGTTGACGATGCGGAACCTCACTGTAGCAGGTTCTTCGTGCAGGTCATTCACATCGCGGATATAAATCAGTGATTTGGCCTGCATGTTTTCCATCATGGCTTTCATACCAATCGGCTGATGGCCTTCACTTTTCATCTTTTGCAGGTTGATGGTGGATTTCACCATCTGGCGGTAATACTGGCGATCATTTTCGGTGATTTTCTCCAGGTCTTCCACAGTGGTGGTACCGGCGAGGATCTCATCGATAAATGGCAATATACGGGTGCTTTGGGATGATTTACCAATCCTTACGATGGTTTGTACTATCGGGTCCTGATTGCGCTTGATAGCCGTAGCCATCGGCGTGTAGGAGGTAGCATAGGTAAGCACCTGGTTAGGATACTTACGGGCCACAGCCGCTACTATGGAGTCGGTACCAGGATATCCGAGATAATCGCTGAGCTTCGGCATTACCGTCTCCAGGTTATCAAAGGCATATTTGGTAAACACCAATCCCCTGGCCTCTTTATAGCCCGGGTTATCTTTAAAGATTTCAATCAGTTTTTCTGAGCCTTCGAATGAAAGGCCCTTAATATACGGGAAGATGCTTTTGCCTTTGATATCGGCGTGCATCATATCCTGGTAAGCGTTGATGATGGCCGGTGCTTCCTCCGGCTGCAACAGGGTACGGGCTCTTTTGTAGTTATAATCTTTCAGCACAGAATAGATGCCGGTGAGGTATTTCACTTTCAGGCGATGGTCGAGGGAGCTGTCCCGTTCAATTTCTTCCTGGATTTTGTCTACCTGCTTGATGAGCGCATTGGTAACCTGTAAATTGATGGTTTGATCATCAGACACGCGCACGAGATCATCGGCTTTGCCGTCGAACTTCGCTGCTGCTGCCTGTTCTTTGTCAATATTATCATGGAATCCCTGCCTGCTTATAGGTATCTGCAGATGTCCGCTCTGTGCGTATACCCAGCTGCTTTGAGAAGCCGCCAGCAAGAAAATGATTAAAAATTTCCTCATTATAATTCTCCTTTTCAGCCAACCTGATAGCAAATTTACAACCAATTTAGCAACCAACGGTGCAAATGCCATTAGGGGCTCTCTTTTAAGCACAAATAAATATGTTTTTCCTATATCTTTATAAAGTGCGGTATAAAATACCGCCAAAGGAGTAACAAATAATCACGGATAACTGTTAAATGGAAATCACTTATGCAAACATTTACCAGCGACATATCCGGGCAACAGTTCCCGGAAACAGAAAAAGTCAGCGCTAAACTGATCCGTCCTTCGTTGATGCGAATGATCAAAACAGATCATCCCAGCTTTAACCACAAGTGCCATATTGCGCTTTCAGAGCTTACCCACTATCGGCAAAAATTCTATGAATCTCTTTTTTCTGAGGAGATGGGGGAACTATCGTCAGTAGAGCGCCAGGTATTGGAAAACCTCAAGAGCAACCGTACGCTTTCCGACAAACTGGAGGAAGACAACCTGATTTCCGACCTTTCCTATGGCCAGAAGCTGGCGGATAAAATTGCTGACTTCGGGGGTAGCTGGACGTTCATCATCTCTTTCCTGGCCTTCATCCTGGTGTGGATGGCGGTCAATGTTTTCTTTCTGCTCGACAAAGGATTTGATCCGTATCCGTTCATTCTGCTGAACCTGATTCTATCCTGCCTGGCCGCTTTGCAGGCACCGGTGATCATGATGAGTCAGAACCGCCAGGAGGAAAAAGACCGGCGCAGAGCAAAGAACGATTACATGATAAACCTGAAATCTGAGCTGGAAGTACGTATTCTGCACGAAAAAATTGACCACCTCATCATCACCCAGCAGCAGGATATGCTGGAGCTCCAGCAGGCCCAACTGGAAATGATGAAACAGCTGCTTGCCGCAGTAAAAACTATTCAAAACCATAAGGATACGGATAGTAAGCAACCTTAATAAATACTACCCCGTGATTTTAGTTTACCTTGCAGGAGTGTAGGCCGGTATGGCCTATTATGGTGAATTAACAATTTCATAATGTTATTTTTCCATTAATCACAGCGCGCAGCATCTAATTTTGTGGCGTCTTTTATAAAAGCAACAATATATGATAGACCAAGCCGTAGCTGGAAAAATACTGGTAGTAGATGACGAAATCGATATTCTTGAGATCATCAGTTATAATCTCAAGTCTGCCGGGTATGACACTGTAATTGCGAAAGACGGCAATGAGGCTATCCAAAAAGCTAAAATTTTCCGTCCGGACCTGATCATGCTCGACATCATGATGCCTAACAAAAACGGTATCGATACCTGCCGGGAAATCAGGAAATTCCCGGAGTTCAAAGATACCATGGTTCTTTTTTTGACGGCCCTCAATGATGAAAAGTCAGAAATTGACGGACTGAATATGGGCGCTGATGACTACATCGCGAAACCTATTAAGCCGAAATTACTGGTGAGTCGTATCAATGCCCTGTTCCGCCGCCTGCACAAGCCGGAAGAGCAACAGATGCAGCTGGGCGACCTTATCATCGACCGTGAAAAATTCACTGTTACCTATAAAGGCCAGGAGATCATCCTTGCTAAGAAGGAATTCGAACTGCTGCAATTGCTGGCATCCAAGCCAGGCCGCGTGTTTCTCCGCAATGAAATCCTGAATCAGGTGTGGGGTACAGAGGTGATTGTGGGCGACAGGACCATCGATGTACATATTCGTAAGATCCGCCAGAAGATTGGGATTGACCTCATTACTACCGTTAAAGGTGTGGGGTATAAATTTGAGATGTAATTTTTCCCACCATATTATTTAGCCGCCGCTGGCGGCTTTCTTTTTGTTTTATCTTTTGTTTTAGGGAGATGCTAAAGTCGTCCGGCAAGGTATTTCCCGGAAATGAGCACGGCCACAGGCCACGGATCACCAGCTAAAGCCCAACGGGCACCTACATTACCAGACAATTTTATGGCAAGTAAAAAATTTAAAGTAATTTCCCACTATTACAATAATTACTCACTCTGGAGTATGTTCAAAACTAAAAACCTTTCGCCACAGAAACTCGCAGGATTCACAGCCCTGGTTATCTCTTTTGTGATTGCCCTGTTTAGTTACCTGGTATCGGGCGACTATAAAATTACTGCCGGCGCATTTGTGCTTACTTTTCTGGTTTCCTATTACCTGTATCTGTACACCCTGCAGAATTTCATCTACCGGAAAATAAAACTCATTTACAAATTCATTTATCAGACAAAGGCCTCTAAGCGGGAAGAGTTTTTCAATAAAAACATACTTCCGCTGAAAACCATTGAAGAGGTAAGCGAAGATGTGGAAAAGTGGGCCAGCCAGAAGAAAGAAGAGCTGGATAACCTGCGCCGTAACGAAGAGTTCAGGAAAGAGTTTCTCTTAAATCTCTCCCATGAACTCAAAACCCCCATTTTTGCGGTACAGGGCTATATCCACACCTTGCTGGACGGTGCGCTGGAAGATCCCAGTGTCAATAAAATGTTCCTGAAAAACGCCACCAAAAATATTGATCGCCTATGTCGCCTGCTGGACGACCTGGATGAGATATCCAAGCTCGAAAGCGGGGAAATGACGGTTAATGTAGAGGATTTCGTCATCCAGGACCTGCTGAAGGATGTATTCGATACGCTTTCGCTGAAGGCCAATACCAAAGGCATTAAATTCAGCATTAAAAAAGGTTGTGAAACGCCGTTACATGTGGTGGCGGATAAAGAAAAGATCCGGCAGGTGCTGATCAACCTGGTGGATAACTCCATCAAGTACGGCAAGCAGGATGGGCATACCATCGCCAGCATCTACAATATGGATGGCAAGCGGGTACTGATCGAAATTTCCGACGACGGCATCGGTATGTCGGAAGAGCATCTGCCACGTGTGTTTGAGCGCTTCTACCGTACGGATCGCGCACGGAGCCGCGATATTGGCGGGACCGGTCTGGGACTGGCCATTGTAAAACACATCGTGGAAGCGCACGACCAGTCAATTACCGTTAGGAGTAAGCCTGAAATAGGCAGCACCTTCGGTTTCACACTGGAAGCCGGCAGAGGAGAATTTTAAAAACGGTACTGGAGGCGGCAGGTCAGCACATTATCGTCCAGGTCCTGCTCATAACCAGGCAAAGCAGTTGCTTCATTTTTCACCCAGTCATAGTATACACTGAGCTTTAGGTGCTCGTTTAAATAATACAGGTACCCAAAGCCCAGTGTATTATATCGTATATCCGCCAGCGTTAACCCTGCATCCGGCGCACCAATTTCCTTTCCTTTCACGTCTTTATTTGGGTCATACCAATCGTAACGCACTACTACCTGGTGTTTATCACTACCCAGGTGCTGTATGAAATACAGGTAGGCGCCATCAAATTTGCGGATATATAGCGGAGCATATTTCCCATCGGGAGTCAATGGAATAATTCCTGGCGTTTCGGTAGTTAAGGCCGTAGCTGTTTGTTTACCACGGATATATTCTGCCCTGAACTGGGTAAAACCTTTTCCTTTTCCATTCGGTATTTTCAACTGCATATCCGCACCGTAGTAGTGGCGGGGAGCTATTTTACCGGCATTGGTGGGGGTAGAATCCACTTTAAAAGCATGGGCATCGTCCATGGTGTAGATCACATTGGTAAACTGCTGCATGCCTCCCATCAGCACGGATACACCGCCTGACAGTCGCCAGTTTTGTGCATTCAGCTTTCTGGGCTTGATATAAATGCGGCCAATGAAGTCCTTGTGGCTGTCGAAGTCGCTCGGACCGGTAAGGCCCTGGCCATTGAATACACCGGCGTCTATCTTCAGGAAACTAAGCGGGTGGTCTTTTTTCCGGGGCTCGAAGGACAGCATTCCTCCGATGTCGCGCTCCGTTCTCATCAGGATTTGCGACATACGGCCACGTTCCGGCGTTTCCCGGTCGCCGGAGGAGAGGTTTACCTCCCAGCCAAACGGACGGGCAAACATACCTGCGGCAAAGGCGAATACATTGTATTTGGTATCGAACACGCGACCATAGAAGTCACGGATATTTACGCCTCTTTCTGTTCCGTCGAACTGGAAAGCGAATTGCAGTACCGGCATCTCCTGCTCGTTGTAATGCTCGTAATCCACGCGGATACGGCCACGGCGGAGCATCCAGCGGTTATCGGATTCCTTATTGAAGTTACCGCCGGCATAGGTATTGATTCCTCTGGCGGTGGCCATCTGAAATTGCGGCTGAATATAGCCACTAAAGCGGAGCGCATCATATTTCCGGTACATAGACAGCATTCCTTTTCCAAGGCTGGAGGTGGTATCAATCATGTCCATCAGGAACTGGGCCCGGGCGGCAAAAGAGGTGACTATCAATACACAGGCTACCAGTAAGAATTTATCGAAGCGCATCCGCAATCTAGATTTGGCGCAAAAGTACAGCATCGCGGGGGAATTTCACACCCTGAGAATCCCCTGTTCATATTTATGTTAATCGTTCGTTAATCCAAAAACTTAACAGTACAAATTAAGGCTTCAGCGGACGCTTTATCCGAACTTCTGGATATAAATCCCAACTATGCAAGCTAATACGTATACCTTCTGGAAAGAGAAGGTGGATCATGCGATTGCGATCAGTGACAACCACCTTTCCGACGATATTTCCATTATCAGCATCGCCGATATGCTATGCGTGGATGCGCAAACGCTAAGCAGGCGATTCGAAATATTTCATCAGGAATCGTTCAAACAATTTACCAAACGAAGGAAATTAGAACAGGCAGGTGGTCTTTTAAGGCATTCGGCATTTTCCATTAGCCAGATTGCGGCCTATTGCGGCTATGCCAGCCCTCAATCTTTTACGAAAGCTTTTGCCCTGGAATACGGTGAAACGCCGGCATTTTACAGGAATAAACTCTATCTGCCAAATGAGGAGGAAACCCTGTATATCACCAAATTGATCACTTCATCCGCCAATGATCTGAGAGATATCTTTTGTATGGATAATACAACTGAAATATACGAAGGCAGCTTTACGCTTTATTATACCTTTTTGCCCAGCCAGCATGATCCGATACGGAACATGGTAAAATATATGATGGCGTATATCAGTAAATTCAGAGTAGCCCGTTCTACCTTGCTAATGCCAGAGGCAAGGATCATTACCGGAACCCTGGATACGGTGCCGGTTACTGCTTACGATAAAATGATGATGTATGTTGGCCTGTTGGTACCAACCACTAATGCATATAATTTTATGCACCAGCGGCTCAGGGCCGGATTCAATGACATGAACCTCCTGGAAAAGCATATACCTGCCAATAATTATAAACACCTTAAACTAAACATGGGCTTCGCCGAAGCCGGCTTGCCCATGTATAATTTTATTAACCATTGTTGCAGGGTGAGTTATTTCAAGATGAATAGCAATCAATTTTTTATTTCCCTTACCGGAATAAATACCTGCGAAGTATTCATTCCGTGTGAAAAGCGGTACGGCTGTTAGAACTGGAAGTAAATCGGAATCATTGGCTGGGTGCTCTTCACCTGCGCCAGCAACCATACAAATGCTACCATTACGGCTACACTGGCCACAACGGGCAGTTTTGAATAGATGTTTTCCATAGACAGCTCCGCTTTTGCCGGCATAAAATGCAGCACAAAGCCCATCACCATCACCCAGAAAACTGCGGTATAACCGGTATACAGCTCCGGCCAGATTTCAGGCTGGAAGTCGTACGCAATCTGATGTATGAGCGCCCACGCATCATGGAAGGTAGCCGCCTTAAAGAAGATCCAGCAGAAGCAAACAAAGTGGAAGGTAAACAGGACGCCCAGCACTTTCAACAGGCCACCAGAGAAGCCACCAAACTGGATTTGCCGTTTCTTCAGGTAATCGAGCCTTACTTTATCAATGGCCAGCATAGTACCATGCATTCCGCCCCAGAAAATAAAGTTCCAGCTCGCCCCATGCCAGAAACCTCCGATCAGCATGGTCAGGGCCAGGTTTACATATTGTCTTACCCTGCCTTTCCGGTTGCCACCCAAAGGAATATACAGGTAATCCCTCAGCCAGCTGGACAATGAAATATGCCAGCGGCGCCAGAACTCTGTAATGGAGCTACTTTGATAAGGAGAGTTAAAGTTTGGCGGAATCTTGAAGCCGGTCCAGCGGGCAATACCCAGCGCCATATCCGAATATCCGGAGAAGTCGCAATAAATCACCAGGGCATAGCCATACACGCCCAGCAAACATTCCAGGCCGGTGTGCTTACTCGGGTCATCAAATATGTATTGTACAAAGTTGAGGTAGATAAAGTCAGATATGACTATCTTCTTAAACAACCCACTTATGATCAGGTACATCCCTTTTCCGATATCATCCGAATCAATGACATAGGGCTTTGAAATCTGCGGAATGAAGTCGGCCGCACGTACGATCGGCCCCATCATCAGCTTCGGGAAGAAGGACAAGAAGAAAAGGTAGTCCATGAAGTTATCCACGGGTTCGATTTCATCCCGGTATACATCGATCGTATAGCTGAGGTTTTCGAAGGTGTAGAAGGATATCCCGATCGGTAAAGTCAGCTTCAGCAGTGGAATACCGCCTGCCGCAAAATCGTTGATGATACCGATGAAGAAGTTGGTGTACTTAAAATAGAACAGCAATCCTATGTTGAGGATGATGCTAAAAATAAGGAGCAGTTTTTTGGTGGACTTTTTCGGTGTCCGATGAATCCACTTGGAAAGGTTGAAGTCCACAATGGCGGAAAGTATGACCAATCCTACATAATAGCCACAGGCCTTATAAAAGAAAAACAGGGAAAACAGGGTATAAACCCATACCCTACCTGCTTTGCTTTTGTGGACTGCCAGGTAACAGAGCAGAAATACTGCAAAATAATAGAAAAAGAAAGCACTGTTAAAGAGCACCGGATCATTAGGATCGTAAAGCAACAGGTCAAACAGCTTATTGACGTCGATCATTGGATGTTAATATATTTTCTTGGTTTCAGCCTGGTATTTTTTGTAGGCAGACATTAATGCTTCGTTGAGCAGTTGCCCTTGCAGCTGGTATCCCTTGGCACTGAAGTGTACATGATCGGCGCCCCAGAACGGGTTAAACCGGGCTTTCTGTACTTTATTCACTGCGTTGAAATTCCAGCATGCCAATCCTTTTTCGCGGGCGTAGCCTTCAATCTGGGCGGTGGCCATCGCGATGTATGGATTAGGTGTAACGGAGGTTTTGCTGTATCTACGCCATTTTCCTTTCACTTTTTTACGGTACGAACTTTTGATTACCCTCATACAATCCGGAGGAGTAGTCAGCAAGATACATACGTTTGGGTTTTGTTCTCTTAAAAGTGAAACGGTTTTATCAATTTCATTTCTAAAGGCAAGGGCATCAAATCGGCCGTAGGCTTCATTGGTACCGAGGGATATGATCACCAGCTGCGGTTTCATGACCGACATCTGGGCGAGCAGTATGTTGCTGTATTCGTTGTAATGCTGGTACATGGCGCCATTGACACCTACGCTGCTATAGATCAATCCATTCTCTCCGTTACGTAAAAACGCACCATAGAAACGGAATGGCCCTTTAGCGGTATTATCAAAACGGGCAGAAAATATCTGTTGCTGATCCCTGAAGCTCAGCGTGGCTTTCTGAATGGTAGGTGATCCGGTAAATGGCTGCGGGGTGATGATCACATCGGCAGTGGCAGCAAAAACGGTGGTAGAGTCGTTTCCGGGATCATACAGTAATTCTGCTTCATTGAATGATGTTTCCTGGAAGGAATCCTGTTTGCCAATAAAGCTGAGAGATGGCGTGGTGGCGTTGGTGGTAATAGCAATACCGCCGGGACCGAGAATAGGTGATTTATATCGATCTACTACTCTTTCGCCATTCCATTTGATGGGGCTTGACCAGCGGTAGTCTTCCGGGCCGTTGGTACCTGCCAGGTTATAGGGAAATACAAATCCACGGCCTGCGTTACCAAACTGCTGTTGCATCATGGCTCCGTTGGTTTGTGGATAATAGCCTGCCTGCACGTGTGAATCGCCGAGGTGTAAAATGGAGATCACGCTGGTATCCGCGTGATCCAGTAAACCGAAGAACCGGTACAGTGCTGTATCCTGGGTGATGGTATTATCACCGTTAAATCCTTGTGCAACTGCATTTTTACCTCCCAGCAACAACAGCAGGGCTAAACTACTGAACAGTATTTGTCTGCCTATATTCATTCATGATAGCTTTGTATAGCAGCGACGCTACCTTAGACGCTCCTAACCTGTTAAAATGTGTGTAATCCTTGTTCGCACCTGGGGTATCACTTTCGACCCACTTCACCATTGAATTTTCTCCACCCATTGCTGCAAAGAGGTTCCAGAAGGCAGTTCCGTGTTCTGCCGCCAGATCATGTTGCACAGCTAACAGCGCTGGTACGCCCGGCGCGGTAACGTATTGGTCGCCCTTACGATAGGATTTGTCGGCGGTACCGATGATAAGGAATGAGGTAGCCGGGATATCGTTGCGAAGCGAATCCAGCACCTTTTTCATCGGGCGCTCAAACCAGCTGTAGTCGGTCAGTTCCGGACGCCATAATACGTTGGCGCCGTAATGAAATACTACCAGGTCGTAAGTGTGTTCCTGCTGCATACGGCGGATCATATCTGCCGACAGCTTTCCGAGTTCGATACCGCTGATACCTCTGAAGGAGTAGTTGTCCACATAGATACCGTTATCGTCTTCGAAGCTAACGCCAAAGAGGGGCCCTGCGGCGCCTCCGGCGTATTTGATAGTTACCGATGGCAGTCCTGTATCCTGACGCAGATCGAGTCTGTTTACAGCGGCATTGCCGTCGAGCGTATAGCTTTTATCGTTTACCGTAAGGCCGGTGCCGGAGGCAGGACCATACAGGATGGAAATTTCATTGAACTTATCCAGTCGCGGCTTTTTCACCGGTGTGTATCTCACCCAGCTGTTAGCTGACGGGATAAAGGTGTGCCCGGATAAACCGAGCGGAATATTGGATGGGGGCAGTTTTTTATAGGAATAGTCTGTCCAGTCCTTGGAGTAGGTATGGGTGATGGTGGTTCTGAAGCTGGCCACTACCGAGGTAATGGGCACGAACCCTACGCCTTGTCCGCCGAAGAAATGTTGCAGACTATCGCGCAGTTCACCGGTGATCAGGTCACCTTCGATCATGGAATCGCCGAAGTAGGCGATGCGTACTTTTTTTCTTTTGCCTGCTTTCAGCTCCGCCAGGGCCTGGAGGAATTTATGCATGCCGGCGGCATCTTCGCTGTATTGCGCAGAGGCATATTGCATGATACCGGAGTATTCCATGTAGTCGTGATGTGCATCCGGATTAGGCAGTGTGGTCACTGTTCCGGAGCTGTCTACCACGGTAACGGCGGTATCTGTAACAGACCCGCCCTTGCCGGATTTACCGGCGAGGGCGGGATTATTTTTATCTTGTTCGGGAGATGAGGTCCTGATTTCGGACAGCATATCCAGTTTTCTGAATTGGAAATCCTTGTAGGAGAAGCTGTAGTTCAGCTGGGATAAAGCCACCAGGCATGCCAATGAACCCGCGATAATCAGAAATGGGTAGGCAGCCTTATTTTTGCCAGGCAAATTATTCATGTATAGTCAGGCATATTACCGGAGCGCCTGGCAACAAGTGGCATAGTGCATCAATGCTTAAGAACCGCTTGCAACGCTGCCTATGGCCGCATCCAGCTTATACAATTTATAACGGTTAATAATAGAAGTCACACGTCTTATCCATTCCTGGCCCGCAGTTGAATACCCGCTATGGTTCATTTTATGAAGCCATGTAGTGTATTCCATGTTTCCTTTCATATCTGAGAACCACTTCTTTTTAGCTAACAGCTGCACAAAGTGTTCGTAGGAAGCCACATCTGACAGATATTGTTTGTAGCGGGATTTGTATCCTGCGTTTGTCTGTTGCAGATTGTTTTTACCAACGATGCCAAAATGATTATGCAGCAATTTAGCATTTTTACTGGTACCAGTGCCAGATTCCAGCATCGCAATGCCCAGAATAACACTGGCAGGAATTCCGGTTTCCTGCATTAATTCCACAGATACCGGTTTGAATTTTTTCAAATAATTGCTTGTCGATTGTTGAGCATACCCAACATTGCTGAGCATTAGCAATAAAAACACCGCACAAATACAAGCCGCAGCTTTGCTCATAGTAGAGTTAATCATACACATAAGCTTAGTGTTAGTTGTTGTTACAGGTGATAGATTGTTGTTTGTTTTCAGCATCACTTTCTTACCTCACATATCAACGATGTCCCTACACCGCAATATTACTTTAAAAATTTAGATAATACGTTTCTTTCGTCTACTCGCTACTCTTTTCCGTTAAGATCTTGTTAAAAAATATTGTTCTATTATTTGCACCAATCCCCTTTGATGCGGCCTCAGCCATATCAAAGGGGATTTTTTTATTTGGGAATGCCCGGAAATTGCAAATACTATGCCGGATCCTGTTTTATCAAGCTGATCCGTAACTCATCGAGCTGGTGTTGATCAATAGCAGCGGGCGCATCCAGCATTACATCGCGACCAGAATTGTTTTTCGGGAAGGCGATGAAGTCGCGGATACTTTCGCTGCCACCCAGCAGGGAGCAGAGGCGGTCGAACCCGAAGGCGATACCTCCGTGAGGCGGCGCTCCATATTCAAATGCACCCAGCAGGAAGCCGAACTTGTGATCTGCTTCTTCCGGGGTCATACCTAACGCAGCGAACATCTTTTCCTGGAGATCGCGCTGGTAGATACGGATAGAACCACCACCGATTTCGGTACCGTTGAGTACGATATCATAGGCGTTAGCCTTGATGTTGGCGTACTGCGACAGATCATCCATCAGGGCGATATGTTCTGGTTTCGGAGAAGTAAACGGATGGTGACGTGCTACCCAGCGATTTTCTTCTTCCGCATATTCAAACAGTGGGAAGTCGATCACCCACAGTGGTTTATAAACATTTTTATCTCTGAAACCGAGGCGTTCGCCCATTTCAAGGCGGAGGGCGCTCATGGCCTGGCGGGTGCGACTTTCTTTACCTGCCAGTACCAGGATCAGGTCGCCTGGCTCGGCTTTGGTTGCGGCCACCCATTTTTTCAGTTCTTCTTCATTAAAGAACTTATCAACGGAGCTTTTCAGGCTGCCGTCTGCACCATATTTAACATAGATGAGTCCGCTCATGCCGATTTGCGGGCGTTTTACCCAGTCGGTGAGTTCATCCAGCTGTTTGCGGGTGTATTCAGCGCAACCTTTGGCTGCGATACCTACTACCAGCTCCGCGTCGTCAAATACTTTGAAGCCTTTATTTTGAACGGTACCGGTGAGGGTAGCCAGTTTCATATCGAATCGGATGTCCGGTTTATCGTTACCATAGTATTCCATGGCATCGTCCCAGGTCATGCGAGGGAACCCATAATCAATATCTAACCCTTTGATCTCCTTGAAAATAAATTTGAACATACTTTCAAATGTATTCAGGATATCTTCCTGCTCCACGAAGCTCATTTCGCAGTCGATCTGGGTAAATTCCGGCTGGCGGTCGGCACGGAGGTCTTCATCCCTGAAGCATTTCACGATCTGGTAGTAACGGTCGTAGCCGCTCACCATGAGGAGTTGCTTAAAGGTTTGCGGCGACTGTGGCAGGGCGTAGAACTCGTTTGCGTTCATACGGCTTGGCACTACGAAGTCGCGGGCACCTTCCGGAGTGGATTTAATCAGGAAAGGGGTTTCTATATCCATAAAGCCCTGGGTGTGCAGGAAATTACGTGCTGCACGGCCTACGCGGTAGCGCAGTTCCAGGTTTTGTTTAACGGCATTTCTACGCAGGTCGAGGTAGCGGTATTTCATACGGAGCTCATCGCCACCATCTGTATCATCTGTTAACGTGAAAGGAGGTGTTTTAGCTGCGTTGAGCACCTTAAAGTCAGCGATGGTGATTTCCACATCGCCGGTAGGGATATTCGGGTTTTTATTAGAACGCTCGGTAACCACACCTGTAGCCTGGATCACGAATTCGCGGCCTAAAGGCTGGTCATCCAGTCGGGCATTGAGGTTTTCACCAAATAACAGCTGAGTAATACCATAACGGTCGCGCAGATCCACGAAAGTGATGCTGCCAAATTTCCTAACCGTTTGTACCCAGCCGGCCAGCGTAACCTGCTGACCAACCTGTTCCATTCTGAGTTCTCCGCAAGTGTGCGTCCTATACATGCGTAAATTGTTGATTTTTAAAATTATATGGTTGAATTCCCGGGAAAGCCGTACCCTGTTGATTACCACTACTTCCAGTGATTCAGCCATGCCCGCAAGGGGGGCAAAGATACGTTTTGATCGCTGGATTTTACTGCCGGAGCATGTTAAAATATCTGTTTACGCTGATCTCGGGCATTATTTCCGTTTCTCCGGCTATTACCCGGCTGAAATGGTCCGCCATCAGCGGGGCCAGTGAAGTCCCCTTGGTTCCCAGTCCATTAAAAATGCCTATTAATGGATATTCCGGATGAAAGCCGGCAATGGGCCGCCGGTCATGCCCCGAAGGTCTTACTGCCGCCTGCTGGTCCGTTACCTCATAGGGCACTTTAAGCAACTGCTGTAACTTTTCTTCCAGCACCACCCGTTGTGCTGCCGTGGGCAACTCATCGGCATAATCCCAAGCAAAGGAACTTCCCGCCCAAAACTGCCCGTCCGGCTGGGGTACTAACGTAATACTTTTTTTAATAATATCCGATGATTCCAATCCGGGGACACGGATAAATAATACTTCGCCCTTATTCGGCAGAAATTTGATGGCACTGAAGTATGGATTTGTAGCCGCAGCAGCCCCGTCACAAAATATTATTTTCTTTGCTGCTATATCATGGTATGTAACTTGTACATTATTTACCAGCTGCAATTGCGATAATTCAAAGTGTTCATCCAGTAAGGCTTCCTTACTAATCAACATTTCCCGGTATGCAGGCAGCAGATTTTTTAAGTTAACCGTAGCCCCTTTAATGACTGCAGCACCAAAATCTTGTTGCAGATATTCCTCATATTGTAGTTGTTGTGGAATTACTGCGTATTTCCCGTTGGTTTCCTTATCTGCTTTAGCTTTGAAGGCATCACGCATTTGAGCGGAGGGGAAAACTGTCCACAAATTACGCTCCGTTAATATATTTATTTTAAGCAGGTCCGACAATTCGTCATATGTCGATTTGGCAAACGGATAAATTTCTTCGTATAGCCATGCAGGTTCGAATCTTCTGCCAGATACGGGATTGATTATCCCGGCGGCTACCCGCGATGCGCTGTTCTTCTTTCCATCATCTATCACTACTACACTGAAACCTCGTTTCATTAAGAACCAGCTGAGCATAGTGCCGGCGATCCCCTGCCCTACTATTATGTAATCTACTTGTTTCATGCAGGTACGAAGGTATTAAAACTGATTGATTGCTTTTCTTTCAATGACAGCTTCGCTGTCATTGAGGTTGATTCAGCGCTTCGCGCGGGGCCTGGAAATTAATATCTGGCGTTATCAAATAGACAAAGGGCCTTTCGGCCCTTTGTCTATTTGATATATTAGTAAAAAATTATTGCTCCACCACTTTCACATTAATCCCTTCACTATGTGCATTAAACTCAGGCGCATACATACATTGCACCGTAGCTACGCCATTGGAGAAAGTACCTTCATGCGTTACATACATCGGGTATTCAAACACCCAGGTACCTTTCGGTAATGCGCTAAAGAAGAAGTCAGTGCTGGCATCTTTCGTACTTTCGTAATACCCCAGGCCACCCTGATACTTAGCAGTACTCAGCACATTCAGTGGCTCAAAAGCCGCGGCACGCATATCTTTCAGATGTACATACTCCATATCCCTGTCTACCCGCAATATGATTCTGGCTTTCAGTTTATCACCTACATGCAGTTGATTACCGTTGTTCAGTTGCGTTAGCACCGGGCCATTCGCTGCATTCACTTCTTTATACAACTGTTTTTCTATTGACAGTGGTGTTTGTGCCGCTGTGATCTTATCCAGTTGCTCAAAGTATTGCCAGTACACCGCTCCCCAGGAAGGCTGTCCCTTACTGCCTTTTACAGCTACTTCGATCTTGCCCATCGCAGGTTTAACGTCTTTCCCATTAAACTGTTTACGGATGTAACCTGTACCTGCTTCGGTATTTTCTGTAGCAGTACTTATATCCACTGCACCAAGTTTAATATCTACTGTTGGTGCTGCCGACAACCAGTTATCACCACCAATCAGCATGGCGTAGCAACCATCAGCAGTAGCTTTGGTTGTGTTCCAGTTATTGGTCTGTTTGTTTTTCAGCAACCAGGTTTTCATTTGTGCGGCTGATTGCTTGTCGCCGGTAACAGTAGTGAAAGCATCAATCAGCATGGCCTGTGTTTCTACCGGTGCCTGACTCCAGAAGTATCCGCCGGTATTAGCTTTCCAGTACATTCCCATTTCAGGAGACACGATAGCATTCTCTTTCAGTGATTTCACTATAGCCGTTGCCGTTACCTTATCATTGAGCCGGTGAAACAGCAATGCCGTCATCGCTTTTTCGTAGAGCGTAAATTTCAGCCAGTCTTTCTTAGCCAGCTTCAGGATGTAGTTATGCAGCGTAGTAACTTCCGCATTCTTACTCACATCAAAGAAACTACGTGCATATAAATACTGGATATCAATGCCGTAAACGTGCTGATTTTCCGGCTTAGGTTTACTTGCCATCATTCGTTTGTAATCCGCTACCAGCTTAGCGTCCAGGTAATTGATCGCTTTTTCCGCGATTGTATTGGCCTGACTGTTGCGGTTGCCCGTGAGGCCATTCAATCTCCCTATACCTGCTATAATATACTGCGTAATAAAACGATCATCAGACAAGCCGGCAAACCATGAGAAAGACCCATTGTGGTTTTGCTTAGCTGCTAATTGCTGCAACGCTGCATCAGCACCGGTTTTAATATTGGCAGCATCAAACAGTTTGGCGATATTATGTTTCTGCTGATTTTCATTTTTAGCATCCAGCACCCAGGGCGTTTGCTGTAACAACAGCGACTTTAGATCCTGGTTCTTTTCCAGATTGCTCATCAGCGCAGCGGTATCTGTTGTTTTCCATTTCTCAAAAATCTCCTGAATAGCAGGACGCTGCGTCACAATCCAGGAACCCAGCACATTGGCGTAGTAGCGGTTAAATACCTGCTCTGCACAATCGTACGGAAACTCCATCAGGTACGGCAACGCCTGTACGGCGTACCATGCAGGATTACTGGTGTATTCCACTGTAACCGCATGCTGCTGCAGTGTTTCAGAGGCACCGCTCTCTTCCAGTTTTTTAAAGTTCACCGCCTTGGTACCATCACCGATCATGGACAGTGGCACCGATTCCGTTACCAGCATACGATTAGTCAGCACTGGCAGTGCATTTTCTTCGCCATCGCTGAAGTTACCCGCTTGTGCGGTGATACGATATATTAACGTACTACCGAAACCGTTAGGAATCTGCAATGGAAAAGCTACCTGTGTGCTCTGACCTGCTTTCGCAGTAAAATGCTGCACCGGGAATATATTCTGGAACCAGCCATCCACCGGCTGCATGGTAGCAGCATCCAGCAGTTCTAACCGCGCCTGGCCAATGAGTTGTGAATCCGCCAGGTTACTGATTTTAGCAGTGAAATTGATTTTATCACCCTCACGCATAAACCTTGGTGCAAAAGGCTGCACCATCAGTGTTTTCTGCGTTACAATTTCTGTACTTAATAAACCAAAGGCTGCTGCCTTTGTATGAGCAAGGCCCTGGAACTTCCATTTAGTCAGGGCTTCCGGCATGGTGAATTCAAATGATACGTTGCCGTTAGCGTCCGTTCTTAAGTCAGGGAAGAAGAAAGCAGTTTCGTTGAAATTGGTGCGTGCTTTAGCGGGAGCGTCAGCAGGTGAGTTCGCTGGTGCTTCAGGTGCTGGTGGCGCAGGTGGCAACATGCTCCATTCTCCGTCCGCATCTGCCTTAGCTTTATTAGCCATCTCCCTGCCAGTCACCATACGTTTGGCACTGCTTGATTCTTTTATCATCATGGCCGCCGCTGGTCTAGCTTGCTCACGCATCGTATGTCTTCTCTGTTCACCTGATAAATCCAGGCTCCATCCAAACCAGTTTAAGGAAGGATACACCATATTGGTATACCTGTTTTTATCTACCAGGTAACTGATAATAGAAGCCGTTTCCGAACCACTGTTATCACGCATACTCAATCCACCGCGCATATAATTCGTAACACCCAGCACTGGCAGATTCCAGGAGAATGGTCGCAATGCATCCAGCGAAGCATCATACATACCGGCCAGTAAAGAGGCTTCCACTTGCTGTGCATTTTCCCCGCTGACTTTTACTGACCATTTTTCCTTTTCACCAGGGGCCAGTTTATCACGGTGAGATGCCAGTTCTACTTTTAAAGATTTATCGTCCGTAGCTACAGGGAAGATGAGGGCAATATGCTGAAAGCGGTTATCCCTGATCCAGCTGTAGTTTACCTGCGCACCGCCAAGGTCACGCTGAGTAAAATCATATTTACGTGTATCCGTACCAGTTAGTTTAAAAACAGATATTACCGTTGGTTGTTCACCACGCATTTCTTCCTGTAATACATAAGCCTCTTTAGCGGAGGCAATCTTTACAACTGCCTGCTGGCCGGGCTTATAGGATTTATTTTCGGTGTAGTGCCAGCTGTACATCGGATACGGCATGGTTTCCTTACCGGGTTCGGTCACTTCAAAAATTTCTTTTTGTACTACCGGCTTACCGTTAGCAGGTGTAGCAGTTACCTCCAGTTGATAGAAGCCAGGCTTGAGTTTGGAATACCCCGGATCGGTTACTCCTTCTTTCACACTGTTCAGCTGCTTTACAAATACTGCCGGCAATAGCGGCCGTTTTTCCAACTGGTCTTCATCCTTATATACGTCCAGTGGAAACAGCTTGGCGTATTCTTCTGCGCTGTAAATAAACTGGTCTGGTTGTTCCCAGTAGCGGGTGCGCAGCAGGCGTTCCGCTGGCTTCAGCGGCTGTAGCTTCAGTTGCAGGCTCGCTGCTTCAAATTCACCGTTCAGGTTGGTGGTGGTAATTCTTACTTTGTTCCACGCATCCACCTGTAAGGATAATAAAATGGTATTGTAACCGGCGTTGATATCCTGCGTCTGGCTACGGGTTTCACCGTTGATGTCCGTCACCGTGGCGGATACCTGGTACACAAAAAATGGCGCCAATGCAGTGTCGATTGTTTTATCTGGGATGGCGGTAAACTGAATGCTGAACTTTCCCTGCGCGTCGGTGGTAGTATTGCCACTCACAATTTCCTGGCTATTTCCTCTTGGCATGTAATACTTGTAAGCCAGCCACGGATAAGGGAAGCGTGGCACACGTACTACGCGGTAACTCACCGCGGCACCATCTACATTATTACCTGCAAAGGCAATTGCCTTACCATTTGCAGTAACGGTATCGCCTACACGATAAGCGATTTTCACCGGATCAAATTTCACTTCAAATTTAGGACGCTTGTACTCTTCCACACTGAAGTTCGTACTGGCGTTGGTGTTAGTTTCTGTAATGCGGTAACTACCGGTAATGCGGCCAAGTGGCAAAGTAAACTTACCGGAGAAAGCACCAAAATCATTGGCGGTTACTACTACGGAATCCACTGTTTCGTCATTAGCATCACGCAGTTGTACGGTGGTTTTGAAGCCTGCCAGTACGCGACTATCGTTATTTTTCTCCTTCTCCAGCGCTATCCCTTTGAAATACACTACCTGCCCTGGGCGATACAGTCCCCGGTCTGTAAAGAAGAATACCTTACGGTTATCTTCTTTTACCGGCTCAACTTTACCTCCGCGTATCTGGAAGCTATAGTCGTTAATATGCGAAACAATCAGCTGCTGATTGTTGTAAGTCCACAGCATCCACTTATCTGCATAGCGTTTGGTGGTATACCCCACCGTTATTTTTCCGTTATTATCGGTAGTACCTGAAAATATCTTATCCAGTTGTTTTGAATCCGGGTTGGGTGTCATGGTTTGGATGTCCAGTCGCGCCCCTGACAAAGGCTGTCCGGTAGTACGATCCAGGGCATACAAGGTAGAATCGGTGGTCAGGAATGCGATATCGGACACGTCAAAAAACTTGCCCACCATCAGGTTATCGCTGGTCCCGAAGGTTGCTTCGGTGCTCATAAGCAGCAGGTACATGCCGGGCTGCAGCGCGTCTACCTTTACTTCTGCAGCATGGCCGAAATGGTCTGTACCGGCTGGCAGTGGCTGATTCCAGGTACGGGTGGCAGGCGTGTTCCCAATAATCTGCCGTACCAGTTGAGATTCATCATACCATTTCATTTCAGCCAGGGCCTTGCTCCATTGGCTTTGCGATACCGGAATTAATTTAAAATATGCTGTGCCGGTATTCCTGTATTTGGTGAGTATGCGGAGTGCCTGCCCTGGCACGTTCACCTTTTCGGTGGTCAGCTCCAGTTCGGGGAACAGTACGCGGTTTTTAATGTTCTGGCATTCTGCGGCGCCCGGGGCTTTGGGGAAAGCCTTCACTGCCTCTTCACAGATCTCCAGCACATGGGCAATTTGCTGATGTTGGGCAGGAGTAACTGTTTTAATATCGTAGAGGCCAAGGGGCATATCTTCCAGCAGGTTTTCTGCCTTCATAGCGGCAACAGTGGCATAGGCGGGGCCGGAGCGATAGGCTTGCAGCATATGCGTAAGCGCAGCGGCGTATAGTTCATTTTTGTTGGCGGCTACACTGATCTCTTTTACATATTTCAATCGCTGTACGTCTGCTTCTGCCAGTGCTGCTTTCTGTGGATCATTCCCGTGAAAAGCAATCAGGTCCTGGTACAGCAACAAGGCTTTCCATTGCAGACTGGTGGTATCGGGAGATGTAAAGGCATGTCCGGCAAATGTTCCGGCCGGGGCAAATGCGGCAGGGTCAGTAAGTTCAAACTGGTTGGCAGGTCTATTAATATTGTTATAACCGGAGCGGTAATAATTAATGGCGCGATATGCCAGGAGATCGTACACGGTAGGTTGCAGGCCATCTGCATTTTGCCCTTTGTCTATTATCTGGCTATAGGCAGATATAGGGGCTTTTTTGAGTAATTCCGGGTGGGTCAGAGAGGCCTCGTATGCCTGGGTGATAGCGGTGGTGAGCCTTTGCGCGGACCAGGTACGAATATCTTTGCTTTGGTCGTTCACCACATCGAGGCGACTCATAATAGCATAGGAGTTGGATTGCAGGTAGGTCCACAGTACCTCCGCCTTCATGCTGTACAGGATCGCTTTGGCGGGGCCCTGTGCGTCAGCAGTTTCTTTATCGAGCCTTTCAAGGCCATAATCCAGGCTGCTATCCTTCAACGCAGCCGCATATCTCAGCTGGTATACCAGGGCTTTGATTTTTTGCTCCTGGTTTTTATCGGCCGCAGCTTTTCGGAAAATCTCGTCCACTTTTTTGGCGCCGGAGGTGGAGAGGCCTTGTTTTTCCAGCTGTTCTACTTCTCTCCATAAATTATTATTATCTGACTGGGCCATGGTGTTGGTAACGGTTAAGGTTAAAACAATGCATAATGCTAACAGGGTACGCATACTGGGTTTATTTGGAATTTGGAGTAAAAGGAAAAGGTGAAAAGTATAGGGAAATCCCCATTACTCTCCACCTTTTCAGAATATATTAACTGGTCGGAAAAATTAAGCCAGTGCAGCTTTTTTGCTCAGCACTTCCGCCATAGTTTTACCGATGTTGGCAGGGCTTTCTACAACGTGAACGCCACATTCAGCCATGATTTTCATTTTTGCAGCAGCAGTATCTTCCGCACCACCGATGATTGCACCTGCGTGACCCATACGACGGCCCGGAGGAGCAGTTTGGCCAGCGATGAAACCTACCACAGGTTTAGTACCGTTTTCTTTGATCCAGCGTGCAGCTTCAGCTTCCATGCTACCACCGATTTCACCGATCATGATGATACCTTCAGTTTCAGGATCGTTCATCAGCAGTTCTACCGCATCTTTGGTTGGTGTACCAATGATTGGGTCACCACCGATACCGATAGCTGTAGAAACACCCAGACCCGCTTTAACTACCTGATCAGCAGCTTCGTAAGTGAGGGTACCGGATTTAGATACGATACCGATTTTACCTTTTTTGAAGATAAAACCTGGCATAATACCCACTTTTGCTTCTTCCGCAGTGATAACACCAGGGCAGTTAGGTCCGATGAGGCGAGTGTTAGTACCTACCAGGAAGTTTTTGGCTTTCACCATGTCCTGAACAGGGATACCTTCAGTGATACATACCACCAGGGCAACACCTGCTTCAGCAGCTTCCATGATAGCGTCAGCAGCAAATGCCGGCGGTACGAAAATGATAGAAACGTTAGCACCGGTTGCTTTTACAGCATCCGCAACGGTATTGAATACCGGGCGCTCCAGGTGAGTAGATCCACCTTTACCTGGTGTAACACCACCTACTACATTGGTTCCGTAATCGATCATCTGTGTGGCATGGAAAGTACCTTCGGTACCGGTAAATCCTTGCACAATCACCTTACTATCCTTATTAACTAAAACACTCATCGCGCTTGTTTTATTGGTTTATTTTATAATGTTTATTTTTTCCGGTGTGGCAAAAATAAGCTGATTTAAACAATTCTGCAATTTAGCACCTTTCAGATAAAGCTGGGTACTAAACACTGTTTATCTAACTATTTTTTATCATTGCCCCCCTCATTGCCTCCTTTATTCTTCAAGTCTTCCTTCCATTTACCACTGCTAAACAGCTCATGCTGACGCATTTCCTTAGCTTCACGGAGGAATTCGGAGGCGAAAATGAAGTCGTTCAGCAACTGGTCGTCGCTAAACACAATTTCTTTATTGGAGCCTTCCCACTGCTTCTGTCCCTGGTACATATATACAATATGGTCGCCGCTTTCCATCACGGTGTTCATATCATGGGTGTTCATTACGGTGGTAATATTGTATTCTACTGTCAGCTCCTTGATCAGCTGGTCGATCAGCAGGGAGGTCTGCGGGTCCAGCCCCGAGTTAGGCTCATCACAGAACAGGTATTTAGGGTTCAGCACGATGGCACGGGCAATCCCTACCCTCTTTTTCATCCCACCGGAGATTTCCGCAGGGAATTTCTTAGCAGCATCCTTCAGGTTCACACGCTCCAGGCACTCTGCCACCCGCTTTTTCTTCTCGCGGTAGCTGCCCTTCCCGAACATATCCAGTGGAAACATCACATTCTGCTCTACCGTCATACTGTCAAACAGGGCAGACCCCTGAAACAACATTCCGATCTCCTGTCGTATAGCTTTGCGCTCATGAGTATCCATGGAGGTGAAGTCTTTACCATCGTAGATGATTTTACCTGCATCCACTTCAATCAGCCCCACTATACACTTCATCATCACGGTTTTTCCGCTGCCGCTGGCGCCGATAATGAGATTTACCTTACCGGATTCCATTACCGCCGAAACGCCTTTTAATATCTCCTTATCGCCAAAGCCTTTTTTTATGTCTTGCAGTTCGATCATGATTAGTAGAAATAGCTTACAGTAAAATGGCTGTCAGTGCATAGTCCATAAACAACACCAGCACGCAGCTCACCACTACAGCGGTAGTGCTGGCCTTACCGATTTCCAGGGCGCCGCCTCTCACATTGTACCCATAATAGGCCGATACACTGGATATAATAAATCCAAAGGTATATGACTTAGCCAGGGCGAAAAATACGTTATATGCCTTGAAGTCCTGCCGTAACCCCTGGATAAACTCATCGGGAGAAATAATACCGGATAATACACCGGCTTCTTTACCACCCCAAACCCCCAGAAACCCGGCAATCATTACCAGTACAGGAATCATCAGCACGGCTGCCATTATTTTTGGTAAGATGAGATAACCCTTGGTGTTTATACCCATAATCTCCAAAGCATCGATTTGCTCGGACACACGCATATTCCCCAGTTCGGAGGCTATTTTGGAGCCCACCACACCTGCCAGCACAATGCTGGTAAGGGTAGGCGCAAATTCGAGAATGATGGTATCCCGTACTACCTGGGCAATAGTACTCTTGGGAATGATCGGGTTTACAAGCTGGTAGGCAGTTTGTAAGGTAGTAACCCCACCCATAAACAGGGAAATGATAAATACTATCCCAAACGACCCTACGCCAATATCCACACACTGCTGCATAAACTGTTTCCAGTACATCTTCATGTTTTCCGGGCGGGAAAACATGCCTTTGAGCATCAGCAAATAGTTTCCAAAATGATAGAAAAATCTGAATTCCATAACCGGCCAAAGATATGACAGATTTTGTCAAACCTGCCTGAATTTCCGATTAATTCAGCCGCCTATTTCAAACTGCTAACTAACAGCCGTTTCAGACTGCGCTCCACAATCTCCCCCATGGACTTGCATCGGGCAAAGGCCTTGTCATGATAATATTCCGCCAGCTCACTACCAAGCTGGTGTATCTTCTCGGGAAAGGATACACGATCCGTCATGATCACATCCCGCAGGTCCTTGATGCGATGCCGCTGCACCTTAATACGCCGGGCTATAAGCGCACGCTCCTCCTGCTGATATTGTTTCACCACCTCTGCATTCAGGTGCTTGATCGCCAGGTCCACAAATACCCTGTTTTCCTTGAAAAACTGCGGCATATACAAAGTGCGTTTGCCTTCATAAAACTGCTGATCAAAGTCGATCGCCCTGATGCGGAACTGCACGTCATCGAAATCGGGCGTAATATCAAATACAAAGTTGTAACTGCGCATGTCCCCCAGGAGCCGCACAAAACAGCGCTCGTTGAACTTCACAAACTCTTTGGCAATACGCTTAGGGTTAAACTCAGGCCGTTGCAGGTATTGTTCAATAAACTGATCCCCGGGTACGCCGGCAATATGTTCTTCTACCAGCGTGTTCCCGTCTATGAGGAAGTTCATCCAGTAGGGCGAGAGAATATGCTCCAGCTCGAGGCCATAGATCCTTGAGGCATCTGCTATCTTCACATAAAAATAATCGTATACCTCGTTGTAGTTATTGACGATTTTAATCCGGAAAGGATGACTGTTACCAAAGGTGCAGTAATCGATGCGCTCAATGTGGAGGTGCTCCTCGGCCGACTGATCACCACCCGCTTTCAATATGGAATAGATACGTTTTAACCCGGCATGGATCGCCTCCTGCATGCTGTGGGGATAGAACACTGTTTCCCAGAGTGTATCCTTCCCCAGCTTGTCATACACAGGAATGGCGTATTCATAATAACGCAGTTCCTGGTAGTCCACCGGCAATTTCATTTCCCGTTCGTACAGTTTCAGGTAGTTCCTGAAGGCCTGATTAATCGGGAAAAATATCTTTTTTCTGGAGATCTGCTGCATGACTTAAATATAGCACAATTCATGCAAAAAAGCCATCAGCGCGAAGATGGCAGTAGTTATACCGCATCCCCACGCTGATGGCTATATTAATCTGGCTAGACTATTTCTTTTTCTTTCCTTTGGATTTCTCTTCCGCTTTTTTATCGCGGCAGCATTTTTCCTGTGCATCTACCACGGCAATATTCACCATGTTCACAATCTGCCGAACGGTACTACCCAGTTGCAGAATGTGTACAGGTTTTTTCATACCCAGCAGTACCGGACCAATGGCATCAAAGCCTGCTACCTCCTGCAGGAGGTTATAGGCTACGTTACCTGCCGTCAGGTTAGGGAAGATGAGGGTGTTTACTTCCCCATCCATCAGCTCCGTGAAAGGATAGTTGTCCTTCAGAATTTCCTTGTTAAAGGCCATTGCTGCCTGAATTTCACCGTCTACAATCAGAGAAGGATTTTTTTGTTTTACGATATCGCGTGCCCTGGCTACCAGCTGTGCCTCAGGAGTAGGGCTGGAACCGAAGTTGGAGTACGACAGCATAGCGATACGCGGCGTGATATTGAAGTGTTGCACTTCTTTTGCCACCATCAGGGTGATTTCTGCCAGTTCTTCCGCGGTAGGGTTGAAGTTGACAGTGGTATCAGCCAGGAACAGCGGGCCACGCTTAGTTTGGATGATGTACATACCTGCTACTTTCTTCACACCGTCTTCCATACCGATCACCTGCAGTGCCGGACGGATGGTATCAGGATATTTGCGGGTAAGGCCGGAGATCAGCGCATCTGCTTCACCGGTTTCCACCATCATACAGCCGAAGTAGTTACGCTCACGCATTACTTTCTTCGCCTCATATAAGTTAAAGCCTTTACGCTTACGTTTTTCAAAGAACAGCTCACCAAATTTGTGGCGTTTCTCCTGCATATCATCACTCTTAGGATCGATCAGCTCAATACCTTCGATATCGATCGCGTGTTCAGCGGCGAGGTTGCGGATACGGTTTTCGTTACCCAGCAGGATAGGAATGGCGATACCTTCGTCGTTCACTACCTGTGCAGCTTTCAGGACTTTAATGTTATCAGCCTCCGCAAATACCACTTTCCTTGGATCACGGCGTGCTTTGGTACCAATAACGCGGAACAGCTGGTTATCCAGTCCCAGACGGCCGTTCAGCTCTACTTTGTAGGCTTCCCAGTCCTTGATTGGATGCTGTGCCACACCGCTGTCCATCGCTGCTTTAGCCACAGCTGGTGCTACGGTGCTTAACAGGCGTGGGTCCAGTGGTTTTGGAATGATATATTTTGGACCGAAGAAAATATTCTTTTCGTTGTAGGCGAGGTTTACGATATCCGGCACCGGCGATTTGGCCAGTTCGGCCAGCGCGCGCACAGCGGCCAGTTTCATTTCCTCATTGATCTGAGTGGCTCTCACGTCCATGGCGCCACGGAAGATATAAGGGAAGCCTAATACGTTGTTTACCTGGTTAGGATAATCGGAGCGGCCGGTAGCCATGATTACATCCGGGCGTGCTGCCACGGCGGTATCATAGGCGATCTCTGGGTCAGGGTTTGCCATCGCCATTACGATCGGATTTTTGGCCATGCTCTTGATCATGTCTTGGGTAACCACATTACCAACGGACAGGCCCAGGAACACATCGGCGCCTTTCATCGCTTCTGCCAGGGTCTTAACCTTTGATTTGGTAGCAAACTGCATGTGCATTGGCGTAAGATCTTTACGCTCTGTATTCAGCACACCATCTTTATCAAACAGGATGAAGTTTTCCAGTTTCGCACCCAGTGCCAGGTATAAACGAACGCAGGCCATAGCGGCTGCGCCGGCACCGTTTACTACGATCTTCACTTTATCCACTTTCTTTTTCACCAGCTCCAGACCGTTCAACAGGGCTGCACTTGAAATGATCGCCGTACCGTGCTGGTCGTCGTGCATAACAGGTATTTTCAGCTCTTTGCGCAGTCTCTCCTCGATTTCAAAGCACTCCGGACTTTTGATATCCTCCAGGTTAATACCACCGAAGGTTGGTTCCAGTGCTTTCACGGCAGCCACGAAGCTGTCCGGATCTTTTGTATTTAATTCTATATCGAATACGTCAATGTCTGCGAAGATTTTGAACAATACACCCTTTCCTTCCATCACCGGCTTACTGGCTTCCGGCCCGATATCTCCCAAACCCAATACAGCGGTACCATTGCTGATAACCCCTACCAGGTTTCCTTTGGCGGTGTATTTGTAAACATTCTCTGGATCGTTGTAAATCTCCTTACAAGGTTCGGCTACACCCGGAGAATAAGCGAGGGAGAGATCCCATTGTGATTTTGTATCTTTCGTAGGTACTACTTCAATTTTGCCCGGCCTGCCTTTTGCATGATAGTCTAATGCATCCTGCTTGTTCAGTTTTTTTGCCATATCAAGTTTAGATTGTTGTAATTGGGCGTGCAATATACGAAGTATTGCAGTATCACCGCCAGTTAATCCCCCGGGCTTATACGACGCAACTCATAAATAACAGTTAAATTTCCTTACTTTTACGGCGTTAAACATTTGCAAATAATATGATACAACGCATCCAGAGTCTTTACTTGCTTTTAGCCGCCGGAGCTGGCGTGGGAGTGCTTCTCAGCAACTTATGGAAAGCAACTTTTTCTAATTCCCCTGAAATATCTTACGTAAACGCCTCTAATAATTACCTGATGTATGTGCTTTATATCATCATCATATTAATGGCTTTTGCATGTATTTTTCTGTATAAAAAGAGAAAATTACAGTTCCGTTTAACGGTTATTGACATCCTGCTGACCCTCGGTGCAATAATCTACCAATATTCTTTGGTCCAGAAAGAAGCTAACGCATTGGTTGCCAGTGGAAAAGTAATTGCGAACGCGTCCTATCTCCCGGCTTCCTTCCTGCCAATTGTGATGGTAGTGTTACTATTTCTGGCTGCGAGAGGTATTTATAAAGATGAGAAACTGATCAAATCACTGGATCGTTTGAGATAAGCGATAAATCTTACTGTTTATAACAAAAGCCGGTTCACTTCACAGAACCGGCTTTTGTACTTTCAGGAATTGCTCCGTAGCGAAGAAACTTATTGCTGCCCACTGGTGTAGTGCAGCCTTAGTCTGTTATTTTTTTAGGGAGATGTTAAAGGTATTGGCCTGTATAACTTTCCTTGACTTTTTTAAGCCCGTCCGGCACACCTGCATACAGCAGCTTACCACCACCGGCACCGCCTTCAGGTCCCAGGTCAATTAACCAGTCGGCACTTCTGATCACATCCAGGTTGTGTTCAATTACCAGCACTGTATGTCCCTGCTCTATTAATGCATTGAATGAAGCCAGCAATTTCTTGATATCATGAAAGTGCAGCCCTGTGGTTGGCTCATCAAAGATGAAAAGGATATGCCCCTGCGCTTTCCCTTTACCCAGGAACGACGCCAGTTTCACACGTTGTGCCTCACCACCTGACAACGTATCGCTGCTTTGTCCGAGTTTTACATAGCCGAGTCCTACTTCGCTGAGCGGGCGTATTTTATTACATACGTCTTTCTCATCCTTGAAGAACTCCAGCGCTTCATCCACACCAAGTTCCAGCACGTCATAAATATTCTTCCCTTTGTAGGTTACTTCCAGCACTTCGTCCTTAAAGCGTTTACCATTGCAGCTTTCGCAGGTAAGGTGTACATCTGCAAGGAATTGCATTTCCACTACTACTTCACCTTCACCTTTACAAGCATCGCAGCGGCCACCGTCTACGTTAAAGGAGAAATGTTTAGGTTGGAATCCACGCATTTTGCTGAGCGGCTGCTTGGCAAACAGGTCGCGGATTTCGTCATATGCTTTGATGTAGGTAACCGGGTTGGAGCGGGAAGATTTTCCAATCGGGTTCTGATCCACCATTTCAATCTGCGTGATATCATCGATAGCGCCGGTGATGGCCCTGTGATTCCCTACACGCTCTGCAAATTCACCTTTCAGTTTCATTAGCGCAGGATACAGTATTTGCTTTACCAGCGTGGTTTTCCCGGAGCCACTCACACCGCTTACAACGGTGAGTACCTGCAACGGAAAATCAACCGTTACATTTTTCAGGTTATGCTGGCGTGCACCTTCAACGGTAATCGCCTTTTTCCATTTGCGCACTTTCACCGGCGGATCAATGGTGAGTGTACCGTTGAGATATCGACCGGTAAGACTTTTCGGATCTTCCAGTATTTCCGGATAGGTACCTGCAAAAATCACTTCGCCACCCAGGTGTGAGGCCAGCGGTCCCATATCGATGATATAGTCCGCTTCCTGCATCATGAGGTCATCGTGTTCCACTACTACTACCGTATTTCCGAGATCGCGCAGTTCCTTGAGTACACCAATGAGCCGATGTGTATCGCGGGCATGCAACCCAATGCTGGGTTCATCGAGGATATACATGGAGTTGGTGAGGTTACTGCCGAGTGAGCGGGTCAGTTGTATACGCTGGCTTTCACCACCGGAGAGGGTGTTGGCTACCCTGTTGAGGGTGAGGTATCCGAGGCCTACGTCCAGTAATGTTTTAAGTCGATGGTAAATTTCTATGAGTATACGTTTTGCAATTTGCTGATCAAATTCGCTCAGTTCGAGCGCGTTGAACCAGTTACTCAGATCGGAAACAGGCATATCTACCAGTTCGGCAATATTTTTTCCGCCTATTTTGATGTAGAGGGCTTCCTTGCGGAGGCGGCCTCCACCACAATCGGGGCAGGTAGTACGGCCACGGTAGCGGGATTGCAGCACACGGTATTGTACTTTATACAGGTTTTGTTCCACCATTTTGAAGAACTCATGTAACCCGTAAAAATGTTCATTACCTGTCCACAGCAAATTGTATTGTTCGTCTGTCAGGTCGGCGATGGGCTTATGAACAGGGAATCCAAATTTGCGGGATGCTTTGATCAGCGCTTCTTTGTATTCACCCATTTTTTCACCACGCCATGGCGCAATGGCGTTTTCGTATACGCTTAACCGTTTGTCGGGTATAACGAGGTCCGCATCGATACCAAGCACTTGCCCAAACCCTTCACAGGTGGGACATGCGCCGTATGGATTATTGAAGGAGAAGAGGTTGGGAACCGGTTCTTCGAACTGCATACCATCCAGTTCGAAGCGGTTGGAAAAATGTTTCATCTCCTGACCGTCTACTTCTACAAAGCTATCGCCTTCACTTTCGTAAAACTGTGTTTGTACGCTATCGGCTATACGATGTTTATCATCTTCATCAAATTCCTTAACAACAAGGCGGTCGATCAGTACCCACGCCTCTTTAGGCACCGTTACTTTTTTGGCTTCCATCAGCTCTTCTATACGGAGCAGACCGTTGCCTTCACCACCGGGTACGTACAGGCGGGAGAAACCTTTCTGCATGAGGATATTGAGTTCCTCTTTTGCATCACGTTTGGCGTGGCGGCGGAAAGGTACCAGCAGTAATACTTTAGCGCCGGTGGGTAGCTTGCTGATGAAGTCTACCACATCGCTCACTTCGTTCTTTTTCACTTCCTGACCGGAGATCGGAGAATAGGTTTTACCTACGCGACCAAAGAAGAGGCGGAGGTAATCGTATATCTCGGTCATGGAGCCAACGGTGGAGCGTGGCGTTCGGGTAATTACTTTTTGTTCGATAGCGATGGCCGGGCAGATACCTTTGATGTAATCCACATCCGGCTTGTTCATACGCATGAGAAATTGCCTGGCGTAGGAGCTCAGACTTTCAGCGTAGCGGCGCTGCCCTTCGGCGTAGAGGGTATCCATGGTCAGGGAAGATTTTCCTGACCCGGAAACTCCGGTTACTACAACGAGTTTGTTACGGGGGATGGATACACTCACATTTTTAAGGTTGTGTACCCGGGCGCCTTTTATGAAAATGCTGTCCTGAGGGCTAACTTCCTGAGGGACCGCGGTTTTTGCTTGTTTTTTTACTTTTGTTCCCATTACAGAACAAATTTAAGGTAAAAGATGTTACTAAAGTAATTAGCATTTTACTAATTCCCAGAGGGCATTTACTGGGTAACTTTGGCGCACCCCAATCCGCCGTGAGAGAGCTATTGCAGTGATATTGAGGCGATTTTTTTATTATTTGTTTTATTGAACTATTCTATTATATTTGCATAGGACTTGATATATTCTCGTACCGGCTTCATTCAACTTTCAACCTAAAACTGCACACTATCGCATAAACTCTACTTAACAAAAATTACAACAACCAAGAGGCTGTAAAGTCCAGATAATCATTTTACTAACCCGTCTAGTTGTAGAAGTTTATGCAAATAATGTACAAATTGTGCGACGAGCAATTGATTACCCTTTTTAAGAAAGGCCATTCTTCGGCTTTGGAAGAACTGGTGCACCGTCATAAGGATAAAGTGTTTACTTCCATCCTGCTGCTGGTAAAGGATCAATTCCTTGCGGAAGACATTTTCCAGGACACTTTCATCAAAATTATTGACACTATTCGCGCAGAACGTTACACAGAGAAGGGGAAGTTTCTTCCCTGGGCCATGCGTATTGCACATAACCTCTGCGTAGATCATTTCAGAAAGATAAAGCGGACGCCCATGATCAAAACGGGCGACGATAAAGATATTTTCGACGTACTGGGCTTCAGCGACAGCTGTGCTGAAGAGAAGCTCATCACCCGGCAAAGCCACGACCGCGTAAGACGCATGCTGGATATGCTTCCTGAGGAACAAAGGGAAGTAATCATCCTTCGCCATTACGCAGAACTGAGCTTCAAGGAAATCGCCGACCTTACTCAGGTTAGCATCAATACCGCCCTCGGTCGTATGCGGTATGGGCTGATCAATCTCCGTAAAATGATGACGGAGAAGCAAATTTGTCTATGAACGACCCTTTTTTTGCTTGCCATCAACGGGCGGCCGGATGTAATGTCCGACCGCTCGTTCTTTTTATAACAGTTTGGGTTACAATCTCTCAAAAACAATCGCCGCTCCCTGCCCTACACCAATACACATCGTAGCCAACCCATAGCGCACTTCCGGCCTGCGTTGCATCTCATGCAGGAGCGTAGTGCTGATACGCGCACCACTGGCACCCAGCGGATGTCCGATGGCTATTGATCCACCGTTTACATTAACTATTTCATCGTTGAGATGTAAATCACGCATGCAGGCGAGTGTTTGTGATGCAAAAGCTTCATTTAGCTCTGCCAGCCCCAGGTCGGCCACGGTGAGACCTCCACGCTTCAAGGCTTTTTGGGTAGCTGGCACCGGGCCCACCCCCATGATAGAAGGATCTACACCGGCAACACCCATGGATACCACTCTGGCAATAGGTTTCAGGCCAAAATCTTTGAGCGCCTGTTCCGATACTATCAGTAAGGCAGCTGCACCATCGTTAATGCCGGAGGAATTACCTGCCGTTACAGTGCCATCCTTGGCAAATGCAGGCTTAAGGGCGAATAATTTATCCAGTGAGGTCTCCCTGGGATGCTCATCTTTAGAGAAGGACTCCGGCCCTTCCTTTTTCTCTACCTGCAACGGCACTATTTCTCTCTCCCATTTATTAGCATCCAATGCAGCCTTGTACCTACGTTGACTGCCGAGAGCAAATATGTCCTGGTCCTCCCGGCTGATATTCCACTGCCGGGCTACATTTTCAGCGGTTTCTCCCATGGAAAACGGATAGTACATATTAGCCAGCTGCTTGTTGACAAAGCGCCAGCCAAGGGTAGTATCATATATCTCCGGCTTGCGGTGAAAAGCCGCATCTCCCTTGGGCATTACAAAAGGGGCACGAGTCATACTTTCGACACCACCCGCAATAAAAACAGCCCCATCTCCACACATTACCCCCCTGGCCGCATCCATGATGGCCTGTAAGCTACTGGCACACAAGCGGTTAACCGTAGTGCCAGCTACTGTAACCGGCAAACCAGCCAGCAGGGCCGACATACGCGCCACATTCCGGTTATCTTCCCCAGCCTGGTTGGCAGCACCGGCAATTACATCCTCTATGGCCGCCGGGTCAACACCGGGATTTCTGGTCAGTAAAGCTTTGATTACGTGGGCAAACATATCATCCGGACGGGTATTGCTCAATGCGCCACCATAGCGCCCTACAGGCGTACGTACCGCATCAACGATATAGGCTGACTGCATGTTGATAAAACTGTTTGTTTTGGTAAGATAAAATGTAATGCTGCAAGTAAACCAATTCCCCCAACATCGCCAACAAAAGGTGGCAAACGGCTAAAACTTAACAGACACAACCATTTACAGCGCATTAACGTTAACTGTCGCTGAATTTAAGTACCTTTGCAGATACTTTCCGACTGCCGTAAGGCAGCCAATTGCTTATTTAATAGTCAATAATGAAGTCTGACAAGAAGAACATCCGGCACTTTAGCTTGCCACAATTACAGGAATATTTTAGCGCAATAGGTGAAAAGGCCTTCCGTGCAAAGCAAGTGTACGAATGGCTGTGGCTGCGTCATGCCAGCTCTTTTGACGCTATGACCAATATCTCCAAAGATTTACGTCAGAAGCTGGAAGAAAACTTCGTCCTCCCTGCCGTTCAGGTGGATGCTACCCAGCACAGTAACGACGGAACGATAAAAAGTCGTTTCAAACTGCATGATAATCACCTCGTTGAAGGTGTACTCATCCCTACTGAATCCAGGCAAACCGCCTGCGTTTCCTCACAAGTGGGCTGCAGCCTCAGCTGTAAGTTTTGTGCTACTGGCTATATGGCCCGTAAACGTAACCTCGATTACGACGAAATTTATGATGAAGTAGCCCTGATCAATCAGCAAGCCATGGAGTCCTATGGCAAAAAACTCAGCAATATCGTATTCATGGGCATGGGTGAACCCCTGCTTAACTATAAAAACGTATTACAGGCCATCGAGAAAATCACTTCTCCGGATGGACTGGGTATGTCCCCCAAAAGAATTACCGTTTCCACTGCCGGCGTAGCAAAAATGATCCGCCAGCTGGGAGATGATAAAGTGCGCTTTAACCTCGCCCTGTCCCTCCATGCGGCCAATGACAAGAAACGCAGTGAAATCATGCCTATCAACGACACCAATAGTCTGAAAGAGCTGATAGATGCACTGAATTATTTTTACAAGGCCACCGGTAATGAGATCTCCTTTGAATACATCCTCTTCGATAACTTCAACGATAGTAAAGAAGATGCAGATGAACTGATCAAAATTTACCGCCAGGTACCCGCTGACCTGGTAAACATCATCGAATACAATCCGATCGATAATGCAACATTCCGCAAGCCTGACGCCCTCAAAGCCGAGCAGTTTATGGAATACCTCGCAAAAAACCGTGTAAATGCAAGGTTACGCCGTAGCCGTGGTAAAGATATCGATGCCGCCTGCGGACAACTGGCAAACAAAGGATAATATTCTCAACTCAATGCAATCAAGCCGGCCATCCCTGATGGCCTCAATCAACACATATTTATGAAGAAAAAAATACCTGCTGGTAAAGGGTTCTCTCCTTTCAAAGAAAACAAATCCGGCAAATCAGAAAAACCGGCAGCAGGCAACCGCAACCGCCCTTCCTTCGATGGTGAAAGGCCTGGAAGAGCATCTGCAAACGATGATACACGCAAGCGCAGCTTCGGCAAAGCGGAAGATGGCGACGCCCCTTTCCGCAAACGTACCGCCGGTAAAGATGCGCAGGATGAAAAACCAGCGTTTCGTAAACGCACTTTTACTAAAGACGGTCAGGACGAAAAACCTGCTTTCCGTAAACGCACCTTTACCAAAGATGGTCAGGACGAAAAACCTGCCTTCCGTGGTAAACGTCCGTTCAATAAAGACGACCAGGACGAAAAGCCTGCTTTCCGCGGTAAACGTCCGTTCAACAAAGATGGCCAGGATGAAAAGCCTGCTTTCCGTGGTAAACGTCCGTTCAACAAAGATGGCCAGGATGAAAAGCCTGCCTTCCGCGGTAAACGTCCGTTCAACAAAGATGGCCAGGATGAAAAGCCTGCTTTCCGTGGTAAACGTTCTTTTGAGTCTGACAAACCAGGTCGCAAAAAACCTGACAACTATAAAACTTCCAGCGAAAGTAGCTTCCATGGTGAATTTGATGGCGACAAATCTGCTAAAGAAACACCTAGTGGCTTTAACCGCAAGAAATTCTTTGATCGTACCAACGATCGTTTCACGGATAAGCACGAACGCCGCAGGACACCGATAAAAAAAGGAGAAAGCGCTGCTCCCGCCTTTAAAAAAGAAGGAAAGGAGAAAAAGGAAAGCATTTTCGGCCCTGGTGAAATGCCGCTGAATAAATTCATTGCCCATTCCGGCCTCTGCTCACGCAGAAAGGCGGTGGACTATATCCGCGAAGGAAAAGTAACCGTTAACGGAGAGGTAATAAAAGAACCTGCTACCAAGGTAACAGCAAAAGATAACATAGCGCTGCTGGACAAGAAACTGACGATACAGAAAAATCTCGTTTACATCCTGCTGAACAAACCAAAAGGTTATATCACCACCACCGATGATCCGGAAGGTCGCAGAACTGTAATGGATCTTATCGAAGATGCAGTAGAAGAAGAAAGAGTGTACCCTGTGGGCCGTTTGGACCGCAATACCTCCGGTTTGCTGCTGCTCACCAACGATGGTGAACTGGCGCAGAAACTGGCGCATCCTAAACATAACATCAAAAAAATCTACCAGGTAGAACTCGACAAACCGTTGACCAAAGCTGATTCTGAAAAGATAGTGGCGGGCCTGACACTGGAAGATGGCGTTGCCTTCGTAGATGCGTTGGGGTATATCGATCCTAAGGATAAAAAACAGGTTGGTATCGAAATCCATAGTGGTAAGAACCGTATCGTACGCCGTATTTTCGAGCACCTGGAGTACAACGTAGAAAAACTGGATCGCGTGATGTATGCGGGGCTCACCAAGAAAAACCTGAACCGTGGCCAGTGGCGTTTCCTCACTGAGAAAGAAATCATACTGCTGAAACACTTCAAATAATTGGCTGGCACAGATGCGTATAGAAGAGCATATTATTTTAGAAACACCGGATTTCGTTATCCTCAACAAGCCATCGGGAATGCTGACATTACCCGATCGCCATGATAACGAGTTAACATCGTTGCTGGGGCTGTTGAGAAAGCATTATGGCGAAATTTTCACCGTACATCGACTGGATCGTGACACGAGTGGTATTATCCTGTTTGCCCGTAACGAGGCGGCACATAAATACTATTCCCAACTTTTCGAGAGCAGGGAGGTGAAAAAGTTTTACCTGGCGATGGTTACCGGACAGCTGGTTCCTAAGGAGGGCAGTGTGGATGAAGCCATTATGGAGCATCCGGTGGTGAAAGGTAAGATGGTAACTAACAGACGCGGTAAAGCCTCTCTGACGGATTATAAAGTACTGGAAGAGTTTGGATTACTGAGCCTGGTAAAATTACAGATTCATACCGGCCGTACGCATCAGATCAGGGTGCATATGAAACACCTGGGTCATCCGGTGGCTGTGGATGAGATGTATGGCACGGGTGAGCCGATCAGGCTTTCCGCTATTAAGAAAAAGTTCAAGCTGGGTAAGTATGTGGAAGAAGAACGTCCGCTGCTGAGCAGGCTGGCATTGCATGCTGCTGAGCTGGAGTTTAAGGACCAGCAGGGGAATGTACAACTGGTGGAAGCGCCGTTGCCAAAGGATATGGCGGCGTTGCTCAATCAGCTACGTAAACATAAAAGCTAGTATAAGAGCTATATATTTTTAGAAGACCGCCTGATGGCGGTCTTTTTTTTGCGCAGTCCCCTGGCCTGCGGTCAGGGGACTACGCTTTATTGACGGGCCGGTGGCCCGTCAATAAAGCGGGACAGCATCACTCATGCGCTTTTATATGGCATAAAAAAAACGGGGAAAAATCCCCGTTTCGTAAAAATCAAAAACCAACCATTAAAAAATCTTTATCGGATAAAATCTTTACCTGGTGGTGGAGTAAAGATTCCGGTAATATTATTTGTTTGGTTGTGGTGTTGTTCTCAGATAAGGCTTAATGATTTTATGGCCTTTCGGAAAACGTTCCGGGATGTCGGCGGTAGGCACTGCAGCCGTAACGATAACATCTTCACCGTCTTTCCAGTCCGCAGGCGTAGCAACACTGTACTGCGCGGTGAGCTGGAGGGAGTCAATCACTCTGAGTACTTCAAAGAAGTTTCTGCCAGTGGAGGCAGGGTAAGTGATTGTGAGTTTAACTTTTTTGTCTGGTCCGATGATAAACAGGGATCTGACAGTAAAAGTTTCTGAGGCATTAGGATGAATCATGCCATACAGGTTAGCCACTGTTTTGTCTTCGTCAGCGATAATAGGAAAAGTAACGTCACAGTTTTGTGTTTCGTTGATATCACCTATCCAGCTTTGATGTTTATCCAATGGATCAACGCTGAGGGCCAGCACTTTAACATTGCGTTTAGCAAACTCGCCGTTAAGTAATGCTGTTTTTCCGAGCTCGGTGGTACATACTGGTGTAAAATCTGCAGGATGCGAGAAAAGTACGCCCCAGCTGTCTCCAAGGTAATCGTAAAAATTTATTTCTCCTAATGTCGTTCTAGCTGTAAAGTTGGGAGCTGTATCGCCCAGTCTTAAACTCATAGTTTTACGATTTACTTGACCAAAAATAGTATTTTCCTATAAAAGTTATAGACTTTAAGGGAACTTTTTCTTTTTTTTCAAGCCTTTGTGATGGGCGGAACAAATGGGGTTAACAAACAGGGGTTATCAAACAAGGACAAATAAGGGTTAATTCATCTGGATAAAAGCTTTGACAGCCAGGCCGTTAGTGGGGTTAACAAGATCCGGTGGTACATTTGGCTGCAGTCAGGCCTGTACACTGCCGGCGAATTCAGCCTGGCTTAAAAAATCATTAATATTTTCAGGAGGCGGCATGATGCAGCTGCCAGGCATAATAGGCCAGGCTGAACTTCATATCATCTGTCAGATCTGCCTCCTGACGGGCAGCTGCATCTTCCAGCTCCAATTCAAGGTATCCCAGGTATAGGTCGTAATTACGTTCCAAAGCTTTGACACAATGCCGGATCCGCTTGTTGATATCCTTGCGGGCCGCTGGCGGTAGCACGGGTTTTTCCGGCTCCTGCGGCGTTGCTGGTAAAGCGACTATTTTGCCTTTTTCTTCTGCAACTTCCTCCATCTCCAGCCAGTTAACCCGCTGCAGAATAGCACCAATTGGAAGCGGCTGCCGACTACTGATTGTACGTGCTGTGTTCATTGCCTTCAGATTTAATTACTATACAAAAGTACCCGGCCGTTACGCAGAGGATATGCGTAGTGAAAACATTTCTGTATTTTTAATCCAAATTATTTTGTTAGTGCCAAAGAATAAAGATGCAGTATCGCGATACCGCTGGATAGATGAGCGATTACGCAATAAACGACTGCCAAAGCCCACCCTGGAAAACCTGATAGAGTACGTTTCTGAAAAAATGGATGCCGTTTTGTCTACCCGTACCATACAGAAAGATATACAGGATATGCGGCAGGGCCCGGAACTCAACTACATGGCGCCCATCGTATACGACCGGGCCACCAAAACATACCGCTATGCTGATGAAAACTATTCCATCAGCCAGCTCCCTATTGAAGAAGCTGACCTCCAGGGCCTCGAAATCGCTATCGGTATCCTGGAACAGTTCAGAAGTCTGCCTGTAGTACAGCAATTTGAAGATTCCATCCTGAAAATAGCTGCCAGCCTTAAAATAAACAGGGAAGCCCTGCAAAACCAGGGACTGATTAAGTTTGCGCGTACCACACAGTATAAAGGAGCCGAACACATACCTTTTATCGTAGATGCTATTAAAAACCTGGAGATAATCCGCGTCGCCTACCAGAGCTTTGAGCGCGATGAGCCTAAAGAACACTGGGTAGAACCTTATCACCTGCGGGAATACCAGCACCGGTTTTACCTCATCGGTAAAAGTCAGCAAACGCGCGGTGGTGCAGTACTTACCTTCGCGCTGGATCGCGTAGTGGAAATATGGCCCACCATGAAACACTTTGATCAAAAGAACTTCGACGATGCCAGCTACTTCAAACATGCCATCGGCATCACGGTATCAGATGGTGATCCGGAAGAAGTGCTGTTGTCATTTACGCCGCGACAGGCCAAATACATTAAATCACAGCCCATACATGCTTCGCAGAAAGTGTTAAAGGACACAGACAAAGAATGCCATATTTCCCTGCAGGTAGTAGTAAATCCGGAGCTGATTATGACCCTGTTGAGCTATGGCGCTAACGTGAAAGTATTACAGCCACAATCGCTGGCCGGGAAAATGAAGGAAGAGGCAACACAGATGCTGAAGAATTATAAATAAACCACCGCAGGTGGCCCCAAATTTAAGGGGGAGAACGAAAGCCGAAAGCTTACGTTCTCCCCCTTAAAAATTTAATGCAATATATGTTATTGTTGCTGTTGCTTCGGCTTTGTAAACAGGCTGTCGGCCACCGGCTGGTTGACCGTCATTTTGTTGATCTTCAGCGTCATCATACCTCCGCCTTGCGTGCTGGTAGCAGGATATACATAACCTTCCGGATTTTTGCTGTAATCTGCAAATTCTGATATCAGCTCCTGCTCTTTGCCTTGAATCTTTACAGAATTTAAAGCGCGTACAATGTAGTAAGAGTTGGCATCCAGGAACACATAACCTACATTTCCTTCTTTGGTAGTAACCTTCAGCTTATAAGCAGGCTTACCTTCTACGGTATCTTTTCCTACCAACGCCACCTGTTTACCTTTGGCTGCATAATCATACAGTTCACTACCGGAAATATCCAGCATACCTTTCATTGCATTGTAAGTGGCAGAATCCATATCCTCCGGGCTCAGCTGGCCCATTACCGGCATCCAGATCCAGCCGGATTTCTGATTCAGCACCTGCACATTGCTGGTCCCCATCACTTCAAATTCAAGTCGCATTGACTTATTATTCTGTCCCCATTTTTTGAAGGGAATTTCCTGGCCTTGCGCCATGGTAACACCTTCTACATACTGGGTCTTTACGCCTGAAATTTTAGCTACTCCACCCATTGCTGCATAGTGTTTATTTAAAACGTCGGTGAGCGACTGACCAAAGGAATTCGTTACGGCCATCACCATCAGCAACACCAACACACTTAGATACTTAACTGGTTTCATAATCATAATTTATCGAATAAAGATAACATAAAAACGTTTCCACCAAATTCTCCCCCTATCCTTTCTGTCAAACTCCGTGCTAATGATTAGATTTACAATATGAATAAATTTGAAATTACCGGAAACCTGGTAGATGTACTTCAACAGGAAATATACCCTGCTACCCTGCAGGTGCAAGACGGTCGGATCAATAAGATAACACGCCTGGAAAAGCCCTGTGATGGCTATATTATGCCGGGATTTACAGATGCGCACGTACACGTGGAAAGCTCCATGCTCATACCTTCGGAATTTGCCCGTATGGCGGTGGTGCACGGTACCGTGGCCACCATCAGTGATCCACATGAAATAGCCAATGTATTGGGTGTGGCAGGTGTGGAGTATATGCTCGAAAATGGCAAAACGGTTCCTTTTAAATTTAATTTTGGTGCACCTTCCTGTGTACCGGCCACCACTTTTGAAACAGCCGGCGCCACCGTGACGGCTGCCGACGTAGCGCAGCTCCTGCTTCGCAACGATATTAAATACCTCACTGAAATGATGAACTTCCCGGGTGTGCTGCATCATGACCCGGAGGTAATGGCCAAAATAGCTGCCGCGAAATCCATGAATAAGCCCGTGGATGGCCATGCACCAGGCCTGCGCGGCGAAGATGCCCGCAATTATATCAACGCCGGTATCAGTACTGATCACGAGTGCTTTACCATTGAAGAAGCGAGGGAAAAATTATCCTATGGCATGCATTTACTTATCCGCGAAGGAAGCGCTGCCAAAAACTTTGAAGCACTCATTCCGCTGCTACCTGACTATTATGAAAAAATAATGTTCTGCAGTGATGATAAACACCCTGACAGTCTCGAAGACGGCCACATCAACCTGCTCGTAAAACGCTCGCTGGCAAAGGGAATGGACCTGTTCAAAACATTGCGTGCAGCCTGCGTAAATCCAGTACTGCACTATCAGTTGGATAATGGGTTATTGAGAGAAGAAGACGCTGCCGATTTCATTATGGTGGATAACCTGGAAGATTTCAATATAGTCGGTACCTGGATCAACGGAATCAAAGTAGCGGAGCATGGTAAAACCCTCATCCAGTCAGTAGCTGCGGACACAATCAACAACTTCGATTGTACCCCCAAAACCACGGAGGACTTCATGATTCCTGCCCTGCACAGCACACAGAAAGTACCTGTAATTGGTGCTATTGAAGGCGAGCTGATTACCAATAAACTCAGCGCTATCCTGAAAGCGGAGGATGGCCATCTCCCTGGTGATATCAACCAGGATGTACTTAAACTCACGGTAGTTAACAGGTATCGTAATGCTGCACCGGCACTGAGTTTCATAAAAGGATTCGGGTTAAAGGAAGGGGCAATTGCCTCTTCGGTGGCGCATGATAGCCATAACATTATCGCAGTAGGGGCTGATGATGAAAGTATTTGCGCGGCAGTGAATGCCGTAATAGCTGCCAAAGGCGGTATCAGCCTCGTACGTAACGGTAAAGCGGAAGTACTGGCATTACCTGTAGCCGGCTTGATGAGTAACCTCGACGGCCATACGATTGCTGCACAATACAAGGCATTGGACAAAGCAGCAAAAGAACTGGGATCACCGCTGGCTTCCCCTTTCATGACCTTATCCTTCATGGCTTTGCTGGTAATTCCACATCTGAAGCTGAGTGACCTCGGACTGTTTGACGGTGATACTTTTACATTTGTAACCCCTGAATGAAAATAAAAATGGCCGGATGTATCAAAACTAAACGAAGGCCCTGAGAATTACTCAGGTGAGTGCACGACTCCATCAGGGCCCCGAATAAAAAGAGGTACTGTTTTGATTTCCAAAAAAAGCAGAACTTTATTTTAAGGAAGACCTGGTTTTTATGGCAAGGTTTATCCTGTGCAGGCAGACTTAGGTCTGCCTGTTTTATTTATAATTGATATA
>NZ_JAHUWJ010000017.1 GCF_019219075.1 Chitinophaga sp. sic0106
GAACTACTACTATTGGAAAACAACCCACCAAATGAACTTATTCTAACAAACCGCCGTATGCGGAACCGCATGTACGGTGGTGTGAGAGGACAGTGAGGGAAATAATCCCTCACTTCCTACTCGATTGCATTACCAGTCCTGGAAAAAGTTGACATATAAGACAGGAGACTTGCAAGAAATAAACATATCAGCGTTAATTTAATCCTCATTAATTTCAACCATTTAATAACGAGAATTAATCCTTTGGGGATAAATCTTGATAGACATTTATCAACTATTTTTCTCTTCTCTTATTTGGAAAATTTCCTCTTTTACTTTTCTAAAAAATCAGATTCGCCAAAATAAATTTTGATTTTTTTTTATAGAATATGCCGTACTGTATATAATCCATCAACTTTGATTCATTGTCATTAATAGAAAAATTCTCATGACATATTATTTACAGAAATATTTCGTAAATAATTCATAATTAAGTAATTGAAAGCATAATTATAAAAAACTCTCATTTTGAGAGTTTTTTCATTATATTTGTCTATTAGTTCATAATTAAGTTTTAGCCTATCAGAAAGAAGAAATTGTTACATGATTCACGTTATTAAAACTAAATCAATTAATGATTATGTTGAGAAGAACCAAAACTCTGGTAAGGCACTTTGGGCTTGGCTAAGTATCATAAAAAGTTCGCAATGGCAAAAGCCCCAAGATATTGTGGAAACCTTTGGAGCAAAGGCAGTTGATATTCTCCCTGCTTGGAAAAACATCGTACCACAGAGGGCCGTGATTGACATCAAGGGAAATCACATTCGAGTAATAGTAAAATATCAATTTCACAATAGGCTTAAACAAGCCAGAATATATATAAAATGGATTGGCACACATGCTGAGTATGACAAGCTTTGCCGCTATAAATGGTCAATACGAGGTTGAAATGTTTAACTAAAATACTATGAATTTTAAACTACTAAAAACTGAGGAAGATTATAATGAAGCGATCTACAATTTAGAAACGATTGGAGATCAGGAAGGCTTTGAAGAAAATCAGGATTTAATCACTCAATTCGAACTTCTTACCAAGCTAATTCAGATATATGAAGAAGAGCACGCGCCAATTACACTAGGTCATCCCATTGAAATTATTTTATTAAAAATGGAGTATATGGGCCTAAAGCAAAAAGATCTTGTACCACAAGTTGGCAGTAGCGGTGTCGTTTCCCAAGTATTAAACAAAAAAAGAGGATTGTCCAAGAATATGATTAGGACATTTTCAGAACTTCTTAATATCGATCAAGATATCCTGAATACGCCTTATGAGTTGGATACAATGACACACCTAAAAAAGAAAATAGTTCTTCGAAAGAAGGCTTCAGTTTTAAATCTATTTCATTTTGCTGACACATCTCACACAAAAGCATTTAAAGATCGCGTAAGAACTAACGGCATGTTAATGAGCGCATGCTAAACAAAACATGAAAACAATAACATTCTATTCATATAAAGGTGGCGTTGGACGCTCTCTTGCCTTGGCTAACATCGCAAACAAGCTAGCTGAATTTGGCAAGAAAGTTTGTATTCTTGATTTCGACCTGGAGGCTCCTGGTCTACATATTAAGTTTGGAGAAAGTATTGAAAAGAAGTCCGAAAAAGGCGGGATCGTAGATTATATTTTTGAATTTATAACTAACTTCAATGTTCCTGAATCTATTATAGATTATGTAACCAAAGTCAACATTCTAAATGATCCTCATAAACAAGTTGATCTCATCACCGCCGGTGACACTACAAATAAAACTTATTGGGAAAAGCTCTCACAATTAAATTGGAATAAGCTTTTTTATGAAGAGGATAGTTTAGGTGTTGATTTCTTTTATAACTTGAAAGCCCAAATTGAAAAGCAATTAATACCTGACTTTCTATTAATAGATTCACGAACCGGCATTACAGATATTGCAGGGATTACAATGTCAATCCTAGCGGACGAGGTGGCCCTGTTTGCTGCAAACAATAAAGAAAACCTGGATGGAATTGGACAAGTACTGTCGGCCTTATTAATCCCTGAGAACAGGATTAACAATACACCTCCGAAAATAAAAGTCGTTCTATCCCGAATTCCTTTTTTTTCTGATCCAAAAGATAAACCACAGGAAAATAACATTAAAAATGCTGCAATGAGGAGTTTAAATAAAATCCTCGAAAGTAGACATATTGATAATTACAAAGTTGACAAACTGTTTGTAATCCATTCAGATTCTGAATTGGAAATGCAAGAGTGTTTTAAAATAAACCTTACAAGTAAAAAACTATTTAATAGCACCAATGTACCAATTACCTCAGATTATATTGAATTATTTGAAGCGTTGACAATTGATACGATGCAGGGAGAAGAAGCTACAGAACTCGATAGCCTACGCAAGGCCGTGGTTCATTTCGAAAAGGCACTCAATACGGTAGAAATCGTAGACAAAATCAGACAACTAGCCGAAGCTACCAAATTATATCCCAATTATCATCAGGCACATTATTATTTGGGGATATGTTATTTTCGTCTGGAACAATATGAGAAAGCCCTGGAGAGCTTTGAAAGTACAATGAGAATTACTTCACAATTTAATGATACCATCACACTTTACAAGGCAACAATTCTTTCTAAACAAGATTCATATGACAAGGCAATAGCTATCTTAAAGGCTAATCTTAATAAAGATTCAGAACAAGACTCCACTTATTTATTACTTGGTTCATTTTCCTCAAAAATTGAGAAATTTGATGAGGCACAAATGTACTATAAGTTAGCATTAGAAATAAACCCTCAAAATCCTGAAGGTTGGAATGCATATGCTAATACCTTACGACTTGCAGGAAAATATCCCGAAGGATTTGAAGCAGCTTATAACGCGTTGGATCTCGCACCTCAGCATAGGGAGGCTACAGCCACTTTAGCAGAACTAAATGCATCAATAGGCAATTTGAGAGAATTCTACAAAAATTTTGATTTAGCTTTATCTCTTGGGTTAACAAATGATTTCCTTCAAACTATTTTAGAAGAAGATAAACTTTATCGATCTTTCTTCGATGATGAACGATTTTTATCAATTCTAGATAAATACAAAATGAAAATTGATTGGGAAAAGATAAAGTAAGAAATGGTGAGTAGTTATCATAACTATTCTTCGATTTGAAGTGGTATATCTCGTTTACAAAAATATTGATTCTAAAAGTTAAGTTTTGATCCAGCCGCGACCTTTAAATTAGTTTTTAATTCTTCGGCAGCGACCTCTACCTCTCGTCGCTTGCCAACACGAATCACATCCACAAGGGCGAGCAACTTGTATAATTCATCATCCTGGCCGATAGCTTGTATCTGATTTGGATACAATGGCTCTATTGCCTGACCAATTACTTCTCCATCTACAGAAGGCCATACAAACATGGCTTCACTCGAAATAAATTGCTTCATAAAGGGATGGGAATGTGCCGTTGGAATACCTCTGGTCAATACGCCGGGTTGCAGTGGAAAAACATACTTTAGCCCATACAGAAGGAAATCCATCAGGTTTTGCCGATGTACCTTCCGCTTTGTATGGTCAATAAGCTGAGCAAACTGACTTCTTTCCAAAGATTCAGATATCTCCGAAATACTGATGAACAGAGCATTTGCCAAGTCTTTTAACTGCCATTTTTTATCCCCCAGGATAATGACTTTTAACAAAACTGCAATATCCTGCGGCCTCATTCCATTATGTTTACGTCTCATAAACATAAATATAGCCCATTTTTTTGCATTTTGCAAATTGCAAAATGCAAAAAAATGTATCTTTTAAAGCCACGCCCCCAGATGATTAATAGCTTATCATCTCTCTAACAACTCCACCGAGCAGGTGAAAGTCTTACCATTTACATTCAGATACAAATTGGTGGCATCCAACAAATATTTCTTTAACTCTTTCACACTTTTAGCCGTTGTACCTATTGGATACTTCTTAAAGTTTACTGCGTACGCTGAATAACCTGTTGCCGTTTTCTCCTGAACAAAAACAATCTTTTTCATAGTAATTACTATTCTATTCCTGCCCTTTCAAAATTATTTCATTATAGGTATTCCCCAACTCAGATTAACATCCGCATCACAAATTTCCACCTTAACATTTCCCTATCATCCTATTCCTTAAATTCATATCCGGAATTTATTCAAAAAAGAAAACCTTAAATGATACACAGACTGATACCCTACGTCGCCTTGCTCATCCTGTTGCCTGCCACGGCCTTACAGACCTCCGCGCAATCTACATCTCCCCAATTCCAAAAAATTTACAGCCTTATAAAAGAGAAAAATTTTTTCAAGGCCAGGGAAGTTTTCAATAAAGATTCCGCGCAACTCACTACCCCCTACCGCTGCTTTACAGACGCAGTTTTACAAAACGCATTTAACAAGCCGGCAGCTTCTGATAAAAAAATCGATATACTGATCACCGGCAATTACGCGCTACCAGACAGTCTCCGGCTCAAACTCTTCCGCATAAAAGAAGACAATGCCATCAAGCAGTACGACTACGCTACCGCCTACACGACACTCAACACCGTACTTGCAGACTTTAAAAACCAGCTCACGAAAGAGGAAGTAAAGGACATGCAAAACAGCTTGAAAATATGGGAGGCGCTCAAAGATCAGCCGAAGCAGAAAGTGACCATCGGGGGGTACAATGAACTGAAAATGCAGAAAGACAAAGCAGGACTAAAGAACCTCCCTGTCACCACCGGCAACGATACCCTGCCCTTTATTTTTGATACCGGCGCCAATATTTCAACCATCACGGAATCCACCGCCAAAAGGATGCAGATGACCATTATTCCCGCTGCCATTGAAGTATCCACCATCACCGGCAATACCGTAGCGGCTAATCTGGCAGTATGTAAAAAATTCAGGCTGGGAAATATTGATATCGAAAATGCAGTTTTTTTGGTATTGAGAGATAAGGAACTCTCTTTTCCACAAATCAGCTACCAGATACATGGAATATTGGGATACCCTGTGATAGAGGCGCTAAAAGAAGTACAGCTGACGATAGATGATTATCTGATCATCCCGTTAAAAGAAACCGCCATGCCTGGCACTTCCAACCTGGCTATCGATGGACTCACACCACTGATTTATATCGACGATATGAACTTCACATTTGACACCGGCGCAGACCATACCATCCTGTACGGAGCCTTCTACCGGCAAAATAAAGCACGCATCGACAAAACCTACAAACTCACAAAAGTTAGTCTCGGAGGTGCGGGTGGCCATACCGTACTCCCAGGATTCAAAATCAGCCACTCCTTTACCATCAATGGTAAAAGCGTACCAATAAACAACATCAGCCTGCTGCGTGACAATATCAGCAACGAAACCGGCTACGGAAATATCGGTCAGGATGTGATCAAACAATTCGGGAAAATGACGATCAACTTCGATCAGATGTTTATTAAACTGGATTAACGGGTATACACCGCCGTTCCGGCTTTGTATACAGCCTCGATCTGGTGGGTGTTGGTGATATCCATGAGCGGGTTGGCCGACAATACCACCAGATCCGCCATTTTACCTGCTTCCAGCGTGCCGTATTTATCCGTAACTCCCAGCACCTTTGCCGAGCCCAAAGTGGCGGCCCGCAAAGCGGCAGCAGGCGTAAGTCCGGCGCGTACCAGCAGCTGCAGTTCCAAATGCTCTGAAAAGCCCTGCACACGAACAGGTTGCGCCCCTGAGTCGGTCCCCATTGCAATCACCACACCTGCATCCTGCAATTTTTTCACGTTTTTTGCAGCGTTTTCCACGGCCATACGGTTACGGTTATACGAAGGAGAATTTTTAATTTTATCCTGGTAAGCAGGATCGCTCACCATAGCCACCACGCCAGGTTCCACCGCATGCAGGAAAAACGGATCAGATAGCCAGGATGGAGTGCCCGCATAGGCATATGCATATTCGTCCAGCGACAAAGTAGGAATGTAGATTACCTGGCGGCGCTTCATTTCCTGTACCAGTGCATCGTTGATCACACTGTCGCGTATACTGTGCGCCAGGATATCCACCCCGCTCCGCACCAGTTTACGGGCATCCGACAAATAATAAACATGCGCAGCCACTTTCCAGCCGTGGCGATGTGCCTCCCTGATAATAGCCTGATAAGTGCTGCTATCCATCTTCTTAAATGAACCGCCAAAATCATCCAGCCAGAGCTTAATAGCTACCGGCTGCAATTTTACCAGGCTATCCATTTCACTGGCCACCTTTTCGTTACTCATAGGGCGATACGTTTTGTTCATGCCCATTTCCACCGGCGGTGCTCCACCCGGCACGCCAAAACCATAGGCGGCAGAGAAGAGTCGCGCCCCGGGCAGCAAGCCGCTCTTCAGGGAATCATACAGATGATTTTCGTATAACGATGGCCGGTCAGTACCCAGAGAGAGCACATTCAACACCCCATAGTCCTGGTAGCGGGTTAACTGGCGGATGATATTTTCGCGGGTGTAGTTGTCGCCACTAGTGGTAGTGCCTTTCAGCATACCGATATGCATATGTGCGCATATTAGTGCCGGCATCACTGTTTTACCGCTTAGGTTAATCACCCGTGCACCTGCGGCAGACAATCCTTTCCCGGTTTTCACCACTTTTCCGTTACGGATAAGGATATCCGTATTTGGAATGGCCGGGCCGCCTTTTCCATCAATGAAATTCACATTTTGCAGCAGCAGGTCGTGCGCGGAAGGGGCAGGCAGAGCGGAGAGCAGCAGGAAAACGGGTATGCAAAGGATCAGTAATTTCCGGATCATAACAAGGTTGTTTGATGACTTGCTTTAAGTTACCAAAATATGTGCTGATCCGGAAATGCCTAAACAAAAAACCCGGTTGCCTGCCGGTACATGCTGGCAAAGCCTTTGAAATCGTCTGCGCTGGGCTCGGCCAGCACGCTGCCGGCAGCCCATTCCTTCTTATAGGCCCTGGCAAAATCGGTTACGTTTTTCACGTCCATCTGTACAATTTTGCTGGTATGCCCTCCGATATAGAGGCCGCGTTGGTGGATACGGTCCAGCAGCATGGTTAAACAGCCGGAGGCGTGCTGAAATGCGAGAAACAGCCTTGGTTTATTGGTACCATTTTCATTTTTCAGCACTACCCCTGCAATCAGCGGATCGTACACGGCAGGCCAGCGGCCGGAGTCGGCCTGAAAGCCGGAATAGTTTTCATTAATACCACTGCGACCATTGCCGCTTTCTTTACGGAAAATCATGTAGCAGGCGCGCTTCACCTCAGGCGGATAGCCCATGTGGCGAATAGTGTCGATTACCACGTCCATACTCACAACAGTACGACGAAATGGAAGCATTGGCTTCTCAGGATAAGCATTTTTCATTTTCAGGGGTTTTGGAGTTAAACAGTCCGGGGTTACAATTCATACAAATATACGAATAAAGGTTTAGCACAATTTATCCGCATCCGGTACTGCAAAGGTGGTAAACCGTATCTTTACGTAATTTTGCAAGACAATTATGGGTACATCAATCACATGTCCGAATTGCAAACACCAGTTTGTAATGGAAGACGCCTTCGCAGCGGATATTGAAAGGGAAATGCGCGGTAAAATGGCTACTGAATGGCGCAAAAAGCTGGATGAACTTCAGTCTGAAAAAAACGCCCTCTTATCAGAAAAAAATAAAATTGCTGCCGAGCGCCAGCAGATGGAATCGCTGCGCCAACAACAGGAAGAAGAAATAAAAAAACGGGTACTGGCAGAAAAGCAACAACTGCAGGAAACCATTGCCCAGGACCTGCGCAAAAGCATCATGGCTGATTTCGACAACCAGGTGAAAATACTGCAACAGGCCAACCAGGAGCAGGAAGCCAAACTGAGCGAAGCACGGCAAAAAGAACTGGACTTCCTCCGTAAAGAGCAGGAACTCAAAAACCGCGAGGCAGAAATGGAACTGGCCACAGAAAGGAAACTGATGGAGTCCAGGGCCCAGCTGCAGGAAGCCATCCGCAAGGAAGAAGCCGAACGCACTGCCCTCCGCGATACAGAACACCAGCTGCGCCTCCGCGAACTGGAAAAGCAACTGGAAGACCAGCGCAAACTGGCAGAAGAAATGAAACGCCGCGCCGAACAAGGCTCCATGCAGCTGCAAGGAGAAGTACAGGAGCTCGTGCTGGAAGAAATGCTGCGCCATAGCTTCCCGTTCGATGAGGTAGCGCCGGTAGGAAAAGGAGTGCGCGGGGCCGACTGCATCCAGCTTGTCAGAAACCGCTTTGGACAGGATTGCGGCCGCATCATCTACGAAAGTAAACGCACCAAAGAATTCGGTCCTGATTGGATTGAAAAACTGAAAGCAGACATGCGGGTACAAGGCATTGAGGTAGCCATACTCGTTACCCAGACCATGCCCCGCGGCATGGATAAATTCGGTGAAAAAGACGGGGTATGGATCTGCACCTTTGCAGAGGTGAAAGCCCTGGCACACGTGCTCAGAGACGGTATCATCAAAGTTTTCGGCGCCATCAGCACCCAGGAAAATAAAGGGGATAAAATGCATATGCTCTACGCCTACCTCACCAGCGGAGAGTTTGCCGAACAATGGAAGGCCATCAGAGAAGGATTTATGTCTCTCAAACTATCCATACAAAAGGAAAGAGATGCCATGGAGAAAATATGGAAGGCCAGAGAAAAACAACTGGAAAAAGTATTGCTCAACGCCGCACATATCCACGGCTCCATTGAAGGTATTGCCGGCAGCGACAGCGTAGACATGAAATTACTGGAAGACGCCGCAGATGATCTGCTGGATTAATCCATTAATTTTATTCTAATGTGTAAATAATTATTAATTTAGATGATTATTATTCATTTTAAGTGACCTATGCAAAATCCGGAGCAAGCGTACCAAGCCATAATTTTTGACCTGGGCGCCGTACTTATAGACTGGAATCCACGCTATCTATATAGAAAAATATTTACATCAGAAGCAGAGGTAGACTACTTTCTGCAACAAATCTGTACATTCGACTGGAACGAGGAACAAGATGCCGGCAGGAGCCTGCTCGATGCTACCGAACTACTCATCCGTCAACATCCGCAATTTGAGGCCGAAATCCGGGCTTATTATGGCCGCTGGAAGGAAATGCTGGGCGGTGAGATGGCCGACAGCGTAGCCTTGTTAAAAGAATTAAAAGAAAGCGGAAAATATAAACTTTACGCACTCACCAATTGGTCCAACGAAACCTTTCCGCTCGCACTTGTACAATACCAGTTTCTGCAATGGTTCGACGGCATCGTAGTCTCCGGTAGAGAAAAACAACGAAAACCCTCTCCGTCTATTTTCAAACTCCTCCTCGAGCGCTATCAGGAAAGTCCTGAACGATCATTGTTTATCGATGATAATTTGCGAAATGTAAATGCTGCCAGAAATATAGGAATCGATAGCATACATTTTACCAGCGCCATCCAACTCAAAAATGAATTAATGCATAAGAAAATCCTGAATTAAATTTTCTGTTTAATATGTAAATAACTACCACTGTTAACCCTCTTTTATTTTATGATTCCATTAACAGTTGCCGGCTAAACCTGCTGTAACTTTGCGCCATCTAACACGTTGAACAATAGATAAAACGTGAAATTTCCGTTGACCCGTTTCGTTTAGTTCGAAGGAAACCATAATTAGAAATTAATACGCCAGGAATATGAAAAGAACAGTTTATTTACTCAGCAGCATTGTTGCCCTCGCAGCATTGATATCTTTCAGCGGTTGTGGCAAGGACCCTCTTAAAGATATGACGCCTGAGGAATCCAGGATTTACATTACCAACCACGACAGCCAGGCCAATTTTAAATCTTACGCTACCTTCAGTATCGTGGACTCCGTTGCCGTACTTACCAATCGTACAGATACTGCTAAAAAAGCACTCACCGATTACGATAAACAACTCATCTCTTCTGTTTCCGCAGCCATGCAGTCACGCGGTTATACCCTCGTGGATAAAGCTGCCAAACCAGACCTCGCGGTAGCGCTTACACGTATCGACAACTCCTTTACCAACGTAGCCTGGAACCCAGGCTGGTGGGGCGGTGCATGGGGCCCCGGCTATTGGGGATATCCCGGTGGCGGATGGTACTGGCCCAGCTACTACGTAGTATACCAGGTGAACGAAAAACAAACGGCTATTGATGTGTTTGACCTCAAAAATCCTACTGCAGACAACAAGTACGTATCCGTATGGAATGCATTATGGAGAGGCTCCGGCGTATGGAACACTGATAACGTTGCCAGCATGGTGCAGGCTTCCTTTGATCAGTCGACCTACCTGACCAACAAATAATCAATAGTATCGTGAACTTTAAATTGATCGGAAGATGAAAAAGATATTAAACTGGATGATGATTTTCGCCGGCATATTTGCCGCACAGGCAGTATCAGCACAGGTGCGCCCACCTTTATCAATAGACGTTAATTATTCTGTGGCTTCGCCGCTGGGTTCCCTGAAGGACTACTCCGGAAAAACCAGCTTCAGAGGCTGGACCGCAGGATTACAATATATGCTCAACAACCAATTATCAGTAGGACTCCGTACTGGTTTTCAGGACTTCAACGAGAAATTACCACGCGCCGTATATCCGGATAAGTTAGGAGATGTATCCGCCGTGCAAACACGCACCTTGCAGGTAATTCCTATCCAGGCTACTGTCGGATGGGCCTTCACCAAGCCGGACAAACCAGTGATCCCATATGCAGCCGTGGGCGTAGGTGCAGCCAATATGGACTATAAAAAATACTGGGGACAGTTTGTAGAATCCGATAACAGCTGGCAGTTTATGGTAAGTCCGGAAGTGGGGGTGAACATACCTTTCGGACAGGCCTCACCCGTGCTGTTTAACGCGAACGTAAGATATAATTACAGCCCGTATAAAATGGGCGAAATTACCAACTTCAATTCCGTGCAGTATAGCGTGGGATTCAAGTTTCACCTCAACTAAGCATTTTATCCATATTCAATGAAGGGCAATTGTGAGAATGGCGTCCCGCAGCTGGTTTAGCGCTGCGGGATTTTTTTAGTTCAAACGTACCCCAAAGCCTTTCGTATAGGCTTCACGTATAGTACCATCGCTGGCGCGGTACACATACAGGGCTTCCAGCTTCAGTTCCGGATGCTTTTCCAGCCAGGCAATCCCGTCTTCCACCCCCATTAATATCAGCGGGTTATCAAAAGCATCTGCGGTAAAGCAATCCGGCGCCAATACTGTTACACTGATGATGTGATTATGTAAAGCCTGCCCGGTTCGCGGGTTGATCGTATGCGCGTAGCGTGTTTTTCCCTGGTCAAAAAAGCGGCGGTAGTTGCCACTGGTAGCAATACCCTCTTCTGCGAGTCGTACCATACCACTTACCGGTTCATAGGTGGTGTCGCCAGGTGCGGGTCGTTCAATCCCTACCCCCCAGCGTTTTTCCTGCTGGTTATATCCTTTGGCATACAGCTCTCCTCCTACATCTACCAGGTAATTTTTAATACCGCGCTGCTCCAGGAAGTGGCCAATCACATCCACCGTATAGCCTTGCCCGATACCATTACAATCTATTTTTACGCCTTTTTTGGTAGCCTGTAGTTGATTTTCTTTTATAGAGAGATAAGAACTGCCCGTGGTCTGTAAAGCCGCGTTAATACTATCCGCTGGTGGAATACCTTTAAAGGTTGGCTTTTGCACACCGAATCCCCAGAGGTATACCAACGGTTGCACCGTAATATCAAACAGGCCTCCGGTTATTTGACAGGTGCTGATCGCCTTTTCTACCACGGCTTTCATATGTGCGTCCATGGTTACCTGGCCGGTGGCGTTAAACTGGTTGATGAGTGAGCCTGGTTTATACAGGGAAAGTGACTGATCAATCACAGCAAACACAGAGTCGATGGAAGTTTGCAAAGACGTAGTATCCGTGGAACGGTATTTAACTACAAAGTAAGTACCCTGGGCTTTCCCCTGGCAGGTAATCAATTTCAGGTCCGTGGAATCACTAACGTTGTTGGCTATACGCGGTCCGGCAAAAGCATTGGCACAGCATAGCAGCCATGCGGCTGCTCCGGTCATAAATTTCAGCATGTTCACTATTTAAATGCATCCAGGCCGGTAATATCCATGCCTGTGATCAGCAGATGTATTTCATGGGTTCCTTCGTAGGTAATTACGCTTTCCAGGTTCATCATATGGCGCATCACGGAATATTCGCCGGTAATGCCCATCCCGCCAAGGATCTGGCGGGCATCACGTACAATGTTGGTGGCCACTTCGCAGGCATTTCGTTTTGCCATGCTGATTTGTGAAGGGGTGGCTTTGCCTTCGTTTTTCAGTACACCGAGGCGCCAGTTCATCAGCTGCGCTTTGGTTATTTCGGTAACCATTTCCGCGAGCTTTTTCTGAATCAGCTGAAAACCTGCAATTGGCCTGCCAAACTGCACTCTTTCCTTTGCATAGCGTAAAGCAGTATCATAGCAATCCATAGCGGCACCAATAGCGCCCCAGGCAATGCCGTAGCGGGCAGAGGAAAGGCAGCTCAACGGCCCTTTCAGGCCTTTCACGCCTGGCAAAATATTATCTTTTGGCACCCGTATATTGTCAAATACCAGCTCCCCGGTGGCGCTGGCGCGCAGGCTCCATTTATCCTTTATTTCAGGGGTGGAAAAACCAGGCATACCACGCTCTACAATCAATCCGTGTATCACTCCTTCTTCATTTTTAGCCCACACCACCGCGATGTCCGCAAAGGGAGCATTGGAAATCCAGAGTTTGGCACCATTGAGTATTACGTGATCGCCATCTTCACGGAAGTTGGTAGTCATGCCGGAAGGATTGGAACCATGGTCCGGCTCTGTGAGTCCAAAGCAGCCCATGAATTCTCCTGTAGCTAATTTAGGGAGATACCATTGCTTTTGCGCTTCACTGCCGAAGGCATGGATCGGGTACATCACGAGCGAGCCCTGCACGCTGGCGGTAGAGCGGATACCACTATCGCCACGCTCCAGCTCCTGCATCATGAGTCCGTAGGAAATATAGTCCAGCCCCGCACCTCCGTATTCCGTAGGAATGGTGGGGCCGAAACAACCAATACTGCCGAGTCCGGGAATAATGTGCGACGGGAACCTGGCCTGCTGGCAGCTGTCCTCAATAATCGGGGAGATTTCCTTTTTTACCCATTGCCTAACTGCATCACGTATCAGGAGATGTTCTTCTGTGAGCAGGGCGTCCAGGTTAAAGTAATCGGGCGATTGAAAGAGGTCTTGTTTCATAACTGCCTTAGTTTTGGTTTACAGCAAGATACGAGATATAACGAATTGATGAGAACAGTATTTTTTTAAATATTAACGCGCTAATCTATAAGAAGTTAGTACATTCGGTACAAATTCGAGAGCTATGGCAAGCAAAGTGATTCCTGCGCTGTTGTTGTTGGGATTTTTAGTCATTGTAATGTTATCGTTTCGACCAACCACTTTACGATCCATTGCTTTAACTGCCCTGCCAGGCAAAGCTAAACCTGCACCTGAATACGAAATGAAACGCTATTGGATGGTATTCCTGAAAACCGGTTCCAATAGAACGCAGAGCGAAGCTGCAGCAGCAGATATTCAGCGCAAACATCTTGACAACATTACTAAACTCGCCGAGGCGGGAAAAATTGTGGTAGCCGGTCCTTTTGGCGACAATGGGGAGCTGCGGGGGATTTTTATTATGGACTGCAAAGACAGTCTGGAAGCGGTTTCCCTGGTAAAAACTGATCCGGCAGTAGTTGCCGGGCGGCTCACCTTCGACATTAAGCCCTGGTGGACGGCTAAAAACTGTGTGTTCAAATAAAAAAAGCAATGTTGCAGGAAGTTTACACTTTGCAACACTGCTCTCTTATCTCTCTGAAAAAATAATTTTACAACGTACCTACTGCGACCTGACTCAGGTATGAAGCCATTTCCAGTTGATATTGCTTAGCTACTTTTCTTGCATCTTCTGCAAAATCTTCCCCGTTACCTGCATAAATAATTGCGCGGCTGGCATTGACCAGCAGGCCGCAATCCTTATTCATGGCCTGACGGGAAATTTCCTCAAGGCTACCGCCCTGCGCGCCTACACCTGGCACCAGGAAGAAATGATCCGGTACCATTTTGCGGATATGACCCAGTTGTGAGGACTGCGTAGCACCCACCACAAACATCAGGTTATCCGGCGTGCCCCACTGCATACCTGCTTTCAGTACTTTTTCAAACAGGTATTCCTCATCAAACTTTTGCAGCTGAAAATCCTGGCTGCCTTCGTTGGAAGTGAGCCCCAGCATGATCGCCCATTTTTCAGGGAACTGCAGGAATGGTTCTACACTGTCGCGGCCCATGTAAGGAGCAACGGTTACAGAGTCGAACTTATAAGTATCGAAAAAAGTTTTCGCATACTGGGTAGAAGTATTGCCTATATCTCCTCTTTTCGCATCTGCAATAGTAAAGATGCCGGAAGGAATATATTCAATAGTACGCTGCAGGCTTTCCCAGCCGCGGATACCCATGCTTTCGTAGAAAGCAGTGTTGATCTTGTAAGCTACACAAAGATCTTTGGTAGCATCAATGATTGCCTTGTTAAAAGCGAACACCGGATCTGCATGAGAGAGCAGGTGTTTTGGAATCTTTTGCAAGTCTGTGTCAAGACCTACACACAGATAAGATTGTCTTTCCTTGATCAGATTCACCAATTCCTGTCGATTCATAGTCGGTATAATTTGGGGCGCAAAGGTAAGCAAAAGTGGCCCAATTAAAGATATTTCATTTTAACGGGATTCCCTACTCTTCTGTATGAGGCCGTCTGCATTGCATTTCAGCCGCTATACGCACACTATTTTCGTCGCCTTTTTCCTGGAGATTTGCAATCACATTAAAGTAATCCTTATCCTTTTTATTGGCACTCAATTTATAATTAGCGTTAATATCTCTCACTTCAATTTCAAAACCTACAATGGCTTTAAAATTATTAGCGTAAGATTTTTCATCTATATCTGCTATGGTTACAGGACATTTAGATGCTGCTTCATAATGTGTTACCAATTCATCCAGGTTTTGGTGTAGTTCCTCATCTGTCAAAATCCTGGTTTTACCATGCACATGTACGGCCATATAGTTCCAGGTAGGTATTCTTTCTTTTTCATACCAGGAAGAGGAGATATACGCATGGGGCGCGGAAAATATCACGAGCGTATCCTGCTTACCGAAGTAATGCCATTGCGTGTTTGCTTTAGCGAGATGTCCTTGCAGCACATACTGCCCATTGGGCTTTTGTTTGAGTACCAGTGGCAAATGTGTGGCCTGCGGCACATTGTTTTCATCTGTATCTATGACCAGCGCAAAACTGAATTCGCGCATAAAAGCTTCGATCTTACTCCAGTCGGTTTCCTTATTTAATTTGGCGGTGAGCATAAAGTTGGGATTGGCAAGTAAAATACGAAAAAAATGCTTAACAACTATTCCTGTTAGTACCCAGCTGTGCCGGCGGTGCAAAAGGGCTCAAACGCAAATCGGGAGGCCAAAGGCCTCCCGATTTGTATCCATATAAATGTTATAATTATACTACAATGTCCACAATCTTCGTAGGTGCGATATTCGCATTACGCATGGCGATGCTGCGGGCGGTAGCGCCGGCAATATCCAGGAACGCCTTACGGGTAACTTTATCGTCAGAAGCCATGATAGGCGTACCATAGTCACCACCTTCACGGATACTCTGTACCAGCGGAATCTGGCCGAGGAATGGCACATCCATTTCATCAGCGAGGCGGCGGCCGCCATCTTTACCGAAGATGTAGTATTTATTTTCAGGCAGTTCAGCAGGGGTGAAATAAGCCATGTTTTCTACCAGACCGAGGATAGGCACGTTGATCTGCTTACCCATAAACATCGCCATCCCTTTTTTAGCATCGGCGAGGGCTACATCCTGCGGTGTTGTAACGATAACCGCACCGGTGATAGGTACCGTTTGTACCAGTGTCAGGTGAATATCTCCGGTACCAGGTGGCATATCGATTACCAGGTAGTCCAGTTCGCCCCAGTGTACATCTGTTACAAACTGACGTAAGGCACTGCTGGCCATAGGTCCGCGCCAGATCACCGCTTCTCTTTCTTCGATCAGCAGGCCGATAGACATGAATTTGATACCGTATTTTTCCATCGGTTCAATCATACCTTTACCATCTACGCTCACCATCATCGGGCGTTCGCCACGGGCGCCAAACATGATAGGTACGGAAGGGCCGTAAATATCGGCATCCATCAGTCCCACTTTCGCACCGTCGAGGCCCAGTGCCAGCGCCAGGTTGGCAGCAACGGTAGATTTACCTACCCCACCTTTACCAGACGCTACTACAATGATATTTTTTACGCCGGGAAGCGCACCGTTTCCACTGCGTTTGCTGCTCACGTTAGCAGTCATCACCACTTCAACTTCTGCTTCTTTACTTACCAGCATGTGAATCGCGTTCACACATGCGCTGCGGATCAGGTCCTTCAGCGGACAGGCCGGAGTCGTCAGCACAACAGTAAATTTCACCTTATTCCCGTCTATCTCTATATCTTTCACCATATTCAACGTCACCAGGTCTTTTCCCAGATCCGGTTCTTCTACGTTGCTCAGGGCTTGTAAAATCTGCTCTTTAGTCATCATAAATTGTTGTTAAATTAGATTCCAGGGGGCAAAGTTAACCCAATTGGGGCTTAATTTACAACTCTGATTTACTTCTCCGTAACTCGCAGGAAGTATGATTATAACACTTAAAATAATTTCTATATCTTAGAGCGACAATGGAGCAGAAAAGATCCTACATACTGTCACTTTTAATTATTTTCCTTTTATCTCCTGTACTCCTACGTGCACAGATCACGGAATTTAAAGACAGCATCATACAAATTTCAGGTATTACGATGACTGCGGACAGCCTCAAGGCTATCCCTGCTGTGAGCATTATGGTGCGCGGCCAGTACCGTGGAACCATCTCCAACAAACAAGGGGTGTTTTCCATCGTGGTATTTAAAGGTGATACCCTGAGCTTTTCTGCCATTGGTTTTAAGAAACAGGATTATAAGGTGCCTGCCACCCTGCCCGGCAACGCCTATTCCATGATCCAGCTCATGGTGGAAGACACCATGTACCTGCCGGCCACCATTATCCGGCCATACCTTACCAAAGAAGAATTTGAGCGTGCCTTTGCTACGATGGACATCCCTGATGACGCATACGAAAGAGCACGAAAAAATACCGAAGCACATCAGCTGCGTGCCCTCGCACGTATCACCCCTGTAGACGGCCGTGAAGCTACCAATATGTTTATGCGCCGCCAGGCACAATCGCTCTACTACGCCGGTCAGCCACCTCCGCAAAATATCTTTAACCCGCTGTCGTGGGCCCAGTTCATCCAGGCCTGGAAGCGTGGGGATTTCAAAAGGAAAGAAGATTAATAGCCGCTTTATTCGTTTATTTGTTGATATTGCATTTCATCAAATAAACGAATAAACGTTTTATACGCCATGCAAAAAATCGCAGTCATAGGCGCCGGTACTATGGGAAATGGTATTGCGCACGTATTTGCCCAAAACGGTTTTAAAGTTAATCTGATTGACGTGGCAGATGCCGCCCTGCAAAAAGCCTTGCAGACTATCAGCAAAAACCTGGACCGGCAAGTCTCCAAAGGTACTGTCACCGAAGAACAGAAAGCAGCCACCCTCTCCAACATCACTACCTTCACTTCCATTGAACAAGGCGTACAAAATGCCGAACTGGTAGTAGAAGCCGCCACTGAAAATGTAAACCTGAAATTAAAGATCTTCCAGGAGCTGGATCAGTTTGCGCCCGCAGGCGCCATCCTGGCCACCAACACCTCCTCCATTTCCATTACCAAAATTGCCGCAGCCACCAAACGCCCCGGCAAAGTGATAGGCATGCACTTCATGAACCCTGTACCGGTAATGAAACTGGTGGAAATCATCAATGGCTACGCCACGGAAAAAGAGGTCACCACCGCCATCGTTACACTGACGGAAAAATTAGGTAAAGTGCCCTGCGTAGTGAACGATTACCCGGGCTTTATCGCCAACCGCATCCTTATGCCCATGATCAATGAAGCCATCTATTCCCTGTTTGAAGGGGTAGCAGGCGTAAACGAAATTGATACGGTGATGAAACTGGGTATGGCTCATCCTATGGGACCTTTACAACTGGCCGACTTCATAGGCCTGGATGTATGCCTCTCCATCCTGAACGTGTTACATGATGGCTTTGGTAATCCGAAATATGCCCCATGCCCGCTGCTGGTAAACATGGTGACCGCCGGCTACCTCGGCGCTAAAAGCGGCGAAGGCTTTTACAAATACACACCAGGCAGTAAAGACCTGGTAGTGAGCGAGCGATTCTCCCGCTAATTTTACTATATTCGAAAGCGAACGGCGGCTGTACCAAAAACGGACAGTTTCCGTTCGCTTTTTTATTCTATTAAGTTGATTATCAGCACCCCTTAACTCTGGCATCCCGTTAGTAGCCCGGGTTACATCCAACTCTTGGCATATGATCAACAACTATATAAAAGTAGCATACCGGAATATGCGCAATAACAAAGGGTTTAGCGCAATCAATATCCTGGGACTGGCAACAGGCCTGGCCGTAGCACTGATCATCGGGTTGTGGGCCTACCACGAAGCCTCCTACGATGCACAGGTACCGGAAAGAGAACGGGTGTTCCAGGTCAGAAGAAACTTCAACAGCAACGGTGAAATCCTCAACTTCTCCACCGTATCCCTCAAGCTGGCAGCTACGCTCAAAACAACCATGCCGGAAATCGAGTACCTCGCAGAAACCGACTGGATGGGCTACCATAACCTCAAAGCCGGCGAAACGAAAGTAGCACTGGACGGTGCCCACGTTGGCGACGATTTCCTCCGCATCTTCCAATATCCCCTGTTACAAGGAAATATCAATTCCATATTTGACGATCCCTATGCGATTGTGCTTACGGAATCCGCCGCCAAAGCGCTGTTCGGCAACGCTGACCCTATCGGCAAAACAGTTCGCATAGACAATACCGACAACCTAACGGTTACGGGTATACTAAAGGACCTCCCTGAAAACTCCACCTTCCGTTTTAAATACCTTATGACCATGCGCCGCATGGAGCAGGCCTACGAATTTGTAAAGGAAGGCAGAAAGAGCGGGTATGGTAACAATGGCTTCCAGGAATTCGTGAAACTGAAGCCTGACGTGAATATGAAGCAGTTTGCCGCCAAAATAAAAGACATTGAAAAAGTAGAAACCACCTCCGAAAACGCCATGAATTCAGAGGTAGTGCTGCAACCCATGGCACGCTGGCATCTGTACGGCAAATATGAAAATGGTAAAGATGTGGCCGGACTGGTAGATAATATCCGCACGGCCAGCATTGTAGGCTTTCTGGTGCTGCTGATCGCCTGTATCAACTTCATCAACCTCTCCACTGCCAGATCTTCCAAACGTGCAAAGGAAGTAGGCATACGCAAGGCGGTGGGTGCGGAACGCAAATTCCTCATCTTCCAGTTCCTTGTAGAATCGTTCATCATCACTTTCCTCGCAGCAGTGATCGCCTGCATACTGGTAGCCCTGGCCCTGCCGCTGTTTAACCGGATGACGGCCACCACAGTGCTGATTCCTTATACATCTCCCTGGTTATATATCCTATTACTACTGGCCGTTATCGTAGTAAGCGTGATCGCCGGGGCAAGGCCAGCATTCATCCTTTCCTCCTTCAGACCGGTTAAAATCCTGAAGGGCATGCGGGTGGGCAAAACCAGCAGCACCTCACGGAGAATACTGGTGATCACACAGTTCACCTGCTCTATTGCACTGATCATAGCTACCATAGTGATTCACAGCCAGGTGGACTATGCCCGCAACCGCCCTGTAGGTTACGATAAGGACCTGCTCATGCAAGCACATATCCCCAATGAAGTAGCCACCCACTTTGACGCGTTCCGCAATCAACTGCTGCAAACCGGCGTGGTCACTAACGTCACAGCCTCCTCATCTCCCGTAACAGAAGTTTATAGCCATAACGACCTGGATGACTTTCCCGGTAAGCTGCCGGGCGAAACAGTAGAAATGGGCACCTTCTCCGTTTATAATCATTACTTTCAGACGGTGGGTATGAAGATCGTGGCTGGTCGCGACTTTCGGGAAGCCAGTGCCGACAGTCAGTCGGTTATACTAAACGAGGCCGCCGTAAAGCGCCTGCGCCTGAAAGACCCGGTAAACCAAACGATCACCTGGGGTGGCCGCCGGCTCACCATTGCCGGTGTCGTAAAAGACGCACTGATGCTCTCCCCTTATGCCCAGGCCGACCCCGGGATGTTTGTTCCTAATGTGGCAGATAAAAGTTGGGGCATTATTCGTTTAGCCAGCAAAGTAAATCCCCACACCGCCATAGCCGAAATAGAAAAAGCATTTACAGCGTATAGCCCTGAGAGTGCCTTTACCTACCAGTTCACCGATGATGAATATAACTATAAGTTCCGGCAGGAAGTGCTGATTGGTCGCTTATCCGCCATCTTTACCTGCTTTGCTATTTTTATCTCCTGCCTGGGATTACTGGGGCTGGCGGCCTTCACTGCAGAGCAACGTACCAAGGAAATAGGGATACGTAAAGCGCTGGGCGCTTCTGTGACACAGATATGGGCCATGCTGTCGAAAGACTTTGTGGTGCTGGTATTGGCAAGTGCATTGCTGGCGTCGCCGCTTGCATTTTACTTTGTGAACCGCTGGTTACAGCAATTTGACTATCGGGTAGATATCAGTGTATCCGTATTCGTTATAGCTGCGGTAGGCGCTCTGCTGGTAACGCTGTTTACGATCAGCTACCAGGCCATAAAAGCCGCGTTAATGAATCCGGTAAAAAGTTTGCGCTCCGAATAAATTACTTTACGGGCCTGAGCTCCAGACCCCGAATGTCCTGTAATCTCAATAAACAAAGCTCTTCTGTGCTTTTGGGTATACCGATATCCATGGTGCAGAAGAGTTGCATTTCCTGGGACAGCACGGTAACGTTGTGTTGCTTTACTACTGTCATTACCTCGTTCATAATCGTATAGTCGAAGCTGAGGTGGTAGCGTTTCTCCACATTTTTCTGGATCACGGGCACCAGCTGTAACACCATGGCGGTGCTCATTTTGTAGGCATTGATCAGGCCGGGAACACCCAGCAGGGTGCCACCGAAATAGCGCACTACTATAACGAGTACGTCCGTGAGCTGTTTGGAATCGATCTGGCCGAGGATGGGTTTACCGGCGCTGCCGGAAGGCTCCCCGTCATCGTTGGCGCGGTATTGCAATCCATCTGTACCGAGGCGGTAAGCATAGCAATGGTGGGTGGCTTTGGGGTGTTCCTTTTTTATTTCGTTCAGGCAATTTTTAACATCATCCGTTGTTTTCACCGGGTAGGCGAAGGCGAGAAACTTGCTTCCCCTGTCTTTAAATTCTGCTACTGCACTCTTATCTATAGTAAAATAAACCTCCATCAATAAAATTTAGAAAAACCAAAAAAACTAATTACATCCCGCTGGCGTGGCGATGGTAAATATCTACCCGGTCGGTACCCAATGTACTGGAACCTGCCAGCAGTGCATTGGTCAATACGGGAGCGGCCTTGCCGCCTTTCAGTGTGCCTGTGCCGGTGATAATACGGCATTCGTCCCAGAGGTCCATTTCAATGAACTGTTCCAGGACATGTGGGCCACCTTCTACCAGCACGCTGGTAATATTTTTATGATAGAGCTGTTCCAGGAGTTGTGGCAGCAGGTCGTCGAAGAAATCCAGCTGCATTATTTCGGAGCGGCCTTCCGTATCGCCGGTGCGGCCGGAGATAAAGATGGTGGGCACGCTGCCGTCCCATACATGATATTCGTGCGGCACTTTGAGTGCTTTATCGATCACCAGCCTTACCGGATCTTTTCCGGGCCAGAGGCGGGTATTAAGCTTGGGATTATCGTGGATGGCCGTACCTGTGCCTACGAGGATACTCATTTCTTCGCTGCGCCAGCGGTGTACGAGTCGGTCCGTATAGGTGTTGGAGATGCGCACCGGCTTACCGTCGTCCGCGGCCATGAGGGCATTGCGGGTTTGGGCCCATTTAAGAATCACGTAAGGCTTTTTCTTTTCATGGAAGTTGAAGAACCGGCGGTTGAGGTAGCGACACTCCTGCTCGAGCACGCCGGTAGTCACTTCTATACCGGCTTTGCGGAGTTTTTCGATTCCTTTGCCGGCCACTTTCGAAAAGGTATCCTGACAACCTATGACTACTTTGGGAATATGGCTGGCCACGATCAGATCGGCGCAGGGAGGTGTTTTACCGTGGTGGGCGCAGGGTTCCAGGCTTACGTACATGGTGGCCCTGGCGATGAGGCTTTGGTCGTCCGGGGCTACGCTGTTAATACAGTTAACCTCCGCATGAGCCTCCCCATATTGCTGATGGTATCCTTCCCCTATGATGCGCTGCTGGTGCACCAGTACTGCGCCGACCATTGGGTTTGGCGCAGCATGACCTGCTCCCATTGCCGCCAGCTCCAGGCATCGCCGCATAAAAAATTCATTGAAAGTGCTATCCATAATCCCCAGCGTTATAAGTATGTTTGCAAAAATATTGTTTTTAGCATTGACTATACAATCGGCTTTCACATTTATTACCGGCGCCCTGGGCGATATTTATGATGCGCGGGAGGCCGCCAGCATCGCGCATATGGTGCTGGAACACCTCACCGGACTGGGTAAGCTGGACAGGATAGTCCATAAGGAGCGGCAGTTAACCCCGGAGCAGCACGATGCGCTGAAGCAGGCTATAGCAGCGCTGCAGCGACTGGAACCCATTCAATACATCACCGGATCGGCCTGGTTTTACGGGCTGGAGTTTAAGGTAACCCCTGCGGTGCTCATTCCCCGCCCGGAAACGGAGGAGCTGGTGGAGTGGGTGGTGCAGGATGCAGCCGGCAAAACGGAGCTGCGCATCCTGGATATTGGCACAGGCAGCGGATGCATACCGATAGCGGTGAAGTCGGCCCTGCCGGGAGCCCACGTAAGCGGTGCAGATGTAAGCGAGGCCGCCCTGGAAGTGGCACGCAGCAATAGTGAGCAGCTGAAGCTGGAAGTAAACTTCTTTGCGCTGGATGCCTTAAATCCGCAGCAGATGCAGGCTTTGGACAGTTATGATATCATTATCAGCAACCCGCCATATATCACACAAAAGGAGCAGGCAGAAATGCAGCAGCAGGTATGGGGCTTTGAGCCTTCACTGGCCTTGTTTGTACCGGATAACGACGCCTTGTTGTTTTACAGGCATATTGCTATTACTGCATTGGAAAAGCTTAACAGGGGCGGATTTTTATATTTTGAGATCAATGAGGCCTTTGGGAAAGAGGTAGTGGTGTTACTACAGGGCCTTGGATTTGAAGGAGTCGAGCTCAAACAGGACTTTTTCGGGAAAGACCGTATGATAAAAGCAGGGATCGCGGTATAGCCGCGACCCCTGACTCATTTATTTTTTGGCGGTTGCCAGTACTACTTTTGCTCCTACTGAACGGGCAATTTCCATCACACTTACTACATCTTCGATCGGAACGGTTTTTTCGGCATTGATTACCACCGTAGGATCTACTGACTCGTGCGAGAGCGCGGGCACCAACGTTTGCTGCAAGGCTTCGAAAGGTACTTTATTGGTACCTATGAAAAACTCATGATTGCTGTTGATGCTCACCACCACCGTTTGCTTCGCCTTGGTATTGCTGGTAGCTTTGGGCAGCGCCAGTTTAATGACGTTCGGATTTGCCAGTGTGGAAACGATCAGGAAGAACAGCAGCAGGATGAACAGGATATCGTTCAGTGCTGACTTGTCCATTTCCACATGTTTCCGGTTGCGACTGCGTAGATTCATTTCCGTTATTTTAGCGGGTAGGTTCCTGCAGAATATCGATAAACTCTGAGGAAGCGGTCTCCATTTTGTTTACAACTTTATCTATCTGGGCATTGAGGAAGCTATAACCTATGAAGGATATGATCCCGATGATCAGGCCCGTAGCGGAAGTGATCATTTTTACATAGATACCTCCGGCGATGGTTCCCAGGGTAATATCTGAAGTAATGGAGATATTGAAAAACGTCTGGATCATACCGGCAATAGTACCGAGGAAACCGAACATGGGAGCGATACCGGCGATGATAGACAATATCACCAGGTTCTTTTCCATGCGGTAAACTTCGAGTTTTCCGACATTTTCCATGGATCGTTCAATATTTTCGATAGGCTTACCGATACGCTGGATTCCTTTATCAATCATGCGTGCGATAGGACTGTTGGTATTTTTCGCCAGGGAGCGGGCTGCCTGAACGTTGCCATTCATGATCTGATCACGGATCATAGGCATGAAATTGTCTTCGATCTTACCGGCTTTGGAGATGGTAAGCCATCTTTCCACAAATACAAAAACCGCGATCAGCGACAGCAGGCCCAGGGGAATCATCAACACACCACCATTCTTCAGCAATTCCAGCAGGCTAATATGTTTATCTGCTGCCTGTGCAGCTGCATTAACGCCCTGCGCTACTGTATCTGCTTTGGGAAGCAATAAAGAATCCTGTAATAACGTGATAAGTCCTAACAACATGTTTCGATTTTAAACTAATAACGGTTAAAATAGTAAATAATTACAAAATTATGCCTTCTCCTCCCAAAGCTGTGCCAGATATACAATTGTCTGTACGGCTTTTTGCATATCCTGGATACTTACATACTCATGTTTGCTGTGCAGGGCCATTTCCCCGGTGAAAATATTCGGGCAAGGCAGTCCCATAAAGGATAAGCGGGCACCATCAGTACCTCCGCGGATGCTCATTTTCACCGGCTGTACGCCTGCCCGGCGGATAGCTTCTGCAGCATAGGCGGTCACTTCAGGATGATGAACCAGCACTTCCTTCATGTTACGGTATTGTTCTTTCACCCTTAAAACGCCTTTTGCGCCGGGATATTTTGCAACTACCCTTTCCATGATGCGGCGCAGGTATGCTTCGTGCAGTTCGAGTGCGTTGGTTTCGAAGTCCCTGATAATGAAGTCGATTTCGGCTTGTTCTACGGTGCCGCTTATACGAACCGGGTGAATAAAGCCATCCCTGTCGTCCGTTGTTTCAGGTGAAAGGCTGTCTTTCGGCAACGCATCAACGATTTCGCTGACGATTTTAATGGCACTCACCAGTTTATCCTTAGCAGCTCCCGGGTGGGCGCTGATACCATCTACCACGATTTTGGCACCGTCAGCCGAGAAGTTCTCATCTTCCAAAGATCCCAGCTCGCCACCATCCATGGTGTAGCCGAAATCGGCAGCCAGTTTCTTCATATCCAGTTTTTCCACACCACGGCCCACTTCCTCGTCCGGAGTGAATAGAATGCGGATAGCGCCATGCTTCACATCCGGATGGGTCATGAGGAAATGCGCGGCATCCATAATTTCCGCAACACCGGCTTTATCATCGGCACCGAGGAGGGTAAGACCGCTGGCGGTAATGATATCATCGCCTTTCTTGCTGGCCAGGTAAGGGTGTTCGCTGGCACGGATGATCACAGCAGGATCGTCTGGCAGCTGAATATCTTTTCCGTCGTAGCTGACGTGTATGATTGGCTTAACATTGGTACCACTGCTATCGGGAGATGTATCCACGTGGCTGCAGAAGCAGATCACCGGCACTTTTTTATCCGTATTGGCGGGAATGGTGGCGAATACATAACCATGTTCATCCAGCCCGGCATCACTGATCCCCATTGCCTTTAATTCGTCTACCAGCAGGCGGCTCAGATCCTTCTGTTTCTCCGTGGTGGGAAAGCTGCTGCTCAACGGATCTGACTGTGTATCTATCTGTACGTAACGCAGAAAGCGTTCATCTACGGTGTAGTTATAGTTTGTAAACATATTGCAAACGTAAGGAAAAATCGGTCATACCCTTATGCCGCCAGTGTAATTTTGGGATTCGCTATATTTGGGTATGAGCGGTGCAGAAAAAAATAGCAGCATTTGCCCCCGTTGCGGGAAGCCACTGGTATGTGAGCCGGAAAACATACACCAGTGCTGGTGTACGCAGGTTCGGCTGGATGGGGACGACCGCCAGTATATCGGAGAACGCTATACCGACTGCCTCTGTAACCAATGCCTGGAAGCATTGAAAACGGAGCGCAGGCAGGCGCTGACCGGGGAATGAGCGGGCTCATCTCACTAAAATATTTTACTACTTTATATGGATACGCCCTTCATTTCCGGTTTTTCTGGCCTTAATTACCCCTAATTATTGCCATCCGCCCCCGAGGGCTTCATAGATATTCACCACGGCACATAACCGTTGCTTTTGTGTTTCCACCAGCTCAAACTTCGCTTCCAGCGCATCGTGCTGGGTCATCAGCACTTCCATGTAATCCGCCTCCGCAGCCTTGAAGAGCTTATCAGAGATATCTACAGAACTGGATAGTTGCTGCACCTGCTCCGCCTGCAAATCATAACTTTTTTGCAGGTTATCAATCTTTTTCACCTGCTTCGCTACTTCCACATAGGCATGCAATACGGTACGCTCGTAGTTATACACCGCCTGCAGCTGCCGGGAACTGGCGTTCAGATATTCAGCCTTGATGGCGTTACGGTTCACCAACGGAGCAGACAACTCTCCTGCCAGTGAATAGATCAGGGAGGCCGGTGTAGTCAGCAGGTACGAAGGATTGAAAGCATTATAGCCAATAGCGGCACTGATGCCTACCGATGGATAAAACCTGGCCCTGGCCACCTTCACATCCAGCTTAGCCGCAGCCAGCTCCTGTTCCGCTTTCCGTATGTCAGGCCTGTTGGCCAGCAACTGGGAAGGAATACCCGTTTGCACCAGGGCAGGCACCGCATTTGCTGCCGGCATACTGCTCCTTTGCACCTGCTGCGGATAACGCCCCAGCAGGAAATTGATATTGTATTCTGTTTCGGCGATCTGCTGCTGGAGGTTGTATTGCAGGCTTTTCGTTTTTGCCAGCTGTGCTTCAAATCTACGTACAGCCAGCTCCGTTACCCTGGTAGCTTCTTTCTGCAATCGCACCACCCGTAGGACGTTGGTTTGGATCTCCACATTTTTCTGCACAATCTCCAGCTGCTTATCCAATGCCAGCAGCTCGTAATAGGAGTTGGCGATTTCCGCGATCAGGTTGGTGAGCACAAAGTTCCGCCCTTCTACGCTGGATACATATCTGGCCACTGCCGCCTTTTTTGCATTATGCAGCTTATGCCAGATATCAGCTTCCCAGGTGGCCTGTGCTGCTATGAGGTAGTCAGGCAGCGGGTCCGGCATTTCCTTGCCTGGTTTAATTTCTGTGGATTCCTCCATCGCTCCGATGTTGGTATATCTCCCTACCTTGTCCAATCCTGCCCCTGCTTTCAACTGTACAAACGGCAGGTACTCCCCTTTACGGGCACGTATTTCATTACGGGCAATGGCTATCTCCTGTAAAGTAATATTCAACTCCTGGTTATGCTGCAATGCAGTATCTATCAGGGTTTTCAGATATGGATCTGTAAAAAAATCCTTCCAGGCCACCCTGGCCGTGTTGGCAGAATCTGCGGTATTGTTGCTGAAAGTTGCCGGCAGCTCCTTACTTTCAGAACGGGTGGTAACCGCCGGAATTTTACAGGCGCTGTAAGCGAGTAACAGCAACGGTATCCCTAATAATTTATAGCTGGTTCTTATCGTCATAATTAGAAAATTTTATACTTTTTCTTCTTCTTTTTCTTCATCACCAGGTCATCGGTTAGCGGCACTTCATCCTCATCACGTATCAGGTGGCGACCTTCAGCCATTGATCCGAATATGTAGTACAATCCCGGTACTACAATCACTCCGAAAACGGTACCCAGCAACATACCACCTGCTGAGGAAGCCCCAATGGTACGGTTACCCAGCGCACCCGGCCCTGTAGCAAACAACAGCGGAATAAGGCCCGCAATAAACGCAAAAGACGTCATCAGGATCGGACGGAAGCGCACTTTGGCACCTTCAATGGCAGCCTCCAGAATGGTTGCGCCCTGTTGGTGTTTTTGCACGGCAAACTCCACAATCAACACCGCATTTTTACCCAGCAAGCCTACCAGCATCACCAGGCCTACCTGCGCGTAAATGTCGTTCGACAGCCCCATCATCTTCAATAATGCAAATGCCCCGAAAACACCTACCGGCAAGGAAAGTATTACCGAAAGCGGGATAATGAAACTTTCATACTGCGCGGCAAGTACGAAGTATACGAATATCAACACGATGAAGAAGATGATCAGCGCTTCATTACCGCGCTCCGCTTCATCTTTGGAAAGTCCCAGCCAGTCAATATCGTAGCCTCTGGGCAACGTAGCTTTGGCCACTTCCTGAATGGCTTTGATGGCCTCGCCGCTGCTATAACCGGCAGCAGGTGCACCATTGATGGCGGAGGCCAGGTACATGTTGAATCGTGTGATTTCATTGAGCCCCTGATTCTTTTTTATCTTCATAAAAGCAGAATAAGGCACCATTTCATCCCTGTTATTTTTGATGTACAGCTTCAGTACATCATCCGGCAGCGCCCTGTATTCAGGGGACGACTGCACATACACCTTATAGAAAGTACCGAAGCGGATAAAGCCCTGCTCGTAGGTACTACCAATGAGGATCGACAGGTTATCCATCGCCTTGCCAATGGACACGCCTTTCTGCATGGCAGCCTTGTTGTCAATTTCCAGTTCATACTGTGGATAGTTGGCGGCGAAAAACGTGAACAGCCCGGTGAGTTCCTTGCGTTTGCGCAGGGCCGCCATGAACTCCTCATTTACTTTTCCGAAGGCGTCATAGTCATCTGAATTGGTTTTATCCAGGAGTCTGAGCGAGAACCCGCCGGCAGCACCATACCCAGGCACGGCTGGTGGCTGGAAAAACTCGATGGTAGCACCCGGAATCACTTTGGCTTTGTCTTCCAGCTCTTCGATGATCTCTACAGCAGAGTGTTTGCGGTCCGACCAGTTTTTCAGGTTGATCAAACAGGTACCAGCGTTGGAGCCCCTACCTTCTGTCAACACTTCATAGCCTGCGAGTGCGGACACGGATTCCACTCCTTCCACTTTTTCTGCAATCTTCTGCAGCTGGCCGGCAATATGGTTGGTACGTTCCAGCGTAGATCCCGGCGGCGTTTGAATGATGGCATAAATCATCCCCTGGTCTTCATTCGGGATGAAGCCCGTAGGCAGCAGGGAAGATATCGCCCAGATACCGAAACAGAAGGCGAGCAACAGTCCGAAGGTGATCACGCGTTTGTTTACGATCAGTCGCAGTAAACCGGTGTACTTCTCCGTCACCTTTTCAAACCAGCTGTTAAAGCCATCGATCAGGCGGTTGACAGGTGTTTTCTTCCTTGGCTGACCATGATTATTTTTCAGAATCATGGCGCAGAGTACAGGCGTTAACGTTAGTGCCACCACGCCGGAAATTACGATGGAGGTGGCCATGGTAATGGAAAACTGCCGGTAGAAGATACCCACCGGACCTGTCATGAACGCTACCGGAATAAATACGGCTGTCATCAGGAAGGTGATGGCGATGATGGCGCCACTGATTTCTTTCAACACCTTCTTTACTGCTTTATAGGGCGACAGGTGTTCTTCTGCCATGGTGGTATGCACGGCTTCCACTACCACGATCGCATTATCCACCACGATACCGATTGCCAGTACGAGTGCAAATAACGTGATGAGGTTGATGGTGAGACCTAAGAGCTGCATAAACATAAATGCCCCGATGAGCGATACCGGCACAGCGAGCGTTGGAATGAGCGTGGAGCGCCAGTCGCCCAGGAAGAGGAACACCACTATGGCCACGAGTATAAAGGCTTCGATGAGCGTGTGTACTACTTTTTCCATGGAGGCATCCAGGAAACTGGATACGTCGTAGCTGATTTTATAGTCCATACCTGGTGGGAAGGAACTGGCTTTGATCTGTTCCAGCTTGGCTTTTACTTCCTTGATAACATCCGAGGCGTTACTGCCGTAGGTTTGCTTGAGGGTGATGGCCGCAGATGGATGGCCGTCCATGTTGGAGTAAATATCATAAAACTCACTACCCAGTTCTACATCAGCGATGTCTTTCAGGTATAATATTTCTCCGTTGGCATTGGCTTTTACAATCACATCGCGGTACTGTTCCGGTTTGTTATAGCGGCCCGGGTAAGTGAGCACATATTCCAGTGACTGGGAACGCTTACCGGTGGCCTGTCCTATCCTTCCCGGCGACCCTATGATGCTTTGCTGGGCCAGTGCTTCCATCACTTCGTCTGTGGATACATTATAGGCGCGCATGCGGTCAGGTTTGAGCCATACACGCATGGCAAACTGGCGGCTACCAAGGATTTTGGCACTACCTACCCCTTTGAGGCGACTCAATTCATTGATAATATTCACCCCTGCGAAGTTGTAGAGGAAATTTTCATCCGCCTTAGGGTCTTTACTGTAAAGGTTCACATACATCAGCATGTTAGGCGATGTATAGCTAACCACCAGGCCTTCACGCTGTACCAGTTCCGGCAGGCGGTTAGTCACCTGTTCGATCCTGTTTTTAACGTTTACCACTGCCTGGTTTGGGTCGGTGCCCAGGTCAAATACTACCTGGATGGTGGCTTCGCCGGCGCTTGTAGCGTCGGAGGTCATGTACTTCATGCCCGGGGCACCGTTGATAGCTTTTTCCATGGGCACCAGTACGGATTCTACCAGTACTTTGGCGCTTGCACCGGGGTAGGCCACGTTTACCACTACCATGGGCGGTGCGATAGATGGGAACTGCGAAACGGGGAGGGTATTGATGGCGAGCAGTCCCATGAAAATGATCACCAGCGATAATACGATAGCCAGTACCGGTCGCTGAATAAATTTATTGAACATTGGTTCCGTTTTTTAGATGCTGAATTATTCTGCTGGTAACTTCAATTCGGATACGGCTTTTCTTGCATTTTCGTAATCGTAGGAGATCTTATCGTTTTCCTTCACTTTACGCAAGCCTTCCAGCAGTATTTTATCATCGGCAGACAAGCCTTCTTTCACGGCGTAGAGGTCATTCATTTCTGCCTCGATGGTGATCTCTCTTGATTTCACCCGGTTGTCTTTATCCACCACGTACACATACTTTTTATCCAGCACTTCGAAGGTGGCTTTCTGCGGGATGAGCAGTGCATCTTTCAGCGGCACTTCCATCTGGATATTACCGGTTTCCCCATGTCGTAATGTACCGTCAGGATTAGGAAAGGTGGCTCTGAAAGGGATGTTACCGGTTTCATTATCAAAATCAGCTTCGATAGTTTCTACCACACCAGGGTATTTAAACACCTGATGGTTGGCCATCATGAGGTTTACTTTTGCAGCTTCTTTATTTTTCTTGGTGGTGTAGTTGAGGTATTCTGCTTCCGGCACATTGAAGTACACCCACATGTTGCTGTTATCGGCGAGGGTGGTGAGGAGGTCACCTTCGGCCACGAGGCTGCCTGTTCTTACCTGCAGGCGGTCGATAATACCATCGAAAGGTGCGGTGATGCTGGTAAACTGGAGGTGCACTTTGCTGAGCGACATTTCCGCCTTTGCCTTGTCCAGTCGCGCTTTAGCCATGGCTAGTTCATTGGGCGCCACGATATTGCTGTCTGCCAGCTTTTTCGTGTTCTGGTATTCGATTTCTGCGAAGTTCACTTCTGCCTGGGCTTTTTCAAGTTCAGCGCCGTAGAGTTTTGGCATGATCTGAAACAGGGGTTGTCCCTTTTTTACAAAGCGGCCTTCGTCAGCGAAGCTTTCTTCCAGGTATCCTTTTTCCTGGGCTCTCAGCTCTATATGCCGGATGGAGCGGATCTGGCATACATAATCCTTGATAATAGAAGTGTCGGTTTTAAGCGGGTTGGTCACCAGTAGTTTGGCTTCGGTTTCCTCTTTTTTTTCCTGGGTTTTGCAGCTTGTATAGCACAATACGGCACACAAGCCCGCCAGTAGGAGCGTTCTTTTCATGTAGCAATTAATATTTATTAGGTATTAAGCCAGTCACAGGAAGGCGGTAAAAGACGGGCACGTCTTTCCCATACCGTATGCGACAGCATCGATTAGCGTAGGTAGCACAGATGATGATCTGTTATGGGAGTGGTATCAGATCCTGATTACCTGCAGCAGACTTTGTTTGCTGGAAGATAGCAGGAAGAAATGGTCACGGAAAGAATTGATAGATGGCGTGCTTTCAGTCAGGCATGCAGTAAGTTGACCGAAGCAGATATTGAAGTAATTGCTGAGAGAAGTTTTCTTTCGGAAGAAGCAGAGTCGGAGTGATTCGTTGTCACTTTCTTCTTCATTAATACAAACAATTTTTTTCTTTTTTGGGGAGATGCCGGTGTTCCGGAAGGAAGAAGTAAGCGTGTTGTAGACATAGGCCGAGCCAGATTCTCCGGGCCTGCTGGCAGAAATTTTATACATGAAATTACCCTGCCGAGGAGATGAGTTTGTATATAGATAACCGTATCCGCTCAGCAGGAAAAAAACCAGTAATACAAAAAGCCTGACCAGTAGTTTCATTGCGGTGGCTAAGATACACGAAAAAAATATTCGTGTGTAAAAAAAAGCGATGAATGGAGATAAAAAAAATCGGCTGCCTTTTAAAAGACAGCCGATTGAATCAATTGTGATATGCTGATTATACGATTTCAACCAGTTCCAGATCGAAGATCAGGTCTTCGCCAGCCAGCGGGTGGTTACCATCCAGGGTGATAGTTTCTGCCGCAACAGCAACTACGCGTACTGGAATCACCTGACCTTCAGGGCCGCTCATCTGCAGCTGCATACCTACTTCTGGGTTCAGGTCAGCAGGGATGTTAGCTTTAGGGAAATCGATGATGAACTCTGGAGATTTCTGACCATAAGCCTGATCAACAGGGATTTCTATGGTTTTCTTGTCGCCCACTTTCATATCCAACACACCATTGTCAAAACCTTTGATAACCATACCAGAGCCTACCTTGAACTCCAATGGGGCTCTTCCTTCAGAAGAATCGAAGGTAGTACCGTTAGTTAAACGGCCGTGGTAGTGCACTCTAATTGTATCCCCGTTTTTAACAGCTTGCATAATAAATAATTGTTTAGTGTTAATAATTATATCGCAAGGTAAGCAAAGCATCCGGAATCACCAGTTTTTTATGCTATATTCCGGTTATGAAAAGGATCATTTTTATTGCTTTACTAGCCATGGCACTGATTCCGGCTGCACAGGCGCAGTACAGTGAGGTTACTACCGGAGCAGACCGTATCATGGAATGGGTGCCCTCACTGAAAGGGAAGCGGGTGGCACTGCTTGTGAACCAGACCGCTACCATAGGTAATACACATTTGGTGGACAGCTTGTTGAAGCTAAAAGTTAAAATTCAGAAAATTTTCAGTCCGGAACATGGCTTCCGGGGTACTGCTGATGCCGGGGAGAAGATAGCCAACGCCAGGGACGCTGCTACGGGACTGCAGATAGTGTCGCTTTACGGCGCGCACCGGAAGGCTACCAAAGCGGACCTGGCAGATGTGGATATCGTGATTTTTGACATTCAGGATGTGGGGGCCAGGTTCTATACCTATATATCTTCCCTCCAGGAAATCATGGAATCCGTGGCGGAGAACAATAAGAAGCTGCTGATCCTCGATCGCCCCAATCCAAATGGCGACTATGTGGATGGTCCCATCCTCGACACGGCTTACCGTTCTTTTATAGGGATGCAGTCTATTCCCGTCGTTCACGGCATGACTATCGGCGAATATGCCCGGTTCCTGAATGGGGAAAAGCTATTGAAAGGTCGCGTACAGGCTGATATCGAAGTGATCACCTGCAAGCGTTATACCCATAAGACGTATTATTCCCTGCCAGTCGCCCCATCTCCCAATCTACCCAATATGAAAGCGGTGAACCTCTACCCTTCCGTATGCTTTTTTGAGGGCGCTGTATTGAGCCTGGGACGCGGCACCGACAAGCCTTTCCAGATTTATGGCGGTCCAAATCAGCCTAAGACGGGCTTTTCCTTTACTCCCCGCAGCACCCAGGGCGCTAAAAACCCTCCGTTGAAAGACACCCTGTGTTATGGCGAAGACCTTTCCAATGTACCGGAAACGGTGCCTGCGCCGGGTCGCAGGATAGAGCTGAAATGGGTGATCAAAGCTTATAATGAGGCGCCGGACAAGAATAAATTCTTCACCTCTTTCTTTAATAAGCTGGCTGGTAACAATATTTTGGTAAAGCAGATCAGGTCGGGCATGACGGAAGCGGAGATCCGCAAAACCTGGGAGCCGGGTCTGGTAAAATTCCGTGCTACCCGCGCTAAATACATGCTGTACGTAGAATAGATTACTTTTGCACCATGGCTAAAGATCTGAGAATAATTTTCATGGGCACGCCCGACTTTGCCGTGGCGTCGCTGGATATACTGGTAAAGAACGGATATAACATTGTGGGAGTCATTACGGCACCCGATAAACCCGCAGGCCGTGGCTTGCAGCTACAGGAGAGTGCCGTAAAGAAATACGCGGTAGCAAATAATTTAAAGGTCTTACAGCCTGAAAAGCTGAAAAATCCTGCCTTCATCGAAGAGCTACGTGCGCTCCAGGCGGACCTGCAAGTAGTGGTAGCCTTTCGTATGCTACCAGAACTGGTATGGGACATGCCACCGGAAGGTACCATCAACGTACATGCGTCCCTGTTACCACAGTACCGCGGTGCGGCGCCTATCAACTGGGCCATCATCAATGGTGAAAAAGCGAGTGGCGTCACCACCTTCAAATTGCAACATGAAATCGATACCGGGGATATCCTCTACAGTCAGGAAGTACCTATCCGCGAAGATGAAACTGCCGGCGAACTGCACGACGCACTGATGCAAACAGGCGCGGAGCTGCTGTTGAAAACAGTGGCATCCATCGCTGCCGGCACTGCCAAAGGCACGCCCCAGAAAGATGTGGCACTGGCTGATATTCAACATGCTCCTAAGATATTCAAGGAAACCTGCAAGCTCGACTGGACCAAGCCTATTGGCCAGGTGTACAACCTGATGCGTGGACTAAGCCCTTACCCTGCTGCATGGACCACCTTTCAATCCAAAACTTTAAAAATCTATAAAGCGCACAAGGAGCTGTCGCAACCAACAGTTGCATCTGGTGAGTTTGAAACTGATCAGAAAACCTATTTAAAAATTGCTGCTGCTGATGGCTGGCTGGTGCTGGAGGAGATTCAGCTGGAAGGAAAGAAGAGAATGGGGGTGGTTGAGTTTTTGAGGGGGTATAGGTTTTAAAATATTTTTTAGAGAGAAGGAATGCTGATGCTGTTGGAGGCATCAGCATTTTTTGTCTCCGCCTGATGATAATCGGATTATCATCGTTTTTTTCGATAAGCATTTTTCGAACTAATTTTTGACAGTTATTGTTTTTACACAAACCTGTTAATAATGTATCGAATGCTGCTGTTATGCTGGCTCATATCCCTCTATGAGTTTTCCAGCGCCCAAAGCGAACATAGCTTTCTTCATATCGACAAAAAACTATGTTTTCCAGGTGACACGATCTGGTATAAAGGGTCAATCACTTCTGACAGCATGGGAGTAAAAGAAAGCTCCACGTTCTATGTGGAGTTGTATGACATGGACAATCAAATAATGATCCGTCAGCAATATCCGATTATTGAAGGTTTTAGTCAAGGGCAGATGGTAATGCCTGCTGCATCCGGCAATTACTGGTTAAGGGCATATACTCGCAATGCCAAATCTGAAGCGATTGAGAGTATCACAGTGAGGCCGGATAGTTTAATTGACTTCACACTATTACGGTCTAAAGTCCCGAACAAACCGCTCGCTCAAACTGGAGCAGTAACGGTAAGTATGTTGGATGATACCTGTATCATCAACATAGATAGTGGCCAACTGTTAAACTATTCAATATCTGTGAGTAAATCAGAATCCAGTGCAATGCTTTCCTTCCCTGTGGCCCAAAACTTTGTGACTGCATATGACACGTCACTAATAACAATTGCAGCTAATGCTTCTTTAAAAAACCGGCCTATTGTCACAGTATTTGAAAAAGACAGCATCCTGGGACAGCCGCAGGTATTAAATACGAACGAAAGCGGAAAAGTGGTATTCAGTAATTTGCTATTCTTTGATACTGCGTACATCCAATATAGTGAAGCGAACAAGAAGGTTAATAATATTATTTTAAAAAGCATTCCCGATACGTTCCCTCCTTTCACACCACCGGCGCTCTCCCGATTTATTGTAGACACTTTCCATCACAAAGATTTGGCGGCGGATGAAATTAGAAAGATTCTCACTTTAGGAAAAAGTAAAACTTTGAAAACGGTAATTGTAAAAGCGCGTTGGAATGACAGGCATTTGGCCCTGAATAAACGATATGTTATGGACCAGCGCTTTGCAGCCATCGAACAATTCTCATTTGATTTACGTGATCCAATAAACCCAGGCCGTATCTATTATGTACTTGAGTATTTAAGACAACAGTTACCGCCTGGCTGGTATAAGAATAGCATTAATACACCTACCGGCTGCTCGGCGCCGATTGAATATTATGTAGATGAGAAATTGGTAAGTGAAGGTATTGTGCGTATGATGCCATTACAGGACTTTGCCTATGCCAAAGTATTTAAGGATTTATATCCATGTGTTGCCGTTCTCATTTATACCAAAAAAGGAGAAGACATGAAATACCTGCCATCTTTCATGCATAAACTTAGAATTGTAGGCTATAACAAGGCACTACAATGGAGTACGCCAGATGAGACGACCTTACATTGGAATCCTTATGTAACTGCCCATCAATACAAATTTATAACACCTGCCAGCCCATTTACGGTGAATATAATCGGGATGTTTGCGGATGGTACACCCTTGGTGTATCAGGAAAGCATCTCGAAATGAGTTGCTACTCCATTTTTACCATGAAACTTGTTTGTGCTTTGAACTCTCCTAAGGTGCTTAACCCTCGGACGGTACAAATAAAATTACCGGGGAGGTCATTGGTGTAGAAGTTGATTTCCGCTTCGCCATTGTCGTCCGTAACGATAAGCGGAGACCAATAAAGGGTGGAAGATGTATAAGGTTCCGTATTAGATAAATTACTATCCTTTAGCGTAGGAAATTCTTCCGGTAGGTTAATTGCACGAACTTTACTTACAGTTAATGAATACTTCATGGCTCGACAGCCTATATATTTCACATAACTAACTCTTCTGGCTCCGGGTTTGTATTGTCTATAAATATGACCCATAACTGCCGGTTTCACAAGTGGATCATTTGTACATTTAAGAACATCGTTTTCACACACCCATGCATCACAGGTAGAATCTATATCCTGATATGGTTCAAGTCTAAAAGGGTCGTCATGATAAATCCAATTTTCTACTACTTCTATTTCTTTTAGTTGTGTTGCCTGTTGAATCTTAGTAACCTCCTGAATCATTTCATTGCTTCGTTCTATCAGAACCGGCTCAAGCTTTAGCTCCGGTAATTGGGAAATTAATTTATTAACTCTATCTTCATCCGTGGGTAGTGCAACGGATATCACCCCATAACGAGTATGACCGACAGGCGCAAAATAGACATTTCCAGTATCTTGCTTATACAACATGCTCATGTTCAAGCAGAACTCACCATCTGGGTCTGTTTGAACAATTTGAGATTTTCCTGAGTTATAGCAAATCACGTTCATTTTTTTGTGAAAAGGCTTATTAACCATCAATACTCTTCCTCGAGTAATATTCCATAAGCCATTAGTGCCATTATTTAGCTTTTCTCTATATTCATCTGAAATACTCAGCGCTGAGTTTTCATTCAATTTATCTACAACCTCTGGCACACTTCCATTAGTTGTACAAGCAAATGAAAATAACCCTTTTAAAGGTCGGTTCATAGAGTCCCGTAAGGATATTTTACATCTTACTTTGGTACGATTACCATAAACCAATGAATCACAAGTTGTATGTGCAATAATCGAATTTTGAATCGAAGTGAGCCTTCTCTTTTTAAATTGTTCTTTAGGAAGATGCCGCAGAACCTTATTTACAGCTATTGCCTTAATAAAGGGAAATTCAGCAGAGTTTCGTGTCAGGTTATTTGTGTATCCCAATAAAACAAGCTCCTTTCCCACTGCAGTGTCCGGAATTTCCATTGCCCCGGCTGAACAACCATTAAACAGAAGGAACCTAGAAGATTGTACCACAGTCTGTGTTGCTGGATCTATCAAAGCTAAATACATTGTATGATAAGGCATAGAAGTATCCGCTATTGTTGCCTTTGTAAGAATCGCACTAAACCATATTCGGTCCGATGCAGAATAGATAATTTTATCAGTATAAACTTTCAGGCCAGGATCAGCGTGCTGACCTTGAGCAAAGATTAAATGAGGGAATATACATCCTACAATTGCTATTATAAATTTCATGATAAAAAGAACAATTTCCATGAACAATAAGCATGCAATATTAAAAGGGGAAAACTTTCAATTTTATTGCAAAACATAACGATCCAAAAAAAGTTCATTTTTTTTAATGAAACAAATAATTATTTGATTATCAATGTGTTATTTAAATTATCAAAACTATCAATTTACCTTCAAGGAGTAAAAACATAAATGGATATATAACTCTAAAATCCTGTATAGGTTCATTTCCGTACATTTTTGGGATTACCATACTGGAAGTATATTTCTTTTTGTTTATAGAATAAATATCAATTACAACTGAATCTCTATCAATGTTGGATTGCAAAGATGTTCTAGCCTTGGAAAGGATGTATATGTTTCCATTACTGATATCCGCGCGGTAATTGTAAGACACTGTAGGTGTATTCTTCCTGCGTTTACCTTCTGAATCGGCATTACCAACATCGGCTAATGCAAATGAAACTGTATCCAAAGTATTTATGGAGTCAATTTTATGTTTATCAAATACAACAAATAAGTTTCGATAGAAGTATACATATGAAGAAATTTTCCGTTGCTCATCAAACAATAAAATCCCGTCTCTACTTAGCTGCGACAGGCCTCGTGTGGTTAGAACATTCGTCAACTTAAGAGTTTCTCCAATTGTATAATAAGCCAATTGTAATCCATCAAATGTGTTTATTCTAAGCAAAAAGGTCGAATCTCCTGCAGGATTCGCAATATCGAAACTGAATCGTGTTGTATCAACTCCATTTGAGGTAAAAAGGTCCACATTCCCAAACTTAATATTTCGCTTTGCACCATTAACCAGTAAAAAATATGGATATTGAATATAACCCAATTGGCCTTTTTCAGCCTTAATATCTGCACTTCCAGGCAGTACAATACCACTTGTATCAAACCTTCCATTAGTAACAACGGACAATAAATAGCCTGGTAACTTCTCGTTTCCAAGCCATATTCTACCAGAATCCTTTCCGGAAAAATAATAGTATCCAGGGGCTAAAGCAATTTCCTTAAATAATCCTGGATGATGATTGCTAAATATTCTAACAAAGGCGCCTTGTTTCTTTTTTGTAAACTCTGAATAATAAAAATATACAGAGTATGTACTCATAATCACCAAAGATATAAATACAATAACTGCCATTTTTCGCTTCATACTCTGCATATTTAATTGATTAATACAGGCGTTTTGCTGCGTAATCGTAAGCATCCAGATTACACCAAATCACATCGTCATAGGCTATTTGTCCCCATATTGTACAAATCGGACCATATGAATAACGGTCACAGGGGTACCAATTATCATAAAAATTTGAGCTACAATCAAACATTGATGGGTCAGGCTTATACCAACCAATATAAACGTCACCTCCTCCCCCACTCTTCGCTACTCCAGTTCCAGCCACCACCGCCAACACAATCATCACTGCAAAAATTTTAAACCTTTTCATAACAAATGATTTTAAGATTAAGAATTTTCCCTTCTATGCCACAACACCGCAACCACTGTGAGTACCACCACCCCTACATTAAACCAGACATGCGCTTCCCATGAAAGGTGTTCCAATATTCCACCGCAGGAACATGGCACATCTTCCGTAAACAATAACATACTTCCAATGTAAAAGGTGAACAGCAACATCAAACCGAAGCTGCTGTAAAGCCCCAGCAGCTTAGTACGATTTAAAAACAGCATGCAGCATATCAACAACTCCACAGCAGGAATTGCAATTGATATCTCCTTGCTGTAGGCAGATAGAATCTCCGACTGCCCCAGCTGGGAAAGAAATTTCTGATAATCAGCCAGCTTACTGAAGGCTGCATAGGTAAAAAGTGTAATTAATAGCAAGGCTATTCCGTCAACAATAATGACGCGATATCTGGTTAAGATATACATTGGCATCAGGTGAGTTTTACATCTATCAAAATTCGCTCTCAGCTTTACTATAGGGATAACTAACTCAAATAGGTTGATAAATTTAATCCAGGCTCTCTTACAAAATTAATACGCATCAACCCACCTGAAAACGCAGCCATAGAAACCACAAACACAAACATTTACACCACCAACTCATCATCCTGCATAAAAAAAGGACTGCCTTAAAAAGACAGTCCTTCCAAATATTTGTAATTACTCACTTACTTCTCATAACTCAGCTCACAATAAAACTTCGTTTCCTCACTACCCAGTGCTTGCTGTGCACCATCGCTCAGTTTCACAATCAGGCCGGCATTAGCTTTCATCTGAGGAATTACATCCAGTACTTTCGCATAGATGGCTTTACCATTAAGTGGGTTGGTTACTTTGATGATGGTACCACGTGGGGCAGTATTATGCAGCGCATAATATTTACCTACAGCGTTACTTTTAAACCAGGTACCAGGACCTTTTTCATTAGCCGCTTTTTTACCGTTACTGGTTTGTTGATTGTATACTTCTTCAAAGTTATCACCGGTTGCTACGGGTGCAGGTCTGGTGGTAGCAGGTGCGGTGGTGATAGGAGCTTCTGCAATCTGTTCAGGTTGTTCCTGCACAGGGCGAGGCTCCGCTTTCTTAGCGCCTTCTTTTGTTGGAGCAGGCAATGCTGGTTGCTCTGCTACTGGTTCTGCAGCTGGCTCTTCTGCAGCGGGTGCAGGTGCGGGCTTCTTCGGCGCTGGCGTTGCCGCAGCCACTGCGCCACCACCACCGGAAGTCAGGTAGCCTACGATCAGATAACTATCTTTTTTCAAACCATCGCCACTGAAATTATTCCATTGACGGATGTTATCCAGTGGTACTTTATTGAAGCTTACACTCACACGATACAACGTTTCTTTTTCCGCTACCTTATGGTATACCGGTGTTCCGGAAGCTCCTGCTTTCTGGGAAAAGTTAGCCGACGTTAGCGGAATATGCAGTTCGTTGCCCAGTTGCAAACCTTTCTCCAATGTTGTATTGTTGGCAGATGCTATTTGTTTTGGCGTTACCCCGTAGGTACGACCAAGACTATAAAAGTTTTCGCCTTTCTTAACGGTATGGTTAATATACAGGTCAGGACTGTGGCCCAGCGCCTGCAGCATGTCTTGTGCCTTCACCGTTCCTGCACACAATCCTAAGATGGCAATTGAAAAAATCGATTTTAACATACAACTCTGTTTATACTTTTTCGGGCAATAAAATACTTAATTCCTGGTAATTCACCTGATAAAAACGAAATTTCCACAGCCCGTAGTATGACTACATGCCGCTGATTTCCTTTAATATCCGGAGTTCTTTTGGGTAGTAATTATTCATCCTGTTAGGCAATAACTTCGCCCAGCCAAGATTCATATCCTCGTAACGCATCAGCGCCCATCCCTTCACATCCGTGGCTATTCCCGGATCTTCCTTGCGCAGATAATGCAATGCTTCCTGCAAACTCAGGTTAACGCCTGGTATGTTGGCCGATACCAATGTGCTGGCCGCCAGCTGGTGATCAGGTATCAATTCTTTCTGTCCTAACTGTCCCGCTTTCACACCTGCCTTGCGAATATACAACTGTTGCTGCAACAATGAAATATCTTTTGCTAAATTTTTTGGCAACACCAGCACCTCCTCCTGGTGAAGCAGATATTCATACTTCTCCGGATCGGCTATCCAGTTAGCTAATTTCCCCGTTTCTTTTGCAGAGAGAAAAGTGTTCTTCTGCTCTTTGAGCTTCCTTCCCGCTTCGCCGCTCTTCTTTCGGAAACAGGCAATGAAAAAGCCTTCGCCCTGCAGGTGATCCGGATAAAACCTATAGCCGGCACTGTTATGCTCCACAGAAAATGCAGGCACTATATGCCAGCTCTCCTGCACCGGCACCCGTATATTCTCCAGTTCAAAATGCCCCAGCAGCCAGTCCATGATCTGCTCATCTTCCTCCCTGGAAAATGAACAGGTAGAGTAAATCAAAATGCCGCCTTCCTTCAACGCTGGCAGCACATCAGCCAGTATACGCTGCTGGCGTTGACTACACAACACCACATTTTCCGGCGACCACTCCGGAATCAACTCCGGCTCCCGCCTGAATAATCCCGAACCAGAACATGGCGCATCAATCACCATCACATCAAAATATCCCGGTATACGCGAAAAATCTCTCGGATCATTGTTCGTCACTACCACATTAGCACCGCCCCACTTAGTGAGGTTATCCGCCAGCACAGCGGCACGCGGCTTAATCACCTCGTTCGCTACCAGCACACTATCTTCGCTGATCAGCGATTGCAATAGCGTCGACTTCCCTCCCGGCGCAGCACACAAATCAAGCACCCGCAGGTCCTGCTGAAGGTCTACCGTAGCACGCATTGCCTGCTCTACAAACATCGACGATGCCTCCTGCACATAATAAGCGCCGGCATGAAAAAATGGATCAAAGGTAAAGGAAGGACGCTGCGGAAGGTAATACCCCTGCGAGTTCCAAGGCACACGGGTAACGCCGCCGGGCGACAACGCCGCCAGCACCTGCTCCGCCTTAGCCGCATTCAACTTGTGAGGATTGAGCCGCACCGAAGTAATTTTATCAGCAGCGGCATGTACACGCAGAAAAGATTCCCGGTTGAAACCAGGCAATCCCTCCAGCGAATTTATAAGTTCAGATGGTAAAGTATTAGACAACGAAATGTTTTTCGCAAATGTAACTAAAACATTGGCGCCATGACATTTAAACCTGCTTTATTTCCGCTACCAGCTGCTGTAATACCTTCTTCGCATCACCAAACAGCATGGAGGTTTTAGGCTGAAAAAAGAGGTCGTTTTCAATACCGGCATATCCCGGCTTCATACTGCGTTTATTCACAATAACCACTTTGGCATTTTCTACCTCCAGAATAGGCATACCGTAAATAGGACTGGTAGCATCCGTTTTAGCCGCCGGATTTACCACGTCATTAGCACCTAATACCAGCACGGCGTCGGTAGTGGGCAACTCAGCGTTCGCTTCTTCCATCTCCAGCAGCTTGTCATACGAAACATCTGCTTCTGCCAGCAACACATTCATATGCCCCGGCATGCGTCCCGCTACCGGATGAATGGCATACTTCACATCCACCCCTTTCTCCTCCAGCAACTTCTCCAGTTCATGGCACACATGCTGCGCCTGGGCCACCGCCAAACCATAACCAGGCACGATCATCACCTTGTTGGCGTAAGCCAGCACCACCGCAGCATCCGATAAGGAAATCTCCTTATACGCCCCCTGCTCTTTGCCAGCCACTGCACCAGTTTTGTTCCCCCCGAATGAACCTATCAACACATTCTTCAGCGAACGGTTCATCGCCTTACACATCAATATCGTCAAAATCGTACCGGCCGATCCCACCAGGATACCACCGGTGAGCATCACCGGATTATCGTACAGAAATCCGCCAAAAGCCGCTGCCACACCGGTAAAAGAGTTCAGCAACGAAATTACCACCGGCATGTCTGCCCCACCAATCGGCAATACAAACAGGATTCCATAAATCAGTGACACAATCAGTAATCCGTAAAACAATAAATTAAAACCAGTGGCCGTACCACCGCCATGCGCCCACAACGGATACACGTCATTTACGTGTATCAGCAATGCCGCCGCCAGCAGCACAATCACCCCCAGCACAATCATATTCACAATATGCTGTGCAGGAAAAGCAAAATCTTTTACACGCCCATTCAGCTTACCCCAGGCAATCACACTACCGGCAAAGGATACAGAGCCTATGATCAGCCCAAGTAATATTATCAGCAGCGTACCGCGATAATCCATTGTAAACATCGCCTGCAACAGATCCCGCTGCTCCATAAACGCTTTGCTGCCGGTCCCCAGCTGGTCTATCATATCGCCTACCTGGTGCATTTTAATCATGGCCGCAGCCCCCTCCGATCCACTGTTACCTGCCAGGTGACCGAACTCAATGATCGATATCAACGCCGCACAGGCGCCTCCCATCCCGTTAAACATGCTTACCATCTCTGGCATGGCCGTCATCTTCACTTTCTTCGCGGCCATCACACCTATCACCGAGCCAATAAGCAGCCCCCCGAAAATCCAACCGTAATTATGCAGCTTCGCCCCTTCCGATTCATACAAAAAGATGGTGCCTATAATCGCCAGCCCCATCCCTGCAGCCGCTACCAGATTGCCTTTACGGGCAGTATCCGGTTTACTCAACATCTTTAATCCCAATATGAATGTAACAGAGCCTATCAGATAGATTATTGAAAGTATGCTGGACATATGGTACAGGTTTTATTTTTTATCCTTTTTGTTTTTGAACATCTCCAGCATGCGATCCGTTACCACAAAGCCTCCTACCACATTCACCGTGCCCAGTATTACCGCTAAAAAACCAAGCACCAAAGCCAGGTAGTTGCCCGCCTCCGCCTTGCCCATCACTATGATTGCACCGATAATTACCACCCCGTGTATGGCATTGGCACCACTCATCAGTGGTGTATGCAATACAGAAGGCACGCGGGAAATCACTTCTATACCCAGAAAAATAGACAGGATTACAACATATATCATTTCTATATGCTGCTGAATGAATACGGATAGCTGTTCCATGGCTGTTGTTTTTTAGTTGTTCCGGTGGAATTATAATACAGTAATCAGGTTAACGGCGACTTACGCAGGCTGCAGGAAACTTTTCACCCGCTGGTTCTGTATCTCCCCGTTATAGGTAATACAGGCGCCTGCCACAATATCATCTTCAAAATTGAGCGACACGGCACCCTCTTTTGTCAGTATTAACTTCAGGAAATTAAAGAGATTCTTGGCGTATAGCTTACTCGCATCTGACGGCATATCCGCTGCCAGATTAGAATTACCGATGATCGTTACACCTTTGTAGGTAACGGTTTCATTGTTCTTAGTCACCTCCGTATTTCCACCGGTGGCCGCTGCCAGGTCAATGATCACCGCTCCGGCACGCATCTGATCCAGCATCTCATTCGTCACCAGCACGGGCGCTTTCTTACCGGGAATCTGCGCGGTAGAAATCACGATATCTGCCTTGGCAATACTTTCACCTATACGCTGTTGCTGCTTCTGCTGATAATCGGCCGATTGCTCTACGGCATAACCACCGGCTGCGGAAGCATCCGCGGCACCTTCCACCTCCACAAACTTAGCCCCCAGGCTCATCACTTCCTCCTTCACAGCAGGCCTGGTATCAAATACCTCCACCACCGCCCCAAGGCGGCGTGCGGTAGCTATGGCCTGTAAGCCCGCTACACCGGCACCCAGCACCAAAACTTTTGCAGGTGCAATACTGCCGGCAGCAGTCATAAACATCGGGAAATAACGGCTATAGGTATACGCAGCCAGCAGAACAGCCTTGTAGCCCGCAATATTGGCTTGCGAACTCAGCACATCCATGCTCTGCGCGCGCGTAGTACGTGGAATTGCATCCAGACTGAAGGTGCTGATATTCCTGACGGCCCATTGTTCCACCGCCTGTAAATTGTAAAGCGGTTGCAAGGCACCTGCCAGGATCTTCCCTGGCTTAATGCCAGCCAGCGTTTCAGCGTCCGGAGGATTTACGCAGCAGATGATATCTGCCTGCTCAAGTATTTGTGATAAAGTTGTAACCTGGGCCCCGGCAGCGATATATAGGGAGTCGTCATAAAACGCTTTATCGCCTGCACCTTGCTCCACCCACACGGTTACCGACATCTGCTGCAATTGTTTCACTATTTCGGGGACTAGTGACACACGGGTTTCCCTGTTTTTTTCTTTCAAAATTCCTACAATCATCTGGTGGAAGTTTATAAGGAAATTTAAAGAAAAAAAGCTACAACTCAATAAATTTTCTATGATTAATTTTTTGCAATAGTACCCGCCAACGTAGCCGCATACTGCACCAGCGCAGGTACCGCCACCCCATGGAGATAATTACCGGCAATATGAAGGCCGGCATGGGTAGCTTCAAACTGTTTTACCAGCTCGCGTAGCCCCGCATGACCTACATTCAGCTGGGGAATAGCCTGCTGCCATACCTCAAAATGCTGCATCACAGGAGCCTCGCTGATACCCAGTATGGTACTGAGCTCTCCCAGGATATTTTGTTGCAACACGGCATGACTGGTATCACGCAGGAGGTGCTGCAGGCGCGCGCCGCCGGTAAACACCGTCAGCAGCAACTTACCTTGTGGCGCTTTGGTAGGGAAAATGGCCGCGTTACAGATAGCGCCCAGGAAATGTAAATGTTCTGCATTAGGCACCAGGAAGCCAAAGCCATCCACAGGATTAGCCACGGCAGCGGCATTATAACCCACATGCAGCACGCCCATCTCCGGATATTCAAGTTGTTGTAAACGCTCTGCCAGCTTATTATCCAGGCCTTTCAGCATAGAGGCGGTGGCATAGGAAGGGGTGGTAAGTATCACCTGTGCCGCCTCCATTTCGCCCTGCTGGCCGTTTTCGATGTAAGTAATTTTATACCGGCCTTCGGCAGATGTAATACTGCGCACGGCACAATTGAGTCGCACGGGAACGGCTAAACGGGCAGCTAGCGCACTGGTGAGCGTGGCATTGCCTCCGGCGAGACTCACTATCTTCCGGCCTCCGAGCGCAGCCTTCTCTTTCATCAATCCTTTCGTAATACTACCATAGGTACGCTCCCATTTAGGCAGCATAGGCAACACTTCCGCTATACTCAGCTTATCAGGATTGCCAGCGTAAATACCGGAAAGCACCGGATCAAATACATACTCGGCAATTTCCTGGTTAAAGCGGCGACCGATAAATTCGCTTACACTTTCTTCCTCTTTCAGCGGAACAGACTTGCGGAAACGCTCTGTAAAGAGCTTCCACTTGCTGGCGCCGCTTAAATATTTTGATCCGATGATTTTAAATGGATGGGGAGATACCGCATGCAGTTGTTTGTTCCTCACCAGGAACCTGTTTTTACTGGCTGCCGATGCCACCAGTATTTTATCACCTAAACCTAACTGCTCCAGGTATTGCAACATCTCGGGAGAGGCAGCAATGGAGTTAGGACCGGCGTCCAGCTCAAAGCCATCAATATGTAACGATTTCAGCACACCGCCACTACGGTCAGCAGCCTCCATAATCACATACGGCACTTGCAGCTGTTGCAGCTCATAGGCAATACTCAGCCCGGAAATACCGGCGCCAACAATTAAAACGGGTTGCTGTGGCATGAGGATCGGAATTAATTATTTTCAATCAGCTGTGTGCAATACTTTACGATTGCGTTCACCCATAACGGATGTACGTTCAGGCATGGAATCATGGTGAAACTGTCACCACCATTGCTCATAAAAGAATGTTTTCCTTCAACGGCAATCTCCTCCAGTGTTTCCAGACAATCAGATACAAAGGCCGGACATACGACCAATATCTTCTTTTTTCCTTCCTTAGGCAGTTCTTCAAAACGTGCTGCGGTGTATGGCTGTAACCACTCTTCCCTGCCGAGGCGCGATTGAAACGACATCCCCCACTTCTCTTTAGACAACCCTAATTTTTCCGCCACCAGCTCTGAGGTAATAGTTACCTGGTGCCTGTAGCAAAACTCATGGGCAGGGGATTTTACATGACAGCAATCTCCCACCTTCATGCAATGTTTGCCTGTGATGTCGCCCTTATGGATATGCCTTACCGGCACACCATGATAGCTGAACAGCACATAGTCGTAGTCCTCCTGCAGATACGGACGCATACTTTCCGCTACCGCATTGATATAATCGGGTTCATCGTAAAACGGAGGAATTACACTCAGTTTGAATTTATATTTCTGCTTACGGTAGATTTCCTTGGCATATTCCGCCGCGGTTTCGTAAGAGGACATGGCGTAATGCGGATATAAAGGCAGCAGGATCACTTCTTTCAGCGAAGGATTATCTGCCAGTAACTTGTTGTAAGCCGCTTCAGGCGAAGGATTGCCGTAACGCATCATGATCTCCACAGGGATCTCCATATCGTTTTGCACCGCCTTTTGTAACTGTTTAGTGAGCACAATCAACGGGGAGCCTTCTTCCCACCAGATGGACTGGTAAGCCTCGGCTGACTTCGGCGCACGATTTGGTACTATTACTCCGCCTACCAGCAGTTTGCGGAACAACCAGGGATAATCGATCACACGCTTGTCCATCAGGAACTCCATCAAATACCTCTTCACATCAGGTACTGCCGTTGAATCCGGAGAGCCCAGATTCATCAAAACTATTCCTACTTCAGATTTATTGACCATGCTATTCTTTAAGATTGCGGCAAATTTAGCTTGTTTCCGGCATAAACAGTCCAGGCACTTTGATAGAAAGTACTGACCTTTGTATAGAGGAAACTGATAGGACTAGGTAATGTCATCTGTTTGTAATGATTATATCACCGAAATCTAAATATTTCCAAAGGCAGTCGTTTTCTAACACCCTGGCATATGGCGCCTGAGCAAAACCTGATAAAAATCATTTTTTCATCGTATTGATTACCAGTAGTAGAAATGACACACTAATGACAGCCTAAACCAATTGTTTGCAGCGTATGCCAGTATTTTTGCAGCCGGAAGCTTATACACGAACATGCAGGTCAGTCATTCAAAAGAAATAGCAAATTTTCATATCGTTGGGATCAACTATAAGAAAACAGACGCTGCTATCAGGGGACTATACGCCATCAATCCGGCCCAGTACCAACAACTCCTGGAGCATGCCAGGACTGTGCAATTAGACGATCTCTTTGTACTCTCCACTTGTAATAGAACGGAAATTTACGGTTTTGCCGCAAGCCCGGGGCAATTCATAGACTTGCTGTGTTCACAAACCAACGGCGACAGGGATCAGCTACTGGAAATGGCCTATACCAAATCCGGTGAAGAAGCGATCAAACACTTGTACCAGGTAGGAACAGGGCTGGACAGCCAGATCCTTGGCGACTATGAAATCATTGGCCAGATAAGGAATGCAGCGAAATTTGCAAAAAATGAAAAAGCACTGGGAGGTTTTCTAGAACGATTAGTAAACAGTGTATTGCAGGTTTCCAAACTTATTAAAACAGAAACAGGCCTCAGCGCCGGCACCGTGTCCGTTGCCTTTGCAACCGTACGCATGCTGGAACGCATGGTTCCTGATATCAAGGATAAAAAGATCGTATTGCTGGGCGTAGGCAAAATAGGCCGCAACACCACCAAAAATATGATCGAGTACCTGGGAGTGAAAGAAGTAACACTCATCAACCGTACACTCCTTGTGGCCGAAGAATTTGCCAGTCAACACGGACTCAAATACGCACCATACGAAAATATGCTGCCGGTAATCCAGGAGGCAGATGTGATTCTGGTGGCGTCCAACGCTCCACATCCCACACTGCTGGCTGAGCATTTACAAAACACTACGCCAAAGCTGGTGGTAGATCTCTCTATACCATTTAACGTAGACCCTGCAGTAGCAGCATTAAAGCATATTTCGCTGGTAAACGTTGATGAACTCTCCAAGGTACAGGACGAAACCCTGCAAAACAGGCTGACGGAAGTACCAAAGGCGATCGCCATCATCGCGGAGTACATGGAAGAGTTTCTCTACTGGTACAAAATGCGTAAGCACGCCGTTGTACTCAAAGCAGTAAAAGAAAAACTGCATGAAATACATATGCGCGAAATCCAGCAACAGAAAAACGGTGCCGCCTATAACCTGGAAGATATTGAACAGGTATCAGGCCGCATCATTCAAAAAATGATCAACCTCATGGCAGGTAAAGTGCGCAAGGAAACTGACAAGAGCGACCTTTACATCTCCATGATCAATGATATTTTCGAGACAGGAGTTAACCAGGAATAACACAATGGAAAAAGTTATCAGGATAGGCACAAGAGAAAGCCAGCTGGCACTATGGCAGGCGCACCAGGTAAATGATCTGCTGACCGCACAGGGATACAGAACTGAGCTGGTGCCCATTAAGAGTGAAGGCGATATTGACCTGGTTACACCCCTGTACGAAATTGGTGTACAGGGCATCTTCACCAAAAGCCTCGACATCGCGCTCCTCAATGGTCGCATCGACATCGCGGTACACTCTTTCAAAGATGTACCCACCCAATTACCACAAGGCATCGTTACCGCCGCTATCCTCGAAAGAGGACCTGTAAAGGATTTGCTGGTATATAAAACCAATACTGATTTTTTGAATCAGCCGGAATATATCGCCAGTATTGCTACCAGCAGCGTACGCCGCAAAGCACAATGGCTGCGCAAATATCCTAATCATCAGCTCCACAACTTGCGTGGCAATGTAAATACCCGCCTCCAGAAGCTGGCCGCTGAAAGCTGGGATGGTGCCATCTTCGCCGCCGCCGGACTGGAACGCATCAACGTACGTCCTGCTACTTCCACAGAGCTGGACTGGATGCTGCCCGCTCCCGCACAAGGCGCCGTAGTGACCGTTTGCCGTGAAGAAGATGATTACTGCCTCCAGGCATGTGCTGCCTTTAATCACGCGCACACCGCCATCTCCACACAAATAGAAAGAGAATTTTTACGTACACTCATGGGCGGTTGTACTACCCCTATCAGTGCCTACGCTTATATACAAAACGATACCGTTTTCTTCGAAGGCGAAATTTGTAGTCTCGATGGAACCAGTTGCTACAGCACCTCCCGCCAGTCAGCCATTGGCAATGCCACCGGCATAGGCAAAGATGCAGCTGAGGAAATCCTGGCCAAAGGAGGCGCCGAAATTGTAGCACAGATAAGAAATGCCAAATGATCATTACCGCATATTATGCACCAGACCAATCCCTGCATCACTCATCACTGATGCAGCAGGCCATGGTATTGATATACAGGTAAAGGAATTCATTCAGATTTCTCCCATCCACATTCCGGAATTACAGCAGCACGTGATCAGCGAAAACATACCGATGGTGTTTACCAGCGCACATGCAGTGAATATTCTCAAAGAAATGATGGGCACCACGATCATTAATTTTCCCATTTGCAGCATTTCAGGAAACACCAGAACAGCCGCGGAACAAGCATTTCCTCTGTCGAACATCATCGCCGCCGCACCATATGGTATCGAACTGGCACATGCCATCATCCAGCGTGGTGACATCAAAGCAGTGAATTTCTTTTGCGGCAACATACACCGCAAAGAACTGCCGGAAGCCCTAACCAGCGCCGGCATCCGTGTGAATGAATTCGTAATTTACCGCAATGATCCCCTGCCCGAAAAAGTTACCGGCCATTATCACGGTATCTTTTTCTTCAGCCCCAGCGCTGTAAGCAGCTACTTTTCAGCCAACAGCATTGCCGCAGACACCGTATGCTTCGCCATCGGTACCACTACCGCCGCTGCCCTGAAAATAGCAACCAACAACAAAATTATCATCAGCACCAACGTTGACGCCAACAGTATGGTGCAAGCATCTATAACTTACTTTAACAACAATAATTCTTAGAATGAGCGCATTGAAGAATGACTTACTGCTGAAAGCCCTCAAAGGTGAAACCGTTTCCCGCACCCCGGTATGGATGATGCGTCAGGCCGGCCGTTACCTGCCTGATTATATCAAGCTGCGTGATAAATATTCCTTTTTTGAACGCTGCGAAAACCCGGAGCTGGCCACCGAAATCACTGTAATGCCTGTGGACCAGGTAGGCGTTGATGCAGCTATCATCTTCTCCGACATCCTCGTAGTACCACAAGCCATGGGTATGGAAGTACAGCTGGTAGAAAAAGTTGGCCCGCTGTTACCACAGCCCATCAAAACTGCTGCTGACCTCTCCCGCCTCGTAGTGCCTGATGTACACGAAAGACTCCATTACGTGATGGATGCGCTCAAACTTACCAAACAAACACTCGCAGGACGTGTGCCACTCATCGGTTTCGCCGGTGCACCATGGACACTCCTCTGCTATATGGTGCAGGGTAAAGGCTCCAAAACTTTTGACGAAGCTAAAGCCTTCTGCTACCAACAACCTGCCGTAGCCCACCAGCTGCTGCAAATGATCACCGATACTACCATCGCCTACCTCAAAGCACAGGTAGCTGCCGGCGCCGACCTGGTACAGGTATTCGACTCATGGGGCGGACTGCTCAGCCCTGCCGATTTCGAAGCATTCTCCCTCACCTACATCCGTCAGATCGTGGCTGCCATGAAAGACGTATGTCCTACCATCGTGTTTGCAAAAGGTGCCTGGTTTGCTTTGGAAGACATGGCGGCCACCGGTGCTCATGGCCTCGGAATTGACTGGGCCATCAAGCCGGAACTGGCACGCCGGTTTGCAGGAGACAACGTAACACTCCAGGGTAACTTTGATCCGGCAAAACTGCTGTCGCCGATTCCTGAAATCGAAAAGGCAGTGAAGGAAATGCTCAAAGGCTTTGGCAGACAACGTTACATCGCTAACCTCGGCCATGGCATTCTTCCGAACGTGCCCGTAGATCACGCAAAAGCATTTGTTGAAACAGTAAAAGCACACGGCTAATTCATCATGAGCATCAAAAACGATTTCATCACCTTCATACACCAGCTGCAGGACGATATCTGCCAGGCCTTCGAACAAATCGATGGCAAAGCGAAGTTCCGCGAAGACCGCTGGGAACGCCCCGGCGGCGGCGGCGGCAAATCACGCGTGATTGCCGATGGTAACGTGTTTGAAAAAGGCGGTGTAAGTACCTCCATCGTGCATGGCGAATTACCGGAAGCAATGGCACAACAGTTCGGCGTTACCAACAGCAATTTCATGGCCTGCGGTATCTCCCTCGTAATCCATCCCACCAACCCGTTTGTACCTACCGTACACGCTAACTTCAGGTATTTTGAACTGTATGACCAGGACGGAACCCTGAAAGACAGCTGGTTTGGCGGTGGTGCCGACCTCACTCCCTACTACCTCGAAGAAAAAGACGGCGCACATTTTCACCAGGCATTCAAAAATGCCTGTGATCCTTTTGGCACCGAGCTTTATCCTAAATATAAAAAGCATTGCGACGAATACTTTATCAACAAACATCGCAATAACGAAGCTCGCGGTATCGGCGGTATCTTCTACGATTATCTCCGCCCTAACGCAGAGAAATCCGCTGAAGCACTGTTCGCTTTCTCCAAAGCTAACGGTGAAGCCTTCCTGAAAGCCTACCTGCCTATCGTGGAAAAAACCATGCACCTGCCGTATACAGATGCGCACCGCAGCTGGCAGGCGTATAGGCGTGGCCGTTATGTGGAATTCAACCTTATACACGACAGAGGTACTCTCTTTGGGTTGAAAACAAATGGCCGCACCGAATCTATCCTGATGAGCCTGCCGCCGGTAGCGCGTTGGGAATATGATTTCCACCCGCAGCCAGGAAGCCCGGAAGCCCAGCTGGTAGAGTACCTGAAGCCGAGAGAGTGGGTAAAATAACTTTGGACAATTTTAAAATATTATAAGATGATCCGTAGAAACAGAATTTTGAGAACTTCTCCCGCCATTCGCGCAATGGTTGCGGAAACAATCCTGACACCGAGCGACTTCATCGCTCCGTTATTTGTAACCGAAGGAGAAAATGTGAAGGAAGAGATCAGTTCAATGCCAGGTTATTTCCGCTATTCCCTCGACCTCACCATCAACGAAGCAAAAGAACTCTGGAGCTTAGGTATAAAAAGCGTATTGCTGTTTGTAAAAGCTGACGACAGCGTAAAAGATAATAAAGGCACAGAAGCCGTTAATCCAAATGGATTAATGCAACGTGCTATCCGCGGCATCAAAAATGCCATCCCTGAAATGGTGGTGATGACCGACGTAGCACTCGACCCTTACTCCTCCTACGGCCATGATGGCATTGTAGAAGGTACGGAAATTGTAAATGATGCTACCGTAGAGGTGCTGGCACGTATGAGTCTCAGCCATGCGCAAGCCGGTGCCGACTTCGTAGCACCCAGCGATATGATGGACGGTCGCATCCTCGCGATCCGCAACATCCTAGAAGCAAATGGTTTCGATAAAGTAGGTATTATGGCCTACAGTGCTAAATATGCGTCCTGCTTTTACGGTCCGTTCCGTGATGCGCTGGACTCAGCACCAGGCTTTGGCGATAAAAAAACCTACCAGATGGATTACGCCAACTCCCGCGAAGCCATCCGTGAAACGCTCATGGATATCGAAGAGGGCGCCGATATCGTGATGGTAAAACCAGCCATGGCTTATATGGACATTATCCGCCTTATTAAAGACCGCTCTACCGTTCCGGTGAGTGCTTACCACGTAAGCGGGGAATACGCCATGATTAAGGCTGCTGCACAGAATGGCTGGATCAACGAAGAAAAAGCAATCATCGAAAGTTTAACCAGCCTCAAACGCGCCGGTGCAGACTTAATCGCTACCTACTTTGCAAAAGATGCCGTTAAACTGCTGCAACGATAAGGCAGACATATTATTTTTAATTAACTTGCATTTTAATTTTCCATATCAAAATATTCACCGCATGTATAGCAGAAGCGAAAATCTTTTTGAGCAGGCGAAAAAAGTGATCCCTGGTGGAGTAAACTCTCCCGTGCGGGCGTTTAAGAGCGTAGGTGGCACTCCTATCTTTATGGAGCGTGCACAGGGCGCTTATATGTACGATGTAGACGGTAACAAATACATTGATTATATCAACTCCTGGGGTCCGATGATCCTGGGTCATGCATACGAACCGGTTATAAAGGCCATTCAGGACTATGCTACCCGCTCCACTTCCTTTGGTGCGCCTACGGAACTGGAAATAACCATTGCAGAGCTGATCACAGGCATGGTGCCTAATATTGATATGGTGCGCATGGTGAACTCGGGTACAGAAGCCTGTATGACGGCTATACGCCTTGCCAGAGGCTATACCGGCAAAAACAAATTCATCAAATTTGAAGGCTGCTATCATGGTCACGCAGATGCATTTCTTGTAAGTGCAGGTAGCGGCGTGGCTACATTAGGTATCCAGTCTATTCCTGGTGTAACGGCCACAGTGGCGCAGGATACGCTCACGGTACCTTACAACAACCTGCCTGCTGTTGAACAGCTGATTGCAGAAAATCCGGACGAAATCGCAGCCATCATTGTAGAACCTATTGCAGGTAACATGGGCTGTATCCTGCCACAGGCGGGCTTCCTGGAAGGCTTACGCCAGCTTTGCGACCAGCATAACATCCTGCTGATATTTGATGAGGTGATGACAGGCTTCCGCCTTGCACGTGGTGGCGCGCAGGAATTACTGGGAATCCGGGCAGATCTTGTTACCTTTGGTAAAATTATCGGCGGCGGTATGCCGGTAGGTGCTGTAGCAGGACCAAAGGAAATCATGGAAAATCTGGCACCAGCCGGTAAAGTATACCAGGCAGGTACCCTGAGTGGTAACCCTATCGCTATGATCGCGGGTTACACCCTTCTTAAAACACTCAATGATAATCCGGTTATTTACCAGCAGCTGGCTGAAAAAGCTGCTTACCTGGTAAATGGTTTACGCGAAGCATTTGGCGGTGCCGGTGTAGTGCATCATATTAATCAGATCGGGTCTATGCTCAGCGCACATTTTGCCGAGTATCCAATTGTTGATTTTGCATCCGCTTCTGCTGCCAATAATGAACTCTTTAAACGATTCTTCCACGCCATGCTGGAACGCGGTGTATACCTGCCTCCTAGCGCCTTCGAAAGCTGGTTTATGTGTAATGCATTGACCACCGAAGACCTGGATGCTACCATTGCAGCCGCTAAGTCAGCCATGCAGGCGATTAAATAGTTAACAATTCAATCCTGTGCAGAGTGGGTAAAACCGTTTCATACATCGTATGAAGCGGTTTTTGTGTTTTTAGGGAGATGTTAATTTATCGTTTATAATAATTTATATTTTAATTCAAAAACTGCCACAGCTCAGCGTCTTAGGGTACTAATAATTATACATCCACTTGCCGCTCACCACATTAGCACCAAAAAATTAAGCATAACTTATTATTTTTACAACCATGTTGAAGGTTCGCTATATACTGTTTACCATACTCCTGCTGAGCATGCAGGTGTGTATTGGTATGCGCAGCTATGCCAGCCAGAAACACCACCAGCTAACACTGTTTCAGAAAATTGACCTGGCAGAAGCCCGCGAAGAATATTTCGAGGACCTGTTTGCCAACATGCAGCTGCATACAGATCTGGCTGAAGATGTGCCTGAATCCATACAAGCCACCAAAAACAGGCGCAGAACAAAGTATTACCTCACGGCTACTTCCCAGCAATTCAGTGTTGCTAACCGCATCACTTATATTGACACGGCAGGTGAGCAGGAAAGCATTTACATCTCCCCGGTAAAAACCGGCAGATACCTACTAGGCAAGCCTTTCAGGCCAGCATACTACTCCTTTCTTTTCAGATTTACTCCATTTTGAGTACAGCAACACTCCTCGTTTAACCTTTATATTTTCCACATCTGCACGCCGTGATGAACGGTACTGCACTATTATTTGCTGTATTTAAAAACTTTTACCGCCACACAGCGGTACAATACTTTATTGTTATGCGTCAATACACAGGGATTTATACATCGCTGATCGCACTCTTTATGGCTGGTTGCGCCACTAAAGCTGAGAAGAAAGAAGATCTTAAAACATTACCGGTAGCTAAGCTCATTGCCAAAGACACTGTATTGCATCGCGCTTATGTAGCCGATATCCAGGCAGTTCAGAACGTGGAAATACGTGCCCGCGTAAATGGGTTCCTCGATAAAATTTATGTAGATGAAGGCCAGGAAGTAAAGAAAGGTCAGCTATTATTTGGTATCAACGATGCAGAATACAGAGCAGAACTCTCCAGGGCTAAAGCCGCATTGAGTAGTCTCACCGCCGAATCCAAATCCGCCGCCCTGGAACTGGAACGGGTGAAATTACTGACAGATAAAAAAGTAATCGCCGCCTCCGAACTGGAAGTAGCCACCGCTAAAGTAGCAGCCGCCAAAGCCAGAATTGAAGAAGCACAATCCGCCGTTTCCAACGCTGAAATGCGCCTCTCCTTCACCAGCATCCGCGCACCTTTCGACGGTATCATTGACCGTATACCGCTGAAGAGTGGCAGCCTCATCACCGAAGGCGCCCTGCTCACCACCGTATCTGATAACCGCGAAGTATATGCTTACTTCAACGTATCCGAAACGGAATATCTCCATTACCAGAAGAGCCTGGCCAACGGTACTGCGCGCTCCAACCAGGTAGAACTGGAACTGGCAGATGGCAGCACCTACACACAGCCAGGAAAAATAGAAACTATGGAAAGCGAGTTCGAGGAAAATACCGGCTCCATTGCCTTCCGCGCACGCTTCCCTAACCCTTCTAAATTATTGAAACATGGCGCCAGCGGCAAAGTGAAACTCACCAGCGAAATGGATAGCGCAGTGATCATCCCGCAAAAAGCCGTTTTCGAAATGCAGGACAAAAACTATGTTTTTGTAGTAGACCAGTCAGGAACCGTGAAGATGAAAAACTTCATTCCTGAAACAAGATTCGCACACTTCTACATTGTACAGTCCGGCCTCAAAGCAGGCGACAAGATTGTAACCGAAGGCGTACGAAACATCCGCGACGGCATGCAGATCACACCAAGATCTGTGGCTATGGACAGCTTACTGAGTTTATAAAATTCTGCATTACCGAAACTGACAATCCATGTTCTCGACATTCATCAAACGACCGGTGTTATCACTGGTCATATCTCTTATTATCACACTCGTAGGTTTGCTGGCACTGTTTACACTGCCGGTAACCCAGTTCCCCGACATCGTACCGCCATCAGTAACGGTAACGGCTAAGTATACCGGCGCAAACGCCGAAGTATGTGCCAAAGCAGTAGCCACTCCTGTGGAACGCGCTATCAACGGGGTTCCCGGAATGACTTATATGTCGTCCGTATCCAGTAACGACGGTATCACCGTGATCCAGGTATTTTTCCAGGTAGGAACAGACCCTGACCAGGCCGCCGTAAACGTACAAAACCGTGTAGCCACCGTTATCGACGAGCTGCCGGAAGAAGTAATCAAAGCAGGGGTTACCACCGAAAAAGAGGTAAACTCCATGCTCCTCTACCTCAACGTCATGAGCGAGGATACCACCCTCAACGAACAGTTCATCTACAATTTTGCCGACATCAACGTGCTGCAGGAACTGAAACGTATCGACGGGGTGGGCCGCGCCGAAATCATGGGTGCAAAAGAATACGCCATGCGCATTTGGCTCAAACCCGACCGCATGCTGGCTTACAACGTATCCGCCGATGAAGTGATCCAGGTGATCAGGAAACAAAATATCGAAGCCGCTCCCGGCAAAACCGGGGAAAGCTCCGATAAAAATCCGCACGTACTGCAATATGTACTGCGCTATACCGGTAAATTCTTTGAACCTAAAGAATATGAAAACATTGTGCTGCGCGCCGGCGCCGACGGCTCCGTGCTACATCTGAAAGATGTTGCCGACGTAGAATTCGGTTCCCTCACCTACAGCATGGTGTCCAAAACCGATGGCAAGCCCTCTGCTTCCATCATGATCAAACAACGCCCCGGCTCCAATGCACGTGATGTAATCACTGCCATCAAAGCCAAAATGGAAGAAATGAAGAACACCTCATTCCCTCCGGGCATGACCTTTAACTTCAACTACGACGTTTCCCGCTTCCTCGATGCTTCTATCCATGAAGTATTGCGCACGCTGGTGGAAGCATTCCTGCTGGTATTCATTGTGGTATTCATCTTCCTGCAGGACTTCCGCTCCACACTGATTCCCGCACTGGCGGTGCCGGTGGCGCTGATCGGTACGCTGGCATTTATGCAGATGATGGGCTTCTCCATCAACCTGCTCACGTTGTTTGCGTTAGTACTCGCCATCGGTATTGTGGTGGATAACGCTATTGTGGTGGTGGAGGCCGTCCATGTGAAAATGAACGAAGAACACCTCCCGCCAATGGAAGCCACACTGGCAGCCATGAAGGAAATCAGCGGCGCACTCGTGGCCATTACGCTGGTAATGTCCGCCGTGTTTGTACCGGTGGCCTTCCTTTCCGGTCCGGTGGGCGTATTTTACCGGCAGTTCTCCCTCACACTCGCCATCAGCATCGTAATTTCAGGTATCAACGCAGTAACGCTTACGCCTGCACTCTGTGCCATCATGCTGAAACATAATCCGAGTGCGCCAGCCGGCAAAAACCTGCTGCAGCGCTTCTTCCGCGGATTCAACAAAGTATATAACGGCACTGAAAATAAATACGCCGCACTGATTAAGAAATTTGCAGGCCGAAGGTTAGTAACCCTTGCCGCACTTATTTTCTTTTTTGTGGCTACCTGGGGCATTAGCGCTATCCTGCCTTCCGGCTTCATTCCTACAGAAGATCAGGGTATGATCTATGTAAACGTAACCACGCCTCCGGGCGCTACAGTGGAACGTACAGAAGAAGTACTGGATCAGGTACAAGCCATTGCTGCCAGTTCCAAAGAAGTGGAGTCAGTATCTACGCTGGCAGGTTACAGTTTGCTCAACGAGGTGGCAGGCGCCTCCTACGGGATGGGAATGGTGAACCTGAAAGCATGGGAAGACCGTGAAGCCTCCGTACAGGATATCATCGAAAGACTGCAAAAGCAAACAGCAGATATCGGCGATGCACAAATCGAATTCTTCCCACCGCCCACCGTTCCTGGTTTTGGTAACAGCTCCGGTTTTGAGTTACGTGTGTTGGATAAAACAGGTGCGGGAGATATCAGGCAAACCGCTGATGTAACGGATAAGTTCATCGCAGCGCTGAAGCAACGAAAAGAAATAGGAAGCGCCTTCACCAGCTTTGACGCCAGCTTCCCGCAATATATGATTCATGTGGACCAGGCCATGGCTGCTAAAAAAGGCGTGAGCATCGACAACGCCATGAGCAACCTTCAGACGCTGATGGGAAGCTATTACGCGTCCAACTTTATCAGGTTTGGGCAAATGTACAAGGTGATGGTGCAGGCCGATCCGCGATACCGTGGCAAACCGGAAGATCTCCTATCTCTCTATGTAAAAAATGATCACGGGGAACAGGTATCCTACGCCGATTTCGTAAAACTGGAACGCGTATACGGACCGGATCAGCTCACCCGCTATAACATGTATACCGCCGCGATGATCAATGGTGATGCTGCACCAGGATTCAGTTCCAGCCAGGCTATTGCTGCGGTGGAAGAAGTAGCGCAAAAAGAACTGCCACGTGGTTACAGCTATGAATGGAGTGGTATGACGAGGGAACAGATCCTGTCGGGTAACCAGGCAATATACATTTTCGCCCTCTGCCTGGTATTCGTGTACCTGTTGCTGGCAGCCCAATACGAGAGCTTCCTGCTGCCGCTGCCGGTGATCCTGTCGCTCCCCGCCGGTATATTCGGTGCCTTCCTCAGCCTGAAATTAATGGGCCTGGAAAACAATATTTATGCACAGGTGGCACTGGTAATGCTGATCGGTTTGCTGGGTAAAAATGCCATCCTCATCGTAGAGTTTGCGATCCTGAAAAACAAGCACGGGGCCAGTATCCTGGAATCAGCCATTACAGGTGCGGTGTCCAGGTTACGACCTATCCTGATGACCTCCTTCGCATTTATCGCGGGCCTGATACCACTGTGTATTGCCAGCGGTGCAGGTGCCATGGGTAACAGATCCATTGGTACTGCTGCGGCAGGCGGTATGCTCATAGGAACCATTTTCGGGGTGCTGGTGATACCAGGACTCTACGTACTCTTTGCCTCCATGACGCGCAAAAAGCCAGCCGTGGAATTAAATAACTATACGAATGAATAAGCAACCACTTCATATACGGAAAGGTCTATACGTACTGGCGCTCGCAACGGGTGTCAGTGCGTGCAGCGTGCCGAAACATATTACCACGCCACCAGCCGTGGCTATTCCTGAAACTACGGTAACGGATACACTGGATATCAAAAGCTTTGCACAGGTATTCAATGATCCGCACCTGAAATCGCTGATCGACACAGCCATGGCTGCCAACTTTGATCTGCAGGCGGCCTCCCAGCGGGTGATAGTGGCACAGTCGCAGCTGCGCATGGCTAAAAATGCCTGGCTGCCCACCGTTAACGGCGTTATCAGCGCCGGGGCCGACCGCTACGGCGACTACACCCTCAACGGTGTAGGTAATTATGATACGAACTTGTCGCCCAACATTGATAAAGACCAGCGCATACCTACCTCCCCTACGCCGGAGTTCTTCGTGGGCTTCCGCAGCAGTTGGGAAATTGACCTCTGGGGAAAAGTAAGGGCACAGAAAGATGCCTCGCTTAACAGGTACCTTGCCAGCACGGAAGGCCGTCGCCTCCTGAGCACGCAGGTGGTAGCAGGCGTGGCTACAATGTATTACGACCTCGTGGCGCTGGACCATGAACTGAAAATCATCCACCGCAACATTGGCTTGCAGGAAGCTGCAGTGGCTACCGTAGAAGTACAAAAAGCCGGCGGACGCGCCACCGAGCTGGCTGTACAGCAATTTAAAGCACAGCTGCTGAGCACTAAAGCGCTGGAGAACAACATAAAACAACAGATAGTAGCTACGGAGAATCAGCTGAATGCTTTGCTGGGCCGCCTCCCGCAGCCTATCCAACGCACGGTGGACACCACCAATAGTATACCTCCCGCTATTCATAAAGGCATACCGGTTACCACTTTACTGCGCAGGCCTGATATTCAGCAGGCAGAAAGGAACCTGGCCGCTACCCAGGCAGATGTGAAAGCTGCCAGAGCAGCCTTTTTCCCGTCCCTGACCGTGACGCCATATGCGGGTTTCAATGCATTTAAGGCAGGCTTATTATTTCAGCCGGCGTCTATCGCCTGGGGCGCCTTGGGCGGACTCACCACACCGATATTTAACCAGAAGCAATTACAATCACAGTTTAATATCAACAAGGCCGAAGCGATGACTGCCTTCTACCGTTATCAGCAGACAATAGTGGATGGTTATGCAGAGGTATCTTCTGTCATCAGCAAAGTAGAAAATGAGCAGGCTACCTGGCAGCTGAAAAGTGAAGAGGTAGCAGTTTTGCGCGATGCAGTATCTACTTCCAACCTGTTATTCACTACCGGCTATGCCAATTACCTGGAGGTGATAACCGCACAAAAAAGTGTATTGGAAGCGGAACTAACACTGGTGACTACACGAAGGAATGTTTACCAGGGGATGATCACGTTGTATCGTTCGCTCGGAGGGAATTAATATTTTTTTAAATACAGCAAACCGGGGCTGGTCAGGAATATTACCTGATCAGCCCTATTTTTTAGGGCTGATCAATCCTGCTTAAATTATTATTTCTTATGTTCAAACAACCATTCTAACACGCCCGGCTCTACGAAAACATTATTCCAGCTATCATGGCCTACGCCAGGGTATTCAGTGTATTTATATTCCGCGCCCAGGCTTTTCAGTTTTTCATCGTATAAGCGGGAAGCCTGCACAGGTACTACCGGATCGGCGCCGCCGTGGAAGATCCATACCGGAACTTTTTTGGCGAAGTTCACTGCTGCCTCTACGTTTCCTGCACCACAAATCGGGAAGGCGGCAGCAAAGAGGTTAGGGTAAGTAGTAATCATATAGAACGTGCCCATGCCCCCGAGGGAGAGGCCGCCAATATAGATTCGTTTGGGATCTACTTTTCCGCTGGCTATCAGGCTGTCGATCAGCGGTTTGAGCATGCCTCCGGGTTTGGTAGGCGGTGTTTGCAGCGGGAATTCGAAGCTCACCCTTTTGCCTGCCGAGTCAAATTTAGCTTTCATGGGTGCCCAGGTTTCATTCACCGGGCATTGTGGAAAAATCACGTATGCGGGAAACTTTTCCCGGAGACTATCACTACCGAGCCATTTACCGCCATGTTTAAGCTGCGCTTTGTTATCGCTCCCTCTTTCGCCGGCGCCATGGAGGAAAATAATCAGCGGATATTGTTTGTGAATATCGTGGTGCAGGGGGGTGAGCATACGGTAACGCAGCGTATCACCTTCACGGATATACGATTCGTAACTATATACGGAGTCGGTGGCCTGCAGGGAAGCATCAGGAGTTTGTGCCTGGGTATCAATGGTTAACAAGGTTACCAGCAAACACAGCATTAGCTTGAGGTTGCGCATATCTGGAATGTTTTTCCGAATATACTACCTACAGCGGGTTAAAGCAAGTTTAGTATTTGAGCGTAAAGTGTTGTTTTACCTTAAAATCTTTCCGGAAGAAGACAAGGCCTATGAAGAACAGGTCGATCGTATAGGTAACGGCTTCATGGCTTTGAATGCGGTGCCATACTTCTTCCATATCCGGTGTCCAGTGGATATCATCAAAAATGAGGATGGTACCTTCATGCACATAGGGCAATGATTCAAGGAAGTAGTTCCAGGTGGGCTCTTTGCGGTGGTTGCCATCAACGTACATCCAGTCGAGCCGTGGCAGCTGTGGCAGCAGTTCCGGCAGCACGGTATCAAAGTTCCCCACGTGTTGCTCAATGTTGTTAATCCCCAGCTGGTCAAAGTTGGAGCGGGCTTTGGCGGCTATGTTCGGGCATCCTTCTATCGTATATACGGTGGCGTTAGGGTTTGCTTTGGCCATATAGGAAGATGATAAACCCATACTGGTCCCCAGTTCCACGAGATACTGCGGTTGCAGGTATTGAATAAGTCTATAGAAAAGCTGTCCGAATTTAGGTTGTTTGGCAGCGTATCGGGTGATGTCAGCGATACGACGTTGGTTGCCCCCGGATACGATGGAACCGGCGCCGAGGTCGGTCACACTGATGGTATCACGGCTTTGCAGCAGTTGTTTGCGCAACAGTTCTATTTCGGTAAAGGCGGCCTGTGGCTGCCTATCCTGTAATACTTCCTCTATCAGGGAAAATACAAAAGGAGAATGTACATCATGACGGTTGCCTGCTGTAAGATAGTACCGCAGGTATTTGCCGGCTACTGAAAACTGTTGCGCTAAACTCACTGACTCTTATAATTAGTTTTAATAAATTTTTCCTTTCATCAGGCCCCACATATGCAATCGATGCTGCAAAGATACCCTCAATACGCCCATGCCATAAATGGCGCTTCGTTTGAAGTTAATGCTCGATGCCTCATCGAAGTATTTGGTTGGGCATGTAATTTCGGCAATTTCGTAACCTTTCATAAAGATTTGTGAAACCATTTCATTGTCGAACACAAAATCATCATTATCGGCCATATAATTAATGTTTCGGAGCACCTCTGCCGAAAAGGTACGGTATCCGGTATGATATTCACTCAGTTTCTGCCCTATCAGGATGTTCTGAGCCAGGGTCAGGCAGCGGTTGAATATGTATTTATACATGGGCATGCCCCCTTTCAGGGCACCTTTCCCGAGGATACGGCTGCCAAATACCACCGGATACACCCCGTTTGCAATAATACTGCACATAGCGGTAATAAGCATCGGCGTATATTGATAATCCGGGTGTAGCATCACCACGATGTCCCCTCCCAGCTCCAGTGCCTTGTTGTAGCAGGATTTCTGGTTTCCGCCATATCCCTTGTTATTATCATGGCGGATAATATGTTTTATTCCCAATTGTTTTCCCACCTCAATGGTGTCATCTTTACTGCAATCGTCAACTAAAACAACTTCATCAACAATATCAAAGGGGATCTCCCGGAATGTTTTTTCCAGCGTAAGTGCTGCGTTGTAGGCCGGTAACACTACCACTATCTTTTTCTGATTCAGCATGAAAGTGGATATATTTTGTAGGTTTAGAGCTGCAAAGGTAATTTACCTGATGATAATTCAAAATATATTGAGGCACCATCCATCATGATTTAATATTAACTGTTATTTATTATTTATCTTTGCTTGTTGATGTTTTTGGCATCATATTTTCTTTAATTTTTGTTAACAAAAAGCAAAAAAGCATGTTAAAACACCTACCAACGGAAGTGCTGCAAGAGAATGGGTCTTTACCCATGCACGAAGAGGCATTACCGTTAGTGTATCTGGCTGAAAAACTTAGTGTTAAAAAATGGTTGCTAGTAGTCCCCGCTTTTTTCCTCACTTTATTATCCTTCCGGGCACAGGCGCAGGACCCGGAGCTCAAAGCTACCACTACGCCAACAGTAAAAACGCAGGATACTACTATTAAGCACATTATTGATGAGTTACAGCGTATTACCGACAGTGACAGGCAGAATTCCAATTCTATTCAGGCCCTGCTGCAGGGAAAGGAATTGGACAATATCAGTAAATACGAACTGATTAAATCCAATATCATTAATGCCAGCGAAACATACTATTTGCTGAACAAGAAGATTATTGACCTGAAATCACGTACTACCACCAACAACCTGGATGTGTTCATTACATCATTGAACAACCCGGAAAGTAAGGCTCTCGGCTTTTCGCTGAGCGACCGTATCGTGGACCTGGTGCAAAAAATCATCCTGAAGAACAAAGATGAAAAGGGGGAGAAAAACAGTAAGATCGTTGAGTCCACCAAATCCATCATCAACAGTCCGATTTTCCAGAGTTTCACCAGTCTCACCCCACCACTGGCCATTGCCAATTCGGTGATGAACTTCCTGCATAGTGTAAGTGTGAACAACAAACAGATTAATCAGAAATCACTGCAGGATTTTGAAAAGGAACTGAACAAGTATGTGGTATACTACACTGCTCTCAATGATGCAAACCAGAAGTTTGAGTATGGCCTCAACTTCAACAAGGATCAGTTAGGACTGCTGCAGGACAATCTCTTTGACCACCTGTCGTTTACCGCTACCAGCCTGAAGTTTGCGCCACCGCAGAAAGGCAACAAGCCGCTGAGCCAGACCATGAATGATTACTTCTTCGACTTTAAAAAGGAGAAAGTAGTAGATTTCTTCAATCAGCTGGAAACTAAATATACCAGTAAAGGCAAGCGCATCGACTATGAGTCGCTGCTGCGCGAAAATCCAAATCTGAAAGAAGTAAACAATCAGCTGGAAGACCTGGTACTGCAAACCAAACGCTTTGAGAACCTGTACAACGAGTACTTTACCCTGCTGGACAGCTACTACGCCAAGGTAAACAACTCGCTGAAAATTGCGCAGGACAACAGCCTGGCTGAAAAAAGCGTGATTGACAACAAACAGGCTGAGTTCAGGAATCTGAAAACTGAAGCGGTGCAAGAGATTCAGGCTTCTATTAACATCAGGGAGCTGTATCAGAATACGGAGAAGATCAAGTACAGATATAGAATTTTCTAAGCTTTTTGGCAGCCGGCAAGCCGGCTGCCAAAAAGTTGTTACTGCGTGTTGTGCAGCAACAACTTGAAATATATATCCAACCGGCGGTAGCCACCGCGCGAAGCGGGGAACCTACCCAATGACACCGAAGGTGTCATTAAAATCCGCCACCACAAAAGGCTTTAATATAACTAATCGGGGATTTAAGAAGGTGTTAACTTCTTAAATCCCCGATTTCTTTTTAAGATTATATAGATTTTATCAATACCTTTACACCCTCAAAGCAAGGGAAATGACGACTGTACAATTGGAGTATATAGTTGCGGTAGATACTTACAGAAGTTTCGTAGTAGCAGCAGAGAAGTGTTTCGTAACTCAGCCAACACTGAGCATGCAAATCCAGAAGCTGGAAGATGAACTGGGGATCAAGTTATTTGACCGCAGTAAATTGCCGGTGGTGCCAACGGAAATCGGTACGGCAGTAATATCTCAGGCCAGAATCATCCTGAAAGAAAATGCCCGTATACGCGAAATCATTGCCGATCAGAAAAAAGAGGTACAGGGCAACCTCAAAGTAGGCATCATCCCTACGCTCGCTCCTTACCTCCTGCCCCGGATTCTCACCGGGTTCATGAAAAAATACCCGAAAGTAAAACTCGAAATCTGGGAATATCCTACCGAGCAAATTGTACAGCAACTGAAACAAGAGTTGCTGGACTGCGGCCTGCTGGCCACACCGCTGCACAACCCACACCTGGAAGAGCATCCGTTATTCTATGAGTCGTTTGTAGTATATGCCTCCCGTAATCACTCCCTGTACGAAAAGAAGGTCATCAAGGCCGAAGACCTGGATGTAAAAGAAGTGTGGTTACTCAACGAGGGCCATTGCATGCGCAACCAGGTGCTCAATATCTGCAAGGATAAGTTTACCATGGGTGGCGAATACAAAAACCTGGAATATAATACCGGTAGTGTAGAAACCCTGAAACGCATGGTTGACCTCAACGAAGGGTATACTATTCTGCCGGAGTTATCGCTGCAGGATTTATCTTCCAAACAGCTGTCGATGGTTCGCTATTTTAAGACACCAGAACCGGTTCGGGAGATCAGTCTGGTCACACATAGGCATTTTATAAAACAGGCGCTTATTGAGGCGTTTAAAGCCGAAATATTAGCCCATGTGCCGGAGAAGATGAGAGCGCAGAAAAACAAGAAAGTAATGGAGATTGTGAACGATTAACATCTCCCTAAATTATAAAAAAGCAACAGCCCAACCGAGCGTAGCTCTGAATCCACACAAAAGACACCGAAGGTGGCTTTTGAATAATAAAGCAAAACCTTAGGTTTTGCCAGGATGGATTCCGAACACCGTACGGTTGGGCTGTTACCTTTTAAAAAAAGTTTACTTACCTGCTGGTTTATAATACTGCATGGCTTCCGGCATTAATCCCTTCAGCTGTGCCACGCGACGATCATCACTAGGGTGCGTGCTCAGAAACTCAGGTGGTTTGCTGGAACTGGCGCTCAGGGTTGCCATACGTTGCCAGAATGGGATAGATTCCTGTGGATTGTAACCGGCCATTGCCATAAAGATCACACCCAGGTGATCCGCTTCCAGTTCGTTTTGACGGGAGAAGGCCAGTAAGCCAACGTTACCGCCAACGCCTACTGCCTGGTTAAACAGATTTACCGCGGTTGGATTTTTTCCCAAAGCAACAGCACCAGCCATCTGCACACCCTGTGCTACCATTTGCTGACTCATACGCTCGTTACCATGGCGGGCAATGGCGTGCGCAATTTCGTGGCCCATTACGGTTGCAAGTCCCGTTTCATTCTGTGTAACAGGTAACAGCCCCGTATACACCACTACTTTACCACCAGGCATACACCAGGCGTTTACTTCTTTGCTGTCGACCAGATTGAATTCCCATTTGTAAGTGGCGATGGCAGCACCCTGACCTTTCTGGTTCATGTACTGGGTAACGGCGGCGGCTATACGCTGTCCTACCCTTTTAACCATATCCGCATCCTTGCTGGTAGTTTGTGCTACTACTTTATTGGAAGATAGAAATGTTTGGTATTCCTGGAGTGCCATGGACTCCATAGTACTTTCGGGGAGTAAATTCAGTTGCTTTCTGCCTGTAATAGGAACGCTTGAACATCCGTACAGGAAGGCTGCAGCGACAGAAAAGGAAAGTGCGATCTTTTTCATGGGTTTATCAAATTTTTGCTAAAAGCATTGCAAACGTAAGAAATATTTAGCTTTTGTTTTATTTGTAAAAACAAAAGAGCTTATTGAAATGGATGCAACATCCGTTCCAATAAGCTCTTAAAATATCGTTTGAAATAAAACCTTAGTGCTTTTCTCTGCGGTTCCTGAATAGCGGCACTTTACTTTCGTTGCCTTTCAGGAGCCTGCCGATGTTTTTCTGGTGGGTAAGCACCACCATCAGCGCCACAGCGATGGCAAAAATTCGGTAGAATATTTCCGGCTCGTTGAAAATATACAGTATCAGTACAGGGAATGCGATACTTGCTATGATGGAGCTTAAAGAAACATATCTCGTCAAAAATAAAATCATTAGAAACACACCTACGCAGCAGAGCGCTACTACCGGCTGAATAGCCAGTACCAGTCCGAACAGTGTGGCGATACCTTTACCGCCGCGGAAGCCTGCCCATATCGGGAAGATATGGCCTAATACGGCTGCCAGGCCCAATCCGATCTGGAAGTTAACCAGTTGTGTGAGGTGTTCATGATCCTGGTAATAAGGGGCCAGGTAAGCCAGCCTCACTGCCAGTACTCCTTTGAGCATATCTACCAACATTACAAAAGTTCCGGCTTTTGGACCGAGCACGCGGAAGGTGTTGGTGGCGCCGGCGTTGCCGCTGCCATACTCCCGGATATCCATCCCAAAAACGCCTTTACTTACCCAAACAGCTGTAGGTACAGATCCTATCAGATAAGCGCAAAAAAGCAATAAAAATTCTGTCATCACTAAAAGTTAGGAATTGCTAAGATAACAAATTATGTGTTAAAATTAAGCGAATATTAGGAAAGTTTATAACACAAAAGTTGGAAATTCAATAACTTTCATATGTGTAATATTAGTAAACTCTCTCGAATTATTGCACCCCGAACTGTAGTGCCAACCAGTTGTCTTTCTCTATTTTGTGCTGTAGGTCAAATCCTTGCGGTAAAGCTGCGGCTAATATCTGCTGCTCGTCAGATGGCATGATACCGCTCAACAGGAGAATGCCACCAGGGGATAGTAACCGGCGCATATCTGCCATATAGTGCAACAGTACATTACAATTAATATTCGCCAGCAATATATCATATTTTTCGGAAATACCACCCAAATTATCAGCCTGCCATACCTTCACGCGTTGCATATGGTTGGCCCCGATATTTTCAATGGTATTATTTACCGCCCACTCATCATAATCAATCGCATCTACCCCGGCAGCACCCATCATTTCAGCCAGTATAGCCAATATACCGGTACCGGTACCAAAGTCGAATACCTTTTTGCCTTTAAAGTCGATCGCACGCATCAATTTGATGACGGAAGATGTAGTGGCGTGATGGCCGGTACCAAAGGCCATTTTAGGAGTGATCTCTATTTCATACGTAGGCCTCGGATCGAATGACGGATGGAAATTAGCACGGATACCACAGAAATCATCTACCTGCACCGGCTGAAAGTTGCTTTCCCACAAGGCATTCCAGTTCTGCTGCTCAATGCGCTCCTGCGTGTAGGCAATACCGTTAGCTGTCAGTAAATCATGTAAAATAGCTTCATCAAAATCAGCTTCCGGAATAAAGGCTACCAGTGCGGTTTCCTGTTCTTCAAACCCCTCATAACCGGCTTCCGCCAGCTCCGCAATCAGCAGCTCCGCCTGATCGCCCGTAGCCTGTATGGTAATAGCAATGTGTGACATAGGCCGCAAATATAACTGAATCCATGCGATTAACCCCTGGCAACTAATCCCTTGTATAAAATTAAAAAGATATTATATTTGAATTTTATAAATATCAATATTGATACACCTATGAAAACATTACTCCTGCTGCTATCGGCCGTAGTGCTTTCCTGCACGGCCATGGCACAAACTGTGATCAAAATGCGGCCACCAGACCCGGAAGAGCCTATCATGACCGACTCCATCACCTACGAAGGAGAAACCTCCGTGGTGATCATGAACAGGCAGTTTTTACTGGACTACATGGACATGCTGGATACCTCACTGCCTCGTCAGCAATATAGCGGCCTGGCCGTAAATCATATCTCCTTCAAGAATTTTTCCAAGGCAGATATGGCAGCTCACTTTCAGAAAGCCTATTGTTACCTGAAAGATTCTACTAATAAAGATCTCACCTATAGCACTACCAAAATGTACATGCAATGGGCAGAAGATGGCGGTATCCTCCTTCCCTACATAGAAACGATTATGGCGGATCTCCTCCAACAGGCACGCCTGAAGGTGGTGGAGAAATTTGTGAAACCACAATTGCCCGTTACTTCCTATAAGATGATTTTTGAACCCGTAAACGGCCACGATTTCCGGGTGTTCCGCCTCAACAACGGGAAACAGATTTTCCGGGAAAGCACGTTTGCTGCAGAGCAGCAGCTGGCTACTTTCTATCCGAGATAGCTCACCTCCTCACAATGCAACGGGGTCCATGGCAGCAGCCATGGACCCCGTTGCATTCACATCTGCCGAAGGCAAAAGAAAAAGTTACACCACTTGCCCTATAAAGCAATACAGAAGGCAGACTTCCGGTCCACCAGCAAGCATAAAAAAAGGTCCGCTTCACAGCGGACCTTTTCTATTTTCAGCTTTCGCGAATTATTATTGTTCGTCGAAATAAGGCTCCTGAGGTTTCTCAGGCTCATTATTGTTGTTACGATCAAAGCCACCATTACGAGGACCACGATCTTCACGAGGGCCGCGATCATCACGTGGACCACGACGGTCATCACGTCTGTCACCACCACCGCGACGGTCGTCACGAGGACCACGATCACGGAAACCACCGCGATCACCACGGTCGCCTCTGTCACCACGCTCTTCGCGCTCTGGCCTTTCTACATAACCTTCCGGTTTAGGCATCAGGGCTTTGCGGCTCAGTTTGAATTTACCGGTTTTAGGATCAGTACCTGTGAGTTTTACTTTCACAACTTCACCTTCAGACAGTACACCTTCCATGGTTTCCAGGCGTTTCCAGGAAACTTCAGAGATGTGCAGCAGTCCTTGTTTACCAGGCATGAACTCCACGAATGCACCGTAAGGCATGATGGATTTCACAACTGATTCGTAGGTTTCACCTACTTCAGGAACGGCAACAATACCTTTAACCCATTTCACCGCTTTATCCAGACCTTCTTTCTGTGCAGAGAAGATGCTCACTTCACCGGTTTCACCAACTTCTTCGATGTTGATGGTAGTACCGGTTTCGCGTTGGATTTCCTGGATGATTTTACCACCTGGTCCGATCACAGCACCGATGAATTCACGATCGATGATGATTTTCTCCATACGTGGAGCGTGTGGCTTAGGTTCAGGGCGTGCAGCCGGGAATGCAGCATACATTGCATCAATGATGTGCAGACGTCCTTTGTTGGCCTGAGCCAGTGCCGAGCGCATAACATCCATGCTAAGGCCATCTACTTTGATATCCATCTGGATACCGCAGATACCATCGCGTGTACCGGTAACTTTAAAGTCCATATCACCCAGGTGATCTTCATCACCGAGGATATCGGTCAGTACCGCCCAAGCACCGTCAGATGCGCGGGAGATCAGACCCATTGCCACACCACTCACGTGCTTAGGCAAAGGAACACCAGCGTCCATCAGTGCCAGGGAACCAGCACAAACAGTAGCCATAGAAGAGGAACCGTTAGACTCCAGGATATCGGAAACAACCCTCACGGTGTAAGGATACTCGCTACCTGGCATCATTTGCTTCAGGGAGCGCATAGCCAGGTTACCGTGACCAACCTCGCGGCGGCCAGGGCCACGCATAGGTTTTACCTCACCGGTAGAGAATGGAGGGAAGTTATAATGCAGAATGAATTTTACATAGTTGGAAGTAGCAGCGCTTTCGATCAGCAGCTCATCTTCCGGAGTACCCAGGGTAACAGTAGTCAGGGACTGTGTTTCACCACGGGTAAACAGGGCAGAACCGTGCGGAGAAGGCAGGATGTCAGTTTCCATAGCCAGCGGACGTACCTGATCAAGGGAACGGCCATCCAGGCGGACTTTCTCATCCAGGATCATGTTACGGATCACTTCTTTTTCCAGATCGTGCAGGTATTTACCTACCAGTGGTGCGTCTTCATCAGGCAATTCTTCGCCGAGGAATTCCACCAGCTCATTACCAATCTGTTTGAAAGCATCAGAACGATCGTGCTTTGCAGAAGCAGATTTAGCAACCTGATAGATCTTATCTTTCGCAAAACCTGCGATTTTTGCTTTCAGCTCGTCGTTCTGGTGAGGTTTGGTATACTCACGTTTGCCGGTTACGCCTTTCAGCTGCGCCAGCTCCTGTTGAGCCTTAACCTGAACTTTGATAGCAGCATGTGCTGCCTCAATAGCATTGATCAGGTCCTCTTCCTGACACTCCTTACTTTCACCTTCCACCATCATGATGTTCTTGTCGGTGGCGCCGATGATGAAGTCCATATCAGCAGTAGCAAGAGGAGTACGGTTTGGATTGATCACATATTTACCATCGATACGGGCAACACGTACCTCAGAAATGATTTCCTGAATAGGCACGTCAGAAACGGCCAAGGCAGCAGATGCAGCTAAACAGGCCAGCGCATCAGGCATTACTTCAGGATCAGAGGAAACAAGTGTTACAAGTACCTGTACTTCGCATAAATAATCATCGGGGAACAAAGGGCGCAATGCGCGGTCGATCAAGCGGGAGATCAGCACCTCTGAATCGGAGAGACGGCCTTCACGTTTGAAGAAAGAACCTGGAATACGGCCTGCGGAAGCAAATTTCTCCTGGTAGTCAACAGTCAAAGGGAAAAACGATTGGCCCGGTTTAGGCTCCTTGTTAGCTACCACGGTAGCCAGCAGGATACAATCACCCAGACGCACCGTAACCGAACCGTCAGCCTGGCGGGCCATCTTGCCGGTTTCGATGGTCACTATACGACCGTCTCCTATATCGAATTTCACTGAAATAGGTGTCAGATTCATAAATTAGTGAGGATTAAGAATAACGTTGTTCCCTTATAGACAATCAGTTAGCGGAACAACAAAACGTATACATACAAAAAAACTATTCCCAACCAGAGAGTTGGGAATAGCGCTATAATAAAGTCATGGTTATTTTCTGATACCTAACTTCTCGATCAGGGCACGGTAGCCGCTGAGGTTAGTTTTAGAAAGGTAAGAAAGTAAACGCTTTCTCTGACCTACCATTTTCATCAGACCACGGTGGGTTGAGAAATCTTTTTTGTTTTGTTTCAGGTGACCGGAAATGCTGTTGATACGCTCAGTCAGCAGTGCAATTTGCGCTTCTACAGAGCCTGTATTTTTCTCGCTTCCACCAAATTCCTTGAAAATATTGGCTTTCTTTTCAACAGTTAAGTAAGACATCTTGAATAATAATAAGTAATAATAATGTTTTTTGTCGCTATTTTTCCGGTGCAAAGGTAATTAGAAAAATATGAATTACCAATTTGCAGGGAATATATAATTGTTTCAGAGCTATTTAATTGCATAAAGAGTTCTGATTCAATTATTTCGGTGAAATGTGGTGCAAAAATAGTAAAATTAACTGAATACACCACTATTTAAGATCTGTTTAAGAAGAGAAATTCACCGCCGCATTGTCCGTCACATGACCATTTTCGGTACGCAACACCCTGGACGGAAATTTCTGTAACACGATATAATCGTGCGTAGCCATCACAATCGCCGTACCCTCCCGGCAAATGCGGAACAACAGCTGCATAATACCATCCGAAGTTTCAGGGTCCAGGTTACCGGTAGGCTCATCTGCCAGGATCAACCGGGGCGAATTCAGCATAGCACGGGCAATATCCACACGCTGCTGCTCCCCGCCACTCAGCTCATAAGGCATCTTAAACCCTTTGGTCCCCAATCCTACCTTATCCAGCACATCCGTAATTTTATCTTCTATCTGCTTGTTATCCTGCCAGCCGGTAGCCCGCAGTGCAAACTTCAGGTTGTCGTGCACATTCCGGTCCGTCAGCAACTGAAAATCCTGGAAAACTACCCCCAAGTTACGACGCAGGTAAGGTACCTTCTTCCAGTCCATCTTCTTCAAATCAAACCCAACGACCTGACCCGTACCATCTTTCAATGGCAGATCTCCATATAATGTTTTCAGTAAACTGGATTTTCCCGTACCCGTTTTTCCAATCAGATACACAAACTCCCCCTTGTTTACGGTAATATTCACATCAGATAATATCAGCGAGTTACCCTGATATATACTTGCATTCGTCAGTTGTATAATTGGCTGTTCGGGCGTCATGTAAGAATTTCGTTTAGTTCTAGCTAGTTACGAACAAAAATAACTATTTAGGGGATAACTTCTTGTTATATATAAGAATAATTACCAACCCGGTACTAACGCGTCCACCCACCATTTTTTGCTTTTTATCTCCCAAAACTCCCCTTTTCTCCCAATTTCATCTATTTAACTAAAAAATTAGTTTAAAAACTAAGGAAATAGTTGATTAACTAAAAACTTAGTTTTAACTTTAGTTCAGCATAGAAAACAATAGATCATGAAAGCACTTACCAAAGCGGAAGAACAAATTATGATGGCCCTCTGGCAAACCGGACCGGCATTCGTTAAAGACCTGATAGAAGCCATGCCGGAGCCCAAGCCACACTATAACACGGTATCTACCCTCATTAAAATATTGGTAGAAAAAGGATTTGTGGACTTCAACGTGTTTGGGAAGTCGCACCAGTATTACGCCACTATCTCCCGGGAAGAATACAGTCACAAAACCGTGAGTAACCTGGTCAAAGGCTATTTCGAAGGCTCGTTCAGCAACCTGGTTTCCTTCTTCATAAAAGAAAAAGACATCAGCGTTAATGAACTGGAAAGCCTGGTTCAAAAAATTAAAGACGCCCAAAATCAGCCCAAATGATACTACTTTCCTATCTGATCAAAGTAATTATCTGCTCAGGCATCCTGTTCGGTTATTACCTGGCAGCCTTACGCAACAAGCGTTTCCACCAGTGGAACCGTTATTATCTGTTACTACTGCCGGTAATTTCTCTCCTGATCCCATTGCTAAAAATTCCTTTATCTGTTTCGGGAGATGATAATTCTATCGTGTACGCCTACACGTACCGGGCAGTAGAAATCAGGCAGCAAATCGAAAGCAATAGTTTTCCCTTTACGCTGCCCGACTTCCTGACGGTAGCCTACAGTGCGATTGCCTTCCTGCTGCTGGCCAAACTCACGTTTATCTGCTTTCGCATCCTGCGACTCACCCGCACCAATCCCAGCGAAACAGTAAAAAACTATACGCTTGTGGCCCTGGAAAAACCGGGGAGCCCCTTCTCTTTCCTGTCCTACATCTTCTGGAGCAAAACCACGCCCCTACACGATGAACAGGGCAGCCAGATGCTGCGCCACGAGATCGTACACGTCCGGCAAAAACATACGTTCGATAAACTCTACCTCCGCGTTGTTTGCAGTCTGGGATGGATCAACCCCTTCTTCCATCTCTGTGCCCGGGAGTTGTCGCTCGTACATGAATTCATTGCAGATAAACACGCTGCCGGTAAAGAAATAGCAGGATATGCCACTACCATACTGCAATCCGCCTTTCATAGCCGACAGTTTTCCATAACAAACGATTTTTTTTATCCGCCAATCAAAAGACGTATTCTTATGCTCACAAACTTCCACAACGACCGCTTTTCCTACCTGCGCCGCATTATGGTATTACCCGTATCCGGCCTGATTTTCTGCTCCTTTGCCTTTGCTGTTTCCGGCAATTCGAACGCCATTCCGGTTGCCGAAACAGTAATCAAATCATTATCTGCAGACACCTCGCAGCCCGTGTTTACCAAGGTAGAGGTGAAACCGGAATTCCCCGGTGGCGACGCTGCACTTAACCAATTCCTCGCAAAAAACATCCGGTATCCGAAAGAAGCCGTACAAGACAAGGTTAGCGGAATGGTTATGGTTAGATTTATCGTAACATCCACCGGCAAAATCACCAATGTGGCCGCCTCACCCATATATCCCAAACATGGTGCAGGCCTGGAAGAAGAAGCGATTAGAGTAATAAAAGCCATGCCCGATTGGAAACCGGGAAGGCAAAAAGGTATCCCCGTAAACGTAGAGTTCCAGTTGCCTGTGAGGTTCATGCTTGCAGGGTCCAATAAAAACCAGGGAACAGTTTATGGTATAGTGGATACGCAACCGAGCTTTAAAGGTGGGACAGACGCACTCATGGACTATCTGTATGCCAACATTAAGTATCCTGAAGCAGCGGTGAAAAATAACATCAGCGGCACTGTCTTCCTGCAATTCGTTATTGAGCCAGATGGTAAGGTGGCCAATGTTCAATCCGACATAAAAAACATAGGTTATGGATTGGAGGAAGAAGCCATCAGGGTTGTACGCCATATGCCTGACTGGATACCTGGCGTTCATAAGGGGAAAAAAGTACGTGTTCAGTGCGTATTGCCTGTGCTTTTCAAATTGGATACAAACAAAACATCCGGCAAAACAGCAGCCATACTCTCTCCGCTCAAGACCATGCGTGGTATTGGATTTGGAGCAGAAAAAGACTGCTAGATGTAAATAATACAACACTAAAATTCACACCAAGCAAAAGGCCGGTCTCATCTGAGGCCGGCCTTTGCATTACTTCTAAACAACACAACTAATTATAAATATAAGTGCCTGAAGGCGCTTTGACGGTTACTTGTTTTTTCTCAGCGGCTTCTACGCGGCCAATGACTTGTGCATCGATGTTAAAGCTTTTGCTGATTGCGATGATATCCGCAGCAATCGCTTCAGGTACGTAGAGCTCCATACGGTGGCCCATGTTAAACACCTGGTACATTTCCTTCCAGGAGGTGCCAGATTGTTCCTGGATCAGGCTGAACAGCGGAGGAACCGGGAACAGGTTATCCTTGATCACATGCAGGTTCTCGATAAAGTGCAGCACTTTGGTTTGCGCACCACCACTGCAATGTACCATTCCGTGTACCTGCGGGCGGAACTGTTCCAGTACTTTCTTGATCACCGGTGCGTAGGTGCGTGTAGGTGATAATACCAGCTTACCCGCATCCACCTGTCCGAAGCCAGGGATATCGATTTTATCAGTAAGCGCTTTGTTACCGCTGAAGATCAGTTCATACGGAATACCCGGATCATAGCTCTCCGCGTATTTCTCCGCAATAGCTTTATGAAATACGTCGTGACGGGCGCTGGTAAGACCGTTGCTGCCCATACCGCCGTTATAGCTGTTTTCGTAGGTAGCCTGGCCGTATGATGCCAGTCCAACCACTACATCACCTGCCTGGATACGATCGTTTGAAATTACGTCTTCGCGTTTCATGCGGCAGGTAACGGTAGAATCCACGATGATGGTTCGTACGAGGTCGCCCACATCCGCGGTTTCACCTCCGGTGGAGTAGATGGAGATGCCATGGCTGCGCAGCTCTGCCAGAATTTCTTCTGTACCATTGATAATAGCTGCGATTACTTCTCCCGGCAACAGTTGTTTATTACGGCCAATGGTGGATGACAGGAGGATATTATCTGTGGCGCCCACGCAAAGGAGGTCGTCCATATTCATAATGATCGCATCCTGCGCAATGCCTCTCCATACACTGATATCGCCGGTTTCTTTCCAGTAAACGTAAGCCAGACTGGACTTGGTTCCCGCTCCGTCTGCGTGCATGATATTGCAGTAGGTTTCGTCGCCACCGAGGATATCGGGCACTATTTTACAGAAAGCTTTCGGGAAAAGACCCTTATCAATGTTTTTAATGGCGTTGTGCACATCTTCCTTGCCTGCGGAAACACCACGTTTGGCGTAAATATTCTGATCCACCTGGAATTAGAGATTTAGTAATTTAGAGATCCGGGAAATCGCTTAGTATTTCCTTCTGGCTGCAAAAGTAACAGATTCCGCGCAGAATGCACGGCGAATGTGTTAGATTTGCGTGGCGTTTTTTGATTGTTATAGAAATTTATGCAGGTTCACAGGGACTTAGAACACTTACCGGAATTCAGGAATGCGGTTATTACCATTGGTACTTTTGATGGTGTGCATTCAGGCCACCGTTATATACTACAGCAACTGGAACAGGCTGCTGCCAGCTGTAATGGGGAAACGGTCATCGTTACCTTCGATCCCCACCCACGGGAGGTTTTAGGGGCCAACCGCGGCGCCGTGAAGCTGCTGACCACCTTACCGGAAAAAATTGCCTTGCTGGAAAAACAGGGCATTGACCACCTGGTAGTGGTACCATTCACGAAAGAATTTTCCGAACTCTCCGCACAGGCTTACCTGGAAGATTTTCTGATAGCCAGGTTTCACCCACATACAATAATTATTGGATATGATCACCGTTTCGGGCATAACCGGGAGGGTGGACTGGAATTATTGGAAGAGGAGAAGAGCAAATACGGTTTTGAGCTCATAGAAATTCCGCAACAGGTGGTACATGACCTGACGGTGAGTTCTACTAAAATCCGTAACAGTCTGCAGGATGGCGATATCCGCCTGGCCAACGAGCTCCTGGGCTACCGTTATTTCATGACCGGCACCGTAGTGCATGGGGATAAGATGGGGCGGCAGCTGGGTTTCCCAACTGCTAACCTCCAGTTGACCGATGACCGCAAGCTGATTCCATCAGAAGGCATCTATGCGGTGCAGGTAGCGCTCAACAGGCACTGGGTTACCATTCCGGCGGTAATGAGCATTGGTACCCGCCCCACCTTTAATGGTACGGACCTAAGGCTGGAGGTACATATTTTTGATTTTAACAGAGAAATATATGGTCAGACACTGACTGTTTATTTCGAAGAGTATATTCGTCCTAATCTGAAGTTTAATAATTTAGATGATCTGGTGAAACAGATCACGCTGGATGCGGAGAAGGCGAAAGAGATTCTGGCGAAATAGTTCCCGGGAAAGCCTGGGATGTGGGCGGCGCCTACGTCCCAAGCAACAAACGAATCGCGAAGCGATTCGTTTGTTGCATCAGGCCATAATTTTATACATCAATTCCTTCATTAACTCTCCATCTTCTACCCCACTGTCATTGATACCGATACTTCGGAGGTTATACTGCTGCAGGAGCAGGATGGCCCGGTCGGTGGCTTCAGGGCCGTAGCTGCGGGCTGCTGCGATATAGTCCTTTACAAAAAACGGATGTACACCGAGTGCCGAGGCGATTTCCTTCTCCCCACCCTTGATAGTAAACACCAGACTCATTTTAGCGAAGTAATTATATAATGCCGGCAGCATCATGGGCAGTGGTGCAGCCTTAGGGTTAGCTGCGAAATAGCCGATTATTTTATAGACCTTGGCTGCATTTTTAGTACCCAGGGCATTTTGCAGTTCAAATACATTGTATTCTTTACTGATGCCGACGTATTTCTCGATATCACCTTCATCGATTTTCTTTTTTTCCGGCAGATTGACCAGAAGTTTATCGATTTCGTTGGCGATACGGGAAAGATCGTTGCCGATATGATCTACCAGGAGGATGGCAGCTTTCTGGCTGATGGCCAGTCCACGGCCGCTCACATAGGCTTCCGCCCAGGCGGGTAATTGGTTATCATATAATTTTTTGGTAGACAGTAAGACCCCTTTGTCTTTGATCATCTTGGCCAACTTACTGCGACCGTCGAGTTTACCTTGTTTATGAGCCACCACAAAAACGGTGGACACGAGCGGGTTATCAAGATATGCTTCCAGCTTGAGCAGATCCCGCATGGCCTGTGCTTCTTTCAGCACCACTACCTGTCGTTCCGCAAACATAGGGTAGCGGCGGCAGGCGTTTACAACTGTGCTCCAGTCGGTGTCTTTTCCATATAATACGGTGAGATTAAAACCTTTGTCTGCTTCGGTGAGCAGGTTATGCTCCGCATAATCGACTACCTGGTCGATAAAGAAGTCCTCGTCACCTTCCAGCCAGTAGAAGGCTTTGAACTTGTTTTGCTTCCAGTCTTTAATGATATCCTGATATTCCATGATTCGTTATTTGATAATGACCACATCTTCCGGCGGCAGCAGTGGTAATCGTTTAAAGCGCAGCAGGAGCTGAGCTACGGCCAGCACATCTTTCTGGCAATAGGTGGCGATGCGCTCCAGATTTTTTGTTTCCCAGAATACTTTGCCGACCATGCTGCCATCGATATCATCTTTAGGCGTGTCGATCCCCATGACGGCGGTGAGTAATTTCAGGGAGGTATAATGCTTAAAGTCGCCGAAGCGCCAGAGGTGGAGTGTATCCACAACAGGCACCTCCCAGGGTTTCATGCCGTGCAGTTGCAGCGATTGCGGCAAAGATAACTGATGTATCACAGAACGGCGGCAAATAAAAGGGATATCAAATTCCCTGATGTTATGACCTGCAAACTGGAATTTAGGCATCTTTTCCTGGAACTTTAGCAGGAGGTCAAAGAAGTTATTCAGCAGTACTACTTCGTCTTCACTTGCAAAAGATTTGAGCCGGAGTTGATATCTGTTATTTTCCAGGTGAAAAAAACCCACTGATATACAAACGATTCTGCCAAATTCGGCGTAGATCCCCGCCCTGTTTGCGTAACCGTCATCTTCACTTTCAGAAACTGGCGCAATTTTTGTATTTTTCTCCCGCCAGAGCTCCTGCAAGTGTGCGGGCAAATGGTCTAACGCCGCTGTAGCAGGCGTTGTTTCAATATCAAGGAGCAATAACTGATCTAGTCCAATGTTAGGTAACACGTGCCGAAAACTGTTTTTAAAAGGAAAAGAAATTAGAATTTAATGCCTACTTTTGAATAACGATTTTTAACCATATAACACATAAACATAAAACAAACAACTATGACGGAGAACACTTTTAACACGCCTGCTCCGGGATCTCCCGGGCCAGAAAAACCCCGCAGTCGCAATTTATTGATTTATGGTATACTGATTGCGGCCCTCGCAGGCACCTGGATATATATGTTTTACGATAAAAGCAAATCTAGTGAAATCGTAACATCGCAGAAAATCCAGATTGATTCCATCTCTTCATCCCGTGATGCCTTAGAGCAAGATTTCAACGCTGCCAACGCGCGTCTGGATGATCTGATCAGCCAGAATACCCGTATGGACAGTCTGGTTAAAACCAAAGACAAGGAAATTCAGGATATGAAAGCCCGTATTTCCAGCATCCTTACCAAGAAAAATGCAAGTGCAGCTGAACTGGCAGAGGCCCGTCGACTGATTGAACAACTGAAGTCTAACATCGAAGGTTATCAGCAAACCATTGAGCGCCTGGAGGGTGAAAAAATTGTACTGGCTGGCGAAAGAGATTATGCCCGTAAAGAGAGAGACTCTGTTAGCACGGTAAAAGATAGTCTGGGTAAACAGGTTGAACTGGGTTCTGTACTGCATGCTTCCAACATCAAGCTGGAGCCTATCCGCGTAAAAGGTAATGGTAAAGAGATTGCTACTACCAAAGCTAAGAAAGCGGATATGATGCGTGTAGAATTTGACCTGGATGACAACAGAATTGCACCAACCGGCGACAAAGAGATTTTTGTATCCATTTCTGCTCCTGATGGGTCACCACTTGCAGTTGAAGCGCTGGGTTCCGGCAGATTCACCCTGGAAGATGGTACTGAGAAATTATATACTGCCAAGAAAACGATCGCGTATGTACAGGGTCAGCGCCAGGCAGTAAGTATGGATTGGAAACAGAATTCTGATTTCAAACCGGGCGACTATGGTGTAGAAATTTATCATAACGGTTTTAAAATCGGACAGGGTAAAGTAACACTGAAGAAAGGCGGATTATTTTAACGGCTTGTTAATTAATATATGTTTTTTGTTAAAGGCGGAACACTTGTTCCGCCTTTTTCGTTTATCTATGCAATGAGGAGTGCAACTTTTCCGGTTGAATTGTTTGTTAATGATTAGTTATTGGAGAAAAGTTATATATAAAAATAAAATTAAATTAACGTTCTTTGTGGCATAATCAGAAAGACATAACCGGAGGCCAGTAAAGCACTGGAACAAAGAAACCAATGCATTAAAGCAGCAAGTGACCAGGACGTTTTCGTGTCAGGATAACCCATATTAATAGTATAACCGATTGCCCGATTTCAAAGGTAGATGTTAGACCCTGGAGTCGTGAAATCTATTGTTGTTGTTAGTATCATTCATCCTGTGAGTTATGATAAAGATTGCAGCTTTTGCCAGCCATTACGTGTTATTAAACGGAAAAGTTCAGACGCCCGATCAATACATAAGCATGGAAGACATCAATAAAATAGTGTACGTTGTAGATGATGATGAGATATTCCATTTCATTATCAAAAAAATGTTGGGACAGCAGGATGATAATCTGATTGTAACATCATTTCTATGTGCGGAAGAAGCATTGGAGCAGTTGTCAGCAGTTCCTCAGCCATCCTTACCTTCTTTGATTATACTCGACATGAATATGGACCGCATGAATGGCTGGGATTTTATCGAGGCGTATCGGAGCATACAGCCTTCCCTTCACAATAATATTCCGATCATCATGTGTTCTTCTTCGGTGGATATGCGTGATTTGCAGAAAGTGGAGAAGACGCCGGAGCTGATGGCTTACATCACCAAGCCGCTGGATAAGAATAAGATGAAAGTGATAGAAGAGTATTTGTAATCTCTTAATAGTTACCAACTAAAAAACGCCCTCTTCGGTATACGAAGAGGGCGTTCCTTTTTTAGCTTATGTTGACAACCCATGGGGCTGTATACAATTTGAATTAGGCTAATACCGGTGTACCGTACATTTCGGCGCGGAGCGCTTTCACGCGTTCGTCTGACAGGTACTCGTCGAATGACATCATTCTGTCGATGATACCTTTAGGTGTCAGCTCGATGATACGGGTAGCAACGGATTGCATGAAGGCGTGGTCATGTGTGGTAAACAGCACAATACCTTTGTAGTTCATCATGCTTTCGTTGAATGACTGGATAGATTCCAGGTCAAGGTGGTTGGTAGGTTCATCGAGGATGATTACGTTAGGGTCCTGGAGCATCATACGACTCACCATGCAACGTACTTTTTCACCACCGCTGAGCACGGAGGTTTTCTTCATGATCTCATCTCCGCCGAACAGCATTTTACCGAGGAAGCCACGCAGGAAAGGCTCATCAACATCGGTTACATGCGCAGGCACGTACTGACGTAACCAGTCCATCAGGTTTACATCTTTATTGGTAAAAAATTCTGCGTTATCATTTGGCAGGTAGGCGGTAGTAACGGTAGTACCCCATTCAAACTTACCACCATCGGCAGGCAGTTCATTGTTAATAACCTGGAAGAAGGTAGTCAGCGCCAGGTGGTCCTTAGACATGAAGGCGATTTTATCTCCCTTATTAACAGAGAAGGAAACATCGGTAAACAGTTTGCGACCGTCTACTGATTTATCCAGTTTCTCAACATTGAGGATCTGGTTACCAACTTCGCGCTGTTGTTTGAAGATGATACCAGGGTATTTGCGGTTTGAAGGCTGGATATCTTCGATAACCAGTTTCTCGAGTGCTTTCTTACGGGAGGTAGCCTGTTTGGATTTGGAAGCGTTCGCAGAGAAGCGGGCGATAAAGTCCATGAGGTCTTTACGCTTGTCTTCCATTTTCTTGTTCTTATCTGCGATCTGGCGGGCCATCAGTTGGGATGATTCGTACCAGAAGGAATAGTTACCGCTGAAGATCTGGATTTTGGCGCGATCTACGTCGGCTACATGCGTACAAACGGCATCGAGGAAGTGACGGTCGTGGGATACTACGATCACGATGTTTTCGTAGTCGGCCAGGAAGTTTTCCAGCCATCCGATCGTTTCCACGTCGAGGTCATTCGTAGGCTCATCGAGCAGGAGTATGTCCGGGTTACCGAACAGTGCCTGAGCGATGAGGACACGTACTTTGATGTTACCTGCCACGTCTTTCATGAGGATGTTGTGGAGGTCTTCTTTTACGCCGAGGTCGCCCAGAAGTACACCTGCATCGCTTTCCGCGGTATAGCCGCCCATTTCACCATATTCGCCTTCGAGTTCACCTGCGCGGATACCATCCTCTTCGGTGAAATCTTCTTTGGCATATATTTCGTCGCGCTCTTTGGCAATTTCCCAGAGCTTTTTGTTGCCCATTAATACTGCATTCAGCACCGTAACTTCATCAAATTCAAAGTGGTTCTGCTTCAGTACGCTCATGCGCTCGCCGGGAGTAATCTCCACGGTGCCTTTGTTCGGCTCGATCTCTCCGGACAGGATTTTCAGGAAAGTGGACTTTCCTGCTCCATTAGCCCCAATAACACCATAGCAGTTCCCTTTTGTGAAATTGAGGTTAACTTCGTCAAACAGTACTCTCTTACCGAAAGAGAGCGTTACGTTTTTAACACTGATCATGCTTGCTAAGTAAATTTTGAAGCGGCAAAGTTACGAATATATACCGGGGATTCCAAGTGAATGGAGCAATAGTAAGAGAAGTATAACTTTTGCATCAAATCATTTTAGAATTAATTTTTTATATATTAGAGAGATTATTATATTAATTCTTCTATGATCCCACTTACCCTTTAGGTTCAGGAGATAAAACAGCCCTTACTAATGATAGAGACAAAGCCACCCACCAATTATTACACGGAGGTTCATAAAATCAGCAAGCTACTGGCGTCACAAATCTCCCTCGATATCATCATTGAGCAATCCCTGCTTGTGCCTGATGATACCAGGCTGGTCATTCAACGGATAAATGTCAATTGCCCGTCCGATCAAATGATTAAGGCAGAGCTGCCTGTCTCAACATCTTCCAGGGGATTCAGGCGTACAAGAATACTAGTCAGGATATTCCTGGCATTTCTGTTGACGATGGTTATAGCCCTGGAACTATTCAAAAATTCTGGCATGACGCTTTTCTATCTGAGCTTAATAGGAATAATGGAGGTTGCTATAAGGATCTTTTGCAGAGATGAAATCCCACCTACGCCCAAAAGTCTGTTCCTGGATCGGTTAGCCGAGGAAATTGAGTTAAAGAACAATTAGTTATCACCTTTTGTGTACGCCGAAAGCCATTCCTGCCGTATCTTTAGCGCATAAAATACTAGCGCTATGACTGATTACAATCAGGTTTTTGAGAACAACAGAAAATGGGTAGCTTCCAAAACCGCTACTGAAACTGATTTTTTTGAGAAAATGGCTGACTCCCAATCTCCGAAGTACCTCTATATCGGTTGCAGCGACAGCCGGGTACCCACCAATGAGATTATGGGCCTGGAAGCGGGTGAAGTATTTGTACACCGTAACATTGCTAACCTGGTACCCAATACCGACCTCAACGTTATGGCAGTGATCAACTATGCCGTGGTACACCTGGAAGTGAAGCATATAGTCGTTTGTGGCCACTACAACTGTGGTGGTGTAAAAGCCGCTATGCAACCAAAGGACCTCGGTATCCTGAACCCATGGCTACGCAATATCCGTGACGTTTACCGCCTGCACATGGATGAACTCAACGCCATCCCTGATGAGCATGATCGCTATAACCGCCTCGTAGAGCTCAATGTACAGGAACAATGCATCAACATCATCAAGACAGCAGCGGTACAGAAAATGTATACAGCTAAAGGATTTCCTACCGTACACGGTTGGGTATATGACCTGAAAAATGGTATGCTGAAAGATTTGCAGATCGACTTTGAAGGCGTACTGCACGAAATTCAGAAGATCTATGATCTGACCGGATCAGGCCTGATGCAAAAAGATTAATACCAAAAACAACTGACCATGGGGCCAATCGGGGTTTTCGATTCCGGCTATGGCGGACTTACCGTTCTCAAAGAAATTGTAACGGAGCTGCCGCAGTACGACTATATCTATCTGGGAGATAATGCACGCGCACCGTATGGTAACCGCGGTTTTGATACTATTCACACTTACACGCTGCAGTGTGTACAGCGACTATTCGACATGGGTTGTCCGCTCGTGGTGCTGGCATGCAATACCGCTTCGGCAAAGGCGCTACGCACTATTCAGCAAAAGGACCTGCCTCGCATTGCGCCTGACAACAGAGTATTGGGGGTAATACGACCCACAACTGAAATGGTTGGCTCTATTACACAATCAGGTGAAGTTGGCATATTAGCTACTAACGGTACCGTATCATCGCAGTCATACCCGATAGAGATTGCTAAATTTTTCCCGAATGTAAAAGTATTTCAGCAGGCTTGCCCGATGTGGGTGCCGTTGATAGAAAATAATGAGCATGAAGCTGACGGGGCTGACTACTTCGTAAAGGAATATTTAGATAAAATCCTGTCTCAATCCACCAATATCGACACCCTGGTATTGGCCTGCACGCACTACCCATTATTGCTGCGTAAGATCCGTCAACATGTGCCTGGCGGTGTTACCGTGTTAGGACAAGGCAAGCTGGTGGCGAGGAGCCTGAAAGATTACCTGCATCGACATCCGGAAATGGAACAGCGACTGAGTAAAAGCGGTAAGCAATCATTTTACACTACAGATGATCCGGGAATTTTTGACCAGATGGCAGAGATATTTTTTGGGAAGACAGTAACGTCAGCAAAGATTGAGGCAGAAAAATTGAAATAGTCGAAAGAAATTCTGTTGAAACAAATTCTCTATAACGGTTGCATCATGAAGATGCAGCCGTTTTTTTTATCGTACATTCTCCTCCCACCCTATACGCGGTTGCCCCCGCGAAGAGAACTCCCGGAGCAACAACCGCACAAACATTGTACGGCTTAATGTACAATATCTGCCGTCGAACCATCAATTCTACAACGACATGGGAATCTATAGACTCCACCACGTGGATGCCATACTCTTACACCGCGGATCTTTCGATAGGGCGTAAATACCCAGCCATTGATACAATTGAATTTGCAGACTTTCATATTAAAATTTTGAAACGCTACCAATCAATCACCCTGGTAGCTGTGGGTGATTTTACCTGATGGTAAAATGAAGTCTTAGAGTGGAGAGAAAAATAACCTGGATGTTAAGCCGCATCCAGGTTGGAATTTTAGCACTTAGAAAAGTGTGTTTCAAATATTTTAATATGATACTACTAAGGTAGTATACCTAATTATATTTACCAAAAAAATTAGCATATTTATTTCAAAACAAAACCCTTACCAATACTACATTACACAGTATTGATAAGGATTTTATCAAAATGAAAAAACTAATAAAGTTAGTCAACCTTTTCCTTTCCGCTGATCTTAAGTAAAAACGCATATTCCATCGCTTTTTCCTTCAGCGCTTCAAACCTTCCGCTCGCACCACCGTGTCCTGTTTCCATATCCGTATGCAGTAACAACAGGTTGTTATCCGTTTTTAACTCGCGCAACTTAGCCACCCATTTTGCAGGCTCCCAATATTGCACCTGTGAATCATGTAAACCCGTTGTTACCAGCAGGTTTGGATAAGCCTTGGGTTCGACGTTATCATACGGTGAATACGACAACATATATTCATACGAATCCTTGTTTTTGGGATTACCCCACTCATCAAACTCGCCGGTTGTTAATGGAATAGTTTCATCCAGCATAGTTGTTACTACATCCACAAAGGGCACCTGCGCCACCACACCGTTCCACAGGTCGGGCCGCATGTTGATAACCGCCCCCATTAATAAGCCACCCGCGCTGCCTCCCATGGCATATAATTGCTTAGCGGAAGTATATCTCTCCCTCACCAAATACTCCCCGCAATCAACGAAGTCGGTGAAAGTATTCTTCTTCTTAAACATCTTCCCGTCTTCATACCACTGCCTTCCCATGTCTTCTCCACCACGGATATGCGCAATAGCATAGGCAAAACCGCGATTCAGCAAGCTTAACATGCCGGAGCTGAAATGCACGTCCATACTGTGTCCGTACGACCCGTACGCATACAACAACAATGGCCGGGTACCATCTTTCACAAAATCGTTACGGTATACCAGCGACACCGGGACCAGTGTACCATCCGAAACCGGCACCATCAGTCTTTCCGACGTATAATCGTTCACGTTATACCCACCCAATACTTCCTGTTGCCGCATCAACTGCTGCGCACCAGTAAGCATATCATAATCATATACAGAAGAAGGGGTCACCATAGATACATACCCATAGCGCAATACATGGCTGTCCATCTCCGGATTAGCACCTGTATAAACCGTATAGGCAGGCTCCGAAAACTGCAGGTATTCGTCTCTCCCACTCTCCCGGTGAATAATCCTGATGCGGTTAAGCCCATTGGAGCGCTCATTCAGTACCAGGAAGTTGTTAAATAACTCCAGTTCTTCCAGCAATACATCGGCGCGATGCGGGATTAGTTCTTGCCATTCCTCTCTGGACGTGCTATCCAGGCCTGCTGTCATCAGCCGGAAGTTGAGCGCATCCCAATTGGTGATGATATAGAATTTATCATCACGGTGATCGATGCTATACAGCATATCCCTTGTACGCGGATGAAAAACCCTGAAGGTGCCGTTAGGATCATCGGCAGCCAAAATCCTGCATTCACCGGTTTGTGTACTGTCACTTTCGATGACGATGAATTTGCCCGATTTCGTTTTACTTATACCAACATTGAAGGTTTCGTCTCCCTCAAAAAAAACCATTACATCCGCTGCTGCCCCCAGTGTATGGCGCATTACCTTATCCGAGCGCAACGTGTCCGGGTCTTTTCGTGTATAGAATAGCGTTAGGTTATCTGCCGCCCAGGTATAAGACGGATCTGTATCTTTGATTTCATCCGGCAGTAGCTCACCGGTTGCAAGGTCCTTGATACGAAGGGTATACTTGCGGCGACTAACCGTATCGATGCCATAGGCCAGCAGTCGCGCATCCGGACTGATAGCCAGGCCGCTCACCTGGCAGTAGTTATGCCCTTCCGCCAGCTGGTTTACGTCCAGCACAATTTCTTCCGGGTCATCCAGGCTGTTCTTTTTGCGGCAATAGATGGGGTATTCTTTTCCCTGCTCGAAGCGGGTATAGTAATAGTAGCCGTTTTTACGATAGGGCACGCCCATATCTGTTTCTTTGATACGGCCTTTCATTTCAGCAAAAAGCTGCTCCCGCAGCTCCTTTTCAGGCGCGAGAACAGCTTCGAGATAATTATTTTCCGCTGTGAGGTAATCAATTACTTTTTGATCCTCGCGGTTATTGAGCCAGTAATAATGATCTGTACGGGTATGGCCGTGGACCGAGAGTTCTTTCGCAATTTTCTCTACAGACGGTGGGGTAAGTATTTCCTGTGACATGCTGCAAAATTTTTCGATGCAGCTAAAATTAAGGAAATCCGCTTATACAATTTTCATTGCTACCGGGTCCCAGTGAATAAGTTTTTTGCTAAAATAACTTTCGTTGGAAAGCAAAGCCGGGCCTGCGGCGCGGAGGCCGAAGGAAGCATCTTCCACCACTGGTTTGCCGGTACGAACGCTGTCGAAGAAATTGATAAAGTGATCCAACCGCTCATCGTAACCTGCCGGCGCTGCATAGGAGGTAGAACTCCTTTGGGCCTGCGCGGTGGCAGTGCCATATTTTTGCTGGTATTCCTGCACGTAAGCCTTCTGATTGGCTTCAGAGAAGGTATTAAATGTATCCCAGCCACCATAGCCAGGTGCTTCCGGCAGTTTATGTTTCTTGATTTTAAAAGAGTTGCCTTCCAGCTCCATCACCCCATCGGTACCAATCAGGCGGGTATACTCGCTTCCGCCTCCGCCATCGGCGAAGTTTACACGGAGCGTCATCTGAAACGCTGCGGTGGTAGCGGTAGCCGGATAGTCGAAAATCGCCACTACTACATCCGGTACATCCCTGCCGTCTTTCCATTGTACCAGGTTACCGGTGGCGTATACACGCTCAGGACCGAGTGAACCGGTAATATAATGCATACCGGAAATCAGGTGTACGAATAAGTCGCCCGGAATGCCGGTACCATAAGCCTGATAGTTGCGCCAGCGCCAGAAGCGGTTGGCATCATACGGCATTTTAGCGGTATCTTTCAGATAACGGTCGAAGTCTACCGTTTTAGGAGAGGCATCCGGCGGAATGGAATATTGCCAGGCACCGAGAGCACTGTGGCGATCCATCACTGCTTCCACGATATTGAGCTGCCCTATTTCCCCTGCTTCGTAGCGTTTTTTAGCTTCTTTGAGGGCCACGCTGCTTACACGCTGACTACCCACCTGAAAAACAGCGTTGGTACGCTTTTGCGCGGCAATCACCTGATGCCCTTCATCGATATGTTGTACCATCGGCTTTTCGCAGTATACGGCTTTTCCTGCCTGCATGGCGTCGATGGAAATGGTATCATGCCAGAAGTCGGGCGTAGCCACGATCACCGCGTCCACGTCTCGGCGCTGCAGTATTTCGCGGTAGTCGCGGGTGGTAAACACCTGGTTACCGAATACTTCCTTTACGCGGGTCAGATGGCCATCGTATAGATCGGCCGCAGCTACAAACTCCACACCGGGTGCTTTGAGGGCGCATTTCACATCACCAAAGCCCATGATGCCCATCCCAATGCATGCTATACGGATTTTATCATTGGGAGATATTGGTTTTTCCGGTTCTAATAATGTTACTTTTTCCTGTTCACTGGCGAGGGCTGCCAATGGAGCTACACCTAGCAGTGCTGCGGTACTTCCCAGGTGTTTGATAAATTTTCTGCGCGATTCAGACATAAGGTTTCATTTCGTGGAACACATGATAGTAAATTTTCGGGGGATAATTGGTATTTGCTGTATGAGTGGTAGAAGGGATGGGGCCTTCGGTGTCATCCGGGGAGGAGCCGCACTGCGCGCCTGTAGACGTAAACTCGCTCACCGGGTCAGGTAACCATAAAAAAAGTCCTCTCCACGGAGGTGGAGAGGACCTATATTGCATCAGTCAAGTTAAAAATTACTTCTCAGAAGTAAAGCCGGCGTTGATGAACTCGCGGTTCAGGCGGGCGATATTAGTGAGAGAGATCTCTTTAGGACATTCAGCCTCACAGGCACCAGTGTTGGTACAGCTACCGAAGCCTTCTTTATCCATCTGAGCCACCATGTTGAGTGCACGGGTTCTTTTTTCAGGTTGGCCCTGTGGTAACAGTGCCAGCTGAGAAACTTTTGCCGATACGAACAGCATGGCAGAAGAGTTTTTGCAGGCAGCTACGCAGGCGCCACAACCGATACAGGCAGCAGCGGCGAAAGCCAGGTCAGCTTTATGTTTTTCTATCGGAATATTGTTAGCATCCTGGGCGTTACCGGTGTTTACGGAAACATAACCACCCGCTTCAATAATACGGTCGAAAGCAGTACGGTCTACTGTCAGATCTTTCAGTACAGGGAATGCACCGGCTCTCCATGGCTCAACAGTGATAGTATCACCGTCTTTAAAGGCGCGCATGTGCAGCTGGCAGGTAGTAGTACCGTCCCAAGGACCGTGAGCGCGACCATTAATATGCATAGAGCACATACCGCAGATACCTTCGCGGCAGTCATGATCGAAAGCAACAGGTTCTTTCCCTTCGTTGATCAGCTCTTCATTCACCACGTCGAACATTTCCAGGAAAGACATTTCGGAAGAGATGTTTTTAGCCTGCAGTGTTTCGAAATTCCCTTGCGCGTTTTTGTTTTTCTGCCTCCACACTTTAAGTGTGAGGTTCATGTTATAATGTTCCATATGCTTGGACAATTATTTGATTATTAAACCTGGCCCTGGGGCCAATTCCCTTATTTGTAGCTACGTTGAGTTGGTTTCACTTCTTCGAACACCAGTGGTTCTTTATGCAATACGTAATCGCTTGGGCCTTTGTATTCCCATGCTGCTACGTAGCTGAAGTTTTCGTCGTCACGTTTAGCTTCCCCTTCTTCTGTTTGTGATTCTTCACGGAAGTGGCCACCGCATGATTCGCGACGGTTAAGTGCATCGATACACATGAGTTCTCCCAGTTCGAGGAAGTCGGCCACGCGGCCAGCTTTTTCCAGCTCAGGGTTGAATTCATTCTCATCGCCGGGGATACGAACATCTTTATAGAATTCGCCACGCAGTACTTTAATTTCTTCGATGGCTTCTTTCAGACCTTGTTCGTTACGGGCCATACCGCATTTATCCCACATGATTTTGCCGAGCTTTTTGTGGAAGAAGTCAACCGACTTAGTTCCTTTAATGCTCATCAGTTTGGCGATGTTATCACGTACTTTGCTTTCAGCTTCAGCGAAGGCAGGGTGATCAGTAGGGATTGCCTTGACACGGATTTCGTCTGCCAGGTAGTTACCGATGGTGTAAGGCAGTACGAAGTAACCATCTGCGAGGCCTTGCATGAGTGCGGAGGCACCGAGGCGGTTAGCACCGTGATCGGAGAAGTTAGCTTCACCGAGGGAGTACAGACCAGGAACGGTTGTTTGCAGTTCATAGTCAACCCAGAGGCCGCCCATGGTATAGTGAACAGCCGGGTAGATACGCATTGGCGTTTCGTAAGGATTTTCGCCGGTAATTTTTGCGTACATATCGAAGAGGTTACCATATTTCTCAGCAACCACTTCTTTACCCAGTTTAATGATTTCTTCTTTGGATACACCGTGCATCTGGCGTTTGTTTGCTTCGATGCTGCCGTAACGTTCAATTGCTGCGGCGAAGTCGAGGTACACTGCCTGTTTGGAAGTACCAACACCGTAGCCGGCATCGCATCTTTCTTTAGCAGCGCGGGAGGCCACGTCGCGAGGTACGAGGTTACCGAATGCAGGGTAACGGCGTTCCAGGTAGTAGTCTCTTTCGTCTTCAGGGATATCGCTGGATTTGCGGTTATCGTCTTTTTTCTTTGGTACCCAGATACGACCGTCGTTACGCAGTGATTCTGACATGAGGGTCAGTTTCGACTGGTGATCACCGGAAACCGGGATACAGGTAGGGTGGATCTGTGTGAAGCAAGGGTTAGCGAAGTAAGCACCTGTTTGGGTTGCTTTCCAGGCGGCGGTTACGTTAGAACCCATTGCGTTGGTAGACAGGAAGAATACGTTACCATAACCACCGGAGCAGATCAGTACGGCGTGGCCAAAGTGGCGCTCCAGCTGACCGGTGATGAGGTTACGTGCGATGATACCACGTGCTTTACCATCGATTTTTACGATGTCGAGCATTTCGTGACGGGAGTACTGGGTAACGTTACCCAGGGCTACCTGACGCTCCAGTGCAGAGTAAGCACCGAGGAGCAGCTGCTGACCGGTTTGACCCGCAGCGTAGAAAGTACGTTGTACCTGTGTACCACCGAAAGAACGGTTAGACAGCAGACCACCGTATTCGCGGGCAAAGGGAACACCCTGTGCCACACATTGGTCGATGATGTTGCCGCTCACTTCAGCCAGACGGTGTACGTTGGCTTCGCGGGAACGGTAGTCACCACCTTTTACCGTATCATAAAACAGACGGTAAACAGAGTCACCATCGTTCTGGTAGTTTTTAGCAGCATTGATACCACCCTGCGCAGCAATACTGTGCGCACGGCGTGGGCTATCCTGAAAGCAGAATGCTTTAACCTTGTATCCCAGTTCACCTAATGAAGCCGCTGCTGAAGCACCAGCCAAACCAGTACCAATAACAATAATTTCAAGATTACGTTTATTGGCAGGGTTTACCAGCTTACAATGTCCTTTATAATCTTCCCATTTAGTATTTAATGGGCCTGCAGGAATTTTTGCGTTCAACATATATCCTAACTTTTCAGAATTATTTATTTAAATAGATCACAACGGGAATGGCAGCGAAGCCAATAGGGATGGCAACAGCAAAGAGCCAGATACCAATGAAATTGATCAATCCGTTGTATTTGGAATGGTTTAAGCCAAATGTCTGGAAAGCGCTCTTGAACCCATGCACCAGGTGGAAAGACAACGCAGCCATACCGACTACATAAAGAACTACCCACAGTGGATTTTGGAAAAGTGCGTAAGTAACGCTGTACAGATCTTTGATTGGCTCAGAAACGCCTTCGTAGGATTGGGTAGGCATTTCAGAATAGTGGAATGGCGCCCATAACTGTGCGAGATGCACAACGATAAAGATTAAGAGGATGCTTCCCATGATAGCCATTTGACGGCTGTACCAGGAGGAAGTCTGGTTACCAGGATTCACCTGGTATTTAACCGGGCGGGCAGCGCGGTTGCTGATAGTGAGCTGCAGTGCAACAAATGCATGCAATAAGATCACAATTTTCAAGCCCCAGGCGAGGAACTGAATCAGGCTGTTGTGACCCATAAACTGAGCGTAAGTGTTAAAAGCCTTACCTCCGTCTTTGTACAACAGCTGCAGGTTTCCGGCAAGATGCACGAGTACGAAACTGCAAAGAAAAAAGCCGGTAGCGCCTACCAATAACTTTTTACCGATAGAGGTATTAAAGAACTGTGACCACTTCATAAGTAAAAATCTAAGCTTCCTAGTATTAAAATAAGTTGTTGAAATGTCGGGCAAATTTAACGCAGGAAAAATTAAAACCAAATGATATTTATCAGTAAACGTTATTCCAGACGTTTCAACATGACGTTATCAATCATATTAAACAAGTGAACTGGTTGGTAGGTTCGCCACTTCTCATCCTCCAATAAATGCACATAATTGTAAAGGCGTGCCTTTTCAAATTCCTGACGGGTCTGCACGGGCATATTGAGGGCTACAATCCAACCTCCGTCGTCTTTTATGTCGTCCCACCACTCCTCATAATAACAGTCATCAGAGGAATGAAAGTTCATTACATTTTCGGCGATCAGTATAAATTTCCGGATACCTTCGGCAATCATGAGATCGATTACCTCCCGCTTGAGGGTCATAATATCATTGTCCAGGGTATCGTTCCACTCTCCCAGCAGTTCGATGATGGCAAAGCCGAACTGGTAATCGGCATATAGGACCTTCATATAGAGGTTCCTGGACCCGAACTCGTCCCATTGCGGGTGTACGTAATAGTTATATACAGTATTGGAATACTCGAACTCGCTGTATTCCCGGCCATAGAAGGGTGATAATTCGTCCTCTTCCGCCGCATACAGGTGGCGCCAGTTATAGTATGGTTCGATGTCGTGCATAGCAGGTCATTAAAACAAAATCAGTATTATCAGGCCTTTTCGTAGGCTTCCACGGCTTTTTTTACACTGCCGGCCTTCAGCAGTAACCGTTGTGCTTCTTCATAATCGGTGAGCGACAGCTGCTGCATAAGCATTTTCACACCGCGGTCTACCAGCTTGTCATTACTAAGCTGCATATTCACCATTTTATTATCCTCTACCCTTCCGAGCTGTATCATCACGGCGGTGGAGATCATATTCAGTACAAGTTTCTGTGCGGTACCACTTTTCATGCGGGTGCTACCGGTCACAAACTCCGGCCCTACCACTACTTCCACTGGGAAGTCGGCCGCAGCGGAGATAGGCGTTTCCGGGTTACAGCTGATGCTACCGGTGGTAATACCGTGTTTGCGGCATTTTTCCAGGGCGCCGATCACATAGGGAGTGGTGCCACTGGCGGCGATACCGATTACCACGTCTTTATCGGTAACCCCAAATTCCTGGAGGTCTTTCCAGCCCTGCTCCTTATTATCTTCGGCAAACTCCACTGCCTTGCGGATGGCGGCATCGCCACCGGCGATAATCCCGATCACCAGACCATGAGGTACGCCAAATGTGGGTGGGCATTCGGAAGCGTCCACAATACCCAGGCGCCCGCTGGTACCCGCACCCATATAAAATAACCGGCCACCGGCCAGCATTCTGTCTGCAATCACTGCCACCAGCTTTTCGATCTGCGGAATGGCCTTTGCCACTGCCAGGGGAACTGTCTGATCCTCTTTATTAATATTAATCAGCAACTCCTGTATGCTCATTTTTTCCAGGTGATGGTAGTGAGATTCCTGTTCAGTAACTTTTTCGAATGCCATATATGTTGTTTGAGATATAATTAATGATGAAATTCAATCAGCCCTTCCATGGGGGTGCGCATAACCCTGCCCATCGGCAGTTCATACAGCTCGCATAGCTCCTTCAGTATATCACGGAAGTTCCAGGCTACCCCTCCTACAAAATGCAGGGAGGTGGTCCAGCTCTCGCGGTACTTATATATATGATTAAAGAAGAAGTCGTTGAGCCCATCCTCCAGGATATTTTCTACCATGTAGTGCTGGCGGTTTTCTGACAAGAAAGAGGCAAACCCGGCCAGGTAACGGTTAGCCAGGGGCTTACGGTATACATTCTCCAGGATTTCATCCTTATTGGTATTGTATTTCTCGTCGAAACGCATGCGCAGCTCTTCATCAAAGGTATTGTACAGGTAGTACTGCAGCACCTTTCTCCCAAGATAAGCACCACTCCCTTCATCTCCAAGTACATATCCGAGGCCCGGATTGTTCTTGATAATGCCATTTCCATCGTAATAACAGCTGTTGGAACCGGTGCCGAGGATGCTGGCAATGCCAGGCCCGCGGCCACATAATGCCCTTGCGGCGCCCATCAGATCGTGGTCTACCTCTATATAACTGTCGGGCCATACGATTTTCAGAGCTTCGGTTACCCCTGCGATATTCTTAGGTTGTGATAACCCTGTACCATAGAAATAAATTTCATCTATATGTATATTAGCAGGTAACTGCGGGATGAGTTCCTGACGGAATATCTGTACAATCTGTTCAACAGTTTGAAAGTAAGGACTTATGCCCTGTGTTCTGTAGGGTCCGGGGGCGGCAGCACCGAGGAGGCCCCATTCAGCCTTTGTAGATCCGCTGTCAGCTATCAGCTTTATTTTTCCAGGCATGTCCGTTTATTTATCAATTTAAAGAATCGTAAAAGTTTGCACCCGAATTATGCTATTTTTGTCACAATTTAAACAAAAGCGTTCCATAAAAACAAATAGGGCGCTGGAAGTTTAGGTTGTAAGATTGGTCATAAATTTAGCGGGATAATAATCAAAATATGTCTAACAGGAAGCTGAATGTTTTTTTACCCATATTAATGGCAGTGGTGCTGGCGCTGGGAATGTTTCTGGGCCACAAGATGCCAGGTTCCAACACCGGCAGTAATACAATATTCTTTGCCAAAGCCAACAGAGGTCCCCTGCAGGAAGTACTGGATCTCATAAAAATGAAATATGTAGACACCATTAATACGGATGATCTTCAGCAGGAGGCCATAGAGGGCATGCTTATGCACCTGGACCCTCACTCGGTTTATATTCCCCCTTCGCAGCTGCAGCAGGTAAACGAAGACCTGGAAGGCAACTTTGAAGGTATCGGCGTAGAGTTTAACATCACGGCGGATACGGTTAATGTAGTAGCTGTAATCAGTGGCGGTCCGTCTGAGGCAGCTGGTTTGCAAACGGGAGATAAAATCCTGAAGGTGGGCGATAGTACCGTTGCCGGCAACAATATCACTACAGAAAAAATCCGCAAGCTCCTCCGCGGGCCGAAAGATTCGGAAGTAACCACTACCCTGCTCCGTAATGGTAAACAAATCACGGCTAAAATCAAACGTGGCCTCATTCCTATATATAGCGTAGATGCCAGCTACATGATAGCGCCGGCAGTAGGTTATATCAAAATCAGCAAATTTTCCGCCACCACCTACGATGAATTTATGAATGCCATGCGCAAATTACAACGCGCCGGCATGCAAAAGCTTATCATCGACGTACGGCAGAACCCGGGCGGATTTATGGACGCCGCTACCCGCATCCTGGATGAACTGCTGGACGAGCCTAAGCTGCTGGTGTACACCAAAGGAAAAGACTTCCCTAAGGCCGAATTCAAAACCAAGCGCCCGGGCATGTTTGAAAAAGGCGCCCTCGCCATCCTCACGGACGAAGGCTCTGCCTCTGCCAGTGAAATCGTTGCCGGTGCCATACAGGACTGGGATCGTGGCACCATTATCGGCCGCCGCACCTTTGGTAAGGGACTTGTACAGGAACAATATGACCTGGATAACGGCGGTGCATTACGCCTCACCGTTGCCCGGTACTACATACCATCTAACCGTAGTATCCAGAAACCTTACGGTAACGGCCATGCTGCCTATGATGATGACATCACCGAACGCTTTACGCATGGCGAACTGGTGAATAAAGACAGTATTCGTATAACCGATACCGTACCTTATAAAACGCATAGCGGCCGGCGTGTATACGGTGGCGGTGGTATCACCCCGGATATCTTTGTGCCATTCGATACCTCCCGTTTCTCCACCACCCTGATGGCGATTTACACCCGGAATACCTTCAGCAACTTTGCTTACCAGTATTTCACCAGCCACAAGGATGCGTTCAAACAATATAAAGACGCACAGGATTTTACGAATAAATTCCAGACCACGCCCGACATTTTTAATGAGTTCAAGGCATTTGCCAAAACAGACAGCATTCCTGGCATGGATAAGATCAGCGCCAAGGATGAAGCAGAGATCAAGTCAAGGATTAAAGCGCTGATGGCGCGGCAGCTGTACAGAACAGAAGGGTTCTATGAAACGATCAATACAACTGATCCGGTAGTGAAGAAAGCGCTGGAAACGTTGGAGACAGAGAAATAATAGTTATACTATATTTTATAGGCCCCGGGACTTGTAGTTCCGGGGTTTTGTTTTTTAGGGAGATGTTAGCGAAGTTTTCAACCGGGACCTTCGGTCCCGGTTGGGGGGAGGGCCCTGCGGCCCTGGGACCCGCTTCACAGGCGGTTTTAGCAAGGTTAAGGTAGCAATTTGGGGAGGGGCGCGGCCCTGGCACCCGCTTTACAGGCGTTTTTAGCAAGGTCAAAGGTAGCAATTTGGGGAGGGGCGCGGCCCTGGGACCCGCTTTAATGGCGGTTTTAGCAAGGTTAAGGTAACAATTTGGGGAGGAGCGCGGCCCTGGGACCCGCTTTAATGGCGGTTTTAGCAAGGTTAAGGTAACAATTTGGGGAGGAGCGCGGCCCTGGGACCCGCTTTAATGGCGGTTTTAGCAAGGTCAAGGTAACAATTTGGGGAGGAGCGCGGCCCTGGGACCCGCTTTAATGGCGTTTTTAGCAAGGTTAAGGTAGCAATTTGGGGAGGGGCGCGGCCCTGGGACCCGCTTTAATGCGGTTTTAGCAAGGTTAAGGTAACAATTTGGGGAGGGGCGCGGCCCTGGGACCCGCTTTAATGGCGGTTTTAGCAAGGTTAAGGTAACAATTTGGGGAGGAGCGCGGCCCTGGGACCCGCTTTAACCGCGTTTTGGGTGGAGTTGCCGTAACGATTATACTGGAGAGATCAAGCACCACACAGTTGCCGGCAGCCTGCATCTTCTACAGCCCTCAACGGAGGCTCAAAAGCTACAGCTGCGCGCAGCGCAGCCCCACCCGCATGACACCGAAGGTGTCATGCAAAAAAAGAGAGGATGCCAAAGGCATCCTCCCAAAAAAATGTATGATCAATTAAAAGCGATTACTGCTGCTTACGCTGCATCTTAGGTAACGTCTGGGCAATCAGGTCATTCATCACATTCACCGCTTCGTCCAGATAGATATCTTTAGTTCTGGCTTTCAACCAGTCTTTGTTACGGGCGATTTTGGTGGTGTCATTACCGATTTTATCCAGGTCCACTTTCATGGAGGAGATGTTCAGCTCTTTCACTTTATCGTTTACGGTGTCGTATTTCTTCAGTGCGGCGGTGTTCACTTTCTGCTCTGCTTTATAGGTAGCGAGGTTAAGTGAATAACTCTCCTGTTTTTCGAGTTTTTTCAGCGTAGCGAGGTTTTCGTTCAGCAGTTTAAATGCGGCGCTGTTAGCCATTCTCTTTTCGCTGCTCTTTTTAAGCGTCTCTGCGTTCACCGGGTTAGACCAGATTTCGTAGTTGGATTTAGGAATTTCATCCCAGGCCAGTGCGTCGCTGTCTTTACGCTCAGACACTTCATAGTAAGGATCTGGCAGCACGATATCGGAAGAAACGCCTTTCAGCTGAGTGGAACCACCGTTAGCACGGTAGAATTTCTGCTGGGTGAGTTTCAGGGCACCGAGGCTCTGACCATCTTTCACAGGATAGAAATCATCCAGGGAGAATAGGCGCTGAACGGTACCTTTACCGAAGGTTTGCTGGCTACCGATGATCACGGCGCGTTTGTAATCCTGCATGGCTGCTGCGAGGATTTCGGAGGCGGAGGCACTGTATTCATTAACCATGATAGCCAGTGGTCCGTCGTACTGCACGCTTTTATCACGGTCACGCAGTACAATGGCGTCCCCACCTCTGGAGCGTACCTGCACTACCGGGCCTTCAGGAATGAAGAGACCGGCCATTTCCACTACTTCCGGCAGTGAGCCACCACCGTTGAAGCGGAGATCGAGGATGATACCTTCTACTTTTTCTGCTTTCAGCTTAGCTACTTCTTTGGCAACATCAGCGGCACAACGGGCGCCGTTGCGGTCGTTGAAGTCGGAGTAGAATTCCGGCAGGTAGATGTAACCAATTTTATGTGTACCGTTGATCACGGCTGATTTGGCAAATGTTTCCTCCTGGATGATTTCATCACGAACGATCGGGATCACTTTCACGGTACCGTCTACACTTTTCACGGTGAGTTTAACGGTGGTGCCTTTGTTACCACGAATCAGTTTCACTGCATCTTCAACCGGGTAGCCGGTGATATCTACCGCTTCCTTATCGCCCTGTGCCACTTTCTGGATCACATCATTTACTTTCAGGTGGCCTTCCTTCCAGCTTGGGCTACCGGTAATGATGCTGAGGACTTTGATTTTACCGTCTTCTTCTTTCAGTCCGGCACCGATACCAAAGAATTTACCGGCCATTTGTTCTTCGAACTGACGCTTTTCATCAGGCGGGAAGTAGTCGGTATGTGGGTCCATGGTGGTGGTGATGGCGTTCACGTACAGGCTGAAACGGTCGTTATCATCCTGGCGGTTTTTAATCCTTTCGAAGTAGCGGTCGTATACCTTTTTCACTTTCTCCCGTGCTTCGGCTTCCAGTTGCTGGTCTGTTTTATTCTTAACGCTGTCTTCTTTAGATTTCTCGCGGGTTTCCTGGAGATCGGTGAGCTTTTCCAGGGTGCGGTATTTCAGCATTTTTCTCCAGGCTTCGTACCTGGCTACGGAGTCAACCGGGTATTCCACCTTATCCACATCCAGTACTACGCTCTCATCTTTTGAAAAATCAAAAGGTTGTGAGAGAATAGCCGGATAGATAGCGGAAGCCTCTGCCACTCTTTGTTTGATGATGGTGTTGATGTTGCGGAAGCAGTCCAGCTGCGCGCCTTTCAGTTCATCATCGATATGTGTGGAGAGGGGGCCCAGTCTGTCGATATCGCTTTTCAGGAAGAACTTCTTCTCTACGTCCAGGCTACGGAGGTATTTATTGAAAGCTTCTTTGGAGAAAGCATCGTCTATTGGTTTGGGTTGGTAGTGGCCCTCTTTCAGCATTTGCCCTACCAGGTTCATGATCACTTCATACCGACCAGGAGGATCGTCTGAAAGACCAAGTTTGGTAAAGGCGAGTACACCAGCGGAAAGGCTGATCAGCACTACCGGGATTATCACTTTCAGTCTCATATGTAACACTATTGAACAAAAATATTCTCAAATCAAATATAAAGTAAATTCATCCGCTACCAGCTGAATTATCTTCCTTTTTAACAAAAATTTGGCCGGGCTGAAATGCCCGTCCTCCTTAAGTTGATAACGATTAAGGCAGTGGTTATGTTTGGATCTATGGCCGGAATAATTAATCTTTTACCAATTTATACACAGCTCCTTTAAAACCGTTGCTGGTGGAGGCGCTGGTGAGCATATACAGTTCTCCGTGTTCGTCCTGGCCCCAGCTGAGAATCTGGAGGTTATCGGCCGGACGGTTAGAAAACTGTAAATCAGCGCGTTCCCATTTACTACCGTTTTGTATCAAGACAAAAGCCTTGCCATTATAATCACCAAAAACGTATAGGCCTTTCAGTGATGGTATGGCGGAACCACGATATACATAACCACCTGTTATACTGATACCGAGGTCGTGATCATACTCATGTATCGGGGCAATGAGCTTAGATTTATCCGTACCGGCGGGTACGTTGAAGTCGTGGTAACCTTCCATAATACGCCAGCCATAGTTCCCTCCTTTGCGGATGATGTCTACTTCTTCGTACAGGTTTTGTCCTACATCACCGGTAAAGAGGCGGCCATTGGCCTTATCGAAAGAAAAGCGCCATGGGTTACGCAGGCCATAGGCCCATATTTCAGGCTTAGCACCGGCTGTTTTCACGAAAGGATTATCGGCCGGCACCTTGTATGGCGTACCATTTACATCGATGCGGATAATTTTCCCCAGGATGGTGCCCAGGTCCTGGCCATTACCGATGGTACCGTGTTTATCTCCACCACCGCCGCCATCGCCGAGGCCTACGTAAAGGTAGCCATCAGGGCCAAACTCCAGCTGACCGCCGTTATGATTGGATTCAGGCTGGTTCAGCTCCAGCAATACCCTTTCGGATTTAGGGTCTATCACGTTCGGATTGGAGGCAGAAACAGTGTATTCCACCAGTTTACTTTTATGATTCAGTCCTTTTACCGGTTTGTCAACAGGGGCGCTATAGTAGAGGTATACCTTTCGGTTTTGTTTAAACTTAGGATGAAACGCCATGCCCAGCAGGCCGCGCTCATCGTAGGCGGCGTTAACTTTCACCATCTGGTCAGTAACATCTGCAAATGGCGTGGTAAAGAGTTTACCGTTTTGCACGATCCATACTTTTCCTTCTTTCTGGCAAAAGAACAGGCGTCCGCTGCCATCGTTGGGTACCGCCATGTTTACAGGGGAGATGAATCTGTCGGTAACCAATTCCAGCTTGACTTTACGTGCTGGTGGTTCGGCATCCGGTGCGCCGGGTCCTGCTTTTACTACAAGAGCATTAAGTACAGTTAATAAGGCCAGGCCGATAAAACGATGATTTTTCATATTAGTGCAGGAATTTAGCAGGATAAAAGTAATCATCTCCCTGAAAAATAGATAAACAATTGATAAGCGGAATTACACAATTTTCTGTTTTATTTTACCTTCGTTTTAAATTTCAACAGATTGGACACAACACCTAACAGGGCGGACGCATATGCTTCACTACGTTTCCCGGAATTCAACTACTACCTTGTAATACGCTTTGCTATTGTATTCGCACTTGCCATGCAATTTGCAATCATTGAGTGGAAAGTGAATGAACTGGCGAGAGATCCGTTTGCGCTGGGTCTGATTGGATTGGCAGAGGTAATACCGGCTGTATTACTGGCCCCTTTTGCGGGCCATATTGTGGATAAACGGGAAAAACGGGGATTACTGCTGAAGTGTATAATCGCCTACCTGGTGATATCTACCGGACTGTTTTTACTCACCTGGGACAAGGCCGTACAGGGCATTCCTACCCACCGGGTGCTGATGATGATTTACGCCCTGGTATTCCTTGGCGGCGTGGTCAGAGCTTTTACGAGTCCGTCTACCTTTACTTTATTATCGTTGCTGGTACCCAAACAACTGTACGCTAACGCCTCTACCTGGAGCAGTTCCGCCTGGCAGATAGGCGGTGTACTCGGACCTGCCTTAGGTGGCTTTCTGATATACCTGTTTGGCGTGCACTGGTCCATGTTGCTGGTAGTGTTCATTTTACTGGCGCCGCTCTACAGTCTCCTTAAAATACAACCCAAACCTATTTACTATAAAAACCAGGGAGAAGGCTTCATTGAGGGCCTTACCAAGGGTATGAAGTTCGTATGGAACACCAAGGTAGTGTTGAACGCCATGGCCCTGGATATGTTTGCCGTGCTGTTTGGTGGTGCGGTGGCCATGCTGCCGGTATTTGCGACGGACGTCCTGCATGTGGGTTCCCTGGAATACGGTATCCTGAGATCCGCGCCAGCAGTAGGTTCCCTGATTACTATGTTTATTCTGGCCCACAAGCCGCTGAATAATAAGCCAGGTATTAAGCTGCTGGCGGCAGTTTTCTGCTTTGGCCTAACCATCATTGTGTTTGGATTATCTACCAGTTTTATACTGTCGCTCGCAGCGCTGCTGTTCAGTGGTGTGTTTGACGGCGTGAGTGTGGTGATCCGCCAGACGATCCTGCAATTGAAAACACCGGATGAGATGCGTGGCAGGGTGGCTTCCGTTAGCTCTATGTTTGTGGGAAGCTCCAATGAGCTGGGGGCATTTGAGAGTGGATTTATGGCAAGGGCGCTGGGGCTGGTGCCATCAGTGGTATTTGGAGGCTGTGTAACGCTGGGCGTGGTGATAACTACTTATGTTATTTCGCCGGCTATGAGGAAGCTGGATTTGAAGGCGTGATTCCCCGTAGAGCCGCAATGCTTGCGGCTCCCCGCTTTCAACCCGTTCATCAGAAGGATCAGAGCCTGGAGCCGCAAGCATTGCGGCTCTACAAGGGATTATCAGAGCTTCATTTCGTCTTTTAATCTTTCCAGTACATAATACACCGCCGGGCAGGTAGTACTGTTCATATAAGTGATATTAGGTCTTTTGAAGAAGTCGTAGCTATCAGTATAAGGATAGTTATGGCAATCACCGGGTCTTACGTCATAAATACTGCAGTAGTTGTCGTCCCCGAGAAACGGGCATGGACTGAACTTCACTACATAATCCTCGTCTTTATCGATTTTCAGATAGGTATCCATGAAGGTGGCTTCCTTCATGCCCAGGTGTTTGGAAATCCGTTTAATATCAGGTGCTTTGAAGCGTGGGCTGATGGTTTTGCAGCATCCGGCACATTCGAGGCAGTCGATTTTACTGAAAGCTTCGTCATGAAGTTTCGGGAGAAGTTTCTCAACGCCTTTACCGCGGCGTGAATTCAGTTTTTCCAGGAACTGCTTGTTAGCCTTTTGTTTATCCTTGGCTTTCTGTTCCCAGTTTTCTAAAATATTGCTCATTTGCTGCAAAGATAGGCATTTAGGCAATGGACAATACTGTGACATTCCTTTATACCGGAAATCCTCCATTTATCACTGATTTAACCAGCCTGGTGGCCGAGGTTTGGCGATTGCTAAAAATCGTCATAGCTTTGCGCATTCTATTCAAACTACCTGCTTACATCATGAATCTTTTTGATATTCAACAAAATGAATTCGTGCACCGTCACATTGGGCCGAATGAAGCTGAGAAGAGCCAGATGCTGGAAACCATCGGAACCGGCAGCCTGGATGAGCTGATCAACAAAACTGTACCTGGCGCCATCCGTATGCAGACGCCGCTGGCAGTACCTGCTGCCATGAGTGAGAGCGATTATCTGCGCCATCTCAAAGAAGTTTCACTGAAAAACCAGGTTTACCGCAGTTATATCGGTCAGGGTTATTTCGACACGATCACTCCAAGTGTGATCCTTCGCAACGTGTTCGAAAATCCAGGATGGTATACCCAGTACACCCCGTACCAGGCAGAAATTTCTCAGGGCCGCCTGGAAAGTCTGCTGAACTACCAGACCATGGTGAGCGACCTGACCGGATTGCCTATTGCCAATGCTTCCCTGCTGGATGAAGCTACTGCAGCGGCTGAAGCAATGACCATGTTCTTCAATGCACTGAACAGGGATCACGCCAACCTGAGCAGACCTAAGTTTTTCGTGGATGAACATGTGTATCCGCAGACCTTAGACGTTATCCACACCCGTGCTACCCCGCTGAACATCGAGGTGGTAACCGGTGACTATAAAGCAGCCCGGATCGATGAAAGCTATTTCGGCGCACTGGTGCAGTATCCAAACAACGTAGGCAGTGTTGAAAACTACCAGGACTTCATCGCGAAAGTTCACGGTGCCGGCGCCTATGTAGCAATGGCTACTGACCTGCTGGCACTGACCCTGCTGACCTCTCCCGGTGAGCTGGGTGCTGACGCTGCCCTGGGTTCCGCACAGCGCTTTGGTGTTCCATTGGGCTTTGGTGGTCCTCACGCGGCATTCTTTGCTGTAAAAGATGAATTCAAACGTACTATTCCAGGCCGTATCATTGGTGTGAGCATTGATGCTCAGGGTGGCCGCGCACTGCGCATGGCCCTGCAAACCCGCGAGCAGCACATCAAACGTGAGAAAGCTACTTCCAATATCTGTACTGCACAAGCGTTGCTGGCCAATATGGCGGCTATGTACGCAGTATATCACGGTCCTCAGGGCCTGAAAAACATCGCCACCCGCGTAGCCAAACTGGCCAACACCCTGGCCGGCAAACTGGTAGCGAAGGGTCTGACACTGGCATCGAACAATTTCTTCGATACCATCGTGGTAAGCGGTGCGGATGTGAAAGCTAAAGCCACCGGTGCCGGTATCAATTTCCGTTACTTCGCTAACGGTAACGTTGGTATCTCCCTGGATGAAACTACTACTATTGGTGATATCAATGATATCCTGGGTGTATTTGGCGCAGGTAATACCGATGTCAACGCAGTAAACGGCAGTGCCGTTGCTATCCAGGCAGAACTGGTACGTACCTCTCCATACCTGACCCACCCACACTTCAACAGCTATCACAGCGAATCACTGATGATGCGCTACCTGAAGCTGCTGGAAAATAAGGATCTCTCCCTCAACACCTCCATGATCTCTCTCGGTTCCTGCACCATGAAACTGAATGCAGCTTCCGAAATGATTCCATTGAGCTGGTCACACTGGAGCAAAATGCATCCATTTGCACCTAAAGATCAAACCGGCGGTTATCAGCAGATGATCACCGAGCTGGGTGATTACCTGAGCACTATCACCGGATTTGATTCCTGCAGCCTGCAACCAAACAGCGGTGCACAGGGTGAATATGCCGGCCTGCTCGTTATCCGCGATTTCCATGAGAGCCGTGGTGAAGGTCACCGTAACGTGATGCTGATCCCTATCTCTGCCCACGGTACCAACCCTGCATCCGCAGTAATGGCTGGTTTCAAGGTAGTAGTAGTAAAAGCCCTGGAAAACGGTTATATCGATGTTGCCGACCTGAAAGCAAAAGCGGAAGCACATGCTGCTGACCTCGCAGGTATCATGATCACTTATCCTTCTACCTACGGTATTTATGAGGAGAGTGTGAAAGAAATTTGTGAAACCGTTCACCAGTACGGCGGACAAGTATACATGGACGGTGCAAACATGAACGCACAGGTAGGACTCACTGCTCCTGGCCTGATTGGTGCGGACGTTTGCCACCTGAACCTGCATAAAACCTTCGCTATCCCTCACGGTGGCGGTGGTCCCGGCATGGGCCCGATCTGTGTTGCCAAACACCTGACGCCATTCCTGCCTGGTCACGTAGAGCTGAACAACGGTGCTGCCAGCAACGCTGTTTCTGCAGCCCCTTATGGTTCTGCCAGCATCCTGCTGATCTCTTACGCTTACATCCGCATGCTCGGATCTGAGGGCGTAAAAGCAGCTTCTATGTATGCGATCCTGAATGCCAACTACATGAAGGCGCGACTGGAAAAAGCATACGATATCCTGTACAGTGGCAGCAACGGTACCTGCGCACACGAGTTCATCGTGGACCTTCGTCCGTTTAAAGCTACCGCCGGTATCGAAGCGGAAGATGTAGCAAAACGCCTGATGGATTACGGCTTCCACGCTCCTACTATGAGCTTCCCGGTTGCTGGTACCATCATGATTGAGCCTACTGAAAGTGAGGATAAAGGTGAACTGGACCGCTTCTGCGATGCCATGCTTTCTATCCGCGAAGAAATCCGCGCAGTAGAAGAAGGTCGTGCAGACAAGCAGGACAACGCACTGAAAAATGCACCACATACACAGTTTGTAATCACTGCCGACGAATGGAACCATCCATACAGCCGTCAGCAGGCCGCTTACCCACTGGAATATGTGAAGCTGAATAAATTCTGGCCTTCTGTAAGCCGTGTTAATAACACTCATGGCGACAGAAACCTCATTTGCACCTGCGAACCAGTGAGTGCTTATGAAGAAGTAAACGCATAAGTTTTACCAAGAAAAGCAAAAAAGGCCGTCTCATTCGTTTGAGACGGCCTTTTACTTTTGTATTGATTGGCTGGTTTATAATTGCATTTGTGGTATGGCGGGTGCATGATTTTTAGCTCCCCTTGTTGTCATGAGTTTTATCAGGATCAGCCATACGCCTATCACGCCCAGCAGGATCAGGTAGGAACCGGATAACGTTTGCTGGTTACTGATGTTGAGCGTATTGGCAATAGCATAACTGGTCACGGAAATGATCAGGTAAGTACCTCCGCTGGCCAGTCCACTCGCCGTAGCCGCATGATCCGGGAACCTGGTGAGGGAATAAGTGAATTGCGTATTGAAAGTGAATCCCTGCCCAAAGTGCAATAACATCACAAATATCACAATCGGCAACAGTGAATTGAAAAAGCTGCCTGTGAGCAGCATGATGGCTGCCACAGCGAATTGCGCATAATTGGCGATCTGTAACTTCTTCATCATCGGCTTATCAATCATGTATTTACTGAGCATACCACCTAACATGATGGCCACGCCTGATGCCAGCGCACAGTAACCAGATACTACCGCTGAAAAGTGGAAATGCTGCTCTACCACAAATGGGATACTCATTCCGAAAACCATGACCATGCTATAACTCAGCCCCAGGATCACTATGCCCAAACTAAACTGCTTGGCAGACAGGAGTTCGGAATATACATGGAGAATATTTTTAAGACGGAACCGGTGGCGGGTATGAATTGTTTCGCCGCTATATCTCAATTCCAGGAGCAGCATTACTAAACCATAAAAAGCAAGGAAATAAAAATTAGATCTCCAGCCGAAGGAATTTTGTAAATAGCCACCGAGGAAAGGCGCTACGATAGGACCTATGGACCATATCACCGTAAGCAAACTGGTATAGTGTTTACGTTTCTCTCCTGTATACACATCCACCAGGAAGGCACGTTTGCTTAGTACGATAAACGATATCGCTATCCCCTGTACGAAACGAAGCAGGAATATCAGGTAAATATCTTTTGTGAGTACAATTCCGATACTGCTTAGCGTGAAAGCCAGCAAGGAAATCAGGTTGATCTTATATCGTCCGAAACTATCCAGGATACTACCAACAAACAGTTGCGAGATGCCGTAACTGATGAGGAATATCGTCATGGTGAGCTTGATATTGGATGCGGAAGTGTGTAAGGCGGTGGCCATTTCCGGGAAAGATGGGATGTATACATCCATGGCAAATCCGGAAATTGGTACCAGGGCAAACGCAAGGACGGTACTGATTCTTTCATTCTCTTTTTTGAGCTGTTTCATTCTACCTGTGATTTAGTAAGGCAAAATTCTACATAAAAACACAGCTAAATTGGTATATCTTTGCTATAAATCGGTAAATTTACATCCTGGTATGAAAAGAGAACATTTATACGAACCGTTTGAAATTGTGTATAAAACCTCTGATGTATGTCCTAAACTGACGCATCAGCATTCATTTTTTGAGTTGATTTATATTCATGCAGGAACGGGGATACAGTATATTAACGGGCATAAACTGGACTACAAACCGGGGCAGCTTTTTTTGATTACACCACAGGATTCCCATTCGTTTGAGTTAACCACTACCTCGTCCTTTTTCTTTTTGCGGTTTAACGATATCTATATTAAGTCCAACGCACTGCAATCGGAAAATATTCAGCGCCTGGAATACATCCTGCATAATGCCAATCATAAGCCTGGCTGCATTATGAAAGACATTACGGACAAAAGCCTGGTTCGCGCTATCATTGAATCACTGATCGTAGAGGTGGCCAACAAAGATTTGTATGAGAAAGAAATGACGCAACAATTAGTGAACACTTTGATTGTGGTGGTTGCAAGAAATATTGCCAGGCGACTGCCTGAAAAAATCAATGAACATACCGACGAGAAAATAGTATCCATTCTCCAGCATATTCAGGCCAATATTTACGAACCGGACACTGTGCGAACAGAAACCATCTGCAACATTTTCGGCATTTCAGAAAATTATCTGGGTCGTTATTTCAAGAAGCACACCGGCCATACGTTGCAGTCATACATCAGCAACTACAAGCTCTCATTGGTAACACATCGCCTGAAGCACAGCAATATGCGGATTAATGAAATTGTTGCCGAGCTTGGGTTTACGGATGAAAGTCACCTGAATAAATTTTTCAGGCAGCAAACAGGCTTGAGTCCTAAAGCGTATCGCAAAAGCCTGGTTGCTGCGGAGTAAATTTATTTTATTTTCGGGAGATGCCACAGGCCGCTGCGCGCGCTGTATCGGCCATGAGCACACACTCGTTATTCAGCAGGAAGAATTGGTTAAGGTCGTTGACCATACGGTTCTTCCATTTCTCCTCTATATCACTTTGCAGGTTCTGGATGCTGGTGCCGGACAGCACCCAGTTGAGCGGCACCTGGCTACCGGTTTTTTCGAGCGACAAAGCAATGAACCTTCCCTTGAGGTCCCGCTCTGTGTAACGCTCCAGTTGCGTTAATGCCATGGTAGAACGGCCACTGCGGGCATTATTGATACCCAGTAATACTTCCATTATTTCATTGCCCAGGTTAATATTTTCAAAATTATCTGCTTTTTCATCGCTGAATTTGAGGACGATGACGAAGGGTACTACCTCGTCCCGTTTGAAGTAGGTGGACTTGCGCTTCAGCGCCTGGAGTACTTCCAGCATTGTACCGGAACCTGTATTTTCAGCGTACCCCCCATCTACATAATGTAACTTCATATTTGAATTTTGCCGCAGGTTGGCAGCAGGAGAAAACAGCGGAAAACGTGAGCTGAAATTGACCATGGTGCTGTAGTTGATGCCTCCCTTAATTTTCTTTGCGAGCAGATCCCGGCGTTGCCAGAGGGCCATACTGCTATCGGGCCGCACATTAGTGAGCCAGCAGGGCAATCCGGATTCTACTTCCGTGGTGTTGATAAACATTGCCGGGTATTTGTGCGACTGGGGATAGAGCGACAGGAAATCTTCTGAAAATATATCCGTAGAGCTGCTGGTAACTGTTTCCATGAAACCGTGTTCCCAGCTTTCTTCCAGGGCAATGGCGCGATCGAAATACTGGATATGGAATGGTAAAAAGAGGTTGATGAAATCTCCATAAAACATTTTACCGATCACCGGCGACAGGTAGTCCTGTGTAAAAAAGGTGCGGGTAAGGATGCTCAGGGAGTCTTCCCGGCGTTTGAAGCCCGGCGTCATATAGGCGATAGCGTTAAAGAAAGAGAGGCCCAGGGCACCACCTGAAACGCCGGAATACGCATATACGGCTTTTTTAAAGTCCTTTCCGACTTCCTCCCGTTCTACTTTACGTTGGAAGTAACGGGCCAGGTTATCCGCAGGCTGGCCTTTTTTACGGGCGGAATCGTCCATTTCCATGGCCTTGCGGTAGATGAATGAATCTTTTTCTCTCACAAAATTATCCTGCAAAAAGCTAAGGGTTTGGGCGGCAAAGGCGGCGGTACGCAACGCTCCCCCTTCCGCACATACGAAAATGACCGGATGCCTGAACTTAGCCACCGGCGTATCCTGTATCCACCTGAAATAATAGCGGGTATGCAGGGAGTCCTTTTTATAGTCCTCGAACCAGCGATCGAAGTGAGTGGCCAGTGAGGGACGGTTATCGATTCTGCCGGTATCGTTATAGCGTACCTGGTGGTCATTGTTGATAAAGGAGCTGACCACGAGCAGCACAAAAAGCAGGAAGCGCAGGGATACCTGCCGGTCGCGCGACCAGGCATAATCGAGATAAAGGAGGCCGAGGTACATACCCAGCCAGCAGGTGATGGCGATGATCACCAGACCCGGAGAGCCAATCAGCGGGTACATATTAAGTGGCAGGAAGCAAACGATGAGGAATACCGACAGGCAGATGATAGTGACCCATTTGATCTGGCGGTGAAGATCGTCGTAGAAGTCCAGCGGAATTTTGAACACCCAGCGGAACTGGCCGTCGGGTTTATCCGGGTCCTGGGTGAATTTCAAAGGAATAAAATCAGCCGGGATACGGGTGTTATCCGGCATATGATCTTCCCGTTGCAGAAAATGTAATTGTTCGTTATAGCTTTCCAGCTTGGAGAACTGGTCTGTAAATCGCTCCAGTGGCTCGTTGATGGTGGGCTGAAAATTAGATGCCTTCCTGATGGCGAATACATAAGTATTGTAGATGCCTATCAGCTTACTGCACCAGGTTTGTTCCTGTTCATTGAGCTGGAAGAAGGAGAAGATGCCATCCGGCTTTTGCGGCCTGGCAATGGTTTTTGCCAGTTTAGCATCAGCGGCCAGATTGGCTTCCTTGTTGAGTCTTTTGCTGGTGGCTTTATGGCGGTCTATTTTCTGTTCTACCTCTGTATCGGAGAAATAGGAGCGCACTACCAGGTTCATCACGAGGTAGAGGCAGGCTACGGGTATACCAAAGCCCCAGTTTTTCTGGCTGGTGGTGAGGGTGGTATCCTGGAGGTAGTTGCGGAGGAAGCCGAGGAAAACGATGAAAAATGGAAGTAACAGGAATAGCTGTGCCACGGTTTCCTGCACTACTTTTCGCCATTCCACCCGTTCTTCCGGCAGGCTCCTGCCGGAGTTGTCCGTTACATAAATGCTGTAGCGGGTACCAAATTCCGACACCACGCTCCAGGCGGTAACGCCGCCCAGTAGCCAGAACAGGCTGCCTACGCGGTGCTGCACGGCAATTTCTTCCACGATAATGAGCAGTACATCCCTGCCCTGGGGGAGTACATTAAAAATGAAGAATGCCAGCATGGTGAGTACGGTGAACATAGCGCAGCTATGCAATACGCCGAGGAAATCTGACGCGAGGTATCGCAGCGGGATACCGTGTTTGGCGCGGTTTAGTTTTTTAAAGACTGCCCGAAAATGAAGAAATAATAAGACGAGCAGGTCTTTTACAACGTCGAGAGCCTTAGTCAACATGGTTTTGACTTTTTGGGGAACAATAAATTGGGGTCAATGTTAAGTTACGACAATTTGTGGATTTTACCTGCGTTAAATCCGGCGCCTTCGGCACCGGATTTAACGCAGGAGGGCGGCGGCTACCAGCCGCCGCCCTCCTGCTATGTTGACGACAAAGCGTGCAATCCCTTGCAAATAAGGCCCAACAGGGTGTTGACTAAGTGCCCGCCTCCTGCTATGCTAACACCAGCGCGTGCAATCCCTTGCAAGCAAGCCCCAACAGGCTGGTGGCCGGTAGCCGCCGCCCAGTTGGATAAGGAGTGAAAGCTATTTTACTGGAGGATACCTTCCAATACTTCCAGCTTACCATCGATAGGCTGGGTAATATTGAGTCCTAACAAATAAGCGACCAGTGGATACACGTGAACGTTTTCGAAGGTAGCGATGCGATAATTAGATTTGAATGCAGGGCCCCATGCCATGAAGATGGCGTTCATGTTGGTCAGGTTGTTATCGAATCCATGGTGGCCGGGATGCATTTTTTTAGCTGTGCCTTTGAATACGAAGCCTGGTTCTGCCAGGAGGATGATATCACCGATGCGGCCGTAGATATCTTCCTGACCATAGTGCCAGCGGGCAGGAGTTTCCTGTTTACGATAAGTGGTATAATGATTTTCGTGGCGTTTGAGATAGTTGTATGCGTTGGTGATCTCTTCTTCTGTGTTGCCGTAGAGCATCACTTTTTCACCACCTGGCATTATTTTCAGGTTGGCCAGGGAAGCGTCTTCCGGGATGGAGATGGTATGTACCGTATCTACTGCGGACATGCCGTGGTCCGACACGATGATGAAGTTTACCGGCAGATTTAGTTTCGCTACTTCGGCAGTCATGCGCCCGATGGCTTCATCTACGAACTTAACCGCTGCGCGGACGCTGTCGGAGTCCGGACCGTAGGAATGCCCCATATGATCTACTTCCGGGAAGTAGAAGGTGATCAGGTGCGGGCGTTGTTCTTCCGGCAGTTGGAGCCAGTTGACTACCTGGGAGATACGGCTGTTAATACCTGTTTTTTCGTGGTATTTGAAGTAATAGGTGGGGCGTGTACCCTGGATATCAGCTTCGGAGCCTACCCAGAAGTAGCTGGCGCTTACCATCTTTTGTTTTTCGGCGAGTACCCACAGTGGCGAGCCGCCGTACCAGGTACCATCGGCCACACTAACAGTATCGCCTACACGATATTTCTCTTTTCTTTTTTTGTCCCAGAAGAGGTTGTCGACCAGGCCATGGTGTGCCGGGTATAACCCGGTGATAATGGAATAGTGATTCGGAAAGGTCAGGGATGGAAAGGAAGGCTGCATGGCTGTGGCGCGTACTCCCTGCTGGGAGAGGCGCAACAGGTTTTGGGCCTGGTATTTTTCCGCGTAGTCGTAGCGGAAACCATCTATGGAGATCATGATTACATAAGGCCTTGTTTGATTGGAGGCGCTGTTAACCCGGCCTGCTACAATTTGTTGGGAGGTATCCTGTGCTAATAATTCCAGACTGGAGATCAATACCGCTGCAAATACTAAAAGTAACCGTTTCAAAATGCTTGTTTTAATGATGAACTATCCGGGTGTTAACAAGACGAATGGGTTAATGGAGGTGCAAGTTAGTCAATTAAAAAGTTCCTGCCCTGTTTGCGATGTTAACATCTAACCAATTGACACAAACAAACATATGTAAATTTCTTTAATTGATATTTTTTACGTATATTAGCCAGCTGAAAAACCTATCTTTATGTCCGACTACACCTTTATGACAACGGAGGAGAATTTCCTATTGCAGGAAGCCCTCAGGCAGAACAAGCGCCAGTTAACCAAGTTTTTTTTGATCGGCGTCAGTTTATTGATGATCGCAGCTGTCATTCCGCAGATTTACCTTTACACGCAAAACACGTCAGCAGATGCTGACCAGTCATTATTCTCCTACACTAATTTCTGGTTTTGGGTGTGGCTGCTGAGTTTCGTAGTGGCATTAATATTTGCGCTGATTAAGGTAACAGACATTCGTTATTGGGCTATCAAACGTGACCTTTCCACCTTACAGAAAGGGCATATACAGGCGCCACTGGATGCAGTATACCAGGAAAACAACGACACACAAACGAATTTTTCTGTAAAAGTAGATAGTAAGCGTAATCGCCTGTTTTACTGGATGCGCGGTACGCTCGATGGATTCAGGGCAGGGCAGGAAGTGGAAATTTCATACGCACGCTATTCGCGGGTAATCATATCTATCCATAAAAAATAAATACCGATATAACTCTACTTAAGCTTCCTATGAAAACGATCCACATCAGGTACCTGCTGCTTTCTGCAGCCGTACTGTGTATGCTGCTGTTATCGGCCAGATTGATTCGTGAGGATAAAGATATAGTAAAAAAGCCTTTACTGCTGCTAAAGAAAATATCTGTAAACGGGCAGCCTACCGACAGCATCATCTACAATGAGCGGGGCAGGCTGGCGGAAATCTGGTTTTACGATGACATCACCCACCGCTGGGATGCTCATAACAAATACATTTACGGAGCGCAGGACAAGGTGATGAAAGTGCTGGAATACTGGGGCAATGACCTGATGGAAATTGATTCGGTGTATTATCGCTCTACCGGATTTACCCGCTATAGTATTTCCGTACGTTCTGCCAATGTGATGGCGGATACACTGCTGGTACAAACCAACACAGCCGGCCAGCCGGTTCGTATAGGCGATGACGATACCGTCTTATCAGAAAACCTGCCTTATGTATCCTACAATAACATTGAATACTACGGCAGCAATCCGGGGCGGCTTACCGCTTTCAATTATTTGCAGCAGGATATACAGCAAGGACAGTACCTGCAGCACGAAGTAATCACTGACCAGGAATACGATGCCAATCCAAATCCGTTTACACCGCTTTGCAAGGACTATCCGGCTATTGCGATGGAGACGTTTGACCGCAACGTACTTTTTGCTGACGCCTCCAATAACCTGGTAAAACAAACGACCCTGCATAAATACAGCGGTCAGAAGAATACCACTGATCAGCAAACGGTTTATTGCAGCTATCAATACGATCCGGTTACGTTATTGCCGATAGAGCAGTCGTACGTGAAGTATGAATTGGATGAGCGCGACAAGCCAGTCAGGAAAAAATACAGCATCCGGTTTTACTACCAGCAACAATAGTGGTTGATTACTAACCTGTTCATTGCTGAAATTTCGTTACATTGTAATGGAATTTCAGCAATGTAGTTTATGAACATAGAACAATTCAGGGAATACTGCCTTTCACTGCCCGGCGTCACAGAAGAATTTCCTTTTGGCGAACAAACGTTGGTGTATAAAGTAAAGGGAAAAATGTTTGCCCTCACTGATATTGAACTGTTTGAATCCGTTAATCTCAAATGTGACCCTGACGAAGCAGTGGAGCTGCGGGAGCGCTATGAGGGGGTTACTCCGGGGTACCACATGAACAAAAAACATTGGAACACAGTTGATACGCACGCCAACATCTCCAATAAACTAATTTTAGAATGGACCAGGAACTCCTATGACCTGGTGGTGAAAGGCCTGCCTAAAAAAGACCGGGAATCCCTGGGCTAACCGTTCCTGTTTTACCGCACATACTTTTCAAGCCGGGAATAATCCGGCTTTTTGTTATTTTACGTCCTTCTTAAAAAATAACTGTTTATGAGATCATGGCTGCTGTTGGCCTGTGCCACACTGTTATTTCCCTTAGTAACAAAAGCCATCAACCAGGATTCACTCTGGATGTATGAGCACTACACCAAGAAGGAAATGTATATTCCTATGCGCGACGGCGTGAAGCTTTTCACCTCCATTTACATTCCCAAGGATCAGTCGGAAAAGCATCCGATCCTGATGACCCGCACCCCTTACAGCTGTGCGCCTTACGGAGAAACCACTTACCGTCCGTTTTACCGGAACCACTACAACCGGTACCTGAAAGAGGGCTACATCATGGTGATCCAGGATGTGCGCGGTACCTGGATGAGTGAAGGCAAGTTTGTGAACGTGCGTCCTTACAATCCGAAGAAGGGCAAGAAAGATATTGATGAAGCCAGCGATACATACGACACCATTGACTGGCTCACCAAAAACGTAGCTGGCAACAACGGTAATGTGGGTATCTTCGGCATCTCCTACCCTGGCTTTTACAGTACCATGGCCTCTCTTAGCGGCCATCCTGCGCTGAAAGCCGTAAGTCCGCAGGCACCGGTTACTGACTGGTTCATTGGCGACGATTTCCATCACAACGGCGCCTTCTTTATTTCAGATGCATTTTCTTTCTACACGGTATTTGACCATCCACACCCAAAGCCTACCACACAAGGTCCTAAAGGGTTTGACTGGCCTAACCGCGACAACTACAAATTTTACCTGGAAACAGGCCCGCTGAAAAATTTCGCTAAAATCATCGGCGACAGCGTTGCCTTCTGGCATGAAATGTATGAGCACCCTAACTACGACGACTATTGGAAAGCGCGCAACGTGCGTCCTTACCTGACCGACGTAAAGCCAGCCATGCTGGAAGTAGGCGGCGTATTTGATGCCGAAGACTGCTTTGGGGCATGGAATACCTACAAAGCCATAGAAACACAGAGCAAAGGCGCTAACAACCGCATTGTAATGGGTCCCTGGTACCATGGTCAGTGGGCATCCAACGACGGTACTCACCTGGGCAATGTTCGTTTCGGCAGCAATACTTCCGAGTATTACGCCAACAACATTGAAATTCCTTTCTTCAACTACTACCTGAAAGGGAAAGGGCAGGCACCTGATATCGCCGAAGCTACCATCTTCTTTACCGGTGAAAACAACTGGAAAAAATTACCGGCATGGCCTCCGGCAGACATGCAGGAAAAACCAATGTACCTGCAGCCTGATGGTGGTCTGGCATTCAGCAAACCTGCTGCCGGCAATAGCTTCAGTGAATATGTGAGCGACCCAAATAAGCCAGTACCTTATACAGAAGATGTGCATTTTAGTCGCACCATCAACTACATGACCGACGATCAGCGCTTTGCCAGCCGCCGTCCGGATGTAGCCGTATTTGAGTCTGTTATCCTGGACCAGGATGTAACCCTGGCTGGCCCAGTGATTGCGGATCTGATTGCCAGCACCAGCGGTACTGATGCTGACTTTGTGGTAAAACTGATTGACGTATTTCCGGATGATTTCAAGTATGATGAAGATGCGCCTTCCGAGCATCGCCGTGTGCCTTCTGCCACTTATCCGATGGGAGGCTACCAGATGCTGGTACGCGGAGAGATTATGCGTGGTAAGTTCCGCAACAGCTTTGAAAAGCCTGAGGCGTTTGTGCCTGATCAGCCCTCAGCAGTGAAATTCACCCTGCCTGACGTGGCGCATACCTTCAAAAAAGGTCATCGTATTATGATTCAGGTGCAGAGCAGCTGGTTCCCGCTGGTAGATCGTAACCCGCAACAGTTTATGGACATCTATAAGGCGGATGCGAAGGACTTTAAGAAAGCGAATATCCGTATTTACCATGATGCGGCGCATCCGAGCAGTGTGGTGTTGCCGATTTTGAAATAAGCTATATTACTATTTTATTTAGGGGAGATGATCAGGCCAGCGGCCCGGTCATCTCCCCTAAAATTTTTATTTTTTGGTGTAAAACTGGTACTTTCCCCCACCACCCCACTCAATCCAATCCGAGGCACCACCGTCCAGTGTTTTCAGCGCTATTTGTACAAAACCATATTTTGCCAGGTTATACCGCAGGCCTATACGCAGGTACCATTTGCCTTTCTGATCATCTTTTTGCACCAGGTAGCCACCGGCCTGCGTGATAATATCAAAGCGGCTGATATGGATCATATGGCTGCCGTGAATGCCCATGAGCATTTTATCGCCGGTGCTCACTTTACCGTAGCGGCCCTGATAGATGTAACCCAGACTTCCGTCGTAAAAGCCATCCAAACCTGCGCCCACACTACCGAAATTGCTGTAGCGGTAACTATAGTCCAATGCCAGCGAAGCGGTGCCGTAGGAGGCGTTGACGCCCATATCGCTGCCGAGTTGCACCATACCAACGGCGCCGTATATACTGAGCTGGTGATAATGTTTCACCGGTGTAATGGGTTTCATGATATAGGTTGGCCGGCGGGGGGCTATATAGTTGCTATCGATCTGGGTACGGAATATTTTGGAGATGGAATTGTAGTTATAGCGCAAGCCCACGTTGAACCCCACCATGTTCAGGCCCATGTTAGGTGTATACATTCGCCCGTTGGAGAAGTGTGTAAGATCCAGGCCATATACGATATCGAAGGTATTGGAGACTTTCCATACACCGCCTACATCCAGATTAAAATACACGTCCATTTTGGAACCGATGGCGTCATTATTAGGATTTTTGATGGAGTCGTACGGAGCCAGGTCGTAGGTGACACCGAGTGATAGTCCTGCTACGAAGTGGTGTTTGGGACGGTGATGGAAGGGTGCATAGAAAAACCCATAAAACCCGCTGGGGTTACCTAATTCGACCGGGTCGCCAATATTGCCTGTATAAAACCCTACACCATAGCTGGGGCAACCGAATACCCGTTGCCAGTTTTGGCGGCCGGCAGACTGCCATCCCAGGCGAAGTTCGAAAGAATGGTAACCACCGTCCAGGGCTGAACGTAGTTCATCTCCCGCATAAATGTGTTTTCCGGTGTGGTACTTAAGTTCCAGGTATTTGTGGCTGCCAAGGTTAGGGTCCTGTTTGGCTTTGAGCCATAAGTCGGTGGTATCCTGTGCAAAGATTAAAGCCGGCAGGAACAGCAGGTAACAAAGTACAGATAATTGCTTCATAATGCCATTGGTATTCCACCCACAACAAATGGCAGATTGATTTTGTTGGATTTACTTAACTTGCGTCCGGAACCCTTATATAACAAAGGCTATCAATAAAATTTATGCTAAAGAAATACATCCTCCTTGGAGCACTGGGATTATTATCTGTAAAAGGTTTCAGCCAAACTAAACCTGCTGCAAAGCCGGCAGCCAAAACGGCTGTTAAACCGGTGAATAAATCGGTATTAAAAAACCGTCTGGATAGTGTAAGCTATGGGATTGGCTTAAGCATTGCGGAAAACATCAAAGCACAGGATATGGGCAACGTGAATGTAGCGATGCTCAGCAGGGCTATCAGCGATGTGCTCAAAAAGAATCCTCAGTTATTAACTAAAGAACAAGCAGATATGAGTATCAGTAATTATTTACAGCAACTGAAAGCAGAGAAATTTGCTAAGAACAGGGAAGTTGGTGAAAAATTCCTGGCAGCCAATAAAACGAAACCAGGTGTGGTAACGCTGCCTAGCGGTCTGCAATACCAGATCATCAAAGAAGGCGATGGTGCCAAGCCAACCCTGAATGATAAAGTTAAAACGCACTATCATGGTACTTTGATTGATGGTACTGTGTTTGATAGCTCTGTGGAAAGAGGCGAGCCGATTTCTTTCCCGGTGAGTGGTGTGATCAAGGGCTGGACAGAGGCGCTGCAGCTGATGCCGGTTGGATCTAAATGGAAGCTCTTTATTCCTGCGGATCTGGCTTATGGCGATCGTCAGGCGGGACCAAAGATTGGCCCGGGCAGTGCGCTGGTATTTGATGTAGAGCTGCTGGAGATTGTGAAGTAGTAAACGATCAGAGATCATTATAACAGGCTGTTTCAAAATTGAAACAGCCTGTTTTTTTTGGATTTGGGAGAGGGCCACCAGGTCCCCCTCCGGTGGTGTGGTGGGCTATACGGGCGGTAGCCCATCAACAGTTGCGTGTTTAGGTATTTAGTTGTTTAGTTGTAAAGATGCGGGACCAAATTCTTCGAAGTGAATGGAGGCGGTGTTGATGCCGTTTTCCACGAGGAAGCCGTAGTGTTTTTTGATGAATGGTGTGGGTCCGCAGATGTAGTACTCAGCGTTTTCCTGCAGCACTTCGTCTTTGATGGCTGCGAGGTCGACCCAGCCGGTATATTGCGCCTTTACTTCGGGTTGGTCGTAAAATATATGGTGATTGAAGTTGTTGTGATTATCTGCCAGGGTGGCCAGTTGGTCTTTGAAGGCGTGTACCGACTCGTTGCGGCAGCCGTGTACCCAGGTGATGGCGGTATGGGGTTGTTTTACCGTAAGTGCTTCCAGCATGGCCATGAGAGGTGTTTGTCCTACCCCGCCACTGATGAATACTTTAGGTCGCTCGTTGGTATGGTCCAAATAAAACGTACCGGCGGGTGCGGATAATTCCACTATTTCTCCTTCGCTGATATGATCATGGAGGCGGTTGCTGATCAGGCCATCCGGGTGAACGGCTCCAGCTTCTCTTTTTACGGAGATGCGGTAGTATTGGCCGTTAGGTGCACAGGAAATGCTGTATTGGCGGGGTTGCAGTAAGTTCAGTTCCGGCAGGAACAGACGCAGACTGATGTACTGGCCTGGCTGAAAATCGGCTACAGGTCCATTATCTGCCGGGTAAAGGTAGAAAGATGTTATTTCTGCTGATTCGGGTACTTTCTGTTTTACTACGAAAGGTTTCCAACCTGTCCAGCCGCCATTTTTTTCCAGTTGTTTATTATAGAGAGATTGTTCATGGCCGCTCATGATGCCTGCCAGTTGGTTATAGGCGGTTGCCCAGGCTTCGATGAGTGCTGGTGTGGCGGCATCTCCCAATACTTCAGAGATGGATGCCAGCAGGTGTTTACCTACGATGGCGTAATGTTCCGCGCGGATACTGAGACTGGTGTGTTTGTGTCCGATGCTGTCGACAACCGGCATGAGTACAGCCGGGTTATCGATATGCTCCGCATAGGCCAGTACGGCCATGGCGAGGGCGGTATGTTGTTTTCCATTTACCTGGTTGCCCATGTTGAATACGTGCCTGAGTTCCGGGTTATGGGTAAACATTCTGTTATAGAAGTGAGAGGTGAGTAATACACCGTGTTCTTTGAGCACTGGCACAGTTGCTTTTACGAGTTGTTTCTGATCCGCTGTCATCTGTTATCTGTTTTAAAATATTAAAAGACTTTTTTGTCCTTTATTTTTTCAAAAAAAAGGAACTATTTATTGAGGGTAAATTTTCCTTTAATCAGGCCCAGGTTGAATTTACCGATGGTGGTATGATTCAGCATGTGGGTGATCTGGTTTCTAACTTTTTTAAATTCATCATGGAGCGGGCATGGATTGCTTTCTGAGCAATAGGTTAATCCGAGGCCACAGCCGGTAAAAATTTCGTTGCCATCTACGGCGGATACGATATCGGCGAGCGGTCGGTTGAGTGATACTGCATCGAAGTAGAAGCCACCGTTAGGTCCTTTTACGGATTGTATTAATCGCTCCCGGCTTAGTTTCTGGAGAATCTTTGCCAGAAAGGCTTCCGGTGAATTTATCTGTTCCGCGATTTCTTTGATGCCTACCTTTTGTCCTTCATGTGACTTTTGTGCCACATAAAAAACTGCACGCATTGCGTACTCGCATGTTTTAGAAAAGATAGCCATGTAGTTGTTCGTAAAAGTTATCAATACAAAGGTAATTGCTGGATTAATAAAAGACAAAAATATCTTTTATTATTTTTTTGAACTTGTCAAGTACTGTCATTTCCTTACTATATCAAATAATGAAAAATTTGCATCTTTGTAAAATAACCTAAATCCTATATGAAAACAAAGTTTACCCGACTGGCAGCGGCAGCCCTGGCTTTATCGACTGTGATTAGCTCCTGTTCCAAGACTGATGATGCACCTCCTACCCCTATTGACCCGGTGGTAAGTGTATATTTCCCAACGGTGATTACGTATGATGGTATTCCACTGGATAGTTTTGTATATAATGCCGACTATACCGTCAGCAAGTTTTTTGCCGGTGATGAGGAGTCGAAAAAATTCACTTCTACCTACGAGTTCATGTATGACAACGACAAAGTTTGTCGCAAAGTGAAACGTACGGAAACACATGGTGTTGCGGTAGACACGCTGATTTACCAAACCAACAAAATCATGCGTGTAAGGTTGAATCCCAATGCGGCGAAGCCGGATACGGTTATTATCTCCCTGAATGCCAACAAACAGGTATTATTGGTAGGTACCAAGGATACACTGCCAACGGCTACCCCAGGTAGTCGCATCCTGAGCTACCTGGAATTTACGTACAACAACGGTAACATTGCTACGTTTACCAACAAGGACGCCAGCTTTTACCAAAATGAGAATGGCTCCGGCAGCAGCGTTTTTACTATCAGCGCTAATTATACTTATGACGACAAGGTCAATACGCTGAAACCATTTTTTGTAGCGAATCCGGCAATGTATTATTATTTCTATGAGGGCGCTGCAGTAACATTTAGCTGCGGCAATAACAATATCACAAAAATGGAAGCTACCATTGCTAGCGGCGGTACTGCCATGCCATTAACGTATAATTTCACTGCTACATTTGATGAAACGAATGGGACATTGAAGGAGCAGAAAAGGAATGATGGTGAGGGGGTAACGACGATTGGGTATAAGTGGGTGAAGGCGAATTAAATTTTATAAGATTAAAGCGGCTACCAGGCTTGGTATCCGCTTTATCTTATGTGACCAGTTAAATAAAATACCCATCTACATTTTTACTTAAAATAAAGTTCTGATCATTTTGTCTAAATAATTGGGTTCACCTCAAATCTGGGGCATGATCCTTAATCAGTTCTTAACTATATTTGATAAAATGGTGAGAATATAATTATCAATTTGATTCTCCGGTTTTAAAGTTTACACACTTAGTGAGACAGTCCCCAGATATTCATTGAGCCCTGTCTTTCCTTTCCAATCTTCGTCTATGCAGCTCAATTATGATACTAGTGATTATCAAGCTTAATAGTGTTATAATATGAATCAGCTTGTTATTTTCATTCACAGCAGATCTTTCTTTTGTCCCGAACAGCTCCAATGTTAAAAAATCGCGATCAGCCCAAAATGAAAGGAGATTGATTATTAAGAGGCATATCAATCCATCAATGATAAATTTCAAAATAAGGCCGATGGAAAATCTCTTAGCAAATAGTTGTACTATTGGATATAAGAATAGCCCTAGACTTAAGCCTTCAATATAAAACCACAATAAATACGAAAATATCTCTGTTGAATAGTAATGAAAAAACCTGAGTACCATTAATACCGATAGGCAGCACACATTAAAAAACAAGATAAATATTATGGAATTTTTCATTTTTAGTAATCACAAATTCTGTTTCTTCCGATATTCACAAGTGATGTTATTGAGTTACCAAAAATCGCAACACTTTCTTTTTCAAAAACTGAAAAAGAAAAAGTAGAAAAATATTTTCAGTTGCACTTAGTAGCGCAACTGCTTCCGGCTGATAGTGGTAATTGTTAAAGAAAACAATAATCATGATACTTAGAAAGTAAATTAAAACATCTAGAACACCTCCCAGGGTCCATAATATTTTAGAATTCGTACCAATGGAATGTGTAACCCAACAGGCACATATAGAATAAATTAATGGCCACATTTGCATGGACATCCAACCCATTGTTGTTAGATTGTCCTGATACCTAATTCTAGAAAATTCACTCAAGATGATAAAAGTCAACCTAAATCGTAAAAAGCTAATAACGATGCATACCAATAGCACGTAGACTAAAATCCTTAACATACTAACTATTCTCAATTTCATATCATTTTATTTTTCCGAAATCTATTTTTGGTAATGCCGGCAAACTGCTATTAATTAGATTTGGCGAAATAGCATAATTGACAACTCTTGTAAACAATATGCGATTAGTAGCTGTATTTACAACTCTTTCAATTCTTTTATATCCAACCTGTACATCTATCTTTTCTGATCCGTAGTAATCCACTGCTTCTAATTTTCCAGTTAGACCATTAAATTGGGTAACACCATACCATGCCTCTGCTTCAACATAAGTCCCTATTTCTTCGTACGATACTCCTAAGTCTGATAGTGTAGATAAACCAACGCCAACACCTATAGATGCCGTAAGGTCACCTGCAATACTGCCCGCTTCACTCACGTAGCCTAATCCTTGCATAAAATTCACAAAATACTCTGCACCTCTACCTGCTGCAGTTCCTATGGTTGCCTGTAATAACTTACTAGCCCAGTAGTCAACGGCAGCAGGTCCTTTAGATTTAGTTTTAGTTTTTTTCGAGTCAAAGGTAAAATATTGATTTTTTGATCTCCTGGTATATTCTGTTTGCTGTATCCAAGGCTTATTCCAAATTGGATTTTTAAACATATATCCTGCATTATTATTGGCTTTCTGGGGATCTTCGCTGGATTTTGTATCTTTAGCTTGGTAGACATTTTTACCAAGCGCATTAATTTGCCTCATTGCTTCATCCATAGGCACCTCATTACCTTTATCATCTTGGTAAGTTTGAGTATTCCAATTATAAGCTAACATTCCATCTGGGTCGATAAATCGAATTGGGTTATTGTAAGCAAAATTATATGGCGTCCAACTTCTTGACACATCACTTACAGGATCAATGACACTCCATCTTCCTACCTGCACATCATACATCCTCGCGCCGTAATCAGACCACTCCAGTCCACTACCATCCCCAAACTCTTTACTTTGAAGTTCTTTCCCATTAGATTTCAAGCGGTTTTCAGGATAATTACTTCCCACCAACGCATTGGAACTAATTCCCGCCATCGTCAACCCAAACGGATAATAATGCGTTTCCTCCAGCACCGGCCCTCCGTTATGCGTCACCACCAGGTTATCAAAGTACACATCCTGGTTAGTTTCATTACTGGTATAAATATACAGAAATCCACTTTTTTCCATCACAACATCACCAGTCGCCAAGGTTTGCAGCTCATCCGGAGTAGCAGCTACCTGCTTCAGACCACTATTATGGTCTACCAGCTTAAACTGATCATCAAACAGTACATAGTTCAGATAAGCACGAGGCTTATCCACTGCGCCTTGATCCGGGTTTTTCTCCGCAAGCTTGCGCAGATCATTACCGGTTAGGTTGCTGGCTGGCGTGCGATTCATCACTGTGCTCCCATGACCTCCATTTCCGGTACTTTCGCCGAAGGCGTTCAGGAGGGAACTCAGTATTTCTTCCTTGGAAGCATTCTTCTTTTGCCCTATTGTAGATTTGTAGAAGGCCTTCGTTCCCATTTTTACTGTATCACCTGCCATTACACGCAACACTAATGAAGCACCCACTTTCTTATCAGTTCCTCCATTGAGTTTGGAAGCAAATTTATTAGCATCGGTAGTTTCATCCGCAGGATAACCTACTGGTAAATCCGCGCGGGTGGTAGAAACATTGCTGAATAATGCTTCCTCAGTAGAGGACTTAGCCGTTTCCATCGTGGCAGCATAAATCGTTTGATCATTATGCTCAGTCAATACAGTACGAACATTACCCAGGTGGTCCTTTAGAAAGTAATCGTAAATATATAACGGGGCGACACCATCCTTATTAACGACCCTTAGCCTGCCTTCTTCGTGACCGATTAATTCCATTACATTGTCACGAAAAACCAAACCTAGCAAATAGTCAGTCACAGTTGTTTTAACCGGAGACACAGTTTTGTCAGTGACAGTTTTTCTTAACTTAGCCCCCGAGGCATCATATAAATAACTAATACTACCTTTTGTACCTACAGTGATCTCTTGCGGCAGGTTCAGAAAATTATAATCAATATGGGTAATTCCCTTATTATTATCACTGGTCTGGTTTCCATTCACATCATAAGCATAGTCCACCCCATCAGCAGGCGAGTTTTTGAAATCACCTAAAGCTACTGATGTACCGCCATTATCATTTACAGATTCCAGCTTATTACTGTTGTTAATATATCGATACTGCAGATTATCAACTACCGTATTGACTCCTCCTGCTATACCTTCCTGTTTCATTCCCAGGATATTGCCATTGGCATCATAGTTCAGGTTAGATACAGAAAAGTTTACCAGGTTCTGTGTCCAGGCGTCAGATGGACCACCATTCTGCTGGCTAAAGTCCGCTGCCAGGAGTCTGCTGGCCTTATCGTATTTATAACCGTAGGCCCTGGCAACGGGATCATTGTATCCACGCCATTGCTGGCCGGCAATGTCTCCTCCAAAAGATTTTTCATCAAAACCTTTATCGTAAGACAAGATTTGCCCAAAGTAGGTACGATCACCAGTACCAGTGGCTACGTAATTTTTATTCATCCCGGTTAGCCAGCCACGAATATTGTAGTCGTAATTAATAGATGTCAGTGCAATTCCATCATTACCAACTCCCAGGTCTTTTTTCTGCAACTGACCGTTCGCATCATAAGTATTGGATAGAACTATCCGCTCTAGACTGGGATCATCATTAAATCGTTTGGTAACAGTCAGTAATCTGCCTGCTGCATCATAGGCGCTGCGTGTAATCACATCGATGTTCGACTGTTTCGCACTGGATGGGTTGGTATGCTGTTCATGGGTAATCAACACTTTACCTGTAAAGTCGTACATCGTGTGGATGGTATGCCTGCCGCTGTTATAATTATCTACCGCCACTTCAATAGCACGTCCTTTATCGTCATAGTAAGTACTGGTGGTAAGCCAGGTGTTCGTCCCCAATACTCTCGTACGGACACCAGTAACCAATCCTTGCGTGCTTAATACCTGTACCGGATCAATTGGACCGACTGCATTAGCATCTTTATAAGGATTAAAATTAAATCCAACCGGTGCAATCACACCCGGGTAAGTATAATTATCATAAAAGGTAAAGGTCAGCGGGGTGAGCTCTGCTTCAGTTACATTTGGTAACGGATTGGTTACCAGCAAAGATGCTTGTCCGGTGGTCAGGTTAGGGTTAATGATATATTCTTTATCACCGGTATTGCTGTTATATCCATCGACAAGTTCGATACTCACTCTTGCCTCATAAAGTGACTTGTTTTGATCCGTGGCCATTACCAGGTTATCTATTCCTGCAAAGGTGAATTGCTGTTGTCCTGTTGTACCATCAACTGCGTTCATGGCAGCTTGCAAAGCCGGACGATCAGTAGCTACTGCAGGATGATAGATAGCAGTTTCCACTGGTCTGTTCAATCCATCATAAAACATAACCATCCAATCACCCTTTGCACGCATATTCCCATCGCGGCTAAACACCAACCTGTCACGGGTATCATATACCATTTCCACCATCGCAGCACCAGGAATCCTCTTTTCAGTTAAACGGGCACGTGTATCGTAATTATACTGAAAACAAAGTTCGTCCTTTACTGCACTTAGACTCCACTGATCAACAATTTTTGCTACCGCCAAAGGAGGAATCACCGTCCGTAGTAACTCCATATCATCATACACATAATAGGTACTCAACCAACCTGTATAGGCACTGGTATGGTTGGAGGTTTCTTCCACTTTCTTTAGGATCAGGTGACTGCTTTTATCTTTAAAACTTATCACCTTTGCACCATCTTCATTGATCGTAATTTCTTTGAACAAAGTACCTGCGGCATAATACCCGGCAGCAATTGTGTTCCCACTATTATCCACTATCCAATTAACTACCTGATCACCTGCTTCATTTACCAGATACTGCTGTTCTACAGGATGGCTACCATAATTTTTAGCCCAGCTGTTACCAGGGGCATAACTTTTTAGTGGCCGGTTTAGCGGTGATGCTTCAAATTCAGTTTCACTGTAGTAAATAGTATTCTGCTGCGCTGCCGGATAACCCTGATAAAACTGCTGCTGTTCTGCAAACGGATTTAGCTTTAGGTTACCATCGCTGGTAGTTGAGGTATATGGGAGATATTTGAGCACTTCTCTGCCAAACTGATCGTACACCATGGGTGTTACCAGGTCACCGCCCTGCGGACTTATACCTTTCACTATTGCTTGGATGGGGCGGCCAAGGCCATCGACATAAGCCGTTTGTTCTTTCACCTGGCTTACAGGCTTTGTTCGACTAGAAACTTCAGCTGCATTTGTCAAAGGAACAGCTGGTTCCCAGGTTCGTACATAATTAATGGCAGGATTCGTGTAACCGTTAGGGTAAGTCACAGGTGGATATATTACGGGCTGCACCACAACCGGCTTGTTTTCCTGAGCAATGGCAATACTCTGGATAAAGGCACAAATAAGGATAATCAAACTTCTTTTCACAGTATAAGGAACTAGGTGTTAAAAACATTGTATCCAGCAATAATTTTGCGCATAGATACTATCAGGCATTCAATTAGCACCGGGCACACCGGATCAATTAGAACTACCGTTCAGAAAATATCCTTTCTTCGCTTTATACAACCGAAACTGCTCTGAAGTAAGCACGTTCCGGAAGAGGGAGTCCCGGCTATTTTCAATTGCCTGCATTTTCGACCGTAGTAACTCCTGATCAGTCGTACTTAACCTCGCCGCTTGTTTTTGCTGTGAGAGTCCAATCGTAATTATCTGCAAACTATCCAGCTGAGTACTGCTAACAAACAAACTATCTTTCATTCGTTTACATATTCCAGCGTCATGTGCATTTATCTTGACTTGGGCACTGGCCACATTAATTGCCGCAAACATCAGAAAACAGGCCAAAGAGAAAACAGCTTTCATATTTAAGATCTTATTCTAATTAATTAAACATTCGTAAGGGGAGCTTTCGATGAAGTCGGCGGACCAAACATTATCACTCCATTCATAGTGAAAAGTACAATCGTACATCGTTGTGGATGAATTATACACGGAGCTGGTACAGATTTTAATACCCGTTTCACAATTATTACCAACGCAACGCTTGCCCGGACCAGCACAGTTATTCACCGTGCATCCTGTTGCAATACATTGCCCATTGGTGTTCGCGTATTGCTGGCCATTTGCATTCAATTCCGCCCAGGCTTTATTAGTGGCATCTGTCGCTGAAATAGTAGAGCTATATTTCCCTGCAGCCACTGCATATGTAACAGTAGTTCCGGCGTATCCGACCGCACAATCATTTTTAGTGAACGCCTGACTGATGGCTGCGCTCCGATAAATCTGGCCTGGGGCCGTCGGGGCATTATAGGAATACTCAAACTTCTTCAAAATATTTTGTTGAATATCCCGGATCTGCATTAATCTTAAGAATGGGTCATATTCATATTTAGACACCAGGTTTTTAGGATCGTTTGTACTCGTAATACCTACCAACGGCTTGGCGGTATAAGTTGTCATCATGGCATCAACTGGCAATACTCTTACCTCATCTATCTTAGTTGCTACTATCGTTTTAGGGGCGGTATAAGGTTCTCTATGCAACTCCCAGCTATTTCCAACTGAGGTCCAGTAGGTAAGCATATAACTACGTGTCGAATTTGCCGGAATTGTAAATGGAATGCTAAAACTACCTAACAATACCTTATCTCCGGTAACGGCATTCGCATCCGCCGTGCCGGTAGCATCTTCAAAACTGGTATAAAACACTTCCTCTAAACGGGCATTTTCGATGGTAGCAACTGGTTGCTGAGGAGAATTTTGATCCCAAATCAGGGAATTAACAGGTTTATTTCTAAACTTCACCTCCGTTACATTACCCTGTGTATCGTATTTATCGAAGTTAACTTCCTCAGTCATTCCAGGGATACGATATAAAACAGCCGGATTAAATACGCCGGCAGTAGATTCCGGTGTAGGCGTCAACGGCGCCATGGAAATTTTTGATGGCCTAACAATATTATTGTACACCTCAAAATTGGAAACAGAGGCATTTCTGAGAAACCAATTGCCGTTCTTTTGCATCCAATCCTCCTGAGATACGAGCTTGTGCCCATTATATGTTGCAGTATTGGCCGGAAGGACACCCTGGTTAAAGTTATTTACGTAGTAAAATCGTGATTCATATGTTTCACCACTACTGCTATAGGTACGTTGTTTAGAAAGCTGGTAGTTATCGGGATAATAGGAGTAGTCTATCACCTGTTCAAAAGTACCACCAGGCAAGTACTCCCTTGTTGTTTTTTTATTCAACTCAGATCTTCCATACATCCAGTAATAGCTTCTTGCTCCAAAAACAATATTTTGACGGGTATCTTCACTATCTGTCTGAACTGTTAACGTCAATAGGTTTCTGCTGTTATTATTAGATAGACCTTCGCCATGAAAACTATATTCGTTAGTAATTGTTTTAATCAAATTTCCATTCACATTGTAAACTGAATCAGTTAGTGGCAACCCCTGTTTCCATTCTAAAGGTTGTTGCTGCACATAAGGATAATCATATATAGCATTAGGTGCTCTTTCAAAACTGGTAAAAGTGTGAATTGTGTAACCAAGTGGCGTAGAAGATTTGCCCTTAGAGACTTTTACACGATTGTATATCACCGGGCTTCCTTGAAAATAAGATAATGCTTGTGCAGGAGTTGATACAAAATTAATATTATTATAGATGATGGGATATGGAAACCCACCACCTTCAGTAACCCAGAAAATATGAGTAGTATAATAGTAAGAATAATTTGGGATCTCTTGAACTACTCCCGAAGTAGGCCCATCAATGGCCGCATAATTATAGCTAGTTACCAAAGGCTCACCATTTACACCATCATAATCTTCCGTTTTAGCAACTCTAAGCCCCCCTACGGCTCTAGGAACGGGTTTAATCGTATAGGTATAAATTAGTTTGAGCTCATAATCCGGATTAATATTGGTAAGATAATCTGCATTAAAAAATACTTCATAGTTCTTACCTAACGGTAATACCAACTTTTCAAAAACGCCCCCCATCAAACTCTCCGTCGGACATACTATTGTTTTTAAGTAAGTCAAATCTGTGCTTCTGATGGTCACTTCAATATTTCCACCAGTTGGCACTTGATTTTCTGTTTCGTCCGTATCCAGTTTAAATGGACTATCGCTCCGTATCGTAATTGGCACTGTATCTCCAGGCGCTCTATCTGGCAACGGCAAACTTTTGTGAAGACCCGACTCTTGTTTTACAAAATTGACATTTTGCGTTGTTTGATCATAGAAATAATTGGGACTGAACACATTATTACCTTCATAAAATAGTCTTGTGGAACCGCCGGTAGGATATTTTATCATTTCCAAAATTCCAGCTTTGGCAAAATTCGGATCAGCATCCCTAAGTGCCCCTCCGACGTGCCCTCCTGGGAGATTTTGTTTAAATATGTAAAACTCTGGAATAAGTGTATTGGCATCCTTACCATTATAATAACCCCAATGGTCTTGTGCATTGGATCTACGGCCAGGGAGGAGATTACTATCGTAGGTAAATTCGTACGGAGGAAGCATGTTCTCATTTGCATCAACCTGATTTACACGAAGCAGTTTCAATTTTTTACTAAAATCATTCGGGAGATCTGTCGGCACTATTGATATACAATCATTATCTACACACCTCGCATCAAAATAATCATAAGTAAGGTTGAACTTTTTTTGCTGTTCCCGATTTTTGATTATAATACTGGTAAGTGCACTATCTCTTGTATAGTCCTTCCTGGCCAATTTGTAGTCAAATCTAACAACAGTGCTATCAGGAAATAAAATCTGCTTCAATCTAATTGGCTCATGAACGACAAGTATGGCACTGCTGATTGTTCCACTATAGGCTGCTCCTGAAGATCCCCAGAAGTCTGTTAATTTGAAGGAACGTGATTCGGAGAACATACCTTCATATTCTAAAGCTCCCGAAAGTCGGTCGTATTCAAAACTTATAGTATCCTTTTTATCAGCCGAAATAACATATTTCAGATGCCAATTGGATATGTAACTTTTACCTTCAACCCCACGTGGTGGTCCTCCGGCAAAGGAAGCAACGGTTTGATTTTCTTTAACTGCAAAAACGTAATTAATGCCAGTCCCATTATCCACTACTCTGAATGTATCGATATTCCCACCTAAATAATCATCAATATTACCTGTAAAGCTTATAGTCAAATTCTGCTGTGTAATTAAATGAGCCTTCCTATCCTTGGTAAAAACAAATTTAGCAGACAGCCCTGGCGCGCTAATGTTAAATAAATCTGCCTGGCCATCCCTATCCCTATTTTCAATACTATCAAGAACAATATTAGTTTTTCGTGCATTCCCCCATGTTATGGCTTGCCCTGTTCCTGGCTCATTATTATCTCCCCAAAAGTAATTGAATAATTCCGGAACATGAGTTTCAATATCAGGTAATGAATCTGTTAACAGATATCCCCCTGGCCGCTCATCCGGCGTACCGTTCATGGCTCTCGATATCATACCTCCGGCATCTAAAGCCCAGCCTAATCCAACATTTGAGGCCATGTCTTCCACCTTATATCCCCCAGCATGATAACGCAACTGAATTGGGACATTCAAATTCTTGCTGCCATCTGAATAATTAAAAATGGGAACATCGATCGAAGGAATTCCAGTGGCCAACCCTACCTGGATATCTCCAAACTTCCCAAGCGCAGCAGCATTAGGTGTAGTAGGCACCGGTAATTTCCACAATTCCTTTTTATAAGATGGCTCGTTTGATTGCGCATCAGCAAAAACATAAGTCAACAGCAGGACTAAAATCAGGGCAATTCTCTTTAACATAAAATAGGTATAGATCTAATCAGCACCTTGGCACAGTAAAATAGGTGGCTAGGGTATAAATTTTGGTTGTACAGCTTTACATGCATCATTCTAGCCGAAATAATTCTCCAACTAAATATGACCATCAAAAATAATCAGGCTACAGTAATTATTCAAATTAATTCATCACTCGACAACTTCTCAAACTCCATAAAAAAAGGGGCCGAAGCCCCTTTCCAACATTATACTTTATAATACTGCTCCCAGCCTTTTCTCGGCGGAGGCCCTACTAACAATTCATTTGCATGTTTACTACTTGTAATCACTTTCTTCTCACGATCAAACTTAATTTTTTCACCAGTCCATTGTGCGAGCACACCTAAGCAGAACACCTGGCTCAGCGGCCCTGCAATCGCAAATGGTGAACGTGTTTGTTCTTCGCCTTTACAAGCCTTCAGGAAGTTCTCGAAATGGTTGGAAGGACTCTTAGGTACAACCGGCAATTTGCCTGCCATTTCCTTCGCTTTCTCCTCCGGAATAATGGACAGGGTACTACCGTGTGAACCACCTTTAAAAGTGAGGTCTTTACTATAAATGATTTTACCAGGATTCAGTTTAGCTGGTTTGATAGGACCATTGCTTGGCGGGGGGATATTCGGATCGAGCCCTTGTACACCGTAACCATTTGGAATTGGCGGAAGGTTATCCACACCATCGTACCAGGTGATGTCCAGCGCCGGCATATTTCCTCTTTTAGGGAATTTAAATGCCAGAGTGGTACTCATCGGGTAGAAGAAATTATTATGACCGCTGAGTTTCAGTGGATCTACTTCGTACGGCAGGCCCAGGTCAAGGAACTGGTGAGCCGTATCGATGATGTGTGCGCCCCAGTCGCCCAGTGCGCCCATACCAAAGTCGAACCAGCAACGCCACTGGCCATTTACGAAATCCTTATTATAAGAGTGCCCCTGCGTGGTCATTTGCCAGATATTCCAGTCGAGCGTATCGGGCGCCTTTTCTGCTGCCGGGAACGACTTGATATTCGGATCCCATCCATGCCAGCGGCGCGGGGAGTTCATGTGCGCCGTAATAGCAGTAACATCTTTGATGATACCGGCATCTTTCCAGGCTTTGAACTGGAAATAGTTAGCTTCTGAGTGTCCCTGGTTGCCCATCTGTGTTACCACTTTCGGGTTTTTGCGGGCTGCCTTCATCATCAGCTCCACCTCGTTGAAAGTACGTGCCATTGGCTTTTCCACATACACATGCTTGCCCAGTCCAATTGCCATCATGGTGATTGGGAAATGGGAGAAGTCAGGGACGCCAACAGAAACGGCATCGATCTGGTTACCCATCTTATCGAACATCTGACGGAAGTCCTGGAAACGTGGCACGTTAGGGAACATTTTCATTACCTCCAGGGTGTGTGGTGCGCCCATGTCCACATCGCAGAGTGCTACGACGTTTGCCAGGCCGGTTTTGTAGAGCGCCTGGGCAATCTCTCCTCCCCTGTTACCAATACCAATAAAGGCGATGTTTACCTTTTCGTTAGGCCCGATTTTGCGGGTATGAGGCTTCCCTGCGGCCATCAGCAGGCCGGGAGTGGCAACTGCCAGCGAAGCCAGCGCTGCCTGCTTCAGAAAGCTCCTTCTTGAATCGTTATAGTTCATAGCGTGGTTTTATGATTGCTTGCACCAAAATATAAAAAAGGCTTTGCAATCGAAAGCATAAATGAAAAAAAGGGGAAAAAATTGGTTGAACGGTAGGAAATTTATCCATTGGGGGGCAAAATCCAGGATTTTGCTTTTGGACTTCCGTACAATGGCAGTGGAATAAGTGAAACTGAGTATTGTCCCATAAAACTGTTTCGTTCTCCTGAGTTTGGCAAAAAAACAGCACAAAAAAAGCCGACCCTCCCGGGCCGGCTCCTTCTGCTAATATTTCAATCTGTACTTACGCCTGCTTAAACACCCGCGGCCTGCGTTGCTCCAGCAGCATAAAATCTGCCAGCACCATTGCAGTCACCGCTTCCAGCACTACCGGCACACGCAGTGCAATACACAAATCATGACGACCTTTTACACTAAACGTTTCCACCTCGCCGCTCTTAATATTGAGGGTTTGCTGTTCCTTAGGGGTACTGGAAGTTGGTTTCACGGCTATACGAAAAACCAGCTGGTTGCCATTGCTGATACCACCTACCACACCACCGGCGTGATTCGTAGCTGTTTTCCCGGTTTTATCCAGGATAGGATCATTATGCTCCAGGCCTTTCATCTTTGCAGCTGCAAAGCCAGCACCGAATTCAATGCCCTTGATAGCCGGGATGGCAAATACCGCGTGGGCCAGACTCGACTCCAAAGAATCGAAGAAAGGCTCGCCCAGGCCGATAGGTAAGCCATCTACCGTACATTCTACAATCCCTCCTACGGAATCCTTGGCCGCAATAGCTGCTTCCAGGCCTGCTTCCGGGTCAGGGTTGCCCCCTACTTCGGTAATGTAGGCATTCACCTTTACGGTATCTCCCAGGATCTTTTTGGCAATCACACCTGCCGCTACCAGGTTCAGGGTAAGGCGACCACTAAAGTGACCACCTCCCCGGTAATCTTCAAAACCACCATATTTTTCAGTGGCTACAAAGTCGGCATGGCCCGGACGCGGAAACTCCCGCAGTTTCTCATAATCCGTGCTACGGGTATTGTTGTTTTCAAACATAATGGTCACCGGCGCACCAGTGGTATAATCATTGAAAACACCTGATTTCAGGAAAGGGAGATCTTCTTCCTTACGGGGAGTAGTGCCTCTTGAGCCACCTTTGCGCCTTTCCAGGTCTGCCAGGAAATCTTCCTGCTTCAGGGGAACACCGGCAGGCACACCGTCGATATTTACACCAACGCTGGCGCCATGGGATTCTCCGAATACATTAACCCTGAATAATCTGCCAAAACTGTTCACACACTATTATTTTAAGATGAATATTGTTGATAATCCTTTAAGCATTTACCGCTACGTCTACTTTACCGCCGATCGTTTGCAGGTGATCGTAGAACTCAGGATATGATTTGTTGATCGCTTCTGCATGTTCAATTACAACCGGAGCATCTGCCGTTAATGCTGCCACTGCACAAGCCATGGCAATACGGTGATCGTTGTGTGAGCTTACGGTAGCACCTTTGATACCAGTTCCGCCATGGACCAGCATTTCGTCGCCGTTGAGCTCAATTACAATACCCATCTTCCCAAATTCCTGTTGCAGGGTAATACCACGGTCACTCTCTTTGTGCGCCAAACGGCTCACTCCCAGAATTTTCGTAGTGCCCTTACAGTTAGCAGCCAGTGCTACCAGCGGCGGAAACAGATCCGGACAATCAGTAGCATCAAACTCAAAAGCTTTCAACCCATCTTTTTCAATGTTGATGGTAAACATGCCCGGCATCAGGTAAGCCCCTGCGCTGCGCAATGCGTCCAGAATAGCTTTATCGGATTGAGCAGATTCGGTGTTGAGATGATGTACTTCCGCTTTTCCCGCCACAGCAGCGGCTACCAGCAAAAAGGCAGCGCCACTCCAGTCCCCTTCCACGGTATAATCCTTTGCTTGATATTGTTGTTTTTTACCGAAATGGAAGGTTTCAAAATTTTGTTGCTGAACGTTCACACCAAAGTGCGACATCAGTTGTAAGGTTAACGCAATGTATGGTTTGCTTTTCAGGTCCTGCACGGTGATAGTCACCTCTTCTGCATTAGCACCATAAGCCATCAGCAGGCCAGTCAGAAACTGTGAGCTCAGACTGCCGTCAATGGTAATATCCTTCGGCTGCAGCGGTCCCTGTATATGCAGTGGCAGCTTGCCTTCGCGGGAAGTGATTTTCACATCCAGCTGCGGCAGTACTTCCTCAAAAAAGTTCATCGGACGGGTAGTTAAACTACCATGGCCGTTAATAGTAATTGGCTGAGATGCCAGCGCCGCAATAGGCGTAAACATACGGATGCCCAGTCCGGACTCCCCGCAGTTGATCTCATCAAAACGTGGCTGTATGCCATTGCTGCTGATCTCAATCAGTTCAGGCTTACGGATTACCGTGGCGCCGAGTTTTTCGGCCACATCCAGCGCTGCCAGGCAATCGTTGCTCAGGCCTGGATTACGGATAATGCTCTTTCCATTTGCCAGCAGGGCAGCTGCTACCGCACGCTGCATGGCGCTTTTAGATGGATTGGCCGTAACCGTTCCGGAAATGCTGGCGGGTGATACAGTAACTTGCATATAATTCGTATAGCCGTTTTAGTTAGTTAGAAAAAATTTACAACTGCTCCATCATTGACTTCAGCTCAGTAATAGGAACCGCCTTGGTCGTAGCCTTTCCTATCGTTTCCAGCAACACAAAGTGAATATCATTCTTCTCCCGCTTTTTATCCAGCTTAAAGATATCGTACACGGCATCTTTATCTGACGTAAAGGCAACAGGCAGTTGGTAATCTGTAATCAATTTAATTAGCCGGGCAGTTTGTTCCTTCGGGAAACCCATCAGCAGCTCGGAGAAACGTGCTGCTGCCACCATCCCTATTGCCACAGCGTTACCATGTGCAATATGCTCCAGCTTTTCTACCGCATGGCCAAGCGTATGCCCGAAGTTGAGCCAGCGGCGCGGTCCAGTTTCAAACTCATCTTCCAGCACCACCTTTGTTTTCGCATCCACAGATTTCTCTACCAGGTACTGTAATACTTCCACATCGCGGGCCAGGGCTTTCTCTTTATTTTGTTCGAGGTAATCAAATAACTCCGCATCCATGATACAGGCGTACTTGATGATCTCTGCAAAACCGTTATGCCATTCTTCATCCGGCATAGATAACGGTAAGGTATAATCGAAGAGAATAAATTCAGGCTGTGTAATGGTGCCCAGTAAGTTCTTCAGTTTACCATGACTCACGCCATTCTTCCCACCGATGCTTGCATCTACCTGCGCAAGCAGCGTAGTTGGCACAAAGCCGAATGGTATGCCACGCATATAAATACTGGCGGCAAACCCGGCCACATCCGTCATCATACCACCGCCAATGCCTACCAGGGTAGTTTTGCGGTCGGCCTCAAAACTGATGAGCCCATCGATGATCTTTTCCACAGTACTCATGTTTTTCACATCTTCTCCTGCGGAAACAACGATCTTTTTCCAGTCGCGCAATTTATCCCCGTGATACCGCTCTACGTTTTCGTCAATAACGAGTACGGAACGATTTTTATCCACGTGGTTGCCCAGTTGCAGCAGGCTCTCGCCAAGAAAATAGCGGGAGGCCTGCTGCTTGAATTGGTGCGTTTGTATTTTCATACCTGCTTACTTGTCTTCGTTCATGATCCTGTTCTGGCGGTTGATGGACTCCAGGTGAACAGCATCAAAGTATTTGGTAATGAATTCTTTTGTGAGACCCAGTTTCTCGCCTTTAGCGATGCTGCGTTCCAGGATTTCATTCCAACGGTTAGTTTGCAGGATGGTGATATTATTTTCTTTTTTGTACTGGCCGATTTTCTCTGCAATTTTCATACGGTTGCCCAGCAGCAGCATGATTTCATCATCTACCTGGTTGATTTGCGCACGCAGTTTTTCCAGGGCAGAGTTGAAGTCTTTCTTATCGGTGTGCTCACGACGCCATACCATACCGTCGAGGATTTCTGCCAGTCTTTCAGGTGTAACCTGTTGTTTGGCATCGCTCCATGCGTTATCCGGATCGATGTGGGTTTCCAGCATCAGACCATCGTAATCCAGGTCGATTGCTTCCTGAGAAACTTCCTGCAGGATATCGCGGCGGCCGGAGATATGGCTTGGATCGCAGATCATTGGAAGTTCAGGCATGCGACGTTTCAGTTCGATTGCCAGGTGCCACATTGGAGCATTGCGGTATGTAGTGTTACCATAGCTGGAGAAGCCACGATGGATCAGGCCTACTTTACTAATACCAGCTTTCTGAATTCTTTCCACAGCGCCGAGCCAGAGTTCCAGATCAGGGTTGATCGGGTTTTTGATCAGCACAGTAGTATCCACACCTTTCAGCGCGTCAGCCACTTCCTGTACAGAGAAAGGATTCACAGTAGTACGGGCTCCTACCCACAGGATGTCCACACCAAAGTGCAGGGCATCTTCCACTTGTTTAGCGGTAGCTACTTCCACTGCTACTGGTAAGCCGGTCAGTTCTTTGGCTTTCTGTAACCAAGGTAAACCTTTGGTACCAATACCTTCGAAAGAACCCGGACGGGTACGTGGTTTCCAGATACCGGCGCGTAAAACGTCCACTTTACCTGTTTTCTGTAATCTCAGTGCGGTAGCGAGTACCTGCTCCTCTGTTTCTGCACTGCAAGGGCCGGAAATGATCAACGGCTTTTTATCCGATGAAGGATCGGAGAATTTGGTGTTAGCAAGAATTTGCTCCATTGTGGTATGCTGTTCCATAGTATTAAGTTACTGCGTTTAAGTAGATTTTATGTTATTTCAGGATTTTCCTGATTTTGTTTGATTTCTGAATGAGTTTGTAAATGGTATCGTAATCCTCTTCTTCGAGCAATGTTTTCATCTGTTCCAGCTGGTGAATATGTTCTTCCAGCACGTCCAGCACATTGTTGCGGTTATGTTTGAAGATGGGCACCCACATATCCGGAGAGCTTTTCGCCAGGCGCACGGTAGATTCAAAACCACCGCTTGCCAGTTCAAAAATGCGTCCCTGTTCCTTTTCCTTCTTTAATACGGTCAGTGCCAGTGCAAAGGAGGTGATATGGGAGATGTGGGAGATGTAGGCCGTATGCAGGTCATGCTCTTCCGCATTCATATATACGGTGCGCATTTGTAACCTATCCACCATATTTTCAATCATTTCCAGTGCATCTTCGTCACTGTTTTTCACATCACACAGTACAATCGTTTTGTTCGTGAAAAGGTTTTGTACAGCAGCTTCTGGCCCGGAATACTCCGTGCCGGCCATCGGATGGGCGGCTACAAAGCGACCTCTGTTGGGATGACCGGCAACGAGTTGCAGAATGATGTTTTTAGTTGATCCTACATCCATGATAACCTGTCCTGGCTTCACTTTATCCATGATCTGCGGTAACAGTTTCAGCAAACCATCTACAGGTATGGCCAGTACGATCAGGTCACTACGTTCGAGTGCGGCATCCAATGTGGCTGCCTCATCGATGATGCCCAGCTCTTTGGCACGCGCCAGGTGTGCGGCTGACTGGTCTACACCGATGACATGCTGCGCCACTCCCTTTTCTTTCAGGGAGATGGCCAGTGAGCCACCGATCAAACCCGTTCCTATTACTGTTGCTATCATCGTTTTATTTATTGAGTGCTGTTTGAATTCTTGAGATGGCCTCGTCAAATACTTTAACGTCCTGACAAAGACTCACCCTGATATAGCCGTTACCGTTACTGCCAAAGATGCCACCAGGAGTGATGAACACGCGTGCATCGTACAATACTTTATCGCTCAGTTCATAACCAGTCTGAAATGCAGCGGGGATCTTCGCCCATACGAACATGCCTACCTGGTTGGTATCGTATTCGCAGTGCAGCATATCCAGCAGTTGGAATACTTTTTCTCTGCGTGCACGGTAGATGGCGTTGAGTGAATCGTACCAGTCTTTCCCGAGCTCCAGTGCTTTTACAGCGGCCATTTGCAGTGGCTGGAACATCCCTGAGTCCATATTGCTTTTGAATCGCAGTACTTCGTTAAGGAATTCCGCTTTTCCCACCAGCATGCCTACACGCCATCCGGCCATGTTGGATGATTTGCTGAGGGAGTTTAATTCCAGTACAACGTCCATGGCGCCTTCTTCCTGGAGGAGGCTCACCGGCTCATCATTCAGGATAAAGCTGTACGGATTATCGTGGCAAATGAGGATGTTATGTGCTTTACCGAAGGCGATCAGCTTTTTGGCGAATTCGCGGGTAGCTTTAGCGCCGGTAGGCATATTCGGGTAATTTACCCACATTAATTTCACTTTGCTCAGGTCCGTGTTGGCCAGTGCGTCGAGATCAGGCAGCCAGTTATTTTCGGCGGTGAGATCATAATCTCTGACAGTAGCACCACTTAGATTAACGGCAGAGCGGTAGGTTGGATAACCTGGATTAGGCACCAGTGCTTCGTCGCCGGTTTGCAGGTAGGTCATGCAGATGTGCATGATCCCTTCTTTGGAACCGATGAGTGGCAGCACTTCCGTATCCGGGTTCAGCGTCACGTGATAAAAGCGGTGGTACCAGTCGGCCATGGCTTTACGCAGTGCAGGAATACCTTTATAGCCCTGATAAGCGTGCGTGTTTGGGAGGGCTGCATTGGTGTGCAGTGCTTCCACTACGGATGGGTGCGGAGGGAGATCGGGGCTACCGATACCGAGGTTAATTACCCTGGTTCCTTCCTGGTTCATCTGTTCTATTTCGCGCAGCTTCTTAGAGAAGTAGTATTCTTCCGTGCCTTGTAATCTTTTAGCTACCTGTATCTGCATATAATCGGCTTAATGAGTTTTACCTTTTTTATAGATACCTAACACTTTGAGGTGTTCGGTATGTTGTTCAATTTCTTTGAGTGCTTTCTGGAAGCTTTCCAGGTTTTCGAATTCCATATCGGCGTGGAAGTAGTAGTTCCATACTTTGGCCGGGATGGGGAAAGATTGCAGTTTGGATAAGTTGATCCCTGCGTTGGCAATTCGGGTAAGCACTTCTGCGAGACTGCCTCTTTCATGACTTGTTTGAAAATACACGGATGCTTTGTTAGCGTCTGGTGCGGTTTCTACCGGATTCTTGGAGATGGCAAGGAATCGGGTATAGTTGTTTTTATTGGTATGAATATTTGGAGCGATGATATCGAGTTCAAATATTTCAGCGGCCAGTTTGCCGGCGATGGCTGCGGTAGATTTTAATTTTTTGCTTCGAACATGTTTAGCGCTGAGGGCGGTATCTTCTGTTTCTACCAATTTGATGTGGGGATATTTTTCCAGGAAGTCCATACACTGCAATAATGCCATTGGGTGGGAGTGTACTTCTCTGATATCGTCCATGGTTTGTCCGGGTAATACCATCAGGTGTTGATTGATCTGCAGGTAGATTTCCCCGGTGACGTGCAGCCCTGAGTTTTTGATAAGGCTGTAGTTCGGTAAGATGCTGCCGGCGATGGAGTTTTCGATGGCCATGATGCCTGCATCAACGTCAGGCTGAGATTTAACTTTTCTGACCAGCTCAGCGAAGGATGCGCAACATTCTATTTCGGTATTTTTCCCGAAATATGACTGAGCAGCCACCTGGTGGAAACATCCTTCAAACCCCTGAATCGCAATTTTCATGTTTAATTAGTTGATTTTTATATTTTTTTAGTTGTTGTAGCAACTAGTTACCTGAAACAGAAAGGGCCCCGACAACGGGACCCTTTGCTTTAAACTTGTTATATGTTAAGTTCGATTATCGCAAACGAGTCCCCGGCTTCTTCGCATAAAAGAAGTAAGAGAAATAATAAAAAAAATACGTTGTGAATTTTGACATATAATATTTATTGCTAAAATTAAAAAAGGCCCCCCGTTTCGCGGGAGGCCTCTTTTGTAGTTTCTTTTATCTTAGTTTACAAACGACCTCCCTATTCCTGGTACCAGAAATAATAAAAGCCAAAAAAACCGAAAGTCGTCTGTGATGTCATTTCTTTTTGAATTGTGGAACAAAAATACAACTGGATTTTAATTATCCAACACCTACAAGTGAAAAATACAATTATTTCAACAACAGGCTTAATTTTTTGAATAAAATCTAATAAATAGAAAACCGGGAGGGGGTTAGAAAGGGTAAATGAGGGGATTAACTAAAAAATAGGGGTATTTGTTTAAGCAGGATTGCAACCGAAAATGCCAATAACATACTTACTAGTGTCCCAACGAGTAGGTATTCCGTTTTAACCTCTTCATTTTGCGAGTTATATCGCAGGATACTTTTGCCGGTTATAAACAATCCGACTGCTTCATATTGATTTTGATACACCAGGAAGCAAATCAATAACCGTTCAATGATGCCAATGTATTTCCCGGCATTCAGCAACCCTAAAGATGGATTAGGTATGGCTGTAGACTGATCAAGCAACTGAGTAGACCATTTTCTGGTGGCCTGGCCAACAATTATTGAAGATGGAAATGTCAGGAAATAAATGGCAGCACCTAAAATCCAGAATTGACTCGAGTGATAAAAATTTGAGAGTGTATTCAGAGAAGGGAATTTTTCAAAAACCATACTCCAACAAAGTATTAATACTAACAAATGGGCTATTTGATCAATGATAAAAGTTTTGAAGGAAGGCTTTGCATAAGACTTTAGAAGGTCTATTACATAGTGTGAGCAGGTAATAATCAGGATTGTTTTCCAATATACGAATCCCACCATTACAATAGCAGTAATCGCTGTTATAAGGATATGTAAGTAAAGATAGGGAGATACTAGCCTGCGCTTTTCTCTGTCCTTCACCCAACTATTTTTTTGAAAAAAGAAATCACTCAGCATATGTGCTAATATGATTTTGGTTAACCAGATATAGCTATTGTCCATGTTCAGAAATCTTTTGGGTAAGTTTTTCAAAATCTGAAATCAATTCTTCAATATCCCGATATTTTGAAGCGCGAATTTGTTTATTTACAGTTGCTGGTGTCTTTTCTAATATACATGCAACCTCTGTTTGTGATTTATTTAAAGCCAGCAAATTCAATATAATAGCCTGATTAACAGTTACTTTACTTATAAGTTCGTCTATGTACCGTGAGAGGATATCTAATATTAGATCAAAAGGCGGATCAAGCTCACTTGTTATAGTTGTTCGCCTTTCGGTTGCCATTTTGTCGAATAAACGACCGGACTTAACAAACACAGGCTCAATATGCCGTCCCACAGAATCTACCGGCTTGGAGACTTTGCCCAGACTGATACTTTGTCTGATGTCAATCCTGGCACCTTCTCCATATGAGATTGCTTTTAGTCTACACATCACGGCTTTCCTTAAGGCAGATGTCCCTTGCCGTATAAATGCCTGATAGCTATCTCCACGGAAAAATTCGATTTTATCGGGCCAGGCAATTATTTCCCTGATATCATCCATTAAACGGGATAACTTTTCATCAGTCAGGCAAGTAGAATTCACGATATCGGCTGTTATAACTGCTTGCATAGTTCAATCTGTTATCAAAGGGTACGTTTACTTAATTAGCCCATTTAGGCTAATTAAGTAAAAATTTGCCTAAATAGGCTAATAACTATAAAATTAACTATTTTAGGCTAATTTCGTAAACCATGAGACAAATTATTAATCGAGTAGGAAGTGAGGGATTATTTCCCTCACTGTCCTCTCACACCACCGTACATGCGGTTCCGCATACGGCGGTTTGTTAGAATAAGTTCATTTGGTGGGTTGTTTTCCAATAGTAGTAGTTCA
>NZ_JAHUWJ010000018.1 GCF_019219075.1 Chitinophaga sp. sic0106
CGAACGCTATTATCTGAAAACAGAATGCCAGATTAAATTATTCTAACAAACCGCCGTATACCAGACCGGTACGTACGGTGGTGTGAGGGGACAGTGAGGGAAATAATCCCTCACTTCCTACTCGATTAGGATTCCTAGCGCGGCTATTCATCAGCCGCTCCTGGCTCATTTCTTAAAGTAGTTCTCATTAAAGCGGCATTCCTTGTCAAACAGGGCGTAGGTCTTTCTTTGGGTGGCCGCAATGATCTCCAGTTCTTCCGCTGTTAAAAGCCGTCCTTCCTGTTTGGCGGTTGCTTCTATAGTGTCCAGCAATTGATAAAGTGCAAATACCATGTTGTCGCCTTTGAAATACTCACGGCGCATTAGTTCCGTTTGCTGGATAAATTCATCTTCCGACACGCGCTCCACTTCATCCTTTCCAAACATCACCTTGGGAAGATAATCGGCTCCGGGTACAAACCTGCCGGTATCCCAATCCAGCTTCAATACCTGCATGCCGCCATTTTCGAGGGGGAGCAACTGTACGGTACGATTGCCGACTACAAAATATTGGGGTGCATCAGGGTTGTTCTGTGTATCATTCATAAGTTATTCTTTTACAGTTTCTGCAGGTTTGGCGGTAGCTTCTTTTATTGCTTTACCAAAAATCTCATTTACCCTGGCTTCTATTGACAAAGCGATGGCATGTTGTTCCGGTGTTAACAGGCCGTCGGCTCTGGCTTTGTCCGGGGCAACCACCCGCTTTATTTCATATATCGGATGCTCGAAACTAGCTACTTTATCTATCTGTTCCAAGTGCAGCCTTAATTCGGCTACATGGCCATTGGACATTTTAATACTCATGAGCACATCGCGGTATCCGCTTTGCTGAGGATCTGCAAAGCGATCCTTGACTTTAATGATCCTGCCGCCAAATTTGCTTTTTATCACCGCCAAGGCCTGGTAGAGTCCTTCCAGGGTTGTAAATACGAATTTGCCACCTGCCAGGTCCACCAGCCAGGACGCGTCGCCGCCATATTCATCTTTGACCTTCTGTGAGGCCCGTTCTTTCCCTTTAAGGCCTGGACGCATTTCTTTGCGGCCACCGGCTTTTTTTACGGCAGGGTCACTCAATATTTCATCCATCACATTGCTTAACTCTTTAGTAGCTTCGGCTGCATCCACATATAGTTTATCCAGATCTGCCGTTGACTGCCGGGGTTTGCCCTGGTTGATTGCTTTTACCTCTTTTTCAAATTCCCCGCTAATTTTCCGTTGTTCTTCCGTTAATGGTGTAGCCTCCCGCAGGTCCCTGCCTTTATATTTTTCCACGACTTTATCCGCGCCAAGGTCTTTCAGTTCTTTCATCACTTCTTCTATTACCGGAATTGCCTCCGGATGTTCAGCGAAGCTCTTGAGGATATTGGGGTTTGCTTCCAGGTATTTGCGGATCGGATCAAATTTATACAGCTGGGCTTTAACTTTCTCGATCTTGATGATCAGTTCAATTTCCTTCATGGCTTCTGCTGCGGTTTCCTCCCGCATTTTCTGTTCACGTGCTGCACCTCTGGCGGCTACTTCTTTGGGACTCATGAATTTTTCATATCCATCAGCGGCGTTAAGCAATTCCTTCGCAGCGGTTGCCTGCTCTATGTCAGTCAACATCTTATCCATTGCATCCAGCTGCTCTTTTACCATGGCATCAATCTCTTTCAACACACCAGATCTCATTTGTTCTGTCAACCTGGCTTTATAACTTTCAATGCTTTTTCTTCCTTCCGGTGTTTTAGCCAGGTCCTTCCAGGGGATTTTCTGACCGTCCTTAACGGAAGACTGATCAAAGAAGCTATTGTCGCCACTTTCCAGCTTATCCACGAACGTATCCGTGTCCATTTTTTCAATTTCCGTTGCTGTTTTCAGTGCATTTTCCTTAGCTTCTTCGCCTGCTTTTACGAGGTTCTCGCGATGTCCTTTTACTTCGGTTTGAAATTCTGCTTTTACTTTTTTCAGGTTTATGCCTGCCTGTACCTGTCGTCTGAATTTTGTAAGAGCTCCATTTATTTTAGCCACTGTTTTCGGGAAAAAGGTTTTTGCTACAAACCGTATGGCTAGTGCCAGTGCTAACAATCCCACGGCCATTATCACGTTGGTAAGTGCGGCGCCGGCCTTTTTCACCTGCTCTTTAAACTCTTCTTCTGTAGTGGCCTGTGAGGCGGCTTTTATGCGTAGCTGTGTTTCTGCGGTGGACAGTACGATGGTTCCAGCCAGCATATATCCCATAAATGCTGCAATGGTAGCTAGTTCTCCTACGCCCGTTAACCAGGATAATACGTACAGCACGCCGCCTACTGCCAGTAGCCAGCCGGACAGCTTGGCGCCGGCTCCTACGCCTCCTGCCCATCTGGCCCAGGCGTTGGCATCTCCGCTGGCGGCTTCCTTGATATCCTGTCCCATGCCTTTAAAGGTATCGCCGGTATTTTGCAGGGTAGCTGCTTTTGCAAAGTCCACTGCGGTTTCACCGGGATGGTCTTTCATGTATTCCAGTTGCGCTTTGGTAACATCCCAGGTTTTTTTAGCTGCCAGGTCGTACCGGTCAGATTCCGACATGGTGCGGATATCCTTGCCATCCAGGTTTTTCAGCGCACCGTCCATCGCCTCCTGCATGGATGCGGGGCCTGCCTGTTTTGGAGCTGCCTGCTGTTCCTTCATGGCCGCTATTATCTGGGCTTTCCGGGCCAGGAACATATCGACCGACTTTTCAAAAAGCTGGAGATTATCGGTAGCGCGTAAGGTCAGCATTTTATATACGGCCAGGTCTTCCTGGGAAAACTGTTTCAGCTTTTCTGCTATGCGTAGCAATTGTTGATAGTCGCCGGGCTTGAAGGTGCCTTCGCCACCCATCAGGGCTTTTAATTCTTTGGGGAGGTCCTCCAGTTTCTTTTTTTCCTCCAGTACTTCGTTACGCATATTTTCCCAGGTGGTTGCGTTCCCTTTTTCTCCTGGTTTGATCTTGGTGGTTTTTCCGGAGACTTCGTAGTATCTTTTATCGGCTTCCGCATTTACTTTATCCTGGCTGTCACCCGGTAAAGCTTTGAAATCTTCTTTTAGTTGTTGTTCTTTCTCCGCTTTTTCTGCTTTGGCTTTTTCCAGTTTTGCTTTGTGCAGTTGAAAAGGTACGATCTGCCCCCTGTTTTTGCTCATGTCGCAATAGCTGCCACAGGTCCATGACAGATTCATTTCCTTGCCATAGGTCACCCGTTCAAATAGCCGGTACATTTGTTCAAGGGTAGTATAGCTTTGAGGTACTTTTACCTGGAACGGTATATAATCAGGATTTTGTTTTTTCTGACGCTGGATTTTTTTCTGGATACCGCTGTTTTGCTGCACCACATGTGTTAGTTCGTGGGCCAGTAGCTTGTCGCCTTGTTTGCTGCCAGGGCTATAGGTACCCTGGTTAAAATATATATCGCTGCCATGCGTAAAAGCGTGGGCGTTTAGTTGCTCACTCAGTTGCACGGCAGTTGAGCCGGTATGTATTTTCACATTGCTGAAGTCTGCGCCAATCGCGTTTTCCATATGTGCGCGGGTGTTATCCGGCAATGGTGCTCCACCGCCCTTTGTTTGTTGCAATGTGGTTGCTACATCATCCCCTGCGGTTACTTCCCCTGTTTTCTCTTTCCTGCTGACAGGTATTGCATCTTCACTTTCATCTTGCTGCATTAATTCCTCTTCTTCGCAATGGGCGCATTTTCGCTGTACTGCGTTGGCAGCTGGTGAAAAGAAAGGCGGTAGCTGGCTACGTGTAAGATCCGGCATTGCCGTTACTTTATCGGCCACTGCATCGGCTTCCTTTTCATAAGGATCGTCAGGAGGATTAACTACCAGTTTGGGTTGTATGCCTGCTGGAACAAAAAAGGGAGTCGCACTGCTTTTCTCAATAAAATTTGCATTGGCAGCCGGCACCGTATTTTTGGGTGATTGAGTTTGATGCTCCATGTCAATGTGTTTTAGTCCCTGGTGTCACAGCAACATGCCGCTGGGAATAAGCGTTCAGCCGGGTTTCCGGGAAAAGGGGTTTATCCATGATGTTCGTAATTCAGGGGTTACAGATTATTATTTTTTTGGGGTCAGGCAGTACCTGCTTTATTTGCTGCTCAAAGCTGTTGTTAACACATGAGTTGAGTGAATTCTAAATTAACTGAAAAAAAAATGCCGGCAAATTTTTTTCGAGGGGATGAGGGGAATAGCGTATAAGTACTGATGGGGGAAAGGTAGAAGTATCAGGGTGGAAATGTAAAAGTTCCACAGGCGCAGGAGAAAACAGGCTTGTGTTAACAGAAATTTACATTTAATGTAAATTTTAATTTACTAAAAAGGTAAATTTTTGTAGATTCGCATCTCAACTTAATTGTCATGTACATTGAAGAGCAATCTACGGATAAAAGAATTTTAGTTGATATAGAATTAGTTACGAATGAGGATTTTAATATTATAAAAGATTTATGCAAATTTGATTTTGACTGGAGTCAATACAAGAGTGAGCTGGTTATAAGCTAGTTCCGTGTATGACAAATGACATGGCTGGACTTACAGCGCTAATTGATCATTCTGAAGAGGGTTTTTGTTATATAGAGATAAAGTTATTAGAATCTGCGAGGGAAAATATTGGTATAAATAAGAAGTACAGGAGGGTAGCAGGTACGCTTATAGCCTTCGCTTGCCGTGAGGCATTTAGGAAAGGTTATTATGGTGCCGTATTCTTAGTCCCTAAAACCAAATTAATACCGTATTACATACAGAAATATGGATTTAAAAATGTTGGAAGAGGACTATGGTTGGATATGGATGCATCCCTCGGATTAATAGAAAGGTATTTGTAAAGCAACTGAGTTTTGAAAATAATATTAACACAGGAGGTCTAATCATGAAGAGCGATAGAAAACTGAAAAAGCATACCCTTGATGAAATCGCTGATGCCCATCTTCTGTCTGAAGATTTAAGCCAAAAGGAAAGGGCAGCAATTCTAAAAGAATTAGCGATGGCCAAAGATAAAGCTGTTTCCAATTTATCTAATGAAAAGAGAATTCTCGCATCCATCCTGCAATTAAGATTTGAAATGGAAGACTATGCGAGTAAAGCTGTCTATGATAAAAATAGCTCATTTGGAGCCTTCCTGAAAACATATATCTCCAGGCTTCAGTTAAGGAACAAGGATTTTGCTGACCAGTTGGGGATGGAACCATCGGAACTGAGCCATATTTTGAGTGGATACAGGAGGCCTAATGACAAAATACTGATACGGCTGGAACTCCATTCTAACAAGAATATTTCAGCGCTGCTCTGGTATAAGATTCTGGAAAGGGAAAAGGAATATGAGTTGTCTACAAACTTTAGTTTGCGGGAAGCGGAAAGGCCTTATGTGAAGCAGTATTTTTCGTATTCATTTTAGTTGGAGGGGGGTAAGCTGTCTGGGTGTATGTATTTTATTATTATGTATTCAGAAATTGGTTTTAGTCGCCGCTGTTGTATAGGATGGTAGCCTGGGGCTGTAAAAAACTCTATATTATTGTCTTTCTTTGAGTACCATACATTTCCTACCGCATTTAAAGTGATGGTATCTGGTTGGGTGATTTTTTTGAAATTCTTTAATTTGAAGGAGTCTAATCCGATTACCAAAGTATCATGAAAAGTTTGATTACATGACACCTGTATGTAATGGTCCCCTGCCCAGTACATACAACTTTCTTTTCCGGCTAAAAGTCGACCATAATACCTTTGATAGCTCCAGTATCCGGTTATTGATAGGATAAAAAACATTAAACCTGCTAAGCCTTTTTTTCGAAAAGCTGATTGCTTGCTCAGATAGCCTGCAGGCCTGAGCATCATCCATTTATTCCACAATAAATTACTAACTTTTTCCTCCTTTTGGGGTTCGTCATTTGTTGTAGAGATACTTTTGGGTTCCTTTTTAGGGATTACTTCCTTCTGTGCAACTTCTTCCGACAGTATTTCCTCTACCTTGTTTGTTTCTTGGAGGTTGGTCTGGTACCTTCTTCCAATCTGATAAGGTCTTGATTCAAAATCCGTCAGCCATGCCAGTAATTCAATATTCTTAACGTCAGTATTTGAGATCTGTTTTCTCAAATAATTTACGAGGGGTTTAAACTTATCAGGATCATGTTTTCGGATAGCCTGAATATATTCTGGAACACTGTCTTTTTTGCCAAAGAATGTTCTGAGTATTTCCTCGTCCTTTGTGCGATAACGTTCATGGCATACTGCTATACATTCTTCCCTGATTTTAGCCGGTGTGGGATGCACGAGGCGATGTGAGAGGGCATTATTAGCCTTTTTATTCTCATAATCTGCGTAAACCTGCGTTTGATAATCGATAAACATCTTAAAAGTATAAGGTTGTATAACTGAATTTTTGGAATTGGTCCAGCTATTCTGGAATTAGCCGGGAATTTTCGGAATTCTCGGAATTGTTTGCATATCAGCCACTTATGCCGGGGTACCTTTGTTTCGAAATCAATTAGTCCTTGTGTTAGCTAGCGGGACTACTGTACAGAATTGATTTCGCCGGAGTAAAGAGAGCGGTTGTCTGTAACCAGCCTGGGAAGTGTTTACCTGCTTCCGCTATCGATACTCTTCCCTTCCCAACAAACTGTGAGAAGCGCTTCTCACAACCTCATCAGTACGGCTCTAAAAGCCTACCCATTCTTAAACATATTAATTATTAATACAATGCTTTATTTATTTATAAGTATGTTTTGGGCATTGGTGTGCCCGGACTACAACAGTGCTACTACTAATGGTAATGGTCCACAGATGACTACAATGGATACAGGAGGAGAAACTGGTCATGTGCCACCTTATCCACCACCCCCACCACCAAAACCACAATCAAACTAAATACCTTGAATGGTAAGGCAGGAATTAACCTGCCTTACCGCTTTTAGATAATAACTATTTTTAACAATATTGGTTTTATTAACATTTGCATAACTATAGAGTCTGATTTTTTACTCCTAATCCTGAATGCTGCCGGAAATAAAAATATATATTTGTTATACTTTGTGTCGATAGAGAATCCTTCTGTAAATGAAGTTGTAAACGAGAATAACTCATTTCCAATATCCCCTTAAAATTGTCATAATTTGAGAACTCCAGTTTGCTTTCTGATATTGATTTGTCTCTTTGCCTGCCATAAGCAACGTTCCCCTGTGCCAGTCGTATTTGAACCTGATTTTCAAAAAGGCTTGGCATTATTACATGTGAAAAATGATTCAGCTTTTTATTACTTTAATCAAGTCGTGTCACATTCAGATGACAGTCTACAGATTGCCATGGCATATAACAGCATGGCATCTATACAGTCGGACGAAGGAGACTATTTTGGCAGCCAGGAAAACCTACTTAAATCTCTTCATTTTTTGCACGAAAAGAGAAAGGAAGATTCCACCTGTCTTTCGTCTGATTATAATGAGCTGGGAATGACCAGTTCCAGTCTGAAAAATTATGCGGCTGCAGTTGATTACTATGATCGGGCATTGGCTTTCGCTACACATGATGGAGCTAAACTGATATACCTGAATAACAAAGCACTAGCTTACCAAAAAATCAAAGAGTTTGCCAAGGCCATTATTATATTTGACAGTCTTCTAAACAAAAACGACACAAACAGACGCTCTTATGCCAGAGTTTTATCTAACAGGGCGCGTACTAAATGGCTTCAGAACTCCAATTACTTGGCTGCTTCTGAGCTGTGGACCGCATTACAGATCAGGACAGAGGAGCAGGATCTTTGGGGCCAAAATGCCAGTTATTCCCATCTTTCCGATTATTACGCCCGTACACGGCCGGACTCGGCTTTGATTTATGCTCATCGAATGTATAATATCGCAATTCGGCTTAATAGTCCTGATGATCAACTGGAAGCATTACAGAAATTGATCCTACTAGATTCCCCACTTAATAATCAACAGTATTTTGCCCGTTATCAGTCTTTGAACGACAGTTTACAAACGGCCCGTAATAATTCAAAAAACCAGTTTGCCCTCATTCGTTATGATGCAGAGAAAAACAAACTGGAAAATATGCAACTTCAAAAAGAAAATGCTGATAAGCAGTTGCAGATTTTTCAACAGCGGATGATGATTTATGGAGGCCTTACTTTAGCATTTTTTGGTTTGGCCTCCTCTTATTTCTGGTTTCGCAAAAGAAAGCAGAAAATCATCCAGGAGGAGAAATTGAAACATTCCAAAAAAGTACACGATGTAGTGGCCGGTGACATATATAGTCTGATGACAGAAACAGAGCACAATGGTATGATGGAAAAAGATGTGCTTCTGGATCGGTTAGATGATATTTATAATAAGTCCCGGGACATTTCTTATGAACAATCTCATAAAACCAAGGTTCCCTATCATGAAGAAATTGCCGGTTTACTAGGTATATTTAAATCAGAAACCATAGGAGTGGTAACGATCGGTAATAACTATGAATTGTGGGAAATGTCCAGTGATACCACCCGGTCTGAATTAAAATACATTATACGGGAATTGATGGTGAATATGAAAAAACATAGTGCCGCTACCACGGTAATCTTCAATTTTGAAAAAACTACTAACTGTATAAACATAACTTATACAGATAATGGTGTAGGACTTGCATCCGAAATTAAACAGGGAAACGGATTGAGAAATACGGTTTCCCGTATAAATGCAATCGGAGGAGTAATTAATTTTGATATGGCAGTAGAAAAGGGAACGAAAGTCTTAATATCCTTTCCAATTTGACAAACATGATAAATAAAGTATTAGTTGCCGAAGATCATCAGACCGTAAATATTTCAGTACAAAGAACGCTTGACGGATTAGGGATTATATGTGTTGATCATACCTATTATTGTGATGATGCACTAAAGAAGGTGGAAGTTGCTAAAACACTTGGAGACTCATATGATCTGCTAATAACTGACCTTTATTTTGAGGATGATGGGCTGACGCAGACTATTAAAGATGGTATGTCGCTTATTCCTGCTGTAAGAAGGATACAGCCAGAATTGAAAATACTTGTATTTTCTGGGGAAAAAGAGCCAACTGTGATCAGGCGTATGAAAGAAGACATTGGCATTGACGGTTATGTGATCAAGGCAAGAAATGATGCAAAAGAATTAGAGATGGCGATGGATGCAATTTCCAAAAATCAAACCTATTTTCCACGTATATCTCAACAGAAAATGAAATATGGAGAGGCCTTTAATCTTTCTTCGCATGACATAGCTATATTAAAGCTGCTGGCGAACGGCATTTCTCAGAAAGATATTCCATTACACCTGAAAAAAGATAACCTCATTCCTTGTAGCTTGAGCAGTGTGGAAAAAAGACTCAATAAATTGAGAGAAGAATTCAACTGTACAAATAATGAACAATTAATTGCAGCTTGCATCGTGGCGGGTTTTTTGAAAATGACTTCCTGAATTTCACAAGCTTTTCTTACACCCTATTTGTTCCAAGGCAGCCATTGCTTCAGCAGTGGCATTTTTTTTTATATTAACTACTTGTATCCTTCATTTCATAAAAAAGTAGCAGATACGGTTTTCCGTAAAATTTACCGTGTTGTAGTAGCTAATTTTGATACAACAAATAAAGAAAGTCATGAAAAAAACATTTTATGTATCAAAAATCCGGCAGGCAAATGGTGATCATGAAGTACACGAAGCATCCTGCCCAAAATTACCATTGTCTCAAAACCGGGTACATTTAGGTGAATATTACACATGTGCCGAAGCGGTGAATGCAGCCCGCAAATTATTTCCTACTGCAGATGGTTGCAAAATTTGTTCGCCTCAATGTAATACCAGGTAACTGGTTTGAGAAATCTGTACCCTATGTTTTGTTTCCTTTCGCCATTATTCTAATAGTAAGTACCGGTCTTTTAAGACTACTTTGAAGAGTGCCTGAAACAGTAGTAGGAAGGCGCTCTTCATGGTTTTTTCGCCTATTCCTAATCGATAATACCACAACTTCCTCTAAAATATCCAAACTATGAACCAGATTGATCAGCAAGTCATAAATGATAATAAGGAAATTTTTTACAGGATTATATATGAATTACAACACGCTACCTCTGAAATACTAATAGCTACCGGTTGGTTTACCGATGATGATCTATTTAATGTGTTGCTGGAAAAGCTGGATCAGGGGGTTGGTATTGAGATCATCATTGCTGATAACCAAGATAATGAAAAGCTCGACTTTAGCCAGTTGGTAGCTAGGGGGGCAGCCGTTCATAAAATTAAGAGTAATGGATATGGTGTTATGAACCAGAAATTTTGTGTCATCGATCAGCGAATAGCTCTGCACGGATCCTATAATTGGACGGTAAATGCCAAGAAAAATAATCACGAGAGTATTATTAGCACCAATCATAAAGAGACAATTGAGTCGCTCATCAGAAATTTTAATGAAATCAAACACCGGATTTCGGGCCTGGCAATCCCCATAGAGCCACATATTGTGCCTACATTGAAAGGTGAAAATCCCCCCTTCCAAAATATGAAACGCGCTATTTCCAATATTGAAATAGATTTTGAACATGTGTTGGATTCCATGATTGCTGCGGAGGTAGGAAGCTTTGATCGCAAGTTACTAAGAGAGCAAGGGTTTGAACGGTGTGGAGCAAATAATGGCGATCACCAGGTTTTATATAAAGCTTTAGATACCCTGTATTCTGTGTTTATCAATGAAATTGATGTGATCGAAGATAAAAAGAGAAGGCTGATAACAAAAATTGAAGAGTATCAGACCAAAAATAAAGGTCAGCTAGAAAAAGAGCATGAAATTGACATCAATTTTTTGGAGCAGGAAAATGCGAATCAAATCGCAAGCCTCGAAGTGCAGGGGATAAAAATTACTACTGAAATAGCGGCGGCAACGCAGCGTATTAAAGAAATTAGGGAGAATAAAATACCATTGTTAGAAAAGGAAAATGAAGTGCTTAGCAAGCAGATTAAGGTGGCTGAGCAGTCTATAGTGAGACCTATATTTAAATGGTTTGAGTTTATTCCGGTAATGGTTTTTAATATTTCTTTGCTCTGCTATTTAGTAATATTTTATTCTTCTGCAGCCTATATTTTGTTATTTGGTGTAGAGGATGCTAAATTACAACAAACCCAAAATATTCCGGTTTCCCCAGCACAAATTTTCAACCCGGAAGCATTAACGCAAGTCTTGCATAAGACGGGTACTGCAACACTATTTATATTCCTGTTTGTATCCGTTCCGTTGGCTTTTGCCACTATTGATCATTTTGTAAAGCCCAAACATAAAAAGTTGGTAGCAATACTAGGTTTCTTATTTGGCATTTTTATGCTGGACGGCGCAATAGCTTTTAAAGTGGCACAGGCAGTGTATGAAGTGAATTATGCACAAGGTATTGTTAATACACGATGGACTACTGATATGGCTTTTACTGATACAAATTTTTATCTCGTGTTTCTATTTGGTGCATCAGGCCTGATACTGTTTAAGCTCACATTTAAGAAACTGATTCAGATATTCGAAGAAAGAAATCCGGATCTAATTGCACAACAAAATCAGTTGCGCATTAAGCAGCTACTCGAAGAAATATCTGTGACTACAAATAAAGTAAAGGAACTGATAGAAAATATAGTGTTGATCGAGGAGCAGATCCTCCGTCTGAAGGCTGACCTGCAGCAAACGGATATTGAATTGAGAGAATTGCCTGGAAGATTGAATAAGGACTTGCAACTGAAAAAGGTGCAATTGCTGAGAAATTTGGAAAGTATTGACAGGATTTCAATCATCTATATAATGCATATTCAATCTGACAATATACCCGTCTCCATTGATGCCCTTAAAGATCGGATAAATGTTTTTCTCGAAGGCTGGAATGATTTCCTACATAAAGAATATGCTATTACCAAAGCCATTTTTAAGACGACTCAGGCAGCTGAAGTTGCCGCTAAATGGCAACAGGAGAATGTCCATGTTCGTAAAATTGATAAACGTGTAAAATTGCCCCAGGATGTCTAAGTTTCTACATTTTTTATTTGTCACGATTCTTTTCATAAAGTGTGGGCCATCGGAAAAAGGGTCGAATGAACCTTCTGGCAAGCAGATTTCTGTCACGCACTTTAATATTTTGTTTGTCCCGGATATGTCCAACCGGGTGAATCCTGGACTCTACCAGAGGCCGTTGGCGGATATGGATATACTTTCTGTAATCACACAGAATTTGTATCCTACTATCCTGAGATTTAAGCGGGCAGAAAATCAGCAAGATAAACTAATGATTGATTTTGTGAATAAAGGGTTAATCAATCAATATGGTGTAAATACAGATAAGCTATTGATTGACTTTAGCCGTTTCGCGAATCAAAATGACAGAATTAACTATATCGCAGAAAGAGAGGGTGTGAATAGGACATTAAGGAGCGATATAAATGAAATGAGCCTGGAATATTCTCGCATCAATAATTTGGCTATCAAACAAAATACGGGTGCAGATATTTGGAGCTACTTCCATCAGGGTATCGATGAAAAAAGAGTACTTCCTGTTTCCAAGCCTCTTATTTATATGAATAACAGGTATGTGAATTCCTATCGTAACATCCTCATTCTTCTTACAGACGGCTACATTGAGGCAGGTATTTTTAACAAGGGATTTGATTTGAGTAAAAAGAGTATTGATATGTTCCGAAAAGCTTTCTTACAATCGGGTGAAAGCGATATGGGACTTTTTCTGCAGAGGAATAAGCAGTTTCAAATAAAACCAGTGAATAATCAATTATTGCAAAATCTGGAAGTACTGGTAATGGAACTCTATGATCGTTCCTTGTCTCCTGCCGGTGTTGCGACCATACATCCAACTGATATGGAGATTATCAGGCTATTTTGGACAAATTGGTTGCAAAATTCCAAAGTAAAACGGTTTGAATTGCATTCATACGCCACTTCGAAAGATGAAGCGGAAAAGACTGTTCTACACTTCCTGGGCATTTCTAAAACATGATATCAGTTCGCCTACTAACAATTAAATATTTTTTATGAGTTGGTCTTACCGTAAATCTATCAGCGCCGGTCCATTTAGATTAAATTTTTCAAAGAGCGGAATTAGCTATTCAGCAGGGGTGAAGGGAGCGAGAATAAATGTGGGCCCCCGAAGTACATTTGTTAATTTGAATACCAATGGAATCAGTTATCGACAAAGACTGTCTAATCCTATTATCCCGCGGCCAGCAACCACGCCTGCGTCTGTTCCAGTTCTAGAATCAATACCCGGTCAAATAGGAGTCGAGATAACATCCGGCGCGGTTGACGAACTTACAGACATAGATTCGCAGGCGTTTATTACTGAATTGAATGAAAAAGCCTCGTTAGTGCCTTACACACCTCGTGTAACTGTTTTCCTGTTGTTTTTACCCTTTCTACTGATGTTTTTCTCCTTTGGCAGGCGCGATAGGGTTATACAGGCAGCAATGGATACAACATTAGTACGAATTTTTGCCGTTAATGGTACCAATATTAGGAAAGAGCCAAATATGAAAGCAAAGATCCTGAAGATTGCGTCCTATGATGAGAAATATGCACTTATTAGCGACAGTAATAATAAATGGATTAAAGTTAAGGTAGGGGATTCGGCAGGTTACGTTAGCAGGGAACTGGCAGAACTTGATCGTCAATCCACTACCGAAATAAAAGAGACGGAATGGTACCTGATTAACAAATACTTGGGTTATGAAGTCTTGCTTTGCCTATTGTGTATAGGATTAGTGAGTATTTGGTTATGGAAACTGGATAAGAAAAGATTTACAATGGAGTTACATTATGATATGGATGCCAGGTACCAGCAAATCTATGAGCAATTTAAAGAGCATTTTAACACCTTTTGCAAATCTTCCCGGGTTTGGCAATACCTCAATGCACAAGGTACAACCGATTATAAACGAAATGCAGGAGCTGGAAAGTTGATTAGGCGTGTGGAGATTAAAGGCATAACAGGAAACAAAGCCCCGCTTCCATGTTTTTGCACGAATGTGAGTATACCTTGTATCTCCCTTCAAAATATGGAGCTGTATTTTTTACCAGAGCGCTTGTTGATGAAACGTGGAAATGTCTTTGCAGCTGTATTTTACAAGAATCTCCTGGTTGCTGGTCAGATTACGAATTTTGTGGAGTCGGATCGTTTACCGTCAGATGCGAGAGTGGTAGATTATACCTGGCATTATGTTAATAAGAACGGTGATCCCGACAAGCGTTTTAGTTATAATCCAAGGATTCCGATATGCGCATATTCCGAATACACTTTTACGTCTGATACGGGCATTTTTGAAGTATTAGCTACTTCAAAAGTCGCAGCTATGGATGATTTTGCAACTTTCATTAAAAAAATCGGAGTTCTTCAAAATTTAGTTGGAGCAAATTATCAATAAAGTCAATCCATCGCTCCTACAGCCCCCACCATTACCAACATTTCTCAAAATAAAAAAAGCCTTGTGAATTTCACAAGGCTTTTTCTGCGGACCGGACGGGACCGCATAAATGCCTTATAAATCGCAGTTTTACAGCAGGTTTCCGGTTAGTGTATCCGAATTTGCTACCTCGCAGTATAACTTATTTTGACTGTGTTTGAAAGAGCTATAACCACTACAAATATACGAAAATAGTTGCTAAATAAAAGCAAAGAGAACTAAAATTGATGTTCTGTAATGCTGAGCTGTCGTGCCTTATACCCTTGGATGACACGGCGAAAACCTTCTGGATTGGTGTGCTTACGTCTTTTTAGTAATTTTGAATGCTCTAAAATAAGCAACAAGACTATGGCCGCTAATTTGATAACGAAAGAAACTAGACGTAAAATTGCCGATTCATTAATCCTTGGGGGATATTCTTATCATGGTAGGTTGACGGAGGCTGATTTTTTGGCCCGTTTGTATGATTTACAGAGTATGGCATCTACTGATACCAGAAGGGAATATAACACTGCATATAAGGATATCCGGCAACACGCAGACAATAATCCAGGAGATTGGGCTGAGGATTGGGTATTTAATGATGATCGCTTCAATTTAATGTACTGCCGTGATGAGGAATTTCTTGCCTTTTTAATTGAGTCGATAAACCCATCCGCAAAGCAAGATCCAGAGAATATTCCCAAATTATTGGAAATCTATAATCGACTTCTGCATGGTGATGGTTTTCATCTTTACCAGGCGGATAATATTAAAGGACTGCCGATATATAATTGGGAGAGAAATGACAAAACACAGTCTCAACTTGCTGCTAAAACAGTCGTAATTAAGGAACGTCTAAATACTGCCTATGTCAACAGGAAAATAGAACAAATGAACAGTGCTATTGCTACTGATACTGATGTTGCTATTGGAACAGGTAAGGAATTACTGGAAATAGTTTGCAAGTCTATTATGAAGCAGAAAGGAGCTGAAATCGACAAGGATTGGAGTTTACCCAAACTACTGAAGGAAACTACAAATGTCCTTGATTTTAAACCTAAAGATGCTGCTAATCCTGAAGCGGCAGAAAGATCGATTAAACAGTTGCTTGGAGGTATATCATCTATTGTTCAGGGGGTTACTGAGCTTCGGAATTCTTACGGCTCCGGGCATGGGAAGGATGCAGACTTTAAAGGCTTGGACCCAATGTTTGCCAGGATTTTTGTCGGTGTTGTGGCTGAAATTTCAGGTTTTTATTTATCGGCCAATGGCGATGCCGAATTGGTCGAATCTTAGGATTCACAATAGTATGAGGGTTAGCCCGTTTAACCCACTATAAACTTTTCTACTTCTATTTCTTTCAAGCCGGTAAATAGACAAAATTCAGAAATACTAATGAATTGCCCCGGTTTTTTCCCGTAGGCTTCTCGGATGCGCTGCATCAATAACCGGGCGGTCCGCTCGCTGCGGCCGGTGATGTTTTCTATATCACGGGCGTAAATCACTATGCGTTTAGGTATCAATCTGTGCGAATTCGGCATATTCGGAATGGAAATTTTTTTGGGTTAAGATGCCGGCTTACGTTTGGTGTGGTTATGCGAATTTACAGCATCCTGCGCAGATGTGAGCCTAACGGGCTTGGCTATGTGAAAGCCCTTTTTAGTATCCTAAATTGTTTTAATATGGCAAAACAAAGCGGAATCCTCCCTCTTAAAGGTACCATAGGCAACATTACCTTTTACAAAACTAAAGCCGGACACCTGGCACGTGAGAAGGGCGGTATTGATGCAAATCGTATCGCTACAGATCCGGCGTTTGTCCGCACCCGTGAGAATGGTGCAGAGTTTGGCCGGGCTGGTAAAGCCGGGAAACTCCTGCGTACCGCATTCCGCGCAATGCTTTTGAATATTGGCGATAGTTACATGTCTTCCCGTCTGACCCGTGAAATGGTGAAGGTGATACAGGCAGATGCTACTAATGTCAGGGGCCAGCGCAACGTTATTGATGGAGAAGCCGAATTGCTGAAAGGTTTTGAGTTCAACATCAATGGACGTTTAGGAGGTACCTTGTATGCTCCGTTTACTACTGCTATTGATCGCGCAGCCGGCACATTGATAGTCGATATACCACCGTTTATTCCGGTCAATATGTTGGCTGGCCCTGCAGGCGCCACGCATTTCAAGGTGCAGGCAGCCGGTGCTGAAATTGACTTTGAGGCGGAAACTTTCGTCAATGGTAATGCGACCAGTGCCGAGCTTCCCATCGATGCTACCGCTACTGCTGTTATGAGTCTGACCGTTAATGTAACGGATAATAGCACTAAACCGCTGTTCCTTGCGCTCGGCGTAGAGTTCTATCAGCAAGTTAATGGGGCGTTATATAGCCTTAAAAACGGGGCTTTTAATGCGCTGGCTTTGGTTGATATTTCCGGGATAGCTGCGGTACCGGGTCCATAGCTTTGAAATGGTCAATCATGACCAGATTTTTTAACCTTCAAATAAGCGTGTATGAAACTTACACAACGTCTTACAGCATCAACACCACCGTTTTTTAGTAAGGTGCGCAATATAGGCTTGATCCTGACCGCGATAAGCGGGGCTTTGATGGGCATCCCGGCGTTACCTGTTATCATTGTCAAGGTAGCCGGTTACCTGGCGGTTGCCGGTACGGTTATGAGTGGTGTTAGCCAGGCAGCAGTTCAAAAGGAAGGCGGTTAACCCATTGTTAAATATTCTCCGGCCAAAGGTGTGGTTACCTTACGGATTGTTTGGTGTAAAGGCACTCGTTTACAACGGGTGCCTTTTTATTTCATAATAGATTCAAGCTTTGATTTGGCAACAAAGGCATCTATTACAGCCATTAAATACTCTTGATCCTTTGATGACAGCTTTTCCAGCTTTTCCAGTTTCCCTATCAGCAACGGCGATATGTTGGAAGAAGTTTCTGATTCAGGATCGATATTTCTAACCAGGTAATCAAGCGATACATTTAGTGCGTCTGCCATTTTACCCGCAACATCGATGGAGGGAGTTGTCAAATCCCTTTCGTATTTCCCTACCATATCGCGGTTAGTTCCAATTGTTGCTGCCAGCTGATCTTGTGTTAGATTTTTTCGCTTCCTTGATATTGTTAGTCTTTCTCCAAATGACATGATTAATATGGTTTTAATAAATGTATGATTTAAAACTAAAAGTTGAAGTACGTGGTATTAATATATTAGTGAAAATAGGTATTTATTTGTGTGATTTATTATGCGCTCTATTAGGCGTATTTGATTCTATGTATCCCATTTAATGACGTTATCATGACACTATTTATGGTAAATAATACCTTTTAGACTTGTTTGAATGAGTTCTATTTCATACATTTGTATTGTTAATAATTCATAAAAATAAGTCTTATGGAACACAAAAGCAGAATTGCAAAAATACACTATAAGTCAGTGCCTAGGGATACCTACTATAGAAAAGTCCCCTGGCTTAACCTATCTGGAGTATGGCTCGAAAAACTAGGCTTTGACGTTGGCGACAATATTAAAATTGAAATACAACAAAACTCGCTGGTTATCACTGTTGCTGAAAAAGCCCCCAAACCAGAGCCATACTTATAAAACCTGCTCGCAGTAACCAATCATTGAAAAACCTTTAGTTAACCCTTTTTTATGCTTTGCATTTATACTGACACCTCAGTCATTGGGGGATGTTTTGACAAAGAATTTCAGAAATACAGCAATGCGCTGTTTGACGAATTTAAGGCCGGCACTAATAAGCTCATATTATCGGATGTCGTAAAAGCGGAGTTGGAACGAGCGGGACCTAATATATTGAAAAAGCCAGACGAAGTTCCAACCAGATTTAAAATTGAAATTAAAACAACCCTTAAGGCGGCAAAATTAGCGCAGGCGTACATTGAGCAAGGTGCTTTAAGTAACAAATGTCAAAATGATGCTTTACATATTGCTCTTGCCACATTGCAAAATGCAGATGTTCTTGCCAGTTGGAATTTTAAGCACCTCGTTAACCTAAACAGGATAAAAATGTATAATTCCATTAACTTGCAGTTGGGCTACCGAACCATTGACATTCGGACACCAAGAGAAATTTTAAAACCACATCTGCCATGAAAAAGAAAAAATCTTATGATGCAGTGGCTGAGGCTCGGAGAATCAAGGAAGAAATGAGCCTCAAATACTTTGGTAAATTTGACCTGCTGTTAAAAGAACTCAAAGAAGTAAGAAAAAGATACAAACTAAGAACCCAAAAGGCTTAACGCCCACCTCTCCCGCAACTATAATAATCAAAATGTCAATTTGACCACCTGCTTTTTACAGCAAGGGGAACAGGCATACTATTGATTTTATGGTACCAGTCAGGCCCCCTCCGCGGGGCCTCGATTGGTTGGGGTTTTGCGTTTACGAAGGGATTTGGCGACGCGTACACGCCTGGCTTATTGGTTAATAAAGTAGTTCAATTGCCAGCATTTGATACCGCTATTATATCCGCTTTTTTCCTGTCAGAATTTTAAGCCACAGGAGTTACCAGGTAATCTCAGTTTATGCTTTCGAGCTAGGGGTATCAGAAAATCAAACACAATAACGTCCGGGACAATAGATGATGGGTTACAACTGCTGGGCCTATATTCTATCGTAGGTCAAAGATCAACTGCTGAGCATTTATACCAAGCTGATCCCATCATCTATTGGCACGGACGCAGCGCGATAAACAAAAGCTGATCAAGGTCCTAAAGCTCAGGTTCGCGCTCCCTTATTCTAAAGCCCTATACGCTATATTTATCATGCTATTGGGATGTAGTTAGTTTACGGATTCAGCTACAGGTAAGAATATACTGCAACTATACCTCGGCTGAAGTAAAATGTATTTCAACAGAATTCACCTGGTATCAACGAATGAAAACCTTGTCGATCCTGCATTCCATTTCCTTGAATAAAGTTTAAAAGCCGGCATCTCAGTGTCGTTTCGTCGATATGCGTGGCTTATACAGTCTTGGAAACATTACTGCAATGATCGTTGATTAGTAGGCACCGTCCGCCCCCGCCGCCCACCGCCCCCGGCTGCTGTGGCGGGAGCTGAACGCAGACCGTAGCGCAGCCCGGAACGAGCCCCGGAGCGAAGCGGAGGGGCGAGTGAAGGGCAAGCGAAGGGCAAGTGAAGCGAAGCCACAGCAAGCCGCGCCTTCGACCTATGTCTGGCCGGGAGCGGAGCGGACGGCAAAATCAAAAATGCAAGGCCGGGGGCGGAAGGCGGGGGGCGGACAAAATGGGCAGCAAAGGGATTGCGGGCCATGAGGCGGTACCGAATAGAAAGAAACGAGCAAGACCGGGAGCTGCCCGAGCGTAGGACGAGGGAGCGCGAAAAGGGTGACAGGCCGGAGCGCAGCCCCGAAGTGCAGCCCCGGAGCGAAGCGGAGGGGCAAACGAGGGGCAAGTGGAGGACTGGCGCCCTTTTTGCCGACTGAGGCCGAAGCGAGTCCTTTTAACCCGCTTAATTCTACGCTTCGATCAGCTAATCTCAAAACCGCTTCGGTACGGGTATTTCTCTGCTGATAGTAGTAATACAGTTGAAGAGTGCGACGCAAGGATGCTTATAGAATTCCAGTCGCTGGACCCATAATTATTTATGGATAGAGAAATCGATTACTTTATAAGAGTTAAGTCGCTCTAAAAGGAGATAGTATTACCCTTGATGGACATTTTCAATTTTGGTATTTTGCCTCATTTTCTCGTTTACCTCATTGCCATAGCCAGTTTACAGAGAGTTTCTTTTTTTTATCTGCTGCTTGGATAGTAAATTTATTATAAATAGTGTACTGTGACATCAATAAAAAATATTCTTGAAGACAAAGGCCCCCTCTTAAGCGGAGAGCTAATTGAAATCCTAATATTGGAACACGGAATAAGTAATGAAGCTGCTCGGAAGCGTATATCCAGAATGAACACTCCTGTTCACAAGATAAAAGGATTCTTTACAGAAAATCAAACGTTCTGCTATTTAAGCACCCAATATAAACAAGACATCTATTTTGAGGGGCTTAGAAATGCATTCAGAAGTAGCGCGAAACGTATATACTCTATCATCTTGGCTTTAGAAAACCATCATGGATATCTTCATAAGGAGCAGCTTGCTGCCTATAGTTTCAGTCCAGTACTTGCCTTGAAGGGACATAAGCGTTTTGATGTACTGATCAAGAATCTATTGACAATGAATGTATTAAAGGAGGAAAATGACTATTATATAATTAATAATCAGATGGCCCTCATTGAACCCAACCATAGTCAATATAAAGCGATAGCTGTAACTCAGAAGTTCCTTCTGGACCAATTTAGTGAGTGGACCCGGAATATTGGATTAGGCTCCTACAATACAGGGAAGATTTATTCTGATTTCGGTAATTTCAAATGGGGATTCACGTCCATATCTTACTCAATAGGAATTAGCAACTTCAAGGACGGAAAAAAATCGGCTGGCTTTATTGTGGCAGATGTCATTCTTGGAAATAGCTTGTCTCTCCATGATGTCGATTTTTTTTTGCAGAAGATCTCCATCCTTCAACAAATGAAATCCCTTCCCAAATTCATTCCTTTCCTTATTGTAGACAGTCTATCAGCAGAAGCACTAAGCAAATTGAAGGAAAAAGGAGTCATAATTGGTTTTGTAAACGAACTATTTGGGAAAGGATTCACAGAACTCTTAAAATCACTTATTAATACAATCGCTCATGCCGGTGCAATCTTAAAAACTAATCCAGAAGGATTTTTGAATCTCATGGATAAAATTGATGGACTTGTTCAGGGTAAAACAAATAATTTAAGAGGCGATTTATTTGAACTGGCTGTCGGATTTTATCATAGTAGGTTTTGTCAAAGTATAGATATTGGTAAACTTATTAATGTTGAAGGGAATCGCAGAGAACTAGATGTATTCGCCATTTATGCAGATAAAATAATTGTGGCTGAATGCAAGGGATACAAACGTAAAGCCTCTTTGGCCGAGGTAGAGAAATGGACCAGTGACAAAATCCCGCTCATCAGAAAATGGATCTCAAGTCAGCCAACTTTTAACAATAAGGACTTAGTCTTTGAGTTCTGGTCAACAGGTGGCTTTGAAGATGATGCGCTGCACAAAATAGGAACTTTAATTAAAGTCAAAAAATACACTTTACACTTCTATGCAGAAAAGGAAATTCTGGATAAAGGTAAATCCCTAAGTATGCCTAGGTTCAATGAAACATTAAATCAATATTTTTTTAAAGAATCACTATAGTTTGAACATGGAGAATGTACTATCATTTCTGGATAACAGCCGCTACTATTAACTATAATGTTTTAAAACAACAAATACTATACTTGGATAATCTCCCATATCTCTGAATCTATGTTATGCAAGTGAGAATTGAAACGATCTTGATGAACTGCAAAAGCCAAAAGATGTGTTGGTCTGGAAAATCCAACATATGCCATTTTCATTGATTGACGCGTCAGCTTTTGATTTAGGTTTGAAGGTGCTCCGCCTTTTAAAACATTTGCAAGTCTTTGTGACTCATAACTTATTCCCCCGGGAGATCGCTCATAAAAAGTTTCCAAATACAGAGTTGCAGTATGAGTTTGTCCTTTAGTTGCATGAATCGTAGATACCTCAACTGCAATATTATTTGCGAAATAGGAATTACTTTTTACGGTAGTAGGTATTGGGTTAACAGGTGTTGGCGTATTGTCGAAGATGAATATCCTGCTTAGCTCAGTTTGATTTCCATCAAACTGAGCTAAAAAAGTCTGCATTTCAGTCCTTAACTCGGCTAAGACATGATTTTTTCGACCTAAAAGTATTCCTCTGCACGATCGGTATAATAAGAGTTTAAATCCTTTAAAATAAATCGGCTTCGATGCCTGTAAGAAATCAATTAACTTTTTTTTAGAATAAAATCGACCGTTAACATCTTTTATGTTTTCTAGTCTAAGCACTTTTAAAAAACCATTCAGAATATTATCGCTAATAGCTTTTGAATTATTAGAGTCGCCCGAAAGGATTAAGTATGCCTCCAAATGGTCATTGTCGATCTTTGTGCCAGTAGCTTCTTTAGTATATGAAGGAAAGTAACTAGAAAGCCTAATCTTATTAGGCTCAGCATTAGTAGTCCAACCTATCGCCTTATAGATCCGTTTAACATCAACAGGAATTAATCCATTCATTTCCATCTCCCTAATAATTGTGGTGAACTTATGAATTGTTTCAGTAATGTTATTATCATTATAAACTAGCAGGTGCGGCTTTATTGATACATTTGAGCCATCAGATTTTTTCAACAATCCTATTACCACAGTTGGAGTTAGAGCAAGATTCTGTACTATAGAGGCTACGTTAGGGCTTAGTCGCTGGCTTCCACTCAACAATAGACTCTTTGGTCTAGTTTGCCAGGGACCTGGTGAATTACCTTCTGTGACAAATATTGATTGATTTTTATCTCCTATTCTTTGGAGTATGCTTGCGGATGCGCCCTGATCCCAAAAAAGAGTTTCCAATAAATTATATTGGTGCTCCTCCATATCTTGCATTTCGTCTATAAAAATATATTTAAATCTCCGTTGCAATACTGTTTTAATTCTTGGAAATTTATCCACATATTCCTTCCCAAGAAGATAAGCACAGTTAAAAGATAAGTACCCGGCCTTTCTAATACCCATCTTCATATTGAACAAGGCACGATATGTAGTGGATGTTCGATCTCTTAAAGGGAATGTATTAGAAAAGGGGTAAGCGAGTATGTCATCACCAAGAATGCGTGAATCAAAGACGATCTTTTCCTTTTGACCTTCGCGATTCCTTAACCAACCATTTGCTCCTTCTGGCACATAATGACGTTCTCGGAAAATCTCATCATCGATTCTGATAATACTCCTCGCGTATTTATGCTCATAATAGGGACGTGCTAAAAACTCATCCACAAACCCTTGTATAGTGCCAATGTAATTTGGGTAAGAGAATAATTTCGGGCAGTGGAAACCAATTCTCTCCTTTATTTCGTTAACAGCAGCATTGGTATGCGAAATAACCAATATACCTCCACTTCTAAATGGCAAGTATCTCTCAATGATCAATAGTTTGGCCAGCAATGCTGTGGTTTTTCCACTACCTGGTACTGCTAGAAGATCACAGGTTGTGTTATCCAATATATAAGTAATTCTTTCTTCATCAAATACTTCCGTTTTTCCAAAAAGGATTTGTTCGGCATATTTGATATCGTTAGCATCAAATTGTGGCAGCATAGCGAATAGCATCTAACAGGTAAGTAATACTAGGTTCGGTAGTAAGATCATCAATTTGCGCCCTTTTAAGATTCTCTGCAAAACGTTGAGCAACAATAGTTTTAGAAACAGCTTCCTTCTTAACGTTTGGTAGATTATGTTCGCCGTTTTTAATATGCGCATAAATTTTATACGCAATTAGCTCATCTGATTCTTGCCAATTATTAAAATAGGTTTCTAGGTTAGTTATTGCGTTATTATACGGCCTTAAATCTGCAACACCATCATCTTCACGCTGTTCTCTTAAAGCTTCTAAAACCGATCTATACAGAATTTTTCTTAGCTTTACAGATCTGGCTATGCAATACTCCAATGTCCAAAATGGAGATACATAACTACGTACCGGACCTCCATTGTACTTTTGCTTACGTGCAGTGGCTTCAATTATGGCATTACTAATTTCTGCTTGAGTTAGTGGAATTTCCTGCTTTCTATTTGGGTCATCTGGATGAGGAATATTTTTTGTGGGCGCCGCTTCTATCGGTAATACATCAACGTCCGTTAATACTGCCACCGGAGTAGTCATTTGAGGGCCTATTTTACGCTTAAAGATTCCGCAATACCTCAAGAATGCTGTGTTCCCCACATTCACTATACAAACTCCTTTCTCCGTTAGATTTATTTTAATTTTGTTTGATAATTCGGGAAGAATTAACTCTTCACCCCATCCTTCAATCAAAATAACACCCTTTGCAAAAAATAAATTTGACTTCGTGACATCTAAAAAACGCATTAGGAATGAGTAGTCTGTTTTTTTGAGCATAGTATAATCAGCACCCATAGGAAATGTTTTGTCACCCTGACAGATTATGAGATTCTCCAATGGTATTTTTGAACCGATATTTGGGCTATGTGTGGTAAATATCAGCTGAACATTCTGTGCTTCTTTTTGAATCGTCTCAATTACTTGAAGCTGAACTTGAGGATGCAAGTGGGCTTCTATTTCTTCAATTAACCCTAAGCGGATGCCTTCCCAATTATCTTTTTGAAGGTGAAGTAATTCGGTAGCAATAGAAAGTAGGTTATGACTGCCCAGCCCAAGATTATAGCCAACATCAAACAATAAACATAATGACTCAAGAATACCTTTCAAGTCAGTTTTCTCCATTAGTATCTTAGAATCCATCTTACGAAACTGCTGAAGATACTTATCAATTATACTTTTTAAAATCTTCCCACCTTGTTGGTCAACGTGAAGGTCTTCACCGTTCTTATTTTGGCCTTTAAAGTAAGCTTCTATTTCGGCATTTAAATCTCTGTACAATCCTACAAAAGGATGAGTATTGTGTTGTCCCTCAAAAGCCTTATGTGCTATTAAAATTTGTGATGACCGTGAATTCCGTTTAGGTACCAGCTCCCATTTGGCATCACGCAATGGGCGCAAATAAGTGCATCTTAGTAATTCTTTGGCCTCTGCTGTTAGTAAATGGCCATTTGCATCGGCTCCTGCTTTTACATCATAAGGCAAAATTCTCTCACTATTCCTACTGGCATCCAAAATCAGCCTCAAATATGGCTTAGCATCTGTCCCAGTTCCACTCCACCCTAACCATTCAGTAAAATGTTGAGCCTCTGTATCATCCTCAAGTCCTTCAATAATACATTCTATCCTTAATCTGATTGCATCTGTATAAAAATCTTCTTGCTCTAACCTCAACCAGTCGTTGCTGTGCGTTTTCAAAACTAATTTGATGGCATCAACAATCGCTGTTTTACCTGAATCGTTTTCACCTATTAAAACATTTAAGCCTCTATTGAAATTTATAATGCAGTGTGGATTTTGAACATTAAATTGATCTTGATTGCCAAATTTGCGAAAATTCCAAAGTTTTAGTTGAGCAACATACATTGGTACAGAATTAAGGCCGCCAAATTATAAAATAAAATTGGATTAAGATGTTATGCACTCGTTATGTTACTATCTTTTCAATTAAAGTTGTACTTGGAGGCTAACAAACATGAAAGATCGCCTTCAATTCTGTCAGAATTACCATTAAGAAGTAGCTATTTTTGCGCGTCTTAATTTTATATTCTATGAAAAACTGGTTGATTTTCCCGACATGCGAGTATGTGCAGAAGGAAAACTATTATTATAGAGCTGAAACCTAAAAAAAATGGCAAATTATTAAAGTAACTAAGTATAATTGTCCGGGGTAGAGTATGCCACCTAATCATAATTCTTTTGATGGAGAATATATAATGTGATTAGAAGGAGCTCGTCTTAAAAGCCAACTTAAAAAGGAAGTTCGTCTTCATCATCAAGAATTTCAGGTTCAAATAACTTATCAATAAATGATTTATTTCTCGCAATCGCTCTTTCAAGTAAAGTTGAATATTTTAATACTTCTGTATAAAGAGTTCCATCAAAATTTTTGAATTCACCAACTATTCGCTTAGCCGGTCTGAAAGAAAAATTAAAATGTGCGGCATTTACAAAATCGGAATCATTGAATCTGACATCAAGGGGTTCCAATGTTTCCCCTATCAGATAACCATAAAATTGTTTAATTGGGAACTCATCCTTTGTTAAATTTAATATTAAGGACGCATAATAATTGATTTCCGCTAAATGATCTGCTACATTAGTATTGGGTGTTTTAAACTCAAGGATAATACATTTCTCTTCGGCAGGGAATAGAAGTACATCAGGCCTTTTTGATAATCGCTTTTCTCGGTTTGCATTAACAAATTTTTCCTGTTCGGGAGTCATATTTTCTATAAATATCTTCTGGCCATCGATAGTAACATTTCTAAGCTCTGACTCAGACACACCTTTAAATAAAATATAGTCTTCGCTAAGAATCCATAAATCACTTTCAATGGGAGTTCCTGTTCGCTGCGCAAAGAGTAGATTATGAAGCAACTTTTCATCTTCATTTCGACCCTGCTTTTGCATTTGCAATTCCCTTTTGAGAACTTTACTAAACATCTCTAACACTAAACGTCTTCTTGCAACATAATGAGTAAGAGCAGCCCGGTTTTGGTGTGGAATTTCCTTAGCTAGGTTTGTTACAATTTGGTTCAGGCTTTTGTCATAGTCTGTTGAAGTAGGATCTAAGTTTAATAGCTCATCATATTGCTTTTTTAGTTCTGCATCCTTTTTAGCGGCTTTTTTTGATTCATATACGTAAACTTTCTCAAGTATTTTCTCTTCACTGTCAGTAATGCCAATTCCTCTTAGATAATTTTCATCAATTAGAAACATCTCTTTAAGGTCAGATACTCTAGCCTGCATCTCTTCAGCCTTACGTGCAATATCAGGGTATAAGTTAAGGATGACAGCTTGCGCCTCTTGCTCAATATCATCAAAAAATATAATGTCTTCGTCAAATAAATCAGCTTCCTTTCCTCGACGTGGTATATTCAATTGACCTCTTAAATCTCCATCTCGCTTATCGATATATGGACTAGAAACGAGAAATAAGTATCTATAATTATCAATGTGATCTTCTGGTGTAAGACCAATTATGTTCAATTGAAAGTCTTTCTCGTCTACTATTTCTCCTTTGCTGGTAAGTTTTAATATGTTCTTAGGAAATTTATTTTTGGGTATTTTGAATGCTTGAATTAAAAAGTTCTCAAAAGTTTCCTTTTGTTTGAATTCTCCCTCCACTACTCCTTTGAAATTTATTGTAAAATCTTTATTGGTATCAACCGCAGGAATATCGGCATCATCAATGTATAGTTTTTCAACAAGTTCGCTTCCTCTATAGCTTTCAAGCGTAATTTTGGGTAGTTGTTGGCGATTTGCACAAAAGTACTGTATGTAGTGTCGTATAATCTCCTCTTTATAATTCTCAAGCGTTAAATTGTATGCTAGTTTATCCTTTGTATGGATAAGATTTTGTAAGGATAGTGAGGTATGTGAGTGAGTGTCTGTAGAGTCTTCATACTTTTCTAAGTATACAATTGCTCGTTCATGAAGAAATTTTTTGTTTTTACTCATCATGAACTTGCGTGTTTTAAATTTTTCTCCGTCTTTAAAAACGCTTTCAAATTCAGCGGTATGAAAAAATTGGATATATTGAAGACGGCCAGAGCCTCTATTGTGATAGCCTTTTTGATTGTCTTTATATGTCAAAAAACGCTGGAATTCTTCATCGTTAAATCCAATACCCGTATCTTCAATTACGATTGCATTCATCACCTTGCTTTCTTCAAATAGCTCCGGTTCATAGAATACCTTAACTTTTATTTCGCCATCTTTAGGATTTCCCTTCAATTGGCGAATTGCCTCTAAAGCATTCGTAAATGCCTCAAACAAGGGTTGTAGTGGATTATTATTCTTGCCAATTTCGTCCAATATGGCAGGGAAATAAACATATTCATTCTTTAAATAACCAAGGGTATTTAGCTCCATTGTCTGATAAATAAGTATTTAAAGATAGCTAAATAATTAATTCCTTCAATTCGTATAATGAATGGTACAGGAAACTGATAATTTCGTTGCTTTTCCAATTGCTAATACTCAGCTACTATTAAGAGAAAAGATATTGCGGTTGACCTCCAACGCAGAATCACGCCTTTGTGTATATTCTTCTCCCATATTCGCATACTCTGCATATATGATACATTCCACCCAATGCCGGCATCCTTGCAAGCTACGAATATGCTTATACGGTATTTCATGGCCATGCTGATAATTCTCCCTGATCCAGGTGCGCAAGTGTATTATACGTCGATAGATAATCTGATGAGGTTTCCAATGTTTCACCAGATTAATGGCATCTTCAATATACCAGTCATAGGTGAATACTTTAAACTCCTGATCGCAGATTCTTAGAACCTTTGTGCCATCAGGCTCGCTTCTAACAAATGTTACAAATGAAGGATACATAAGTTTTGGTTGTAGTGGTTATCGTCTTTTATCTGTGGTGGCGGGATCAAAGGCAATAAGATTGAACATTGCCCGCATCCTGCTGCGTAGCCGGTTGCCGTATAAATCTTCGAGCTCCTGGCTATTGAGATTAGTGGTAACGTGTGTGAGCATTTTATTGGCGATCAGCATGTCGTATCGTGATAGCAGAATCTCCGCCATGACGTTGCAATTATTCCCCCAGAAGTTAATGTTCGTTTCTAGTCCGAGATCGTCGAAGCAATGTACCCGCGGAATATTGGAGTAGGGGAAGAATGCGTTCCTACTGTATCTGCTTATTAGATCAAAACCAATCCTTCCGAATTCAAAACTGATGTCCCTGCAGGATATGATGGTAGGTCTGTAGGCTTCCGTGCACAATGATCGCATAAGACTGATAAGGGAGGTTTTACCGCAACCAATCCTGCCCGTCAGGAGTACCCCTTTATCTAGGTCTATACCTTCGTCTTTGGCGACCAGCTCATCGCGGAGGAAGTATGCCAGCAGTTTGAGTACCACCGGCCGGTCTATGTCATCGACCTTGAAATGAGGGCTGTAAACAGTTCTCCCGCGTTCCTCCAGCAGCTGTACCAGCTGATAGTAGTCATAAGGGGTCTGAGTAGCTTTTGTTTTCGTTGGTGTGGAGCCGTCCTGGCCCTGTTGCTGATTTGGTGTGTTTGTCATTGCTTTCGGGTTTTTGTGGATGAATGTTTAGTACCCATTTGTGAGCGGCAGCCTGCCAGTCGGTGATCGGTGTCTTGCCACCCTGTCGCCATCCGTTTGCCTGGTAGTGGTGGAAAAACTTGTCAGCTTCCACTTCCGGGTAGACGTGGGCGTTAAAAAGTTCCTGTACCTCGGATAGGGAGGGGAGAATTCGCGCGGCGCCTGGTGCATTTTCCGCGCGGGGTGTACCCGGATCGAATTGGTTCTCTTTAGTTTCATTTTTCCTATTTTTTTGTGGGAGCGGGAGCGTGTTTTCTCCCTCCCGTTTTAAATTGTTTATATGTTTATTATTAATGTGGCCCACTTTTGGGCCTGAGCGTGGCCCAGATTTGGGCCTAGTACGTGGCCCAGTTTCGTACTCATTACGTGGCTCACTTTTGGGCCACATGGCACCGCTAAAAAGTAGTAGTTGTTCGGGTGAAGGATCGGCAACAAAATCTGTCAATGTCAGGATCGTTATCAGGCTGGGCGCATACGGGTGTTTTGCAGGCTGATAGACGATATACTGGGAGAGGTGCAGATGCTTCAGACAACCAACGTAGGTGCTGCGGGAGCCAATACGGGAAAGGCTCATGACTTCTTCGCGCAGGATCGGAAAAGGGTTTTGGAACCGATATAGGTTCCAGATCTGGAATAATGCCATATACAGGCTGATATGATGCGCGTGTAAACGGTCATCTTTCCGCACCTGCGCGAAGAAGGCATTTAGATGCCTGATGTAGTTGGTCTGTGCAGATGATGCCGCCATCAGCTGCCTTTGACGTTTTTCTTGGTGCCTTCCATCAATTTGGTGATGTCGTTGAAGTCGTAGAAAATCAGGCCGCCGATTTTTGTAAAAGAGAGAGTTCCGTTAATGCGCATGTTTTGCAGGGTACCCGGGGAAATGCCTAACATGTCACGGACTTCGTAGGATTTGAGCCACTTACGGGGCTGTGTAGTAGGTATGTTGATAAGTTCCCGCAGTTCAATGAATAATTCCTTTTTGAAAACTGCGAGATCTTCACGGGTGAGGATTTCTGCTGCCATAAAATTTGGTTTTGTTTGATGGCAGCAAAAGAAAGGAGATAATCAATGCAAGAACAGTCACGGGGGTGACGGTACCCCCTGTAACTATTTGATAATTAAAGAACTATTTTTGTATAATACTTTTTGTAATGTGTTTGTATTGATTATAGCTGGAGGAGAAGATAGGTGAATACACAGTAAGCAAATATATTTATTGTTTTATGGGAATGGTTAACCAGGTCCATAAGGATTTCCCGCACGGCCTTGGATACAGCTGCATTATCTTTATAGAAATTACTCCGTAGGCTACCGGAAGATACATTGTCCTGCTTTACAGTGGTAAAAAAGTAGGAAAAGAAATCCAGCAGTTCAGTTTTATTTTTGTTGAGATATAGCCCGCTGTCCAAAAGTAATTTTATAATGTTGCCCAGCTGAGGTACAGAGAAAATAGTAACGACTTTAAAGTCTTTCCAGCGGCTTAATTCATCAGCGATATGACCGTTGTTAAATAGTGATCCTTTTTCTTTCTGATAGACAATTTCATCTGCAAGCCAGGACTGTAGTTGGTTTTGTAGTGGTGGATGAACTTTGCTGTAAATGAATCTGGGCTTAATGACTGTCTGGCTAATCTTCTTCTGAAGAAATATAAGACGGTCCAGTTTCTCTCGTATGGTGGGGAGCTCTTCTATGTCCTTCGTTACACTCTTGGACCAGTACCTGAAATAGTGTATGTTATTGAAGTTGAGATACTGCAGGAGGTCTTCCAACTTATCAGTGAGATTGGATTCTGCTTTATGGTTCTCCAACAACACACGCAGCTTCTTTTTATATTCTTTTAGATAGAAAAGCTGATGATAACTCACGGAACAACTCACATGTTCCGCTTCTAAGAAATCATTCAGCGGCAGTAGTATTATCGATAAGAGGTCTTCATCAATACCTCGTTTCATGAAATCATTTTGCAGGGATTCAAGTTCAAATACAAGGCCGTCCTGTGCAGAAAGCAGGTAGGTCATGGGGATCTTACAGTCAACGTCCAGGTATCGAAAGAATTCACGTTCCAGGAATGTCAGCAGTTCCGCAAGATTGCTATAAATAATTTTAAAGAGATTAGTCCATGTAACCTCATTGGATGGAACGTCCATCGTCATTATGGTCGGCACTGAAAGGGAAGTAGCTATTTGATCCATCAATAATACCAGTTGGTGTTGATGCAATTGAATATACCAACCAACCTGTGCATTGTTGCCTAAATCGTAAAGGTACTGACCGAAGCCGTGTAGCATCTTGTCTTTTTGACTGATCACATCATTAGTCGTGTAGGTAAAGAAATTCTTGTCTGGCTGCTCCAGTTTCAGGGCTTGGTGTTTAAGATCCACTCGAATTAATTTCTCGAAAAAAGATAACTGATAATGCTGCTGCATACGTAGCTGTTTTTAGAGTGTACCGGTAGTGTTGTTTTGGTTGGTGAACTCAAACATTCATGTTGTCAAAGAAACAGAGTCTTTGATCGGATATGGTGTCAACGAGGTGTGCAATAAATGATTTTGGATGATCCGTTGATGTTAATGTTTTGTTAAAATGATTGATTATCATGCCAAATACATAAAAGTATTTGGCATGATAAGTTTACGCAACAGCGCTGAATAGCATGGAATCCGGTAACGAGAGATTAAAGATTCCTTTCAGGGCCTTCATGTCCTTGCTCACTTTGGAAGCAACGATCTTAGCGTATATCTGCGTTGTCTTGATTGATTTATGGCCTAGCATGGCGCTGACTGTTTCCAGTGGTACACCATTGGCCAATGTTACTGTAGTTGCAAATGTGTGACGTGCGGTGTGCGTGGTGAGATGCTTGTTAATACCGCAAATATCGGCCACCTCTTTCAGGTAGCCATTGAAACGCTGATTGCTGTTGATAGGCAAAAGACAGTTATTGGCGACGCAATAAGGATGATTTTTGTATTTCTGCAGGATCTCTTTTGCAATAGGCAGCAGCGGAACATTTTCCCGGCACCAGGTCTTTTGTCTGTTCTTAACAATCCAGTCTTCGCCATCAAAGAATTTGCAAAGATGATCTGGGGCCAGTTGCAAAGCGTCCTTATAAGCGAAGCCGGTGAGTGCCATGAACAGATAAGCATCTCTGACTTCTTCCAGTCGCTTTACCGGCATGGCCTTATTGTACAATACGCAAAGTTCCTCCGCATCCAGGATGCTTCTTTCGGGATCTAAATAGGGGCATTCAAAATCTTCCAACGGGTTTGCATCCAGCCACTTTCTACGCACCGCCAGCTTTAAAAGCTGTTTGGTTTGCTTTATATACTTCATAGCGGTGTTATCGCCAAGGCACTGTATAGCTGTAAGGAAATGATGAAGATCCTCGCCGAAAGCGAAATCTATTTTATACAGTGGATAATCTGTAGTATTAAAAGTTGATTTTAAAAACTGTGTCAGCTTGTCTTTTGTAGTGATCCATTTTGTGAGGGATGCTTTCGCGCGTTTGCCGGCAGCTACCTTTTCTGCAAACTGGGTGTTATGGAAGTCAATTACCTGCAGCAATGATTTTTTCTGCTGCTGAACACCCAGGTAAGCATTTTTTAAAGACAGAGGGTCAACATTGGGGCCTCTTTCTTTGAGCAGGTTATAATGCCGGAGTAATTCAGACTTGACATGTGTTATCCGGTTGTTGATTTCTATGGCTTCAGCTGATTTGCCGATAATGACGCCCGCTTTCGTATCAAATTTTTTAGGCTCCACCTGGTAGCCCAATGAAAAACCATCTCTTGCCCCGCTGATGGTTATACGAACATTGATTGAGGCTTTGCCGTCTTTGTTTTTGTTGTCCTTACGAAGCCAGAATAAGATTGATAACTCTTGACTTACTTTCATTGCTGGTGTTTTAGGTTACCGAATTAGTTTGGTGTTGTTTGGTTCGGTCTGAAGCCTTAAACCCAGTGCAGATAAGTGTTAGCGGGGAAAAGGTTACACTAAAATTAGGCTTTGTCAGTGTATCCTAATTTGTAACCTTTCAGATTTGTTTGATGTAGTTTACCTTTACATGCTAAAAACAGAAAAGCCGCGTAAATCATACGATTTATGCGGCTTTAACTTTAAAGGAAGTCCTAGTTGCGGACCGGACGGGACTCGAACCCGCGACCTCCGCCGTGACAGGGCGGCATTCTAACCAACTGAACTACCGATCCTTTCCGTTGGGGTTGCAAATATAGGATTAAATATTTTAAATATCCAAATGATTTTTAAAATAGCCCCAAAATAAACTGACCCCGGTAAAAACCGGGGTCGCTATTTAACGCTATAATTTGTTGCCTTGCACAAATTGTCTGGCTATAATACATAGTAAGTTGGTCGTTCTACTAAGATCTCTTCCTGCTGCTCCTCCATCGTTTGCTCGTGAAGCATCTGACGCAGGTCCCGCTCAATCGTACGCGCAATCGTTGTCATCGGCGTATCCGTTGGCTTGCCCTCAAATGGATCCTGTAAGCTGATGCCCATGCGCTCAATCAGTAAAAACGATGCCGCAATAGCTACCACTAAAGGAATCTCCATAAACCCCAAGGAATCAATCAGGGCAAAAGGTAACAGCAGGATGAAAAATAACACTGTAAAGTGCGTGTATAAGCTGTAGGTCGCAGGAAATACGGTGTTCTTAATACGCTCACATTTTCCCATCGCATCACAAAGCCTGTTCAACGTGGCATCAAGCGCCACCTGCTGGTAGCTGTTAATCCACTCGTTCTCCAACGCCAGCTTAATATCTTTACCGTGTAAAAGCAACAGCGCAGCCGGCACATTATCATACTTCATCACATAGTTCAATTCCCTGCGCGTCAGCAACCGCTCCAAACCCTTTAATGGATCGGTTTTGCGTAACGACTGGCCAAGACTGTGCGTCCAGGCTGCCTGCCGCTTTATAAAACGTTCTCTGAAATGCTCTAACTCTTCTGATGGATAGGCCGTTGCTGTTAAACTTAATACCTGTCTTGACAGAGAACGTGAATCATTTACTATCGCGCCCCATATGGATCGCGCTTCCCACCAGCGGTCGTAGGCCTGGTTGCTCCTGAAAGCCAGCAGCAACGATAACACCGTGCCCAGTACCATCGGCACCGCAATAGGAATACTTATGTTTTTAAGATTGTATTGGTAGTAGAGGATGTTAATTAACATGCTATAGACCGCCACCACTAAAATCTCGTACTTTATCTTCCCGAAAACATAACCAAATGGGATATTCTTTCTAAGCAGCATAACACTCTGTTTTAATTATTCAGATGTAAGCAACAACGATGAAATAGTCGCTTTTACCACTACCTTTCTGCTTCCCGCTAACGTAGCAGCCAGCTTTGGTAATTTCGCCCTGCTGAGCAGCTTTCCGGGATTGTAACTCCGCTTACTCGGTGCATTGTACTCCAGGTCCGAGGGTTCCACAATCACGTCAATGTTGTTAGCCAAACAGAAATTCTTAAACGCAACACCAGTATCTCCATGGAAAAATTCAACCTTTAACTGATGAATACTGGACGCATATTTATTGCGGATAATCTCACAGCCATCCTTGAAATCAGCCGTGATCAACTCAATATGCCTGCTGTTACGGGTGAAAGTCACCAAATCAAAAATGGAATCAGGCATACGCAACGCATGCACGAATATTACATTCACCAACTCGTCCGGGTATTGGGATACTACGTTGTGTACATAACCAAGAGAACGTATGGAAAAGTCAGTAGGAATAAGTACATTTTTCATAGCTGTTGTATTTATGATACAAAACTATGACCGCACAGTTAGAACGCGGTAAGAAGTGGGTTAAAAGGTGGTAAGAATGTGGTAAGAAAACGGTAAGAAACACCGGAATTACAGCGGTAACTCCACCCTGATCTCAGTTCCGATGTTTACCTGACTCTGTACAATGATGTCGCCCTTATGCATCCGGATGATGTTCATCGCCAGCGGCAACCCAATGCCATAGCCCTTAAATTCACCGGTATTGGAGGCCCGGAAGAACGGAGAAAATATATACGGAATGTCCTGCTGAGGAATACCTATACCCTGGTCCTTTACTATGATGATCACCTTTTTGTCCGTCGCCGCCAGGGCAATTGACACCGGCTTATTATTAGAATACTTGCAGGCATTCATCACAATATTGCTCAAAGCCAGTTCCAGCAACTGCTCATTGCCCTTTACCGTCAGTTTTTCCTCCTCTTCAGGGAACAGGCTGTAATCTATATTTACCTGGCTGCCAGGAATCAATTTGTCAATTGTGTCTTTTACGGTAAACAGCAGTTCATCAGTGCGTACGGCCTGCCACTGCGGCTTCATGCCGTCAAAGCCGGTTTGGGCAAGGTGGAGCAAACTCTTTGTAATATGCTCGAGCCTGCCAGCCTCTGTCAGAATGCTTTCCATCGCTTTCTTATAGGTTTCCGGGCTCCTGTCCTTACTCAACGCCAACTCCGCCTCACCAATAATGGCCGTCAGCGGGGTACTCAGCTCATGAGATGCATTGCTCACAAAATTATTCTGCGTTTCAAACGCTGTTTCCAGCCGATCCAGCATGTTGTTAAATGTACCCGCCAGCTCATTCAATTCATCACCGCTGTTGTCTACATTCAGCCGCAGATGCAGGTTTCGGGAGCTGATACTCTTCACCTGGTTCATAATATGACGTATAGGCTGCAACGTTAGGCGACTAAAAAACGCACCTACACCTATTAATATGACAGAAGAAATAAGAAAACAAATCAGCAGAATCCTTTGCAGCCAGGCCATATAGTCCTCACTATACTGGTTAATGGCACTCACAATTACCACATACAGCCCCTGCTTGGATTTGTACAGCACTCCCTCATAAAACCGGTTGCCCTGGCGGTGTGTAGCCAAATGCTGCGTGAGCACGGTGTTGAAAAACGACTGCGGCAAATCCAGGTCGGTATTCATTTGTACATGCCCTGCACTGTCCACTTTCAGGAAATATTCCTTTTCCGCCGGCAGCTTCTCCAGGTGCTCTTCCCTGATTTCATTGTAGATAACAGCATCGGATTCATAATAGGGCAAGGTCGCTTTCGCCGCCAGATAAGCACGTATTTCCAGACGCTTGTAAAAGTCCTCGAAAGAATGCTGGTTGGCAAAAAAGTATACCAGTCCGCCCATGATCACAATGGTGGAAATAGTGAGTCCTGCAAAAGCAAGCAATATCTTATGGCGTATCTTCATCCAGATTGTTATCCTTTAGCATGTAACCCAGTCCGGTAACGGTTTGTATCAACTCGGACTGTCCGTTTTTATTTAATTTCTTGCGGAGATAATTAATATATACATCCACTACTTTGGTGTTCATATTAAAATCAATGCCCCATACCTGTTCCAAAATCTCCATGCGCGACAATACTTTCCGCGGATTGCGCAGCAAATATTCCAGCAGGCGGTATTCAGTAGCGGTTAGCTGAATGTCGTTTCCTGCTCTGGTGGCTGCTTTGGTGTCGGTATTCAGTGTCAGGCCCCCCATCTGCAATACAGTAGTAGGAACCACCGGGGCCGCAATGCCACTCTTACGCCGCAGCAGACTGCGTATACGCGCTTCCAGCTCCTGCAGCTTAAAGGGTTTCACCAGGTAATCGTCTGCACCACTATCTAATCCCATCACGATGTTTTCCGTCGTGCCAAGGGCCGTGAGCATTAATATCGGGGTCGCTATTTCCTCCCTGCGTATAGCCTTGCATACCTCAATGCCATTGAGGCCAGGCAGCATAACATCTAAAATTATCAGGGAAAATATGGGGTTGTCCAAAGCCATACGTAGCCCGCTGGCGCCGTCAGGCGCTACGCTTACCTCATACCCGGCTTCGGTTAAGCCCCGGGTAATCACAGATACTACAGCAGGTTCGTCTTCTATGAGTAATAATTTCATCTACAACAAATATAAGGCATCGGGCATTTACAGTTATCTATTATGTCTATATAATTAACATTTTTTATAGAGAGATGTAATATCTCGTCTGCAAGCCGCCCCGTAGTGGCAAAAAGTTAATTTCAATAATTGTATCTTTCGATTCGATATTTTTCCCGTTATGCTGCAGCGAGCCTTTTGCCTGATTATCTTTTTAGTGATAGTAGTGATCATCCTTTCACAATGCGTAGGTACCAAAACCGATCCGCGCGGGCCGGCATATGCCGGGGATGAATCCTGTAGAACCTGCCACCAATCGGAGTTTGACGATCACCTCTTATCGGCACACCATTTCGCCAGCGCCCCCGCCAATAAACACTCCGTCCTTGGTAGCTTTCTGGCTCCTGCCAATGTTTTTAATTTTCCGGGAGATATAACCGTTCGGATGGAAAGTGATAGCTCAGGGCTCTATCAGACCGCTTATCAACAAGGCACGCCGCAGGAGAAAGCCCATTTTGCCGTTACGATAGGGCAGGGAAGAAAGGCGCAAACGTATCTCTCTTTTAAAGAAAATAAATACTACCAGCTGCCCATATCCTATTTTATGCAGGTGCACAGCTGGGCTAATAGTCCCGGCTATCCCGCCACCCATCCGTATTTCAACAGATCAGTCCCTGCTACGTGCTTCTCCTGCCATAGCTCTTATGTACACGTAGAAGCCTCCTACGAAGGCATGCAGCGCATAGAAAAATTTGCGGAAAATGAAGTGATGTACGGCATCAACTGCGAACGCTGCCACGGTCCCGGACAGGAACACGCCGATTTTCATACACAGCATCCGAATGAAAAAACAGCTCAGCATATCACGCGTATCGGTAACCTTACCCGTCAGCAACAGGTGGATATGTGCGCCGTATGCCATTCGGGCCTGAAAACACCTCAGCGCTCGCTGTTTGAATTTAAACCAGGGGATAAGCTGGCTGACTACATCCTGGCCGATTACCTGGCTACCGCCGGCGAACAACATACCAACGACGTGCATGGCAACCAGTACCAACTGCTCACCGCCAGTAAGTGCTACCGGCAATCGAACCAGCTGACCTGTAACACCTGCCACAATGCTCATGCGGACAATCGCCATCACCTGCAAACCTACAATAACCAGTGTATAAGCTGCCACCAGCCGGCCACCGCGCAATTCTGTACCAATAAAGAACAGGCCCCGGAAGTTTTGCAGCAGCAATGTGTCAACTGCCATATGCCGGTACAGCCGTCCAGGGTGATCACCCTGCTGCCCGATGGGAAAGAGCAGCCAGTAGCCGATTCCCTGAGGTCTCACCTGATAAAGGTATACCGGTAGGCTATTTCCGGAATAAATGCCGGGGACCGCTCCCGGCGTCGCGATTGCCCTGCTCATTGTCGCAACCACCCCTGTTGCATTTGCCGGCTTCCACGTAACTTTAAAGTAAATACCCACCACATGGAAAAGAAAAATATAACCACCATCGACGCTTATATTTCCACCTTCCCCGCAGCTACACAAAAGCTGCTCAAGCAGGTGCGACAAACCATCAAAAAAGCTGCACCTGAAGCCACCGAAAAGATAGCCTACGCCATTCCTACCTTCGTATACCACGGCAACCTGGTTCACTTTGCAGGGTACAATCACCATATTGGTTTTTATCCTGCATCTTCCGGAGTAGCCAGCTTCGGAAAAGAGCTACAGGCATATCATACCTCAAAAGGAACCATACAGTTGCCATTGGATCAGCCCTTGCCTCTGGACCTCATTGCCCGTATCACCGCTTTTCGTATGAAAGAGAATATGGAAAAAGCAGGGAAAAAGAAATCGCCGACTAAAAAGGCCACGGATGAATTTTTCATCCCCCGGATTTCCAACCCTGCCCGCCGGGCCCTGGAAAGCATTGGCGTTACAACCCCCAGGAAACTGGCGAAGTATTCAGAAAAAGAAATACTGGCCCTCCACGGCATGGGCAAAGCTTCCCTGCCGCTGATGCGCGAAACACTGCTGCAGCATGGTCTCAGTTTTAAAGAAGCCTGAACTTAAATACTTGTTAAAATTGAAGCAAACACGGGCATCTTTAAGAAAGCGGTATAATAACTGATGAGGCTATACGTTTTTGAGCTAGATTTGCTACCTGATAAATTTATTTAAAACGTAGCAACGAGAGAATTTTTTAAAAAAATCGTGCCTATCCAACATGAAGAAGAATATTATTACCGCCATAGCTTTACTGTTTACTTCCTATGTCTTTGGTCAGAACAAGCCTGTGATAGGCGTTACCTTCAAAGGCAACGACAGCACCACTTACCAGTCGGCCATCCAGAACACTGTGGAAGATGCTTTCCTGCGTACCAAACGCTTTGACCTGGTAGAGCGTGGAGAAATGGATAATGTGAAAGGCCAGGCCTCTGAAGGCGCCAGTCTCACCGCTATGAAGGAACTGAAAGCGCAGTACCTGCTACTGGGCAACGTAGTAAGCGTGACGGAAGATCAGAAGCAAGCTAAAGTGCCCGTGCTGGGAACTACCGTTACCCCGCAGGCTGAAATCATTTTCAATGTAAAAGTACTGGACGTAAACACCGGCGACCTCGTAGCCTCCGGTAACTTCAATAATACCGGGAAAGGCAAAAACGCCTTCAACGACGCGCTGATGGGTACCCGTAGCCGCCTGGATAAATTCATCAAGGATAACTTTAAACTCACCGCTACCATCGCTTCTGTTGAAGAAAAAAATACCTACGGCGATGCATCCAAGGTATTGCTCACTGCTGGTAATGCAGTGGACCTCCGCGAAGGCGACGAATTTAAAGTATATGAAAACGTAGAAGTAAACGTAGACGGTAAAAAGATTAACCGTAAACGTACCATAGGTAAAATAGTTGTGTCCCGCATCGAAGATGAACACTTCAGCGTATGCACTGTAGTGGAAGGCGCCGGAGAAATTACCAAACTGCTGAACAACAATGCCACCCTGCGTTGTGAGCTCACAGCAGAGGCGCCAAAGAAATTATTCTTCCAGAAATAATACGTTGCACAATAATTAGTTTCGGTAAGGACTGCCTTCAGCAATGAAGGTGGTCCTTTTAATTTGTTGCATCTACGGACATAAGTGTCCGTAATTGAACAGAAAAACTGCATCTCTCCCTAAATAAAAATCGCTATAATCCTTTGCTGTAGCGTATTTCTGCTTTTTCTGGCATTATGGTACTGTTTGTGCCCACCTATAGAAAAACAAAAATATTGCACATGCGTACCTATATCACTTTTTTACTCGTGCTTTTTGCCAGTATTTCCAGCGCCGCACAACTTCCCGGAAAATATGTAACGCCGGTGGTGTTGCGGCTCGACAGCCTCTTCTGGCAGGCCTATAATACCTGCGATATCGAGCGGTTTCGCGGATTGCTGGCGGATGATGTTGAGTTTTATCACGATAAAGGCGGTAGTCTTACCGGGATGGACCCACTGGCAAACTCTATCAAGCAAAATCTTTGTAGCAACAGGGATAAATATAAATTAAGGAGAGAAGCAATTCCCGCTACGGTAAAGGTTTTTTTACTGGAAAATAACCACGAGGTATACGGTGCGCTTATAACGGGCATGCATATATTTTATGTAACAGAAGGTGCCAAACCCGAATATGCTGATGGCAAGGCCAGGTTTGAAATGCTCTGGCTGCTGAAAGACGGGCAATGGAAAGTATCCCGGGTGTTTAGCTATGATCACGGTCCTGCGCAGGATAACTAAATAGGACAAAATTATCATGATATGAGTTGTAACATATTGATTAATAAATATTTCTGAAGGGGTTAAGAAAAATTGTAATTTTTCAGAAAAGTTGTAATTTTAGTTTGATTATTTACGGCAGGAATCCGAAAAGGCCTAACTAGAGTAGGAAAAGAACCCCAAAATTGTATGTTATGAAGAAGCTAATGTGGTTAACATTAAGCGCCCCCATGTTTTTACTATTTGCCTTCACCATGCAGGATCGTCAGGCCAGAAACACCGGTATCCAGCGCACCAGCACAAACCTTTACACAGTAAACCGGACAGCGGTAAAAAATGTTTCCGCTGCAGATCAGGAAGAAATCAAACGCCTGGTGGTTGAAAAGTACAACATCAAGGATTTTAGTCGCGGCGAAATCACCATTGCCTCCAATGACCCCAGAACAAAGGCGATGGGCGGTATCCTGGATAACTCTATTTACAAAGACTGGGTATCCACCAAATTCATTTTCTGGAAACAGCTGACAAAGATTCCGCAGGACGCCATTCGTGCAAACGAAATCATGCAAAAGTATGCAGTGGCACCAGGCAGATAATTTTATCACCGGATGGCTGAAGCGCAACGCTCCGGCCATCCCTGGTTTTGGAAGGATACTGCTCTATGGCTGGATAATCCTGCACCTGCTGTTTATCAGCGTTGTTAACTCCGTGTCGGTATATGACTCCTACCAGGATTTTCACAAACAGCCGCGCAGTGCCGTATGGGCGCATAAGCTGGAAAGCTGGCTGAGCAAGCCTGCCCTGCAACGCTATGGCAGGTACACCGGCGCTGAAACCGGCTATGGATTTTTTGGTATCAACGTGCGTTCCAATGGTATGCTCATCGGTGAGTGTAACGGAGAGGCTATCACGCCTGAATTCCGATCCTTCGAAACCACGCTGCGCTTTTTCTCTATGGGCAACAGCCTCACGGATGAATTCATCAAACCCGGTGAACATACCGAAATGCTGAACGATTACAATCAGCTGGTGATGAAAAACATTGCAGTAACCCTGTTTCGCCGGCGCCACTGCATGGATACGGCTATCTATATCAGCTATAATATGCTGGATTTTCCTATGCTCCAACAAGTGCGGGGTGGTACAATGCCGGCCTACTCGCAGGTTAAACTTATTTCCATCAACTACAGCCTGAACGTATATGAACAACTCAGCAGGCATTAATCACGCGGCATGGTTGTTTTTCTTCCGCGTGAATGTGGCAGCGATTGCGTTGCTGCACTTCCTGGCCATACAGCCCGACTTTGCAGACCTGTACAGCTATGCAGGCTATATTTATCCTGATATCATGGACTTATCAACCGATCAGGTAAGTCTTACATTGGTGCGGTTACAGGAGTGGCTGCAACTCCAGCATATGGGTGTCAGTTATGAAACGTTGGTGTGGATATGCCGTATAGCCTATCCCGTTAGTCTGGTTTGTTTATTGCTGGGGTTACTGACCCGCGTTAATGCGCTGATAGCGCTGTTCCTGCAGTTGCTGCTGATCAAGTCCATTCACTTATATGAGTATGGGGTGGACGGCTATACGACGTTTGCACTTTTTTACTGTTGCATATTCCCGGTAGGTCGCGCTTACTCGCTGGATAACCGCTGGAGGCGCCGTACCGCTACACCCAATGCCACTGCATTCTTGTTTTTGCTGCGGGCACACCTGAGCATTGCTTATTTCTTTTCTGGTTTTGATAAGATAATAGGGCCTACCTGGCGCAATGGCGAGGCACTCTGGAAAGCGCTGCACAGCCATAATTATTACAGCATGTTCAACCTCGACTTCCTCGCCGGTACGCCGTTTTTCCTTGTTTCTGGCTGGCTCACCGTAGCGCTGGAAATGGGATATATCGCAGGTATGAATAATCCTTATACCCGTAAATACTGGCTGGCAGGGATAGTAGCCCTGCATTTATTTATAGCGATGTTTATGGGCCTGTTCTTTTTTTCTGCTCTGCTGATTGTTTTAAATCTCTCCGCATACCTGGCACCTTATGTACGCCAGGAAAAATTGCCAGCTGAAAATCAACCGAACACTTTTTTGAGAAATGCATCTATATAGTTTACCGTAGGGGTGAACCAGGGTTCAAAGAGGCAAAAGGTATGTGGTGTATTATCCAGCTCCTGTACCTCGGTGTAGATGTGATGGGCTTTTAAGGTATCGATATAGTCATTGCGGCCGCCATGAAAGCGGGGAATGCTGCTGTTGATAAACAGGGTAGGAGGTGTGCCGGCGCCGGCATAGGTAAGCGCGGAGGCTTCGTACCACAGGGCGGGCTTTTCCGTTTTCGTATAGCCGAACCATTGGGTAGCGGCGGAAGGAGCTTTGCTGTCATTGCCTTCGGCTGATTCCGGGTGAATAAATGCCAATACGCCGTCAATACACACAATGGCCTGTACCCTGCTGGATACCTGTTGATTACCTGGCAGCGTGTCAAATTCCGGTTTGTTATTGGTGGCGCCGATGAGTGCTGCTAACTGTCCGCCGGCGGAAAATCCTGCGACAGCAATGCGGGAAGTATCTGTTTTCCAGCGGGCGGCATTGGCCTTTATCCAGCGGATGGCTGCCTTGAGGTCTGCCACTGCCGCAGGATAAAGTGCGTGTGTGGATAACCGGTAGGAAGCGGTATAGCATACAAATCCTTTGGCGGCTAACTGTGCGGCCATGGCATGGTGTTGTTGCGGGTTCCCGCTGCGCCAGCCGCCACCGTGAATAATGAGTATGCCCGGCAAAGATTGATGCTTGCGGGCAGGGTAAAATACATCGATGTTGAGCCCGTTGGTATAGGGGATACCGGTTACCCTGGCGACTCCTTCAGGCAGGCTGTCCGCCGGAAACTTCATCTGCGGGAAGTTTTTCAGCGAATGCAAATAAGCGCTGTGATTGGTGAAAGATGTATCTGCCACCATGGTGAGGCCGGTAGTGCGCTGTGCGGCCAGGTGGGTGCTGCAAAAAAATACGGACAGCAGCAATAAGTATTTTAAATGTTGTTTCATAACGTGACCTCCAAAATACTAAATTCTGCGAAGGCGTTGATGCACAAAATAATAAAATAGTCCACCGCCCAGATACGCTGCCGCGTCCAGGAGGTCAGGTGTATATCTCCCTGAAAACCTGGGCATGATTACCTCAAACAATACCGTGGTGTATATGGCAATAAACAGGAGGTATACCAGCGGATATTGATAGGCTGGCTGCCGGATAATATATATACGTGTAACCGTAAGTGTTAGGTGTGCAATAGCAGGAACGGCGATGAAGTCCGTCAGCTGCCCGTTGATAAAAGGCAGTATGATGCCCGCCTGCCGGCAATAGTGAACGGCCAGCCATACCAGGCAATACCCTGTAAACAACGGATCAAACAGCTGCTTCATCTCTTACATTACGAACATTACGGCTGCTGTTAATGCCAGTGTTACCAGGCTTACCATCAGCGCGGTGAGAAAAAAAGCTCCGTTTTTAACCGCCCGTTTCGCCAGGCCGTCCCCCGGGTTGATGGGGAAAGCCATGGCACGCAGGCGCTGCCAGATCGTTTCCTGTTCTTCTTCCATGATTACTAATTTAGGTCAAATGTACTAATTTTATCCTTAGCCGCCTAAGCTGATAATATTATTACCTTTGCGGCATGAAATCAGGAAAACCGAACAGCTCCATCAATGGCTTATTAGTAGAGATCTGTAAGATTAGAAGAAACAAGAGTAACGAATTATTATCAGGGGCAGGCATTCACGCAGGACAGGATATATTGTTGTATTATCTTGATTTGGAAGACGGGCAAACCGTATCGGCGCTGGTAGAAAAAATGGGTATTCAGCAAGGGACCATCGCCGCTATGATCGACAGAATGGTGAATGCTGGCATGATTACCAAGGAAAAAGACGAAAGTGACAAGCGTATTTCAAGGGTGTTCCTGACGAAGAAAGGAAAAGCGGCGCATCAGCAGGTGGCCGACTCCTGGCGGAAAATGGAGAGCATTACGGCGAAGGGATTGTCGCCCATTGAGCAGGCACAACTGATTACCCTGCTGGAAAAAGTGAAGGAAAATCTTTCTTGAGAATGATTATTTTCGTGACATCATAAAATGTCCATTATCCGACTATGCAACAATCTAAATGCCCCAGCTGTGGAGCGACTGTATTTGACCAGGCAAACGCCGGCAGTGATATACGTGAAATGGTGATCAATTGTCAGTACTGCGGATCACAGTTCACCGTTAGCAATCCAAATTACAGGGACCCCCAGCCACAAAACGTCAGCTTTAGCTACAAAACGACCAATTTTACTTATACCGATAATTCCGGTACAAGCCGCGGAAATGGCTGGAAAGAAGCGGGTAAAGGCCAACACAAATTCACCAGTATAGCCGGTCAGATTCTGGCCTATATAGTAGCGGTACCGGCAGTGGTGTGCCTGCTTACCGGCCTTATCATGTGGGAGCCTGGCGCCATCATTGGTGGCTTAATGTTAGGCGGTTTCTTCCTGTTTTTTTTCCTGCTGTCCAAAGCCAGTAAGCGGGAGTTGAAGCGCAGAGCAGAAATGGGAGAAACTCATTAAAATGTATAATTCATTAGGTAAGATATTTGCACAACAGCCATACCAGCGGCTGTTGTGTTTTTTTTAGTATCATTGTTTATTAACTATCGGAAATTATGTCGCACAGATTATACCTGTATAACCTCGAACAAGTTCGGGAGCAGGCAGGAGCGGATGCATCCAACTCACCACTCGCTGCTTATGGCCATACCAACGAGCAGGTGCTCATGATGATGGAGTGGGGCTATGAACTGCCACCATTTTTTTATCCGCTGTTTGCGGGTGGTATCACCATTGCGCCGCCGGTATATAACGGCACGGAAGGTGGTTTGTACGCACCTGCCGAACCAGGGAAGCAGGCGTTTGTTGAATTTTACAACTTCCTGGAAAAGCATGTGGATACCTTAGTGGAAAATAAGGATGCCTTTGAAAATGCGAAAAAGAAACTCTTGCGTTTCTTCGAAAAAAAAGTGACACATGCCTGGTTTCACCTCGACGCCTGGGATGTATTTAACATGTCCGATGATGGTGCTGAAGGAAATCACGCAGCACAGGCGCAGGACCTGAAGTTGATCATTGAGCAAACGAATACGGTTATACGAAAAGCAATTGAGGCGGATAATCCGGATCTGCTGAATGAATGGCCGCCGGCAGAGGGCTACCGCTTTAACTTCCGGCAGCTCCTCAACGAAGTGGACTTCAACTATGGCTGGGCAGTGATCGAATCTGCTGTGATGGGCGATTACACCGGCCTGGAAATATTCATCGATAACGGTCTGCAAGGCCTTAAAAATGAAGAGGACAATATTATTTTACCAGCTGAGTACACGGAGATATTTGAGTATCCCATCGGTGAGGAACTCGCATTGGTATTACATCAATCAGGAAAATACGGGTATGTAAACCGGCAAGGTGAACTGGCTATCCCTTGTCGGTACAGCGATGCCTACGACTTTGCAACAGGTTTTAGCCACATCGTAATGGACGGAAAAGCCGGCGTTATAAACGAACATGGCCACGCCACCATACCCGCCGTGTACGATGATGTGCATGTATTGAAATACGGCGTGTTTGCCGTGAAAAAGGCCGGAGAATGGGCCCTTATGGGTGAACAGGAAAAAATACTGTTGCCATTCCAAACGGCCGAAGACGTTGGTATCGATGATAGTGGGCTGATCTACTTCTTCTTTAAAGTGGAAAAAGAAATCTGGTATTACTCTGATACCTTTCATTTCCTCTTAAAAGGACTGTCGGATAATATTGAAACGGAATCCGGCTGCTACCTGTTTACCATTAAAAAAGAAATGGGGCTGCTTGGCACAACCGGAGAACAACTGATTCCTTTTGCGGAACAAACCATCCGGTACGACTATATGCTGGATGCCTTTATTGTGCAAAACCAGTCAGGTAGCGGATTGTATCATGCTACTCACGGATGGTTGCTGCCGGTGGAGCCAGGAAATATATTTGCCCTGCAAGCTAATCCGGGATCAGAAGGAGAGCGGCTGGCAGTAGTGCAGCAACAGGAAAATACCGGTTTATATGCCGTAGCCAATACTCCCCGTTGGGTAGCCATGCCCCGGTATAAGGGCTTCATCTTCCTGAAAGATAATTATGTGGGCTACAAAACGAGTGATGGCAAGTGGGGCGTAATGGATTATACCGGCAAGCTGATAACAGCGGGCGTGTATGACTCCGTAAATGGTAAAGAAAATTGTCTCACCTATGGCATCGCCATCACTTTTTCAGGGGATGTTATTGGTTTGCTTCAGGGAGATGGAAATGTCCGCCCATTGTCTGCCCGCGAGGTAGTGGATGAAATGTCCGTATACCCCGAATCCTTTTATACCAAAGATCAGCTGACGGCCTTAAAGAAAGCGTTACCGCTGGCAGAGCAGGCGTTAAACGAATATGCCCTCGGAAGTGAGGCACTGGATGCTGCCCGTTACGACGATGCCATTCCTCACTTTGAGCGCGCAGCCATGCTGAACTGCTTCGAAGCTCTTGCCGACCTTGGCTACATTTATGAGTTAAAAGAAGATTTTAAGAACGCGCTGAAATACTATCATCAGGCTGCCGGAAATGGCAACGCATATGCAAAATGGCGGCTGGGTGGCTTTTATACAGATGGTACCGGCGTCCAGCGTGATTTGCAGCAGGCTATGCAACTATACCAGGAGGCTGTGACTGAATTGCCGGAAGTACATGTGGATATCGCCATTCTTTACGCAGCTGATCCCTTCCTTGATCCGGCGGAAGTACAGCGCCATCTTGAACTGGCGAAGGAAGAAGGTGTAGCCACCGCAGATGAATACATTGATAAGTTTAAGCACCTTTGGAAATAACATGGAAAGCTTACTCACACAACTGACTAATATACACCATATCGGAGATGATGCCCGGCTTGATTTAGAGGCGAGTCTCACCCGGATGGTGCTTCCTAAAAACGAATTGCTGATTACCGAAGGAAGAGTATGCCGGCACCTGTACTTTATTGAATCCGGCAGCCTGCGCGGCTTCTATAACCAGGAGGGCAAGGAGGTAACGCACTGGTTTGGATTTGAAAGTGATTTTGTGACTTCGTTTCACAGCTTTATTACCGGGCAGCCTTCGGTAGAAAATATCCAGCTGATGGACGGTACTATATTATGGGCCATCACCAAAGAGGCGCTGACAGCCCTAATGAACAAGCACCACGATATGGAACGCCTGGTGCGCAAATCTTATGAGCGTTACTATATACGCCTGGAAGAACGCTTTATCAACGCGCATTTCAAAACGGCTACCGAGCGCTATGAGCAGCTGCTGGAGGAGTCGCCTCATATAATTGAAAAGGTACCCTTAGGCTACATTGCTTCTTACCTGGGCATTTCCCAGGAAACACTTAGCCGTGTCCGTAGTCGCCTTTAACATTTGTTAAATTGGTTTTTGACTAATGTCAAAAGATATGCTGATGGCGGCTGGTAGCTTTGTATCATCAAATTTACCACTATGGAACAAAGAAATCAGCAACAACCATCTGCCGCCTTCGTAGCCGCTGCCTGGGTAGCCTTATTTGCAGGTGTAAGCGCGTATATCATTGGCCTGGCTAATGTGGACATGGCTCTCAATGAAAAAGGATATTATTTCACCGTGCTCATGTTCGGCTTGTTTGCCGCCGTTTCTGTACAAAAATCTGTACGGGATCAGCTGGAAGGTATTCCGGTAACAAATATCTATTACGGGCTGGCCTGGTTTTCTACCTTGCTGGCGGTGGTGCTGCTAACGGTGGGATTATGGAACGCCGGACTTACCAAAAGTGAAAAGGGTTTCTATGCCATGTCGTTTACCCTTAGCCTGTTTGCTGCAATTGCAGTACAGAAAAACACCCGCGACAGTCGCCAGCAACCGAAAGACCGGTTGAATGGCGAATAGCGCCGGCCTGACATCCTGAAAGTGTTGTAATCCTATATATTGTTTGTTTGAAGGTCCGGGCGGTGTAGTCCGGACTTTTTATTGTCCTTGTTTTCGGGAAAGTCAATGCTAATGATCGTTCCAGCCGCTGTTTCAATATGGCAGGTTCCATCCAGGTCACCGCTTAAACCCTGAATGATGCTCATACCGAGCGAGTTTTCATAGCTGGTGCTCATCGTTGCCGGCAGTCCCACTCCATTATCGGCAATGGTTACACGTAGTGTATCCGTACCCGTTTTAAGCATCTGTATCTGCACAGTTCCCGACTGATTACCAGGAAAAGCATACTTCACGCAGTTGGTAACGGCCTCGTTAATAATGAGCCCTAAAGGCACTACCTGTGTGGTGTCCATTACAATATCATCCACCTGGGTTTCAAAGCGGATTTTTTGGCCTACGCCAAAACTTTCCTTCAGATCGTTGACCAGCTCGTTGATATAATCTGGCATGTAGATCAGGTCTACCTGGTCGCTGAGGTAGAGTTTTTTATGAATCAGGGCCATGGAGTGTACGCGTTGCTGGGTGTCGCGGATGGCCAGCATTGCTGCCTTATCTTCCAGATAGTAGGATTGTATGTTGAGCAGGCTGATTACAATCTGCAAATTGTTTTTCACCCGGTGGTGCAGCTCTTTCAGCAACCATTCTTTTTCGGCCACCAGCCGGCTGAGGCGCTGGTTTTTTAAGTCGATTTCACTTTTTTGCAGGGTGAGCTGCCGGTTTTTTTTCTTGTTGACGCGATAGCTGTTATAGAGTAACCCCAGGATAATGGAGGTGAGTAAAAGTCCCAGCAGGGATGCATTCCGGAGCAGCTTTTCATTTGCCAGGGTAGCAGCCTGGATCTGTGATTGTTGATTGAGGAAACTAATGCGGTTGTCTTGTCTTTCTGCGGCGTACTTAAATTCCTTTTCCCTTTTTTCGTTGTGGTAGGTGTTTATCTGTTGTTCTGTTTCGCGCATCTGCTGTTCCAGCTGTAGTTGTAAGCCTGCCTGCGCCAGTTGTCCTTCCTTGATTTGTTGCTGCTTCTGGAGCAGTACAATGTTCTGTTGTTGCTGCAGCAGCGCCTTATCCTTTTTCTCTGTTTCGTATTTAATCATCAGGTCAGCCATGGCCTGGTTATTTTTGTTGTTATTGATTGAATCGCTCATGTTGTGGTATGCGGTCAGATGTCGGAAGGCCGATTCATAGTCGCCACGGGCAGAATCAATTTTAATTTGCAGACCGGTGTTATAAACTCTGTTTGCGATTAGCAATTGGTGTTGTGGCATTTGATTGAATTTTGATACAAATACTAATGCCTTGTCATATTTGCCTACCGTATAATAAAAATAGGCCATTTGGTTGTAATGGGATGCACGCATAGAATTTACTATGCTGCTGAACCTTGAAGCGGATTCGAAATCCTGCGCATCTCTATCCATCTCCAGGTAATAGGGAGTGGCTTTCTCAGGCCGGCCCATTTCAAGATAAGCTTTGCCGATTACTCCGTAGATCAGCCTGCGCTGATAATCATTGGTGGGTGGATTATCACGAATCGCTTTTGTGGCGGTTGCTACCGCTTCATCGTATTTATTTAATGCCGTTAACCCCTTACTTTGCTGTGTGCAGAAAAAATAATACATATCGAGGTCTTCAATTTCCTTTGATAACTTTATGCCATCTGCTACCACCGCCAGCATTTCCTGGTATTTTTTCATCGTATAATAAACCTCCGCCAGTTGCGACAGGATAAAATTCTTCCAATTTAATTTCGAGGGGGTTACAGGTGGTTCGTTGGCTATTTTGAGCAGTTCGAGATCGTAGTATAGCTGCTTGCCGTAATCGGCTTTGGCCTCTGCAACTTCACTTAAGCCCAGATAAATAAGCTGGAATTTTTTTTCGCCACGTTTAATAGCATCCTCCAGCTGTTGTTGGTAAAGTTTTTCTGCCAGGTCAATCTTTCCTTGGTCCATGTATACCCGGCCAATATAATTACGAACTTCCTTATCCAGGTCCGGACGTTTGATTTTGAGGTATAGCGCACTCGATTTTTCAAAATATTCGAGCTTAATGGGAATGTTTTTCTCAGTAGAAGTAGAAATTTGCTTGCCAAAATCGAAGTACAACCTGGCCTCCTCCTGCTGATCGCCGCTTTTACGCACTTCAGCAAACAAAGGTTCGTAGGTGGCCAACGCTTCCCGGATTTCTCCCTCCCTTAATTGTAAATGTCCCTTAAGTAGTACTGCTATCCTGATATGGCGTTTTGATGCGAGTTCCCCGCTCAGGTCTGCTGCCTGGTTAGCAATGGTCAGTGCTCGTTCATTATCATCCATGTTAATGGAATAATACCTGCTTAGTTTTAACAGGAGGTTGATCTTGTTGGTGTCATCCGGAGCTTTGGAAATTTGTTGCTGCAGATCTGCTATAACAGCTGCCGGTGTTTGTTGTGCATGCACAGGCAATGCTTTCAGTATCAATACTGAAAGCAGCAATATAGCCAACAGGAGCCTGTTGATATGAACTAAAAAATGCATGGGGACTACTATTAACGTGATCTATCTCTCTACGGAAACCGTTTATACGCTTCTACGGTTCAACTATAAAATTACAGTATTATTAATCAGGCGATCAAAATACTATTGGCGAATAGATCAGTTAATGACAACTTGATAACTTTATAAAACTATTTTTTGGGATCAGGTCAACTTTAACCGCTATTTGTGCGTAGTAGGGGATGGTAGTAGGTATTTATTTAGTACATTTCTGCCATTCGAATAGAAACCCCTGAAAGCGAGAACAAATTACCAAACAGACTATTCATTTTATCAGTCCCACTGATCATAGGTGGACTATAAGATAGATGATATTTTAAGCGATAGATGAAATGCAACAACTGTTGAGCAAAGCGGGTGTTGAATTGCAATTGTATCAATTACCAAGCATAGGAGACAATGTCAAAGAAAGTACTAATTGTTGAGGACCTTTTTATTGAAGCCAAAAATTTAGAAATCATTCTTAAGAATGCTGGTTATGCCGTGTGTGGTATTGCAAGAACCTTGGCTGAGGCCAGGGCGCTTGCAGAACGGGAGCCGCCGGAGCTGGCACTGGTTGATATTCACCTGAAAGGTGGGGACAACGGAATAGAGTTGGCTGGTTTTTTTAGGGAGAAGGATATTGCATTTATATATATATCCGCTAATCATGACCATGATACCCTGGTAAAAGCTAAAGCAACGCAGCCCTATGGATTTATAGTAAAACCTTTCAGGGAGCAAGATTTGATGGTAACATTGGAGATTGCAGAATTCCGGCATGAGCATAGCCTGGAATCGGTGGTAAGGAAAGAAGCGCAACTACACCGTCGCCTGCAGGAAATCATACAATCGAATGAAACCTGGCAGGGAAAAATGCAGCACATTGCCGCGGCGTTGCAGCCATTTCTTCCGTTTGATTACCTGGTAGTATGTGCCAGTAAGGGCGCCAGGGCAGGGGAAATGCTCAGTTACCTCCGAATAGGTTTTGATGAGTATCAATCTATTGGCCTGGAGGAATTCAAGGTGATTGCAAGACTTACTGCCACGGACCTGGAGCGGATAGGGAAGGAGGACGTTTATGAAAAGGAACCTGTATTTTATGTGAATGAAGACTTTAATCTACTTGCTGAAAAGAGCAGCCTGGTGAAAATTTTTGCGGATGTTTTTTCTCTGCAATCGCTATCGCTGCTGCCGGTACAACTGGCAGGGGATGCTACTTTTAGTTTTGCTTTTTATAGTCGCCGTCCCGATGCATATAATGCTGAGCAAAATGTGCTGCTGGATCGCCTGCGAATTCCTTTGGCTACAGCTATGGAAGATATGCTGGCAGCGGCGCCACAACCCACTGTATCGCCTAAACCTGCTCCGGCCCGGATGACAGGCTTCGACGGTATTGTTGGAAACAGCCACTTACTACTCAATATTTTTGATCAAATAGCGCAGGTGGCGCCTGTTGATACTTCTGTGCTCATTCTTGGAGAAAGTGGCACCGGCAAAGAGCGTATAGCCGAAAGCGTTCATCGGTTGTCAAATCGCAGAGAGCAGCCTTTTGTAAAAGTGAATTGCACAGCGCTGCCGTATCACCTGATCGAATCAGAATTGTTTGGCCATGAAAAAGGGGCCTTTACAGGCGCTACTGACAGGCGTATCGGAAAATTTGAAAGAGCAGATGGGGGTACCATCTTCCTGGATGAAATAGGAGATATGCCCTATGAGCTACAAGCCAAACTACTGCGTGTATTACAGGAGAAAGAAATTGAACCCATCGGCGGAAAAGTGCCTGTAAAAGTAAGTGTCAGAGTGATAGCAGCCACCAACCGCAATTTAGAAAAAGAAGTGGCAGGCGGGCGCTTCCGGCTCGATCTCTATTACAGGCTGAATATCTTCCCCATAACGCTGCCACCACTGCGCGACAGACAAGACGACATCCCATTGCTAATCCGTCATTTCATCTCTATAAATAACAAAAGAACCAACAAACAGATAATGGATATTAGCCCTGCAGCGCTCCGGGATGCCCTCACTTATTCATGGCCAGGAAATATCCGGGAGCTGGAAAACCTGGTAGAAAGAGCCGTGCTACTAACTAAAGATAAGGAGATCAAAGCATTGGCAATACCTGCGCAAATACCAGATGTGTCAACACCTGCTGCGCCGGCATCCGGTTTCTTTAAATCCATAGATCAAAATGAAAAGGATCACATTATCGCAGTACTCCGGCACTGTAAGGGAAAAGTATGGGGCCCCGGCGGAGCAGCTGAGCTGCTGGAGCTTCCGCCTTCTACCTTAAACTCAAGGATGAAGAAACTAGGTATAACCCGTGATATGATTCTTTGATTGCCGGTCTGCTGTTACCAGCAGTTTTTTTGCATAATTGGTTGAAAAGTACTTTTTACTACAGCCGGTCAGGTCCGGATGATGTATGCTGTTCATGCTGGTTTTGGATATTTTAATCATTTGTTAAGCAGTTGGACATAGTAGGTATTTTGATTTAATTTCGGAAGAAGAAAAAAATTATGCGTCCACTTACTCCTGCTGATTATTTAACTGTGAAAGTTTGAAAAGCATCTTTGCAACAAGAAGTAAGAATGAATCTTTGACTTACAAGTTACCATATGAATAATTACCAGCATATTGCTGCAGCTGATCTTCGTGATTACGCGAAATCACAAGGCTGGCAACAACTGCCTGAGGCGCTGGCGGATGGATTATTTGTATTGAATAACCCTAGATATGCACAGCGTCAGATAGTGTTTCCAATAGATGCTTCAGCTTGCGATTATGTAGATGCGATAGATATCGCCCTCCATAAATTGGCCTTTCTTGAACAAAAACCTTTGGCTACGATATTAGGAGCGATCAACGAGATTAAAGATGATACGCTGAGATTCAGACTGGTAGACACGAGGACAGACGCAACATTTATACCCCTGCCTTATGCCATTTCAGCCATAAATGGTGCAAAAGAAATGTTGTTGGCCGGGGCGTGTACTGTGTTAAGACCTCAGTTGAATCATCCCCGGTTATCCGGGGCTGAAGCACTTGAGCTTATTGATAAAACACGTTTTCGGCAAACGGAAATTGGAAGCTTTGTAATTAAAGTGTCTACCCCTGTTCGGGCTCTGAATATTCAGGGTAGCCTGTTTGAAGAAGATTTTCCGTTTGTGCGTCAAACTACACTGGCTATTAATAGAGGACTGTCCACGCTGATTACTGCCATTGAAACGGATACATTGGAAAACATGATAGAGCAGGTGAAGTTCGACCCGGCACCTGCCGTTTCTGCAAATTTATGCAAAGCCGTTACAAACTTTCAGGAACAGCATGATGCAGTCGACTTGTATATTGATTTCTCCTGGGCTGGAGCTGTTACCATACCTGGGGAATTAACAGTTCAAAACCAACTTAAAATTCAGAATGATTATTTCTCAAGAATAGATGACGTCAGAAGAGAATTAAAGCGATCGGAGGAGCTTAAATTGGAAGATGTGTTTATGGCTACTGTTGAAAATCTCTCCGGTGAAATAGGATTTGATAATAAGAGGTCTGGCGACGTAATACTATACCTGTATAAAGATAGTGAGGTGATTCGTGCGCGTACTATATTGGATGCAGAACAATATTTAAAGGCAGATATATCGCATATGACTGCGGATTCTTATTTACGGATCAAAGGAAAACTTTATCCCGGAAATCAACCAAGGATATTATCCGATATCACGTTATTTGAATTAATTATGCCATAAGGTGGTCAACTCCTTAGTATAATTACGGCTTTCGGATCATGCAAAACTGCCACACGACGTAAGAAGTGCATGCAAAACCCTTAAATTTCATCTTTTTTGGGTATTTTTATACCGATAAGTCATTTCACATAAGCGGGTGTTTTTCAGCGATAATGGGGGAGAATCTACAACAGGAACAGGTATTAATAAAAAATCTCGCTGCCGGGGAACCATCCGCTTTTCAATCCCTGTTTCAACAACATTACAAAGCTTTATGCTATTTCGCCAATAGCATCGTGCAGGATGCCCAGGAAGCTGAAGACCTGGTCCAGGAGTCCTTTTCCAAACTCTGGAACAAACGGGCCGATTTTCAAACCGCCGCAAATATCAAAGCCTTCCTCTTTATTGCTACCAAAAATGCCTGCCTCAATTTCCTGAAAAGCAGGGAGCGACTAACCATTCGTGAAAAAGAGTTTTCCTACCTGCAAACCGGCGTGGATACCGGATTCGATCCCGCCATGACGGAAACAGAAATTATTACACAATTATATAATGAGATAGAAGCCCTGCCAGGCCAGTGCCGGCGGATTTTTAAAATGAGCTATCTCGAAGGCAAAAAAAATGATGAAATAGCAGGAGAACTCCGGATCTCCTATAATACCGTCAGGGCACAGAAGCTACGCGCCCTCAAACTTATTCGCAGCAGCCTTATCAAAAAGAATATCCTGCCTATGCTGGGCGTTTATATCGCATTAATTAAATATTATTTTTATCATTAATATCTCCCGCACAGAAAAAAATCTAAAAAAAGTTTCATTTCCTTTAATCGAAAATAAAGTTTTCTTGTTTTTATAGTAATTGATCGTGTCAGGAGGGGAATAAGAACATGGAGGAACCAACTATTTCACAGCGTATTGCTTATCTCATTTATGGGTACCAGCAAAATACTTTAACGGAAGCCGAAGATGCGGAGCTGCAGGACTGGGTCCGCGCAGCACCAGGAAACCGTGCTTACTTTGAGCAGTGGACCAATGCCGAACTGTTGCAGCAGAAAATGCAGCAATACCGGCAGTTTGATGCCAATGCCGGTTGGGAAACCTTCCGGAACAAGCACTACCCTGCCACTGCAAAAGGCCGGTACCGCCAGCTATACTGGTGGAGCGCTGCCGCTGCCATCGCCCTGCTGGTGGCAACTGGCATCTACCTCCGTCAGGAACGCCAACAGCCCATAATCGCCTCCGCTCAAGCCCCCGCCCTGATTGTACCAGGTTCAGATAAAGCCACGCTCACCCTGGCAGATGGGTCCACCATCCCGCTGGATAGCGCTACCAACCAGGTATTTAACCAACAGGGAAGTATCGCGCAACTGCAAAACGGCCAGCTGCAATATGCACAGCAGGACACCAACGCCGCCATCCGATACAATACCCTTACCACACCCAGAGGCGGACAATTCAGATTAATGCTCCCCGATGGGACGAAAGTCTGGCTGAACGCTGCTTCTGCCATCACGTATCCCACATCTTTCGAAAAAAATAAAAGAGAAGTCACCGTAAAAGGTGAAATATACTTTGAAGTAGCCGCCCACCAGCAATGGCCTTTCCAGGTTAAAACGGACAGAAATACAACGATAGAAGTGCTGGGCACCAGCTTCAATATCAACGCCTATACTGACGAAGCAGGTATCAAAACCACACTCATCAGCGGCGCAGTAAAAGTCAATGCCGGTGGCAGGGCAGCTGTGCTCAGGCCCGGTCAGCAGGCAATGGTAAGCGGTGCCGACAAAATCAGCATCTCCCAGGCCGATACCACCGCTATTCTCGCATGGAAAAGAGACGCATTCTATTTCCAGGATGCTGATATCCCTGCCGTCATGCGCCAACTATCCCGTTGGTACGACGTTACAATTGTATATAAAGGTGCACTCCCTGCAAAAAGGTTCCAGGGCGAAATTCAACGCCGCCTGCCACTGGCCGATGTATTGGAAGGTCTACAGGCCTCCGGCCTGCATTTCAGGGTAGAAGGCCGCAATATTATAGTAGAACAATAAATTATTTAATATATAGGAAGATGCCATACCAACTATAACAGTGGTCACATCGGATAAAAAAACCGGAGGTGATTGGACCCACCCCCGGTAAACGTCCGTTGATCATTCGCCATAAGCACGCTAATACTTAATACCAATTATTCAACCAGACAAATGCAAATCTATGCAATTGAATTTTTATGGTAAAGTCCTTTCTATGCCTGGACTTCACTCAACTAAAATTGCACTTACTATGCGATTGACAGTTTTTCTCATGTTGGTAGCTACCTTAAAAGTATCTGCCTCCGCATTTGCCCAATCGGTCAGCCTGACCGTTAAAAATGCTCCAATGGAGGAGGTTTTCAGCGCGGTCAAAGAACAAACAGGCTACCTGTTTTTCTATGACAAAGAGCTGCTGCGCGATGTGAAGCCGGTAACCGTGAAGGCCCAGAATGCCGCACTCACCACCTTCCTCACCACGGTGTTTAAAGATCGTTCCCTGGATTTTACCATCCGGGATAAAACCATCTTTATCCGGAAAAAAGAGCTGCCGGCAACGCCTGCTGCAACACCTGATGTAACCACCGCACCTCCGCAGGAACAACGGCAAACAGGGCAGGTGAAGGATGCGCAGGGGCAGCCACTCATCGGTGTATCCATAAAAATTCAAGGCACCAGCAATGGTGTGGTAACCAACGAAAATGGTTACTTCAGCATCCCCGCTAAAGAAGGCGACGTAATGGTATTCTCCTATATCGGCTACGAATCAAAAAGTCAGCCGGTGGAGCTAAAAAGACAACTGCTGATTATCCTGAAAGCACAGGCAGCCTCCCTCGACGAAGCCGTGGTAATCGGCTATGGCACCACTAGCAAACGCTTTAATACCGGCTCCGTTTCCAGTATTAAAGCCAGCGATATTTCTTCCCAGCCCGTGGTAGATGCCCTGGGTACTTTACAGGGAAAAGTATCCGGTGTGTTCGTGACCTCCTCCAGCGGTTTGCCCGGCTCGGCCTTTAATGTAGTAATGAGAGGACAAAGCTCCCTGTCAGGCCCCAATAGCCCACTCTACGTGATTGACGGGGTGCCCTTCTATGATGAGCCACTCAATACCTTTACCTCTGCCAACGGTAATCAAAGCCCGATGGCGTCTATCAACCCGGCAGATATCGAAAGAATCGATGTGCTGAAAGATGCGGATGCAACATCTATCTACGGCTCCAGAGGCGGTAACGGCGTAATCCTCATCACCACTAAAAAAGGGAAAACAGGGAAGTTACGTTCTAACTTCAACGTATATACGGGCGCCGGTAAAGTGGTAAACACGGTGGACATGCTGAATACGCCTCAGTATATTGAAATGCGTAAGGAAGCTTATGCACATGATAATAAACCATACGACAGTGAATCTGCCCCTGACCTCACCATCTGGGATCAACAGAAAACAACCGACTGGCAAAAGTTTATCATGGGTAACACCGCGCGTATTACAGAAGCACAGGCGTCGGTGTCAGGCGGAAGCGCACAAACGCAATACCTGGCCAGCGGTACCTATCATAAAGAAACCACGGTGATGCCTGGCAGCCTCGGCTTCCAGCGCGGCGCAGGCAGACTCAATGTTAACCACACCACAAAAAATAATAAGTTCAGTATAAACGCATCGGTGAATTATACGTCCAGCAAAGATATTTCCTTGCCGGTGGACCTTACCATGTTCTACAACCTGGCGCCTAACTATCCGGTGTACGATTCCACAGGAAGCCTGTACTGGTTTGGGAACATACAGAATCCACAAGCCTACCTGCTGCGTAGCTCGGAGGTCAAAACCAATATGCTCCTGGCTAATACCGTGTTGAGATACACCATCCTGCCAGGATTGAATGCCAAAGCAAGTCTGGGGTATACACGCTCCGATATGGATCAGAAACGTATTACTCCTAATTCCAGCCTGAACCCGCTGACCAGCACTGGCAGCGAGTCCTACTTTGGTAATTCTGATGTGAGCTCCTATATCATTGAACCGCAGCTCGACTATAACCGGAAAATCGCAAAAGGAGACCTCCAGGTGATGGCAGGTGGTACCTTCCAGCAAAGCGTGACCAATGGTGAATCAGTGGTGGCTTCCGGCTTTCCGGGCGACTCCCTGCTGGACCACCAGGATGCTGCTACGCTCGTGATCCCAAGACCACTGGTGTACGCCTTTTACCGCTACGCCTCCATCTTCGGAAGAGTGAATTATAACTGGGATGAAAAATATATCGTAAACGCTTCCTTCCGCCGCGATGGCTCTACACGCTTTGGCCCGGGTAACCGCTTTGGTAACTTCGGAGCCGTAGGCGCTGCCTGGATATTCAGCAAAGAATCGTTTATGCAGGAACTGAGCTTCCTCAGCTTTGGTAAGCTGAGAGCCAGCATCGGAACTTCCGGTAACGATAAAATCAGCGATTATCAATACCTCGATGCATGGAGCTCTAACCTGTATCCATATGGGACTATTCCGGGCTTAACCCCTTCCCGCCTGCCTAACAGCAATTACAAATGGGAAACCAATCATAAGAAAGAGGTAGGACTCGAACTCGGTTTCCTCGATAACCGGATCATGTTCAATACCAATTACTATCATAACATCTCCGATAATCAATTGGTGCCTTACCAGCTGTCACCCCAGGTAGGTTTTGAATCTATCACCGCCAACTTCCCTGCCAGCGTGATGAACAGCGGATGGGAGTTTGAAGTGAATTCTACCAATATTAAAAATACCCACTTCACCTGGCAAACCAGTTTCAACCTCACCATCAATAAGAATGAACTGAAAGAGTTCCCGAATATTGAATCCTCTTCTTACAAGGATTTGTATGTGGTGGGTAAACCGCTCACTATCGTGAAAGGTTACCAGTTCCTGGGTATCGATCCTGCAAATGGTAAGCCCCTGTTCTTTAGTAACAGCGGCGCTGCAACCCCTACTGAGTATGACGACTACGTGATCCTGGGTAACAGCGCGCCTAAGTTTTACGGCGGTATCACCAATACTTTTAACTGGAAAGGTTTCAGTTTCGATTTCCTCCTGCAGTTTGTGAAACAGGAAGGCCCTGGTATTAATTATGGCTATGGTACTTCCGCTATTGGTACTGCCGCTAATCAGAATCTGCGTGCGCTGGACCGCTGGCAGCAACCAGGTGATATTACCAATGTTCCCGGTGCTACCACCACTACCGGCTCTGTGGATTATCGCAATTACAGCCTGTCCACTGCCAATTGGGGCGATGCTTCTTACATCAGGCTGAAAAACGTTTCTCTCCGTTATGACTTATCTAAATACACCGAGAAATGGAAGATGAAAAATGTGAGCGTGTATGCCCTTGGTCAAAACCTATTCACGATTACCAATTATGATGGGCTGGATCCGGAAACGCAGGGCTTGAGAATGCCGCCGTTGAAATCATATACCATCGGTGTGCAGTTTGGTTTTTAAAAATATTCTTTAGGGAGATAAAATATTTATCATGAAACGATTACAATTTTTATTGGCAGTGCTGTTGGTGTTTGCTGCTTCCTCCTGTAGTAAGTATGTAGACACGCCTTTGCCCAAAAATGAGCTGGTGTCAGAACTGGTTTTTAAAGATGATAATTCAGCTACATCCGCAGTAACCGGCGTTTATGGAAGCATGAATTCCTTTAACTACATGTTCTCTAACGTGCTGATTAACTACCTCAGCGCCATGCAGGCAGATGAAATGTATTATTACACCACCTTTGCCAACTACGATGTATTCAGGGAAAACCGCCTGTTGCCAAGTAGTCAGTATGTACAAAGTATGTTCGCTGATTTGTACAGCTATATATACCAGATGAATGCCTGCATTGAAGGACTTTCCACCGCTACTGACCTTACTCCCGCAGTAAGAAATCAGCTCCTGGGCGAATCTTATTTTCTAAGGTCTTTCTATTATTTCTACCTGGTAAATATGTATGGAGATGTACCGATGGTTACCGGAACAGATTTTCAGGTAAACGGTACCAAGCCGCGTGCACCACGTGGTGAAGTATATGATACCATCATCTCCAACCTGAAAACGGCCGTGGAACTGCTGGGTGATCAATATCCGTCCGGGTTACGTACCCGTCCTGATAAGGCTGTGGCAAATGCGCTGCTGGCAAGAGTGTATCTCTACAATCAGAACTGGGATTTGGCAGAAAGTACTGCTTCATTAGTGATTAACGATAACGCCTACACGCTGTTGCAGGATCTGAACAGTGTATTCCTGGCAAACAGTAAAGAAGCCTTATTCCAATTGCAGCCCCTGAACATTGCGGGTGGCAGAAATACCTGGGAAGGGTTTACCTCTACACCAGCCACCGCTACGGGCACCGGATTATTCCGTTTGCAGCCAGCGCTGGTAACAGCTTACGAACAAGGTGACCTGCGCTTTGCCAACTGGACATCTTCCAGAACACCAGCCACCGCACCAATTTATTATATCCCATTGAAATATAAAGTCCGCACCTCTACCGCGGGTGTTACTGAATATTCTATGGTGATGCGCCTGGCGGAGCAGTACCTCATTCGCGCAGAAGCCCGTATTCAACAGGGTAAAACCGATGAGGGTCGTGCAGACCTGAATGCCATCCGCAAAAGAGCCGGACTGGGAGAACTTTCCGCCAGTCTGGATAAAGCGGCCCTGCTGCTCGCTGTGGAAAAAGAACGCCAGGTGGAACTGTTTGCAGAATGGGGCCATCGCTGGTTCGATCTCAAACGTACCAAAAGGTCTGATGCTGTGCTCGGACCATTGAAAGGCGCTAACTGGCAGGCTACAGATACCCTGTATCCGATACCGTCTGACGCCATGAGAACAAATATTAACCTGACCCAGAATCCAGGGTATAACTAGGCCGGCTATATGAAAAAATTAATCGTACTGCTATTAGTGATGACGGCTGTCATCACTAATAGCTTCGGACAGCAGTCCGTTACAATATCACCGATCCACCCGGAAAGAGGGCAGCGGGTGACTGTTACTTTCGACCCGACAGTAGCGGGGAATGGTATCCCTGCTGACGCTAAGGCAGTAACGCTGGTGTTTTCCTACTCTAATTTTTACAATCTCCCCTGGAGAATAAAAATGGAAAAAGCAGGGAGCAAGTGGACTACTTCCTTTGTGCTGGCTGATTACACGGTATTTGCTACTTTCTACCTCGAAAGTGGGGAGCAGGTAAATAAACCAGCTAAGGATCAGCATTATGAAGTAGCTGTTTACAAAAATAAAGTGCCGGTAGAAGATGTATTCCTTTATAAAGGTTACAGCATGAGCGCGCAAATGGGTAAGTCGCCATTGCTCGCAGGCCGTCAGCACGACTTATATCAGCAGGAACTGGCAATGTATCCCAATAACTACGAAGCCAAACTGCGTCTGCTTGCCAGCGAAATAGATGCTGCTGCTACTCCGCAGCAAAAGGCTGCACTTCGCGCAAAGGCACAACAGGTAATTGCGGACCGCTTTAACAGTGATCCCGGTAATAGTGGTAACCTGAATAAGGTGACCATGGGGTATTTGATTATTGGTGAAAAAAGTCGCCTCGACTCCATCCGGAAAGTGGTGATGGAACGTTATCCGGAATCTGCACCAGGCCGGGATCTCAATACCGCGGCTGTTGCCAGGGGGAAAGATACTACCGCACAGATCGCGTATTTTGAAAAGGAGCTGGGGAAAGAAACGGCGGAAAATAAGGGGTCATTTACAGAAATGCATGATCAGTTGTTCCGTTATTATGCTGCGCGTAAAAATGCGCCTAAGGCATTATACCATGCACGTTTTCTGACATCTGAGAAGGAGAATCCTTATACAGTAACTGTTTGGGAAGAAATAGGTCGTACCCTGCAACAGCAGCAGCTGGCGCCGGATACCGCCAATTATTATGTACAGCGCGCACTGGATAGTGTGCATCGTTATCCGGTGGGTGTGATCCGCTATTTTCCGGAAACGGGTTATATCTATCCGTATGTGGATGACAGTACGCGGCAGTCGGCGTATGACAAGGCTGCTTGTCGCCTCCACGCGCTGCTGGGATTGATTGCATTGCAACAACACCAGCCGGATGCAGCGGAGAAACATATGGCGCTGGCGGTACAGGAAATTGCCGACAAAGAAACGCTGGACGATGCCGCGGTTTATTATCAGCAAACAGGTAATAAAGCCCGGCTGGCTATGCTGGATCAGTTCCGGAAAAAGATATTACTGGAAAAAATTCTGAAGCAACAGGTTAGCAAACCGGCACCGGCACTTACTTCCTTTGTGGATATGCAAGGTAGGGCGGTATCGCCGGATGCATTGAAAGGAAAAATTATTGTAATTGATTTCTGGGCCACCTGGTGTATTCCGTGTATGCAGGAAATGCCTTACCTGCAGCAGCTCTACGATCAACATAAAAACAATAAGGACGTTGTATTTATGATCACTAACAGCGGCGCCAAAAACACATTGGCAGATGCACAGGGCTGGAGTGGTCATAAAAAATATTCCTTCCCGGTATTTTATAATACCGACCCGGAAATAGGGGATAAGTTCAAATTTAATATCATCCCTGCATCTTACCTGATCGACAAAAAAGGAAATATCAGGTTTGTGAATATAGGTTTTGAAGGGCCTGAGGTGCTGGCAAAGCTACAAGGGCAACTGGATATCTTGCTACAGGAAAAATAGATGAATGCACTTCCCAATGACACCGCAGGTGTCATTGGGGTTTTCCTGTTATACTACGGTTACTTTCACGCCCATATCTTCCATTCGTTTCACGAGGTGTTCCGCAATTGCGTTGTCCGTAATTACCTCGTCTATATCTTCCAGTCCGCATATACGTCCGAACCCTCTTTTTCCAAACTTGCTGGAATCTGCCAGCACTATGGTTTTCTGGGCGGTTGTCATCATCTTTTGATTGAGATGAGCTTCCATAATATTGGTGGTGGTAAGTCCAAATTCCAGATCTATACCATCTACCCCAAGAAATAATTTGCTGCAGGAAAAGTCGTCCAGGATTTTTTCCGCATAGGTGCCGGTAACGGAGGTGGAGCTGTTCCGCAGCTGTCCGCCGAGCTGAATAACTTCAATCTCCGGGCGCCGCAGTAGTTCCAGGGCTACGTTTAAAGCGCCTGTGATTACCATGAGGTTCCCTTTGGGCTGAATATTTTTTGCCAGCGCCAGTACAGAAGTGCCGGAGGCAATGATGATGGCATCATTGGGTGCTATAAGGGCGGCGCCTGCCTGTCCTATTCTGGTTTTTTCTTCCCGGCGGATATTCTCCTTTTCGTTCACCGGTTTATCTATTGTATAAGGGTTTTGTACGGTAGCGCCACCGTGGGAGCGGAACAGGAGTGATTTATCTTCCAGCAGCTTCAGGTCTTTTCGTATAGTCACGCCCGATACATCCAGTTCCTTACATAGCTCTAATACATTAACATAGCCCTTCTCGTGTAGTTTACCAAGAATAAACTTATGACGTTCAGCAATATTGATCATAGACATATCATATAAAATTACGTATTAAAGTGTTCCCCTGATATTATTTATGAGCTCGTTTACAATCTCTTATAATCTAATTTCAAGTTATTACATATAGTTCCTTTTAGGAAGAAAATTACCCCATTATTTGAGTAATTTTTTATTATTTATGAAAGTATTTGAAAGAAGTTACAACTGTAGTTATATAAATGTTAATATATTAATTTATAATAATCAAATAGATATAAAATTTTGCTCATTGATTTTTCACTCATCCTGCTTTTTTTACTTTTTTTCATTTTATTTTATATTTTGCTTTCAAATTGTTTCTTTTTAGTTTCATATTTTGAAAGCAAGGTGAAAATGAAATAAAATATAAGTTATCACAACTAAGCCAGGTTCCCGAAGGAGTCAATAATCACCAATTATTCTTATCAGGCTAGGCAGTTAAGCAGTTTATTATCAACCAATTAATAAAAAAAATACACGTATGAAATTGTTCTCGCGATTCCACGGGATTCAACCAGCATTATTCCTGCTGTGCTGCATCTGGATGCTGTGCGCTATCCCTATGCAAATACAGGCACAGGACCGGCCAGTTTCCGGAAAAACCACTGCTGTCAACGGTACACCACTGATCGGCGTTAATATTCAGATTGCCGGTACCAGTCAGGGAACGGTTTCGGATATAAACGGGGCTTACAAACTCAATGTCCCCGCAGGCGCTACCCTGAAATTTTCTTTTATCGGTTATTTGTCGAAAGATGTGAAAGTCGCAGGGAACACTGTGAACGTAACATTAGAAGAAGATGTTCAGAAACTCAACGACGTTGTGGTTGTCGGTTACGGTACACAGAAAAAAGCAACGCTCACCGGCGCCATCACCACGGTAAAAATGAGTGATAAAGCGGGTCAGCCTATCACTAACGTGAGTAACGCGCTGCACGGTGTGCCAGGCGTATTTGCTACCCAGTCTAACAGTCAACCAGGCGTGGACCGCAGTACCATCCGCATCCGCGGTGTAGGAACACTCAGTAACAATGATCCGCTTGTATTGGTAGATGGTATCGAATACTCCATGGATGAGCTGAATCCAAATGATATAGAAACCATAACGGTATTAAAAGATGCTGCCGCCTCCATCTATGGGTCACGCGCCGCAAACGGTGTCATCATCGTTACCACCAAAAAAGGAAGAGGAACAGCGCATGTAAACTACAGTTATTACTATGGTAAGCAGAAAGCTACCTATCTTCCGGACGCTATCAACGATCCCATTGCATACATGAAACTGAAAAACCAGGCCCTCCTCAATGAAGGCAAGGCCCAGGAATACAGTGATGCTGATATCGCAGAATACCAGGAAGGTATGAAAACAGATCCTTTCACCTATCCTGCAAACGATTGGTATAAAATCGCCCTCAAAAATGGTGTGATCCAAAAACATGATGTGAGTGTGGCCGGCAGTGGCGATAAATACCAGTATCGCTTATCGCTCGGCTATCTCGACAGAGACGGTATCCTCTTCGGACCCGGTAACCATGAAAAGAAATATTCAGTTGGCCTCAACGCCTCCATGGATGTGACCAAACGCCTGCGCACCGGTATCACCTTAGATGGTTACTACAGAAATTATACGCAACCTTTCTACACTGATTCCTGGACTTACCTGGCCCGCACCCTGCCTATCCTCACAGATACGCTCGCAGATGGCCGATATGGTAACTCCTGGTTGAGAACTGCCGGCCGCAATAACTGGGAAAACCCACGTATGCTCGCCTATAATGGCTTGCAAACAAAAGTAGTACAGCGCTTCCTTACCACCGTTTTTGCAGAATACAAACTGCCTTTTGATATCACCTATAATATCAAATTTGGTGTGGATAAATATGATGGATTGCTCAGTGGCTTTACCCCACGAATGCAAACATTTGATCCTAAAACAGGAAAAGCTACCAACTGGAATAGTCCTGCTACAGCACCCAGAGCTGCTAAAACAGATTACAATAACCTGAACATTCACTTCTATAATACGCTGGACTGGAAAAAAACAATCGCCAAACATAACATCTCTGCCATGGTGGGCGCCAGCTACGATAACCTGGATAGTGACACCTGGGCTACCAGCATGTACGGCTACCTCGATGGTACCCTCGACGCCTTCAATGCCGGTACCACCTGGAATGCGACCAGCGGTAACATGACCCGCGATGTACTGGAATCGTATTTCGGTCGCGCTAACTATGACTACGATGGTAAGTATTACCTGGAAGCTACGTTCCGCTACGACGGCTCCAGCCGCCTCGGTAAGCAGAGCCGCTGGGCTTTCTTCCCTTCCGTGTCCGCAGCATGGCGTATTGATAAGGAATCATTCTTCCAATCTGAATTTATCACTTTCCTGAAGCTCCGTGCATCTGCCGGTAAAATGGGGAACCAGGCGGTGGAGCTGTATAGTACCCAGCCGTCTGTAATCCTGGGTGAAGACTATAGCTTTGGCGGTACCCTCAATTCCGGTGCAGCCAAAACAGCGGATGCAGATTCTTCCCTCAGGTGGGAAATCATGAACACTTACAACGTTGGTGCAGACATCAACGTCTGGAAAAATCGTATAGGCCTCACCGTTGATGCTTATCAGAAAGTAACCAACGGTATCCTCCGCCCGGTAAACATTCCGGCACAAGTAGGTAACCTGGCCGGGCCTAAGCAAAACGTGGGCTCCGTGAAAAACATCGGTATGGAAGCTACCCTTCAATACAATGATAAGTTCGGTGATCTCGATGTGAATGTATTCGGAAACATCGGATTTAATAAAAATGAAGTTACCGATCTGAATGGTGAAATTATTTATGGTAGCGGTACTATCACCCGTGAAGGCTATCCGATCGATGCCTACTATCTGCTGCAGGCCGAAGGAATCTTCCAGACACAGGATGAGGTGAACCATAGCGCCAAACAATCTGCCAACACCAAACCTGGTTACATCAAATTTAAGGATGTGAATAAAGACGGTATTATTAACGGCGACGACCGCGTAATTGTGAACAGCTCCTCCTCCGTACCAACCACCACATTTGGATTTGGATTTAACCTCGGCTATAAAGGATTCTCTTTAACCTCCTCCTTCCAGGGAATTGGTGGAGTGAAGGCCTTACCCACAGCTAATCTGGCGTATCCTTTCAATAATGGCGCCAATGCTACCTGGGAATGGACAAGAGATGCATGGACGCCTGAAAATCCAAATGCACGCCTGCCAATCGTAACTACCAGCACAGGAAGTATTGATAATTTCCAACGCTCCACTTTCTGGTTAAGAAACAATTCCTACCTCCGGTTAAAAAGCATTCAATTGGGATATTCCCTGCCACAAAACCTGTTGTCTAAAGTGAAAATTCAGAAAGTTCAGCTCTTCATCAATGCGGAAAACCTGCTAACCTTCTCCAGGTATAAGGATTTTGATCCGGAGTCAGTGTTCAATCAAACGGATCTCTACACCTATCCCATGCTGAAAACCTTTAATGGTGGCATTAACGTTACCTTCTAATCTTAAAAATGATGATTCATATGAAGAAGATATATGTTTTACTTACCTGTGCAGGTTTCCTGGCTGCAGGTTGCAACAAAAGTCTGCTGGATACCACGCCGCATGACCGCTATACAGAAGAAACCTTCTGGCAAACACCGGAGGCTGCCAATGCCGGCCTCGTAGGCTGTTATTCTGTATTGCGTAATGCCGGCGTGTATGGCGGTAAAACTTCCAATAACGCTACTGCACTGTGGGAAGAAACACTTACTCCTAACGCTTATAACCAAACAGATGCCCTGAGCTTTAACACCATTGCCAGAGGTACACAGATGTCCAGTACCGGCGGTATTGTTACCGGCCGCTATTCTGATTGTTATAGTGGTATTGGTCGCTGTAACACCTTCCTTGCAAAGGTAGACGAGGTGACAGCACTCGATGATGCCACCCGCAGAAAGATGAAAGGAGAGGCTTATTTCCTGCGTGGCCTTTACTATTTTATGTTGCAAAATTATTATGGTGCCGTACCATTAATATTAGATCCACCGGATAAAACAGCCCAGGCAAAACTGCCCCGCACACCGCGTGAAGAAGTTGTGGCCCAGGTATTGGTAGACCTGGACAGTGCTGCTAATATTCTGCCGGTGAAATTTACCGGTGCTGACTTGGGTCGTGCTACAAAAGGCGCAGCCATGGCCCTGAAAGCCAGGGTGCTGCTGTATGAAGCGAGCCCGCTGCTTAATCCTGCCAATGATGTAGCTAAGTGGAAAGCAGCCGCAGATGCAGCCAAAGCCGTGATGAATCTGGCTGGTTCCGGCTATGGGATTTATAAGGATTATCGCGCTTTATTTTTGCAGGAAAATGAAAATAATCTGGAAGTAATTTTCGATGTGCAATATGTATTTCCTAAACAAGGCAGTTCCTTTGACCTGATCTGCTCACAATACAATACCAACGCACCGCTGCTGGATCTTGCCAAAACCTACTATACCACCAAAGGTCTGCCAATCACCGATCCCGCTTCCGGTTATGATCCTGCTAACCCTTATAAGGATCGTGACCCGCGTTTAAACGCTACTTTCACTTATCCCGGCGACACCTACAAAGGGGCAGTGATCAACGCTACCCGTTTTGCGATCACTGGTTACGGTATGAAAAAATTCAGTTTATATGATAAGGAAGCTCCTCCAAAAGATAAATCTGACCTGAAAGACGGACAGTCTGATATCAATTTCATCGTGCTGCGATTTGCTGACATCCTCATGATGTACGCCGAAGCACAGAATGAAGTAAGCGGCCCGGACGCTACCATCTTTGCGGCACTGAACAGGATACGCGACCGCGTAGGTATGCCGCATTTCAATGAAGCGGTAGATAAAAATGCACTCCGTGAAGAAATCCGTCATGAAAGACGTGTGGAATTCGCCGGAGAGGGATTGTACTACAGCGATATCCGCCGCTGGAAAACTGCGGAAACAGTGATGAATGCTACCATTCAGAATTACGCTGGCAAAAACCTGGAAACCCGGACTTTTGATAAAAACCGGGACTACTGGTGGCCAATTCCATTGGGCGAGCGTGATGTAAATCCAAATCTGGAACAGAATACAGGTTACTAGGCGATAGATGGCAAACAACAAAAAGGGTATCCGGTAATCGGGTACCCTTTGTTTTTTTAGCGTTACTGCAACATATCCGCAGTAAACTGCAATGAATCCATTTATTCGCTAATTTTAAGAAACCGCTATAATTTGTACTGATATAACCTACTGACCCATATTGACTGGTTGTTCCGAATTCTCCTGACATGGGCAAAAGTTCGTTTAAGTGATTACCGTGTTCCCTCATTTAAACTATAATAAAATGAAAAAATCCATCCTTGTATTCGGTATTGCATTTACTGCATTATCATTGTTTGCGTCCTTGCCTACCAACGGCAGCGCTTGTCCGGATGATCATCACGGCCTCCGGGGTATCTGCCAGAAAAGAGTAGTCAACGGCGTGACTTACTACGTTTGTAATTCACCTGTAGATCCCACTCTTACAAACTGCACTTACTACGTAAACTGATGACTCATCAATTGCAGACAGGGTGTAACGCCCTGTCTGTTTTTTTCTGCCCTATGAAAAAACTGCTTTTTTTGCTGCTGATAGTCACTGCCTGCCAACGTGGAAAAGTTACTCCTGTAAGTAACTGCAGTACTGCTTTTGCGGAGATTCCTGTGCAGGTTACGTATACGGATACACTGGAGTTATACCTGGATAGTCAGATGGTGTTTTCTCCTTTTACCCCTGTTGATTTTGATACGGCCACACAGCAGTTATACGCGTTCGATAGTTACGGCAAGCGCCTGCTAACCTACGATATCTCTAACACAGATACCCTCATTCATCCAACAGCGGAGCATAAAATCCATACGAGAGAAAAGGTGACATATTTTAGGTACTTGTCGCCCGACAGTTTGTTGTTATACGCTTACAACCGCGACTACCTCATGTACTACAGTATTGCCCGTGATACGGTAACGCATACACTGACTTTTCTTCCCCCCGGCAGATCATTTCCTAAAACAGTATTGCCTGCACGGCCCTTTGCCAGTCCGGCTGCACCTATTCACCTTATTGATAGGGTAGTGGTAGGAGCGGGTTATTTGCTCGGTGAAAAAACGGAGGAAAATTTTTCCGGAAGAACCATCTTTTCGGTTATTCATCCGGGGCATAACAATGTGAAATATCATGTGCCTTACTCAAAGGTATATCAGCAAAATAACTGGGGCGGATCTCATTTACGCATACCATATACCACCTATAATGCTGCCTCAAAACAGTGGATACTGAGCCTGCCGGCGGATCATCATATCCAGGTGATCGATAGTAACTGGGGAGTTACTGAAGTGCCGGCATCGACTGCAAAAGGGGTTTGTATCACGAGTATGGATCTGGCAAAAGATAATAAAGCTATCTATGATGCGGATGTTTCCCTGCAATATTATTTACACACGCCAAGCTATCGCAATATCATATACGATGCTTATCGCGACTGCTATTACAGGATGCTGGAGCTGCCGGATGCGGCGCAAACAGGCAAGCAACCCTGGTTAATAGTGTTGGATAAACGTTTTCAATATAAAGGCGAAGTGGCCATCCCTGTCTCTTTTGCATTGGATAATTTTTTTATAGGGAGAGATGGAATTTATTTTCTGGATATGGCAAATGCCAATCAAAATATCGCACGTTATGTACAATGTCAAATTACCTGGTAGTATCCTGATAGTGGTGTTTTTGTTGGTATCATGCAGAGATGATTATTCACCCTTAATGACGGCTGTCCGTTCCCTGGACACTCAGCCGGTGAAAAACGGGATGTATGTAGTGATTCCCAATCAGGGATGTGATGGATGCATCACCACGGCCGAAACATTTGTAAAAAAGAATGTGCGGTCATCTCCCCAAATAAAATACATCTTTACTAAAATTCAATCTGCTAAAATGCTCCGCATTAAGCTGGGAGGCGAAGTTTTCCATGATGAGCACATCCTGTTGGATACAGCCAATACTATCATTTACCCGGAGCCGGAAAAAGATATCTACCCGATGATTTTATATATAGAGAAGGGGGAGATCGCACAGGTGAAATACCAGCGCCCGGGAGAGGATGGGCTGGAAGAATTGAGCCGGGAAATGCCACCGGTGAAATAAAAGCTTATGCTGCCCGCTGTTTGAGATGCTTGTTTACCTTTTCCCTTTTAGTTCGACTAATAATAGGAAGGATGCTTCCTTCCCTGATTCCATCTTATTTCCGGAGCATGCCGAAAATCCGTGAAAGAGTAGGCATCCCATTAGCCGAAAAGGGACATATGAGTAGGCAACCCCAAACACCCCAATTGTTATGAACTACGTTTTTAAAGGAAGATTATGTGGCCTCCTGTGCAGTGATGACTGCCGGGAAGTACTGGCGGGAGTCAAAGTAAGACTGTACCGCACCGATAACAGAGAAGCACTCGTGGCGCTGGCAGTAGCAGATACAAACCAGACATTTCACCAGGTCAGTGAGGAGGACGTGAAGGCGAAAAGTAAGCAACTCCTGGCGGAAACCACCGCTAATGAAAAGGGTGAATTCGTTTTCAACCTGGGTGAAAAGCAAAATTATAAAGGCGAAGCATTTGATATCGATTTCTCCTGTGGAACCGGATTTGGTAAGCCGATTCCCCCCAGGAAGATTACAGACTTCCAGTTTCACCTGACCACCCTGCAACCCCAATGGCGGGAGCGAAATGCTGATAACAGGCAAGAGTATCTCTTTAACTGGGAATATTGCATCGTATCCAAATGGTGGTGCCAGATATTGAAAATGCTGGATCGCTGGGTGATCTGTGGAAAAGTAGTGGACTGTAAAACCGGCAAGCCGCTGAATGGATTACGGGTGTTCGCCTATGATGTGGATCTTATCCAGGATGATCCGCTGGGCAGCGATTTTACAGATGCTTCCGGTCATTTCAAGATCGTTTACACTTCCACAGATTTCTCTAAAACCCTGTTGAACTGGTTGAATGTGGAGTGGCCAGCAGGCCCGGATCTCTTTTTCCGGGTGGAATCGGCTTCCGGAAGTGTATTGCTGAAAGAGCCGCGTAGCATGGGTCACACCACTGCCCGCACCAACGCACATAATTGCTTTTGTGTAAAACTCTGTGTTCCCGACGGCGAAATTTATACAGTGGATACGCCGCTGTTTACACGTTTCGGTGAGTATAAGATCATTGGTGATATCGATGCCAATGGTTTGACGGCCATTAACCGCACCTTTGCCAGTGGTATTGGCTTTGGATTTTTCGGTGCTGTGAAATTGGTGGGTTATGCCACTAAAAAAGTGCCGACCGATGCTACCAGACCCCTGCACTACCGCTTCACCTATTCCTATGATGGCGCCACCTGGAATCCTGTTACGCTGGCACAAACGCAGCAAAGCAGGCTGGTAGTAGGCGTGCGCGAAATTATCTGGAATGGGGTACAGGCATTTCAGGACATTGTGATTGATCCAAATCAGCCGGCCTCCGTGGCGGATAGCATTCCGCCGGATGGTGCACCAGGCGTTATTCCGGATCATGTATTGCATCAGGATGCCAATGGTTGGGTGAGAGTGGATCAGCGCGGGATAGACAATGGCTTTATCGGGCCTTTGCTGTGGGTGAATACCAATGTGCTCGTTCCTGGTGGAGATCCGTTATCAGCGGGTGATACCCCAGGCAATGCTCCTGCCAGCCCTAAAAATGGGCGACGCGTATTTTTCGCTTACCAGACGACAGATGATCCTGCCAACCCGGCTTCACCACATTTCACGGAGCAGCTGACCAAAGGAGTTATTTATATCAATAACTGGGAAGAAGTACGGCTGCTGCAGCTCGACGAGCTTAGCTCCGGCGCCAGTGGTTGCACTCCTATCACTACCAATGCGCATGTGCGTTACACTGCTGACCATGAGCTGATAGCCTCCTGGGCGCTGGGCATCTCCAGTGCAGCTGTTCCGGGCGGTATTACCATTACCGGCGGATCGGGCACGGTGCCACGTGGCTCAAATAATGTGATTGATTTTGCTACACCAGGTGCAGTTACACCTGCGTTTAACACCTGGCCATCCTGCGCTTATAAGCTAACATTGGTGACACGCAGAAAGCTGACGAATGGAGAAGGAAATGATGATCATACGGGAGTGGAAATTATCTTCTGTAGATAATCGGAATAGATTGGAAGGGTCGGATTATCAACAGGTAATCCGGCCCTTTTTGTTAATGGAAATATATGATTTAGCGTTGACTACTTACCGGATATGCTAAAGTGGGATGTTCCCAAAGCTTCCTGGCTGCCGGCCATAAAGTAACCCCTGAAATCCGTTCCCTAACCATTATTTTTAGTACCAGCTAACATTTTTCTACGACAGCAGATTAATACCTAATTCCACGAATATGAAACGCAGAGAATTTATTGGCCTGATAGGCAATACCAGCCTTTTGATGCTGGCTGGTCCTTCCGCACTTATCGCTGCCAGCACGGCTACAACAGAGTTCTTATTTCTCGAAGCTGAAAGCTTTGCTAATTACGGCGGCTGGGACCTGGATCAGCAATCCATGGATGTGATGGGCTCGCCGTACCTGCTTGCGCACGGATTAGGCGTTCCCGTAGTTGATGCTGTGACGGAGGTGGAGTTCCCGGTTGCCGGCAGTTATCGGTTATGGGTGCGCACCAAAGACTGGGTGGCTCCCTGGAAAGCGCCCGGTGCGCCAGGCAAATTTCAGGTGATGATTGACGGTGCGCCGGTAAAGGAAACCTTTGGTACCAAAGGGGATCAATGGCATTGGCATGATGGAGGGATCGTGAAAGTGAACAAAAATGCCAGGATCGCATTACATGATCTCACTGGTTTTGAGGGCCGTTGTGAGGCGATTCTCTTTTGTAAAGATCCCCATTTCAAACCAGTGAACGATGTAGCGGCACTTACAAAATTCCGGAGAAAACTCAATGGATTGAGCGATGTGCCTGTTGATGGCGGAAAGTACGATCTGGCGGTAATTGGTGGTGGTATAGCCGGTACGGCTGCGGCTATTTCAGCGGCAAGGCAGGGATTAAAGGTGGTATTGGTGCAGGACAGGCCGGTTTTGGGTGGCAATGGTAGTTCAGAGGTGCGGGTATGGCCGGAAGGACATACCAAACAGGAGCCGTTTGTGCATGTGGGTGAAATCGTGGAGGAATTTGTGCCGCTTACCGCGCAGCCGGTGCACGGTACCAGGAATGCGTTGGGTGGCATGGCCTATAATGATGAGCTCAAGTTGCAAAAAGTAAAAGCGGAGCCTAATATCACCCTCCTGCTCCATGAGCGTGCGTTTGCAGTGGAGGCGGTGAATAACAATATTAAAGCGGTTGTCTTACAAAATATTAAAACGGGTATCCGTAAGCGTATTACGGCCACCTATTTTGCGGATTGTACCGGTGATGCCGGCATAGGATTCATGGCAGGGGCTGACTTTGAGCAGTCCCAAACAGGCTTAATGGGTGTTTCTAACCTTTGGAATGTGCTGGATGCAGCAGATGATACAGCCGTGCTGGAATGTGAGTGTAAGGATAAAACAGCGCTTGCCACGCAATGTGAAATAGGACAGGTGGCGCAACCGTTTCCACGTTGTCCGTGGGCAATAGACTTAACCGACAAGCCATTTCCCGGCAGGAAAAATTTTAAAGGCCAATGGGGCAAAGAAGATCCGCTGGCTAACCTGGGTGGCTGGTTTTGGGAAAGTGGGTTTGACAAAGATCCGGTTACCCAGATTGAGCTGATCCGGGATTTAAATCTCCGAGCCATGTACGGCGCCTGGGACGCCCTTAAAAACGTGGATAAAGAATATCCTAACCACCGTTTAGGATGGGCTGCATTTATAGCGGGTAAAAGGGAGTCGAGGAGGTTAATGGGAGATGTAATACTCTCTGCGGACGATTTCAGGAACCATACACCGTTTCCTGACCCCGCCTTCCCATGCTCCTGGCATATCGATATCCACAGGCCCGATCCCGCATTTGACAAGGACCTGAAAGGGCAGGAGTTTATTTCCAGGGCTACAGAAGGGGACCACTTTACCTACAAACAGGAAGGTAGTCAGAAACAGCTGTACTGGGCGCCCTATCGCGTATTGTACAGCCGCAACATCAGTAATTTATTTATGGCAGGCCGTAATATCAGTGTGAATAATGATGGCCTGGGGCCTATCCGTGTGATGCGCACCTGCGGGATGATGGGAGAGGTAGTAGGAAAGGCGGCATCGCTGTGTGTGAAATATAATACAACGCCCAGAGGGGTGTATGAGCAGCATGCCGGGAAACTGCGGGAGCTAATGAAGTTGGAGGGGAGTTATAGGGTGTAGGTTTTAGGGAGATGTTTAGGTTCCGGGTGCGGTGAGTGCGCGGGTATTTTATAAGAGTTTTCGGGCAATTTGGCTCTAAGTGGTTCCTTGGAGATACTTAAAGCCAAATTGCGGCTCAATTTCGAAATATATGGTAAAAAACGCTAGCTAAGTTTTGGTACATATAGTCCCAGGGGTAACCGCGCGATTATTTATTTCTAAATTCGGCCCAATACGCTTTGCATATCTCCCAAAGTTCATCCACTGTCAATGGATGTTCACTTTGATCCAGTAGCTTAATTGCTCGGGCACTGATTGTCAGGTTGCCACCACAATAATCAAAGTTGTTATCATGTTGGCTACAGGTTACGACCACCTTGTTTTCCTGAATATCAGCAGAAATTATTTCAAGTTCAGCCCTGAAAATGTCCGCAATTTCAGTTTTAACAACTGTGGGCATATCCTTTTCAAATGGCCATGGATCAAGTTCAACCGTGCTAACGTTTTCCAGTTTTATATAAAACTCGTCAAACGATTTGTCAATACGTTCAGCTAAGTATTTGCAGCTGATAGTTAATGTCAACAAGTCTTTATCACCTGTCCAGGTAGTAATTGTTCCATCGTGGAAGATGGAAAAAATGTCCCTGATGTCGTTGACTGCTGTCATGCTAGGTATGATAATAATGCTAATAATTATTTGAGAGACAAAAATCTCAACTCGGGATTAAACGTTCGTAACATTGATTGTCGCATCTAAAATACAATCAATGACTTTTTCAGCATGGCAACCATTAAGGCCAGCACCCCAACAGGCATTGAATTCAAGAATGAACCAGCCTGTTTGTTCACTAAATGCAATGTCAATTACTGAAACAGCTGGTAGATTGCTCTTATGTTCATCAATAAATTTTGAAACGAATGCTTTGCCGGACGCCAGATTTGCTGACCCTTCATAAAACGCAATGTCCATCACTACACCGTCTTTTACAAAACTTCTTGCTTCGGATTGTATATTATCAATTATCTCAGATACTAAAATTTCCTCAGTAGCTTGAAGTCCATCTGTTGCTTGCTTAAAGTCCGCCATATTTTTAAAAATGCCAGCAGTAAATATTTTCGGGATCACAGGTTTTATAAAGACAGGGAAGTCGCTTTCAAGCACTCGACCAATCTGTTTTATTGCTACTTTTCGTTTAATCCATTCTTTTTCAAGTCGTGCTATTAAGGTGTCGTCAGGTGATAGTAGGCCCACATTATAGATTTGTGCCAAAACAAACGCAAATGCCTGATTGCCATAAATCGCAATTGGCTGTTTAGTCAGATTTTCATCTTTAATCCAATATTTTCTTAGTCTTTTGATTTGTCCACCGTTATTGGTCCAGGTAGAGAATATTTGTTCAAATTCAGCGTCAGTTTTTTCAGGGATTAAAAGTATGGTTGATTGATTCATAACCAGGATTATTAAATTAGGAGACTAAGGGTAATTTTATTAAATATTGGACACTAAACCTAAAATTCACGCAAATTCTAGGTTTATAAACCTAGAATTTGCGTGAATTTTAGGTTTAGAGGCAAAATCAAGGCTCGCCAATCTTTGCCATAAATGCAAAAGGGAGAAATCATACTTGATTATTTGTCCTTTTGCGGGTGGGAGACAAAGTTCGAACCATTTGATAGATAATTTAACTGAAATTCAGAGACTTATTAACAGGAATTAATTAGAAGAATTCATGTCATAAATGGCTGGTTGTTGAATTATGAACGAGGGCGATAATTATGAATATTTGCCCTCGAGTTTCTAATTGAGGGCAAAATTTACCCACGTTTTTAAATGAAAAAATATGGCATGTAATCCATCTGTTCCATATAATAATCTGCCTTTTTTACCTCCGACCGCAGTAATAGAGGATATTACTATCCTTAAAAAGACCATCAAGGCTAGTCGGTCGGTTTTTAGAGCTACTTCAACCCAAGCTGTAATTAAATAATTGTCAATAGACAAATAGTAATGATTTTCAATGCTTCATCGGACACACCTTACTTTCCCTGTTCATGGTATATTTCTCGAAATAGATATCAAAAAGGAGTGTAGGCTTTTATGTTCAGATCATACAAACTCTATGCATAAAAAATAATTAATCCCCAGGAATCGGGCATAATCATATACTTTGTATAAGTATTGATCTTCAAATAAAAAAGCCTGCTCAACTGAGCAGGCTTTTCCGCATTGCTGCGGACCGGACGGGACTCGAACCCGCGACCTCCGCCGTGACAGGGCGGCATTCTAACCAACTGAACTACCGATCCTCGAAAATATAGTCAAGATACTTGCTATCTTTCTGTTTCCCAATCCGTTGTGTTGTACCGTTTTGGGATTGCAAAGATAGCAACAAAGTTTTCATTTTAGCAAATCTTTTTTAAAAAAAATTTTCAGCACTATCTTTACACCGTACTTTAACCAATTTAGTCAAATTATGCAATTCCTGGATTTCGAAAAACCTATCGAAAATTTATACGACCAGCTGGCCAAGCTGAAGGAAAATGGTGAAAAGTCAGGCGTAGACGTTTCCGCTACTGTTGCCGAGTACGAAGCTAAAATCGCAAGTACCCGCCAGGAACTCTATGGCAACCTGACCGCATGGCAAAGGGTTCAGCTCAGTCGTCATCCCGATAGGCCCTATACCCTGGCGTATATCGAAAAGATGTGCACCAACTTTGTGGAACTGCACGGCGATCGTAATGTAAAAGACGATAAAGCCATGGTAGGCGGCTTTGCCGACCTCGATGGAGAAACTGTGATGTTCATCGGTCAGCAAAAAGGAGTAAATACCAAAATGCGCCAGCTCAGGAACTTTGGTATGGCTAATCCTGAAGGTTATCGTAAGGCCCTCCGCCTCATGAGACTGGCAGAAAGGTTTAATAAGCCAATCGTTACACTGATAGATACCCCCGGCGCTTATCCGGGACTGGAAGCAGAAGAAAGAGGCCAGGCCGAAGCCATCGCCCGGAACCTCTTCGAAATGTTCAAACTCCGTGTACCAGTTATCTGTATCATCATCGGTGAAGGTGCCTCCGGTGGCGCACTCGGTATCGGTATCGGCGATCGCGTACTCATGCTCGAAAATAGCTGGTATACCGTTATCTCCCCGGAAAACTGCTCCACCATCCTCTGGAGAAGCTGGAACTTTAAAGAAAAAGCAGCAGAAGAACTCAAACTCACTTCAGACTACATGGCCCAGTTCGGACTGGTAGACGGTGTTATCCGTGAACCACTCGGCGGCGCCCACGTAAACCAGGATGAAATGGCTGATATCCTCAAAAAACGTATCAAACAGGAACTGGCTGAATTAAGGAAAATCGATGCGGATACCCGTATCCAGCAACGTATAGACAAGTTCTCCAACATGGGCTTTTTTGAAGAGCATTAAAAATTATTTAGAGAAGACAATAAAAAATTAGAATTTCGGGCTCCGAAATTCTAATTTTGTTTTTTCGCAAACACAATCATGGAACAATTAAGAGGCACCGGGGTGGCGCTAGTAACACCCTTTAAAGCAGATGAAAGCATAGACTGGAATGCTTTGGAAAAGCTGATCAACTATGTGATTGATGGCGGAGTTGACTATGTTGTATCCCTCGGTACAACCGGTGAAACTCCAACCCTTTCTTCAGAAGAGAAGCTTGATTTGATGAAGTTTACCTTCGAAAAGGTAGCGAAGCGGGTGCCTGTGGTTGTGGGTATCGGTGACTATAACACTAGAGATGTAGTAAAACGCCTGGAATCATGCCCGCTCGACGAGGCGGCAGCTATCCTCAGCGTTGCACCTTACTACAGCAAACCTACACAGGAAGGCATCTATCAGCACTATAAAGCAATTGCAGCAGCTTCTCCCAAACCTGTTATTCTCTACAATGTGCCTGGCCGTACCGGTCGTAACATGACCGCAGATACAACCCTGCGCCTCGCACACGAAGTAGAAAATATCGTGGCCATGAAGGAGGCTTCCGGCGATATGCTCCAATGCATGCAGATCCTGCGCGATAAACCGAAAGATTTTATCGTTGTTTCCGGTGATGATGCACTGGCCCTCGCACAGCTGGCCTGTGGCATGGATGGTGTGATTTCCGTAGCTGCCAATTACTTTGCCACCGACTTTTCCGCGATGGTTAAAGCCGCATTGAAAAACGATTACCCAACGGCTCGTGCCCTCAACAATAAAATGTTGAAAGGCTTCGACCTCATGTTCTCCGAAAACAATCCTGCCGGCATCAAAGCATTCCTGGCCAACCGTGGCCTGGTGGAAAATAACTTCCGCCTGCCTGTTGTTCCAGCTACAGATGGCCTGTACCAGGAGATCGGTGACTATCTCTCCAAATACTAAAGGTTACAATTCTTTATATAAAAAGGCCTCAGTGGTATAACCGCTGAGGCCTTTTTCTTATGTGTAATTTGAGAAACACTTTGTTTATACCAGGAAGGTAACTCCTTCCTCAGCTATGTCGGTATTCGGAAAAATAGGCCGTGTTTCATCCAGGAAAAAATTCAGTTCGGTGTATTTAGACGAAAAATGCCCGATCAACAGTCGCTTCACATTGGCCGCCGCAGCTAAAGTGGCCGCCTGTACGGTGGTGGTATGGAAGCGCTCCGCTGCCTGCGTTTCCAGCACATGCAGATAGGTGGTTTCGTGGTAAATTAAATCCGCCCCGCGTAAATGTGGGATCAGGTTTACATCATAGATGGTATCGGCACAGTACACGTAACGCTTGCCCTGCTCAGGTGGTAAGGTCACCCAATCATTTTTTACCAGCGTCCCGTCCTTTCTTAAATAATCTTCCCCATCCTGCAGCTTCCCATAGAAAGCAGCGGGTATCTCATATGCCTTGGCCTGATCCGGTAATAACTTGCGTTTTTTCTTCTGCAATTGCACAGAAAATCCAAAACAGGGAATACGGTGTTCCGTAGGGAAACAGCTGACTGTCAGATCTTTATCTTCTACAATTATCCCTGTTTGCCCGGTTTCCAGGGCCACAAATGTGAGCTCAAACCGGAAAGCCGTACCGGATACATCTAATTGTATCTGCATAATTTGCTGGAGTTCCGGTGGACCAAAAACAGTGAGGGGCTCCGTCCTTCCCATCAGATTCAGGGTGTTCAGCAGTCCTATCAGCCCAAAATAATGGTCGCCATGAAGGTGACTGATAAAAATATACCTCAGTTTACTGCGCCTGATCTTATATTTCGCAAATTGGAGCTGGGTGCCTTCCCCGCAGTCAAGCAGCAGCAACTGATCATTACACGTAACGATCTGCGCCGTGGGATGCCTGTCCAGCGTGGGAATGGCCGAGTTATTACCTAAAATCGTTACACCAAACATTATAATGATTTACTTGCCTGTAGCTAAATTATTCCATTCCGTCCAATAATTCCCTTTCCAGTTCCTCCATCATCACCAGGTCAATCGCCTCGGCCATCGTAGGCGCGAAATTGAAGTTTTCAGGGGCGGCCGCTTTGATCAAAGCTGTTAAATCGCTGTTAAGACCCGTCACTGCACAGGACCGGTTATTGTCATACATAAATGTATAAACTGCTAAAATGGCTTCCAGCCCGGCATCGTCTATTTTCGTGAGCAAATGTAAATCCAGTATGAGGTTACGGGTATCCAGACCGGGCAGGGTGGTGGCTGTTTCTACAAAAGAAGCTGCCAAATTAGCATCCAAAGCATTCTCTTCTGGACAAAAAACCACTATTTTTTCTTTGGTATCAATTTTGAATTTCATGCGTTGGATCTTGTTTATATTTTAGTAAGAATCAATAAACTGAAACTAATCTGGGACCCGCCTCTAAAAAATACCCTGGAGAGAACGAACAAATACATTTGTTTTTTCGTAGATATTTTTAAAAAGACCCGTACCCATTTCACCCACAAAAATAATGTTATACTATTAAAGTGTAAGATGAAGGAGTAGAAAAAGGAATAACTTCAATCCATCTAATTCGCTGTCAAAGGAAATCAGAATTATTCGTTATTATTGTATAAGCATGCCCCCGTAAGGGTTTTTATCATCTAATTTATTCACAATGGACCAGAATTTTTCACCGCAAGTTAAGGAGATCATTTCGTTCAGCAGGGAGGAAGCTTTACGCCTGGGAAATGATTTTATCGGTACTGAACACCTGCTGTTGGGTATTATTCGCGAAGGCGAAGGTACGGCCGTAAAGATTCTGCAAGCGTTGAACGTAGACTTATACGAATTACGCAAAGAGGTAGAATTGGCTGTAAAGGATAAGACGGGGAAAAATATTGCAAACATCAATAGTTTACCCCTGACCAGACAAGCTGAGAAAGTGATCCGCGTAACAGTCCTCGAGGCAAAAGCCCTGAAGAGCGCTACCGTGGAAACAGAACATCTCATGCTGTCTATCCTGAAAAATAAAGAAAACGTTTGTACACAAATCTTACAACAATTTGACGTGGACTACGATACTTTTAAAAACGAACTGGGCTTTGTAAAATCTGCTGATCCCAAAGCAGAATTTGATGATCCGGGCGAGGAGGAATTCGAAGACGAAAGAAAATCTTACGCTTCTAAATCCAAACAAGCCAATACCAAATCCAAAACTCCGGTGCTGGATAACTTTGGTAGAGACATCACCAAGCTGGCCGAAAGTGGCAGCTTAGACCCGATAGTTGGTCGTGAACAGGAAATTGAACGTGTTTCACAGATACTGTCCCGTCGTAAAAAGAATAACCCTATCCTCATCGGGGAGCCGGGTGTAGGTAAAACCGCCATCGTGGAAGGCCTGGCCCTCCGCATCGTGCAGCGCAAGGTATCCCGCGTGCTGTTCGACAAGCGTGTGGTGAGCCTCGACCTCGCCGCCCTCGTGGCCGGTACCAAATACCGTGGCCAGTTTGAGGAAAGGATGAAGGCGATCATGAATGAACTTGAGAAAAACAGGGATGTAATCCTGTTTATCGATGAAATTCATACCATCGTAGGTGCCGGCGGCGCTTCAGGTTCCCTGGATGCCTCCAACATCTTTAAACCAGCCCTCGCAAGAGGCGAGCTCCAATGCATCGGTGCATCCACACTGGATGAATACCGCATGTACATTGAAAAAGATGGTGCCCTCGATCGCCGTTTCCAAAAAGTAATGGTAGAACCGCCTAGCGTGGAAGAAACCATTCAGATCCTCAATAACATCAAGCCTCGTTATGAAGAATACCATAACGTAAGCTATACCGAAGATGCGATTGAGGCATGCGTGAAACTGAGTGATCGCTATATGACCGACCGCCTCCTGCCCGATAAAGCAATCGACGTGCTGGATGAAGTAGGTGCGCGTGTACACCTGAAAAACATCAATGTTCCGCAAAATATCCTCGATCTGGAAAAACAGATTGAAGATATCAAGCAGGAAAAAAATAAAGTAGTGAAGAGCCAACGCTTCGAAGAAGCCGCTGCCCTGCGCGATACCGAGAAGAAACTGGGTGAAGACCTGGAACGCGCCAAGGCAATGTGGGAAGAAGAAGTGAAGCACAAACGCTACCCTATTGATGAAGAAGCCATCGCGGAAGTAGTAAGCATGATGACCGGTATCCCAGTGAAAAGGATGGTACAGGCAGAAAGCGACAAATTACGCCGCATGGGTGAAGACCTGAAAGGTGCCGTGGTAGGCCAGGACGAAGCTATCAGCAAAGTCACCAAAGCCATCCAGCGTAACCGCGTAGGTCTGAAAGATCCTAAAAAACCAATCGGTACATTCATTTTCCTCGGTCCTACCGGGGTGGGTAAAACTGAGCTTGCCAAATCACTGGCCCGCTACATGTTCGACTCCGATGATGCACTGATCCGTATCGATATGAGTGAGTACATGGAGAAATTCTCCGTAAGCCGCTTAATTGGTGCACCTCCGGGATATGTTGGTTATGAAGAAGGTGGTCAGCTGACCGAAAAGGTTCGCCGTAAGCCTTACTCCGTAATCCTCCTGGATGAAATTGAAAAAGCACACCCTGACATCTATAACCTGCTGTTACAGGTACTGGATGATGGTATCCTCACCGATGGCTTAGGCCGTAAGGTGGACTTTAAAAATACCCTCATTATCATGACTTCTAACATTGGTGCCCGTCAGTTGAAAGACTTCGGTGCAGGTGTAGGTTTTACCACTTCCGCCCGTGCTAGCACAGAAGAGGAAAATACCAAGTCAGTGATTGAAAAAGCACTGAAACGTACTTTCTCTCCTGAGTTCCTCAACAGGATCGATGATGTGATTATATTTAACCAGCTCACCAAAGAGCATATCTATACCATCATCGACATCACCATGAAGAGTGTGCTCAAACGTTTGAACAGCCTGGGCTTCAGCCTGGAACTGACAGACGAAGCCAAAGGATTCCTGGCAGATAAAGGCTACGACCAACAGTTCGGTGCCCGTCCGCTGCACAGAGCCATCCAGAAATACCTGGAAGATCCTTTAGCAGAAGAAATCCTCAACATGAATATTCATGATGGAGATGTTCTGGTGGCTGACCTGGACAAAGAAAACCAGAAACTGGTGTTCACACTCAAAAACTCCAGCAAAAGCAAATCAGAAAAATCAGAAGCGTAATTCACACTACTGAATATATAGAGCCGCCTGCACTCGCAGGCGGCTTTTTTCATAAATTAATGTCTGCTGCCCGGCGAATTCAACATCTCCCTACAGAAAAAGAAGTTACCCCAGAGAAACTGACCCCTACCGCGGAATCTTACCCGATTAATATCCGATGTCTCCCCAGCTAATTTTTATATTATAAAAAAATGTATAACATAAAGATGTTATGACAAAACATAATATTATTTAAATAAAACATGTATATTTTAATTAAAATGTTTGTCTGCTTTTTAGGGAGATGTAATACAGATAAGTGATTTATGGTATAGATATCTATTTGGCAGTCCTATTACCCTACCAGATTTTTTGGGGCATTCTTCACAAACTTAAATGGTATTATCATGCCATTTTCATACCTTATAGATAGTATATTTTTGCATTATATAAGATTATAGACTTTAGTCCGTATTGTCTTACAAAACTTATTTATTTAAAAAAGATACCATACTTTATTAGAGCACCTGAGAGAAAAGATGTAGTACGATGCAATGTAGCAGTATCGGCAGTGTGCCATAGACGATGATGATGTAAGCAAAGCACTACCTAGGAAACTTGACAACTAATTCCCTTTATACTAATAATTTTTATCCGTATATCTATGACTAAAACTCTACAAATCGCTGCTCGCGGTATACTGTTCGGAGGCCTGGCCCTGATGGCAACTCAGGCAAACGCACAGTTGAAAATTGGTGCTAATCCTACCAATATCAAAAAGTCAGCGATCCTCGAACTCGAATCAGACCGCCAGGGTTTACTGTTACCCCGCTTAGCTGATACTACTGCCATTAATGGATTATTTGGTACCGATGATACCCAGCGCAAACTGGAAGGTATGATGATCTATCTCACCAAATCCGGTGCAGAAGGAATATATGTGCGTCAAGGCGGCGGTTGGCACAAACTGGCCCGCGGTGGCCAATCCTGGGATGTTCTCGGTAATGCCCTGACTGGTGTAACCTCTCCATTCATCGGTTCTACTGATAACATACCCTTTGTGCTGAAAGCAAACAATAAAGTTGGTATGGTGATCGACGACGGTAAAGTAACCGTATCGAACGGCATTACCATCACAGGTTTACTGGAAGATTTAACCGCTACCACTGGTGTATTTATAAATAAAACCACTGGAGTAGCTGCCTATCGCGACTTTGGAACCGGAGCTTTCGTTGACCGCTTCAGCATCAATGGCGACAATACACCTAACTTTACACTCGCAACAGCGGATAATAAAAGCTATTTCTTCACTGGTGGTCCGGCAGGTACCCTGACGCTGACTGTTAGAAATCAGGATGGTACGGATGCTACTGCAGCCGGCTTACTGACCTATGCTGACTGGCAACGTATCCAAAACGCCGCCGCGTCCAAAGACCTGCTCACCGGTAACTTTAACAATACTGCCAACGATCAGGGTTTAACGATCGACAGTGCTACCGCCGGAAGAAAATATGTAATCCTGCATGCTGCTGATGGAACCCATCCGGGTGGTGTGTCTGCCAATGCACAAAGCTTTGGTGGCCCTAAAACTTTCCTGGACGAACTGATCGCCAACAGCCTGCTCACCGCTAAATCAACCGCTAATTTCGAGCAGGATGTAAATGTTACCGGTGCAACTGCATTGTCTGGTAACCTGACAGTTGCTGCTGCAGCTACTGCTACCTTTAACGGTGCTACTACCTTCGCCAGCGATGTTACCATGAGTGGCGTAAACACCAATACTTCTACCACCGCTACTGAGTTTGAAATCCTGTTACTGGGTACAAACAGCCTCGTGGAAAAGAAAACACTCCCTGCATCTGCATTCACTCCATTCACTTTCGCAACCGCTCATACAGGAACTGATCTGAACGTAACTACAGGTACTGACCAGAAAGTTACGATCGCTGTTCCTTATGCCGGCCAGGGTATTGCAGGTGGTTTGCTTAACAATCAAACACAAAGCATTATCGGTGATAAAGCATTTTCTGAAAATATCAGAGTGGCTAAACGTGTACTCGTTGGCGATACTACAACCGCACCTACCTCTGTTTTGCAGGTAAACGGTTCCATGGCATTGCCAATTACCTCTGTAGGTGGTAGCTATACTGCAACTGCCAACGATTACACAATCGTTGTTAAACCTACTATGCAGGCTATCATCACACTGCCTAAAGCCAGTGATGCAAAAGGCCGCATCTATGTAGTGAAAAGAGCAGGTGTTGCCTCTGACGGTACCGCTACTCAACAGGATGTAAGCGTGAAAGCAAATGGCACCGACAAAATTGAAGATGGTGCTCAAATAGATCTCAATGTGCCTTGGACTACCATCACACTCCAGTCTGATGGTGTGGATACCTGGTATATCATCAAGAATTAATCCTACTGATACACCCGACGGTCATGCCGTATAGGCATGACCGTTACCCCATTATTCCAATTTTAAAAGAAAGTTGTATGAAGCTGAATAGAAAGCTGAAAATGTGCGTCGTTGGTGTGATATTAGCATGCAGTGGTAGCTTGTCTGCCCAGCAACTTAAACTGGGAGTTGCCCCTACAGTCATTAACCCTGCTGCACTGCTGGAATTAAACAGCGATCAACACGGACTCCTGCTCAACAGAGTCCCCCTCAGCGCCCTATCCGGTTCCGGAAAATTAGCAAACGCCCCCGATGGCATGATCGTATACGTAACAGATGCAGCTGAACGCTCCCTATACATTAAAAAAAATAACTCCTGGCAGAAAGTAATTGACCTGGCAAATCTCCCCGCTACCTCATTTAAAGGCCGCACCGGCAATATTCAACCACAAGCAGGCGATTACGACGGAATGTATGTGCCTAATGCCCGCAGCCTGACCTTTAACACCCTTGCCAATGGTGTACTCACCATTTCCGCACCATTTACCCAGGACCTTTCCGCTGATCGCACCTGGAGTATCAACGCCAATAACACCAGTCCATTGTGGAACGCTAATTCCCTCAACAGTATTTCAATTGATAATACAACCCCTGCAAACGGGGATGTGTTAACAATGGTGGCCGGCAAATGGAAAGCAGCAGCTCCCGCAGCCGGATCATTCATTATCGCTAATCCTGCGACACCACAAACCGCCTCTTTTAATATTACCGGCAATGGCAGAATCGGTGGTAGTGCCGTTATTAATGGCGCTGCTCAGGTAGATGGCGCCCTCGCCGCCAACAGTGTGAATGCAACCAATAATATTGTTGCCGGCACCAAAATAAATACACCGCGCTTAGGCGTTGGTATTGCCACTACTGATCCTAACAACGTGGTGGAAATTTCTACCGGCGCTGCTATTGTAAATGGTGTTTCCGGCTTACGCCTCACAGGCCTTGGCACGGCAGCCACCACTGCTTCCAACGGTAAACTGTTATCCGTAAACGCTGCCGGCGATGTGATTCTTACCAACAACCCAAATAATACGGGTTGGAATATGACAGGTAACAGCGATGCTACTTCTCAAAACTTTCTCGGTACTGTAAACGATACACCCATGATCGTGAAAGCGGCAAATAAGGAATTATTCCGTGGCCAAAAGGGAATCAGTGGATATGCAAATTATATCAGTACTTTATTCAATGGTGCCAAAGCTTACAATGGACATCCCTTCATCATCCGCGCAAACGGTAATGATGTAATGGCTTTCCAGGACTCCACTGGTGCTATGAAATTCCACTGGAACTTATTAGGTGGTGGGTTGAACTTCGTGGAATCGAATGTGAGTGATTATCGGATCATGATTAAATCCGGTGGAGGTATAGGTATTGATACCGCAGCGCCAAATTCGTCCCTGCATGTAAATGGATCCTTTGCGACAAAAATTCGTGTGGCAACCGGAGCCGCTAATGCAAATGTAACGGTGCTGGAAACGGATCATACCATCCTGCTTAACCTGACAACACCTGTAGTGGTGCTGCCAGATGCGGCGGCCGATAATGCCGGCCGCGAATACCGGATAAAAGTAGTACAAGCTGCAAACGGAAACGGAACCACTACCGGGTCATTTACTATTCGCACCACAGGCAATCAGGCACTGGATGTGGGTATCGCTACTACCTATGTAGTAAATAACGGCCTGACCACCGGTACAGGTAATGCCACCCGAAGAACGCTCGGTGCCCGATGCACTGTTGTTTCTGATGGCAACAGGTGGTATATCGTAGACCTTTAGTGATTATATAAAAAACCATAACCATTCAATCTTTATTTTGACCAATTTTTTCATGAGAATATCTATACTCATACTGTTTTTACTATCATGTCTCCACCTGCGTTCCTCCGCACAGGACGGACTATACATCCCCGAAGGGGGAGTGGTCTGGCTGTACAACAACACACAGGTAGGCATCTTCAACAGCATGATTAATAACGGTGTTCTCGGTTCTAATCCCGGCAGTACCTTCTATATCCTCGGCAAGCGATGGACCAACGGTACCAACGCCAAACTGCCGGATGAAAGCGCCGACGGAGTTTCCGGTGTGGGTGGAAACTTTCTCTTTTCTTCATTAAACCCGATCCTCGGAGATGTAGGACAACAAACCATCTTCGGCAACTATAACATTGCCGCCAAACAGGGTACCAGCTTCCCTAACATGGAAGTAAACAACGGAAAAGGTATTATACTCGATGACCTCAGTGACCTTAAAGTCAGAGGTACCCTCCACTTCACCAGCGGTAAGATCTATCTCAACGGCTGGAACCTGATGGTAGGTGAAAAAACACCTGGTGTCATCAGCGGGTATACGGACTCACGTTACATCGTTACCGGCAACACCTTTGCTGGTGGCTACCTGTACCGCAGCGCCATTACCAGTACCGCCAACAGGGTAGTGTTTCCGGTAGGCTCGGCGGATAACGCCTACTCCCCGGCAGCAGTGCTGCTGGACGGTGGCGCTAAAGATAACTTCGGTATCCGCGTGTTCGACAGCGTATATACAGTAGCGATAGGTGGCAGCACGTACCGCGACAGCTTCGTCAACAAAACCTGGAATATCGTACGTACGGATAACTCCGGCGGTAAAGCTACCGTGATACTGCAACATATGGATGCCAGTGAAATGACCTCCTATATCGGTGCCCGCGATAGTAGCTTTATCACCCGGTTCGGTGTTACCGGATGGGATAAGCTCACCGTAATACCTTTCAAACCTCAGGCAGGCAACCTGAGTACCACCACTATGCTGCAGCCAGCCACCATGCATATGCGTGAGTTTACGGACCTGGGCAACACCACCTATTTCGCTAAAACGATCCTGAACGTAAAAATCTCACCGGCCATATTCCTGGTGTTTGAAGCCTCACGTGTGAGTCCTGCGCTCGCACAGCTCGACTGGACCACCTCCCGCGAGGTGAACAACCTCCAGTTTGAGGTGGAACGCCGCTACGAAAAAGATGAGGCCTTTACCACCATCGGGGTAGTGCCTACCAAGGCGGTAAACGGTACCAGCGTAAACCCGCTGTCGTACACGTTCAACGATCCTAATGATTACGACGATAATACCTACTACCGCATCAAAGCAACGGCTAAAGATGGTACTGTTACCTATTCAGAAATCAAAGTGGTTCCACCGGTATTCTCTATCCAGGTTTATCCGAACCCGAACAGAGGCAACTTCCACGTGAAGATCCGCGGTCTGAATAATGATATGCTGCTGAAAATGTATGATACATGGGGTCAGTACCTGCGCGAATACAAAGTCCGCAAAGATGCAGACATCCAGATCACACACATGCCTGCCGGTACTTACTTCCTGGTATTGTATAACCAGCAAACCGAGCAGAAAGTGAAGACAATCAAAGTAGTAGTATTGCCATAAACTGCCTTGTATTTGCTTTTCTCATAGAATTGCGCCAATTTTGTAGGGTCCTTTTGAAAAAAAGGACCCTTTTTTTGGCCCGCTCAAACGGCCGCCGATAAAATCTTACGACTTTGAGAAAAATAATCATCACGATAGACGGCTACTCTTCCTGTGGCAAAAGCACTGTTGCTAAACAACTGGCCAGGAAACTGGATTATGTGTATATCGACAGCGGTGCCATGTATCGTGCTATCACCCTTTATTTTCTGCAGAATCGTATTGACTGGACTTCCACACCGGCAGTAGTGGACGCACTGAAAAATATTCACCTGGAATTTGTTCCCAACACACATACCGGCACCGCCGATATGTTCCTTAATGAGGAAAATGTGGAACACCTGATCCGTGAAATGCTGGTGGCCGAAAAAGTAAGTGAAGTAGCCGCTGTAAAAGAGGTACGCGACTTCGCCGTAGCGCAACAGGTGAAAATGGGTGCCCGCAAAGGCATCGTTATGGACGGCCGTGATATCGGTACCGTAGTATTCCCGCATGCAGAACTCAAAATCTTCATGACCGCTGATATCACCATCCGGGTACAACGCCGCTTTAAAGAACTGTACGCAAAAAATCCAAATATCACCATCGATGAGGTGAAACAAAACCTCGAATTACGCGATTACATCGATGCCAATCGTGAAATAAGTCCCCTCCGGAAAGCAGAAGACGCTATCATCCTGGATAACAGTCACTTAACCATGGAAGACCAGCTGGCACTGGTTATGCAGTGGGTGGAGGATGCGATTATGGCGCATTCTTCATAAAATAATATTTTATATTATTAAAAGTGTTTTATACATTTGCGGGTATTACTTCTACTTGGAAGTAGTTATCCCGATAATTTTCCTGATCCTGAAGAATTTCCTACCCCCAAACCTTATCCATCCTGAAAAGCACTGCGCGTTTTTGGTCGTTGTGTAGTATAATTAATTTATTGACATGTATCGCATTATATATTTATCTCACTGTAGTGTATCCATTACCGTTTGATGAAACAAACTTAATGTGGAATCATGTGCCTTGTGCACATCAATTCCATATTTTCAGTAGGTGTATTCGGTTAATAGGAAGAAGGGGCGAATTCTTTCGCCCTTTCGCTTTTTTATGCCTGCAGGGAAATTTAAGTTAAAATTATAGCGCCTCCCGCCGCTGGCGGGAGGCGCTATAATTTTAGAAGAGACCGAAGGTCTCTTCTGAAATTAAAAGGGTTGATTTATTATATAAACGTCCGCGTACCCGCAAAGCTTTTCCGGAACTCCGACGGCGTATTCCCCTTCTTCTTCTTAAATATCCTGTTGAAATTAGAGAGATTCATAAACCCACACTGATAACAAATCTCAGAAACAGAATGCGTAGTATCAATCAGCATCCGAGAGGCATGCCCGATCCGTATCTCATTTAAACTGTCAATAAACGTTTTACCAGTGCGCTTTTTTATAAAACGACTCAGCGATACCGGCGTCATATTCACATGCTTGGCCAGCTCGTGCAGGCCAATGTCCTTGTCAAAATGCTGCTGCATATACTCAAACGCTTTTTCAATGCGGCGACTGTTATAATTATTCAGTGATTCGGCCGGAGCGCTGCTCAGTACCCGCATATTACGGGAAATACTGAGGTCGTGCAGGATCGATAACAGTTCCAGCACCGAATCAAACCCTGTCTTATAAGGCAACGCGAGCAACCGTGGTTTAAGGGACTGTATCGTCTCCCTGGAAAAAGAAATACCCTTGCTGGCATTCTCAAACAAAGAACGGATAAAGCTCAGCTGATTCCTCCGCAGAAATTTTGCATCCAGCAACTGCGCATGAAATTGTATCGTTACCTCCGTAATTTTTTTGGACTTACAATGATGATCCATCCATACATGTTCTACACTCGGACCTACCAGTACCAGCTCCGCGTCATCAATCTCTTCCACATGATCCCCCACAATTCTTTTTGCCCCCGCCGCATTTAAAATAAAGTTCAGCTCATACTCCTCATGGTAATGCAAAGGGAAATTGAACGTTGATTTTTCACGAATGAAAATCATAAAACAATCATGCTCCGTTAAGGGCGTAATTTCTTTATATGCCTGGGTCTTGCGCATAAAATGTATAGTAAGGTGGTATAAATATAGTATTAATTGGTGTTAAAAGTATTATATCTGTAAGTAATATTTTCTAGTGGCTAACTATCCTTATAGTTGTTGCTAATACTGGATTAATTAAATGTTAGGGAGATGTAAGCACCACAATTAATTGTTTGTTTTGTAAAATATGGGATAAAAAAGTATTGGTATTGAGTTGTATTATAAGATACTTTTGGTTCCATGTTCTGATGCAGGTTCCAACGTTATGAAGCCAACCGGAATGCAAGCTGCAGGAGCAATATTTATTCAACACAAAATCAGATCAACACCAACAAAAAATTATCAATTCCATTAAACAACGCTCTATGCATTTACAGCACACTATCCCTTCAGTTTTCAGGAAATGGCGGCTGGCAGCTTTAACGCTCGTCCTCCTTATTTCCTTCTCCTGCGCCGCCTGGGCGCAAAAGGTGCAGCTAAGCGGCACAGTGACCAATGAGAAAAACGAACCGCTTCCCGGTGTAACCGTTACCGTTAAAGGTACCGTCACCGGCGTGCTCACCAACGCTGATGGTAAGTTTAACATCAGCGCCGCACCTACCGCCACCCTCGTGTTCTCCATGATGGGCTTCGAGTCCCGCCAGGTGCCCGTTGGCAACCAGGCCAACCTCCATGTAAAACTACAGGACCAGCTGACCCAACTCAGCGACGTGGTAGTCACCGCCATGGGCATCAAAAAAGAAAATAAAGTATTAGGCTACGCCATCACCCAGGTAAAAGGAGAATCCTTTACCAAAGCCCGCGAAGCAAATGTGATGTGGGGCCTGCAAGGTAAAGTAGCCGGTGTAAACGTTACCAAACCGGTAACAGGCGCTTCCGGCTCCAGCCGCGTAGTAATGCGTGGCGGCGACTTCGGCGCCAGCCAGCCACTCTACGTGATTGATGGTATACCTATGGTATCCGGTAACAAAGGCAGCATCGATAATATGTACGGCGGTAAAGACGCCGGCGATGGTATCGGTAGCATCAACCCGGATGATATCGAATCCATGGAAGTACTCAAAGGTAATACCGCCGCCGCCCTCTACGGCGCAAGAGCCTCCAACGGTGTGATCGTGATCACCACCAAAAAAGGAACCGCCCGCAAAGGCATCGGTGTGGAACTGAATAGCACCTACAGCATCGAAAATCCAATCGACTACACCTCCAAAGATTACCAATACGAATATGGAATCGGTACTGGTGGTAATAAACCTACCACCGCCGCTGAAGCCCTCGCAGCAGGCCGCTCCAGCTGGGGCGCCAAACTGGATGGTACCAGCGTAATACAGGGCGACGGCGTTGCAAGACCCTACTCAGCCCGCAAAAACAATGTGAAAAATTTCTACGACGGCGGTAACACCTTCACCAACACCGTAGCACTCCTCGGTGGTAACGAAAACGTGAACTTCCGCTTCTCCTTCGGCGATATGAATAACCACGATATCATGCCTAACGCCGGTGTAAGAAGAAATAACTTCACCCTCAATACCAACGCCAAATTAGGCAAGAACCTCACCGCTACCATCAACGCACAATATATCCGGGAAAAAGCAGAGAACAGACCATGGCTCAACGATTACACCATGAACGCCGCTGTGGCCGCCTATCTCATGCCTACCAACTATGATATACGCGACTGGAGCAACCCACGTAAAGCCAACCGTGCAGAAAACCTCTGGACAACCAACAACTACTGGGCAAATCCATACTTCATGGCTTACGAAACACCTAACTGGGATAAAACCAATCGCTTCATCGGCTCTGCGGATATTAAGTATGATTTCGACAGCCACTTCTATGCACGACTGCTCACCGGTACCGACTTCTCCAATGTACTGGGACAGTTCCTCTGGTCCGATGGCATCGGTTTCTATCCTAATGGCCAGATCGGCATGTCCAATAGTTACCGCTCTGAATTCAATGCCCAGCTGATGACAGGTTATAATAATACCTTCAAAAACTGGTCTGTCAACGCTTTCGTAGGTGGTAACACCATGAAACGCAGCAACAATAACACCTCTTCCAGCGGTGATATTTTCATAGTGCCCGGCTTTTACTCCATTGGCAATACCACCAACAAATCCGGTGGCTACAACCTCACTGAATCCCAGATCAACTCTGTATTCGGATCTGCTGAACTCGGATTCCATAACTACCTCTACTTAACACTCACCGGTAGAAACGATTGGTTCTCTACCCTGGATCCAAATAATAACAATATCTTCTATCCATCTGTAGGCGCGAGCTTCGTAGTTTCCGACGCATGGAAAATGCCTTCCTGGATCAGCTTCGCCAAGGTAAGAGGCTCCTGGGCACAAACAGGTAGCGACCAGGATATCGCTGCCTATCAGCTGAACCTGACTTACTCCCTGCCTAACTCACCGAACGGAATTCCATTAGGCGGTATTGGTACTTCCTCGGTACCGAATGCTAACCTGCACCCTCAGCTCACTACCACCTACGAAGCTGGTCTGGAAGCCCGCTTCCTCAACGGCCGCGCAGGGATCGACCTGGCAGTATACAGCCGCCAGGTGACAGACGCTATCCTGAATTCACCCATCTCTATCAGCTCCGGTTTTACCAGCACCTATATGAACGCTGCTAAAATCGGTAACACAGGTATCGAATTGTTGCTAACTGGAACGCCTGTACGTAGCAATGATTTCAAATGGCAAACCAGCTACAACTTCGCCTACAATAAAAGTGAAGTGAAAGCATTGATCAACGGTCAGCAATCCATGGTAATCGCACAAAACCGCTCCGGCCTCTGGGGCGATGGTGGCGTACCTTCCTACGTATACGCAGAAGTAGGTCAGCCCTACGGTGTGCTGTATGGCAGCACTTACACCCGTGATGGACAAGGCCGTATTGTGTACGATGATAAAGGCCTGCCGGTTGCCGGAAAAATTGCCCGCCTGGGTAATGGTATCCAACCAATCGTAATGGGTTTCAATAACACGTTTACTTATAAGCAGTGGTCGCTCGACTTCCTGCTCGACGGTAAATTCGGCGGCAAAATGTTTTCCGGTACTACCAACCTCGCCTGGTACCAGGGCCTCGCTAAAGAAACACTGGCAGGCCGCGAAGGTGGTATCATCGGCGAAGGTGTAACCGCTGATGGTAAACCTAACACCGTGAAAGTAGCGGCGGAAGATTACTATAAGTTCGTTGCCAACAATATCGCTGAACAGTTCGTATACAGCTCTTCTTTCGTGAAACTGCGCCAGATCGTGGTGGGCTATTCCCTGCCACAGCGCTGGATCAAAGGTTCTGCCTTCCAGGCAGTGAACCTGTCGTTCGTAGCCAGAAACCTCTTTACCATTTACCAGGATGTGCCGGTGGTAGATCCTGAATCCGGTTACACCACCGGTGGCGGACAGGGTTTTGAAATGCTGGGAATGCCGGCCGTTAGAAGCTTTGGCTTTAACCTGGGTGTTAAATTCTAATTACTGTTAATGAGAAATGTTATGAAAAGAAAATACCTCGTATATATAGGCGCTTCCCTTTCGCTGCTGGCTGCCAGCTGTACCAAAGACCTGGAAGATCTGAATAAGAATCCAAACAACCCTACCAGCGTACCACCGCTGACTATGTTCAGTAACGCTGAAGTAGCAACTGCCACACTCGGCAGAGGCACCATCCGCCGTACTAACCTGGCGTTTGACATGATGGCCATGCAGCAGCTGGCATCTACAGAAACCCTTGATGGTGGTGAAGGTGATAAATACCTGAAAAATGATAATGCCGGTAATCTGTTCGAAGATTCTTACGGCCTTATCATTAATAATGTGGTGCAGCTGATGGAGTTTGTGAAAAATGATCCTGCACAGGTAAACCTGCTCAGTGCTACCAGGATATGGAAAGTACTGGTGTTTCAGCGCCTCACCGATGCCTACGGCGATGTACCTTACTTCGATGCCGGCAAAGGTTTTATCAGCGGCAACTTCGCCCCTGATTATAATAAGCAATCCGAAATTTATGCGGACATGCTGAAGGAGCTGAGTGAAGCGGTAGCTGCATTTGATGCGGCTAAAAATCCACTCGGCACCGCTGATGTTGTGTACAATGGCGATCTCACCAAATGGAAAAAACTCGCCTACTCCCTGATGCTGAAACTGGCGCTCCGTATGGAAAAACAGGATGCAGCCAAAGCAAAGGAATGGGCAGGTAAAGCACTCGCAGGTGGTGTGATGTCGCTGCCGGAAGACGTATGCGCGATCAAACATTCCGCCGAAAGAAATGCGGTAGCTAACCCGATCACCTATACGTTTAACAGCTACGACCTGGCCAACGAGAAAATTAAAATCAGCAAATACTTCCTGGATTACCTCACTAACACCGGCGATCCAAGACGCCGTGTTTTTGTAAGTACGGTGAGTGGAGATACTACCCTTGCCAGTCAGAAAGGCTTGCCTAATGGCCTGGATGCAAACAGTTTCAAAACTGCTTATCCAACCGTGGCGCTGAAAGATTTCTCTACACTGAACACCAAAACAATCTTGCAGCTCACCGCACCTACCTTCCTGCTGACGCCTGCCGAAGTACAGCTGATGCAGGCTGAGTTAATCGTAAAAGGCTGGACCACCGGAGATGCAGCTGCCATGTACGCAGCTGCGGTTACCAACTCCATGAAACAGCAGGCCATGTATGGCGACAATGGCGTGATCAGCGCTACACAAATCCAGGATTACCTTGCGGCAAATCCTTTCCCAGGCACAGCTGCTGAACAGCTGAAAGCACTGGGTAGTCAATACTGGGTGGCTACCTTCCTGAATGGTTGGGAATCGCACGCCAACTGGCGCCGTACCGGGTACCCGGCTATTACACCGGTAAATTATCCGGGTAATATCACCAATGGACAAATTCCTCGCCGCCTGACTTACATGCTCAGCGAGCAGGTGAATAATCCGAAAGGATTGCAGTCTTCCATTACCAATCAGGGGAAAGATGAGTATATGACGCGGGTTTGGTGGGATAAACAATAATATTATATCGGGCAAGGAGCAGCCCTGTCAGGGCTGTTCCTCGCCCTAAAGGCTCCGGGACCGAAGGCCCTGGAGCCTTTAGGGCAAAAAAAATGTAAGTCTTTACTACTTACCCCCTTCTGCTCCTTTGCGGGCAAAAGCCGCGTAACTTGTGAAGATCAAAAACCAAAACAATGTTACAACTGATCGATTGGGTAATCATCGGCGTTTACCTGGGAATTATTGTTCTGATAGGACTACTGTTAAGAAGGAAAGCGAAGCAAAATAAAACTGCGTATATGCTTGGTGGTAAGTCGCTTCCCTGGTACATGCTGGGCCTTTCGAATGCGGCGGATATGTTTGACATATCAGGTACCATGTGGCTGGTAACGCTGACCTTCGTATACGGCATGAAAAGTATCTGGATTCCTTGGTTGTGGCCGATTTTCAACCAGGTGTTTATGATGGTGTTTGTGAGTGCATGGCTAAGGCGCTCTAATGTCAGTACAGGTGCTGAATGGATCATCACCCGTTTTGGCAATGGGCGTGACGCCGCTTTATCACACACTATCACCGTTGTGTTTGCACTGATCAGCTGCCTGGGCTTTATGGCATACGGGTTTGTAGGTTTGGGTAAGTTTATGGAGATATTCATTCCATGGCAGAACATCGCACCATACGTACCTTTTACGGTACAGCCGGAGTATGTGCCGCATCTGTACGGTGTAGCGTTTGCACTTTTCGCTGTCTTTTACAGTATTCTCGGTGGTATGAGCAGTATTGTTTGGGCAGATGCAGTACAATACGTTATCCGTACAGCCGCGGCCGTTATTATTGCAGTCATTGCCATGCGTGCCCTCGCTGTGCATACCCTGAACGTACCGGAAGGCTGGTTCAATCCTTTCTTTGGCTGGAAGCTGGACATGGACTGGGGCCGCATTATTCCGGAAGTAAATGATAAGATTAACAGTGACGGCTATACGATGTTTGGGGCCTTCTTTATGATGATGGTATTTAAAGGGCTGCTGGTGAGTTTGGCTGGCCCTGCACCTAACTACGACATGCAGAAAATTCTGAGTACCCGTAGTCCGCAGGAGGCCGCAAAAATGAGTGGCTTTGTTTCTATAGTACTGATGCCGGTACGCTACCTGATGATTATTGGTTTCGCCGTACTTGGACTCATCTACTACAAACAGTTGAACCTTAAAACCGGTGACCATATTGATTTTGAAAAGATCCTGCCTGCCGCCATCAGCAGCTTTGCGCCGGTAGGCGTTATGGGATTGCTGGTAGCAGGTATGCTGGCATCTTTCATCGGAACATTTGCAGGTACGCTGAATGCAGCGCAGGCCTATATATTAAATGATGTATACCTCAGGTATATTAATCCGGCAGCGAGCAATCGCAAAATAAGCAGCGTTAACTATCTCTCCGGAATATTGGTAGTGGTGATCAGCATCCTCATTGGTGTGTTTGCAAAAGATGTCAACAGCGTGTTGCAATGGCTGGTATCCGGCCTTTGGGGCGGCTATGTGGCAGCCAACGTACTGAAGTGGTACTGGTGGAGGTTCAATGGTTATGGTTTCTTCTGGGGTATGCTGGCTGGCATTGCTGCCGCATTGATTTGTCCTTATATCTTCACTGGTCTGGATCTCTATTATTTCCCGGTGATCCTGCTTATATCCCTGGCTGGTTGTATCATTGGTACGCTGGCAACTCCACCGGCAGATGAGAAAGTATTGGAACAGTTTTATTATAATGTTCGCCCGTGGGGTTTCTGGAAACCAGTGCTCCGCCGCATGCAGCAGGAAAATCCTGCGCTGCAGCCTAACCGGAATTTTGGCCGCGATATGTTCAATGTAGCTACCGGTATCGTAGCACAGCTCTGCCTCATGGCATTGCCTATGTACCTGATACTGCAACAACAGGTGCCTATGTACATCTCCGCTGCTATATTGGTAGTAACACTGATACTGCTGAAAAAATTCTGGTGGAATTCCCTCGAAAAAAATGATGTGTAAATAAAAATGAGAATGCGAGAAGAAATATTCACTCAACGGCTTCATGAACTGCAACACGAGCAGTCAGTACTTATACAATTAGTAAATGAACCTATACTGCCGGGCAACGGCATCTTCGAACGGTACCGCTTTCCGGTACTAACGGCAGCACATACACCGCTGCACTGGCGTTACGACCTCAACCCGGGCCGCAACCCTTACCTGATGGAGCGCTTTGGTATCAATGCTACCTTCAATGCCGGCGCCATCAAATGGAATGATAAATACCTGATGATGGTGCGCGTGGAAGGTGCAGACCGCAAATCTTTCTTCGCCATCGCAGAAAGTGCCGATGGTATACAGCAATGGCAGTTTCGTGCCGCGCCGGTTCGTATACCCGAAACCGATAGTCCGGATGTAAACATATACGATATACGCCTCACCGCCCATGAAGACGGTTATATCTACGGACTGTTCTGCACCGAGCGTAAAGACCCTAAGGCCGCTCCGGGGGATATGTCGTCCGCCATAGCGCAATGCGGCATTATACGTACCCGTGATATGGAACAGTGGGAACGCCTGCCTGACCTGGTTACCAACTCCCCGCAGCAAAGGAACGTAGTGCTGCATCCCGAGTTTGTAAACGGTCAGTATGCCCTTTATACCCGCCCCCAGGATAATTTTATAGAAGCCGGTTCAGGCGGCGGTATCGCCGTCGGCTATACGAATGATATGACACAGGCAGTGGTGACTACCGAAACCGTGATTGATCCACGGCACTACCATACGGTAAGTGAGCTGAAAAACGGCCAGGGTCCTGCCCCTCTGAAAACTGCTGAAGGCTGGCTGCACCTGGCGCACGGTGTACGTAACACCGCCGCCGGGTTCCGCTATGTATTATATATGTTCCTTACCGACCTGCACGATATTACCAGGGTAACCCATAAACCTGCCGGTTACTTTATGGCACCGGAAGGCCTGGAAAGAGTAGGGGATGTATCCAATGTGCTGTTCTCCAACGGTTGGATTGCTGATGAAGATGGCCGCGTATTAATATATTATGCTTCTTCTGATACCCGCATGCATGTAGCCGTGTCGTCCATCGACCGACTGCTGGACTACGTAAAGCACACTGCCCCGGATCAGTTTAGATCCGCCGCCAGTGTAGATACAGTGATGGGCATTATTGAAGCAAACCGCTAATCAGGTTTTGGAAAATTGTTTGTCCGGAAGGCCGGCATCTCCCTAAATTAATGTCCGACATCCGGTGCCTTTTTCCTGGATCGCCTGGGGACTGGGGCGAAGGCCCCAGCCCTCCAGGCGATTCTTTCATCACCGAAGGTGATGGAAGAATCGCCTTTACCTAAAACAAAACCACTTTTTTGGTAACTTGCTGCTGATGTCAATCAAATCAGTATGTAGCTACCTGCTCCTCTTTCTGTTAGGAGCTATGCCCCGTGTATTTGCACAGGACTCCATTACCACCTTCCGCCTGCTGGACTCCGTGCGCCAGCTGCGGCCGGATACTTCCACCGTGCGGGTAATGCTTGATCAGGGACGCAATACTGCCCGCTATTTCGACGCCACCAAAACTGAAAATGCCTTTATCCTCGGTGCCATCGCGCTGAGCCAGCAACTCAAATACCCCAGAGGCCTGGCCCTGGCCTATAATGAACTGGGTACCAGTAAAAGAAATAAATCCCAGTACATCCTCGCGGAAGACTACCATGAGCGGGCGGTCAAGTACGCCCGGGAAGCAAAAGATTCCCTGTTGCTATGCCAGTCGCTCAACAATGCCGGGGTGGACTGCCGCCGCCAGGATAAGCTGCAAAAGGCTTTCGACTTTCACTACGCTGCCTTGCAGATAGCCGAAGAGATTAAGAATGTGAAAAACATTTGTGTAGCTACCAACAGTATCGGTAACATCCAGCTCACGGAAAAGAAGTACGACGAAGCCATAGAACGCTTCCAGCATGCCCTGAAGCTGGAAGAAGAAAGTCATAACCCGCTGGGAATGGCCATCAACCTGGGTAACCTGGGCTATTCCTATCAGGGGCAGGGCAAGCTGGATATCGCCATTCAATACTATAAAAGCTCCCTGGCCATCAATGAAAAGCTGAAAAATGTAACCGGAATGGTGATCTGTTACAACTGCCTGGGCTCTGCTTACCAGGAAAAAAAGGAATATGCCCTGGCCATGGAATATCTGCAGAAGGCCCTTCGCGCCAATGATCAGGTGGATGACAAGGTCCATATCGCAGAAAGTTACATGAACATTGGTAAGCTGCTGAGCGTACAGGGCAAGCACGAAGAGGCATATCATTTCTTTCAGCAGGCCATAGGGTTAAGTGCTTATTGGGGTTTTAAGTCCATCCTGATGGATACGTATAAAGCCATGGCAGAGGATTATAAAAGCAGCGGCGACTTCCGTAAATCCCTCGAGGCGGCCGATAAATCATTGCTGTATAAGGATAGTATTCTGGATGAGAAGTCGGCTATGGCGCTTAACCAGATGCAAACCATCTATGATGTGGACCTGAAGGATAACCAGATCCGCAACCTGGAGCACGACAAAATCATGGCTCAGATGCGGACTAAACGCAATGTGCTGCTGATATTTTCGCTGATCGCTTTCTTGGTGATGATGGCAGTGGGCGGTTTTTTTTACATCCGTCACCGCAACCTGGAGGAGAATAAACAAACTTTACAACTGGAGCTGAGGTCGCTCCGCTCGCAGATGAATCCACATTTCATCTTTAATTCCCTGAGTTCCATTCATCGTTATATATGGAGTAATAATCAGGAAGAAGCCAGTGACTATCTGACCAAGTTCTCGAAACTGATGAGGCTGATCCTGGATAATACACAGCATACCTTTGTTCCCCTTAATAAGGAGCTGGAATCATTGCAGTTATACCTGGACCTTGAATCATTGAGATGTAATGGTATCTTTGATTACCACATCGTGGTGGCAGATGATATCAATGATGATGAGGTACTGATTCCCCCGATGATATTGCAACCTTATGTGGAAAATGCCATCTGGCATGGACTGGTACATAAGCTGGCGGAAAAGGGGATGCTGGAAATTAATATCCGCCTGAGCGGGCGTAGTCTGGTATGTACAATTGAAGATAATGGTATTGGCCGCAAAAAAGCCATGGAAATAAAAGAGCGAAAAGGCAAAGCACATAATTCTGTCGGGATGAAAGTGACCCAGGGACGCATTGATCTGATACGTAAGATCAATAATAAAGATGCCAGCGTAGAGATTACCGACCTGGTAAATGCCGCCGGTGAGCCTACAGGCACCCGTGTTACCATTGTATTACCTGCGGAGTTTATTTTCTGAACCACCTAAAACCTACATAAATGAGTGAGATAAAAGCCATTATCGTAGATGATGAGCAACATTGTATTGAGGCGCTGCAAACGATGTTATTAAAAAAATGCCCCGGTGTAAATGTGATAGGCGCTGCTCAAAGTGTAAAGGAGGCCCGTGAAATTATTGATGAGTTGCAGCCCGACCTGGTATTCCTGGACGTGGAGATGCCACACCATAACGGATTTGAGCTGCTGCGCCAGTACGAGCGTGTAACCTTCGACGTTATTTTTACCACCGCCTACGAGCAGTATGCCCTCAAGGCAATTAAGTTTAATGCCCTCGACTATCTGCTGAAACCCTTTAGTGTGAAGGAGCTACAGGATGCACTGGATAAGTTCCGGGAAAAGCAGCTCAATAAAAGCAAGGACCCTGGCTCTTCTCCGCTGGAAGTGTTTTTGCAGAATATGAAAACCTTACAGCAAACACATAAGAAAATTGCACTGCCTACTATCAACGGTCTCGTGTTTATGCCTGTTCAGAATATAGTGAGATGTGAATCCACCGGTAACTACACCAAGATCTTTTTTACCGATAAAAAGAACCTGATGGTTTCCCGGCCGCTGAAGGAGTTCGAGGAACTGCTGACGGACGTGGACTTTTTCAGGGTCCACAACTCACATCTTATTAACCTGCAGCAGATGCAGTCTTATATCCAGGGAGAAGGTGGTTTTGCGCTGATGAGCGATGGTACGCAGGTGGAAGTGTCAAGAAGACGCAAAGCTGAATTCCTTAAAAAGGCGATGCAGTTCTAGCATTAGAACCTAAGTATCAATCTGAAAAGCGGATTCCAGATTTATACGTTTTTATACCACTTATAGTAAAATTGCTACCGGATAAGAATTGGATGTTGTAGGAGTTTTAGCTAAAGTTTAGCTTTGTATTACGATTTCAATATTACTCTTATATAAAGATTTTATTCTCTGCATTACTAGCGTGATTAGCCCCAAAGAAAAAAGACACCGGAAGGTGTCTTTTTTGCTTTATCTACTTTCTAATAAAATCTTTACAAATTATTTCTAGATTAAATATATAGTTCGTCCGCCATATGTTCCAAATTGTAGAAGGAGAGAAATCGACGTATTACACCTTCTACTAATGCATCAGGGCAGGAAGCGCCGCTTGTCAGCAAAATAGTCACCTGATCTTTTGCCGGCAAAAAGGTATTACTGTGTAATTCCTGTTTATGGTGAAAATCGTAGTGATGAATGGAGCTGGCTGATTCCAGTTGTGCCGGATCAGATACAAAGTAGGTAGGCAGTTTCTCTTCGCAGAGTTCTACCAGGTGGGAGGTATTGGAGCTGTTGTAGCCGCCAACAACCACGGCCAGGTCGGCCGGTTCCTGCAGCATGCCGGTTACGGCTGTTTGGTTGTCATTGGTGGCGTAGCAGAGGGTATCGCGGGTATCGGCAAAGCGCTCCCCGATGGTTTCTTCTGTGAGGCCGTATTTTTCCACCATTACATTTTTGATATAGTCGGCAATGGCCTGCGTTTCGGTGGCCAGCATGGTAGTTTGGTTCACCACACCTACCCGTTGGAGGTCGCGCGTTACATCAAAGCCGGTAGAAAACTGACCGGCAAAGGTGGCTGCAAATTCAGCAGCGGGGCGTTGGCCGGTGATGTACTCTCCCAATATAATCGCTTCATTCATGTCTTTAACCACAATGGTAGCGGTATTGGACTGACTATGACTGAAGGTAGCCCTGGTTTCCTCGTGTTTAGGCTTGCCGTGTACGATTACCGTATAGTTTTTTTCACCGATCTGCTCGGCCTTATTCCATACCCTTTCCACAAATGGGCAGGTAGTATTGTATTTCAGCGGTTCGATGCCCAGGCTTTCGAGGTGTTTTTCGATTTCCAGGGTGGTGCCGAAGGCGGGAACGATCACGATATCATCCGGCTGCAGTTCTTCCCAGGGTACGAGCTGTTTGCCGCTGGTATCCATGAGGAAACGAACGCCTCTGCTGAGCAGGTCGTTGTTGACATGCGGGTTGTGAATCATTTCGCTGAGGAGGAAGATGCGCTTGTCCGGATTTTCGTCTACTGTTCTGAAGGCGATTTCGATGGCGTTTTCCACGCCATAGCAAAAGCCGAAGTGGCGGGCCAGGAGTATTTTAAGCGGGCCGAAATCCAGGACGGTAGGGGTAAAATCTTTTTTCATGCGGTCCTGCTGCTTACGTTTATTCTTGATAGCCGTAATCAGCGGGCTGCGATATATAACCGGAACGTTGAATGTTTTCATGCGTATTGTTAAGCCAATAATGTTGGCAAAGTTTGGTAAATTTTTTGACTAAGTTACGCAAATCACCTGAGAAGCCATGGTAGCAGCATCCCGCCTGATATTGACAACTTATTGTCAAGGCTGGCAATATCAGAGAATTTGATAAATCAACAAATTTTGCCAGATTTTCCTGGCCAAATTTCATATCAGGCAGTGTGGGCTTAGGTTAACTTATTTTTCCTTGCTCATTTTTTCCAGCCAGGCTTTTTCTTCTGCGCTCAGGCTGTTATATCCTTTTTCATTGATTTTATCCAGCAATTGATCGAGGCGGCTTTGTGGATTTTCGTCTGCTTTTTTTACCACTTTCAGCGGGGATTTCTTGGGTTTGAACTTTTTTACCACTGGTTTTACGCTGCTGCGCTGGGCGGGTGAAAAGAGCCATATCAGTGGCCTTGCGAGGTCGGTGCCGTTTTGCAGCAGTTTAATATAGGCGAAGCCGAGGGCTGCGCCGCCGAGGTGCGACATCACGCCGCCGAAGTTACCATCAAACATAGTGATCACGCCGATGATTACCAGCGCCAGGGCCAGCCATTTCAGTTTAATGGCACCTATAAACATCAGTCCTATTTCGTAGTTTGGGACCTGGGTGGCCGCTGCTACCAGCAGGCACATCACGGAGGCGGAAGCACCGATCATGAGGGCATCCGGGGCAGGCACAAAAAGGAAGTAGGAACCCATATAAATCAACCCTCCGGCGATACCTCCCAGCAGGTACACGGGCAATACCCGCTGATTCCCTAACATCTCCCTGAAAATATTACCAAACCAGAAGAGGTTCAGCATGTTAAAGAGAATATGCAGGATACCTACATGTGCAAACATGTAAGTGAATAACCCCCAGGGTTTAGTGATAAATATCGAAGGGCTTGCATGCAGGGCTACCTGATTGTATACCAGCTCATAAATTCCGGTGTTGGAAATAATATCTACCAGGCGTAATATATTCATAGCCAGGAATACGATAATATTCCAGAATAACAGATGGTTAACTGTGTTCCCTTGCCTAAGCCAATAGCGAATATCCGATTGAAAAGAGGTCCCGTTCATATCTACAAATTAATATAAAAATCCGGGAATTTTGGTTGCACTGCAATAAAAATGCCGCGGCTGTAAAGACAAATATTTTGTTCTGTTCTTATTCGAATTAAAACAAATATCTGCTACGATAGTTCTTATTGGACCAGTCTTTTTTTCTCCGGGAATGGCTGCTTTATTTTGTCGGCGGGCAGGGCGCAGTCTAACCCTCCCCGCTGGTTTCCAGCTGTGCCACAGGCGGAGACGAAACCCGGTCTGATGCCCGGTTTGATAAATTGCTGTTAATACCGGGAAAACCGCCCAAAATTCCGTATTTTTGCAGTCCCAATTAAAAAGGGGGCCCGGGTATTCCGGGTCAAAACACAAATTTTTATGAGCGAAAACAACATTCCTAACGAACAAAACGCTGAACAACAGGCTACTCCGGTAGAAACAGCGGTAAAAAATGCACCTGTTGCTACTGCTCACGACGATTTCGATTGGAGCGTAGACAAACGTAACGTTTCTTCTTACAGCCAGGCTGAAAAAGAAAAGTACGATGCAACTTACGACAGCACCTTCAAAGTGTTTGAAGAAAACAGCCTCCTGAACGGTACTGTAGTAGGTATGACCAATACTGACGTGGTAATCAACATCGGTTTCAAATCCGACGGTCTGATTTCTCTGAACGAGTTCCGTGACCTGCAAGGTCTGAAAATCGGTGACGAGGTAGAAGTACTGGTTGTAGAAAAAGAAGACCGCGATGGTAACCTGCACCTGAGCCGTAAACAAGCTCGTCAAAAACGTGCATGGGAAAAAATCGTGGAAGTTTACAAAACCGGCGAAGTGGTTACTGGTACTGTTACCAGCAAAACCAAAGGCGGCTTGATCGTGGACGTTTATGGTATGGAAACCTTCCTGCCAGGTTCTCAGATCGATGTGAAACCAGTTACCGATTACGACCAGTTCGTAGGTAAAACTATGGAGTTCAAAGTGGTGAAAGTAAACGAAACCATCCGCAACGCCGTAGTTTCTCACAAAGCACTGATCGAAAGCGATATCGAACAACAGAGAGTGGACATCATCAGCAAACTGGAGAAAGGCCAGGTGCTGGAAGGTACCATCAAAAATATCACCGACTTCGGTGCATTCATCGACCTGGGTGGTCTCGACGGTCTGCTGTATATCACAGATATCAGCTGGGGTCGTATCTCTCACCCATCCGAAGTGCTCCAGATGGATCAGAAAATCAACGTTGTTGTGCTTGACTTTGATGACGAAAAACGTCGCATAAGCCTGGGCTACAAACAACTGACTCCTCATCCATGGGATACTTTACCAGCTACCATCACTGAAGGTGCTAAAGTAAAAGGTAAAGTAGTAAACATCGAAGATTACGGTGCATTCCTGGAAATCATGCCAGGTGTTGAAGGTCTGGTTCACGTATCTGAAATCTCCTGGGCTTCTACCCCAATCAACGCTAAAGAATTCTTCAAATTAGGTGAAGAATACGAAGCAGTTGTGGTAACCCTGAGCAAAGAAGAGCGTAAAATGTCTCTGTCTATCAAACAACTGACAGAAGATCCTTGGGCTACTATCGAAACTAAATTCCCTGTTGACAGCCGTCACAAAGGTATCGTGAAAAACATCACTCCTTATGGCGTATTCGTTGAACTGGAAACCGGTATCGGTGGTATGATCCACATCTCCGACCTCTCCTGGATCAAACGTTTCAACCACCCATCTGAGTACACTAAAGTTGGTAACGAAATCGACGTAGTGATCCTGGGTATTGATAAAGAAAACCGCAAGCTGAGCCTCGGTCACAAACAGATCGAAGAAGATCCTTGGAACACCTTCGAAACTATCTTCCCGATCAACTCCGTACACGAAGGTACCGTTGTGAAGAAAGACGAAAAAGGTGCTACCGTTCAGCTGCAGTATGGTCTGGAAGCATACGCTCCTGCCCGTCACCTGAGAACTGAAGATGATAAACCAATCAACGTTGAAGACGTGAAAGAATTCATGATCATCGAATTCGATCGCTCTGAAAAACGCATCCTGGTTTCTCATACCCGCGTTTGGGAAAAAGCTCAGGCTGAAGAGAAACAAGCTGTCGTGAAAGAAAAACGCGAAGAAGCTGACAAAACTCGTAAAGCTGTGAAAAACATCCAGGGTAAAGTAGAAAAAGCTACTTTAGGTGATCTGGGTGCGCTCGCTGAACTGCGCGAAAAACTGAAACAGTCTGAAGGTGGTGAAGAGAAATCTGCACAATAAGATCGTTTCTTAAAATAACAAAAACCCGGTCTGAGTAAAATCAGGCCGGGTTTTTTTATTTGCTTATCCCGCGCCAGTTTTCCTACCCTCTGCCTGCGCAACTGTTTATTTAAGGATCATTATGTGTTGTTTTGAGGATCATTATTTGTGCATTTAGTTGTATTTTTGTTTCAAATATGATCTTTATCTGAACTATGGACAGTCGCAAAGCAATAATATTAGAATATTTACATAACCACCCATCATCTTCCTCTATGGAAATTCATGAGGGTATAGCATCAGATGCGGCATATGTAACTACTAAACGAACACTAAGTAAACTGCAGGAACAAGGCCTGGTCGAGTCAACCGGACAGAAAAGATCTACCAGATATAGGTTAAGTACCTCATATGATATATTGCGCCCAATTGATTTGGCGAAATACTTTGAAAAAGAGATTGATGAGAGAACAATAAAAGAACAGTTCAATCTGGAGCTAATTGCCAGTGTTCTTACCAACATTAGTCTCTTTACAGAAGATGAGAATGTTTACCTCTCATCATTACAGCAAAAATTTAGAGATAACTTGTCACATCTCTCGACGGTCGAATATAACAAAGAATTAGAGCGCCTTGCCATCGACCTCAGTTGGAAATCATCACAAATAGAAGGAAATACTTATTCCCTTCTGGAAACCGAACGGTTATTAAAAGAAAAGGAAACTGCCGCTGGTAAGTCTTTGGAGGATGCTTATATGCTTCTCAATCATAAGGAAGCATTGAATTTCATCATTGATAATCCTGAGTATGTAGTCCCACTTACTGTGTCCAGGATAGAAGATATTCATAGTATTCTGGTGAAAAATCTTGGTGTAGACCGTAATATCAGACAACGTAGAGTAGGCATATCTGGTACAAATTATAAACCATTGGATAACGAACATCAAATACGGGATGCATTAAGAGATATGTGTGATTTAATTAATTCCAAAGACAACGTATTCGAAAAAGCTTTTCTCGCTTTGGTGTTGTTGTCATATATCCAGGCTTTTGCAGATGGAAATAAACGAACAGCTAGAATCATTAGTAATGCCCTGCTAATTGCTTCAGGTTATTGTCCTATTTCTTTCAGAACAGTGGATTCACTTGATTATAAAAAAGCAATGTTAGTTTTCTATGAACTGAATAATATTACGCCGTTCAAAGCAATATTCATCAACCAATTTGAATTTGCTGTGAATAATTATTTCTAAAAAGGTTTCTATGTAGAGTGATAACTACCTCACATTTGTCTGGGCTTTCGGTCTGGACAATTGTGAGGTGAAACCTTACTCAAATATCGCCACCACCCTTGCCGGCGCAGCACTCGCACCTTTTATCTTCAATGGAAACACACTCACCTTAAACCCGGACGGCGGCAACGCTCCCAGGTTCACCAACTGCTCCATATGGCAATACTCTTTCTGCTGCCCTACCAGGTGTGCCTGCCAGAAATAATCGTTTTTTCCGGTTTTTTTGGCGTTTTCCGCCATATATTTTAACGGGAGATCGAAACCCCACTGATCAATGCCCATCACTTTTACACCCTGATCTATCAGCCAGTGCGTGGCTTCCGCGCTCATACCGGTGCCCCGCATCGGGTAGTCTTTCGTTCCAATATATTTATCCCGGCCTGTATAAATCAATACGATAGTACCGGGCCTGATCTCAATGCCGGTACGGGCAATGTCCGCCTGGATATCCGCCAATGTGATCTCTTCAAAATCGGCCTTGTGGGTCATATTAATGACCACTCCATCTCCATAACACCATTCTAAAGGAATTTCATCAATCGTTTTGGCTGGCTTGCCATCCACAGTGGGAGAGTAGTGCCAGGGGGCATCTATATGAGTGGCTGCATGCACACCCATTCCCATAATCTTATCATCTGCCCAGCCCTCAAACCCTCTGGGAAAGAGCTTTGCCGGCAAACCGATGAAGAAACGAATCAATCCTTTGCTTTTACGATGAGGCTTATGCTTGATCTTAATGCGCATAAACCAGGGGTCTTGCTTGTTATAAGCAATCGTTTTGGAGAGGTCTACGATTTTCATAAGAATGAATGTTCTTTTATTCCCGAACGGATAATCGCGACCGCCATCACCCGTTCGGGGCTGACTAAAAAGGCCTGCTTAATGGGCAGGTGATGGAAACCCAACAGCAATTTCGCGGTACCTGGCCCATCATTTTACTTTTGGTCAGCATCTGTTAATGCTGTATGGCCAGCAATTTGGCATCATTAAACTCCAGCAGCGAATCCAGCTTCAAATTCGCCAGCGCATACCTGGCATCCTGCCTGTTATGCGCCTCGGGCACCACTACTGTGGTCATACGCGCGGCCCTGGCAGCCGTCATGCCGGTCACACTGTCCTCAAACGCCACACATTCCAGCGGACTGCTCCCCAGCGCCTTCGCGCAGGCCAGGTACACCGCCGGATGAGGCTTGCCGTAATCCTCGAATTCAGCAGAGGCTACTGCCTGAAAATAATCACTAATGCCCAAATGTTCGATGACCGCATCAATCAACCTTTTAGGGGATGAAGAAGCGAGCCCCATCTTAAATTTCCGCTCTTTAAAGAAATCTAATATATAATGCAAGCCCTCCATGGACCTGCCTTCCGCAATAATCATTTTAATAACAGTGGAAATAATCTCATCCGTTACCTGCTCCTCACTTTTACCATTCCAGTTAAAATGCCGGTGCCAGTAGTTTACCACCTCCTTTGTACGTAAACCGGTGGTTTTATGCCACAAGTCCGGTGTCAGCGATACGCCCACTGTATTAAATACCTCCTGCATCGCCAGTCCCCATAAAGGTTCCGAGTCCACCAGCAGGCCATCCATGTCAAATATTACTGTATTAATCATAGTTCCGATTTGCGGCGCAAAGTTAACTCTTTATTTTTCTGCCTGTTAAAGCCATAACAATAAGTTATTACCCATAATGATAGGTTATGCGGGTAAGCCCGGATTTGTACTCATTTTTAGCGGTGCGGTTGTGTGTAATGCTTGCTGGTATTGGGTTAGGGAGATGCTATTTTTCTCCCGGCCATAATCCATCGGAATTGCAGTCCTTCATTTTTTAAATTTTATCTAAATAACACCCCCATTTTTTATTAAAAAAAGTTTTGGAATGATAACCCCGTCCTATATCTTTGTATTACTCTACTAAAATTATAGGGAATATGGGTAATGGACGGATAAGGAAGTTTGTCGCATGTTGTTGGATGTCAATGATCCAGGAGGCGTGCGCATTATGATCATGTAAATAACTAACTGATTATAAATAAACTGCCTCCGGAAACACCCGGGGGCTTTTTTGTAGAGAAAACAACCAAAAGCCCGTTAGTCAAATCAAATTCAGCAATCTACCACCAGAAAATATTTGTTATGCAAAGCTTCAGAACAGAACTCGAAAATCCGATCGTAGAACGCGATATCATTGAGTTGGAGAAAAAAATCCGCGCTTTCCGCGAAGGCAACATCCCTGAAGAGAAATTCCGTAGCCTCCGCCTGGCACGTGGGGTATACGGCCAGCGCCAGCAAGGCGTACAAATGGTACGTATCAAACTGCCCTACGGTAAAATGACCCTGCAGCAATGGAAAAGAATCTCTGATATCTCCGACGAATACTCCACCGGAAACCTGCACCTGACCACCCGTCAGGATGTACAGATACATTTCGTAAGTCTGGACAGAACCCCTGAACTCTGGTCGAAACTGGAACAGGACGATGTCACCATCCGCGAAGCCTGCGGTAACACCGTACGTAACATCACCGCATCTGACCGCGCCGGCATTGATCCGGAAGAGCCATTCGATATAACTCCTTACGCAGACGCAGCATTCCGCTATTTCCTGCGTAACCCTATCTGCCAGGATATGGGCCGTAAAATTAAAATTGCTTTCTCCTCCAGCGACGCAGATACCGCCTGGGCATTTATGCACGACTTCGGCATGATCCCTAAAGTGAAAGAAGTGAACGGCAAAACAGTGCGTGGCTTTAAAATATTGGTAGGCGGCGGCCTCGGCGCCCAGCCATTCCTCGCCAAAACAGCCTTCGAATTCCTGGAAGAAGATCAGCTCATCCCTTATATTGAAAACGTACTCCGCGTATTCGACCGCTACGGTGAAAGAACCAGCAGACATAAAGCAAGGATGAAATTCCTTGTGCAAAAACTGGGCTGGGAAGAATTCGACCGCCTTGTGAAAGAAGAATACAAAGCAGTGAAAAATAAATCGGTGAAAGTGGATTATGAGGCGTACAAAAACACCGAAGCTCCTGTCACTGGTACAGTGCCGGCCTTTACCATCCGCGATCCCAAACAGTTTGAAACCTGGAAAGCTACCAACGTTTTCGAACAGAAACAGAAAGGCTACTTCGCCGCATACGTGAAAGTACCTTTAGGTAACATCTCTTCTACCGTTAGCCGCAACCTGATCGAAGCGCTGCGCCCGGTGATTGCCGATGATGTGCGTGTTACCGCCAACCAGGGCCTGCTGCTCAAATACATTCTGCCGGCACACCTGCCATATGTATTCAGTGTACTGGAAGCCGAAGGCTTTGCTGCCGCTGGTTTCGACAGTATCGCAGATATCACCGCCTGCCCTGGTACTGATACCTGTAACCTGGCTATCTCCAGCAGCACCGGCATCGCCGAAGCACTGGAAAACGTGATCGCTGCTGAATTCCCAGACCTCGTACATAACAAGGACATCAAAATAAAAATCAGCGGATGTATGAACTCCTGCGGCCAGCACGGCATCGCCAGCATCGGCTTCCACGGTAGCTCACTGAAAAGCGGTGGTAAAACACTGCCCGCACTCCAGGTATTACTGGGCGGTGGTATCGTAGGCAACGGCGAAGGCCGTGTAGCCGATAAAGTGATAAAAGTGCCCAGCCGTCGCGGTCCTGATGTACTCCGCACCCTACTGCACAACTACGAAATCAACGGACAGGAAAAAGAAAAATTCAACGAATACTACGACCGCCAGGGCGAAAAATATTTCTACGAACTGCTGAAACCTTTGGCTGATCTTAGCGCTATCACTGATGATGCTTTCATCGACTGGGGCCAGGCAGAACAGTTTGCTACCGCCATCGGTGTGGGAGAGTGCGCCGGCGTTGTGATCGACCTGGTAGCCACCCTGCTGCTGGAAGCAGAAGAGAAGCTGGATCTGGGCAAAGAAGCATTTGATAAAGGCCAGTTTGCAGACGGTATCTATCACGCATATTCCACTTTCGTACAAACAGCCAAAGCGCTGCTGCTGGGCGAAGGAATCGCTTGCAACACGCAGATTGGTATCCTCAACGACTTTGAGAAAAACTTCATTGCAACCGGTCAGTTCAACTTCGAAGGAGATTTCAAAACGGTTGTACTGCAGATTAACGGCAACGAGCCTACGGAAACTTTCGCCAGAGCTTATTACAAGCAGGCAGCGGATTTCTACCAGGCAGCACAGGCTTTCCGCGTACAGAAAACGGCCACCGTACAGGCATAAATTAAAACTGCCGGGTACCGTCAATAATTTTTTCTATCTTTCTAAAACTTACAATCATGCAACATATACAACCGAAACTCACCCTCGTAGGCGCCGGACCTGGTGATCCGGAACTCATTACGGTAAAAGGGTTAAAGGCCATTCAAAATGCCCGGGTGATACTTTATGATGCACTGTCGAATAACGAATTACTGGAGCATGCACCCGCCGATTGCCTTTGCAGGTTTGTAGGAAAACGCGCAGGCATGCACGTATATCCACAGGAAGAAATTAACCGCATGATTGTGAAATATGCACTCACTTATGGCAGTGTGGTAAGGCTGAAAGGGGGCGACTCCTTTGTGTTTGGCCGTGGTTCTGAGGAAATCGCTTTCGCACAGCAGTTTGGTATTGCTACCGAGGTGATTCCGGGAATAACGAGTGCAATCGCGGTACCAGGAATGAACAAGATTCCTGTTACCGCAAGAAATGTAAGCGAGGGTTTTTGGGTAATCACCGGTAACACAAGAAACGGTAATCTCTCCCGTGACCTCGAACATGCTATCTCTGCAAATACTACCGTTGTCATTTTGATGGGTATGAGCAAGCTGCATGAAATTGCAGGTATCTACGAAGCGGCTGGCAAAGGAGCAATCCCTGCTGCCATCATTCAAAATGGTACCCTGCCAGATCAGAAGTTGGGCGTAGGAAATGTTTCCGACCTGGTAAACATTGCTGAAGCACAGCAACTGCACAACCCTGCTATCATTGTGATAGGTGAAGTGGTACGCTTCCACGAAGCATTCCAGGCCCTTCAAACCAGGGTGTCCGAAGGTTTAAAAATCGCAGTATAATGGAAGAAAATCAGTTGTTTCCCGTATTCTTTAAGTTGCACCGCCTCCATGTATTGGTAGTGGGCGGAGGAAATGTGGGGTTGGAAAAAGTAAATGCTATGCTGCAAAACAGCCCGGAAGCAACTGTTACAGTGGTGTCGCTGGCCTTTTTGCCGGAACTCAAAACCCTCGCTAAGCAATACGCCAATGTGGAGCTGGTGGAGAAAGCCTTTTCCTGTGGCGACCTCTTTGGAAAAGATCTGGTAATTGCAGCCACGAATAACAAGGAATTGAATCTATGCGTGTGGGAAAAGGCCAAATGCAGTAAGGTGCTGATCAATGTGGCCGACACTCCCGAATTATGTGATTTTTACCTGGGCTCCATCGTGCAGAAAGGCAACCTCAAAATTGCGATTTCTACCAACGGAAAATCCCCCACCGTAGCCAAGCGCCTCAAACAGGTACTGCAGGAAGCCATCCCTGATACCCTGGATGAAGTACTGAACAAGCTACACCTTATCAGAGACAAGCTAAAAGGCGACTTTGCCGCAAAAGTGAAAAAACTGAACAGCATCACCGATGTGCTGGTAGATCCGGAAACGAAAGAGCTCTAATCCTTCCTTTTTAAGATCTCCGCCAGTACTACTGCCTGATTATGTTCCTCATCTTTTGCGCCATATAATAACGTTACCCGGCCATGGGCCGCTTTTTTACGAAGCTCTGCCAACAGGTCTTCGTGCGAAGCAAGTTCTTTTTCATACCGTTGTTTAAATACCGGATAGCGCTCCGGATCATGATTGAACCATTTTCTTAGTTCATCGCTGGGTGCTATCTCTTTGAGCCACTCATCCACATGGGCCTTCTCCTTGGAGAGGCCCCGTGGCCACAGACGGTCTACCAGCACCCGGTAACCGTCCGCTTCACTGAACTGAATGTATACCCTTTTAATTTGTATCATACAGGTATAACCCCTTATTACTTAAAAAGTTTTGGACATATATCAGAGAAAAGGCGGCAGGTCTTAGACCTGCCGCCTTTTTCATTTCATTATGTGCAATGTATACTACCGCTGCGCCAGTGGCGCCTTATCCTGCTGATTATAGAAGTACTGCACCTTCACATCTTTCGGCAACTGCGCTTCAAATTGTTTCAGATTTTTGTACATAGTTTCGGCTGATTCTTCCACCGTAGCGTAAAAACACACCGTTGCATAGGCACAAATGTAGTTGTTGGATACCTCCCAGGAAGCGATCTTATGCCAGTTTTTATAGACCTCCGGCAAATACCATTCTTCGTAAATAACGGCCACCTTAGCCTGACTGCTGTCTATCAGCTGGTGAACATAGGCGGGTGTATATTCCTTGTGTAGTTTCGCACGGGTCACCTGGTTATTACCGAGGCCCCATAAGTCGAGGGTGGTGATATCTCCCAGATAACTGATAGCGCCCACATCATTGGCCGCGATTGTTTTATGATTATAATATTGCTTCAGGAAAAGCGCCATCTGGTACTGCTGGTCGTATATATTTTTACTGCAGCGCACGGCGTGCGGCAGTGAGTTAGCCGCACGAGGCAGCAGGTTACAGAGGAAAATACTGAAAGTAAGTATGTACAGCCAGTTGGCCCTGTCCTTTAGTTTTTCAGGTGACCACCATTCCATAAATATTATAGAGAGATGGAAAAAGCTTAATACCAGCAAATAGGCTTCGTACCGGTACAGATAACCGGCGGCTGCGGAGCAGCAGTGGAGAATAATGCTGAAGAAACTGATGGTCAGCACATAAAATGTTCTGTCGAACTGCTTCCTGCGGAAACGTTCTGCCACCACTATGCCGGTGATCACAAACACCCCGCTGATCACGCTGGTGATTTCCAGGAAGGAAACCGTATCGTTTAACAGGCGTATCAGTTGCATTTTCCCTTTCAGAATCAGGGAGTTAGGGAGGAAGTAGCCTCCTTTTATTACCATCACCGCACCGAATATTATTACCGGGGAAATACTGATGATACCCAGTACGAACGCGGATTTCCAGCTTTTGCGAAGGGCAAGGATGCAGCACACTACAAATGCCGTATAGGCGTTCTCGTAACGACAGGAAATCATCAGTGCACCCCATAGCGCAGGTGCGATCCAGTCGCCCAGGGCCAGCTGGTTATTTTCCAGTCGCGTAGCACAGCGGTGCACGAAAATGAGTGTGAGCGCCATCTGCAGACTATGTTCCATGCCAAGTATGGTCATGAATGGGAGTGGGGCTACCAGCATGGTGGCCATCATGGCTACCGTTTTGCGGGAGGTGGATAAGTGGGTATGCTTATTCAATTCCCGCTGCATTTCCAGGAGCAGCAATACGGCACCGGTAGCACTGAGTATCAGCGGCCACCAGGGCGAGAGCCCAAAAATATAAAAAGCGGTGCTCAGCAAAATGGTGAACAGCACAGAGGAGGACGAGGAAACCCATTCTACGTTAGACAGGCCCCAGATGTGATGAAAGGCCACATTTTTGGCTACCGCCATATGGATAAATGCATCATCCAGCGGATAGCTCAGTACGCCATTGGTGTTTCGGAGGGACAAAAATTCCAGCACAACCACTATACAACACAATACGGCAAGTACAATGGCAAAGGGATAATACTTCTTCATGAGGTTAGAGTGTCATTCAGTTAATGAAATTCAGCTTGCGGTTAGCATAGAAGGTGGTTAAAACTATCGGAGATCAGGGGATTCGGTGCCCGAAAATATGTCAAAAATCGCAAATATCCTATCTTTATTTCCATGGAACAGCATCAGGAAATAATAGAAACAACCGTGAAATTTGTGAAGCAGCAGCTGGCAAATGCAGAAGGAGGGCACGATTGGTGGCATATCTACCGGGTATGGAAACAGGCCAGGCATATAGCAACCACAGAGCAGTCTGATTTGCTGGTGGTGGAACTGGGAGCTTTGCTGCACGACATCGCCGACTCCAAATTTCACGGGGGCGACGAAGAAATCGGGCCAGCCAGAGCAGGGGCTTTCATGGAAAGTTTAGGACTGCCGCAGGAGGTCATTGAACACGTTAAAAATATCATCCGGTATATCTCTTTTAAAGGAGGACATAATGAAAACGGCTTTTATTCCACTGAGCTGGGCATTGTGCAGGACGCGGACCGGCTCGATGCCATTGGCGCCATTGGTATTGCCCGGGCATTTAATTATGGAGGATTTAAAAACCGCGCTTTGTATGATCCGGAAGTAGCGCCGGTGCTAAACCGTAGTAAGGAAGACTATAAGCATAACAATACTCCTACCATCAATCATTTTTATGAGAAACTGTTGTTGCTGAAGGATAAGATGAATACCAGCACCGGGAAACGGCTGGCGCAGGATCGGCATACCTTTATGGAGCAGTATTTACAGCAGTTTTATGCAGAGTGGGAAGGGGAGATGTAAATGCAACGTATGATAATTAAACCCGGAGGGGTTGCCCCGCCGGCGATGCGGGAGCAAAATAAAACGGATCGCGAAGCGATCCGTTTTATTTTGTAATCAGATATTGAACAGTGCTTTCAGCTCTTCCGCATCCTCCGGTTTCATTTTTCCACCAAGGATGAGTCGCAGTTGCCTGCGACGCAGGGCACCATCATATAATTTTTTTTCTTCTTCTGTGTCCACGGTAATGGCCGGCACCGGGCGGGAGTTTCCGTTAGGGTCCAGGGCTACAAATGTCATGAATGCTTCATTGGATTTATAGCGGTATTGTTGCACCGGGTCTTCACCCCACACGCGCATGTGTACTTCCATGGAAGTATTGAATGCACGGCTTACTTTCGCTTCAATATGTACTACATTACCCAGTTTAATGGGATTTTCGAAGGAGATATTATCTACAGAAGCGGTTACAACAGGTGCGGCGCAATGTTTCATGCACGACAGCGCGGCGGCAATGTCCATCCAGTACATGAGGCGTCCACCCATCAGGTTACCGAAAGTGTTGGTATCGTTGGGGAGCACCAGCTCTGTCATTTGAATCAGAGAGTCCTGCGCTCGTTTAGGCGTTAAAGTCATCTTTAATGTATTTCGGACGCAAATTTACAATATAAGATCTATTGCGCTGTTGTATTATGAAAGATACTATCCTGTTAAGGTACAATTTTTAAAATTTCTTTACCTGACCCTTATATATGGTGATGATATTCGCGTGTTTTAGTAGCAAATTTTGAATGATATCCGTTTGCAGTGCGTATAATTTTTGTGTTTATCAAAATCTAACGGAATTCAATACAGGCATACATTAGCCGTGGCGGATTTCAGCCTTTCGAACCGTCGTCTGACAGTCAAATCGAGATAAAAACTTGGGTGCGAAGCAAATTTTTGTAACTTTGCATGACCTTCGGAAGTAGTTTACTTGACAGGTAACACACCAAAAGCAATCCGGCACTTCCCCCGTAATAGGTCAAGTAATTCAAGCAGAATTTTAGTTTTTATGGCAAAATATATCTTCGTAACGGGAGGTGTTACATCTTCTTTGGGTAAAGGAATTATAGCCGCCTCGCTGGCTAAACTATTGCAGGCACGCGGCTTTAGAGTGACTATTCAGAAGTTCGATCCATATATTAATGTGGATCCGGGAACATTAAACCCATATGAGCACGGGGAATGTTATGTAACGGAAGATGGTGCCGAAACCGACCTCGATCTGGGACACTACGAGCGTTTCCTGAATATTCCTACATCTCAGGCAAACAACGTAACTACCGGTCGTATTTATCAAACAGTGATCAATAAGGAAAGGGAAGGGGCATATCTGGGTAAAACCGTTCAGGTTATCCCACATATCACCGATGAAATCAAGCGTCGCATCCTCCTGCTCGGCAAAGACGGTAAGTATGATATCGTTATTACTGAGCTGGGTGGTACCGTGGGTGATATCGAATCACTCCCGTACATTGAGGCAGTTCGTCAGCTCCAATGGGAACTGGGCGAAGAAGATTGTCTGGTAGTGCACCTCACCCTGATCCCTTACCTGCGTGCAGCAAAAGAGCTCAAAACCAAGCCTACACAACACTCTGTGCGTTTGCTCAGTGAGTATGGCGTACATCCTGATATCATCGTTTGTCGTACAGAAGAACCAATGTACCGCGATCTGAAAAAGAAGATCGCCCTCTTCTGTAATGTACAGGTAGATGCAGTTATCGAAGCGAACGACTGCCCTACCATCTACGAAGTACCTTTGGAAATGCTGCGTGAGAAACTCGATGTTTCTGTGCTGAAAAGACTGGGGCTGCCTATCGAAAAAGAACCAGAACTGATCAAGTGGCGCGAATTCCTGGATAAGTTAAAATATCCTAAATCTAAAGTTACGATCGGCTTGATCGGTAAATATGTGGAGTTGCAGGATGCTTACAAATCAATCCTGGAATCCTTTATTCATGCCGGTGCAGTAAACGATTGTAAAGTAGTGGTACAAAATATCCACTCTGAGCACCTGACACCTGAAAATGTATGTGAAAAACTGAAAAACCTCGATGGTTTACTGGTAGCACCAGGCTTTGGTCATCGTGGTATTGAAGGTAAAATCACTGCTATTCAATATGCCCGTGAAAATAAGCTGCCATTCTTCGGTATTTGCCTTGGTATGCAGATGAGCGTGGTGGAATACGCACGTAATGTACTCGGCTGGAAAGATGCACACTCTGTAGAAATGAATCCTGACACCGCTCACCCGGTGATCAACCTCATGGAAGAGCAGAAAAAAGTGACTGCCAAAGGTGGTACCATGCGCCTCGGTGCATACGCCTGCGAACTCCTTCCAGGTTCTAAAGCTGCAGAAATCTACGGTAGCACTACTATCAGCGAAAGACACCGCCATCGTTATGAATTCAATAACGAATACCTGCAGGCATTTGAAGATGCCGGTATGGTGCCTTCCGGTAAAAACCCGGATACTGGCCTGGTGGAGATGATTGAGCTCCCTAACCATCCTTTCTTCGTTGGTTCTCAGTTCCATCCGGAGCTGAAAAGCACTGTAGAAAGTCCTTCCCCTATTTTCGTAGCTTTCATTGGCGCAGCCAAAGCTTACGCTGAAAGCAAAAACGGAAAAGCTAAACTCAACGAGGAAGCTGTAGCGAAGTAAAATATAATATTTTTTATTTATATAGATGTCATTGGAGGCCGGAAAAAAGGATCAGTCCTTTTTCCGGCCTTTTACATTGGTTTTTAGCGGAAAACCTCCGGTTTTGCTGGTGTGTATTGTTTGGCACCTCGCGCGAGGAAGCCGCCGCCAGGTATCTGTCCTTACGTGCAGTTACGCAGATTCAGTCGGTTAACATCTCCCTAAACCAAGCCCGGTGCAAACATTCAGCAGAAAGCTACCTTCAGCTGTGTAACCATAGCCACCCGCGCGCAGCGCGGAACCCCACCCAATGACACCGAAGGTGTCATTTAGAACCGCACGTATGATGCCGCTTTTAACAATTCTTTAATAAACAATCTTCAAAAAAAGCCACCGCAGCCGGTAGTCTTTATCGGCTTTGCCAGAAAAAGGATTACCTTTGCTGCCTAAATTTTAATTGCATTTCATGGATAGAAATTCGGTTATTGGCTTTTTACTGTTAGGTGTGTTGCTGGTAGGTTACATATTCCTGAATAATAAGCAGCAGCAAAACGCAGCCAAAGAAAAGGCCATACAAGATTCCATCGCCCTTGTGAACAAGCCAAAAACGGTTCCTACTGATACAGTAGCTAACCTGGCTGGTACTCAGCTCGATTCAGCCCATCAGGCGCAACTCTCCGGAGAATATGGCGCATTTGCAGCCGCAGCCGTTGGTACCGAGCAAACTACCGTTCTGGAAAATGATGTTGTAAAAATTACTTTCTCTAATAAAGGTGGTCAGCCTGTTTCTGTACAGCTGAAAGATTTTAAAACCCATGATGGTCAGCCACTGATGCTGGCAAACGGCTCCTTCAACCGCCTGTCTGTTGAAGTACCTGCCAATGCGAATAAAACACTGCAGAGTGCCGACCTCTTCTTCACCGCTGCCGCTCCCCAGCAGCTCGCCGGTGATCAAAAAGCGATCTCTTACCGCCTGGCAGCCGCCAATGGTGCTTACCTGGAATTTGTATACCTCCTGAAACCAGGCAGCTACGTGGTAGACTATGATATTCACGCCGTTGGTTTCCAGAATATTCTTCCTGGCAGCCAGAAATTCCTGACCCTGCAATGGAACTCACAAAACGACAAGCAGGAACTGGACATGCAGAATGAACGCCTGAACAACCAGGTACACTACATGACCAAAAAAGAAAAACATGACTACTTCACCCTGCAACGTTCTGCACATGAAAAGCTGAGCGACGAACTGAAATGGGTAAGTGTGAAACAACAGTTTTTCAACACTACCCTGATCGCTAAAAAAGCAGATTTCGCCAGCGCAGATGTAAATACCAAAGTACCTGAAAGCGCCAATATTGTAGGACAAACCTACACCACCCTGCAGATCCCTTACGATCGTTCTGCTGATTTCTCTTTCCCAATTGAAATCTACTACGGTCCTAACCACTATAAAACACTGAAATCATTTGATCTCGGCCTGGAAAAAATTATTCCACTGGGTTCCGGCATCTTCGCTTTTGTGAAGTATGTGAACAAATGGATCATTATTCCGGTGTTTAACTTCCTCAGCGGATTTATCCACAACTATGGCATCATCATTATCCTCCTCACCCTGTTCATTCGCCTGATCATTGCTCCGTTTACTTATCAGAGCTATGTTTCACAGGCTAAGATGAAAGTGCTGAAACCTGAAATTGATGAGCTGAAAGCTAAATATGGTGATGATCAGCAGACCTTTGGTGTGGAACAAATGAAACTCTTCAAGAGCGCCGGTGTAAACCCGCTCGGAGGTTGTTTGCCAGCCCTGTTACAGTTACCGATCCTGGTAGCGATGTACAGCTTCTTCCCATCCAGCATTGAGCTGCGCCAGGAAAGCTTCCTGTGGGCTACCGACTTATCGACCTACGATTCCATCATGCACCTGCCATTCAACATTCCGTTTTATGGCGATCACGTGAGCTTATTTACCCTGCTGATGACTGTTACCAGCTTCATGCTGGCCTTCTACAACCGTGGAATGGCAGACCAGAGCAACCCGGTAATGAAGTATATGCCATATGTAATGCCCCTGATGTTCCTCGGTATCTTCAACAGAACCGCTGCGGCTCTTACATTCTACTACTTCCTGTCCAACCTGATCTCTATCATTCTGCAATTCGTGATTCAGAAATTCGTTATCAGCGAAGCGAAGATCCACGCGCAGATCCAGGAAAATAAAAAGAAACCTGTACAGAAATCTAAATGGCAGGAAAAGCTGGAAGACATGCAGAAGCGTCAGGCTGATATGCAGCAGAACCAGCGTAACAAAAAGTAATATTTTCTGAACTATTCAGTCATATTTTTTAGCAGAAGGCTTCCGGTTCGGAAGCCTTCTCTGTTTTATTTATTTAATTGCAGTATGAAAAAGTGCTTATTGACAGGAATAGCTGCACTGGGATTGCTTATTAGCGCCCATGCACAGGATACCTTACCGTCTGCCAAACGAATTCAGCAAACAGTGAACTACCTCGCTTCCGACAAATTGAAAGGAAGAGGAACCGCAGAAAAAGGCAGTACTACTGCCAGTAACTACGTCGCCAAACAATTCCGTAAGCTGGGGCTGCAGCCTGTTAACAACGGCAGCTACTTCCAGGATTTTACGTTCGACCGCAACACCCACAAAAATATTCCGAGCCGCAATGTGATCGGCTTCCTGGATAACGGTGCCGCACGTACGATTATCATCGGTGCGCATTATGATCACCTGGGTACCGCTGGTTTATTCGACGGAAAGTACCCGGTAGGGCAGATCCACAACGGTGCAGATGATAATGCTTCCGGTGTGGCCGGACTGCTGGAACTGGCACGTTATTACACCAAAAACGCACAAAAAGAACCGTTTAACTTCCTTTTCATTGCTTTTGGGGGAGAAGAACTGGGATTACAAGGTTCTAAATATTATACGAACAATCCCCTGCAACCATTGGCCAACGTACATTTCATGCTCAACATGGATATGATTGGCCGTTACAATCCCGAAAGAGGGATTGGTATCGGTGGCTTTGGATCAGCGCAGGAGTGGCCGGAAGTGTTTAAAGAGGTGAAGCAGCCTGGTATTAAGTTTTTTACAGATGCTGCCGGTAAGGGGGCTTCAGACCATCATAACTTTTATATGCACCAGGTGCCGGTGTTGTTTTTCCATACCGGCGGACACGATGATTACCATAAACCAACCGATGATGCACCTAAGTTACAGGCACAATCGGAAGAGGCGATTATCAATCTGGAGATTCAGCTGATTAACAGGGCAATGGCATTGCCTGTATTGCATTATACAGAAGTAAAGTAGCGCTTTTCCGTGAATGGAGCCGGCCCTTTGGCCCGGCGCTATTCACGGATTATCCCTCTGCCGAAGGCGGAGGGATAATCCGTGAATCAATTGAAACAATTTCCACCTCATACACAGGGCTAAAAAGGTATAACCTTTTTGTAGCCACCTCCTCGCAGCGGTAACGCTTTCTGATACGTTCTCCTTTACGAAAAACGCGCCCGTCTTTGGTGCGGAATAATTGTCCTGGTGGCAGTTGCTCTACCAGGTAATGATTTTCTTTTTTGCGGTCATAGCGGCTGAGTACACGCATCAGACTCTCGTCTGCGCAGGAGCTGGCAGCGGGATTGGCCATGCTTTGGCGCACGGCCTGTTCTACATCGGTGGGCAGGAAGTTTTTTCCTACAAATCCACTTAAAATCCAGGAAAATTCGCTTTTCCATTCCTTTCCATGAGCGGCAACGCGGTTGCCATACTTATTGAAAGTGGTAAGATGCGCCAGTTCATGTAACAGCGTGATGAGGAAAGAGAACTTGTTCAGTGATCCGTTGATACTGATCCGATGTCCTTTTCCATGCCCGTCCGGATGGCGGTAATCGCCCAGGATGCTGGCACGCTCACGCGTTATGGTCAGGTGTACTTTATAGTTGCTGATGAACTCCATTACCGGCTCAAAAGTGCCATCTGGCAGATAGGCCGCTAATGCATGTAATGGCGCCTCTTTTTTCAAGTGTTATTGCTTTTGTCTTACAAGTTTAGACATGCTCACGGCCTCGAACAGCGTATAAATCAGGTATATTCCTAATAAGATGAATACAGTTGGCTTGCTGATGTTTGGTTTATAGGCAAGTACATATGCCAGTATACCAACAATGCAGATCATTAACTTACTCAGTGTGGCGCCGTAAACGGCTCTGATAAATGCGTTCTGGTTAGAAGATTCCAGGCTTTTGATACTGTTTCTGGCGCTTAAAATTGATACTAGCGCCAGTACCAGGTTGCCGATCATCAGTACATAAAAATGTGCGTCGATGTCCATCAACCTGGATTTAAACGCTAAAAAGATTAGATTGATTATGCCAAAAAGGGCAATTAACTTAAGAAAAAATCTGTCGCTCATTTCCTGCGGGTGTCATTTAAAATTTGCCGCAAAGTTACGACTAAACCCCCTAAAGAAAAAACGATTAAGCATACCGGGAACCGCCAGCCAATTTTTTGGTCCAGCTTATACCCAATAAAAACAGCGAGCCCTAGCGTGGCCATCATCTGAAATGCAAGGCCTGCATAGCGCATAATATTTCCAACGTTGTTGTCGGACTTATTCTGCTTCGGCTTCTGTGAGGACTGATCTTCCATGTTTCTGCGTTTCTTCCGGCTGTTCATCGCCCATGTAGCAACGGCCATTGAATTTGGCAGTAGGCTCCATCTCGAAATGTGCGGTGTATACATCACCTTTCACATGTGCATTCCCTTTCAGGAACAACAATTCTTCTACTTTAATGATACCGGTAACTTTACCCAGGATATCGGCACTCTGACAAATAAGGTCTCCGGCAATATCTCCCTCCGGACCTACTACTATCTTAGCTTTGGTGGATACCAGCCCGTTTACCTGACCATCGATACGAATATCACCTTCGCATACGATATCGCCCTGGATGCTGGTGCCGCTTCCAATGATGTTGATAGTAGAAGAAGGCAACATGCTTTTGCCGTCGCCTTTAGACTTTGTGTTGTTATTAAACATAGGTTTTCAGGTTTTTCAGGTTTGAAAGTTAAAACGATGTAAAATAAATTAATTATTCTGAGATTTATTGATAATTCAAAATAGGTTGAAATTCAATTATATCTAGGATATTAATAAGTGCTTCCGTCCACTTTTGGTACTTTCATCATCGTTGTATCCAGCTTGCCGGTAAATTCCCCGTTGATCACCTGCTTGATGTTATCCAGGTACTTATCACGGGCATTTACGGCCGATTCGAGGGAGTCTGCACGCATTTTCAGGTGAATGAATTCCTTGCGTTGCTTTAAATCGCCGTAACCAGGTATATAATAACGCAATGGCGTAAATACTATTGTAGCTACCGTAATAGCCACCAATAATACAAATAGGGTACTCAGTGCGATGTAAACACTCATTCTCGACAACTTGAACGACGTCACTTCGTCATAGGTCTCATCATTCATAATTACCAAACGATACTTATGACTGAGCTTCTCTAAATTCCTTCTTTTATTTTTATTCCCCTTCCTTGCCATTGCAATTTTTTCGTTTTCAGGCGGCTAAAGTTAATCATATTTGTTTTATTTGTTCTTTCGTATTCTGGGATCTATAGAGATGAAGAAAATTTTTTTGCTCGGGAGAAGCTTTTTTACCGCTGATAATCAGTCTATTAAAGGTTGATGGTTTGTCTGTTTTTCAACATTTTTGTAGTATCTTTAAAATATTTTTTAGTTCCGGAAGTTATATAATAAAGCCTATACACCCTGGCATCCATGAATTGCATCAAGTTATTACGAAGATATTTTGCTTTACTTTTTTTAATGTGCATGGGAGTACCAGCGGTTTGGGCGCAGAATCAGCCCCGCAACCAGGCGCAGCGCCCACCCCAAAATAAAGCCCAGCAAAGCAATCCCCAGGGTAACGCTACCCAGGCCAAACCTTTATTTAAGCCCAAGGAGGCAAAAGTACAGGACCAACGTACCCCGGCCGAAATAATGCTGGAGAAAAAACGTTGGACCCTCTATCGCGCCTTTTGGCAAAACCTGGCCACCCGCTATAATTACTATTTCCACGCCCGCACCAAGCTGGATAGGGTAGTGCGTTCCGTAAACCGCCAGGGTCAGGATAACTATAACGTATTGCTACCTTTCTATCCGTTTACGGCTAAAAACCAGAATGTGAGCAAAGGAGAGCTGGATTCCGTGATAGAAAAAGCTTCCACAGGCATACAACTCCACGATCCCCGCGGCAAGTGGATTCCCGACTGCTACGTGCTCATGGGTCGCGCCTATTTCTACGAAGGGGATTTCGACAACGCCAACAAAACCTTTCAGTATACCAACCTCGCCTTCGCTCCTAAAAACAAAAAGGAATACAAAACAGTCGTTGGCGCCACTGAAAACGATCAGATTTCCGTCTCCTCAAAAGAAAATACAAAAGGAGTACTCACTCCTTTCCGCCATAAACGAGCCCGTAATGATGCCTTTTTATGGCGCGCCCGCACCCTGCTCGAACTGAAAGACTATGATGAGGTACAAGCCCTGCTCAACCTCCTGGCAAACGATCCTAAGTTTCCCAAACGCCTGGAAGGCTCGCTGGCAGAGGTACGCGCCTATAGCAACTATATCCAGGGCCGTTACCATGAAACTATCTCCCCTTTACAGGTGGCCATCGATAAAAGTCACGATAAAGTTGCCAAAGCCAGGATGTCTTTTATTCTCGGGCAGCTTTATGCCCTTGAAAGTCAGCCGGACTCCGCCATCGACCAGTATAAACGCGTGATTCACCAGAAGCCGGACCCGATGATGGACTTCCAGGCACGCGTGCAGATCGCCCGCCTCAATGCCGGTCGCGAAGGCGGCGACCCGCAGCAAAGTATTGACGCCCTCCGCCATATGCTCAAAAAACAAAAGTTTGAGCCCTACAGAGACGGTATCCTGTACACCATGGGAGCCATCTCTTACCCGAAAGATCCGGAGGCCGCCCTGGGATATATGCAGAAATCACTCAAAGTACCCAGCGAAAACCGCGTGCAGCGCACCATCACCTATAAAGGCATTGCTGATATCTACTATAACCAACGCAACTACGCCGAAGCAAAAAAATACTATGATAGCACCTCCGGCACCATGACGCCGGAATTTGTGGATTTCGAGCTGGTCAATACCCGCAAGAATGTTTTGGGAGACGTAGCAGCCCGCGTAGCTTTAATCCAACGGGAGGACAGCCTGCAACGCATTGCCACCATGCCGGAATCAGACCGTAACATTTTCCTCGCTAAAATGGCCGGCAGTATCCGCCAGGAAGCCGCCGATAAAAAGAAAAACGAGAAAAAAGATAGAGGCTCCGACTCAGAAAACTACACCTCTACCAGCACCATGCAAAATGGAAGCCCAGGTGCATTTTCCCCACAAACAGAAGGTAACGGGGACTGGTATTTCTACAATGTAGCCGCTAAGTCTTCCGGATATTCAGAATTCAGACGCCGCTGGGGTAACCGCCAGCTGGCTGATAACTGGAGGAAAAGTCAGACAAGCGCCGCCAACATCGCCGGCAATAATAACGGTGCTGAAATGCTCAACGCGCCTACTACAGCAGATGCAAAGCCTGCCATACCTGCCGACAGCATGACCGCTGACGTGCTCGCCGCCGGCCTGCCGCTCACGCCCGAAAAACTACGCGCCTCCCGCACCAAATGCCAGGACGCCTGGTTCGACCTCGGCAAACTCTATTACGATAAACTCGATAACGCCCCCCTGGCCATAGAAACCTATGACTCACTGCTGCTGCTGTATCCTGACCACCCGCGTAAAGCAGAAGTACTCTACTCGCTCTACGTATGGAATGGAAAGCAAAACAGGAGCGATATCGCCAACCGGTATAAAAACCAGGTACTTAACGAGTACGGACAAACGAACTTCGCAGATATCATCCGCTTCGGTGGCCTGAAAGATATTGATGCCGGCAAAAAGACCGCCATCCGTGAGGCTTACGACTCCGCCTATACGGCGTTCCGCAACGGCAACTATGCTGATGCAATTGCCATGCGCGCGCACGTAGACTCCGCATATGGCCTCAATTACCTGCAACCTAAATTTGATCTGCTGCAGGCCATGATCATCGTAAAAACGGATTCCACCTTCGCTACCGACACAGTAAACCGCTCCGAAGCTGCCGTGCAGTACGTTATGAATAAATACGCCGCTGATTCCGCCATCTTCACCCAGGCTCAATCACTGATGGCCGCCCTGAAACAACGGAAAGAAATATATAATTATTTAATTGCCCTGGAAGTTAAAAAGAACAGTGATGGCACGCCTTTGGTAGATGAAAACGTATCTATGCGTTACCCATGGCAAAATCCACAACCGGTATTCACAGATAAGGTGAATGTCGCTAAAACCAAGACCGACAGTATCCAGGTTGCAGCCGCACTCACTGGTAATAAACCCGCAGCCATCAACGTGATTGCGCCGCCAAAACCAGTTACACCGTATAAGATAGATGCCAATAATCCATTCTTTGTGGTGCTGTCGTTCGACAGGGTATCCAAAGACCTGATGGATGAAGGACTGAGCCAATTTGCCCGCTACAACGCCAGCAAACACGCCACAGATAAAATTGAGGTGGGTAGCTTTGTGCTTACACCAAATGATATTATGCTGATTTTCAGGATTTTCCCTAACGAAGACAAGGCCCTGGCCTACTTCGATGAAATCCGTGATATCGCATCTGCCAACATCATCCCCCGGATCAGGCCAACGGATTACAGCTTCTTTGTAATCTCCCGGGATAACTTCATATTACTAAACAGTACCAAGGATTTGGCTGGTTATCGTAAGTTCTTTGCCGACAACTACGTGAGCGAGTAACTATACAAATCCCGAAATTTCCATTAGCTTTGTCGGTCAACTCATAGCTGAGTTAGCCATTAAACAAATCAGAACGCGCATGAAAAAATCGGTGAAAATATTGTGGAGAGTGGCATTTGGAGTATTAGCATTTTTTATTCTCCTCATATTATTAATCAACTTCCGTGTGATTGGCAATATGCCTTCCATGGAGGAACTGGAAAACCCACGCGCCGCCCTGGCAGCGGAGGTAATTGCCGATGACGGTACCATTCTGGGTAAATATTATCAGGTAGACCGCTCCAGCAGCGACTATAACGAAATATCAAAAAATGTAATCAATGCGTTGATAGCCACCGAAGAAAGTCGCTTCTACGATAACTCCGGTATCGACGCCAAAGGTACTTTCGCCATTCCTTTCTACTTACTGATCGGTAAAAAACGCGGTTCCAGTACCATCACACAGCAGCTGGCGCTCAACCTCCAGGCTGACGCCCTTGGTAAAAAAAGAGCTACCAACCCTGTTAGCCGCGGTTTCCAAAAGCTCCAGGAGTGGATCATCGCCATCAAACTGGAACGTAATTTTACCAAGCAGGAAATTTTAACACTTTATTTAAACACCGTTTCTTTCGGTGATAACGTATATGGTATTGAAAACGGTGCCCGTACATTTTTTAGTAAAGATGCAGGTCACCTCTCTATCGAAGAAGCGGCGATCCTGGTAGGTATGCTCAAGGGTAATACCCTCTACAACCCACGCCGCAATCCGCAAATGGCATTGAGTCGCCGCAACACGGTGATCGATAACATGGTGGAAAACAAATTCATTACCACCGCCGAAGCAGCTACTGCCAAAAGCAAACCGATCGTACTTCACTACAATAAAATTGACCACAACAAAGGATTAGCGCCATACTTCCGGGAAGTACTCCGCGATGAGCTGAAAACCTGGTGCGCCAATCATAAAAAAGCAGATGGTTCCGACTATAACCTTTACCGGGATGGTCTGAAAATATATACTACCATCAACCCACGTATGCAGTTGTATGCAGAGGAAGCAGTACGTCATCACCTGCAAACCCTGCAGAAATCATTCTTTGCACAAAACAATATCAAAACCGGCAGCGTGTGGAAAAACTGGCAGAAGGAGCTCAATAACTTCATGCAGGAATCTGACCGCTACCAGCAGATGAAAGAAGACGGTGCAGATGATTCCACGATTGCAAAGGCTTTCAAAACGCCGGTGCGCATGAAAGTATTTGGCTGGAACAGCTATACTGATTCAGACCTGAATGATATCGATACTATCATGACGCCGATGGATTCCATCAAATACATGCGTGCGGTACTGCAGTCCGGCTTCATGGCCATGGACCCTGAAAGCGGTGAGGTGAAAGCATGGGTAGGTGGTCCTGACTTCCGTTACTTCAAAAATGACCACGTAGCTAAAACTCGCCGTCAGGTGGGTTCTACGTTCAAGCCATTCCTGTATTGCTTTGCCATCATGAACGGTTTTTCACCGTATACCATGCTGCCCAACGAGCCTATTACCATCGACGGATGGAGTCCTAAAAACTCTGAAGGTAGCACCGGCGGTACTATTACCATGGCGGGCGCGCTGGCGAAATCACTTAACCTCGTAGCAGCTTATCTGATTAAGCAGCTGGGCCCTAAGAACTTCGCTGACTTCGTTAAAAATAAAGTGGGTTTCACTCCTAAGATTGAACCATATCCATCCATAGCATTGGGTGCGGTGGATTTATCATTGTATGAAATGCTGCGTGCCTATACGATGTTCCCGGCGCGGGGTATCAATACCAAGCCAATTTATATTACCCGCATTGAAGACAGATACGGTAACATCCTGGAAACTTTTGCACCGGTAAAGCGTGAAGTGATCAGCGAGCATGATTCCTACACCATGGTGAAAATGATGGAAGGGGTAACTGGTCCGGGTGGTACAGCAGCGCGACTGCGTTTCCGTTACAACATCCAGGGTGAAATCGGCGGTAAAACCGGTACCACCAACGATAATACCGATGGCTGGTTTATTGGTTACACGCCTAAAATATTGGCGGGTGCCTGGGTAGGTTGTGAAAACAACTACCTGCATTTCTCCACTACGGCCATGGGGCAGGGTGCTAACACCGGCTTGCCTATCTGGGCTTACTTCATGCAAAAAGTACATGCTGATCCTACCCTGAAGGTGACGCCTAACGATAAATTTATCATGCCAGCCAGCATGGCAAATGAGAGTTATGAAGACTTTAACTCCAATGTAGAACCTGGCGCCGAGGCGGAAAATACCGGCAACGGTACGGAGCAGGATTACATCGATGCTTCCGGCTATGGTGATGATTTTGCTGCCCCGGGTGCGGATAAGCCGGAGGAGAAAAAGCCGGCTGCTCCTAAGAAAGAGGAGACTAAGCCAGCCACGCAGCCACAGCCAAAGGCGGTGATGCCGAAGAAAGATCAATAAAAGCAATTCACATAAATGAGAAGAGGGTGTATCAGAAGTTTGATACACCCTCTCTTTATTTGGGGCCCTGATGGAGTCGTGCACTCACTTAAGTTATTCTCAGGGCGTTCGTTTAGTTTTGATACATCCCCTTTTCATTTTCCCGTATATTTAGTTCACGTTTACAATCTGTCCTTTTGGATAAGTTATCGCATATTTCAGTTGTCGTTTTTGTTCTGTTGCCGGCGCAATATTCAGTTGCCAGGTAAGAATGCTGGTTTCGGTGTCCAGGGCGGCATCCCCATATTCTGTTTTGCTGATATCCATATCAGATATGGTTTTGATGGGCAGCTGGTCCTGTACATTTACCATAATAGGTACGCCTTTATTGTTTTTGATGCTGATTTCCCAGGTTCTGGCAAAGGTCACTTTGCTGCCCAGGAAGTTTTTGCGGCTCTCATCTTTTTGCATCGTTCTGTTTACAACTACCTGCTTATCCTTGCCCAGGGAGAGTTGCAGGGTATCTGCCACTGCCTGCAGGTCCAGCAGGGTTTTACCGATATAGGTGCCTTCGTAGAAGATGCTGGCTTCACCATCGAGTAGGTTGAGGCTTTCCCAGTCGGTGAGTGCGGCGGTAAGGAAGGCCGCTTTTTCCAGTTTAGGAACAGCGTAATATTGATAGGTAGCGGGGATTTCCAGCTCTTTTACGCCCACTACATTGCTTTTGCCGTCAGGGAGGATGGTGTAGGGGATAGGGATGTCGAACACGAAGGTAGTAGGGGTGTATTGTTCTGTAATTTCTACTACTTTGTTAGAGACTAATTTTTTGGGAGCCATGAACCCCTCTACTTTTGCACCTGAAACAAACCCTCTCAGTTCTCCCTGGATACCACCGTACCCGGTTACTACTACGTCATTCAGACTATGGGTGGCTTGCCGCATATAAACCACGGAAGCATCCGTTGGGCTTAATTCCTGGTGTTCGTAACCAATGAAGGCGAATTCCAGTATGTTGCTGCCAGCTGGTTGCTGGAGCTTGTACCTGCCCTGGGCATCGGTGGTGGCGCCTATTGTCCTGCCTTTTACCCTTACCGTTACGCCAGGCAGCGCTTCTCCGGACTGGCCATCTTTTACGATGCCTTCAATTTCGCGATTGATGGTCACCTGTGCGTTCAGGGCCCGGTTGCGGTCGTCCATGGAGCTGAACGTACGCAGGAACCAGGGGCTCAGCGTGGGTTTGGTATTGGATTCTTCCGGGGAGCCGCTGCTGAGGGCAAGTTTCACATTCTTCCATTCTTCGCCGCAGGTTTGGAATACGTTGGCTTTATACACCATGTTGATAGGGGTGTTAATATCTTTCACCCGGATATCATAGGCGGGAATCCAGCCGGCATTTTTCACCATATAGCTGAGGATAAGTTTGCCGGAGGCGGGATTTTTTGATTGCACGGTCAAAATAATATCGCTGGTGGGGGGGGTGGCGTGTGCGTTAAAAGTTCCCAGCTGGCGCTTGATTTTTTCGATTTGCACTATCAACTGCTGCTGGTTATTGTTGATTTCCAGGAGTTTGGCCATTACCTCTGTCAGGCGGCTCCGTTGCAGGTCCAGTGCTTCTTTGAGTTCACTGGCTTTGAGGCCGGTGGTACCGGTTACAACCTGGTTTTTGACCAGCATAACTTTCTCCTCATTATACACCGTTTCATTATTTTTTTCCTTGGCTAGTTGCTGTTCCAGATTCTTTTGCTCGGCTATCAGGGCTTCCGTTTCTTCCAGGTGGGCCTGCAAACGGAGGTTGTTGACCTGCCGCGTTACGGATAAGAGGGTGAAATCACCGGGTAGATTTACCTGTATGCTTTTTTCTTCCAGGTCCGGTGAAAGGTCGGCTATCACCACCTGGCTGGTGCCCGCAGGGACGGATATGGCGGCGGAACGCTCTACCTGGGCGCCTTTTGTGAAAATGGTCACCTTATTAATGGTCATAGCCAGGATTTGTTTTTTGGCTTGTGCGTTATTTTTTAGGGAGATGGGTAGCAGTATTGCCAGAAAAAGTACTCGTTTCATGGGTATATTTTTAGTTGGAAGGTGTTCTATGTACGGGAATTTGCCAGAAGGTAAGCATTTTTATCTCCCTAAAAATGATTTTAGAACTTGATAAGCTGATGGATAGCGGATTCCAGGGGGAATTGTTAGTTTCACCATCAGTAAACCACCATTAAACCATTCAGAATGATGAAAAAGATGATGTATACCCTGCTTTTAGCAGGATTGCTGCCGTTGGCAACTTTTGCCCAGGATAGTACTCAATTTATCAAGGCCAGCTGGACAGAGCTCCTGGCAAAGGCTAAAAAAGAGCAAAAACCGATTTTTGTGGACACTTATTTCGAGGGCTGCCACGCCTGTAAAGAAATGGAAGTGAAAGTTTTTCCAGGCAAGGAAGTAAGAGCCTATATGGAGCAAAACTTTATCAACACCGGTTTTGACGTGTTTAAAGAAGATTTCGGGTTCGATCTCTGTTCCCGCTACCTGCTGCATGGCTTTCCTACCTACCTGATCATTTCTCCGGAAGGCAAACTGGTAAACGTAGGAATTGGCTATAATGATGCCGACAGGTTCCTGAATTTTCTGAAGGAAACCACTGCGCGCTATAAGCGAGGTCAATTCTACTATGGTTATGCTACTAACGTGAAAAAAGAGGGGCCGGCCTGGTACCAGGGGCTGTTCAACAAAAAACGTGAATATCCGGGTGACTCTGTGTTAGTGTCTTTCCTGGCAAAACAAAAGGATAAGACAGCAGAGCTGACTGTAAAGGCGATGGCACTGGTAAAAGAGCTGCCGGCCGATTATAAGGATTATTACATGAAAAACAGGGTGAAATACCAGGAAATGTATGGTCCTGACATGAACAGCAGCATTATTGCACGGGTAATTGGTGCGGATATGAAAGAGCTGGCAGGTGTAGCGTATGAGCCAGCTGCGTTTGAGGCATTTCTCAAAAAACATGAGGCGGCATATAAACCCGGTGGCGACTGGGATTCTGTAAAGGCAGAAATGGCGTTCCGGTATATCTACAAACAGCAGAAGAACCTGAAAGCTTACCTGGAATGGTCCATTGCTAATAAGGATATGAACAGTAATAATGTGCGTATGGCTAGCTTCTATGGCGGTGCTGAACTGGCGAAAGATCCTGAAGTGAAAGCTTTGTATCTCCAATGGGCTAAAATAGCTATTACTGAAAAAGCCAGTCTTGAACTGCTGAACGGTGCGGCTTATGCTTTTGCAGATACGGACAAGGCTACGGCTAAGCAGTACCTGACCTGGGCGGTAGCAAAGGCTGAAATGATGAATCTAACGGATATGGTTACACGCCTGAATGCGAAGATGGCCACTTTATAAATAAATTCTTTCCTCAGAGCAAAATCACAAAAAAGCCCCATATCGATTGATACGGGGCTTTTATTATATCAGGTTGATAACCTTCAGATTAAGCGCTTACAGCTTTGTTAACCAGGTCAGCAGCCTCGCTCAGGAGGATGGCAGACTGTACTTTCAGACCTGATTTTTCGATCAGTTCTTTAGCTTCAGCAGCGTTGGTACCCTGCAGACGTACGATGATAGGTACGTTGATGGTGCCGATGGACTGGTAGGCGTCAATAACACCCTGTGCCACCCTGTCGCAACGCACGATACCACCAAAGATGTTGATGAGGATCGCTTTTACTTTAGGATCTTTCAGGATGATGCGGAAACCAGCTTCTACGGTTTGTGCGTTTGCAGTACCTCCTACGTCCAGGAAGTTAGCAGGCTCGCCACCGCTCAGTTTGATCATATCCATGGTAGCCATTGCCAGACCGGCGCCGTTTACCATACAACCTACGTTACCATCCAGTTTTACGAAGTTCAGGTTGAATTTACCAGCTTCTACTTCGGTAGGATCTTCTTCAGTGATGTCGCGCATAGCTTCCAGGTCCGCATGACGCATTAATGCGTTGTCGTCCAGGTTTACTTTCGCATCTACCGCGATGATTTTCTCGTCGCTGGTTTTGAACAGTGGGTTGATTTCCAGCATGCTGCAATCCAGACCAACATATGCATTGTACAGGTTAGTCACAAATTTCACCATGTTTTTGAAAGCCTCGCCGCTCAGTCCCAGGTTGAACGCGATGTTACGCGCCTGGAAGCCTTGCAGTGCCATATTAGGTCTAACCCACTCTTTGAATATTTTTTCAGGCGTGCTGTGAGCTACTTCTTCGATATCCATACCACCTTCAGTGGAGTACATGATAACGTTCATGCTCTTAGCGCGATCCAGGAGGATTGACAGATAGAATTCTTTTACCGGGTTAGGACCAGGATAGTATACATCCTGTGCTACCAGTACTTTATTAACCAATTTGCCAGCTTCGCCGGTCTGAATGGTAACGAGGGTACCACCCAGGATGTTACCAGCGATGGTTTTAACATCTTCCGCATTTTTTCCTACAGCCACACCTCTCTGCTCTGTACCACGGATTTTACCCTTACCACGTCCACCAGCGTGAATTTGAGCTTTAACAACAGCAAATTCATTACCATAAGTAACCTTCAATTGCTTGTAAGCCTCGGCGGCCGCTTCAGGAGTTTCTACCGGAATGCCTTCCTGTACCGGTACGTTATATTTTTTCAACAGTTCTTTAGCCTGGTACTCGTGTAAGTTCATCGGAATAAAATTTGCCGCTAAAATAGGTCATTATGATTTAAATATAAAACGGAGTCATTTGTGAATTAAAAAATAACTTTGCGCCGTTTATGCTGTAATACGATATTGCAGTATATTTTGCGGCTTATTTAATGATAAAATAATCGAATTAACGAAAAATAAGATATGAGCGAACTCAAAGATCAGATCAAGGCAGCGAGTGAATATATTAGCAAATTCTGGGAGGAACAGCCGGTAGCAGGCGTTATTCTGGGTAGTGGACTGGGCGGACTGGTAGAGGATATTGAAGATCCCATTGAGATCCCATATAAAGATATTCCGCACTTCCCGGTATCCACCGTGGAAGGGCACTCCGGTAAACTGATCCTGGGCTTCATGAACGATAAACCCATTGTGGCAATGGCAGGCCGTTTCCACTATTATGAAGGTTTTTCCATGAAACAGGTGACTTTTCCGGTGAGAGTGATGAATGCACTGGGAATCAAAGCCTTGTTCATTTCCAATGCCGCCGGCGGTATGAACCCTGAGTTCAGCGTGGGCGACCTGATGATCATCCGCGATCACATCAACCTGCAGCCGGAGCACCCGCTGCGCGGACCCAATGATAATACCCTCGGCCCTCGTTTCCCGGATATGAGTGAGCCGTATAATAAAGATCTGATCTATCGCGCAGTGGAAATTGCGGCCATGAACCAGATCGACCTGCATTCAGGCGTGTACGTAGGCGTGCAGGGGCCAACTTTCGAAACCCGTGCGGAATATAAATATATGCATATCATCGGTGGCGACGCCGTTGGGATGAGCACTGTTCCTGAAGTAATTGTAGCGGCGCATTGCGGCCTTAAAGTATTTGCAATGAGTGTGATTACAGATATCGGCATCCGTGAAGAAGAGAACACCATCACCCACGAAGAAGTACTGGAAGCTGCCCATGCGGCAGAGCCAAAACTGACGCTTATCTTTAGTGAATTAATCGGGCAATTATAAACATATTGTCATTTTCGGATGAGATTTCTAATTATCACAATCCTGCTACTGGTAGGCGGGCAGCAACTGATGGCCCAGTTCAATTCTAACCGCCTGGGTAATATGGGCGGTGGCGGTGGTGGCGGAAAAATGTCACGCGATACCGGCCGCCATGAAGAAGAGCCAGATACACTTACGCTTACCTACCGCTACCTGGGTGAGCCCACTGATTTCACTATAGACTCGTCTATAGCGGATTTCAATATGCAATACCTGAAAGTACCGCGTTCCTACATGACTACCGGTAACAGTGGAGGCGCAGCCCGTAACCTCATCTTTACGCCTTTTATGAAACCAGGCTTCGATGCCGGCTTCCATGCGTATGATATCTACGGCCTGTCCCATGCGGATGCACGCTTCTATAATACCACCCGCCCGTATACAGAAATGAACTACCTGGTGGGAAGCAAGCAGGAACAGGTCCTTGGCGTAACGCATACGCAGAACCGTACCAACCGCTTTAACTTCGCTTTTGACTACCGGAAGGTAAACGCACCGGGGTATTATAAATCCCAGACTACCAACCACAATACCTACCGCCTCAGTGCCAGGTATCAGTCGAAAAACAAGCGGGCCAATTCCTACATGGACCTGTATCACAACAACCTGCAGGGTGGTGAAAACGGTGGTATCAGGAGTGACTCCTTCCTGCAAAATCCAAATTATAGCAACAGGAGAACTATTCCCGTTAACCTCGGTAACGACAACGCTTCGTCCTATAACTTCTTTACCACCAGTATTCCGGTGAAGTCGCAATACAGGCAAACGGGCTTCCTGTTTCAGCAGCAGTACGACTGGGGACGTGGTGATACCATTCACGTGAACGATACTACAGACTACTATAAGTACGATCCGTTTTTCCGCGTTCAGTATACTTTCAACTACCAAAGCAGCAAGTACGAATTCACTGACGGACTGGCCGATTCGGTGTTTTATCCGCTACACTACAATATTAGTGTTCCTCAGGGTAGCCAGGATTCTGTTTATGCCCGTCATCAGTGGCAGCTGCTGTCCAACGACTTATCCCTGATTCAGTTTCCGATGCGGGGTAACCTGGGCCACTTTATCAATGTAGGCGCCCGATTTGAAAGCTGGCAGGGCACATTCCTGGACGCTGATATCAACTTCAGCAACCTGGCATTGCACGGGGAATACCGCAATAAGACCAAGAACCAGCTATGGGATTTCTCGGCGAAAGGTGAGTTTTACCTCGCGGGGCAAAACATCGGGGACTACAGTGTGGGCGGTATGTTGCGCAGGCATTTAAATGATTTATTGGGAGATATTAAGCTGTCGGTGAATAATGTGAACCGTGAACCGTCGTATGTGTACAAGTATTTTAACAGCAACAAAACGACCTGGTACAACGAATCGCTTAACAAGGAGAATATTACCCAGCTGCAGTTTGCGGCCGATAATAAAAAGCTGAAGTATAACCTGGCGGTAAACTATTTCCTGTTTACCAACTACACGTACATGCAGGATTATTACCACAGTGCGCAATACGGTTCATTGTTTAACCTGTTGCAGGTAGTATTTAGCAAGAAGTTTACCTTCTCGCCGTTTAGCTGGTACGTAGATCTGGCGTTCCAGCAGGTGCACGGGGAAGGTCCGATGAACGTTCCCGCGTTCTGGACGCGTAACCGGCTTGCCTACGAGAAAAGGCTGTTTACCAACCTGAATCTCATGACCGGTATTGAATTCCGCTATAATACTTCCTACTACGCGGATGATTATTCGCCGCTGATGGGACAGTGGGTATACCAGCAATCACAAAAAATCAAGTACCAGGCGCCTGACCTGGATGCGTTTGTGCATTTCCGTATTAAGTCATTCAACGCGTTTGTGCGTGCCGAAAACCTGAACACACTCTTTGCTAACAGCAACTACGCCGCACCGCTGTACCCTTATAATAACTTTGATTTCCGCCTTGGCATCAGGTGGTGGTTTATTAACTAACACCTATATATATCAATGCGGTAATATATAGATAACTAATATTGAGAAAACCGGAGCTTCGATTGCATTCACCAATCGGACTCCGGTTTTTTCCTTTGGTGTAAATCTGTTTGAGGGCTAGCCAAAATGCTGTACATTTGTAGGGTAACATGAAGAAATTTTTTGCCATATTATTTGCTGCTCTGTATGTCACGCTTACCAGCGGGTTTGCAGTAAACGTGCACTACTGCATGGGCAAACTGGCGTCTGTAGACCTGCAGTCGGCACCTGCTGACTATTGCGGGAAATGCAACAAGCCGGTAAAAAATATGGGCTGTTGTAAAGACGAGTTTAAGTTTTGTAAGGTTACAGAAAGTCATCATGCCGCCGTTGCCGTAATGCAGGATTTTACCGCTGTTGCTGATATGCAGTTACCGGTAAAAATGCTGCCTCAGCCGGTAATAATATCTCTCCATCCGGCTCTTCAGGCCGAACCACATGGGCCTCCCGACCAGCGGGATGTACCCCTGTTTCTCCAACATTGCACTTTTCTGATCTGATTTTTTTTGATGCTTGCCTGATGTCCGCTAGTGGCGGATGTGCGGGATTTTCTTCCCGTAAAGCAGCATAAGGGGCAAAGTAGCAAAGGCTTTTTGTTCCACTATTCGGGCCTTCGGCCCGTAATCCATTTAGGAATTGGCCCACTGCAAGTTGGCCGGTTCTGTAATTACAACTCATTAAAAAATCAGATCATGAAATTTTTAGCAATAATCGCTTTCGCCATAGGAATTACTTTCAGTGCTAATGCACAGCAATATAAAAAAGCGGCGGTACAGGCCACAGGCTTAACCTGCGCCATGTGTTCCAACGCTACCCTGAAATCGCTGGAAACCCTTCCTTTTGTGGAGAAAATCGACACAGACCTGGAAAACACTACTTTCATTTTGTTCTTCAAACAAGGAGCTAACGTAAATATTGATGCGATCAAGGAAAAAGTGGAAGACGCCGGTTTTTCTGTGGGTAAACTCACCGTTACCGCCAGCTTCAATGATACAGAAGTAAAGAATGATACACATGTTCCTTTCGCGGGAAGCACCCTTCACTTTATGGATGTGAAAAGCCAGGTGTTAAAAGGTGACAAGGACCTCGTTGTAATCGACAAGGATTTTATCTCTGCCAAACAATTTAAAAAATACCAACAGGAAACCAGCATGGCCTGCTATAAAACGGGTATGATGGGCGACTGCTGCCATTCTGATAAAACAGCTTCCAACAGGGTTTATCACGTAACTATATAAACCCCGGAAGTATGAAAAGGATTTTATTCACAGTGATGGCCCTTCTGGGCCTCACTGGTATTGCCAGCGCACAGGAACTATATGTTAATTCGGAGCCGGCCAGTAATATGCCGGCAAGGTCACTTGGAATCAGGCTCACCGGCAAAGGGATGCGGATGGATTACGACGGTAGTAATGCAATTCGTGTGGAACCGGAGGTGATGATCGGTATCAACAAAAAGTTGATGGTGCACGTAGCCGGATATGGCTCCAATATGATGCAGTCCGGTTTCAGGATGGAAGGCGGCAGCGTATATGCGAAATATCGCTTCCTGTCGCAGGATCAGCAGCATTCACATTTTCGTATGGCCGCTTACGTTAAGGGTGCTATAATCGATAATCCGTTTATGCCTGCCACCAGTAATCATCAGTCGTATATGAATTACGACCTTGACCTGGACGGCAACAACAGTGGCTTAGCCGGAGGTTTAATAGCCACGCAGCTGCTGCATAAACTGGCATTATCGACCACGGTGGGTTACACCCGTTACCTGAATAATGTGCATCACAATATTCCTGACGGATTTTCCAGTAATGCAGTGAATTATAGTCTCAGTGCAGGCTACCTGCTGCTGCCGGTAAAATACAAGAACTACAAGCAAACGAATATGAACCTGTACGTGGAGCTGTTGGGAAAAACCAATGCAGGAGGAGCGGAACTGGCCAGGGGTAATTACCTGGACGTAGCACCGGCCATACAGTTTATATTCAACAGTACTACCAGGCTGGATCTATCCTACAGAACCCAGCTGGCAGGAAACATGGAACGGAATGTATATAACTCTTTCCTGGTACGTGTGGAACATAACATCTTTAACGTATTTAAAAAGAAATAACCGCCATGGCAACGACCGAATTATATATAAAAAATATGGTCTGCCCGCGTTGTATAAAGGTGGTAAAGTCTTTACTGGAAGCGGAAGGACTGGAGATAGCAAAAATGGAGCTTGGCAAGGCTTCGGTAAAGGGAGATATAGACGCGGAACAGTTAAACCGATTGATTCCTGCGCTGCAGGAAGAAGGATTTTTGTTGATAGATGATAAGAAACAACAGCTGGTAGCGGCCATTAAAAGTATCATAGTAGATACCGTTCATTATACAGATCTGGATGAGATGAAGGAAAATTTTTCTTCCTTACTGTCGACCAGGCTGCAGAAAGATTATCATTTGCTGAGCAGCCTCTTTTCTGAGCTGGAAGGTACTACCATAGAGCAGTACATCATTCAGCAAAAGATTGAAAAAGTAAAAGAGTTACTGCGATATAATGAACTTAGTTTGAGTGAAATTAGCTACAAATTGGGCTACAGCAGTGTGGCACATTTGTCGGCACAGTTCAAAAAAGTAACGGGTCTTACACCTAGTCAGTTCCGGCAAACGGATGCAGGGCGTATACCATTAGATAAGATTTAGCGTAATTACGCAGTAGCGGTTTTCCGGCGACAAGTTAGACTGGGAAACAGTATACGCAATAATATTTCCGGTGGTTTCCGTCCCGCGCGAAGCGCGGAGCCAACCGCCCGGATGGCACCACAGGTGCCATCATTCAACTTAGTTGTTTTAGTTTTAGTTTTTAAGAGGCTGCTAATCGTGGCAGCCTCTTTTTTTTAAAATGTAAGTATGAAAAAGGTTTTGAACGGTATATTAAAAGTCTTGAAATCACTGTTTGTTAAAAAAGACTGTTGCAGATAAACGGATGACTGAATTTTTGAGCACAGTATTTGCAAAATGCTATCTTTACTAGCGATTTACTGCAGATGATGAACAAAAATTTATTTTACGTTTTTTTATGTGGATCTGGAGTGTTACTGTTGTTATCGTGCGGACATAAAAAGAAGCACACAGCCCCAAAGCAAAAACAAATTGTAGCCAATGTCAGACAGCTGGATGAGGTGGTAAAAGAAAGTATCACCGAGCGTCTGTCCCTTATCTCCGACAATGAAGGATATCTTGAAGATAGTATCCTCGCTTTCAGACCCCAGGCCCTGGAAGATTTTTACCAACAACATGAAAATGCAGCTAACTGGTCAGACCACGGCAAACTGCATCCCCTGGCGGATTCCATGATGTATTACATCAGGAATGCCTACGACATCGGATTACCGCCGGCCAGGTACCATGCCAACGCTTTAAATGCAGCTATAGAGCAGCTGCAACGCGATGCTACTGCCAAAAAAGATGCGGCATTGTGGGCTAAAGTGGATATCCTGCTTTCCGATGCATTCATGAAAATGACTTCCGACATGCACTATGGCGCAGGCCCCCGGGATAGTGTTACCCTGCGTACGGACTCCCTGTACGACGATGATTTTCTGAAAGAGAAATTAAAAAACACACTCCAGGAAGGCAATATCAGCGCGGCTTTTGAAGGACTGGAACCTACGCACGCCGGTTACGTTTCCTTAAAAGAAGCAATCATGAATTTCCGCGGGAAATATGCGGACATGACCTGGGATACCCTTCCTTCCACCTATACAGACACACTGCTGTTCCGGCAATTATTGGCCAACAGGCTGGTGCAGGGCGGATACCTCGATACTACAGGAGTAGAGGTGGTGGACACGGTGATGTTAAAAAGTGCCGTGAAAAAATTTCAAAACGAATTTAACATCTACCCGGATGGTATAGCCGGAAAACGTACCGTGATGGCTCTTAACAGACCTGCGGAAGACTGGATACTGCAGGCAGGCATTAGTATGGACCGCTGGCGTAAGCTGCCGGATACCATGCCAAGGGAGTACATTATGGTGAATGTACCCGGTTACCTGTTACGCGTAGTAGATAGTGGCACGGTGATGCTGGAAAGTCGCGTGATCGTGGGTACGCCGCGTACCCGCACGCCACTGCTGAATTCCTACATGAGCAACTTTATGCTGTTCCCTTACTGGCGCGTGCCTTACAGTATTGTGTTTAAAGAAATGCTGCCGGCCATCCAGAAAAATGTGGGGTACCTGGCATCCAAAAATCTGGAAGTGATCGATAAGGATGGGAATGCAGTTGATCCGCATACCATCGACTGGAGTAAGCTCAGTAAAAACCATTTTCCATATGTGCTGCGGCAGATGGATGGTGTGGATAACTCCCTGGGCATTATGAAATTTAATTTCAGAAATAAGTACAGTGTATACCTGCACGATACCAATAACCGTGGATTGTTTAAAAACTCCATGCGGGCCATGAGTCATGGCTGCGTACGTGTACAGCAATGGGATAGCCTTTCGCAGTACCTGGTACGTATGGATACAGCTTCTCACAAAGGGGATAGCATCCGTGTGTGGATTGAGCGCGGAGAGAAAAAGCAGGTGGATCTGACGAGAAGGATACCTATTTACCTCCGTTATTTTACTGCGGAGGGGAGGGGTGGTCAGCTGATTTTCTTTGATGATATTTACGCGGAGGATAAGGTGTTGAGAAAGTTATTACAATAATGCTTTAAGATGCTATTGCGAAGAGCCCGGCGCTCTTTGCAATAGGGCCTAAAGTGCCTTCCATAAAAAATCCCTGGCTATTTACTGGCCAGGGATTTTTCGTGTGCGCCAGGCATGGCGATCTGCTATAGGGTGCAAGTCCCGAACCCACTTTGTAGTAGGAAGGGTTAGCCAATAGCAAGGGTGTCGCGGGCGACTGCGAATCTGAAGGAAGCTGGCGGCAAATAT
>NZ_JAHUWJ010000019.1 GCF_019219075.1 Chitinophaga sp. sic0106
ATTTGCCGCCAGCTTCCTTCAGATTCGCAGTCGCCCGCGACACCCTTGCTATTGGCTAACCCTTCCTACTACAAAGTGGGTTCGGGACTTGCACCCTATAGCAGATCGCCATGCCTGGCGCACACAATGAAGTCCCGACATGGGGTCGGGACTTGCTGGCACTGGGGCACCTTACCTGAAAGCAGGTGGTTCCTATTGATATGTTAGGCTTTCCGAAAAACGTATATACGAATACGTTAGTACATTAATTTGTGATGTAACCTTCATCGTCTGAAAAATAAAAAAATACAGACGGTCAGTTCACGGGGTATTTGACGGCAAACCCACCAGTATTGCCGGAAAGCACACCCCGCAGAACCGTGTCTGATATATAACTTTAGTAAAGAACAGGAAATATTTTAGCCGGCCGTGTGAGATGCCGGGGCGGTGCGGGTCAGGTATGTTACTGAAAAATTTACCACCAATAAATTTGCAGCATACCGTTCCCGCGAACCTCACCAGGCATTCTATTTACAGCTTACAGAACGCAAGATCATTTACCGGCAGCAACAACTATTACCATAGCGGGCCGGGTTGTAATAACGGGAACAGGTAGATTGTAATGCTGAATGTAGCGATGGTTTTCGCAGTCCACTCTTCAGGTTGTGCTGTTTCATATTGTGCTGTTTACACATTTTAAAATACTGGCACAGCACCTTGCTGGTGGATCAAAGGATGCCGGGAGCAATTGCCATACTCCCCTGCGACGGTAGCGACACTATTAGTCTACCAAATCGGTAGACAAATATACATAGGGAATTAATATTTCCAAACAGATATACGAAAAAAGTTAAAAATATTTTTTTACCCCAGTTTAAACGGCACCTTCGGTGCCGTTTAAACTGGGGTACGCAGGACGTCCGCCCTGCTTGCTCCAGTTACGCTGAGTAATGGAAGATTTCCTCCTACACAATTAAGGTGAGTACTGGAAGCGTAGTGCCCTGCTAATCCCTTTTTACCATCTGCATTACTATTCAATCTCCCGATATTAACGCTACAAGAATAGCATTGCCCACATTGTGTTAAAATCCTATAATTTTGCGTCATGAAAGAACATGTTAAGAACGTCCTGCTCATTATTATAGGCGCGTTCATTTTTGCAGTAGGTATCAACTACCTGGCCATTCCGAGCAAACTCTCAGAAGGCGGCGTGATCGGTTTAACCATTGCAGCCTACTACTACTTCGGATGGTCGCCAGGCATATTGAACTTTATTGCCAATGCCCTGCTGATTGTAGTAGGTTATAAAGTACTCGACAAACGAACCATGCTGTACACCATACTGGGAATCATCTTTTGCTCGCTATGGCTATACGTTACTGAAAATACCATGCGACCGGTAACACAAAACACGCTACTGGCAGCCGTATTCGCAGGTTTGCTGGTGGGCATCGGCATCGGCCTCGTTTTTCTCTCGGGTGGCACCACGGGAGGCTCAGCTATTATCGCGCGACTGGTCAACAAAGTATTTGGCATCTCCCTGGGAAATGCCATGCTTATCTTTGATATCATCGTTATCTGCCTGTCCGCCTTCATTATCGGCCTGGAAAATACGATGTATACCTTCATCGCGGTATATATAGGCGCGCGAACAGTAGATTTCATCGTGGACGGGTTAAATACCAAACGCGCGATCACCATCATCTCCCAAAAATCAGAAATACTGGCCGATAAAATAACAAAAGACATGAAACGTGGCTGTACCGTGCTGCATGGACATGGCGCCTATACGAAAGAGAGCAAGGAAGTATTATACGTAGTGATTGGTAAACAGGAGCTGATGCGGTTGAAAGGACTTGTGCAGGAAACTGATCCGGAAGCTTTCCTGGTTATACATGAGGTACATGAAGTATTAGGACGTGGGTTTTCTATGTAATTACCCGATAAATTCTTCCACCTTCGGTGAAAGAATTTATCGGGTAGGGCGCTGGGACCTGGGGTCCCAGCCCTACCCGATAAAAATTATTTCGTTAATGATTTAATCAGGTTCACCTCCGTTGAATCATAAGGCTTACCATCAGGCCAGAAAATATCGTGGAACCATACTGCCGGCTCATCCCCATTGGGCTTAGGATCATTCCAGGCATATTTAGTATTGGTTTTACCCGCTACCAGTCCCCAGTTGATGGCAGCAATCTTTTCTTTTTTCAGCAACGGCAAAATATTATCAAAGCGACTGTTACGCGTACGGGCCATATACTCCGTGCAAATCAACGGACGACCAAACTTCCGTAAAGTATCTATCGCTTCCTGGTGCGCATGCTCATCGTTATAATTATGGTAGGTGATCACATCGGAATTTTCCAGCTGGAACTTATTAAGGTCAGCCAGCGCCGGCAGCCACACACCTGCTGATAAGGGCTGGGAAGGATTTGCCTCGCGGCCCCAGTGAAATACTTTTTGCAGCAAGTCCATGCTCTGATTGCCATAATTACTGTTGCCCGGCTCGTTGTACAGGTCCCACAGCACAATGCGGTCGTCGTTAGCAAAGGTTTTCATAACATCCTTAACATAGGTCTCGAGTGTATCCGCCAGTTTCGGGCTGGTATGAATAGCAGAACCCGGATCTCTCACCCAACCTGAATTGTGAATACCTGGCTTTGGAGCCGGCTGAGGACCACTGGCCGGATTATCGTTCCAGCAGTCGTCAAAAAACACGAAAATGGTAGAAATGCCGTGTTTTTTGGCAATTTCCAGGTATTTAGTCATGCGGCCTTTAAAACCTGCAGCATCTTCCACCCATGGCAAATGGTGGAGATATACGCGCATAGTATTCAAACCTATGCCTTCCGCATATCCCAATTCACGGTCAATTGTAGCGGAATCAAAGGTGGCTGCCTGCCACATTTCCAGCTGGTTGATGGCTGTACTGGGAATAAAATCCGAACCCCGCATCCAGGGCTTCGATGCATACCATTCGTTGGCTTTTTCCTTGGACCAGATACTTCTCTCCCCCTGCCCACAGGCAAATAACATTACAGCACAAACTAATAATACGTGGAACATTGATGATTTATACATATGGTAAAACTTTTGACAATGGGTATGCTCTAAAAATAATCAAATTGAATATCGGTTGTATATAGAATTTGCTTTTTGTGAGATGGAACGCTATCTTGTAAGTGGCTCTTATGAACCTTTCTTATCCTTACCATCTTATCAACCAAATTTAGCGTCAGATGACACAGACCGCCCAACGATTTCTTCCATTGGATGTATTCCGTGGATTAACCGTTTGTTTTATGATCATTGTAAATACCGGAGGTACGGGTGGCGTATATGCACCGCTCGAACACGCCGCCTGGCACGGATTTACACCAACCGACCTGGTTTTCCCTTCCTTCCTTTTTGCAGTCGGCAATGCGATGAGCTTTAGTATGAAAAAGTTCAACACGCTTGCACAATCGGCCGTGCTCGGTAAAATATTTAAACGCACTGCCATCATATTTCTGCTTGGATTTCTGATGTACTGGTTCCCGTTTGTACATCATACAGAAAACGGCCTGGCAGCTAATCCGTTTTCTCACACCCGCGTATTTGGTGTATTACAACGCATCGCACTCTGCTACTGCTTTGCTTCTCTCCTCATTTACTACTGCAATAAAAAAATGGTGTGGAGTATCAGCGCCCTCCTCCTGCTGGGATACTGGGCCATCCTGTGGTTTTGCGGTACACCCGGCGATCAGTACGGTATTCATGGCAATGCAGGTTCGGCATTGGACCACTGGCTGTTGGGAGATAATCACCTGTACCACGGGGAAGGATTTCCCTTTGATCCGGAAGGACTGCTCAGCACCTTTCCTGCCATCGTAAATGTGGTAGCAGGTTATTACGCAGGTTTGTTTATACAGAGAGAAGGCAAGTCCACCGCCGGTGTACTCAAACTATTACTGGCCGGCGCACTCCTCATCGGCGCAGCCTGGTTATGGAATCCGCTGTTTCCCATTAATAAAAAATTATGGACCAGCAGCTATGTGCTGCTCACGGTGGGCATAGACCTGATCATACTATCGATATTAATCATGCTCATCGACATTATGGGCATTACTGCCGGAACCGGCTTCTTTACTGTATTCGGGAAGAATCCATTGTTCCTCTATCTGCTATCGGAAGTAATGGCGATATTATTTTACTTTTTCAGGGCAGGTAACGTCAACGTATATACGTGGATCAATGAAAACATTTTTCAACAGTTGTCGCCGGGCAAATTCGGCTCGCTGCTTTTTTCCTTATCCTTTATGCTGGTATGCTGGCTGGTAGGTTACTGGCTGGACAGAAAGCGTATATATGTCAGAGTATAAGCAGATATTGTTACATTAGCGACAAATATCAGGATATATGGAACTTTCATTAAAGGGAAAAACAGCTTTAATATGCGGCAGTTCCCAGGGGATAGGCCTGGCTACTGCTATTGAATTGTCGCTGCTGGGTGCCAGCTGCATACTGCTTGCCCGCAATGAGGAGCGACTGGAGGCCGCACTGGCACAGCTTCACAGCGGTACCGGCCAGAAGCACAGGTATGAAATTGCCGACTTTTCCGATATCAATGAGGTGATCAGTGTAGCCAATGATCTGGCTGCTACTACTCCTGTTCACATTCTGGTAAACAATACCGGCGGCCCTGCCGCGGGGCCTATCCTGGATGCGGAAACAAAGGCTTTCGCCAATGCTTTTGAGCAGCACCTGCTTTGCAACCAGGTATTGGCGCAGGCACTGGTACCAGGGATGATTGATGCCGGTTATGGCCGCATCATCAATATTATCAGTACTTCTGTAAAGGCGCCGTTGAAAAACCTGGGGGTATCCAATACCATCCGCTGGGCAGTGGCTTCCTGGGCCAAAACGCTGGCCACAGAGGTAGCACCGCATGGCGTTACGGTGAATAATGTATTGCCGGGATCTACGTCTACCGGGCGACTCACCGCTTTATTTGAAACATCAGCCAAACAGCGGAAGGTTTCTCCGGAAACGGTTTCGAAAGAATGGCTCAATGAAATACCGATGAAACGCTTTGGTGAACCTAAGGAAGTGGCTGCACTGGCGGCTTTTCTGGCATCGCCGGCAGCTGCATATATTACCGGCACCAGTATTGCGGTGGATGGCGGGAAAACACCGGTGATGTAATAAATTATTCATTTCCGCCTTCGGCGGATTGTGTTTTGTTGTTTTATGATTTTAAGTAAGAGGGACGGTGCCTGGAGCACCGTCCCTCTTACTTTATAGCCCTTGCTCCGTAAGATTTTCAACAAAATGATTATTGTGGTGTTAATCAAAAGCAGATCACTCAATCATCCCGCATGAAAGTCGCTTTATTCATACCATGTTACATCGACGCCATTTATCCTGAGGCTGGTATTGCCACCTATGAGCTGCTGGAGCGATTTGGACTGGAAGTGGAATATCCGCTCAATCAAACCTGCTGCGGGCAGCCAATGGCCAACGAAGGTGACCAGGAAAATTCCGCAGCGGCAGAACAATTGTTCGTGGAAAATTTCAGCGGATATGAATACATCATCGGGCCGGCAGGCAGTTGTGTGAAACATGTGCGCCATCATCTCGATGCCATTCCGCAAACAACTGCTGTTAGGGAAGTAAGAACACGAACCTATGAGCTGGTGGAGTTCCTGTATGATATACTTAAAGTAGAAGCTTTTCCATGGGCTTATTTCAGATATAAAGCCAGCTTACATAACAGCTGCAGTTCCATCCGTGGCTTACACATTGCACAGCCATCTGAACATATGGCCCCCTACTACAACAAAAGTGAGGAATTGCTGAAAATGGTGGAAGGCCTGGACCTTGTACCGCTGGATCGCCCGGATGAATGCTGTGGATTCGGCGGCACTTTTTGCGTAACAGATGAAGCCGTGAGCGCACGAATGGGCCTTGATAAAGTGCATGATTATAGCCGTCAGGGAGCAGAGTATGTGATTTCCCCGGATATGTCCTGCCTGATGCATCAGCAGGGTATTGCCCGCAAAGCGGGAATTGATATGAAGTTTATCCACATTGCCCAGGTATTAAATGGCGGACCATTTTAAAGGAAGCATATGGCAAAACAACGTGTAGACGTTGCCGGTAATGCGGCATCGTTCATAGATCAGGATGATATTCATGAACCGTTTCATGACAAAAACCTATGGGCCGCACGTATGAAGCGGGACGCGGCTGCCAGGGCAGTTCCTGAGTGGGAGGACCTGCGCACCATCGCCTCTCTCATCAAAGAGCACACGCTCACCCATCTGGATCATTACCTGGAAATGTTTGAAGCCAATGCCATCAAACGGGGCGCAAAAGTATACTGGGCCAGAGATGCTGCTGAACATAACCAGCAGTTATGGGAGATATTATCTGCCCGTAACATCGATGCAATTATTAAAAGTAAGTCCATGCTGCAGGAAGAGTGTGGCATGACGGCTTTTCTCGAAAACAGGGGTATATCGGTGACTGAATCCGACTTAGGTGAACGTATTCAGCAGCTGGATAACCAGCCGCCGAGCCACATTGTGATGCCGGCTATTCATAAAACACCGGCTGACATTGCAGCAATTTTTGCAAACGCGATTGGCACAGATCCTAACAATACAGATCCGCATTATTTGAATGAAGCCATGCGGGCAGATGCGCGCAAACGCTTTCTCAAGGCCGGTGCGGGGATGACGGGCGTTAATTTCGCGATCGCTGAAACCGGGTCTTTTGTGGTATGTACCAATGAAGGAAATGCGGATATTGGTGCATCTGTACCACCCATACATATTGCCAGTATGGGTATAGAGAAGTTATTACCAAAGGTGAGTGATCTGGGAATTTTTATCCGGTTGCTTTCCCGTAGTGCGCTGGGCACTTTGGCGACGCAGTATACCTCTCATTTCAGTGGTCCGCGAAAAGGTGGTGAGCTGCATATCATCATAACGGATAATGGTCGCAGCAAGCGTTTGGGCCTGGATGATTTCTGGCATAGCCTGAAGTGTATCCGTTGCGGTGCCTGTATGAATACCTGCCCGGTATACCGCCGCAGTGGCGGGCTGGCCTATGGCGCTACCTATTCAGGGCCTATCGGCATTATCCTGGACCCTACTTTTGATGAGTCAAAATACAGTGAGCTGCCTTACCACTCTACCCTTTGTGGCTCCTGCTCGGAAGTATGCCCGGTGAAAATTGACATCAGCGATCAGATTCTGAAATGGAGAAAGGTGATGGCTGCTAAAAAATATTTGCCAATTAGTCGCCGGCTGGCCTTTGGTGCGGCCGGAAAGGTATTTGAACACCCTACCTTGTTTCATGGTGCAGAAACTGCTGCCAGCGCCGCCATGAAAGTCACCCCGCACTTCCTGCTCTACAACCGGGGATTAAATCCGTGGGGGCGTCACCGTGAGTTACCACACTTCGCGAAGCAAACTTTCCGGGAGTGGTACCTGCAATATAAACAGCAAGACAACGAAGAACCGCAACAATAACTGTACACTTTAAAACTGATAAGATGAATCTCAACCCGCGTGAACAAATTCTGGATGCTGTCCGCCAACATTTGCCGACCGAGAAAGTTGAATATCCGGCAGTTCCTGTTTTTCAGAAAACTATTCCGGTGCTGTTGCCTGCTTTTGAGGCTCGTTTGAGAGATGCCGGCGCTACGGTGCACAAACCTGCGGACCTGGCTGCGGCGCAGGCGTTACTGGCGCAGGAGCATGCCGATGCTAAAGTAATCTGCAGTGCTACGCCCGACTTGCAGGGCAACAGGGATATTCATAAAGTGATAAACCCTCATGAGCTGGCTGATGTGGATGTAGGCGTTATCCGTGCCGGTTTTGGCGTGGCTGAAAACGGAATGGTATGGCTTACCCAGGAAGACCTGGTGGTCAATGCGCTGGGCTTTTTATCGCAGCACCTTGTTATTTTACTTGACCCTGCAGCGCTGGTAGCTGATATGTATGATGCCTATTTGCGGGTACACCTGGAAGATACTGCATATGGATGCTTCATGATGGGCCCTTCTGCCACCGCGGATATAGGAGCAGTGCTGGTGCACGGGGCACAGGGAGCCAGGAGCCTGAGTGTCTACCTGATATAATAAGTAACATCAGCACGGGTGATTGTAGCTGATACTGAACAGCATACCATCGCGGAAATGGAGCAGGATACCGGCGTCACCTTTAGGAGATTCTCTCAGGAGTATGACATCGGATTTCCCTTCATTTTCCGCCTGCTGTACCGCCATGGGGAAGAGTTTACGGGCATCTTCCCAGGAGATGCGGTTATGCAGGGAGGTGTGGCCGGTACAGCTATTGCTAACAGTTCAGCATCCTCCTGATTCTGGTTATTCTGGGAGGCCATAGTGGCGCTGAGTGCCAGCAGGCAAAATACGCTGTACATAGTTTCCCGGTTATACGGATAAGGGCTTCCTAAAGCGTTACGAAATTATAAACTTCCTTTGGTTTTCGTGGGTTCCAAATTAAAGCATAAAACTATTGGAAAATGATAATTTTATGCAATCGTTTGCATAAATGAAAAAGTGGGGTTACTTTCGGTTAATAATCCACGTAATCGTTATGAAAAAACTAGCATTATTCTGCCTGGGCATGGGCATGTGCAGCCTTGCCGTGGCGCAGGAGAGCGACATTGCCATTGTACGGAAGGTGGCGGATCACCTGATTGGGCATGCCGGCTTTAAATTTATTGGAGACAACAACCAGACCTATACTTCCAGCAAGGATATACCTGCCGGGGTGAAAGTAAAAGTCGCCGACCCTACCAGTAACTGGCATTATCCGAATGGGGTGACCAACATTGCCATGATGGATCTGGCGGCTTACACGAAAGACAGCAAGTATAGTGACTATGCGAAGCGTCACCTGGACTTTGCCTTTGACAACTGCAAACCATTTGAATTATTACAACAACAGAATAAAAAGTATCCATCTTTCCCTTTCAACCAGCTGATTAATTTCAGGGTACTGGATGACTGTGGTGCGATGGGAGCCAGTGTTTTAGATGTGTATCAACAGGTAAAGCGCCCTGAGTACAAGACTTATATTGACAATGCAGCCAATCATATTTTCAGTAAACAGGAGCGTTTGCCTGACGGTACTTTCTGCAGGCCTAATCCTTACCAGTGGACTATCTGGGGCGATGATCTGTACATGAGTGTACCGTTTCTGGCGCGTATGGGCAAGCTCACCGGTGAAAAGAAATATTATGATGATGCCGTGAAGCAGGTGTTACAGTTTTCCAAATACCTGTGGGATGAGAAAGCCGGCTTGTATGTGCATTATTACTACGAGGATCTGAAACGCCAGGGGGTGGCTCATTGGGGCCGTGCTAACGGTTGGGTAATGATGGCGAAGGTACAGTTACTGAACTTCCTGCCGAAGGATCATCCGGGCAGAGCGGCGGTAGTGGCTGATCTGACCAGACAGATACTGGGTGTGGCACCATATCAGTCGGCATCGGGTATTTTCCACCAGGTGCTTGACAAAACAGATTCCTACACCGAAACGTCTGCTACTGCGATGTTTGCGTATTGCATTGCGCGTGCGGTGAATGAGGGCTGGCTGGACAAGCGCTATATCACCATTGCTGAAAGGGCCTGGGAAGGGATTGTAAAGGAGAAGATTACAGAAGAGGGTTTGCTGAAGGATGTATGTATTGGTACGAACACCTCTGCGGACATTAGTTTCTATTACAACCGCCCGACTGAGTTAAATGATTTTCATGGCATAGGTCCTGTGATTGAAGCGGGCATTGAGGTTGCGCGGTACCATGCAGCTAATCCACCAAAGAAGAAGTGATCGTGATTATAGTATGAAACAATCGAAGGGGGCGCCTGTTGCGGGCGCCCTTTTATTTTTTACTTGTTCAGCATTTTTTTGAGTTCTCCTTCGCAGGCCTGCACGTTTTCCCAGATTAGTTTATCCTCGCAAACGGTGCCTTTGTATTTGATGGTGAGTTTTGTTTTCCGGAGGATAACCTGGTAGTATTCGGGTGCGCCGGGGGAGTTTTCCCAGGTGACGATACCTTTTTCATCGATGCCACCTCCGATTTTATCTTCGATGAGGGCATTGACTTTTTTGCGGAGGCTGTCCGGAATGTCGTATGCTACGTCTGTTTTTGTGAGGCAGGTATCATACAAGGGTTTTGTAATGAGGGTGGTAGCTTTGGACCGGGGTGCAAGGCATAGAAGTAACAGGGCTGGCATGACCAGCAACATAAGGGATTTGATACTCATTTTCATGGCATGTGGAATTAATGATGAGGAGATATAGCGTTAGAATAAGTACAGTTTTACGAGCCGGGCGGAATATGCAGATTTTGGTATGTATCGTTTCTTATTACCTATTATTAAAATAGCATATTTAATGGACTTTACAAAAAATAATCCCGGCGGAAGCCGGGATTCTGTGTTTAACTAATATTCAATTGTAAACCCCAAAAATAGTTAAGGTTTGCAGTGCGGTATTAATACCTGCTTTGCAGCATCCAGAGGATTTTTCGGCTGGCGTCTGTCATGCCGGGGGTAGAATCCTGCGGGATGAAGTGTCTTTTAAAGGCGGCGATAGCTGCTGTAGTATCTTTCACGTCGTATCCGATGATACGGAGTGCCTGGATGTTGCTGAAATTATCGGGTACCACTGCATTGGTGGTGTCGCTGAACCAGCCGCCGAAACCTTTTTCGGCCAGCTGCTGCCAGGGGAAGTAGGCGCTGGGATCAACTTTTCTTCCGGGGGCTATATCACCGTGGCCAACGAAGTTGTTGACCGGGATGTTATAGCGATTTTTCAGGGTGTCCAGGAGCACCAACAGGCTATTTATTTGAGTGTCAGAAAAAGGTTCCTGTCCGTTATTATCCAATTCTATACCTATAGACGAGGAGTTGATATCAGTGATATTACCCCATTTGGCGAGGCCTCCATGCCATGCGCGCAGGTAATCGTTGAGCATATGATGAATCATGCCGTCGCGGCAGATCACATAGTGCGCGCTTACCTGGGTTCTTTCCATTGTAAATGTTTTAAGCGTTTGTTCGCAGGAATTCTGTGCAGTATGGTGGATGATCACCAGGTTTGGCTTTCGCAGGTTAAAATTGGTGGTGCCTACCCAGTATGGAGGGGTTAATCCATCAGCGCCGCGGTATGTAGCGGGTTGCTGTCGAATAGTACTACCATAATTTTTAGCCTGACGCTTGTACGTTTTATTAGCAGCGTTGTATGGGTTTCTGGCACAATTGGCCAACACCATAGCCATCACACATGCAATAAGGATTCCGGCGTAGCGCTTCATTTAAATACTTTTTTAAGTTAGGATTAATCGCTGAATTGTTTGATGATGGCCGTCATCGGTTTACGAAAACAGCCACAGCATTGCCATTTCAGGACATATTTTTCGTACTGGCCGTGCGTACTGCTATGGTATAGCAGTTATAATGGTGGAGGAACGGCTGTTTATTTTCCATCACCGGCATTGACTACTTTATTGGCGTGTAAGTAATCCGATTAAGTTCAGGGATTTACTTTTGTTGCCAGCAGGTTTTTGATAATGCCTCTTCTCACCTCGAACATTTGCTGGGTAAGTTCCCTTGCCCTTTGCAACACCGGCAGTTCCGCTGTTTTGGGTGAGCCTGCATGAAAAGGTGGTTGCGGATTATATTCCAGTTGCAGTTGAATTACTTTGGCCAGCTCTTCTCCACCGATCATGGCTGTGAAAGACAGACCAAAATCAATGCCTGCTGTAACGCCGCCGCCGGTGATACGGTTTCTGTCCTTTACGATTCGTTCCTGTACTACTTCTACATCGAACATCCGTAGCAGGTCCAGCGCACGCCAGTGTGTGGTGGCCTTATAGCCATCCAGGAGGCCGGCTGCGGCGAGTACCAGGGCGCCGGTACACACAGAGGTGAAATAGCGGGCTGCGGGGGCTTGTTGCCGGAGAAACCCGAGGATGTTGCTGTTTGTCAACAAATCGTTTATTCCTCTGCCACCTGGCACGAACAATACATCCAGCTGTGGTGCGTTTGCGATGGTGGTGTTTGCAATGAGCCGCAATCCTCCTTCGGCAGTTACCGGGTCTGCTGTTTCTGCGACGGTAATTACTTCGAAGCACCAGGCTTTAGCGAACACTTCATATGGGCCTGTAAAGTCCAGTATGGTTACACCTGGAAACAGCAGCATTCCAACTTTTAATTTCTGCATAACGGGAGGGTTTACGAACCCTAATATAACGTATATGCCTGCATGTTGGTTACCTGAATTGTTCGTATCTGTTGATGGGCAGAATATTATTTAGCTGTGCCAGGTCGGCCGCACTGAGCGGCGCTGCTGCGGAGGCTGCCAAGGCATCGCTGAGGTGCCCTGCTGTTCTGATGCCCAGTATTGCTGCTGTTACTGCTGGTTGCTGCAGTACGTAACGGAGGGCCGTTTGCGAGGGCAGACGCTTATCATCTGACAGGGCGGCAATACCGGCAGCGGCTTGTGCTACCGCTTCTGCAGCATAGTTCAGATAAGGGGTGGCGGTTTTGCCTGCCAGCAGTCCCTTGGCTACAGTTCCGCGTGCCAGCACACCGATGTTGTTATCCAGCAGTAAGGGGAAGCAGGTTTCCTCCGGGCGCCTGTCGAGCAAACTATACTGCATCATTACACTCACGATATTTGATTTGCTCACGTAGGCCCTGATAACTTCCGGTCGTATAGACGAGATGCCGTAGTAGCGGATTTTGCCCTGCTGCACTAGTGTCTCAAAGGCCTCGATGGTTTCATCAATGGGGTCCTGTATGGTACCGCCATGGAGTTGATACAGATCGATATAATCGGTATTCAGCCGGCGCAGGCTTTCCTCTACGGAGGCAAGTATATAGGCTTTGGAGGGATTCCAGTCCCACCCTGAGCCATCGGCTTTCCATTGGTTACCCACTTTGGTGGCGATCACCAGCGCTTCTCTTTTAGTGGCGGCGATGGCTTTTCCCAGAGAGGTTTCGTTGTTACCGTGATCGTACAGGTCAGCGGTATCAAAGAAGTTGATGCCATTGCTGATCGCGTCCTGTATGAGCGTAGCGTTAGCTATATCATCTGCACCGATCGACATACAGCCGAAGCCTACTTCGCTGATCTGCAGGTTGGACCGGCCTAATTGATTGTATTTCATCTTTCTGTTTTTTCAGATTTACGACAGCAGCAAATTAGTAAAAGCATTGGTATAGTATGCACAATTGCAGGATGAAATAGTGGGCCGCTTAGACAAACAGCCCATTATATTCGTATCAATTGTACCACCCTAATAGTTTTATTGGGAGCTTCGAGTATCTGGTTAGCTTCATCCACCTGGCAAATTGTACCCTACTAGTTTTATGGTGAGGCGTAATATTGCTCGCGAGAGTTTGGGGATGGCGTATTCCGTCATCCGGATATTACTCCCTGACAGACTTATACCCCCTTCTCCCCGGAATGTACCCCTCTACTATATTTCGACAGTGCAGTGCCTGGCACCACAGCTGGGATTGCAATTTGGTGAACAGCCTGGACAAGCCGTTCTTCAGTTATGTCCTATAGTTGTTGGATAGACTGTTGAATCTCGAAACCAAAGCTCAATCTTTATTCATGACAGATAGTTTCACGGCAACCTCCGCATCGCGGGCTATAGGCCTGCGCATGCACTGTTTCAGGGAAAGGGGGACGATCTGAAAAGATATCCCCGTTAACACATGAAACTGAATCAATCGTTTTCAAACTATGGTGCCAGAAAAGTATATATAGACGGCGAAGTATTGCTCCAGCCGGAATTTTCAATGAACGGACTGTCTGAAAAAACAATCCGGTTCTTTACCCATTTCCTTCTACGTTATTATGGCATTCCTAATGCGTTAACCTGCAAGTCGCATTACGATAACCTGATCACTCACACGATGGGATTGCATGAGAAAACAAAATCCAAATCAGAATTAGTAGTCACTATTATTAGAAATCATGGCCTGGTTGAATGAGTATTCAGAATGGGGGACCATCTGGACAGACGGCCCCGTCTGAACTCAAGTAAATCCCCAGTAACTCACCGGGTTATTAGCAGCTTAATTTTCCGGGCAACAAACAACATGGCAGTCCTACTGCCGGATAACTACAACCGGAAAACGTAAATTGAGAATATACCTGATGAATTATTTGAACTGATGTCACAGAGCTACACATCAGTATGGGACTAACAAGTAATGCACTGAACCTGGAGGGACAGTATCATATGGTTGGTTTTTCACTAGTTTTTTCAATAATCATGGCTTTAATGCTTTATGTTCTAAAAAATTTTAAGTATTTTAAAGCTAAATGCATCAGACTTTTGCTGTTATCTGATTGATAATTTGATTATCATGAAGCAAAAATAAGAAGCACTGCGACACGAAAACCAGGTTTATAGCAATTATGATCCCCGAATGAGAATGAACAGACCAAAGGCACTCTGAACAAAATGAACAAAGGGCAGTTCTCATCGATTTAATCACAGGCGGCAATACAGTAACCAGTTTCAGAAAAATTACTTCCCGCAGCACCTGCTGGCAAGGTTTTCGGCTTTTATTCAACACTAAAAAACTTTCATATGCTGCAACAAATTAGCGGTACCTTATTCGGTGTGGCTATAGGCGATGCCCTCGGCGTACCAGTGGAATTTGAAACACAGGCCTACCTCCGGGAAAAACCTGTGACAGACATGCTGGGCTATGGCAGCTGGAATCAGCCACCAGGCACATTTTCTGACGACGCCTCCCTCACCTTCTGCACCGCAGAAAGTCTCATTAACGGCTACGACATCCAAGACATGGCGCAACTGTTTGTAAAATGGTATAGTGATGGCTACTGGAGCGCACACGGCAAAGTATTCGATATCGGTAACACCACCCGCAGAGCACTGCACCGCGTTAGCACCGGCACTTCCCCCCTGCTCACTGGCGGATTCGAAGATTTCGAAAACGGCAACGGCTCCCTCATGAGGATTGCGCCGGTTACATTTTATGTAGCCCACGAAATGGATATCGAAAAAAGATACCAGACAGTAAAAGAAGTTTCAGGTATCACCCATCAGCATTTCAGATCAGTTTTTGCCTGCTTCATCCAGGTGGAATTCCTCCGGCTGCTGATCACTGAAAAAGATAAACAGGCTGCCTATCAGCGCCTCCAGCAAGTTATACAGAGCTTCCTCGCCGTAAGGCACTTTAGCCCTGCGGAAGTGAAGCTCTACAAACGAATACTCGACGGAACACTCCCTGCCCTGCATGACGAGGAAATCACCGCATCCGGATACGTAGTAAACACCCTGGAAGCGGCCATCTGGTGCTTCCTGACCACCAACTCCTACGAAGAATGCGTGCTGAAGGCGGTAAACCTGGGGGAAGACACCGATACCACCGGCGCTGTAGCCGGCGCGCTGGCGGGCCTTCATTACGGTTACGACCAGCTCCCGGAAAAATGGATAAACGTACTTGCGAGAAACGCAGATATCCAGTCCCTGGCAGAAAGATATAAGGAGGCATTAAACCTGCAGCCGGCCTAGCTCCCGGAAAATGGATAAATGCCCCCGTCAAAACCGCAGATATCCAGTCCCTGGCGGAAAGATATAAAGAGGCATTAAACCTGCAGCCGGCCTAGCCCTTGGAAAATGGATAAATGCCCGTCAAAACCGCGGATAACCACCTCCTGGCGGAAAGATATAAAGAGGTATTTCTCAAGCCGGAAAATGAATAAATACCCTCCTCAAAACCTCGAAAATCCTCCCCCTGGCGGAAAGATATAAAGAGGCATTAAACTTGCAGTCTGCATAAGTGTCAAATACCTGTAGTGCCGGGAAATTCCTCCCGGCATATGCAGGAAACGCTCATCAAATGAAACAGAGAATATTCGGACTGTTGGTGCTGACCGGGATTTTAAGCACCTGCACGCTCCACTCAGCCTATGCACAACGTGGCCACTATGGCGGCCGTATAAACGCAGGTCCCCGCTATTCAACACCAAGAGTATACAGCGCGCCAGGCCCCCGTTACATTCGAACTGTTCCCGGTCCCGGCCCACGTGTAGTCGTTCACGGTGGCATTACCGTTAACCGTGGTTATCCGGGTTACTACCACTACCGCGGCTACCGCCCCTACTACCGGTATTATTACCCACCCGTTGGTTTCTACGTAAATACACTTCCTTATGGCTACTTCTCCCTGGGTACAGCCTTTGGCCCTGTATACTACTACGGTGGCACCTACTACTCCCGGTCCAACAACCAGCAAGGCTATGACGTGGTAGATGCACCAACAGGCGCCATGGTACCTAACCTCCCCGACGGCGCGCAGGAAGTTACAGTGGACGGCAACGTGTACTATGATGTAAACGGCACCTACTACCAGGAAGTAATGACTGATAGCGGCAGAAGATATAAAGTGGTTGGCAAAAGTAATTCCGAACCCAATAACACCTACCCTGACGACCAGGACGCCCAACCCGACGAGCTACTGGCAGAACTCCCGGAAGGCACCAGAAGCGTGAAAATCAATAACCAGGAATACTGGTTATCACCAGACGGCATGTACTATCAATATGTTGAAAGTAATGGCACCAGCGGCTACAAAGTAGTTGGTAAAACAGATGCCGGCGAATAATAACACTATAAAAGTAAAGCGGCTGCATCACATGCGTGATACAGCCGCTTTACTTTTAGGTACCTGATGGAATCAGCACCCTGATACTTACCAGCTGCTGCTCGCTCCACCCCCGCCAGAAGAGCCCCCACCCCAGGATGAACTGGAAGAGGAGGAAGAGCTGGAAGAGGAGGACGAGGAGGACGATGATTCTGAGATCTTCGGAATCGTAAACCTAAAATCTTTAGAAAACCCGCAAGCTGCACATAAATAGGTTTTAATACCCCAGCCAGCCGATTTGGTAGTTGCCCGCTTCTGGGTCCTGGTGGTTTTACACTGAAAGGTTTTATGTGCACAGGTAGGACAGGACGACACCGCCGCATGAAAGTCCGTGTAGTCCAGCACCAGCTGATAATCATCTTTTTCACAGCGCCATACATCATAATCCACAGAGCTGAGTTTTTCTTCAATCACCTGGGCTTTCTCCAGGTATGGGTCTTCGTTTTTTTCATCGAGGCGGTGCAGCTGCTGGTGGCAATGCGGACAGTCATAAGGAGTATCCCGGAGTTTTTTCTGTTCATGGCGGTACCAGCGCAGATATATCAACAGAAAAGGTAACGGGAATATATACCCTGAAAACTCCAGCTGACTATGAGCGGCCGAGAGGCGCTGCCAGCGCGTATGCCGATCCGCACCACGCAAAGCCGTTTCGGCACGCAGGCGCACTATCAATACCGCCAGGTGCATAAACAGCACCCATGTGACATAATATACCAGCAACACTTTAAAGAATCCAAGCCGTACGTTATAGTGCGCGTCCATAAACCACAGCAGCCACCAGGCGGTGATATGTATCAGCAGCAGCCCAATCCATCCCGGACGCAGAAAATCATTACTCATCTCCTTGATACTTACCGGAATGTTATCTACATCCGGATCGGGATTTTTCTTCTTCTTTCTTTTTCTGCCGCCAAAGCTGGCATGCATGAGGATAGGAGAAAATATTAACATCAGCACCAGGCCAATGAAAAATCCCGGTCCCGGCGAGCGGTCAATAAAATCATTTTCCAGTTGCGCCGTGGCTTCGGCAAAGCCGCCATTATCCTCCGTAGTACCAGCAAATGCCTGGGGGTTAGCCACCACCATACCGTCTTCCACGGATACCAGGGAGCTGTCGGTAATAGGGGCTATATATTCCTCCTCCGCTGCCTCATCGTAGGCATATTTGCCGGTGCGCAGCTGGGAGGCTACGGACTTCACCCCGCTGATAAAGGCATCATCGTAGTTATTGTCCTTTATATGCGGGATCATATATTCCTGCTGAATGCGGAAGCACAGGATATCCGGCAGGTCGCCTTCGAGGCCTTTTCCGGTTTCGAACACTAGTTTACGGGCGTCCCGTACCAGGAAAATCAGCAGGCCGTTATTCGTTTCTTTTCGGCCGATGCCCCAGGTATTAAACAGTTTGTGTGCAAAATCCGTAGGATCTTCGTCTCCTATATTTTCCTGTAAAACCACGGCTACCTGGGCAGTACCTTCCTTATCGAGGTCCGTAAGCATACCGTTGATCGTAGCTGTAGCCGATTCGGACAACATATGAGCCGGATCGCTCACATAACCGCCATCGGTTTGTTTTGGGTCAGGGATATCCTGGGGAGTAATTCGCTGCTTTTTTTCCTGGCAGGAAAAAAGGGTTACCAGGAATACCAGCAGTAATGACTTCAGTCTCATTGCTGTAACTTTTGTGGCACGAAGATAATATTACAGGGCAGAAATTAACATCTCCCCATAAAACAGTTGATATACGGGAAAATTAATCCGCTCAGCAAGCGTTATATGAGTAACCTTTGGGCAATTAAGCCGTTATTTATCCGGCAATCATAAAATATAACTAATTTAGTAAACGTACTATTATTCAAACAGCGTCTATGAAAAGGTTACTCGCACTGTTCACCCTTGTATTACCTCTTGCCTTGCAGGCGCAAAGCAAGCTGGCACAGAATATTATTGATGATTTCTCTAACCGGACAGCTTATCATTACTCGCTGAAAAACGATTCCATCACGGGCTATATCGCTGAACAGCTTACCCGTAGCGGCGCAGGGGGAATAGATGTGGATGCCACCATGTTTAAACTCGGCGACGACCAGGGCGCATTCGAGGCGTCCCTGAAATACCTGTACCAGTATAGCGACTGCAACCGCCAAAAGTTCATCGAGAACCTGAAAAGCATGGGATTAAAAAACAACAGCATTTTCCCCATTGCCACCTTCACGGCTAATAAATATAAAGACCAGTCCAAAGATTTATTGGAAGACAAAAAGGACTTTCTGGTAACCTATACGGGCCCTAATACCGGTAAAACACCGCCGCCCGCAGCAGTTGCTACTGTTCAACATAACGCGGACGGCAGTACGACCATCACCGGAACCACTGAATCCACCACAGAAAGCAGTGTGGCCGATACTTCCTCGGCTACAGCCGCAGCGGATACACGCGACTGGGAAGTAAAACCAGTTTTCAAAACCCGCAATGCCGAGCAGCTGATCAATATGTACGGCAAGGAAAACGTGATCCTCCGCGATGGTAGCGATATCTCCGGGAATGCCACCGGCAAAAACGCCTTCGTGGTGTACCCTGATACCGACAATGAACTGCAAATAGAAATGGATGGCGACGACGGCAACACCCTGCTGTTCAGCTTCGAGCATACCAAATGGAAAACACCTTTTGGCCTTAAACCCGGCGATCCACTGGAAAAACTGCTTAAAATAAACGGTCGTCCTTTTAAATTCAATGGTTTTGAGTGGACCGACAGCGGCCTGGTAAGCAGCTGGGAAGGGGGGCAGCTAAATGGTAAAGGCGTGGAAATAGTGCTGCGTGCCAATAATACCGGCGATCCTAAACTCTACGACCAGGTAACCGGCGATAAAAGTATCCGCTCCGATAACGGCGCCCTGAAAAAACTCAACGTCGTTATTCAGTCCATTACTTTTAAATCAAACTAACTCAACACTTGCATTGCTCCATCCGGATTTTTATCTTGGTGTTATGAAACACTATATTAAAGCCGGATGGAGCCTTTTTATTTTACTCCTCTGCATTTCCGCGTATACATCTGCACAAACAGTGAAGAAACCATCTTTAAATCATTTAGCCATCTACGTTGTAGATCTGGAAAAAAGTACCACCTTTTACCGCGACATTATCGGACTGGAAACCATGGACGAACCGTTTAAAGACGGCCACCATTCCTGGTTTAAGGTAGGCCCGCATTCCCAGGTGCATATCATTTCAGGCGCACAGGCACCCACTACCCACAATAAAAACACGCATATCTGCTTCTCCGTACCAGTGATGAACGATTTCCTGGCTAACCTCCGCAGACAGCACATTTCGTATGAGGACTGGGCCGGCAAACCGGATGCTGTTACCAACCGCGTAGACGGAGTAAAACAAGTGTGGCTGCAGGACCCTGATGGTTACTGGATCGAAATAAATGACGATAAGTATTAATGGATTATTCATTGTCAGCCCTTTGCAGGATTTTTACTATATTCAGTAATAAGTTTTTCATCCTGATCATCGTGTTATGACATTACTACTGAATGTTCCAGCGGCTGATACCAATCAGGCCGAGAGTGCGGGTGCAGTTTACCATGAAGATACCAGCAAATGGCTGTTGCCGGATGCCGCCTACGGACGGCTACACGAAGTGCAGCAATGGCTTGCCCCGGAAGGATATATTGTATTGTCTGATAATATATTGATTGCGGAGAGTCGCGCGGTATGCAGCCACTGTGGGCATACCAATCTGGTGATAGCCATTGGGAGCGACTTTTTCTTCGAACGCGATATCAACGAAAGAGATGAGGAAGTATGGGTAGAGCAGGATTTTTTCGCCTTATTTCATTGCCTGACCTATATTTCTGATAACCTGGTGGGGCTTTTGAGAGATAGCTACCCACACTACAGACCGGCGCCACCTGAAGAGGGTAAGGTGTACTGGTATAATCACTGCACCCAATGCCAACAGCCGATGGATGATCACCGGCTGATGGACGTACCGGGGCAAACCTTTCATCCCCGCAACAGTGAGGAAGCCGCCACTATTACCTTGCGGACCTTCCAATCCAAATACGCGCCACTGCTCGATGCTGACTATGAAGTCTCCCAACATCCAAAACTGATTGCTGAATTTGCTGCACGAATCTGACACCATGCATTTCAAAATTCTTTCTACCTTAGTAGAGTTAATTTTCGATTGATGTCCGACGCAGGTCAACCAAACAGTCAGCCAACGTGGATGCAGCGCCTCCGGGAAGACGACACTACTGCATTTACCGAAATCTACGAAGCATACCGGGACAAGCTGCTGGCAGTAGCCTATAACAGGCTATGCGACCTGCAGGCGTCCGAGGATGTGGTGCAGGATGTATTTGCCAGCCTATGGCACCAGCGGCACAACAGCCAGATCGAAAATGCCGGCGCCTACCTCGCCACCGCCGTGAAATATAAAGTGCTGGACCGTTTCCGTCGCGAACAATTGTTACGCCAGTACCAGCAGGTATATAGTGCCGATATTACTGTTAATACTCCCACTCCTGAGTCAGCGCTACAGTATAAGCATATCATGGAGTTATATCAGGAAGAAGTTAACCGTCTCCCTGAAAAATGTCAGCTGATTTTCCGATATAGCCGTGAGCAGGGCATGCCCGTGAAAGAAATTGCAGCGGCTCTTAACATCTCCCATAAAACTGTTGAAAACCAGCTCACAAAGGCTTTGCGGCATTTGAAGGGCAATATCAAACATTATTTCTCCCTCTTTTTATAATTTTTTTTAATTGCGCGTAGGGGATCGGCCTGAGTTGTTCGACTCTCCTATGTAATTGCCCGTTTATGAAAGAAAACCAGGATCTATTCATCGCTATAGAAAAGTACTTGCGGGGAGAAGCCTCTCCGGCAGAAGCTGCGTTGGTAAATCAGTGGTATAACTCCTTCAACGATGAGGAAGTTACAATTACAACACCACCGGAATACAGAAAAGAAGAAATTTACTGGAAGATGCAAGCGCAGCTGGCGGCTATAGTGGCGCCTGCAACGCCGGTTGTTTCCATGAGAAGCCTATGGATAAAGCGTGCGGCAGTAGCTGCAAGTATACTGGTGCTCATTAGTGCCGGTATATTGATAGCTGCCCGTGTAAAAATTCGTATGGGTACCGATGTTACCGTTGCTGATGCTGCAAAGGCACCGGTGATGCCGGGCAGTAACAAAGCCGTGCTGATTCTCGATGATGGTAGTAGTCTCGCCCTGAACGACAGTGCAGGCCAGCAACTCAGCGGCGCTTCGGTGCGTGGGCAGGCCCTGGTGTACGACCAATCCGGCAACGTCATAGCGGGTGCTACAAAATTCAACACCCTGCAAACACCAGCTGGTGGACAGTTTGCGGTAGTATTACCCGATGGCAGTAAGGCATGGCTCAACGCAGCCAGCTCCCTCCGCTACCCTACCGCTTTCACCGGGAATAACAGGACGGTGATACTGGATGGTGAAGCCTACTTTGAAATTGCTGCCGATAAAAATAAACCCTTTGTTGTGGAAGTGAACCAAATGAAAGTGCAGGTATTAGGCACGTCGTTCAACATTATGGCCTACAACAATGAAAATGCAGTTAAAACCACACTGATCACCGGCGCCGTGAATGTAAGCAGCGCCAATGCCACCAAACACCTGCTCCCCGGCCAGCAGGCCTCGTTCGATAACCAGGAGCAGTTCACCATCGGCAACGTGGATGTAGGCGCTGTTATCGCGTGGAAAGAAGGGAAATTCGAATTCAGTGGGGAAGATATTACGGTAGTATTAAGACAGATAGCCAGGTGGTACGACCTCCAGCTTGAACTGACGGATGGCATTCCCGAAGGTCATCTCAGTGCCACATTTCCACGCAGCACCAGCCTGGAAAATGTTATGAAAATGCTGGAGCTGAGCGGCATCCACTGTGAAATTGCCAACAGAAAACTGATAGTTAGAAAAAGCTAAATAGCACTATTCCAAATGTAGAAAATGTTTAAAACTGGTACTAAAAAAAATAAGCTACAGCGCAATGAAAAATTGATATCTATAACAAACACTATGCGGTTATGGCATTCCATGTACCATAACTATTCTATCCGGTAACAATATTCTTTTTCACCAAACCTCTGTGATGTATGAGTTCAACTCAGTACAATGGGATCTCGTATGCCTTAAAGTCCCGTTACGCCAGCACCCTCCGGGTGCTTAAACTAACCGTTGCCCTGCTGATAATCCTTAGTATGCAGGTGACAGCCCTCGGTTATGCACAAACGCTGACCTTGCATTCCCGCAATGCCAGCTTAGTAGAAATTTTCAGAAGTATCACCAAGCAAACGGGCTACAGTTTTATGTACCGCGATGAGCTGCTTAGCCGTGCACAGCGTGTAACCATTTCCGTTAACAACGTGGCGCTAAAAACTGCTTTGGACCTGTGCTTCCAGGATCAACCACTTGCTTACTCCATTGTGGATAAGGTAATTGTGGTAGACGCCCGCAAAGAGAAAGCACAAAAAAATATTGCGGCGGAACAAAACGGTGATTTACGCGGACAGATCGTAAACGATAAGGGGGAATCTCTTCCTGGTGCGTCCGTAGTAGTAAAAGGCACCACCAAACGTGCCATGACAGATGAGAAGGGAGCGTTTTTACTCCATGATGTAAATACCAGCGAAGGTGTGCTGGTAGTAGATTACATCGGCTTTGAAAAGCAGGAGATAGCGCTCCAGGGCCGATCATCCATCACAATAACCCTGAAACCGAAAAGTGCAGACCTCACAGATGTGGTGGTAGTTGGATACGCTACGCAGAAGCGTGTAAACCTGACCGGTGCAGTAGCTACTGTTACCAGTAAAAGTCTGGAAAACCGTCCTGTCACAAACGTATCCAGCGCATTAGCCGGTTTGAGTCCCGGCCTGCAGGTACGCCAGAACTCCGGCAAGCCCGGCTCCGACGGTGCCACCATCCGCGTACGTGGCGTGGGAACGCTCAACAACAGTGACCCGCTGGTGGTAATTGATGGTATCATTGGCACTATGGATGCGGTGAATCCGAATGATATTGAAAGCATGTCCGTGCTGAAAGATGCGGCCTCCTCTTCTATCTACGGTACACTCGCAGCCAATGGCGTTATTCTTATCACTACCAAAAAGGGCAACCGCAACCGCACTACCGTAACCTACAGCGGTAACCTTTCTACCGTGCGGCCCAGCAATCTCCCTAAATTTGTAAACGACTACGTACGTTACATGAACCTGTACAACGAGAGCGCGCGTAATCTCGGACAGGCAGAACTTTTCAAGCAAACGACGATTGATACCTGGACCAATGCCAACCAGCATCCCAATGACACCAATGCGTTCGGCATCCCTAACTCCGTCGTATACGCCAATACCGACTGGTCAGACGCTGTTTTCACCAATAACATCCTTCAACAGCACAACGTATCCGTATCCGGTGGCAGCGAAAAATCTACCTACCTGTTTTCAGGATCTTACCAGGATAACCCGGGAACCATGGACAATACAGGGTCTAAGAGATATCAACTGCGCTTAAACCTGGATACCCGTATCAATAAATATATCAACGTAGGTACGCAGACGTTTGCTTCACAGGAATCGTTAGGCCTTGGTAACACCGAAAATGCCTTTAACTTTCTGCGTCAAACCACGCCAGGCGTTCCTACACAATGGCAGGGCAAATTTGGTTTTCCATCCGCACTGGAAGAATCTCAAACCGCCAACAACATTCTACTGTACCTTAATAACGTAGCTGGTAAAAACGTCATCAACCGGTTTAACTCTACCGTGTACGCTACAATCTCTATCCTGAAAGGACTAACTTTTGAAACCCGTTTCAACTACCAAACACGTTACCAGGACAAGCAGTCCCACGATGTACCCTTTGCCAAATGGGACTTTACCACCAATGTGGCCCGCTCTCCGGCTGCTACGCCGGATCAGTTAAACACGAGCACTGATCACATAAAAGAATATACTACCACTTTCGATAACGTACTCCGCTACAGTACACAGCTGAAAGGAGGCCATGAAATCGGTGCACTGGCAGGTTATAACCAGAATTATTACTACTATAACCGTGACGCAGCTACGCGCAAGGGACTGATATCTGAATCCATTACCAACATTAACGTTGCCGGTAACACGAACAATATTTTTGAAGGTACTGAATACGATAACGCCCTCCGTTCCTGGTTTGGACGTGTGAACTATGCCTACAGAAATAAATATCTGTTAGAAGCTAACCTCCGTTATGATGGTTCTTCCCGTTTTGCACCGGCTTCCCGCTGGGGTTATTATCCTTCTTTCTCTGCAGGATGGCGACTTACAGAAGAAGGCATCTTCAAGGATCTGTTACGTAATGTGCAACAGCTGAAGCTCCGCGGTTCATGGGGCAAGCTGGGCAACAATGGGGGCGGCGACCGTTCAAAAGGTAACTACGACTGGCAAACACTTTACAACCAGGTATACTACTCTTTCAATAATACCGCTGCCAACGGCCTTGCCGTTACCAAATTCGGCAATCCTTTCCTGCTGTGGGAAGCTACAGCCATCGCGGATGTGGGTGTAGACGCAACCTTCCTGAATAGTGCACTGAATGTAACCGTGGACTATTACAGCAAAACTACTTCAGGTATTATCACTACCCCTCCAATTCCGCTGACAGTGGGTAACGCCGCTGCACCTACGGTGAATACGGCTACCGTTTCCAATAAAGGAATCGAGTTAATCGCTTCTTATAATCGTAAGTTGGGAGATGTAGATGTGACTGTGGGCGGTAACTTCGCGTATAACAAAAACGTCATTACGTCGTACCGCGGCGCTTTGAAAGAAGGCTGGGTAACAGATGCCAGCGGTAATAAAACATGGTCATCCAACATTGGTGCGGTAGCATCTGCAGATGGTAATAGCTACCGGGTAGAAGGTAAACAGATAGATGAATACTACCTGTTTCCGGTATACCAGGGTAATGGCAGCCACTTTAATACAGACGGCAGTGTGAACATCAACGGGGGGCCGCGTGATGGAATGATCCGCACCACACAGGATATGGACTGGCTGAAAGCTATGATGGCTAAAGGTTACAGCTTCCTGCCTGCACAGGGTGTGGATAAGGGAAAAATCTATTACGGGGATCTGATTTATGCAGACACCAATGGCGACGGCATCTACGGTAATAACTTTGACAGAACATTCACCGGTAGCAGTGGCACCCCGAAAATCAACTATGGCTTTAATTTCGCGGCTTCCTGGAAAGGTATTTACCTGACTATGGTATGGGCAGGCAGCACCGGCTTCCAGTATTATTACAACGACCGCGGCTATTTAAGCTCTGTGACTTCCGCCGGTAATGCCATCGGGCTGGATGTTGCGGACGATCACTACTATTACAACGATGCCAATCCGAATGATCCGGCGAACAACATTAACGGAAAATACCCCCGCTTAAAACTCAACACCGATCCTCAAAACAGTGTGGCCAACTACTTCTACCTGTACAACGCTTCTTACCTGAAACTGAAAAACCTGCAGATAGGTTACCAGATTCCGGAGAGCATTACTAAAAAGGCAACGATTAGTCGTGCAGTCGTCTATGTTAGTGGCGAAAACCTGCTGACCATCACCAAATATCCGGGCCTGGACCCTGAAATTGGCGCCAGCGTTGGTTATCCTACAATGAGGCAGTTTGCCGTGGGTCTTAATGTTACATTCTAGTAAAAAGTAAGCGTATGAAAAAGTTCAGAATTCTATTATATACTGCCGGCGTATTATCGCTGGCCAGCTGCAAACAGGACCTGCTGGATACCTTGTCGTACACACAGCAGAGCGACGAAACCATGTGGAGTACCGATAACCTGACCGACCAGGGGATAGCGGGCGTATATGCTGCGTTGCGTTTGGGTATCGACCCAAGCGCAGCCTCCGGCAATGAGCTGTATCAGCTGGATCGCTATGGCGTTGGCGGTATGACCCGTGATGCCGATGGATTACAGGTAGGTACCATTACACCCAGCAGCAGCATGTTCAGCAACAACTGGAAATATTTTTATGATGGCATTCAGCGTGCAAACGGCGCTATTGTTAACATTCCGTTGAAATCACCTTCTGCGGATGATAAGAAAGCGCGGTATGTAGCGGAGGCAAAGTTCCTGCGCGCTTACTTCTACATGCGTTTGAACCAGCTGTGGCACGGAGTGCCGGTATACCTGAAACCATTTTCTGCCGATGAGGCCACCAAAGGCCGCGAAACAGAAGACAGCGTTTGGAGGGTAGTGATCAACGACCTGACCGACTGCATCAGCGAGCCTAATCTCCCGGCGAAATATGGCAAAGGCAATGCTAACTACGGACATATTACCAAGGGTGCAGCCTATGCCCTGCGCGGGAAAGCATATCTCTACACAAAAAATTACCCGGCCGCCGCTGCTGACTTTGCACAGGTAGAAGCTGCCGGCTATACGCTGTTTAACGGTGATTACAAAGCGCTGTTTAAAGAAGCCAATGAGCAGTCGGACGAAATGATTTTCTCCCTGCAAAACATTGCGGTGAGCAACTTTGGCTCTACCACACAGTTTTTCTGCGGTAACCGCAGCTCCTTCGGCTCCTGCTGGAATACTTACCTGATTTCGCCGGTGGTGGTGGATATGTATGAAAATACCGATGGCAGCCGGTTTGACTGGAATAAAATTATTCCAAATTACAGTACTATGCCGGTGAAGCAGCGGGAAGTATACTTCTTCCGGGATGGGCTTACTACTGCTGAAATCAACGCCGCCACTGCCCGTGGACTGGACATGAGCGTATACCTGCCGGCGGGCAACGAAGCGCGTATCAAGGCAGCTTACACCAATCGGGATCCACGTTTAGCCGCTAACGTTATTACGCCATATGCCGATTACCTCGGTGTAAATGGAAGCGCTAATCAGTCGTACGTTTCCAGGTGGCCATTCCGCTCCAACACCACACCCGTATGGGATGTAGCAACCGACACCAAAGCATACTTCTACTACCTGCACCGTAAATTTGTATACGAAGGGGCTACAGAAACTATTAACAGAGCCTATGGCCCTATTGATTTTCCGGTGATCCGCTATGCAGATGTACTGCTGATGTGGGCGGAAGCTATAAACGAACAAGGCTTTAATCAGCAGGCCCTGGACCTGGTAAATAAAGTGCGTGCCCGTGTAAACCTGCCGGCATTACAAAACACAGATGCGGGCAAACCTACGTATGTAGCGGATCAAACGGCTATGCGCGAGCGTATACGCAATGAACGCCGCGTGGAATTTGTAAATGAAGGCATTAATTACTTTGATGAGTTACGCTGGAAAACCTGGAAGGAGAAAACCTTTGCTCCGGGTGCAGGTATTCAGCAGGTATGGGGTGCTAATGTGGTGAATTACTCCTGGAAAGGGGATTACATTTATGCATGGCCTATTCCGCAGGCGGAGATTGAAAGGAATCAAAACCTGAAACAGAATGACGGGTGGATAAATTAAATGTAAAATGATAGAAAAGCCGGCTTTTTTGAAAATAGCCGGCTTTTTTATTTGAAATCATTTAAAGAATATTTTCAAATGAAAACATTTTTTGAAGTAAAAAACAAGGGATAAATTTATATAAGTTCGTTTAAAATGAACGGCAGCAGGTACGCAGCTACTGATTAAACATCGCTGCGGAATACGTTTGAGAACGTATTGACCATGGAACTAACAATCAAATTCAGGCAACAAAAGCTAGAAGATGAGAATTATTTCCATGCCTCCAATTTATGCATTCGAGGCCAAACACGCTGCTGCCGCACCGGCACTGAATGAATGGTGCGCAAGGATAAAACGAACCAAATGTTCACATCTACATGAATTAAGAAAAATTGTTTCTGGTTCTGTTGATTATGTAGGAGGGCAATGTATGTATATCTTCAACATTGGAGGAAATAAGTACAGGATACTTACATCTATTCATTTTAACAGGCAGGTGGTATATATACGTGCTATACTTACTCACGCTGTTTATGACGAACATAGTAAGAACGGGACCTTATTACATTTATAACATGAATAATTTGGGGTTATGAAAATCAAAAGCAAGCAGGAATACCGTTCAGCAATGGCTGAAGTAGAGTCCCTTTATCAGAAAGGTTTTTCCAACCTAAGCAACAAGGAAGAGGATAAGCTAGAGGAACTCGCGGAAGGTATTGAAGCCTGGGAAAGTGTAGAATACCCAATGCCTATCTCTCCGCGGTTCTCCGAAATCCTTGATCATCTAATTGATACAAGGGATTTTACACAATGCGCGCTGGCGGAAGCATTAAATATTTCCAATGGCTATCTTAGCCAGCTGCGGCAAGGCATTAAATCTCCCAATACAGAAGTATTAGTGAATATGCATCATAAATTTCAGATAGACGGGAACTTGCTGTTGGAAAGCCTGGCTCCTAAATAGTGCGGACATGCCAATTAAGCAGGTGGCTTTATCAATACCAATGTTATACTTCCTGACCCTCATTCTAAGCACATCCTGTGTTATTACCGCACCTCAAACACCGTCAGCAAACCTTTGTGATCCGTTGGCCACACGCCTACCGGCTCCATAAACACATCTTTTCCTGTTTCCTTACCGCGCTGATTACGTATAATAGATCCGGCCGGGCCTACTACATTGCTTTTGAGGACTTTAAGTTTTTTGTCAGGATAAAAGTAGATGAAGTCAATACGTTCCCTTTCATCCGCATCCGGTGCCCAGGCGAGTTTGCAAACGGGAACGGCTGTATTATCCGCCGGGAAGGTGAAGCCCGGATGGGTCACCGGATTTGGGTATAATTCCCGGAAACTATCCTTAAAGCCTTGCTGGTACAGCATGGCGGAGCAGGTCCAGTTTGCGGTAACGCCGTGGTGATCGAAAAGCTGACTGGTAGCTGATGTCCAGTCGAGGTGACTTGCTTCGTTGAAATCGCCGCCCAGGAAAATCAACCTTCCGGCTTTCTTATCCGCGGCGGCCGTTTTGAGGAATGCTGCGATAGCCTCATCCCGCTTAGAAGCCAGATTGGACGCCATAATTGTATCAATATTAGTGACAGGCGCAGGTAACTTTTTCCAGGTAACACCATCGTAGCCACGAGGCAGGTATACCGCGTAATTCAGGTAATCCAGGTGGGCGGAGTACACGGCTATTTCGCGGCCTGAGGCTTTGGTAATCAGTTTATAAATTTCGCCCTGGCCTTCAAATACAGTGCTGCTGTCCGTGATGGGAGTGCGACTCATTACACCGGCGCCATTGCTGAAAAAAGAATAATACTGCTTTCCTTTGGCTGCAAGAGAGGCCACTATACGGTCGCAAAAGCGGGTGTTGTTGTAATTACGTACCTCACTGAGGGTAACGATATCAGGATTCAGGCGGTCTATTTCCGCAACTATGGCGTCATAACCACCGGGCACAATGGTGCCTTCCTGCCAGATGTTGAGTTGCAATATGGAAAGCTGCTTGTTTTGAGCGCTGGTGGTTAGTGCAAAAAGCAGCAACGCCAGAGTGGTTAAAAGTTTCATTATTCACTGTTCGTTTGTACTTAAATGTAAGTTAATTAAAGCAATCATGTTTGCTTTAATGCATTCGGCGACTATCGCTCCAGTTTCTTTAACCGCTCCTGCTGCTCCGCCAGCAGCTGTTCCTGCTTTTCAATTCGCTTTTGTTGCTCAATTACATATAAAGTGAGCTCCTCAATTTTCCTAAGCAGTTGAGCCTGCGTGTCACTTACATCCAGTCCTTCTTCAGCCACTTCGGCTGCCGAAGGGATTCCTGGAAGATGTTGGTGTGTATTGATATAAGATTCTACTTCTTTTAAAGAAGGCAGGTTGTAAGAAGGAGTAAACACATAATCCGGCCAGTTACCTGCTGTTTTAACTTTGATGCGTTCTGCGATCATATTGCCTGCTACAGCGAGTTTATAGCCAGCAGTATAAGCTGTACCGATTCCGACATCATTCATGTGCGTTACAAAAAAAGCAGGGCTGGATGCATATGTTAGCGCCTCATAGGATTCGGCTTGAGGTGCCGCTATGATATAAAAACCTCCACCAAATTTATCAACGCTGGCCCCCATTTTAATACCATATGAAGTCGTCAAACTGGCATGATTAACAAACTCAATCATCCCATTACCATTACTTTCAGCACCCAATCGCATTACTTCAAAATTATATGGACCAGGAAAACTGATCTTACTTGTATTATCGGGATATTTATTTCCTATTTGTAATGCAGACTGTGGATTATCTGTATTAATACCCACATTGCCTCCATTTGGATTCAACAAAACCGGAGCCTGGGCAGAAGCGCCTGCATTAATGGCAACAATACCAAGCAGGACTAAAATCACTTTTTTCATAGATGGGACGTTTTAGTACGGTTATTTGAAGCACAAATCTAAAAAATGGCTCCCAGGAAATATCCGTAATCTTTAACATGATTACTATCCCATCTTTCTCCATATCCTATCCTTATAATCCACCGGAGTAAAACGCTTCACCATACTCGAAAAACGCATGTTCTCCTTGGTTCCCAGCACTAAAAAGCCCAGTTTTTCCAGGCTGTCGTCAAATAGCTGCAGCACCTTTTCCTGTAGCGGGCGCTCGAAATAAATCAGCACATTGCGGCAAAGAATCAGGTTGAACTCATTGAAGGAGCGGTCGGACACGAGGTTATGGGTAGAAGCTACCATCCTGGCTTTCAACTTTTCGTCAAATTTTGCCCAGTTGTATTTTGCGGTATAATAACGGGAGAAGTCATGTACGCCGCCGGAGGCGATATAGTTTTCCGAATATTGCTTCATCTGGCTGAGCGGGAACACACCTCGTTTAATATTTTCCACTACGGCAGGATTAAGGTCGGTGGCATACAACAGCGACTTATGCAGCAGGTTCGCTTCTTCCAACAGAATGGCCATGGAATACACCTCTTCCCCGCTGGAGCAGCCCGCATGCCAGATACGGATAAACGGATGCGTAGCCAATACCGGCAACACCTGCTCACGGATATTTCGCCATACGGAAGGGTCGCGAAACATTTCCGTTACGTTTACCGTCAACTCTTCCACCATGCGCTGGAGGTAGCTACTGTCTAAACGGAGGCGGTACAGCAGCGATTGAAAACTGGCAAACCGGTCAATCACCATCAGCCTGCTCACCCGCCGCCGCATGGAGTTCCGCGCGTAACTGGTAAAGTCATATCCATGTGTCTGGAGCAGCTCTTTCAGCAACAAATCCAGTTCTAACTCACTAATCATGTTGGCGCTTGCCCCAGGTATATTCATTCTCTAAAAATAGTATTATTCGTATAACCACACACGTAATAAAGAAATCAGCTGGTCTACATCCACCGGTTTGGTGATATAGTCAGAGGCTCCTGCGTTGATACATTTTTCGCGGTCGCCGGTCATGGCCTTGGCCGTTACTGCAATGATAGGCAGATTTTTATATCCTGGCTTTTCGCGGATGCGACGGGTGGATTCATAACCATCCATTTCAGGCATCATCATGTCCATGAGTATCAGGTCGACCTGTGGATTATCTTCCAGCTGGCGCAGGGCTTCTTTCCCGTCGATGGCCGAAACGATTTTCATGCCATAGGCTTCCAGGGATTTTGTCAGGGAGAAGATATTGCGTACGTCATCATCGGCGATCAGTACAGTCTTGCCTTTCAGCACTTCTGTAAGCTCTCCTAGCCGGCGATTTTTAACGATGGAACTCTCCTTTTTCTTCTCTTCCACCAGGTGCAGAAACAGCGAAACTTCATCCAGGATGCGCTGGTAAGAGTGTGCCGTTTTCAGCACGATACTGTCGGCATACTGCTTAATCCTGAACTCTTCCACATGCGAAAGATTTTTACCGGTGAAAATGATGATAGGCACATTTTCGAAGCCAGGCGCTTTTTTCACTTCCTCCAGCACGTCGTAGGAGCCTTGTGCGGGGATACCCATATCCAGGATCACACAATCCACCTCGCTGCGGTTGAGCGCCTGTAGGCCTTCGCCCACGGTGTCTTTAATCTCGGTGGCAATGTCGAAGCTCTCCAGGAAGTAAGCAAGTCCGCGTGCGTGCTTCAGGTTTTCTTCCACAATCAATACTTTCTTAGGCTCGTTGCGCAGGGCCTGTTCAATCTTATGGAATACTTCGCCCAGGCGGTCCATGGCCACCGGCTTGTTAATGAAGTCCACCGCACCACGGGAGATGCTGCGGATCTTCACCTCATGGGACGACATCACATGCACCGGAATAGATCTGGTAGCAGCGTTGGTCTTTAACTCCTCCATCACTTCCCAGCCGCTCTTTACGGGTAACTCTATATCCAGCAGGATACCGGCCGGTAAGTATTGCTGTGCCAGTGTAACCCCTTCATCTCCCCTGACAGCTACTATACATTTATAACCACTCTGACGGGTATACGCTAACAATGCATTGGCAAAGTTGGTATCATCTTCTATCACCAGTATCACCTTATCGTCCGGCTGGATGTTGTCCCTGTCATCCGGAACAGGCTGCGGGATGTGGGATGCAATGTATTTAGGCTCCATAGAAGCACTTACCTGCGATTGCCTGGCAGCCAGTATTTCAGTAGCTGCTTCAGGTATGGAGAAAATATCGCTGTGCGGCTGTTCGCCTGCTACCTTATGCACAGGCACCGTGAGGGTAAAGGTGCTACCCAGGCCTTCCTGGCTTTGCAGGGAGATTTCACCGCCCAGCAGCTTGGCCAGCTCCCGGCTGATAGAAAGTCCCAGGCCCGTGCCACCATATTTACGGCGGGTAGACCCATCCGCCTGCTGGAAGGCTTCAAAAATAGTACGTTGTTTATCCTGGGCTATGCCAATACCGGTATCTTTTACAGAGAAAGAAATAGCATCTCCCTGCTTGGAAATTTCCAGTACCACCTCACCACGGGCGGTAAATTTAAGTGCATTGGATATCAGGTTACGCAGGATCTGCTGTAAGCGAAGCTGGTCTGTTTCTATCATATTCGGCAGATCCTCATCCATCGTGATACGGAAAGTGATGCTCTTATCTTTTGCCAACGGATTAAAGAGCGCACGCATTTCGCTGCTGATATCATCCAGGGCTACAAAGTTGTATTCCAGCTGCATTTTGCCGGATTCAATTTTGGAGAGATCCAGGATTTCGTCAATCAGCGTAAGCAGGCCGTTACCGGAGGACTGTATCACATCAGCATATTCTACCTGCTCGTTGGAGAGGTTGCCCGGATGATTTTCGGACAACAGGCGGGAAAGCAGCAGGATGGAATTCAGTGGCGTACGCAGCTCATGCGACATATTCGCCAGAAACTCAGATTTATAACGGGTGCTTTGTGCCAATGCTTCCGCCTTGGATTGTATTTCCAGGTTGCGTTCCAGGATCAGCTCATTACGCTCTTCCAGCAGGCGGCTACGTTCTTCCAGCTCCTGGTTGGCCTGTTGCAGCTCTTCCTGCTGCACACGCAGTTCTTCTTCGGAGGCCTGTAACTTTTGCGACTGGGCTTCCAGTTCTTCATTAATATTTTCCAGCTCACTGTGCTGCACCTGCAATTCTTCGGACTGGGCCTGCGTTTCAGCGAGGAGGTCCTGCAGGCGCTGATGATCCAGGGCGCCATTAACGGCAATGCCTATATTAAAAGCGGCAGCCTTCAGGAACTCCATTCCTGAATTCGTATAGCCGTAGAGGGAAGCCAGCTCAATCACGCCTAACATCTTCCTTTCGAAATACACCGGGATGGCTACCACGCTTTCCGGGCGCAAGCTACCGGCGCTATAATCCACCAGCATTTCGGCGTTGGCGATATTGGAAAGTACTACCTCCCTGCCTGCCATGGCTGCCTGTCCGGCGAGGCCTTCGCCTACATGCAGCTCCTGGCGGGAGCGAGTTTTATTTAACCCTACCGACGAGGTAAGCACTAAAGTATTTTCATCGCGCAGGAGGTAAATTGCTCCCACTTGCGACTGTGAATAAGATGTAACGTAGTCCAGCGCCTGAAAAGAGAGGTTATCCAGATTGCGTTCACCGATCAGTTTTTCGTTGAGTGCAGCAATGCCTGCCTGCAGCCATTCGTTCTGGGAAAGGTTTTCAAAAGATTTATCCAGTGATTCGGCCATGCGGTTGAGCGAGTTGGAAATAGCGCCCAGCACATCTTTACCGATATTATCCACACGGATTTTATAATTCCCGGCGGATACCTTGTCGGCTATGCCCTGGATGAGATCGAGACGTTTGGTGATATCCACATCTTTATCTTCCAGTTCTTTCTGCATTTCTGCACGGCGGTCAAAATCACTGTTGACCCGCAGGAAAGAAACAACAGTTACCAATACGGAAAGTATGCCGGCTATGATCAGCAGAATAGTGGTATAGCCGGCAAATTTGGCTACGCTGCCGCTGCGCTGGTGCAATAGCACCTGTTCCCGGTCCTGCATGAGTTGTACGATTCTGCGGGATTCGTCCATTTGCACTTTGCCTACTTCCAGGTCTTCCACGGATGGGTTATTTCCTTTACGTTTATCGTCGATCAGCTTTTGCAGCTGCACCAGCCGTTTATTTGAAATTTCCCGGAGTTGCTCTATCGAGCGCTGCTGCAGCGGGTTATCGATGGTGAGGCTTTTCACTTCATCCATGAGACGGTTGGATTTTGCGGAAGCGTTGAGATAAGGCTCCAGAAAATCGTCGTTGCCGCTGAGCAAATAACCGCGCTGGCCGGTTTCTCCGTCTTTCAATACAGAAAGCACATTCTCCAGTTTGGTAATGATAGTGTTGGTATGGTTCAGCATCCGCTGGCTTTCCATCAGGTTCTGAATGCTGATAAAGGATGCCACTGAGCTTACCACCAGTAAAAACAGGGAGGTGCCGTAGCTGATAATTAAATTCTTTTTAAACGTTGCGTTCATCCGTTCCTTGTTTATATGACTGTTTGTAGCGTTTGTTGTTGTAAGGGCAATACCATGATAAAGGTGGCACCTTCGCCTTCCGTACTTTCTACGGTGATGTGGCCATTATGTTTCTGGATAATCTTTTTTACGATGGCCAGGCCAATACCTGTTCCTTCGTACTCCGATTTACTATGGAGGCGCTGGAACATGGTGAAAATCTTGTCTCTGTAAGACTCATTAAAACCAATCCCGTTATCCGCTACATATATCCGGCAGTATTTCATTTTTTCTGTGCTGGCAGGCTGTTGCGGCAATACTTCTACTTCCTCTGACCAGATGCGGATTACCGGGGTAACCTCTTTCCGCGAAAACTTCAGGGAATTGCTGATCAGGTTCTGGAACAGTTGCCGGATCTGGTCCGGTATCACTTCTATTTCCGGGAGGTGGCTGATTTCCAGCACGGCATCTTTTTCTTTGATGAATATCTCCAGGTCGCTCAGTGTTTCCCTGACAATATGTTGCAGATTGGTTTTTGAATAAACCGGCACGGCAGATAAGCGGGAAAAATTGAGGACGTCATTTATCAGGTTACGCATCCTTTCGGAGGCGAGTATTACTTTTTCAATGTATTTCCCAGCTTCCGGCTGTTCGCCCAGGTAGCGGTCGGATACCAGTTTGCTGAAAGTGATGATTTTGCGGAGTGGCTCCTGCAGGTCGTGTGAGGCGATGTAGGCATATTGTTGCAGCTCTGCATTGCTGATTTCCAGCGCCTTGTTCACATCCAGCAGGGCTTTTGTCCGCTCTTTCACCTTCAATTCCAGGTTATCCCGGATATCATTGAGTTCTTTGGTTTGGCGGTACAGGCGGGTGAAGGTCCCTACTTTGAGCAGGAGTATGTCCGCATCAAAAGGCTTTACGATATAGTCCACCCCGCCGGAAGCATATCCTTTGGTGATAAATCGCTTATCGATATTTACGGCGGACAGGAATATGATCGGTGTATCTTTTGAGCGGCTGTATCCGGAAATGGTTTCCGCCACTTCATAGCCGTCCATCCCTGGCATTTGTACATCCAGGATGATCAGTTCATATTCCCTTCTGAGGATTTTTTTAAGTGCTTCTTCTCCAGAGTCGGCAGTATCCACCTCGTAATGATGGAGTTGCAGCAAAGTTTTTAACGAGTATAGATTTTCCTGTTTATCGTCTACTATTAAGATCATAGCGGGCTTAGCTGTCGTTATAAATGCGTAAAAGGCTGTGTACGGCCAATGAGGTCGTTTTCATTCCAGGAATTGACAACATTCAGCATGTTGGCGGATTGTTTGAGTGCTACGAGGGCGGCTCCCAGATTTCCATCAATGTGCTGTACCACAGTGGTGAGGATGTTTTCCAGGTCCTTTACATTCGTAGGCTTGGTAACGAACGAGAGTGCGCCGTTTTGTAAAGTCTGCCGGATATCATTGGGATGGGAAGAGGTGGTATAGATAATCACCGGGATCTGTTGTAGCTGCTGGTCCTTTTTGAGTTCCATCAGGCATTCCCTGCCATCCATGCGGGGCATGTTGAGATCGAGGAAAATGATGTGAGGCAGATCTGAATTACCTGCCTGCAGCAGTTCCAGGGCATCTTTGCCATTGGCTACACACTTAAAGGCAACATGAGGGCTTATTTGCAGTAACACTTCCTCAAAAAGGTAAGCATCGTCATCATCGTCATCTATCAACAAGAACAGCGTCTTTCTATCTGGTACTGTCATAAAATTTAAATAATCATTTTTCACAATAATTATCGCCAAAACTCAATGTGGCAAGGAATTTCAGCGGGCAAGCGTAGTCATGTTGTTACTATAGGGACTATATATCAGTATTCATTTGCTGTGGCAGACTATCATCGTCTGTATACGGACTGAACCAACCAGCAAGATAAATTGCTGAACTGGCGCAGGGAATACCAGCAAAATCTCTGCCGTGGCAGGCTGGGCAAGATGGTGGTGGATTGTGGCGCATGGGCGCCGGCAGGATAGGCGACAGGAATCCACAAATAGTGGATTTTTATCAACAGTGCTATCGTTTATATGTTTATGAGCTCCTGACCCAGGGCGGATTTCTGCCGGTTCAGGTAGGCACTCGGGGTTTCCCCAATTGAACCGGTATGGCTACAGCGCTGTTCCTCTATGCGCTGCAGGTACCGCAGGAAACCATTGAGGCAGACTTCACTGCCAGCAACGTATACCTGGCTCCAATGAATGCAAAAATGTTTAAAGGGATGCAGCAACTGACAGGGATGAACGAAGAACAGGTGAAAAATGCGATGGCGCTAAAGCCTGAGCATTTACATATGATGTTTAGCGGTATTCAGAAAAAATATGGCTCAGTAGAACAGTTTTTTGAAAAAGAACTGGGAATTGGGAAGAAAGAATTGAAAATACTGAGAGAAAAATATCTTTTGTAAACCTTGCCAATTGGGCATTTCAGCCATGCACGACTAACGTGCATGGCTATTTTATTTCCGATGGAAGTCCCTCCAAGAAAACGCTCATCACATTTCCACTCGGAAAGTTGAGAATTTTAACATATTTTTACGACAGGAATAATAATTAATTAATGTAGGTCTGATTGCAAGCTGTCGGAATTCGAATCTAATTTACAGTATGCCAACTTCCGATTTGATTAGGTACAATAACTAATTACACTATTCACTAATGCTTATGATAGAGAGTGCTTTGATATAGCACCCTGCTTATGTTAGAATTGTCGGTATAATAGGGCGGAAACATTATCCCTGGCTGTTTTTACCAACTTTTTTTGATTGTAAATCTGAATGAGTGTCCATTATGCACTCAGTATGTATTGTAGTTGCTTATGTGTAAAAATTAAAGTTTATCAACGAGGGTAGTAATTAAAGGCGGGAGCCTAATGGAAAGTTTTTTTCCTGATACATAGCATTAGTCTAATGCCTTTAGTTTTTAAGAAGCAGTCCTGTTTCTGAAGGGAGATTTATTCTTTGTTCGGAAATGCAAGCGCTGACTGATCTTTACCCGTTTGCACTATTAACTAACGGTAACGTATATACGATTATTTTTTATATCTATTAACTAAATCTAAATCTTCATGAGAAAAAGATTACTTATTTTTTTTCTTTTGAGCATGGTGCAACTGGCTGCATTTGCTCAGGGTAAAAAGGTTACAGGAAAGGTTACCGCAACCGACGGTAGTCCAATACCTGGTGTATCTGTTGTGATTCAAGGTACCTCAACTGGTACGCAAACAACTCCTGATGGTCGTTTTTCGATCACGGTACCCGTGGGTAAAACTTTAAATTTTCGTTCTATTGGTTTTACTGCTAAGAGTGTTGTAGTTGACCAAACAGACGAGATTAACGTAAAGCTGGCTGCTGAAACCGGAGACCTTAATGAGGTTGTGGTAGTAGCATATGGTACCGCCAAAAAAGAAGCATTGACTGGTGCGGTAACTGCTATCAAAGCAAAAGACATTGAAAAACGTCCTGTTACCAATGCGATCGGTGTACTGGAAGGCGCAGCAGGTATTCAGGTGAATAATACTGTTGGAACTCCCGGCTCCTCTCCCAGCGTAATCATCCGTGGTTTTACTTCCGTTAACGGCAATAACCAACCTCTATATGTGGTGGATGGAGTTATTTTCAACGGCAATGTTAACGACATTAACCCTTCAGATGTTGAGTCGGTGTCAGTACAAAAAGACGCGGCTTCCAGTGCATTATATGGTAACAGAGGCGCAGCAGGTGTAATTATGATCACCACGAAAAAGGCTAAATCTGGGTCAAGTAATATCAACTTTACCATGAATCAGGGGGTTTATAACCGAGGTATCAAGGAATACAAAACCATGAATACAACTGAGTTTATGGAAACCATGTGGAAAGGCTACAGAAACTCTCTGATGACTTCTAAACCTACTCAGTATCCAGATCTGGCTACTGCCGGTGCCAAAGCTACTTCCAGCCTGATTTCCGATTATCTGATTATGAATATTTACGATAAATCGGCAGATCAGCTTTTTGATGCTGATGGCAAACTTAGAAGTGATGCCCATGTTCTACCTGGTTACGTGAATGATCTGGACTGGTATTCTCCTGTTGAGAGAACAGGACATCGTCAGGAATATAATCTCAATGGATCCAGCAATAATGGCAAAACCAATCTTTATTACTCCGCCGGTTATCTGGATGAAAAGGGATATGTTACCCGTACCGGATTTAAAAGATATTCCGGCCGCCTTAATGCTGATATGCAGGCTACGAAATGGATGAAGTATGGGGTTAACTTAGCGGCAACCCATCAGGAATCCAGCAATATTAATGGTACCACTGACGATGCAAGTTCATATGCTAATCCATTTATGTTTGCACGTAACATTGCTCCGATTTACCCAGTACACAAACACGACCCCGCAACTGGTGAATATATTCTGGACGCAAATGGGAGCACAGTTTTTGATGGAGGAGATGGTGGCAGCCGCGGACAATACCCTGGTCGCCATACTGTATGGGAAAACCTGCTGAATAAAGATGTGACTAATATTAATACATTAAACGGGCGGGCTTTTGTGAATATCAAATTCTTGAAAGACTTTACCGCTTCCTTTACAGGTGACATGAACATCAGAACCACTGACCGAAGCACTTATGAAAACGCAATTATAGGAGATGGCATGGGTAATAAAGGACGTGCCAACAGCATCAGTTATCGCTATAATGTTACCACATTACAACAATTGTTAACTTATAATAAATCTATAGGATTACACAGTATTGATGTATTGGCTGGCCATGAAAGCTACTCCTGGAACAGGAATTATCAGTCAGGTGGTAAAATGAATCAAATTTTTGCAGGTGCACCGGAACTCATAAACTTTACTCAACTAAATGGTTTAACTGGTTACGTGTATAACGATAAATCTGAAAGTTATTTATCACGTGCCCGATATAACTACGCTGATAAATATTTCCTGGAAGGATCATTCAGAACAGATGGATCTTCAAGATTCCGTAGTGAACAACGCTGGGGGCAGTTCTTTTCTGCCGGGGCAGGTTGGATTCTTTCCAAAGAAAACTTCTTCGAAAATCTCACCAAATATGTAGACCATGCTAAAGTTCGTGCTTCGTATGGCCAGGTAGGCAATAACAACAGCGCCGACTACTATGCATATTGGTCATTATATAATATTGATCAAAACGGCAATAGTGGGGCATTATACCTATCACAGCTTCCGGCTACTGATTTGATATGGGAAACTTCTGCATCTTACAACTTTGCGCTGGAAACCCGTATCTTAAACAGGGCAAACCTGTCAGTTGAATATTTTGATAAACGCGCTCAGAACTTATTATTTAATGTATTCAACCCTCTGTCTGCCGGTGGTACTACAACTGATGCTGCTGAATCTACAATCATGAAAAACCTCGGCTCCTTATCTAATAAGGGCTGGGAAATTAACGTAGATGTGGATGTATTGAGAACTAAAGATTTTAAATGGAATGTAGGCGCCAACGCTACATTTATGAAAAATAAGTTGCTTTCCATTCCAGAACAAAATAAAGATGGTATTATCACAGGTAACTATAAGATCCTGCCGGGTCATGGTATCTATGATTTCTACACATACCTCTACGCAGGGGTAGATCGCCTTACTGGTAATGCACTTTATGTACTGGACGATAAGGTAGATCCCAAAACTGATGATGATGCTATCAAAAAGACACTTGTAAATATAAATGGCCAGACTTATACCACGAGCACCACTTATGGTAAACGTGATTATGTAGGTACACCAGTTCCAAAAGTCTATGGTAGTTTTAATACCAGTTTTACCTACAAAGCATTTACCCTTTCAGGCATTTTCACTTACTCTCTCGGCAACAAGGTTTATGACGATTCTTATTTCAGCCTGATGAGCATGTCTGGCTCCGTCAGCCAGATGCACACCGATCTTCTGAAAGCATGGAATGGTGCTCCTGAAGGAATGACCGAAACTTCAGTTGACCGACTGGATCCAAATGGTATTCCGGTAGTAGATTTTACCAGAAACGCTACGAATAGTGCTATGTCGAGCCGATTCATAAAGGATGGTTCCTACTTTGTTATCAAAAATATCGCACTGAGTTATCAGATGCCGGTATCATTGCTGTCAAAAATTGACGTAAAATCCTGTCGTATCAATGTTGCTGTTGAGAACCTGGCAACCTTCACCAAATTACAAGGCATGAACCCTCAGCAATCATTTAATGGCAGAAGCCTCAATGCATTCGTAACACCAAGAGTACTTTCATTCGGTTTATCCGTAGGATTATAATCAATTGTATAAATCATGAAGAATATATATAAAATAGGACTTTTGTCGCTGGCATTATTTGCCGGTAGCTGCAGCAAAGATTACCTGGAAACCCAACCAACTGACCAGGTAAGTGACGGTACCGTTTTTGAAAATACTGACAACGCTAAAATGGCAGTAAATGGTCTGGCTAAAATGATGACCATGCAGTATTGGAGCCAGGGCCTTAATGGAGAAGGTACTATTAAAATGTACTATGGTAACTATGCTGGAAACAACTTTTACGTTAATTTACCAGGATGGTCATCCGTTATCAACTCCACTTATAATGAACGCGCCGACGTATTATACGACTACTACCCATGGTACTACTATTACAAACTGGTTGCAAATGCAAATGCCATTATAGCCAAAATCGATGGCACTGCGGGTACTGAGGCAGACAAAGCGTTCATCAAAGCGCAGGCATTGACTTATCGTGCTTATAGCTTTACAATGCTGGCTCAATTATATTGTTACAGATGGCAGGATTCCAATAATGGATCTACCGATGGTCTGGTTGTGCGCCTTGATCAATCTACAGGTGATATGCCGCTGTCTACCCTCGCAGATACTTACAAGCAGATCTATGCCGATCTCGACCAGGCAATCGACTTATACACAAAATCAGGAAAAACAAGGTCTAAGTTCTATGAAGTTGATATGAGCGTAGCGCAGGCAATCTATGCCCGTGCAGCCCTCAACCGCCAGGACTATCCAACTGCCGAAACATATGCCGTTAAAGCAAGAGCTAATTATCCGCTGATGAGTGTGGCTGAGTACAAAGACGGTTTTGCCACTTCTAACCAGGAATGGATTTGGGGTAGCTTTGGAGCTTCTGATGAAACACTCTACTATTACTCTTATCATGCCTACATTGGTTATAACTCCAGTGCAAGTGCCGTAAGAACTTATCCTAAATGTATCAGTAAGGAACTATACAATAAGATACCTGAAACTGATATCCGTAAAGGCCTGTTTCTGGACCCTAAAACAGATAACTATACAACTGCTACCGGTGTCGCAGGTAGTGCAATGAAAAGCAGAGCCTTTGCAGCATTCCCGGCCCTTCAAAGCAATGCCACCATTTATGCGTACATGCAATTCAAAATTGGTGTTGCAGATCAGCCAGGTGTTGGTAATATGAACCATTTCCGTTCCTCTGAAATGTACCTGATTGAAGCTGAAGCAAAATATTTCCAGAACAAACCAGCAACAGAAGTGCAGCAAGTACTTGAATCACTAACTAAGACTTCTGGTCGGGATGCCAGTTACACTTGTACCAAAACAGGAACTGCCCTTCTTGACGAAATCAAAACATACCGTGCACTTGAATTGTGGGGTGAAGGCTTTGACTGGTTCGATATGAAACGCTGGAATGATCCGATTATCAGAAAAGATCCTTCTCAGGGTGGCAACTTCCTCACTGCGCTTGCGGTAACCATCCAGCCGTCAGAAAGAAACAAATGGACCTGGAAAATACCATTGAGAGAATCAGACTATAATGGTGCGTTAGAATAGTTTTAATCCCTGATTAATTCGAATCGGCTGCCTCCTGAGGGGAGGCAGCCTTTTTTGTCCATAAGGATATATCTAATCAGATTTTTCCTTTGTAGAAATAAACCCCTAACCTATCAATGCAAATAATCATATCCAATTGATTATCAAATTATCAAGCCATTTTTTTCCTATATCTTCTATAAATTCATCTTATATTGTGCTTACTATTAAAAGATAATTTAACCCACAGAAATAACTGCCTTTTACACGCTTAAATGGCGACGACCCTTTTTATGAGAGCCACTAATAAAAATTCAAATATTCTATGTCATCAATGAAAGTACCAGGGTTGCGGTATCAATTAGCTGCATGCCCTATCCTGTTTGCCTCAACAATTTTGATTTCGTCTTGTCAAAAAAAGGAAACAGAGCAACTAGTCATGCCGTCCACCAAAATTGAAACTGAAGTTACGCCCAACTATCTACAGTTTAAGTCCATGGCTGAGTTTCGGAAAACAATGACTGCCATTAGGAACACTTCCCCAGATAATACTCAGAAGATACTAAACAGTTACAGCGCCGGAAACTCTTTCTACTCTGCATATCAGGCCAGATTGGACAAAGGAAATGCATTTTCATCCAAAGCGCGAACAGCCGGAGACGATCCTATTCCTGGCGATGATGAAAATGATAATCCTGACCCAGGACTACCAGAACCGGGTGCTGGCCCCTCTGCTCCATTAGAACCCCTGGATGAACTGCTTCCTGATGAATACCTTAATGCTATGTTGAATAGTCTTTTTGAAATTCAAATTGAAAATACGGTATATAAGGTAACAAGGCATGGGGTATTTTTAAGTACGCCTACAATGGTAGCTAGAATGCGTACAATTGTGGACTCATTGGAAGCCACAAATACGCGTCCTCAAGGAGAATACGAAGCACTGACCCAGAGCATTAAACCCATTATAACTGGTGAACAAGTAGTGAATGCACGCATGACTAAGATTCAGAATGGTATTTTCCGTTACAAAAACACACTAGCAACATTAGATGGTAATGCCCCTCTTGAGGACGGTTCATACACTAACACATCTAGAATTAGCAGTACCGTTCTTTCATTCGATGACAATCCTGACACTGACGATCACCCAGATTTAGGAGTGATAACAGACAATGGAGGAGGTCTCGGCTCTCCCACTCCGCCTTTCACGGGCATACCACTTGCGTCTTTAAATACATTCCCCAGTTATGACTTTTCTGCTACTACCTGGATAGGCAAACTTATTGAACAAATTATGGGACGTACCGGCCCACAGTTCCAGTATTTTGATGATACGCACCGCGTAAAAGTGAACTTTTACAATGTTGATCTCATGTTTTATGCATCTATTGGAATTAATGTAAAAATGCAAACAAAAGGATGGACGAATATCTGGCGTAAACTTAACACTGATGCAGTAGTACTTGGATGGGATGCCCTTATCTTCGATATTCCCATTGATCAGACTATCAATCCTCCTTACGATCCATCGCTAAAGCCTGCCTTGGAAAAAGGGCATATCAATCTGGGAACACTTAAACTAGACGTTAAACAATGGGTAGCACCTATTTCAAGTTTGTTTGACACCAAATTACAGAAATTTCTGGAGGGTCAGGCAGCGGATCTTGCAAATGATCAATTCCAATCCCTGTTGTCAAGTTTATGGGGATACGCTTATCAATACTGGGGGGCTGAAGATTATAATAACTACCAAACCAGTGTTAAAACACTAAGAGTCTCTTATCCTGCAAAAGTAAAGGTTGTTATAGGTCGTTTCGAAACATACAGTCTCAATGCCAGCCAAATTACTGAAAATTTTGATTGGAATGCATCAGTAAAAGCAACATTTAATCCCAACGGCGATATGGTTACACTTTCTAGCGTAAGCGGAAACGCAAAATCATATAGCTTACAAAGTGCGAGCATTTACGGTGCAGCTAAATATAATGGCACCTGGCAAGGTGCCCGGATAATCAAGAAATAGCCTTATCTATCCATAAATAATATCAGACAAAGGGCCATTCATTCAGCTAAAGTTAATGAATGGCCCTTTGGCATTACTGATTTTTGTCACACAGACATTTTTATCCCAACATATACACCGCTCTACCAGCAAGGTTTCTAAATATGTTAAAGAAATGTTTACATAACGTTAATATGCCAATGAGGTAATATTTCACCCTTTCGATCTACCTTGGCGGCCGCATTGCACACACAAATTATCATAACACAACATTCAACGTTAGTAACTATCGGCCGGTAACTACTTTCATTAATCAACCTTTGTATGAAGAATTTTCTCCTGTTCTTCGTCATCTTTCTGATGGCGGATAATGTGCTTTTTGCCCAGCAAAAGAAGATTACAGGGACTGTGAAGGACAAGGCAGACAAAACCGCGCTGCCTGGTGTGAACATCCGTGTAAAAGGAACAACAAGAGGTGCCCATACCGACGCCAACGGTATGTTTACCATCATGGCTGACGGCAACGAAACCATCATTTTCTCCTCCATCGGCATGATGCCAAAAGAAATTAAAGTAGATGGACAAACTGTAATCAATGTAGAACTCACCGCTGATGTTAAACAGCTGGATAACGTGGTGGTAACCGCATTGAACATCAAACGCGATGAAAAATCCCTGGGCTACGCCACCACAGTAGTAAAAGGGGAACAACTTACACAAGCCCTCTCCGGTAACTGGACAGATGCCCTCTCCGGTAAGGTAGCAGGCTTAAACCTGATCCGCTCCAACAGCGGCCCTGCGGGTTCCAACAAAATTATTCTCCGCGGTGAAAACAACCTGACGGACAACAACGAAGCACTGATCGTAGTAGACGGTGTGGTAATCAACAACGGTAGCGCCAGAAGAACAGCGGTAGGTGGTGAGTCCGCCTACGGTACCAATAACGATAACATGCCTGCCGATTACGGTAGCGGATTGAATGATATCAACCCGGAAGATATTGAGTCCATCAACGTACTGAAAGGCCCGGGCGCTGCGGCACTCTACGGCCAGCGTGGTGCAAACGGTGCTATCATCATCACCACCAAATCCGGTAGCAGCAAGAAAAAAGGCTGGGGAGTAACCCTGAACTCCAACGCCAACATGGAAAAAGTAAACCGCTTCCCTGACCTGCAATATGAATTTGGTCAAGGACTCGATGGCGCCGACTACTATTCTTACGGCACCTCCACCGACGGCGCCAGCACCAGCGGCACCAGCTCCGCTTACGGACCTAAATTCGAAGGCCAGCAATTCTATCAATACGATCCGGTAACCCAGAAAGTAGGCACCACCAAAACGCCCTGGGTAGCATATGATAATATTAACGACTTCTGGGAAACCGCCAGAACACTTACCAACAGCGTAACACTCGATGGCGGTACCGACAAAACATCTGCACGTTTCTCTTTCACCAACGTGAATAACACCTGGATAGTTCCTAACACCGGTTATAAACGTAACTCCCTGGCCATGTCCGTTAACTCAAAAATTAACGATAAACTCCAGGTATCTGCGAAAGTGAACTATAATAATAAATGGAGCGATAACCTGCCAGGCGCCGGCTACGGTAACCAGTCCATCATGTACTGGTACATTTTCTGGCAGCCAAGTGCAGATATCAACTGGCTCAAAGACTACTGGGGTAAAGGTAGCGAAGGTAAAACCATCAAATATCCGTTCAGTTCCTACCCTTCCAACCCTTATGCAGTGGCGTATGAGTATATCAATAAAACCAACCGCCATAACGTAACCGGTAGCTTTACCGCTAACTACGAACTGACCAAAGAACTGAGCGTACAGGTAAGATCCGGTGTGGACCTCTCCTATGAAATGCGAGCACAGGAACGTCCTTGGGGCGCCGGTGCTAAATATCAGCGTGGTAGCTACCGCACACAGGATATCTTTTCTATGGAAGCCAGCAGCGACTTCCTCATAAAATACCAGAAGAAATTCAACAAGGACTTCAGCTTCTCCGCTACTGCCGGCGGAAGCATGCTCAGAAACAAATATAATAAAGACGAAAACCGCGCTGACTCCCTCACGTATCCAAACGTGTACTCCATGGCGAATGCAGCAGGTCCGATCGTTACTATTCCAAGAACAGAAGAATACGGTATCAACAGCTTCTACGGCCTCATGACCGGTTCCTATAAGGACTTCCTGTTTCTGGACATTACCGGCCGCCAGGACTGGAACAGCGTACTGGCAACGCCTAAACGTACTACCAACGCCGGTTTCTTCTACCCTTCTGCCAACATGAGCTTTGTGGTATCTGAAATTGCTAAGCTGCCTGATTACATCAGCTTCGCCAAAGTAAGACTTTCCGCTTCCAGCGTAGGTAGCGGTACTACTACTCCCTACAGAACCGAATACTACTACGAATCAGCTGGTAGCCTTTACAGTGGCGGACTGACCGTTCCTAATGTACTGGCTAACCCGGAACTACGCCCGCTGCGTACCACTACTTATGAAGTAGGTGCCAACGTGCAGTTCTTTAATAAACGTCTCGGTTTTGATATCGCCCTGTACAGAGGAAACACCAAAGACCAGATCCTGCAGCCATTTGTAGATCCTTCTTCCGGTTATAACTATGCCATCATCAACGCTGGTGTGGTACAGAATAAAGGTATTGAGATCGCCCTGAACACTACGCCTGTTCAAACAAAAAGCGGTTTCAAATGGAGCTCCAATGTGGTATTCTCCAGCAATAAAAACCTGATTAAATCCCTGCCAGACAGCTCACTCGTACTGCAAACCGGACCAGTAGGCGGCGGACAGATTGTAGCTACAGTAGGTGGCAGCATGGGTGACCTGTACGGTCGCGGTTACCAACGCAGCCCTGACGGTCAGATCATCTATGACGGCTCCACCGGCGTAGCACTGCTCACAGAGAACATTATCTATCTCGGTAATACCATCCCTAAATTCAAAGCCGGCTGGACCAACACCTTCAATTACAAACAGTTTATGCTCAGCGCTCTGTTTGATGGTCAGTTTGGCGCAGTAGGTCACTCCCTGACGCACTATAAACTGGCAGAACAGGGTAAAACCACCAACACCCTCCCCGGCCGTTACAGTGGTATCACCGGTAATGGAGTAGTAAGAAATGAAGATGGTACGTTCCGCAAAAACGACGTGGTTGCCTACGATATCGATGAATACTACCGTTCCCACTACGGGCAGGATAATGCTGAAGGTAGTGTGTTCAGCACCGATTTCATCAAATTCCGTGAGTGCCGACTGGATTATACCCTGAAGCCAACCACTGCCAAGAGAATCGGCTTACAACGTTTAACCGTGGGCGTGTATGGCCGCGACCTGTTCATCTGGTCACCATGGCCAATTTTCGATCCTGAATTTGGTACCCTCAGCGGTACAGACATCGTAAGAGGATTTGAAATCGGTCAGTTCCCATCTACCCGCTCCTTTGGTTTTAACGTAATTATTGGTCTTTAAAAGCTAACAATATGAAGAAGATAATATATGCTATAGGTGTTACGGCGTTGGCGATTACTTCCATGCTTACCTCCTGTACAAAAGATTTTGAAAAGCTTAATACAGATCCGAATGCTACCCAGAATACACTTCCGGCACAGCTGCTGGCTCCTGCCCTGGTGAATTCGGTGTCTGCCAACCTGACCAGAAACCGCAATTTCAACAATGAGTTAATGCAGGTAACGGTAGATATGAGTGATGCAGAGGGTAAAGTGTTCCGTTACGATTACCGCAGCACCTGGTCGGACTATACCTACACCCAGTGGTACCTGCAGATCAATGATTTTAAATTGATGTACAAAGCAGCTACAGATCCGCTGACAGTAAACAAATCATACCAGGGTATTTCCCTTATTTGTCAGTCATGGCTGTACTCCTTGCTTACAGATACTTATGGTGATGTTCCTTACTTCCATGCGATGGAAGGTAAAGACAGTGCTAATTTCCGCCCGGCTTTTGACAGGCAGAAAGATATCTACCTGGATTTATTCAAGCAGCTGGATTCTGCCAATAACCTGCTGAAAGCAAATGAGGCGATTGCAACCGGCAGTGATCCGGTGTTCAACGGGGATGTATCCAAATGGAGAAAGTTTGGCAACTCCCTGTATCTGCGTCTGTTGCTACGCATTTCAGGTAAGTCAGAAGTGGCGGATCAGGTGATTGCTAAAATCAAGGATATAGTAGATGTGAATGCAACCAATTATCCGATCATGACGAGCAATGCAGATGCCGCTATCCTCCGCTGGACCGGTGTGGGTCCTTTGACATCCCCGCTGCTCAACATCAGGGAACAGGATTTCAGGACACCGGCTATTTGCAGCTTCTTTATTGATAACCTGGCAGCCTGGAATGATCCTCGTATTGATATTCCTACCTATGGCTCCGGCGGTTACAACAGATGGGGCATTATCCCTTACAGAGGGATGTTTAAAGGGGTGGAGAGTGGTTATACCCCAGGGCAGGGCGTAGTAAAACTCACCTACTTTAATTCCTGGACAGCTACATCTACCGGCCCTAGCCTGATGAACGAACAGATGACCGGCATGATCCTCAATTATTCAGAGTTGTGCTTTACGCTGGCAGAAGCCTCTTTGAAAGGATGGCTAAAAACTCCGGCCAGTACCTATTACAGAAATGGTGTGTACAATGGTATTAACCAGTGGCTGCCTAAGTTCACGGAAGACAGCGTGAATAATTATCTCACTGCATCAGACATGAGCTGGATCGAGGGAGAATCACAGGACCAGAAAATGGAACGCATTCATTTGCAGAAATACTATGGCATGTTCCTGACCGATTTTCAGCAATGGTTTGAATATCGCCGCACCGGGCATCCTAAGCTGCCTAAAGGGCAAGGTTTGAGAAACGGAGGTGTAATGCCTGCCCGCATGACATACCCCATATTTATACAATCCACAAACACTGGCAATTACAGGGATGTTATTGCTGCTCAGGGTCCTGATCAGATTTCTACCCAGGTGTGGTGGCAAAAGCCTTAAGCCTCTTTAAATTTTTGTTTGTGCTAAAAATGTAATTAATGAAGAAGTTAAGTATATATAGTTCCGTTTTACTTGCCCTGGCAATGTCCTGGGGTTGTAATAAAGACGAAACCTATCCCGGTGGTGAAATCAACCCTTCTATCAGCATTTTCGATATCAGGGGGTTGTATAAAGGTCAGGACGTTACCCTTAGTAAAGGTAACATGGGCGGTTCAGTAAGAATTGCTGGTCTGGTTGTATCCGATCACAGAGCAGGAAATATGCCGGCAGGTGTACTGGTAGTGGAAGATGGGCGCAGGCTTGGTAAAATAAGGGGTATAACTATTCCTTTGGGAGATGATGCTGCCAGGTATATTTCAGGGGATTCTGTTCATATTAATGTAGAGGGTGCAGTAGTCACCAAGGTGGATGGTATGTTGCAGCTGAAGGGCGTTACCAATGACAAGGTTACTAAAGTAGCATCCGGCCGGCCGATTCCTATCAACCGAGGCACTACCGCGCAGATACTGGCCAATCCGGCTAGTTTTGAAAGTACGCTGACGGTGATGATCAAGGGAGGCTTTTTTCCAATGCCGGCTGAAAATGCTACTATTGGCGGCGATCTGTCAGTAACTGATGGTTTCGGGCATGTAACCCTGCATACTGAAAAAAGTGCAGGCTTTGCCGGTGCATCTATTCCATTGCTGGCCAACTATTATGGTGTAATTTTTAATACTCCTGTTGGGGAAGATAGTTTGACGCCACGCATGCAAATGCGTATGGAGAGTGATGTTGACGTATTGAGTAATACCGTGGTAAAAACGTCGTTGTTGATTTCCGGTTTCGCCAGTGATGTGAAAGGTGGAGATGGTAACTATGAATACATTCAGATGGTGGCAACGGAAGATATCGACTTCTCCAAAACGCCATACTGTATGGTAGTAAACAATAACGCCAACGCCTCTACGCCAACAGGGTTCCCTACCAATGGCTGGGCTACCGGTGGTATGCGTACCTACAAGATCAACATGACTTCCGGCGTGGTTAAAAAAGGTGATTACTGCTATGCTGGTGGATTGTATCAGCTGATCAACGGTTCCGGATCTACGGCAATTCCTGCCAGTCAGTGGGTGGCTAACTATGATTATGTTGCCAAAGCCGGTCAGGACTTTGGCGTTAAAACCAGCGGCTTGATGGCCAACAGTGGAAATGCCTTTGGTATTGCCATCTTCCAGGGTACAAAGGTAACGGCTACTTCCGTGCCGATCGATGTACTGTTTGTAAGTACAGGTGGTAGTTTGTATGATGCGGGGCCGCCGGAATATGGTTACGCCATTGCCAATACGGATTTCTACGATATCAATGATCCTATTTTCCGCACACCGCAGCAGTACTACCGGAAAGGGTTGAATACGCTGGCGCTGGTATATAATACCGCCGATGTGGGTTATTTCTATAAACTTGGTGGTGAGTACAGTACAGATCTGGGCCGCTGGCTTACTGCCCGTAGTCAGAACAACTTTACCATGACTAAAACAACAACGGCTGCTGAGTTGCAGGATTCTCTGGCGACCAAGCTGAAGTAATAGCAATAAATTTCATGAGAGATCCCGGCAGCGCAGGTTGCCGGGATTTTTTTTGGTGAGATATAACTGTTACGTACCTACGACACTGAAAGCATTACCATCTCCATAAATACAAATGGTACCAAATAACAGTTGCGTACCTACGAAACTGATAGCATTTCCATCTCCATAAATACAAATGGTACCAAATAACAGTCACGTACCCACGAAACCGGCAGCATTTCCATCTCCATAAATACAAATGCCATCAAATAACAGTCACGTACCCACGAAACCGGTGGCATTTCCATCTCCATAAATATAACTGCTGCCAAATAACAGTCACGCACCCACGAAACCGACGGCATTTCCATCTCTCCAAAAAAATATTAAAATTATTTTTCCTATTTTAATACTGATCATCACTTATTTACCCATTATATATTTTAATTACTCTACTAATTCTATAGGATATATAATTTTTAGATTGTACTTTTATCCCGGTTAGTAATTCTGTGTGCAAGCATCCGTGACCCTGAACAACGATAGCAATCAAGATCAACGCATAACCTATAATAAGAAATCCATGACCAAGTTTTTACAGCTATTCATCCCTGTGCTGCTATTGGCGCACCTCGCCACGGCACAACAGGTGCTGAAAGGACGAATTAAAAACAGCGAAGGCGAACCCTTGCCGGGAGCCACCATTGTAGTGCGAGGCACCGCCACCTACGCTATTTCCGACTCCCTAGGCCATTTCAGCATCCAGACGAAAAAAGACAGACCACAAACACTGCTGGTCAGCTTCATTGGCCACAAGCAACTGGAGGTACCGGTTTCTAAGCATACTGGCGGCGACCTGGACCTCACCCTCGCCAAAAATGACCTGCTCTCCGAAGTGGTAATCACCGCCAGAAGAAGAAAAGAAACCCTGCAGAATGTACCTATCCCCATCAGCGTATTGAGTGGTACTCTGGCAGAAGATGCTGGTGCGTTTAATGTGAACCGCCTGAAGGAACTGATTCCTTCTGTTCAGCTATATTCATCTAACCCTAGAAATACAGGATTGAGCATCCGCGGCCTTGGTACTACATTCGGTCTTACCAACGATGGTATTGATCCCGGTGTAGGTTTTTATGTAGATGGGGTGTACTATGCGCGCACCGCCGCTACCACTATCGATTTCCTGGATGTGGAACAGATAGAAGTACTGCGTGGACCTCAGGGAACATTATTCGGAAAAAACACCACCGCAGGTGCTTTCAACATTACCACCAAGAAACCGACCTTCGACCCGGGTGCTACTTTTGAACTGAGCTATGGCAACTATGGCTATGTGCAGGCTAAAACCAGCATCACCGGTCCGCTCAGTAAAAATTTAGCTGCACGTGTATCCTTTGTAGGTACCCAGCGCGACGGTATACTTTATAATGTAAAAACGGATAAAAAAGTAAACGACCTCAATAACCTCGGTGGTCGCCTCCAGCTGTTATACAAACCATCTGAAAAAGTAGATGTGCTCTTTGCTGCCGATGCTACCCGTCAGCGCCCGGATGGTTATGCACAGGTATATGCCGGCGCAGCACCTACGCTCCGCGCGGGTTACCGTCAGTACAGCGCCATCACTGCCGACCTGAATTATAAAGTCCCCAGCACCAATCCGTTTGATCGTGTGATTGACCACGATACCCCCTGGCGCTCCAACCAGGATTTCGGTGGAGTTTCCCTTAACGTAGACATTGCGCTGGGCAATGGCAAGCTGACTTCTACCACCGCTTATCGCTACTGGAACTGGGACCCTTCCAACGACCGCGACTTCACCGGCTTACAGGCACTGGCAAAATCACAGGCGCCGTCCAAGCATAAGCAGTGGTCGCAGGAGGTACGTTGGGCGGGCACGCTACTCCCGAGTGTATCAGCCGTATTCGGTGTATTCGCCTTTGGCCAAAAGCTGGGCCCAGACGGCGCGCATGTAGAAGAATCCGGAAAAGATACCTGGCGCTTTTCACAAAGCTCTACCAGTGCCTTGTGGAAAACTCCGGGACTGTTTGATGGCTTTGGTATCCGTTCTTATCCTAACCTGAAAACGTTTAGTGGTGCAATTTTTGGCCAGATCGACTGGAAAATCACGGAGCACCTGAGCATCCTCCCGGGACTGCGTTTCAACTATGACGATAAAGAAGTACATTTTAAGAGAGAGGTATATGGCGGCTTGCAAACAGAGGACCCGCAACTGCTGGCACTCAAAAACGGGATATATACTAATCAGTCGTTCGACTCAAAAATTGACGACACTAACTTCTCCGGACAATTAACCATTTCTTATAAAGCCAATGATCGTATAAACGCCTTCGTTACCTACTCCACCGGCTTTAAGCCTGTGGGCCTGAATTTGGGCGGGTTACCAACCGTTTCCGGCAAAATCATGACCGAGCTGGCCGTGGTAAAGCCGGAGTCGGTACGCCACTACGAAGTAGGCCTGAAAACATCACCTACCAACAATTCTACAGTAAACCTCACGGTGTATAACACTGAAATTTCTGACTATCAGACGCAGGTACAGGCGGCGGATCTTTCCGTAAACCGCGGCTACCTGGCCAATGCCGAAAAAGTACGTGTACGCGGGCTGGAGCTGGATGCGAACCTGCGGGTGAAAGAGTTTCTTTCCCTCTATGGCGGCCTTGCTTATACAGAGGGTAAATACGTGAAATTTACCAATGCGCCCCCTCCATTGGAAGAAACCGGTGGCCCTACCTTTAAGGATATTTCCGGTGGCGACCTGCCAGGCATTTCCAAATGGGCCGGTTCATTGGGAGGAGAGCTAACAACAAAAGGAAGTTTGATCAGCCTGAAAGGCAATTACTTCCTGGCGCTGGAAGGGTTCTATCGTTCCCGTTTCTCCTCCAACCCTTCACCATCCAAATACTTGCAAGTGGGGTATTACAGTCTGCTCAATGCCCGCCTGGGCTTCCGGGCTACGAGCGGCCTTACCGTATTTGTATGGGCTCGTAATCTCCTTGACGAAAATTACTACGAGCAGTTGCTGCCTGGCGCCGGAAATGCCGGTCAATATGCGGCAGTACTGGGTGATCCAAGGACCTTTGGTGTAACCATTCGTTACTCGCTATAATAATTGTTTTTCTTTTGCCGGGGAGCAGCGGAATTTTACCGCTGCTCCTTTTTTATTTTCGGGATGTGTATAATCATTAATTTGCGATATAATCTTTATTACTTCTCAACCCAAAAACCAGATATGCATTTTATGAAGAAATTAGTGCCGGCATTGCTGTGCACCAGCATGAGCCTTTACGCCCATGCGCAAAAAGTAGTAGAACCCTCCCACGTAAACGCCGACTGGACAAAAGCATACCAGCCCTTCCGCATAGTGGGCAACCTGTATTATGTAGGCACCTATGACCTGGCCAGTTACCTGATCACCACACCATCGGGGCACATCCTGGTAAACACAGGGCTAGCCTCGTCAGCCGCTGCTATTAAGAAAAATGTGGAGTCGCTCGGCTTTAAGTTCTCCGACATCAAAATCCTGCTCACCAACCAGGCACACTACGACCACGTAGGCGCCATGGCAGCCATCCAGGAAATGACCGGTGCCAAATTCATGGTAGATGCAGCCGATGCATCGGTAGTAAAAACCGGTGGCAAAACAGACTATGAATTGGGAGGTGAATTCAGCACCTTTAAACCCATCAAAATTTCCAGAGAGCTACATGATAAGGATGTGATTAGTTTGGGAGATACTAAACTCGTGATGCTACACCACCCCGGCCACACAAAAGGCTCCTGCAGCTTTATCATGGATGTAAAAGATGGTAGTAAAACGTATAAAGTAATGCTGGCTAATATCCCTACCATTATCGTCAGCAAACAGTTTTCAGCGGTGACAAAATACCCTCAAATTGCCGCTGACTATAAATACACCCTCGACACCATGCCTAAAGTGCAGTTTGATATCTGGGTGGCCGCACATGCCAGCCAGTTTGATTTACAGTCGTTACGCAAATCGAATGAAGGATATAACCCGGGGTTGTTTATGAACAGAGCGGGGTATGATAAAAGGATTGAGAAGATAAGGAAGGAGTGGGAGGAGAAGGTGAAATAATTGAATCGCCCGCGCTGTCGGGCGATTCAATTATTTTCTTGTATTAGTAAACCCGAGGAAAGTCCAAGACAAAATGAACAATTTCTCCCAACACCGCATAAGGCCCTTTCTTTACCTATAAGTATATTGTCATATCTACTTATGTTAAGGCAACTTTAGATTTCCCGTGGTTGCCACATTTTTAATGATCAATACTCCTTTTTCTACTGTAATCTCGATGGGATCTCCGACATGAAACCCTGCTTTCTCCAACCACAATCCGCGAATGTTTAACCATGGGACATAACGACCACGCTTCCAGTAGTTTCTGAGCTCCTGGTATCTACCATGCAGCTTTCCACGTCTAATAAGTTTTTGATTCATGACAAAAATATTTTACTAACCGTATAAGTACCAAATATACCTTTTTAATACAATTAATTAACATTTTTAGGGTTTTATTTTACCGAATACGTTTCATATTTTCGTTAAATCCTTTATTTATAAGGGTTTTATTAACCGTAAACATCTTATAAAATGATAACTTTTGGCAAAAAACTTAGAGAGTGTCGGGAAGCCAAAGGCTTTTCACAACAGGAGCTGGCTAAGCAGCTAGGCTCTGCGCACACTGTAATCGGAAGATATGAACGCGATGAAATGACACCCTCAATTGAGGTGGCTAAAAAGCTCGCTAAAATACTGGATACTACCGTTGGGTACCTTCTGGGAGAAGCAACTCACAGTGACACATTTAAAGACCCTGCTATGCTGCAACGCCTAAACGAAATTAATTCCTTACCTGAGGAAGATAAGCGTTGCATTATCTATACTATCGATAGCCTACTACAGAATGCTAGGACCAAAAAAGCATTTACAAATAAGTAGATGGAGTTCACTATTAAAATATTGCGAGTGATAAAGTCAAAACCAATATTTCATCTATTAGCCATGACAGTGCTCACAGCTGCACTCGGTATGATAGTTTATCGTACAACAGATAACGGCTCATTCTTCATTTCTTCATTACTATTTCTTATAGGTACAGCAGTGGGATTTGCTTCTGTTTATATGATATTAAAACTAATTGCGAAAAAATAACCAGGGAAGCTTCATTGCATTAAGGTTGCGAATTGGTTTCGAATTCCCTTTTACAAGAGTAAATCATAAGAAAGTCCCATTCCTGTGCCCGTGATTCAAAGTTGTAGGGGGAGATTTCACTATGCGTGAAAATTTGAAACTTGGTCAGGTAAATTGATAATGAGATTGGCAACATCTTTCATTCGTCTTATAAGGCAGGAATTAAAATATTAATTCATTAGCTTTCAGTTTTTCCTTACCGAGTAACGTTATTGTAGTTTTAATCTTAGTCCTTTTTTCATCCGAAAGAAATCTTGGCACTAGGAAACTCACATCTATATCAAATAGAATACTAATCACGATGAGATCTTGAAGTGTAAATGGCTTAATACCGTTGATTAGCTCTGACATATGAGTTTTACTTTTATGGCCGAGCAATAAGCCAAATTCCGCTTGTGTAAGGCTAAATTCTTTTAATTTTCTTTGAATAAGAACTTTCCTTTTTTGAAGAAATACCCTTTCGCTTTCAGCGATCTTTTCAGCCTTATCACTTTCCTGCATCTGCTCCCAGGTAACACTCTTTTCATCTTTCCAAACCCTGTTTTCATAGTCTTCAATCAAATCCCGGAGTTTTCTCCGTAGGCTTTTGAAGTAGGGATTTTCTTTTGCAAGCGTACGTAATTTACGATCAGCGATCATAGCGCGCTCATAGTCCAGCTCATTATTAATTGAGCCAGCTTCAATAAATTGCTCGATATCAAAATGTGTTTTCATCAGTTTATATATTCCTTATTTCTAAGCCATTTCTCAATGGTCACCTTATTGTTCCTAAAGGTCCTTTCATATTCGTCATGCGTGCCCGCCCATATTATGGTGGCTTCTCCCTCCTCGTCAAAATCAATCAGCACAAACGTGCGATGAACGTGAATATTAAGAAAATAGAAGCCATCACTATGTACACAATCAGCGTCCTTTCTAATCTCTGCCAACTTCGATGTCCTTGGATCAAACTGTTCCAGGTCTTCAACCAATTTATCAACAGCATCACAGAGTTTCCTATTTCCTTTGTTTTTTAATTTTAGCTTGATAAGTATTTTTTTGCCAAAGATTCTCATTTTGATATGGTTAAGGCTTGGAGTAAAACCGGCATTTCGCAATAAAACTCCTATACGAATATACAAAAAAGTTCTGAAAAAAACCGAACTTTTTGCATTGAATATTTTCTATCGATCCTATCGGTCGATGCAGGGAAATCATCAAATCGTTTCTTTCACTTTTTCTAATTCTTTTGTACATTAGTTTTATGCACCAGATCTAGCCTGATCAATTTACATCGGTTAAAATTGCTTGCGGATTTCTTTCTATATTAGCAGAACACAACACAAAGTTCGGTCTTTCCCCTCCGTGGCGCCGTTGTGAATTGCTTTCAAATTTCTTTCTACCTTAGTAGAACACAACCCATCCTTAAGTAGTTGTGCGGAGGGTAGGGTTGTGAATTGCTTTCAAATTTCTTTCTACCTTAGTAGAACACAACGAATGGGATTGTATGGATCATGAACACGGTGTTGTGAATTGCTTTCAAATTTCTTTCTACCTTAGTAGAACACAACCCCGAAAGAGGAATACCGTGAAGGCAGAACGTTGTGAATTGCTTTCAAATTTCTTTCTACCTTAGTAGAACACAACAACATTCAAAGTGTCCTGGACTACCTCAATGTTGTGAATTGCTTTCAAATTTCTTTCTACCTTAGTAGAACACAACCCTGGAGAGATAAACCCTGCATACGTCTTTGTTGTGAATTGCTTTCAAATTTCTTTCTACCTTAGTAGAACACAACCGCAGAGCGCGCAGCTACACAGTACTATTCGTTGTGAATTGCTTTCAAATTTCTTTCTACCTTAGTAGAACACAACTAGCTTGTATCTAACTGCGGATAAAAACGGGTTGTGAATTGCTTTCAAATTTCTTTCTACCTTAGTAGAACACAACTTTGCTTTTTTTATTATCCGGACTGATAAGTTGTGAATTGCTTTCAAATTTCTTTCTACCTTAGTAGAACACAACCCGCTGTTGCGCAGTTGCGTTCTTTGAACTGTTGTGAATTGCTTTCAAATTTCTTTCTACCTTAGTAGAACACAACTTGCAGCAGCCAGGCGCGCGCGCAAATCGTGTTGTGAATTGCTTTCAAATTTCTTTCTACCTTAGTAGAACACAACTAGAAAACCTGCACTTCCTTACTTCTGCACGTTGTGAATTGCTTTCAAATTTCTTTCTACCTTAGTAGAACACAACAGATATATCCTGGCTTACTACAGGTATACCGTTGTGAATTGCTTTCAAATTTCTTTCTACCTTAGTAGAACACAACTGTTGCTGTAGCTGCTCGTCGTGTCATACGGTTGTGAATTGCTTTCAAATTTCTTTCTACCTTAGTAGAACACAACGATTAAAGTTGCCTTCTGGGTGGGTTATAGTTGTGAATTGCTTTCAAATTTCTTTCTACCTTAGTAGAACACAACAGTAGCCTTATTGATGATTACGGTGGTTAGTTGTGAATTGCTTTCAAATTTCTTTCTACCTTAGTAGAACACAACTGTTGCTGTAGCTGCTCGTCGTGTCATACGGTTGTGAATTGCTTTCAAATTTCTTTCTACCTTAGTAGAACACAACGATTAAAGTTGCCTTCTGGGTGGGTTATAGTTGTGAATTGCTTTCAAATTTCTTTCTACCTTAGTAGAACACAACAAGTTGGAAGCTGATTCAGAAGCTGATAAAGTTGTGAATTGCTTTCAAATTTCTTTCTACCTTAGTAGAACACAACGGCGTGGAGGGTATGAAGAACTCGCTGCGAGTTGTGAATTGCTTTCAAATTTCTTTCTACCTTAGTAGAACACAACGCGTTTCTTGAAAAGGCAATCGCATTTCTACCTTAGTAGAACACAACCTATCCGGTACCGGCTAGACTTACGATATCGTTGTGAATTGCTTTCAAATTTCTTTCTACCTTAGTAGAACACAACGCCTGGATTTATAATTCTTCATCTCCGAAGGTTGTGAATTGCTTTCAAATTTCTTTCTACCTTAGTAGAACACAACTGGCAATTTTTGGGCTTTATGCAGCCATGGGTTGTGAATTGCTTTCAAATTTCTTTCTACCTTAGTAGAACACAACCAGTTAACTAAAATCAAACAGGACCAGCAGGTTGTGAATTGCTTTCAAATTTCTTTCTACCTTAGTAGAACACAACCAATGTTGTAAACTGGACCACCACCAACTAGTTGTGAATTGCTTTCAAATTTCTTTCTACCTTAGTAGAACACAACCGTTGAAATGTAATGAATGCGGGGATGATTGTTGTGAATTGCTTTCAAATTTCTTTCTACCTTAGTAGAACACAACCCCCATCTACAACCCCCTCTTAATCGGACAGTTGTGAATTGCTTTCAAATTTCTTTCTACCTTAGTAGAACACAACGTCGTTTTTCAGCTGGCTACCGGCGGCGGTGTTGTGAATTGCTTTCAAATTTCTTTCTACCTTAGTAGAACACAACTCATATAAAGAGGCGGCGCTGAAAGAAGAAGTTGTGAATTGCTTTCAAATTTCTTTCTACCTTAGTAGAACACAACTAAATGACCGCGAAGGCGGTGTTCTGGCATGTTGTGAATTGCTTTCAAATTTCTTTCTACCTTAGTAGAACACAACCTCCAGTGTTATTATCAGTTACAAGAGAGTGTTGTGAATTGCTTTCAAATTTCTTTCTACCTTAGTAGAACACAACGCAAATGACTTTAGAAATCCACTTGTATTAGTTGTGAATTGCTTTCAAATTTCTTTCTACCTTAGTAGAACACAACTTCTGCGCGGGAAAATATACACCAATTCCGGTTGTGAATTGCTTTCAAATTTCTTTCTACCTTAGTAGAACACAACAGAAAACGTCCAAACCTTTACCCATAAAAGGTTTGGACGTTTTTTAACTATAAAAAAAATGGCTTAAACATGCGAATACGGAGCCATTTAGAACAATTCCAGTTGTTGTACCGTCTCCGGAGGCTTCACACAACTCAGTCCAGAAAAAATTTCCATTTGTCCAAACTGCTTATCAGTCACCACCAAAATCCCTACGTGACCTTTGGGAGGAAGCATCAATTTCACTCTACGGACATGAGTATCAGCGCTTTCCCGACTAGTACAATGACGCAGGTAAATGCTGAATTGAAACATAGAGAAGCCATCCTTTAGAATATTTTTCCTAAAAAGGGCATAATTCCGCCTCTCCTTTTTAGTTTCCATCGGTAAATCGAAAAAAACGAGCACCCACATAATCCGATATGCATTTAACCTGGTATTTAATTTATCATTTGATATCTCCATCAGGAAAAACTGGATATAGAATTTTTCTAATGCTTCCGTCAAAACATTTCGCCAAACTTGCGGTCGTTTTTTGCACAGCCACGGCTAACGGACTAATACTTCCATCCAAACTAACATCCAAAACCGGAATTTCTAATAACGCGCGCTTTAAGTCTGGAGTAAGAATATGCGCAGGCTCGGTATCACTATGCATCCTCAGTACCAACCGATCTACAAATGGCCGATATGGTTCCATCACATCATCTGCCAGACAATATGCATTGTATTGGTTTTTATGAAATATTCCCACAGTTGGCAGTAAGCCCGATCCCACTAAACACCTGGCCACCAATGCTCTCAATATCGCGTATCCGTAATTAAGCAGTGAATTTGGAGGGGGGCCAAGCCTGTCGCGATAAAATCCATTTTTTGAGCCAAATATATTTTTCCAATAAAAAGAGGCTGCCTTAGCTTCGATATTATCAGGATCTCCACTCTTTACTGATTTAGAATAATCCAATAATAATTTCCCTTCCACCAACTGCAGTTGTAAAAGGCAATACTGATTAAAAACCTTTGCAGAAACGGTTTGTTGCCATAATTGCTTTTTTAATGGCACCGTGGCTTCTAATTGGTGTCTGAATCTTTGACTCTGCAGCGTATGACCCTCCAGATTTAATAAAAGTCCGGCAGGATGATGGGAATGATCACAGGTAATTAAGGCCACATTATGCAATAGCAACTTTGCAATTACTGCCTGTGTGATGGTTATCTGAGGATGATCCAAAATAACCACACCCAAATCTTCAATAACCGCTGTATGCTGCTCCCCTTTAGATACAAGTTCTATAATTAGCTGGTTATCCTTTGTCTTCAAATATGCAGGATTTCCAAAATATAGCGTACGCTTGATCATAATAAAGGACGATTACCTTCTGAAATAATTGATTTTGTTGCAATATCAACTCCTCCCAATCTATTCACATTCAGCTTTATACAACAAGACTTTATTTGAAGCCCATCCAGCGACCTCTCACTCTTATTATTACTACCCATTTCATTCTTATCTATCTCCTTCGCATAATAATGGGGAACAAAATGTGCCTCTTTATCTGTGCAACTTACAAACCTGTAAATACGGTCATACTGTGAAGCGCATAATCCGAATTTATCGAAAGGTACACCGGATTGCAGCTCTTCAGGGGTCGGTACATAAACCAAATCATTAGGCGTCAGACTCATTACTAACCGATTACCGTTTGCATCAGTATCTGGTACAGGGTTTAAACCCAACTTCATTCTCTCAATCACCTCACTGAGGGGGATGGTTATATAATTTCTCTTCCCATCAGGGAGAAGATAGATACCAAAGTATAAGTTCGTGCCCTTTCCTGATTGAACATATTTCCCTCCTTTTGCACCGGTACTCCCTAATACATACTTGCTCCCTCTAGCCTCAAATATCCTAACCTTGTGAATTGGCTGATGAAATTTGCCATTGTTTAACTCATGAATGTTGCTGTTGAGTTGATTCATACCCTCAATTGAAAATGCTATCTCCGGATGCTGAATAAGTTTACCATCAATAGTTTCATCAAATCGCTTTAAGTGATTTCGGAGTATCTGCTGAATACCAGTATCAGTAACCTGATCCACATTTTTGATGGTAAAGGCTTCGGTTATTGCCAGTCTACGTGCAGTATGCTCTCCTCGCCCTGTCTCATCCACCTCCCAATAATAAACCTCCACTTTTTTAGTATCCTTATCTACAGCCAATAATTGCTTTTGAATATTTTTCTTATCAAGACCAGCTTTTACCATCTCCTTAATCCTGGTACGTAAACCGTTATCCACAATCATATCCAGATCACCAATGGCAGTTAACAAACTTACCAGCTTCTTACGTTTAAATTTTACTATACCATAAATCGTATCCTGATGCAACGGCTTCCTCACTGCCCAATGATCCCCACTAGTTTGGCGAACTTTGACTTTTTCCAACTTACCGTCCTTACCTGTTTGATATTTGCTGTATCTGTTTACAGTTCTATTAATTACCCGATTTGATTGTCTGAAGCTTACAATAATATTCTTCAGTGCTGCAGCTACATCTTGTGTAAAGGACTCCCAAGGCTTTATAAATTCCCAGGAGTATCCACCTTCCCCATCACTATTGTTCTTCTTGAAGCACAATTTTTGGCGCAGATCATAACGCTTGGCTTGTTTTTCCTCTTTGCTTGCTTTGCCCAGTGCCGTAGCGTTATTAAGGTAATTAATATGATCGCGGGAAGTGCAGGCAATGACAATAGCATCCAAAGCATGGTGACGATGATCAATGCGTTTTTTACTAAAGCCCGCCTGCAATACAAATGGGACTTCAGGCAGGAATTTCCCTGTACGTGCGTTAATACTTCCAAATCTCCCGGGAACTTCCTGCAATTTATTCAGCCGTTCAAAACGGGGTGCGATTAAGGTATTCCAGACATCATTCAACCCCCAATGCTGCCTTAAGACTGCCGTTACCCCACCAGAGCAGGTCACGACATTTTTCGGTATGCCTTCCTGCTCATTTTCCATACGAACCAAATTGCCTAACAATTCACGGATGTATTTGGAAATATATCTGGTGTCATTTAACTGACGTTGAATAAAAGCTTCAGGGATATCCTCCATTAGCAAACGCCTCATTTTCCCTTTGTTACCTACGTAGCACTCCTTTACGTGCTTTTCATAATCTTCTACCGACAAGATTTTCACGGTACAGCCTGGACGGGAAAGCTCAGTAACAACACTACCTTTCATTACATTGATGAATTCAAAAGCAGTCATATTTTCCTTATACTTAGCATTTACAACCGCTTCGCAAATCACCTTATTACCCAAAGAATCATCATAATACCTGCTTTTAGGAAGAATATGTTCTATTTCATATGCGGGAGTAAATAACTTATTAAGCGGGATAATGGCCCCAGTATAAGGAGATCGGTATTTCTGCTCCAGCCACAACTTATACTTAGTCAATTGCGAGGAAGTTGGAGATGCCATCCTGGAGATCTTACCGATATCCTCGGGTAAATCTGCTCCATAGGCCAACAATACACCTTCCTCATACAATTTCAGAATCTCCTGCTGTGAAGGCGAGTTAGGTCTAACATTCTCGACTTCTACATCATTCATTAATTCAAGCAGTAACGCCTTAATTCGTAAATTGGTCTGTTCATTTTCCAGAACCGCATTGGTAATTTTCTTTCTATCATTTTTTGTATTCTTCATTTCACGCCCCAGCTCTATGTGGATCTCATCAAAGAACCGCTTATCCCTGGTACCATAGGTACTCCAAATCTCCCTGACCAGCTTTAAACATTCCCCAACCAACTTTTCAACCACAGGATTTCGTAACGCACCCATTTTGAATTCGTTACGGATGAAATTATCCAGATCTTCCAGCGTATTCCACATTTTGATGTCCTTTACCTCTGCGTGGCGATTATAGATAATATAGGTCGCAAGCCATTCAGGAAGTCCCTGAAAGTCAGTAACATGTTGTAACTGCATTGTTTTTTCACGCACGCGCTCAGGTATTTCAGGATCATATTCTCCTGTCAATATTTTTTCTATGCGTGTCTTGGTATTACTATCCACTGCATCATAACTCCAGCTGTTCCCCCATCGCATTAGTTGTAACAGCTTTCTGGTAGCCTTGTAGGAATAAGCCCCATATTGGTTTTCAAAAGGAGGAAATTTAATGAACACATCTGCAAAGCTGGCCGGCAGATTTCTTTTAATGGAAAAATTTGTGAGCGCTGATCTTAATTCTCGTGGATCCGTAACTGAATAAAGTATATGCCAAAGGGCCTCTTGAAACTCTATTGTCAATACATCCGGTTCCACCCCTTCCATCTTAAACAGGAAACTCCGCATATCGGCGTATGTTTCATTACAAGGATAATCCCGATCTTCCACATAATTCCACCTGTACAACGATGCATTTTTTTTCAGGTTGAAAGCAGGGTATTTTAAAAATGATGTCTGATCAATCTTCCTTCTGGACTTAAGCCAGAGGAAGAGTTGATAACGATCTTCCGCAGTGGGAAGAAAACGTTCTGTTACATTTATATCAAATTGTAGTCTGCCTTCCAGCGTTAATTCTCGTTGAAAGATCTGCAACTGTTGAACAAATTTTATCAATCGGAATTCCTGAAATAAAGGATGTGATCTGGGAATACATTTAAGTGGTTCTCTGATCAGTACTCCATCTTTTTTGTATACTCTGCTCTCAAACCGGCAGTTGCTGACCAATGATTTTTTGCTCTTCAGCGGCCGCTGATAGAATAAGATATCCTCTACAATCAAATAAATAAAGCCCTTATCCCTTATACTCGTGCGATGATTTTCATTAGATCTGTATAAATCACTGACTGTCAGTTTATACAAGCCAGAATCGTTTAACTCTGGGTGAAACCGGGCCTGCGTTTGTAAAATTTGGTACAATTCCTCCTTATAAAATTTTCTGTCTATTACCCTTAACAGATTTCCTTTAATTTTTTCATGCGGATTTTCCACTAACGCATCAAATATGAAAGTTCCAGGAGTTTTACCACTTAGAGCCAATTCATGCTCCGCCCTCTTCTTTTGTAAGATCCATTCATCCTCCTTAGGAGCTCGTATGCTCTGCTTTACTTTACCATCCCTTCCAGTCTTGGGATTACCGTCCTCATCTAAATCGGTTGAAACAATTACCTCCAGCGTTTTTCCTACCAGTTGAGGAGGCAGTTTACTGGATCTTTTATAGACAAGTCCATTTTCAAGATGAATATTGTAGCAGACGTCTCCACCCCGAGGCTTGTCGTCCGCAGGCTCTACTTTTGTAACTGATAGCTTATAATATTCTTCCTTCTTTTTCGAAATAGTATCTTGTTCCTCACCTCTTGCCACCAGGTAACCACGTTTCTGATTGAACTGAAGAATTATCCATGCTAATTCCTCACGGCTGATCGGGGCTGTCAAAGCCTTTTTACGTAAGTAGTAAATCGTCCAGTCATAGGGAAGCAGCTTTTGGTTTGAATGGCCAAACTCTTTCAACATTTCCTGAAATGTTGCCTTGAATAAAAACTCATTTCTGTTTGTAATTACATTAAAATGATAAGCCAATTTAGGCTCCATGTTAGATAAGAACTGTCCGAGTCTACGGTCGAAGTCAATACCAGCGGCATAATGCGCAGGTAGGAAATTCAACATATTAAGCACCCGGTGTAAACGTTGCCGACGCAACACCGCTCGCTCCAGTAAACGTCTAACACTCCTTAAGCGTGTACGTTCTGCTGCGGGTGACTGCAAGGTTCCCTTATTAAAATCAGCTATTTCTGCCTGGTCCATCGGGATGATCCTACTACCGGCATTCAGTATACTTCTACTATTTGTGGATTCATCAAAAGTCTTTACGCACCAGCCAATGGAATTCGTACCAACATCGAGTCCAAGGGTTACTTTCATAGCATTGGAATTTTTAGTCTTTATAGTGAAGAAAAATTAAAAATTTGTTGGATAATCAAAAAACTTTAACTTAGTTAAAATTTGAAAGCAATTCACAATAAGGATTATTCCGTTGTGAAAACATTTAAGGCGGCGTAAGTCGCTTTCTTTTTTTCAACTATTTCAGGGTATTGATATCCATACCTCTCTATCCACCTCGTCCAGCCCAATCTACATTCCACTATTACACAGGAATAATATAAATTTATTACATACAGTTCTCAAACCATAATCATTAACATCTGCATAACAAACCCACCCCCAACATTTTTTTTGCCCTTTCCCAAACTTTCAATATGTTTGAACATATGAACAATATACCACTCCTGGACCACGATAGCAAAATCCCCCTCCACCAACAGGCGGAAGACCAGCTACGTAAACTCATCAGCGATAACCACTTTCGCGTAGGCGACGCCTTTCCAAAAGAAACCGACCTCGCCAAAAGATGGGGCATATCCAGAAATACCCTCCGGCAAGCCATCGCTAACCTCGTGCGCGACGGCCTGCTCGAAAGGAAAAAACGCAGCGGCACCACCGTACGCAAAAAGAAAATTACTACCGACCTCGCCAACTGGCTCTCCTTCTCCCATGAAATGGAAGATAAAGGCACACCGTTTAAAGACATCAAACATGCGGTAAACATAGTAAAAGCTGATAAAGAAACAGAAGAACGACTCGCCATAGCACCCGGAACCAAAGTAGTATCACTCGAACGTATACGCAGCACCGGCCGCAGCCCCATGGTATACTTCCGCTCCTATTTCCATCCGCGTGTAGGCCTCACCGGTAGCGAAAACTTTAAAAAACCACTGTACGAACTGCTGGACGAAGAATTCCACGTAGTACCCGTATACTCCCAGGAAGAAATACGCGCCATCGCCGCCACGGAAAAAATTGCCGCCTGGCTCAAAATAGAACCCGGCGCACCAGTACTGGAACGTAAACGACTCGTACTCGACGCCGGCAGAAAACCAATCGAGTTCAACATCTGCTACTACCGCAGCGACGCATTCACCTATAGCATAGAAATTAAACGACCCATATAGAACAGTAAACAGCTTAGCACAATGAACAATAGAAAAATAGGAATAGATGTAGGCGGGAGCCATGTTACTGCAGCAGTTTTCTCGGCAGATAACACTCCCGTCCGCACTATCCGAAAACGGATCAGCCCCGGTATGCCGGCAACGGATATCCTCCACACCATCACCGAATGCATCCAGCCACTGTTACAACCAACAGTAACCAGCATCGGCATTGCCTTTCCCGGCCCGTTCGATTATCAGAATGGTATCTGCGCTGTCAATGTAGGCAATAAGTTTAACCACCTCTTTGGCCTGCATATCAAACAAATATTGCAGGATAACACCCACACTCCCATCACCTTCGCTAACGATGCCCACTGCTTTGCTAACGGTATCGCACATACGTACACAGGTCGTACCATCGCGCTCACCCTCGGCACAGGCTTCGGCTCTGCATTCCTTGACAACGGCACTCTGGTAACGGCCCACAAGGATATCCCCGCCATCGGCGCTTTTTACAAGGAACCATTCCTTGAAGGCACTGCAGACGACTACTTTTCCACCCGCTGGCTGCTCCAACAGTTTGAACTGGCCACAGGCCTGCCCGCCACCAGCGTGCGCGAAATGACCGCCGCCCATCCGGAAGCAGCCACTACTATCTTCCAACAATTCGGGCAAAACCTGGGGATATTCCTCCAGCCATGGGTCCAGCAATACAATTGCCAGCAACTGGTAATAGGCGGAAATATTTCCAAAGCAGGAGTACTCTTCCTGCCGGCACTCCAGCCACACATCACCATACCTATTCACTTTTGTGAGGATACAGAAGCTACCATATTACTCGGTGCCGCTGGCCTCACCTCCATCAACAACGAAAAACCTGTGCGGAAAACAACACAACCCCTGCTCCCGGTAACTACCAATACCGTTGGCCATGAATACAACGTATTCCCCTCCTATCATATAGAACAGCCCATCCATGAAGGATTTCAGCAGCTCGCACAAACGCTGGCCAACGAAAAAACCATCATCATCGATGGCTTCGGCGGCGTGATGTGGGAACCCTTCCGGGAAAAACTGCATGCCGCATTTACGGCCACAGGCCAGCAGGTACGCTGGTATAACGTCAACGTATGCACGCATAGCACTGCACATATCGACCACCTGATCAGCGATTACGTATATCCGGATGACCCGGTGTTTGGAAAAGTCTACCCCGGCACCCTGCGCGACTTCTTCGACCCACAGCAGCTGGAACTACTGCATCCGGACGCATTCCAGGGCATCAACATCATTTACGGCACTGGTGCTGCCCTCTCCCACATTCCCGGTAAACTGGTATACCTGGATGTGCCTAAAAACGAAATCCAGTACCGCATGCGCGCCGGCAATGTGACCAACATAGGCACCACAGAAGGCACCTATAAACGCCTCTACTTCATCGACTGGCCCATACTCAATAAACATAAAGCAGCCCTGCTGCCCGCCATCGATATCATCGTAGATGCACAGCGGCCTGATACCATCACCTTCACCACCGGCGATACCCTCCGTACCTCGCTACAAACCATGCTGCACACCGGCTTCCGGGCAAGGCCATGGTTCGAAGCCGGCGTATGGGGAGGCAACTGGATGAAAAAACATATCCCCGGCCTCAACCAGGAAGAAATTAATTACGCATGGTCATTCGAGCTGATATCGCCGGAAAATGGGATCGTCCTCAGCGGCAATAACTATCTCCTCGAAATCTCCTTCGACTTCCTCGCCTATCACAATAACAAACTACTGCTGGGCCATGCTGCGGATAGGTTCGGGACCGCATTCCCCATCCGGTTCGATTTCCTCGATACCTATGATGGCGGCAACCTCTCCATTCAATGCCACCCGCGGCCTGCCTACACGCAGCTGCACTTCGGTGAGTCATTTACCCAGGATGAAACTTACTACATCCTCGATTGTGAATCGGATGCAGTGGTTTACCTCGGTTTTCAGGGAGATATTAACCCTGCCGTGTTCCGCGAAACCCTCGAAAGGGCCGTGCAATCAGGACAACAGGTAAACATCACGGAATATGTTCAGGAATTTAAAGCCAGCAAACATGACCTGTTCCTCATTCCCAACGGCACCGTACACGCCTCAGGTAAAAACAATCTGGTGCTGGAAATCAGCAGCACTCCCTACATATTCACCTTTAAAATGTACGACTGGCAACGGCTCGGCCTCGATGGCAAACCCAGGCCCATCCACCTGGAACGCGCCTTCGACAACCTTTATTTTGATCGTAAAGGGGAGTATGTCAGGGAGAAATTAATCTCGCACCAATACATGGAAGCGAGCTTCCCCAATGGTCGCAAAGTTAAACTGCCCACCCATGAAGAACATTTTTATACGGCCGACAGATACGAGTTCACAGGCACCATCACCATCCCCTGCGATGACCAGTGCCACATCTGTATGCTTGTAGAAGGCTCACAGATCAGCATTAACGCCAACGGCACTACGCAAACATTCCAATACGCGGAAACGTTCGTGATACCCGCCGGCGCTAAAGAATACCAATGCCACTACCATGGCGAAGGAACGGCCTACCTCGTGGTAGCCTATGTTAAACACGAGCATTGCTAACTGAAAATTTCTATCGTTATGAAAAAAAATTCTTTCACTACACTGGTTACACTCATTGCCGCCCTGGGAGGCTTCCTCTTCGGGTTTGACATGGCGGTGGTCAGCGGCATCATCGATCCGGTGAGAACGCAGTTCGGACTGTCGTCCTCCCAGGAAGGCTGGTTTGTATCCTGCGCCCTCCTGGGCTGCATCGCGGGCGTGGCCTTCTCCGGCTACCTGGCCGATAAAATCGGCAGAAAGAAAGTATTGTTCATTGCCGCTATCCTGTTCCTCGTGAGCGCGGCCTGCTTCTCTTTTTCCACAGCCTATCCGTTGATGATTGCCTTCCGGATTATGGCCGGCATGGGCGTTGGCGTAGCATCCAACATCTCCCCGCTATATATCTCGGAGCTGGCACCTGCTAAATCCCGTGGGCGACTTGTTACCTTTTATCAGCTCGCCATCACTATCGGCATCCTCGTGGCTTATGTCAGCAACCTGTTCCTCCAGCGGTATGCCGCCTCCCACACGCCGGAAGGCCTGATGGGATGGCTTTTTGTATCGGAAGTATGGAGAGGCATGTTCCTCGTTGGGGTGATCCCGGCCGCCGCATTTTTCCTGCTGCTCATCATCGTGCCCGAAAGTCCTCGCTGGCTGGCACGTTACGGCCGCGATGCAGAAGCGCTTGCCATCCTCATAAAAATGAATGGTGAACAACCCGCCAGAGAAGAACTAGCCAGTATTAAAGCCATTTCCAATGCAACCGGCAACAGCAGCGAACTATGGCAATCACCACTGCTGAAATTGTTGATACTGGCAACTGTACTCACGGCACTGTCGCAGTTCAGCGGCATCAATGCGGTGATATATTATGGCCCTACCATTCTCAAAGAAGCGGGCATCGTCACCAACGAAGCCCTGCTGTACCAGGTCATACTTGGGGCAGCCAATATGTTCTTTACCTTCATCGCCATATGGAAGGTGGACTCCCTCGGCAGGCGTCCACTGTATTTAACCGGCTCCATCTGCGCCGCCATCGCTTTATCGTTAACGGGACTATGCTTTTTGAATAACATCACCGGATGGTGGATGCTGGCCAGTATCAGCCTCTTCCTGCTGTTCTTCGCGTTTTCGCTGGGACCACTCAAATTTGTAATCGCCACAGAAATATTCCCTACACACGTAAGAGGAACGGCACTATCCATCTGTATCCTCACCATGTGGGTGTCCGACTGGATCGTAAACTTACTATTCCCCATCCTTCGGGATCGTATAGGCATAGGCGCTACCTTTTTCATCTTCGCCGGCTGCTGTGTCATTTCGTATTTATTCGCCAGAAAAAATCTCTTCGAAACAAAAGGGAAAACACTGGAAGAAATTTCGCTCACGATTAATCCTACATCAAAATGAATAAAATAATTACGGGCATAACCGCGTGTGTAATGGGTTTGTGTATGCAAGCATCCGCCCAGAAAACGGTGCCCTACTTCGGACAAATCAACTGGATCAATGGCTATGAAAAAGAAATTTCAGGCGAAAACATCCAGTACTACTCAGCCTATCCTGACTATGCCACTACGGCACTGCTTACACGTACCACCGATGGCCACAAAACCATCGAATGGCAAACCGCTAATGTGCCCTCCAGCATTAAAGGAAAGTATGTATATTTCAGCTGGGTAGCCGGCCATTCCACCGCTACCAGCAGCGGGCCGCGTAACTTCGACCTGTATATCAACAACCGCAAAACACTCACCTTTACCACCCTGCCGGGCAATCAAGCGCCCGTATGGTCATATGCTTCGGCAGACAGCAGCAGGATCGTGTTCCAGCAAACCACCCGCGACGGTGCCAGCGATGCACACGGTTTAATGTTTCTGCGTGTACCCGTTAGCGTTATTACGCCAGGGCAACCGGTTACACTGCGCATCACCGGCCAGGCACAACAAAGCAACGACTGGTTCATGACCTTCAAATTCGCTTTCCAGGAAAAAGTAGACCTGCAGCCGCAGCCCTTCCTGCTCAAAGGTGGCAAACAGCCCATCGCCTTAACAGCACTGCATTTTGGCGCACCGGAAACATTGCAGGTAAAAGTGAATAACCAACCCGTAGCCTCCTGTAAAATCCAGGATGGCATCAACCGGTTCGATATCCCGGTAACCGCGGTAAAGCAGAAAGACAGTGTACACATTGTAGTGAGCAATGGCAAAAAAGTAGTAGCGGATAAATTCGTGGCACTCCAGCCTGTTACCTACCGCGAACTGGACCTGATCCACCATTCACATACAGACATCGGTTACTCCCATATGCAGCCGGAAGTATTAAAAATACACCTGAAAAACATTGATGATGCGCTGCAAATGATCGAAGCTACCCGCAACTACCCTGCGGACGCGCGTTTCAAATGGAATATCGAATCGCTCTGGGCTGTGGAAAACTATATATTGCAGGCGAGCCCGGAAAAGAAAGCTGCGTTTATCAAAGCCGTAAAAGAAGGTAGTATCTGCCTCTCCGCCCTGTACGCAAATATCTTAACAGGCCTTAGCTTACCGGAAGAACTGTTCCACTACACCGACTACGCCAGTCAGCTGAAAAAAGAATATGGCCTGCAAATTCCCAGCGCCATGATCTCCGATGTGCCGGGCTACACCTGGACCACCGTTACAGCACTGGCACATGGCGGCGTTAAATATTTTTCCAGTGGTCCTAATTATCTGGGAGAGAATCACCCCTACCTGGGTGACCGCGTCGGGCATTTTGTACGCACATGGGGCGATAAGCCGGTATGGTGGACTTCCCCGTCAGGCGAAGAAAAGATACTCCTGTGGACAGGCGGCAAAGGCTACTCCTCCTGGCACGGAACCGCACCTGGTGGCGTATTTGACCGCGGTCCGCAAAAAATAGCCACCTACCTCCAGGAACTGGATGCTAAAAAATATCCTTACGATATCGTGCAATGGCGTTACAATATTGTGGCCGACAACGGCCCTATCGACACCGCTATATCCCGGTTTGTAATGGAGTGGAACGAAAAATATCAATCTCCCAAACTGGTATTAAATACGGTAGACAAACTGTTCAAAACCTTCGAAGACCGCTACGGTAATCAGTTACCAGTAGTAAAGGGAGATATCACCCCTTACTGGGAAGATGGCGCCGCGTCCACGGCTGCCGAGTCCGGCAAGAATCGCGTAAACAGTTTGCGCCTGCAACAACTCACCAACGCCTGGGCGGTATTGCAGCCCGGCACTTTCCCACAGCAGGACTTCTACCGTGCATGGACCAACGTAATTATGTTTCATGAACATACCTGGGGTGCACATAACAGTATCAGTCAGCCGGATGTGCCATTTGTTACAGGCCAGTGGCGTATCAAAAAGCAGTTTATGCTGGATGCGGACAGCATCACCGGACAACTGGAAACCGCTCTGCTAAAGTCTTTTACAGATAACAACTCCAAACGCATTGCGGTAGTAAATACCTTATCCTGGCCGCGTACGGGCATGGTGAAAATAAATGTTCCCGGTAAATCTGTTATCGACAGCAAAGGCAAAGCCTGGCCGCTACAGCAATTACAATCGGGCGAATACGTGTTCATGGCGCAGGAAGTACCTCCGTTGGGCACTGCCGTATATGAAGTATCGGATAAGCCTGTAAAAGTTTCTGCTGCTTTTACCCAATCGGGCAATACGCTTTCCAACGGCATCATCACCGTTTCCTGGGATAGTAAAACGGGTAGTATCAACAGCTTAAGTGCAAAAGACCAATACAACTACGCCGGCAGTTTCGGCAACCAGGGGCTTAACAGCTACTGGTATGTGCCTGGCATGGACCCCGCCAAAGCGGAATCCAACAGCAACATTACTGTACAGGTCCTGGAAAATGGCCCCGTAGTAACCACCATCAGTTTAACCGGCAATGCCCCTGGCGCCAATAGCATCAACAAAAAAATTACTTTATATGCAGATGCTGGTGAAGCACTGATAGAAAACATCGTGGATAAAAAACCGGTACGTGAAAAAGAAGCGGTGCACTTCGGCTTCCCTTTTAACATCAGCCATCCCAAAACTACCCTGGATGCGGGTTATGGCACCCTACGCTACCTGGATGATCAACTGCCCGGCTCCAATATGGATTTCCTGTTTGGTCGCCGCTGGCTGGATGTTTCCAATAACGACCGTGGTATCCAATGGATGCTCCTGGAAGCGCCAATGGTAGAGCCACAGCAAATGATAGACGAAAGAAAAGTGATAGACCAGAGCCATAAAGAATGGAGAAAAACCGGCACACCAACTGCCACCTGGTTTAACTACATCATGAACAACTACTGGCATACCAACTACAAAGCGGATCAGGATGGCAAAAGCAGCTACAACTATGCCCTGCGACCGCATACAGGTAATACCGCCACTGCGCAGGAACAGGCTGCCGCTGCATTTACCCAGCCACTGCTGGCCTTCCCTGTCCGGAAAGATTTACATCTCCCCAATAATTTATTCCGGATATCAAACGCACATATTATTATTGCCAGCGTTACGCCACTGGATAATAATAGCTACCAGGTACGACTGTTTAACCCTGAGCCAACCCGCCAGCAAGGCCGGTTTGTATGGGGCAGTTTTACCGGAAAGGATATGGAAGTGGATTTAACGGGAATGGGCGTGAAGGAGGTGATGGTGAGTAAATAATTAAGAGGCCGCCATCATAATGATGGCGGCCCTATTCATTAAGATATATTCTCCAGATACTTCAACACCTCCTCCTTCTTCCTGCTCGATACCGGTATCTGTTCATCATTCTGCATCTGCAAAATCCCCTCCCGGTAATACTTTTTCACATACTGGAAGTTCACCAAATACGATTGATGACACCTGATAAACCCGGACGGGATCAGGATGTTCTCATACTCTATCAGCCCTTTGGATACCAGCATTTCCCGTTTATCTTTCAGGTAGAAGGTAGTGTAGCCCTTATCGCTTTTACAGTACATGATATCTTCCACGGATACTATTTCCATGTATTCCACCCGCTTGAGTGCCAGTCTTTTTACACCACCTGCCCCTTGGGAGCTATAGTGCTGACGTGCAATTTCCAGCTGCTGCCGGTCCATCTGCTCCTGCTGCCGGTGATGGTAGCATTTGTTGAGCATGGCTGCCAGCGCCACCTCATCAATGGGTTTGAGCAGGTAGCCGAAGGCGCCCATATTCAGTGCCTGGATCGCGTATTGATCATAGGCCGTCAGGAAAATCACCTGGAAATCCGCTGCACCTATTTCATGAAACAGCCGGAAGCTGTCGCCATCCTTGAGGCGGATGTCCGCCAGGATGATGTCCGGTTTCAATACAGGAATTTCCTTAGCCGCCTTTGCAATTTCCGCGGCCTGCCCTACCACCTCCACATAGGAGATATCCTGCACCACCTGTAGCAGGTGTTGCATAATGCGTACTTCGTCTTCAAGAATATAGAGCTTCATATGCTAATCTTTTATTTGGGGAATCACGATAACCACTTTCACTCCGCGTCCGTTCCCGTCTTTTTTATCCTCAATATTATAGTATGCCTCCTGGCCCTGCGATTTAAAAAGCACGTCCAGCCGCTCTTTCAGGATGATGCTGGCTAAGGATTGCTTCTTCTGCTCTCCAGGTTCTTTACTGCCGATACCATTGCCGTTGTCGTCTACAATGATATGCAGCTGATCGTTTTCACCTTTAAAAACGATTGTTAAGATACCTTTATAATCTATATTCCTGAAACCATGCTCGATGGCATTTTCCACGAAAGGCTGTATGAGCATAGGTGGGATCAGGATGTTCTCCGGATAAATCTCCTCCCCTGTTTCTATTTTATAATCAAACAACCCGTAAAAGCGCATCTGCTGCAATTGCAGGTAATTGCGCAGGGTGGTGATCTCCTCATCCAGGCCTATGAAGTCCTTGCGGCTTTGCTCCAGGATATTACGCAGCAGGCCCGAAAAGGCCGACAAATAACGCACGGAGTCTTTCGTATCCCCGGAAGCCACCAGACTTTGCAGGTTAGCAATGGAGTTGAAGATAAAATGTGGATTTAACTGCACCTGCAGCAGTTTCTGTTCCATCACCAGTCGCTTGTTTTCAGATTGCAGCAGGCGGTTTTTCCCTTCCAGCCGGTACTGGCGGTGGATGAAATAAAAGATAGATAAAACAGCCAGGAATACGACCAATGCCAGTATAAGTGTCCAGCGTTGTTGTTTTATTATTTTTTCATTCAGGAGATTCCGGTTGCTCAGCTCTGCGATGTTGCGGTCCTTTTTCTCAGTTTCATACTTTTCGTGTATTTCCGCAAACCGTACCGCTTCAATTTCTTTCAGGGTGTTGATTTCAATATCGTAGGTAGCCTCGGCTACCTGTAAGGCTTTCTTATAATCTCCTTTTACCCGGTAGGCCTTTATCAGCCCTTTAAAGTAAACGGAGTTCTGCTTCCCGTCCGGGTTTTTGCGGCCCAGCTCAATCGCTTCCTGATAATAACGAATGGCCGAATCCACCATGTTATTATGCATAAAAGTGGTCGCCAGGTTATTATAGGCGATATCACTCACGCTGTTATTTTCCAACAGATAATTAAAGAAGGCGCGGCTGGCTGCCAGCGCTTTATCGTTTTTACCCTGCCGCACATAAATCTGCGCTTCGTTATCATAGGTGCGGGCAATGGCCATACTATCCTTTATGCGGTGTGCCAGCGTACGTGCCTGGGCGTTATAGAACATCATTTTATCGAAGTCGTTCAGCTGGGAAGCCAGCAGGAAGGAGATATCATAATGCCGCTGCATCACCACCGGATGGGTTTTAAACGGGTGGCTGTTGTAATAGCGGCCCGTGTATTCCAGTGACTCGTTGATGTTATGGTTCTGATAATAAGCGCGCGCCATAAGATCGTAATAGCGGTAATTTTGCTGACTATGCACCTTTTCGGCCGTTTTCATGCCGTTCAGGATCTGGTTCATAATAGCTGCATCCACCGTTACACCGCCGCCAATGCCCTGTTCGAGAATACTATATCTCCTCAGTAACTCAATTTCATCATCCGCATGCGCGCCCTGCATTTTCGAAAACTCGGCAATGGCGCTGTCGCGCAGCTTCAGGTGCGACAACCGCCGGCCCCTGAAGTAGTGGTACCAGGGGTTCAGGGTACTGTCGCCCAGGTAGCGCAGCAAACTATCCTGCCTGGCAACCGATTTCTTGATATCCGCAATGGATAAGGTATCCATGCCGATTACCAGCGGCAAATAATTGGTGGTAGGGGCTGCTTTGGGCTGCTGTAATGCCTGCGGTGCAGGTTTGTGGTTTTTGCAGGCAACCCCGAAACATACCATTATTAGTCCTAGGTAAGCAATGAGTGATCTGACAGCCATTCGTAATGAATTTATCCACTTCCGTATCTACCGGAAGTATGGGAAATTACATCTAAATGTAGAGATAGCAATTGAATATGCGGGGACCGGATTAATATTCGAGCCGGTTGGGTTAATATTCGTGCTGCCTGACTACAAAATCAACAAAAAAAGAGCACACTAATCGTGTGCCCTCTTAGGCTGTAGAATGGAATAGTACAATTAGTGTTACCGTGTGCGCGCCACAGCTGTTTTACCATCCAACAACTGCTTCATTTCCTTTTTCCGGGGCGACTTACCAAATTCAGTCGTAAATCTCGGTGTAATATTTAACTTGTCCTTAAAGAGAATTCCAGGCAATATAGGTTTATCATAAAACTGCTGTGCACCAGCAATTTCGTATGCTTTTTTATAGTCGCCACACGCAGCATATACCGCTGCCAGATAGGTAACTGTTTCATTTGATGGCCACAATTCAAAAGCCACACTTCCTATATAAATAATAGCTTCCCGTCCATTCTTTTTAAATGCACCTTTTTTCAGCGCGCCGGAAGAAACAAGTGAATAAGCAAATTCTTTATACAAATCAGGATAAATCATACCATATTTATTGCCGGCAGCAGCCATGGCAACGGCGCCTTCGTTGAACTTACCGGTGTGCAGGAGTCGTTCAGCTACCAGTATATCCTCGTACATGGCCTTGTCAGGGATATTTGCTCCGCTCACAAATGCCAAATGTTGCTGATAGGCACTGTCCTTTTTATCTACCAATGCCACATTACCGGTTCTGATCACCATGCGGTACATCGCTTTTCTGAACCAGGTATATCCCATTTCCTTTTCTATCTGCGACAGGTCTTTTAGAATATAATCCATGGCTACCCCCTGTTGAGGCCGTGACATATAACCGCTTAGTGTTCTGGTTATTTCCGGCGTCCGCCTCATCTCCTCAGGTGCAACAGCAAGGAATTCCTCAAAGTAGGGTTTCACCAGCTCCGGGTTTGATTTCCCCAGGATGCCGTATACGTATTCTTTCACTATTTCTACACTGCGTTCGCCCTGTGCCCAACGCTGCTCATACTTCTTTCTTCGCACCGCCAGGTCAGATACAGTTGCATTTTTAGCCAGGTCAATAAAAACCTGAGCAGGCCTGGCTCCTACCTGCACATCCAGGAGTTCTCCGTCACTGTTAATCCAGAAATAAGACGGGAATGCGCCTGCACGATGTTTGGCAAAGAATCCGTGTGTACTGTCATTTTCCGCATCCAGCTTCAAATTCACAAAGGCAGCATTAAAGTAATCTCCTACGTCTTTGCGCGGAAATACCTCGGCAGTCATCTGTTTACATGGTCCACACCAGGTAGTGTATACATCTACAAAAATGTTTTTCTTTTGCGCTTTGGCAGTGGCTAACGCCTGTTCGTAGGTCAGATGTGAAAAGCTAATCCCCTGTGCCCAGCTATTAAGCACCAGGAATGTGCATAATCCCAGCAAGTATATTTTTTTCATGATTCCAAGTATTTATTGTTTATCGGTAAGGTCAACCACCTTATCACAAAAGCCTTCCTTTTTTACTTTTTGATTTGCGGTAATACCCCCTAAGGTTGTAATGTTATAGGTAATAAAACCACCTTTTTTGCCGGGCAGTGCTGCGTTGGTAAAGGCTACCTTCAGTTCGGTACCGTTCATCTTCAACAAGTTTATATTTACACCTGTACCTAAATCCAGCAGCATCCCACCATTGCGGGTAGTGAGGTTATACACATAGATTTTTGATCCGGTGCTGTAGAACAGGTAGTTAGACAGTCCTATGGAAGAAGCAAATGCGTTTGCCTCCATTATATTCTCTGCATTCAACACCTCCCTGCTGCGGGCAATAAAGGTCTGAGCGGCTGAGTTCATACGGAAAGCCAGCAAATACCGTTGTGTACTTGCAGCATTCTCAAATACCCCAAAGTATTCGTTGGCTGATATTTTACCACCATATACGATCTTGAGGCCTACATTATTGGGATCAATGATAGAAGTTGTAGTTCCTGCCAGAAAAGGGTTCAATGACCCGGTGGTAGTGTTGTGGCATAGGAAACGCATGTTCCTGGTATCATAAAATCCACTCCGGGTTGCTCCTTCGTTAAATGCAGCCGGATAGAGATAAAAATCACCCAACATGGCCGGCCGGAAAAGTAGCTCCGCGGAATTCACTGCACGATTATGCGGCTTCCCATCTATAATCACATAATCCTGCAAACCGCTAAATCGTTCCACATAGCCCTGTGTGTTGATTACTCCTTCTCCTTCCCATGGTACAATAAATGAGTTACGCAGCGTTCTGATTCTGGTAAAAGTACTGGGGTTCACAATCACACCGCCCTGCTGATCTCTGCATAAAATCAGTATTTCCGATGGCATCTGCGACCGTTGTGGATAAAAGGATACACTTACCGGCTCACTACCGGCGATCTCCCCTCCATTTCCTTTCTCATATACTTCTTCAATGAATTTACCAGAGGTTGTATTCAGAAAATGTACCGTTGCATGCCCATCATTTTCGGCCAGCACAATGATACCGGTGGTATAATCATTTACTACATTGAGGGTGCTCAACGCTTTGTAAAAGACGCCGGTAGTTTTGTCTGTTACCTTAAACACCAGCGAATACGTGCCGGGAGGCATGCTGATAGTAGTTGCGAGATTCTTTTCTTTCGACAAGGTATCAGCCACATATTGGCTGGTTTGCGTGTAGGCATACCAGAGATATTCCAGGTCGGCATCTTTTGTAAATGCCTTTTGTATTGCCGGCTGAATTGACAGCACATCATCAATACTGGCAACATAGTTCTCCGCTACGCCCTGGATCACAATATTATCCAGCTCCCGGGATAGTACTACCGAATTATCCTTCACACACCCTGCCAGCACCAGCAGGAAAAGGGCTGTAATGATTTTTATATTCAATTTCATGTTTGTCTGTTATTGGTTTAGAAAGCTGCCCATGGTAATATTCTGAGCCCGTTCTCATCATACACGATATTGTCTGTATAATATTTACAGGCTACACGTCCGTAACTCATGTAAATACCATATTGAGAAGTGGGGATTTCCGCCTTGGTAGCAGGGAAATCAAATCCCTGCAGCGCTATACATTTCCGATGCTTTACCTGTGAGTACTCCCCGTAGTATATCTTCAGAAAATCGTCCCAGTATACAGGCTTTACCAGGGCATTGGTAAATAAAACATGCGCATTCAACCTGGTAGGATAACCCACATTCAGGTCATCTGACGACACAATCGTAAGCCCCAGCTTAAATTGTCGGGTGGTCAATACCGTGTCCTTTTTGTACAATACAACAGGGATGTTTACATCAAATGCATGGGCTGGAAGGATATAGGTTTCCTGGAGCTTTTCATAGTGCAACCCTTCTGTTGCATCAGTAAAAGCAGGGTCCACCTTCAGTGATATTTTACGATCCACCCCCTGCTGATTCCCTAATAACTTTACTTTTACAAATACGGTATCCACTTCTCCTGGTGCTCCTACCATGGAATGGACAAGGCTATCTGTATCTGAGAAGGCCGCAAAATATACTGCCGACTTTTGATTGTAAGCTTGCAATTCGCTTTTCTGACAGGCGGTAAAGCTAGCCAGTAAGACGATGCTGCAAATGAAGCATAAATATTTTTTCATGATGGCTTATTTAATGTTCCCAAATTCTATTTCCACCGATGGCAATGGAATCGCATATATCGCCGCAGGATCGGTAAACTCCGGTATAGTCGGTAGCTTCCGGGTATTTTTCCGTTTATAATAATAGAACAGTTGCCCTTCCGCAATGAACTCCTGCCGGTATTGCTGTGCAATCTCTGTTTCAAGCAACGCAGGCGTTGTGGCACTTGCATCCAGTGGCGCTAACCCTCTGTGGGCACGCAACACGTTCATATAAGCATTGACGGCCGCCGTAATATCAGGCTCGCACTCTGCTGCCACCAGGTACATTTCTGATATTTTCAGCATCGGTATTACCGTGTTGAAGTTATATTTAGTAATACGCTTGCTCGCAGATGTGGCTACATCCAGCCAGTTATTCCGGTAATCCGAGTTAATGCCGGCAGGAAATAACTGCGCTACCGTAGTATTATTGATCGTCAATGAAGAGGGACTACTGGTGGAGGTGATTTCCGGAAAATATATTGCTGCATATTTATCTTTCAATCCCACTACTTTCAAACAAAACAATTGTTCTGTCGGGAAGATGTAATCCGCCTGCTGCGTAGGTGTGGTACCGGATTGCAATTCAAACATTGGGAACAGTTGGGAGTTGATTACTTCCACAGCATATTGCAAGGCTTTTACCTTATCACCTTTGTAAAGTGATACTCTCGCCAACAAACCAGTTACAGCATAATAGTTCAGGTGAAAATTCCGGTTCTTCAACAGCTCATTTGCGGCCGACTCCGGCAGCAGCGCCTCACGGTCAGGACCATACGTATCTGCTTCCTTCAATAATGCACGCGCAGCTTCAAGATCAGAAATCGCCTTTTCCAGCACCTGGGTGACGTTTGATTGGTCCACCGGTACATTCGTATAGGCAGTAACGTAGGGAATAGCTGGTTTATCAGCGCCGGCCACCACGGACGGAGAAAAGAGCCGGAGCATGTCAAAATGCAGTAAGGCCCGCAGCGCAAGTGCCTCTCCTTTAATCAGCTCGTAATTGCCTGCCGTAAAAATGTTTTTCTTTTGATCGATGTTACCGAGGATCAGGTTAGCATTTACGATGGCTTTGTACTGCTGCTTCCAGATATTGCTGAATCGCCCTTCCACAGCAGCATTGGTATATAAATATTTGGCCACGTTCTCAAAATCGTGTCCGGCGGTGCTGCGTGGATTATCATATGTCTGGGCCAATACATCCACCGTGGAGAGGGTAAGGTCGGCACCATATGAATTGGAAGCAATCATCAGTGAATAAACGCCTGTTAACGCGTCATTAAAACCTGCCTGGGTAGAAAACAGCACATCTGCTTTCATTTCTGTTTTAGGCGTCACATCCAGCCATTTTTTGCATGATGTCAGAGATATCATACCTGCTGCCAATAGGAGTATGCTATATTTTTTCATATTGCAATTCATTGATGATCATTAAAATGTTGCCTGCAGTGCCAATGCAAAATGCCGTGCAAACGGGTAATCAATCCCTCTTTCCGCTTTCACGGAGGAGGCCCTGAACACATCATTCAATATGGCACTTACCCGTAGGTTTTGCGCTCCGATCTTTTTCATGAAAGGCTGATCCCGGAAGCTATAGGAGAGGTTTACAGATTTCAGTTCCAGCAAGTCATCTTTCTCCACAAACCTGGAAGTGGGTCTGGTAAGCGCCGTATTGGTAATACTTTTAAAGCGGGAGATATCACCTGGCTGCTTCCACCTGTCATAGAATACGCGACTATCCACATTCTGATTAGGGTTCACGTTTTCCACGCGATCCACCAGGGTGTTATTGTATATATAGCCACCAAACTTGTAATGGAAATAAATATTCAGTTCAAATCCCCTGTGACCAAAGCTGCTGCCAAAAGTACCTTCCAGCTTAGGATCGACAGTACCGTACGGGATGTAGTTGGTTGCATTCCATACATTGGTGATTTTTCCGGACTTGTCCACAAATACTTCCTCCCCTGTGGCAGGATCAATTCCCAGGGACTTTACTACCCAAATTGTGTTAATAGAGGCCCCTTCGATAAACCGCACGGAAGGTTTGTTGCCTACACTGCTGTCTGCCTGATCGTTAAAGGCTTTGAGTGCATTGGATAGCTTACGCAAGCTATTGGTGTTATGCACCGCAAGTGCAAATACATTCAGGTATTGTTTTTTTGCTGGTTGAGACAATAATGTTCCCCTGAGGGAAATTTCGTAGCCTTTGTTCTGCACCTCCCCAAGGTTAGCCTTATAGGTAGTGAACCCCAATGAAGGAGGCATGGTTACGTCTACCAAAACATCCTTTGAATAGTCTGAATAATAGTTAAAGTAGCCGGTTATCCGGCTCTTCAGCAATTCAAAGTCCACGCCCACATTACGTTTCTGCGTTTTCTGCCAGCGGAGATTATTGTTACCGTAAGCACTAGCCACCGCACCGATATTATCATCATAAGTCACATCCGGCAGATAGTTATAGGTTAACTCGGCCTGATATGGGTAAAAATTCTGACTACCGGTGTAACCTACCGATCCTCTTACTTTTAACAGATTAACTACGTGGCTATTTTTCAGGAAATTTTCCTGGTGCAGGTTCCATCCCAAACCGGCAGACCAGAAGGCCCCCCATCGCTTATTGCTGCCAAATTGCGAAGAACCGTCCGCACGAATCGCAAAGTCAGCCAGGAACCGGTTATCGTAACTGTAGTTCACGTTTGTCAATACACCCAATAAGCGGGAAGTACTTTCGCTGCCCTGCGGCCTGCTACCTTCCAGGTATTCCAATCCCATACCCACATGATCCATCAGGTCGTTCGGAAAGCCCGCAGCAGTAACGGAATACAGATCATTGGCCACTTGCCTGATGTTATAATTCGCATTCACTACCAGCAGGTTCTTACTAAACGCTTTCATATAACTCAGCCCCGCAGTACCTTCATATTGCATTGTTTCACCGGTTGATTTCACATAGCGCCCTTTGGTGGTAGCTCCAATGAAATCGGTATGATCAGATGGCCTGAAGTCATCGCTGATCTGCGTTTTCTTATTGATGGAAAAAGTACCGTTTAACTTCAGTGCGTTCGTTAAGTTCCACTCCACCCGGAAGTTGTTGATAAAATTGTCATATTTGCTCTGGTTCTTCGTATTAATGGTGGTATTATACAACGGGTTAGGTATGGTTACTACTGCATTCCTCACTGACTCCAATGTATAAAGTATCTTGGTAAGTTCTCCTTTGCTGTTATAGGGAGAATAGTAAGGATTCAGGTAGGCGTAGGTACTGAAACTGCCATATGGCGACTGGCGACTGATCACATTATCGAACGACAACTGATTGGAAAATTTCAGGTTCTTATAGTTGTAGGTAAGGTTTACATTGATACCTTTGCGGTTTCTGTCAGAGCCTTTCATCACCCCTTCGGATGGGTTACAATAAACAGAAAGGCCGTACCGGAAAGCCCGGTCCCCACCCTCCAGCGTCACGGTGTGCCTGGTATTCACTCCTACGTCTTTAACCGGCTTCTTGATCCAGTCCGTATTAGTGCCCTGTTGTACCATTTTGAGCCGTTCGTTATACAGGTAATCATATTTTTCTCCTACGTATACGGCGCTTCCAGGTGTATAGATCCCGGCCAGCTTTTCATAGGCCAGTTTGTCCGCAGCTCCCAGCAGGTGGTAGTCCGACAGGTCCGCCACATCAAAATCGATGTTTGCATTATAAGTGACCCGCAGTTTACCTGCCAGTGGGGTATAAGTAGAAATTACTACTACACCGTTAGCTCCGCGGGAACCGTAAATAGCCAGTGCAGCGGCATCCTTCAGGATAGTAACGCCACTGATACGCTGCGGATCGAGGTCATAGATCTTTTCAAGGCTGACTTCAAATCCATCCAGCATAAATACCGGAAGATTAGGATTACCCTTGTATTTTTCTTCCAGGCCACTGCTGATACTCGATGATCCACGAATCTGGAAATCAGGCAACTGATTTGGATCGGAGCCAATCAGATTATTTTCTACTAACTTAAATGATGGATCAAGGGTACTCAGTGCTGCAAGTATATTTTGGTTGGTGACAGTCCGGAGCTGTTCACCGGTAAATGAAGTGGCTGCCCCTGTAAAAGTTTGCCGCGATTTTTCATAGTAGCCATTTTTAATAGTTACATCCACCCCTCCTAAAGAAGTAACATTTTCTTTCAAAGCAATCTTTATCAATCCGGTATTAGCATCCACATGAATCTCTCTTTTGTCGTAGCCGATGTTACTCACTAAGAGCGTGGTATTATTTCCGGCAACAGCTAGCTCAAATTCTCCCTTGTTGTTAGTAATAGTACGGTTATTGCTGCCAAGCTCTATAACGGAAGCTCCAGGAATGGGCGACTGCTTTTCGTCTGTCACCAGGCCCTTCACGCGTTCCTTTCGCGGTGCGGCCACAGCCTTCTCCTTAATAATCACTGTTTTTTCCTGTATCACATACTCCAGTGGCAGGTTGGCCAAACATATTTTTAATGCCTCTTCCAAACGCAGGTTGCGAAAGTTAGCATCAATTGGTGGGGCCGACTTTAATAATCTTGTGTTGATCACAAAATCGTAGCCGGTTTGCTGTCCGATACGCGCTATCACGGCTTCCAGGCGTGCATTTTTTTCATTCAGGTTGACCGTGGTTTGCGCTTTTATGCCGGCTGGCGCCAGCAAAAAGGTAACCATCAGGAGGAGAAACAACGCTGATTTAAATAGCGGTTTCCCATCCTTTAAAAGATAAAAAGGATCCATTCTTATTGATTTTGCTTTTTAGTCGATATTGGTTGGCAGTTTATTTTTTTATTACAGTTAGTTTTTGTCCTTCCAGTTTAAATGATATGTTGCCGGATAATTCCAGCACCTTTAATACGGCGCTTAGTGATTTGGATCTTGAAATACGCCCATAGAGCAATTCCTGCGATGGAGCATTGTCTTCGTAAACAATGTCTACATCATACCAGCGGGATACCTGCCTCAGAATATTTTCCAACGGTTCATTCCTGAAATCAAAGTAGCCGTTTTTCCAGGCGATCGCTTCTTCTGTACTACCGGCCACTATTTGCAGGTCGTTACCACTTAACATCGCCTGTTGCCCGGGTTTCAGAATACCTGATTTACGGTAATTTCCAGCAGTCACTTTCACAGCCCCTTGCAGCAGTGTGGTTCTCGCAACCTTTTCATCTTCATAACAATTGATATTGAAATGCGTGCCCAATACTTCCACCTGCTGACCAGGTGCAGTAACGATAAATGGTTGGTGGCTGTTGGCGGCTACCTCAAAGTATGCCTCTCCTGTGAGCGCAACGCTGCGACTATTAGTCTGCTCAAAACTTTCAGGGAATTTCAGTGACGATCCCGCGTTGAGCCACACGTGCGTGCCGTCAGGTAATATTACCTGGTACTGTCCTCCTCTTGGTGTAGTCACCGTATGAGAAGCGAGTGGATGACTGCCGCTTGAATTTTCTTTCGTAATTACACTGCCGTCACCATATGAAAGCTTTGTTGCGTTTACCACTACTCCACTTTGACTGCTACTCAGCGGAATCGTATGTCCGTTGGCGAGCGTCAGTGTAGCACGGTTGGTCCCCGGCTCGGGAATGCCCGTTTTAACGGCCAACGCTTTTTTAGGTGCAGACTTACCGGCGTAAAAATACCATCCACCAGCAACCAGCACCAGCAAAGTAGCGGCGGCGGCAGCGGCACGCCACCAGTTTCGGGCACTGCCATAAACTACCAGTGGTAACCCTTTCCCCATGGCATCCACCTGCCTTTCCAGCTCTTTCTCTGTTAATTGAAGGGGAGCAAAATCCCCGAATGTGATCCAGTCTTCTACCAACACACGCTCTTCAGGCGTGGCTGCCCCTGATTTATACCTGTCTAATATTTCTTTGGCTGATAATCTGTCCATATCGTCGAGGCCACCATTATCCTGCCTCCCTGTATTAATGACGGGCAACTATGATGAAGGGGTTAAAAAAAGATAAAAAAATTTCGGCCTAGAGGAAAAGTATGCCAAAAACATTACCCAGCCTGGATTTTAGAATTTTCAGCGCATGCTGCATATGACTTTTTACCGTCTGCTCCGAAAGGTCAAGTTGGTCCGCAATTTCCTTACGGGTAAGATTTGTTTTACGGCTTAGCTCAAAAACAAGTCGCATTTTTGGTGGTAAAGTTGCTATTTCACTTTCGATAAGCTGCAGCAATTCCTTGTGCCGTACCAGGTGGTCAGTATTATCTTCCCCCTGGTTAATATATCCCTGGAAGCTGTCGATGTATCTGGCAGATACGTTTTGATGGGTAATAATGTCGAGTATCCTGTTACGCACAGCTGTATACAGGTATGCAGAGAGAGAAGAAGTTATAGTTAGCTCCGTCCTTCGGACCCAAAGCTGAAGGAACAGCTCATGGATGAGATCCTTGCATTCCTCCTCGTTTTCCAGTCGCCTTAGTGCAAATACAAGTAACAGTCGTTTGTAACGGTGATAAATTTCTGTATATGCATGGCGGTTACCTTCCTTCAAAAAGGTCACAAGTTCATTGTCCGTAAGTTGTCTCCAAGCCTCCATCCGAGGCCCAATATTATAAAAAGGAGGTGATAAGTCAAAGCGGTGCAGACCATGTAAGGCATACTTACTTTTCCATACAAAACTTACTACATATATAATTTCGTCTCTCCTTATCAGTTAATTCTAAAAACTTTTAAAACAAACAAGGCCGCTTCCCATGAAGGAAAACGGCCTGTCAGGGTTACAGGATGATATCTTTTATTTTTTTGTCATATTGATTTCTACCAGCTGGGTTTTACCATCCAGGGCCCCTTCCAGCACTATCTTTCCGCTGAGTGCAGTAGGCAGTGTGGCGATGTTCACCATACCTTCTGTCAGGGTCACTGTAAAGCCATCAGGTGCTGAAACCACCCGTGCAACAGTATTACGGCTGGTTTTCATTGGCACGCTCACTTGCTTTCCTGCCGAGAAACCAAGCGCATTTGCCACCACACCAATGTATGGTCCAGTAGGCTTATTTAATGGATTGTTCCGCATAAACTCCCACATATAAGGGAGAATAATGCTCCAGTCAATACCATGATCTGCCTCTGGGATGGAGAAAAACTCTACACTGCCATTGCCCCCGCCCCATTTGGTAGGTAACAAGGTATAGTTGCCGGCAGTAATTACTTTTTGGCCCACGATGCTGTCTTTGGCATAGTAACCACCCATCACATCCGCCCATACGTTGATATTGGAAACAGCGGCGGAATGCTTTACCGTAGCGTCTTTTTGACCGTTAAAAGCACGCACGGCTGTGGTGCGGGCAGGCGCAGTAAGATCGGTGAGCTTCATCTGGCCTGATACCGGGCAGGCAGCAGCAAAAACATCGTTCATCTCACGGGCCAGTACAAACGAAAAGATGGCGCCACTGGAATGCCCGCAGGTGTAGATTCGGTTAGCGTCTACAGTAGGCGTGGCTCCTTTAAAGTAAGTTACCATCGCTTTTACAAATGGAATGTGCTTTTCTGATACCGCCCAGTTCACAGCACCCGGCTCTGCAGCGCCGGCCGGCCAAACAGTAATGATGTTAGCGGTATCCGCCAACCGGTTTAGCGGATCAGTGGCGCTGATATAAAGAATGGGGTCTGGAGGAGGCGTACCTGTAGCATAGGTATAGCTTCCGTGGAAATTGAACACCAGCGATATAGGCTTGTTGGGGTTCAATGAAATAGGAAAGTAGTACTTAAACTCACGTTTCATCGTGGTTCCATCAGGCATAGCTACCTCCATCACCACTTTGTTTATACCGGCACGCAAAAAACCATCCGGTGTTTTTTCAGGGCCATCTGGCTGAAACAGCTCGGCGGGCTGCACATTTTCTTTCTTTTGCGGCGCATATACGCTGGTGTCTTTAGTACAAGCCCATAAGCCGGAGGCTATGGCAAGCATACAGATATATTGCTTCATGGGAATTGCTATTTTTTGGTGACTTTATTACGTACCGGTTTGGTGGCAAGGCCCTGCGGACGCAGCGTATACTCCGTTACCCCTCCCGCAGGTTTGGCAATCAGCGATGCCGCCTGGGCTCCATTATGCCGGATAGTATACTCCAACAATTTGGCATAGTTAAAATGGGTGCTCCCGTTATAACGGTCAGGTACATTGTAGGCAGCATATTGCGCCAGCTTCATCAGCAGCGCCAGCTGAGCATCAGGCATTGCTTCGTTTTCATCACGAACGCGTACCAGGAAGTCCAGATCTGCACAAAATTCTTTTTTGCGGTTACCAACCTGCAGAAACATGCTATCTGCCAGGATAGCGGCCTGCGCATAATCTCCTGTTTTCATCACCTCATCAAACCGCAGTTTACCCAGCAACAGTTTACGGCCTTCAAAATCCGGGGCTTTCATTATGGCACCTGGATTCCGCTCCCAGCGGTAAAGGGCATACAGCTGGTCCTCCACGGCTTCTTTACCATATAGTGTGGTGTATTTGGCAGGGTTACGGGTCAACTCCTCACTGAGCGGGTGCTGCCGGGTTTTGATAAAACGGATATAATACTCCCAGATCTTTGGATTGCCCAGATCGAAACCTTTCTGCTGTATCAGCTGGTTAAACTTCTTGTCGGCCTCATCACGCTGGTAAATGGAAGACAGATAATAGGCCATATTGAAGAGGAAATCAGCATCCTGTGCACCTGCCTTGTCCTGCTGGTAGAGAAAGACAGAGTTTTTATCCTTACTGATAGCAGCAGCACCGGTATAGAGGAAAATGTCCTCGTCCTGCCGGCTGGTAGAAAAGTGTACCAGGTTTTCTGTGGTTGGATCTATGTACGCAAAAGAAGGATATACACTCACCCCATATTTTTTCGCGATTACCGCACCATCTGGTGTTTCTGCATCAATCTTGAGGTTAATGAAATGTGAGTTATAAAAATCACCAACTGCACGCGTTACAAACACCTCGTCGGCCATTGCCCTGCATGGTCCACACCATTGAGTGTAGAAGTCAATGAAAATGAGTTTCCGTTCCTTTTTTGCTTTTTGTACCGCCTCGCTCCACGACAGTTGTTCAAAATGGAGGCCCGCACCTGCGTAAGCTATAGTGGAAAACAACAGGGCTATAAATAGAAATATTTTCTTCATCATGATTAGTTTAATTTTTAAATTTTGTCAACAAGTACTCCATCTCTGTTCACGCCATCCCGCTGGTGGGTTTGGTATTTTATTTTTATATCCACCGGGTTACCACTTACACCTTCAAACTTTTCCAGCATGGTAGCACTAATGGTAGCATTGTTGAAGCGCATTTTCACCACATCTCCTTTAGGCGCCCCGTCATCAGCAGTGGCGGTGCCATAGCGGGATACCGCCAACAGCAGGTGCTGCTCGGACCGGGATACTGTCAATGCATTGATGGTAGCTTTATCATCATAGCCCATTTCCGGCAGCGATGCAATCACATCAGCAGGTATCACACCTGTTTGTGCATTCATTACATTATAGCGATATACCTTATTGCCGGTGGCAAAAACCATATATGGCGAATAACGCAGGTTGTAAAAGCGGGTAGTTTCGTTGATCACACTTCCTGGAACGTCCACAGTTCCCTGCACTGAGAAGTTGGCAGTGCCTGCCTGGGTAGCGTTGCCCGGCACGTGCAGGTAAACCAGTTTTGTTTGTGTGCCGTTAAACAATACAGCAATGCATTTATTGGGAGTGGAAGTATGTGACGCATAGATCATTTTATAACCCGGATAAGTTGGCAGCAACTCCAGACCAGCTTTGGTTACGGTAGTTAAGGGTCTTCCACCAGCATTGCTGTACATAAACCTGCCATTGGTATTGTCAAACAGGAGTATATAGGACGATACATCAAATCCACGCATCACCAGATTAGGGTTCGTTTGTGGCGAATTCACTATATAGGCATAGCACAGCGCAGGGGCAAGATATCCGCCGTCCACCTTTTGATTAACTGCTGTACTGACCAAACCACGGGACAACATATAGTAATACAATGCCCCGTTTGAGATCAGGAACATGCGCCCGCTCTGGTTAATACCGCCATATGGATTATGATTCCACATATCCAGCTGGTAAAGCAAATGTTCCGGGTTGAATCCGGACACATCCTGCACCGGGTAAGGCGGTAGTTTATTAGCAAACGTAACGCCGGTAATGTATTTCAGGTTAGCAACCGGGCCAAGATTGTTTTTATCAACAATTCTCAGCCCTTCCTTTGTGATAACCTGCATGGCCCCAAGGGTCGTATTGTCTGAAAATGGTATGTGATCAGCAAGGGAGATGTAGTTGATGGAAATGGATTTGGCACCCGTTCCCAGCGACTCACCAAACCGGCTGTGGAAGTAGTTTACAGCAAACGGCCCTTCTTTATCAAGGCGCTTATAGGAAAGTTCAGCCTCACCATTACTATTGCTCAGCACTACCATCACATCGCCGGCAGTGGCTGAACTCACACGTAAACTAAAACGGAAATAGGTTTTTACGCTGTCGCTTTTATCCGTTACAATCAGGCGTCCCAGGTGATTACCCGGTACGAAGTTTACTTTCAGGTGCAGGTCTTTACCATTTTGCACAATCTGCCTCGCTATCTCCCACGAATACACGAAACGGCTGGTATCTGCATATTGAGTTCCCTCCAGCTTTACAGGGATATTCAATGAATCATCCTGGTCACATTCATAATTAGCAGCCAGTCCTATAATACTGAGTTCATTTAATTCTTTATAGTCGTAATTTCCTTTATCCTTGTAGCAGGCATTCATGGCTGCCAATGCCAGAAGTATAGCGGAATACTTTATTATCTTGTTCATCATGTTTCCTTTTAATAGTAACTACGGTACAAGTTTGTCAATCAATATCCGTGCATTCGTTTCACGGTCGTAGGTGGGATTCTGATCCAGGTAAGCCCGCAAGGAATTAAAGTAAGGTGATACCAGGTTCAGGTCCATCGGCATATCGCTGTTTACTTCCGTGAACTTGGGATGAAACTTCATCAGTATCTTCCATTTCTCAGGATGGTAATAATACAGCCCGGAACCTTCATATCTTTTCCACCATCTTGGTTCAGAGAGATAGTTATTCAGGTAGAGATCAATGGCTGCTCCTTTGGTGGTACCCTTGTTAAAGTCATCGCTACTTTCAATCGTTAGCCGCAAGCGACGGTTTTCCTGGGTAATATGACTGCTGTTCAGGTGGCTGCGCAACATTACTATCCGCAGCGTGTCTTCAAACAAGCCGGCTTTAAATGGATATTGCGCCTGCAACGGTTCAAAATGTACACCCGCTACAGCGGTGCTGGAATCCTGATCTATCCCAACTTTGTAGTAACGGTCTGTTTTACCTTGCTGCCCCATTACCTTCACTGCAATTTTTGCAGTATCAATCATCACTTCATCCGGCAACATACCAAAGGAGAATTGTACCTGGTTAAACTCAATAAAAGTGTTTAGGTAAGCGTATTTATAAGTAAAATAAACTTTGTCTTTTTCTGTATAGGTAAGCCCGGGCTCCTTTTCACAGGAGGTGAATCCCAGCAGCGCTAAGGCGTATAATGCCAGTTTTTTCATAGCATCCGTTGTTGAATGTAAAGAAATCAATGTCTGTTGCCGGTTTCTATTTCTTTTTCAGGAATAGGGAACACGAAGATGCCATTGGAAGGAGTAATATCTCCGGTACCGGAATTATTCCTGATAGCACGGTTCAACCTTTTGTAGGCGAAGAACAGCTGTCCTTCTCCGGTAAATTCGCGAATGGCTTCCTCGAAAATGTTATCCCTTGTGATGTAAAACCAGTCGGATACATTCCTGATACGGGACCGGCGCAAGTCGTTGATAAACTGCAATGACCTGGTACGATCTGATTCGTAGGTAGCCTCCGCAGCAATCAGGTACATTTCACTTAGTTTGATCATCGGAATTTTAGGAGTATACTCCTTTACATCTCCGCGGGTGTATTTACCCAGCTTGCCCACATCATACCAGAGTGCATAACGCGCATCATCCGGATTGGAACCATAGTTACCGGAGGCATCTCCCAGCGGGAGCTTTGCAAACGAGTAGCCGGTACCGGTAGTTACATCATAATGCAGCGCCCTGGACAGATCTGGCAGGGTTTTATTTCGCAGAGAAAAGATATGCTCGTCTGAAAACAGTATATCTCTCTTGGATTCATCCACATCTACGCTGGCTTTAAAATCCAATAACCTGAATTTTTTAGCATCTATCACTGCTGTAGCGTACTTTAACGCGGCTGCCTTATCGCCTTTGGTGAGTGCCACACGCGCCATCAGGGCACGCACCGCATATTTATTCATGCGGGCCACATCTTTATCTGCTATGTTTTTATTTAGGGAGATGTAGGGTGTTGTGAGATTAATAGGGTCCCCTTCATTCAAAAGCTCCCACGATTTTTCCAGATCTTCCTGCACCAGCTGATAACACTCTGCCAGTGTATAAACCGGCGGCAGCGACACACCAAACTGCTTGTTGTACGGTATTCCTTTAGCATCGTGGTTGAATTTGATATCTTCACAAAACATCCGCATCAGGTCGAAGTGCAGATAAGCACGGAGCGCCAGCGCCTCCCCCAATATTTGTTTTCGTATATGCGGGCGCATTACATCTCCATTTTTCTGTTCCCAGCGTACGATGTTGTTGACCGCAGCAATTGCCTCATACATATCCGCCCAAATACCATCTATTTCAGCACGTACAGTCGCATCTTTATAGTTATAGTCGCGGTACTGTTTGTACTGTTCTGCAATGGAGTTATAGTTGTAATACTGCGCCAGCACATCCAGCATTTCAAAGCTCAGCTTCTGGCCATATAGATTAGCACTGGCCACCTGGTTGTATGCCCCAGCCAGCGCATCTGTGAAGCCCTGTTCCTTGGCAAACAGCTTGTTCTCATCCACCTGGTTAATCAGGTCTACCTCCAGCCATTTTTTACAAGATGACAGTGTAAAAAACAGCATGCTCCAGATCAATAACCTGTATTTCATATGTCTCTTTTTACTTGATGTTATAGATTAGAAAGTGACGTTGAACCCTCCGTTAAACGTGCGTGCATATGGATAAGCTGTTCCTCTTTCTGCCTTTACGGTAGAAAGACGCAGCAGCTCCGTAGTGGAAAACTGTAACCGGATCCTTTCGGTGTGCAGCTTTGCATTCAATCCTTTAGGCAGGTCATATGTGAGTGACAAGGAGGATAAGGACAGCAGGTTATTATTTTGTACGAAGCGGGAGGTTTGGTAAGATTCCGATGTATCATCTATTCGTTTGTACTTAGCCGTGCTGCCCGGTGCTGTCCAGCGGTCATAGAGTACACGCCTGTCGGCATTGTACAGTGGGTTTGCTCCTTCCACGTTGGTTTTCAGGGTGGAGTTAAATATCTTCCCGCCAACACGATAAGAGAAAACAGCAAACAGGTTTAACCCCTTCCAGTTCAGATTGGAACTGACATTTCCTTCCACTGTAGCGCGGGTATCACCTACTACTACTTTGTCGCGATAGTCGTAGTCAAACGTATATTCCCCATTACGTTTTATATAGATTTCGTTACCAGTGGCAGGATCTATACCAGCAGAGCGTACAACCATCAGGGCACTCTGGGAGCGGCCAACTTCATAGGTACGCAGTGGGCGGGGGCCAGTTACATTCTCCTGCTTGTTAGCCTCCGCATTCATCACTTCGAGCGCATTGGAGAGCTTCTGTATCCTGTTCTGGTTACTGAGCGCCGCCACCGTCACGTTCCAGTTCAGGTTACGCTTGCGGTCATTGATCAGGTTAAATCGCAGGCGTACATCAATACCACTGTTTTTCATCTGACCCATGTTTTCAATATAGCTGGAGAAACCGGTAGATGGCGCCACATCAATTGGCAGCAACAGGTTATCCGTTAATCTCACATACCCGTCTATATTAAATTGCAGAAAGTTTCTGAAGAAGGAAAGGTCCACACCTACGTTGTACGACATCGTATTTTGCCAACGCAGGGAAGAATTACCGAAGCCCATAAGAATAGCGCCAAGGTTTCCATTGTACTCACTGTTTTGGCTATACTGGTAAGCAGTAAGTGCCTGGCTGGAAGAGAAGTTGACAGTTCCGGTACTACCGGCAGAACCGCGTACCTTCAGGGTATTTCGATTATCCCCCCAAAATGATTCGTTATTAACATTCCAGGCAAAGCCTACTGCCCAGAATGGTGCAAAGCGGGATTCACGGCCAAATTTGCTGGAACCATCGGAACGATAGGATGCGTCGATATAATAACGGTTATCATAGCCATAGTTGAGGTTACCGAAGAAACCGATCAACCTGGACTTATCATACAAACCACGAGGCCTTGAATTTTCTTTAAACTGGGAGGCATATTCCACAAACGTCATATCGTCGTTCAGGAAGCCGGTAGCGGTAAAGCCAGCACCTTCCTTGAAGTTGGTAAGTCCGTTGGCACCCACACCTGCGCTCAGTAAATGTTTACCTACTACTTTATTGTAGGCAAGTGTAACATTCCCATCCACATTCATGGTTTCGGAATTGAAAGCGGTATAGGCACCCCTTTTTTCCGGCTCAGTCACAGTGGCAAATTCTGAGGAAAACGGGGAGCGATATAACTCCTGCTTATCCATTTGCTTGGTAAGACTCACCCGGCCCTGCAGGCGCAAGGCAGGGATAATACGCCAGTCCATACTGAAGTTATCCTGGATAGCTACATATTTATTATAGTCCTTTTGTGGCAGCATGGCATTGATCAAAGGGTTATCATTTCCGCTGCTTAGCTTCAGGATAAAATCTCCCTTTTCATCATATATTCTGTCGTGTGGATTCTGACGGGCAAAATTTGCGAAGGAACCGTACGGCGAGTTATGCCCGTTTACCTCATCCACAAAAAGGTCATTTCTGATAAGGAAAGTTTGTCCCACATCATAGCTAAGTGTGATGCCGATACCAGTTTTTTTACGGTCGGAACCTTTCATCACCCCTTTATCGTTTTCACTACGAAGCGTAACACCATAGCGGAAATGCTGGTCTCCACCCTCCAGGTAAAGCTGGTAGCGCTGGTTTACGGAAGTACGCAATGGCTGCGACAACCAATAGGTATTTACGCCCCGCAGGACTTCCTTATATTTTTCGTTAAACCGGATATCCATGTCCATCTGGGTATCATAGTTCTTGAGCTTATCCGTCCACACGCCCGCCATTTTTTCATAGCGTAGTTTTTCGGAGGCGTCCATCAGGTTATAGTCGCGAAGGTCTGGTGCCGATACAATAATATTTGAATTGAGGGATACACGGATCTCACCGGCTTTTGGTCTGATAGACCTGATCAGGATCACCCCATTGGCCCCCCTGGAACCATACAGCGCAGTGGCGGATGCATCTTTCAGGATGGTAATGTTTTCAATACGGTTCATGTCCAGGTCATAGATGCGCTCTGCACTTACTTCCACCCCATCCAGAATGAAGAGCGGGGAATTAGGGTTGGTTTTTCCATCATCGGCAGAACCACGGAGGTCGAAACTATTTTCGCCTCTTATGGTGATCTCTGGCACCCTGTTGGGATCGGAGCCAAAGTCGATGTTTTCTTTCATCGTCACGGAAGCATCCAATAGTGAGAGTGTTTGCATAACATTGGCGGTACCTACCCGGCGAATTTCATCACCACTCAACGTTCTCTCCGAGCCGGTAAAGGATTCGCGTGATTTTACGAAGTACCCCGTCACCACATTTTCCTGGAGCTGGCCAATTGCTTCCCTCATTTTGACGGTAATGGAAAAGGGGGTGGTGTTTATCTTTACTAAACCTGATTGCTTTTCATCTACCACCGCAGCACTATAACCGTTAGTGGTTTTGCGGACCCGCAGTTCTATCGTTTCAAAGCCTACCATAGACACTACCAGTACAGCGTTGTCAGGTATATTACGCAGGGAAAAGCGTCCGGATGCATCTGTGGCTGCGCCTAAAGACACGCCCTTCACTCTTACCGAGGCGCCCGGCATAGCGGTGCCCTGGGCTGTTAGGATACGGCCGGCAACAGAGTCTGGCGGCTGTACAGCAGTTATATCCGAAAAAGTATTGGCGGAAGGAAGAGGTGCTTTTTCGAAAATAATTATGGATTTCTCTGCTATTCGAAAGCCCAGGGGCTGGTCTTTTACCAATGTTTCCAGGAATTCGGGCAGTGGCATATTATGGGCATCTACCGAAGTTGGCCTGGCTGCCTCCAGCAGCTGCACATTACCGAATACTACGTACCCGGTCTGCTTTTTAACAACATTGAATACTTTTTCCAGGGATACGTTCCTAGCTGTAAATGAAACGGTTTGGGACATCCCTTTACCGTATACATTCATCATTGCCACTGTCAGCAGGCAAATGGTTGATTTCATCACGATCAGTGTTTTGGAAATATGCCGTCGCCTTGCAGGCTGCCCTGGAGGCTGCCCGTTGGCGTGGCACCAATCAGCATTTTTTTGCATAAATTGCATTGGTTTGGTTGAGAATAGAGCATATTGTATCAGCCTGAACCTCCGGCCGGCAGTACTCCACTACTACCGGCTTTTTTTGGTCCAAGTGATACCTGGTTGTTTTTGATATTTGCCGTTGAAGCGCTAAGGGCCTCCCGGAACTTTTTGAAAAATTGTCATAGCGATCTTGGTTGTTTAATGCCAGGTAATGGCGAAAGCGCTTAAGCCTTTCAAAAACTTTGCTACCATATAGGTATTAATTGGAGGATATACCAACCTCTGTTTGATTCACTGTTTGTCACATATTTTATGGAAGCACTACCAGCTTCCTTTTACCTTCTAATCTTACTTTTACTTTGGATTCTTCCAAAGCCATGATCATGTCCTGCAAACTCAGACTCCTACTCAGTTCGCCAAAGAATCGTATATCTGGTATATTTTTTTCATAAACTACTTCTACATCATACCATCTCGCCAGTTCATTCATCACTTCTTTCAATTTCAGGCCATTGAAATTGAACAGACCATTTTTCCAGGCCATTACATTATCCACATCTGCCTTTTCCACTGCAATATGATCCGAATTCCCGGTCATCCTGGCCTGTTGCCCTGGTGACATCACTACTGATGCATTGGTGGTAGTGGCGCGTACTCTCACAGCTCCCTGAACCAGCGTTGTTTTAATACTGGCGATATCCGGATAGGCGTTAACGTTAAAATGGGTGCCCAATACCTGTACTTCCGCCTGGTTAGGCACAGTTACACGGAAAGGAGCACGGCTGTTTGCGGCCACTTCAAAATATGCTTCCCCGGTGATTTCCACGCTTCGTTCATTTTCGGGAAATACCGCCGGATAACGCAGGGTACTGGCGGCATTGAGCCATACCTGGGTACCATCGGACAATACCACACGAAACTGCCTGCCATTAGGTGTACTGATAGTGTTCCGTGCGTCCGGAGCCGCCTGTCCTGACTTGGAATCGTACAGCAGCTCTCCGTCTTTAAAGGCGATATCAGCACCGGCGTCGGTAGTGATCAACCCGTTTTGCAAACTGTCCAGTGATATTTGCCGGCCATCAGCCAGGGTAAGCATAGCGGTTCCCTGACTGGGAGCCATCACAGGTTTTGGATTTGCCGCCACTACTGGAGGCGTTTTTGATGGACGCAACCAAAAATAGATGCCAGCCACCAGCAGCAAGGCTACTGAGGCGGCAGAAGTCCATACTACAGCAGGCAGGCGGCGGTACATGGTCTTCGGTGCAGGCCGACTTTCTTCCCCTGACGAAATCTGTAATATCACGTTAAGCACCGCGCCAGAGGCAGCTTCAGGCATCACGTCCAACTCTCCGGAATGATAGCTGTCGAGAATCAGCGCTTTCACCTCCTCCTCCAATGCCGGATCAGCCATTAATGCAAACAGTTCCTGTTCCCCTTGCGGTGAAATCGTCTTATTATAATACTGTTGGAATAATTGCCGGAGCCTGTCTGTCATAGTAATGCTGTCTGTCTATCTCTATAGACAACCAAAAAATACCTAACTGGTGAGTCCAGTAGAAAAAAAAATTTACAGCAACATGAAAAGCAGGCAGGATATTTTCCGGTAGGGTGTGCAAAATGCCCGTACAGCGCGTACAGCGGCATCATAATGGCTTTTTACCGTATTGGGGGAAATACGCATGATACGGGCAACTTCAACTTTGGTAAGCTCCTCTTCTTTGATAAGCAGGTATACTTGTTTTTGTTGTGGCGGTAATTTCTCTATAGCTTGCTGATATAAATGCAGGAACTCCCTGGCACCTGCCAGTTCATCCGGCTCCACGGCCGACAATGACTCTTTCACAGGCCATTCCCCGGTGCGCTCCCGTTCCCGGAGTATCCGCTTGAGCGCATTGAAGGTATAATTGCGGGCGATTGTAAAAATAAAGGCCTCCAGATTATTGATGTCGGCCAGCTCTTCCCGGATGCTCCAAATCTTCACAAAAACATCCTGTACGATTTCTTCTGCTTCTATTTCAGATTGTGTAATTCGCAGGGCTGTTGTATATACGAAATCACGATAACGCAGGAAAAGCTGTTTGAAAGCGGCTTGATTTCCCTGCGCAACCAGAGATTGGATTTCATCCTTATGTAGATTAGTTGGCTGCAAAAAAATTTAATATATGTAAACAAAGAAGACACTAAAGTACCTTAAAAAGATGAAAAATTCCATATTATGCAGGGGTTTGGTAACGAGTCCTAAATAAAGCTGGTATAAAAAAGAGAATAGCCCGGATGGACTATTCTCTGATTCATCATTCATAGCAATGGGTTGCAAACAATATACTCAGGCTGGTTTACCACCTTTGGCCATTTCAATCATTACAGACAGTTCTTCCACTGCGGCATGTTCACCACCTGTAAATCCTGCCAGCTTAAACCGGATACGGCCATTGCCATCGATCACGAATTTTGCCGGGATAGCAGTTACACCATAGGCTTCTGCCACGGACTTTCCTTTGGCTGGCTTTGGGTCAAACAGCACTTTAAAATCGTAATTATTTTTTTCGATAAACTCCTTTACCGTAGTTTCATAGTTATCCGTTTTTTCCCAGCAGTCAATAAAAAGGAACTGCACATCCGACTGTTGCTGGTATTTCGCCTGCGCTTTTTTCATGGCAGGGAAAGAGGCCTTGCAGGGGCCGCACCAGGTGGCCCAGAAATCCAGTACTACCACCTTTCCTTTCATATCCGCCAAAGTCACCTGCTTACCGTTCATATCCTTTAGTTTAAAGGGCAGTGCCGGCACATCGATCATTTCCTCGCCTACACGCTTTTTCAGGCGCTCCTGGAAACGCTGATCCAGCCCTGCGAAATAGGCGTCCTCTCCTATACTACCATTGTTATTGGCAGCATATACTTCTTTGAGCATAGCAGTGATTGCCGGGTTATTAACGCCTTGTACTACGGCCGATTCCAGTTTGCGCTGGCAGTCCGCCAGGCGGTTCAATGCTTTATAGGCACTGGCGTAGAGCAGAAAAAATTTCGCATCGGGGGTACTACCTGCATAGCGCTCTGACTCAGCGAAATATTTAATTGCGGTATCATAATTTTTCTTCAGGTACATAATTTCCCCGTAACTGCCAGCCATGAAAGGGAAGCCAATAGCCGCAAACTGCGCCTCGTTATCATTAGGCTTAGGGTTCAGGAACCGGCGGGATCTGTTGATGCCCTGCAGCAATAATGCGGAAGCATCGGTAGTATCTCCCTTTGCCAGCAAGGCCTGCGATATCATAGTAATCCCTTCTCCACTCCAGAAGTCATATTCCAGCGAATTAGCATATCCTACCGCCTTTTGCAGATTGCCTGCACGGGCATTTTGCACGCCAAAGCCTGCTCGTAAATAATCGTAGATAACATAAATACCGCTAAAGTGCTTTATCGGGAACGCTGCTACGCATTGCTCAAACAGCAGTTCTTTTTTCTGCAGGTCCTTTTCACTGTTAACGCCGTCAATCAGGGTGGCACGCATGATTACACTGGCAGGAAATTTAGTTTTCACCAGCTCCAGTATGGAATCGGCCTGGGTCTGCTGGCCCTTATTTATAAAGATTTTATAGGCAGACACAAATTTCGCTTCGAGCGCGGTATCCACCGGCGTACTTTGACTGAAAGCCGATAGCCCCTTGTAGATCATCAGTGTGGTGAGCAGCAATGCTTTTCTGATATGATGTGATTTCATTTTTTTTCTGATTATGGTAATGAAGTAATGATGGCAAAAAGTACGTTGGTGCTGTTCAGCATTTCAGTAGGTGTCATACCCTGTTGCTGCTTATCCTTCAGGCGCAGCGCCAGCAGGTAAGTACTGCCTGATGGAAATTTGGCAGGGTCGGGCCGGAAGATCACCGAGGTTGCCGGCGCAGTAATATTCATGTTTGCCTTAATGGTCAGCGAGTCAGCGGAGAAACTGAAAGCGCCCGCCGGGAAAGGTTTATAGCTGGTGTTGAACTTTGCATTATACGCATCCACCAGGGCTGTGGTAGATACCCCTTCCACTGCAAATTTCATATCACTGGAAACAACTTTATCCAATGCCACCAGCACCATAGGTGTTGCCGTTTGTGGAAAGCTCTGAAATACCGTTTGTACAATGTTGCCTTTACCGGTGGAAGCCGTCATGATAAAGGCATTGGCCACCGTTACATTGTATTTAACAAATAGCAGGGAACTGGCAAGCCCGCCACCTGGTGAGCTCTGCATCCGCACGGGCACTACAAACCGATAGCTTCCGGGGGCATAGCCGGATACATTGCCAGCTGCCACCTGTACAGAGTCAGCAGACTGATATTTACCAGCAGGGATCGTATACTTACCGCCTTGCAGCACCTGGAAAACACCACTCCCCAGAATGGGGGATTTTGTTTTATACAGGCTGTCGAACGCTTGTACCAATAATTTACTGGTATCTATGCTGGCCGTAACATTTACATCTCCCCCTAACAAACTACTTAAACGCGGGAAAAATGAAGCCGGTTTGTTGGCTACCTGAATCAGCTTCCCATCCGACACTACCACCGTACCTTCGCCCACCGGCACTACGTTATATGCCGAAAGGCCCTTCAATACTTCATTCATCACAGGATCTCCAACGGTATCTTTCTCGCATGCCGCAAAGACCAGTGAAATGAGGACCGTTACAAGAATGTTGTAATACATCTTCATAAAAAAATACTTAGCGCGCATTCTGAATAATGAGCGGGTTATTGGAAATAATTTTAGGTTCAAATGGCAGCAGGTACCTTGGTGAGCCTGCCGGCAAAGTAGCCAGCACATTGCCACTCACATCTGATATCCGCTTCAGCTCCGTCTTAAAACGGTCTTCCTGGTTTAATCTTTTCAGATCTGACAGGCGAATACCACCATGCAGGCAAAGCTCTCTGCGTCGCTCATCCAGCACCGACTTCAGCGCATCCGCATTATTCGTATAGGCGATAGCGGTATAGTCAGCTGGCTTGAAACGCTTTTGCCGCAAGGTGTTCAGCAAAGCCACTGCCCCACTTCCATCATTATTACGTGCCAGGCATTCCGCTTTTATCAGCATCATTTCCGGTACCCCGGTGGTGTAATTAAACTGCATGCCATTGGTACCATACGGCAGGTAACTATAGCGGGTATTGGTTCCAATCTTATAGAAACCATACAGGAGGCGCAGGTCTTTTGCATGAAACAAACTTTGCAGGTCATCGCTCATGAATGGGGTGGCTTTAAACAAACTGAAATAATTCAGGTCGATACAAACCTTCGCCATTAATACTTCCGGGTTACTGGTAAAATCCTTTAGGACCAGTGGCTTATTGATAATGCCCGCCAATGGGTTTACAGAACTCCAGAAATCCCAGGTGTTATAATCAACAAGCGTGGAACGTATGGCCAGTGCCTTGTTAGCGGCTTCCAGTGCAGCGCCGTAGTCGCTCGCATATAAATACGTTTTGGCCAGCAATGCATATGCGGCGGCCTTACCAGGGTGCAGCAGGTCCTGCCCGAAATCAGGCAGCGCTGCGGTATTGGCCGCTTCCTGCAAATCCTTTTTAATCTGCTCGTAAACTACCTGCACAGTAGCACGCGCCGGCTTCAGCGAAGCATCCGGTGCCAGAATCATGGGTACCGCCAGATCTGAAGTGGCAGACGAAGCCTGATAAGCAGGCCCATACAGGTTTAGCAGCTGAAAGTAATAATAAGCGCGATTGATTTTTGCCTGTGCTCCCAGGATCATTTTCTGCCCGGCAGTGTCGCCAGTGGCCTGATCTACGTAGGTCAGCACGATGTTCATCTGCAAAATCCATTTATAGGCATTGCCATACATGGGGTCCGTATCTGCCAGGTCCCATACTGTAGGCGCCCACAGGTAGCCGCGGGAGAAGTAGGAATTAGGATTCACTTCCTTTACCAGTTTCTCCGGTATCATTACCTCATCGCTGATCAGGTCAGCCAATAAAAAGTTAGGTTCCCCGAGGTTACTGTTATTCAGTATTTCGGCCAGGTCGCTCGCTTTGTACAGGTCCACCTTGTTGGTATCCGGCCGTACCCCCAGGAATTTCTCGCAGCTGCTGAGCAGGGTAGCTGCCAGTAGCATGCATACAACAGGTATTGAAAATATTCTCATCTTGTTTTCTTTTAGAGATTCATATTCACGGTAAACATATACTGCGCGGGCTGGCGCATGGTTACCAATCCATAATCAGAAATCGCCTGTGGGTCCAAATCGAACTTATTGCGCGTCCACAGCGCTACGTTCTGCACCTGCACGGAAAGCGTCAAACCTTTGATCCTGCTGCCCTTCAGGGCGACTGCCGGGAAGGAGTAACCCAATTGAATTTCCCTCAGCCGGATATTATCCGCACGCTCAATGGTGTTGCTGGAATTCTGGATGATCAGGTTGCGGGTGGTGCTGGCGGCGGCCATCACCGGTACATCCGTAGTTGCTTCATCCCCTGGCTTTTTCCAACGTTTGGCTATCAGTTCATTGTTATCAATCAACCCGGAAGATGCCGGCATATAGGAACGGAAAACGTGTCCCAGGTTAAAGATGGCGCGTGCATTGAAGAAGAAATTCCTGTATTCCAGGTTCTGGATGATGGCGCCTGTCCACGGTGCCCTGGTGCGACCACTATACACCAATGCAGACGAGTCAGGCGTATTTACTTTTTCATGCTTACCATTATATATCTGCGGATTGCCGGATGCATCCAGGCCCGCCCAGCTGTAGCTCCAGAGATTATCCATGGCATAACCGTCATGGATACTCGATAAGAAACTCCTGTCGGCCGTATAGTTTATCTTAGGTGCATTCAGTGCTTTGTTAATATTATAGGCGCCATTCACTGTCATGGTCCATTGGAAACGCTTGTTGGTGATGAGTTTGGTCATCAGCTGCATTTCAAAGCCCTGGTTGAGCATTTTACTATAATTGGTTTGCACCAGCAGACCTGTGGCCGGGTCCGTAGGTACTTCACCGTTAGTCATACCCGTGCGGATGTTACGATAATAAAATCCATCCAGTACGAACCGGTCTTTCAGGATGCCCACGCGTGCATGTGCTTCCTTGTTCTGCTGATGTGCCGGCAGTAACTCGAAGTCACTCACACTCACCTGGCTGAAACCACCACCCTCTCTTGGCGCGTTGGTAGACATCATGAGTGCAAGGCCCTGGTAGGGATTGATGTCGGACACCGACAAGTCGAACTGCAGACTGCTTACCGCACCTTTATGGAAAAATCTTTCCCTGGTTACATCCCAGGTGAGGGTACCGGAAAACTGGCTGCCGGATAAGGAAGATTCATTGTAGCGCACCGTCAGCATCAGTCGGTCGCCGGAAAGGGAGGTTTGCAATTGCGCGCCTACGTTATCATTCGTTTGACCGTTGAACTGCGCCGGAATATAATCCGATATGAAGATATTGGCATTGCTCCACAGCGGTTGCAGGGTGCGGGAGGAGGTGATGCCTGGCGTAAGCCATGGCAGCTGCATTTTTTCATACGAGGTGGTTAACCTCATCATGCTGATCCAGGGTACCTGGAAGAATTTTTCTTTATGCAGCATCCAGGTGGCAGCGAGGTTGTAGTCGGCTATCTGCGCGTAGCGCGCCGGCCCGTTGGTTACCGGCATAAATACCGTATTGTAACTACCATTGACTTCGTATTTGTTGTGGTAGGTATAGGTGAGATTGGCATTGCCGGCGGTATTGCGCGCCATCGTTTTTGCCGGCAGGCTGCGTATCAATAACTCCATCGGATACACGCCCCTGCCTAAGTAGTTGGTGAAGCCGGCAGTGCCGGTGTAAATAATCGGCAAACCGGTACCGGTAGCCCTGTTATAGCCGTATAAGGTAGTATCTGGTTGATTGTTGTTGGTGGTGCTGGCGGCACTAACACCGGCGCTGATGTTGATCACGTGCCGGGTGCCCAGCTGTTTACGGTAGGTAAATCCGGAGCGTGCATTCCATAGTGTTGCATTGGCGGAGGATCTGCGCATGATATCTCCCGGAGGCACATAGAATTCCATGGAGTTGCCACTGGCCGTTGTTCTGGACAGGGCGTAGTCATTAATTACTTTACGGGTATTGCTGTTGTTTATGCCCTGCCAGGAGTCATTAGAACTCCAGGAGGGGTTGTACTGCACGCTGGCAGACCATTGCAGCTGTTTTGCCAGGTCCCATACCACGTTGAGCCTGGAATTGATAGAAGAACTCTTCGCCAGGTTCTGGCTGTTTAACAGGTCCTCCAGGGGATTAATACCATAATCAAGATAACCGAGCGACGTCATGGTACTGTTCAGCGCAGGGGCAACTTCGTAATTGTTATACACATACTTTCCCTGCTGATCCAGCAGCAACTGGTAGCTGTCCATGGTGCCGGTGTTGGCGGCACCCGGAGAGCGCTGTTTGGCAAAGTTGGTGTTCATATCCAGGGTGGTGCGCAGCTTACCTTTCAGGAGTCTTACATCATTTTTCAGGTTCAGAATAACATCTTCTGCCTTGCTGCCTTTGGTGGTACTGTTGGCGTTGCGGTAGGTACCGCTCACATTGAACTGGTAAATTTTACCGCCACCGGAGATACCCAGGGTATGATTATGCGTAAACACATCCTGCTGTAGCAGCTTCAACTGATCTCTGTTGGATAACACGGACATAGAATCCCACTTTTGCTGAAATGCTTCAGGGGTCAGTTTCTTTTTATTCAGATCGTAGAGCAGGCGTTGCGCCGGTGTCATCATATTCTGGTTGGCGGCCAGTAAAAAGTTGGACAGCCCTTTATCGTAGCCCTCTTTGTAATAATCCAGTATATCTGCGGTGGACGCCAGGTGCATGATGCGGTTGCTGTTATCTTGTATGGGGGAGAAATAAAGGTTGCTGGTATAGTTGATATTCAGCTTGCCGGGTTCTGCGCCGGCAGTAGTGATCATGATGATACCGCCTGCTGCTTTGGGCCCCCACTTTACACATTCGGCCGGGTCGCGGATGATCCTTACTGATTCTACGTTGTTCAGTGGGTAGTCGGCCGGAAAGTTATCCTGCGGAAAGCCGTCGATCACTACCAGCATGCCGGAAGTACCGGCACCGAATCCACTGGCGCCGCGCAGTTCCGGAACTATACCGTTGTTTTCCACTTTGGTGATGTAGTTGATGCGTTGCAGTGGTATGGTAGAGTATCCGGGAGTATAGGCGGAATTGGCCTGGTCATAATAGAACTTCAGGTAGCTTTCGTAGTTTGGATAACCCTGGGCGGCCAGATTTATACCCTGTCTGATAAAGCGGTCGTACATATCCTTCAGTGCTGCACCGTTGTAATTCATATCCATGCTGGTTTTCACGTCCGACTTGAGGGTGAGTCCGGGCACGCTACCTTCCAGGAGTTGCACCAGCGTTTGGTGGCGGCGGTTTTTTAGCTCTACGGCCACGCCGGGAGTTTTCTTAAAGGTGATTTCCGCCTTTTCCAGTTCGTTTATGCTTGCACGTAACCGGATACTTACCTGAACGGTGCTGCCGGTGCTGGCTTTCACATCTTCCAATTGATTTTTATCCAATGCCATGGCAGTATAACCGTTACTGGAAGGGCGTACAGCAATGGTGATGGGGCGGTAGCTGATGCAGGTGATAACCAGTACTGCATTGTCCGGAATTCCCTGCAGACTGAAATAACCTTTGGTATTGGTCATCGTTCCCAGCTGGCCACCTCTTACCCGTACTGACACGTTGCTGAGCGGTTGCCCTTCAAAGTCGGTAATGGTACCGGAAAGGCCGGCAAAAAGGATGGAATTGCCAGCATCAGCATTATTGGCTGTTTGTTCATCCCTTTTTGCCGGCAAACTTTTAGCGATGATGGAAATAGTTTTACTGGTTATCGAATACCCAAAGGGTTGTTCTTTAAAGACTATATCCAGGAAGGATTTCAGCGGCATATTATTCACCGCAAAAGATACCTGTCTGGAGTTGGCCAGTGCATCTGCCTCATAAAAAACATAGTAGCCTGTTTGTTGCCTGATGGCGGAGAACACGCTTTTCAGCGGCATATTTTTGCCGGAAAGAGTAATGGATTGCGCATTCCCTGTTGCGTGTACGTTACATAAAAATACCAGGAGAAGAAATGCAGTTATTTTCATCACCAGCTTAATTTTTTTAAAGGACCTGACGGCTCGCCGAAGCGCCGCGGTATCCGGTTGGGACTTAGGCTGGCAGCGGCCTTGGCTATGTAAGGGCATAGCAATGGCTGACCAGGACCAATTCGCAGTTTTTTGCATAAATTGCAATTGATTTGGTTGTTAAATATTGTGTTGACACTAAGTCATTCCCACCGTCACGGGAGCAAGCCGTGGCGGTGTTCTTATACAGACTTTAAAATTAGTTTGCTGTACCGTTGGTGGGCAGGTATAGACAATATGACTCCATTCAGCTTTGGTTGGAAAGCTTTGATCACTCCTTCATTTTAGTATGCTTTAAGTTTACACTGGCTACTTCAGTATGACCAGCTTGTTATTATCTTCTATTCTGAATTTAAGCTTGGTTTTTCCTAATATCACCAGGAGCTCGTTCAGGCTTACATTCCGGTCTATTTCCCCGGCAAATTTTATATCCGGAATACCGTTTTCGTAAATTACTTCCACATCATACCAGCGTTCCACCAGCCGCATGGCTTCCTGCAGCGACAGATTATCAAAGTTGAAGGCGCCATAGGTCCAGGCGATTACCGGATCAAGGTCTACCTGCTTCACGATGGTCGGAGTACCATTGCCTTGCTGCGGCAACTGAGTTTGTTCTCCTGGTTTAATAATAACGCCATCATTGGTGGCTGCCAATGCTTTCACTTTGATAGAACCTGCTACCAGTGTGGTTTTTATCAACGCTTCATTTTCATATGCCATCACATTGAACCGGGTGCCAAGTACAGTAATTTGTTCCCGGTTGTTCACTTTTATTTTGAAAGGTTTGTCTGCATTGGCGGCAATTTCGAAATAGGCTTCTCCTGTTACGCTTACCGTTCTTTCATGGCTGTCAAATACCGCAGGGTAGGTCATTGAGCTGGCTGCGTTCAGCCATACATTGGAACCATCGGACAAGGTGATTCTGAACTGGCGGCCTTTAGGAGTGGTAATGGTATTAAAGGAAGCTTTCTCCGTTTGTCCTTTTCCGTTATAGTTGAGCTGACCGTTATTGAGTACAACCTGGGCGCCTTGTTGCTGTGCAATCACGCCGTTGGCCATGCTATCGAGTACGATCTCGCTACCGTCGCCCAGTTGAAGGATCGCGCCGTTTTTACCGGGGAGTATCACTTTAGGTATAGCCGCCACGGTGGGCACTTTCGTACGCTGTGCGGTCCATAAATAGGCGCCGGCGCCCAGCAGCACCGCAATAGAGGCGGCGATCCAGTAGCGGCGGTAGCTGACTATTACCGGCAGGTCTTGCTGTTCGTGTTGCCGTAACCGTTGCTGCATCATTTTTTCCAGGCGGGCGGCTCGTTGCGGCGGTTCTTCACTGGTATACTCACCTGACAGAAAGCTCTCTTCCAGCAGTTGCTCTACCAGTACACGCTGTTCAGGGTTTTCGAGTATGTTATGCAACAGTACACGCTCTTCAGCCGAAAGACTGTCAGCAGCATATTTCGCCAATAATATTTTCAACTCATGTAATTCCATGCTTTAGTTGTTGCTGTTTTACCCCCTGTATCTATAAAGACGCAGGAAAAAGAAAGTCAAACAGGGGTCGGAAGAATTTTTTTTTATAATTCCCAGAAAATGGCCGCCAGGTAAATTACCAGGGAGGTTGAATTATTATGGAGATGCTGGCGCAGCGCGTTCAAAGCCGCTACGATATGGTAATTGACCGTCCGTTTGGATATCCCCATTATGGCAGCAATTTCCTCGTAGGTTTTGCCTTCTGCTCTGCTGAGGGTAAACGCGGTGCGCTGTTGCGGCGACAGCGTAGCGATAGCTTTCTCCAGCAGGGCCTGTGCCTCTTTGTACTCCAGGCGCTTGTCGGGCTCCATCCAGTCACTGATCTGGTAAGAAAGGTCCATGCCTGTAACTGGCTGCAGGAGGCATTTCCGCATAGCGGATATCACCTGATTACGGGAAAGAATAAAAAGATACCCTTTGAAATGGGTTATTTCAGTGAGTTTCTCCCTGTTTTCCCAGATTTTCAGGAATATATCCAGCACCAGTTCCTCTGAAAACTCCGGTGATTTGGTATAGGTGAGCGCATGCAGGTATACATCATTACGGTACTGGGCAAAAAGTTGGTTGAATGCGTCCTCCTCTCCTGCTGCCACACGGTGAAGCAGATCAGTTTCTACATATGGTTGATCGGTAGACAAAAATTGAAATAGTTGATATGCGGGCCAAACTACAAAATATCTGGAATAGTTGGGGGGAAATGTGGGGAGGGTTATCAGGTTTATTTAGGGAGATGTTAGGGCTGTAGGCGATGAGGTTTAGGCAAATTTGATAGTTTTGTGATGTACCTGTGACATTCATAAAAACAAATACGCTGTGGATAACTGTCGGCATGAATTAATTGACCATCAACATATAGCCAACATAATTGATCAATACGGATGCTTTATAGTATATGTGGAAGAAGATGCTTATTTACCCGGGTTCGCTTATACAATCGGTCTCTTTCAAAAATACGATCATCCCGAAATTATCTGTTTTGGACTTCCTTCTGAAGTCTCAGGAAGCCTGCTAAATGACGCCTGTGAACAGATCAGCAGCGGACAGATATTTACAGCCCATTCACACTATAGTGAATTTCTGAAGGACTTCGCTATACAGTTTCTACCTGTTCACAAATCATCCTATGCGGATTATTTAGGCACAGGCAGTAACTATTATCACCATACTGACTTCCCTGTGCTGCAATTGGTTTGGCCGGATAAGCAATCGCTCTTCCCCTGGGAATCCGAATTTAATCCACATTGGAAATTCAGGCAGCCATTACTTGACAGGAATTTTGATTTTAAATTTTATGAAGAGAGAAATGTGGCTGTATTTACCACAAGTCAGGTACTGGAAGGACAACCAATACGATTCGTTTATCATAATGAAGATGGCGCATGGCAGTTTCATAGTGACCAGGAGCCATCTTTAGCGGATGCGAAACTAGTGAGTTTAGAAGAGATTGTGAGAATGGACCCGACAGTTAATGTATTATTTCAATTATTGCCTGGGGAGGCAGCGTGGCGTAATGAAGTGGGTGAAGAATGGGCATGGGAATAGCCGTATGTTGATGGCTTCCAGTAAATGCAAATTTGGGAAGAACTATCATTGCTTCAAAAAATCTACAATTAAGAATTTCCGAATTTCCGAATTTCTTAATTGTAGAATAGGCTTACCTTAATATTTCTGGAACAATTTGATTATTTAACCAAGAAAATTCCGCACAATGGTCTCCGACATCCAAAAACAAAAAGCCGAAAAATTCCTGCAGCTACACCATGATGAAAAAATCCTGGTACTCCTGAATTCATGGGACATTGGTAGTTCAAAATTAATTGAGGCATGCGGCTACGAAGCTATTGCTACTACCAGCATGGGGATGGCGGCCTCCTTAGGCTACCCTGATTCTCAGGTAATGCAGTTATCCGAGATGCTGGAAATTGTTACGGGAATTGTAAAGGCTGTGCAGGCGCCGGTCACAGTCGATATTGAAGCAGGATACGGCAATAGTCTGGAAGAAGTCATTTCATCTCTAAAAAAAATAATTGCAGCCGGCGTAGTAGGAATCAATATTGAGGACAGTATTAATTTAAGTCCTGTGCTAGTGGATGAAATGGAGTTTTGTGAAAGAATAGCTGCCATCCGCTCTTTATCGGACTCGCTTGGTTTCCATTTGGTAATCAATGCCAGAACAGACGCATTTTATACTTCCACCAATTCAACAAAAGAAAAATTAGCCGAATCAATCAGGCGGGGAAACAAATACCGCGAAGCCGGGGCAGATTGCATATTTGTTCAGCCAGTGTGGGAGAAAGAAATGATTGCCACATTGGTAAAAGAAATTAACGCGCCGATTAATATTCTTTCCAACCCTACTATTGGAGCAGGTGTTCCTCCTTCGGTAATCGAGTTACAGGATATGGGCGTTGCCAGGTTGAGTATGGGTTCCAGCTTAATGAAAGCTACGCTGGCGTTGATAAAAAAAGTAGCCGATGAGATAGCCACCCAGGGCACGAGTACAATTTTATTAGATGCGATGACGCCTATCAGCGAAACAACGCTGGCTTACAAAATGGCGATTGGAATGGGGAATAAATAAATGCAAAGAACCGGAATATATTACTCCGGTTCTTTGCAGATGAGATTTATAAATCAAGAAATCCTCCGTCTACGGGAATATCAACCCCGGTAATATAACTGCTCTCCGGAGAAGCCAGGAAGAAGATCGCGTTGGCTACGTCTTCGGGTTTTCCGATACGCCCAAGTGGGGTAATACTAGCGAGATAGGATTTTACGCCTTCCACTTCTTCCGGTGTTTTAAACTGGGCATTTAAAATAGTAGTATCAATAATTCCAGGGCTCACTGCATTAGCACGGATATTACGCCCTTTCAATTCTGCTGCCCATGCCCTTACATATGACCTTACTGCTGCCTTGCTCGCGCCATACGCCACATTTGACGGAAAACCTTTCTGCGCGGCTACCGTTGATACCACCACAATGGCTGCATTATCATTCAGCAATGGAAATGCTTTCTGTACCGTAAAAAACGTACCCCTTGCATTTGTATCAAAGGTTTTATCAAAATGTTCCGGCGTTGCATTGGCGGTATCGCTGATTTCCACCATCCCCGCGTTGGCAACGAGAATATCAATCCCACCCTTTTGGCTGCTGACGGTTTTATACAATCTTTCCAGGTCTTCCAGGGTAGAGATATCACCCTGTACCATTGTTACATCAGGTCCTATCGCGGCCTTAGCTTTATCCAATTCTGCCTGCCTGCGCCCGGTGATAAATACATAAGCACCTTCACTTGCGAGTCTTTTTGCTGTTGCCAGGCCTATACCGGTGCTACCACCAGTTACTACTGCTACCTTGTTTGCTAACTTTTGCATAATTCAATATCTTTTGAGTGTTTGTCAATGGCGACAATGCAAAGTTGTTACAAACAGGCAGCCTCAAAAATCAACCAGTTTAATAAAAGCAGTGAAACTAGTTTCACTTGCCGGCCTTGTTATTTCTGATTCTGGAAAAAAACTGGGTGGTCATGCCCAGGTAAGAGGCAATGACATACTGCGGAAACTTTGCTAGCAGCTGGGGATAGGCAGCGATAAATTGATCATAGCGTTCTGCTGCTGTTTGGGTAATAGATAAGATGAACCTACGTTGCAGAAATGCGGCTCCTCTTTCTGCCATTATTCTGAAAAAGGTTTCAAACCTGGGGTTAACAGTTTTAAGATATTGCTCATCTTCATAACTGATCTCGAGCACTTCGCTGTCTTCCACCGCCTCCACAAAAAGGCTGGCAGGTTGCTGATGAATGTAGCTGTTATAGTCAGATATCCACCAGTCCTCTATGGCCAGCTGTACTGTTATTTCCTGGCCTTGCTGATCAATCACATAAGCCTTGATGGCCCCTTTTAACACAAAGTATTTGTATTTATCCACAAAGCCGGGTTGTATTAAGAATTGCCTTTTTTTGAATCGCTTTTCCTTAAACACACTACTGAACAAGTCTGCCTCCTCGAGGGTGAGTGGCACCAGTTTTTGTGCATATTGAATGATTCGTTCCTGACCGGGCATAGAAAGGTGTGATAGTTAATTAGCAGAAATGAGGGGAAAGGCCCTTATTTCCCGATAGAGAAAGTGTAAATAATTGATTTATTGAACATTAGATCAAATATCCTCCATTCAGGAAGATTTATTGAAGCCTCACAATCCGCTCATGTCGATACATCTCCTTCGTTCCTTCAATCGGAAAAGAAAACCAATATCTTTCTACTGGGTCTGTATCAGATACTATATGCAATAAATTGGAAATAAAATATGAAAATGAGAGATTACGAAGTAATGTAACAAGGTCATTGTTACTCACAATAAATCCAGTGCCTATTCTTAAATTCGAAGGCAAAAACTGGCCAATTATCTTTGAAAGTATTGCTTCCTTAAATCGACCGTCTACACCCCAATTTGCATTACCAATTAAATTCCTCACACGATCTTTTGTGTATTTCAGTTCTTTGGTTATGGATTCTTGAAAAAGTCTAATATTCTCTGGCAACATAAGATCATTATTATACAACAATTATTTCGTATCCTTCTCCTTCATTTCGGCTACCTGGGTCTCAAACCATTTTAAATATCCTTCAATCTGTGAAATAAGGAAATAAGGAAGATTCAATAAATAATACTTCTTTTCACTAGACGTTGTTATGGTAGAAATACTTACCTCGCCAGCAAAAAAACGAACTGCCATATCATGAGGTGCAAGATCCATAAAAAGATGGAGAGACTTTAGTCTGCCCTCGGCCCCCGATTTAACTTCTATCGGGATTAATTTTCCTTCATACACGAATAAGTAATCAATTTCAGCTGAAGTCCCACTTTTTTCTCTCACCCAAAAATTTAGCCCGTGCAATGCGCTATACTGCCTGGCCAATAATTCTTGCCCCATGATATGTTCAATCATGAACCCTTGATACACTGTACTAAGATCTTGTGTACCTAATAATTCCTGTTGTATGCCGACAAAATAGTTCAACATTCCAGTATCAAGAACATGCAATCGAGGTGATTTATTTTGGTCAGGAAGTAACGGAAGAACTGGACTTGTTTGCGGAAATACTAAATGTATTAATAATGCCTTCTCTAGAGTACGAAGTGCTTCTCCCATTTCCCGAGATTTATAGCTGGAATTACCAAACCCTTGATATTTTATGCGCCTACCAGCTTCTGCAAAACTTGCTCGAATAGCATGTCGGATGTATTCTACCTGAGCACTACTATTTGCGTACTTTTCAACGTCGTCAAGGTAAGAGACCAACAGAGATTCATAGGTCGTCTTAAGGGCAGTAAGATCTTTAGCTTCAACATATTGAGCAACTACTTCAGGCATACCACCGATCAGGCAATAAGTGCGAAAGAGTTTCATTAGTTTATCTTCAGCGAACTTGGCAATTGGTACTTTCTTCAAGTAGGTCAATGCACTGGTTTCATGCATTGCTCCCAAAAACTCGGGAAAAGAAACTGGATGTATTACTAGATACTCGACCCGTCCAACTGGAAAACTAATAACGGGATTGAACAAACTTTCCAACATTGAACCCGCACCGATCACGGCTACATCAGGTGCCTGTTCAAAGAAATATCTCAACTGCTGCAGGGCGGCGGGGACCTCCTGAATCTCATCAATAAATATTAGCGTTTTTCCTCTTTTGGCCAATAACTTATTCTTAATAAAAAACAGTGTTTCGAGAAGAGTGTCAAAAGTCTCAAATTCCTCAAAAGGCTTTTTATCTTCTGGCAATTCCAGATTCAAATAGATATATTGTTCAAATAAGCTAGAAAATTGGTTAATTACAGTCGTTTTACCAACCTGGCGAGCACCTCTAATGATCAAGGGCTTTCGGTTAGCCTTTGATACCCATTTCTCCAATTCAAATATAATATCACGCTGAAACATGTCTCAAAATTAGGGATATTTTTCATTTAAATTGTAATATTACAGGGGTTAATTTCATTTAAATTTGTAATGAATTAAAGGTTATTCGTGATAATGAATGTCTAATTAAGGGCAAACTACAATAAACCAAAAACTTGATTAACAACATGTTAAGCTAAAAAAAATAAATTATTCCAGCGAATAATTGCATAGCAATGCCTTGGCTACTTCATATCGTCAGTGGAAAAAAATCTTTTTCTATGCTTCTCACAGATTTCTTCAATGGCTGCTGGGGTAAACAGATCATCCCCGCACATTATTATAGAATAGGGGTCCATTTCATCCACAAAAATCCTTGCATTATAAGTTACCGGATTGGTAGGATCAAACATATAGATAACCGCCTCTTCTTCCTCCTTAGTATCATCAAAATCCCCTATAAAATTCAAGTTCGATCTATTAATGACCAAATCATCCGTTAAAATAAAGCTGCCTTTTGAATGAAATCCTTTTTGTTGAGTTACTTCATGGTAACAATGTTGTTTAGTTTGATAAATTCTAGCAGATAGAATATTCATTCTTATCATTTCTCCAAATTTTTCCTTGAGCCTTCCAAGTATTTCAATCGCTTCATAACTATCAAACAATTCATTGATTCCGTTGGATTTAAACGCTGCTTCTAGCCTTTGTTCATCTGCCTTATGTCTTATTATGGTAATAGCTTCGTTCAGCTCTATGCAAAAGAACTCCCGATTTGAATTCAATCTGGTATGCTCCAATTCTGAATGTACAGATTTCTCCAACTTTAAAATATCGCTGGAAAAAATCTCATAGGCAATCTCAAACTCAATTGGAATTCCAGAAGGCTGTGATAGCTCTCGACGTCTTTGTTCAGGACTCCGTTTAGTAAACCCAATTTTAATGAGTCCAGGCATACACTTGTTAATTAGTATATATACGTATCCTTCCATAAACCCATTTTAAAATTTTATAGGTAATAAATTACAAAAAAGGAAACTAAATATTTCACAATAGTCCAAAACAGCTGAAGATGCTTATTCTCAAAGCGGTGTACAAGGACAAAAAATTCATTACTCATACTAACTCCAATTCGGTTTACGAAAGAGAAGGAGTAAAAACGTATCATAACGTATCGTTTGAGTATCATACGGTATCATTTACTCGCAGATTCATGTCACGAATTCCCGAACATTAGTAACCAACATCACAACTAAAAAATGCTAATTAAAGGCAAAGAAAGTACAACTATAAGCAAGTAAAACCCAATACCATAGCAAGAAATGAAAGAAAAAGCATATTAAAGTAAGCAATGCTACTTCCCAATACAGAAACGGCCCGGGAGTGTTATGTCGCCGGGAATATAGCGGGTTTAAGGAAGAAATGAAAAAGAAATGTGCATTATTCGTAACAAATTGATTTTCATACACTATCCCTTTGGATCATTCAAAATATTAAGAACTAGATCAATATCATTAAAATTTCTAATAAATCTCCAAGATTTAAAAAACCCTGCTTTTTGCTTTGTACTCTCGACTATGTAATTTTCAAAATTCAGCTCCCATGCTCTTGTACATGGAACGCCGAACAAGTGCCCCAATAATTCAAACTCAAAAAAAGAATGGTCGGTATTTATATATTTGAATTGGCTACCTCTACTCATGAAAATTTCAGGGTTCGTTGCCCAGCTCTTTACCATTAGGATAGCACCGTGGCGACGTTCAAAGTATATAATCGGAAAATCTCCTAAATCATATCTCGCAAACTCTCTAATAAAGTCATATCTTGAATCATGACCATCTCCCATCTGCCGTTCCCTTTCTTCAAGAAACATCTTAAAAATCCCTCTTTTAAGCTGCCTACAAATTTTTTCCTGAAATCCGGACTTTAACTCATAGCTCGGCTTAAGGTCGATCGACCTTTTCTTAAAATCAACATTAAAGTAGATGGATTTAAATCTAGGGAGTGCCTTGTTTTTACCTATTTCATCATTCGTATTGAGAAATCTTGCACGTGAAATATTAAATGTTTCTTTTATAACGGTTTCAATAGGAGGGAGTTTATTGTAATGAGATCCGAAAAAACTATTACAATTATCACAAACATTTTTACAGATATTCAATCCTCCCAGCGATTGGGGTATAGTATGTGCCAGCTTATTAAAGCTAGCTTGTTGTTCGTCCTGGGAGCACCAAATGCATTTTTTCATAGAGCTATTCCATTTTTAGAACATCGTATCAATTTAAGAAGTACTATTTGAATTTAGCTTAAATTAGTTGAAAGATATTATAAATAAATATTCATCTCACTTATGACTGGTCCTATAAGGCACGATTCTCATATCTTAGAAACAAAATCTAGAAAATTCTTTGAAAAAAATGTACCTGATGAATGGGTTATAAATACACCCACCCATGATTATGGAATAGACTATCAAGTGGAAATCGCCATAAACAACCAGATGACAGGTTTAAATTTTTCCGTCCAGCTAAAAAGCACCAGCATTTCCAAAAGCATAGATAATATTTCAGTTCCTTTAAAACGATCAACTATTGCCTACTATTTTTCAAGATTAGAGCCTGTAATGCTCGTTATATATAATTCTGAAGACGATGAAGCTTATTGGTCATGGATACACGAATTGGCTATTGATCTTACTAAATCTAACGAAACATTTACTGTTTCCATCTCAAAGAAAAAAAAGTTAACTACAATAAACTGGTTAAACATAAAAGAATTCATCCAAGCTATCTTTAATAAAAGATCGTTTTTAGAATATATAGACCTAGAAACATTATCATCAACACAAATTGCTGCTTGGAAATCATTTTATTCTGGGGCATATGAACAAGCCATTTTTCTATTTAAACAGTTGCAATTAGACAATAACGACAATAGCATAACACAAGCACTTGCATGGAGTTACTATTTAACCCATAACTATAAAGATGCTCTACTAACTGTAAATAGATTATTAGATAATGTTCAAAATAATTACTTGCTGCAAGTAAAAGCATGCATTTTAACTGAATTTGGAATAAGAACAGAAAACAAAGGAATGATTCTTTCGGGAAAAATGATCTTCGAAAAATTTATTTCATCAGACTCTGATTCTCTACATCTGTATAATTATGCGAATGCCCTTGGGGCATTAGGTGATGATGCTTCGGCTGCTAAATACTATCATTTAAGTTTAGAGATCAATCCCAATAATGCTGAATGCTGGAAAAACTTAGGTACAATTTATTGGAATCTTCAACAGCACGACGAGGAACTGAAGTGTTATGATAATGCCCTCTCCATAAACCCTTCCTTAATAGAAGCCTTATTCAGTAAAGGCGTAACATTATCTAAAATCTATAATAAACATCAAGATGCAATTAAGCTGTTCTCAAGTGTAATAGAAAATGAAGATTTATTACTAAAAAATTTCCCAAAAGGCTATTTCTGGATTGCATACGCTTATGAGAATAACGGGGAATTGCTTGAAGCATTAAAATGGGTAAATAAAGGTCTAGATTTCTTACCTTCCGAAATTTCGCTACTTAATTTCAAATCTACGCTTCTAGCCAAAAACTGGGAACAACATCCTTACCTGAAACAAGATGCCATTGATTTTTTTCGTTACAGAATTGATCTCCACAATGATCCATTAAGCATATACCACTATATAAAAGTTTGCAACTATACAGAACAACAAGCCTTTTACTTTATAAAAGAAAAATTTCCTCAGGTAATAAACATTAATTGGGAAGAGTTTCAACATCTTGGCTTTTCTGACAAATGTCTAATGGATTCTCTAGTAAATATTGATCTTTTTATACAATTCAAGAAGACTTACAACTCAGATAGATACATTAGCCACCTAGTTAACCCGTATTTTCCTATTGAGCTAGAATTCTGGAATCATTTTGATATTATTACCCTGATCTCATTCACTAAATTAATACGATCTAGTACAGAAATCAATGGAGTTGAATGTTGCAAAGTATATAGCGACTCTTTTCCTATTTTATTAAAAATCCTTATTCCTCAAAAGGAATTTAGTAATGAGGACACTGTAGAAATACTTGCCTTTATCATGATAAATTTACCTACAATTGCATTTCGAGAAATTGGTGCACAAGCTGGTTATTTACAGGGAATGATGTCAATTGAGCCACTAGATCCAGCAACCTACATCACAAAAGAGTGGGAAGAAGAGCTAAATGAAAAAATATTCTCGACTACTGCAGATCTGCTAAACATAGAACTTTCCGAGTAAACAAATAACACTTGCCATTGTTACTTCTGTACCCTAAATGATTGGTCTCAAATGTATTTTCAGATTAATGATACTCCTTAATGGAAAATCAAGCCTGTTGCTAATTAGTAACCTTAAACAACCAGAAAATTAAGGCTCAGTTACAACTTTAGTAGCATCCTTGAAATCTTGTTCAAGACTACTTAAATTCATAATAGGCAAAATTAATGGTTTCAAATTGGCTTGTAACGTTAAAGAAGAAATAAACGCACGTAAATATGGAAACACAATGGCTATGCTATTACGGTAAAAATATGCTGGAATATCTTCTAAAGGGGTTTTCTTGTTAAAGCGAAAATATGCGTGCAAATCTACATTAATCAGCTCTTCACTTGATTGAAGTTGATTTTTTGTTCCTACTATAAATTTCAGAATCATTTTAAACCCACCATTTTCTGAATCATATATTCCACTTGGGCTAAATCCCATAGTCAAATTATCCTCTTCAACCGAACTCAGGTCTTTAAATGCAAAATTTACGATTTGGAATCTTTCAAAAGCAAATGCTGCTTTTTGTGCTTCTTTCATGCTGCTATATTACACAAAAAAAAAGATCCCGAAAAATTCGGGACCATATTTTCAGGAACTTTTATTTCTTCACTTAAGCATCCTTCTAGGTTGCATGAATAGCCATCTAGAAAGTCAAGATATTCAAAGACATTTGGACTATTTATTTCTAAGCAATTAATTTCCTCCCAATCTTTCCGTAATTGTTCAATGCTAGTATTATCTAAGTATTCAGTTAACCTAGCTAACATTTCACTTTTCATAGTTGCATAATTTAGACATAACAAATTGATAATTAAACATTTAGGCAAATGCACTATCAATGTATTCTTCAGGGTAAACAATACGATAGTCTCTCAAAGATAAAGCTTTCTTATCAAATAAGCAAACCTGGACAGCCGGCCGCATATCTAAATAGGAAGCATTATACCGTTTTATAAATATCATATTTTTTGCATACGGAGAAGCTGATGACATTGAATTCATCCCCAAGGCTCTAATAGAACTATAGGTTAACGATTTATTCCTTTTCAAATATATTATCAGCTTAGCTACTGTTAGATGCTGTTTCTGAATAATACCGCCTGACACAATCTTTTTTGAAATTTCTTCAAATTCTAGCCTATGAAGTCCATTTCCATGTAAGTCCCAACAACTTTCATCCATTTTACCGTTTGCACCACAAATGACATAATTAGTACCATATGCCCTATCCCCCCACCAATGGCCTAACTCTATATGAGAATCCCAGAAATAGTATCCAAAGCCTAGCCAAGCATCCAACCTTCTACACTCAAATGGCCCGTTTGCCTCTACTTCTTCAGGATTATTTCTATCTTCTAATGTTTGATATAATATTAGTTTCATATTGTCTTCATTTCAAGAAAAGACCTGATTTAATATTCTTATCTTGAAGTAAATGCATTGGATTAATTGGAATGCGAATATAATTTTAATATAATAAACTTTTGAAATTGATATAAATTTATTCTTCATTTGGTATTTACAATATTCTACAAATAGACAATTATGCAAAACAATTTACTTCCTGAGGAGTTTTCTCATATGATCGTTTACTATGCTAATATTAATAGATTAATCACAGCTCAGAATCTTCTTGCTCATAGTGGTGAAATTTTCAAAAGAGCTTATGTCTATAAAAATTTTGAAACTTATAGGAACTTAACCCATGGCCCACAGATAAATCTCCCCATTAGTGAAATTCAAGAATTTGCATTTGAGGGAGTAGTTGATAAAGTACGTATAACCATATGCTTTGAAAATTACATGAAAGCAATTCTACTGATAAATGGATACTTAGTTCATGAAATCAATCCCAACTCAAACAAAGCCTTGAATAAAAGTGCAAAAGAAAGTCCTGTCCTAGCGACAGCTGTCTTATTACAATCATCATTTGTCAATTTGACAAGTCGAAATCTTAAGCAATTAGAAATTACCTATAAAACACTTCAGTTAAGTACACTATTAAAACCAAAGTATCAAGCAGTCATACAACTCCCAAGCAATATTTTAAAAATTCTATCCGCCCTAAATGAAGAACGCAACAAAATTCACTTCACAGATGTGACAACATTTACTCATGGCCAGAGTGTCATAGATGAATTTACAGAGCTAAATCAATTTTTTGATAAAACTATTTATCCACTTATATTTAAGGTAGGCGAGGATATAAATAAATTAAATCAACATTAAATCGTGGATATAGAAGGCCTATCACTATAACTATTTCAATCGCCCAAAAGAAACTCCGAAAAGCACGAGTACACAACAAAAGTAAGTTTACTATCTTTTTGGGGGCAACTGTTTTCATTTAGCCATCCTTACATCCTCACCCAAAATGTAGCAACTTTGCAATATTGCAAGTACACTCTAAATTTGTATCCAGCAGAAGGAAGTTGTACTCCCCAATTTGTCCCTCAATTAAGAATACCATTTATTATCCTCCGCAACCTAAATTCTTCTCTTCAAATGAATTTCCCAATGAAGGATAATCCTAATAGATCAAAACCGAAAACTCTCATTATCGATAAACAAAAATCAACGCTTCATTTTTATCGACGTACAAGGAAAGAAAGCATCGGGTGACTATACTGAGCACAATTACTTGAAGCATCCCAGAATAAAGTATACACATTAGCATGTGTACACTTTATTCTTCTATATTCTATAGTATAAGAAGTTAAACAGGAATAGCGTAGCTGTTTCTGTTTAACTCAAAGGAATAATAAAGAATGTAAAGCATTCTTTATTATGACTCTATTTTTATTCTAAATATAGAAAAAAGGAAAAAAAATTGAATTAAACAACAGCCTACATTCTCTCTCCCAGAATACTCATTTGCAATTTTGCAATATTGCAGTTACAGGAGATCTTGAATCATTTGGTTGAACAATAATTACAGCTTCATTTAAGGATGCCAATTCTTACTATGCTAAACCCCCATTTTTTCGCTTCAAATAGTTTTCTGGATGATTGATCTCAGAAAACATTAAAAATCGAAAAAACACATAATACAACTGTAAATTTCACTATTAAAGAATTTCATTGCGAAAACCTCCAAAATCACTTTCTGATTAAGAAAGTAAGTCTCTGCTATGCACTTCCGATAAAATCCCACGTGGAATGCAGCCCCTGTTGTCAGATTAAAAAAGTCATCGGAAAGTCGCGTTACAATTCGTAACCATAAAAACGACTAATCATGAAAATTTATCTACTGAAACGTAAAAGCACCATTCCCGAAGGAAGTAATAAAGTCCGTAAGACAAGCCTATACCTTGCATACCATTACGGAACCAACCAACCCAGAGAATACGAGTTTTTGAATCTTTATTTGTACGAGAAACCTCGCACCCAGATTGAGAAAGATCATAATAAAGAAACAGCTAAACTAGCAGAATTAATCAGATCGAAGAAAATACTATTAGCCCAAAGTAGCCAACACGGCTTTATTAGTCCTATAGTGGGTAAAACCAGTTTCCTTGAATTTTTTAAAAAAGTAATGGATACGAAAAAGGATTCTGAAGGAAATCGGGGCTGTTGGGACAGTGCATACAAACACCTACTCTCTTTTTCCAATGGCAAAGACATTATAATGGATCAGGTGAATGAAGTATTTCTTGAAAGATTTAAGGAATACCTGTTAACAACTAAGGCCAGACGCGGTAACAAAGAACGGGTACTTGCGACCAATACAGCTCTTTCCTACTATACAAAGGTCAAAGCAGCCGTGAAAGAAGCCCATATTAAAAAGCTATTACATGAAAATCCTGTAACAAGAGTAAAAGGTATAAAAGCAGCAGAAACACACCGACAGTTCCTAATATGGGAAGAATTAAAGATGCTGGTTAAAACCGATTGTGAAGTATCTATTTTGAAGCAGGCATTTTTATTTAGTGCACTTACAGGATTAAGGTTTTCCGATGTGCAGGCACTACTGTGGGATAATATTAAATATAGTGAAGCGGGAGGATGGAGTATACAATTCACTCAAAAGAAGACTAAAGGCGCAGAAACCTTACCTATATCTGAGCAAGCAGTAAGATTAATAGGTGAACGAAAGTCTGATAGCGAAAAAGTATTTGAAGGGTTACAATACAGTGCATGGCACAATTTAAAACTACGGGAATGGGTAAATGCAGCCGGAATAAATAAAAAGATAACTTTTCATTGCGCCCGTCACAGCTTTGCTACATTACAGCTCACAAATGGCACTGACATTTACACAGTCTCAAAGCTCTTGGGCCATAAAAATCTTAAGACTACAGAGATATATGGTAAAGTGATAGATAAGCGAAAAATTGAGGCAGCTAACAAAATTCCCGATTTACTCTTGTAAATTGGTGAAAATATATTTGTGAGATGGATAACTTTCTGACAGAAAAAGACTATTTAGTAATAATAGAAAAGTCCTATGGTTTTTCCACCAAACACCGCCTGAAGGAATACATTCTTTTTGCAAGGAAGTACTATCGTGATGCTAATGAAGACTTCTGGTATCATTTCGATAATGCAGTAAATGGAAAGATTCCATCTATGGATGAAGATGAATTCAATTTATACGAAGATAGAGCATATTCAAATGAAAATATTTCCGATAGTATCGAATGCCTTTTTTTCATTAGGCAATTAATATCTGAAATTCAGTTTGCAGAATTAGATGCAGAAGATATATACAATAATCCATCATTAACAGCCTTGCCGGAATTCTTAACTCTGCTAAATAAGAATTACAATGCTGAAGGCTTCAGGTACCAACTAAAGAAAAACTATATTAATACCCTAACCAGCCATGTATTCAATTTAGGTTATTTAGGAAAAGGCTTAGAAGAATCATTAAAACCTCCTGCAAAAATACCTTTACAAACCTTAATTACGTTATACTTCTCAATCCCCTGCAAAAAAGAAGAATGCGATGAACAAAGCCTCATTTTTGTAGAGCGGAAAAGAGAACAAGAGTATCAGTATTATAGAGGAATTAAAACAACGAAACAGGAATTTTCTCAATTATTTAATGAAAAACTGACTCAGCAAGGCTTAAATGAGAATCCTAAGAAATTCAATGCTTTTAAAACATTCGAGATTAATAGATGGAGAAATGTAGTATCTATATTCGGTAGACTAGAAGATGAATTTGAGATAATCAATAAATATCTGAAATTCTTAAAACAACTGAATAAGTCGGAATTCACCAGGACAAATACAAACAATTATTATTTTGGTATTCTCCCAGAACATCAAGAAAAATTAGAAATACTTGCCTCCGAGCTGTTAAGAATAGGTATCCTTCATAAAACCTGCACCCCATACCAGTTTAGCACTGTATTAACAACAAAAAGTCTTACTAAAATTGTTCCCAAATTATATTTTGATTGTGAAACAACTACGCTCTCTTACATATTCGATGTAATAAATCTGCATTTTTCGCCGCTCAAGAAATTTAATTTCAGTATGATAGGGAGAAGTGGGTTATTCTATATTCCCCCTGAAAAGAAGCCATCCGAAAGAAATGCTATGAAGCATTCTTCAATCAAAAGCTATAAATTACTAAAACGAGTTAATTTACAAAATAGTCGTAAGCGCTATTTCGAATACCTCAAAAACCCTGAAAGTGTTGAATATAAGTTGAATATGATTGTAGCCCCCATAATGAAAAAATATCTTCTCCAATAATTGTAACATTTTTTTTCAACAAAAAAATTACCTGTTACAATTCAAAGCATGTGCGACTTCATTTTCAATAATTTTACATCATCTTATCACACTTGATAAGCCGCAACCGGGCCTGGATGCTATTCTAAACAATAATACTTTTAAATAATGAAGCATATAGACATTCCCGATAACATCGGGCCGGTAGAGCTTTTGCGTATAAAAATGCTGCTAAAAGAAAAAGATATTCTCACATCTGAGGAAGCAGCTATTTATCTGGGCATTTCAAAGGCCACTCTATTCAAGTTGACTTCAAAGCAGGTATTACCTTTCTCAAAGCCCAATGGAAAGCTGATTTATTTCAAAAGAACATCACTGGATGACTGGATGATGTCTAAAGAAGGAAGCAGCGAACTTCAGCAGAATGTATTGGCTAATCACTATTTATTAAACAGTTTAAATAAATTATAAATGGAACTGGTATCTATCATAAAAAACTTCGTAAATGTTGATAGGGAAGCCGCCATCAACGTGATTTATAATAAACTAAGGGGAAACGGATGCCGTAAAACGGTGGAAGAAATTCGGCAACTCTATGCTATGGGCAGTAAAGACGCAGCGGATTCATTAAAAAAATCACTTCCCGGTTTCACTGCTTCCGGCACATTTACAGGTCGTAGAGATTCAAAATCGTTAAAGACATACAGCCAAATCATTATTCTTGATCTGGATGATTTATCACCAGTTGAAGTACATGAAGCTAGAAGCAGAGCCAATTGCTTACCACATACCTTGTTAAGCTTCGTAAGCCCAAGTGGCCTGGGACTTAAAATAATGGTCAGAGTTGATAGTGACCATACAATTCACAAATCAGCATACACCCAGGTGGTGCAATACTATGAAAGTGAACTAGGATTTCGATTCGATGCTAAAACAAACGACATTACCAGATTATGTTTCATGTCATGGGATCCCGAAGCTCATTTTAATCCATTTGCTGAAAGATTCCCTGTAACTAATAAGAGTGAAACCCCTGCAATAAAACCACTCCAAAGCCTTCCCCATTCCGATTTTACGCTTGAATTCGAAAAACAAGTAAAATATACCGAACGGTTTAAAGAAGGCTTTAAATACGAAGAAGGCAACAGAAATAATTTTCTTTTTTTTCTAGCTAATAATTGTAATAGGAAAGGGGTTCCTCTTGAATACTCCCTTAAACACTCGTTAATACTTGCGAGTGACTTATCAGAACGAGAAGTAAAGCAAGTAGTAGAGGGAGTTTACAATCGAAATGTAGCAGATTTTGGCAAATGGATAAATAATAAACAACAAATACAACCCTCTGCCATTATACACCCCCCTTCAACTGTAATTACTACTGAAGCTCATGAAGATATCGACGATATAGACACGCCATATCTACCCGATTCCATATTTGAAACGTTACCTGATTTCTTAAATAGAATTACAGAAGTATTTCAGGACAAACGCCAGCGTGATATATTTTTCACAGGTGCACTAGGTACATTAAGCGCCTGTTTCTCTGAAATATCAGGTTATTACGACAATAAGAGAGTATATCCGAATCTATATAGCTTTGCTGTAGCACCTCCAGCTAGTGGTAAAGGAGTACTATCCTTTGCGAATGACCTTGCTACTGATTACCATGATACACTATTTAATAATAGCATAGATGCCCAGGTTAGGTATGAAGCGGAACTTGAAGAATACAATAACAAAAAGAAAAAAGAGGGGTACAAATGTGAACCTCCAGAGCAACCTCCATTTATTGTACTACTAATTCCAGGTAATTCCAGCTCTGCGTCTATTTATAGTCTGCTTAATGAATCAAAAGGAATAGGATTATTATGTGAAACGGAAGCTGACACGTTAAGCAATGCAATGAAGCAAGAATGGGGTGGATTTTCTGACATACTTCGAAAAGCTACGCATCACGAGCGATTAAGCTACCATAGAAAAACAAATAAAGAATACGTGGAAATTCCTCGTCCTCGCCTATCTGTTGCATTATCAGGTACACCTATGCAGGTTACAAACCTTATTGGTTCAGCAGAAGATGGGTTATTCAGCCGTTTTCTTTTCTATACATTCCAGAAGGGTGGGAAGTGGCGAAGTCCTGCACCAACTATTGGCCATGCCCCACTTACTCAGGTTTACCAGGAAGCTGCAAAAGAAATAACAAAAATGGCATTGTATTATACTGCTCATCCCTTTCAATTTCATCTAACCAAGGAGCAATGGTGCCAATTTGATGAAACCTTCAGTAATCTTCTATCAAAAACATCTTGCTTTGTCAATCAGGAAGCAGGCAGCAATGTATTGCGACTTGGATTAACGACTTTCAGAATAGCTATGATATTCACCATATTCAGCGCGTGGCAGGAAGATAACGAATCCAAGGATATTTATTGCAATGACATTGACTTTAGTAACGCAATGGCACTGAGTAAGGTATACATTGAGCATGCAATGGCTGTATACAAGCAATTACCAAAAGCTCTTGCAATCGAAGACAGTAAATTAAATACATTCTTTCAAAGTTTACCCATTGAATTTGAGCGGCAAACAGCTTTATCCATTGGTGTAAATCAACTAAGCGTTTCAGAGCGCACTGTTGATAACTATCTTAAAAAGTTGGTCAAAAATGATTTCATCGAAAAAAGTAAACATAACAGCTACAGTAAAAAGGCTGCTTAAAATACGAATCCTGCAGGTTGCAAAATTGCAATGTGCAGGATTTTTTATCATTGCTCTACAAAGGTAAAATCTAACAGCTCTTTTGCGGGAACCTCCAAAGCCTTCGAAAGAGCTAATAACGTAGAAATCGTTGTATTCACTTTCCCTGTCTCAATCCTATACACTTGCATCACTTCTATGTTAGCATGGGCAGCAACCGTCTCCCTCGACAACTTTTTGAGTTGCGAAGCTGCTTTACATGCTTACCAAAAGCGTCAATGTATGCCTGATTTCTGACGTTACCCACGACAACGAAGTTGCCGTTATATCACATATGTTATCATAACATATATGATATGATTTGCAATTTTATCATATATTTGATCATATCATATATGATATGTGACTAAATTTAATTCTGACGTTGTCAAACTGGTAATTTCAGTGGAGATTTAATACTCTAACAATTGATAATCATGCAAAAAATAGATTTACGTACTTTCATAACTGTTAGTTCAATGCTACTATCGGTAGTGATATTCTTCACAGGATGCGAGGCTACATCTTCCGAAATAGAATCAAAAGATTTCACCTTATTCTCCCAAAAGGCTGATGACTTTTATGTGTTAACCAGTAGCCTGGATGATAAAAAGCAGCCTAGGACTATTACATACTTATTTAGTGGTAGTATTCAAAACAATACACCCAACATTATTGCACATGGCGTAATGACAATGTCAACCTACCTCAAACTCGAAAACGGCACCATATTAACCGAAAAAGAAATTGATAGAAATTTATTCGGCGGTATTTTATCAATTGCATCTTTTCGAAATCTTAAACCACGGGAAAGCTACAATATTCAGAAACTAGAGTCGATCTCAATTCCCGTGGAATATGCAGCATATCCTGTAAAGGATGTAGTTATTAAATATTCATTGGAAACTGAAGACCAAATCAATCAGATTTCAGAGAAAAAGGTGATAAAATCTATGAGCGTAATAGGCAAATGGAGGAACGCTGTGGATAAAGTTAGTAGCGGCAAAATAGATGCGGATGACTATAGCTTTCCAGGCAGTGTAATAAGATAACCTAATCTAAATACACTCTAATTACTTCACACCCAGCACCCCTGTACATCTGTAAAACCGAATAAAATTCGTTATAAATAATACTTAACTGTTGTTCTATTGCATTACCAGCAGGACATTTACGCTCATAACAATCTCAATTTGATATGAAAAAAACCAAAAATGTCCTCTCAATTATCCACAATAGGTTAACGAAGCATCCAATTAATTTCCGGGAAAGAGTGTGCAAGGAGTGTGGATGGAGTGTACCCACGTTTTATCGCAAATTACGGCTGAAAGATATTCCTGATAAGGAAGCCCCTTTTTCAATAACCTCGGCACTTTCAAATGCTGAAAAAGATAAAATAGTGCAGGTTCTTGAACAGGAACAGCAAGACCTTCAAAGATACCTTACCCGTATTAAGAAACGCCACAAAATTTAATCTTCAGAATGCAAAACGATCCACACTTCAATAAAATTTGGGCTTTCATCGATTTGTATGAATCTCCCGAAAAAGTACAGGTATTAATGTGGGAGCTGTTATCAGCTGGGATGTATAGCGAATAATACAGACGATTGGGATAAAAAACAAACGGGCGGATATGCTGATGTTGTATGAGCAAGTCTGTAGCTATTCGTACGCTATTTTTGATTTATCTACACCCATGCTTGAGTTGATGAAAAATTTCAAACCCACCAGATAAATACGTTGAATAACTCTTTTCCGGGATAATGGGCATGTAAAGGGATACAATCCTGAAAATCTGCGTTGCGATCTGCGATAATACATATACCGCTTTCTATGACAGTGTGTGCATCCTCACTGTAGTAACCCTCGCTTATCGAACAAGTGTTTTTTCCCTTTCCGTATACTCGTAATCTTTCCAGCCTTCAGCCATCTGCGAAGTGTAAGCGGGGAAATGTTTAATAGCTGTGCTGCTTCATTCAAGTTCAACAAGGGCTTATCTGCTATTGTCTCGTAATTGATCACCGGCATTGGTTGTGCACTTACGTGATGTATAGCAGATTGCAGCTTTTGATCCCGCTTTGCCTGTTTATATGCTATTCTATTGCATGTATGGGAGCAATACCGGGTAAGCATCGTTCTAGCAATAAATTCCTGATGGCAATGCTGGCAAACCTTATTCAATCGCATATTACTGGTCATAAACTTAATTTCTTATTTTGAGCTGAATTTCCCCTATACATTTCATTATACAACCAAAATATGAAAAGAAAAGAATCTCCAAAAGAACCTAGAAATTATCTCCTAATAGCTAAGTGGACGCTCGGAATAGGCATTGCCTGCATAATTATCAGTCCTATAATTTTTACCTGCCACACGGCATCAGAGAGGTGGAATTTTATAAATACAGGACCAATAGGAGATACAATAGGTGGGCTTACTGCACCGATAATAGGGTTAATAAGTGCAATTTTGCTTTTCCTTGCTTTGAGAGCGCAGTTAGATGGCAATAAAGCTGCGAATACAGCACTCATTACACAGCTAGAATCTGACGACCTTACGCATTTATACAGCAACATCAAGCAAAGCATCGACCAGTTCACGTACACTCCTAAAACTTATACATCAAATGATTCTCACGATGATACTAATGCGCCAAAAAACTCTACCAACGAGTTAAAGGCTGCTGAGGCGATTTACGCGTTAATTGATAATTTTTATTGTGATATGTGTGCATTGGATGATAGAGCTATAGGGGCCAATCCAAAGTTGACCGAATTAATAAGTATTTTGGAACTGCTTAAATTTACACTTGATCGCATTGAACAATCTACTATACCGAATAAGGAAGCCATTCTGACTTTGACAAAACATCAATTTAAATATAGGATCAATCCTCGCCTATCTTTAGAGGATGATGCACTCGACAAGTATTTTTGCCCAAGTTGTAATAAAGAGCATGGGTTACCTGATGACGTGGCCAAGCTTGTCCGCGAGTTACAGAATAGAACCTCTATATAATTATTATATACTTGGTTACGAATAAAAAGGAGCTAAACATATCATTGCGTATCATACTGTATCGTTTGAGTATCATTACGTATCATTCTATTCCCCGATTCATGCCACGAAGTCCCGGACTTTTCTATTCGTAACCAACATCACAACAAGAAAACGCCAATTAAAGGCAAAGAAAGTATAACTATCAGCAAGTGAAACCCGCTACCATAGCACAAAAGACAAAAAAAAGCATACTAAAGGAAACGATACTACTTCCCAATACAAAACTTACTAAATATATAATCCAATCTATCCTCATTAGTCACCTCTCCAGTGATCTCTCCCAGGAAATGCAGTGCTCTGCGAATATCCAGTGCCAGCAAATCTCCCGGCAGACCATTATCCATTCCTCCTTTCACATCAAACAATGATTTGAGTACTTCCTGCAGGGCAGAGTGGTGACGTGCATTGGTGACGATCGTATCTTCCGTATTAATATCTCCGGACATTACTTTTTCTACCAGTGCTGATTTAAGGTCGTCCACATGGTCATGCTTTTTCGCGGAAATGAACAAAATACCGGGAATTTCAGAGAATTTGGCACGAATAGCAGCCTCTCCGATATCCGTTTTGTTACCTACGAGCAGGAAATTGATCTTATCCGCCTCAAAAGCAACTACCTGCTGGCGCAGTTCAGCAACGCTCATTTCGTTAGCATCGAAGAGGTACACCACTACACCGGCCTCTTTGATTTTTTCCATCGTTTTCTGCACGCCGATACTTTCGATGGTGTCGTTGCTCTCGCGGATGCCGGCGGTGTCGATAAGGCGGAACAGGATACCTTCAATGTTCAGGACTTCCTCGATGGTATCACGGGTAGTGCCCGCAATATCGCTTACAATGGCCCTGTTTTCGTTCAAAAGTGTGTTGAGCAGTGTTGACTTACCCGCATTGGGTTTGCCAACAATAGCGGTATTTACGCCGTTTTTGATCACATTCCCCATACGGAAGGAATCTATCAGGTGGCGGATGGTGGTGGTGGAGGAAGATATAAGTTCATACAGGCGGGTGCGATCGGCAAATTCCACATCTTCCTGGCTGAAATCCAGTTCCAGTTCTATGAGGGCGGAAAAGGTGATGAGTTGATCCCGCAGGTGGTGTAATTCTTTGGAGAAGCCACCGCGCATTTGCTGCATGGCTGTTTGATGGGAGGCGGCCGAATTGCTGGCGATCAGGTCCGCCACAGATTCCGCCTGGGTAAGGTCCAGTTTCCCGTTGAGGAAGGCCCGTTGCGTAAATTCGCCGGGTTTGGCAAGCCGGGCGCCGGCTTTGGTGGTAGCATCAATGATTTGTTGCTGGATATAGGGCGACCCATGGCAGGAAATTTCGATTACATCTTCGCCGGTATAGGAGCGCGGGCCTTTGTACAGGCTCACTACCACTTCATCAATCACGGTACCTTCGGAAACGACGCTGCCAAAGTGGATGGTATGGCTGGGCTGCAGCAGTAAATTCTTACCCTTGAAAAGCCCATTGGTAATATCAAAAGCTTTGCTGCCGCTAAGGCGGATCACTGCAATGGCTCCCAGTCCCGGCGCGGTGGCCACTGCTACAATAGTATCATCAAATCCCGAAAGTTTCCCCAGCATACGTACCGTTATTAGATTATGAAGATGCAAAGGTACTAATAAGTGTATAATGCAAAAATCCCCGTCCTCAGGTGAGAACGGGGATTCTTTATCAAATATCCTGACAGTACTACTCTTGCAGCGTAAAGCGGATAGGAAGGTTGAACTGAACGGATACCTGGCGACCGTTTTGTTTACCAGGCTTCCATTTAGGCATGGATTTTACCACGCGGATCGCTTCTTCTTCCAGACCGCCACCTTTTGCAGCGCCTACTGTTTTAACATCTTTGATATTACCATCAGAATCTACTACGAACTGTACGAATACAGTACCGGAGATACCGTTTTCCTGCGCAACGCGTGGGTAACGGATGTTCTTGTTCAGGTATTTGTTCAGCGCTTCTTCACCGCCCGGGAAGGTTGGTGGCTGTTCTACGAAAGTGAAGATCTCTTCTTTCGCAGGAGCAGGAGGCGCTTCTACCACACCTGTACCTTTACTGTCTTCCAGCAGACCCGCATCGATACCGTTCGGATCACCTTCCACAGTTTTGGTGCTGATGGATTTGTCTTTAATATCCTCGTGCTTTGGTGGTTCCTCTTCAGGTGGTACCTCAGCATCTTTTTTAATTACAGGAGGAGTAAACTGTACTGACGGCTTAACCGGTGGTGGCGGTGCCGGAGGAGGAGGCGGAGGAGGTGGAGTTTTCGGATCATCCGGAATCTTCACATCTTCCATCTTAATTTCCTGTATTACTGGCTTCTTAGGCCCATCGTCCTCAGAAGCCTTTACCCAATTTGATATCAGGTAGCCACCAAGAAGCAGGATAAACAGTGATGAGGTACCAATGATGGCGTTCCTCACACGCTTGTTATACTGTCTTCTCAGTTCATAAGCCCCATATTCTTTATTCCTGCCGTCAAACAGGATATCAAGAAAATCGGACTTTAAGACTTTAGCAGAATCCATTGTTAATGTTTTATGATGGATGCAAAAAAATTAGTTATTCCATAAAGACGACTATTGCACGCCGTTAGCAGTTTCTGTCTGCTTAATCCATTGTTTATCCTGATCGGAGATATCAACAGTAGCATAACGCTGAATACGGTTGATAGCCATTTCATCCAGGATATCCACGAAGTTCTTATAAGTGGCATCATTATCTGCCTTTATAATCACTACAACGTCTTCTGGTTCTCCTTTTGCATTCCTAGCCTTAGCAACTTCATCTCTTTTCTTAATGATCGCGTCTCTGATTCCTCCCTTGTTAGCAAAAGTTGTTGACTGGAAGAACTCAGGATTAGCAGATGCATTAGGATCTTGTGCTAAACCTTCGTAATAGTAAACTCTGTTATCTTTTCCGAGAAGGATGGTTAAAGCAGTACTTTCTTTTACTTTGTTCTGCTCTTGCTCATTCTCAGTATCTTTTGGCATGATCAAGTCCATTGTTTTGGGCTTGGACATGGTAGTCGTCAGCATGAAAAAGGTAATCAGGAGAAATCCCAAATCCACCATCGGTGTCATATCCACACGGGTAGAATGTTTCTTGGATTTCGTACCACCGTGCTTCTTACCTTTTCCACCACCACTACTGGTATCCATTTCTGCCATAGTAGTAAGCTTTTTTGGTTTTGAAATCAGCAGCCTCTCAGGTCAGAGAGTAGCGCCGTCCAGCGGTCGCATGCTGCCATTTGCTTTGTAAACTGCTCCCGATTAGTCTTTTTTAGCCGGAGATTGCATTTCCTCGTAAGCTGCTGTGCCCGGAGGAGGTGCTTCCAGATTCGTAACCAGGTTCAGTTTCTGGATATGCTTCTTTTTGAAGGTATCCAGGATCTCCTTGATTTTTGGATAAGGTGTGGCATTATCTGCTTTAATACAGTACTTCAGTTTGTTGAAGTTACCGCCTTGTGCAGCCATACCATACTCAATCCAGGTAGACAACTCATTGTTAGCTGAGTCAGTCGGAATACCTGTATCCAAGCCTGAATGCTTACGCTGGTCAGGAGTTTCAGATAAATACTGCTTCAGATTCTTAATCGGTGTACCAACGCTGGCTCCAATTACAAAACTTTGCATTTCTTTATCATCCAGACCCAGCTTGAACTGCGTGTTCAAGTCTTCGATCAGTTTTCTTCTTTTAGGCTGGCCATCCATGCTAAAAAACACTCTACCATCTTTATCTACTGTAAACAACAGCACATCAGAATCTGGTAAAAGAGTAGTGTTGATAGAGGACGGAGTAACTACTGTTACCGGCTCGTCTGGTTTGAACTTAGTCGCCAGCATAAAGAAAGTCAAGAGCAGAAAAGCCACATCACACATCGCTGTCATATCTACAGACGTGCTTTTCCTTGGCATTTTAACTTTAGGCATCTTTACTTTTTTTATGGTTTACTTTAATAAGATTCAAAACCGCTGAAATTCCATAAATAATCTGCTGATTATTTGTGGTTAGCAGCAAAGCTTTGAGTTAAAGTAAAGCCAGACTCGTCAATAGCGTAAGTGATGCTATCGATGTTGGTAGTGAAGTAGTTGTACATGATGATAGCGATAGCAGATGTACCGATACCCAGTGCAGTGTTGATCAACGCCTCAGAGATACCTAACGCCAGCTGAGATGAATCAGGAGCACCTGCGTTTGACATCGCGGAGAACGCCTTGATCATACCCAATACCGTACCGAACAGACCCAACAGGGTTGCTACTGATGCGATAGTAGACAGGAACACCAGGTTTTTCTCCATCATTGGCAGTTCCAGCGCAGTAGTTTCTTCAATTTCATTTTTGATAGTCAGAATCTTCTGATCAGTATCCAACTCAGTGTTGGTGATCATTTCTTTGTATTTTTTCAGACCTGCTTTCAGTACGTTACCTACAGAACCTTTCTGTTTGTCGCACTCTGCCAGAGCAGCATCTACATTTTTGTTAGCCAGGTGATACTGAACTTTACGAACCAGCTCAGAACCAGAGAATTTACCTTTTGCTTTTGACAGATACAGGAAACGCTCAATTACGAAAGTCAAACAAATCAGCAATACAGAAATCAGAATAGGTACTACAAAACCGCCCTTGTAAACAGTTGCAAACCAATGGCCCGCACCTTCTGCAATTGGGTGACCATCAGGATTGTTACCTTCAAAGTTCGCAGGATTACCCAGTACAAAGTAAAAGATAACAAAACCAATTACCAGGCAGATAGGTACAGCCAACGTTGCAAATAAGTTGGATGACTTTTTAGGTTGATGGGAAGACGCCTTAGCAGTAGCTGCAGTCACAGTTGTTTTAGTCTCAGCCATGTTGATTGAAATTTTAGTGTTAAAAATTAAACTATTGTTTGTTAGAAGTTATGAATTACTGTTTTGTCTGTAATGCTTAATAGCACTCAATTTAAACTTTATTCAGTGATTCGCAAAGTTATAAGGTTGGCTCAAAAAAACAAGTGCAGCTCAAAAAATCCCACAAAAATTAACAACTGCACTAAAATGTACGCCCAGCGCACATCTTATCCCTTTTTGAATTTGAGCAAACACTTATAATCAGCAAATAAACCAATATTTTACGAAGCCAGTACCCTGACCAGTCACTGTCCCTAATTTTGAAATGGATTGATTTTTTTCAAAGTTGGACGCACAATTTAAGAAAATTTTCAAATGTTCCAACAATATTCTTGCAAGAATAATTATTTATTCCTTCCCGCGCCAGTACTCACTTTGAGCAGTAATCACCTCCATTTCAATGACAATTTTCTAATATTTATAAGCTGCGTCCGCCCAAATGCAACACCACCGCGGTCAAACCTGCCCACTAACGTGAAATCACTATATTAGCATAAAATATACTATAATAATTTATAGTTACATAAAAAAAGTTGCCTCCGCAACTAATGTCCTAACGCTAAAAATCTCCCAACACCCATTTTTTCCCATTCTTATCTCCTTTTTTAGCGCTCGTGGAATTTCCTATTAAGTTAAGACTTTATATACTTACTTGCACATCACTTTTCAAAAATTGTGATTACAATTCTAAAAACCAACTGATAAATGAACAAATCTTATCAACACAAACTCGTGTTGGCACTGGCTGGAGCACTCTCCCTAGGCGCCGTAGCCTCCCCGGCTATCGCCCAGAAAAAAAAGTCCGCTCCCTCCCCTGCCGCCAACGCAACCACTAATGCCAAAGATACCACCGTCAGACCAGCCGGACCAATGATGAAACCAGGACCTAAACAAGGCCCTAAACCTTTCGCCGAAATCATCAACCCACAAGCGAAAGCCGACTCCGGTCTCATCAACATCTACAAACATGAAGACAGATACTTCTTCGAAGTAGCTGACTCCCTCATCGGTCGCGATATCCTTATCGTAAACCGCCTCTCCAAATCCGCAGCAGGCCTCCGCGCAGGTATGTCCGGATTCGGTGGTGACCTCATCAACGAAAACGTAGTACGTTTCGAAAAAGGTCCAAACAACAGAATCTTTCTGAAGAATATCTCCTACTCCGAGACCTCCAAAGATTCTACCCAACCTATGTTCTCTTCCGTTATGGGCTCCAACCTCCAACCAATTGTAGCCGCATTCGACGTAAAAGCACTGTCTAAAAATAATAAAGGTTCCATCATCGATCTTACCGAATATATCAACGGTGATAACGATATCCTGTTCTTCGACCAGGGCATGAAATCCAACCTGAAACTCGCAGGTTACCAACCTGATAAATCATACGTGGTAGATGTGAAATCTTTCCCGATGAACACCGAGATCAGAACCGTGAAAACATACGCCAAAGCACCTGCATCTCCCTACCCTGGCATGCCCCCCGTACCAGGTGGCAACGCAACGGTTGAACTCAACAGTTCATTCGTACTGCTGCCTAAAGTACCTATGCAGTCCCGCTACTTCGACCCACGCGTAGGTTACTTCACCACCAGTACCACCGACTTCGACGCAGATCCGCAAGGCGTGAAAAGACTCACCATGATCACCCGCTGGAGACTCGAACCTAAGCCGGAAGACATGGAGAAATATAAACGCGGTGAACTCGTGGAACCACAGAAACCAATCGTGTTTTATATAGACCCCGCCACTCCACAGAAATGGCGTAAATACCTCATCCAGGGTGTGAACGACTGGCAGTCAGCCTTTGAAGCCGCAGGTTTCAAAAACGCCATCATCGCTAAAATGGCACCTACCAAAGAAGAAGATTCTACCTGGTCCATCGATGATGCACGCTTCTCCGCAATCGTGTACAAACCATCCACCATCCCTAACGCCAGCGGCCCGCATATCCACGATCCACGCACCGGCGAAATCCTGGAAAGCCACATCAACTGGTACCACAACGTCATGCAACTGCTGCGTAACTGGTACTTCATCCAGGCTTCTCCTAACGATGACCGCGCCCGCAGCATGCAGTTCAGCGATGAACTCATGGGTGAACTCATCAGATTCGTATCCTCCCACGAAGTAGGCCACACCCTCGGTCTGCGCCACAACTTCGGCTCCAGCTCTACTTATCCTGTTGAAAAACTGCGTGATAAAGAATGGGTTAAACAAAATGGCCACGCCGCATCTATCATGGACTATGCACGTTTCAACTACGTAGCACAACCTGGTGACGGTATCTCCGGTGCTGACCTCTACCCACGCATCAACTACTACGATAAATGGGCTATCGAATGGGGCTACCGCCTGCGTCCTGAATTCAACTCTCCGGAAGCAGAAAAAGCTGCCCTCAATAAAATCACCATCGACAAACTGAAGGATAAGAAATTCTGGTTCGGTACTGAATCCGATCCTTTCGATCCACGCTGCCAGAACGAAGATCTGGGCGACAACGCCATGAAAGCCAGCATGTACGGTATCAAAAACCTGCAGCGTATCATGCCTAACATGATCGCATGGACCAGAACTTCCAACGAAGACTACAGCGATCTGAAAAGCATCTACAAGGAACTGGTTGGTCAATATGGCCGCTACATGGGCCACGTTGCCAAAAATGTAGGCGGTATCTATACCACTCCTAAAATGGTTGAACAGGCAGGCCCTGTGGTGGAATTTGTAAACAAAAGCACTCAGAAAGAAGCTATTTCCTTCCTGAGCCAGCAACTGTTTACTACTCCTAAATGGCTGCTTAACCAGGAAATCTTCAGCAAAACCGGCGACGACGGAGCCAGCGTAATCGCTTCCGTACAAAACCAGGCCCTGTCCCGCATCTTCTCGCCAAATGTATTTGGCAGCATGCTGGGCGGCGAAGCTTCTCTCGGTGCAAACGCTTATCAGCCCGCTGAAATGATCAGCGATGTGAAGAAAACCATCTTCTCCGAACTGATCACTCACCAGAACGTAGATATCTACAAAAGAAATCTGCAACGCCTGTACGTAGAAAAACTGAGCGCTTTCCTCGCACCGGCTCCTGCTCAGGGACCTGGTGCTCCATCTGGCAACATACGCCTGTCCGACGCTACTTCAGTAGCCCGCGCTGCACTCAGCTCGCTGAGAACAGAACTGCGCGCTGCAGCAGCTTCCGGCGATGCCATTACCCGTGGTCACTACCAGGATCTGATTGCATCTATCTCTAAAACAATCGATAATAAATAATTAGCTGACCGTTAATTATACGAAAAGCCTCTCCCACAAAGGAGAGGCTTTTTATTTAAGGATAATTGCTTAATATAGCGCGAATTTTAAACTACCAAGCCTCAAAAGTGAAAGATCGCACCAATAAAGTCACCATATACGACATCGCCCAGAAACTGGGCCTTTCTGCATCTACCGTTTCCCGCGCGTTGCAAAACAACCCGCTGATCAATGAGGAAACCAGACTGAAAGTGCAGGAAATGGCTACCGAAATGGGCTATGTGCCCAATTGGATCGCTTCCAGCTTACGTAAAAAGCGCTCCAATATTATCGGTCTGATCGTACCACGTACCTCCATGTACTTCCAGAGTACCGCTATCAGCGGTATTCAGCACGAAGCACACAAATATGGCTTCTCTATTATGATCGGCCAGTCCGACGAAACCGTGGCCATGGAAAAAGAACTCGTGCATACCTTCTATTCCCTGCGTGTCGACGGCCTCCTGGCAGTATCTTCCATGTTCACTACCAACACGGATCATTTCAATCCTTTTGTAAAAAATAATATTCCAATTGTTTTCTATGACCGCGTGCCCACTGACTTCAACGGCTACACGATCACCGGAGACGACTACCAGGGCGGTTATCTGGCTACTGAACACCTCATCCGCCAGGGATGTAAACGCATCGCTCATTTCTCAGGAATCCTAACCTGTAATCTGTATCAGCAAAGGCTTGCCGGATATAAAGCTGCATTGGCCGCCTACGATATTCCATTCGACGAAAGCATGGTATACGTACACGACCTTACCATGCAATCCGCAGCCAATGCTGCACACGAAATATTCTCCAGGCCGGTACTCCCCGACGGACTTTTTACTGCCAACGATTCCTCTGCCGTCGCTTTCATCCAGGAAGCCAAAAAGCAGGGAATTGATGTACCTGCTCAGATAAAGGTGGTTGGCTACTCGAATGATCTTTCATCCCGTATCATTTCCCCTTCACTCAGCACTATTGAGCAATCGGGCTATAATATGGGACAGAAAGCTGCCAGCACCATCATACAATTGATCAACCAGGACGAAGGAATAAAAGTGCCGAAAAACTACATATTTCCTGTTGAACTGATTCAGCGGGAATCAAGTATGTAATAGATCTTCAGCCAATTTATCTAGTAACTATTACATTTATCAACCGTTTTATATTTAATCAATCCTACAACTTTATGAGGTTCCTTAAATTGCTGGCTGTAAGTACTGCGTTGTTTCTGACAGCCTGCCATACCACAGTGTATGTGCCACAAGCGGTTAACGCGCCGGCCCTTAAAGAAAAACATGAATTCAAAGGCAACGTTGGCCCCAATAACCTCCAGGCAGCTTTCGCTGTGAGTGATAATATTGCGATTATGGCCAGCGGCCAGTATGTGTACCGTAATGCTTTTTATGGTAATGAAAGGGGAGATAACGATGATGACGTTTTCGACCGCAATGTGCGTGGCGGAGCGTTTGAAGGTGGTGTGGGCTACTTTAAAGCATTTGGTAACAAAAAACGGGCTGTATTTGATGTTTATGGTGGTTTTGGGACCGGAGGTTTCCATACGCTGGACGAATCTTATTACGATTACGGCAACGGAACTGCCAACACTGCCGACTATCAGTTACGATCCCGGTTTACCAGGGGTTTCATCCAGCCCAGCTTTGGCATTGTGCATCCGGTGGTGGAAGCGATTTTCAGTACCCGCTTTTCAGTCGTGAATTTTTATGGTCTTACAGCTGGCAACCTGGCCCGTGGTGCGGATAGCACGCATACCAGCAGCTTCTATCAGATCGGCAACAGACCACGTCTTTTTTATGAGCCTGCTATTACTTTCCGGGTGGGGTATAAATATGTGAAATTCCAGATGCAGGTGGCGGCTGCGGCTTGCCTGAATGCGTCGCCAGGCACATATTTCTCCGATTATTTTCAGCCGGTGAATCTCAACCTGGGCGCCTCTATTAATATCGCCAAATGGTACGATTCCTTTAAGCACTAATCATATAATTTTCCTATAGAAAAACAGGCGTTGTTGCAGCGCCTGCTTTTTTGCGTATAGTCGTTTACGTGACTTCGTTTAACCATCTGAGTTATATATCTCCCAATAATTTTTTAGAGAGAAATTATTTTCACAACGAATAAGGTAAAGTAATACGGTGTTGGTCCATCGCCCGTCTGCCCCCCTCCGCTACGGCAAACGCGTAACAGGGCGGCTCCAGCATCTCCCCCAGTCTATTACCACATTCTACCAAATGCAGGCTTGAATGACACGGAGCATTAAACATTATGATCTTTTTCTGATACCGTTCCTGGCTGCACTCCACAAAACGCTATATTCAAACCATCGGCGCGAAGCGGAGAATCCAACCAATGACAGCGAAGACGTCATTCCTGGTCAATGAATAAAAATTAAAAAAGCCTTAGTGAATGATCACTAAGGCTTTCTGAATAAATATGGCAGCTACCTACTCTCCCGCATTGTATTGCAGTACCATCGGCCATAAGGGGCTTAACTTCTCTGTTCGGAATGGGAAGAGGTGAACACCCTTGGCAAAACCACCATAAGATCTTTATATCGTAAACGTATACACGTTATTATCTTTTTCGAACTGCCTATCCAGGCCACACTCCACAAAACGCTATATTCAAACCATCGGCGCGAAGCGGAGAATCCAACCAATGACAGCGAAGACGCCATTCCTGGTCAATGAATAAAAATTAAAAAAGCCTTAGTGAATGATCACTAAGGCTTTCTGAATAAATATGGCAGCTACCTACTCTCCCGCATTGTGGTGCAGTACCATCGGCCATAAGGGGCTTAACTTCTCTGTTCGGAATGGGAAGAGGTGAACACCCTTGGCAAAACCACCATAAGATCTTTATATCGTAAACGTATACACGTCATTATCTTTTTCGAACTGCCTATCCAGGCCACACTGCGTAAAACGCTATCTCCAAACTACTCGCGCGAAGCGGAAAACCTAATCAAATGACAACGAATGTGTCATTACAGATCAATGTAATAAAATTAAAAAAGCCTTAGTGAATGATCACTAAGGCTTTCTGAATAAATATGGCAGCTACCTACTCTCCCGCATTGTGGTGCAGTACCATCGGCCATAAGGGGCTTAACTTCTCTGTTCGGAATGGGAAGAGGTGAACACCCTTGGCAAAACCACCATAAGATCTTTTT
>NZ_JAHUWJ010000001.1 GCF_019219075.1 Chitinophaga sp. sic0106
AAAAAAAAAACAGTACTACGGCTTCGGCTGACTTCTGCCTGTACCAGTTAGCCATTATTATTCTGGCTATTGTTTCTTCTCCGGCATTCGCGCATACCATTGACAAGTATACAGACAGATCTCCCAGGGTAAGACGATATGCTTTCTATGGATGTAGCCTCTGTATTTACATAATGATGTCTGTGTAGTATCGGGCTTTTGTTTGTTGTGCGACATCACCCGCATCATTTCTGCCTTATATACAGTTTCTGTTCGTAGGCTCCCATATTTGCCGCCAGCTTCCTTCAGATTCGCAGTCGCCCGCGACACCCTTGCTATTGGCTAACCCTTCCTACTACAAAGTGGGTTCGGGACTTGCACCCTATAGCAGATCGCCATGCCTGGCGCACACAAAAAAGCCGGATAATCCTTTGATTATCCGGCTTTTTTTATGGAGACATCAACTACTTGTTGAACATCAGTTCCTTTACTTTTTCCTTGTCTTCCTTCTCCTTGTCCAGATCGAAGAAAGTACCAAATACCACATCCCATACGGAGGAGCTAACGCCAAAGCCTTTGTCCTCGCTTTTGTAATGATGCAGGTGGTGATTACGCCATAAGGGCTTCAAGAATTTAAACGGAGGATTCCACGCGTGGATGGCGTAGTGCATGCTGCCGTAAATCAGGTATCCCAACAAAAAGCCTGGAAAAAACATGAAGGTATACTGACGCAGGAAAATATACTGCGCCCCGAATATGGCAGAAGCCAGTATCAGGCTGGGTACCGGCGGCATAAACAATCGCTGCTTATCCCTTGGATACTCATGGTGATTACCATGCATTACATAGATAAACCGCTGCACCTTTGGACTATCGCTCGCAAAGTGAAACATAAAGCGGTGCATGATATACTCAAAAAAGGACCAGAAAAACATAGCCCCGAAAAATATCATGGCCACCGTGCTCACCTTAAACCCTAATGTGTCGTGGCTGTAATACAACATGTAGCTGATAATTGGTATATACATACCCCAGATTACCAGTGGATGCGTTTTCGTGAGCATCTCGAGGTATTGGCTCTCAAATAATCTTGCCTGTCCTTTGTTCTTAATCTTTTCAAACTTCATGACTCCCCTGTTTTTTAAGTGGATTACGGGAAATGAATAAAACCTATCTAATCTATGTACTGATACAATTTGGGAAACTGTCCTTAACTACCTTTCGTCAAGGTTTGCCTAAAACGCGGTGCAAATTTACTGAGAATAATTTATTTTGAAATCATTCAGATCAGGAGTATACGCACGTTTTCTCCCCAATTCATATTCATAAATTAACTCACCTGTTTCTTTAAAAAACGGGTATCCCACCTCATCATATTCATATTTATTATCATTCAAAACACCATCGCTGTTAACATAAATATTCGCCGTAAGCATGAATTCCACGTTATTTTTGAAATCAACGATATAAGCAGCATCTGTTAAAAATCCATATGACCAACCTGCCTTATTGAATACACGTATATGCCCCGGTATGTTTTGATGACCTGCTTTAAAAAAGAAAAACTTAGTAAAACTATTGTAGTACTCCGTGGTGTCATAATGTGGATAATCAGATTCGGAAGGGTATTCGGACATATATTGGCAGAGAAAACGATAGTCGCCGCTATCCAGGTCAAAACGCCTTTCTGCGGACACTGAGGCAGGAAAAAGTACGGATTGCAACACCTGTTGTAAGTCTTCCAATGCAAAAATATTATGTCGTGTAAAATCCATCGGCAGCGGAACCAGTTTGTCATCCTTGTCGAAGTAGCCGTTACCGATAGTAATAGCTTTGCTATAATCGAATGGCATGGTGCTGCATGCCGGTGCCTGCGCGTACAGCAATACACTGTCTTTATTCACGAAGCGGATAGCGGGGGAGCAGCGGTTTTCGTCCTCCGTAGATGGCATAAAACGCCGCACGATACGGGTATGGGCATAACCCATCCGCTGCAGTCTTTCATTGATCTGCTGCTGACCGGTGAATTCATACAGCCGGTTATAGGCATCGTTATCGCTGATCAGAAATATCTCTTTCACATAGTGCCCGATCGAAGGTAATCCATTGGCAGTGCTGGTATCTGCATGTACATTTATCTGACCACTGCGGGTGCTATCCGTCAGCATAGTAGTAAACCGGCCGATGCCTTTATTTCGGAGAGATTTAAGCTTTTCCAATGCCAGAACAGCTACCGGCAGCTTAACCGTACTGGCGGGATTGTAGTATTTGTCAGCGTTGACATGGAAATAATAATTTCTGAAATGGGGGACGTTCTGCTGATCCCTATTTATCTCTGTATAAATCAGTTGATAACGAAAAGAATCCGGTTGTTGTAATATCCTTTGTAGCAAAGGGCTGCTTTTTCCGGTTAATAACCGCTGTAGTAAGCTATCTGTTCGCTCCTGGGCCAGGAGAAACAATGGTAAGCAACTGAGGATTATCAACAATTTATAGCGCATATAGCAGGTGGTTCTGAATAAAGACGTGCTCCGGGAAACATTCCCCTACCTGAATTTATAAAAAATATTCCGGTGGCTAAAGCCCCTTCTTCACATTTCTTATATTTGACCATTGTAAATCATACAACCAGAACTTACACAATAATCATGAAACTCGTAACCTATTTAAGAGAAGAGACCGATCAACTGGCCATTTTGGTAGACGGATTACTGTATAACACACAGGATCTTCATCCCGATTTACCTAATAACATGCAGATGTTGCTGATGGTCTGGGAAGATGTGATTGACATAGCGAAACATGCCGATGCCCGGCTGAAAGCCGGCAACAAGCCAGCCAACGGCATTCCTGTAGAATCAGTACAGATCCTGGCATCTATTCCATTCCCTACCTCCTGCCGCGATGGATATGCTTTCCGCCAGCACGTAGCTGCCGCCAGAAGAAACCGGAAGGTAGAGATGATCCCGGAATTTGACGAATATCCTATCTTCTATTTCACTAACCATAATGCCATTCAGGGTCCCGGCGATGTTGCCTGCATGCCTGATCATTTCGATAAGCTCGACTTTGAACTGGAAGCGGCTATCGTGGTGTGCAAGCCAGGACGCAATATCACCGCAGCAGAAGCAGATGATTATATCGGAGGTTTCATGATCATGAACGATATGAGCGCCCGAACCCTGCAAATGGAGGAGATGAAGCTCAACCTGGGCCCCGCAAAAGGGAAGGACTTCAGCACCGTGATAGGCCCAATGCTGGTAACTCCGGATGAACTGGAAGAATTCCTGATACCTGCCAAACCAGGCCATACCGGTAACAATTACAACCTGAAAATGACCTGTAAGGTAAACGGCATCCAGGTAAGTGAAGGAAATATGGGAGATATGGACTGGACTTTTGCCGAAATCCTGGAGCGTTGTGCTTATGGCGCCAATATCCTCCCGGGAGATGTGATTGGTAGCGGCACCGTAGGTACCGGCTGCTTCCTGGAACTGAACGGCACCGGTAAACTCAATGACCCTGCTTACCAGGAGCAATGGCTGCAGCCAGGCGATGTAGTGGAAATGGAAATTGCAGGACTGGGTGTATTAAAAAATACCATCGTGAAAGAAGAAAGCGACTTCTCTATCCTCGCCTTAAAGAAAAAACCATAATCGCATGCAGATCGATCCGAAGTCCATCAAAACCAGCGAACTGCATGCCTACCTGCTGGGTGCCATCTCTCCCCGGCCAATCTGCTTTGCCAGCACGGTTGATAAAGATGGTGTGCCTAATTTATCGCCCTTCAGTTTTTTCAACGTATTTGGCAGCAACCCGGTGACGCTGATATTTTCTCCATCCCGCCGCGTGCGCGATAATACGGTGAAGCATACACTGGAAAACATCCAGGCCACCGGCCAGGTGGTAATTAATGTGGTGAATTACGCCATGGTACAGCAAACCAGCCTTGCCAGCTGCGAATATCCCGCAGGCATAAACGAATTTGAAAAAGCAGGGTTTACCCCGCTGCCATCAGAAAAAGTAAAGCCTTTCCGGGTAAAGGAAAGTCCCGTGCAGTTTGAATGTCAGGTGAGAGAAGTAATTGCCACAGGGCAGGAAGGCGGCGCCGGCAACCTGGTGATTTGTGAACCGGTGTTTATCCACATTAACGAATCGATACTTGATGAGCAGGGTAAAATCGACCCACATAAAATTGACCTGGTGGCCCGTATGGGAGGCGACTACTATTGCCGCGCCTCCGGTGATGCTGTGTTTGAAGTAGCAAAACCTAATACCAAACTAGGCATCGGCGTAGATGCATTGCCATTAGGCATCAGGCAAAGTAACATCCTAACGGGAAATAACCTGGGCCAACTAGGTAATGTGCATGAAATGCCGGTGATTGATCCGGCTTTTGAAGATGATCATCTGAAACAGATCGTTCAGTATTACAGCATTACCCCGGATGAAATGGAAAAGGAGCTGCATACCTATGCGCAAAAGCTACTTATGCAAAATAAAGTGACAGAGGCCTGGCAGGTGCTGCTTTCCGGAAATGTATAAATAAAAAAACTGTATCGGAATTTTTAATATCGGCTGTATAGTGTCGCGCCTGACGCGGCAGCTGCCGACTTAAAAAGTTCGATACAGTTCTCTATTTGATCAATTATTTCGCGCCGAATACTTTTTTCAGGATATCAGTGGTTCTGGCAACCGGATTAGCACGGATATTCTGCTCTTCCTTACCAATCTGATCAAACAGCGCAGCTACCGCCCTTGTGGTTACATAGTCCTGGAGGTCAGGATTGATTTTATTGAACGTGGTTGGCAGCTTATTGTAGGTAGTAACGGCATCACCATAATATTTGGTGGCCAGTGTACTATCCAGTGAGCTTTTTACTACAGGTGCAAAAGCAGCTTTCAGCTTATCGGTAGTTTTGCTTTTGAAATAATCTGTAGCAGAGGTGTTGCCACCTTTTACCAGGTTCAGGGCATCGGTAAGTGTCATTTGCTTAATAGCATCCACAAAGATGGGTGCTGCAAATCCTACTGCTTTTTCAGCGGAACGGTTGATCTGTAAAATAGCTTTATCCACCAGACTACCCATTCCCAGCTGACGCAAGGTGTTACCAACTTTAACGGCATCTTCCGGTAACAGCATTTTATAAATTTCATTGCCGAAGAATCCGTCAGTTTTATTCAGCTTTTGTATACCGGCAGTTACGCCTTTGGACAGTGCTTCTTTAATGGCTGTTCCCGCATCGCCCTGGGTGATGGTGGACAAAGAGGTAGTTCCGGAGGTGGTAGATGTAGTGGTAGTGGTTTTTGGCTGGCTCAGTTTTTTGAGTTTATCTAAAATCTGTGCCTGGCTGGCCTGAAGGGTAAATACACCCAGCAGTACTAACAGTGATCGTTTAAGCATAGTGTTATGATGATTACCTATAATAAATCAAAAGTATACATTTATTCGTGTATTGTGAGCAAAGGGATATGAGTTTTGAATGCCAGCTTGCTGGTGCTGCTTCTTTTGAAAATGCTTTCGAAAAGGCCATGCTTTTTAGGGATGGTCAGCAGCAGGTCGGCATGATTGGCTTCTGCAAATGTGACAATTCCATCTACTACATTCGGATTATCAATGAAATGATACACCGGACTATAACCTTCCAGCAGTGTATCCAGCATCAGTGTTTCAAACGGCGTATCGGTAGTAAAATGCCTGCTCTGATGGTCTATATTGATCACATGGATTTCAGCATTAAAAAGGTTCAGTAGTTTGCGTAGCAAGTCCATTGGGGTGGTATCTACTACCTGGCGCAGGTCACAGGCAAATACAATTTTTTCAATAGGCTTAAACCTGGCGTGGCCTGGGATAATCATTACTGGTGTGGTTGTTTGTTTTACAACATCTATGGTATTGGAGCCCACCAGGATTTCCTCCAGTTTGCTGCCACCTGTGATGCCCATAATGATCAGGTCTACTTCTTCCTGTTTACATACGTCGTTAATGGTGGCTGCCAGCAGGGTATTATCTGCACGGGTGAGCAGTGATACTTTTTCGGTGGCCAGCGGCTGTAGTTCTTTCCTCATCTTATCGAGTCCTTCCAAACTGGCATCACGCAGGTCATCAGCATTTACCATGGGCACGGCGGTGGGCACATCCGGGATAGGCACTATCAGCTCGTAAGCATGATAAAACAATACCCTTTCAGCTCCCATAGAGCGGGCGAGGTCAACAGCGTAGGCAGCTGCGTTGTAAGCTATATCAGAGAAATCGGTAGGAACGAGGATTGTTTTCATGTCGGGTAAGTTTAAAGGATGACATTTACTTTAACGAAGTAGCCGCTAAAATGTTCCACGTCTGTAATGCAAAAAGCTGACCAGTTAATGCCGGTCAGCTTTTTACAAATGTTATTTAATGTTATTTTTTGTTAGTCCATTTTTTCCTGCTTCATCTGCGGGAAGAAGAGTACATCCTGGATGGAAGGCTGATTGGTCATCAGCATGGTAAGCCTGTCGATACCGATGCCGATACCGGAGGTTGGCGGCATACCGTATTCCAGTGCGCGCAGGAAGTCGTAGTCGATATACATGGCTTCGTCATCCCCACGTTCCATGAGCTGGATTTGCTCTTCAAAGCGCTCGCGCTGGTCGATAGGATCGTTCAGCTCACTGTAGGCGTTGGCAATTTCCTTACCATTTACCATCAGCTCAAAACGCTCTACCAGTCCAGGTTTGTTGCGGTGTTTTTTTGTCAGCGGGCTCATTTCCACTGGGTAATCTGTGATGAAAGTTGGCTGAATGTAATGGCCTTCGCATTTTTCACCGAAGATTTCATCGATCAGTTTGCCTTTACCAATTTTAGGATCTACGTGGATATCGAGTTTTTTGCATACTTCACGCAGTTGCTCTTCGTTCATATCAGAGATATCGAACCCGGTATGCTCCTTAATGGCATCGTACATGGTTACACGACGGAATGGTGCTTTGAAGTCAATTTCCTTTTCACCTACCTGCACTTTGGTGGTACCGTGTAATGCGATAGCCACTTTTTCGAGCAGGGTTTCGGTGGTGGTCATCATCCACTCGTAATCTTTGTAGGCCGCGTACATTTCCATTACGGTGAATTCCGGATTGTGGGTACGGTCCATACCCTCGTTGCGGAAGTCTTTCGCAAATTCGTACACTCCTTCAAAGCCTCCTACGATGAGGCGTTTCAGGTACAGCTCATTAGCGATACGCAGGTACAGCGGCATATCCAGCGCGTTATGGTGAGTAACGAACGGACGGGCGGCGGCGCCACCAGGGATAGGCTGGAGGATCGGTGTTTCTACTTCCAGGTAGCCGAGGTTGTTATAGAAATCGCGGATGGTTTGCATGATTTTCGTGCGTTTCACGAAAACCTCTTTGACCTGTGGATTGATGATCAGATCCACATAACGCTGACGATATTTAAATTCAGGATCAATAACGGCGTCGAATGTTTCGCCTTCTTTTTCCTTTACGATCGGTAATGGGCGTAGAGCTTTTGCAAGCATGGTAAATTCACGGGCATGTACGGAAGTAGCACCTGTTTTGGTGATAAATGCGTATCCCTTCACTCCAACTAAATCGCCTATATCTGCTAACTTCTTGAAAACCACGTCATACATGGTTTTGTCTTCACCAGGGCAAATGTCATCACGGCGTACATAGAGCTGGATACGGCCTGCTGCATCCTGTAATTCTACGAATGCGGCCTTACCCATATCACGAACACTCATAATACGACCTGCCAGGCATATATCCTGGAATTGCTCCTTCGTTTCTTCCGAATAGTTCGTTTTGATGTTTACGGAAGTATCATTAACCGGGTATTCGGCAGCAGGATAAGGCTCAATGCCCAGTTTCTGCAGCTCCTGTAATTTTTCCCGGCGGATAATCTCTTGCTCAGATAATTGTGTCATGTGATTTAATTGGAGTGCAAATTTAACTGAATAAAGCAGAAGGAACAAGGAAAGTGAATTATAAGCATAGGAAAGGGCTGTAAGACTACAGCCCCTTACTTTTTGACCATATCCTATGAAAACCGGAATAAAATTAAGCGCAGACACTGCAAATTGTGGAAATACTTTGCATCCGGGGCATTTCAGGGGGTAACCGGAGGATATTCTTTCATAGGAGGTAAAGCGGCCTTCCGTTCATGGAATTTTATGCGGATGTTATGTGCCTGAATCCGTATTTTCGCCCACCAACACTATCTAACAGCTAAATTCATATTATCACTTTATGAGAATTGTACAGCGGTTGAAACCAACCTGTATTACCGGCGCAGCCCTATGCCTGCTGGCCGTTTCCCAGCTGAAAGCACAAAACAAGCAGGATATCAGCTTTGAGCAGGCCTTTAAGGGTAAGGCCAGCAATATCACGGTTCCTTTGCCAGCAGTAAGAGGCTGGGCAGATGGAGATCATTACATCGAAATCCGCCAGGGACAAGCTTACAGCATTGATGCCCGCACCGGCAACGCCACCGTATATACAGCACCGGTGGGTGGCCCGATCGTGGATGTACGTAACAATGACGTTTTCTACACCGGCAACGATGGTAAAACCATCCAGCTCACCAACGACAAAGAGCAGGAAAAAAATCCTACCCTTTCCCCGGATGGTAAGTACGTGGCTTTTACCCGTAACAATGACTTATACAGTGTAGAAATAGCATCTAAAAAAGAAACCAGGTATACCAACGATGGCACCGACGTGATTTACAACGGCTGGGCATCCTGGGTGTACTACGAGGAAATCCTTGGCAGGCCTACTAAATATCGCGCGTTCTGGTGGAGCCCCGACAGTAAAAATATCGCGTACATGCACTTTAATGATACCAAAGTGCCTGTATTCCCTATCTACAGCGAGAAAGGGCAACATGGCTATCTCGAAAACACCCGTTATCCTAAGGCAGGTGACCCTAACCCGGCAGTGAAACTGGGCGTGGTTCCGGTTACTGGCGGTGCTACCGTTTGGGCCGATTTTAATGAAAACGATGACCAGTACTTTGGCACCCCATTCTGGACGGCCGACAGCAAAAACCTCTGGATTCAGTGGATGCCCCGTGGCCAGGACAACCTGAAAATATACAGCATCAACCCGCAAAGCGGCGCCAAGAAAGAAATCTACGACGAAAAGCAAAAAACCTGGATCGACTGGTTTGATGCCGTACCTTTCCTGGACAATAACAAAGGTTTCCTGCTGCAGAGCGATAAAACCGGTTGGTCGCACCTCTACCTCCACAACATGGATGGCAGCCTGAAAAAGCAACTGACCTCCGGCAATTGGACCGTAAAAGAAGTACTTGAAATTGATCAGAAGAACGAAGTGGTGTATTTCGTAGGCCGTAAAGAAGCATCTACCCGCTTTGATTTGTATAAGGTAAGTATGAAAAACGGTGCCCTGACCCGCCTCACCAGTGGTGAATACCACAATATTGTGAGCATGGCGCCAGGTGCTAAGTATTTTATTACCACTTATAGCAACTTATCTACTCCTGCTAAAATGGCTATTGTGGATAATAACGGTAAAGTGATTCGCCAGCTGGGCGATAGCAAAGGGACTGATTTCGACAAATATAATGTGGCCAAAACGGAGCTGAAGTACTACAAAACCCGCGATGGACTGGAACTGCCAATGACCATTTCCATGCCGGTGCATATGGAGGCTGGTAAACGTTATCCGATCCTGATCAGCATCTACGGTGGCCCTAATGCCGGCACCGTTTACGATACCTGGAAACAGACGAATGTAACCCAGTGGTGGGCACAGGAAGGTGTGATTCAGGTAGCTATCGACAACCGTAGCAGCGGACAGCTGGGTAAAGCCGGGATGAACTACATCCACCGCAACCTGGGTATTCATGAAATTGAGGATTATATGGACGCCACCCGTTGGTTACGTTCCCAGCCATGGGCGGATACCAATAAGGTATGTATGACCGGTGGCAGCTTTGGTGGTTACATGACCTGTATGGCCCTGACCTACGGCGCCGATGTGTTTAATTACGGCATGGGCAACTTTGCGGTAACCGACTGGCAACTGTACGACAGCCACTATACCGAACGCTATATGGATACCCCGGCTGAAAATCCGGATGGCTATAAGAAAACCGCGGTAATGCCTTATGTAGAAAAATACCACGGCTTACTCCGCATCACCCACGGTACCATGGATGATAACGTACACATGCAAAACTGTATCCAGCTGATCGATAAGATGGAGAACATGAATAAGCATTTCGAGTTCATGCTTTATCCTGGCGAACGTCATGGATGGAGCCCTCCTAAAAACGTGCATTCCAACAGCGAATCTTACAGGTTTATCTATAATAACCTGCTGGACAAAGCCTTCCCGGCCGCCTTTACGAAGTAATCATAAAGCTATAAAAACACGAAACCCGGCCAGCAGGCCGGGTTTTTGTGTATATAATAATATAGGGATGATCTTTTTTGAAAAAGAAACGGGGCTGCAAGACTACAGCCCCGAAAAATTTTAACCATATCTTTATTGAAAAACCTATACCAAAGATGGCCGTTTTTACCATATGGTGAAAGCCCTTTTTAGTGAATGATATATTTTAACCGGGGAACGTGTAGAAAATCGGGGTTAACGTATGAGTAGGAAAATCACTTTATGAATTTATATATATAATAACTGTGGGGTTAATTCAACATATAAAAGAGGCATCGGGATAAAATGGACAGGTTTTTTCTCAGTTAGAGAAAGAAAAAAGGGTGGTAAGAATACCGCCCTTGTAATAATTTTAACCATATCCTATGAAAAACCTATAACAAAGATATATCCTTCATTTTCTCCTGTGTTTTCATTTCCGTGAACGTTAAGGTTTTGTTCGTAAAGTGGGGATAATGGTAAATATGTTATTATATTATAAATAATGTGATATTATTAATAAAAAATAATTATCGCTAATACATATATATAGTCGACTAACTATCAACTAAAAGTACCCACTAGATTAGTTCGTATTATTTTTTTACGCAATGCGCAATCCGTTTTCGACTGGAAGTCCAGGCTGCAAGAGGGTTACAGACTTATCAGCGCCAACGGCGCCCAGAACCAGGCACTCCGACATGAACCTGGCGATCTGCTTTTTGGGGAAGTTTACGACAGCAACAACCTGTTTGCCTAGGAGTTCCTCTTTTTTATAAAGAACAGTTATCTGAGCGGAGGATTTACGGAGTCCGATCTCCTGCCCAAAATCAATAACTAACTGGTAGGAGGGGTTGCGTGCCTCCGGGAAGTCATTCACTTCCACCACCGTTCCAACTCTCATTTCTACCTTTTCAAAATCCTGCCAGGTGATTAATTCCATGCGTTTAAGTTATTTAATAAATGTAAAGATCCTTATGCAAAATGTCAAGCCTAAAAATAAAGATATCTAGTGCAAAAACCCTTGATATTTCTGGGTTTAAAGCATGAGTCTGGCATAATTATTGGTTTTAATGTGATCAAATTTTAGGTTAAAAAATAGGTTAAAGCGAAAGAACCCCACCTCTGCAGGTGGGGTTCTTTCGTTTAGGCAATGCCGTTATAAAACTTAGTGTATAGTGGTATCTTTTTGCACCTTTAATATCGCCGGGCGGGGACGCAGAACGTTAGGTGGTATCACTGGTGCATTTGCTCCCGCCTGTACACCAGTGGGTATGGGAGATGCTGGTGCCGCAGGCGCTACAGTTGTACTTGCCGGCACAGGAACAGTAGGGGTAGCCGCAGAAGGCACCGCATTTACTGTAGAATCCTCCGACATGGCCGTACTGTCTTCCAGGGTAATAGGTCCGCTTACGCTCAATATCTTCTTTACAGAAAAATCCTCGTTGGCTTCCAGCCCCCAGCCATGTAACTGAGAAGTGGGCGTGGTAATGAATACCTCCTTGGTAGAGTAGAATATTTTGCGGTGCGGGTCATAATTCAGCTCGTTACTCTCCAGCTTTTCACCTTTTACGGTAATCAGCTCCACACTGTCGCGCAGGTAAACGAACCCTTCCTCCTCCATATACTTACCATGTTTGGCGGTGAGGGTGCTGGTGAGGTTCAGCAGGGAATCGTACATCAGCACTTTCAGCCCTTGTTTGAACTCTACATAACTGGGGCGCTCCAAACTTCTTTCCATTACAGGCGCCGTAAGCTTGGCACTCACCCGGCCTCCCTGGCTGAATATAGTCACGATATCCGTTCCGTTTTCCACGGCTGCTTTCTTGGCGTCAAAAGCCATTACAGCAGCAATATCGTTTTCACAGCTGCTAAACAGCGCTGCCAACAACAAGAAATATGAAATCCTTTTAATCATGGATCTGTTAAAAAAGAAATGCAGTGAATGCGAGGCGAAGATAAAAAGAATTTACCTCCCCAACCATACACTGCATTACTATTAAGTTATGTAGATAATCAGGCTATTGTATCCTGTTAATCGTATTTACGTTTGATAAACCATCTGTCGCTCAGCGTAAAGCCAATGGAAAAGCGATAAACGGTTTCTTTCAGCGCTGTTTCGGAATTGCCGCGGTGGGCTATTTCCAAAGCCAGGTTGAGCATGCTGTACTGGTTGCTGTAAGGCAGGCGGCGAACCGGTAAACCGGCACCGATAGTAGCCCCGAATAAAGGCATATCCTTCTCTTTCAGGTAAATATAGTCCTTACCGTAGTAAGCACCCAGGCGATAAGCTACCCTGTTCCAATAACCACTCAGTGCATTCAGGTTAGGAACAAACTGGCCACCTACCGACATTTTATAGCTATTCTGCGTTTCCGGGTCTGGTGTACCAAACACTTTGAAGTTATCCTGCCAGCTGGTGGTGTTGAAGTCAGCACCCACCTGCCATTTGTCAGCCTTACGCAGCATAAAACCACCACCAAACTCCGTAGGATATACCACGGTTCCTTTGGCACCTTTGGTATACAATACCGTATCCTGGTTGGTGAAATTGTTGGAAGAAGCATCGTAGATAACTGATTCATGCAGCTGCGCTCTTCTGGCGCTCATGTTCTGGTTCAGGCTTCCGCTCGCACCCAACTGGAGGTCCAGATCTTTGGAGAGCTTCGCTTTATACTGCACCCCGGCCTTGTAGAAAAAGCTGTTGTAGCTGATGCGATTCATACGGCGGGAAGCAAAAATGGTTTGTCCCGGATAAATAATAGTGGTATTATTTTCCAGGTTACCAAAGAGGTACCCGATGTTTACCCCAATGGAGAAGTTACCAATGCCCACACCAGTACCGGCATACAGCTGGTATAAACCACCACTGCCTTCGTAACGGTTGATCAGTGGCAAACGTACTGTATCGAAGAAATTGCCGGTAACCGGCTCCTGAATATTGTAGGATACTCTTGAAACCGGGCGAAGCCCCAGATTCATACCCCACTTTTTCTTGATAGGAATACCTAACTGAAGGTAGGAGAGTGTACCGAAACCGCTGCTGAAACTACCGCCCCCATCATTAATGTTGCGGGCACCACCTTCAACGGCTATATCTAAAGATGTTAAAAGTAAGTTGGAATAACTCGCCGGGTTAATGAAGTTCACAGATGTGGGATCACTATAGGCCTGAGAAACACCACCCATACCGCGATTGACAATATTCTGGTTATTATTCAGATCACCCAGTCCGTAACGGGAATATGGTGAATTATCCTGTGCTGTGGCATTATTTGCGAGCAGAAAAACTGCCCCGAATAAACAAAGAATGCTGGCTTTTGTCCGATGCATTGAGTTACAGAATTGTTTTTAAACCCGTTATCAGATTAATTATGGGTCTGCAAATATCTAATTTTTAAGGCGGGAAGCAAAAAAAACCAAATTCAGGCCTGTTAAAACCTCGTTAAAGTTGGCACTTTTTTCTTCGCAAATCCTTACCAGATCATCATCTGCATAATTGTTATCAAATATCCCCGGCTGATAAATTCCGGAAATGTCCATTCAACTTTACGCGCTCCTTCAGGCGTTCCATTTCCGCCATCATGGGGATTACTTTATGAAGATGTTGCTTCAGAAATTCCAGGCGTTGTACTTCATAAAACAAGTGCAGCATATCATATTCCTCTGATAATGAAAGACCTGCGTGATGTGCTACATCATATGACATCAACTGCAGATCCGGTTTGGAGAAAGATTTATGTACCTGTAAAATGGCATGTAACTCCCGGACCCCGTGCAATACCTCTTCCCGGAGGCGCTCACTCACCGACATATCATTCTCCGGATAGCTCACGATCGCCCCGGCATATAATTTATCCGGAATCTGCTGCACCAGCTCCAGTACCCTGAAGACACGCTCGCCCCTGGTAACAATATCCATCTCCCCATTATCATACAGCTTATCCACCTTTTCCACTTTCACCAGGGTTCCATACTCCATTACCTTCTTATCCACCACGGCCGGGATACCGAAAGGCCGCCCTTCCGCCACACATTCAGCCACCATTTGTTTATATTTTGGCTCAAAAACGTGCAGATTCAGCTGCTCACCCGGATAAGCCACAATGCCAAGAGGAAATATGGGAATAAAATTAGTCATTCAAATTGTCGTTATTTGCTAAAGTTATAAAATCATATAGTTACATCACAGGATAAATGTAACAACTGGTAATGCCAACCGCTTAAATGTAAGCATCAAACTGAGAATCATATTCTAATTATACTGTACTTTTACTATTTACCTTATGCGACCTACAGTCACCTTACTGATTGCCACCTACAACTGGCCTGCAGCCCTCAAATTATGCCTGGAGAGCGTGCGGCAGCAAACTGTTATGCCTAAAGAAGTCATTGTAGCAGATGACGGTTCCCGTGAAGAAACCACGGAGCTCATCAAATCCTTTCAACAAAATTTTCCAGTGCCGCTGATTCATATCTGGCAACCGGATGATGGATTCCGCCTGGCACAGATCCGAAACAAAGGAATTGCTGCAGCCAGCGGCGACTATGTAATCCAGCTGGATGGGGACCTGATCCTGGAAAAACATTTTATCGCTGATCATATTGCCACCGCAGAACCAGGATATTTTGTGACCGGCAGCAGGGTGTGCCTTACCAAAGAAATCACCGAACAGGTGTTCGTAGATCAGTCCCTGGATATAAAACGGATTCCTGCAGGATACCGCTTCAATTCCATGCGCATTCCCCTGGTTGCCAACTTCATGGCGAAAAAATACAAAATGAAGGGCCGCCATAAATACTACGTAAAAGGCTGCAACATGGCTTTCTGGAAGAAAGACCTCATCATGGTGAATGGCTACGACGAAATCTTTGTTGGTTGGGGGATGGAAGACACCGATATTGCAATCAGATTATTAAATTCAGGTATCCGTAAGAAATTCATTAAAATGAGGGGAGTAGTATATCACCTGTTTCATAATGAAGCTTCCCGGAGCACGCACCTGGAGAATGTTCGGCTCACAGAAGTCGCCATAGCTGGCAATAAGAAAGTGGCGACCAAAGGGCTGAGCGAATACCTGGACAAATAAATTTCGACATGGACCAGTCACTGCTTGAGGGACTCAGATCGCATCATATCAAATCACTTGCCCGCTGCATTTCCCTGGTGGAAAACGAGGCCACGGGCTATGAAGCGCTCCTGGAAGCCCTTCCCCAGCACTCACCTACAAAAGTTATTGGGATTACCGGCCCTCCCGGGGCCGGTAAAAGCACACTGGTCAATGCACTTATACAACACCTGCTTACCACTGGTAAAAAAATAGCCATCATAGCTGTAGACCCCTCCTCACCATTCAATTATGGCGCGCTCCTGGGCGATAGGATAAGGATGAGTCAGCATTACAATAATCCCAACGTGTTTATCCGGTCTATGGCGAGTCGCGGTGCACTTGGCGGGCTCAGCCCTAAAATTATTGAGGTGAGCGACCTGGTCAAAGCAGCAGGTTTTGACTACCTTTTTATAGAAACAGTGGGTGTTGGACAAAGCGAAGTCGAAATTGCCGGTATTGCAGATACAACTATCGTGGTGGTAGTTCCGGAGGCCGGTGATGAAATTCAGACCATGAAAGCAGGCCTTATGGAGATCGCAGATATATTTGTGGTCAATAAAGCGGACCGGGCAAATGCAGATGAATTTGTAAAAAATCTGCGCCTCCTTGCTCATACACGCCAGCACGATGGATGGGAAATACCAGTAGTAAAATCAGTGGCTACCCAACAGCAAGGCATACACGAAATTACGGATGCGATAGACAAACATCAGCAATTGGCTACCAACAACCAACATCGGCACTCCTTACTGCTGGCGGAAAAAGCCTATCAGCTGATTCAATACCGTCGCATGAAAGATATTAGCAAAAAAAGCCTACAGGCAGAGATAAAGATGCTACTCGACACATCTTCGTTTAACCTTTACGGTTATATCAGATCTAAAAGCTGATCATGAATTACCTTCCACTGATTATCCAGGAGTTTGAAACAGCGGCTAATGCCACCGAAGCAGTAGCCATGAAGAAATACATGCGTGATCAGTTTGAGTTCTGCGGCATCAAGTCACCACAGCGGAAACTATTACTGCGCGGCCTCAAAGCTACACACGGCGTGCCTGCGATTACTGAAATGCCGGCGCTGGTAAAAGCATTATGGAAACTGCCACAGCGCGAATATCAATATGCAGCTATTGACATCATGCAATCCATGCACAAGCAATTCATCCCTGCGCATATAGCGTTATTCGAATGGATGATCCTGCAAAAATCGTGGTGGGATACGGTGGATAATACACTGAGTGGATTAGTATCTCCCTGGTTTAAAAAATTCCCGGAACAAAGGGCTGCTATTACAGATCGCTGGATCGCCAGTGACAATATATGGCTGCAACGCGGGGCCATCATTTACCAGAATGGATGGAAGTTGCAGACGGATGAAAAAGTACTGTTCCGTTACATTTTGCAGTGCAACCATAGCAAGGAATTTTTTATCCAAAAGGGTATTGGATGGGCCCTGCGCGAATATTCAAAGGTTAATCCGGTATCCGTTAAAGCGTTTGTAGCCCAATATCCGCTGGCGCCACTCAGCAAAAGAGAAGCATTGCGATTGTTGTAAGTTTAAGACAAGTGAACCCCTCTACCGTAAAAAATGTTATCTTTGCAGCATGCGAACCTTCACTACAGGCATATTAATCGCGTACGCAGTTTTCAATTACGGCCTCTAATTATTGTCCGTAGGGCATTCTACGCCCATACCTCTCTCTAATATTTTCTATTTTTTTATTTATTAAATCTGGTTATTATGGCTTGGATATTACTATTCATTGGGGGATTATTTGAAGTAGGCTTCACCATCTCGCTGAAGTATTCGGAAAATTTCTCAAAGCTGTGGCCTTCCATCAGTTTCTTTATCTGCATTTCGCTGAGCTTCTTTTTTCTGAACAAAGCCATTAACAATGGGCTACCGATAGGCACGTCATATGCAGTATGGACGGGCATTGGCGCAGCAGGCACTGCCATCGCAGGTATGATATTTTTTAAGGAGCCGGCAGCATTATGGCGTATCTTTTTTATTGCTACGCTGATTGCTTCAATTGTGGGTTTAAAATTTGTTTCCGGCGGCGAGTAAGGAGGTACGTGGTGCCATAGGCCGCCGCACAGGCGATACTGACAGCAGGGAGTACCTGTGCTGAATGACTCATTTCGATGGTAAAAATCAATGCAGTCAGCACAGCGCGGGTACTGCCGGTCAGGAAGGCAGCCATGCCTGCCAGGGCAATCATGGTACTACTCACATGCAAGTGCGGGAAGGATAGCTGGAATATAAAGCCAGTCAGCAATCCCCACGATGCACCGATGATCAGTAGTGTAGTAACAGAGGCACCGGTACTTGCCGTGCTACTGTAAATAAGGCTGCACAAATATCTCCCGAAACAAATCAGCAAAATAACTTTAAATGTAACGGCACCGTGCAATAGTGGTATCAGGTAATTATTTCCCGGACCGTAGTTTTCAGGATAATACCATATTGCCAATCCCACTACCAGTGCAGGTAACAGCATCAGCCATTTTTTTTTATCATAGGGAGATGTAAACTTCGTTTGTACCCGGAGGTATAGATAACGGTATAAACCCGCCAGGAGCGCACATACAATACCGATGATACCATAAAGCCACAGTAGCGTATATTCGTTACTGTTATCTACCTGCAACTCATATAATTGGGGATTCCCGTGGTATTGAAAAAAAGTAGTGATGCCCACTGAAATCAGCAGTGGCAAAACAGTTACCAATGATAGCTCTGCTAAAAATAATTCAATGCAACAGGCGATGGCCGCCAGTGGCGTTCCGAAGCACCAGGTTAACGCGCCTGCAACGGCAGTCACAGTAAGGATTTCCATCTCTCTGACAGACAGTCCGTATCTTTTTTGTGACCTGGCAATCCATAAACTATTGAAATATACAACGACGGCATCAAATCCCAATGGTGCACCGGTGGATACCATAGCCACCAACATCAGCTGATAGCCAGGCTTATTCTTTTGCTTACCCCAAAACCAAACAGTAGTGGTGAGGATAGGTAATAGGATAATCAGGTATCCAATGCCGCTATAGTAAACATCAAATGCTTCAAAAGAAAACCGGCCAAGGTAGAGCAGGTTACCAAGCAGAAAAAACGTGGAATAAATACCAAAGGCAAGGGCTGATCCTAACAGGCCTGCCGCCAAAGCCAATGCACATATCCTGATAAGTTTAACCGGCGGTTCGTCCGCCGTATTTCCGCCGATAATCCCTTCCGGAGCAAATAGGGGAGTACGATAACTATTAAACTGAAAAAGCCGGTTATACATAGAATGACACGCTGTTGCCCAAATCTATATGCTTAATACCAAAATCTCAAAACTATTTAAAAAATAATATAACTATAACCTCTACGCACCTACGTTGATTGTTAATCACTTGCAAAAATTTTCCCCGTTAGGAAACCTTATCATATATTGTATATATCAACAGATTGAGCGCCCAGATATGTTTAATTATACTCCTCAGGCGGATATGCCTGAGCACACGCCAGATCAGCGTTTCAGAGATCTGGTATTACTTAGACGGATGTTAATGTATACGAGAAAAGATGATGAATACCTGCAGTTGGCCGCACCTGTCATCAGGCAACACGCCAACAACATCATGCATGCCTGGTATGGTTATATCAGCGCGGATACTTACCTGTCAAACTACTTTAAATTAGCCACTGCGGAAGAGTTTGCCGCTTCAAAGTTTAGTGAATGGCTACAGCAGATATGTAGCAGGGATGGGAAGCCACAATGGGAGGCGATTGAAAATGCAGTGAGGGAAGATGCGGGGCCATTGCGACCATTGCAGCCTGAACTCCTCCGTTATCTGACGGCTTTTGCATATCCGGTGATACAGGCTGGTAATGAAGTATTGGCCTTGTCCGGGATAGCGGCCGATCAGCTGATGCATGTAAAACAAGCCTGGTTTAAAGCGGTTACTTTAAGCATTGCGCTATGGGCGTATACAGATAAAAGTTAATGGGTTGCTAATCTTATCAAGTGCCTACGAATATCGACATGTCACTAATATGCTATTTACACCCATATATTAATATTGTACCTTGCCCCCAAACTATTAAGGACAGCACGAAATTTATCATGGGGAAAGTATCCACATTCAGCCCCGAGCAGCAGGCGGACAATACATCTAGCAAAGTTGTCGCCGCTTTGGAGCGTTTATCAGAAGCCTTTAGAGTGCTTCTCTGGCAAGAGGCCACACAGTATGGATTAAGTCCAATACAGATTCAGGTGTTAACTTATTTGCTGCATTACCCGGAGGAAAAACGTACCGTTACGTCTCTGGCATCCTATTTCAACATGACTAAAGCTACTATCAGCGATGCCGTTAAATCGCTGGAGCAGAAAAAGTATCTTGTCAGGAAAGCCAGTGTCACGGACACGCGTAGTCACAGCTTACAGCTGGTGAAGGAAGGGAAAGTGTTGGCAAAGAAGGTAGAGCGATTTGCACAGCCTTTAGAGGACAGTGTAGCGCAGGTACCGGTGAAAGAGCAGGGAGTGTTACTGGAGCAGTTGATGCAGCTGATTTATCAGCTGAATCAGCAGGAAATCACCACAACACAAAGCATGTGCTTTAACTGCCAGTACTATAGCCTGAAAAAGGGACATTACTGCAGTTTAATGAAGTCGGCTTTAAAACCGGCTGATTTAAGGTTGGATTGTACTTCTTTTGAAGTAAGGCTGGAAGAAGCCTGATAAGAGAGGGCAAAAACCAATCACCAAAACATTTACGGCAGGAGATCTTCCTGCCGTATGTTCCTTATTTTTAAGCGTGTTTATTGCTTTGCCACCAACGGAAAGCAAGGAATCCTATAATTGCAAGCGGCGTAAGTGCCAGCATAAGGATACCATTGTTGAGGCCTTTAGCGGGGCCCTCGCCGAGTTGCTGTGCTGTTTTGGTACAGAGAGAGCACTGTGCCATCACCTGGTTACCCGTTGTAAGTAACCATCCTGCCAGCGTTATTACACACAGTTTCTTCATCGATTACTAGTTTGTATAGTAAAATTACAAAAGAATCGGGAGCCTGTCCCGTATTTTCTATTAATGGTAATAGGGAGATATCATGATATACACCACTACGCCTGTAACTGCCACATAGAACCAGATAGGCCAGGTGATTCTGGCAATTTTTCTATGCCTTGGGATATCGTTCTGGAAGGCTCTCAGCAAAGTGAACAACACAAATGGAACGATGATGGCGGCCAACACAATGTGCGTCAGCAGCAGGAAATAATATACATATCTGATGCCGCCAACGGCAGCTTTCTCTGCAGCTTCTACTATTCCATTGTGGTTTAGATCGGCAAACTTGGTTTCTGATGCCAGGGAATGGTAGGTAACGTAAGAGAGGAGGAAGATGATAGACAAAACCACCGCGATGATATTGGTGATTTTGTGGGCCTTTACCTGTTTGTTTTTAATGAAATACAGGCTGGCCACCAGCAATACTGCTGTAGCAGAGTTCAGAATGGCATGGAAAAGCGGCAAAATCCTGATATCAAACCCAGGATGGAGTTCCGGCTTCGGCATGTAAAACAGGACCGCTACAAGCACAGGGATAACAATAGAAACAATTGCTATCGGGACATTGAGATTTTTATTTTTCAGATCCATGATATTCCGTAAAAGTGAAAGGTGAATAAAGAAAGGTGAACAACCTTTCTCTATTCACCTTACCTATTTAAGCAATATTATTTTCCGGAGAATAGTCCTTTGAGGAACTTCACGAATCCCGGTCGTTTCTTCTCTTTAGCGAGGTGGAGGATAGCCACATCTGTAGCCAGCCTTTTCATATCGGTAGAGTCGAGACCGTTATAATATCCGCGAATATGCCTGTTTTTGTCGATGAGCACTACTTTTTCGGTGTGAACGAAATCATCCGGGCCACCGTCGCCTTCCGTTACGGAAACGAAGAAGTCGTGACGGGCGAGGTCATAGATCTCTTTCTTATCACCGGTGAGCAGCCACCAGTTGTCAGGGTTTACTTTGTAGTCGTAGCCGTAGTTACGCAGCTTATCAACGGAATCCCTGACAGGGTCAACCGAGAAGGAGAGAATCTGCAGCAGTGAATCATTTTTGATGTAGGCACTTTGCAGTAATCTCAGGTTTTTGGTGAGGGTGGGGCAGATGCTTGGGCAGGAGGTGAAGAAGAAATCTACCACCAGAATTTTGCCTTCCATATCTTTAAGACTCACTTTTTCTCCCAGTTGATTAGACATGGAAAAGTCTCTTATGGTATGGTAAACCGTATCATAAGAGACCTTGCCGTCTGTCATGATAGTATCAACTCTTTCGGGAATGAAGTAACGGGGAATGGGTACAACATTCTTACCGTAGTGATCTACAATCAGATAACCAGTCAGTGGCACCAAAATCGCCAACATTACTCCTAATAAAGCCCTGCGTGAGATGATCCTATCTATTTAAGTTGAATAAAAATATTAGTAGTGTTTTTCGTGACCTTCGGCAGCCGGTGCTTTAGGTGCTTCTACTTTGGTACCTGGAGCGAGATCTTTTCTCATATTTTTCCAGGAGTGACCTTCATAAAGGAATGCGACAATGAACCAGATGAACAGCAGCAGCGGCATAAGGATGGTCATTACCAGATTCTTGATTTCATGACCGAGGTGCATGAATTCAGCTACGATATAGAATGCTTTGAAGAAGGTCAGGATAACGAAGATTCCGTTCAGGAACATTCTGTTAGGAAAACCGGTTTCCAGGTGTAAGAATGCCAGACCTACTTCAGCAACTGTGATACCCAACAGGATCCAGAATGTTCTCCAGATCTTTTTTGTGGAAGAGTCGTGGTGAACAGGTTCTATTATTTCTGAGGATTGAGTATGTTCCATTTCTATTTCTGTTAATAAAATTCTTAAATCAATTTCCAGTAGTCAATAAACCTTGTAAGGTACTCTCTTAGAGCAGGTAGAAGCAAGTAAATACGAATACCCAAACCAGATCTACAAAGTGCCAGTAGAGACCTACTTTTTCCACCATTTCGTAGTGACCTCTGTCATCATAAGTACCTTTCAGTACGTTAATGAGGATTACGATATTCAGCACAACGCCGGATGTTACGTGCAAGCCGTGGAAACCGGTGATAGTGAAGAAGAAGTTGGTGAAGTTGGTAGAGGCAACAGTACCATCTACGTTAGCGAAAGGATTACGACCCCACCATGCACCTTCGTGATAGAGGTGAGTCCATTCCCAAGCCTGACAGCTTAAGAAGGCGATACCACCGACGATGGTCCAGGCGAGCCATTTAGCTACTGCTTTTCTATCTCTGTGGTGACCAGCGTGAACGGCCAGTACCATTGTTACAGAACTCATGATGAGGATGAAGGTCATCAAACTCACGAACATCAGCGGAAGGTTCGCGTGTCCCATACCTGGGAAGGATTTGAAGACTTCATTCGGATCAGGCCAGGATGGGCTGGAAAACCGGATGGTACCATATGAAATCAACAATGCGCCGAAAGTGAACGCATCTGATAACAGAAAATACCACATCATCAACTTGCCGTAGTTCACATTGAATGGAGAATACCCTCCGGCCCACCATTTTTTCTTCGCTGTAACTGCTGTATCCATTGTTTATTTTATAAAATTTTACAAAGTTTATCTCGCGATACTTAAAAAAACCAACAGGTAAATCCACAGTATATCTACAAAGTGCCAGTAAGTGGCAGCCACTTCGATAGGTACTGCGCTGTAGGAACGGACACGTGTTCTGTAGGCTCTGAAGAACATTACCAGTAAGGCAACTACTCCACCGAGCACGTGCAGGATGTGCACTCCTACGATAACATAAATAAAGGATGCAGAAACCGGGCCGCTGAGAGGTAGTCCTTCAGATTTCATCTGTGAAAAACCTAACCATTGGCACACTGCAAAAACTACTCCCAGGAACGCGGTAAGCGTGATCAACTGTTTGTAGCGTTGCATATTCCTTTCCTTGAATTGCTTTAATGCCAGATGTATGGTCACGCTGCTGAGTAATATCACAGCAGTGGAAAGCCAGAAAATATGTGGCAGTTCAAATGCCAGCCAGTTAGCCTGGGATCTCTTCACAACGTACGCACTGGTAAACCCGATGAACATCATGGTGATACTACCCATAGCTATCCACAGAGAATATTTGTGCGGATGTATTTTTTTACGTTGCATGCTCATTGTTTGCATCACTTCCTCCTGTTTCTGATTAATATTTATCCAGCAACTGCACCAGCTGTACTATTGTCAGGTAGATATAAGAGCCGAACATCAGTTTGCGTGCAGCGGGAACGTCGTTCTTGCGGTAGAGGTTTATGGCCCTGTACAAGAAGAACAATCCGGCTAAGATCGCTACGATGGCGGAAATACGACCCGTAATATGTAACATATAAGGAGCTACGCCTGCTGGAATGATCAACAGTGTATAGAGCACTGCCTGCAATGCGGTGAATTTATTAGGTTCACCGTTGCCTGGTAAGAGTTTAAAACCGGCTCTGGCATAGTCTTTATGTCCGATCCAGGCGATAGCCCAGAAATGCGGGAATTGCCATAAGAACTGGATGGCGAACAGCGACCAGCCGCCCTCGGAAAGTGAATTGGCACCAGCAGCCCAGCCGATCAGCAGGGGCAAAGCACCCGGAATAGCACCTACCAGTACGGCGAGTGAATTCCATTTTTTCCAGGGAGTGTATACGAAACCGTATAATACCAGCGACAGCAGGCTTAATCCGGCACTCAGCCAGTTAAAGCAGTAACCCATGATCAGGGTACCCGCTACACCGGTGATGATTGCCAATACGATCGCTTCTCCGTCGGTCATCCGACCAGCAGGCAGCGGGCGTACGGCAGTACGTGCCATCAGCTTGTCCGTTTCCTTTTCCCATATCTGGTTGATGGTATTGGCTGATCCTGAAACCAGCAAACCACCAGCAAATAATAAAAGAACTTTAATAATGTTGAACTCCACCTCGGGCACCAGCAGATAAGCCACCACGGATGAAAACACCACCATGAAGGTGAGATTAAACTTCATTAACTGAGAGTAATCCTTCACCTTGCTTGCTACTGCATAAGATGTCGACAATTTTATGGAGTTTTCTTGCAACATTTTTTTTCTATCCACGTCCTGAAAGTTAATTCAGAACAAATTTACAAACATCACAGTTAACAGGTTCCGGCAGATACATGAAATACCTGCCGGCGCCTGTAAAAATATTGTTAGTGAGCTGATTCGTTCGGACCGAGTGGTTCAGTCTGAGGAATGAAGTCTCTACCATCTTTACTGTAGTCATAAGCCCAGCGGTGAACTTCCGGAATCTCACCAGGCCAGTTACCGTGACCTGCATGGATTGGAGTGGTCCATTCCAGGGAAGTTGCCTTCCATGGGTTCTGGGTAGTCATTTTTCTACCTTTGAAAATGCTGTAGAAGAAGTTGAACACGAACAGGAGCTGGGTAGCGAATACGAGGATTACTACGAAGCTGATGAATTGGTTCAGGCCTTCGAACTGATTGAAGGAAGCCCAGGTAGAATAGTCGAAATATCTTCTAGGCATACCCGCCATACCTTCATAGTGCATAGGCCAGAAGATCAGGTAAGCACCAATCAGGGTAACCCAGAAGTGGATATAACCCAGGGTGTTATTCATGAAGCGGCCATACATTTTAGGGAACCAGTGGTAGATACCGGCAAACATACCGAAGAATGCAGATACACCCATTACGATATGGAAGTGCGCGATAACGAAGTAAGTATCGTGCAGGTGAATATCGATAGAGGAGTTACCCAGCCAGATACCTGTCAGACCACCGGAGATGAATGTAGATACAAAACCGATAGAGAACAGGGAAGCAGGGGTAAACCTGATATTACCTTTCCAGATGGTGGTGATCCAGTTAAACACCTTGATGGCAGATGGTACCGCGATCAGGAGTGTTAACAGTACGAAGAACGCACCGAGGAATGGATTCAGACCTGTTACGAACATATGGTGCGCCCACACCAGGAAGGCGAGGATACAGATAGCGAACAGGGAACCGATCATTGCCAGGTAACCGAAGATAGGCTTACGGGAACTAATCGCGAGCACTTCAGAAACCATACCCATGGCTGGGAGGATGATGATATATACCTCTGGGTGACCCAGGAACCAGAACAAGTGTTGGTAGAGGATGGCAGAACCACCTTCGTTAGCGAGTGCTTTACCAGCGATGAAGATATCAGACAGGTAGAAGCTGGTGCCTGCGTGACGATCCATGAGCAGCAGGATGAAACCTGACAGTAACACAGGGAAAGACAGTACACCCAGTACGGCGGTAAAGAAGAATGACCAGATTGTCAGTGGCATTTTGGTCATGCTCATACCTTTCGTACGCATGTTGAGGATAGTGGAGATGTAGTTCAAACCACCGAGCAGCTGCGATACTACGAACAGCGCCATGGAGGTCAGCCACAGATCCACACCTATTTTAGAACCGATAGAGGCATCACCCAGTGCTGACAGCGGCGGATACATTGTCCAACCACCGGAAGCAGGACCTGTTTGTACAAACAGGGAAGCCATCATTACCATACTAGCCAGGAAGAAGAACCAGTAGGAGAGGCAGTTCATGAAAGGGGAAGCCATGTCGCGGGCACCTACCTGCAGTGGAATAAGCAGGTTCGAGAAGGTACCGGACAAACCGGCAGTTAATACAAAGAATACGAGAATGGTACCGTGCATGGTTACCAGGGCGTAATATGCTTCAGGGGTAATACGACCACCTTTAGCCCAGTGGCCCAGGATGCTTTCCAGCCAAGGGAAAGTAGCATCCGGATAGCCGAGTTGCAAACGAAACAGTACAGAAAAGAAAGCACCAATGATAGCCCAGATAATACCTGTGATCAGGAATTGTTTGGCAATCATTTTATGGTCCATGCTGAACACATACTTGGATATGAAACTGTCATGGTGCTCATGATCGTGATGATCATGCGCCCCCGCGCCGTGCATAACCTCCTGTTGACTGTGCAAAGTTGCTTCGTTACTCATAATCGGTTCGGTATTTATTAAACTAACACCCGGGAAGTTTTGTCGTGCGTCAGTTTTTTTTTAATGTTATTAATTGGACTCCGTCAATAAAATCTTCTTCACAAAATTAAGGCTTACTTGATATTGGCAGCCACAGTTTTTGTGCTATCAGCTTTAGCATCAGCAGCTGGGGCAGCGGGTGCTGCATCAGGGTGAGCCAGGCTGTATTGAGTAGGTTGTTTAGCTACCCATGCATCATATTCTTCCTGTGTTTCTACCACAATCACACCTCTCATGGAGTAGTGACCCGATCCGCACATCTGGTCGCAGGAAATTTCGTAGGTGAAATCCGGGTTACCGGTTTTCTCTTTCATCTGCTTGGTAGTGAACTTAGGAGTGAACCAGAGTGTGGTTGGGATACCAGGTACCGCATCCATTTTCAAACGGAAATGAGGCAGACCAACGTCGTGGATAACGTCGCGGGAACCGATTACGAATTTCACTGGTTTACCTACCACCAGGTGAACTTCAGTTGCCTGGAAGTCATCTTTTGACAGTGGATCGTTCCAGTCAACACCAATTTCGTTGGATGCTGCAGGATCGATGAGGTTAGTCGCTTTACGACCGAGCTGACCATCTTTACCTGGGTAACGGATCAACCAGTTAAACTGTTTACCGGTAACCTCTACCACTGCTGCATCGGCAGGAGCGTCGGAGGTCAGCTGGAACCAGTGTTTCAGACCGAAAGCTACCAGAACAGTCAGGGCGATTGCCGGGATAACTGTCCAGATTACTTCCAGTTTATTGTTATGCGGGAAGTAGAAAGCTTTCTGGCCTTCTTTTTCCTGGTATTTAAATGCAAACGCGAAGAGGGCGATTTGAGTAATAACGAATACTACGCCGGTGATGGCAAGGGTAACGTAGATGAGGGTATCTACACCTTCACCCTGCACAGAGGCAGATTCGCCCAGGATTTTCCCTTTCAGCAAATCGTTACAGTAGTAAACTCCTATAAGCCCCAGCACCAGGAATGCGATCAGCAGGAATCCGTTTATACGGTTGCTCTGCTGGCGAGCTTTCTTTTCTCCCTTCAATATGGACACATATTCGCTCGCCTTCGCAATCTGGAAGATGACTATGAATATGAGAACAACAACTAAGACTGCTAAAAATCCTGACATTGCTATATGAAATAATTAAGTTATCTAATGCTTTTCTTTTATCTGATCTCCTTTCTCACCTGATTAGGTGTGGTGAACAATACTCTCTTTCAGGTATGGGTGATTTTTTGGAACCAGCGATGCTTTAGTCAGCGCATTGGATACCAGGAATATAATCAGCCCCACAAAACCTAAGCCTAATCCCAGTTCATACCAGGGGAACACCAGGTGTTTCACGGTAGCAGGGTAAACCATCTGCCAGAAGTCCATCCAGTGACCAGCGATAATTACGAAGGCCATGAAAACAACAGCGGTATAGTTACGTTTAGTATCCCTTTTCATCAGGAACAGTAACGGAGTGATAAAGTTAATCAGCAGGTTCAGGAAGAAAATTGGTCTCCATTCGCCCCAAACGCGCGGCTGGAAGTAAGCAGTTTCTTCAGGCATGTTAGCGTACCAGATCAGCATGTACTGGGAGAACCAGAGGTAAGTCCAGAAGATACTGAAGGCGAACATGAATTTACCCAGATCGTGCAGGTGCTCTTCTGTTACATAAGTCAGGTAACCGTGTTTTTTCAGGTATACCACGAACAGTGCGATCAGAGACAGGCCAGATACCCAGGTGCTGGCGAAGGTGTACCAGGAATACATGGTAGAGAACCAATGTGCATCGATGCTCATCAGCCATAACCATGGAGTGGTAGAACCAACGCTGAGGGTGAATACTACCAGGAATCCACCAGCTACTACAGTATTTCTCCAAAGGATTTTTTTACCGGTAGCAGGTTTCAGGTCCCAGCCATCTTCTTCGATAGACATTTTGCGGATTTTCAGGGTAAAGAAAATCCACAGGCCCAGCGTGATGATGGTGGCGGTAGTAAAGAATGTTTTGCTCAGGAAAGGTGATTTCCAGGTAAGGATTTTGTCTTCGTGTACGTGATGGAGGTTTACCCAGTGATAGATTGAATCTTTTTCACCGAATACCAGGATCATTACGATCACGAACAAGATCCCAGACAGTACAGGTACTGCCATTGAGATAGCTTCAGGAACACGACGGAATGCGATCTGCCAACCACCATGTGCCAGGGTTGTAGCAGCAATAAAGAATGTGCTGGCTAATGTAATCAGCAAAAAGAAGCTGCTGTTCTGCAACAGACCGGCCCAGAAACGTGTGGCGTTCTCACCTTGAAACGCGAATAATCCGATCAATAAAGTCAGCAAGCCCACGCCCATCAAAACGAAGCTGGTCTTTTTTAATCTTGCTGGAACTACAAATTGGTCTTTCATTATCGTATATTAAAATACTAGTTTGAAATTCAGTTTAACTCTCTCTTACTTATTTAGCTGCTGCAGCGCTATCAGTTGCAGGTGCTTCGGCGGCTGCAGGAGCAGCAGACGGAGCATTTTTGCTCTTGATATAAGCGGCAATTTTCCAGCGTTGTGCTCTGTCCAGCTGGGAAGCGTAGCTACCCATTGCGTTGAAGCCGTAAGTCATCACGTGGAACAGGCGACCTTCAGAGTACGCTGCTTTAGGACCGGATGCCAGGTTAGCAGGTGCTGCAGGGTAAGGACCATCTCCGCCTTTATACAGAGGGCCGTTACCGTCCAATGCTGTACCGTGGCAGATACCGCAGTAAATGTTGAATAAACGCTCACCTTCTGCCAGATCAGCTGCTGTGATAGTCAGCGGATTTTTTACCAGATTAGCCAGAGCAGTATCTGATTCTTTCAGATGGTATGGTAATACTTCACCTCTTTTTACTGTTCCTTCCACTGGTTTCATCCCTGACAAACGAGCATTGTAGAATTCATACGCACGGGATTCATACATGTCTGGCATATAAATCCTGCCGGGCTTTCTGTTGTGCTCCCCTCTGTTACAAGCTGCCAGGAAAGCTCCAGTTGCCAATGCGGCTACAATCAATATGTTGGAAGTCCTTTTCATCAGAATTTATTTAACTGGCAGTTACTGCTTATTGTGAATACAGTAGGTAGTAACTGCCACTGTCGTTTTTGCTGTTTTTAATTACGCGTTAACCGGTTTAACCTTACGGAGATAAGGTTCATCATCCTTATCGAATCTGCCGAACCACCATCCGGCCTCAGCTTGTTGCTCATTGATATCATGAGCACCTGCCGCCTGGAGGAAGCTTTTTACTTCTTCAGCGTTGGTTTTTTCAGTCAGTTCGATCACCATTACAAACTTATCATCCGTTTGTCTTGGGTGGAAGATGTGCTTCTTAACACCTGGCATGATTTGACACAGCCAGCAGAAAGTCATCACCATACCTACTGCAGCGAAAAGTACTGTTAACTCGAAGGTGATAGGAATAAAAGCTGGTAATGGGAAGTGAGGCTTACCACCGATGTTCAGCGGCCAGTCTACATTAAACACCCAGCTCATGAAAGATAATGCCGTAGTTGTACCGGTAATACCATAGATAAAACCGGCTGTGTGCAGGCTGGATTCCCTCAGGCCCATCGCGTGATCAAGGCCATGCACAGGGAAAGGAGTGTACACATCGTGTAATTTGTAACCAGCTGTACGTACTTTCTTTACCGCTGGGAACAACACTGCCTCATCGTCAAACAACCCTACAACAAAATTTTTAACAGCCATATATTTAAAAATTCAAAGTCTAATAATTAGTTCTGTTTCTGTCTGTCTATTAGTGTGCGTGCGCAACGTCGTGAGCAAATTTCTCAGCGCTTTCTTCTTCGTACACTTCCATTTTCTCTTTGTAATTCTCACCGGAAGTTTTCAGAACAGATTTGATCTCTGCTACGGCAATTACCGGGAAGTATTTAGCAAACAGGAAGAAGCAGGTGAAGAACAGACCGAATGTACCCATGTAGAAACCAACTTCCGGCCAGGATGGACGATAGTAAGACCAGCTGGATGGCAGATAGTCACGATACAGGGAAGTACAGATAATTACGAAACGCTCGAACCACATACCGATGTTTACGATGATAGACATTACGAATGTCACCGTTACGTTTCTTCTCATTTTGCGGAACCAAAACACCTGAGGCGTGATTACGTTACAAGTCATCATGATCCAGTAAGACCAGCCCAGAGGACCTGCCGCGCGATATTTGAAGAAGGTATCGAACTCGTAAGGGTTAGCACCGTACCAGGCCATGAAGAGCTCAGTCAGGTAAGCGCAACCTACCACAGAACCGGTCAGTACAATTACCTTGTTCATGGCTTCCATGTGGCCAATGGTAATGTATTCTTCCAGTTTCAGGATTTTACGTGTGATGATCAGGAGGGTGTTTACCATCGCGAAACCAGAGAAGATCGCACCCGCAACGAAGTAAGGAGGGAAGATCGTGGTGTGCCAACCTGGAATTACAGATGTCGCAAAGTCAAAAGATACGATGGTGTGTACGGAGAGTACCAGTGGAGTAGATAAACCTGCCAGTACCAGTGACAATGATTCATGACGTTGCCAGTGCTTGGTAGAACCAGTCCAGCCGAATGAAGCAATACCGTATAAATGCTTGCGTAATTTAGTTTTTGCTCTGTCACGGATGGTTGCGAAATCTGGAATCAGACCAGAGTACCAGAACAACAGTGATACCGTGAAGTAAGTAGAGATCGCGAATACGTCCCAGAGGAGCGGAGAGTTAAAGTTAACCCAAACCGGACCACGGGTGTTAGGATAAGGCAGGATGAAGAAAGCCATCCAAACGCGACCCATGTGAATGATAGGGAACTGACCGGCGCACATTACCGCGAAGATCGTCATCGCTTCTGCCGCACGGTTAACCCCTGTACGCCATCCCTGACGGAACAGCAGGAGGATGGCCGAAATCAGTGTACCGGCGTGACCGATACCTACCCACCATACGAAGTTGGTGATATCCCAACCCCAACCGATGGTCTTGTTCAGATTCCAAACACCGACCCCGAAATAGATCTGCCAAAACACTGAAAATGCGCCGAAGCCCAACAGTGCCAGTGATATAAAAAAGCCTACATACCACAATTTTCCAGGCTTAGCCTCGATAGGGCTAATGATATCTTCCGTTACCTGGTGATAATCCTTAACCCCGTCTACCAAAGGTTCTCTCAGTGTGGATTCGTATTTTAAATGCATATCCTTTAAGCTTTTAGCTGCTAGCTTCTAGCTACTAGCCCTTGTCTTTTGTTATGATCTCAGATTCTGTAACTTCTTATTCTTTTCTCTTAACGATTTCCTGTTAAGATCTTACGCGTGGTGCGCTTCTTCCTTGTGAGCAGCTTCTTTTTCTGCTTTAGGCTCAGCGTCCTTGTTTCTGATCTTAGCCAGGTAGTTGATAGAAGGTAATGTGTGGGTTTCTTCCAGCACATAGTACATTCTCTCTGTCTGTTCCTCGTTACGGATCTTGTAGATTGCGCTGCTCTTATCATTTACGTTACCGAATACAATCGCATCGGCAGCGCAAGCCTGCTGACAAGCTGTTTTAGCTTCGCCATCTTTCATTGGGCGACCATCTTTCTTAGCAGTCAGTTTAGCATCCTGCAGACGCTGTACGCAGAAGGAACATTTTTCCATCACACCACGGCTACGAACCACTACATCCGGGTTCAGCACCATGCGGGTCAGGTTATCGTTCATATCCGCAACATCGTACAGGTTGTTTTCGAAGCTATCCGCACCATTCCAGTCTCTCCAGTTGAGGCGACGTACTTTGTAAGGACAGTTGTTAGCGCAGTAACGGGTACCAATGCAACGGTTATACGCCATCTGGTTGATACCTTCATTGCTGTGGTTAGTAGCACCTACCGGACAAACGTTTTCACAAGGAGCGTTATCACAGTGCTGGCACAGCATTGGTTGGAATACTACTTCCGGATTGTTTTCGTCACCAGAGAAGTAACGGTCGATGCGGATCCAGTGCATTTCATGCGCTTTACCCACTTCTTCCTTACCTACCACAGAAACGTTATTTTCAGCCTGACAAGCGATGGTACATGCACCACAACCGAAGCAAGTGTTCAGGTCGATGGACATACCCCATTTAATACCAGGATATTCGTAGTTGTGATACAGGGTAGCATCTTTGCGGAAATCCTTACCGAATTTCTGCAGTTCCGCTCTGTCTTCGTTCACCTCGTGCGGGTTCTTTTTGAACTCTTCGAGGGTAGTTTCTTTAACGATAGGGCGACCTTCGTAGCTGTTGTGCGTTTGGGTCAGGGCCACATCGTATTTAGCACCGGTAGCCTCAGCGGTTACTTCAGGAGCGAAGTAATCAACAGTGGTACCATTGAAGCTGGAGAAGATGTAAGCGTTTTTACCGATACCACCTGCAGCTCTACCAACTTTTTCGCTACGGCCGTAACCAACAGCGATGGCAATCACTTCAGGGTGGATACCAGGAACGATCAGCAGTGGCAGTTCCACTTCTTTACCGTTCGCTTTTATTTTCAGTACTTTTCTACCGAGATTGATTTCGTAATCATCACCCAGCTGAACAGAGTAAGTTTTAGCCAGGGTGTTGGAGATACAAGCGTAGTTATCCCAGGTGGAACGCGTGATTGGATCAGGCATTTCCTGTAACCATGGGTTGTTGGCGAGGCGACCGTTACCGATAGCTACTTTTTCGTAGAGTACCAGTTCCAGTTTACCACCTTTCTTAGCGCTGCTGATTTTAGCGGCTGCACCGGCAACATCGCCAGTGAAGGCTGCACCACCAATAGCAGGAGCCGTAGCGGGTTCGATTACACCGTCCTGCAGGGCTTTATCCCATGCTTCGATGCCACCCAGTTTAGCTACCCACTCATTTCTCAGGTAATCAACCCAGGGAGTAGTGTTACCGGCCCATGTCAGGAGGGAATCCTGTGCAGCACGTGTTTTGAACAGCGGGCTGATAGTAGGCTGGGTGAAGCTATAATAACCAGGTTTAGCTTCTGCATCATTCCAGCTTTCGAGGAAGTGATGATCAGGAGCTACATATTTGCAGAGTTCAGTTGTTTCGTCTACGCGGTCGTTGAAGGAAACGGAGAGTTTCACTTTTTTCAGACCTTCAGCGAATTTCGCTGCGTCGAAATAGTCGTAAGCAGGGTTAGCGCCATAAACAACCAGACCGCCGATAGCGCCTGCGTTCATGTCACTTACCAGTTTAGCCATTTCCACGTCGTTACCCTGGCGGTAGTTGCTAGGGTTAGCGAGGTCGATGGTAGTACCGTTAGCGCCGATCGCGTTGTTGATGGCGTTAACGATGAGCTGTACGTTTACATCGTTGGAACCGGAAACTACCAGTGCTTTACCAGCGTTCGCTTTCAGAGAAGCGGCAGCTTTTTTAACACCTTCAGCTACTTTAGGATCCAGGGTAGGAGCGGTTACGCTACCACCTACAGCTGCCAGCAGGGCCAGGGCTACAGCACCGGCTTCTGATGGTTTATGCGTATAACGGTAATCAGAGTTAGCACCGGTGAGGCTCATGGTGCTTTCGAAAGCGAAATGTTTGGACATTTCAGGATTCTTAGCATTGATCTTACGGGTAGCAGCGAATCCTTTCGCGAATTCAGCAGGGTTTAACCATGTACCGAGGAAATCGGCGCCAAGGCTAACTACGGTCCAGGCGTTTTCGAAGCGGTAGCCAGGAATAACTCTTTTACCGTAAGAGGCTTCGTTTGCAGCGAGCATACCGGAGTAAGAAACTGCATCGTACACCACGTGACGGGAGCCAGGATATTTCGCCAGGAACTCACCGATTGCTTTTTTAGTGGTAGGGCTCAGCAGGGTAGAGCTGAGAACTACTACAGGAGCGCCTCCCAGGCCTGCCAGCGCGCCGGCAACCTGTTTGTCCAGCTCAGTCCAGGTAGTTTCGTTACCGCCGATAGTTGGGAAACGCAGACGAGCAGTATCATACAGGCTCAGTACAGCACCCTGTGCTTTAGCGGTGGTAGAACCACCAGTGATGGTAGACAGTGTGTTTCCTTCAATTTTGATAGGACGGCCTTCGCGGGTTTTCACCAGCAGTGGCAGGAATTCACCATCAATAGTGTAGGAAGAAGCATAATAGTTAGCTACACCCGGAGTGATCTCTTCAGGTTTGTTCACATAAGGTATAGCTTTCTTTATAGGCGTTTCACAGCTGGCTGCGATAGTAGCAGCAGCAGTAGTGAATCCGAGGTATTTAAGGAAGTCCCTGCGAGGGGTTGTAGCATTCAACAGGCTTTCACTCTCAAACGGCAGTTCTTCACTGAATTCGTTCTTCACAATTTCCTGATGCGCTTCGGTATTGTGCAACTCCTCCAAGCCTTTCCAATACTTTTTTTGCTCCATGTTATATTAACGAGTTACGTTTATAAAATTTGATATTCTTCTGATCTGAGATTTAAGATCTCCAAATCCATCCTAGTAGTGACATTTTTGACAATCTGTACCACCTACCATTTCAACAGTTACGCTATCGATTTTACCATCTTTAACATCCTGATGGAGTTTTTCGAAGATGCTGTAGTAGCTGTTGTCTGCGAACTGCACTTTGGTAGTACGGTGACAGTTGATACACCAGCCCATTGACAGATCCGCGAACTGATGAACTTCATCCATTTCGGTGATAGCACCATGGCAGGTCTGACACTGTTGCTTACCAGCCACTACGTGTTGGGAGTGGTTGAAGTAAACGTGATCAGGCAGATTGTGGATTTTAGTCCACTCAATAGGACGACCTGGCTTGGTATACTTACCAGCTTCAGCATCCCATCCTACGTAATCGTATAATTTCTGAATCTCTGCGGTACCGTCAACTTTTCTGCCTTCAGCTGTAAACAGCTCAGGGCCAGAGTAAGAGTTGATTGACTTGTGGCAGTTCATACAGATGTTTTCGGAAGGAATCATCGCATGCTTGGATTTCTCAGCACCAGCGTGGCAATACAGACAGTTGATCTGGTTGATACCCGCGTGAACTTTGTGGCTGTAGAAGATCGGTTGCTCAGGCATGTAGTCTTTCTGACGACCCAGGCCAATAGCGCCCTGGATAGTGAAGTAACCACCTACCATGAATAACACCAGGATACCCAGCGCGATGTAAGCTTTGTTTTTGTAGAAAGGAACCGGTTCAGGAGTAGCAACGCCTTCTTTATCACCAGCCAACTTGTTCAGGTTGCTGTTGATTTGCATCAGGATCAGGGCTACCACTGCGAGGATCAGGGTAATAATGCCGAAAAGGAGGCTGTTATCGCTTCCAGATTCAGTACCAGCACCAGCGCCGGCAGTACCATTACCACCTCCAGCAGGTACCGGAGGTTTTGCTGTATTGATATACGCCAGGATGTTGTCAATGTCTGCATCCGTTAAAGTTGGAAATGCAGTCATTGCCGTCTTGTTGTATTCAACGAACAGCTGATTCGCATACTTATCGCCAGATGCAAGCACTGACGCTGAGTTACGAATCCATTGGTGCAGTAATTTCTTATCTGCCCATCTACCCTCAACACCTTGAAGTGCAGGACCTGTCACCTTCTTGAAGACATTGTGACATGAGGCGCAATTCTGTTGGAACAGTGCTTTACCAGCGTTAGGATCCGCAGCTTTAACGGAAGAAAACGGAATTACTATACTAGCGCATAGAATAAGCACACTCACAAAATGCTTGCGCAAAAGAATGGAAACACGACGATACACAGCCTATATAGTTTAGATTTGACCTAAAGTTTCTTAAAAGTGCCAGCAAAAATAAGACAGAATGTTGACAATTTACCAACAAATAAAAAAAATAATTGCCGTAAATAATGCCAATTTTTTCCTATTTTCCGAGCCTCAGATACTCCAAAACTCCCGCTGCTGGCTGATTATACAGTCCCCTGTTACAGATCCTGCCCTTTGTTATTAATTTATTAGGGGAATTGACTCTTCTGACTAAACCTCACGCATATATAATATGGTATGAGGTTTCATGGGGTTATAATAATAATATATGCAGATTGGAATTCTATAATAACCCCCTATATCCTGGTTCGCTATACAATAATATATATAAGCTCCTCCGTCGATTTATGAACCGGGTACCTTAATTTTACCTTAATAACCTGCCACCTTACCATAATGTTCATTAATACCCTTAAAAAATTACCCATGCGCGGACTACTATTCTTATCCACCCTGGCACTGGCTTTAGCCGCCTGTAATAACAACAACGCAGCCCGGGAACAACAGGACTCTATCAGGATAAACAGGGTAACACCCGGACAAACCATGAAACTGGCCGGCACCTATCAGGGCACCCTCCCTTGCGCCGACTGCCCCGGAATCGACTATCAAATCTCCCTATATGATGACTCTACCTATAGCGAATTGACTGCCTACCAGGGCAGGGGAGAAAATATAGCAACGGTAGAAACAGGTACCTGGCGGGCGATTAACGACTCCATCGCCCTACTGGAAAAGAAGAATGACAGCATTTCATTCGTGGCCGCAGAGAATAAACTTATCTTGCTCGACAAAGCCGGCAAGCGCATAGAAGGCATGCTCGCCAGCAATTATATACTGAAACCGGTAGAAGGCGGCGACCGCCGCCAACTCCTGGCCGACAAAAAAACACAGGGAGTCACCTTCTTCGCTAACGGTAACGAACCCTTCTGGACCCTGGAGCTGGACAAAAAGAACATCCGGTTTAAAACCGTTGGAGGCGACAGCATCTACACCCCACTACCAGGCCTGGCCCTCAATACCGATACACTTAAAGTTTATAAAGGCAAAGGCATCACCATTAATATACGCCCTACCACCTGCGCCGATGACATGAGCGGCTACCTCCGCCCCAACACGGTACAATTGCTGGTGGGAGAGAAAACATATTCAGGCTGTGGGGAGTTTATTAAATAGCAAGTACTACTTTTGCACCTGGTTTCAAACAACGTAACATTGAAAAATATCGCCATATTCGCCTCAGGCGCAGGAAGCAATGCACAGAAGATAATCGATCACCTGAGAAACTCCACCAAAGGCAAAGTATCACTGATCGTATGTAACAAGCCCGGAGCCGGCGTTTTGCAGATAGCTGAAAAAGAAGGTATCCCTTCCATTATAATAGAGAAAGAAGCCTTTTTCCGTGGGGATACCTACGTGAAGCAGCTCCAGGAAAATAATATAGACCTGATCGTGCTGGCAGGGTTCCTCTGGAAAATCCCCGCCAATCTCGTAAAGGCGTTCCCGGATAAGATCATTAATATACACCCGGCCCTCCTTCCTAAATATGGAGGAAAAGGTATGTACGGCCACTTTGTTCACGAAGCCGTTATTGCCGCCGGAGATAAAGAAAGCGGCATCACCATTCACTTCGTTAATGAAAAGTATGACGATGGTGCACCGATTTTACAGGAACGCTGCGTGATCACCTCCGATGACACACCGGAAACCCTCGCTAAAAAGGTGCAGGTGCTGGAACATCAATGGTTCCCGCTAATTGTGGAACGATTATTGGAAAAATAAAAGGAGCGTCACCCGCTCCTTTCTAACCCTTCAACTGTATGAAAAAGACACTGCTGTTTATATGTCTGTTAGTTTCCTCCTTCCTCACTTCCTTTGCGCAGGAAGATAAACGCTTCCACCGCAATACATATCTGAAGATCAATCCAACCACTTTAATTAATGAGCTGGACATCTATCTGGAGCAGGAAATATCAGATAAGCTCAGTATTGAACTGGGTATCAGTGGCATCTATACAGATTACCCCGATTACGTACTCACCAAAAAAATCGACTTCGGACAGAAAAAACCAGACATCAGCACAGAACAGTTTGTAGATGGCCGCGGACTAGGATTCAGGGCAGGCGTTAAATTGTACCTGGTGTCCCGGGACCTTGCTCCTGCACGCGCAGCCGGCACCTACTTTGAACCCGTTCTTCTCTATAAAAAAGTATTTTACCCTAATGAAGATGTGACTATTAACGGTACCGGCTATACCAATAACGCCACCAAGGATGTTTATGGCATCCAACTGTTAATAGGCCGCCAGTTCAGTAAAGACAAACTGATCCTCGATCCGTTTGTAGGCCTCGGCATACGCGGCAAAGTTTATCAGTACACCACCTACCATGGATCTGATAATAACAGCGTACAAATAAACGATGGCCGCCTGGTGAGTGTGTTACCGAGTTTACACCTGGGTATTAAGATCGGGCTGAACCTGGCCCGTTAAAAGGGTACTATCACTTTCATACTTATATTTCTCCCCATATTATATATACCTGATCTTCCGTTGGGCGATGCGCTGTAGTATTCAAAATACTTGAGCCTGTTCAGCCCCGACTGGTAAGCCTTATTCAGCAGATTATCCGCCTGCACATATAATTCGAACAAGGGCTTGTCCTTCTTATTTTCAATAGTAGCGCCTACACCCAGATTCACCAGGGTGTAGCCAGGAGTATAGGTTTCCGTATTATCCACACCATAGTAGCGGGATTGGGCCGCATACACATCTACACCTCCGCGGATATAGGCCTTGCTAAAGCATTTCCAGTCAGGGGCGGTAAGTTTTATATCCGAACGTATATGCATAGGCGGTATCAGTGGCAGATATTTTGCTGCTGCCCCTTGCTGGGCAATCAGCGCCTTGTTTTTATTCTGCCCTTCCGTATAGGCGATACTGTTATTCCAGGTAAACCAGGACCAGCGGCGGGGATGCAGGTTTACCGAAGCTTCCGCCCCAAACAGGCGGGCTTTGGATTGCTGGTAACTGTAGGTCACATTCCCCGGCACGATGACCACCGGGTCACCATTCGCATCGTATAGCCGTGCCTGGTAGATATAGTGCTGGATATTATTATTAAAGAGTTCCACGCTCAGATCCAGGTCCGGCAGGTAAGCCAGGAAACCAAGGTCCTGCTGCAGGCTAAACTCCGGCTGAAAGCTGCGGTTGCCGAGGTATACAATGTGCGCGCCCGGGTCCAGTCCATTGGAGCCAATCTCCGTAATATTCGGGGCGCGGTAGCCCCTGGCAATATTCCCCTTTACCAATATCCGTTCGCTGATATTATAGGTTATTCCCAGACTACCGGAAATACCCGTGTATTGCTTTCGGAATTCCGGGAACTGCAGGGTGGCACCCGCCGTATCAGTGGCATGGTAACCAAAGCCGGTGGTCTTATCTTCTCCCACGTAGAAGTCGTCCCAGTGAATGGTCCGGAGGTCGTACCGGATGCCACCGGAAATATCAACTTTCCCAAAACTTTTCCTGGCAAACAGGAAACCGCCAATATCAAACAACTGGTAATCAGGGATCGGGAAGTCGGTGGCATCCTTGCTTTTATTTACCTGGTACATACCATTTACGCCAAATGAGGTTTCAACCCCGGCTATCGCCGGGAGATTGTAACGCAGGTCGTAGTTGAGGGTGTTCAGCACTACGTATAGCCCTGCCTGTGAGGTATACACCGGATGATTATATTCCCGTCTGATACTTTGCTGATAACCCAGTGTTCCCGTGAGTTCACCACCGCCCAGTTTAAGCATACTGCGGTTATAGAGTCGGTAGTGCTGTATGTGCTGGTGCAGCGGATTGAGCGTATATGTTTTCAGGTCCGACTCCGGCACCAGCGGCCTGTTGCGGATATCGTCCCCGTCCGCTTCTTTTACCTGCCGGGTAAATTTTCTGGTGAGAGAGTCACGGCTGCCGTCAGGGATTTCCTGCAGGTTATCATAGAGCGTGGCTCCGAAATGGGAATAACCCCATTTTTTATCCAGGTGGGCTAATGCGGAGAGATTTGATTCCCGGAATGCAGTACCGTATACATATCCGTCTACCGCGTTGCGATAATTATGTGCGGTCCGGATGGTGCCGCGCAAGGCATACTTCCAGTCATGGTGCTGTAGTGATAAACCCAGCGAACTGCCTATAAGGCCGTTGTTGGTCTGGTAATCAGTGAGGAAGCTGCCTTTGAGCTTTCCTTGCGGCCCCGCGGGTGCTTCCGGAATAATGTTGATTACACCGGCGAGGGCATCGGAGCCATAGGTGAGACTGGCAGGGCCTTTCACCACTTCTGCACGGGATACCCCGTACTGGTCGATTTCAATACCATGCTCATCGCCCCATTGCTGGCCTTCCTGGCGCAGTCCGTCGTAGAGTGTGAGTACACGGTTGTAGCCCAGACCACGAATGAAGGGCTTGGAGATATTAGGGCCGGTAGTAACGGCACTGATGCCGGGCACCCCCCTCACGATGGCGTCAATCAGGTTGGTATTTACCTGTGTAACCAATTCCTTCTTCCCGATAATAGCAATGGGAACAGGGTTTTTACGGGCGATGGTATTGCGTGAAACACCGGTGACTACTACTTCATCCAGCCGGGAGAGGTCTTCCGTCAGCTTGATTTCCGCCAGTGTTTCTGTGGCGCCGGCAAAAGTATGTGTGAAGGTTTGGGGCTGATATCCCATCATGGACACCGTCACGTCCCAGGTCCCCTGTTTGATGGCGAGCTTGTAGTTGCCTTCTTTATCGGTAACCGTACCGGTATGAAGGGCAGGTATAGCGACAGTAGCGTACTGCAGCGGCTTTCCGGCAGCAGTAATCTTTCCTTTTACGGTTGCTTGCTGGCCAAATGCCAGTACAGTTAATAATTGCAGGTACAGAACAGTAAAAAATCTTTTCATCTTCAGATCATATTATCATTTTAAAAACAGGGATTTGGATAGTAACAAATGTTTAGACTTCCGAAGCTATTTTTTTACAAATCTATATTTAACAATTTAAATGTACTTTAATTATTTTTTAGTCTAGCCTAAATTAATAGATTAAAAAAGGGTCTTTGAAGGGTTCTCCCTTTAGGTAGGCATCCACCTCTTTTGCTGTACAGAGGCAGCTTTCCAGCTCATTCTCTATGGTTGCTCTATCCATAAACTGACCGATGATCACCAGTTCATTGTACCGGTCAGCGAAGCGGTTATCCCAACGATCTGTGATCAGCTGCATAGTTTCCTCATCCACCTGCCAGCGCTGCCGTGGTATCGCACACCACCAGTAACCGGCTTTATCGGCACGCACAGAACCACCCGCCTGGCTCCAGTTTATCGCTATCTGCGGGCGGGAGGCCAGCCAGAAAAGTCCTTTAGAGCGGATGACATTACCTGGCCACTGCTGTTGGATGTAGTGCCAGAAGCGTTCCGGGTGGAAAGGTTTTCTGCTCCTGAATACGAAGGAAGCAATGCCATATTCCAGTGTTTCCGGTGTATGCTCCGTTTCCAGTTCGGCCTGCCAACCGGCACTTTGTGAAGTAGTTTCAAAATCGAATCGTTTGGTATCCAGAATTTCCTGCAACGGCACCTGCCCTTTAGTGGTATGAATAATTTTTGCGTTTGCATTCAGCTTTCTGATCATAGCAGAAAGGATTCCTAACTTTTCAGCGCTTACGAGATCACACTTATTTAACAGGATTACATCTGCAAACTCTACCTGATCCGTTAATAAATTAACGATGGTACGGCCATCATCCTCATCTGTAAGACCCTTATCCTGCAAGCGTTCCACGCTGCTGAAATCGTTCAGGAAATTGTAGGCATCCACCACCGTCACCATGGTATCCAACCGGCTGACGGCACTCAGATCGATACCATTGGCTTCATCCTGGTAGCAGAATGTTTGCGCTACCGGAATAGGTTCCGAAATACCAGTTGATTCAATCAGCAGATAATCGAATTTATTTTCGAGCGCCAGTTTTTCCACTTCCTTCAGCAAGTCTTCCCGGAGTGTACAGCAAATGCAGCCGTTGCTGAGTTCCACCAGCTTTTCTTCGGTTTTATGCAGTACCTGCTCATTCCTTACCAGCTGTGCGTCGATATTTACTTCGCTCATATCGTTAACGATCACCGCTACTTTCAGGCCTTCGCGGTTGTGCAGCACGTGATTCAGGACAGTAGTTTTCCCTGCGCCGAGGAAGCCACTCAGCACCGTTACCGGTAATTTATTCATATGTAAAGTTTTTAGTTGGCTGAGGTGGCGGCTTTAGGAGGTGTATGACGAATATTTCCCCAATGGGCAGCTACGAGCAGGCCAGCGCCCAGGGCTATTATCCAGCCCTCGTAATCATGAAACAACGGAATAAAATGACCTGCCACCAGGCATATAAAACCAATCCCGAACAGGAGCAGCGGCCATACTTTCCGGTGGCGATACCAGTATCCGCGACCCAGCGCCACGCTGCCAGCCAGGAAAGAAACAGAGAGGAGGCAATACTCCAGTAAGCCGTGGCCTGTAAAATGCAGTCCCAGTAAGGGGAGCGCGGAAATAAGCAGCGGTAGCAGCGCACAATGTACCGCGCAAAGCACAGAGGCGCCAATGCCCAGCACATCCAGGTTCAGCCTGGAGAAAAGTCGGTCTATCATCTCTTAAATTATTTCTACCCGACAAAAATATATTATTTTTGCAACATAGTTGCATTTTTATTTAAATTTCTCAGATTTTGTTAAAAACGGTAAGGGGGTTAACAGAGATATGGGCATCTGTCAAGTATGTGCTACCTTTGTATATTGAACAAACTTTAGAAGAAAGGCTATGTCAAAGAAAACAAAAGGCTTGGTAATATTCTTTGTGGTGTTGAGTATAGCGTTTCTGGGCTATGCGGGATATGTGATCAAGGGGGAGAAAGGCACATTTTTCGGGGTGGAAAAACTACCAGTCCTGGGCACACCGGGCCACACAGTTCCCGGGTTCTCTTTTACCGACCAGGAAGGCAATACCAGAACCCAGGCCGATGTGCAGGGTAAAATATATGTTGCTGAATACTTTTTCACCACCTGCACCGGCATCTGCCCAAAAATGAATGCCAACATGGAAAAGGTTTATGCTGCATATAAGGACAAACCGGATTTTCTGATACTTTCACACACGGTAGATCCTGAGCATGACAGCGTATCAGTGCTGAAAACCTATGCCGGCAAGCATGGCGCCGACAGCAAAAACTGGTGGTTCCTGACCGGTGACAAAAAGCAGCTTTACCGCCTGGCACGCCAGGGTTACCTGGTAGATGACGGCACTCCAGGCGGCGAAGAAGACTTCGTTCATACCCAATGGTTTGCGCTGGTAGATAAAGCCGGGCATATCCGTGGCCTGTACGAAGGCACCAAAACACAAGATGTACAAAAACTAATCGTTGATATAGACCGATTAATGAATGAATAAAGCTCCTGAACTATGGGCACCAAACAACAAATAACAGAAAAAATCACGGCGCTGCTGAAGGATAGTAAGCTGAGTGTAACAGATACCCGGATGAAAATCCTGGAGCTGTTCATGAAAAGCAACGGCGCGCTGGAACATAGCGATATTGAAACGCAGGCAGGGCAGTCTTTTGACAGAGTAACGGTGTACCGTACCCTGCAAACTTTCCTGGATAAAGGAATAATTCATAAAATTCCAACAACTGACACGTCTGTGCGTTATGCAGTATGTAAATCGGAATGTTCAGAACATGATCACCATGATCATCATGTGCATTTCAAATGTGAAAGTTGCGGCACTACCACGTGTCTGGATGAAACCAACATACCTGAGATCAGCTTACCAAAGGGCTATGCGATGCATAATGTGGAAGTAGTGGTGAGTGGGGTTTGCAAAACCTGTAAGTAACCAGATACGTTTAAGATATTAGTTTGTTTGTGAAATAAGCCGGTCCACGTGGGACCGGCTTTCCTATTTAAAGTTTATCCATTTCCTGTTTTACGAAATCTGCCAGGTCTTTTACATAGGCCGGGGAGAAGTCGAATTTAATTCCGGCAGCTTTATAGAGCTCCGGCAGTGTTTTGGTGCCACCGAGACTTAATGCCGCCACGTAATTATCCAGTGCCTGCTGCGGATTTTCCTTGTATTGTTTCCACATGGCGATGGCGCCCAGCTGAGCGATACCGTATTCGATATAGTAGAAAGGCACTTCGAAGAGGTGCAGCTGGCGTTGCCATGCAGTAGCGCGGAATTCTTCCAAACCACTCCAATTCACAATGTTAGGTGAAAACTCGTCCTGGATCTCGTTCCATTTAGCGGTACGTTCTGCCACAGTATGGTTCGGGTGTTCGTATACCCAGTGCTGGAATTTATCGATGATGGCGATCCATGGGAAGATGGTGATAGAACGTTCCAGTTGCTGGCGTTTTGCACGGCGGAGTTCTTCTTCGTTATCAAAGAAAATATGCCAGTGATCCATGGTAAACAGTTCCATACTCATGCTGGCTACTTCAGCGATTTCCATCGGATATTCCTTGAAAGCCGCCAGTGGCAGGTTGTGCGCCAGGAAGGAATGCACCGCGTGCCCACCTTCATGTACCATGGTGGTAAGGTCGCGCATTTGGCCGGCCGCATTCATGAAAATAAAGGGCACACCGGTTTCGGCGAGTGGGCAGTTGTAACCGCCTGGTGCTTTGCCTTTGCGACTTTCGAGGTCGAGGTGTTTCATTTGCTTCATTACCCGCAGGCAATTACCAAAGAAAGGTCCGAGCTCATCGAAAGTCTTAGTGGCTTTATCCACCAGTTCATCGCCGGTATGAAAAGGCTCCAGTGGTTTTATCCCATCCGGCTCTGCATCGGTATCCCATGGGCGGAGGGTATCCAGTTCCAGCTTTTGGCGCTGGTGTTCGAGGATATCTTTTACCAGTGGCACGATATGCGATTTAACGGCATCGTGAAACTGGAAGCAATCTTCCTTGGTATAGTCGAAGCGACCGAGTTCAACGAATTTATAATCGCGGTAGTTGGCGTAGCCGGCGTTTTTAGCTACCTGGTCACGTTTGCCAACGAGTTCGGTGTAGAGTTTATCGAGTGCTTCGCGGTCCTGCAGACGTCGTTCGCCGGTTTTCAGGAATACTTCTTCGCGGAGGGCTCTGTCGCTGCTTTGCAGGAATTTAGCCGCCTGTTGCAGCGTATATTCCTGACCGTTAACGGTTACGGTTTGTTTGCCGGAGATGGCGCCGTATTGTTGTGCGGTAACGCTGAGTTCAGCGTGCAGCGGGATATTCTCTTCGCGGAAGAGTTTCACCTGCTTATCCACGTTGCGGAGATATGTTTTATACAGGTCCTGGTCCAGATCTTTCAGGAAAGGGCTGGCCAGCAGTTTTTTATTGACGGCGTCCGCATAGGGCTGCATTTTGGGTTGTATTTCCATGCAGAAGAATGCGAATGCTTCCTCGAGTGATTTATCGGTGGTATCACATGTCATGCGGATCTGGCGCCAGCAGGCGTCTTCACTGATCACAGCTTCGAGTTCATTAATATCTTTGAGCCATTTTTCCAGTTCGGCTACGTTATTGAGGGGGCGTTGCTGCAGTTCATCGTAGTAGGGCTGCAGGGCTTCCCAGGTGGTCACTTTAAAATCTTCAGGAAGAAGGTGACGGGGTGTTTTCTTTATATCTGCGCTTAAATTCTTCATCTTACTAAAATAAAAAATTCCAGGCTTCCCGAGGGCAGCCTGGAATAATAGTTATGTTAAAATCCGGAGATTACTCTTCGGTTTTCTTTTTGCGTGGTTTAGCAGCTTTTTTAGGTTCTTCACCTTCAGCGGCGTCTTCTTTCTTAGCTTTCGCAGCTTTTTTAGGTTTTTCTTCACCTTCCGCCTCTTCGCCTTCTGCTTTAGCAGCTTTTTTAGCGCGAGGTTTTTTAGGTTTTTCCTCTTCGGCTACTTCGGTAGCTTCAGCAGGTGCAGCTGCGGCTGCTTTAGCTTTTTTCTCCTTTACCGGAGCTGCTTCAGCTTCTTCAGCCTCTGCTTCTTCTTCAGCCAGTATTTCTTCAAATTTCAACAGGTCATTGGCTTTCAGTATGGTAAACCATTTAACCATTTTTTTCATATCGCTCACATATACTCTTTCTTCATCGAAGTCAGGGTATACATTCTTGAAATAGGCTTTGATAGTATTGTTATCAGCTTTCGCATCCAGTGGAGGGAAGGCTGCAGCTTTTTCGTCCATCGCTTTGAAAACTTCTGCCAGGTTTACGTTTTCGCCGGTGGTAAAAACTTCAATACTTTCCAGTGGAGTAAAATTATGCACACGGGAAGACACAAACCTAGTGCTTTTATCTTCCAGTGACCTAACGATGGCGCCATCTTGTTTGCTGGCCATTAACTGAAACAAACCGCCCAATCCGGTTACTGCAACAATTTCTCTGTACTGCATGTTCAAATTTTTAGGAAGCGCAAATATAAATAATTCTAATAGATTGCCCGCTGACAAATTTACCGTTGAGTGGTATCGCTGTCAGTAGGCCTTATTAATGAAAATTTCTGGCCATAACTACCGGTTCTTTCCAACGCCGGGTTTGACCTTTGAGGTTAAATATTTCGATTAAAAATATATAAACACCTGCCGGCAAAAGTACTTTTTTTTCATCACATCCGTCCCAGGTCCAGGAGGCACTGCCGGACAGCAGTGTATTCCTTGCCAGGGTGCGTATAGGCCTGCCTGTTATATCGTATACGCTGACGGTCCCCATCCACTGCTGCTTTCCCAGGTCAAGACTACATTTTGCCACCTGGCTCCCGCTGGCTGATTCCGGGGTAAAAAAAGGTGTTAAGATGCTGAAATTAAGTGCTTCGGAGCTACCCGCGGGTACTTCTTTGATCCATCCGGGGGTGGCAAACCCGTCGTTGGAGGGGGTGGAAGTCCAGTTTTCCGCTGTGGCTGCCGGGCGCTCAAAACTAATTCTTGCCAGTGAGATCCCTTCGCCGTCGTTTAATAAGCGGAAATGCCAGTCGGCATTATAGCTCACGAGGTCCTGTATCATGGTATCTGCGGTCAATAGCAGCTGACCGCCTGCCACGTAGGTGGCAGGCATATTTATTTCCTGTATGCCCCGGGGCTTGGTACAGCCGTACCTGTGGCAGAGTGCCATGGCGTTGGAGGTAAAAGCCAGGCACTGGCCTGGTAAAAGTATACGGTGATCGTTACTCAGCCTTTTTCCGGGATCTGCTGTAGCATCTCCCCGTATATTTTTAAAAACAAGCTGCTGGAGGTCTACTGCATGCCCGCCTGTATTTACAATTTCTATAAACCCGGAAATATCCTTTGCCGGGTCAAAGAGGATTTCACTGAACAGCACCTGTTGCCTGCCTGCGGGTGCTGGAATGGCCAGTGGTAGTGCTGTGTTTTGGAGACTTTCCATGCCGGTACAGCTAATCAAGTTTTTTGTATGGAGATGATATTTTTCTTCTGGCCGCATTGGCATCTCCCAGGATATTAAAATACTGGTGAAAAATGGCGGTATAACAGTTACGCTACTGGGCCTGAGCAGCCTGCCGGTGCTCGTTTCAGTCAGTTCATAATTAGTGGTGGTGGCGGCTGAATTACTATCCAGTGGCAGGGCGAATACCAGGCGGGTATGATTACTGTCAGGTATGGAGCTATATAACAGGTCAGGGCGAAGCTGTTCGTCCCAGTCAGCCGCAGCTGCATTCAGGTTGCCCGGCGTACCTCCTGCATCCGCGGTACTGGCTCTCCAGTTGGATTTGCCGGCACAGGGGATGGCATCGTTCACCATTTCCAGGCTGTAACCACCGTCATCTTTTGCGGGATGGCCATACCAGCTACGGTTATACGAAACTGCGTGTATCACCTCCCGTTGAGGGGAGTATAATACGATAGTCCCTGTATCGTCCGCGATGGCTGGCCATCGGGAAACAACGATCGTGTTGGCATGCAGAAAGCTGTCTACCCCCGCCTGCGGGCATAGCAATCCCAGGCCCTGAGGTGGTAATGTTACTGCTGGCAATGATATCTCCCGGTTATTTACCTTTAGTATACATCCTTGCAAATTGATTACTTCATTGGTGCGGTTCAGGACCTCCAGGTATTCAATAGGCGGAAGTCCCTTAGCTGGCGTGGGTTTGGCCATGATTTCGTGAATCACTACCTCATGAATTTTGGGAGATGAAGTATCAGCGGAAATTAACAGCACCGCATGCATGACTAATGCATGACAAACAAGGGTTAAAAACATAATAAATACTTTTAAAGAGCGTATAAAATTAGGTGGGATTCCAGGTCTATTCCTTTAGCGGATGTTAACGCCTGATAAAAACATGACAGAGATTATGAAAAGAGCCAGCGATATATTAATTTTGACCTTCCTAAAAATTAAAATGTAAAATAAAATGAAAGTTGCCGTAGTAGGAGCTACCGGACTGGTAGGCTCAAAAATGTTACAAGTGTTGACAGAAAGGAATTTCCCTGTCACAGAATTGATTCCAGTGGCTTCTGAGAAGTCAGTAGGTAAGGAAGTAACATTTAAGGGCAAGGGCTATAAGGTGGTTAGTGCAGATACGGCAATTGCCATGAAACCAAATGTAGCTATCTTCTCTGCCGGCGGTAGCACTTCCCTGAAGTGGGCTCCTAAGTTCGCTGCAGCAGGTATCACTGTAATCGACAACTCCAGTGCCTGGAGAATGGACCCTAGCAAAAAGCTGGTGGTACCTGAAGTTAATGGTGATGCGCTGACTCCGGAGGACAAAATCATTGCCAACCCTAACTGCTCTACCATTCAGATGGTACTGGTGTTAAAGCCACTGCACGAGCAATATAAAATTAAGAGAGTAGTAGTTTCTACTTATCAGTCAGTAACCGGTACCGGCGTTAAAGCGGTAAACCAGTTAATGAACGAAAGACAGGGTGTACAGGGCGAAATGGCTTATGCTTACCCTATTGACCTGAACGTAATTCCTCAGATCGACGTATTTCTCGATAACGGCTATACGAAAGAGGAAATGAAAATGACCAACGAAACCAAAAAGATCATGGGCGACGACCAGATCCAGGTAACGGCTACCACTGTACGAATTCCGGTGATGGGCGGTCATAGTGAAGCGGTAAATATCGAGTTTGATAAGGAATACGAATTGGCAGACATCCGTACACTCCTGGCGAAAACGCCTGGTGTGATTGTGGTTGACAATCCTTCCAAAGCGGAATATCCAATGCCTAAGGACGCGCATGACAAAGACGAGGTTTTTGTAGGCCGCATCCGCAGGGATGAAACCCAGCCTAAAACCGTAAACATGTGGATAGTAGCGGATAACCTGAGAAAAGGTGCTGCCACTAACGCCGTGCAGATTGCTGAGTTCCTGATGGCTAAGAACTGGTTATAATCATACTGTCGTGCTATGCAATACCTGTAATATCATAGCAGTGGCATAGTATCGGTAACGGATAAACGAAGTTTAATCTGTAACATATTAAAAGCAAGCGAATTATCGCTTGCTTTTTTTTATCCTTTTTATAATAACATAACTTTGTACGGGTAAAAATTACACGGAAGTAGTATTGATTTGTGGTAGATAAAATTCAATTTTGGTATTAATAATCCTATGCCAGCTAAACTGATTCTGAGTAGTCCGATTTTAGAGCGCGAGTGAACTTTTTCGCTATTGTCTAACGAAAACACCCTTAAGTCCTATGAAAACCAACACCAATCGTGAGCTTTTGTTAATGCACAAGTTTACCGAAGAGTGGAGCACTAACTTTTCCTCCCAGGTATCCAGGATCATGAACATTGTTGATCAGCAGGATACATTGGATGGCATTATTCCAATTATAGAAGTGGCTAATGTTTACAATCAGAAATTTGCACACACCAGAACTGACAAGGAAGAGCTCCTGAAAAACAGGAAGGCACGACCTTTTGAGTTCCTTATCCACAAAAACTAAAGTGATTAATGACTTGCTGAATTTTACTTAATTAAACCGGGCGGGATCAATCCATAGCCCGGTTAATAAACTGCAGCAGGGGTTGCATCAGGGAAAATGTTTTGAGTATATCTCTCACGAGAGCGGGCTGTACTACGGCATCATCCGGAAGGGAACGGGTAACTACCAGGCTCTTGAGCCGGAGATAGGCGATAGCCGGATTATCCGGCTGATAGCCCTGCGGTGCTGTTTTCAGGGATTCTCCTTCTATCTTCCCAAAATGTTTAATAAACTCTTTGTTGGAAATGATACTTTCGAATTCTTCGAAATTGTAATCTATTTCCTGTCTGACCTTTTTCAGTACCGGAGCGGGAGGCATCCAGAGGCCGCCCCCGGCAAAACTATTCCCTCCGGGTTCCAGGTGAAAATAATATCCTGCCAGCGGGGATTTTTTCCCACCCTGCTGAAAAGCAGCGCCCATATTGGTCTTATAAGGAGTCTTATCCTTTGAGAACCTTACATCTTTATATATCCTGAACACACAATCCTTCACCTGCAGGCCTGCCACGGTGGGGTCCTGTTTTTGCACCCCATCAATCACCTGTTGTACCAGTGTTTCAAAGTCATCTTTGGCAGTTTCGTATTCCTGGCGGTGATCGTCAAACCAGGGTTTGGTATTATGTTGCTTTAGCGTCCGCAGAAACTTTAACGTGGAAGACTGTAACATTATCTGGAATTATTTTTCCCAAGATAGTAATTGTTACGAAGAAGTGCATCCCGTTCCGGCAGCTAATGGGGAAACCCTGCAGGCGCGGAGGGCACCCACAGGGTTAATTCTCATAAAGCAATAAGCGGTGTTGTAATCCTTCTCAGGCGTTAAAAATGGTATGTTGCAGCAAATAATACGTTAGCGGTAGAGGTGGTGGCGGCACCATCCTTTTTACTGAACAGGTCCACAGAAGACTTGTCCAGTCTGAATTCAGGGATCAAAGTAAGGTTTCCTATCTTATAGTTAAATGACAGGGTACCGGCTACTATATTTCCCCCTTCGGGAGATGCAGCATATACTTTGAGCGCGTCTTTGTCACTGAAATATTCACCCCTGATCGTCAGGCCGAATTTGTCAGTAAAATCGGCATTAATGTACAGGGCAGATCCCCACCAATTAGCACTGGCGTTGGCTTCACCTTTTATTTTGGTATCCAGGTAGGTGCTGTAGGTACCGTTATAGCCCAGGCCGAACTTTTCTGTCACCTGGTAGGTCGCTACCACGTCTACCTGGTGATTCTGTATGCCACTGGTATCTTTTCCTTCGAGGTAGTTGAGGTATAACTTAACGGGTGTTTCTGCAGGTGCCCAACCCAGCTGTGCACCTATATATTTATGACTGTTTAATGAAACTGATTTCAGATCGGTTGGGTTAAAAACGCCTACCATCGCGGAGAGGGAAGAACTTAAAGCAATATCAGCCTTCACGCCCGTATTGAAGAAGGGACCATAGCTGAACATATAACTCATGCTATAGTTCCTGTTGAGATAAGCATCTACCAGTTCATAGCCTACGTGTGTGGCGTAGCTACCAAGGCTTAATTTAATTTTATCAGTTACCTGATAGGATACATACAATTGCTTGATGGCCATTGATAAGCCATTAGCAGAACCGGGTACGTCATTGTAGGAGAATTCTCCGGCACGTCTGCCAAAACCGAGGTCGGCTACGATACTTCCTTTTTTGAAGCTGTGCTCTGCTTTCAGCGATACCATTCCCAATTCGAAAGAATTGTGGGAGTTGGTAAAGCTGGTTTTATTATCCGTATTGTTACCGTTCAGGTTGTACTTATAGTATACATCCGCGGAACCGGACAATTTAAAAGCAGGGACGGTGGTTGTATCTGTCGATGTTTGTGCAGATGCAGACAATAAGCTGCCAGTCGCGAATAAGGTGGTAAGCATTCGTTTCATTTACGTATGAATTTGGTTGATAAAATGGTAAGACGTATATGCTGCCTTTTCTGCGTTGTTTTGGGGTGCGTGCGTACTTTACGGCGGGTTCAGGTAAACTTCTACATACTCAATAAGTAACGTGCATGCGATAGCTAGTTAGGAACGGATAGTTAACGAAGCCGCTTTCAGGCAGTTCCACCGTAGTCGGCTTCCTGCGTTAACTATCCATTCCAGGGTCTTCTAACGTATTCGAATAAACGAACAGTTATTAATACAGTTGATAAAGGTCCAGATCAAAGAACTTTAATTCATTTGCTATGTTAAGGGGGCGCGTCGTTCAGGAGTGCGCCATTTCAGCTTCTTCCTTCAGATCACCTTCTGTGTCGACGGTCATCATAGCAGGATGGTAGCTTTCGTTGTGCTGTGTAGCATCGAGGCCGAGTGACTCTTCATCGTCGGTAACACGCAGTGGGTGGAACAGATCGATCAGTTTGAAGATGCCGTATGATACTGCGAAGCTGTATGCTACTACGAGGAACAGACCGAGTGCCTGATTTTTGAACAGGTCGAAGTTGCCGTAGAACCAACCATCATTACCTGCGCTGTTCATAGCTTTAGTGGCAAATACACCGGTGAGGAGCATACCAACCATACCACCTACACCATGGCAAGGAAATACGTCCAGGGTATCGTCGATGCTGGTTTTGGATTTCCAATGCACCATCATGTTGGAGATGATTGCGGCAACAAATCCGATGAATATACTTTGTGGGATAGCAACAAATCCTGCGGCAGGTGTGATGGCAACCAAACCTACAACGGCACCGATACAGAAACCGAGGGCTGAGGGTTTGCGGCCACGCACTACATCGAAGAATACCCATGATAAACCGGCAGCAGCTGTGGCAGTATTAGTGGTAGCGAAAGCAGTTGCAGCGAGTTGGTTAGCACCCAGTGCAGAGCCGGCGTTGAAACCGAACCAGCCAAACCAGAGCAAACCGGTACCGAGGAGTACAAAAGGAATATTTGCAGGTTGTAATTCTTTCTTTTCGATATGATCTTTTCTGCGTTTCAGTACGATCGCACCAGCGAGTGCCGCGCAACCAGCAGAGATATGTACTACGGTACCACCTGCGAAGTCAAGCACACCCAGCTTAAACAGGATACCATCAGGATGCCAGGTCCAGTGTGCAATTGGTGCATACACCAGGATGCTGAACAGCACCATAAACAGTACATAAGAGGTGAAACGGATTCTTTCTGCTACTGCACCTACCACCAGGGCTGGGGTGATGATCGCAAACTTCATCTGGAAGAGGGCGAACAGCAGGAGAGGAATGGTAGGGGCCAGGCTCCAGGGTTCGCCGCTGCCTACATTATTAAACATGAAAAAAGTGGTGGGGTCACCAATCAGTCCTCCGTGGGACTTACCAAATGCCAGACTAAAACCGACAACTACCCAAACAATGCTGATAAGGCCGGTGGCAATGAAGCTCTGCATCATTGTGGAGATTACATTCTTTCTATTAACCATACCGCCATAGAAGAAAGATAATCCCGGAGTCATTAAGAATACCAGCGAAGAAGCTACCAGAATCCAGGCGATATCTGCAGTGCTATATTTACCCGCATCTGCATAAGAGGGGAGCGTGGGAATAAAAATCCCGATTACGGCAACTACCGCTAGAAAAATAAAGGGTAGGTAGTCTTGAAACGATTTTTTCATCATAGCATTTGATTTTAAATTTCTTAAATAAAAGTAGGGGTGAAATTTAAAACGTCAAATAGAAGGGCTTAAAAATAGAATTATTTGAATTTAGGGGCTAAATATTGAGTCAGATCTAATCAAATAATAAATAATTATAATATTAATTATTATTTTTTAGAATATATGGAGAGATGAGAGTCAAAAAAACTTCATTAATTAACTGGCTATCAATTATTTATAGGAACATTAAGGGAACGTTAACAAATTTCAAAATCAGGAGTAACAGTTGCTACTGCAATTATCAAAACTTCACATTAAATTATTTATAATAAGTATAATACACATATAATTTTTTATAAGACGAAACAGAATCGCCTATATCATATTGTAAATAATTACATATATGATATAGGCGAGCAGGTGATTAAATATTTCAAATGCCGGGCAAAAATCCTTGATTTTACCCTTTCATCTCCTGTAATTCTCTTTCCATAGCAAACATCTGGTCCCTCAAGCGGGCCGCCTCCATAAAATCGAGGTCCCTGGATGCCTTCTCCATCTCTTTTTTCACTTTGGTGATCGCTTTTTCCATCTGCGGAATGGTTTTTACGGTAGCCGCAGAAGTTTTAGCCACCTCCATAGCAGCCTCTGCAACCAGCGTCACCTCATCGTGCACGGCATAAGGAGAGTTTTCGTCGTAGTTCTTTATTTCCAGCACACCGGTTTGGGCCAGGATCTGCTCCTTACTCTTACGTACGGTACGTGGTGTGATACCATGTTCTATATTATATGCCAGTTGTTTTTCCCTGCGGCGATCGGTTTCATCAATCGTCCTTTGCATACTGTCCGTGATCTTATCTGCATAGAAGATTACCAGCCCGTCAACGTTACGTGCCGCACGGCCTGCCGTTTGGGTCAGGGAACGCTCATCGCGCAGGAAGCCTTCCTTATCTGCATCCAAAATTGCCACCAGGGATACTTCTGGTAAGTCCAGCCCCTCCCTGAGCAGGTTCACCCCAACCAGCACGTCGATGTTGCCCAGGCGAAGGTCGCGCAGGATTTCGATACGTTCCAGGGTATCTACCTCTGAGTGGATGTATCTTGACTTAATATTAATACGTTGGAGGTACTTGTCCATTTCTTCCGCCATGCGTTTGGTGAGGGTGGTCACCAATACGCGGTCTCCTTTTTGTACGCGGCGGTCAATTTCATCCAGCAGGTCGTCTACCTGATTGGCGCTGGGCCTGATTTCAATAGGCGGTTCCAGCAGGCCGGTAGGCCGTACTACCTGTTCTACTACCACCCCTTCGGTTTTTTTCAGTTCATATTCACCGGGGGTAGCGCTCACGAAAATGGCCTGATTCACCAGATTTTCGAACTCGTAGAAATTCAGGGGCCGGTTATCCAGTGCTGAAGGCAGGCGGAAGCCATATTCCACCAGATTCAGCTTACGGGAGCGGTCACCGCCATACATACCGCCAATCTGCGGAACTGTTACGTGGCTCTCATCGATAACGAGGAGAAAGTCTTTCGGGAAGTAGTCCAGGAGGCAGAAAGGCCTGGTACCCGGGGTACGGCGGTCGAGGAACCTGGAATAGTTTTCAATACCGCTGCAATAACCCAGTTCCCGGATCATTTCCAGGTCGTAATTGACGCGTTCGGAAAGGCGCTGCGCCTCTATCAGCTTACCATTTGCCTTAAAATATTCCACCTGCGCCATCAATTCATCCTGTATTTCAAAGATGATCTCTCTCATCATATCTTTTGGTGCCAGGTAGAGATTAGCGGGAAATATCGCAGCATTTTCCATTTTGCCGATACGCTTCCCGTTTTGTACGTCAAAGCTTTCTATCTCTTCAATTTCATCTCCAAAGAAAGTAATCCGATAGCCATAATCCACATAAGGCAGATTGATATCTACCGTATCGCCCTGTACGCGGAAGTTACCACGGTTAAAATCCCCGGTGGTACGCTGGTAAAGGGAGTTGACCAGCGCATGGAGGAAGGCATTGCGGCCAATCGTTTGCCCCAGCTGAATTCTGATAATACCGTTTTCGTAATCGGTAGGGTTACCCATACCGTAGATACAGGACACGCTGGCAACCACAATAATATCCCTACGGCCAGAGAGCAGGTTAGACGTGGCTTTCAGACGTAGTTTATCCAATTCTTCGTTAATGGCCAGGTCCTTCTCTATATAAGTATCACTAACCGGCATATAGGCTTCCGGCTGGTAATAATCGTAGTACGACACGAAGTACTCCACGGCATTATCCGGGAAAAACTGGCGTAGCTCCCCGTATAGCTGGGCTACCAGGGTTTTGTTGTGGGTCAACACCAACGTGGGGCGTTGTACTTGCTGAATAACATTTGCAACAGTAAAGGTTTTACCCGAGCCAGTTACCCCGAGCAGGGTCTGAAACTGTTCACCTTCGTTGATGCCTTCAGTCAATTGTTTTATAGCTTCCGGCTGGTCACCAGCTGGAGCATAAGGCGCTTGTATCTTAAATGGCATAATGTGAATCTTAAATTGAGCAGTATGTAAAAATACTAAAGAAGTACGGACAAAAGTGTTAAAAAGCTCTTTACTTTTGCCCTTTCAATCAGGAACAACAGTATGAGAAAAAAACTAATCTTTACCTTGCTGCTGGGCGTTTTGCTGCCATTCGCCGGCTTTGCCTGGGGCCCTATCGGCCACCGTGTGGTAGCGGAAATTGCGTATAACCACCTTACTCCACAGGCCCGCAAGGCGGTAGCGGCCATTCTGGGTCGCACTTCCATGGCGATGGTGGCCAACTGGCCCGACTTCATCAAGTCCGATACTACCCATAAATATGACCACACTAACACCTGGCATTACCTGGATTTTCCGGCGGGAGTGGAGCGTGCGGAGTTCGACCGGCTGCTGAAAGCCGCTACCGGCGAAAATCTGTACACTGAAACCAATGCCATGATCAAGGATTTGAAAAACCGCCAGCTGCCACAGGAACAAAAGGTATTTGCGCTCACCTTCCTCATTCACATGATGGGAGACATGCACCAGCCTTTGCATGTGGGTCGCGACGAAGACCAGGGTGGTAACAAGATGGCTGTCACCTGGTTCAACAATCCTTCTAACCTGCATCGGGTTTGGGACGAACAGTTAATTGAATACCAACAGCTTAGCTACACCGAGTATACCAAGGCGCTGGATATTGCTCCTGCTGCACAGGTGAAGTCTTACCAGGCAGGCACTATTGCCGACTGGATGTTTGAGTCACACCTGCTGGCGGATAAAGTATACGGGTATACGAAACCGGACTCCAAGTTGAGCTATCGTTATAATTATGTATTTGTGGAAGATTTGAATACGCAGTTATTGAAAGGTGGCTTGCGTTTGGCGGCTGTATTGAATGGTATTTTTAAATAAATACTGTCCCTTTCAATGCCCAACGGCATTATGTGCTCCGCGCAGGGCCTGCCGGCGCTGACCCGGGAGCTATCTAACTTCCATTCATTACGACATTGCTACTGTCATATTGGATAAACAGTACAAGTGTCTAAAAAAGTCATAAAGCAAAAAAGCCCGATGCGAAATGAAGTGCATCGGGCTTTCTTATATAATTTGCTGGTTAAATACTATACCAGGTCGATATCGAAGTTTACCAGTTGTACAAACTGGTCAATTCTTGAGTGGATCTCTTCTTTGGAAACCTCTCTGATGCGGGCTGTACCGAATTGCTCCACGCAGAAGGAAGCCATGGCGGAGCCTACAATGATTGCAGTTTTCATGTTTTCGAAGGAGATATCCTTGGTTTTAGCCAGGTATCCGATGAAGCCACCTGCGAAGGTATCGCCGGCGCCGGTTGGATCGAATACATCATCCAGTGGCATTGCAGGTGCAAAGAACACGTGGTTTTCGTGGAACAGGAGGGCACCGTGTTCTCCTTTTTTAATGATCAGGTAACGGGGACCCATGGTCAGGATTTTGCGGGCAGCTTTAACCAGGCTGTATTCACCGCTCAGCTGACGGGCTTCGCTATCGTTTACCATCAGTACATCCACTCTTTTCAGCACTTTCAGCAAGTCGTCCAAGGCTACTTCCATCCAGAAGTTCATGGTATCCATTACGATGAGCTTAGGTCTTTCTTTCAGCTGGTCGATTACGCTCATTTGTACCTGTGGAGTCAGGTTACCGAGTATCAGGAATTCAGAGCCCTGGTAACTTTCAGGTATAACAGGCTGAAAATCAGCCAATACGTTCAAATCGGTCGCGAGGCTGTCGCGGGTATTCATATCCATATGATATTTACCGGACCAATAGAAAGTTTTCTCTTCCTGCTTAACCTGTACACCATCCATAGCTACACCTTTAGCTTTGAGGTCTGCCAGTTCGGATGCTGGAAAATCGCCACCAATCACGGAAACCTGGTTAATAGGTGTCACGAAATTGGATGCCGCCCACGCAATATATGTTGCGGAACCTCCGATGATTCTACCTGATTTACCAAAGGGCGTTTCGATCTCGTCGAATGCCATTGTGCCTACTACTGTAAGTGACATACTATTTTTAGTTACTGGTTTAGTTAGTTAATGTGATATACAAAACCCCGCAAAGGTAATATATCTGCCATAAATACACGACAGATAATATTTATGGCACCTTCTGGTACAATATGGCCGGGTCAGCATTTGCATCTCCCTAAAAAAACCATAAAAAAATATAACATTAACGACTATACGAAAATAGTATGATGCAAATAAAAACAGCAGCTTATATAAAGTACTCCTCACCAAAAATGTTACACAGATTTTAAATTATTTTTATCGTGAAATATTTTTAAATTTTTTTTTATCCACCTGTAACCCTTAACAACAAAGGATTACAGAACACTACCACTCTTCTGAAAAAATAAAATTTAACTTTTCACTGTAACATAAAGATTTCATCTCCGTTTAACAATTCAGTAAGCGCTGAAAACCTATTGCAATAAGAAAATAAGACTTATATCATTCTAACAATCTTCAATTAAAATTTATATCATGTCGATTTCCAAGAAACGTGCTCTCACAGCGGGAGTTATGATGGCTACTGCTATGGCTGTAACTTTCACTGCTTGCAAGAAAGATGATGACAATGCACCTATTGCCCGTACTACCAGCTACGACCTGAAAGGTGTTGGTGCTGATGCTGCTGCTACCAACGGTGTAGTAACACTGACTGAAAATGCAGACAGCTCTATCAATCTGAGCCTGAAGCTGAATAAAACTACCAAAGATGCACAACAGGCGATCTACCTGATTGGTGGTACTGCTGCTGCTCCTACTACTGATACATTGTATCTGAATACTGCTGCTGATATCAAAGGTACTGGTGCTGCGATGACTGTTAACATTTTCAAAAATGTAAAAACTATCAAAGCTAACACTGCTGCAGGTCAGAAAGACGTTGCATTCCGTTATGCCGACGTACTGGCTTACGCTGCACACATGAAAGTACTGACTGGTGAGAAAAAAGATACCCTGGCGATTGGTGTGGTAGGTAAAAAATAAGCCTTAGGTACTGGTTAATTTAGATAGAAATGTACTATCCATCGAATAGAAAGATAGTTCATTAAAAGTGTGATAAATCAAATAGCCCACGCAACTGCGTGGGCTATTCCTGGTTCTGGTGACTTTTTCTAGGATATGGATGGGTTCAGAATGTTGTGTTGTATCATTCTGTCTGATAATTAGATGTAGGTGCTTCTACTTGTTTTTTCAACACCGAAAATTCTGTTCTCCTGTTCAGCTGGCGGCCCTCAGGATTATCCTTATGGTTAGGCAGTGAGTTTGGTGCCACTGGTCTGGTTTTACCATAACCTTTTGCGATCAGTCGTGTAGGGGAAATGCCACGGCTGATAAGATAATTCACGCAGGACTGTGCACGTTCCTGAGACAGTTTATTATTGAACTTATCCGAACCTACGCTATCCGTATGCGCACTCATTTCGATGGTGAGTTTCGGATTTTCGTTCAGGAGATCCACCACTGTATCCAGCACTATTTTCGATTCTTCTCTGAGGGTAGCTTTACCGAAGTCGTAATAGATATTATTCAGAACAATTGGTTTTTCTACTTCATAGTGTTTAATACAAAGTGTTGGATTATCCAGCGAATCGGTGTTTTCCAACTGGTCTGTTTTGAAGTGCAGCGATTTGGTGAAATAGTTTTCCTTTTCAGCCACGAGTTTATACTGACGGTTAGGATCTACTTCAAAGGTATATCTGCCCGTCTGGTCCAGGGTAACCTTACCGATAATACGTTGGCGAATGGTATCCATCAGCGTTACGGTAGCACCTTCCAGCGGTTTATGGGTATCACAGTCGATAATCAGACCGCTTGCAATTTTGCGTATACGTTTGATGCCGAATACTTCCAGGCAGCATACGGATTCCCTGTCGGAGCTGATAAAGCCTGCTGCAAAAGGACGTGAGTTATCCAAAGCAGTGTAGTAAATATCATCCTTCGGCGAGTTCAGGGGCTTGCCCATATTCTTAGGTTCTGACCAGCTGCCGAAGTCTCCTTCGCTCTGGAAGAAGTCGAGTCCGCCAAGGCCCACGCGGCCATCGGAACTAAATACCAGCAATCCTTTTTCAGCGTCATAGAACGGCGCTTGTTCTTCCTCTTTTGTGTTGATGGCAGTGCCGATGTTTCTGGCGCTTCCTGGCGTTCCATTCGTCATCACACAATACCAGATATCGTTTTTACCCATACCACCGGGACGGTTGGAGGTAAACAGCAGGTATTTATTATCTGCTGTAAGATACGGTTGCATGGAATTGTAACCGTCAACGTTCACATTTGTTCCCAGTGCTTTGGGTTCTGACCATGAGCCGTTTTGCTTACTGCTGAGATAAATAGCGGACTGCTTCACCCCATTTTTAATCGTCCACCGGGTGAGGTATAAAGTTCTGCCATCCGGGGAGATAGCAGACACGCCCTGATCGGTGCCTTTTGGCGGGTCAGGGATCGTTAGCTTAGTAGCGTTATTGTAAGTGTTGTTATGCCCAGACGCGGTATATAACGTATTTACATAAGGGTTACCTTTTTTATTTTTTTCCTTTTTTTCTTTTTCACTAGCATTATCCGGCAACGGCGGTGTATCCGGGCGGGAGGAAGTAAACATCAATGTATTGGGCTCCGTGATCACTGGTGCATAGTTAGCACCACCTTCATTGATATTTCCCGCTGTTTTAACGATGGTATATCTTGGCAGTTTCTTTTCTTCTGCGATAGCAAATTCACAACATTGTATTTCCAGGCTGGCTCTTGTGGAGATGTCATCGGCCGCTGTATACGTTTCCTTGAATTTTGTGAATTGTTCCAATGCTTCATGGTATTTTCCATTTGCTCTCAGGCAGACGGCATACCAGTAGCGGGCCTGCGGAAACTGGGGATTATTAAAGCCTACCAGCTGGGCATACCAGGTTTCGGCATTACCATAATCGTTGTATAGTCGATAGGATTCTGCCAGACGGGCAACTACCTGCTGATAATCTTTCAGCTTACCGGATGGGGGAGCAGCACCGGCAACAGCATAGGGCAGTACCTGGTCATTTTTAATTTTAAAAGTACCCAGGGCTTTATTGTAATACTGTGCTGCAGAATAGTAATCTTTGGCATTGTAGTAAATATCGGCCGTATGTTTATAGTCGTAAACATATTGCGCCTGGACAGTATTTAGCAGCCCGGATAAGACAAGTAACAGGCAGAGTGTATATTTTTTCATGAGGGGTGCTTTTCTTAATTCATCAAATTTTTCCGCTCTTACAATCATTGATGTTTTTTTTATAATCTAGGGCAGATAAAATATTCTTCGTTCAGCACTCTTCTCTTGCGACTGATAAAGGACAGGGAAACTTCGAAGCTCTGGCTGCCATTTACCAGGCGTTTCATATTAGAAGTATTGGCATCGTAGCTGAAGCCAAGCACAAAGCTTTTGAAGTGAAAGCCTACGAATGGAATAGCGGCGTCATTAAACCGGTAGTTACCACCGAGGAGAAAATCAAATTCCGGATTCACCGCCATCTGCGCGTATACACCGGCAACAATTTCTTCTGCATTACCCTGACGCATATACAATCCGGTAGGTGTCAGGCTAAACTGCTCATTGAGTTTAATTTTAGTACCGCCATGGAACAGCCATCTTACAGGAAGACTTCTTTCAGTTCCTGCCGCTGCAAATGGATCTTTTGGTTTGGTAAGATGTGTAGCTGCAAAGCCTACAAAAGGATTAAACCGGTGGTTGGGGTTACCATCAAAGAATACCGTACCTGCTCCTACGTCAAATGAACTGGAAGAGGTAGTGGTTACGTTTTCACCGTTGGCGATGCTTGGATCATACCCGATGGTAGGACTATACTGACTACCTGTCTGGAACTTGGCAGGGTCCACCCGTCTGTTCAGCAGGCCGGCCTGTATTCCGAATGTAAGCTGACTGGTTTTAGTTTTACCAAACTTAACACCAGTATAGGAAACACTAGCCATCGCGTTGAGGTAGTTATACCCGGCATCGCCGGCTGACATATTAATCACATTGGCGCCAACACCGATATTTTTATCTGTAGCGGCATCAATAGATACACCGGCAGTAGAGAAAGGTTTGCCATAGTTGGCCCATTGGTTACGATAATCACCATTCACACGGAAGTCACCATCTATTACACCTGTAAGCGCAGGATTCAGCCACAAAGGATAGGCATAATATTGTGAGAAGTGCGGATCTACCTGTGCTACAGCTAAACGGGGCAACAAACTGCTCCATAAAAGTATCATAATTATAGAAATCCTCTTCATAGGAACATAATTTACTTGTTGAAGATTACCGGGATGCCTTGCAGCATCCCGGTTTTATTTTTTCTACGGGTTTAATAATGTTAATTATCGCATGAGGGTGACGTTACCTTGTTTCGTAATCACAGTGCCATCCTGCATAGTAGCCTTCACGATGTATACGTAAACGCCTACTGGTTGTCTTTGACCACTCATGGTACCATCCCATCCCTGGCGCTGATCTTTGGAAGTGAACACCAGTTGACCCCATTGGTTGTAGATCCTGAATTCGAGCTGTGCGATAGCTGTACCGTATACATACTCGATATCATTCACCCCGTCACCATTTGGACTGAAGAGGTTTGGCACATAGATATTGTTACCCTGCGGATTGGTTGTTTTGTCAGTTATTTCTCTGATCAGGCTGATCTGACACAAGCTTGCACCAACTGCTTTCACATACAGCGTTACATTCTGGTTTGGTTGCAGGTTAGTTACGGTATGTGTAGTACCGTTGATGCCTGAACTTGGAGCCAGGAAGTTGGCCATAGAATCGTTAACAGCCACTACATAGCGTTCAGCTCCTGGAACCGCAGTCCATGTAAATGTGACGCTGGTAGCAGTTCGTTCGGCTACGGTCACTACTGGTGCAGCCGGCGCTTTCAGTACTGTAATTGGTACAGCCGTTCTGGTGGCGCTTGCACAATTGGCACCGATGGAAGCTTCTACGTAGTAAACCACATCCTGGTTGATCGGCGGTGTAGTAAACTGTGCACTGGTGCTCACCGGCGTTGTTCCATTCGGGGTAGCGTACCATGCGAAGGATGCACCCGGAGTAGTGGAAGTAGCGGTGAGTACATATGTTTCACCAGGACACTTACCGATGTCGTTGCCGGCAACTTGTGGTGCACCAGGCGCATTACCCACGGATACGCTTACCGGCGTACGGGTTGCACTGCTACAGCCATTTGTATTTACAGCTTCTACATAGTAAGATCCATTTGCCGTTACAGGACCAACTGTTACGCTGTCGCCGGTGGTTACCGGTGTACCGCCTTGTGCAGTAGTGTACCAGTTGTAAGTGAGGCTACGATCAGGGTTCGCTACTTTCAGTACAGCGAGGCTGTTAGTACAAGTGGTGACTGCTCCATTAGCTACAACCGGTGTTGCCGGTACACTGCTAACTGTTACATTCACCTGGCCTCTGCTGCTGCTTACGCAGTTACCTGCGGCGATGCTTGCATCTACGAAGTAGCTGGTATTAGTGATTACCCCGTTGATATTTACCGTTGCGCCGGTGGCTACCGGTGTGGTAGAAGTGGCGCTGGTGTACCAATGGTAAACCACTCCATTTACAGGATTGATTACGCTCAGGGTGAGTGCCTGACCCAGACATACGCTTGCATTTGGTGCTACAGCAGGCGTAACCAGTGAATCCACAATGGTAGCACGGAGCGCTGTTCTGGACAGGCTTGCACAACCAGATACATTCTTGGCTACTACATAGTAATCCGAGCTTGCTCTGAGTCGACCGGTACTGAAGGCAGTACCTGTAGTCAGGCTATCATTGGTGAGGGAGTTAAACCATACATAACGGAGTTGTGCGTCAGGGTTGCTGATCTGGAAGGTGAGCATGTTATCCACACAAGCTGCCTGATCTGCCACAACAACGGTTGGTGTAGCTGGCGCCGGTAATACATTCACCGTTGCACTTGCTCTGCCACCTGCATTGCTACAACCAGCGCTGTTAAATGCAGCCACGTAGTAGGTGGTGGTAGTTATTACACCCGATGCCGTGAAGGTGGTAGGTGTAGCAGGTGTCAGTTCAGTACCATTTACTGCTGCATCAAACCAGCGATAGGTAACAGATGCGTCAGGGTTATTGATAGTGAACGTTACGTTACCGCCTGCGCACACTGTTTGATAATTAGTAACCAGTGTTGGTACAGCTGGTGTTGGTGCGATGACTACTGTTACCGGCACTCTCGCAGAGGTACCTACGCAACCTGCCTGACCCACAGATTCAACATAAAATATAGTTGAAGTGGTGAGCGTATCGGTTACGAAGTTGATACCAGCATCTGTATTAAGTGCGGTACCACCTGTTGCTACATTGTACCATTTATAGGTAACTCCGCTTACTGGCGCTTTAACGGTGAGCGTTGCTCTTGAACCACCGCAGGCAGTCTGGATGCTGTCTACACCAGGTGTAGGTGCACCGTTTACGGTTACATCTACTTTAATGAGTGCCAGTGCACATTGGCCTTTGGCTGCTTCGAGGTAGAAGGAGGTGTCCGCATTGAGTACACCTGTTCTGAATGTATCCGCAGTAGCGAGGAGCTGCGTTTTAGTGCTGCTGTTGTACCATCTGTAGGTGACAGTAGCATCAGGGTTGGCTACTCTTACGGTAGCTGCCTGACCAGCGCAGATGGCTGCTCCGATGGCTGTTGGTGTGGTAAAGGCATCCACGGTCACTGTTACAGCTTTGGCTGCACCAGGCGCGTTTTCACATTTATTCACACCTTGTACGGTTACATAGTAGGTAGTGGTGGTATTCAGGGTGTCAGTGGTAAATACGGCAGTGCTTCTGATGAATTGAGTCAGTGCAGCATCGCGGTACCATCTGAACACCGGATTGGTTACTGTGGTGCTGGAAGCAGTGATAGTAGCGGCGGTATTCACGCAGGTGCTGGCGTTGGCAGCCTGGATATCAGTACTGTCTGCAGGCGTACCTACATTCACCGTTACCTGTTTGAGATTACCGGCAGCATTTTCACACTGACCATTGGCGCTTACGCTCACAAAGTAATTGTAAGTACCCGCTGCGAGGCCTGGCAGGGTGAGTACACCGGCAGCATCTACACCTGTAGTGATAGGTGTTGTTTTCTGCTGGCTGGTATACCATTTAAACACAGCATTGACTACAGTGCTTGTTGGTGTCAGTCGTGCTGTATCACCCAGGCAGATGGACTGTATACTATCGATGGTGATGTCCGCAGGCGTTGCATTGTTAAACACGGTGAGTGTAATTTGCGTGCGTGCGGTATCGTTAGCGCAGCCATTGCCATTGTTGGCTCTTACAAAGTAGTTGTAAGTACCTACTGCCATTGGGTTTGGTGTAGTGTAAGCGTTATTGTTAGCGGTCAGCTGATTGCCGGCTGCATCAAACCAGGTGTAGGTTACACCTGCCTGTGCGATCACACGGAGTGTGGCCGGCAGATTGCTTACGCATACAGTAGTTGGGTTGGCAGAATCAGCCACCGGAGCAGTTGGGATACCCTGGATGCTCACTCTTGCGGCGGCAGATGTCTGAATATTACAGTTGTCTCTGGTAGCCGTTACAGTATAGTTATATACACCAGCAGGATTAGATGTTGGTACTACATAAGCTATACTATCCAGCAGTTTAGTACCATCCTGGTTGTACCAGGTGTAGGTTACACCAGCAACCGGGTTGTTTACACGCAATGTTACCGGAGTGCCTACGCATACGCTGGAGTCGCTGGTAGTTACTGTAGGTGCTACAATACCACGACGTGCGTAGTTGAAGTCGACAGCGGTAAGCGCCGCGAGTATACCTGATTTCAGTTTCACTTCTACTGCATCGAACTGTTTGGTTGGCACGAAGGAGAGCACAGCACCTTCTGTACCGCTGAGCAGTTTCACATGCAGGAGTGGGTTACTGGTCAGGAGGCTGTCACCAGCGGTAACACCATTATAAGTTGTCAGCTGTACGCTGGCCAGCAGTGCTGCAGACAGCACCTGACCAGGGCTGGAGAGCATTACTTCCACTGTATCACCGAGGGTAGACAATCCGGTGAAGGCAGCGCGTTGCCATACAGCGGCGTTGAGTACACCGAGGTTGAGTACCAGGGAGGAAGCAGATACCGTATTGTTATCAACGGCTCTATCCGGGTTCACTACAGAACCGAGTACCAGTATACCACCACCGACGGTAGTATTACTATTGGTTTGTGCTACTGCACGTTCACAAGGCACTGCATTTGGTGGTATTGGAACGGTCACAATCAGTGCCGGCACTCTGGCGGATTTACAGCTGGAGTTATCACCCAGCACGGCTTCTACCCAAACAGTATCTGTTGTTTGAACAGATCTTGGTTCAGAGATATACTGTAATCCTTTGTACAGTGTATCAGTGCTGAACTGGGTACGGAACCAATAAACGTTTGCGTTTGCAGCTGGTGGGGTAGCCACCAGGATGGCACTCTTACCGGTATCTACTACAGCCCTGCTCGGAGTGATTACAGGCACCGCCAGTTGACTGGCAGTGGTAAACAGTACAGCGGAGCGGGTAGCTGAAGTAATGCCACAGCTATCGTTCTTAGCTTCCACGTAGTAGGTTACAGGCGCTGTAACATTATTTACGGTGAAGATAAAGCCACTGTCGGCGTTGAGTTTAGTACCACCGCTGGCCACATTGTACCAGCCATAAGTATAACCACTAACAGGGTTGCTGATAGCGGCACTGGCGTTTGAGCCAGGGCATACCGCAATTGTATCAGGTGTTACTACAGGGGCAAGTGGTGTAGCAATTACTTTCACCGTTACTGGTGTTTTGGCACTGCTTGGGCAATCTGCGCCAGCTCTGTAAGCCTCTACCAGGAAGGAAGTATCAGTAGTGATAGCACCCGTTACCAGTGATGCACCGTCTTTACCGGTGAGGTAAACTCCATTGGAGTTGTACCAGCGGTAAGTGACGTTAGCGGATGGATTATCCACATTAAGCGTAGCTGTGCCACCGCTGCAGACAGTTACTGTGGATGCCTGCACTTTAGGTGCTGCAATTATTCTGCGTGCGGAGTTGAAGTTAATATCAGTCAGCGCGCCGAGCACACCGGATTTCAATTTTACTTCGATCGCGTCATATAAACCATTTGGCAGGAAGGTGTAGTCACCTGTGCGACCGCCGGTTAATAAGTCTACATGGAGTAATGGATTACTCAGCACGATTGAATCAACTGGTGTGTTACCATTATAAGCGGTGAGCTGTACGCTGGAAAGCACACCTGCCGACAGCACCTGGCTTGGGCTGGAGAGTCTGACGCGAACGCTGTCGCCCGGAGCAGACAATCCGTTGAATGCTGCACGTTGCCATACGACCGCGTTTAATGCACCGAGGTTTATTACGAGGGAAGAGCCAGTATTTTGGTTATTATCTACTGCGAAGGTTGGGTTGTAAACGTTACCCAGTACCAGCAATCCGCCGCCACCAATTGTTTGGCTGATGGCGCGTTCGCAAGGTACTTCCAGTGAGTCGCCTACCTGTGCAATAACGGTAACAGGCACACGAACTGACTGACAGCTACCGCCGCCGGCAATGAATGCCTGTGCGTAGTAGATGGAGGTATCAGGTACGGCTTTGGATGGTGCGCCGAATGATGGTCCAAATGCCAGCGTATCTGTGGTAGTAGCATCTCTGAACCATGCGATGGTAGCATTAGCTACTGGCAGGGTAGCAGTAAGTACTGCAGATTCGTTGAGTCGTACAATAGCAGGGTTTGGCGACACTACCGGTGCCTGCAGTCCTGTACTGATAGTGATACGATATGCCTGGCGAGTAGTAGAGGTAGCACCGCAGGAGCTTTGTGCCTCTACATACAGGGTAGTATCTCTGGTAACACCATTTACAGGGAAGGTTAATCCTGAATCTAAATTCAGTTTGGTACCACCTTGTGCAGCGTTGAACCAGTTATAGGTTAATCCCTGCACCGGATTATTGACACGCAGTACTACGTTGGAACCGGAGCACACGCTAACTGCCTGGTCAGTACCAGGGACAGCTGGCGGCGGTGTTACGGTAACGCTTACCGGATATCTTTCCGGATTTTCACAATTAGCAGGGCCGCCATAAACAGCTACCCAATATTTCACAGTACCAGGAGTACGGAGCGTATCTGTAGTATAAGTGCTGGTAGATGCCAGTACAGTAGTACCTGTAGAATCAGCATACCAGCGGACACCGGTACCACCAACAGGTGTAACGGTGAGTGTTGCTTTTGTATTTACGCAAACAGTATCATTTGGTGTATTTACTGTAGGACGTGGATAGATTATTCTTGCGCCATAAATATCGACGGTATGGAGCAGGTTGGCTACGCCGGTCAGTCTCACTTCCACGCGGTCATATACGCCGGTAGCAGGGATGGTAGCGGTAAACTGCTGACCACTGAGGAGGCGGAGTGTGAGCAGATTAGAAATGGTATCTGCTTTAACCAGGGTAGTATTATTATAAACGCTTACCACTATACCACCGAGCAGGCTCACATCTGCCAGACCACCAGGTGCACCGAATGTAACGCGTACGCTATCGGTAGCAGTACCTGGATTGGCGAAGACCAGTTGCTGGTAGATGGAACCACCGAGCAGCCCAACCGGCATACTGAGGCGGGTGAAATTGGTTTTTACGCTATCAATAGAATTATTAGGATCCAGCACAGCGCAGAGGATACAACCGAGGGTAGTACCGGAGTTCTGGCTGACAGGAACATTACAATCAGGAGAGATAATTACCGGACCGGTAACTACTACGGTTACACGTACACGATTGGATTCGCAGGCGCCAAGAACGGTCATGGCTGCAAAGAAGGTGTAAGTGCCAGGGTTGGTAAACGGACCCACGTTAAATGGAGTACCGGTGCCAAGGGCAGTAGTGGTAGTAGAATCAGCGTACCAGGTGATGGTAGCTCCGGCGACTGGAGTAGCGGTGAGTGCTACCGGCTGGCCGGTAGTAGCTACAACAGTACCAGGCACTACCGGACCTGCAGGTGCTGTTACTACTTTAACAGATGCTGGCTTGAGTGTATTGGCCGGATTTTCACAACGGTTACTACCGGTGATCGCTGCATAATAATTATAGGTACCAGCGGCGAGCCCGGTGATAGTCAGCTTACCCACTGAGTCCAGTGCGTAGGTGATGCCAGCGGTGGTACCGTTTGCGATCGGCTGTGTTTTAGCCTGATCGAAGTACCATTTGATCACCGGGTTAGTGATACCGGAGGCGCTATTCGCCGTTGGAGTAATTACTGCGCTGTTACTGGTACAAGCAACGGTGGTATCATTTACAATGATATCACCAGGTGTACCGAGCGGGTTCACGGTGATGCGCACCGGAAGTCTTTCCGGATTAGCACAACCATTAGCTGCAACTACCTGTGCATAGTAGGTTACTACACCGGCAGTGCTGAGCTGCGGTGTGGTAAAGGTAGGATTACTACCAGCTACTGTAGCTGTAGTAGAATCCGCGTACCACCTGATGCTGTTGGCGCCAAGGCCGTTAGCGGTGAGGGTGGCTGTTTCATTTACGCAGGCAGTGCCATTTGTATTAACGGTAAATGTTGGATTTGGCGCTACTGCTCTTACACCATACAGTTGCAGGGATGTAAGGAGATTTGCCACTCCGGTGAGCCTTACCTGTACGGTATTATATACACCGCCGGCTGGGATGGTGATCGTATAAGGACCGGCACCACTGAGCAGCTGGAGGTTGAGCAGATTTGCGAGGGTATCTCTTCTTACCACGGTAGTACCGTTTGCTACGGTGATTTCAACACCGGCGAGCAGGCCTACATCGGCGATACCGCCAGGGTAGCCGAACATCACGCGAAGGCTATCAGTGGCAGCGCCAGGGCTGGCGAAGAAGAGTTGTTGATAAACACTACCACCGAGCAGTCCTACAGGAATATTAAGGGTACTGAAGTTGGCAGCGGCGGTATCTACGGCGCCGTTTGGATTAGTTACACTACACAATACGCAACCGAGTGTAGTACCGGTGGCGGTGGTAGTTGGTGCGTTACAGGAAGTGTTAGTCACCAGTGGAATAATTATAGCAGTATCGGCGACTCTGTAAGATTCGCAGGCACCGCTGGCGCTGAGGCGTGCAGCAGCATAATAGATATGTGTACCTGCGGCAGGGAATGGTCCCACACGGAGGGTATCACCGGAGCCTATTGGTGCCTGGGTAGTATCGCTATACCAGAATATGGTACCTCCACCCGGAGGGGTAGCGCGGAGAACCACTGGCTGACCTACGCTGGCGTATACAGTAGATGCGCCGAGTGTAGGTATAGGTGCCTTGCTGGTTTGCAGCACGGTAACTTTCTTGAGTGTATTGGCCAGGTTATCGCAATGGTTAGCGTCGCTGGCGCTGATGTAGTAGTCAGCGGAAGCGGCGGTAAGGCCTACGATGGTGAGGCGGCCGGTAGTGGCGTCTACAAAATATTGTACTGCACCTTCTACGAGGCCATTGGTGATCGGTGTTGTTTTAGCAGCATCTTTCCACCAGCTGTACACAGGGTTAGCTGTGAGGAAGGTGGAAGTAGGGGTGATGCGCACGGTATCACCGGAGCAGCTGAAAGCAGTATCTGCAAAATTCAGATCAGCGGCTGTTGTGTATGGATTCACTTTTAAGGTGAGCGGCGTACGTTGTGAACCGGTGGTACACATTGTTCTGTTGGCCGCTACGGAGTAGGTGAATGTACCAGCGGTGTTTACCGGTGGAGCATATGTGGAGGTAGTGGCAGGGCCTTGTACGACTGTACCGGCGCTGTTGTACCAGGTATAATTTAAGGCAGCATCCGGGTTAGAGATGGTAAATGTTGCCGGGGTGTTCAGACAGGTGGTTAGATTGCCGCCAACCGCAGTAACGGTTGGGCTGGGAATGAATCGGGAAATTTCGTAAACATTCAGGCTGTTAAGCACATTGGCGAGGCCTCCGAGTCTGATTTCCACATGATCGAAAGGGGCGGTGGAGGCGAAGGTAACAACCTGTGGTGTGCCAGGGCCGGCGAGCAGGCTAAGTGACAGGAGGCTATTCCCCCCGTTGATGCTATCCACAACAGTTCCTCCGTTATAGGTAAGGAAGGTGATGGATTGCAATGCAGTAAGGGATAGCAGGCCACCTGTTGTACCGAGGGTAATGCGAACTGAATCGCCCGCTTTTGCGAGGCCAGGGAAGATGGCATTTAAACGGGTATATCCTGCTACGTTGGCAACTGTTTGCATGGTGGCTGCAGTACTGGTATTCAGGTCAACTGCATTTTGCGGGTTGGTCACGGTACCGAGGTTCACGAGGCTGGCAATATCCACCAGGCTTTTCACGCCGCCGATTATATCGATTGGGTTATCGCAGGCAAGAGTGCCGGTAGCCGGCACATTATAATAGGCCTCATATATATTAATGCTGGTGGCTACGTTCAGCAAACCGGAAACGCTGATGCGTACGCGGTCGTAGGTGCCGGTGGCACCTGATGCTGAAGGGGCAGGCAGGAATATTTCTGACTGGTTATTGCTGACGAGCAATTTCGCAAGCGTGGAATTCAAACTGGTAGCAGTCCCTCTATTGGCAGCTACCGACATTGGTTGGGCGGTGATGTTACCAAGGGACACGCTTACTAAAGCGCCAGTTCCAATTCTTAGGGTTACACCCTGAGTAACGGGAATGGCAGCCGGAAATATCACATCCAGCCAAACGGATCCCGCGACGCCCACGGTGTTATTAACAGATGCAAATGTGGTAACATTTCCATCCACCGCGTTGGGGGCACCGGTAACACTACACACGGTACATAACAAAGGGGTTTCGCCAACAGATTGACTGTTAGCGTATACCCTTTGATAATACGTTTGTGCGTTGGCGTTAGTACCTGCTACTAGTGTTAGCAGCATTAATACCAGAAATCCTTTCAGGAAATTAACAACACGCAGGTTTTTACGTGGCAGAGGATCGTCAATAGCAGACCCATCCCGGTTTCGAAGGATAACAAAGGAAGCACTAAAAGGGCTAGTAGGAGTAGCTTTTGAATGCATAGCATCAGTATTTGGATAATAAGAAGTCTTGTTTATTGATTTCAATAAACTCTATTGGAGGCAGCGGTTAAGCAAGTGTTTTGGGGAAAGGGATTCTGGTTGATAAAGTATTATGAACTCCTTTCTGCCTAGATATATTTTGACAATCTATGATACGAAAGTATAGTGCTGGCGTCGTTTATGTATGTGCCTTTTTGTTCATTTCTCTTGGCGCATTCAACCTGTTCATTTTTTAAAGACTCTGTTCATTTTGTTCATTTTTAAAATTTCGGATCACCGTGTTCAATCAATTTTGGGGCTGTTCAAAAAATATTTTACTAAAAGTTAGCTAAACATTTAGCAGATCCAGGTGCTACCCAGTAGCAGTATAAACAGAACTATTAGACTTCCTAATTATTTAATTATCATCTCTTTAAATTAAACTAAAAGCAAACTCATCAATTAACAAAATAGTCACATTGTACAATTTCATATATATAACAAATAATCATGGCTAGCAATTTCCTGTTCATTCCCTTTTTTTCGAAATCTAAATAGCTGATCTCTACGTAATTACTCTTGTACCTAAATTCCATAATCCATTATTGTCCCCTATGATAGATATATCCTATGACTTTATACTATCCCTGCAAAAGGAAGTTTTGCAGCATTTTGGGATAGAGGTCATGTCGCCAGGAGAATGTAAAAACCTGAGCAGGGCAATTCTGCAGAAGACAACGCAGCTGATAAGCGAAACCACCCTCAAAAGAGTGTTTGGATTTGCTGTGGCCCAACACAGCTTTTCCCGCTTTACCCTCAACACCCTCGCTCAGTACTGTGATTATAAGGACTGGGAATCATTCCAGCAGCACCACTATATGCTGAATAATCCACAGGCAGCCAATGCTAAAAATGGTAGCCCCATTGAAGTGAAAATCCAGGAGCTGAGGACCAAAGCTTCTGCCGTGTCGCATTACACCATGCTGACGTTGCAGAACAGGTCGGGCATTAACTTCCAACACACCGTGAAGCGCCAGTACATGGTAAATCATGTGGAAAAGTTCCTGGAAAGCAACTACACGGCCACCGCCCTCATTGCACCCTCCGGATGGGGTAAATCCATTTCGCTGGTGCATATGTCGGACCACTTCTGGCATGGCACCCACCCCAAATTCAAGGACGACATCTGCTTCTTTATCCATGCACACGCCGCTGGCAGCCTGCTGCTGAAGGGATTCTCCCTCTCCACCTGGCTCGATCAGCAACTGACGCATGGCACCGGCGATAACTTCCGGGAACACTTTGCAGCCGAATTCATGAAAAATGGCTCCAGGCTGGTCATGATCATCGATGGGTTTGATGAAATCGCCGTATCGGCCGAGAAACTCAAACTTATATATACCAAGCTGGAAGACTTCATTTATACCAATGAAAAATTCCCCTGGATAAAGGTGATCCTATCCGTCCGCAGCAGTACCTGGAATGAGCTGTTTCAACGCCCTAACGACTATTCGGCCTTCCGCCGCTACTGGTACGTGGGTTCCGAAATGGACGAGGAAACCAATATCAACGTAAAACAACTCTCTGACCAGGAAATAAGAAACGTACTGGAAAAACATGAGTACCCGGAATCTGTACTTAAGCAGTTCTCCGAATCATTTTTTCAGAAACTCAGGCATCCGTATTATCTACAGCTCTTCTGCCAGCTAAACCCGGACCCGAAAACGTCTTTTATAGACGAAAACCTGAGTCTGTTTGAAATTATCTCCCGGTTTGTTCAGAATAAGGTTTTCATCTCCCCAACCAGTTCATTTAAAATCAAAATCATACAACGACTACTGACCCTGCTGGATATGGGCAGGAACGGCATGTATGTGGAAAAAATTGAACTCCTGGACAAAAACCCGGAACTGTTCCCGGCCTATAAGGACCTGCTGGCTGATAATATATTGGTAGAAGAAAACCTCAGCCAGGAGATTATGTACCATGTGAAGGTGCGTTTTGCGCATGCCTTCCTGCTGGAATACTTTGTGGCCATGCACTACCTGCAGAAAAACAGTCAGCAGGTAGGGGAAACCATCCTGGAAGACGTATTATCCTACCTTCCTGCCTCCCCTTACCGGGTAGGGGTATTTAAATGGCTGCTCCGGTTCGCCATCAACCACAAACAAACAGACGGCATCATCAAAATGCTGCACCTGCAGTTATCGATGACGGAGAAATCCCATCTGCTGGAATACCTCGTACTCCACTATCAACTGGATGGTAATGACCCGATGGAGCTGCGTTCCATTTTCCCGGCGGGTTTCTTTAAAAAGAACCCTATCGGCAGCTTTATCAATGATGAGTTTATCCACTTCAGGAAAAAGAAAGTGCTGTGGGCGCTACTTCCCCTGGCCGACACTCAAGAGGACAAGCTGAAGATCCGCAGTATGCTGTTTACCATCTCCCTACTTCAACTGGAAGCAGAGGAATGTGAAATGCACCTGCAGGCCATTAAAAAGATCTATGGCCCCGGAGAGCTGGAGGACTTATGGGTGACGCCGCATGAGATTTTACTGTTTATATATGAGCGCATGAAGTTTGGGGTGGCGGATGAACAGGTATTGCAGAAAATATACAGTTATCACCACTACCTGATACCCTGCTCCACTACCGGCAAAGAGCCTGCTACCAGCATTCCCCAGGAAATCGTGATCCGCAATATGGGTTACGCGCTGGCACTGATGGAAGATTACGGCAACCTGCTCCAATTCACCAAACTGGTATTTGCAGCCCATCCATCGCTACTGCGAAGGAAAACGGATTCGTTCAGACTTCAGATCCTTTGCTGGCAAACACATGCGCTGGCCCGCATGGGAGATATGCGCACCGCAGAGCGGGTTTGCAGACATACAGATATCATTATCAGGAATTACGCATCCGACTACTTCTCGAGCAAATACGTGGAGTCGCTGCAAAAAATGATTTCTGCCGATTACTATTACAAGGAACAGGACCTGATGCGGGCAATGAGAACAGCTGAAAATGCTGTTGAAACCGCTCAGAAACTGGATTTTAAGATCCTGGCACTCAGGAATCTGACGTTACTGAAGAGCTTATACGCAAAGCTGAATATGTCCGGAAAGATGGAAGATACACAGACTCAAATAGATACCATTAAAGCAAATACTTCTTTCAAACACGAAGCACTAAATTTTGCACGCAAAGTCTGACATAATTTTGCTTTCTTGCAGGGTAGATGGCTATTGACGAAAGCAAATATTCCGTTTCTCAAAAGCTGGTACTGCATATTTTAAGTTTACTGACTTTATTGGTACTGGCACCGTTTATAAACAGGTTTCTGCCTCCTATCAAGGCGGGCGGCTTGCACGTGGACCTGGTTGTGGCGGTAGTCATTGCATTTGCCTTTGTATACCTCCTTCGCTGGGTATTCCGGCCATTGGTCATACCGGCCTTTTTGATGGTATGCGGGCTGCTGGTAGCTAACCGGTTAGTGGAAGGTTATTCCTTTACCCACGTCATGAACGACTATAAGGGTATGGTAAGGGGCAACTGGGGCGCTAAGGATAGCAAACAGATAGATATCCTCAGTCTTTACCCGCGTAAAGTGGAAAGCTATCGCGATAAGACTGTGCGGGGCATGCGGGAGCGGATCAACTACCAGGACTCCCTGGTGCGCAATTTTTCTGTGCAGCATTCCCTCGAATATTTTGATGCTTATTGGTACAAATACGGCAAAATCGTACGTTTTCTCTCTCTTTTTAAATATATCAACTACAATTTCAAGTATGTGCTGGACTCCCGGAGGGATGAGTATTTTGCTACGCCGCGGGAAACGATTATGAATGGTTTGGGCGGGGATTGCGATGATCACTCCCTGCTGATGACCAGCTGCCTGCAATCCATCGGGGCACGTTGCCGCATTGTACTGATCAAAGGGCATGCTTATCCGGAGCTTTACTGTGGCACCAAGGAAGACTTTGAAATCATGAAACAGGCCATCATATTGCTTTTTCCTAAGCCGGCCATCAAAGAAATCTATTACCACGAGCTGAAGGGAGAGTACTGGATAAACCTCGATTATTCGGCCCGCCATCCCGGTGGTCCTTACCTGAATGATAAAGTTTACGCACTCATTGAGCTCTGATGCCCTAAATTTGCCATATGAGCAAGTTTAAGAACTTACGCAGATACCATAGCTTTTTTAGATTCAAGAAAGATTTCGAAACCTACAGTGTCAGGAAAGCAAGGAGCTACGAGATTGTCATTCATTGGCTGCACAGCAAGCTCAACAGGAATCAGTTTTTGCTGCTATCCGGGGTGCTGGTGGGTTGCGGAGCGGGAATGGCAGGTGTAGTCCTGAAAATGCTGGTTCACTACATCCACTTTGTAATTACGTACAAAGTGCATTTTTCCACACAGGTTTTTTTCTATGCCCTTTTCCCGTTTCTGGGGATCGTGCTTACTACATTGATAGTGGTCTGGTTTTTCAAGGGGCAGTCGCGCAAAGGCATACCAGCCATCCTGCACGAAATAGCCCAGAACTCGAGCATGATACCGCCGGTGAAAATGTATTCCCAGGTATTGCAAAGTGCCGTAACAGTAGGACTTGGAGGCTCTGCAGGACTGGAAAGCCCGATTGCCGTGACCGGTGCGGCGCTGGGGTCCAACTATGCCAGAACTTATAATCTTGGCTATAAGGAGCGGACCCTCTTGCTGGCAGCAGGTGCCACCGCCGGCATTGCTGCTGCATTTAATGCGCCGATTGCCGGGATGATGTTTGCGTTTGAGATATTACTGACCGGCGTGGTATTTTCAGATTTCATGCCTTTGATTGTGGCTGCCGTTTGCGGTAGTTTGTTATCCAAAATCATTTTACAGGAAGATGTACTTTTTCACTTTGAGTCGCGTACGCCGTTTAACTACATGAATGTCCCGTATTATATTGTGTTGGGCGTGTTATGCGGATTTTATGCCCGCTATTATGTGGTCATCTCCCAAAAGGTGGAACATTTTTTTAAGGAACTCAAATGGAAGCCTGTACAAAGGGCTATGCTGGGTGGAGTGTTGGTATCCGCGCTTTGTGTGGCCATGCCGCCTTTATTTGGAGAAGGGTATACGGTGGTGAAATCGCTGGCTAACGGTCACGGTGAAACGATTCTGCAAAACAGTTTTTTCCGGTACATCCCCGAACAAAATCAGATGTTGTTGATTTTCACAGGATGTATATGTTTACTAAAAGCCTTTGCCAGTTCCATTACCATCCAGAGCGGGGGTAATGGCGGGAACTTTGCACCCTCGCTGTTTTCAGGTGGCTTTCTTGGATTTTTCTTTGCGCTGTTGTGCACGCAGCTGGGCTTTTCCAATGTACCGGTTACCAACCTGGTTATTGTAGGCATGGCCGGTGTGATGAGCGGCGTAATGTATGCCCCACTGACGGCTATATTTCTGATTGCAGAATCCAGCTCCGGTTACGACCTGTTTATACCGTTAATGATTGTAGCAACAGGGTCGTACCTGATGAGTAAATGGTTTTCTCCTATATCACCGGAAATTAAGGAGCTGGCGGAGGAAGGAAAGGTGTTTACCAGGGCGCATGATAAAAACATTTTATCGCTCATAAAGATGGAAGACCTCCTGGAAACCGAAGTGCAGACCATTTCAAACAATGGCACCCTCCGTGAACTGATAGAACTGATCAAGGAAGGCGACAGCAGCAACATAGCAGTGGTGAACGAACTGGGATTATTTGAAGGGTTGATACCACTGGACAGTATCCGGCCAATTATGTTTGATCCGGAACTATATGATACCATGACTGTTAAGAAATTGATGAAGGCGCCGGCAGCGGTAGTAAAAGCGGAGGACAACATTGAAGAGGTAATCCGCAAATTTGACGCAGCGAATGCCTGGCACCTGCCTGTGGTGAAGGATAAGCGGCTGGTAGGGATGATTTCAAAATCCCGGATACTGAACCGTTATCGTAAATTACTACAGGAATATTCAGACCTATAACGCTCCTAAAACCAATTGGCTGTATGGCCCGTGTATTGATAACATTTGCGCATCCTGCGCTGGAGAAGTCGAGGATGCATGCCCACCTTGTTCCTATGATCAGGAACATGCAGGGCATTACTTTTAACGACTTATATGAGAAATATCCTGACCTCGACATTGATATATCCAGAGAACAGGACCTGCTGGCACGTCATGATATTATACTGATGCAGCATCCGCTGTATTGGTACAGCGCCCCTGCCATTATGCGGCAGTGGCAGGACCTGGTGCTGGAGCATGGCTGGGCATATGGTCATAGTGGCAAGGCGCTGAAAGGAAAGTATATCAGTAACATTATCTCTACAGGAAGTCAGGAGAAAGAATATCAGAAAGGGGGCCGGCATGGTTTCCCGCTTGAGCATTTCCTGCTGCCGTTCATTCAAACGGCCGTTATCTGTAAGATGACTTATGTCTCTCCCTATAATATTTATGGTGTACACCGTATGGACAAATCAGATATAATAGAGGAGGTGCAAAAGCTGCGTGCCATGCTGGAAATACTGAAGGCGCCGGACTTTGACCTGGCTACACTGGATAGCATTTCCAACCTGAATGAATTGATAAAAGAACCTGTACAAACCTCATAATATGGATCAGCATTCATTACTTTTTCAATCAATGGTGTACCTGGCAGCGGCGATCATATTTGTTCCGCTGGCCAAGAAAATGGGACTGGGCGCGGTATTGGGGTATCTGCTGGCGGGGGTGATCATTGGTCCTTCTGTTACAGGTTTTATAGGGAAAGAAGGGGAAGATATCATGCACTTCGCGGAATTTGGGGTGGTGATGATGTTATTTCTGATCGGGATGGAATTGCAACCGACGCTGTTGTGGCGGCTGCGATCGGCCATCCTGGGGCTTGGCGGCCTGCAGGTGCTGCTGAGCAGTGCTGCCATTGCCGGCATCGCTTTATTACTGGGCGTGCCCATCAACGCTGCACTGGCAATAGGTATGATCATGTCACTTTCCTCCACCGCGATAGTATTACAGACGCTGAATGAAAAAGGGTGGATGTCCACCGCAGCGGGGCAGAGCTCTTTCGCCGTTTTGTTGTTCCAGGATATTGCGGTAATTCCTATGCTGGCGATATTTCCGCTGCTGGCAGTGAATGCAGTGCAAACGGAATCGGCACATGCCGCATCTATCCGGGATAATCTTCCCGCCTGGGGCCAGACCCTGGTGGTACTGGGCGCGGTAGCTACGATTGTAATTGGTGGCCGCTACCTGGTAAAACCGATCATGCATATCATAGCGCGCACGAGAGTACGCGAATTGTTTACCGCCACTGCCTTACTGATGGTGGTAGCTATTGCTGTACTAATGAATCTTGTAGGCCTGAGCTCCGCATTGGGTGCATTCTTAGGCGGTGTGGTACTGGCTAACAGCGAATACCGGCATGAGCTGGAAAGTGATATTGAACCTTTCAAGGGATTGCTGCTGGGATTATTTTTTATTGCAGTAGGCGCTTCCATTGATTTTAGTTTAATCAGGCAGGAACCCTGGATAATATTTGGTTTAGTATTCGGTTTGATGACCGTGAAGGGATTGATACTTTTCTTTTTAGGGAAGATATTTAAGCTGAGCACAGATCAGAACCTGCTGTTTTCCTTTGCTTTATGCGACATCGGAGAGTTTGCATTTGTGTTGCTTTCCCTTTCCGAGCAAAGCAGGATTCTGGATGATAAGATGGTAGGCATGCTCACCGCGGTAGTGGCCATTAGTATGGCACTGACGCCGTTGCTGATGCTACTCTATGAAAAGCTGATACAGCCGCGCTTCACCATCAATGAAACCACAGATCGTGAGCAGGATCAGATTGAGGAACACAACCCCGTTATTATCGCGGGCTTTGGCCGCTTTGGCAGTATCACAGGGCGTTTCCTGCGTGCTAATGGTGTAAACGCCACCATCCTGGACATGGATTCCGACCGCGTGGATGCCTTACATAACCTGGGAATTAAAGTGTATTACGGAGATGCCTCCCGGTACGATTTGCTGGTGGCAGCCGGGGCTGATAAGGCCAAGGTGCTGATAGTAGCCATGGATGACTATGAAAAAACCACGGAAGTGGTAAAAATGGTAAAGCGCTATTTTCCGCATCTGCAAATGCTGGTAAGGGCAAAGGACAGCCAGGATACGTTTGAGCTGATGGACATGGGGGTATTGCATATCTACCGCGAAACGGTGGATACCTCGCTTCGTTTAGGCGTGGACGCATTGAACATGCTGGGTATGCGTTCCTATCACAATCACCGGGCTGCCCGTACCTTTTTAAGGCAGGACGAGCTGAGTCTGAAAAGTTTATCCGCTACCCGTGATAATAAGAAAGAGTTTGTCAGCGTCATGAAAGACAGGATTGCTGAAATGGAGCAACTGATCTCTGCCGACAAAATTAAGACCTGGCTGGATGAGGGAGAGGGCTGGGACTCCAGTTCTATCCGCGATGAGGTAAAGGGAGAACCGGAGTAATAGCCGGTTATTTGTTGATATGAGCAATGATCATTTCTGCCACATGGTGCAATAATTCTACGTCCACTTGTTTCACCTGGTCGTGCAGCGGTTTGCTGGATACTGCTCTCACATAGCCTTCTTCGTCTGGTTCGAAAGTGATTTCCTGTTCGGCAATATCCACCCTGTACACCGTTTTAAAAGGCGATTCGGCAGTGCGTACTTCGAGGATATGGGGCTGTCCTTTGTATTCAAATTTCAATGTAAAATTAGCTGTGTGCATAATGGTTACCGCTGTGAGGCGCTGCTTATTTTTCCTTGTGATAATAATGTCTGATCCGATGTTTTTCATCTCTGGACAGTTGGTGAATATACCATAGGGAAAGGTAGGCCAAGCCGCTGATTACAAAAATATAGCCGACGAAACCGAGTGTATGGAAGAATGAAGCCCATACCCATTCGTTTGTGTCAGCTTGCTGTGCTAAGATAGCCAAAAAAGCTCCTGCCGCTGCGAATACAATTGCTATTTTTTTCATGGGAGTTACAATTTGGGATACTGAATAATACGCTGTCAATATTGGATTTCGCAAACCAGGTGCCACCTGCTATATATACGTAAACGCGCGGGTAAGGGATGTTGTTCAGAGAATTATTTTCTACAGAATGTAACTTTTTATTAGGGGAGTTGAGGCGATTTTAAACAATGCCTCCGGCATCCTTTAAAATCGCGGGGAAAAGGCCTCCGGCGTATTTTAAATGCAAAAGAGGAGTGCAGCCAACTGGCCGCACTCCTCTTTTGTATAGGGACTGTTTTAAAGTTGCAGTCTGATATTCAGCTTGTTCAACCCTTTTACCAGGAACAGCATTAACACGGCGTACACCGCGCTCCAGATAATTCCAGGCAAGCCGTGGCCTACCACATCCGGCAGGTGTAACCCCAGGAAGATCAGCAGGAAATAAACGATGTCAGGCAGAATATAAGTCAGCAGCGGATTAGCGCCTGCGGGCCTGAAAAACTCCGTCCATTTGCTGATGCGTTTAACATCAATCAGGTAATACAGTACGGCGAAAACGGCTACGCAGCTGGCGGCGCTAAACAGGGCCCAGCTTGGAGTAGCATGGATTTTTGAAATCTTGTACTGCGGGCGCAGGCAAACTGCGGCCACTACAAGAATAATGAAGAAACCGGTTACTCTTGATACCAGCTTACTACCCCGGAGATCGAGGTCTTCGTCGAAGAAGAATAACGACAGCAACATACCACACAGTACTACGGCAGTATGAATAGCGTTGCCGGACTGGGCACCCAGCCAGCTGTACTCACTGTCACGGATAAACGGTTGATGCGCCAGGGCATAATAAGCCATACATACGGCAATCATCAGGAACACGCCACCGGAGGCCCCGCGTACCAGCTGATAAATAATGCAGGCATAAAGGTAAGCCCAGCCAATAAGTCCCAGGATTCCCCACCATTGTGGCTCCAGGTGACGACTGCCATCGTCGCCTCCCCGGTAAATCACAGCGAGGTAAATGAGTAATGCTGCACCGGCAGCTTTGAAGCAATAGCTGATCCAGGCTTGTTTGAACGTATAAACGTTCCACACGAGGATGGCGCCGGCATAAAATAAAAGTGCCCAGAGGGCCATAGACATACCGGTAGCTGCTGCATTTAATTCACCTGTGTTGACCATAAAAAGGCCGAGCACCAGTAATCCGAGTGTACGCCACAAGATGTGCCATTGTAGTTTCCAGAAGGTATCATCTTTGGCGAGGCGGCTGTTAATAGCGAATGGTACAGACATACCAACAATAAAAAGAAAGGCCGGGAATACTACATCCACGAAGGTCATACGGTCTTCATTTCCATGGGCATGCTGCATCCACTCCGGGATGCCGGATACACCAGCCACATTGTTTACGAAGATCATCACCAGGATAGTAATCCCTCTGAAGGCGTCGATTGAAAGGATACGCCCTTTTGTTAAGTTGTTAATCATAATGGAATTGCGGGGGATAAAGTGAGCATCAAACAAAATACAATATCAAATGGATTATTGTTAATAATTATACATGAGTGGAACCTGACGGGTCCGCAAAAACCGGTATCTTCATTTAAACTATCATCTCGCTTATGAAGAATTATTTACTGGCCGGCGTTAGTGTATCGGCCATGGCATTCTTCCTGGCTTGCAACCAGGGTGATAAAAAAGCCGCTGCGGACAGCCCTGATCCGCTGGCTGTACACCGGGATACTACGGTTGCCCCCCGCCAGGATTTCTTTGACTATGCCAATGGCGGCTGGATAAAAGCCAATCCTATCCCTGCCGAATATAGCTCCTGGGGAATTGGCAACCTTGTAAAAGAAGAGTTGTACAACCGGCTCAGGACCATCAACGAAAAAGCCGCTGATAACCCCGGCGATGCTATTTCCAATAAGATTGCTGCTTTCTGGCAATCGGGTATGGACTCTGCCAAACTGAATACTGACGGCATTAAACCTATTGCCACTCAGTTACAGGCCATTGATGCCGTTACTAATGTACAGGAGCTTGCTACGCTGAGCGCAAAGCTGTCTGTATTTACCGGCGCGCTTTGTGGCGTATATATCGGGCAAGATGCCAAAAACTCGGAACTCATGGCCGTCCAGTTCTGGCAGGGAGGTTTAGGTTTGCCTAACCGCGACTACTATTTCAACACGGACGACAGAACGGCTAAAATACGCGCGGCTTATCCTTCGCATATCTCCAAAATGCTGCAGTTCACAGGCATGCCGGCAGGGCAGGCAGATGCAGCTGCCACGGACATTGTAGCACTGGAAACCGTATTGGCAAAATCCAGTCGCAAGCTGGAAGCGCTGCGTGATCCTAATGCCAACTATAACAAAATGCCGGTGGCGCAGCTGAATAAAATTGCCGGGAATATAGACTGGAAGGCCTACCTGGAGCAGCAAGGCATCAGCAAATTTGCAGATACGGTGATCGTAGGGCAACCGGAGTTTTATACCACGCTGAGCAATGCCATTAAGTCGCAAAAGCTGGATACCTGGAAAAACTACCTCAGATGGCAGGTGATCAATGCGGCAGCACCGTATTTAAGTGATACCATCAGCGCGGCCGACTTTGCGTTTTATGGTAAGCTGATGCGCGGCCAGGAAAAGCAGCAGGTACGCTGGAAGCGGGTATTGGATGCAGAGGAATCAGCCATGGGAGAGGCATTGGGACAATTATTCGTAAAGGAATATTTCAATGCCAATGCCAAGAAAAGGTATGAGACCCTGGTAGAGGATATTCGCGGTGCGCTGAAAACACGTATTCAGCAACTAACCTGGATGAGCGACAGCACCAAGGAAAAGGCGCTGTATAAGTTGTCGAAGATCACTAAGAAAGTAGGTTATCCCGATAAGTGGAAAGATTTTTCTGCCATGGACATCAAAGCGCAAAGCTACTTTGAGAATAACCTCCGTGCAATGGAATGGTGGCATCAATATCAGGTGGCTAAGCTGGGCAAGCCTGTGGACCGTACTATCTGGGAGATGACGCCACAGACTTACAACGCTTACTACAACCCTAGCAACAATGAAATTGTGCTGCCGGCGGGAATATTCACGGTACCGGGTAAACGTGATGAGGAGCTGGATGATGCGCTGGTATATGGATATGCCGGAGCTTCCACCATCGGTCATGAGATCACCCATGGCTTTGATGATGAGGGGCGCCAGTTTGATGCCGATGGTAACCTGAAAAGCTGGTGGAGCAAGGAAGATGAGGAGAAGTTTAATAAACGTGCAGCCGTAATGGTGCAGCAGTTCAATGAATATGTAGTAGTAGATAGTTTGCGCATTAATGGCCAGGCTACCCTGGGCGAGAACATTGCCGACCTGGGTGGTATTTTGCTTGGCTGGGATGCATTTCAAAAAACCGAACAGTTTAAGAAAAACGAGAAAATCTCCGGACTATCCCCATCAGAGCGCTATTTCCTGGGATATTCCCTGGGATGGCTGAGTCACACCAAGAAAGAGGAACTGGCAAGGCGTGTACTCACCGACGTACACTCTCCGGCTAAATTCAGGGTGAACGGGCCTTTCAGTGATGTGGATGCGTTTTATGACGTATATGGCCTGAAACCGGGCGACAAAATGTATCGCCCCGACAGCTTACGGGTACGCATCTGGTAGGCGGAGATCAGCGATTTTCTTGCTAATTTTGCTGTCTAATAATTATAATACCTTGATTGAGAAAAAACAATTAGTAAAACAAGAGGAGCGGGCCGTGATTGTAGGAGTAATCACGAAAGACCAAAGCGAGCGCCAGGTACAGGAGTTCCTGGACGAGCTGGTTTTTCTGGCTGAAACAGCCGGCGCCCAGACTGTAAAGCGTTTTACTCAAAAACTGGCACATCCCGACAGGGCCACCTTTGTTGGGAAGGGGAAGCTGGAAGAAATCCATCAGTTTGTAGCTGGCAGAAATATAGACCTGGTCATATTTGACGATGAGCTTACCGGCTCTCAGATTTCAAATATCGAGAAGGTGTTGAAAGTAAAGGTGATTGACCGCAGTGACCTTATTCTGGATATTTTTGCCCGCCGGGCGCGTACGGCACAGGCGAGAGTGCAGGTAGAGCTGGCACAGTACCAGTATATCCTGCCGCGACTGCGTGGTATGTGGAGTCACCTGGAGCGTCAGGGAGGTGGTATTGGTAGCAGGGGTCCGGGTGAAACCGAGATCGAAACGGACCGTCGTATCGTAAAGGACAAAATTACGTTGCTGCGTAAGCGTTTGGCGGAAATCGACAAGCAGTCGCTCACACAGCGTAAAGAACGTGGTGAATTCATACGTGTGGCCCTGGTAGGTTATACCAACGTAGGCAAGAGCACGACCATGAATATGCTCAGCAAAAGTGAAGTATTTGCCGAAAACAAACTCTTCGCAACGCTGGACACCACTACCCGTAAGGTCGTTTTTGATCAGACGCCTTTTCTTCTCAGTGATACCGTAGGGTTTATCCGTAAACTCCCGCACCACCTGGTAGAGAGCTTCAAATCCACGCTGGATGAGGTACGTGAAAGCGATATCCTGTTGCATGTAGTGGATATATCCCATCCTCAGTACGAGGAGCAGATTGAAGTGGTAAACCGTACACTCCAGGAGTTAAAGGCATTTGACAAGCCTACTATCATGATCTTCAACAAAATGGATCTGTATGAGGCCAATACCTTTGACGAGTGGCTGGCACCGGAAATTAAGGAGGACATCCTACGTCAGCTGAAAACTGACTGGGATACCAAAACCAACGGTAACACTGTATTTATCGCTGCTACAGAGAAGCGTAACATTGAGGAACTGCGTAAAACCATTATGGATAAAGTAGCGCAGTTGTATCGGGAGCGTTATCCGTACAAAACTGAATTCTTCTATTAATGTCCAAAGAATACACCTGGCACAGGCTGGATGATGCCAGTCTGCCAACGGTAGCATCGGATTTAAAGATCCTCGAAGTAAATGGTAAAAAGCTGTGCTGCACATTATATGGCGGGCAGCTTTTTGCTTTTGCGTATAAGTGTCCGCATGCAAGCGGCATTATGGCGGATGGCTTTATTGATGGGGCGGGAAACGTGGTTTGTCCGCTGCACCGCTATAAATTTGACCTCCGCAATGGCCGTAATGTGAGCGGGGAGGGGTATTTTCTGAAAACCTATCCGGTGGAGCAGCGACCAGAAGGTACTTTCCTGGGCATGGAAAAGAGCAGCGGCTGGCTCTGGTAAGCCCCATTATCATTCTGTTAAACCTACCAGCGGTTATTGACCATTATGCAGGCGGAGAGTAACTTTTCGCTATGCTTACAACTCGTTACCCTATCAATGAAAAGCAGGTATGGCAATTATTCATTGTATTACTGGTATTGCTTCAGTTCAGTGCTTTATTTGTTCCCCTGCTGGAGCCTGATGCTACTTTATACGCCGTTGTTGCCAAAAATATGGTGCTGCGGCACGACTACTGGAATTTATTTGTTGATGGCCGCGACTGGCTGGACAAGCCTCATTTCCCTTTCTGGGTTACTGCCTTGAGCTTTCAGATTTTCGGGATGCATACCTGGTCGTATAAGCTGCCGGGGATATTATTCCTGATGACGGGGGCGTGGTATACTTTCCGTTTTGCGCGGGAGCTGTATGATGAACAAACAGCCCGCTGGGCGGTGTGTATACTGCTGACGGCGGAGCACCTGGTATTATCCAACAACGATGTGCGTGCGGAGCCTTATCTGACCGGGCTGATTATAGCCGCTGTATTTCATTTTTATAAGAAGCAGGTGTTACCGGGGGCCTTGTTCCTGGCGGCAGCGGTGATGACGAAGGGGATATTTGCTATCGTACCCGTAGGAGCGGCTATTGGCGGGCATTTGCTGATTACACGTAACTGGAAGGAGCTGTTTCACTGGCGCTGGCTGGTAGCGGCGGTATTGACGTTATTGTTTATCACGCCTGAGTTATGGTCGTTATACCAGCAGTTTGATGCACATCCTGAGAAAGTGGTGTTTGGCAGCACCGGGGTTTCTGGCATTCGGTTTTTCTTCTGGGACAGTCAGTTTGGGCGCTTTATGAATACGGGGCCTATCCGTGGGGAGGGTGATCCGTTTTTCTTTTTTCATACGCTGCAATGGGCGTTTCTGCCCTGGTCTGTTATGTTATATGCGGGTATGGTAGTTTTTATAGGGAGATGGAAATCTCAACCGGAATATTACTGTATCGCAGGTGCTTTAGTGACGTTCGGGTTGTTTTCCCTGTCCCGGTTTCAGCTGCCGCATTATATCAATATCATATTTCCTTTTTTCAGCATTATTACCGCCAGGTATATATTGGGCTTGCATACAGAAAAAGGGCTGAAATTTTTTCGGATCACGCAGTATACCATCATCATCCTAGTGGCGATACTGGCTGTGGTCATAGATTTGCTATACCGGCCTGCCATGCATTTGTTGTGGCTTATTCCAGTGGGAGTGTTAATTATTCTGTATAAGGTGTTGCACAACTGGCTAAACAAAACTACGAGGGAAGCGGTGTTTTACCGTTCCGTTGCCATGGGCATATTGCTAAACTTCTATCTCTTTACAATATTATACCCCGATATGATGCAATACCAGAGCGGGTCCACAGCTGCAAAATATATTAATGAGCAGTTGCCGGGCCAGCCGGTATGCATGTACCAAGCGCATAGTTATTCACTGGAATTTTACAGCGATGCACCGGTAAGTGTGTGTGATACGGTAGTGGCACCGGGCTTATATTTCACAGCAGCGGAAAGCCTGAAGCAGTTACCACCGCATCATATTATTAAGGAATTCCCGCAGTTTTGGGTGAGCAAGCTGGATTTACCGTTTGTAAGAAAAGCCACCCGGGAGGGTGTTTTACAGAAGAGATACCTGGTAGAAGTGTTTTAAAGTCCTTTACCACAGGGCCTTTCAAATATTTTTTAAAAAAATATGCCATTAGATTTTGCAGAAATGAAAATTTACCTATTTTTGCAATCCCAAATCGCACAAACGATACGGGAAATTCCTCCTTAGCTCAGTTGGTTAGAGCATCTGACTGTTAATCAGAGGGTCGCTGGTTCAAGTCCAGCAGGGGGAGCGAAAGAGAAGGCTTGCAGTGATGCAGGCCTTTTTCTGTTTTTGGGTACAATTTACCCCATTCACATATTGGTGATCAAGTAAAAATACTTTTACGTGGTCAATGTAATTCTTCTATCTGGTTTCCTTAATTTCATTTAATGAAAAACGAGCTTGAGTTAATAAAGATATTAGCTGATTTGCGCAATTTACCCGCAGAAACTGAAGTCGTTGAATTTAAAGAGGCAAAAGCTAACTATGATTTTAATAAACTAGGGAAGTATTTTTCTGCAATTGCGAATGAAGCCAATTTAAAGGGAAAGCCATATGGATGGTTAGTATTCGGGGTTGAAAATAAGCATCATGGTATAGTTGGGTCCCAATTTCGGCCTAATAGAAAGGATTTGGATAGTCTAAAATCTGAAATTGCAAATAAAGCAACCCATAGAATTACATTTATCGACATTTATGAGGTCCTTTTGAAAGAAGGTAGAGTAATAATGTTTCAAATTCCGGCGGCTCCAAAAGGAATTCCGATTGCATGGGAAGGTCATTACTATGGTCGGGATAATGAAGAACTGAACCCTTTAAATATTGAGGAAATTGATAGGATCCGATCTCAAGCTTTGGCGGTGGATTGGAGTGCGGTTATAATTCCTGATGCTACCATAGACGATTTGGATCCTGTGGCTATTCAGGTAGCAAGGTTAAATTATACAAGTAAGTTTACTTCAAGTGCTAAAGAAGTTGACAAGTGGGATGATGTAACCTTTTTAAATAAATCGAAGCTCCTTATCAAAGGAAAAATTACACGAACTGCAATTATTTTATTGGGAAGAAGAATCCGAGCATTACATTAATCCCGCAGAAGTAAAAATTCGCTGGCTTTTAAAAGATAGCTCAGGCAATGATAAAGACTATGCAATATTTGGACCTCCAATGTTGCTTGCTGTAGATAAGGTGTATGCCAAAATTAGGAATTTAAAGTATCGTTATATAAAAGATGGTACTTTATTCCCTGAAGAAATAGACCAATATGAGCCTTATTCAATCAGAGAGGCTATAAATAATTGTATTGCTCACCAGGACTATACTAAAGCGGGACGAATTAATGTGATTGAGTCTGAAGATCAGTTGACATTCACTAACGTAGGTACTTTTATTCCCGGATCAGTAGAAAAGGTTATAATTGATAATGCTCCTGAAGAACAGTATCGAAATAATTTTTTGGCTAATGCAATGTTTAATCTGAAAATGGTTGATACTGCAGGAGGCGGGATTAGAAAGATGTATAACTATCAGCGGGATCGATTTTTCCCGTTACCTGATTATGATTTGAGTAATGAAAGAGTCAAAGTTACATTGACTGGAAAGATCTTAAATCAAGCTTATGCACGTATTCTTGCTTCTAATTCGGATCTTACGTTAGCAGAAATAATTCTTCTTGATAAAGTTCAAAAAAGATTGCCGTTAAGTATTGAAGAAGAAAAACATTTAAAGTCAAAGAGCCTTATTGAAGGACGGAAACCGAATTTTTATATTGCTCAAAAGGTTGCGGAGGAAATAGGGAAAAAGGCAGATTATTCGAAAAATAAAGGATTTGATGATGCATACTATCTTGACTTTATTGAAAAATCAGTTAAGGAGCATGGCCATTTAAATAGGAAAGACGTTGATGATCTGCTATGGAAGAAATTGCCAGATTGGATGGATGATAAGCAGAAGAAAATTAAGATTAATAATTTACTTTCCTCTCTCAGGAAACAAGGAAGAGTTAAAAATGTTGGGTCTGATGCAGTTCCTAAATGGGTATTAGTCTAGAGAATTAATCATTTGATATTTAGAGATATTGTGACATTTTAATTAGAGTTAATTAGAGCGTTAATTAGAATGAGTTGTGCAAGGTAGTTGTAAGTTATTGATTATCAACTTATTTTTCTTGTAGGGTTAATTGTTTATTAGTCTAATATCTCTAATATTCAAGACTAGTTGATTTGTATTTGGCTGCATGATAATTCGCTGAATGCGAGTAAATCTTGTAGCCATTGGTTCGATAATTGTCCTATTAGGGGAGCGAAAGAGAAGGCTTGCAGTGATGCAGGCATTTTTATATCCTTTAAATTTTTCATCTCAATAGAACTCCCTAAATCAACATAACCATAGTACTGTTTTTAATCACGCCAATCCTTATGAGCGTGATGAGTTTTATTTTACGAAGAAAATAGAAATTTTGTCGGACCAACTGTTGTCAGTTTCCATTTCTTAGTACTAAAGAATCTATAATCCATGGCATCAACCTTATGACATAATATTTTCGAATACAATAAGGCCCAGGACAATGCAAATAATTTCAATGTGCAAAAATTGCAAGCTAACTTTTACTTGAAACAATTATGGCATATTCTCTAATAGAAATGCAAACCAGAGATTTAGATATCTTTTTTACTGACCTGCAAAAGCCTATTCATATTGCCTCTGCTGGAGGTATACTTCCACCTATACTGGCTGATATCGATCTTAGTAATGAAGCTTTTATTTCCTTACAACTGCCATTGATAACAGAATCCTTTGAAGTCGAAATAAATCCCAATCTAACACGCCTGAAGGATATATCTGTTAATAACCTACAGAACTATTTGAACGACTTTGTCAGAATGGCTAAATGTGGATTCTATTCATATGACAAAACTTATCCTGGAAACTGTGATAACCCCATTTTCCACTTAGTTGCAAGACCCAAGAATATTCCATCTTCTGTTAACAATGATCCTTTACTTGCGACATTAGCAACGATAAATACTACCATTCCGGCTAGTTTTGAACCTTTTAACCTCTTTCAAATATTATGATAAATAGTCCTTCGTGTACCTATAACTCGTAATGACTACCATTCCTCCCAGAATGTCCCTTCCTAATGATCTGGGAGGCAATCTGACTGCTAATCCCTGACAAGACAGGGCTGCGCGAGGTAACTAGTAGGGTTTATAACCCACTCAACAATCCCCCCTCCCCAACGTTATACTTTCATCCCTCGATGCCGTTAAAGCATTTGAAATGAAGTATAAGTTATCACTTTGCACGGTTTGTATGAACCGTACCATGCACCTGAGAGAAACCTTTCCACGGAACATAGCAGACAATATTGGCTATGGTAATATTGAGTTTGTACTACTCAATTACAATTCCTCCGACGATTTACATGAATGGGTGCAAACCGCCATGGCAAAATATTTGGAGCAGGGCATTCTCAAGTATTATCACACCAGGGAGCCACAATTTTTCCAGATGAGTCATGCCAAAAATATGGTATTCCGGCTAGCTGCCGGGGATATACTTTGCGGTATTGATGCGGATAATTTTACCGGCCCTGGATTCGCGGAATATGTGAATGAGCGCTTTGTAAATAACCGGCAGATTTACTTACAGCCGCCCGCTATAGGTGATGCTAAAAAATATTGGGATGTACAGGGCCGCGTGGCAGTTCACCGTGATGACTTTCATGCGGTACACGGCTATGATGAAGCAGTACAGGAATATGGGTTTGAAGATCAGGACTTCAAAAAACGACTACAATTACTTGGATGCTCCAAACACATTATTAAAGCTGAAACTTACCTGCAAGCCATCCCACATGAGGACCGTATGCGCATCAAAGGAGGGATGGCGCTTTGGAAGCTGCAGAAGCTATTCTATTGCCAGGCGCCTGTTCCGGAGATTATCTATTTACAGGATAATAATATGTACGAAAAAGTAACAGTAGATCACCACTTATTATGCAATGACGCTACTACCTTTCTGAAAACTCCCATAAAGAAAATTTATGCGGGTAATTTTCTTTATAAAGAAGACAAATATCATCTCTATAAAAAGAATAACGAAAACTACCTGACCTTATCACCGATCGGAGATGGGTCCCTGTTAAGTCAGGATGAGCGGGTATTTCAACCGATATATCCCGGGGAATTAGGCGAAAACTTCCTGTTTCAGCGGGCTATGTATCTCAGCAAAAAAATTTATCTCTCCAACAGAAATCAGCCTAAAATCATTAATAGTAACGGCTATGGAAAAGGTACAGTACAGGAATATGTCACAAAAAAAACGCATTTACTGGCCTAACATACCGGAATTTTTGATAAAACCATGGAAAAAACATCAGCTACAACTCAATACCATAGGTGATTTAGAAGTTTTTTTTACAAATAGCACAAAATTTTTCTTTGAAGTTTTAAGGTATTTATTACATTTGCGACCCGGTCGTCTGATAACCATCAGATTTCCAGAAGTATAGCAGTTATACTCCTCCTTAGCTCAGTTGGTTAGAGCATCTGACTGTTAATCAGAGGGTCGCTGGTTCAAGTCCAGCAGGGGGAGCGAATAAAAACTAAGCGGAAAGTCTTCAATGGTAAGGCTTTCCGCTTTTTCTTCCTACCAAGTATTTCCTAACTTTATCACCTCAACTGTGTGGCTATTTTCTAATCGGTAACACTTCGGTAACACTTTTTAGCCGGTCCTGGAATGAATATCGCTCACCGATGTTATTGAAACTGTTTTTCCTATCTTACAACATAAACCCTTAAATAATACCAATATGGCGGCAGCACTGGAAAACTGGATCCCTTTCAAACTTTCATTCAACGAGGGCATCCCGCATTGTGAATGGCTTTACACGGATGGTAAAGAGTTTACGGAACCTTTCTTTGATGAAACTATCAGCATCTGCCGGCAAACAAATCGTCGGAGCTATAGAAGCGTAAGCGGTATGGATATATTGCCAGCGTGGAGGCAGGAAGTTGAAGATGTGGCGCCATCAGCATTTATTTTTCATGTATCCAGATGTGGTTCTACTTTAGCCTCACAACTACTGGCGGAAGATCGCAGCAATATTGTGCTTTCAGAAGTTCCTTTTTTTGATGCAGTGCTAAGAGCAGGGAATACCGTTCCATATGAGTACCTCAAAGACGCAATCGCTTTACATGCGCCAGCAAAAGATTATAGAAAACGTTTGTTCATTAAAACTGACAGCTGGCATATCTTCTTTTATAATCAATTAAGGGCGCTATACCCGCAAACGCCTTTTATCTTACTCTATCGCCGGCCCGACGAGGTGGCCAGATCACAACAGAAACGTAGGGGAATGCACGCCATACCGGGCTTAATCGAACCCACGCTGTTCGGATTTGAAAACGATGTGCGGCAAATGAATATGGAAGCATACCTGGGCGAAGTACTGGATAAATATAACCAGGCATTTTTGCAGGTACTGGAAAAAGATCCTCTTGCTTTTCCTATAAATTACAAGGAAGGTCCCGTTGCAATGGTAGAAAAGATAGCGCGTATAACTGATACGCCTATCAGCGATGATCAAATGGACAAAATAAAAAGCCGGGCCACGTTTCATGCAAAATACCCTGATCAGGTATTTGCTGAAGATGAAATAAAAGATCCGGTGCCTGACTACTGCCGTGCTGCGTTTGAAAAATATGAAGCCCTGGAGAAAATAAGAAATTCAAAAAAATTCTGAATCGATTGTTCAACGACTTCCGTGGAGGTGTCAATGACCAGATCGGGGGAAACCGGTGGTTCATAGGTATCATTGATCCCTGTGAGGTTGAAAACTTTATCCGGATGATCATCGTTTAACAGTGCCCGTTTATACAACCCTTTGGTATCTCTTGTAGTAAGTACGGGGATATCACATTTTATCCACACCGTTTTGGCGTCATAGTTATCCTTCAACTCCTTCCTGATGGCCTCAAATGGGTTGATAGCGGCAATCAAAATAATATCTGCCGCAGCCTTTAACTCCCAGGCCGCTTTGCCAAGTCGCCTGATATTTTCCATTCTGTCTTCCTTAGAAAAACCAAGATCTTTGCAAAGGGTTTTTCGGTATACATCACCGTCAATGATCGCTACTTTCAGCGAATGGTTTTCTAGCAAGGTTTTTACACCTTCGGCCAATGTACTTTTCCCTGCGCCGGACAGTCCGGTAAGTTGGATGATCATAGTATAGCTGTTAAAGGGGGTGATGGAAGTTCCTGACATCAAAAGTATTCAAAAAGGTTTTGCCAGCACCCGGGCAAGGATAATAAATAGTTGCAGAGATTTAATAACTTGCCTCCCGGACGCTATACCATGAAAAATATTATTCTTGCACTGCTGCTGGTTGCCGGCATGCTGCCTGCATACGCACAAGTAATTAATACCAATTCTGACACTGATAGCTCAACTGTAACTTATATTAGCAAGCTGTTAATATTATCTACAGGCACGCTGTCCAGCAGGAAAATTGCACAAGACCTGCAATACGCACTAGACAAAAAGTATAAGCATGCCGGTTTTTCCTCCACATTTGTACACCTTGGAAAATTCCAAAATGGTGAGCCAATTAGTATTCAGGCAGCAGCTAAAACACATCCGCATGATGCAATACTGCTCATAACGCCTAATTTAGTGCGAGACTGCACAATCGTTTATGTTCGAAACAATATGGCGATAGGAGGTAATCGCAATACTGAAAATTTATATCCAAATGAATATTCCCATCAGCAGTCAACCTTTCACCTGATGTATGACGCTGATCCCAACCGGCCTATCAGACAGTTCCCACTGGATATATCTACTAACCTCGCCTCTAAAAAATACTTTAATAAACTGGCGGATACACTGGTTAAAAAGTTGAATTCGCATCTGATTGTATTGGGTAACTCTATCTGACCATTTATTTCCGCTTAGTTGTAAGCCTGTACAGCCCCACCCCATGCGGATTTAGCTTCTCTCCAAACACTCCCTTTATCTTCCCCAACTCTTTCCCTGTCCATAAGTTTTTTATTTTTACGGGAGATGTAAAGCCTGCCGTGCTCAATTCCACGGAAATCTCCGCGGCTACGTCAGCTGTGTTAAACAGCGCAAGGTATTTATCTCCCGTTTTAGGATCATCTGCTATCCAGGCTACTTTATCTGCGGTACGGAACAACTCCCTGTTATTGGTACTGTACTTCAAAACTGCCAGCACATCCCGGTTAGTAAGCAGGGAATTGGTGAACGCATCATTGCTGGGAAAGTCACCGCCAAACATCAGGGGCGATTTGAAAATAGACCAGAGGGTCATCAGGGTATACTGCTCATCTTTGGTAAAGCCCGTCATACGGTCATTACCACGTTCACCACGGATGGACAGTCGGCCCAGTGGCAACATATCGCCATCGGGATAAGCACCGGGTGCGCGGTACTTATTCCACCTGCTAAATACTTCAAAATGCTCTTTAAGCTGTTTCCAGTTATCCCAGAAGTCGCCCACGGTGCGCCACATATTTGCATGTTGCTGAACGTGCGCACCTTTATCAATAGGTGTTTCACCAGGAGAGGTACTCAATATAATCTGCCGGCCCGTTCTGTCAATAGCCTTACGGATCATTTCTACTTCCTGGGTAAAATAGATCGGGGAGGAGAGGTCATCTACTTTCACGAAATCCAGGCCCCAGGAGGCGTACAGCTCAAATATAGCGTTATAATATTCCTGTGCGCCGGGTTTTCCCGGAACAATGGTATACATGTCGCGCAGCCACAGGCATTGATCGGCAGGTGAATAAATATCTTTTGCAGTAGCGTTGCTGCCTTTTACAGGCAACGCCTGGTTAACCGCGATTACCGGAATCCCCCGCATGATATGAATGCCGAATTTCAATCCCAGGCTGTGGATGTAATCGGCCAGGGGCTTAAATCCTTTGCCACCGGCGGCAGACGGGAAGCGATTTACTGCCGGCATAAAGCGGCCATATTCATCAATGGAATATTGCGGGTCTTTTTGATTGTAACCATGCGCTTTGTCATTAGCCACAAACCAGCGGATGTCCACTACTACATATTCCCAACCATATGCTTTCAGGTGTTTGGCCATGTAGTCGGCATTCGCTTTCACTTCCGCTTCGGTTACATTAGGGCCATAGCAATCCCAGCTGTTCCAGCCCATTGGCGGGGTGGCGGCCCACTGATGAAAGTCTTTCTGCGCCTGCACGTGGACATAGCAGGCTATCATAGCTGCGAGGAGAAGCATCTTTTTCATAACGTGGTGATTATAATTGTCAAATAGACATTTATCAAATATCTAAATTTTCGGCGAGATTTTATAGGGAAGATTTTAGCGGAGGATATTCAGTTCAGTCCTTCAGTACCGATAAGGAGTTCGGCGCTGTGCGTAGGGAAGCGGCCATTTGTTCATAAAAAAAGCGTCAGGCTTCGGGTGAAACCTGACGCTGGTTTTTACTTACTAATTATTATTTCTTATTTGTTTCGCACCATGCTTTAGCATTCACGAATGCCTCGATCCATGGTGTTACTTCATCTTTACGGTTCTTTGGATAATGTGCCCAGTTCCATTGGAAGATAGAACGCTCGATATGCGGCATGGTCACCAGGTGGCGGCCCGTAGCATCACACATCATAGCGGTATTGAAGTCGGAGCCGTTTGGATTGTGCGGATACTTGTCGTATGCGTACTTAGCAACGATGTTGTATTGATCTTCGGTATTTGGCAGGTTGAATTTACCTTCACCATGCGAAATCCAAACGCCAAGCGTAGCACCGGCAAGGGTTTTAAGCATAATGGAGTTGTTCTCCTGTACTTTCACGGATACGAAGTTAGATTCGTGTTTGCCGGAGGTATTATGCAACAACTTACCGTGAACTTTATGATCAGGGTTGATCATTTCCAGTTCCATAAACAGCTGGCAACCATTACAAATACCAACAGACATTGTATCAGGACGGGCGAAGAAATTGTCCAGCGCTTTCTTAGCTTTTTCATTGTACATAAAGGCGCCTGCCCATCCTTTGGCAGAACCCAGTACGTCAGAGTTGGAGAATCCACCTACTGCACCAATGAACTGAATATCTTCCAGTGTTTCACGACCGGAGATCAGGTCTGTCATATGTACATCTTTCACGTCGAAGCCTGCGAGGAACATCGCATTAGCCATTTCACGCTCGGAGTTGGAACCTTTTTCACGAATGATAGCCGCCTTAGGACGAGGTTTGGAAGCATCTACCACAGGTTTCTTACCATTGAACTGAGCAGGGAAATTGTAGCTCAGTGGTTGTAACTTGTAGTTATTGTAACGTTCCTGCGCCATTCCATGCTTAGATTGTTTGGAATCTAACAGGAAAGATGTTTTATACCAGGTATCACGGGTAGCAGGAATGTTGAAAGTGAAAGCATCTGCATTGTTTTGAATGCTTACTTCTTCACCTTCTTTCACTGTACCGATTTTCACAGCTTCCACACCGGCATTTTTCAGCGCTGCTTCGAAAGCTGCGTTGTCTCTGGCCTGCAGCACTACCGCCACATTTTCGTTGAACAATGCTTTTACGGTATCAGCCTCGTTGAGGTTACTCAGGTCGTAATCTGCTGCGAGGTTAACATCTGCGAAGCACATTTCCAGTAATGTTGTTACCAGACCACCGGAACCCACGTCATGACCAGCAGCTACCTGATCATTGTTGATCAGCTCCTGAATGGTATTGAAAGCATTCACAAGGTAGGCTGCATCTTTAATGTCAGGCACTTGTGAACCGATCTTATTATTGATCTGCGCGAAAGAAGAGCCGCCCAGTTTGAACGCATCTTTCGACAGATTGATATAGTAAACATTGCCGGCATTTTTCTGCAGCACTGGTTCCACCACTTTATTGATGTTGGTACAGTTACCGCCTGCGGAGATGATCACAGTACCCGGTGCAATCACGCTGCCGTCAGGGTATTTCTGTTTCATCGACAGGGAGTCTTTACCGGTAGGGATGTTGATGCCCAGGGCAATCGCGAAGTCAGAGCAAGCTTTTACAGCTTCGTACAGGCGGGCATCTTCTCCTTCGTTGTTACATGCCCACATCCAGTTTGCAGAAAGGGAAACACCTTTCAGGCCATTCTTAATGGGTGCAAACACGAGGTTAGACAGTGCTTCCGCCACTGCATTGCGTGAGCCTGCAGCAGGATCAACCAGCGCGGTAAGCGGGGAGTGACCCACAGTGGTAGCAATACCTTCGGTGGATTTGTAATCCAGCGCCATTACACCCACATTATTGAGGGGCAACTGCAAAGGACCGGCACACTGTTGTTTGGCAACACGGCCACCTACGCAGCGGTCTACCTTGTTGGTCAGCCAGTCTTTAGCAGCTACGGCTTCCAGCTGTAACACCTGGTTGAGATAGGCAGGCACATTTTTCACATCATAGGAAAGGTCAGCATAGGTACGTGTTACCTTGCTGTCTTTCATGATGGTTTTAGGCGACGAGCCGAAGAAGTCTTCCAATGCGTAATCCATTGGTTTCAGGCCTGTGGAGGCGGATTGGAAGGTAAATCTGTGGTCGCCGGTAACATCACCTACCGTATACATAGGAGCGCGTTCGCGTTCTGCTACTTTGTGCAGGGTGTCGATATCTTTTTCACCGATCACGAGGCCCATTCTTTCCTGTGATTCGTTACCGATGATTTCTTTTGCGGAGAGGGTAGGGTCGCCAACAGGCAGTTTGTCGAGGTCGATCAGGCCGCCGGTTTCTTCTACGAGTTCGGACAGGCAGTTCAGGTGACCACCTGCGCCATGGTCGTGGATGGAAACTATTGGGTTGTTATCAGATTCAACGAGGCCGCGGATAGCGTTGGCGGCGCGTTTCTGCATTTCCGGGTTAGAGCGCTGGATGGCATTCAGTTCGATGCCGGAGCCGAATGCGCCGGTATCTGCGGAAGATACAGCAGCACCACCCATACCGATGCGGTAGTTTTCACCACCGAGGATAACGATTTTATCGCCGGTTTTAGGGGTGTGCTTTTTAGCCTGGCTCAGTTTACCGTAGCCGATACCGCCTGCCTGCATGATTACTTTGTCGTAACCAAGCTTGCGGCCATCTTCTTCGTGTTCGAAGGTGAGTACGGAACCGGTGATCAGTGGCTGGCCGAATTTATTACCGAAATCAGAAGCACCGTTCGATGCTTTGATAAGGATGTCCATCGGTGTTTGGTAGAGCCATTTACGCTCTTCCATGCCGTTTTCCCATGGCCTGTCTTCCAGGAGGCGGGAGTAAGCAGTCATGTAGATGGCGGTACCTGCTAAAGGCAGGGCACCCTGACCACCTGCGAGGCGATCCCGGATTTCACCACCAGAACCAGTAGCTGCACCGGCAAATGGTTCTACGGTGGTAGGGAAGTTATGCGTTTCTGCTTTCAGGGATAAAACCGATTCGAATTCTTTTTCTACATAGAAGTCAGGTTTATCTGGGGAAGCAGGCGCAAACTGGGTCACTGTAGGCCCTTTTACGAAGGCAACATTGTCTTTATAGGCTGAAACGATCTCGTTAGGATTGGTTTCAGAAGTTTTTTTGATCAGTTTGAACAGAGAGGTAGGCATTTCCTGACCGTCGATCACAAAAGTGCCATTGAAGATTTTGTGGCGGCAGTGTTCGGAGTTGGCCTGAGAGAACGCAAACACCTCAGAATCAGTGAGTTTACGACCAATTTTAACCGCGAGGTTGTTCAGGTATTCCACTTCTTCCGGGTTGAGGGCCAGCCCTTCCTGTTTGTTGTAGGCATCAATATCGTCGATTTCCAGGATGGGAGCCGGTTCGATGTTGATGGTATACAGTTCCTGGGTCAGTGCATTGTATTTCTGAGATATCATCGGATCGAACTCGTTGAAATCTGCAGGCACTGGTTCAAACTCTTCGATACGAATAATGCCGCTGATGCCCATGTTCTGGGTAATTTCCACTGCGTTGGTACTCCATGGTGTTACCATTGCTGCGCGCGGGCCCACATAAGTACGGTTTACAGTAAGCGCATCTAATTTGGTGGCGTTGCCGAAGAGCCAGTTAAGCTTTTGGATATCTGCTTCTGAAGGGTGGTTTCCTGTTTGAACACAATAGACGGTGTCTTTTTGGTTCACAAAGAAATGAATCATTATAGTGCGGTTATGATGTCTTTGTTACGAAAGCGCAAAATTACGAAATGATTTCGGAAAAACAGGCAAGGAATGCAGTGGATTCGCAGGTTTTATCCTGAAAACCAGCGCCCAGCAGGGCTGGCAAAGGAAGGTTACAAACAGGGAGATCTTACATTATTTTCTCAATAATATGATAAAAAAGGCGAATACATAGCAGGATTTATTAATATAAGTGGATTTGATGTTTAATTAAATTGATATAAGGAAATTAAGTATCAGGTTTTGATTGAATGACACCTTCGGTGTCATTTGGGGAGCGGTGTGCTGCGCGCATCCATCCCTCCGCATTTTGCGCTTTTTTTGTACCTGCGGAAATAGATAGATTTATAAGTCAAACAGGAAAACAAAGGCCGGCGAAATTGCCGGCCTTGTTTTTTATATTAAGAAAAATTTTACGTGTATACATAATTGTTATATCACTCCAATTACCATCAGTTTCCAACAAAAAAATACCACTGCAAAAATTTCCGGTACGCGAATTGATGAGTGGTAGGCCGAAAAAGCAATAATATGCAGGGAAATAGTATCTTTATTCTGAAATGCGGAACAATGAAGGGTATGCTAGTCCTGTGTCCGCCAGTGGATACTATTGAAAACTAATGTGAAAACACCATATCAAGTTCTATACATTGACGTTCAATATATTATTTCCGAACCATATACTAACTCTGCCGGGTATACGACCCTGTGATGATATTTGTTGTCCCCAAGGCAAGCGTGGGATAACGTTCCCGGTTACACGGGCAATATAAGTGAGATTAGGAGCACGCTTCACCCCCGAAGCTGCTCCTGCTTACTATATCATTGATAACCAGCGGCCTGCAAATGAAACAACTCCGCATAGCGGCCATCTTTCTCCAACAATTCTTCATGACTACCAATTTCCAGCAACTGCCCTCTGTCTAATACCAATATCCGGTTAGCCATGCGTACGGTTGAAAAACGATGTGAAATCAACACCGCTGTTTTGCCTTTTGTAAGCTCCGCAAAATGCAGGAATACATTGTATTCTGCACGGGCATCCAATGCTGAAGTAGGTTCATCGAGGATCAGCAGCTGCGCATCTTTCATATATGCTCTTGCCAACGCGATCTTCTGCCATTCCCCACCACTGAGTTCAATCCCTTGATGGAAGCGGCGTCCCAGCATCTGGTTGTATTGATTCGGCATTTTCTCAATCAATGGCCAGGCCAGGCTTTGCTTCGCTGATTCATCAATCAGCTGCTGATTGTTTATCTGGGAGATGTTACCGACGGCGATGTTTTGCTGCACCGTCATCTGGTAACGTTGGAAGTCCTGGAATATAACGCCAACGTGTAAACGCAGATCCTTTAAATCATATTCTCTCAGATCCCGGCCATCCAATAAAATACGGCCTTCTACCGGGTCGTAGAGGCGACTCAGTAATTTCACCAGTGTGGTTTTTCCGGCCCCGTTTTCGCCCACCAGCGCCAGCTTTTCGCCGGCATGTAAGGTGAAGCTCAGATTACGGATGGCCCACTTCTCGGAGTTCTGATATTTAAAACCAACATTCGCAAAAACGAATCCTTCCCGGATAGGTTCCGGAAAGCGCAGCGGCTGCAGCGGCGCCACCATGCGGGACTTTATCTCAAAATAATCAAACAGATCTTTCAAATAAATAGCACCCTGTGTGATGCTGGAAAAACGAATCAGAATACCCTGGAAAGTTGTACGCAACTGACGGAATGAGCCAGCCAGGAAGGCCAGATCACCGATGGATAGCCTCCCGTCGATCGTACGGAGTATGATAATTATATAAGCAGCATAATAGCCCGCACTACCAATCAGTGCAAAGAAAGTACCCCATCCCACATGCTTTACCTCCAGTTCCTTTTTATCTACATAAAATTTATCAGAGATGGTTTTGAATCTCTTTATAAGAAACCCGGAAAGGTCAAATACTTTCACCTCTTTGGCCGTTTCATCACTGGCGCCCAGGTAACGGATATAGTCAAGCTCCCGCCTGTCGGACGTTTGCCCCCAGGTGAGGCGGTACACTTTATCATTATACTGGGATTCATTGAGGAAGGCGGGAATAACCGCTACGAGCAAGAGGAGGATCAACCAGGGATTAAAAACAATCAGCCCCGCTGCCAGAAAGCCCATGGTAATCAGGTCCTGCACCTGGCTCAGTGCCTGCGACAACAGCACCGTGCGACCCGCCGTTTGCTGCCTGGCGCGTTCCAGCTTATCATAAAATTCGGAATCTTCGAACTGATCCAGATCCAGTGTGGCAGCATGTTCCATGATTTTCACAGAAGTATGGTTACCAAAGAGATCGCCCAGCAGACTGTCAAGCAGCGAGATGGCGCGACTTAATGCATCTGAAATGATGGCCAGGCCAAACTCCAGCGCCACCAGCTGCCAGAGGTAAGTGGTATCATGTGTATTGGTATGTTGCGCCAGTTGTACTACCTGGTCAATTATCAGCTTGCCAACGTAGAGAATCGACAGCGGCATGGCAGATTGTACAATTCTTAGCAGCGCATTGGCGATGGTAAGGCTCTTGCTCGTTTGCCATACCATTTTGAAAAAGGCCGGCAGATTCTTCAATGCTGCCAGCCTTTCCCGGAAGGTCATGCTTGGCTTATCCCTTTTTCTCATGACCTGAAATTACGAATTAAGGGATATCTATTTTCCAGGGCTTCCCGAATTTGTTGACCTCTACTTTCATTTCGCGGCCTTTCCATTCTTCGCTGTACTTCTTAATATTCGCTTCGTTGCTGAGGTCAGCCACTTTAACGCCATTGATCGCCATCACCTCGTCGTTTTCCATGATGCCACTGTCTGCCGCACCAGTACCGGGCGCCACACGTTTTACAATCATCTTGCCAGCTGCAAAACCCCATTCAATATCTTTCATCCAGAAGTTAGCAGGCATCGCAAAGTTTTGATTAGGGATAGCCGCAAACTGGTGATCAGCCAGGTTGATGACCCAGTTAAAGCGGTTGATCAGCTCAATACCAAAGCTACCATCGCCCTTTGGCGACCATTTCTCATCGCCTTCACGGTAGGTTTGTAAAGTGCCGGTAAAGCTGTTGAGGTGCCACTGGCCAATATCCACACCATTGAACACCCCGTTCACCACAGGGGAGGAGTGACCCATGCTGGTAGTAGTACTGTGAGAGCTCACCTGGAAGTTTTCATCCAGCAGATTGCGGTGTACAGAAGGGCCGAACAGGATCAGCGGATAGGCGGCACCAGTATCAAAATGGAATTCCCCATCCAGCACCTTGCCATTATTTAACGTCGCTTTTCCTTTAATACCAGGCACTCCCAGGGAATAATCCAGGGGTATAAGGGATGCTTTCCCGTTGTAATCGAATTTGCCAAAGGTATACAGGCGGATCACCGAGCTATCGAAGTCAATTTCGGTGATATAGTTCCTCAGGAAGTTAGCACCAAAAAGCCCGTCGAGATCGGCGTCAAACTGAGGGAATATAGCGCTGTTATTATTAGGAATAGTGAGCGTATCCAGGTGCATAACAATACCACTGGCAATGCCGATTTGTGTACTAGCACCTACTACGCTTGCATTTTGCTGACGGTTGGCGGTGATGCCAATTTCATCTGCCACACTCTTTTTCAATCCCATACCATCGGCGCCGGTATCAAACAACAGGCGCAGTGGCTTCCTGGAATCGTTGAGGGTGAGGGTGATCACTATTCTGTTTCGCTGATAGGTAAACGGGATTACTGCTGCCAGCCTGGAAGGCTTGTCCATATTGAGACCGGCCAGCAGATCGTAATACTGCACTTTTTCTAGCTGGTTGCTGGCGTTGAGGTACAGGTAAGTCTCGAAGGGCTGCTGGCCTACATTGTAGTATTTAACTTTGAGGCGCTTACCATCGGCAGTTTTTTCTTCTTTTTTAAGTACCAGCTTTTGAAGACTGTCTTTCCGGAAGGCTCTGTCCAGCATGCCGTAAGCATAAGGCGCCGGGTAAAATCCGATATGAAAGGAGGGAGAAAGGAGTGGCTTCGCCTGTTCCACACTCTTCTGGCGTATAGCCGCTTCGAGTGACTTCACAACGGTGGCCGCATCCTGAGCATGTACACGATGCCCCAGGCACAGGAACATGCCTGCATACAGGAATAATTTTTTCACGGTTCTTTTTTTAATGGTGGTTTGTAGCGGTGAAATTATAGAAATATCCAGCTAATTACTTTAACTTGAGTAAAGATTGTAATGTTTAAATGTTCCTAAAATGATTGCAGCAATAATCTCCGCAATATGTATTTCATTGGTATTCATCATTTACATAGCTATCACCGTGATTAATAAGCAATCCAGCGAGTGGTTTTCCAATAACGAATAATTTTTTTGAGGCACTAGAGGGGTAGTGACTACCGTGCGTTATTAGGTTGTGCATTTGCAACCTTTAATCTGTACTGTAGCATCATTTTTACCGACAACTGAATCGAAATGCCTGCAAAAAGAAATATCCTGGCTTTTCTTGGACGAAAAGACTGGTTGATTGTAATAGTTTGGTTTGGATTGGCGTTTGTAGGTGCTATCACTGAAATCTCCAGGGGGAACTACAATAACTTCCTGATTTTTAAGAATGTATTCTTTCACCTGATTCATCAGCAGCCCCTTTATATTGAATATCCCGCTGAATATTTAGATGTAAACCTTTACGGACCTGTATTTAGTTTGATGATAGCGCCGTTTGCGGTGCTGCCGGTTAAGTTAGGTGCGTTGCTATGGTCCATGGCAGGGGCGGGCGCCATCTTCTATGCTATCCGGCAATTGCCGCTGGAAAAATTGCAGCAAAACATCATTTTACTGCTCTGCAGCCAGGAACTGCTGGGAGCCAGCGGCTGGTTTCAGTTAAACCAGTTTATACTCGCCGGCATCCTGCTCACATTTGCATTTACCGTTCGTGGAAAAGACTATCTTGCCACTCTTTGTATTATATTAGGCACCCTAACCAAATTTTATGGTATCGTGGGGCTGAGTTTCTTTTTCTTCAGTAGTCATCCCAAGCGCTTTATTGCAGGCCTTTTCCTCTGGTCTGGCGTTTTGTTTGTATTGCCTATGGCGATTTCATCCCCTGCATTTATCGTGCAATCGTACCAGGAATGGTTTGCTGCGCTGGTACATAAAAATGAAATAAACCAGGCGGATCTCCGCAGCTTCCAGGACATATCTGCTGGTGGATTTATCAAGCGCCTGTTCAGGATACCGCAGCTGAATGACTTGCTGGTACTGGCTTCCGGCGTAATACTTTTCGCCTTGCAATATCTCCGGTTAAACTATAAAACCGATCCCAATTATCGTCTATATCTGTTGAGCAGCGTTTTACTCTTTCCTGTGTTGTTTAGCAGCAGCTCTGAATCGCCTACCTATATTATTGCCATCCCGGCGATATGCATCTGGTATGTGATTCAGACTCCTGCCCGTTGGAAAAATATTTTTTTATTCTTCGCGATATTGCTCGTCAGCTTCTCTCATTCAGATTTACTCACTCCCTGGTTCAGAACGCATGTGGCAGTGCCTTATGCTATCAAAGCCTTACCCTGCCTGGTTTTGTATGTAATGTTAGTTTATCAGATACTTACAAGACAGTTTCAGTCGCCCGTTGAAAACGAGCAAAATAAGTCCCAATCAGCACTTGCTCCGCTAATGCACACATAAAATTTAGCAAATTTTATACAGCAGAGCGACGTATATTGCCGGACTTAAAGGTTTTGTTTATGTTACCGGGAATCAAGACAGGCCGCAATCTTGCGCTTATGGCGCTTGTTTGTTGCGGCATTCAGGCAGGCGCACAAAATAAACCGATTGCTGCCAACACATTTTCAGAGAGTAAATCCCTTGCCGCAGTAGATCCATTGATTGGCTCGGGAGGACACGGACACGTTTTTGTAGGTGCCAGCGTTCCATTTGGTGCAGTACAGGTAGGTCCTACTAATATTGTAAAGGGCTGGGACTGGTGCTCCGGCTATCATTATTCCGATAGCGTGGTTATAGGCTTTTCTCAGCTACACCTGAGCGGAACCGGTATCGGCGACCTCGGCGATGTACTTATCATGCCATACACCGGCAATGTGAGAACCAACCGCGGCACCCAGGAAAATCCAACTTCCGGCTATGGTTCCCACTATTCCCATAGCAGGGAAAAAGCACGTCCGGGATATTACTATGTACACCTCGATGATTATAATACAGATGTAGAACTCACCGCTACAGAGCGGGTGGCACTGCACCGCTATACTTTCCCAAAGGACCAGCAGGCTAACATCATCGTGGACCTGAAAGAAGGGATTGGCTGGGATGCACCTGTAGAAACGCATATTGCTAAAAAGGACGATTATACGCTCGTCGGCTATCGCTACTCCAAAGGATGGGCAGTGGACCAACGCTTGTGGTTTACCATTAAAAGTAATGTGCCATTGAAAGATGTAAATCTTTTTGATGGAGATAGTAAAGTTAATGGGCAGGAAGTCAAAGCAGTAGCGGCTAAAGCAGTGATCAGCTTTAAGCAGTCACCAGAACAGGTTATGCTGAAAGTTGGTATTTCTCCTGTCAGCAGTGAAAATGCTGCGGCCAACATCAGCACTGAAATGCCAGGCTGGGATTTTGCAAAAGTGGTAAATGCCGCCAACGGCAAATGGGATAAAGAGTTGTCGCGCGTGGACATCCAAACAAACGATGCTGCTACCCGCCGCACGTTCTACACCGCACTCTATCACACCATGATAGCGCCTATCCTCTTCAACGATCATGATGGCAGCTACCGCGGAACGGATAAGAAAGCATATCCTAACCCGGGCTTCGATAATTACACCGTATTCTCTCTCTGGGATGTATACCGCTCATGGGGCCCACTCAACACGATCCTGCATCCGGAAAAAGTGAGTCACTTCGTAAACTCCATGGTTACCATCCACAAACAACAGGGAAAACTTCCGATATGGCCACTGGTAGGTAGCGAAACTAACTGTATGGTGGGTTACCACGCTGTCCCACTGATTGTAGACGCTTACCTGAAAGGCTTCAAAGGGTTTGATGCCAATGAAGCTTTCGAAGCCATGAAAGCATCTTCTACCCGCGACGACCTGGGCGTGAAATATGTAAAAGAAAGAGGCTACATCCCTGCGGATAAAGAATACGAGTCTGTATCAAAAGCACTGGAATACGCTATCGACGACTGGTGCATTGCCGCCATGGCCAAAAAGCTCGGCAAAACAGCAGATTTTGAATACTATAAAAAACGCGCCGGATACTATAAGAACTACTTCGACAGCACCATTAAATTTGTACGTCCGCGTATGAGCGATGGCAGCTTCAAAACACCTTATGATCCGTTTAACTCCATCCACGAAAAAGGTGATTTCACCGAAGGTAACGGCTGGCAATACACCTGGCTGGTGCCACAGGATGTGGAGGGATTGATTAGTCTGATGGGTGGCGACGACGCCTTCACCCGCAAGCTCGACAGCCTGTTCACCGCTAAAGGGGACATGGGTACCGAAGCGTCCAGCGACATCTCCGGACTCATTGGCATGTATGCACATGGAAATGAACCTAGTCACCACGTTACCTACATGTATGCTTTCTCCGGTAACCAATGGAAAACGGCCGAAAAAGTACGCCAGGTAATGAAAGACTTCTACTTCGATCAGCCGGAAGGCCTTGCAGGTAATGAAGACTGCGGCGCTATGTCGTCCTGGTACATCTTCAGCTCACTCGGGTTTTATCCGGTGAATCCTGCCAATGGCATGTACGTGCTGGGTAGCCCGCTGTTCAGCAAAGCGTCCATTTCTCTGAAAGATGGTAAGAAATTCACTGTACAAACGGTGAATAACAGCGCTGACAACATTTACATTCAAAGTGTAAAGCTTAACGGTAAAGCTTATACGAAAAGTTATATCCTGCACAGCGACCTTGTAAAAGGCGGAACGATGGAGATTACCATGGGTAACAAACCTAATGTAAACTTCGGAAAAGCTGCGGCAGATAGGCCTTTTAACAGGTTTTAACTTATAACATTATTACATAAAAAAGGACGGTCATGGACCGTCCTTTTTTATGTAATAATGTTAAGTAACGAAATGTATTTAGCGGAGCTGCCGGGAAGACCTAAGCGAGGAGTCGCCGGCATGGCGACTCTTCACGGATAATGCATTTATACCTCCGCCAGCACCTTCAAAATCTCCGGCGACACATCTCCAAACACAGACACACCCGCAGCACCATTTTCCACAGCCAGTTTTACCGCAGTACGGAAATCATCATAGTTGTTGTGGAAGTCAGGCACAAACAAGCCGGCATACAGCGGGAATGCACCATGCAGTGCTTTTACACCTTCCGCAACGGCATCACCGATCCAGATCACTTTTTCTTTGTAGAATCCGTGATAGATCATGGGGCATACTGCCGTTAATGGCCAGTTGGTCCAGTCCTGGCGCACAATGCGTTTTGCGATTTCAGGCGTTGGAAATACAGCAGCAGTAATATCTTTTTTATGTTGTTTTGCTACACCGGCAAGGTTGTTTACCACGTTGGTGATGCGGTCGTAGCGGTATTTACGCCAGGACGGGCTTTGATCCGGATGTTCGATATCCTTTGGATCAACACCATATTTTTCCTTGTAGCCTTTGCAGCAGGTATCGCAATAGCAGAAGTCATATTCAGGCAGTTCTTTCGACTGATCAATACCATAATGGCTCCAGAGGTTTACCGGCAGGATCACATCGCAGAAACGTACATAGTCCAGGTGAATACCATCTACATAATCTTTCTGGAGGATTTGCTCTACCTGCGATTTCAGGTAATTCACTACTTCAGGTTTGCTGGGGCATAGCCAGCGATAGTAGTCGACGTAAGGAGGGTGGTTGGCACAGGACTCACCTTTGCGATTTTGTGCATACCATTCCGGGTGACTGGCGAGCAGTTCTTTTTCGCCGCGGTTCATTGTCCACATCCAGCGGTGGGCTTTGATGCCATTGGCTTTGGCGGCTTTGAAATGTTGTTCACTGTCGGCCTCGAACATGATATCAGCGATGCCTGCTTTCTTATAACCTGCATACCTTTTTACGAGGTCGTCATATTTTTCCTTGTGGTCAGGGTTGATCCACACGCGATGAGATACTTTGCGTTTTTGCTGTGCAGCTGCTGCTTTTTCAGCGGCAATTACAGGCAGGGAGGGCGCTGCGAGCGCCACACCACCAATACTGAGTGTTTTGAGAAAATTACGTTTATCCATTTACGTTATTTTTTATCTGACCAGATTTTACCTTCCTGATTAATATAAATTCGGGCAGCCATTTCGGGTACCTGTACACTGGCAGTAAACTGCTGACTGATGCCTTCCATTTCCAGCTGATACTTACCGGCAGGCAGTTTCAGGTCCGCAGCCTTTGTAGCAAACCGCCTGTTTTGTGCATGATAGGCTTGCTGTGCGTAGTACACTTCCCATAGCTGTTTCCTTGCTGCATCGTCGGCAGGGGCAATGAACGCGGGTACTTTTCCTGTACCTTGTGCAGTAGTAAACTGCAGGTAACCCCATCTCTCCGGTGCATGCATATTTATAATATCCTGCTGACTCCACACCCAGTTGTGTTCCGGTTTTTTACGTTTTACATACTTACCGTCCACTACGTCAGTATCCCATTCTACCCGTGAAAAATTAATGCGCCAGGTGCTGCCATTTGCCGGGATACCATCACCGAAAAAGCGTAGTGCGCTGAATGGGATCGCCATTTCAACCGTCCATGAGGAGTCCGTATCAGCCGGATTATTCAGCGTACCATTTACGCTTACAGCCGTCAGCAATCCTTTGGTATCCCAGTTGAGCATAGCATTACCACCATTGCGGTAAGGCTTTACCATAAAGAGATCCATCACAGTGTTCAATGCGTTGATCTCTAATTCATAGTACTGGTGCGTATCTCCGTCGGGGTCAATGAATACTTCGAAATCATTGTCATTAAAAATAATAGCATCATGATTTTTAAGTGTACCCCATACGTGCGGCTCCTGTAGCACTGCGCCAATGTATAAATACTTTTCATCCCACAGTAATTTAATACGTGTGCGGTAAGTAGGCGCAGGTTGGCGACTGCCTTCTATATCCGTAAAATCTTCCGACCAGGCGGCATGTTGCCATGCACCTTCATTTAAATGACCATCGATCGCAACACTGCCGCTGGCACGCGTTACTACATAGTTGCGGGGCGTACCGCTGAAAGGCTTAAAGGCCGTAGAAAAAGTCTGTGCCACACTGATTTCGGGCCACAGGCATCCATTTAGTAATAAGACTAGCAATCCAAATCTAAAGAACATAAGCAACCGGGTTTGATTCCAAACTAAGGGCACTAAGTTAATCTTAATAAATTATGAATCCCAGACCATCAATTATTCCTACATTTATACGATTCAAAACAACCTTTCAGATCATGTACAAATCAATTTTACTGACAGGATTATTATTTACAACTATGGCAGCATCAGCCCAGGAAAAGATGACGCCTGAGCTCCTATGGCAGCTAGGCAGAGTGAGTGGTGAAACTGTGACAGAAGATGGCAAAACCGTTATCTACGGCGTTTCCCAGGTAAATTTAACCGAAAATAAAAGTGAGAAAAACCTGTTTGCTATTCCACTGGCAGGAGGCACTCCCAAACAACTCACTACCGCAACGGGAGCCGAAGGAGATGTGGTGGCATTACCCGGCAACAAAATTGGTTTCTCCCTAAAAGGACAATGGTGGGAAATGAATGCCGATGGCTCCAACCCGGTACAGAAAACAAATGTAGCCGGCGGTATGCAAAATATCCGCATTTCTCCTGATGGAAAACACATCCTGTTTTCCAACGAAGTAAAGGTGAACAAGGTGAGTGGTAAAGACTTCTATCCGGATCTGACCAGATCAAATGTGCAGATCTATGATAACCTGAACTACCGCCACTGGGATACCTGGGAAGATGGTAGTTTTTCACACGTGTTTTATGCTACGTATGAAGATGGTAAGGTAGGTACACCGGTAGACATTATGGCCAATGAGCCATACGACTGCCCGCAGATGCCTGCCGGCGGTGCGGAAGACCTGATCTGGAGCAAGGATGGCAAAAGCATCATCTACGTTTGCAAAAAGAAATACGGTAAAGAATATGCACTCAGCACCAATACCGGTGTGTATGAGTACCACCTCGATACCAAAGCCACCAGCAACCTTTCCGAAGGAATGAAAGGCTACGATGTAACGCCAGCTTTCAGCACTGATGGAAAATATTTACTGTGGCTGAGCATGGAGCATGATGGTTACGAAGCAGATAAAAACGATATTATTCTGCTCAACAAGGCTACCGGCCAGAAATCCAACCTCACTAAAGGCTGGGATGGTACGGTATCCGCTGCACGCTTCAGCACCGACGGTAAAAAAATCTACTTCCTTGCTGTTATCAAAGGTACAGAGCAACTGCTGGAAATTACTTTACAGAAAGATGTAGCGGCTACCAATGAAAAACACATCCGTCAGATTACCAGTGGTGATTTCGATATCAATGATATGGTGAGCCAGCAAGGCACTACCATGGTAGTAACCCGCACTGATATGAATCATGCGGCCGAAGTATTTACGGTGGACCTGGCGAAAGGCGCCGTACAACCGCTGACTTCCGTAAACAAAGCTACCTACGACAAAATAGGCATGAGCAAAGTGGAAAAGCGCTGGATCAAAACTACCGATAACAAAGAGATGCTGGCATGGGTGATCTATCCACCGGATTTTGATCCTGCCAAAAAATATCCTACCCTTCTGTATTGCCAGGGTGGACCTCAATCGGCCTTATCACAATTTTACTCCTACCGTTGGAATTTCCAGCTGATGGCTGCACAGGGCTACATTGTGGTAGCACCTAACCGCCGGGGTATGCCGGGCCACGGGGTGGAATGGAATGCCGCTATCAGTAAGGACTGGGGCGGTCAGCCAATCCGCGATTACCTGAGTGCTATCGACGACGTGGCCAAAGAACCTTATGTGGATAAAAACAGGCTGGGAGCGGTAGGCGCCAGCTATGGCGGATACAGCGTGTATATGCTGGCAGGCGTACACGAAAACAGGTTTAAAACTTTCATTGCGCACGACGGATTATTTGACCTGAAAAGCTGGTATGGCACTACCGAGGAACTCTGGTTTGCCAACTGGGATATCGGGGCTTACTGGGATAAAGCCAACGCGGATACCTACAAAAACTTTAATCCGAGTGAACTGGCCAATAAATGGAATACTCCCATACTGATCATTCAGGGGGGCATCGACTTCCGCGTACCTATCGAGCAGGGGTTGCAAGCCTTCCAGCTGGCGCAGCTGAAAGGGATCAAGAGCAAACTGTTGCACTTCCCTGAAGAAAATCACTGGGTATTGAAGCCGCAGAATGCGATTGTATGGCAACGTGAGTTCTTCAACTGGCTGAAAGAAACATTGTAACTTACCACATATCATCACCAAAACCGACTCCATGACTGCTTTAACACTTGACATTCAGGATGGCATAGCCACCATTACATTGAACAGGCCGGAAGTTTATAATGCCTTCAATGACCCGCTTAGTTACGAACTACAGGATGCCCTTAAACAGGCCGAACGCGATGCCAGTGTGCGCGTAGTGGTATTAACCGGAGCCGGTAAGGCTTTTAGCAGCGGGCAGGATCTTAAGGCAGCCATGGAGGGCGGAAAGCGGAATTTGAGCGAGTCGCTGCACAAAAGATACAATCCTATCATCAGGGCTATACGCAATATGCCTAAGCCGGTGATCTGCAAGCTGAACGGTGTGGCGGCCGGCGCCGGCTGTTCGCTGGCACTGGCCTGCGACCTGATCATTGCCAGCGAAACCGCCAGTATGATTGAGATTTTTGTGAATATTGCCCTGGTGCTGGATAGTGGATCATCCTATTTCCTGCCACGTACTGTAGGCTATCACCGGGCATTTGAGCTGGCCACTAAAGCCTCCAAGGTTAGTGCGGAAGAAGCACTGCAACTGGGGCTGGTAAACAAAGTGGTGCCGGCCTCTGAGCTGGATGAAGCCGTGACCGCTGAGGCTAAATACTACGCTAACGCGCCTACGAAGGCCATCGCCCTCATGAAAAAAATGCTGACTAAGGGCATGACCGAAAGCCTGGATGAAGCATTGGAATATGAGGCTTATTGCCAGGAGATAGCAGGGAATTCGAAGGACAATACCCAGGGAGTGACGGCGTTTCTTGAGAAGAGAACGCCGGTATTTACCGGTGAATAACGCCTTTTGCGGACAGATTTTCGAGACGATGCATCAAGCGTAATCTGAAGACTCCCGGAATTGGGTATATGAAAATTCTCTCCAGCAGGAATCGAGTAAAAATTACTTTTGATATATCTTCTTAATGGGGTCCGCACTCCGCGCGGGTAACCACTTCCGGACTCATATAAAAAAAAGCGCGTCCTGTAAATTGCAGGACGCGCTTTTTTTATATCAGGTAGATAAGATTATAATCCGCTCACTACGATACCGATCTGGTATGGTCTGATATCGTATTTGTCGTTGTCTTTCAACAGTGGGGTGATGGAATAGCTGTAGAACAGGCCGATGTTTCCATAACCGATGCGGGCAGTAGCTGCCATGCGCCAGGAGTTGAAATACTCTTTGTTTCTAACCTTGTCGGTAGTTTTACCGCCGTTAGGGCCGGTAGTCTTAGCTTTCGTGTGTGCGTCCATAAGGGCACCCAATTTCACGCCCAAACCTGCCTTAAAGCCTTTATTGGCATTATCAGGTACGGAACGGTATCTCAGCTCAATAGGAATCTCCAGGTAAGTGGTAGCCACTTTATAACGCTTGTTAGCGGTAGTGTAAGGGAAGGTGATCTCGCTGTTGTTCGTTCTGCCCGCTACATCCATAGAGTGGTCTTTCAACATCACACCGCTGGTGCTGATGCCCAAACCGGGAGCAATGCTGAATTTAGACTTATTGAGAGGAATATCATACATGAAAGCAACATTAAAGCCCCTGTTGAAGCCGGATTTGATGCTATCCGGAGATCCTGCCCAGCCGTCGTACGACAATTGGATCATCAGGAAGTCCCTGGAATGAGTCACGGAATTCATCGCTTTATTCATTGGAGAACCTCCGTCCTGCGCAAAAACTCCGATAGAAGTGGCTATCAGTCCAAGGGTAAAGAGTATTTTTTTCATAAAATCTTAATACTTAAGAAAAAGAATATTAGGCAAATTTAATGGAATGATTGTAAAACAATTGGTTAAAATATTGCAAAAAGCAAGATCCACATGAGCCATTCCAATGCCGGAAGTTACATAAATTTGAAATTGATAACCATATTCTTTTCCTGTAAAATGAACAAAATGAACAGGCAAAATGGGACAAATAATCCTTAATTTGAAATAAAATCTCCCACCAGGTCCTTAACCACTGCCAACGCTGACTATTTATAGTTGTACAATTTTTAAGAGTTTATGAACATAATTCTCGATGAAAAAAATTGTTAATAGCGTAATCTGGCTCTTCGTTACAATAGGTTTACTGTTGTGCGTATTGCTCTATTATGCCTGGAGCATCCGTCAAAGAATGGAAATCACCATTGAGGCTGCCCGCAAAGACGCGGCAAACGCAAGGCTGCTGCATAATTATCTCGAAAAAACCCAATACTATACCAACTACAGCTTCTGGTTTATCCTGATGGCAGTAGCAGTGGCCATCATATTCCTGGCCGTAGAAGGCCGCTACATTGCCCTGCACTTCCGCCAGCTGCGGGACAGGGCCAACCGCCTGTATAAAAATACCCAGTCGTACAAACGCCTGGCCCAACAGGCAGGCCCCATCATGTATACCTCCTCTCCCGAAGGGTTTTTCACTTATGTAAATGAAGGCGTGGCCACCATTACCGGCTACCAACCCGAACAGGTGATCGGCAAACATTACTCCATGTTCCTGGATACCCGCACCTATAACAAGCTGCAGGACTACTACGTATCACAGATGAAAGGCTACCTGGATTATTCTTCCATCCAGTTTGAAATCATCACCAGCTCCGGTGAAAAAAAATGGGTGGAACAGATGGTGTCCATCATCCGGGACGACGAAGGCCGCGTAACGGAATTCCAGTGCATCGTGAAAGAGCTATACCACAGCAATGGCCGGGACTACCGCGTGGATTACCTGCGGGACCGCCTGGAGGCCGTAGTGGATTTCACGCCCTCCATGATGTTTATCAAAGACATGGAAGGCCGCTACATCCTCGTAAACCAACGGTTTACCGATGTGATGCAGGTAAAAAAAGAAGAAGTGATTGGCAGGATAGATGCTGACCTACAATATCCCTGGGCCTCGCGGTATGCAGAACTGGACTCGGCGGTAATAAGCACCGGAACCGCTGCCAGCCTGGATGACACCCTGGAACTAAACGGCGAACAAGTACACTACTACGTTACCAAGTTCCCCCTGCGCAACGCACACGACGAAATGATAGGGGTTTGCGGCATTGCCCACGACGTTACCGAAAAAAAGAACCACATCAAAGCCCTCGTACAGGCACAACGCATAGCCGAAGAAGCCCGCCGGGCACAGGAAACCTTCCTCGCCAACATGAGCCACGAAATTCGTACGCCCATGAACGGTATCCTTGGCATGACCCAACTGCTCCGGCAGGATACTAAGCTATCCACCCAACAACAGGAGTTTGTATCGGCCATCCAAACATCCGCCGCCAACCTGCTGGTCATTATCAACGAGATCCTCGACTTCTCCAAAATAAAAGCCGGAAAACTAAAAATTGAAGAAACCCCCTTCCACCTGCGAGATGAAGTTGAAAAAGCGATGTACCCTCTCCGAATACAGATACAGGAAAAAAAACTGGCTTTCAATGTGCTGATTGATGAACGTATTCCGCAAATACTGATCGGCGACAAGATAAGATTAATGCAAGTACTGGTAAACCTCGTGGAAAACGCCATTAAGTTTACTGCCAGGGGCAGCGTAAGCGTACACCTGTACCCGTTAGCCATCACCCCGGATACCCTGCAATTACGCATTGAAGTGACAGATACCGGCATCGGCATCGCCCCTGAAAAACAACAATTCGTTTTCGAAAGCTTTACCCAGTCACACAGTGCCAATAACCGAAACTTTGGCGGCACCGGGCTGGGACTGGCCATCTGTAAGGAACTCGTGGAAATGCAGGGAGGCGAAATCAGGGTGATCAGCGAGCTGGGCAAAGGAGCCATGTTCACGGTAGAACTGCCGTTCCGCTACGACGATAACATCTCCCCGGAGGGGGAAAAGCTAACACGCCAACAACTGAACAGCAAACACCTGCTCGGGAAATCTATACTGGTAGTGGAAGATAACCTGATCAACCAAAAGGTAGCCTTCCACGCACTTCAAAAAGGTGGCGCCAGGGTACATATGGTGGAAAATGGCCAGATAGCCGTGGAACTTACGCTGTTACAGTCGTACGACTGCATACTCATGGATATACAAATGCCCGGCATGGATGGCTACGAAGCCACCCGTACTATCCGGAAAAATGGCATCAACACCGTGATAATAGCCATGACCGCATCCGCCTTAAAAGGAGAAAAAGAAAGATGCCTCGAAGCCGGCATGAACGCCTACATCTCCAAACCTTACGAACAACAGGAATTATTTTCAACCATTCTAAAGTCCACCGGCACGTCCATGCCGGCACCCCAACAATTATTCACCATGACAAACACACCCTACAACAGCCCCGACAGTAACTACCTCCGCGAAAAGGTAGGCCTGGACGACCAGGAAATTATCTTGCTTTACCAGGATATGTTACTGGAATTTCCGGCGAAAATGGAAGTGCTGCAACAACATGTGCAACAGCAGGATTGGGAAAATACTTTCATTATGGCCCATCAGATAAAAACGCTGTTTAAACTATTGCAGTATAACGCCGCCGCAGATTTGTGCGAGTCTATTGAGATCGATGCGAACCGGTCTGAAAATCTTGTTACAATCCCTGCCCGGGTAAGTAGTCTGATAACGGCATACAACGCCTTCTTACCCAGCCTGCAGGCGGCTGCCAATCAACCTCTCGGCAATGAAAAGTAAAAGGAACTGCCTTTCCCTTCTTCGCTGCTAACCCCAATGCGCCCGCCCTGAGCCTCAATAAACTCTTTTGAGATAGCCAGCCCCAGGCCGCTGCCTTTGGAGCCGCTTGCCCCCGGCACCTGGAAAAAACGGTCGAATATTTTTTCGGTAAACGCTGCCGGAATGCCTTTGCCATGGTCCTTTACGGTAAAATGCACCATGCCATCATCCGCAGTTACCTGCAGGTTGATCTGCGCTTGTTCGGGAGAATAACGAATCGCGTTCGTCAGAAAGTTTACCAGCACCCAGGCCGTTTTTTCCACGTCCGCCAGCACTGGTGGCATGTCCGCAGCTATATCGGCATCAATGGTAATATTGCGCTGAGCTGCCTGTTTTTGTACCGTATCCAACGCATATTGAACAATTTGCTGCGGCGCTACCGGCTGCGGTTGCAGCTGTATGTTACCGCTTTCCACCTGCGACAGATCCAGGAGCTCACTCACTATTTTTATCATCCGGCGGTTGTCCTGCTTCAGGCTATCGACTAATTCTTTCTGTTCCTCCGAAAGCTGTCCTACACGTATATCTTCGAGGAGTTTGAGGCTGAAGTCTGACGATGCCAGCGGCGTTTTTAATTCATGGGAAATGGTAGCAATAAAATGTGTTTTAGCCAGGTCATGCTCCTTGAATGCCGTAATATTTTTGAGGATGATCACATAGCCGATACGCTCATTTTCATGATTGATATTCGCAACTTCTTTGGTAAAAAACGATTCCTTTCCTTCTACCACAATCTTGAGTGGTAATGTATCCTGGCTACCAACAAGGTATCGCAGCAGGTCGTTGTACTTACCCGCATCGGCTGCGGATTGGCCTACCAGGTCTTTTTCCTTCATGTTGAGCAACTGTAGTGCTTCCGCATTGGCAAAAAGAATAACGTTATTATTATCGAAGCCGATGGTGGCGTCTTTCAGGCTGCTGATAACTGCTTCTGCACGCTGTTTTTCAAACAGAATACGGGCGATGTTGCTATGTTCATATTCATCCAGGCGCTGCGCCATGGTATTAAACGCAGTAGCCAGCTCACCGAATTCATCCCCGGTTTTAAAGTGCAGGCGTTTGCTGTATTGCTTGTTGGCAATGTCTTTGATCCCTTCGGTCAACTCATGAATGGGGTTGGCAATGTAACCGGGGAAGTTATACACAAAAGTTAATCCTACGAGAAAGCACACCCCGCTGATGATAGCGATGTACCATAAAGCGTGATCTGCCGCCTTTTTCACCGTTTCATTTTTACCGACGATGGCATTCATGTTCAGGTCCATGATCTGGTAGATGCCTCGCTTGATAGCTGCAATATCAGCAGGGGAGTAGGCAGTATCTTTGCTGATACGTGCAAATATGGAACTCACCTCTGCTGTGGCGTCCTTTTCTCCACGTTCGGTAACATTTACCTGTTGCTTATGTAGATTGGCTGCAAAGGTTCGTATCGCCGTATCGCGGTGCTGCGGCAGCTCTTCGAGTGCCACCAGCATATTCTTGCTGTATTCAAGCGATTCATAGTTGTCTTTGAGAATGATCTTTGCCTTTTCGTTTAGCCGGTTCAGGTAGTAATATCCCAACACGCTTACCAACAGTAGCATGATGTAAAGAAACAATACCCCGAGGGTGATCTTCGTTTTCAGCCTGAACTTACTCATGATAGTATTATGAGGTCTATATCGTTGGAAGAAAGTGTTTTCAGCAGCTTGTTAAACATGCTTGTCTGCAAAATTATGCGAAACAGGCTGATATGTGGTTTACCAATGCATACGGTAGTCACCTGCTTTTCTAACGCCAATTTAATAATAGCGGTTGATATATCGGCACTGTGTTCCTGTATTACTTCGGCGCCCAGCTCTGTAGCCAGCTTGAGGTTATTGATCAGGTGCCGCTGGGCGGCCAGTGCAATTTTATCGGCACTTTCGCCGGGTGTTTGCACATAAACCACATACCAGTCGGCATGATAATAAGCCGCCAGCCGGGCGGTTTTTCTGATCACCTTTCTGGCTACCTCATCATTGGTAGAGATGCAGGCGAGGAAGCTCTCATGGCGCATTTGCTGGTTGCGCGGAATCTCCGTTTCAACCTTTCTTTCTACCTGGTTCGTTACTTCTTTAAGCGCCAGCTCCCTGAGCTGTAAAATTTTATCGGCCTGGAAGAAATTGCGCATGGCTGTTTCCACCTTTGACTGATCATAGATCTTACCTTCTTTAAGCCTTGTAATCAGCTCATCAGCAGTAAGGTCGATGTTCACCACCTCATTAGCCATCTGCAGCATACTATCCGGAATTCGCTCCTGTACTTCTACGCCGGTGATTGCCTTTACTTCCTGATTAATACTTTCAATATGCTGGATGTTAACGGCAGAAATGACATTGATACCAGCATTGAGCAGTTCTACCACATCCTGCCAGCGCTTTTCATTTTTTGAGCCCGGTATGTTGGTATGCGCCAGCTCATCTACGAGTACCCATTCCGGTGATAGCAGCAGGATGGCGTTGAGGTCCATATCCTCCAGCAGCTTGCCTTTATAAAACACCTGCTTGCGTGGGATCATGGGCAGTCCTTCCAGCAGCGCATGAGTTTCTTTACGGTTATGTGTTTCTATATAACCGATCTGTACATTGACATTGTTTCTGACCATGGAATGCGCTTCCTGCAACATGCGGAAAGTTTTACCTACACCGGCACTCATGCCGATGTAGATTTTAAACTTCCCTCTGCCTGACTGGCCAGCCAGTTGCAGGTAGCGCGCAACCGAGTGTTCTTTTTCTGTCATGCTGTTATTTTAAAACCATACTGCCAGGGAAGCAGTGATGGCCCCGTTGGTGTTTTTAGGTGTTTCCTGCTTAATAAACGTTTTATCTTTCCCGTCAAACACGCGTCCTTCTATACGAAACATTACATTATTAACTGGTGTGAAGTCAGCGTTCAGGGAAAAGCCGGATGTTTTAAAGCCATTGGGCGTGCCGGTAGCGATGATCACACCATCTTTATCCGCGTAGTATTCCGCTCTTCCTGCCAGTGCAAATTTGGGCGTAAAGGCATACCTGGCCACTATGATCGGACTGACCCAGCTGGAGTAATCGCCCGATCCTTTTTCTTTTTGTTGCAGGCCGTAGTCGCAGCCTGCGGTGAAGCTGAATTTATCCGTGATGCTGAACGTACCATAAAGGTCGTTAAAGTAGCGCATTTTACGTGTAGAATCCGGGGTATCACTTCCGATATAGGTGCTCCAGTTCAGCAATACTTTCGACGATGGTTTAAACACTATCTGGGTACCAAAGCTGGGTGTCTGGTTACCATCCACTTTTTTGATGCGTTGCCAGCCGTTCAGGTACATGGCCGCGAAGCTCCATTGGTCGTTGGGCGCCCAGGTCGCTTTTACTCCCGCTTCATAGTAAGGTGTATTTTCCGCCATAATACTGCGGGTAAGGGTATAGCAGTCTTTCCCAATGGCACTTTCAAAGCCGATATGGGAGGGCATAATACCAGCGTCAATCCACACCTGGCCTACGCGCACTCCTGCATTGGCCTCATATACATACTGGAAAATGGATGGTTCCGCGGCGAGATTATATTGCGCGTAAGTACCGGTCATGAGTCCAACGTTGGCGCGTACACGATCACTGGTATAGTTGGCCTTTACCATGGCCATGTTGATATTTAGCTCGTTGTGTTTATTATAGCTGTACAGGAATCCGGGAGCCTGGTGGTTGGCGGGTTCTGCAAAGTTATAGCTGTAATAGGCTTCCGCATAGCCGGAGATGGTAAGCGTACCATTTTTTGTGGAGTCCTGGCCATAGCTATGGATAGTTGCAGCAAGCATGCCTGCAAGCAGAATAGTCTTTTTCATGATTACTTATTTCAATTCGTCTAATGCTACATTGAGTTTCAGCACATTCACCGTAGGTGTGCCGAGCATCCCCAGCAGGGGCTGTTTAGTGTTTGCTGCTACCAGTTGTTTTATTTTTTCGGGAGATATGGCCCTTGCTTTTGCTACGCGTGCCACCTGAATGTACACGGCAGCAGGGGACAGGTGCGGGTCTAAACCGCTCGCAGATGCGGTGACCAGCTCGGCAGGGATCTCTGATTTTTTCACCTCCGGGTTATGCACCAGGAAGGTATCAATGCGTTCCTGCACAATTTTCAGGTAGTCTTCGTTGCCGGGAGCTTTGTTGGAACCACCGGAGCCGGCGGCGTTGTAATCCACGGCCGACGGGCGGCTCCAGAAATATTTATCTTCCGTGAATTTCTGTGCAATCTGTTCGTAGCCTACTACTTTTCCATTATGCATTACCGTTACACCATCGCCTTTACCGGGGGCCATTTTAGCAATGCCTGCCAGCAGCAGCGGATATATGCCGCCTAACAGTACTACCAGCACAATTGTCAATTTTATAGAAGGCAAAAGATATTTTTTCATGATTGGATGTTTAAATAATTACATGAATAATGCGATGAGCATATCAATGATTTTGATACCGATGAAAGGCGCGATCACACCGCCTACACCGTATATCAGCAGGTTTCTGCGAAGCAGCGCACTGGCGCCTATTGGCTTATAGGCCACGCCACGTAATGCCAGCGGTATCAGCAGCGGAATGATGATGGCGTTGAAGATAACGGCACTGAGTATCGCTGTTTCAGGACTGTGCAGCTTCATGATATTGATACCTTGCAAAGCCGGGATAGAAGCCACGAACAGTGCGGGAACGATGGCGAAGTATTTAGCTACGTCGTTGGCGATGGAGAAGGTGGTAAGCGTACCACGCGTCATCAGTAGTTGTTTCCCGATTTCCACAATTTCAATCAGCTTGGTAGGGTCGTTATCCAGGTCCACCATGTTGCCGGCTTCTTTAGCCGCCTGGGTACCGGAGTTCATGGCTACGCCTACATCTGCCTGTGCCAGGGCGGGTGCGTCGTTGGTACCGTCGCCCATCATGGCTACGAGGCGGCCTTCATTTTGCTCGCGGCGGATGTAACTCATTTTATCTTCCGGTTTGGCTTCAGCTATGAAGTCGTCCACACCGGCTTTGGTAGCGATATATTTAGCGGTGAGTGGGTTATCGCCGGTTACCATTACCGTTTTTACGCCCATTTTGCGGAGTCGTTCGAAACGTTCGCTGATACCGGGTTTGATGATATCCTGCAGTTCAATTACCCCTTGCACCTTTCCGTTGAGTGCTACTACCAGCGGGGTGCCACCGTCTTTTGCGATGGCTTCTACGCGGGTGGATGTTTCTTGGGGAAAAGGGTTACCGGCCTTTTCGGCCAGGTGGCGGATGGCATCGTAGGCGCCTTTACGGATTTTGTTACCGTCCGGCATGTCGATACCGCTACTGCGGGTTTCTGCGGTGAATTTGATGAGGGTACCGCCGGAGGTATTGAGTGTACTCACAATATCTTTCCCTGCCAGCTCCACGATGGACTTACCTTCCGGCGTTTCGTCGGAGAGGGAACTGATGGCGCATAAGCGAATGAATTCCAGTTCATTTACACCGGGAGCAGGGTAAAAGTTAGTCGCCTTACGATTACCGATAGTGATGGTACCGGTTTTATCCAGCAGCAGTACGTCAATATCGCCGGCGGTTTCCACTGCTTTCCCTGATTTGGTGATCACGTTGGCTCTCAGCGCACGGTCCATACCAGCAATCCCGATGGCCGAAAGCAAACCACCGATGGTAGTAGGTATCAGGCATACAAACAGGGAAATAAATGCGGCGATGGTGATAGGTGTATTAGCATAGTCTGCAAAAGGTTTCAGCGTTACACACACGATGATAAACACGATGGTGAAGCTGGCCAGCAGGATGGTTAATGCAATTTCGTTCGGTGTTTTCTGACGGCTGGCGCCTTCTACGAGGGCGATCATTTTGTCGAGGAAGGATTCACCGGGTTCGGTACTTACCCTTACTTTAATATGATCCGACAATACCTTGGTACCGCCTACCACACTGGATTTATCGCCACCCGCTTCGCGGATTACCGGTGCGCTTTCACCGGTAATCGCTGACTCATCGATGCTGGCAAGCCCCTCTACAATTTCTCCATCCGCAGGGATAATATCTCCCGGATCACAAACAAAAATATCATTCTTACGCAGCTGTGAGGAGGACACTATTTTGATTTCATTACCGGACTGCTCCAGTTTTTTAGCGGGTGTTTCTTCACGGGTTTTACGTAAGCTTTCCGCCTGCGCTTTACCTCTGGCTTCCGCAATGGCTTCTGCAAAGTTGGCAAACAGCACGGTGAGGAAAAGTATAACGAATACGGCTATATTATATGCGGCGCTCCCCTGATCTGTATGGTGGGTAAACAGCGCGTATAAGGCCACTACAAGCATTACGGCGGTGCCTATTTCCACGGTAAACATCACCGGGTTTTTGATCATCAGCGCAGGGTTCAGCTTCACGAAAGACTGTTTCAGGCTTTCCATAACCAGTTCTCTCGGAAACAGTTTATTATCTTTATTCATCTCAAAATCTTATTTAGTAATTATTTATAGAGAGAAAAATATTCCGCGATCGGTCCAAGTGCAAGTGCAGGAAAGTAGGACAAGGCATTGAGGATTACGATTACTGCGAATGTCATGACGCCGAAGGTGACAGAGTCCGTGCGCAATGTGCCGGCAGATTCCGGAACATATTTTTTCTTAGCCATCAGGCCCGCAATGGCCACCGGTCCAAGGATCGGCAAATATCTCCCTAAAATCAATATAAACCCGGTGCTCACGTTCCAGAATACATTGTTATCTCCCAAACCTTCAAAACCAGAACCGTTGTTGGCGTTGGCAGAGGTGACCTCATACAGCATTTCCGAAAACCCGTGGTAGCCTGGGTTATTGAGCCATGCTCCCGGTTTTACTGCCCAATCCGCATCCGGATGGTGCACCAGCACATAAGCCGCCAGCGCGGTGCCTGCAAGGATCAGGAAAGGGGAGAGCAGGGTAATCAACGCGGCAATCTTCACTTCTCTGGCTTCCAGCTTATGCCCCATAAATTCAGGGGTACGGCCCACCATCAGTCCGGATATAAACACCGCGATGATGATATAGATGTAGTAGTTCAGGATACCCACGCCGCAGCCGCCGTACAGGCAGTTGAGCATCATACCCAGCAGCTGCATCAGGCCTGTCATTGGCATCATGCTATCATGGAAGCCACAGATGGAACCGGTGGAGATAATGGTGGTAACAGTGCTCCAGTAGCCCGTGGCCGCAGGGCCGAACCGGACTTCTTTACCCTCCATGGACCCCGTCAATTGCTGGATTCCCATGTGCGACAGCGCAGGATTACCGGCCATTTCCGCCTGCATGGTGGGTATGAGCAGGCATATCATGCCAATGGTCATGATGGCGAAGATGACGTTGGCAAATTTTCTGCGTTGGATAAACATACCCAGCGCAAATACCATAGCGATAGGGATCACTACCTGTGCTACCATTTCTGTGATAAAGCCAACATAACTGGGGTTCTCGAAAGGATGGGCGGAGTTAGCGCCAAACCAGCCACCACCGTTGGTTCCCAGGTGCTTAATAGCAATAAATCCGGCAGCAGGGCCGCGGGATACGTTCACCGTGTCGCCCTGGAGGGTTACAATGGTATCCTTGCCGGCAAAGCTGGCGGGTGAACCGTTGAAGATGAGTATAACGGCAATGACTATACTCAGTGGCAGTAAAATTCGGGTGATAGTTTTCAGGAATATCTCCCAGAAGTTACCGAGGTTGGTAACTGTTTTATCTTTAAAGGCCTTGAATACTACTACCAGTGCGGCAATACCGGTGGCGGCACTTACGAACTGCAGGAATGCCAGCACAAATAATTGTGTGAAGTAGGTAACACCGGTTTCTCCTGAATAGTGCTGCAGGTTACAGTTTACAAGGAAACTGATGGCGGTGTTAAAAGCCAGGTCAGGCGACTGCCCCGGGTTTCCATCCGGATTAAGCGGCAGCTTATCCTGGAAAAACAGTGCAAAAAATGCGTATACAAACCATACGAGGTTAATGGTGAGCAACGCTTTCATGTGTTGCTTCCAGTCCATTTCCTCTTTAGGATTGATGCCGGATATTTTATAGAAAAGCTTTTCGATGGGCAGCAGGAAGTCTGACCAAACTTTATCTCCTTTGAAAACCTTAACAATATATCTTGCTAACGGCCAGGCAAGTAGTAATGTAAGTCCATAGGTGGCGATTACGCCCAGAATTTCTGTGTTCATTTTCCGTTTAGAATTTTTCAGGTTTCAGCAGTACATATACCATGTAGCAAAAAACCAAAATGGATAAGACAAAAAGTGTGGTCATCATGGTCAAATATTTTCGAAGTAGTCTACAGATCTGAAGAAGATTACAAAGCAGGCGAGTCCTGCAACGACCAACATCAAAGTCAACATAATCGTTAGTTTTAGCGGTTTACACGCCTGCGGTTTGCAGGTGGTGTGTTCTGATCCTGCGGAGGGTAGCCGGCAGCAGGTTTTTCGTTTGGTACTGCATCATCGGGGATAACGCGTATATATACACGCTTTCGATGGCATTTTTCAACAGCGCGCTACCGTTATGATACAGTACGGCGGCCATTGTAAAGCAACGTTGCACTTCTGCTGTTTTACCCAGGCGTATCATCTGGCCGGTGTAATCAGCAAAACTGTGTATCACCTTGCTTACTTTACCTCTCCCGTTGTGTTGCTCCATGGCAACGGCCAGGCCTTGTATCTGATGGCCTAACAACTGGGAGATTTTAGAATCTGGTAACATGGTAAATGATTTATGTAGCGGGTATAAGCTATTGGGATGCCATATGTGCTGACAAGGGCTAACGATTGCCACAAAGCATTGATTAACATCTACTTAAATTATTTTCCAGGGCCAGTATTTACTGGTGCCAAACCCAAAAACCATGCAGAATCTGCATGGTTCCTACCGTTTCTGCAAATAAAAAAGCCGGCTTCAATGAAGAAGCCGGCAGTGTAAAAAACGGGAGACACTCCCAAAGAATTATCTAGACAGTACAGGTTAATAAAAGAAAAAGCAACGCAATATATATATAGATTTCAATTATTTAATTTCAATTTTACAAATATAATTCACATGGTAAGTTGGGGAGAAATGCCACATAGTGGTAATAGGCAGGTGTAAAAAAACAAATATCTTGCGCCGAAATTATCCGTATACCTATGCACGTTAATCCGGAATCGGCGGAGCAGGAACAAGTGAATTCCGCTGCTACTCCCGTTGCTGACAAATCTCCATGGACGCGTTACTGCGAAAACTGTAATAGCCCCGATGCCGAAGAAGGCTATGCCACCCGCCTTTGCGCGGAATGCAGAAAAGCGCACAGCCGATATCCCATTCATAAACAAATTAAGGGTGCCGCCATACTGGTTGGGATTGTGATCGTTTATTCATTGACGTTGGTTCCTGAGCGACTGCGTACTTACATAAATTTCGAAAAAGCAAAGCAACTGATGGAAGAACACCGCTTTCACTCTGCACGTGTACTGCTGGAACCTTTGCTGGAAAAGTATGACGACAATCTGAAACTGCGCGTAGCCTTTATGGAAGCAGCGCTGAGAGATGGTAATCAGGAAGCTGCCGATAGCATCAATCGCGTGCTTGGCAACATGTACTTTGAAGACAGAGATCTGCTGGCTCAGGCAGAGCGCGTGAGCGCTGAGTTAAGCTTCCTTTATATCGCCAACGACTTCAACGAGCTGCTGGATGCCCACCCTGATGATGATGTTGCTCAACTACATATTGTTGACTCCCTGTTAGAAAACAATCCGGAAGTAGTGGGGTTGAAAACCGCCAAAGCCGTTCTAAATGCTAACCTGGGCAATTTTTCAACCTGCGATACGATCCTGTTAAATCTGCTAAAAAAATATCCTGGAAGTGTGGACATCAGCAGAATATATGCAAGCAGTCTGAATGCACAGGAGCGTTATCAGGAGGCAGACTCCATCTATTCAGTCATTCTGCAACATTACCCGGAAGACCCGGAAGCATTGGAATACGTGCAGGCTTATCACGCCAACAAAAACGCAACTGCTGACTCCACTCATCAAATACACCTTTAAACTGAACCTTATGTTTTTTGTACCAGGTATCGTAGTCACAGTAGCCACCTTTCCCGGCGTGGTGGTTCATGAACTGGCCCATCAGCTATTTTGCCGCCTATTTGGCGTAGCCGTATATGAAGTGAAATATTTTCAGGTAGGGAATCCTGCGGGATATGTAATTCATGAAATTCCCAAAAACCCTGTCCACAGCTTATTTATCAGCATAGGACCGTTTTTCCTTAATACACTGCTGGGCATTCTCATCGCCTTTCCTGCGATCATCCCATATGCACATATAGGGCATTTAAATATCACGGATTATTTCCTGATGTATCTGGGGGTAAGCATTGCCATGCATGCATTTCCTTCTATTGGAGATGCCAATAATATTATGAGTATCGTATGGCATGAGCCCAGCACACCCTTGTGGTTGAAAATTATTTGCCTGCCCATTTGCTGTATTATTTACCTCGGGGCAATTGGCTCATTTTTTTGGCTGGATCTGCTCTACGGCATAGCTGTAACGATTTGGCTGCCAATGTTCCTCCTTAAATTTATCGTATAAAAAAAGCTCGCCGGTACCGGCGAGCTTTTTTCTTTATCAGGTATTGCATTAACTAAACAGATACAGCACATCCTCTTTCGTCAGTTTCTTCACAAATCCGTTATCGTCAGCTATAATCTCTTTTACAAGGGATTTTTTCCGCTCCTGTAACTGCAATATTTTTTCTTCTACAGTATCCTTACAGATCATACGATAAGCAAAGATATTTTTCGTTTGTCCGATACGGTGAGTACGGTCGATAGCTTGTTGCTCTACGGCCGGGTTCCACCATGGATCTACGATGTATACGTAGTCGGCTGCGGTGAGGTTCAAACCCACACCACCGGCTTTCAGTGATATGAGGAATACCCTGCAGTCGTCGTTGTTCTGGAAGTTCTGGATAGCCTTTTCACGATCCATGGTCGAGGTGCTACCATCAAAATACTCGTATGGTATTTTCATATGTTGCAGTCTTTCACGGATCAGGCCCAGCATACCGAGGAACTGAGAGAACACCAGCACTTTATGGTTACCGATGTTTTCTGCGATTTCGCGGGTGAGCTCATGCAGTTTTACAGAGTGGTTCGGGTATTGTTCGGTATCATTGAGGATGGCCGGACTGTCGCATATCTGGCGCAGCTTCATCAAGCCTTGCAGGATGGTCAGCTGACTGCGTTCCATACCCTGATCTTCAATAACGCCAAGGATCTTGGAGCGATAACTGTTGCGATAGGCGTCATAAATATGACGTTGCTCTGCATCCATTTCGCAGAAGATCACCGTTTCTATTTTTTCAGGCAGTTCTTTCGCTACCTGCTCCTTGGTACGGCGCAGGATAAACGGATAGATCAGCTTACGGAGATGTTCTTTTCTTTCTTCGTCCTGGAATTTATCAATCGGTGTGGCAAACTCGTTTCTGAAGAAGTCCACACTACCCAGCATACCAGGGTTCAGGAAGTTCATCTGGGCGTAAATGTCGAAAGTATTATTCTGCATCGGGGTACCGCTCAGTGCCAGCCTGTTTTTAGTATGCAGCAGCTGTGCTGCCTTGGTTACTTTGGACTGTGGATTTTTAATGGCCTGGGATTCATCCAGCACTACGTAGTCGAACTCCAGCTTCATGAGGAGTTGCACATCACTGCGCAGGGTACCGTAGGTGGTGATGATCACATCAAATTTCGCCAGTTCCTCACTGCTTTTCAGCCTGGTAGGCCCGTGGTGGATATGATGGGTAATTTCAGGCGTAAATTTCCTGATCTCATTTTCCCAGTTATATATCAGCGTGGTAGGGCATACCACGAGGGTCATACACTGGCCATGTTTGTTTTTGTAGTATTGGATGAAGGTAAGCGCCTGAATGGTTTTACCAAGACCCATATCATCTGCCAGGATACCGCCCCATTTGATTTCATCCAGGTAGTTGAGCCATTGGAAGCCGCTTTCCTGGTAAGGGCGCAGTTGCGCGTGCAGGTTGGCCGGCAGGTCAATATTACGGATTTCATCGAACTGCAGCAGTTTACGGCGCTTTTGTTCCAGCTCAATCACTACCGCTTCATCGTCAATGAATTCATATAATTCATCTATTACGGAGAAGTTATACTTGCTGAGCTTCAGCCCTTTATCCTTTTCCTCACCTACTTTAAACAGGAGGGAGTATTTGCGGAGCCATTCTTCGGGCAGCAAACCGAGGGAACCATCTGCCAGCTGTACATAATTTTGTTTGTTAGCCAGGGCAGACTTAATGTCCTTAATGGACACTTTCTGGTCGCCGTACAGTACTTCGATCTGTGCATCGAACCAGTCGATGCCGCTGCTGATCTGCAGGTTCGTAACCGGCTTATGTGAGCTGAATTTGAAGTTTCGCAGGTTATCGAAGCCAAACACCCGTACATCCATTTCCTTGAGTGCATCAAAGAACAGGAAGAACCAGTTGTTCTTCAGTGCTTCTTTTGCACGCAGGTAGAAGTAGTTATGGTTTTCGTGCTGGGAGAAGTTGGTGTGCAGGGTACGGAGTTTATTTACAAACTCTTCTTCTGCCTCTTTATTTCGTTGGATAACGATCACCTTATTTCCTTCCTGCACGGTGATTTTGGCTTCATCATTCCATTCTACCTCCTGGCCGCGGTATGCGAAGCCTGGCTGGATGATGAATGTTTCGCCCATTTCTTTGAGGTATACCCTGTTTTCCGGCTTCAGGTCTTTCACTTCCGCCAGCAGGCCGCTGTCGAACTGAATATCGTATTGCCTGCTGAGTGGCAGCAGGTAATCTTTCAGGTATACCGGCCATTCCTTGTTGGATATACGCAGTTTACCGTTCTGGCGGAAGAGTTCCACGTGAAGGGCATCCTGCGGATTTTCGAACATATATACCACGTTCTGATGGAGGAACAGCAGGGGGCTTTCCCATGCATTTTTGGAAACGTTTACTTCTTCGCCTTCGATAGACACGAAGCATTCGACTTCTACGTGGGTATTGCCAGTATGTGTTTTGATAATGAGCTTGAGTCGTTCTGCGCCCAGTTGGAGCGGCACCAGACTTTTGGTCTTGAATGGCTGGCGGTTGGGCAGCAGGAAGATGAGTCCCTGTTCGGCCAGTTGCGGAAACAGTTTGGCCAGTTTGGGATGCAGGTATTCCAGCATCAGCTCTTTGGTTTCGGTAGGGAGTTCTTCTGCATTTTCATGCGTGATGTTTTCCCAGATACCGGCAAAGGGCGAGTTTTTGCTGAGGAACTTGCTCACTTCAGCATTCTGAAGTTTACGTACCGGTGCAATCAGGTCCCGGTCTTTTTCCTTGAACTGGTAAAAGTCCACATATTTGGTGAGGTCTAGTTTGCTGGCGAGAGATACGAATTCCGTTTGTTCATCGTTTGCCTCGCCGCTTACCAGGTCCAGCCTGAAGTACGGGTACAGCGGTTCATTGGCGTTAAACACAACGGCGAGGCGTTGCGAAACGGTAATGGTTTCGTCCGCGGGTGGAGTAACAGGTGCCGCCGGCTGCCGGCCTATGGCCGAGCCGTCTACACGTTTGATGCTGGGGTCCAGCACGCGCAGGAATGGCTTTCCTTCATTATAGGAGAAGGCAAATTTCCCGTCCAGGTCATCAGTTAAGGAGTAACCGTAGAGGGAGAGAAGTTTGTTCTTTTCCTTATCCCAGTTGCGGAGCGTATCAAAATAAAAGGGACCGTGTTTCTGCAATAGTTGCAGGAACAGTGTGGCTTTATGTACGCAGAGGGCATGTTCTGTTTCATCGCAGGTGCAATGGGTATCAAAAAAGCGCTCTTCGTTTCGTTGAATGATGAGTGGGAATTCCTGTTTGTCGACTATAAGCGTAGCTTCTACTTTCTCATCTTTCGCATAGGTAACCTTGGCCGGTTTTTCTTTGGCCAGTTTTTCTGCGGTGGCAAATATGCTGCCTGAAGTGAGCAGTTTAATTGTCTTAATGTCGATGGATTTCATTTTGATCAGGGTATGTTGCTGATCAAACTGTGAGTCGAAGCTCTCAAACTGGTTCTTATCCAGCATTTCCTGTAGCTGGAACAATGCTGCTGCCTCGTGGCGGCAGATGTCTCCCAGGTTATAAGGACATTGGCACCGGATAGACATTCCTGAGTTATCGCCGTATTTATTGATGGATACGCGATAGTAGTTGGCATGCGTGTCGCTCTTTACGCGGAAGGTCGCTGATTTAAGCACGGGGTCTGCCTCAATTAGTTCAACACCCCCGGTCGAAAATATACGCTTCCCCCTGCGGATCACTTCATCAGTGCCGTTATTGTAAACATATTTTAGCAAATGGGGTAGCGACATACTATCTGTTGTTGCCTTGGTTTTGATTTACCAGCCAAAGGGTTAAAATAAGAAAAAAAAGCTTTCGGCAGCTGGTAAAAAGGCAATCCACAAAAGTAAGCAAAAAATCTCCAATGAAAAAGATTCAAGCCTACGGCCGAAGACACATCTTTTATTTAAAAATAAGTAAAAAAATGAATTTTAAAAAGGTTGATTTCCAATGTAAAGAATTGTATAAAAATCTTTAGTTTTTGAGTTTGGGGAGGCAAAACCTTCGGTTTTGCCGGTGTTATTCCGCGCTGCGCGCGGGTGGCTATCGCCGGTTTTTCCTTTGTGGGAAATGGTTCTTAAGGTCATGCTGCATGCTGACTGCAGGTGCTGTTATCATGGAAGATGTGCCGGAGGACGGTGGTGCTTTTTAACCCCTGCTTAGGAAGATATTAATCCATCGTGGCAGCAGGGTGCTGTTATCTTGGAAGAAGTACCAGAGGACCGTGTTTTTTTAAAACCTGTTTAGGAAGATGATAATCCATCATGGCTGTAGGTGCTGTGATCATGGAAGATGTACCGGAGGACTGTGGTTTTTTTAAAACCTGTTTAGGAAGATGATAATCCATCATGGCAGCAGGTCCTGTGTTCATGGAAGATGTACCGGATGACCATGGTGTTTTTTAAAACCTGCTTAGGAAGATATTAATCCATCATGGCAGTAGATGCACATTTTAGGGATAGTCCTCTGGGAACACAATCTGGTGGCCTGCTTCTCCAAAAATAAAAAGGGTGCCGGAGGCACCCTACTAAAACTCTTCCGCTACCAACTCCCCGTTTTTAAACAACGGCAGCACGTTCGCGCTGTCAGGAGTGAGGCAGTACTGAATATCTTTTTCCAGCCCGTATTTAGCCAGTCGCTGGTAGTGGGATGCCTGTTTCATAAAAGTAAACACATCGCCTTTTGCTGCTTCATACATGGTTTCGGCAGCGAGTGCGGAGTCGCAGTTGACATCAAAATGCGCTTTAATCCTGCTTACCACGGCGCCGGCAAAGAGGGTATCTTCGAGGTTTACCCTGTCTTTCCAGGCGGCGCAGCCAAGAATTACATTTTGTCCCTGGGCTATCAGGTAGTCGCAAACAGCGCTGATATTAGGGAAAGAACCGGTAACAATCTGGATGGCATCTTTGGCCATGTGCAGCAGTTTAGTACCGTTGGTAGTAGTGAGTACCAATGTTTTTCCTTCAATAAAGTCGCGGGGATACTCAAAAGGGGAGTTGCCATGTACCAGGCCTTCCGCCACTTTTCCATCGCGCTCGCCGGCGGTGATGCCGCCAATAGCGCGACCAATATTCACACACTCTTCCACGGTAGCTACCGGAATCACCCGGGACGCCCCATTGTACAGGGCCGTGCAAATCGTGGAGGTAGCACGCAGTACGTCAATAATTACTACGATGCTGTTTTTTACATCATACAGATGCAGCAGAGCCGGGGATAAACATACTTCCAGACTCGGTTTGTTACTTTCTGTCATTCAATTGCATTTAGCATTAATCAAGGATCACCCGCCACTTGTCAGATTCCGCATACTCCTTAATAGTATCGTTGCGAAGGCATAACAGCTTCGTCATATAGTTCACCAGGTAAAAACGCTCCACCATTCTGCCCAGCCAGCCGTAAGGCGTGCCAAACTCCATCAGGTCAATCATGACGGTGCCGTTGCCGATCTCCTTATAATAGTGATCATGCTTCATAAATGTAAAATCTCCCTCCTCCATTTCGTCGGTGAAGTGAACATTCTTATCCATGGCGGTGATCTTGGTGGTCAGCTGCCTGAGTTTCCCCAGGTGTTTGGCCTGCCAGGTCACGGATTCTCCATAGGAAATAAGTCCGCTGGTTTTACCTTTAATCGGCTCTTCCCTTGTGCGCTCCATACTCTTTTTATGGAGTCCTATACTACGGCTAAGGTCAAAGACCCGTTCCCGCGGTGCGTGGATGACGGTCGTCAGATGAATAGTGGGCATAGATATGGTGTAATTACAAAAATTCCGGTACCCGGAAATTCCAGGCACCGAAATTAATAATATTAACCGGCTATTCATATTTCAATTCGCCGGTACAACAATTTTATGCTTATCCCAGGAAAGGAACCTTCACCACTTTTGCTTTCAGGAGCTTATCACGTACGGCGATAAAGATCTCTCCATCCAGCGCTGCATGGGAGGTTTTAACGTATCCGAGGCCGATAGCTTTTTGCAGGCTAGGGGATTGGGTACCGGAAGTTACACGGCCAATCACATTGCCGGCAGCGTCTTTAATTTCGTAGTCGTGACGGGGAATACCTTTGTCCACCATTTCAAAACCTACCAGTTTCTGTGCCACTCCGTTAGCTTTCTGAGCTTCGAAAATAGCGCGGGAAGGGAAATCTTTAGTGAATTTGGTGATCCAGCCCAAACCTGCTTCCATAGGGGAAGTGCGGTCGTCAATATCATTACCATAGAGGCAGAAGCCCATTTCCAGGCGGAGGGTATCACGCGCACCCAGGCCGATTGGTTTCAGACCTTTACCCAATGAAAACAGTGCATCCCAGATTTTATTGGCCGCACCGTCTGCATCTTCAAAGTATATTTCAATACCACCGGCGCCGGTGTAACCGGTAGCGCTGATCAGTACATTAGGCACACCTGCAAATTCGCCTTTAGCGAAAGTGTAATATTTCAGGTTTACCAGGTCAATCTCGGTCAGCGGCTGCAGCATGCTGGTAGCATTAGGCCCCTGGATGGCGAGGAGACAGGTTTTATCGGAAATATTGTGCATTTCCACATTCTTCGTGTTGAACTGGCTGATTCTGTTCCAGTCTTTTTCAATGTTGCTGGCGTTTACCACCAACATATACACGTTGTTTGGCTCAATGCAATACACCAGCAGGTCATCTACGATACCGCCATCGTCGTTAGGGAGGCAGCTGTACTGCGCTTTACCTGCAGTGAGTTTGGAGGCATCGTTGGAGGTTACACGCTGAATCAGGTCCAGTGCGTTTTCCCCTTTCAGCATGAACTCGCCCATGTGGCTCACATCAAAAACTCCTGCATTGGTGCGTACGGCCTGGTGTTCGTCGTTGATCCCTGTATAGGATATTGGCATGTTGTAACCTGCGAATGGAGCCATTTTCGCACCCAGCGCAATGTGTTTTTCTGTAAAAGGCGTGTTTTTCATACTTATTTTTTAAAACGCGGCAAAAATAGCACTTTGACTTATACCAACAGCAAACCCCGTTCTACGAATGACGATTAACAGACCGAAGGGTTATATTATAATTAGCTAATATACAATGGATAGTAAAAAAGAACTGGCATGAATTTCTTTATTGCAAGGAGGTAATTCGTAATTTTGCCTTCACACCCAAAACCAGTTTGCTGTGAAAAAGATCACCTGGCTTTTACCATTGGTAGTTACTACCGTGTTAGTAAGCGCACAGAAAAAGAGCGACCGAAAAACCCTGACAAACCTGCAACAGCACATCAGCTATTTAAGCAGCGACAAGCTGGAAGGCCGCCTTACCGGCGCTCCCGGCGAAAAACTGGCTGCTGAATACATCCAGAGTCAGATGCAGCAGATAGGCCTGCTCCCCATGGGAACGGAAGGATTTCTGCAAACCTTTTCTGTAAAGGAAGGTCGCGAACCTGCGGCCACCTGCAGCTTTGAGCTTAATCACAAAGCACTTGCCGCGGGTACCCAATATGTGCCGCTGCCATTTACGGCTATCAAAGCGGCAAAAGGAGAGGTGCTGCCCCAGGCAAACGAACCGGATAACATCTGGCTGATCAATGTGGCAGAGCTGGACACCGCGAAGTACGCGTCGCGCCGGGAGATGTACCAGCGCGAAACCGCCGAAGCTGGGAAGGCGGGCGCTACGGGCATCATATTTTTTAACGGCACTGAATCTCTCCCCGAAATAAACAGCTGGCTGGAAACCAATGAAACAGCAGCGGCCATCCCGGCAGTATGGGTGAGCAAAGAGATCAGCAAAATACTGGCCGATGAAGAGGCCAACAGCTTCCTTATTCAGCTTAACGTAGCCCTCAAACCGGTTAAGAGAACCGGTACCAACGTAATTGGTTATGTAGATAATAAAGCCGCACGCACGGTGATCATCGGGGCACATTACGACCACCTGGGCTACGGAGAGGATAACAACGGCGTCACCAAAGGCAAGATGCTCTACCATGGCGCCAATGACAATGCCAGCGGTATTGCAGCACTGCTGGAGCTGGCCAGGCAGGTGAAAGCCTCCAAATTAAAAAATACCAACTACCTGTTTGTGGCCTTTTCGGGCAATGAGCAGTCGCTCAGCGGCTCCAGATACCTGGCAAGCCATCCTCCGATAAACCTGAGTCAGGCTAACTACATGCTCAACCTGGATATGATAGGCCGCCTCAATCCATCCCATGGCCTGCAGATTGCCGGCATGGGCACCAGCCCTTCCTGGTCAAAACTGCTGGAAAACGCTGACAAGGAAACTAAAGTAGTGTATGAAGCCAGCGGGGTAGGGAACTCAGATCATACTTCCTTTTACCGGAAACAGATCCCTGTATTGTTTTTCTTTACCGGGCTGGATGATTTCCACCTGCCGGAAGACAGCGCAGATAAAATCAATTACGAAGGCACCCTCACCGTGATGAAACTGGTATTTGAACTGATGGAAAAAACCGATAACCTGGAAAAACTGGCCTTTACCGCTACCCCGGAACCTACCACCGCAGCCATCAAATAATCAAAGCTGATGCTGATATACTAACGAATTTTATAAATTCGCAATTCGTTTCTGTCCGACTATACCATAGCTGGGCAGTATTGCGTAATTTGTAATTCGTAATCAAATTCCTGAATGGACGAAAAACTGGCGGTAGTATACCGGTACTTTCAGCTGCTGGAGAACTTTTCAGTGGACGCGGCTGAATTTGCCAGCATCTTTCATCCAAATATCATTCAAACTGAATACCCCAATCAGATGTCGCGTGATATTAAACAAAGGAATTTCGACATCATACTGGAAAGTATGGCCACTACCCGGCTCATTCTCAAAACCCAGCACTACAGCGTGCTCAAGGCCTTTGAAAACGGGAATACACTGGTAGTGGAGGCCGAATGGAGAGGAGAAATTGGTGTGGACGCAGGAAAATTTCGCCGCGGTCAGACCATGAAAGCGTTTATTTGCACTATAATTGAATTCCGCGACGGTAAAATATACCGCCAGCGGAATTATGATTGCTACGAACATTAACATTGGAAGATATGGGAAAGATATTATCGCTTTTGGCCCTGGCAGCCGGACTGCTGTTTGCTTGTAACCCTCAGCGCGAAGGCACTACAGACAGATCCAGGTATGACGTGATCACTGAAAAAAGCTACATCTACCGCGAACATAAGCCAGCCCCGGGTCCGCTGACCGACTCCGTAATGGCCCTCAAACAACAAATCACTGAATACCTGCAGCAACAGGGATTCAAACCTCATATGGCCGGAAAAGACAGCCTCCTGTTTGTCAGAAGCAACAACCAGGAAGTGATGATCGAACTGCCTGCTCCGCAGGATATCTGGGAAATGAATACCATCATCGTTTTCGATCCGGCTAAAAACCCGCTGTTTATAAATCTCCACAAAGGAACTGCTCAATTAGATCATTACCTTAATAAATAATCCGGTTAACATTGGCCATCAGACAGCAAATAAAACTTACCGTAGACGCAGTTGTATTCGGATATATACCCAAGGAAGGTATCGTGGTCCTGCTGATCAAACGTACCATCGAACCTTTCCTGCACAGCTGGGCGCTGCCCGGAGGCTTCGTACGCGACGAAGAATCCCTCGAGCATGCCGTTACCAGAGAACTCCTCACCGAAGCCGGTGTGAATATCAACTACCTCGAACAATTATATACTTTCGGCATGCCCAACCGCGATCCCCGCGGCCGCGTAGTGTCCATCGCCTATTTCGGACTGGTAAATCCCACCAATTTCAAGCTGGCCGCCAGCTCCGATGCAGAAGACGCCTCCTGGTTCAATATCAAGGACCTGCCAGACCTCGCCTTTGACCATGCTACCATTATTAACCTGGCCGTAGGGCGACTCCGAAACAAAATCAGGTACGAGCCCATCGGATTTGAGCTGCTGGATAAAAAATTCCCGATCGCCGACCTCGAAAAGCTGTACGAAACACTGCTCGACAGGCCCATCGATCGCCGCAACTTCCAGAAAAAAATAAATCACCTGGGCATCCTCATCGCACATAACGAGAAGCAGAAACAAGTGTCGCAGGGCCGCCCGGCAAAGCTTTTCAGCTTCAATGAAGAAAAATACTTCCAGCTGAAAAAAGACGGAATGGCCTTCGAAATATAACCCGAAGTCTATTTTGTGTATTTTTTACAAAAATTATTTTGGTAGATTCAAATACCTTATTATATTTGTGTAACAATTACACAAAATAGCTCGAAGATGCAAGTAACAAAGCCCACAGGAGTTATTATCGCCAGGTTTCAGACACCCTCCTTACACGAAGGTCACCTGGAAATAATCAGACAGGTAAAGGAACACCACAACCGTGTACTGATTGTATTAGGCGTAAGCCCCGTTAAAGGCAGCCGCAAAAATCCGCTGGACTATTACACCCGCGAACGGATGATCAAACAGCTGTTCCCGGAAATAATCGTTCTCCCGATCAGCGACCAGAAATCCGATAAAGTTTGGTCCAACAAACTGGATGACCTGCTCCGCACCAACTTCCCACACGAATCATTCCTGTTGTATGGTAGTCGCGATAGCTTTATCAACGCCTACAGCGGCAAATATAAAACAGTAGCCCTCGCCCCGGTGAAGGACTACAACGCCACCGCCCTGCGGGAGGCCATCTCCGATAAGGTATTTGATACGGAAGAATTCAGAGCCGGCATCATCTATAATACCTACGGCCTTTTCCCTTCTGTATACGCCACCGTAGACATCGCCGTATTCAGGAACAACCACCAGGAACTGCTCCTCGGCAAAAAGCCAAACGAAAGCGAATGGCGCCTCCCCGGCGGGTTCTCTGACCCTACGGATGAATCTTTCGAAATAGCCGCCAGGCGGGAGCTACAGGAAGAGTGCGGCGACTTTGAAGTGAGCGCAATGGAATACGTTACCTCCCTCCGGGTAAACGACTGGCGCTACCGCAACGAAACCAATAAAATCATCACCACGCTGTTCGCTACCAACCTCGTTTATGGCGAACCTGCCGCAGGCGACGACCTCGAAGCACTCCGGTGGATTACCGTAAAAGACATTCCCCAGCTGATTGAAGACGGCACCATAACGGATACGCATATACCATTACTACAGCAACTGTTCAATAAATACTTTATCCAAGCTTAAATACACCGGCCATGACAAAAGAAAATCTTCTCCTCCTCGCAGACGCCTATAAGTACTCCCACCATAAATTCTACATTCCCGGTACTGAATACATCTATTCATACATGGAAAGCAGAGGAGGCAAATTCGACGAAACCGTTTTCTATGGACTACAATATTTCCTGAAAGAATACCTGGAAGGTGTAGTGATCACCAAAGAAAAACTGGATGAAGCCAGCACAGAACTACTGGAGGTGTTTGGTCGCGACGATATTTTTGACCGCAGCCGCTTCGAATACATCATCAACCAACACGGTGGCAAGCTGCCTATACGCATCAAAGCCGTAAAAGAAGGTACAGTCGTTCCCGTTAGGAACGTACTCATGACCATCGAAAATACTGACCCGGAATGCTACTGGCTCACCAACTTCCTGGAAACACTGCTGATGCAGGTCTGGTACCCTTGTACCGTGGCTTCTGTATCCCGGGAGATTAAAAAAATAGTGAAACAATATTACGAGAAAACTGCCTCTGCAGCAGCTTTCGCCGGTATCGACTTCGTACTGAACGACTTCGGTTTCCGCGGCGCCAGCTCTGTAGAAAGTGCCGGCATCGGTGGCAGCGCCCACCTGGTAAGCTTCTCCGGAAGCGATACCATCGCCGGATCTACCTACGCTAAGAGATACTACCAGGCAAAAACCGCCCCCGGCCTTTCCATCCCCGCTACTGAACATAGCATTTGTACCCTGCTCGGCGAAGAAGGTGAACTGGAAATTTTCAAACATGTACTCAACACCTTCCCAACCGGAACTATCGCCTGCGTATCAGACTCTTACAACATCTTCCGGGCCTGCGAACAATACTGGGGCACTGAACTAAGAGATCAGATCCTGGCCCGGAAAGGTACCCTCGTAATCCGCCCCGACAGCGGCGACCCCGTGCAAACCCTGCTCCGCGTATTCGACATCCTGATGAACAAATTCGGATACACCGTGAATGAAAAAGGATACAAAGTATTGCCACCGCAGGTACGCGTAATACAGGGCGACGGTATCAGCTACAGCTCCATCCCCGGCATATTTGCCGCACTTGACACAGCCGGCATCAGCGCCGAAAACCTGGTACTGGGCATGGGCGGCGCACTATTACAACGCGTAAACCGTGATACACAGGAGTTTGCACTCAAATGCTCCTACGCACAGGTAAACGGCCAGCACATTGATGTACAGAAAAGCCCGGTGGAGCTGGACGCACAAGGCAACCTGCGCACATCTTTCAAAAAATCAAAAGCCGGCAAACTCAAACTGGTAGCGGAAAACGGCCAGTTGGTTACCATGCGCCAGGACGAACGTCCGGAACTGGAAGACCAGCTGATCACCGTTTTCGAAAACGGGCACCTCACCACCAATATTACCTTTGACGAGGTGAGGCATAACGCGAAATTTTAACAGTTTCCTTAAAAGTACCAGGCGGGCCGCTTCCAATGGAGCGGCCCGCCTCGTTTAACCTTATCTGCTACCTTATTGCTGCTTTTTTAGTTAATTTTGGAAAGATTACAACTGTCACGGCCTACAATGTGGGCGCTATGCCAATAGCAACAAACTTTAGATATCAACATGCGACTAAAATATTCTAAAACTGTCATCCTATGAAAGTAAGTGGATTTTCGTACATGCGTAACAGCTTTACGTACGGTTACCCGGTGATTCAATCTATCACTTCGGTATTACCCTTAGTAGACGAATTCATTGCCGTAGTCGGCAAAAGCGACGATGGCACCCGTGAAGCCATTGCGGCCATTGGCTCACCTAAAATCCGCATCATCGATACGGAATGGGACCCTGCCATGACCAAAGGTGGAAAAATCTTTGCACAGCAGGCTAATATCGGCCTGAAAGCCATTGCTCCGGATGCGGACTGGGCTTTTCATATCCAATCGGATGAGGTAATACACGAAAAAGATATTCCTGAAATCAGACAGGCTATGCAGGAGCATCTCCACGATAAAAAAGTGGATGGCTTCCTGTTTCCTTTCTATCATTTCATTGGAGACTATAAACATATCGGGCCTACCCGTAAATGGCACAGCAAGGAAATACGCATTACCCGCAACGACCAAAAAGTATTTAGCTATCGCGACTCCCAGGGCTTCCGCCTCTACGATTCCGAGGCCGCTTACATGGAAGACGAACGGAAAAATGGTACCAAGCTGAAAGTAAAAATGCTGGATGCCCGCGTTTATCACTATTCGTATTGCCGTAACCCTTACCTGCTGAGCGGTAAGCTGAAAAAGTTCGGCAGCTACTATTCACAGGGCTCCGCTTCTCCTGAGTTCAGTAAAGAAGCCGAAGCATTCGATTTCCACGGTGTAATTGATATCCTCGCACCATTTGAGGGTACACATCCGGCGGTAATGAACGAGGTAATCGCTAAACAAAACTGGGAGTTTAAATACGATCCTTCCCGCGGCAGATTCAAACCAAGACATCGTGTATTGCACGAGATTGAAAAAATCACTGGCTGGAGAATTGGAGAGTACAAGAATTATAAACTGATTAGCTAGTAAATAGCAAGCCATTTTTTGAGTGGGTCATTCCCGTCGCCAATGGCGACGGGAATGACCCACTTTCAATTTGGGGCCAAAGGCCCCAAATTGAAAGTGGGTATAAAAAAACAAGCCGGAATAAGATTATTCCGGCTATTACCTAAACCTACAACTGTTACACTGTTAGTAACAAGACTTAAATATTATCGAGCATACTGGTATAATCAACCAGCCTGCATTTTAGTTCATATGTGCTTCGTTTAAAGGCACTTCATCGTAAGAAGCGACCATCCGCTGACGGATGTAACGTTTCTTGGAGAGCTTGCCAATACCGAATCGGGCCATGATCTTATCCACAATCATATAAATCACCGGTACCACAATCAGCGTCAGGAACATGGAGCTGATCAAACCACCGATAATTACCCATGCCAGACCGTTATTGATGGAGGCCACACCACCTGTTGCCAGCGCAATCGGCAACATACCGATCACCATTGCAATGGTAGTCATCAGGATCGGGCGAAGACGTGCGTTGTTCGCATGAATCAGCGCATCAAAGGTGCTCTGGCCCTGTTCCTTCATCTGGTTGGTAAAGTCCACCAATATGATCGCATTCTTCGCCACCAGACCAATCAACATGATCATACCCAGGATAGTGAAGATATTGAGCGTATTATTGGTCAGTGCCAATGCCAGCAATGCACCGATAACCGCTAACGGAATGGAGAATAATACTACGAATGGATAAATATAGTTGTCGTACAGCGCCACCATGATCAGGTATACCATCACAATGGAAATCAACAGTGCCACACCTAAGGTGCTGTTGGAATCGCCCTGGTTTTCCGCATCACCACCAAACAGGTAGCTAACACCTGCTGGTCGTTTCATTTTTTCCAGCTTAGCCTGGAAATCCTGTGTAACAGTACCGGAAGGACGTCCCATTACCTGCGACTGTACAGAAACAGAGGTGTTTTTATCACGTCGCTCGAGGTGGCTCGGTCCGGAACCTTCGGTTACGGCTGCAAATTGCGATAATTTAATGAGTTGTCCTTTATTATTTCTGAACTGAATATTCGCAACGTCTTCCAGATTCTTTCTGTTGAAATCATCGAAGCGGATATTGATGTCATATTCATAATCTCCCTGACGGAATTTCACTTTAGAATCGTCTGCAGTTCCGCTGAAGGCAGTTTGCATAGTACCACCCACATTATCGAGGGTAAGGCCCAGCGCAGCCATCTTATCACGGTCTACCTGTACGTTGATTTCCGGGTTACCTTCTTCCACCGACAGTTTCACTTCACTCGCACCAGGCACGGTTTTGAGCGTGTCCATCGCTTTTTTCGCAAAGGCCATTACACTGTCCAGTTCAGAACCCATCACCACCAGTTCTACCGGTGCACGTTCAGCAGTACCGAGGATGCTCACATCCGTGGTTTTTACTTTCACACCCGGCAGTAAGGCTTTCAGTTCTTTTTTAATTTTTGCTGCATAGATGTCAGAACCGTCAGTTCTCATTTCCGCAGGTACCATCATTACGGTGATCTCTGCTTTGTACGCGGTGGACTGTGAAGTACCGAAACCATCTTCAGAAGTCTGACCTACGGTGGTAATCAAGCGGGTAATTTCACTTTTCTTATTCAGATATGCTTCCGCCGTACGTGTGTTCAGGTTAGACTGCTGAACAGATGCATCTTTTGGCATTTCCAGCATCACGATAAACTGACCACGGTCGCCCTTAGGGATAAACTCACCACCGATGTAACCTTTACCTACCAGCATGAAAGACAGTATCAGCAACACAATGGAGAAACCTAACGCATAACGTTTATGGCCCAACGACCAGCGAAGCAGGCCCGTCATCCAGTTGGTGAATTTGCCTAATTGTTTTTCAAACCAGAGAATGAATTTTTCGAATACGTTCTTACCGGTAATATGCTCCAGCTTTCCGTAGCGGGAAGAGAGCAGCGGTACAATCATAAACGATGACAGCAACGACAGCATCGTGGAAATCATTACCACCACGCAGAACTCACGCAGGATTTTAGATACCAGCTCATTGGTTAAAGAGATTGGCAGGAACACCACCACGATTACGAGGGTAATGGAGGTTACGGTAAATCCGATTTCCTTTACACCTTCAAACGCAGCGCGTACGCGGTTTTTACCCATCTCCATGTGTCGGTATATATTTTCCAGTACCACAATCGCATCATCCACGAGGATACCTACTACCAGCGACAGCCCCAGCAGCGACATGAGGTTGAGGGAGAAACCCATCAGTTTCATACCGATGAAAGTAGCCACCAGTGAAGCCGGGATGGAAATCATTACGAACAGTGCACTGCGGATACTGTGGAGGAACAACAGCATTACTATTGCCACGAGCACTACCGCAAGGATAAGGTCATGAATTACGGAGTTGGCTGATTCCAGTGTAAACTCAGAAGAGTCGTTTGCCACCAGGATCTGCAGTTTGTTGGCTGCATATTCTTTCTGGATTTTATCAATCGACTTTTTCATTTCTTCAGATACCGTTACTGCGTTGGCATCGGTTTGTTTCTGTACCTGGAGGGCGATTGCGTTGATACCGTCTACGCGGGCAATACGTTCAGCATCTTTCTGTGAATCCTGTACATCTGCCACATCGAGCAGGCGTACCTGTGTACCGTCGTCTGTAGTTTTTACCACGAGGTTACGCAGCTGATCTACGTTTTTATATTTACCGGCCAGGCGGATAAGGATCTGCTGGTCGGCGGTTTTTACTTTACCAGTAGGAAAGTCCATGTTGGCATTGGTGATCAGCTGGCGGAGTTCCATGATGGACATACCAAATGCCTGTAATTTCTTAGGATCTACGTTTACCTGGATTTCACGTTCCTGGCCACCGATGAGGGATACCTGGGCTACGCCTGGCAGTCGGGAGAGGATAGGTTGTATCTTCTTGTCCATCAGATCGTAGAATGCTTTGTCGTCCATGTTGGCGGTGGCAGACAGCGTCATGATCGGCAGGTCGTCGATAGAAAATTTATTCAGCGAAGGTGGTTTGGCATCACCTGGCAGATCGGCCAGGATGGCGTTTACCTTACGTTGTGCGTCCTGCAGGGCGATGTCCACGTTGGCATCGTTATTCAGCTCAACAGTAATAACGGAAAGGCTTTCAGAAGATTTAGAAATGATCTTCTTTACTTTTTCCATGGATGCCACCGCATCTTCAATTTTTTTGGTGATCGTACTTTCCACCTCGTTAGGGGAGGCGCCCGGGTATACCGTGGCGATGGTTACGATCGGGGAGCTGAACTTAGGCAGGAGCTCATAGTTCAGCGCTTTATAGCTCATGATACCCAGCAGGGTGAGGATGGTAAATACCACCACCACTATGGTAGGCCGTTTTATCGATACTTCAGTAATCTTCATGTTCCAAGAATTTGATCAGTCACCTGTTACGCATGTTTTATTTGGCAGCCTGCTGTACCGCTACTTTTGCACCTTCGGTCAGGTTGATCTGGCCGCTGGTGATAACGGTTTCACCGTCGCTGAGGCCTTCACGGATTTCCACCTGGTCACCGATGATGCGGCCGGCAACAACTTTACGTTTTTTGGCTACGTTGTTATCCATTACATATACTTCGTTGCTGTTTACACCACCAATAAAGGCTGTGCGTGCAATGAATATGGTTTGATCTGTTTCGGGAGATGTAAAATGCGCAGTGCCATACATGCCCGCTTTCAGTTCTTTGCCGGATACGTTCGTCACTTCCATTTCTACCGGGTAGTTGAGGGAGTTATCGCCTTTAGCTGCGATGAAGGTGATCACGGCATTGTATTTCGTTTCCGGGAATACGGAAGAAGTCACTTCTACTTTCTGGCCTTTTTTAAGTCCAACTACCTGTGTTTCAGGCACGGCTACGGCGAGTTTCAGACGGGTAACGTCTACGATATCAAACATTTTGTTACCTGGTGAGAGGTAGGCACCTTGCTCGATATATTTTTTATTGATCACACCGGAGATAGGTGCTTTCACGTAGGTGTCTCTTACGCGGCGGCTGGCTGCATCATAGCGGGTTTTAGCCAGGTCGTACTGCAGCCGTGCGTCGTCTACCTGTTTCTGGGTAACACCACCGGTTTTAAAGGCAGCTTCATAGCGGTCTTTATCTACTTTCAACTGTTGCAGATTGGCTTTTGCGGACTCCAGGTCGGTGCTGATGATTTCACCGTCGAGGTAAGCGATGGCCTGCCCCTGTTTCACTACGCTACCTTCGTCTACCAGCAGTTTGGTGATACGGCCGGAGGTTTCGGCGAGGTAGGAGAGTTCGCGGATAGGCGTGAAGTTACCGTTGGCCAGGAAGCCGCCGGCAAAATCATTGCGGGATACTTTCTGTACCAGTACAGGAATATCACCTATGTTGCTTTGTTTTACGAATTCAATTTTGGCTTCGTTCGCTTTTTTATTGGCGTTCAGTTTCCACATTATCAGTACCACAGCTCCTACAGTAACCAGTCCCCAGATAATAATTTTTTTCATCTGCAAAATGTTTGATTGTTTTATTTCTTGCTTTACAGCAGGTAATTTTCGTTTATACGTTTAGTTTAGAAGAGATTTCAGGTTGCCTTTACTCTTGATCATATCCAGTTCGGCCAGTTTATATTGCAGGAGTGCTGCGTTATAGCTGTTCTGGGCGTCCGTCAGAGAGGTTTCTGCGTTGAGCAGGTCGGTAAGGCCAGCCAGGCCGAGGCTATAGTTATTCTGTGTGGAATAGTATACTTCGTTGGCCAGTTCCATATTCTCTTTCTGGGTTTGAATGGCGGTGATGTTGGTGCGCATGGTCAGCTTGGAATTTTCGTACTGAATATTGAGGGCGAGTTTAGTTTCGTCCATGGTATATTTCAGCTGACGGATAGCCACGTTTGCCTGGCTCACTTTGGAGCGGCGGCCAAAACCATCGAAGATGGGCACACGCAGGGTGAGGCCTATGGCGGAGGTACCGTACCAGAGGGTACTGTTGGCATCTCCTTTTTCGTATAGCCAGTGGTTACTCATCCCGTTGTAGGAGTATCTTCCGAAGAGGGAGAGGGTTGGATAATTCTCTGCCTGATATGCTTTTTTCTGGAACAGTTGCAGTTCTTCCTGTTTCTTCAGCACTTTCATTTCGGTTCTGTCTTCCAGGCTGATATCTTCATGTTGCAGCACTTGCGCCGCGTTGTTTTCGATATCTTTCAGGGAAGCGGAAGGTATTACGAAGGCTGATTCCAGTGGCATGCCCATCACTCTTTTCAGGTTGTTGGTTTGCATGGCGTACTGGTTGATCAGTTGAATGCGTTGTGTCTGATAGTTGGTCAGGTTTACCTTGATTCTGTCCAGGTCGATTTTTTTGGCGAGGCCGTTATCGAACTGGGATTTGGTAACGGTTACCAGTGCTGATAATTTCTGCACATTGGAGTCCAGGCTTTTGATATTTTCCTGGGTGATCAGCAGTTGATAATAGAGCTGGGAAACGTTATAGATCAGGTCTTCGGTGGACTGCTGTGTTTGCAGTTTATAATAATCCTCACCCGCTTTAGCGGCTTTGAGGCCGGTAAAAACGCTTTGGTTGTATAATTGTTGGTTGAGTTCAGCACCTGCGCTGGTGCTGTATTTAACACCAAAGGCTACTGCCAAATTTTTTCCGGGCTGGCCGATAACATCTCCTGGCAGGATGGATTTAGCCAGTTGTAAGTTATCTGTATAATTGGCATTACCATTTATTTGCGGGAGTGCCTGGGCGCGCACTTCGTCAGTTTTGAACTTACCCATTTCCTCTTCCATTTTAGTTCTGGCGAGGCCCTGGTTGTTATTGATGGCAAATTTCAATGCTTCCGGTAGCGTGAGTGGTGCCTGGGCATAGCAATGAGATACACCTATCCCCACCAGGAGGATAAGCGACAACTTTAATCGCTTCATACTGTTTAGATTAGCCTTGTAGTGTTTTTTAAACTTCTTCTTTAAAATGCAGATATTGGTATGCTACCTGTTGGCCTTGTGATGAGGTAATGCCCATGATATAGTGGGTGGTTACTTCATCCATTACGTTGTGAATTTCGTATTGGTCTGCCGGATAGTGCGATGGATCGAAAGCTGCTTCCAGCTGTAGCTGGCGCATGCGGGCAACAATATCGATATCCAGGTTTTTGCGGTACAGACCTTCGGTGATACCACGTCTGAGATTTTCTTTTATGCTGTACAGGATACGATCTGTCTTAAAACTCACTACTTCCTTCCAGGTATCCGGATGATATTTTTCGATTTCGTAAAGCATAACAGGATTGAGTGTCCTGGCTTTGGAACGTATGAACTGCATTTGGTGCATATGTTCCTCGATGGCATTGGCGGAATCGGTCTGGTTAGTGGCATTGAACCTGATATGATCGTCCAGCAGTTCGCGCATGGATTCGCTGATCAGGGACTGTTTATCTTCAAAATGCTCGTACAGTGTTTTTTTGGATATGCCGCAGTCGCGTGCTATATCAAACATGGTTACACCTTTGACGCCATAAGACCTGAACATTTTCCTGGCGGCGTCCATTATCCTTTCTCTCACTACCATGGTTTCCGTTTATGCTTTTATGCCTTTTATAAAAATTTCGAGTAATAGTTTTTGTTGTTCGATGATTTCCTCAAAGATGGCGTCGTCGAGGTCATTGTTGGCGGTGACAACATCCGGCACGGTGAATCGTAGTCCCATCATGGCCTGCACGAGTATTTCGGCAGTTTTATGCGGGTTTTTGACTTTGAATTCGCCGGTGGTTACCCCGTATTTTATTATTTCCGCATGGAGTTCGATATCGCGTTTTTTGGCGGCGATCATTTGTTCCTGCACGCGGCTGTTGCTATCGTTGAGCAGTTTGAATAATTCGAGACGACAGAATTTCATCACGAAGTTCCTGCGTATTTCGATCAGCTGGTACAATGCTTTGCTGGCCGATTTGGCGGTTTTGGCTTCTTTCTCCATTTCCTGGAAGTAGGTTTCGCCAATTCTTTCCAGTACGGCCTGGTGCATCCCGTTTTTATCAGGAAAATAATAATAGAGGGATGCTTTAGAACAGCGAAGGTCGTCGGCGATCTCGTTCATGGTGGTTTTACCGGCGCCATAAATGGTAAAGCGCTTCAAAGCCGCCTCGAGGATCTTATCCCGCATTTCGTCCTTGTTCTCTGCTTGCATTAACTTTTTGACTTTTTTAGTTTCAAGGTCAAAATTAGACAGTTTTTTTTAATAAGAAAAGGGGAAATTCTGTTTAACAAGTATTTAACTTTTTGAACTTAAAAGTCAGGAAGTCAAAAACCGGGATGGTTTACGGAGTTTCTTTTTTACGTCCACCGGATGCCGAAGGCATCTGCTGGACGTGTGTTTGCCGGCGGGTGCCGGTAAACACACAGGAGAGAAAGGAGGTTCAGGAAGCTACCGAATGGGGTCAACCAGAAAAAGTGGGGGGCTAAGCCAGCCCTTGTTAAAAGGTATACCCCAGGCTTGGCAGGGTAGCCCACCGCCTATCAAAGAGGTCAACCCAACTAAAGTAGCTGCTACAAAAACCAGCAAAACCCGACCGGGGCCAGGCGTGCGAAGCACCCTCCCTTCCGAGGATGAATCAAAAATAAATTAAGCGCCTGAGAGTTGTCTAAATGACGACATGCCTCCATCAGGTACCCGAATAAAAAGAGGGTGTATGGTACTTTTGATACACCCTCTTATAACTCCCACTATAAAAAGTGAATACAACATAAACACCCTGGACCCTAAGTGAAATATAATAATGAAGGTGTAATCCCTTTACCCCCAATCAAAACAAAAGGGGGTACAAAGCAAACGCCCTGTACCCCCTAAATGGAAAAGGATTATTTAAATATACTTATTTCAGTTTCGCCAGTGCAGCTTCGAGTTTTTCGAACATAGCCGGGATTTCTTCTTTCACGCAAGTACCAACGCTGAGGCGGTACCATGGCGCATTTTTATCAGCACCGAAAGCAGAGAATGGCACCAGTGCCAGTTTAGCTTCGTTGAGGATGTAAGAAGTAACAGCCGCCTGATCTGCCAGTACGGTGCCCTCTGCGGTTGTTTTACCCACCAGGTCAAATTTGATGGTCAGGTAAATCGCAGCCTGTGGGGCAATGGCATCTACCTGATAACCTGCTTTTTTCAGTTTATCAAAGCCATTGTAAATATTTACGAGGCGCTCTTCGATCTCAGCTTTGAAATGAGCCAGGTATTTATCCACATTCTCTGTTTGCACGAGGTAGCGGGCAGCGGCTTTTTGCTCAGCCATTGGGCTCCATGCACCTACGTGGGAGAGGATAGATTTCATTTTACCGATCACGTGAGCTGGTCCTAACGCCCAACCAACGCGTACGCCGGTAGCGGCAAAGGCTTTGCTCATACCGTCGATGAAGATGGTGTAATCCTTCATTTCAGGACGGAGGGAAACCGGGTTATGGTGGTGTGTATCACCGAAGGTCAGCACCCAATACATCTGGTCAAACATAACGTAGAGCGGCTTTTCATCAGCACCTCTGCTTTTGTTTTCGGCCAGTACCAGGTCACAGATTTCCTCCAGCTGTTGCTTACCAAAGGCAGTACCGGTAGGGTTCTGCGGAGAGCAGAGCGCCAGGAGGGTAGCACCTTTCAGGAGCGGCTTCAGTTCCGCAGCCGTAGGCATGAAGAAGTTTTCAGGAGTGGTTTGCAATACTACGTGCTCCGCTTCCAGGAAGTGGGTGTAGTGATTGTTGTTCCAGGAAGGAGTGGCGTAAATTACTTTCTCACCACGGTCTACAATCGTTCTGAAAGTAGCGTAAATGATAGGACGGCCTCCGCAGGAAATCACGATTTCCCTGGCAGGATCATATTGCAGTCCCTCACGCTGTCCGATAAAATCACCTACTGCTGTTCTCAGCTCCAGGATACCATCCGCCGGAGGGTAGTTAGTCAGGTGTTCCTTATAGGCAGTTATGATTTCCTGTTCAAACTCAACCGGGATGGGAAAAACCTTTGGATCAAAGTCGCCGATGGTAAAGTTGTAAATCTTCTCGCCCTTGGCCTGCTTCTCCTTAATTTCAGCTGCCAGTTTGATGATTTCGGAACCTATCAGTGTTTCGGCTAAATGAGACAGTTTCATAACCTGCTATTTTTGTTGGTTTTGGAATTTTTTTTCGCGCGGCAAAACTAACCCATTTGCATATAATTTAAAAGAAACAATTGATTCTTTTCATATTCTTCAACAAACAGCCGAAAAATCGTTGTGATATCTAATTAAGGCGAGATTTTCGCACCAAACATCCAATATTACACTATCCCATAATGTGTGCAGCGATCTGGAAAAGTGTGAAAAAAGAGGGGATTAATGGGTATAAGATGTGACGAAATTAGGCTGATTGACAAAACTTTCTATCTTTGTTTACAGTACTTTTACACCTTTAATTCAGGTATCATGTGAACCCGCATGAATGTTTCAGGAAGGTGTTTACATAACCAACGAATGACAAGCAAACTTTTTAGATCATGAAATTTATTGTTTCTTCCTCTACTTTACTAAAACAATTACAACAGATCAGCGGTGTTATCAATTCCAATACGGTATTACCGATACTGGAGGACTTCCTGTTCCTGATTGATAAGAACGAACTGACTGTAGTTGCCACAGACCTGGAAACTGTTATGCGGGTGAAGCTGGAGGTGGAAGCGAAAGAGAACGGAAAAGTATGTATTCCGGCCAAAATTCTGATGGACTCCCTGAAGAACCTGCCTGATCAGCCGCTGACCTTTCACATCGATCTGAACTCCTACGCTGTGGAAATCACGTCTGACAACGGTAAGTACAAAGTAATGGGCGAAAACCCGGAGAACTTCCCTAAAGAACCGGCTGCAGACGACACCACCTCCTTTACCATGTCCGCCACCGGCCTGGTAACCGCTATCAACAAAACCCTGTTCGCTGTCAGCAACGACGACCTCCGTCCGGCTATGACAGGTGTTTTCTTTGAACTGGCTCCCAACAGCCTCACTTTCGTAGCTACCGACGCTCATCGCCTCGTGAAATACGTAAGAACAGACGTTAAATGCCCGCAGGCCGACACCTTCATCGTCCCTAAAAAGCCGCTGAACCTGCTCAAATCCCTGCTGCCGGATAACGATTCTGAAATCAAAGTTTCCTACAGCCAGAACCACTTCTTCGTACAACACGAAGGGGCCCAAATGATCTGCCGCCTCATCGACGCCAGATTCCCGGACTATAAAGTGGTAATCCCTAAGGACAATCCTTACCGCCTCACCCTGGTGAAAAGCGACTTCCAAAACGCCCTCAAACGCGTAGGGGTATTCGCCAACAAATCCACCAACCAGGTAGCACTCAATATCACCGGTAGTGAACTGCAACTCTCCGCGCAAGACGTTGACTTCTCCTTCGAAGGTAACGAACGCATGAACTGCCAGTACTCCGGCGACGATATGCAAATCGCCTTCAACGCCAAATTCCTCATCGAAATGCTCGGCGCCGCCGAAGGTGATGAAATCAGCATCGAACTGGCCACCGCTACTAAAGCAGGTATCCTCAAACCTTCCGAAAAAGAAGAAAATGAAGACCTCCTCATGCTGGTAATGCCACTCATGCTGAATAACTAATAAGCATACACGCATTAATATTTTGCTAAAAGTTTTTTGCTTGAAGCATAATGATAATACATAAAGCAATCTCTCACAAAGAGGTTGCTTTTTTGTTTACCCAACTCCGCCGGCAGCCCTTTGTATACTCCACAAATAGTCGTAATTTTTCAACAGGAAAATAAGACAGTTAAGCAGTTTATAAGAATCAATACCACGTTTGTAATCATCAGCCCTGGATAACGATGGCGCATACACGTTGCACTTACGATGAAAGAGGGTTCCATCCGTTATAATCCCATAGTTTTTCCCATATCCCATGCAGAGCAGGTTTTGTTGTTGGCCAGTTTAGTCCGCTAATATTCATTTGATACCTATATACACCTGCATATGGTGACTTTTTTTGAACATATTCCTACGCCCTGGCGCATCGCTATCATGCTTGGTGGCCTGCTGCTCCTGTGGATGCTGGAAGGAATCATACCACGCTTCTCCTTCCGGGGAAACAAATACCGCCATGCAGGTACCAACCTCTTCCTTACCCTCACCACAGCCGTTTTAAACACCGCTTTCGCCTTTGCTATTGTTAGTGCCAGCATATGGACTACCAAGGCAAAATTCGGCCTCTTATATGTGTTTAATCTGCCTTTGTGGCTACATACCATCCTCGCCTTGTTACTGCTCGACTTCATAGGCGCCTACCTCGTGCACCTCGTGCAGCACAAAACCGCATGGATGTGGCAGTTTCACAAAATCCATCATACCGATAAAGAGATTGACGCCACCACCGCACTCCGTCACCACCCGGTAGAAAACCTCTTTCGCATTGCCGCGCTACTGATTGCCGTACTGGTGGCTGGCGTACCGTTCTGGATGGTGATGTTTTACCAATCCCTCTCGGTACTGATGTCGCAGTTTAATCATGCCAATATACACCTGCCCAAATGGCTGGATAATGGCCTCAGCTGGATTATCGTCTCACCGGATATGCATAAGGTCCACCATAGCCACCTCCAACCGGAAACGGACTCTAATTACAGCAATATATTTTCCATATGGGACCGGCTGTTTGGTACGTTCAAAATCATACCGGACACCACTTCCATCAAATACGGACTGGATGAATACGAGGATAATAAATATCAACAGATAGGACCACTGCTGAAATTGCCGTGGGACAAACAATAGCAATCTTTAAAACAACATATATGCAACACTCAACAACGCTGACAAAAACCGCCTGTATCAGTTCGCTCATCATCGGGGTAATGTCTGCCGCATTCGCATTTATCACTAAAACGCCTGCTAATGCCGTAGTACTGGGCGCAGCCGCTATCGTACTGGGATTTGCATCCCTCTACGCAGGCAGAAAAAGTATCCAGGATATGCAACTTGCTACTGCCGGTATATTCATGGCCGTTGTAGGATGCCTGGTGGGCTTATGGCAGATCTATGGCTGATAAAAAAAAGGGGTTATTTGCTGCGGCGATATCGTTCCGTATATCCCTCAGCTGCCTTAACAGGAAATAATACCAGTGAAGTATCCGTAAGCTCCCTGATAATAGTTGTATCCACAATGGTAGTAATATCTCTGACACCATCGGAATGATTCCATAACAAAAGCGTGTCACGCAGCACCTGCCATCGCTCGTATACCAAAGTATACATGTTGATGGACCTGGCTACGCCATTCTTCTTAAGTTGAAAACCCTGCATCTCTTTATCCAGGCCCTGTACGGGCTGTATCCACTTTCCTATGAGCTTCGCTGTATCAATATGCAGCGTATCTGCAACAGCGGTAGTGCTGTCGGAAACGATCGCATTACTGCTGTCTGCAATACTCAATAAACTGCTGTCGTGCACATACGTCTCTTCCTCCTTTCCACTATTGCCACACGCAACCATTCCCATCATCAACATCAGCAGCCCTGCTTTCTGAAATACGTTCAACATGGACTAAAAATACAATAGTTAACAGAATTACCAACTCAATATTGAAATTTAGAAATAATTACTACATTTACAATCACTTTAGGGGTGTTTATGCCTTAGGGCATAAGCTGAGATGATACCCTCGGTACCTGAAGCAGTTCATACTGCCGTAGGAAAAAGTAATAACTTCCTCTTCATTTACCACGCATCCTCTAAAGTTTATTGTTCACCATTTTAATTTCCATCATCATGGAAGTACTTGTCAACAATAAACTTTACGCGGTGCAGCCTGGTACTACCATTGCTGCATTGCTTCAGTTTATTCAATTATCCAGTCACAAAGGCATCGCCATCGCCGTCAATAACCAGGTCATACCCAAAACCAGCTGGGATCACCAGGCATTGTCCGCCGCCGACAACATCACCATCATCCGCGCTACACAAGGCGGATAACTAATCAATTATTTCGTATAACCACTTCCGTTATTACCTAACGGACAGGCATCCTATTGACTTTAAATTAAGCTATTTATGCAACCACAAACACCTGTAAGCCGGGCTCCATTTCCCGCGTCTGAAAAAATTTATGTGCCCGGAAAACTACATCCGGTGCAGGTAGCCATGCGCAAAATAACGCTCACGCCTACACGTCAATATAACAGTAAAGACATCACTACCCCCAACACACCTGTAGTGGTGTATGACACCAGCGGCCCCTACACCGATCCTTCCGTTGAAATAGACGTCAACCACGGTATACCACGCCTCCGCGAACAGTGGATCGCCGACCGTAACGACACACTACAGCTGGAAGGCAACTCCAGCACCTACGCACAAAGCCTCAGCACCGCACAGCTGCCCGGCATGACCCACAACATCAAACCACGCAAAGCCAGGCCCGGCACCAACGTTACACAACTCTACTACGCTAAAAAAGGTATCATCACACCGGAAATGGAATACATCGCCATCCGCGAAAACCAGCTGCTGGAAGCCGTTTCCGATGATGAACGCCAGCAACATACCGGCAACAGCTTCGGCGCACGCACCCCTAAAAAATTGATTACCCCGGAATTTGTACGCGATGAAATCGCCGCAGGCCGCGCCATCATCCCCGCCAATATCAATCACCCGGAAAGTGAACCCATGATCATTGGCCGTAACTTCCTCGTGAAAATTAACGCCAACATCGGCAACAGCGCCGTTACCTCCAGCATCGCCGAAGAAGTAGAAAAAGCCGTGTGGGCCTGCCGCTGGGGCGCTGATACCATCATGGACCTCAGCACCGGAAAAAATATTCATGCCACCCGCGAATGGATCATCCGGAATTCACCCGTGCCTATCGGCACCGTTCCTATCTACCAGGCACTGGAAAAAGTAAACGGCAAAGCGGAAGACCTCACTTGGGAACTCTTTCGTGATACGCTCATAGAGCAGGCAGAGCAAGGAGTGGACTACTTCACCATCCACGCCGGCGTACTGCTGCGTTATGTACCGCTAACGGCTAAACGTACCACCGGCATCGTATCCAGAGGCGGCTCCATTATGGCTAAATGGTGCCTCGCACACCACAAAGAAAACTTCCTCTACACACACTTTGAGGAAATCTGCGAGATCATGAAAGCCTACGATGTTTCTTTCTCCCTCGGTGACGGACTACGCCCCGGCAGCATCGCTGATGCCAATGACGCTGCTCAATTCGCAGAACTGGAAACGCTGGGCGAGCTCACCAAAATTGCCTGGAAACATGATGTACAGGTGATGATTGAAGGCCCCGGACACGTACCCATGCAGCTCATCAAAGAAAACATGGATAAGCAGCTGGAGTGCTGCCAGGAAGCACCGTTCTATACATTAGGACCCCTTACTACTGACATCGCACCCGGCTATGACCATATCACCTCCGGCATAGGCGCCGCCATGATAGGCTGGTTCGGATGTGCCATGCTCTGCTACGTTACACCAAAAGAACACCTGGGCCTGCCCAATAAAGAAGATGTACGCCAGGGAGTGATCACCTATAAAATTGCCGCACACGCTGCCGACCTCGCCAAAGGACATCCCGGCGCGCAAGTGCGCGACAACGCCCTCTCCAAAGCACGTTTCGAGTTCAGATGGGAAGATCAGTTCAACCTCTCCCTCGATCCCGAAACAGCACGTTCCTATCATGATGAAACGCTGCCGGCAGAAGGAGCTAAAATCGCACACTTCTGCTCTATGTGCGGACCACACTTCTGCTCCATGAAAATAACTCAGGAAGTACGCGAGTTTGCTGCCGCCAAAGGTCTGGAAGAAAGTGAGGCCATCAGCGCTGGCATGCAACACCAGGCAGCTACCTTTAAAGCCGCCGGCTCAGAAATATATTCCACTTTAAACAACGAAGCATGATCTGGGTGATTACCGCTCCGGAAGCTGTGCCCGGCGAGGCCCTGCTGATACAGGAACTCGCCGCCGCCGGCGCCAGCCGCATATTGCTGCGCAAACCAAACTGGGATGCCACGCAATACTGCCAGCTATTGGATAAGATCGATCCAAAAATATATCCGCAATTACTCGTGCGCGATAACTGCTGGATCTACAATACCTACCAGCTGGCAGGTGTACACTGGAGCGGTAACGCCAGAGCGGCCCTCTCGCCACAGCAATTACATAACTGGGTCAGGAACCATCCCGCCAGCAGTACAGGTGTGCATAGCCAAAGCGAGTTGGAGGAGGCAGGAATCCTGTTCGATTACCTGCTGCTCAGCCCTGTCTACAACAGCATCTCCAAGCCTGATTACCAGGCCACGTTTACAGGACCTGCTCCTGAATCAGGAGCACCCATATTAGCATTAGGAGGAATTGATGTACACAACATAGGTGAACTGCCGGCCCGCAACTTCAGCGGCGCTGCGGTGCTGGGCTCCATCTGGCAACAGCCACAGCAGGCTGTCCCGAAATTTTTACTATTGCAGCACTGCTGGCAGGAGGCCGTATTAAAACATAGGCAAGCATGGAAATAATACAATCGGAGCGACCATTTGTACTCAGCATAGCAGGCCTGGACCCCAGTGGGGGCGCAGGCTTGCTGGCGGACGTCAAAACCTTTGAACAGCATTGTACTTATGGCCTGGGTGTTTGCAGCGCTATCACCGTACAAACAGGTACCCAGTTCCACAGCGTAGAATGGATACCGTTATACCAGATTATAGCGCAGGTAAAACCGCTGCTTCAAACCTATCCTGTCACCTATTGTAAAATCGGTATCGTGCAGGATGTTTACACTTTAACATCACTGGTGCATCAGCTGCGGCAACTGCAACCCACTATCCGCATCATACTGGACCCGGTACTGAAAGCCACGGCAGGATTCAACTTCCATGGCATTGTACACTGGGAGGGCTGGAAGCAGGTCCTGGAAGCCATCTACCTGCTCACCCCCAACTATGACGAAGCGAAACTGCTCGCCGGCTATGATACCGGGGAAGCAGCAGCGGAAGCCATCGCCACTTGTTGCCATGTGCTGCTCAAGGGTGGCCACCATCCGTTACAGGCAGGCGTGGATACCCTGTATCTGCCATCTCCTCAAAAAATACTACCGCAAACAACGGCCATTACTGCCAAACACGGCTCTGGGTGTGTATTATCTGCTGCTATCACTGCCAACCTTGCGAATGGGCAGTCATTAATTACCGCATGCACTAACGCTAAAGCATACACGGAAAATTTCCTTTCCAGCAATGTGTCTCCGTTAGGATTTCATGCAGCTTTAAATTATTCCATCACATGATCAACAGATTACAATATATCTCACAGGGCGTTACGCCTGCGGATCATCTGCAAAACATCAGCAGCGCCTGTGATGCAGGCTGCACCTGGGTGCAGCTCCGCATTAAAGACTTAACTGCCGAAGAATTGTTGCCACATGCAGTGGCGGCACGCCGGCTCACGTCCCCCTATAATGTTACCCTCATCATCAACGATCACCCCACAGTAGCCGTGGCCGCAGGGGCTGATGGCGTGCATGTAGGGCTGGAAGACAATACCGTGGCCGAAGCCAGGGCTATCGTAGGCGACAAGATGATTGTGGGTGGAACATCCAACACCTGGGAGCACATTGTCAAACATCAGTCGGAAGGGGCGGACTACGTAGGCCTGGGACCTTACCGGTTTACACCAACCAAGAAAAAACTCAGTCCTATTCTGAGTCTGACCGGCTACCAGGCGGTGATGCAAAAATTATCCGGCCTGGGTATACAAATCCCCGTCATTGCTATTGGTGGTGTAGTTACGGAAGATATTACAGCGCTCCTCCGCGCAGGTGTACACGGTATTGCAGTAAGCGGCCTGATAACCGGTGCTCCTGACAAAGCCATGCTCGTGGAACTACTTTATAACCGTTTAAATACTTCATTCGCATGCAACCATTAACCATAGCCGACAAGCAGTTTCGATCCCGCCTGTTCACCGGTACCGGAAAGTTTTCTTCCGCACTATTGATGGAAGAGTCCTTGCTGGCATCCGGCTCTGAACTGGTGACGGTAGCCCTCAAGCGTGTGGATATACAACAGAAAACTGATGATATCCTTACCCATCTTCAGCATCCGCATTTAAATCTGCTGCCTAATACCTCCGGTGTGCGTACGGCAAAAGAAGCCGTGTATGCGGCACAGTTAGCCCGGGAGGCCCTGGAAACAAACTGGATCAAGCTGGAAATCCATCCCGACCCGCGTTACCTGCTGCCGGACCCAATAGAAACTTTACAGGCTACGGAGGAACTGGCACGCCTGGGCTTTGTGGTGTTGCCTTATATCCACGCTGACCCTGTGTTGTGTAAGCGCCTGGAAAATGCCGGCACCGCTGCGGTGATGCCGTTAGGGTCTCCCATAGGCAGCAACAAAGGCCTTAAAACTTTCGATTTTCTGGAAATCATTATCCAGCAGAGCAAGGTGCCTGTGATTGTGGATGCAGGTATTGGCGCCCCTTCCCATGCGGCGCAGGCCATGGAAATGGGTGCCGATGCCGTATTGGTAAACACCGCCATTGCCGTGGCTAAAGACCCGGTAAAAATGGGGCTGGCCTTTAAGCTGGCAGTGGAAGCAGGGCGGCAGGCCTACGAATCAGGACTGGCCGCGGTTTCCAGGCAGGCCATGGCTTCCAGTCCGCTCACTGCCTTCCTGGATGAGCTTTGACCATTAAAGAGAAAATTATGTTTACTGAAATATTCAACCAGTACAACTGGGACGAAGTAAAGGCCAGCATTTACCAGAAAACGCCCAGGGACGTGGAAAACGCCTTATCCGCTACCCGCCGTACCCTCCACGATTTTGCGGCGCTGATTAGTCCGGCCGCGGCGCCTTACCTGGAGGATATGGCGCGCCTGAGCCACCAGCTCACGTTGCAGCGCTTCGGCAACACTATGCAGCTCTATATCCCCATGTACCTGTCCAACGAATGCCAGAACATCTGCACTTATTGTGGCTTTAGTCTCAACAATAAAATTGCCCGTAAAACACTGAGCACAGGGGAAATGCTGCAGGAAATCACCGCCATCAAAGCCATGGGCTTCGATCACCTGCTGCTGGTAACAGGGGAGGCGCAGCAGATGGTAGGAATCGACTATTTCCGCAAGGCGCTGGCACTGGTACGGCCGCATTTTTCCAACATTTCCATGGAAGTGCAGCCGTTGGAGGAGGCCGAATACCGGGAGCTTATTCCGCTGGGACTTTACGGCGTGCTGGTGTACCAGGAAACGTATCACCAGGCCGATTATAAACTGCACCATCCCAAAGGAAAGAAATCGAATTTCTGGTACCGGCTGGAAACGCCGGACAGGCTGGGGAAAGCGGGCATTCACAAAATGGGACTGGGGGTGCTGATAGGGTTGGAGGACTGGCGTACCGATAGCTTTTTCACCGCCTTGCATTTGCAATACCTGGAAAAAACTTACTGGCAAACGAAGTACAGCATTTCCTTTCCCCGCCTGCGGCCCTTTAGTGGCGGGCTGGCGCCAAAGGTAGAGATGAACAACCGGGAGCTGGTACAGCTCATTTGCGCTTACCGCCTGCTGAACCAGGAGATAGAGCTTAGTATTTCCACAAGGGAAGAAGAGGCATTTCGTAACCACCTGGTAAAGCTGGGAGTTACGGCGATGAGTGCCGGCAGTAAAACCAATCCGGGTGGGTATGTGGTGGACCGGCAGTCGCTGGAGCAGTTTGAAATTTCCGATGAGCGTTCCGCCGCGGAGATAGCTGCAATGCTGCAACAACAAGGCTATGAGGCTGTTTGGAAGGACTGGGACTCCGTTCTGTCATAAAAAGAAAGAGGGTGGAAGAAACCGCCCTCTTTTTGCTTTTCATAGATGGTCTAAAATATATTACATAAGACTTCTCTCAATCTGTGTAAATATAAGTAAGCTCTACAATAATTATCTGGAATGAACAAACTGAACAGCGCCCTATCAAAATGAACAAAACCCGGGCTTTCTGAATAAAAATATCAGATTGATCTGAAAAATCACCAGCAAAAGAAAGGCTGCCTCTACGTCGTAGAAGCAGCCCTGTACCTAAAATCCCGTAGTTGCCATATTACTTATGAAAATAAGTATGATTGGAATACCGTGTAATCAAATGTAGTACGGTAATTCTGAACAACCATGCAAACACAAGGAATGAACAAAAAGAACAGCTTGCATATTGCTGCACAAAACGATCAGGCTAGTGATTGATTTTTTCAACGTCTCTGCCAGCCTTGATGGTATCGTGTGCTTTACGCAGTGAAGCTGCCTGTGAAGCGATCAGTTCCCTCAGTGTGTACGGCATGGAGGTATCTGACTTCAGGGCATCTTCGTATGCTTTTTTAATAGCGTCTTCCCCATATTCACAGGAAGATAATATGGCATAACGGTCTTCGCCGGTAAATGCGATTTTCAAATCCATCCAGGTACGGTAGAGTTTACCGGACACGGTGGAATCAGTTTGCGGCTCGTCGCCCAGTTTCAGCAATTCTGCATTTAACTGGCTGGAGTACCCTTCGCTTTCCTGCTGCAGGCGTTTGAATAATATCTGAAGGTCTGCATCATCCGTAGCGTCGAAAGCCTTCTGGTATCCTGCTACCCGGTCGTTATTGATTTTCACTAAATCATTCAAGAGCGTTTTAAGATTTTCCTGCTGTTGCATAATCAATAAAGTTTTATGGTCACGAATATTTGTTTGCTATGGAATAGCTTCCAAAAATGCGACCATTTCGCGCAAACGCCTTATAATAATGGGTTTGTGTATGACACTGCACGGCTTGCCACTGTCCTTTTTTTTCACGCATGGTGGAACCCCATCCACAATTTACCATTCCGATGAGCCATTAATATTTTAAAATGAATACGATGCAGATTGGCACGCATTTTCCATTGGTATTAACGAATCAAAATTGTGACATATGAACAGCTTATTGTATTTAATCGCCGTAATACTGGTAATAGGATGGCTACTCGGATTTTTCGTTTATTCAGCAGGTTCTATCATACACGTCTTGCTTGTTCTGGCCATCATTGCCATATTGATCAACATCATCAGAGGCAGGGCTGTCTAATATATTCCCAAACCCTCATTTTAAAAGTCCTTTAAATGCTTTACCAATAAGCGTTTAAAGGACTTTTTTTATGGAGAGAATTAATGTCTCCCTAAAAAAATTTAAAAGACCAAACCAAAATCTCCGGTACTCCGTAAGTGCTAATCATCAGGCATTGCGCAAAGCCATTCAATCCCATTCATCACACCTAAATAATTTTTGTATGCAATTGTCGAAAACCCGTTCCCATCAAGGGGATAAAGAAAGTATTGCCCATCCGCAGCGACGACAGTTCCTGCAAAAACTCAGCTTGGGCGCAGGCTTGCTCACCACCATTGGCATAGCATCCTGTAGTAAGGACAAGGATTCAAGCCCATCCATGGGGGTGAGTTTGGGTAGTGGCGACTTTGCCGTACTCAATTATGCGTACGCGTTAGAACAGCTGGAAGCGGCATTCTATACACAGGTTGTGGCTACGCCATACAGCGGTATTTCCACAGGTGAACTGAAATTATTAACAGATATCCGCGATCATGAAATCGGGCACCGCGAATTTTTTAAAGCAGCTCTCGCCACTGCGGCCATTCCTACATTAACCATTGATTTCAGTAAAATAGATTTTACTAAGAGAGATGTAGTGCTTAAAACAGCACAAACATTCGAAGACCTCGGCGTGGCGGCTTATAACGGTGCAGGCAACTTTATTGCAGATGAAAAGTACCTGGCACTGGCAGGGAAGATTGTAAGTGTGGAAGCCAGGCACGCCGCCTATCTGCGCGACCTTGTTACACCCGGCTCCTTCTCCTCCGGCAGCGATATTGTGGATGCCAACGGCATCAACCTGTCAATGACACCTGCTGCCGTATTTGCCGCCGCAGGCGCGTATATCAAAACACAAATCGATACCAACACATTGCCTAAGTAATCTCAAAAAACTGACACCATGGACTTTCTGAATATTCTTCAACAAATAGAAAAAGTAGATCCGGAAGTATACGACAAGCTGGATACACGCCGCGATGCGATGAAACGCTTCACCAACATCAGCGGGAAAATAGCGCTGGCAGCCATTCCGCTGGCACTTGGCAGCATGTTTAACAAAGCATATGCTATCAGCAGCAGCGCAGATGTATACTCCACCCTCAACTTTGCACTCACCCTCGAATACCTGGAAGCGGAGTTCTACACCAAAGGAGTAGCCGTTGCCGGCTTGATTCCCGGAGAAGATGCCGCTGCCTTTAATACTATCAAAGGCCATGAAGTAGCGCATGTCGAATTTTTGAAATCGGCACTGCTGGGGGCCGGCGCTACGCCGGTGGCTAAACCCACTTTCGACTTCACCGCAGGTGGCACATTTGCAGATGTGTTTACCAAATACGATACTTTCCTCGCCTTATCACAAGCCTTTGAGGATACCGGTGTACGCGCCTATAAAGGTCAGGCCGGTGTATTGCTGAAACAAGGCGCCGTGCTCACCGCCGCATTGGGTATACACGCGGTGGAAGCCAGGCATGCGGCACATGTACGTATGGTACGCAGTAAGCGATTGAATGATCCTGCACTGAAACCATGGATCACACAAAACACCTCCTTCATTCCAGTGGCCGCAGCGGCTGCCGTGTATGCCGGCGAAGACAATGGCGTGCAGGCTACCGTAAATATCGCGACCACAGCTAAAATCAGTTCCGATGCTGCTACGGAAGCCTTTGACGAACCACTCTCCAGGATGGAAGTAGAAGCCATCGCTAAATTATTTATTAAAGCGTAGTACGCTTATAATAGTTGGTCAATAGGAGTTAAGGCTGGTGCTTCCGCACCGGCCTATCGTAATTAAACAGGAATGGAGTAAATTGCCGCCATGAAAAAGAACCTGCTTTTTTGCCTGCTCGCCGCACTCACTTTCTTTTCCTGCAGCACTTCCCGTAAAATGGTGAAAACGCCTCCGGCTATTGGTCAGCTGCGCCTGATAGGCAAACAGGTACTTCCACATAATATGCCGTTTGAAGGCACCACTACCGGCGGCCTTTCCGGTATTGATTACGACGCAAAGCGGCAGCAGTATTACCTGATCTGCGATGATCGCTCGGACCTGAACCCCGCACGCTTTTACACGGCTAAACTTTACTTCAGCCAGCATTCATTCGATAGTGTACGCATTACCCATGTTACCACTTTATTACAGGGAGATGGTAAACCATATCCGAATAAGTTCACGAACCCGGCACGCACCCCTGATCCGGAAGCACTGCGCTATAATCCTGCCCATGATTTTATGGTGTGGAGCAGCGAAGGAGAGCGCATCGTAAACGCAAATGATACTATCCTGGCAAATCCCAGCCTTACCATCATGCAGCGCAACGGCCAGTACGTAGATACTTTTACTCTACCGCAAATATTCCGGATGCAAGCCGGCAACAAAGGCCCCAGAAGGAATGGCGGCTTCGAAGGCCTCGCTTTTTCTGCCGATAACAAACAGATGTTCGTGAGCCTGGAAGAGCCCCGGTATGAAGATGGTCCACGCGCGGATGTAAATGTTCATAATGCGGTTACCCGCATCCTCCGGTACGACGTAGCCTCGCGGCAACCGCTGGCACAATACGCCTATCAGCTGGACCCCGTGGCCTATCCGCCGGTATCAAAAGACAGCTTCCGGATTAATGGTATCGCCGATATTATGTACCTCGGCGCTGATAAACTGCTGGTACTGGAACGGTCCTTTTCTGTAGGCGTAAAGGATTGCACCATCAAACTATACACTGCCGACCTCACCGCGGCCACAGACGTAAGCGGGATTAATTCTCTCTCTGAAAATAAAAATTATACACCGGTAAAAAAGCAGCTGCTGTACAATTTCGAAAGCCTGCAAACCTATATCGATAATATTGAAGGTGTTACTTTCGGACCGATATTACCAAACGGACATCCGAGCCTGGTATTTGCGGCCGACAATAACTTTTCGGCAGCCGAAGAAAGCCAGTTTTTTGTTTTTGAGGTCATTCCATAAACAAGCAGGCACAATTGCTGTTACTAGTGTAAAACCTCTGATTATGAAATACCTGACACTGGTAACAGCCTTACTATTCCTCCTGACTACCGCCTGCAACCAGGCCAATACCCAAAAAAGCACTGCTGATTCTACCATCATCGCCGGCGGCACCACAGAAGGCCAATGGGTCACCTACACCGGCACCTTGCCCTGCGCCGACTGCGGCGGCATACTCACCAAACTATCCATCAACGAAACCGAAACCGATGGCAACAGGCGGTTTAAACTCACCGAAACCTATCAGGCCACTAAAAACGGGGACCAGGACTTTAACTCAGAAGGCGCCTATACCGTGATAAAAGGCAGTGCCAGCGATCCTAATGCAGAAGTGATAGTACTCAACCCCGACAAGGACAAAAACCTGCAACGCTATTTCCAGAAAGTGAGCGCGGACGAATTACGCATGCTCGACGGGGAACAAAAAAATATCCAGAGCAACCTGAATTATACCCTGAAGAAACAATAAAATTTGCCTTAAATTGAGCCTCATCATCCTGCAAAATTATTGACCAACTCTATGAGGCGTATTTTCGGTGGTTTGTTCTTCACTTTGTTATCGCTGGCAGCCCATGCTAAGGGCAAACCGTATACGGACAGTATACTGCAAGCCCTGAATCAAACGATTGAACGTGCCGCCGCCTACGATTCTATCAAGATCAAAAAAATTGACAGTATCAGGCGCCAGAGGCCGCAGGGTAGTCCGGAGCTGACCTATAATTATTACCAGGAACTGTACGAGGCCTATAAAATCTTCAACTTTGATTCTGCGTTTTCGTACGGCAGTAAAATGCAGCAGCTGGGCCACCAGCTCAACGATCCTGTGCGCATTGCCAATGCCAAGGTTAAACTGGGATTTATTCTGCTATCCTCCGGGATGTTTATGGAAGCATCCGGTTACATCAGTACGGTAGATATCAACGGCAAGCCCGACGACCTGCGGGTAGAATACTATAAATTAAAAAGCCGCTTTTATTCCGATATGGCTGCCTATAATCAGGACCGTTTTTTTAGTCCGGAATATATGCGGCAGGCCATTGCGGCCATGGATTCCGCCTTACAGCTGATGGACTCCACCGGGTTTGAATACCTGTTTCATAAAGCCGAGCAACTGTATAAGCGTGGCGATATCCTCGGTGCGCTCGCCACTTTCCCCAACCTGAACGATCCGGCAATTACCGAGCGGCAGGTGGCTGTGGCTGCCTGCAGCCTTGGGTCCATGTACCAGAAAAACCAGCAACGGGATACGGCCATTTACCTGATGGCCCGCTCCGCTATTGCGGATATACGCACTTCCACGAAGGAAACGATGGCAGCCTATACGCTGGCTACTTTTCTGTTTGAGTTGGGAGATATAAAAACCGCATCGCGGTATATTGAACGTGCCATGACCGAGGCCGTTTTTTACGGCGCCCGGCAAAGGAAAGTGATGGTAAGTAATATATTACCGATCATTGAAGAAGAGCGTATCAACACCGCCGAGCAGCAAAACCGTTCCTTAATTATTTATGCGGCCATTGTTACCCTGCTGTTCCTGGCGCTGGTAGCCATGACGATCATCGTATTCCGCCAGATCAGGAAGCTGAAACAGGCGCAATTAGCCATCACGAAGGCGCATATGCGACAGCAGGAAGCCAATAACCAGCTGGAAGAAGCCAACAAGATCAAGGAAGAATACATTGGCTACTTCTTTCACAGTAACGCCAAATACATCGGGAAGATTGAAAAAATCAAGCAGCTGCTGGAGCAGAAACTGGCAGAGAGCAAAAGCGCTACTGATTTCCGGTTTTTGATCAACTCCATCAATGTGCGGCAGGAGCGTGATGAGCTCTTTACCAATTTTGACCGGGTTTTCCTGCGGATCTTCCCCCATTTTGTTGACGAGTTCAACAAACTATTTGACGCTGACAACAAAGTACAATTAAAGGAAAATGAGCTGTTAAATACTGATTTACGCATTTTTGCACTGATACGTATAGGCATCACCGACAATGAGCAAATTGCCCGTATATTGGAATACTCTGTGAATACGATTTACGCCTATAAAACCAAAATCAAGAAGCGGTCGCTGATACCGAACGAGGCCTTTGAAGAGCGTATAATGGCCATAAAAGCGCTATAAAACCGGCTGACGTAATCGATATTTTCAAAAATAATATTCTTTTTTATAAGATTGATTTATAGATAGTTAACTAAAATAATATAGATTTTGTGGTCAATATTTTCTATATTTTGTCTTTATAAATTGTTAGCCTGATCAGGGATATATTACTTTGATCTTAGGAATAAATTCAACAACCAAATAACAAAAGGAAAACTGAGCTCTATTTATTCACCACGTTAAAAACATTCCATTACAGTTTGAGCCTGATGATATGAATCCACGTAAAAAATAAGGCGACGGCCTTTTGTCAGCTTCATCATGTTCAGTCATTAAAAAAACTCTATTTCGTTCACCTTATTAGAAATCCACGTCACAGTACTTGTTTCATTACTGAATCAAAATTCCATTTTATGACCAAATCACGACTCCTTCGTCACCTCTTTATTGCGGTGTTTGCGGTGTTGGTGCAAACCGTAGCGTTTGCCCAAAACAAAAGCTTTACCGGAAAGGTTACGGACGAAAAAGGCTCACCCATCCCAGGTGCTACCATTGCCGTTAAAGGCACCAAATCAGGAACCGCAACAGATCCTGAAGGTAATTACAAGCTGGCCAGCATACCGGCCAATGCCACACTCGTTATTTCTTTCGTAGGCTATAAAACACAGGAAGTAAGCACCGCCGGTAAAGCATCGGCTGATATCAGCCTGCAACCTGAAAGCTCCACCTTGTCCGATGTAGTGGTGGTTGGTTATGGTACCACCCGTAAAAAGGACCTCACAGGTGCGGTAGCCTCTATTAAGTCGGCCGAATTTAACGGTGGTATTACCACCGCTCCGGATCAGCTGATCCAGGGTAAAGTATCCGGCCTTATGATCCTCAACAACAGTGGCGCACCTGGCGCTGCCTCTACCGTACGCATCAGGGGTCTTAGCTCCCCACGCGCAGGTAACCAGCCGCTGTACGTAATTGACGGAGTACCATTGGATGGCCGCGTGGCACGCCCCGCCGTTAACGCCGCCGGCCTCGGTCAAACACCGGATGCCAACCCGATGAACTTCATCAACGGACTCGACATCGCTTCCATGGACGTATTAAAAGATGCATCCGCTACTGCCATCTACGGTTCACGTGGTTCCAACGGTGTGATCATGATTAATACCAGAAAAGGTTCTGCAGGTCCTGCCCGGTTAGACTTTAACTACAGCGCCGGTGTAAGCAATATCATGAAAAAGCTGGAAGTGCTGAATGCAGATGAATATCGCTCTGCACTGAAAGACTATAACCTCAACGCCGGCGACTATGGTTCCAACTCTGATGGGATGGAATCTATCCTTCGCACCGGTGTATCACAGAATTTCCATGTGGCCCTCAGCGGTGGCAGCGAAACCAGCCGCTATCGCGCCTCCTTTGGTTATCAGGATCAACAGGGTATTATCCGTAAAACAGGCCTGAAAAAAATCACAGCAACCCTCAACGGACAAAATACCTTCTTATCCAAAAATCAACTGGGTGTTGACTATAACGTGATGACTGCCCAAACCCTGGAAACACTGGCACCAATCAGTAATGACGCCGGCTTTACAGGAAGCCTTATTGGTCAGGCCCTCCAATGGAACCCTACCATGCCCCTGCGCAATGCCGATGGTTCCTTTTACCTGTTAGGCGCCGGCAGCTCCATCAACCCATTGGCTATGTCAGAAGCATATGATGACAACGCTAACATTACTTATGTATTAGGAAGCGTGTCGCCATATTTCAAATTCAATGACAACCTGGAGTTACGGGCAATGTACAGTATCAACCACCAGGTGGGTATCCGTAAGTCACAAATCGCCTCCTTCATCAATATTGCAGGTGTGCAGGACCTCGGACAGGCTTATTATGGCAACAGCGAACTGAATACACAGCTCTTTAACTCTACCCTTACCTATTCCAAACAGGTAACCTCCGCTTTCAACCTGAGAGCACTGGTGGGTTATGAATACCAGGAATTTGATTATGAAGGTATGAACCTGGGCGCCCTGGGCTTCCCTACCTATGCCATTGATTACGTGCATCAGCTGCAGTCGCCTACACAGGCTAACACCTTCATGAGCTCATTTAAAAACCCAACCAGCAAACTGCAATCTTATTTTGCAAGGGCAGAAATGAACTTCTATGATAAATACCTGCTGAATGCTACCGTAAGAATGGATGGCTCCAGCAAGTTTGGTAGCTCCAACCATTATGGTACGTTCCCATCTTTCGCTGCTAAATGGAACATCAACAATGAGAATTTCATGAAAGGCGGCAAACTGTTCCAAACGCTGGCACTACGTGCAGGATGGGGTATGACCGGTAACCAGGAATTTCCCGCAGGTGCTTCCGAAGAGCAATATATGCTCAACTCTGGCGGCGCTTCCGGCCTTGGCAACGTAGCCAATCCCGGCCTGAAATGGGAAACTTCCAAACAGCTCAACGTAGGTATTGATTTCGGCATAGTGGATAACAGAATTACCGGTACCATCGACTACTTCAATAAAAACACGACCAACCTCCTGTTTAGCTTCCCTGCTATACAGCCGGCACCGGCATCTTCCTACTGGATCAACATGCCGGGCAATGTGCTGAACAAAGGTTTGGAGTTCAGTGTACGCGGCGACGTTATCCGCAAGAAAAACCTGATCTGGACAATAGGTGTTAACGGTACCTTCCTGACCAACGAGCTGAAAAACTACGACGGTCCTCCGGTACTTACAGGCTCCATCAGCGGACAGGGCGTATCTGGTGCTACCTCACAGCGTTTGGCCAATGGCTATGCACTCAACACCTTCTATATGCGTAAATTCCAGGGCTTTGATGATAAAGGCCAGGCAACCTATGCAGATAATGGTGACAAACTGTATTACCTGACCAACCCTAACCCTAAAACCATGCTGGGTATCAATACTTCACTGGAGTATAAAAACCTGTCCTTCAGACTCAGCTCTCATGGTGCTTTCGGTTACCAGGTGTATAACAACACCGCCAACACGGTATTACCTATCGGCAACCTGGGGTCCAGGAATATTGCAAAAGCACTGCTGGGTAACGGCGAATCACTGTCAAACCCGATCACAGTATCTTCCCGCTATCTTGAAAACGGTAACTTCCTGAAACTGGATAACATATCCGTTGGTTACAACTTTGGCGACGTAGCGAAAATATTTAGAGGTACCACCCTTACGGTAACTGGTCAGAACCTGTTTGTAATCACTAAATACTCAGGATTTGATCCGGAAGTAAACACCGATAAAAGCGTGAATGGCATTAGCTCTTTTGGTATTGAATATTCACCATATCCAACAGCCAGAAGTGTAATGTTCAGCTTGTCCTTCTCCCTGTAAACCACCCATTCACCACAAAACTGAAAAACATGACTAAGAATATATTCCGAACCTCGCTGGCAGTTGCTATTACTTTGGGTATGGGCTCCTGCAGCTTGAAAGAAGAGCTGGGATCTACGCTAACCAAGCAGCAGGCCGATTCCGTAATCACCGTGCCTTCCCTGCTAAAAAATGCTTATGATGGATTGCAGATGCCATATCAGGATTTTTCCAATACCTGGGGCATGATGGTGCATAGCACGGATGAAGCCGTAGGGCCTACCCGTGCCGGCGACTGGGACGATAACGGTGTATGGCGTGCACTCCATGAACATACCTGGAACGCAGACCATGCGCATATCCAGAGCGCATTTTCCAGCCTGTTGCAATTGCAGTTTTCTGCCACTAACGTGCTCAATTTCCGCCCCAGCGACAGCCAGGCGGCTGAAGCCCGCTTCCTGAGAGCCTTGTCCATGTTTACTACCGTAGACCTCTGGGGGCAAGTGCCTTTCCGTACGCCGGAAGAAAGTTTACTCCAGGCGCCAAAGGTGCTGAAAGCTGCTGAAGCGGTGGACTTCATCATCGCAGAGTTGAAGGAGATACTGCCCAACCTGCCTGACAGACCTACCACCGCCGCTTATGTTGCTAATAAAGATGCTGCACGTTTCCTGTTAATGAAATGCTACCTGAACAAAGGCACCTTTATCAACAGAGAAGCCCCCACCTTCGATGCCGGCGATATGCAGCAGGTAATCACCTATGCTGATCAGATCATCAATGGTACAGGCGGATATAAAATTGCAGATAACTACTTCGATAACTTTGCGCGTGATAACGATGTTAAATCCACAGAGAACATCTTTACACAGCGGAACGGTGCGGGTTTCAGCACCATACGTGCCGGTAACAGCGCCTTTGCACGCTGGAAATTTACCCTGCACTACAATATGAATCCAAGCGGATGGAATGGCTTTGCTACGCTGTCTGACTTCTACGATAAATTTGAAAGTACTGATACCCGCAGAGGTGGCAGCTATACCGGCGTTACGGATATTTCCGGATTACGTGTAGGCTTCCTCGTTGGCCAGCAGTACGATCAGAACGGCGTTGCCATTAAAGACAGAAAAGGAAACCCGCTGGCATTTACCAGGGAAGTAGCGATCAAAGAAACGGGTGCTAACCTGGAAGTAACCGGTATCCGCGTAATCAAGTATCCTCCTGATTTCCTTTCTTCTGCCAGCAGTAAAGATGGCCAGGAAGCCAGCAACGACTACGTTTTCTTCCGGTATGCAGATGTACTGCTGATGAAAGCAGAAGCACTGCTCCGCACCGGCAGCAATGCAGGCTTAACAATCGTAAATGAGATCCGGACAAAAAGAGGTGCTACCGCTTTTGGTTCCCTTACCCTTGCTAACCTACTTGATGAAAGAGGTCGTGAATTATATTGGGAAGGCTGGCGCAGACAGGATTTGATCCGTTTCGGCAAATACCTGGAGCCATGGCAGCTGAAAACAACAGATAATAAAAGAAACCTGTTGTTCCCGATTCCAACCAGTGATCTGGCAGTGAATAAAAACCTCACGCAAAACCCGGGATATTAACCTTCTTCCTCTTTCCGGACAGCAGGGCACCCTGTTGTCCGGAAATTAGTCAGGGCCCTGGGTCCTGACTAATTTCCTTCTACTAATCTTATTGCCAATGTATAATGTGAACGTGCTGCAAAAAAGCAGGCATATAGCCGTAGGCATGCTCTTTCTGGCCGGTTTGCAGGCTGCGGCTCAACAGCCTGTACGAACCGCCGGAAATGTAAAAAATGCCGCCATCAGCGGCCAACAGGTAAACATCACGCTGGACAATGCACATGCTGTGGTTACGGTGTATAGCCCGTCGATGGTAAGAGTGAGAATGGATAAGGACCCGTTGCCGGCCGATTTTTCCTATGCAGTAATAGGGCAACCGCAAACCAGCGGCGCCCGCATCTCACAAAATAACCAGGAGATAAATATTACGACCGACTCCCTGCAGGTGAAGATCAGCAAAGCACCTTTTGCCATTTCATTTTTAACGCCTGCCGGAGAAGTGATCAACCAGGACGAGCCGGGCCTCACCACCTCCTGGATCAATGACCAGGTAACTACCTACAAACACATGCAGGACGGGGAGCGATTCCTGGGCCTGGGCGAAAAAACCGGCAACCTGGATCGTAAAGGGGAAGCCTATACGAACTGGAACTCAGATGTATTTGCCTATCGGGTAGACAAAGATCCGATTTATGCTACTATCCCTTTTTATATAGGTGTTCACCACCGGTTGAACTATGGTATTTTTTTCGACAATAGTTTTCAAAGTGATTTCAATTTTGGCGCCAGCAACAACCGCTTTAGCTCATTTGGCGCCAGGGGAGGAGAGATGAACTACTTTTTCATCTACCATACCCGTATGGCTGATATAGTGTCTGAATATACTGCGCTTACCGGGCGTATGCCCCTGCCTCCCCGCTGGAGCCTGGGCTACCAGCAAAACAGGTATAGCTACTATCCCGATACGGAAGTAATGCGGATAGCACAAACCCTTCGCGAAAAGAAAGTACCGGCCGATGGCATCACCCTCGACATCCATTACATGGATGCTTACAAGCTGTTCACCTGGAACAGGGAACGTTTCCCTGATCCGCAGGGGTTAGCTAAAAAACTCAAAGATCAAGGCCTGCACCTGACCGTAATCGTAGACCCGGGAATTAAGGTTGAAAACGGTTACCACGCCTACGAAAGCGGCAAGCAGGCCGACATCTTTGTCAAATACCCTGATGGCGGCTATTATACCGGCCAGGTATGGCCGGGCTGGTGTCACTTCCCTGACTTCACTTCCGTGAAAGGGCGCGACTGGTGGAAAGGACAGCTGAAATCGTATATCCGTACAGGTGTGGAGGGTATATGGAACGACATGAATGAAATCGCTACCTGGGGCCAGAAAATGCCGGATAATGTGTTGTTCAGCTTCGAAGGCAAGCCCGTTACGCATATGCAGGCACACAACGTGTACGGCCTGGCCATGGCCAAAGCCAGCTACGAAGGCGCCCGCGAAGAAATGAAGAAGCGTCCGTTTTTGCTCACCCGCGCGGCATATGCAGGTGCGCAGCGCTTTACCGCCATCTGGACGGGCGATAACCGCTCAGAAGATGATCACATGCTGCTTGGCGTGCGACTGCTGAATAGTCTGGGCCTTGGTGGATTCAGCTTTGCCGGTATGGACATCGGTGGTTTTTCCGGCAACCCTTCTGTAGCGCTGTATACCCGTTGGATGCAGATTGGCGCATTCATTCCCTATTATCGCAATCACACGCAGGTAAATACCAAATCGGCCGAGCCGTGGGCCTTTGGGGAAGAGGTGCTTGAAATCTCCCGTAATTATATCAACCTGCGTTATCGTCTTCTCCCATATATCTATAGCAAGATATATGAGTCATCTAGTGTAGGCGTTCCCATTATGCGCACATTGGCTATGGATAACACCTTCGAACCGCGGGTTTATGAGACGCGTTACCAGAACCAGTATCTTTTTGGGGATGCCTTTATGATCGCACCTTTCGAAAGCACTGCTGCCTTTGGTAAAGTATTTATACCTGCCGGCAACTGGTACAAGTTGTACAACGATGAACCGGTAGCAGGTAACCAGGAAAGTACTATTGAACTGAATAACAAATCATTGCCCGTATATGTAAAGGGCAGCAGCATATTCCCTATGCAATCCCTTGTACAAAGTACATCGGAAAAGCCCACAGACACGCTTTCGCTTCATATTTACAAGGGTTCGGACGCGAACACTTTCGTGTATTATGAAGATGATGGAGAAAGCTTCGATTATGAAAAAGGCGGTTTCTACAAGCGTAGTATCACCTATCAGCCGTCGGCCGCAAAGCTGACGCTGGAAGCACCTTCAGGAAGTATGGCCAGCCAGTTCCGGTACATTAAACTGATGCTCCATGGCTTTGAACAAAAGCAGGAGCTGAAAGTAAATGGAACCGCGCAGCCATTACAGCAGTTTTCCTTTTCCTTCCTGTCGCCCATTTCCAGATTTGATCCCCAGGGATCATTTGTTCCCGCTGATAGTTGTCCGGTACAGCAGTTAACCATTGCCAATTCCAATCAGCTTATTAACGTGGATTTATAAGTAGGGATACGGCCTCCCTGCTTTCAGGGAGGCCCTTACTTTATCTGGCTGATAATCAGTATCAGTACCCTCTTAGTAAGTAGCTTTCTTTTTAGTAACTACTTGTTGCAGCCAGGCGATGCCAATACCTTTGGTGAAAATTGCATATAGATGAACAGAAGATCGTTAATCCGAAATATGATACTGGCAGGCGTGGGAGCCTCCTTACCACTTAAAAGTTTGCTGGCCTCGGTTGCAACGCCCGTTGCGCGCCCCTTTCATAAGTTTCAGCTGGGAGAGCTTGAATTGATTACCGTTACGGATGGGTTTATCCACATGGATAAAGTACAGCCCAACTTTGCACCGGGTGTGGCGGCTAAGCAGGTGAATGAATTGCTGCAAAAGAGTTTCCGCCCCACAGATCATGTGGACCTTGGCATGAATATGCTGCTCGTAAAAAAGCAGGATCAGATAATATTGATTGACACCGGCACTGGTAATGCCTTCGGTAAAAATTCCGGTTGGCTGCTAAACTCCCTTGCAGACGCCGGCATACAAGCCACCGACATCTCCACTATCATCATTTCCCATGGCCACCCTGATCATATTGGTGGTGTGCTGAAAGAAGATGGTTCCCTGAACTTCCCGAATGCGGAATATTATATTTCCCGCATTGAGCATGACTTTTGGATGGCTGATCAGCAGGATTTCAGTAAGTCTGCCTTTGAGGATAAAGCGCTGCTGAAAGTATTTACCAAAGCCACCCAGCAGGTATTAACTACCATAAAACCTAAACTGCATTTATTTGAAGACGGGCTGGTGCTGCACGATTGCATCAAGCTGGAAATAGCTCCGGGCCATACGCCAGGGCATGCTATCACACATATATATTCAGGTGGTAATTCCATTGTACACGTAGCAGATCTTATACATTCTGATGTGCTGCTGTTTCCGCATCCGGAGTGGGGTTTTAATGGAGACACAGATTTACAGTTAGCAGCAGCCACCCGTAAAAAAGTATTGGCAAGGCTAACGACATCGGCTACACCGATATTCGCCTATCACCTGCCATGGCCTGGAATTGGTCATGCGCGAAAAAAGGATAATGGGTTTGAATGGGTAGCAGAAACGTATGCTTTTCCCGCATAAAAAAAGCTCTCAGGAAAACCTGAGAGCTTTTACTTTTTATTGAATTTTAATTGCCTACAACACCATAGAAAAACTGTGTATCGTCGTTGGCTTTCGCAAGCCCTCCGAGAGTAAGTACAGAACCTGGAATAGTATTGGTCACCCATCGTATTTTGAAGCTGCTGCTTTCAAAATACGTTTTGAGTGGCAGGATGAGCGATGCTCTGGTGGTGGCATTTCCATCCTGTGAGTTGAATACCAGTTTAAATGAGCCGTCCGGATTTTTAACGATGGTAAATGTCAGGTTCGCCACAAATGCCGCGGATGTCACATAGTTTACGCGAAGCGTATAGGTATTATCACTGTTGAGTATCACCTTTACTGTATTCAGGGTACCGCTGGCACCTTTGAACAGGTTGGAACTGGCTGTAAATGCCGCGTCAAAGTCAGTGCCAATAGTACCTTTGAGGGTAGCCGGCGTATAGTCGATGGCGGTATAGTCCTTACCACCGCCAAACACAGCTGCCAACGGTACTGCCGGTGTAGCACCTGCTCCCAGGTAATAGGTAGTTTCCCCACTTTTTACATAGTAATTTTTCTTCTCCGCATCCCATATCAGTTCCCTGATATCAAAGCCATTGTATGATACCGCTTCATCCAGGATGATTCCTTTGCTGGTATATGCAAAAGCCCTTGTTTTGCTGAATACATTGGTTTCATCCAGCATATAGCCGATACGTACACGACGTGTAGCCGGAGCAATAGACAGGTCCATCAGTTTCCCATCTTTAAAAGTAATAGTTGGAAAACGTACCGCAGCAGCATAAGCATTTACATTACTCATACTCTCTGCTACTTTTCCTGCCAGGATTTCTTTTTGTTCCGCGCTGGTCAGTCTCACCATCGTCATCAGGTTAGAACGATCGATCCCTACCAGGAAGAAGGTATCTCCAACCATCTTATCCATAACAAACTGGAAATCTGACTGTAGTCCCGCTCCAGCTGTACCACCACTCACTCCGGGAGCAGGATCATTTGGCAGATGGATGTAGTTGTAAGTATCAAAAATCAGGGTAGGCCATTGGAGCGCCTTTAAGCGATAAGTGGATGATTTGGGAGTGGTGGCCGTAGTGGCATCAAAGTCTCCCATCATTTCCACTGAATTGTCTTTCCCGAATTTAAAGTAATAACTGAATCCTTTTCCACCTATCGGATAGATCGTTGCTTTCCAACCAAATTCAGCGCTGGTAAGCAGCTGTTCATTCTCTGCCAAACGGGCGATCAGTCGTTTATCCGGGTCCTCCATAAAAGGATCATCCGATTTTTTACAGGCTGAAAAGGCCAGTGCGGAAAGTATAGTATATAGCGCTAATTTTTTAATCATGTTCATTACAGGTTTAATATTCCGAATGTAAATGAGTTGGCATCATCTGATTTTTGCACTCCGCCGTATTCAGCTTTTAAGTTACTGTCGTAGAAGTACTTCGTCAGGAAGGTGCCGGTAAAGTAATCAGTCAGCGGCTTTGCTGATGCGGCCAGGCTGGTACCATTGGCATCCGCGCTGGCGTATGCAAATGCATAGGTTTCAGCCGTTGCATTCGCTGTTACATTGTAAGTATAGGTGCCTGTGTAAAGTGTTCCCAGGTTAGCACCTGCTGTAGCGCGGAAATTTACTTTCAACTGCATGGTAGTAGCCGTGTTGAATACCACATTGATACTTTCCAGGGCGTATAGGGCAGTACTGCTGGCCTTTGCAAAGCTGGCTTTGGATGTTTCCCAGGCGGTATTGAATTTATCCGACTGTCCTCCAACCTGCGCGGGGTTGATAGTAACAGTTGAAAAAGCTTTACTGAAGCCGATGTGAGAAAATGACGCCGCCTTGGAGTAGCTGTTCAGATCCTTCTGCACTTTGGTTTGCAGCGCTGTAAAGTCAATACCCCAGGTTTGCTTGAAGTATCCTACTACGATCGATTCTTTTTTACGAATGATGGCTAAGTTGGTACCGGTAGTGCGCAACAGGGTTTCATACCCGCCGCGACCTTGCGTAAGCATAATAGAAACCATTTCCGCGAAGTCCTCATTAGGAGCGGCTCTTGAATACTGGGAAATAAAGCCCAGCTGCAGTGCCTCCGTGAGGGTCTGGTTATTCCAGTCGGAGGTATAGCCACCACCTGTAAGCAGTGGATATTCTTTCGGGATTTCTACTGTTTGGTGCAGAATGTGTGTAAACTCATGGTGAATCGTTTTCAGCACCTGTTGAACATTGGCCCGGTTGGATTTCACAAAGTTATTCACATTATACAGGGTTACCCGGAAGCCACCTTCTGCTTCACCCAGCTTTACCGTTCCGCCGGTATTATACTCCACACTTCCAACCAGCATATATTGTTTGGGAGAATAAAGTTTAATAAAGTCAGCACCTTTTTCAGCCACATAAGGCTCAATCCATGCGGAGTTTACTATTTCCATCAGTGGTCTTACCCTGCTGGTATCCGGTGGTACCAGCACTTTTGACGGGTCCAGCTCCGAGCCATCCCACCTGTATTTTACTTCCAGGTTGTAGGGTTGTGTAAAGATGCTATACAACCAGTTATCAAGTGGTGTTTTTGCCCAGGTATCACCACCAAGGCCTACCAAAGGCTTGTTTAAATCATCTTCCTTTTTACAGGAAACCAGGCAGATGGCAGCAAATGCTAATATAGATAAGCAATATTTTTTCATACGATCAATCAGATTAACGGGGATTAAGAGGAATACCGGATAAGGTTACTTCTTCCGGCAATTGCAACAATTTTCTCTTGTCGTCCGCAGCCAGTTCAAATACTTCCCCTTTGGAGGTGGTATGTGTTACCGGCATTTGCAGGCGGAGAATATCCAGCCATCTCATTCCTTCACTCACAAATTCTGCACGTTTGATATCGAGGAGTGCCATGCGATAGGCTTCTCTTTTCTCGGCAGTTCTTGTTTCATAGTATTTAAGGATTTTGGCATCGGTAACACTTTGCGTGGTGGCGTTGAAGTTATTAATACGCGTTTTCACCATGGTGTTCATGTCATCCAGTGCTTCAGGGTATTTGTCGCTCATCAGCAAAGCCTCTGCTCTGTTCAGCAGCACCTCTTCTGTTGTCAGTAACGGCACCATGGTATAATACGTACCCGTAGTGGCGTTCAGGTTAGTGCGTTTGAAGTACGACAGGTATTTCATTACGAAATAAAAAGTAGAGCTGTTGCTATATGTTTTCAGTGCGCTCCATCCTACGCCCATAGGTGCAATGATCTGGTTGAGCCTTGGCTGTGTCATCGCATACTGATAGCGGGGATAGTACTGACCGAAGGAAGACACTGTTTCACCCAGCAACAGGTTACCCGGGTTGGTGGCATTGGTGTAAAATGCCTGCAGGTCGTTGGTGGTAACCGTAGCACCCTGGTAGTTCAGCCATGGTCTTACGTTTGCGGCAAAGTCATTATTCGGGAATGCTGCATTGGCTTCTTCAACCACCTTTGCCCAGTCTCTTTTCCACAGGTAGAACCTGGAAGCGAAGCCGTGGGCTGCTCTTCTGGTAAAGTGATATGCCGGCACTACGTATTTGTCGTTGATCAGCGGCATACCTTCGGTAATATCCTTCTCGATCATCTCATACACATAAGCCACGGTTTTACGATCGTATTGTTTAATTACCACGCTCTCCGGTACGGTAACATAAGGAACACCGGGATCTGTAGCAGCGGTTACAGGATCATAGGCTTTTGAATACAAGGTTACCAGCATGAAGTGCGCGTAAGCTCTGGCTAACAACGCCTCGCCTTTAGACCCTTCGTATTCTTTTGGATTAGCAGCACTATTGCAAACCTCCAGGGCCTGGTTAGCGGCCGCAATTGCAGCGTAGCAGGCGTTCCAGTAGTACGTGGCGCCGTCCTGGCTGGTGGAAGTTACATCTCTCCAAAAATAAGAATCCGAGTTTACGGGATTTTGAACGCCAGTAACACTAACGTCCATTTGATTATCAGACCTTGCTTCCGCCATAGCAAAGTAGTTGGCCCGGGGATAGGCGGAAGTAAGCAATTCAGCCACCTTTTCAGGGGTGTTTAATTCTGCTCTTTGATCAGGTGCATGCTCCAGGTATTTACTACAGCTGGTACCGGCTACCAAAGCGAGCATTGCTATATATAGGTAATTTCTCTTCATAATTTTTACAATTAAAATCCAACTTTCAGGGAGAATGTAAATTGTCGTGGCAACGGCATTGCTACACCACCGGAAGTAACGAACTCAGGGTCCTGACCTTTCAGTTTTTTATCCGCATATGCGAGCCAGAGGTTATTACCCTGGAGTTTCACACCAATGTTGTTGGCGCGGATCAGTTTAGCTACGCTTGCGGGAATATTATAAGCCAGGGATAATTGTTTCAGCCTTACAAAACTTCCGTCAGCTACCCGGTTAGAGGTGTAGTTATAAACAGTATAGGGATAATAGGATCCTATGTAGGCGCGTGTTAAATAATCCGCGATGGATGGTATATTCGTTACTTTTTCATCCTGTGGTAAGGTCCATCTGTCAAGGAATTCCTTCGGCATTGCGTTTGCGTCAGAGTAGTTGAGCGCAAATTCGTTGTTCAACCTGATTTTATTTCCTGCCTGGTAGGAGAAGAAGAAGTTCAGCACAAACCCTTTGTAGCTAAAGGTATTATTCCAGCCACCGGTGATGGTAGGATCTACTGTACCTTCATAAATCAGGTAATCCCTGTTGGTGCTTTGTACATATACACCGGTGGACAGCTTACCGTTTTCATCAAGGAAGTATGGCATACCGCCAGCCATCAGCCCCTGGAAGTTAACAGAGTACAGGCCACGAACGGCATGTCCTTCTGTTGCTCCGCCTTCAGGAATGATGAGGTCATAGATGCGTGGTTTACTTTTCAGGTTGGTGATCTCGTTTTTGTTATAGCCAAAAGTCAGGTTGGTGGACCAGTTAAAACGTTTTGTTTTAATCACGCGACCGCCAATAGTCAATTCCGCACCGCGTGATTTCATATCTGCATAGTTGGCCATCTTGGTACCTTCACCACCAATACCGGAGGTACGCATATTACTGATGAGATCAAAACCATTACGCTGATAAATATCTGCGGAAACGCTCAGCTTATCACCCCAGAAACCTGCATCCACACCGATATTACCTTCATATTGTTTTTCCCAGGTAAGCTCAGAGTTTTCAAGATTATCTATCTGAATTCTTGGTTCCAGTTCTGTCTGGCGGGGACGGATAGTAGAGCTGTTTTCAAATACCACGGTGGAGTTGGTAGCACTACCAATGCTGGCGGTCAGTCCATACGATCCGCGTAATTTCAGGAATGCGATATTGCGGTTATCCTTCAGGAAATCTTCCTGATCCAGATTCCACGCACCACTTACCGTCCAGGTAGGCAACCAGCGTGCCTGTCTGGATTTACCCATGCGGTTGGAGCCATCGTAACGCACCGTTCCGTTAAACACATACTTACCATCGTAGGAATAACTGGCGTTACCAAAAACCGACAGGTATCTGTCATATTGTTTTTGCATTCCATAATAGTTGTTGCCGCTTTCGAGGAACATTTTTACGATACGGTAGTCAGTGAATGGGGTGCCACCTTTATCGTATTGGTAGCCGAACCCGTTGTTAAACGTATTCTGACGATCGGTGTATTTAAGCTCCTGACCTGCGAACGCAGATACCAGGTGTTTTTCCTGGAAAGTGTGCTTATACTCAAGCTGGTTTCTTACATAGTAGTTCACAAGTTTATCCTCGTTAAGATTGTAGAAACCGCCGTATGGGAGGGTAGGCACTTTTACAGTGATTTCCGGATGGTCCGGATCGAGGTAGAGGAATCTGTTGTTTTGAGCTACGGTAGCATTGGGCATATATCTGTATGCTTCTGCCATGTTGGAATGTTCGGTAATAATATTTTCCCGTGTCGTTTTTACGAAACGGACAGCACCGAGTGTTTTGAAGTTGAAGTCTTCCGAAATTTTATACCCCAGCTCGCCCTGGATTTTTGTATCCAGCATGTCCAGGTTGATGTAGTTGTTTTCCAGCTCGTGAATGATGTTGAAAGGAGCGTAGTTTCTGTTGAAATATTCCAGTTCACCATTTTCGTCGTAGGCGGTAAGCGTACGGCTGGTATTCAGTGCAAAGCTGTATGGGTTGATATCAAAGTCGCGTGTGTATACACCTTCTACTACGTTGCTGGAGCGGCCTTGTGTACCAGGTGCGCGCTGTTGCCGGATAGATCCGTTCACGATCACGTTAGCGGTGAGGCGGTTCGTGATATTGTATGTACCACGGAGGTTGGCGGTATATCTGCTTACGCGGTCGGCAATGGACCAGCCATTATCGTTATAATATCCCAGGGAGATATAATGTTGGGATTTTTCGGTACCGGAGGAGATACTTAGCGAGTGTTCCTGTACGAAAGAGTTCTTAAACAACAACCCAAACCAGTCCGTATTTGCTTTAGCGTATCGTTCGAGGAAAGCGGTTCTTGCTTCCGGTGTGTTTTCCAGGGCAAACTTACCTGTTGCCGGATCATACTCTTTCAGCAGTCGGTACATCTTGGCATATACGCCACCAGTGTTATCATTGGCGATGTTAGAGGTCAGGTTCCCTTTGCGGTACATTTCCGCGTAAACCGACATCTGGTCAGCAGAGTTCATAATATTGAACGTGCTGTAGTCTGGTTTGAGGAAAGTGGAGAAGTTACCGCTGTAGTTTACCTGGGTGGAGCCTGCACGACCTTTTTTGGTAGTGATCACGACTACGCCGTTCATGGCACGGGCACCGTATTGCGCGGTGGCGGCAGCATCTTTCAAAATAGTAAATGACTCGATATCATCCGCGTTGATACCGGCAACGGAGGAGCTGATCAGCGTGAGGGCGTCGCCGCTGGAGAGCTGGTCGTTACTGATGTTTACGATATCTTCCAGTACTACGTTATCTACCACCCATAAAGGCTTGTTTTCACCGGTGATAGAGGTGGCGCCTCTTACACGGATTTTAGGAGCGGCGCCAAAGGTACCGGATACGTTTTGTACGGATACGCCGGCTACTTTACCTTCCAGCATACGGCTAACGTCGAGGATACCATCCTGTTTCACGTCAGCGCCGGAGATATTGGTTACAGAGCCGGTAAAGAGTTTTTTGGCTACGTTTTGGTAACCGGTAATTACCACTTCACCGAGGCCGGAAACGTTGTCTTCCAGAACGATGTTGAAGCTGGCACGGTCTGCTACCGGTAACGACTGGGACTTGAATCCCATAAAGTTAAATACCAGTACGTCTGATGCGTTGGCGGATATGGAAAATCGGCCGTCGGCGTCGGTGATAACGCCTTTGGACTGTCCTTTAATTTGTACGGAAACGCCGATGAGGGGATTTCCTTTTTTATCGGTAACCCGGCCGGTGCGCTTTTCCTGTTGAAAGGCGACGGCATTTACTTTGTCGGTTGGTGTTTCCTTTAGTTTTAGGATGATGGTTTTTGACACCATTTCATAGTCCAGCGGCTGGTCTTTAAGGACCAGTTCCATGAAGTCGCTCAGCGGAACATCCTGTGCATTCACAGAGATATCGTGGGAGCGCTGGAGCACTTCTTTTTTATAGAATACGAGGTATCCGGTTTGTTTTTCTATGGCAGAAAGTACACGCTGGAGGCTCACTCGCTGGCCGGTAAATGTGACATGCTGCGCTTTCACTTCAGCTGCAACCTGCATGATAGATACCAGGATAATCAATGCTGTTAATTTCATTGTAATCAGCAGTTTTTTTAGGCTGGTACCCATACCCTTTTGTGGAATATGCCGTTCTGCCAGCACTGCTTCCGGGGTATCGGCGGCGATGGCCGATCCTTTCTGGAAGCCGTCCGGTGCTACATTTCCGGGCATAGCATACCAACTACAATTAGCATTTTTTTGCATAAATTGCATTAGTTTGATCTGTTTAAATGGTTGTTTAAAAAATTGGTTTCATTCAGCCAACGGCAGTCAAATCACTTACCGGAGGTGGTCGTAACACTTCCGGTTTTTCTTTGACGGTCTGTTTACTTTCGTCCTATTTACTTGTTAAATAATAGCATTGAGAGGTGACGCTATTTACATCGCGTTTACTCATTTTGGTTGACTGCAGTGTATCTGCCAGACTAAAAACAAATAACATCGTTCATTAAGGCATTACCATAAGCTTTCTTTCATTGGTCAGGTAGCAGTGCACACCTGCCTGGTTTAAGACTTTGATTACTTCGGAGAGCATCAGGTTCCGGCTGATCTTACCTCCGAATTGAATATCTACAGGAACATTTTTTCCAATTTCTGTTTCTATGCCGTACCAGCGGGTAAGCTGGCGCATGAGCATGGTCAGGTCGTTTTCATCGAAATCGAAGTACCCATTTTTCCAGGCGGTTACATTATCTGTGTTTACGTGCTGGATGGTGATCTTACTATTTTCGTGTATGGCGGCCTGTTGGTCGGGCCGTAGTGTTTCTTTTTGTGCGGGGCTACCTGCGGACACCATTACGGCGCCGCTGATGAGCGTGACTTTGGTAGCATTTTCATTCGGGTAGGCGTTGATGTTAAAGTCCGTACCCAATACATCTACCGTTCCTTCGTTGTGACCATCGCTCATGATGGTGACACGGAAAGGGTGGTTTTGATCGGTTGCTACCTGCAAATATACCTCACCGGTAACGGTTACTTCGCGGTTGTTCCCGGCGAAGTAGGTAGGGTATTGAATGGAGCTGGCGGCGTTGAGCCATACCAGGGTACCATCCGGCAGTACTACTTTAAACTGTCGCCCGATGGGCGTGGACAGGGTATTTACCTGTGGTTCCCCGTTGAGCTGATCCTTTCCGTAACCGATTTTGCCGCTGTCGAGCACGATATTGACACCATTCTGTATGGCGATTACGCCGTTACCGGCGGAGTCGAGTACCAATTGTGATCCATCGCCGAGCGTAAGAATGGCACCGGCTTTTCCTGGGGCAACATTTACATGTTGAGCTACAGTAGCAGGTTTAGATTTGCTTTCTTTATGTAACCACCAGGCGCCGGTGCCCAGCAACAGTACAGCTGCCGCGGCGGCGCTCCATCTTCTGATATTAAGTACTCTCGCAGGTTTACGCAGTGCTTCGATTGTGGATTCATCCAGGGCGGCTTCAATCATGGCGACACGACGTGCATCGGCCGATGGCTGGGCGGCGAGGTCAGGGAACTGATCGCTATATTTATCGAGTACAGCCAGCTTTTCCTCCATAGCGGCGTTATCAAGCCAATGGCGGAAGGCGAGGTAATCCTGCTCTGAGTAATTACCGGCGGTGTAGTCTTTTAAAAAAGCGTTTAATTGTTCCTTCGTCATAACCTGGAATGTGTATCCGGTATAAGGACGTTTGAAGGAATCGAAAGGACACGTCGGTCCAAAAAAAATTTTTTAGAAAAATGGGATTGTAAGGAGGAGAACGAGGAAAAGGTGGTTGTCAGTTTCCTCAAAGCATTGCCGGACCAGCTTTTGGGCTTTATAGAGCTGGTTTTTTACGCCGGACTTGGATATACGCAGTTCGGCGGCTATTTCGTCCAGGGACATGCCTTTTTCCACGCTGAGGCGGAATACGTGCTGGCATTGGGCAGGGAGGGCGGTAATTTGTTGTTGTACTTTTTCATAAATGTAGCGGTAATGCCATACATCCTCTGGTGTTTCGGCTGTAGCGGTTGTTTGCAGGTCGATGATAGCGGCTTTTCTGACGGCAAGGTGGCGTAGGTGGTCGAGCAGGCGGTTGCGGGCAGCCTTAGCTACATAGCTTTTAAATGCGGTGACTGTGCTGAGTTTGTCCCGTTGTTCCCATATGCGTACGAAAACGTCCTGAATGACCTCATCGGCTTCGTCTTCCGAGTTGGTAAACAGGCGGATATATTGCGTTACAGCATCCAGGTGGCGGGAATACAGCTGGGTGAATGCTTCACGGTTTCCTTGTGATACGAGGAGTATAAGGTGTGGTTCGTTATATAATTCTTCAGTTGACAAAATGGCGATACTACAATTTCCGGACAATGGCGGTTCAGGCCTGAGCTAAAGCTAAGGATTTTTTTTGGGGGGAGCAATGGGGGAGGGGGAAGGGATTATTTTTTCCGGGTTCGGCGGAGTTCTTCAGTTCCAAATTTAAGGGTTGCCTCATCCTTGATTATCAACGTATCTTTCATCTGTTTTCTGAAAAAATCGCAGGCTGACCCATCGAAGGTTATGTGCACCTGCTTATGACCTGGGCTATTTATATTCAAGGTGTCTGAGTATAGGTGATGAATATGAAGAGGATGTGCTGCCTCATATTCCCTGTTTTCCTCGAATAATAAAAATAGCTTGTTGACGACTACACCTACCGAAAAGGCCGTGTCCAGACTAATACCTATTTGCAGAGAGTCATTGATAAAAAGCGTTTTATTGATTAAGGGATCATTACCTGGCCAGGAGCTGTTTTTAATAATGATGCTGTCCCTATCGCTGTCAGGGGTGGCAACCAGCTTGCTGACAATCGGCACTTTGTGGATATCGTTGTGATTGTAGGCATCTATTAAAACAAATCTTCCCTGTTGGGTCCAATTACCGTTAGCATAATCAATGATGCCCCACTTTGTTCTATTGATATAGGTAAAAGTACTATCCTTCGGATTGAAATTCAATTCTATCCAAGGCATTGAGTAGTGCGCATATTCACCAGATATGCGTGGGGCGGCGGTGCAGCTGAACAATAGAACCGCCAATAGGAAGGTCGTATATTTCATGATAACAGGATATTTTACAATGGATGCAGCCATAATGATATCAAAATAACATTGAAAACCCACATTGCCGAAGACGCTTCGGTATTTTGTTTAAAATCTGCTTCAGAAAATCGGAGGCGGTTCCTTTTATCATCGCTACTATAGAGCCTTTACGGCCCTTTGCCTGCTTATTGGTGACAATGGTATAAAGCTCCCCGCTAGAGAATGCAGTTTCGTCTATGCTCAAGGCTGGGCCTATGTTCCGTTGGAATAGCATCCATTCACAGGCATGTTCTTTTTGATCCCAGTTATTAAAGTTGCTAAGGTGATGCTTGTATTGCTGTCCCAGCTGCTTACCATCAACATGGAAGAATTTACCTAGCTGTACTGGGCTTATTGGATGATTATCTAAGTAATCCTTTTAAAAAAGCCGCGAACTCCATAGTCATCCGCGTTCCCTTTTTCACAATTTCCCAATCTCTTGTTACTATCTCATTTGTTCCTACAACCTCCCAGCGGCGCCGCTTCACAAAGAGTGTAACCTTCTTTCTGCGGATAGGGAAGTCCTGAACTGCAACGGGGGGCAAAAAGTCTTTTGCATGCAGTTTTTTGTGTTGATGCTCGGCTGGAGCGATATTCTTTTCTTCTAAGTAAATACTAATCTCTGCTTCGGTTTGTGAAGCATCTGTAAGTTCGAAATAATACAAAATCCCCTCTGGTAGAAGGGCTTCTAAGAGAAGATTCAAATTCTTATCCACTGTTTCCTGTCTAGTTAAACTGCAAAACAACGATTTTTACAACAATCCCCCAGGTATTCAACTTGATCCGACTCTACCATTAAAAACGTGTATCAAAACATGTATCAAACGATAAAGGCTTCCAGCGTACAAAACGCTGAAAGCCTTTATAGAAGCGTGCTCCCAACAGGGCATGATCCTGTGACCCCCTGATTATGAGTCAGGTGCTCTAACCAACTGAGCTATAGGAGCTGTTCCGAAGAACGCAAACCCTCTTTCGAGGGACGGCAAAATTAATTATTTTATTCAATTAACCTAAAAAATATTTTGCAGTGTAACTCAAACGCCTATACTTTATGAAAAACGTGTTTCTTTGTAGTAAATACGCACATATGCAGGGAATTAAAAATATCATCTTCGATTTGGGTGGAGTTATCCTAAACATCGACTACAAAAAAACCAACGACGCTTTTGTAAGTCTCGGTGCTGAAAATTTCCATGAGCTATATTCCCAGTTCAAAGGCTCCAACCTGTTCAACGACCTCGAAACCGGCCATGTCACCAACGAGGAGTTCCTGGCTGAAATGCATAAACACCTCCCGGAAAGCGTCACCGATGAGCAGATCATAGCCGCCTGGAACGCCATGCTGCTGGATTTCCCTCTGCAGCGACTCCAATTACTGCAGCAGTTAAGGCAGCAGTATAATTTATATCTCCTTAGTAATACCAATGCTATCCATCTCGACTACTTCAATAAAATACTGATGGATACCCGTGGCATCCCTTCGCTGGCGGAATTTTTCGACAAAGCCTATTACTCCCACCTTATGGGATACCGGAAGCCCGGAACGGAGATCTACCAGGTAGTGCTGGACGAAAATGGACTAAAAGCAGGGGAGACGGTATTTATCGATGATACCTTACCTAATATAGAAGGGGCTAAAAAAGTGGGTATTCATACTATCCACCTCGAAGCGCCGAAAACCATTCTGGATATTTTCAAGCCGCTCGCGGTATAACTTATAAAAGAAAAACCTCACGGAGACGTGAGGTTTTTTTATTTAATTTCTTCAAAATCAATGTAATCGCCTTTATCGGGCTTGGATTCCGGACGGGATACCGGAGGCTGCTTCTGCTGCGAACTGTATCCCTGCTGCGCAGCCTGTTGCTGCTCATATTGCTGGCGCATTGCTTCTTGCATGTCCGACATTTGCCTCCTTACCACCTTCGTAGAGCGGTAAATAGGTATGATGAAGTCAAACACCAGCTTGTAAAGCAACCAGGCAAGAAAAAGATATATTAGCGTCTTCAACATAATGGTGCAAAGGTAGCAGATAATCTTTCCCGACCATTAAATCCTCCCGGCATTTTAAGTTTTCTTTAACGTTCATAATACGACTTTCAGCTCCTTGTAACCATTACTTTAACTGCCAAACGCATAACACAAAATCAACATACAACTAATCTTATCAGAAAAATATTACTGGAAAAAGAGATTTTGTTTCTTTATCCAATATAAAACCCTAATTTTGCGTAGGAAAAATGATTCAAACGAAGGGGACGAGATATCGGCCCCTTCGCGCTTTTTGTATGGCAAACGAACTCGTGATAACAGCAATAAGGGAGTTGGCAGAAGGCCTGCTGGCAAACGATCCCGATAATTTTCTGGTAGATATCAGAATTAAGCCCACAAATAATATTAAGCTCTTTTTGGATGGGGATAAAGGTGTGCCGGTCGACAAACTGGTCTCTTTTAACCGCGCCCTTTATGCACAGCTGGAGGAAAAAGCCCTTTTCCCGGATGGTGACTTCTCCCTGGAAGTTTCCTCCCCCGGACTGGATGAACCCCTGAAACTGCACAGACAATATCTAAAAAATATTGGTCGAAAAGTGGAAGCCACTTTCCCGGACGGTACTTCTAAAGAAGGAACCCTGACCGCAGTATCTGAGGAAGGTTTTACCATCGAAGAGCTGGTTGGAAAGAAAAAAGAAAAAATATCTACCGAAATAAAATTCAATGAAATCAAGCATACGAAAGTGTGCATTGTGTTCTAAAATATAATAAATAAACATGGCTAGTATTAACCTGATTGAGTCATTCACGGAGTTTAAGGAGGCGGAAAACATTGACCGCCCTACGCTGATGAAGGTTTTGGAAGATGTTTTCAAAACCCTGCTGAGGAAAAAGTATGGCTCTGATGAGAACTTTGACGTCATTGTAAATACAGAAAAAGGAGACCTTGAAATATTTCGCCGACGTACCGTAGTGGAAGATGGAGAAGTGGAAGATGATAATGCTCAAATCGCATTCACAGAGGCTACTGCCATTGAAAAGGATCTCGAAATCGGAGAGGAACTCTTCGAAGAAGTAGAGATCCTGGACTTCGGACGCCGCGCCATCCTCGCAGCAAAACAAACGCTGTCGGCACGCATCGGCGACCTCAAAAAGAATATTCTCGTAAAGAAATATGCTGATAAAGCCGGCGAAATTGTAACCGGTGAAGTATACCAGGTTTGGAAAAAAGAAGTTTTATTGCTTGATGATGAAGGGAATGAATTAATTTTGCCTAAAGCCGAACAAATCCCCACCGATTATTTCAAGAAAGGGGAGAACGTTAGAGCGGTGGTGAAAAAGGTAGAAATGAAGAATAATGCCCCACTCATCATTCTTTCCCGGACACATCCATCCTTCCTGGCTAAATTGCTGGAAATTGAAGTTCCTGAGATCTTTGATGGCCTGATCGTTATTAAGAAAATCGTTCGCGAACCAGGTGAAAGAGCTAAAGTGGCCGTTGAATCTTATGACGACCGTATCGACCCGGTAGGTGCCTGCGTGGGTATGAAAGGTAGCCGCATCCATGGTATCGTTCGTGAGCTCAGAAACGAAAACATTGACATCATTAACTATACTACCAACATCCAACTCCTGATTCAACGCTCGCTCACACCTGCCAGAATCAGCCGCATGGAAGTAGATATGGAAAATAAATACGCCTCCGTTTACCTGAACCCAGATCAGGTATCCCTGGCCATCGGTAAAAAAGGCGTTAATATCAAACTCGCCTGCGAACTCACCGGATTCGAAATTGACGTATTCCGCGATGAACAACAGGAACAAGCCGAATTTGATATTGATCTGGAAGAATTCTCAGACGAAATCGAAGAATGGATCATAGATGAACTGAAGCGCATAGGTTGTGATACTGCCCGCAGCGTATTGGAGCTGACCACAGAAGAACTGGTCCGCCGCTCGGATCTTGAAGAAGAGACAGTGCAGGATGTAAGAAGAATATTACAGGAAGAGTTTGACAAAGAATAAAGCCCAGCCAGAACCCTTCCCAGGTAAAGGGCTTATTAGAAGGGGAATTGATTTTTTCGAGTTATTGTTTAAACGTAAAAAAACAGCCCGTTTGGAAGAAACGGGAAACAGGGGAGGCCCGAATTACGATATGCCTGAAACAACAAACAACACACCACGATTGCTGGCCGCAGCCAAAGAGTTTAATATTGGTAAAGAAACACTTATCGACTTTCTTTCCAATAAAGGCTTCGATATTGGCGGCTTTGGTTCGCCAAATGCCCGCCTCACGGCTGTTATGTACCAAGCGCTGCAGTCGGAGTTCCAACAGGACAAGGCTAACAAACGCAAAAGCGATCAGATAGCCCTGCCCAAAGGAAGCGTGTTAGAAGCGAAGAAGAAAGAAGCAGAGAAAGAGAAAGGAAACGAGGAAGCGGAAGCTGTGGCTAAAAAGAACACTCCTAAAGAAGAAAAAGAGCCAACTGCTCCAGTAGCAGAAGCACCTAAACCCGAACCTAAGCCGGAACCAGTGAAGGAAACCCCTAAACCGGAACCTAAAGCTCCCGTTCAGGAAAACCCGCCGGTTAAGGAAAAAGAAAAGGTTGAACCGCCCGTTGCACCACCTCCCCCTGTAGCGGAAGCGCCTAAAACTCAGGCCCCGCCTGCCGAACCGGAAGTGGTTAAAACCGAAGCTCCTAAAATTAACGGCCCGCGCGTCATCACTACGATCGACCTCGATGCACTCAACCGCGGCGGTAAAAAACCCGCCCAGAAAGAGCAGCCTAAACAAGAAGCTCCGGAAACAAAACCAGCAGCAACTCAGCCTAAGGAACAACCCGCCGCTGAAAAACCTGCAGCACAAGAGCCTGCCGCTCAACCCGAACCACCTAAAGCTCCCGCCGCTGAAAAACCAGCCGCTCCAGCTCAGGTGCAACCGGAAAAACCGGCAGCCAGCACAGAGAAACCCGCAGAAAAAGCTCCCGAAGCTGCACCTGCTAAGGCTCCTCAACCTGCGCAATCAGCAAAAACAGATAAAACCGATACGACGAAAGACAAAACGGAAAAAGCCGCACCGGTTGAAGATAAACCTTTAGTTAACAAAGTGGAAGAAGTATTACAAGAGGCAAAACCGGCTGCTGCAACCAAACCTACGGTTATTCCTGTCAAACAACCTGTTGTTAAGGAACAACCCGCCAATAACGAGCCGCCCGCCCAAGCTCCTGCTGCACAAAATAATGCAGATGAGCAAGCCAGTGCCGTTATCGAAAACATTCAGGCCGAAAAATTAACCGGCCCTAAAGTAATTGGCAAAATCGAACTGCCGGTGCAATCCGACAGAAGAGACAATAATAAAAGCAACTTCAACAAAGATCGCGACGATAAACGCAAACGTAAGCGCATCATCGTTGAAAAGAAACCTGAACCTATCCAACCGCGCGACTTCAAAGGTGGCGAAAACAAGGAAGGTGGCACAGGTACAGGTGATCACCCACGCCATGAACGCCCACACGGCGACCGCAACCAACACGGTGGCGGACAAAATCGTCCAGGTGGTCAACACGGCGACCGCAACCAACACGGTGGTCAAAACCGCCAGGGTGGTCAACACGGTGGCGGACAAAACCGTCCTGGTGGTCAGCACACAGGTGGTCAAAACCGCCCAGGCGGACAACACAGCGGCGGACAAAACCGTCCTGGTGGTCAGCAAGGTGGTGGATACAATCGCCCAGGTGGCCAGCAAGGTGGTGGTGGATACAACCGCCCAGGTGGTCAGCAAGGTGGTGGCCAGAACAGAGGTAACTTCAACCGCCCTGGTCAGGGTGGTGGCTATAACCGCCACGGCAACAGCGGTCCTGATAAACGTACCGCTGAAGAAAAGGAAATCGACAAAAACGAAATCCAGAATAAGATTAAGGAAACAATGGCCAAACTCTCCGGCAACACCCGCGGTAAGGGCGTAAAAGCTAAACACCGCCGTGAAAAACGCGAAGAGAGAGCCAATGAAAGAGCTAACCAAAACTTGGAGAACAACAAACTCCAGGTTACCGAATTCATCTCCGTTAGCGAACTCGCTAACCTGATGGATGTTAGCTTCGCCGAAGTCATCTCAAAATGTATGGGACTCGGTATCATGGTTTCCATTAACCAACGCCTCGACGCAGAAGTAATCGAGCTGGTATCCGGCGAATTTGGATTCGAAGTAGAATTCATAGGCCTGGACGCAGCAGAAGAATCTGAAGAAGAAGAAGTAACAGACGCACCGGAAGATCTGGAACCCCGCGCTCCAATCGTTACCATCATGGGTCACGTTGACCACGGTAAAACTTCCCTGCTCGACTATATCCGTAACGCAAACGTAGTAGCTGGTGAGGCCGGCGGTATCACCCAGCACATCGGTGCCTACCAGGTGACAACCGCAGGTGGTAAAAAAATCACCTTCCTCGATACGCCAGGTCACGAAGCGTTTACCGCCATGCGTGCCCGTGGTGCCAAAGCAGCGGATATCGCCGTAATCGTAGTGGCAGCAGATGATGCTATCATGCCTCAAACACGTGAAGCAATCTCCCACTCACAGGCAGCTGGCCTCCCAATGGTCTTTGCAATCAACAAAATTGATAAAGACGGTGCCAACCCTGAGAAAATTAAAGAACAACTCGCTGGTATGAACCTCCTGGTAGAAGACTGGGGTGGTAAATATCAAAGCCAGGAAATATCCGCTAAAAACGGTCTGAACATCGATGTACTCCTGGAGAAAATCCTCCTGGAAGCTGAACTGCTCGAACTGAAAGCCAACCCTAACCGCGAAGGCTCCGGTTCAATCGTAGAAGCTTCCCTGGATAAAGGTCGCGGTTACGTTGCCTCCCTCCTGGTACAAAATGGTACCCTCCGTCAGGGCGATACCATCGTGTCCGGCTCCTTCTACGGTAAAATTAAAGCCATGTTCAACGAACGTGGTCAGAAAATGGACGAAGCTGGTCCTTCCATGCCAGTACAGGTGCTCGGCTTGAACGGTGCCCCTCAGGCAGGTGAGAAATTCAGAATGTACGAAAACGAATCTGAAGCCAAAGAAGTGGCCAACCGCCGCGCTCAGATCGTTCGCGAACAGGGTATCCGTACCAAGAAACATATCACCCTGGATGAAATCGGTCGCCGTCTGGCACTGGGTAACTTCAAACAGCTCAACCTCATCATCAAAGCCGACTTTGATGGTTCCGTGGAAGCGCTGTCCGACTCCCTCCAGAAACTGTCTACCGAAGAAATCGTTATCAGTATCGTACACAAAGCAGTGGGTCAGATCACCGAATCCGATGTTCTCCTCGCTACCGCATCCGATGCTATCATCCTCGGTTTCCAGGTACGTCCGTCTTCTCAGGCAGCCAAACTCGCCGAGAAAGAAAACATCGAAATCCGCAACTACTCCATCATCTACGATGCGATCGAAGAGATCAAATCCGCAATGGAAGGGATGCTGGAACCAAAAATCGAAAAGAAAGTGGTGTGCAACGTCGAAGTACGCGAAACCTACAAATTCGACAAGGTTACAGTGGCTGGTTGCTTCGTACTCGATGGCAAGCTGACAAGAAATACCCGCGTGAACCTCGTTCGCGATGGTATCGTAGTCCACACAGGAGACCTCGGCTCCCTGAAACGTTATAAAGAAGACGTGAAGGAAGTAGCCTCCAACATGGAATGCGGTCTGAGTCTGCGTAACTACAGCGATATCCGCCCAGGCGATATCGTCGAAGGCTTCGAAGAAGTAGAAGTTAAGAGAACTTTATAAGAACTCTTTTCCATAATCTTAAAGTGCAGCGAGGTCCACTTCGCTGCACTTTTTTTTAGATCAGTCCGCTTTTTTCCCGGCCTGATCTAAACTTTTGTTAAATCCATCGAAATTTAGTAGGGGACTGATCTTTATTTGGTTATTTTTGAACTTTACGAATTTAGTATGAAGAAACTTCTGGTATTATCTGCTATATCACTTACCATCCTGCAAGCTGTTTCAGCGCAGCAGAAACTTGTAGCAGATAAAATAATTGGTATAGTAGGGGACAAAATAATCCTGCAATCGGATATGGAAGGTGCACTCGCAGATCAGCAGCGCAACACCATTGACGGTGTATTACCTCCCAACGCCTCCTGCAATACCCTGGAAATGCTCATCTCCCAGAAGGTAATGGTACTTCAGGCAGAACGCGACTCCCTCCCGGTAAGCGATGGCGACATCGAAGGCCAGATGGAAAACCGTATCCGCTACTTCGAACAGCTCTACGGCTCCAAAGAAAAAATGAAGGAAGTAACCGGCTACACCGTTTACCAGCTCCGCGAACGCTTCCGCACACCTATTAAAGAAAATCTGCTGGCACAAGCCATGCGCAATAAAGTAATCGAACAGGTGAAGGCAACCCCTTCCGAAGTAAAACGATTCTTCGACGCCATTCCTAAAGACAGCCTCAAATTCTATGAATCTGAACTGGAAATCGGCCAGGTAGTAATCACTCCTAAAGCGACCCGCGAAATGGATAACTATGCCATCGAGCGACTGCAGGACTTCAAAAAACGGGTAATCAATAAAGAAGCAGACTTCAGCTCACTCGCCATCCTTTACTCCGAAGATCCGGGCGTAAAAGATAATAAAGGCATCTACCCGATGAACCGTAACGATAAAAATACCTGGGACCCGGACTTTATGGCCGCCGCCTTCCGTTTGAAAGAAGGGGAGATCTCCAACCCGGTTAAATCCGCTCACGGTTACCACATCATCCAGATGCTGAAACGTCAGGGCGATAACATCACCGTTCAGCATATCCTCATCCGGGCAGCAGTAACCAAATCCGACCTGGCGAAAGCCACCGAAAAGCTGGATTCTGTACGCAGCCAGATCCTCGCCAATAAAACCACTTTTGCCCAGGCAGTAAGTGACTATAGCGATGATCCTTCCGCTAAATTCACAGGCGGTATGCTGCAGTCCAAAACAGGCGAAGGTACCCTGATCACGGTCGATCAACTGGAAGATCCTTCCGAAAAAGAAATCGTAATGATGCTCGACACCCTGAAGCCAGGCAGCATCTCCAAACCAACCACTTTCGTGGATGAACAAGGCCATACCGCCGTACGCATCGTGTACCTGAAAACACGTACACAGCCGCACAGGGAAAACCTCAACGACGACTACGCACGCATTCAGCAACGCTGCCTCATGATCAAGCAGGCTGAAGCAATCAATAAATGGCTCCTGGAAAAGATCCCTACGTTCTATGTACACGTAGATCCTGAGTACAAAAACTGTGAGCATATTAACCAGTGGATGGCACAGCTCGCCAAACAGTAAAACCACTTTTAACTTTTTAGAAAAGCGGCGCGGAGATGATCTCCGCGCCGCTTTTCATTTCCACTCATCCCGTAGTTACGCTAAGATGACGCGAATTAGTTTTAATTGCCGTAACTTTGCATCTTCAATTTTCAGGCATGAGTGATGCGATCAAGCATGAATGCGGACTGGCATTTATAAGATTGAGAAAACCGTTCTCATATTACCAACAGAAGTATGGAACTGTTTTCTATGGGCTGAACAAATTATATCTGCTCATGGAAAAGCAGCACAACAGGGGCCAGGATGGCGCTGGTGTAGCTGCTGTAAAATTAGACACTGAACCAGGTGTCCCCTTTATGCACCGCGTACGCAGTAGCGCTCCACAAGCCATCGGCGACGTTTTCAGCAAAATCAGGGACGAAATTCAGGAAATCGAAAAGTATCAACCCGAGATCACCAAGTATCCGGGACTGATGAAAGGTCATATCAAGTTCCTCGGCGAACTCCTCATGGGTCACCTTCGCTACGCAACGCAGGGTAAAAACAATGTGGAACTCTGCCACCCTTTTGTAAGATACAATACCATCCCTGCCCGCAACCTCGCTATGGCAGGTAACTTTAACCTGGTAAACGCAGATGAACTCTTCAAATTCACCGACGTTAACCCAGGCGAAGTACACAAAAACAGCGACCTCGCTGCCATGCTCGAAACCGTGCACCACTTCCTCTCCAAAGAAGACGAAGAACGCCGCAACGGCCTCGACATCAAGCATATCCTCCAACAGGCATTCTCCTTATTCGATGGTGGTTACCACGCTGCCGGCCTTATCGGCACAGGTGACGCCTTCGTAATCCGCGATCCAAACGGTATCCGTCCTTCTTACTACTACGTAAATGAAGACGTAATCGTAGCCGCCTCCGAAAGAGCTGCTATCCGCACCACTTTCAACGTTGGCGAAAACGAAGTACTGGAATTGATGCCAGGCCACGCCCTCATCGTTAAACCAAACGGTGAATACGCCATCGAGAAAATTATCGAACCAAAAGAAAGAAAAGCCTGTAGCTTCGAAAGAATCTACTTCTCCAGAGGTAACGACGAAAAAATTTATAAAGAACGTACTTCCCTCGGCCGTAATCTTTCAGGTACCGTACTGAAAGCCATCGACAACGACCTGAGAAATACTATCTTCTCCTTTATACCAAATACAGCAGAAGTAGCCTTCTACGGCCTGCTGAAAGGACTGGAAGACTACCTCAACAAAATCAAGATCGAGCGTATCCTCTCCTGGGGTAACGAAGTAGATCCGGAAAAGCTCTCCGAAATGGTGAACCGCCGTATCCGTATCGACAAAATCGCGATCAAGGATGTGAAGATGAGAACCTTCATCACAGAGGATTCCAGCCGTAACGAAATGGTACAACACGTGTACGACATTACCTATGGTACGGTTCGTCCGGGTGTGGATACCCTCGTAGTGATCGATGACTCCATCGTTCGCGGTACCACCCTCAAAGAAAGTATCGTGAAAATGCTGGATCGCCTCGGTCCTAAAAAGATCATCATCGTTTCCTCCGCACCACAAATCAGATACCCTGACTGCTATGGTATCGATATGAGTAAAATGGGCGATTTCGTTGCCTTCCAGGCCGCCATCGCACTGCTGAAAGAACAAGGCAAGGAACACATCCTCCAGGAAGCCTATGGCCTCTGTAAAGAGTTGGAACGTACCAATACCCTCCACGCACAAAACGTGGTGAAAAATGTGTACAAACTCTTCACACCGGAAGAGATCTCCGCGAAAATCGCTCAGATCCTCAACCCTGGCGGTATCAATGCCGAAATCGAAGTAATCTACCAATCCATCGAAAGCCTACACGAAGCCTGCCCTAATAACCTGGGCGACTGGTACTTCACCGGTAACTACCCTACACCAGGTGGTAACCGCGTAGTAAATAAAGCTTTCATGAACTTCATGGAAGGTAAAAACGAAAGAGGCTACTAAGAATTGAATTAATTTTTTTTAGAGAGATACAACAGGAGCACCAAACCGGTGCTCCTTTTTTTGCCCCTGCCCCCGACGAATAACACCGAAGGCCCCATTAACATATAAAATCCCTTGGAAAACAACATTTTCCGTATTTCTATGTTAATTTTATCTTAAATGAATCACACAACGATTCCTATTTGCCCCGTTCCTATTAACTTTCTTTAAAATAAGTATTTACGTAAGTTTTCAGCCCATGAAAACATTGCTACTCATCCGACACGCAAAGTCAAGCTGGAACGATCCAAACACAGACGACTTTGACCGGCCACTCAACAAAAGGGGAAAAGATAACGCCCCGGAAATGGCCCAAAGACTCCTGGACAAAGGTGTAGTTCCAGAATTGATCATTGCCAGTCCCGCAAAGAGAACCCGTACAACCGCCAAACTAATGGCCGACGTATGGCATTACCCTAAACAGGCCATCCTCCTGGAAGATGAGCTCTACCTCTGCTATGCTTCCACATTCCTCAAAGTAATCACTAAAATAGATGATGATTTCAACGCCGTAGCCATTTTCGCACACAACCCCGGCATAACAGACTTCGCTAATTATCTCACAGAAGAGATAAGGATCGATAACGTACCCACTGCCGGCGTATTCGCAATACAAGCCAATACGGACTCCTGGCAGGAATTCGATCGCGCTAAAAAAACATTCCTGTTCTTCGATTACCCCCGGAAAGATTAACCTTTTACAATCTTGTCGTAAGAAGCAGTAATACCCTTGATCAGCGAAGAACTGAAGCCCTGGTGTTCCATTTCATTCAATCCCGCAATAGTGCAGCCTTTAGGGGTTGTTACCTTGTCGATTTCTGCCTCCGGATGGGTGTTCCCCCGGATCAGCAACTCAGCAGCACCTTTCACAGTCTGCGCTGCAATCAGGCTGGCCGTACGCGCGTCAAAGCCGATTTCAATACCTCCCTGGATATTAGCCCGGATAAAACGAAGCGCATAGGCAATACCACATGCACCTAACACCGTTGCAGCATCCATCAGCTTTTCATCGATGGTAACGGCTGCACCCAGCTGATTAAACATATCGGTAACGAAATTCGTTTGCGCCGGGGTAGCATGCTTGAAACTCAAACAGGTCATGGATTCCTGTATGGCAATGGCGGTATTGGGCATCGCACGCACCACGGCCATGCCGGGAACAATACGTTCCAGGTCATCAATGCTTACACCGGTTACCACGCTGATTAAAATCTGTTTGGCGGGGTCAAATATTGCGCTGTACTCCTGTAGTACCTCACGCACGTTATAGGGTTTAAGGGCCACAATAATCACCTCCGCACCTCGGATGGCAACCGCATTATCCTTTTCCACCTGCACACCCGCTTCTTTCAGGGCTACCAGGGTATCAGTATTACGCTTGGTAATGGTAATATCTCCGGCCTGTGAAAAACCGCTCTTCAGCAATCCCTGGGCAATGGCCGATCCCAGATTACCACCACCTATAATGGCTATCTTCTTGGCTGACATAAAAAAGGTTTACATTATAAATCCTCAGAAAGGTAAAACAAATGCGCCATTGATGCAAAAAGTCAGCATTGCATTATCTTGCATAAATGGGCACTTCACAAAAAGCAACCGCATTTTTCGCACGTATCCAGGAAGCAGCAAATACCCCGCAGCCAACCGATAAGCTCCGGCTCTATAAGCTCATCCTGGAAAGCCTTTTCCGTGATCTTACCCGCCAGGAGCATCGCTCTTTTGGCAACCTCTTTGCCAGGATGCAGTTCTATTTCGATAAAGAAATAGTGCCCGCCGATATCCAGCAGCAACTGACCGCGTTGCGGATACTAACTGCCAGGGCTACACGTACTATTTTTCCTTTACAGGGAGAAGAACACACCCTCTGCATCAAAGCCCTCGCGGAGTCGGTAGCATGGTTCTATTCAGCAGTAGTACCACTGCGCCTCTCCGAAACCTATTACGACGCCGGAGACAAATCTCTCTCCCGTAATATCCGCAACCGCCCCGCCAGCATCGTTTCCCTGAAATGTATGATCACTGCCGTGGGTCCACTCGCCACCAACCACCAGGGAAAATATTCCTGCGTACTGCTGGTAAAAAATGATGAACAGGGCGACTTTGAATTATCACTCGATGGCCTGGATTCCGCCACCGTAATGGTAATGCACGGGCAGCTTCGCCCATACGATTCCCTCCACGTCATCCACTGCCGCCAGGAAGAAACAGAAGAACACCAAACACCGTTATATACAACCACCACCGAAAGTCAGCTGGTACTGGAACCAGACCTGCTGATCGACATCAGCGACCTGGCAGAATGCTTTAACCATAAAGGAACCAATAAACTCCTGTATCTGGTGAAGAAGCTGGTGCCACAAACCTCCAGCCCTGCCGCATTCAAGGGAAACCTCGTGAATGCCCTGCTGGATGAAATGCTGCGCAATAAAGAAATCGACTTCAAAACTTCCTTCAAGGAGGCTGTGGCGGATAATGTGCTACAAGCCGCGGCCTATGGCCGCGATAAGATTAACGAAATGTTCCGGGATATCCGGCAGTCGCACTGGGGCAACCTCCAACAAACGGTGCGCGATCTCCAGGATAAGCCGGTACGTATTGAACCCACCTTCTTCTCGTCCAACTACGGTATCCAGGGGCGACTCGACCTCATGGCAGAAGACGAAACCGATCCCGCCAGGAAAGAAATTTTTGAGCTGAAAAGTGGTAAAGCCCCGGATTTTAATACCTGGAAAAACCATGAAATGCAGGTAATCGGCTATAACCTCCTACTGCGGTCTGCGTTTGGCCGTAAACGTAAGGGGAGTAGTGCCATCCTGTATTCTGCCGCCCAAGCGGAGCCACTTCGAAATGTGAGCAGCACCCATGCCGGCGAAAACGCCCTGCTGCAACTCCGCAATGAAGTAGTGGCCATGATACTGCGGCTCGCTGCCGGTGAATATGATGTTTTATCGGATATCAACAGCACCTCCGCCGTTGGGCTGCCATCCTTCAGCATGGAGCCTTTCATGGGTTTTGAAAAAGCCTGGAACGAGGCACCCGACATCACTAAAATCTACTATAAAACATTCCTCTCCTTCATCCTCCGGGAGTTTTTACAAGCCAAATGCGGCATGTTCTCCGAAGTGCACCGGGAAGACGATGCCGACGGGTTTGCCGCCCTATGGCTGCAGCAGGAAGAAGAAAAGGCTGACCGGTTTAATATCATTCCCGGGCTGCAATTCCGCGAATTTAACAGCAACGCCAGCTCGGTTACTTTTGATATAGTCGCCACCGTTAGTCACAATTTCAGGGTAGGAGATACCGCTATCATCTACGCCAGAACCGGGGCGGAGCTGAAGCCATTACAGCAGCAGCTGCTCAAGGGCCGTATCGATGAACTGGGCAAGGACTACCTTATCTTCTCCCTGAATAACAGGCAAATGACCCTCGATTTCTTCCGGCAGCACGACGAATGGATCATCGAGCATGATATCTATGAGTCCAACTACTGGATTGCCGCGTCATCACTGTTTTACATGCTGGCGCCGCAGTACCGCAACAAGGCAGAAACGCTGTTGGGACTCAGAACACCGCGCAGCCGCGAGCTGGAAGTTCCGCTGCCGGCGATGTTCAACTGCAACCAGGAAGAGATTGTCCGCAACGCCATCCAGGCGGAAGATTACTACCTCCTGCAAGGGCCGCCGGGTACAGGCAAAACCTCGGCCATGCTCACCACCATTGCGGATGAACTGGTAAAAAGAAATAACCACGTGGTGATTGTAGCCTTTACCAATAAGGCGGTGGAAGAAATTTCCCTGAAGCTGGATGCAAAAAATATTTCCTATCTGCGCATGGGCGGTCGCAATACGGCATCAGCGGTGCAGTTGAAAGAGCTGTGCATGAATGGTTCCCTGGATGATGCAAAACAGTACATCACCAGCCATCGCATTTTTGTAGGCACGGTGGCTACAATGGCTACCAGGCTGGATTTGCTCATCACCATGGGCATTCCTATGGATGTGCTGATCGCCGATGAGGCCTCACAGCTCACAGAGCCGCAATTGTTAGGACTACTGATGCCTTTCCGTAAGTTCATACTTATCGGGGATCAGAATCAGCTGCCGCCGGTGGTGGCACAGGAAAGTTTTTTCTGCGAAACGAAGCAGGAAGATCTGCTACAGGTAGGCATTTCGGACCTCCGCTGTTCTATTTTTGAGCGACTGATGCGCCAATGCAAACAGCATAACTGGCAGCATGCCTGGGGCATGCTGAATACGCATTTCCGCATGCACGAAAGCATTGCCAGCATGGTCAACCCATATTATGCAGGGCAGCTGACTGCTGGTCGCACGGAGCAGCAGGAAGATTTTACCCACCCCGATGGCAATACCCAGTGGGACCGGCTTTTATCTCTCGGCAGAAAAGTATTTATACCCAGCCCATACGAGCCTACTTCTAAAATGAACAGCACCGAAGCCGCCAGGGTAGTGGATTTACTGCGATACCTGCGGCAACAGTATGGCCCTGCATTCAACAAGGATACGGTGGGCGTGGTAACACCCTGGCGCACGCAGATCAGCCTGATAAGGGAGTTGATTGCAGATGATAAGGACCTGCAGGCCGTAAATATTGACACCGTGGAGCGTTTCCAGGGTTCTGAAAACGATATTATTATTGTTTCGTTGGCAGTATATCATATCGGGCAGGTACATACGTTGCAGTGCCTTGGCCAGTTTCAATGGAATACTGAGCAGATAGAGGTGGATCGGAAGCTATTGGTAACGTTATCCCGTGCACGAAAACAGGTGATCATGATGGGCTATGAACCGGTGTTGCAGGAGAGTGCCCATTACAGGCGGGTATTGGGGGAGATGGTCAGGGTAGAGGCAGGAGCGGTGGCCAGTACCTGAAAATATAGGAGATAACAAAGGCCACACGTACGTATGGCCTATGTCAGACAACATCATATATAGATCATTCCTGGCAAACCAGGCATTAATCCAATGTAACGTGCGACCAGTTTTCACCGCTTTTAATACGGTAGAGCTGCATTTCGCTGATATCAAACTGTTCTGCTATCTGCTTCATGGTTTTTTTACCAGGTTTGTTTAGCAGGCGTTTGATGCTCTTCACTTTGGTCACGTTCAGTTTCAGACCTTTCAGCCTGTTCCTTTGTTTTTCTTTATATGCCTTTTTAGCCGGGCTGTTCTGCTGATGGCCTTCCATTTCTTCTTTGGTAGCCCATTCCAGGTTGCTGGCTTTATTGTTTTTCTTATCGTAGTCGAGGTGGATCACATACCTGTGCGTACGCCCTGGCCTTTTGTTGAAGAGCTTGGCTACTTCTCTGTGCAGGTAGAGTGATTGATAGGTATCTGCCGGTTTTACATTCAAAACCGTATAGCCTTCCACGGTAGAACCCGTGAGAAGCTTACCATCTTCAATACTTTCATGATAGCTGATCACTCTTCCCATGTTAGAAACCGCATATTTCTTACGCAGGGCAGATTTGTTTTTAATCTGTAAGTCTTTCCAGACTTCATTTTTCAGATTTTTAATTGTGGTCATGTGAAAGTAATTTATGATTTATTGTATTTCCGGGGTCATCGTTTAACCGTAAACGTTACATCCGGCCATTTCATCAGAGGCCGGTAAATGCTCGTTTGCGGCCCATTGGGGAGTTGTCCTTTCAAAAATATGATCTTTGTATTGTACTACGATCGCGTCTAATACCTCTTCTATTTCAGCTTGCGACTTTAAAGTTACTAATTGTTGTCTGAATTCTTTGATGTGAGGTAACCCTTTGAGATAATTTGTGTAATGGCGGCGCATTTCGAGGATGCCAACGATATCACCTTTCCAGGCTACAGATTGTTCCAGGTGTCTTTTACAAACCTGTACTCTTTCCAAAACAGATGGAAGGGGTAAATGTTCGCCGGTTTGCATAAAATGCTTTATCTCGCGGAAAATCCATGGATACCCGATGGCGGCGCGTCCGATCATAACGCCGTCCACGCCGTATTTGGCGCGTGCAGCAATTACTTGTTCCGGCGTGCATATGTCACCGTTACCAAATATAGGAATGTTGATGCGCGGGTTATTTTTAACTTTTCCGATGAGGGTCCAGTCGGCGTGGCCTTTGTACATCTGTACGCGGGTACGGCCGTGGATGGTGAGGGCTTTAATGCCTACGTCCTGCAGGCGTTCTGCTACCTCTTCAATATTTTTGGTGTTATCGTCCCAGCCGAGGCGGGTTTTCACGGTTACCGGCAGCCTGGTTGCTTTTACTACGGCAGCGGTGAGCTTCACCATTTTGGGAATATCTTTGAGGATACCGGCGCCGGCACCTTTGCAGGTCACCTTTTTCACGGGGCAGCCGAAGTTGATGTCCAGCAGATCCGGATTGGTAGCCTCTACAATTTGTGCGGCCATTGCCAATGGTTCTTCATCACCACCGAAGATCTGGATGCCCACCGGGCGCTCGTATTCGAAAATGTCCAGTTTCTTACGGCTCTTGATAGCGTCGCGGATGAGGCCTTCGGAAGAAATGAATTCCGTGTACATGAGATCTGCCCCGCCATCCTTGCATACTGCACGAAAAGGCGGATCGCTCACATCTTCCATGGGCGCCAGCAAAAGGGGAAATTCTCCCAGTTCTATATTTCCTATCTTCACCATAAAGTAAGAACCACGGCCAACAAGGCACCAGGTATTATTGTATTAACTTATATATTTTTGCTAAATGCAGCGCAGTAGTTTGTGATACTGTTGCTGCAATGCTTAATTTCACGCTGTAAATTTACGCATTTTAATACAGTATTTAATTATGAGAGGCTACCTTAAGCAGCACCCTCCTTTACTACAGTTCATCACCATTCTCGGCTTTTATGCAGGCTCCATAGGGGTTTTCCTGCTGCTGACGGCCCTGGTCACTCCTAAACTTACCGGCTATACGGCGTATGATATATCCGTGGGAGTGCTTACTGATCCTAAGTTTCTGCGGATGCAGCAATGGTTACAGTTTTTCTACTCAACTTTAACATATCTTTTACCAGCGGCCATCTTTGCCTATCTCTGGCATCCGGAGCCAATGCGCTACCTGGGCCTGAGAACCAAGGCCTCCTGGATACAGGTCATACTCACCATTGTGCTGTTCTACTGCTGCCTGCCTTTTGTGGGCGTGCTGGCAGAATGGAACCTGCACTGGGACCTGCCGAAGGCAGCCCTTGAGGCGCAGCAGCGCAATGAACAAATGACAAAGGCATTGCTGCAGATGCCCACCATCACGGACCTGGTAATGAACCTGGTCCTCATGGCCATCGTACCGGCCATTGCGGAAGAAGTATTCTTCAGAGGCGTGTTTCAACGGATTTTCATCAACCTCACCCGCTTACGATGGACAGGCGTACTGGTAACAGCGATCATTTTTGCGGCCATGCACTTTGAAATGCAGGCGGTATTACCTCGTATAGCCCTTGGGTTTATCCTCGGCACCATTTTCCTGGTAACGGGCAACCTCTGGCTGGCCATCCTGGCCCACCTGATCAATAACGGCATGCTCGTGATCCAGTACTACCTTTTCCAGCACGGCTATACTAAAACCGACCCGGCCGTAGAGCAGGGGGTAACCTGGTACCTGGGCGTGGCCAGCGCTTTAGTAACAGTAGGGCTGATATGGGCACTGATGAAGCGTTCGCCGGAACCGCTGGAAGTGGAGCAGGCCGACACACAACGCTAAACGGCAGAAAAATAGTAACTTAACTTACTAACAAAATAACTGTAACATGGAAAAAGGCTGGACTAAAGTATTCGCAAGCGACCGACCATACGAAACAGAAATCGTGAAAGGCATGTTGATCGAAAACGGGATTGACGCGGTTATTCTCAACAAACAATCTTCCTCTTATACCTTTACCATCCCTGGTCAGGTAGAGCTGTACGTGCCCGATGAGCAGGCAGAAACGGCAAATTCACTGGTTTCACAGCACAATAATCTGCCTACAGGAGATCCGTATGAGCTGGATGAAGAGGAAGGTAACAAGGCGGAAGACCATGAATAAAGAGCCCGGTCTGGCATTTGCTCAAATTTTTGCAGACTTTTGCGGCTCTAAAATCAACTAACAGCAATTTCGATAATGAAAACATTTTTTACCCGCACCGCGTCAGCACTGGTTTTTGTAGCAGTGATGCTGGGTGGTATCCTGTGGAGTCCCTTTACTTTTTTCCTGCTGTTTTTCCTGGTGAACTTCTTCGCCCTGCAGGAATATTTCAAACTGATCAGGCTGATCGATGCTGATTTTGCCAATACCTCCGGTTTGCACCGCTATGGCGTTTCCATTGCCAGTTGCGCCATTATGCTGGCTTTTACCGGTAGTAATTTTATTTTGGGAGACATAAATGCCGGCTTTATCGGATGGTGGCTCGCCATTATCTTTCTGATGGTACTCCCGTTAGGCGAAATCCTGTTCAGCAAAGATTTTTCTCTGAAAAATATCGGCTACTCCGCCCTGGGACTGCTGTATGTTACGATTCCATTCAGTCTGCTGGTAAATATCCGCCTGAATGCGATTGATATACACTACACCGCCGACCAGGTGGGCACCGCCCCCGGCTGGCTGATTCCTTTGCTGCTGATCATTTTCATCTGGATCAATGATACCATGGCCTACATCGTAGGTTCACTGATTGGCCGTACCCCGTTTGCACCGGCCATCTCCCCTAAAAAAACCATAGAAGGTACACTGGGAGGGATGATCCTGGCAGTAGCCGCCGCCGGCGTATACGGGCATTTCTGGGGTAGCAGCTACCTTGCCTTACAGCACTGGCTGGTACTGGCAGGGATCGCCGCCGTGTTTGGAACCATTGGCGACCTCATCGAGTCCAAACTCAAGCGCATGGCGGGCGTAAAGGATTCCGGCAACATCATGCCCGGCCACGGTGGGTTCCTCGACCGGTTCGATTCCATGCTCCTGGCAGCACCCTTTGCCTGGATCTATGTACAGTCATTTATGCTGTAAAACAGAAATTCGTATGCTGAATTTTTTGAATTGAACTAACTTTGCTCTGCGATTAAACCAATAAACCGACAAACAAATAGAAAACAATGAAGATCCATCGTGAAGGATTTGCTACCATTTCCCTTGTGTTCCTGGTACTGTTAGTTATTAACGGAGCAGTATTTTACTGGTTCGACTCACCAGCGCTCACCTGGAGCCTCCTGGCCATTTCCGTCGTATTTTTCCTGTTCATCGTATCCTTTTTCAGGTTACCTACCAGAAAAAATACTGAAGGCGATAACCTGGTGGTGTCCCCATGCGATGGTAAAGTAGTGGTGATTGAGGAAGTATACGAGCCTGAATATTTCAAAGACAAACGCCTGCAGGTATCCGTTTTCATGAGCCCTGCCAACGTTCACGTAAATAGAAATCCTATCAGCGGTGCCGTTAAACTCTCCCAATACCACCCTGGTAAATACCTGGTGGCATGGCATCCGAAGTCTTCCACTGAAAATGAAAGACATTCTGTGGTAATCGGCAACGGCAAAACCGATATCCTGATCCGCCAGATCGCCGGTGCCCTGGCACGTCGTATCGTAAACTATCTCAAACCAGGTATGCAGGTAAGCCAGAACGAAGAAATGGGCTTCATTAAATTTGGGTCAAGGGTGGATCTTTACTTACCTTTAGGAACAGAAGTCACCGTACAACTGGAACAGGTTGTAAAAGGCGGCCAAACAGTAATTGCAAAAATCTAATCGGGCTATGAAAAAGTTATTTACACTGGCTATCGCCTCCCTGCTCCTTGCAGGTACCGCATTTGCGCAAGACAATACTAAGAAAGCTCCTGCAAAGGAAGCCAAAACAGCACAAAAGGAGGACCCCTCCTGTCAAAGCAAAGGAACGGCGAAAAGCTGTTGTAAACAACCTTCCAAAACCGCTGCTATGCGTGTGAAGGCAGGAAAAAAGACTACTAAATAAGCCATTACCATATTAGCTCCCAAAGGGAGTAAAACGAAAAAAGAATCGCTGGTAGCGATTCTTTTTTCGTTTAGCATCCAGGCGTACTTTCTCTAAAGAATATCCATTATCTCAGCCAGTGAATTCACCGTATAAGTAGGCGTGAAGTCCACCGGAGGCTTTGCCGGGTTAAAATAGATCTGATCCATTCCTACACCGTGCGCTCCTTTAATATCGAGTTCCATCGCATCGCCCACCATAATACTCTCCGGGGCCGACGTTACCGCCCTGGCCATGGCAAAATCGAAAATTTCGCGGTACGGCTTGAGGCTACCAGCCAGTTCGGAGGTGATGATATGTGTAAAATATTTATCTATCCCTGAATTTTTCATCTTCAGCAATTGCGTCTCCTCAAACCCATTGGTGATCATATGCATAGGATAATTTTTGCCCGCCAGGTAGTCCAGCACCTCCACCGTGTGCGGGAAGAGCCTTTTTTTAGTTGGCAAAATTTCCAGGAACTGGTCAGACAGCGCTGCATTCAGCTTTTCATCACCGATTTTAAAAGCCAGCAAAGTCATGTTAAATCGTTTATACCGAAGCTCCTTACGGTTGATAAAGCCTTTTCTGAAGCGGTCCCAGAGGCGTTCGTTAATGTCGACATAAGCAACGGAAAACTCCTGAAATGATGGCACCCCTCTACTTTCCAAAGCATGCTGCTCGTACAATTCAAGCAGTGTTTCCTGTTCGTTGGTTTCAAAGTCCCAGAGTGTATGATCCAGGTCAAAGAAAAGATGTTTATATTTCATGATCGCGCAAAGTTACGAAATACAATTTTTACTATTTTACCGCCTTAATACAGGACATAACCATGAATGCAGTAATAACCGGCGCCAGTAAGGGTATTGGCAGGGCAGTAGCTGAAAGATTAGCTAAAGAAGGATTTAATGTAGCCATATGTGCCCGCCATTCCGCGGCCCTAGCAGATGCTAAAGCCGGTATACAGGCTCAGAACAGCGCAGTAACCGTGCTGGCAGAGCAGGTGGATATGGGCGATAAAGCCCAGGTGCTGCGTTTTGCCGAAACCGTTAAAAATACCTTTGGTCATGTGGATATCCTGGTTAATAATGCCGGCATATTTACCCCAGGCGCCCTGTACGAAGAAGCCGAAGGCCTCCTCGAACAGCTGATGGCGGTAAACCTGTATAGCGCTTACCACCTCACCAGGGCATTGCTGCCGGAAATGATGCATCACCGTAACGGACATATTTTTAATCTCTGCTCGGTGGCCAGCCATAAAGCCTACGCCAATGGCGGCTCCTATAGCATTACCAAACACGCATTGCTGGGCTTTAGCCGCAACCTGCGTGAAGAAATGAAACCTTACGGCGTAAGGGTGACCAGTATCAGCCCCGGCGCTACCCTCACCGCCTCCTGGGATGGCTTTGAAGCGCCGCCCGACAGAATGATGCCTCCTGAAGATATCGCCACTGTTGTGTGGACGGCCTATACCCTCGCAAAGCAAACGGTAGTCGAAGACATCGTACTACGGCCAGTTTTAGGAGATATTTAACAATCACATATTCATAATTTTTTAACTAACTTTTAACGGCGCTTCTACCGCATCCATGGCGGGTTAGGTTAAATTTGTTGACGTAATTATGATGGTCAGATTTAGTATGAGAAAGTTTCTTTTCTCCTTATTGTTTTTAGTAGGGCTGGTGAACTGCGCATTTGCGCAGGATTTCCGCTTTACTACCACTGTGAGCAGTAATCCTGTAGCGCTGGACGAGCCATTTCAGATTCAATTCATGATAGAGAACGGGGTGAATGTAACCAGCTTTAACCCGCCTGATTTCAAAGATTTTGACTTGCTGCAAGGCCCTAGTCAAAGTATGGGTCAGTCCATCATGAACGGTCGCAGATCCGAATACATCGCGCTTATATACGTACTCCAGGCTAAACGTGTGGGCAGTTTTACCATTGCCGGCGCGCAGGCCAGGGTAAACGGGAATGTGGTGAAATCCAATCCCGTACTGATTGAAGTGCGCAGAGGCGCCAGCGCCTCCCAGCAACAGGCACCGCAACAACCACCTTCCGCCGGAGGCTATGGCCCACGTGGTGGCCGCGATGAATCGGTAGACGGTGTGCTGAAGAAAGGGGAGAACATCAACGAAAAACTCCGCAAGAACATATTTGTGAAAGTAGATGTGGATAAAACCAATCTCTACGAGGGCGACCAGCTTACGGCCACGTATAAACTGTATACCCGCCTGCCCACCAATTCCAGTGTAACAAAAGTACCGGCCTTCAAAGGCTTTTCTGCAAAAGATATAGAACTTCCCAACCCGCCGCAGGCCACCGAAGAAATGGTGAATGGCCAGCTGTTTAAGGTGTTTACCATCCGTAAAACACTGCTGTTCCCGCTACAATCCGGCAACCTGGAACTGGAACCCGTGGAAGTGGATAACCAGGTGCGCCTGGTAAAGCTGGTGCAAAACAAGCGCCGGGGCAAAGATCCGTTCGATGAATTCTTTAACGATCCTTCCTTCAGAGATCCTTTCTTTGACGATTTCTTTAATCGCCCTGATGTAGAGTATGAAGATGTACCATACAAGACCCAGTGTAACCCGGTAAAGATTACCGTAAAACCATTGCCGGTAGATGGCCGCCCTACCAGCTTCAATGGCGCAGTAGGCCGCTTCAACATGACTGCTGAGGTAAATAAGAGCAAGCTTTCCACCGACGAAGCGCTCACCCTCAAAGTGACGATCAGCGGCCAGGGTAACGTAAACCTGCTCAATAATCCTAAAATAGATGTTACCTCCGGATTTGAGGCTTATGATCCGAAAGTAACCGACAATATTGAAAAGAACAGTAATCCACTGTCCGGCAGCCGTACCTTTGAGTTTGTACTCATGCCTACAGAAGCCGGGGAACATGTGATTCCTCCGGTGGAGTTCTCCTACTTCGATCCTTCCGCGAACGCGTATAAAACGATAAAATCTGCATCTTTCCCTATTAATATCACACAAGGAAAAAAAGTTAAATCCGAAAAGCAGGATTACAGCGTAGGTAGAAATGAGCTGGTTGGCATTGAGTCCGGCATTATGCCATGGGTGAAAAAACATACCTGGTTTGTAAGCAGCGTCTGGTTCTACCTACTGCTGCTGATACCGGTGCTGATCTATGCTGGCGCAGTATTCTACAAACGCCGCAAGGATTATAACACCACCAATGCAGCTGTGCTTAAACACCGCTTTGCAAACAAGGTAGCACTCAAACGCCTGGAACTGGCCGCCCGTTACCTCAAAGAAGGGAAGGACAAGGCTTTCTACGAAGAAACCTCCAGGGCCGTATGGGGCTATTTAAGCCATAAGCTCAAAATACCATTTGCTGACCTTAGCAAGCAACTGGTACAGGAGAAACTGACTGCCCGTAGTATCAATGGCAGCAATACTTCTGAGCTGTTTGAGCTGATAGACAATTGTGAGGTTGCATTGTATGCCCCCGGCCAGGATAACCGCCGGATGCAGGGCACGTATGAAAAAGCTGTCAGCATCATTACCAACCTGGAAGACGCACTGAAGAATTAATTTTTAACCACCAGGCAAATGTTCTATTGCAGAATGTTCAAATCGATTTTCCTGGCAGCAGGCCTCCTGATGATGGCCTGCTTCACACCGGCCATTGCACAGGACGTGAATCCACAAGTACGCTTTGACGAAGCCAATAACCTCTATCGCCAAAGCAAGTTTACGGAAGCAGCCAATATCTATCAGCAACTAATAGATGCCGGCTACACCGCGCGCCCTTTGTACCTCAATGCAGGCAATGCATGGTATAAGGCTGGCAAAACGGGGCAGGCAGTCTATAACTATGAAAAAGCCCTGCAACTTTCGCCGGAAGATGCTGCCATCAAACATAATCTGAGTGTGGCCAATCAAAAGGTAAACGGTTATGTGGGGGATCTCCCGCTGGTATTTTTCCAGCGCTGGTGGCTCCAGCTGCAACACCTCCACAGCTCCAACGGCTGGGCGGTGGGCGCGGTCATTTTCATATGGATACTCATCGCATCTCTTATTATAAACTCCCAGATTCCGGGCCTCCACAACAAATATCTCCAATGGGCCAACTACCTGTTCGGCGTGCTGTTTTTGGTGTACCTGCTAATGGCGATAGACACCTACAGCATTGCCAATAACCACAACAGTGGTATTGTGCTGACAGGCACCGTCAAAGTAAAAGCCGCGCCGGATGATAACAGCAAAGAGCTGTTTGAACTCCATGAAGGCATGAAAGTGAAACTGGTGGATGCTACCAGCGAATACTGCAAGGTAGAGCTCAACGACGGCAAAAACGGCTGGGTGTCCTGCGCTGCCATCAAGCGTTTGTAATCATTACATTTTCTCTATCCGTAACAGGAAGTCCTGCTTTTTCTGGCGGGAAACGGGGACTCTGTGCCCGTCGCACATGATAATTTCACCGCCATCGCCTTTGATGTATTTATCCATAAAGGAGAGGTTGACGAGGAAGCTGTTATGCACGCGAAAGAAGGCTTTATCTTCCAGAACTTCTTCCATTTCCTTCATGGTGCGGGTTACGGGAAAAGGCTTTTCTTGTGAACGCAGGTAAACATTGGTATTGGCGCCGTTGGATTCGCAATAGAGGATATCATGGGCAATCACCATGCGCAGGCCTTCTGTGGTGGGCAGTGCCAGTCGCTCCGACTGTTTTATATGCTGCTGCAGCATTTCCACGAGGTTATCCACCTTTTTGGTAACCGGTTGCCCTGTGCGTTCGGTGGCCTTTATCACTGCTTCTTTTAGTTCTGCGGCATCTATTGGTTTAAGGAGATAATCAAGTGCGCTGTGCCGTATGGCCTGGACCGCATAGTGGTCGTACGCGGTGGTAAAGATCACAGCGAAGGAGCCGCGTTTAGTGGCTTCCAGTACCTGGAATCCGTCCAGTCCGGGCATTTCAATATCAAGAAACAGCAACTGAGGGTCGTACATTGCAATTGCGTCCAGGGCGGCTTCGCCATTATTGCATGTAGCCATTACCGTTATGTCCGGGCAGTTTTTTTCAAGAAGAATACGAAGTACGTCTCGGCTGTGCTTCTCGTCGTCCACAATGATGGCGCGCATGAAGGTAGAAATAGTTGATAGATGGTATAAAAACAAAGAGAGGGTGAAATACCTCTGTTTGACAATGAAAAATTACGCTTTTTTTTGCTGCTGTACAAGCATTCAGCCTGTTAGCTCCTGTCGGGCGGGGTTGTGCTCCATGCTGATGACGAGCCGGTTTCCGCAGGGGTGGCTGGCACTGTCGAGGATGGGCTGGGCAGAAATGCTGGCTTTCATATGGTAACGCTCACTCATGAGGTACAGGCGTTCGGAGGCGATATCGATGCCATTGGCGAGTCGCGCAGCGGTATCATCCAGCAGGGAAGCGGTGGGGTTACCGTTGTCTTCAACTTTAATGTAAAGCCTTTCGCCCTTAAGCCCGATGATGATATCCAGCTGTCCACCGCTTTTCTGCGGGCGTACCAGCAGCCGGTGCCAGATGGCATATTGCACATAGGGTTGTATAATCAGAGGAGGAATAAGTGTGTGCATGGGTTCTACTTCCGGCTCCAGCACCAGGCGGTAGGTAAACTGCTGCTCAAACCGCAGTTGTTCCAGCTGAAGGTAGAGTTCCAGGGCGTCGAGGTCTTCCTGGAGAGTAATCCATTCTTTCTTAAAATTTCCCATCATGAGCCGCATCAGTTTCGAAAAGCGGGTGAGGTAGAGGGAGGCCATATCTGTGCTGGTGGCCAGAATATAATGGTGAATAGCATTCAGGCTGTTGAAGATAAAGTGCGGGTCCAGCTGTGCCTGGAAGGCATTGAGTTCCAGGTTGATCATGGCCTGCTGCCGGTGCAGCGCTTCTTTGGCGGCACGGCGTATTCTTTTCTCTCTTATGAAGAAAAAAAGCAGGATCGTAATGAGGCTAACCACGAAGAATACCCAGTACGGCCAGACTGCAGCAAAAACCAATGCTAAAGTTATATATGCCACGATAATTAAATATCGTGTAAATCACTGCTAGGAGAAAGTGTCATTTTGTACAAGGCAGAAAATAACAGGAAAGCGGCGAGATTTGGAGGAAATTTGGTGTTTGGCTATTTAGCTTGTGTTTCGAGGGGGCCAGAAGCCTGGCCAAAACGCAAAAAGAGAAAGGGCGGGTGGCTCTTTCTCTTTTTGCGTTGGCTACAAAGCATCTAATGCTTTGCTATGTAATGAATTATGCTTCAGTGAATTTATAACCTACTCCACGTACTGAATGGAAGTATTTGGAGTTGCGGCTGTCTTCTTCAAAGTATTTCCTGAAGTTGAGGATAAAGTTATCGATGGTACGGGTGGTAGGGTATACGTTATATCCCCAGACTACCTGCAGGATTTTTTCGCGGGTAACAACTTCTCCTTTGTTTTCGATGAGGAGTTTGAGCAGCATGGCTTCTTTTTTACTGAGCTCATAGTGCTTACCATCTTTGCCGATACATTCCTGTGCGGCGAAGTCGATGGTGTTATTACCGAAGCGGTATACGTTTGGTACGCTGTCTTTATCCTGGATTTTTTTATTTTTTACGATCAGTTTCTCTACACGCAGCAGCAGTTCTTCGAGGTTGAAGGGCTTGGTCATGTAGTCGTCCCCACCTTTTTTAAGGCCCAGTACTCTGTCGGCACTGCTATTTTTGGCGCTGAGGAACAGGATGGGTACTTCGTTGTTCTGGATGCGGATATTTTCGCACACAGCGATGCCGTCCATTTCTGGCAGCATGATATCGAGTATGATCAGGTCAAAATATTCATTTTTGACTGCTTTGAGGGCAGCGGTCCCATTGTCAACGGCAGTAACTTCATAGCCTTCCAGCTCCAGGTTCAGCTTAAGCGCCTCCTGGAGATTTTCTTCGTCTTCAACCAGTAGTATTGATGCTTTTGTAGCTTCCTTCATGTGTTAATATTTGATTGTAAGTCAAATGATGGATTAAAGGCTGTCATTTAATCCGGTTTAAATTTACGCCGTTTGTATGGAATAATCAGCCCATGTTATTTCAAAGCAGGCGCCGGTAGGTTTATTATTGCGCACTTGTATGAAACCGTTGTGTTGTTCTACAATTTTAGCTGTCAGGAACAGTCCGAGACCGGAGCCTTTGGCTTTGCGGGTATTTTCATTGCCTACGCGGTAAAACTTGAGGAAGATTCTTTCTTTTTCTTCGTCAGGGATACCAGGACCTTCATCCACTACCTGTAGTTTGAGCTGATGATTGGATTCGAACAGTTTTACCTGGATAGCGGTGTTTTTGGGTGCATATTTGGCAGCGTTTTCCACCAGGTTGCTCAGTACGATGTGCAGCATCAGCTTGTCACCTTCCATCCATACCCCTGGCAAAATGCTTGCCTGAATATTGTGAGTGCCAATTCGTCCGCCAATTTCTTTAATATCTGACTCCATCAGCTGGGAAACGTTGAGGGGTTCTTTAAACAGCTGATAGCGGTGGGTTTCCAGTTGCGCTGCCAGCAGGATGTTGTTACATAGCTGGTCGAGGCGATTGGTTTCCCGGATGGTATTATCGATAAGCCGCGTTCTTTTTTCTTCGTCGAGGCTGCTGTGCCGGCGTATAGTCTCCAGGTTTAGCTTGGCAGCAGCGATGGGTGATTTAAGTTCATGCGTCACTGCCATCATAAAGTTTTGCTGCTGGCGGCTCAGTTTCATGTACTTCCAGATGGCGCGGTATACGAATCCGGCGCCTACCAGTAATATGCCGAGGAAGGTGAGGCCTTCGCCGAGATATTTGATGAAGCGCATTTTTTCGTCTTTTTCGATACGCTGAAGTTCCAGCTGGAATTCCACTGGTTTTTGCAGGCTATCGATGCGGAGGGCGAGGTTTTGCACTTCAAAACCGGTGATCTGGTGGCTTTGGCGCAAGAGGAGTATTCCCCACCATACCAGTGCAGCAACTGTATAGAACAGTACTAAAAAGTAAAGGAAGGATACTGATTTTCCTTCCTGCATTTTATTATAAATTTTTTTCATCAAGGCCGTTTACCGGCTTTCTCTATCCGCAAACCAACATTCATTACATGGGGAAGCGGATTTTGCCGCATGTTTTGTTCAAAAGTGATTTTATAGGTGCCTGGTTTACTGAAAATAGCATTTTGCTGAATAGGCACTCTATGCTCAAATATATCATCGATACCGCTGCCGAGCCATTTTCCGGAAGGATCTGCCAGTGGCAGTTCCACGCGTTGCCGGGCAGGGATGCTGTCACCCGGGTATTGTGTACCTACCATGATCCAGAGGTTACTGTAAGGGTAGGGGGCCGAGTGGCGTACGTTTACGTATATGTTGTACAGCCAGGCAGTATCTTCCGGTTCCAGTTTAACTTCGAACGCTGGTTTATAGTCGTAGGTCCAGTCATGCCCCGGGATTTCCAGGTTTTTTTCGTAGACGTCCAGTTTAGGCGGCTTGCAGGCTGCAGCCAGTATTAAAAGGCCTGCGGTTACCAGGAGTAGTCTCTTCATAAGGTTTACGCCTTGCTATAAAACGTTTAATACTTGTTCTTTGGCTTTTTCCAGTTCGTCTTTCATCAGCACTACCCATTGCTGTATACCGGCGTCATTGGCTTTGGAGCCGGTGGTATTGATTTCCCTGCCTACTTCCTGCAGCACGAAGCCGAGTTTTTTACCTTTGGCAGGATCTGCTTCTTTCAAAATTTCTTTGAAATAACGGCAATGGTTTTCCAGACGGGAGAGTTCTTCGGAGATATCGAGTTTTTCCAAATAGAAGATAAGTTCCTGCTCCAGTCTGTTGCTGTCTACATTTTCTTTTCCTACATGTTCGGCGAGCAGGCCTTCGAGGCGCTGGCGGATACGATCCTTACGGAGCGGGTCCAGCTCTTTCACCTTGCCCATATAGGTTTCGATATTTTCAATACGCTGAATCAGGTCGGCTTCCAGCATGATGCCTTCGTCCTGACGGTGCAAATCCAGGTCCTGCAAGGCAGCCTGTAATACTTCTTCCACATCTCTCCATTCTCCCTCGGTGATTTGCTCCGTGGCAGGGGTTACTACCTCGGGCAGTTTCATGAGGATGTTGAGCATGTCGCCCTGCGGCAGTTCCAGCTGGTTAGCCAGCATAGTGATGGACTGGTAGTAGTACTTCGCCAGGTCGGTGTTGATCACCACAGGCCTTGTAGCGCCATTCTGACGTACGTTGACGGTAGCATCCAGCGTTCCACGCTGCAGCACCTGCTGCATCTGGGAGCGGATATCAAACTCATAGGGTTTCAGCAAAGGAGAAAATTTCAGATTCACCTCAAACTGTTTTCCATTGAGCGATTTGATCTCCACCACAATAGTTGTTTCGCCTCTTGTGCTCTCCGCCCTTCCGAAGCCAGTCATTGATTTCAGCATAATAGAAATTTGTAGGCAACAAACCTAGTTAAATAAGACCAGAAAGCCAAAAAGCATCACAGCAGTTTTAGCTTCCGGTAAACCTCTTCACGGCTTAATTCCACCATATCCCCGGCGTTCATACCGGCAATCGTTAGCCCTTCCATTCTATAACGTACAAGCCTCAACGTAGGAAAGCCTACAGCTGCCGTCATTTTTCTTACCTGCCTGTTCTTTCCCTCATGCAACGTCATCCGCAGCCAGGGAGCAGGAATACTCTTACGAAAACGGATCGGTGGATTTCGTGGTGGTAAAACAGGTTCCTCTTCAAAAATTTCAGCTTTGCATTTTCTCGTGAGGTACATTTTACCATCCACATTTATTTGTACTCCCTGCGCCAGTTTCCTGGCTGCCTCTTCCGTTACGGCACCGTCCACCTGCACCCAATACTCTCTTTCGTGCTGGTATTTAGGAGATAACAACCGGTGATTCAATGCTTTATCGTTCGTAAGCAATAATAGCCCCTCACTGTCATAATCAAGGCGCCCCACAGGATATACATCTGAAGGTACTTTAAAGAAATCTGCCAGACAAGCCTTATTACCTTCGGGAGTAAACCGGGTCAGTACTTCGTATGGTTTATAAATTACATAATAATGAAGCGCCACAACTGCTTTTGCTTTGGTTAAGGAGCCGTAAATTAGTACATTTGCACAATTCATTATGAGTATACCGTTAAATCCATCATGCCAAAACTGTAAAGACCGCTTCTCGTCTATATTCTGCAAAGCGGACCAAAACAATCTTGAACAGATTGATGCGGCAAAGGTGTGCTCATCCTATAAAAAAGGTCAGGTTATTTTCCACGAAGGCGCCTACCCATTCGGCGTTTACTGTATCAACGACGGTAAGATCAAACTGTCGCACAGTGGCGACGATGGCCGCGAACAAATCGTACGCCTCGTTAAAGCCGGTGATATCATGGGTTACAAAGCACTGCTCAGTAACGAACGCTACACCGCCACCGCTACCGCCCTGGAAGATTCCTCCATCTGCTTTATTCCTAAAGACCTGTTTCTCAACATACTGCAATCAGATGCGTCCCTCTCTTTTGAGATGATGCGCATCCTGTCCAGCGAGCTGCGCAAAGCAGAACTCAAAATCACCCACCTGGCCCAGAAGCCGGTACGCGAACGCCTCGCCGAAACACTGCTGTTTATTAAGGAAACCTACGGCCTCGAAGAAGATGGTCATACCCTCAGCGTACGACTCTCCCGCGAAGAAATTGCTAACCTCGTTGGCACTGCCACCGAATCCGCTATCCGACTCCTCTCCGAATTCAAAAAAGATGGTATGATCGAACTGGAAGGTAAAAAAATCCGCCTGCTCGACATGCCGGAGATTATCCGCACCGCGAACCTGCACGACTAATCCTGATAAAAATCATTTTTCAGCTTGACACAAGTCATTGGATGCCCCTCCGGCTCCCGGTAAATTTGTTGCATCAAAAATACATCCGTACTGATGCTGCCTTTTGCCATTATAAACTTTCATGAACTATGCCCCGCAGAACTATGCGAGGTCACTGTCCATAAATTTCATACGCCGGTAGAACAAACCGCCGACCAGGTGATATCCTACTTTCTGCACGACCTGCAGGATGACAGAAAAGCACCGGCAGCAGCAAATATCCAACATCTCCTGTTTTCCCGTTTGCAGGCTGAAATATTCCAGGTTATCCGCAAGGAAAGCACCATACTCTTTCCCGTAATAGAAAAAGCCAGCGAAAACAAGGAAGATCCCCGATGCATACAACCCACCACTTACCAAACCATCCGGTCCTCTTACCAGAAAATAACCCTGCTGCTGCAAAAGCTGCGTCAGGTAACCGGCAACTATCAGCTGCAGCCCACCTGGAGCAACGCTTATAAAATCTGTATAGGCGATATGTACGTACTGGAACAACTCGTACACCAATGGATGTACGTGACCCAGAACATACTGTATCCCGCCGTTACCAAACCCGGTACCATACTGATTCAGCAGGACGATTTGCCTCACTCTTCAAGCATTGACTGATGTCCGATACCATGCAAACACAGGTCGCCTGCTTCCACTGCGGCGAAGAATGCCACAACAACCCGGTGATGATGGCAGAAAAAATTTTTTGCTGCGAAGGTTGTAAACTCGTGTATGAGATACTGCACCAGAACAACCTCTGCGAATATTATGACCTGAACGCTCAGCCTGGCGTTAACCAGCGAATGCAGGTAAGGAGAGATAAATTTGCTTTTCTGGAAGATGAAAAGGTACAGCAACACCTTATCCAGTTCAAAGATGAAGAGCAGGTACACGTTACTTTCTACCTGCCCCAAATCCACTGCAGCAGCTGCCTTTGGCTGCTGGAAAATCTGCATAAGCTGAACCATGGTGTACAACGTGTAACCGTTAACTTTAGTAAAAAAGAAGCTCGTATCATTTACGGGATTAAAACTACCAGCCTTCGCGCCGTAGCGGAAGTGCTGACATCCATCGGTTACGAACCTTACATCTCCCTGAATGATATGAAGGAGAAAAAACCAAAGGTGCAACGTAAACTGGTGTACCAGCTGGGCGTAGCCGGATTTTGCTTTGGTAATATTATGCTGCTTAGTTTTCCGGAATATTTTTCCGGTTCCGGGCATACAGATGTGGCCATGAACCGGATGTTTCAGTACATGAACCTGGCACTGTCCCTGCCTGTATTCTTTTACAGCGCACAGGCATTTTATAAATCCGCCTGGGGTGGCCTTAAACACGGCTTCCTCAATATCGACGTCCCTATAGTGCTGGCAATCGTAGTAACATTTATCCGCAGCTTAACAGAAGTGGCCGCCGGCAACTCCGGCTATTTCGATTCCATGACGGGCATCGTATTCTTCATGCTCATCGGTCGCATTTTACAGGAAAAAACTTACCAGGGATTATCATTTGATCGCGACTATACGTCCTATTTTCCCATAGCCGTTTCCGTTATAAAGGAAGGCACTCCCGTACCTACTACTTTGCCGGATATCCACACCAACGACACCCTGCTGATTCATCACCAGGAGCTGATTCCGGCTGACGGCATTATTTCCCGCGGCGAAGCGTTAATTGATTACAGCTTTGTTACCGGCGAGGCTGCGCCAGTGAAAAAGTCCGTCGGGGAAATCGTGTACGCCGGGGGCAGGCAGATGGGTGGCAACATTGAAGTACTCACCATTAAAGAGGTAGCACAGAGCTACCTCACCAGCCTCTGGAACCGTGACGAACTGCAAAAGAAAAATGACAGCAGCACTTCGTTTGTACACCTGCTCAGCCAGTATTTTACCTGGGTGGTACTCCTCATTGCAGTAGTAACAGCAGCTGTGTGGGCCGTAAATGATCCGGCACGTATATGGCCATCAGTAACGGCTATTTTAATTATCGCCTGCCCCTGCGCTTTACTGCTGGCCTCCTCATTTACCAACGGCCATATTTTACGTATTCTCTCCAGGCACAAGCTGTACCTGCGCAACGCGCAATCCATTGAAAATCTGGCGAATACCACGCATATCGTTTTTGATAAAACCGGTACGCTTACCGGCAAGTCAGGCACGGAGGTACGCTACTTTGGCAGTACCCTCAGCCCCATTCAGGAAATGATGATCAGCAGTCTGGCGGCTCATTCCACCCATCCGTTAAGCAACGCTATTAATAATTACTGTGGCAACAGCAGCAGTTATACAGTACGCGAGTTTAAAGAATCCGAAGGCAATGGCATCTCCGGATGGATAGAAAACCAATACATCCGCATGGGCAGTGCCGAATTTGTAGGCATTCAACCAAAAGAAAATCACGACGGCAGCATTGTTTATGTAGGAATAAATGAAAAGCCGGTAGGATTATTTACTGTCCGCAACGGCTACCGCCCAGGCATACGCAGCATGCTGGAAAATATCCGCAACTATTACAACCTATCCGTGCTTTCCGGCGATAATACACGGGAGGCAGCCAGCTTACGCATACTCATGGGAAACAGTGCCACACTGCATTTTGAGCAAAAGCCGGCGGACAAGCTCGACTATATTATTCAATTACAGCAGCACGGTGAAAAAGTGCTGATGATAGGGGATGGCCTCAATGATGCCGGCGCACTGCGGCAAAGTGATATTGGCATCTCCGTAGCAGAAAGCACCAACAATTTTACACCCGCCAGCGACGGCATTATTGAAGCACAGCAACTCAAAATGTTACCGGCGTTTATACGTTTATGTAAGGCCAACAAGCACATTGTTATCATCAGCTTTATTATGTCGCTCGCCTATAATATTACCGGACTCTATTTTGCGGTACAAGGCATATTATCCCCACTGGTAGCGGCTATCCTGATGCCGGCCAGCTCTATCAGCATTATTCTGCTTACTTACAGTATGAGTGAAATCTATGGCAAAAGACTTTCTGATAAAAATCATGTTTGAGATTGAGCAATATCATTGTACTACCTCCCCACCAAAATTACCTTTGCTAACGACACGAAACATATACATAGTAATAACTCCAAAGCGCTAGTATTAATGCCCGTAGTTGAAATGGGCCCCGCAAACAACCGTTTGCGGGGCAACGGGTAACCCTTGTCGCTTCGGAAGCTTACTATCACCAAACTACTGTTGCTATGGGCGTCATCATACTCTTACTGGGAGCGAGTCTTACCGTCGCCCTCGGATTTTTGGCCGCGTTTATCTGGTCTGTGAAGCACGGCCAGTTTGAAGATGATTTTTCTCCCGCACACCGTATCCTGTTTGAAGAAAAAAACACTAACAACAACGACTAAACGTAATTCCGCATCTCAATCCATCATACTTATGTCTTTAGAACGTTTCTACTACGACAACCGAACGGTCAAATGGTTTGCCTACGCCTGTGTATTCTGGGGCCTTATAGGCATGCTGGCCGGGCTGTGGGCTGCCACAGAGCTGGTTATTCCAGACCTTAACCTCGGTTATGCTCCCACCACTTTTGGTCGTTTGCGCCCGGTACACACCAACGCTGTTGTATTTGCTTTTGTGGGTAACGGTATTTTTATGGGTGTTTACTACTCGCTGCAGCGGTTGTGTAAAGCCAGGATGTACAGCGACCTGCTGAGTAAAATTCACTTCTGGGGCTGGCAGGCCATCATTGCCGGTGGTGCGCTCACCTTATTCCTCGGTTACACTACAGGTAAAGAATATGCCGAACTGGAATGGCCTTTTGATATCGCTATTACCCTTATCTGGGTGGTGTTTGGGGCCAACATGCTGGGTACTATTCTGAAACGCCGCGAAGCACATCTCTACGTTGCGATCTGGTTCTATATAGGTACATGGGTGGCCATTGCAATGCTGCATATTATCAACTCCTTCGAGTATCCGATCGCGTTATTTAAAAGCTACAGCTGGTATGCAGGTGTGCAGGACGCACTGGTACAGTGGTGGTATGGTCACAATGCCGTGGCTTTCTTCCTTACCACGCCTTACCTGGGACTGATGTACTACTTTGTACCTAAAGCCGCCAACAGGCCGGTATATTCCTACCGCTGGTCTATCATACACTTCTGGTCACTGATCTTTATTTATATCTGGGCGGGACCTCACCACCTGTTATATACTGCATTACCGGAATGGGCACAGTCACTCGGTACCGTTTTCTCTATCATGCTGATTGCACCATCATGGGGTGGTATGCTGAATGGTTTACTTACCCTTCGTGGAGCATGGGATAGGGTTAGGGAAGATGCTATCCTTAAGTTTTTTGTAGTGGCCCTTACCTGCTATGGTATGGCTACATTCGAAGGGCCTATGTTATCCCTGAAAAATGTGAATGCGATCAGCCACTATACCGACTGGACCATTGCACACGTACACGTAGGTGCACTGGGCTGGAACGGATTCCTCACCTTCGGTATCCTGTACTGGATGATCCCAAGAATATTTTCTACGCAGTTATACAGTCGCAAATGGGCTAACACACATTTCTGGCTGGGCACACTCGGTATTATCTTCTATGCTATTCCGCTCTACTGGGCTGCATTTACCCAGAGCATGATGTGGAAACAGTTTACCGAAGAGGGTACTTTAAAATACCAGTTCCTGGAAACAGTAAGCGCTATCCTTCCTATGTATGCACTGCGCGCAGTAGGTGGCCTGTTTTATGTGAGTGGTGTGATCCTGATGATGGTGAACCTGACCAAAACAATCCGTCGCGGAAACTTTGTGGCCAACGAAGCCACCGAAGCCGCACCGTTACCGAAAGAAATTACCACACATGGAAAATCACACTGGCACAACTGGATCGAACGCCGGCCGGTGCAAATGGTAGTATTCAGTCTGATAGTAGTAGGTATTGGTGGCCTGCTCGAAATGGTGCCTACCTTCCTCGTAAAAAGTAACATTCCCACCATCACCAGCGTGAAACCTTATACCCCCCTGGAATTGCATGGACGCGATATTTATCTGAGAGAAGGTTGCTATACCTGTCACTCCCAGATGATCCGCCCATTCCGCGATGAAGTAGCGCGCTACGGGGAGTATTCCAAAGCAGGTGAGTTTGTGTACGACCATCCGTTCCAATGGGGTTCCAAACGCACAGGTCCGGACCTGGCACGCCTGGGTGGTAAGTATCCTGACTCCTGGCATTTCAACCACATGCTGGACCCTACTTCTATGTCGCCCGGCTCTATCATGCCAGCCTATCCATGGTTGTTTGAGGACCGCATCGACAAGAGCAAAACGCCAGCCATGATCAACGTAATGCGTAAGCTGGGCGTACCATACCCGAATGGTTATGAAACCAAAGCCAACGCAGATCTGGAGGCACAGGCAAATGGTATAGTTGTCAATCTGAAAAATGATAAGCTGCCGGTTGGCAAGGATCGGGAGATCGTAGCGCTGATCGCTTATCTGCAGCGCCTTGGCAAAGACATCAAAGATGCGCCTAAGCCAAAGGCTACTGCTACCACTGAATCCACTGACTTTTAAAACCAGTAATCATGAAATTCATCAACTATCTGCAATCCATCACCGGGGTAAGCATTTACCCGCTTGCATCCCTGTTGATATTCTCCATTTTCTTTGTGGCAGCGGCCTTTCTGGCATTCAGCTCCGACAAGAGAATGATGGATCATGTAAGTCGTATTCCACTGGACAAAGAAGAAAATTAATCACCATCATGAACTTCAGACCACTCATTATATTTACGGCCGGTACGCTTATGAGCGTGCCGGCACTGGCCAACGGAAAGCCGCAACCTTCCGAGCTTGCTGATCCGGTAGCGCTGGTGCTGCTGATCATTGCCGGCTTCCTGCTGATAGCGATCGCAGTACTCGGCAATGCAGTGATAGGCGCCATGGACATCTTCCGGGAAAGAATGAAAAAAGATGCAGGCAAAGCCATGATCACCATTGGCGTGATATTACTGGCTATGTCCGGTGCTTTACAGGCACATGCTGCCGACGCCCTGGTGGAAGCACCTACCAGCGGACTACTGTCCAAATCCTCCCTGTGGACACTCGTTACCGTAATCCTTTTGGAAATCCTCGTAATCCTTAGCCTGCTTTATACACTGAAGCACCTCGTAGGCATTCAGCGCAAGCGTAAACCTAAGAAAGCGCCCGTGCCGGGCAAGCCACGGGTGAACTGGTTTGAGAAGCTCAATAATACCAGAACCCTGGATGAAGCCTCTGAAGCCGAGCAGGACATGGGACATGAGTACGATGGTATCCGGGAGCTGAATAATCCTACTCCGCCATGGTGGAACTGGGCGTTCTATTTCTGTATCGCCTTTGGGGTGGTGTACCTATGGAGAGGGTATGTATCCGGCACCGCACCTACCCAGCTCGAAGAGCTGGCCATGGCCGAACAGGAGGCCGCTGCCGCCAAAGCCGAGTTCCTGAAAAATGCTGCCAATAACGTAGACGAAAATACGGTCACTTTACTCACTTCCGCTGATGAGCTGGCAGGTGGCCAAAAGCTGTTTGTGAGCAGCTGCGCACCATGCCATGGGCCACAGGGCCAGGGCGTGGTAGGACCTAACCTTACCGACGAATACTGGCTGCACGGCGGGAAAATAAACGAGGTGTTTAAAACCATTAAATACGGTGTTCCTGAAAAGGGGATGAAAGCCTGGCAGGAAGACTTTTCCCCAAGGCAGATAGCAATGCTGGCCAGCTACATCGAATCTATCCAGGGCTCCAATCCTCCTAATCCGAAAGCACCACAAGGCGAAAAAGCACAGTAGCAGATGGAAGACAGTACGACATTCAGAGATAGCATAGCCACAGTTGATAAACAAGGAAAACGCAAGTGGATTTTTGCGAAACAGCCCGAAGGCCGTTTCTATAACATCCGCACTTTACTCAGCATTTTCTATTTCATTGCATTTTTCAGCCTGCCGTTTATTTCCATAAATGGCAGGCCCTTGTTTATGCTCAACGTGCTGGAAGGAAAGTTCATCCTCTTCGGCGTCATTTTCTGGCCGCAGGATTTCTTCATCTTCGGGCTCGCCATGCTGGCTTTTATATTGTTCATTGTACTTTTTACCATGGCCTTCGGGCGCCTGTTCTGCGGTTGGGCATGCCCGCAAACCATTTTCATGGAAATGATGTTCCGCAGAATAGAGTATTGGATAGAAGGCAGCGCCGCCAAACAACAGCAGCTCGCCAAAGCACCATGGAATACTGAGAAGATCCTCCGCAAATCCGCGAAGCATATGGTATTCTATGCCATCTCTTTCATTATTGCCAACATTTTCCTGGCTTATATCATTGGTGCCAAAGCACTGGGAAAAATAATTACCGGCCCTTTCGCAGCACATACAGGCGGCTTTGTGGCCATCCTGGTGTTCTCTGGCGTGTTTTACGGCGTATATGCGTTCCTGCGGGAGCAGGTATGCACCATTATATGCCCGTACGGACGCCTGCAAGGCGTTTTGCTGGATAAAAACTCGGTAGTGGTAGCCTACGACTACAACAGGGGAGAACCCCGCAGTAAATACACCAAAAACGGGAATCATGATAAGGGCGACTGTATTGATTGCATGCAGTGCGTAAGGGTTTGTCCAACGGGGATAGATATACGAAACGGTACACAGATGGAATGTGTTAGTTGTACCGCCTGTATTGATGCCTGTGATTTTATGATGGAGAAAACAGGGCGTCCCCGTGGACTTATCCGTTATGCCTCTGAAAACGGCATTGCCCAAAAAGAGCCACTGCACTTTACACCGCGCATGAAAGTATACAGCACCCTCCTGGTGCTCATACTTTGCGCCATCAGCTTTATGCCTGGCAGCCGTAAGCCGGTAACGGGCACCATTATCCGCACCGCCGGCATGCTGTACCAGGAACGAGGCACCGACAGTATCTCCAACCTCTATCGCATTAAACTTATTAACAAAACCTCTGTGGAAATACCACTCCATCTCCAGCTGGAAAATGAGTCCGGCAAAATAGAAATGATTGGAAAAGAAAATATAGCCGTAAAAGAGGAAGGACAGGGAGAAGGGACATTCTTTATCGTGCTGCCCCGTACGGAAGTGCATGGCAGGAAATCGAAGATCAAAGTGGGGCTTTATCAACAGCAGCAAAAAATAGCCACTATTACCACCACGTTTTCAGGACCAATGGAGTAATAGCTAATATACACAATTTCAATTATTTATCATGAACTGGGGACATAGCATCATTATCGTTTTTGTGTTGTTTGCCGTAGGCATCCTCACACTGGTGACCAAAAGTATGCGTACTAAAATCGACATGGTCACCAAAGATTACTACAGCGAAGAACTGAAATACCAGGAAGTAATCGAAGGCCGTAACAATGCCGGTAGTCTTTCGTCTCTCGTAAAAATCACCCAGCCCGCAGCGGAGGTAACCATTCAGGTGCCGCAGGAGTTAGTGGGCACACGGCTGACAGGTACGGTAAATTTTTACAGACCTTCCGATGCCGGCAAGGATTTTAGTGTGCCGCTACAGCCTGACGGCACTGGCACTCAGGTAGTTGGGAGAGAAAAATTTATCCGTGGTAATTACCGCGTAAAGGTGAGCTGGGAAATGAATAGCAAGCCTTATTACCACGAACAGGTTTTACACATCAATTAATCGCCATGTTTACATTCACTGCTTTCCTCATAGGCTTTGCCGGAAGTTTCCATTGTGTGGGAATGTGCGGACCTATTGCGCTTACCCTTCCGGTAAGGCACCTGGAGGGTGGTAGGAAGATGGGAGGGATCCTGCTATATAATGCCGGGAGGATATTCACCTACGCTGTTTTAGGGCTGTTTTTCGGCTGGCTCGGCCAACAGGTGTCCCTGGCAGGGTTTCAGCAATGGCTGTCCGTTACGGCGGGCCTGCTCCTGTTATCCGGTCTTTTATTGCAATACATCAGTACCCATCGTAAACTTCGTTTATCCGCCCCCGGAATTTTTACGGAGGCTATAAAGTCTTACCTGGGAAAATTACTCGTAGCGCAACGATTTCATACGCTTTTCACAATAGGTGTGCTGAATGGTTTGTTACCCTGCGGGTTAGTATACATGGGAATCGCCGGCGCTGCATCTACGGGCACTGTAGAAAAGGGAATGCTTTTCATGACAGCATTCGGCGCCGGAACCTTGCCTGCGATGGTAGCAGCCACCTGGTTCGGACATCTGCTCAGTATAAGCATCCGCAACAAGATGCGCAAAATGATACCCCTGATGGTGGCTATAATGGCGATTATGCTGATCATGCGCGGCATGAACCTGGGAATTCCTTACATCAGTCCGCAGTTAAACGAACAGGCACCCACTGAATTTATTCACTGTCATAAACCTTGAACCATGAGCCTACTACAGAAATACAATGTGGCAGCGCCACGATATACCAGTTACCCTACCGTTCCCTACTGGGATGAAGCAGGCTTTAACCTGGACCAATGGAAGGCTTTGCTTCAGCGGTCATTCAACGAGTCGAACGACAAAGAAGGCATCAGCATTTATATACATCTTCCTTTCTGTGAAAAACTCTGTACCTACTGTGGCTGTAACAAGCATATTACGGTGAACCACAGCGTAGAAGAACCTTATATCTCCACTTTACTGAAAGAGTGGAAATTATACACAGCTGCTTTTGGCGGCAAGCCTAAAATCAGGGAGGTACATCTGGGAGGCGGCACTCCTACATTTTTCAGTGCGGAGCACCTGGGGCAACTGATGAACGGATTGTTTGAACAGGCAGAACTACTGCCGGATGCAGCCCTCAGTTTTGAAGGTCATCCCGGCAATACTACCAGCGCGCATTTACAGTTGCTGCATCAACTTGGTTTTCGGAGAATCAGCCTGGGCATTCAGGACTTTGATCCTGCTGTGCAGGAGGTCATTAATCGGGTGCAGGATTTTGAAACCGTAGCAGCAGTGATGCAGCAGGCCAGAGAGATAGGTTTTATTTCTGTGAACTTCGATCTGATCTACGGACTGCCGCTGCAAACTGTAGCGAGTGTAACAGACACAATTAAGAAAGTGATGATGCTGCGCCCTGACAGGATTTCTTTCTACAGTTATGCACATGTTCCCTGGATCAAAGGAGTGGGGCAGCGTAAATATGATGAGGCAGATTTACCTAAGGAGGGAGAGAAGCGCCGGCTGTATGAAACCGGTAAGGAATTATTTGTGGAAGCAGGATATACGGAGATCGGGATGGACCATTTTGCGTTGCCGGATGATGAGCTGTATCACGCGCGGAATAACGGCACACTGCACCGTAACTTCATGGGTTATACCGTGTTGCATACTTCTTTGCTGGTGGGCCTGGGCGCATCTTCCATTGGAGATAACTGGTATGCCTACGTACAGAATGAAAAGAACACCGTCGCTTACCAGGAGAAAGTGAACAAAGGAGAGTTTCCGGTGGTAAGAGGACACTTGCTTAACCAGGAAGACTTACTGATCCGTGGTCACATCCATGATCTGATGTGTAACTTTTCTACCAGCTGGCATAAAGCGGATACACAGTGCGATGCCATTGTGGATGGTATAGAAAGATTGCAGGAACTGGAGAAGGACGGACTGGTAAATGTACTTCCTGGTAAGGTGGCTGTAACGCCACATGGCAGAACGTTCATCAGAAACATTTGCATGGCTTTCGATGCAAGATTATGGCGTAAACTCCCTGCATCTCAACTCTTCAGCAGCGCTATATAAACCAGATATATACTCCCGGATAAGCCCGATTTTTCAGAATAAGAAAAAAATCGGGCTGTCTGGCATCCATATCTCCCCAAAAATCAAATTTTAATAGTTATCCACCGGCAGGTTCAACTTTACTAAGAAGAGGAAAATTGAGTGCATTATTCGTGAGCAAAATATGAAGTGTAAAATGACTTTAACTTGAAACGTAGTGCTGCAGCGTGTTTCAGAGGGAATAAAAAAAGTCTGACCGTGTAGACAATCAGACTTTCTTATTATGTGAATGGGTTAGTAAGTACAGGGAAACAAAATTCCCTACACAATATTAAAAATAATTTCATGACAAAAGAAAAAATTTACAAAAAATTTTATTCACACTACTAAAATAATTGTGGATAACAACAGAATGCATCTTCAACTTCCTGTCTGAAAAACTACATTACAATCTCCGATTTACTACCTTTGTTTCTCTTTAAAACATATTCTATAATTCAGTTCATATGAAGTTCGAAGCACCTGTTGCCGTAACGGAGATCGCAAACATGATAGGCGCGGAGCTGGTTGGTAACAGCCAGTTGATGGCCACCGGCATCAACGAGATACATAAAGTTACTCCAGGAGATATCTCCTTCGTAGACTTTGAAAAATACTATTCAGCGAGTCTGAATTCTGCAGCTACCATCATCATCATTAACAAAAAAGTGGATTGTCCGCAAGGAAAAGCATTGCTTGTGGTAAACGACCCGTTCAGTGCATACGTGAAACTGGTGAAGTTTTATCGTCCGTTTGAGCCGGCATCCAAAGCGATCAGTGATACTGCCCTAATAGGAGAAGGAACTGTAATCCAACCTAACGTATTCATTGGCAATCATGTGCGCATCGGACGTAACTGTATCATCCATCCAAATGTGACTATTTACGACCATACGGTGATTGGAGATAATGTGATCATCCAGGCAGGAACAGTGATTGGTGCAGATGCATTTTATTTCAAGAAGAGGGCAGACAGGGAAGTGATGTACGACAAACTGGAAAGCTGCGGAAGGGTGATCCTGGAAAATGATGTGGAAATCGGCGCCGGCTGCACCATCGACAAAGGTGTGAGCGGTGATACCATCATCGGACAAGGTACCAAGCTGGATAACATGATCCACATCGGTCATGGCACCATCATCGGTAAAAACTGCCTGTTTGCTGCACAGGTAGGTATTGGTGGTAAAGCACTCATTGAGGACAATGTGATACTCTGGGGTCAGGTAGGTGTATCCAAAGACCTGGTAATCGGTAAAAACGCTATTGTGCTCGCACAAAGTGGTGTACCCAGCTCCATCGAAGGAGGTAAAGTTTACTTTGGCTCTCCGGTGGAAGAAGCCCGCACCAAGAAAAAAGAATTGGCCTGGATCAAACGTATCCCGGAAATCTGGGAAAAGGTCAAACACCTTTCCTGATATCAGCCACAAAATATTACATTCGCAGAGGAGCATAATTAGTGCTCCTCTGTCTTTTTAAAGCTATGCTATGCGCTCTCTGATCGCTATATTATTGCTGCTCATTACAGGTACCGCAGCGGCCCAGCGTTTTCCCAAAGACGACCTGTACGACTCCGTTAACCAATGGCGTGTATCCATAGACGATGGATGGTTTACCGCAAAAACCATCACCTATGGTGATTATACTACCTCCTCACGGAAAAACGGGATAGCCCCCGCACTGGCGCCCACCATCAAAACACCGGGTAAGGCATTTCATTTTGATGTAAGCGGTAACGGCAGCACTATTACCGTACAAACAGCAGAAGTGACACATATTGCCTTCCTGAACAGCAACCTTCCTGATTTCCTGGCTATAGCGTCGGACAAGGCCACCTTGTATTACGCACTGTTTGATATACCTGCAAACGAGGTACTCAGCCGCTGGGAGCTGATAGTAAAATCAGCTACCTACATGGAACTGAATGCGGACAAACCCGTCGGCATCCTGCGCACCGCAGCAGCGCAAATCCGTATTACTGCCAATAACCGTTTTGGGCCCGCCAATTCGTACGAGCGCCTCTGTTATGTATTCAAGATCGGTAAGAAATCTGTTGCCGCGGTGATTCCCGGCGATGTACCACAGGTATGGGTACGTAAAGGGGTGGATACGGCAACCGTGCAGGTGCTGGCGGCCGCCATCGGTGCGCTACTGCTGCGCTGATTTATCCTTCAGAAACTGCCTGCTCAGCTCTTCCACCGTGGTAGCCAGCGGACGGAAGGTGAAACCCGGTAAACATTCCTGGATTTTATCGTTTTTGTAGTAGACTTTCATCTGTGCGGTATGTGCCGTTTCTTTGGTGATCAACGGGGATTTGCCGCCAAACAGGTGTTTCAGTTTTTCCACTCTCCACACCAGGCCTGTCATGAAGGGTGTAGCTTCCTTCATGGGTGGTTTTTTATTCATGGCTTTGGCCATGGTGGTAAACAGCTTCTGATAGGTCCAGTTTTCCGCAGAAAGGATAAATCGTTCTTCGGTGATAGGGCTGTCCATCAGCAGCATCATGGCTTTCACCACATCGCGTACATCTACAAAACCGTTTACACCAGTAGTATAGTAAGGGAATTCTTTATATGCATTTTTAAAGAGTGCGCTGGAACCTTCTTCCCAATTACCGGCACCGAGAATAATGGAAGGGTTTACAATAACGGCAGGCAGCCCTTCGGCGATACCTCTCCATACTTCCATTTCCCCTTCATATTTGCTGACGCTGTATTTAGAGTTGTTTTTACTTTGTTCCCATTCACTTTCTTCTGAGATATGAATGCCTTCTTTCACGCGGCCGAGTGCGGCTACAGAGCTCACGTGCACCAGTTTTTTCACGCCGGCATCGAGGGCCAGGTTGACCACGTTGGCGGTACCGGTTACATTCACCAGTCGCAGATTGTTATTACCGGGAGTAAAAGAGACAACACCTGCGCAGTGGTACACCTGTTCGATACCTTCCATCACTTCTTCCAGCTCGATTACGTCCAGGATATCGCATTTTACCCATTCTATTTTGTGTTGGATATCGTGCAGCGCCGCAGCCGGCTGTTTCCGGTATAGTGCGCGTACAGGCTTTCCTGCTTCCACAAGTGAACGAATAAGTTGACTACCTAAAAGACCAGTTCCGCCGGTTACTAAAATCATGTGAAGTGTTTCTTTTTTACAATCGCAGGCTCAAAAATAGGCTGTTTGTTTGGATATTATTCGTACCGGTAGAAACCAATGCCGGTTTTCCTGCCCAGCTTCCCGTCTTTTACCCGCTGTTCCTGCAGGTGATTCGGTTTAAAGCGGGGTGCCTGTTCAAAAGCGTTGTAGAGGGATTGGGATACGGCCAGGTTGATATCGTTGCCGATGAGGTCCATCAGGGCAAACGGTCCCATTCTGAACCCGGCAGCTTCCAGGAGCTGATCAATGCTGCTGAAATCGGCCGTTCCTTCTTCTGCAATTTTCATTGCTTCGAGATAGTAGTGCCGTGCTACTCTGTTTACGATAAATCCGGGTGAGTCTTTCACCTTCACCGGTGTTTTACCCATTTGTTTTGCCAATGTGTAGATGGTGCCTGCGGCTGTTTCGGAAGTTTGCGCACCTGAAATCACCTCCACCAGCTTCATGGCGTGGGCGGGATTAAAGAAATGCATGCCTACCACGCGGGAAGGGTTGACGCTGATGGCGGCTGCGATAGCCGACACCGACAGGGAAGAGGTATTGGTGGCAAAGATGGTATCTGCATGGTTGCCTTCTGCCAGCTGATTAAAGAGGGAAACCTTTGCTTCTGTTTTCTCGATAATTGCCTCGATAATCACATCGGCTATACATTCCTCGATATTGCTGGTGAAACGGAGTTTTTGCAGGGTTTCTGCCTTGATTTCGGGGGTAATCCGGCCCTTGTCAACAGCCAGGGCCAGGCTCTTTTCAATCTGAGCTTTGGCCCTGTCCAGCATCGTGGGAGCGATGTCAAATAAGATAGTGGAAAAACCGCTGGAAGCGGCTACCTGAGCAATGCCGGCGCCCATAGTGCCGGCGCCGCATACTGCGATGGTTTGAATCATATTTGTACTTTATACTGTCCCCTGAAACTGCTCCAGGAAACGGGTATCGTTTTCGGAGAAGAGACGGAGGTCTTTGATCTGGTATTTGAGCATGGTAATGCGTTCGATACCCATACCAAAAGCGAAGCCGGTGTATTTTTCCGGATCAATACCGCAGTTGGCCAGTACTTTAGGGTGCACCATGCCACAGCCGAGGATTTCTACCCAGCCGGTATGCTTGCACACATTACAACCGGTGCCGCCGCAGATGAAGCAGGAAATATCCATTTCAGCGCTAGGCTCAGTGAATGGGAAGTAGGAAGGACGGAAACGGATGCCGGTGTTTTCTCCGAACATCTCTTTCACGAAGTGATACAGCGTTTGCTTCAGGTCCGCGAAAGATACATTTTCGTCTATATACAGCCCCTCCACCTGGTGGAAGAAGCAGTGCGCACGTGCAGAAATAGTTTCGTTTCTGTACACACGGCCCGGGCTGATGATACGGATAGGCAGCTTGCCCTCTTCCATTACGCGTACCTGCGCAGAGGAAGTTTGGGTGCGGAGCAGCCAGTCCGGATTTTTACTGATAAAGAACGTATCCTGCATATCACGTGCAGGGTGGTTTTCCGGCAGGTTCAATGCCGTGAAGTTATGCCAGTCGTCCTCGATTTCCGGACCTTCAGCAATGCTGAAGCCCAGTCTTTCGAAGATATGAATGATTTTGTTGCGTACCAGGCTGATAGGATGGCGGGTACCCAGGCGATGCGGTTCGGCAGGCAGGGTGAAATCCACGTCGTCAGCTACAGCACCAGCGGTTTCTTTAAGGTCGGCAAACTGCTCGTACCTGGACTCAGCCAGCTGCTTAAAGTCATTTAAGATCTGACCGAATTCTTTTTTACGGTCATTCGGCACCTGCTTCATTTCCCCGAAAAGGGCTTTGACAATGCCTTTTGTACCCAAAAATTTTATACGGTATTGCTCCAGGTCCGCTGCGGAGGCAGGGGTGAAGCCCAATATTTCTTCCTTGTGAGTGGCTATTTGCTGTACTAACTGTTCCATAAACAACAAAGATAAGTGTTTAGGACATTTTCCGCAAAGTGTTAAAACACGCGAAAAGTCGTATATTTTCATTCGCAAATTACCATATGTCTGCCGAGCGCTATACCCTTCTGCTTTTATCCACTACAGCCGCTATGGTTGTATTTTTCGTGCTATATTTCCGGAGCCGCCATCACCTGAAACAACTCCGGGTGAACCTGGAAGCAGCCTCCAGCCGAAGCAATTTCCTCACAGCAGAACATTCCCTGTTACGCCGGCAACTGGCAGATATGAAACTGACATCTCTCAAATCCCAGATAAATCCGCACTTTGTATTCAATTGCCTCAACGGTATCCACAGCGCCGTAATCACCGGCGAAAATGCCAGAGCCAAAGAGTATATCTCCGGCTTTGCGAAACTGCTGCGCATGGTGCTGATGCTCTCCGGGCGCAATCTCATCTCCCTGAGAGAAGAAATAGAAATATTGGAACATTACCTGAAGCTTGAAAGGCTCCGAACCAACGAAGCCTTCGACTATACGTTGTTTACCGATCCGGCCATCAGCCCGGCCGACACACTGGTGCCAGGCATGCTGATACAACCTTTCCTTGAAAATGCCATCTGGCACGGACTCATGGCCAAAGAAGAAGGCAGCAGACATGTAGCCATACGATGGAAACAATTGGACAACAACCTGTTACACTGTGTAGTGGAAGATAATGGGATTGGCCGTAACCTGGCAGCCCTGCGCTGTAACGTGGACCTGAAAGCAGGCGCGCCACACCAGTCCAAAGGCATGGAAATATGCCTGGAACGGATAGAGCTTTACAGGAACACCTTTAACTCGAAATGTAATATCGAAATAGAAGACCTGGCTGACGCCAGCAATACCCCGGAAGGTACCAGGGTAAGTATTACTTTTGAAGTCGGCGCGGCCATGCAGGAGGCGCTGACCGCCTAAAAAATCAGTTTATATCCCACACCCCTGATGTTTACAATCGAGACTTTTGTATCATCTTTCAGATAGCGGCGCAGCTTTGTAATAAACACGTCCATACTACGGGCATTGAAAAAGTTATCGTCGCCCCAAAGGTCCAGCAGCACTGCTTTCCGTTCCATCACTTCATTGCGGTGATCATACAAACGACGCAGGATTTCAGCCTCCCGGTGCGAAATAAATTCAGTGCTGTTATTACGGGTAAGTGTTTGTTTGGCGTAGTTAAACATATACTGACCGATAGCAACCGCACCTTCTTCCAGGTTGCGAACCGGCTGATCGTCGAAACGCTTCAATAAAGCCTTGATACGAACAATGAGTTCATCCATGCTGAAAGGCTTTTTCAGGTAATCATTACCTCCCAGCTCAAAGCCCTTAACCACATCCGCAGTTTGTGATTTTGCTGTCAGGAAGATGATAGGGGTATACTTATCCACTTTCCTGATTTCTGAGGTTACCGTAAAGCCATCCATATGCGGCATCATGATATCGAGCACCACCACATCCGGATGCTCCTGGTTAAACAGCTGCAGTCCTTCTTTGCCGTCGGAAGCGTATAGCATGTGGAAGCCACGCATTTCCAGACTATCTTTCACAATTTGTCCGAGCTGCCATTCATCTTCGATCAGTAATACTTTTGCCATATTTATTTTATTGCAGATTTAGATGCCGGAATGGTGATGGTAAACTCACTTCCTTTGTCCGGCTCGCTGTGAACACTGATGGTGCCGCCATGCAGTTCCACAATTTTCTTTACATAGCTGAGGCCAAGGCCAAAACCTTTTACGTTGTGAAGGTTTCCGGTAGGTACGCGGAAAAATTTGTCCCAGATACTATCCTGATAAACCCTGGGAATACCAATACCATTGTCTTTTACACGGATTTTGAGCATGCCTTTTTCTTCCCATACGCGGATGTGTACGACAGGTGCATCACCTGAGTATTTAATCGCGTTATCAATCAGGTTATTGATGGCATTGGAGATATGAGATTTATCGACGTAAACAGTTTCGCGTTTTAGATTGTTGTCATATCGTAGCTGAAGAGGAGCGGACTTAATCTGATGATTAGACAGGATGCTATCGATGATATCATTCAGGTCGGTGTCTTCGCGGAAGAGTTCTATTTCTTCCTTTTCTTCGGCGGCGATATGCAATACTTTTTCAACCAGGTCTGAGAGCCGTTGCAGTTCATGTTTTGATATGTCGAGATACCGTTGTGTTTTCTGAGGATCGTTCAGAGCATTAAAATTCTGCAAGGCTTCAACAGCTGCTGACACTGTAGCTACGGGTGTTTTGAGCTCATGGGTCATGTTGTTGATGAAATCATTTTTCACTTCTGACAATCGCTTTTGCTTCAGAATAGTACGCAGCATATAAACGAAAGAGAGGATAGTGAGCACAAGCAGTATCACGGAAGCCACGAGGATACCGAGCATTTTCTGGATGATAAATTCCAGTGGTGATTCAAAGGTAGCCTGCACGAAAAGATTAGTCCCCGGATTAAACGGAACCTTACGGGTTTGGCCTGACTCGCGGCGTCTGATGCTATCTCTGAAGCTGCCCCTTTCAAATCCACTGAAGCTCATATGGAAGGTATCCAGTGTATATTTGGAAATAATCTGGCGGCTGCTTAATTCAGCCTTGAATATAGAATCCAGTTTCACCAGTGCAGCGCTGTCGTTGTAATGGTTGGTAACCAGGTATTCCGACACCTGCCGGGCCAGCGTATCAGCGTAGATACGGGGTGGAAGGCTGTCATGACGCTGCATCCTGTTTTTGGAAGGAGGTCTGCTATCCCTCGGCATTCCTATCTCTTCCAACTGCATTACATACCCTTTGATGGGCTTTTTCAGTGAGTCCTTGTCCTTCCCATAGTACCTGATGTAGCGGCGGACGTCCTGGAAGTTCTGATTAAAGACAGCATTTCTTAATGCGTCGTTAATCTCCTTATCGAATTGGTCCTGATTTAGCTTATATGAATTATACAGCCAGTATCCCTGAAAAAGAAAAATTCCAAGGATGCAGACGATCATGAGGGTGAGAATAATTCGTATACGTTGGCGCATTAATTGACTTTGAGTTATAACAAAGCTATCTAATCCGCCGGGAAAGCGGCTAAAACCTTAACAATAATTAACAGTAAATAATGCTTTTTAACGCAAATTGACTGGACGAATAAAGAATTTTGCATATAAAAATTAGCGATTATGAATCTGATGTCACGACTGATCATGGCGGCAGCCCTGCTGCCGGTTTCCTCTGCCCTGTTTGCGCAGCAATCAGGCGTTATAGACTATGAGGTTACCCAGCGGATAGACGCATCCCGCATGGCGCGCTTTCAGGGCGGCAATGGGGAAGGGGCAGACGTGCCGGATGTAATTACCCTGCAGCAACATTTCACCTTCAATAACGGTATAGGCAAATTAACTACCGATCGTCCGGATTTCGGCGGCCAGGGCTTCGGCGGCAGAAGAAACCAGGATGGAGACAGCACCCGCCAACGCCGGCAGCGCCCTGATGGTCCGGGTGGCGAAGGCCGACCAGGCAGTGGCCCGGGAGGGCCTGGCGGATTTGGCCCTCAGAGGGGCTTTGGTGGCGGCCAGTTGGTGGATCTTCAAAATAAAAAGTACGAAACACTGTTTTCAACATCCGTAGACGAAAAGAAAACGTATCTATCAGAGGAAGATTATGTAATTGCCCCAAATGCAGAACGAAGTGATAAAACCAAAAAGATCGCCGGTTACACCTGCAAAAAGGCCACTGTAAAGCTGAAAGATGATACTTATACGGTGTGGTATACCACAGAATTGCCTTTTAGCTACTCGCCGATAAACGGCCTGCTGCCCGAAAGCAATGGAGTGGTATTATCCGCAGAAAGTAGTTCCCGTTCGTTTACCGCCAAGAAAGTTTCCTTGAAACCCGTTACGGATACAGACCTTTCAGTGCCCGCAGATGCACAGAAAGTAACCCCGGAACAACTGAGAGAGATTCGCAGGACAGAGATGGAAAAATTACGTAAGCGGCAACAACAGAACTAAAAAACATTAATAACTTTCCACCTTTCCTGTTATATCACTATATGAAGAAAATTCTAAGCATCTTGCTGGTATTGAGTTTGGGCGTTTTAGGCGCCCAGGCTCAGTCGTCACAAGGAAAGATTAAAGGCCAACTAACCGACCAGACAACCAAAGAAGCGTTGCCCGCTGCCACCGTCGTTCTATTGCACGCTAAAGACTCCTCTGTTGCCAACACTGCAGTTTCCGATGATAAAGGAAACTTTGAGTTCTCCGGCATCGCCGAAGGTTCCTATCGCCTGTTCCTGAGCTTTATGGGTTATAAATCCGTTTATAAACCTATCAACATTACCCCTGAAAATAAAGTCATTGCCCTTGGCAACCTCGCCATGGAACATACCGGCGTAGACCTGAAAGGAGTAGAAATCCTCGAAGAAAAGCCACCTATCGTCATCAAAAAAGATACCCTCGAGTTTAATGCCGACGCATTTAAAACCAGAGAAAACTCAGTAGTAGAAGACCTCCTCAAGAAATTACCCGGCGTAACAGTAGATAAAGACGGCGCTATCACCGCACAAGGACAAACCGTTACCAAAGTACTGGTAGACGGTAAACCGTTTTTTGGCAGCGACCCTAAACTCGCTACCAAAAACCTGCCCGCCAATATCATCGATAAGGTACAGGTGATTGACAAAAAATCCGATCAGGCTGAATTTACCCAAATCGATGACGGGCAAACAGAAAAAGCTATCAACATCGTTATCAAAAAAGATAAACGTAAAGGCGTATTCGGCCGCGGTACCGCCGGTTATGGTACGGACGACCGATATGGCCTTACCGCCAACGTAAACCGATTCCGGGAAAACCAGCAGATGTCTGTACTCGGTGGAGGCAACAACGTTAATAACCTCGGATTCAGTCCCATGGGCCAGATGAGCTTCGGGGGCGGTGGCCGTGGTGGTGGCGGCGGTGGTATGAGAATAAGTGGCGGCGGCCGCGGAGGCGGTGGTGGCTTTGGCGGCGGTGCCAGCACCAGCGTACCCGCGGGTATCACCAGCAACTGGAATGCCGGCGTAAACTTCAACCAAACGTATACGGATAAACTAACACTGAATGGCAGCTACTTCTTCAATGATAACAAAGTAAACGTACTGCAAAGTACCACCCAGCAAAACATTCAGCCCAGCTATTCCAACTACCAGTATACTAACAGCGCCTCTAACACTGAGAATGCCAATAACCGCTTCAACGTAAGATTGGAATATAATATCGACTCATTCCATTCCATCGTGTTTACGCCTACGTACTCGCTGACAAATGCCAACAGCACCTCTTTCAACGATTACACCACACTGGCGAATAACAACAAAGACACGATCAACAGCGGTATCACCAGAAATGATGGCCAGGGCAATACCTCCACCTTCGGAGGCCAGCTCCTGTACCGCCAGCGGTTTAAAAAGAAAGGTCGCGCCTTCAGTATCAACCTGGGTTATAACGATAACACCAATGACCAGATATCAACGGTAATCTCCAATACGGTGTTCTACAATAACGGCAACCGCAGAGATTCTGCTTATAACCAGCGTAACACCAACAACAGCAACAGTAAAAACATGTCGTTAAAAGCTACCTATTCCGAGCCTTTATTCAAGGATAACTTCCTGGAAGTAAACTACGGGATCACGCATTACAAAAGCAATGCGGAACGCTTCACCTACGACTACGATACCAACAAAGACGAATACAACCACCGCAACGATTCACTGAGTAACATATTCGATAACAGTACCATCAACCAAAGCACGGGGCTGGCTATACGAACAGTAAAACTCAAGTATGACTACAGCATTGGTCTGGATGTAGTATTCAATCATCTTGATAACAATACCTACTCCTTCAGAACAAAAAGAGATAGCACCATTACCCAACGTACGGTCAACTTTGCACCGAACGCGTATTTCAATTACACCTTCTCTAAAAACAAACGCCTGAAAATAAACTATAACGGTCAAACCACGCAGCCAACGGTTCAACAGCTGCAACCGGTACCGGATAACAGTGATGCGTTGTACATTCAGCAGGGTAACCCTAATCTGAAACCAGCGTACAACAATAATATCAGCGTAAACTATAACACTTTCAACTTCCAGAATTTCACGGGCATGTTCGTGCAGATGAACTCTAATTTCGGAAGTAATAAAATCATCAATGCCAACCGCTATGATTCCGTAACAGGTAAAACTATCAGTACACCGGTAAACGTAAACGGCTATTATACTATCGGGGCCAGCATGCACAACTCCATTCCGCTATCAAAAACACCCGGTCAGAACCTGAATACCGGCACCAACATCTCCTATAACAAGGATGTGTCGTTTAACGATATGCAGAAGAATTTCAGCAACTCCATCAACCTGTCACAAAACGCCAGCGTAAACTACATGTACAAGGAGTGGCTGGATCTGTCCGCAGGTGGTAGCATTTCGTATAACATTATCCGTTATTCTCTCACTAAATCTTCCAATGCAAACTACCTGAACTACTCTCTCAACGCAGATGTAAACGTTACGCTGCCCCTGGGTTTCATGTTAGGTACTGATATCAATTACATCATGAGCACTGGCTTATCTGATGGTAACAACATCGGGTCTACGCTGTGGAATGCGAACGTAGCCAAATACTTCCTGCCTAAAAAGCAGCTGCTGCTGAAGGTGCAGGGCTTTGACCTGCTGAAACAATATGCATCGGTATCCCGCTCTGTTACAGATAACTTTATCAGAGATACCCGTTCCAATGTATTACAGCAGTATTTCATGGTAAGCGTAACCTATTTCCTGAACAGGTTTGGCGGTTCCAACAATCGTAATGGCAACGACAAACAACGTCAGATGGAAAGAGGTATGGAACGTAACATGCGTATGTTCCAGGGACCAGGCGGGGGAGGCACGGGCGGAGGTCGCCCTGGTGGCCGATTCTAGTACTTTAAACCATAACAATATATTTTCAGAAAACCTGTCAGTGAACTAATCCTGACAGGTTTTGTTATTTTGGGGTTTTTCTTACCTGATCATCACATTTTTTCAACCTCAAAATCATGAGAAAGTATTTACGCTTCTCCCTCGCGTTTGTCCTGATACTCTCCGTAAGCTGCGACAAATCCAGCATTCCCCGGGATTATGACCTCACTCCGGATGATCCTCCGGCTAATCAGCAATCACCCATTTCGACCAAGCAGGTGACTGCCGGCGTTCAGGGTATAGTAATGGATGAAAACAATGATCCTGTGGCGGGAGCTATTGTTACCTGCGGCAATGGTAATGCCACCACCAATAGTGCCGGCACTTTCCTGATAGCCACTGCAAAAATGCTGGAAGATGCGGCGGTAGTAACCGTAAAGAAACCTGGATATTTTAATGGCCTTCGCACCATCGTGGTAACAGGAAAAGATCAGGTGCAGTTTGTAACAATCAAGTTACTACCCAAGGAGCCGGCAGGAACTTTTGAAGCCAGCACCGGAGGTACTGTAACGACCAGCAATGCGCAGTTCACTTTCGGGCCAGGCATGGTACTCGACAGCAAAAACAAACCCTTTAGTGGCAGCGTATCTCTCCTTTATGCTCCCATCAATCCTGAAAATAGTGACTTTGCCAAAATGCTGCCAAGTGATTTGCGTGGCATCAATGCTGCAAACCGACAGGTAGGATTGCAGTCCTTTGGTATGATGGCGGTAGAAATACAAAGTGAAGCCGGAGAGGTGCTGCACCTGGATGGCCAAAAGACGGTGGATATTAAAATGTCGATTCCTGCCAGCTTGCGCGCTTCGGCTCCCGCTACTATTCCGCTTTGGCATTTAGATGAAAAAGACGGCCTTTGGAAAGAGGAAGGCCTGGCCATCAAATCGGGCGACAACTACGTTGGAAAAGTGAAACATTTTTCATTTTGGAACTGTGATGCGCAGTTTCCTATCATAGAATTTAAAGCGATACTGAAAGATCAGAACGGCTCGCCTATTGCAAACAGCCCGGTAAAAATTGTAAGGAGCAATAAGTCCGAAGGCTACGGCCATACGGACTTCCAGGGCACCGTATCCGGCATGATACCTGCAAATGAAAAAGTCACGCTGATACTGCATAATGATTGTGGTAAAGCCTATTTTTCCAAAGAGATCGGTCCGTTTAATTCCACCTCCGATCTGGGCATTATCGCTGCACCGCTGCCCGCAAATAGCTATATACATCTCTCCGGAAATCTATTTACCTGCAATAATACACCGGTAAAAAACGGCGCAGTAGCTGTTGTGCTGGATAGTATTAAATACGGTAGTACGGTGAAAGACGGGAAGTATCAGGCTACCATTTTAAGGTGTGATCAGGCCAGCAGTAATATAGCCATTACCGCGGTGGATTTGGACAATAGCAAACAAGCTACCAGCAGGATGAATATTACTCCCGGGGACTATATTGCCGACTTAACCGCATGCGAAAATGCACAGGTGGGAACGATTGAATACACTTTTAATGGGAAAACCTACTCTTTTAACAGTGTTACCGATACATTGCTGCTATACCAGGATGCACCAGGCGAGCCATTTAATTTTTCTTTTTCGGATAAACGCAGCCCTGATGGAGCCATCAATTGGCAACTGAGTTCCATTGCTGTAGGTGCGTATTCCGTAATGGCTTCCATGCAAACGCTCAACAGCTATTTTTCAGGTACGGTTACTGTCAAGATCTCTCAAACAGGAAACCCCGGTCAGTTTGTGGTTGGTAGCATCTCCGGTTCTCTTCGTGATTACAGGGATAGTACAAGCACCAATCCAGCACCACCCATTAACGGATCGTTCAAAGTAAAAAGGAACAATTAACAGGAAAGGCGCACCGGTTGGCGCGCCTTTCCTCCTTTAATGCGGTTTTACCTGGAAACCACACTACTGCGGTGCTGCGCAACAAATATGCGCCTGATCACCCAGGATAATGTGAAAGTAGGGATGAAATCTGTTCCCGGAAAAAGCTCTTCTATGAAGGTAAACATACTGCCAAAGGAACCTAAGGTGCCGCCGAAGAGGCGGTAAAAAATAATGGCAGCTACCGGGGCCCAAATAATATCGGCTACTTCGCCTAACATGGGGACTGCATAACTGGCGCATCCCAGGAGATCCAGCGCCACGCAAATCCATAATTTGGGGGTATACTTTTTATCCATATTCAACCTCCGCTTTTCAATACATAAACAAATAACTTACCAGAATTGGTAATCTTTAACAAAGTTACGGTTTTAGGGCGTTTCAGTGATACAGTCTGTAATTTTCCGCCTGTATATACCTAGTTGCATTTACGATTTATTTCCCCTATTTTTAATCGTATTTTAAACACTTAATATGCCACAACATAACTCACGCCGCGATATGATAAAGAAAGTAGCCACCATGGCGGTTGCTTCCACTATTATCCCTTCCCTGGCCAACAGAGTATCGGCACATGAAAACGTTATGGAAGAAAAACTGAAAGGAAAAATCAACCACTCCGTTTGCCAATGGTGCTATAACGACATCTCCCTGGATGAACTCTGCCAGGCTGCCAATCAAATAGGAATTACCTCCATCGACCTGGTAAATCCCAAAGATTTTGATGTGCTGAAAAAGCATGGTCTTACCTGCGCCATGGTGGCCAGCAACGGCCCGGAATGGGGTATTACCCGTGGTTTCAACAACCCGGAATACCACGAAAAACTGGAGGCTTACTTCAAAGAATACATTGACGCCACCGCCAAAGCAGGCTTTAAAAACCTGATTTGCTTTTCCGGTAACCGTAATGGTCTTTCCGACCAAAAAGGCATCGAGAACTGCACCAAAGGCCTCAAGCGCATCATCGGTTACGCCGAAAAGAAAAACGTGACCCTGGTGATGGAGCTGCTCAACAGTAAGGTGAACCACCCGGATTATCAGTGCGACCACACCGCATGGGGGGTGGCACTATGCAAATCCCTCGGTTCGGAAAATTTCAAGCTGCTGTACGACATCTATCACATGCAGATCATGGAAGGGGATGTGATCCGCAATATCCAGGATCATCACCAATACATCGCGCATTACCATACCGGTGGCGTTCCTGGTCGTAATGAGATCGATGAAACCCAGGAGCTTTATTATCCTGCTATTATGAAAGCCATCTACGCTACCGGTTACACCGGCTTTGTAGCACAGGAGTTCATACCAAAGCAGACCGATAAACTGGCTTCTCTTAAAAATGCCGTACATATCTGCGATATCGGCTAACCCTGATAACACTACATCTCTTTAAATACCAATAACATCCGTTTGAACCACGCTGCTCAAACGGATGTTTATTTTGTTTGTTATATACGGCCCCTTACCTTTGCCGCCAATTAGTCCACAAATCAAGTAGGGTAATAATGAAACAGTACTACAAAAAGCCGCTGGCCTGGCTGCTGGCCGAATCGGAAGACGACAGCTCCAAAACGCTGAAACGCACACTCAACGCCTTCCAGCTCACCATGCTGGGGCTGGGGGTGATCATCGGTGCCGGCCTGTTTTCCCTGACTGGCATTGCCGCGGCTAACCACGCCGGCCCTGCGGTAACGCTATCGTTTGTTGTAGCCGCCATCGGCTGCGCCTTTGCAGGGTTATGTTATGCCGAATTTGCGTCCATGATCCCCGTAGCCGGTTCAGCTTACACCTACGCCTATACGACCATGGGGGAGCTGTTTGCCTGGATCATTGGCTGGGACCTCGTCCTGGAGTTTTCCGTAGGGGCGGCAACGGTATCCATCAGCTGGTCCAATTACCTGGTAACGTTTCTGCATAACTATGGCATCTACCTCCCGGAAAGGTGGCTGCATTCACCCTTCGAAACATTTGTGGCTCAAAACGGCGAAACACTATCCGGTATCATGAACCTGCCAGCCGCTCTGGTAGTGGTATTGATGTCGCTTATACTGATCAGGGGCACCAAAGGTTCCGCCATCTGGAACGCGATAGTAGTATCGCTGAAAGTGGGTGTGGTACTGGTGTTCATTGCTTTGGGATGGAAGTATATTAACCCGGCCAACCATGTCCCGTATATCCCTGCCAACACGGGTTCCTTTGGTGACTTCGGCATATCAGGCATATTCAGAGGGGCAGGGATTGTATTTTTCGTCTTCCTGGGCTTCGATATCATCAGTACTGCGGCGCAGGAAACAAAGAATCCACGCAGAAACATGCCCATAGGGATTCTTGGCTCTCTCGCCATATGTACCGTACTCTTTATTTTATTTGCCCATGTAATGACCGGCCTGGCGCCCTACAAGGAATTTAAAGACAGCGGCGCCCCGGTAGCTATCGCCATCGCACACACGCCGTATATCTGGCTGGGGCAGGCAATATTGCTGGCTATTATAGTTGGTTACACGTCGGTGATCCTAGTGGATTTACTGGGCCAGAGCCGCGTGTTTTACGCCATGTCTAAAGACGGGCTGCTGCCAAAAATTTTCTCCGACATCCACCCGCGCTACCGCACCCCGTGGAAATCCAATATCCTCTTCTGTATTTTCATCAGTGTGTTTGCCGCTTTTGTGCCTTTGAAGGTAGTGGGGGAGATGACAAGCATAGGTACGCTACTGGCCTTCGTCATGGTTTGTGCCGGCGTATGGATTATGCGGTATACCATGCCGGATGCACCGCGGGCCTTCCGAACACCATTGGTGCCACTGGTACCCATCCTGGGCATTATTTCCTGCCTGGCCATGATGGTGTCGCTGCCGCTGGATACCTGGCTGCGCCTCATTATCTGGATGGCGCTGGGCATGGTGATTTACTATGCGTACGGGAAGAAAAGAAGTCGTGTCAGAGCTACGCTGAATCAGTAAGGCCAGTCTTCCCGGAGGATACCCATCACTACCATGTCCACAAACTGCCCATGCAGCCTGGCACTGGAGCGGAGTACCCCTTCTTTACAGAAGCCCAGTTTAATCGGAATCTGGCCACTGCGCTCGTTTTGCATGACGAACCGGATTTCTATTTTATTGAGATGTAATTGCTTAAAAGCAAAACTTACTACGGCCCTGGCAGCGGTGGTAGCAATACCTTTGCCCTGATAGGCGGCGCCCAGCCAGTAGCCTATTTCAGCAATATGGAGCTCCTGATCCCAGCTGTGGATATCTATCACGCCACAAAACTCATTACGGTACCAGATGCCGAAAGCAACGGCGTCCTGCTCTTCGGCCTTGCGCTGCATCATTTCAATAAAACGCAGGCTATGTTCTTCCTTAGTGTTGTAATCTACCCAGGGTAAAAATTTTCTGAGTTGTTTGCGGGAGATATCAAGCTGGTGATAGAGCGCAGACGCATCCGTGGGCTGCAATTGTTTCAGGTGTATATCATCGTTAACTGGTATCTCTATCATAGCGGGAAAGGAATAAAGGGGGCTAACTTACAAAAAAAAGCGGGAACTGACTGGTTCTGTTCCCGCCTTTTTGCACGTGCACAAATTTCTTAGTTGCTGGCCAGCAGCTGTTGTTTAGCCATATCTTTCACTACCTGTTGTGCGTAGAGCACAGCCATTCTTTCGGTGGTTGGCGGATCGAATGACCTTGACTGAACGGAATACAACATTTGTCCGCTCTGCAAATCATACAGGTTACCTTCCCACTGGTACCTGGTATTTACGGCCACATAGCCAGGGGCGTACATCCTGTTATACCAGGAGTAGTAAGGCCAGAAACCATAGTATCCGTATGGGGAATACATGGAGCCCGGAACAAACTGCCGTTCTTTACCTTTTTCCAGCATTACTATGGTGAGAACCTGGCTGGCACCGCTGCTTTTCAGCTTATTTACCACCTGTTTTTCACCCAGTTTACCAAATCCCTGCGGACCATATTCCTGGAATGCAGACACCGCGTTATATCCTTTCTTCCTCAACTCTGCTACTGTATAGCTTTCCATCTGGCTGCGGAGTGTGCGGTCTTTTTCAGGCACCAGGGCAATCACCATTACCTTCTGGTCTTTCTGAATTTTTTGCGCGTCATTCGCCCTCCAGGAAGAAGTAACTTTTGTGCTTGTACAAGCCGTTGCAAAAATGGCAATGGCGGCGATCATTAAACCCAGCTTTTTCATATACCCTCCTTTGATTTAGTATGTGTGTACCTGTTAGACGGAGAAGAGGCTGTTTTGTAACATGGGAGACTGGGTTTTAACAATACTTTTAGGGTTGTTAATGTATTGCTAATGAACAATTTATTTGATTGTTTGGTGTTGTTTTCCAGGGCTGACTCAAAAAATTCATCTTCTCAGGCAGGCGATGGAACCAAGCCGCGATTACCCGGTTTTCCGCGCCTGTATATTGCTTCTGAGTACTCTTCCAAAAAGAAAAGGTCGCGCCACAGGCACAACCTTTTCTTTTTGGAAGAGTACCACGCCAGACGTGGAGCCTACCAACCTGCGATATTTTAGTAATTTATTACCTGCTCTTCAATACTTGCCGGAATATCCCTGAACTGGTACAACTGTGTACGCAGCTGCGGCTCAAAGCCTGCTTCGCGGATAGCGTCCTGCATGGATTTGTAGGTGAAGCGGTGAGGGGCACCGGCAGCACTTACTACGTTTTCTTCAATCATGATAGATCCGAAATCGTTGGCGCCGGCGTGCAGGCACAGTTGGGCCACCTGCTTACCTACGGTGAGCCACGATGCCTGGATGTTTTTCACATTAGGCAGCATGATGCGGCTCATCGCGATCATACGGATATATTCTTCGGAAGTGGTCATGTTATGTACACCCCGGATACGGGCCAGCAGGGTATCCACGTCCTGGAAAGTCCATGGGATGAAGGCAGTGAAGCCATAGTGCCCTTCCGGCTTTTCGCTCTGTACCTGACGGATATCCACCAGGTGCTCGAAACGCTCCAGCACTGTTTCTACGTGGCCAAACATCATGGTGGCAGAAGAGGCAATATTCAGTTTATGGGCAGCACGCATAACATCCAGCCATTCCTGTGCACCACACTTACCTTTAGAGATCAGGCGGCGTACACGGTCGTTCAGGATTTCAGCGCCGGCGCCCGGAAGGCTGTCCATACCCGCTTCCTGCAGTGCTTTCAGCACTTCGATGTGGGTACTTTTTTCCAGCTTGGTGATATGTGCTACCTCGGGTGGTCCGAGGGTGTGCAAACGAAGGGTAGGGTAGAGCTGCTTCAGTTGCTTGAACAGATCCACGTAAAAGCTGAGTCCCAGTTCAGGATGGTGGCCTCCCTGTAACAGCAGCTGATCGCCACCATATTTCAGGGTTTCCTCTATTTTACGCTTATACTCATCAATGCCGGTAATATAGGCTTCTGCATGCCCCGGAATACGGTAAAAATTACAAAACTTGCAGTTGGCAGTACATACGTTGGTGGTATTAACGTTTCTGTCTATCTGCCAGGTCACTTTACCATGAGGCACCTGTATCTTGCGCAGCTCGTTGGCGATTTGCATCAGCTCTGCCAACGGCGCATTTTCAAACATGAATACTCCTTCCTCTGCTGTCAGGAATTCAAATTGTTGCGCCTTTTTGTATAAATCCTGTAGTTCCATTATGCTTTCCTTAAAAGTTGACGGCTAAACCGGAACAAAGGTAGTGTAAATGCATATATCTAATGCGATTGATTGCGCAAGTAATTATAATACCGTCCGTAATAAAAATATTTTATACGAAAGCTTTTAAACGTTAAATTTATATAAATACGATACCTACATCGCCCCCGACATGTTTAAGCTATTTCTGTTCAGCATTACCCTGTTCCTCGGAACATTTTTTTGCCAGCAAGCCACCGCCACCACGTTATATGCTGACAATCCCCGTACGCTATTTACTGAAGTTGATACCACCATCAATTCCGTACTCATCACCCGCTTTAAGTTTAAGCAGTATTATGGCGGCGTGGTCATCATACAGGCGGTACTCAAAGGCTACCCTGATACCCTTCAGTTTATTCTCGACACCGGCAGCGCCGGCATCTCCCTGGATACAGCCACCTGTGTACGACTAGGACTCAAGCTGGTACCCTCCGATAAGGTGGTGAAAGGTCTCGCCGGCTCCAAACAGGTATCATTTGCAGAAAATAAGTCCCTGCTGTTGCCGGGGCTGGAAGTGGATAGCCTGGATTTCCACGTCAACGATTATGAGCTGATCAGCCAGGTGTACGGCCTCCAGGTGGATGGTATTATCGGGTATAGTCTTTTAAGCAGATATATAGTGACGGTGGACTACGACAAAGAGGAAATCGGCATCTTCACAAGGGGAAAATTTAATTACCCCCGTGGCGGCATGTTACTAAAACCCAGCCTGACACAAATTCCGCTGGTATACGCCCCTGTGAAAAACGGAAGGACCAGCACCAGCAACCGCTTTTTCTTTGATACCGGTGCGGGTATGTGCCTGCTGCTGTCCAACCAGTTTGTAAAAGACAGTAACCTGCTGGCAGATAAAAAGCGCAGGGCAAAAGTAATCCAAACCGAGGCCCAGGGCCTTGGTGGCAGAATGACCATGTCGCTCACCACCATCCAGGAATTTCGTATAGGCACCTATAGCTTCCGTAACGTTCCTACCTATCTGTTTGATGATACGTACAATGTCACGTCGTACCCCTACCTGGGCGGCATGATAGGAAACGACCTGCTGCGGCGTTTTAACCTTACGCTTAACTACGCCAAAAAAGAAATATATCTCTTACCCAATACCCACTACAGGGATATATTTGACTACTCCTATACCGGCCTGGTGATATACCTGATCAACGGACAGGTAGAAGTAACCGACATCATCAAAGGCTCGCCCGCTGAAAAAGCAGGTCTGCAAAAAGGAGATATCATCCTCGGCATCAACAACAATATGGGCAATAACCTCCAGCTCTTTCGCGAACTCTTAAAGGCCATTGGCACCCGAGCATTTGTGCTGATCAAAAGAGATAATGAACTGGCAGTTAAAAAATTACCAATAAAAAGTATTCTTTAACGTTATTTGTGGCATGTGGCGACTCTTTTGGACATTATTTGCGATCGCTGCCTGTACCCAAGTAAGCGCGCAACGCAAAAACAACACAACGGCGGAACCTGACAATACCAAACCTGCGGCGGTTATCCCCTTCAGGCTGGTGAATAACCATATCGTATTCCCTGTTACCGTATCCGGTAGCACCGACACCCTGCAGTTTATCTTCGACAGTGGCGCGGAAATTACGGTGATGAATATACGTACCGCAGAAAAAATGAAATTGAACAGCGGTCGTCAGGCTTTTATGAGTGGGGTAAACAACGGCATGATACAGGTGCCGGTGGTTACCATCAATGCACTATATATCAAGGAATTAAGGATGCCATTTGTAACGGCCTACCTGGAAGACCTCCGCGATATGGGCAATGAAACCACCACCGTTGACGGCGTGATTGGCGTAGCCCTTATGAAGGCTTACATCGTAAAAATCGACTATCGCAACAAGCAGCTAACCCTCTACCCCAACGGCAAAACGAAAGTAAACACCGCGGGGCAACTGCTGCACTTTACCCTTAACTTCACCACACCTGTGATAGACGCTGTAATCAGGCTTCCGAACGGCGCTACGTTAATGGGAAAATACCACGTTACCAGCGGGGGCGACTACGGCGTACTCTTTAACTGGCCCTATGTGGAAAAGTATAAACTAAATACCCTGCTGCCCACTATCAACACGGATAAGGTGCAGGACATGGTGAAAGTGCTGTACTATATCAACAGCACCGTGAGTGAGCTGCAAATGGCCGGCAAAAAGCTGAACAATGTACCCGTCAGCTATAGCAAAGATGTGGATGACGTAGGCGCATTCGTTGAAATTGCAGGCGCAATTGGCTATTCCGTATGGAAACAATTTACCCTCACCATCAATTACAACAAGAAAGAATTGTTTATTGAGTAGCGTTGACGCATCGTTGACGAGAAGAGATTATCTTTACTAATATCCACAACATCAATTGGCTTATGACTCATTATAATAAATTTACTTTAGCGAACGGGCTCCGGGTAATTGTGCACGAGGACCATACAACGCCCATGGCTGTTCTGAACGTATTGTATGACGTAGGAGCAAGAGACGAGAACCCCGAACAAACAGGATTTGCACACCTTTTCGAGCACCTGATGTTTGGCGGGTCTGTCAACATTCCGGAGTACGATGAACCGCTGCAAATGGCCGGCGGCGAAAATAATGCCTACACTACCAGCGATCTCACCAACTACTATATCACCCTTCCGGCAGAAAACATCGAAACAGCCTTTTGGCTGGAGAGCGACCGCATGCTGTCACTCGCTTTCGGCGAAAAAAGCCTGGACGTGCAACGTAAAGTAGTATCGGAAGAATTCAAGGAACATTACATCAACAAACCTTACGGTGATGTATGGCATAAAATGAGAGCGCTGGCATACTCCACGCACCCTTACCGCTGGATGACCATCGGCAAGGAATTATCGCATATAGAAAATGCGAAACTGGAAGATGTGAAGGCTTTCTTTTTTAAATACTACCGCCCGGTGAACGCTATTCTCTCCGTAGGAGGCAACATCACCCTGGAACAGGTGAAAACCCTTGCTGAGAAATGGTTTGGAGACATCCCATCCGGCGAAAAATACAACCGTAACCTGCCGCTGGAGCCGGAGCAAACGGAAGCGCATAAACTGGAAGTAAAAGCCAATGTGCCGCTGGATGCTATCTACAAATGCTATCACATGCAGCCAAGATCTGACAAGCGCTATTATGCAGCAGATCTGCTCTCTGATATCCTCAGCAGCGGCGGCTCTTCCCGCTTACATCAGGTATTGGTAAAGGAGAAGAAATTGTTCTCCAATGTGGAGTGCTACCATTTTGGTAGTCTCGACGCAGGACTGCTCACCATCGAAGGCAAGCTCGTGAAAGGCGTCAAGATGAAAGACGCAGAGAAAGCCATCCAGCAGGAACTGGAGAAACTGCAAAACGAAGTGATTCCGGAAAGAGAACTGCAGAAAGTAAAAAACAGGGTGGAAAGTCTGCTCGCGTTTGAAGATATGAGTTTGCTCAACCGGTCCACCAACCTCGCTTTCTACGAACTGCTGGGCGATGCCGGCATGATGAACAAGGAATTTAGCAACTACGAAAGAGTGACTGCTGAAGAACTGCATCAGGAAGCCAAACTACTGTTTGACGAAAAGAACTCCAACACCATATACTATTACGCCGAAAACTAATACTGATAAGTGTTTTAAAGCAACGGCCCAAAAATTCAAAAGATGAACAGAAGTATTCCTCCTGCCATAAAAGATGCTGTGGAGTTTGATCTGAAGCTCAAACCATACGAAAAATTTACACTCGATAACGGTATACCCGTGTACGTTGTGAAGTCCGACGAACAGGAGACTTTACAGCTGGAACTGGTATTCCCGGCAGGCACCTGGTACGAAAACCAGAGTATGCTGGCACTGGCCACCAACTTTCTCATGAAAACCGGTACCAGCAAGCATACGGCCCTCGAAATCAATGAAAGTATTGAGTATTACGGTGCCTATCTGAACCGCAATACCTTCCACGAAAACGCCACCTACACCCTGCACTGCCTCACCAAACATATTGAGCAGTTGCTGCCGGTGCTCACAGAGGTGATTTTAGACCCTGTTTTCCGCGAAGAAGAACTCAGTGTATATGCACAAAACCAAAAGCAGAAACTGGCTGTAAACCTGCAGAAATGCGATTTTGTAGCCAATCGCTTCATTGATCAGTACCTGTTTGGGGAGTTCCATCCTTATGGCCGCGTGAGCACCATGATGGGCTATGATGCCCTGCAAACCGAAGCACTGGAAGGATTCTACAAAAAGCACTACACGTACAACAACTGTAAAATATTTGTTGCCGGCAACCTGCCGGAAAATATGATCCCGTTGCTGAACCAGTTTCTTGGCAGCACTAAATGGAACGGGGAGTCGCACCTGCATCGACTGGACCTGCCTATTCAGCCTGCCGAAGAGAAAAAGTTCAGGATCTTCAACGATGAAAACGGGGTACAGGGTGCCGTGCGCGTAGCGCGTCCGTTCCCGAACCGCTACCATCCCGACTTCCCTAAAATGCTGGTACTCAACACCATTTTGGGCGGTTATTTTGGCTCCCGTTTGATGAGTAATATCAGAGAAGAGAAAGGTTATACCTACGGTATCTACTCGCAACTCTATAATTTCCGCCAGGTGAGCGCTATCAACATCCAGACCGAAGCCGGCAGGGATGTATGTGAGTCCGCCATTGAAGAGATTTACAAAGAGCTGCAAACCTTGCAAAATGTGCCCGTTCCACAGGAAGAACTGGACCTGGTACGCAATTACATGATCGGTTCTATACTGGGCGATCTGGATGGTGCCTTCCAGATTATTCAACGCTGGAAAAACCTCATCCTCAACGATCTGGACGAAAATTATTTCTACAATAACATTCAAACGATCAAGACCATTACAGCAGATGAGCTGCAGCATGTTGCCAAACAATATTTCACGCCTGCAGACTTCTTTGAGCTGGTGGTTATCTAATTGCCACACTTTATGAAATATTTCATCATCTGCCTGTTGCTGCTCGCTGCCACCAGCAAAGGCTTTGCACAGTCACAGGCAGAGATGAATAAGAAAGCGACGGAAGCCTACCGGCAGGCCGACAAAGAGCTGAATGATATCTACCAGGCTATTCAAAAGGAATATGCCGCCAATAAAAAGTTCCTCGACAATCTCCGTGATGCACAACGGCTGTGGGTACAGTTCAGGGATGCCCAGCTGAAAGCCATGTTTCCGGAAGCTGCTAAAAGCTATGGCAGCATGTTTCCGGTGTGCAAATCCAATTATCTCACCCTGCTAACCACTCAGCGTATAGAGTCACTACGGGTATGGCTAAACGGACTTCCCGCAGGAGAAACCTGTACGGGATCAATAGGCGTGAAGCAGTAGTCCTCACGAATTATTTAAAATCCATATATATTTCGTAGGTTTGCCGCATATTTATCCACTATCCCTATGCGACACCTACTTGCTATCCTTGCCATCTTTGGCAGTATAACGGCTTATGCGCAACAGCATAAGGACCCCGTAGACCTCATTGAGGAGCGCTACCAACGCTGCATTGCCCAAGGTTCCAACATGTACAGCTGTGCCACCGTTTATTATCAGGCGATAGACAGCGCCTTATCTGCTACTATTCAGCATTTATACGGTCATTTGAATGCCAGCTCTGTTAATAAGTTACAATTGGATCAGATAGCCTGGGAAGAAAAGAAAGAAGCTTATTTCAAAAAGATAGATGAGCGTGTGGAAAAGCTGCATAAAAGCACCATGCAGGGGCTGGATGATGACATGATTTCAACGGATAACAAGGCAGCATTTCTGAAGGAAAGATTATTGGAATTATATAGAGATTATCCACTTGGCTAAACGGTTTTCCGTCCGACTTCGCCGGACGGAAAACCGTTTTATTGATGGGCCAACGGCCCATCAATAAAACGGGCTAAAACCGCTCCTGGTGCCGTAACCACCGCTCCGGAATTTCATTATTACTCGCCAGCAGATAGTCGTTATACGCACAGGGCACAAACTCCCTGTCCGGCAGCTGCATCCACCAGCGGCCTGTTTTCTTGCTTTTCAGAAACACGGTATCTATATCGGAGAAGGCTATATGAAATTCCCAGAAAGCGTCGCGGTGTTCCAGCAATGCTTCCTTATTCTTCACGGCTCTGCCATCCATGAAATACCAGATCATTTGTGATATCTGCCGGGCGGTAAGGTTTTCCTTGTCCTTTTCTGCACGGTAGCCATAAATGCCGAAGCTGGTGAGTCGGCTGCTCATACCGGCATAGCGTGCCAGGAGGCAGCTTTCCTCTCCACTGAAACCGTTGGGGGAGAGGTGATTGGCCGGCGCATCGGTATGGCGGATGATGTTGATATCCAGGCTGAAAAGATCCGAATGCCGCAGCACGGGTTCAGCTTCTTCCATATTTTCCCGGATACGTCCCAGGCGGTAGCAGTCGAACCGCAGTTTATCCAGCGTTTCTAACATCCTCGGATGTACGAAATAGCTTTGGAAGCCGAGGTGGTTATAGTGGCGGAGGTAATTAGGCTGTTCGGTAAGAATATCCATCAGGAAGCGTTCGCTGCGGATGGTCGAGTCTTCTTTCAGGTCGATCAGCGCATCGGCTACGGTAGCTTCTATGATCAGTTGTTGTGAGGCGTAGGCCTTATATTGGGCATAGGTGAGATCATGGGAGCCGCCCAGGATAATTACCGTTTTACTGGCTTGTATGAGATCGCCCACTACGGCTTTCATGGCGGCATATGCATCTGCCAGAAAGGCGCCGGAACGGAGGTTGCCTACATCAGCGAGTTTAATATCGCGATGCCAGTTATACAGCCGGTAAAATTCACGACGGATCATATCCGGCCCGTTGGTGCCGGTATTGCCCGAATAGCTGCCTCTCTCTTCTCCCACACCCAGCAGAATAATATCTGCGCTGTCAATATCAGGAATATGATTTGCCTGATAGGCATCAATCACGCCACCTACCTGGAATGCGTCGTATTCCTGGTCGTCATTAAGATAGTCTTTGGAAATAGGATTCAAAAAATCCTGAAGGTGCGAAAAATCAGCCATCAGTTTATAGGAATTAATGATGGCAAACGTACAACAAGAATTTTAATTTAACCTCAAAGCAAAACACGAAAGTATGGGCATAAAATGCACAGGCACAATATACAGCGTTGGCAACAATCAGTTCTTGTGGATAATGAATTCGAAAGGTTTGTGGGCCTTACGGGAGATGGCTTTTTCCAGCACAGGTCTCTTGTTGGTTACTTTGCTTTTATTGCAGTTGGCTACTTCCATCACGGCACAGAGATAATCCATCGTTTCGATGAGCGTCAGCATCTCACTAATCTGTCTAACGGCAGATTGAATTTGCTGCTCAGTGTACCTATCTTCGTGTAGCAGGATCAGTAAATCTCTATCTACAGGTTTCATGAAAAAAATTTGAAATTCCCCGAAAATATTGTTTGGTCAGGTATTCATGGGATAACCCAAAAGATAAGGTTAATCGTGGCCGTTTTGCTCAAAACGTGGGTATTAATGCATTCTTTTTTTGTTCATGGTGGGACAACCGCAATCATTTTTCTTAAACACCTTGCAACTCTCCATCGCCAAACTTCCACAAAGAAGAATAATTACCACCCATTTTATCTTATTCATACTGTTGATTATATGCTTAATCTAAATTGTTTATTCCTAGCTCAGACTTTACCTTTTCTTAACAATGCCCTTTTGTAATTTAAGCTAAATTCGCAAAAAAAATCCAAATATTTGTCCACAAACCTCTCTCCTAAAAAAATTCTTGTTGTTCCCCTGGATTGGGGCCTTGGACATGCTACCAGGGATATTCCCCTGATCCATGAAATGCTTAACGCAGGATGCAAAGTTTTTATTGCTGCGGAAGGCAAACATGCGGCACTTTTGCAACAGGAATTTCCTGACATCACCATCTTTCCTTTGCCCGGATATCGCATACAGTACGCACAGAAAGGCAAGTTTTTTGGTGTGAAAATTATGCAGCAGATTCCGAAAATTATCGGGGCTATCAAAAACGAGCAACGCTGGCTGCAAAAGATCGTAAAGGAACACCAGATAAACGCTGTGATTTCCGACAATCGCTTCGGATTATATCACAAGTCTGTCCCTACCGTTTTCATTACACACCAGTTGCTTATCAAGACCCCTTTCGGGGGCTGGATTGAGCGCACTTTACAGCGCATCAACTACAGTTATATCCGCAAATACAGCGCTTGTTGGATTCCTGATATCCAGGGAGATAATAACCTGTCCGGAGAACTGGCGCACCCTGCCACCTTACCCGCCACCAAAACTACGTACCTCGGCTGTTTGAGCCGTTTTGAACCGCAGGAAAATGTGCAGAAAAAATATGACCTGCTGGTACTGATATCCGGTCCGGAACCGCAACGCTCGAACCTGGAAAAAATGGTGCTCTCGCAGATAAAAGACCTCTCGCTCACCGCACTGATTGTAAGTGGTAAACCAGGCACACCGCAACAGGTAGAAATTGCCCCCGGCATCACACAGGTTAACCACCTGAACGCCACGGAGTTAAACAAAGCCATGCTAGCCTCGGAGATGGTGTTGAGTCGCTCCGGCTATACTACCCTGATGGACCTGGTGAAATTGGATAAAAAAGCAATACTGGTGCCTACCCCCGGCCAATCGGAGCAGGTGTACCTGGGCGAGTACCTCATGGAAAAAGGCTACTTCTATTCTCTCCCGCAAGAAAAATTTCAGTTGAAAACGGCCCTGGAGGATGCAGCGAAGTTTCCGTTTAAGTCATTCCAACAACAGGATATGACGCGGTACAAAGCGGTAGTTCAGGACTTTATCAAATCATTATAGTTTATCGAAAAAGCTCCGGCCAAAGGCCGGAGCTTTTTCGAATTTAAGGGATCGCCGAAGGCGATCCCTTAAATTCGAATGGCTACAAATTCTTCACATCCGCCCCGATGTATATCTTTCCGTCCGCAATCGCAACCGGACGCTTCAGGAAAGAATACTCTTCCAAAATCAAATCGTGATAATCTTTTTCCGTCAGTTCTTTTTCGTGAAGTCCCATTGGGCGGTACTTCTGTGACCTGCGACTAAAAAGCGCCTCATAACTTCCTGCTAGTTCTTTCATTTCTTTTAACTGGGCATCCGTTATTTTTTCCTTTTTTATATCTTGTAATACGAAGCCCCGGGCAGCAGCCTGCGTTTCTTCGAGGATCTTTTTACAGGTACCACAGGTGGAAAGATGGTATATCTTTTTCATATCAGTTTTTTCTGGTAGCAAATGTAAATTTTCCGCTCAGATATTCTGTAAAGGGAATACTCACAGGCATCCCTTAATTTTGTACATTCAAATTAATTCTTGTAGGTTTAGCGATGCAAAAGAAATTATTTTTACTGGATGCCATGGCATTGATCTACAGGGCGTATTACGCCCTGATCAGAAATCCACGCATGACCAGCACCGGGCGTAACACCAATGCGCAGTTCGGATTCACTACAACATTACTGGATCTCATCAATAAAGAAAAGCCGACGCACCTGGCAGTGGCTTTTGATACGCATGCCCCCACTGAACGTCATACTACTTTCACCGACTATAAAGCCAATCGCGAAGATGCGCCGGAAGACCTGCTGGACGCACTGCCTGATATCCGCCGCATCCTGCAGGGATTCAATATTCCACTGCTGGAGGTAGACGGCTATGAGGCCGATGACGTGATAGGCACCCTGGCCTGGCAGGCCGCTGATGCAGGTTACACCGTGTACATGGTAACGCCGGATAAAGATTATGGGCAGCTGGTAAGAGACAACATCTACATCTACAAACCACCATACATGGGCAGTAAGGAAGAAATTATGGGCCCTAAGGAAGTATGTGATAAATGGCAGATCAAAGATGTGTCCCAGGTAATTGACATCCTTGGCCTCATGGGTGATGCTGTGGATAACATTCCCGGCATTGCCGGCGTAGGCGAAAAAACAGCCATGAAGCTGCTGGCACAATACGAAACACTGGAAAATGTATTGGAAAATGCAGATGCCATCGGCGGTAAAATGGCCGAAAAAATAAAGGCAGGCCGCGAAAACGCACTGCTGTCCAAACAGCTGGCGACCATCATCACCGATGTTCCGGTTTCCTTCCACGAAGAGGATTTTTGCCTCAAGGAATATAACCGCGACGTACTCGTGGAAATTTTTACCGAACTGGAATTTAAAACACTCGGCAAACGTATACTGGGAGATTCTTTTGCAGCTTCCGGTGCCGCCGCGCCAGTGACAAAACCAGGGGTAGTACAAACCGACCTGTTTGGCAGTGTGACGGCCACCGAAGAAGCAGCTGCCCCAGCAGAACAGGAAGGCAGCAGCAGCTTCATTAATCCGGAAAAAAATATCAACAATACTCCACATACCTACCACCTCACCGATACAGCTGAAAAACGCAGCGCACTGATAGCCCAACTGCAACAGCAGCCGCAGCTTTCCTTTGATACGGAAACAACCGGCAAAGATCCGAATGAGGCCGACCTGGTAGGCATGAGCTTCTCCTTCAAATCCGGGGAAGCATACTACATCCCCCTGCCGGCTGATAAAGCAGGCGTGATCAGCATCCTGGAAGAATTCAGGCCCCTCTTTGAGAACGAAGCCATCACCTTCATAGGTCAAAACCTGAAGTATGATATGATCATGCTCAAATGGTATGGTTTTGCCATCAAAGGCCCTGTATTTGATACCATGCTGGCCCACTACCTCGTGGAGCCGGAAGGACGCCGCAGTATGGATTACCTCAGCGCACAATACCTCGGCTACGAACCTGTTTCCATAGAAACGTTGATTGGAAAAGGCAAAAACCAGCTGAGCATGCGTGATGTAGAAGTGGAAAAAGTAGCCAACTACGCAGCAGAAGATGCAGATGTGACCTTACAGCTGAAAGAGGTATTCCTCCCTATGCTGCCGGCAAAAGCAGTAGAAAAAGTATTTTACGAAGTGGAAAACCCACTCACGAAAGTGCTGACGGATATGGAGTACGAAGGTATCGCCATTGATACAAAGGCCCTGGCCGACTACTCCGCAGAGCTGGAAACAGAGATCAGGAGGGCAGAGGAGAGTGTATATGAACAGGCAGGTGTGCGTTTTAAACTCGCCTCCCCAAAACAACTGGGTGAAGTACTGTTTGAAAAATTACAACTCGATCCTAAAGCAAAGAAAACCCGTACCGGCCAATACGCCACCGGCGAAGATGTGCTCCAGAAGCTGTCTTCCAAGCACCAGATCGTAGAAGATATCCTTATCTTCCGCGAGCTGAGCAAACTGAAATCCACCTACGTAGATGCGTTACCGTTATTGCTGAATAAACGTACCAACCGCATACACACTTCCTATAACCAGGCAGTGGCAGTAACCGGTCGTTTAAGTTCCAATAACCCTAACCTGCAGAATATACCAATCCGTACGGACCGTGGCCGTGAAATACGCAAGGCTTTCATTCCAAGGAATGAAGAGTTCGTACTGTTATCGGCCGACTACTCACAGATCGAATTGCGCATCATTGCCGCCATCAGCAAGGATGAGCAGATGATGGAAGCGTTTCGTAGCGGCACCGATATTCACGCTGCAACGGCTGCAAAAGTCTACAACGTACCTTTGGAGGAAGTGACCTCGGATATGCGCCGCAATGCGAAGAGCGTCAACTTCGGCATCATCTATGGCGTGAGCGCCTTTGGTTTGTCCGAAAACCTGGGTATTCCCCGCAGTGAAGCCAAAACGCTGATCGATAACTATTTCGCCCAATATCCATCCATCAAAAAATACATGGAGGACCAGGTGAAATCAGCGCAGCAAAAAGGCTATGTGGAAACAATACTTGGGCGTAAACGCTGGCTCAAGGATATCAATTCCTCCAATGCGGTGGTGCGGGGTTTCGCTGAACGAAATGCCATCAATATGCCCATACAAGGTACTGCAGCCGATATGATCAAGCTGGCTATGATAGCCGTTCACAAGGCTTTCAAAGCACATAACCTGCAATCAAAAATGATCCTGCAGGTGCATGACGAATTGGTATTTGATGCACATAAGTCGGAACTGGAGATTATTAAACCTATTATTTTGGATTGTATGCGTAACGCCCTGCCACTGGCTGTACCGGTGGAAGCCGAAATGGGAATCGGCAACAACTGGCTGGAAGCGCATTAATACTGTAATTCATTTTTTAAGGGGATAGGATGTTACTGTGTATCGCACGATGCTGTACATTCTGTCCCCTTATTGCATTTTAAATCCCAAAAACCTAATTTGTATATTCCCAAAGCATTTACTCGTTACCAACATGATTCTTACTAAGCACCTGCAATTGATGCCGTGCACACTACACCATTTCGAACTGTTTTTACAGGGTAGTGATGTACTTGCGAGCCAACTGGATATTACGATAGCGGACAACTGGATTGAGTTTCCGGAAGTGATATTGGTTACTTATGATAAATTACGGAACGACCCCACCCTGTTGGGTTGGTTCTTTTATATGGTAATCCTTAAAGACAGCAGGGAGCTGATAGGAGCGGGGGGCTTCAAAGGCAAACCCAGTGCCGATGGTACAGTGGAAATAGCCTATGAGATCAGCCCCGACCACCGCGAAAAAGGATACGGCACCGAAATGGCCCAGGCACTCCTCAATTTTGCCTTTGGTCACTCTTATGTGACCAACGTGATTGCCCACACGGAAGAAGAATACAATGCCTCTGTTAAGATATTACAAAAAGTAGGAATGTCATTCGTGGGAGCTATCAGGAACAAGGACAACGAGGAATTGTGGGAGTGGAAAATCACCCGGGAACAGTTCGAAAAAGCACAACAAGGGGTAGTAAATGCATAGCAGGTTCCCTATCCGCTCATCAAACTTTTAGTCGGCAAAGAAGGCTGTTTCCCTTATATTTGGCCCTTTGTTACAAAAATTACAACGAATCTAACCACATGAAGAATTGGATGTTAGGCGCCGTAATGCTTTGCTCTACGGCTGCATTTGCACAAACCACCACCAACATACAGGGTAGCAAATTAGAGTTTACCACCATTAAAAACATGGATGCTTTTGACGTTCAAAACCAGGGTCGCACTGGTACCTGCTGGTCTTTTTCCGGCATGTCCTTCCTGGAGTCTGAAGCACTGCGCGCTGGTAAAGGCAAAGGTGTAAACCTGAGCGAAATGTACGTAGTACGCAACATGTATCCTTTAAAAGCTGCTAACTACGTTCGCATGCACGGTAAAGCCAACTTCGGTGAAGGTGGCGGATTCCCTGATGATATTCTCTGCCTCCGCGAATTCGGTCTGGTTCCTCAGAGTGCATACGATGGCAACCGTCAGAAAACTTACAACCACGCTGAAATGGTTAGCCTGCTGGAAGGCCTGGTAACTAAAATCGGCGCCGCTAACGGTACTATCAATCCGGATTGGAAAAAAGCCTACGATGGTGTGCTGAACGCTTACATGGGCGAAGCTCCTGCTAAATTTGAGTATAACGGTAAACAATACACGCCGCAGGCTTTTGCCAAAGAACTGGGCCTTAATGCCGACGATTATATCTACATCTCTTCCTTTACCCACCACCCATACAACTCACAGTTCGTTCTGGAAGTACCGGATAACTGGAACTGGGAAAAAGTATACAACGTAAACCTGGCAGATTTCACCACCATCGCTGAAAACGCCCTCACCAACGGTTACACCCTCGCATGGGCTGCTGACGTGAGCGAAAAAGGTTTCAACTTCAGAGAAGGCCTGGCTATCGTTCCGGATAAGGACTTTGCTGATATGTCTGCCGACGAAAAGAAAAACGCATTCCTGCAACCTATCCAGGAAAAAAATATCACTGCCGAAGTACGTCAGGAAGCTTTCGATAACTTCGAAACCCAGGACGACCACGGTATGCATATCGTAGGACTGGTAAAAGACCAGACAGGTAAAAAATACTTCCGTGTGAAAAATTCATGGGGTACTGATAATTTCGGTCAGGGCTACTTCTATGCTTCCCTGCCTTACTTCCAGTACAAAACTACCTGCTACATGGTTAACAAAAAAGCACTGCCTGCAGATATCGCAAAGAAGCTGGGAATTAAATAAGGTCCTTATACCGGCTTTGTTTGAGTAAGATATTTCCCATAAAAAAGTCCCGCTCCGGCGGGATTTTTTTATGCCATTTCAGATAATTGACACCGTCAATCAATAATAGTTGACTTAGTCAATAATGCTTATATTCAATGCGTTGCGTAGTTGAGTAGTCGCCCAGCCGGATTTTTACCGGCAGCCCGGTGCGTTGCTGCACCTTCCATTCCTGCTTGCAGAAAAACCCGAAACATTGATTGTAATAGAGGTTAGGAGCCAGCGGCGCCACCTTCTTTTCCGTTGTTTGCTTCGGCGGCGGTATGATGTGAACAGGTTTTAATTTGAACTCCTGGCCAAAGGCAACAGGTCCAAAGGCCGCCAGCACGAGTAGGAATGTCAGTCTCTTCATTTTACAATTTTTTTTTCTCCAGATCTTCCACAGCCTTCGGCTGTGGAAGATCTGGAGGGATCGGGGGCCGAAGGCTCCCGATCCCTCCAAAATAAAAGGTTATGCTATCGCCTCAAAACTTCCGATCCCCTCACGAATCAACTCCGGCTCACCGCTGGTACAATCCACTACCGTGGAAAATCCCATCCCGCCAGGGCCGCCATCTACCACAATATCCACCAGCTTCCCAAACTTCTCATAAATCACTTCCGGGTCCGTATATTCTTCCACGTAGTAGTCGATCGGCAGCGTAGTACTCATGATCGGATTATCCAGCTCCTTCACAATTGTGCGACAAATATTATTATCCGGCACCCTGATACCAACTGTATCTTTCTTGGTTTTTAACAACTTGGGCACCAGCTTACTGGCCGGCAAAATAAAAGTATATGGCCCGGGCAAAGCCTTTTTCAGCATACGAAAAACGGGCGTATCCACACTTTTTGCGTAGTCCGATAAATGACTCAGATCGTAACAGATGAAGGAAAAATTAGCCTTTTTAGGATCAATCTGCTTGATGCGCGCTACCCGCTCAATGGCCTTTTGCTGCGTAATGTCACAACCCAGCCCGTACACGGTATCGGTGGGATAGATAATCACACCGCCGTCTTTCAGGCATTCAACAATCGTTTTGATGTTGCGGGGATTCGGGTTATCAGGGTGAACTTGTAAAAGCATATTCAAATTTAACGAAAATGGATGTCAAATTATCTTCCTAACTTTCGGCCGATTTTTCTAAACCTACTTGGATGAAGCTTAAAGGAATTGTTCCGAGAATGTGGAGGAGAGTGAAGAGAGTGTTATTAGTATTAATTATTGCCCAATTTGCCTATATCATTTTAACGAAGTGGGTGAATCCCCCTATTACCCTTACGCAAATCTCCAGTTGGTTTAGCCTGTGGGGAACAGACAAAAAGCTGCATAAAAGCTGGGCCAGCTACGATGAGATTTCCCAGCACGCCAAGCTGGCCGTGATTGCCAGCGAGGATCAGCTGTTCACCGACCACGACGGGTTCGATTTCAAATCCATAGAAAAGGCCATGAAGCACAACGCCAAGAGTAAGAAAATTCGTGGCGCCAGCACCATTAGTCAGCAAGTGGCAAAAAATGTTTTTTTATGGCAGGGGAGAAGTTGGGTCCGCAAAGGCCTGGAGGTCTATTTTACTTTTATGATTGAAAAAATCTGGGGTAAACAGCGCATCCTGGAAGTATACCTCAACGTGGCTGAAACCGGCGAGGGCATCTTCGGCTTTGAATCCGCCGCACAGGAATACTACCATAAACCAGCGGCTAACCTGAACCGGGAAGAAGCTGCCATGATTACCGCGGCGCTGCCTAACCCGGTCAAATACACGGTGGTGCCTCCTTCCAGGACTACCGCCTATCGCCAGCGTAAAATCCTTATCCAGATGCGCAATATTGCACCGGACCCGGATATCGCTGAACTGGTGACAGGTATCGAAACCACGAAAAAAGAAAAGTAACTATCCCCGCAGGAGCTTGTCCACAGCGGCTGCTGCGGTAATTTCCCGCTGTGCATAACTGCCGCTGATATCCACAAACGGTACGCCCGATTGCACTACAATATCCCGGTATACATTGTAAAAGTAACTGCGCATCTCCGGCTCAGGGTGCTCCCGCTGCGGATCATTTTCCCAGGCGAGGTCAATATTAGTGAGGAGATATAAATCACACTGCTGCTGCGCAATCATCGCCAGGATGCGGTTGTCGCAGTCGCCATACTTGTGCTCACTCCAAACTTTGATTACATACAGGTCCGTATCGCAGATCAGCACATCCGTCGCTTTTGCCAGCTGCTGCTGTTCCAGCGCCACCTGCCCTTCGGCGATTTTTAACAGGTCATCCTTTTCGTAGGGGCGTTCCAGGTATTCAATGTATTCGCGTGCGTATTCCGGCGCCCATACGGTGTGGAAGCGCGTGGCCAGCATCTCACTTAAAGTACTTTTGCCGGTCGACTCAGGCCCTATTACAACTACTTTTTTCATGCTTGTGCGCTTTCATTTGCCAGCCCTTCCTTTCTCCAGCTGAAATAGCCGAATATCGCGATGATGAATAGGAAAATGGTCAGGAACGAGGTCAGGTACAAATGTTTATAGAATAACAGCGGGATGGCTACGAGGTTGGAAATATTGAGCAATATCCAGTTTTCCACCTTACGCTTAGCCAGCAACCACATGCCGGCGCAGGCGGTAGCGGATACAAAACCATCCATCGTGGGCGTGGTAGAATCGGAATAATGGGATAGCAGGAAATAAAATATCGCCCAGCCAACTGCTGCGATACCAATGGCGATGCCCATGGTGCGCGGGGAACTGAAGGTGATCGTCACCGGCTCCTGCGACTGACCACTGCGGCGTGCCCAATAAATCCAGCCATACACGCTCATAATGAAATAATAAGCGTTCAGCGTTGCTTCTGCATATAATTTAAAATGGGAATGGGAGAGCAGATAAACGTAAATACCAGTGCTGACTAACCCGGTGGGGTATACGAGAATATTATTTTTCTTTTGGAAGATGACAGACAACACTGCAAAAAAAACAGCAATGATCTCTAAGGTGGTCATCTCATGAAACCCATTCAGCAGGCCCTGGTATATTTCGTTCATGGGTTAAAATTAAAACGAAAATATGGAAGCCGCACGGATACGGCTTCCATACTGCAATTATTTTTCTCCGAGCAGGGTACCGGAAACGTTCCAGAAGCTCTGGCTGGTACCTGCCGGCAAACCTTGCGGGATGGCTACTTTGAAAGTATGCCTGCCCGGCGTTACATCCGGAAGATTGATAAACACAGGTGTGGTAAGCGTTCCAGGGCACCAGTTGGAACGGCTCAGGTCTGACGACGACAATCCGTTGCCAAAGTTGCCGGAAGCCGGATTGGAATATCGGTAGGTAGCACAATCCGTGCGCCATGGAATGAAATGATATACCCGTTGGTTATCCACAAAAATTTCGTTCTGCCTGGGGTTGAACTCATCGCCGCCGCCCCAGCCGCCATGGCCGGTGGTGAGGTAACGCAGCTGCAGCTTTTTAACACCTGCAGGGATATCCACCGTTACGGTCAGCGAATCTTTATCAAACAGGGTAGCGTATTCCTGGCCAGCCATCTCCATTACGTTGGTAGTATTGAACACCGGCATTACAAAGTTGGTACCGGCGCCCTGCTCTTCCTCATCATAGCCAGGGTAGTACTTAAAGGACAGGCTTACTTTATGGCCGCCTTTGTCGTAGTTACCGATATAAACACCCAGCCATACTTCTCCCTGCAGGGCGCTGGAGAGCTCGGTGATATCCTGCTTGTATATTACGGAATCCGCCCAGTGGTACCCCTGAATCTGTACCTGGTTGTTAAACTGGCGTACGCCGAAAGGAGTGAAGAAGCGGATGACTTCCAGCGGTGGCGTAAAGGAGGCTGTTTTCACCATACCCTGATAAGCCTTTCCGTTGCGTGCATGATAGAGTGGAAGCGCGGCAGCACCTTTTTTAAGCCCGTCGAGGAAGGTGGTATCCGTACCTACAGGCACCATGAATACGGAGCCGGTACGGTCGTAGGCATCGCCGTTGGAGTACTGTACCAGCTCGGCAAACAGGTTGTAGCCTTTTTTCCATTCCGGCAGTTTCACTTTTTTGAGGATGATGGTGCCGCCGGCGTAATGGTACGTTTTGTTGAGCTGTTCGCCTTCCGGGTTAGGGGTGTTGTTGCCCCAGCTGATCTGCTCCTGCTCAAATACCGGCAGGGTGGTGTAGCGACTGTCGATCACGGCACGCATATACGCTGCATCGTTCACCACATTGCCTTTGTTGGCCGGCCACGCCAGTTCTTCCGGCGTTACTTTGCGATATTCGATTTTGCGTGCAACGGTTTCGCTGTTACCGTTTCTGATGATACGCAGCACCAGGCCCAGGCCCGGGCCATAGCTTAGGGTGGGGGTACCTTTTATTTTGAGTGCGTTGGTATACCATACTTCAATGGTGTTAGAGCGCACAAAGAGTTTCGCTTTTTTACAGGGGATGCCGAGGATGGTGGCAGTATCGGGGAGCAGCTCCGGTTGCGGATGCTCGCCGAACGGTTTTTGCAGCGTGTATACATCACCGTTGGCCAGGGAAAGCACCTGCAGGGTGGTTTGATCGTGGTAGTCCAGGTATTGCTGTTCTTTTTGTGCTTTTCCGCCAGGCAGGATGTGTACCTGGTTGTGGTCCACCACCATGCGCAGCCCTTCACCGCCGGATGACTTTCCATTGTTCACAAATCCGTAGGTGATAACGGCAACAGTACTATCGGTTTTTTTCTTTTGGGCCGCAGTTGGCAGGGCGGCAGCGAGGCAAATAAAGGCGAGTAGTCCTTTCATTTTTTTCATTGCTTTTTTGGATCGGGTATAAAAGAAAAAAGCACAGCCACTAAGACTGTGCTTTCATTTAACACTATCATTCACTCAACTATGGCTTATTCTGCTTCTGCCACTACTTCCTTCACTTCCGGAATCATACGCTTCATCATGCCTTCGATGCCGGCTTTGAGCGTAATCATGGAAGAAGGGCAGCCTGAGCAGGAACCTTGTAACATCAGTGTAACCGTACCTTCGCTGTAGTCTTTAAACTGGATAGCGCCGCCATCCATTTCTACTGCTGGTTTCACATAGTTTTCAAGTAATTCCTTAATACGTTTTACCACATCGCTGTCATCTGCACTTACCGTATTGGTGGCGGAAGTTTTGGTCACCACCACTTCATCCTCATTCACAACAGGACGGTTATCCTCCAGGTATTCTTTCAGGAAAGCTTTTACTGTAGGGATAATATCGTTCCAATCCGTTTCCGGAGTTTTTGTTAAAGTGATAAAGTTAGCCATGATAAACACACCTCTGATGAAAGGGAAGCTGAACAGCTCCACTGCAAGCGGGGATGGTTTGGCACTGGCTTCATCCGGAAAATCAATGCTTTTGCCTGGATACAACAGTTTGTTTGCCACAAACTTCATTGTTTCCGGGTTAGGCGTCATTTCTGTGTATATGCTGATAATGGGATTTCCTGTTTTAATCATTGTATCCAATTTTACGCAACAAAGGTAACCTTTTTAGGGGAGTTTTCCCCGATGGAATTCCTGTTTAGGGATCGAATTTTACAATATCATTATAGGGAAAAATGATTTCTCTATTAATATTAAAAATAATCGTGATTTATTTATTCCACATCCTATATTACTTTTGTGGTACATATGCAAACAGTTAAAACGCTTAAAGCACGCAAACGCATCGCGTTAATCGCACACGACCACAAAAAAGCAGAGCTGATTGAGTGGGCTACCTACAACAAAACTGTGCTCAGTCGCCATGAGCTGTATGCTACCGGAACCACCGGCAAGCTGATAGAGGAGGCGCTGGACGTTTCTGTTCGTAAACTGCTGAGCGGTCCGCTCGGGGGCGACCAGCAAATTGGCGCACTGGTGGCCGAAGGCGCACTGGATGTGATCATTTTCTTCTGGGACCCGATGGAAGCACTCCCACATGACCCGGATATTAAGGCCCTGCTACGCCTGGGCGTGGTGTGGAATATCCCGATTGCAAACAATCGTTCTACCGCTGACTTCCTGCTTACGTCGCCGCTGATGCACCAGGACTACGAAGTAATCCTGCCGGATTATAAGCAATATCTCGCCAGAAAGGTATAACAGCAGCCAATGGCAGCTAACATCAATTATTTTCCGTATTTTAATAGAAAGGTTCGGAATGCGATTGTTATGCTCCATTATTTGTTGCTGTCTGCTACTCAATAGCTTCGCACAGTCAGACTCCACAGTTCATTTGAAATCGGGTGTGCCGGTCAAACCCTTTGGCGACACCCTGTTTTTCATCTATAATCAGATCGGGCCCCTTGTGCCCGCCGAACGCGTCGCTCAGATTGAGCGGAAAATAAAGCGGCTGGCGGAAAATCCGCTGTTCAGCCCCGATTCCCTGTTTATATCTCCCAATGAAGCCAACCTGGATGTGAGTTATGGAGACGTAATTCTGTTCTCGGTAACAGCCAAAGACTCTGCAGTACTGCATCTCAGCAAAGACTCCATCGCCAGGTATAACACCGCCCGTATAGGCAGCGCCGTTAGCAACTACCAGCAGGAGTTTGGCTGGAAAGCACTACTACACCGCTTTTTATGGCTGGCAGCGGTACTCATCGCCTTTACAGGCATCGTGATCCTTATCAATTTCATTTTCCGGAAGATAAAGCTGCGGCTGGTGAAACGGAAGGAAAGTTTGTTCAAAGGCCTGCACGTCAGCGGGTACGCCCTCATGAACCCTTCCCGGCAACTGGCATTTGCCTTTACGATACTGCGTATCATCCGCATAGCCGTTATTCTCCTTATATTATACCTCACCCTTCCCATCATATTCAGCATTTTCCCCTGGACAGAAGGGCTGGCAGATACACTCCTGCACTGGACACTCGACCCGCTAAAAGCCATACTGACACAAACACTTGCCTATCTTCCCAAATTATTAACTATACTGGTGATATACCTGATCACCCGGGGACTGGTGCGACTGGTGGGATTCCTGTCAAAAGAAGTGGCTAACGGCAACCTGGTGATCAAAGGCTTTTATGCGGACTGGGCAAGGCCCACGGCCAGTGGCATCAAGTTCCTCCTGTATGCATTCATGTTCGTGATCATTTTCCCATACCTGCCGGGCTCGGACTCCAAAGTGTTTCAGGGGGTATCCGTATTCCTGGGCATCCTGTTTTCACTGGGATCTTCTTCAGCTATTTCCAATATCATTGCGGGTTTCGTAATTACCTACATGCGGCCATTCCGGATCGGCGACCGTATCAGGCTGGGAGAAATCACCGGGGACGTCATCGAAAAAAGCCTGCTGGTAACGCGTTTACGGACCATCAAAAATGAAGAGATTACCGTACCCAATGCCAGTATTCTAAACGGGCATACCATCAATTACTCTACTTCCTCGCAGGACCTGGGCCTGATTCTCCATACCACCGTTACCATTGGCTATGAGGTACCCTGGAACATCGTGCATGAACTGCTGATAAAAGCCGCCATGGTTACGGACGGTGTAATAAAAGACAAGGCACCGTTTGTACTCCAGACTGCTTTAAACGATTTTGCCGTTGCCTATGAAATCAACGTATACACCGACCAGCCTGGGAAAATGGCGGTGATTTACTCTGAACTACACCGGCAGATACACATTGCGTTTAATGAAGCAGGGGTAGAGATCATGTCACCAAACTATTACGCACACCGCGATGGCAACCACTCCACCGTGAGTGCGGACCAGCTGCCGAAGGACTATCAGGCCCCACCTTTTAATGTGAACATTACCGGGAAAGATTAAGCAAAAAAACTGCTAATCAAATAATTAAACACTCTCCGCATACGTTTTCCTATTTTCGCATTTCACGGATTTAACAGACGAAGATGTTGAAGCAATTAATAGCTGGCGCAATCTTATGGATAGGCCTGATGCAGCAGGTATGGGCACAATTGCCACCCAAAAGGGAAATGAGGGCGGTGTGGATAGCCACGGTAGAAAATATCGACTGGCCATCCCGGCGTGGGCTCAGCTCTGATCAACAAAAGCAGGAATTCATTAACCTGTTGGAACAGGCCCGCAGAAATGGCTTGAACGCAGTGGTGGTACAGGTTCGCCCGGTAGCAGATGCGTTTTATATGTCGCCTTACGAACCCTGGTCTGAATACCTCACCGGCACCCAGGGCCGGCCGCCTTATCCATATTACGATCCGCTCGCTTTTATGATTGAGGAAACGCACAAACGCGGCATGGAATTCCATGCCTGGTTTAACCCTTATCGTGCAGTCTTCAACGTTAGTCGCAGCAGCGTGAGCGCTGAACATATCACCCGCCGTAATCCGCAATGGTTCCTCAACTACGATGGTAAAAAATATTTTGATCCTGCACTGCCTGAAGTACGGGAATATGTTACCAATATCATCCGTGATGTGGTAAAACGCTATGATGTGGACGCCATCCACTTTGATGATTATTTTTATCCGTATCGTGCGCCTGGTAAAGAGTTTCCGGATAACAACTCCTATCGCACCTATGGTGGCAATATGAACAGGGACGACTGGCGCCGCCACAATGTGGACCTCATCATCGAAATGCTGAGCAAGGCGATCAAGGAAGAAAAACCCTATGTAAAATTTGGTATCAGTCCGTTTGGCGTTTGGCGCAACCGCGACCGCGATCCGGAAGGTTCGTATACCCGTGGGGGTATGTCCAACTATGACGATCTCTATGCCGACGTGGTGAAGTGGCTGAAGAAAGGCTGGATAGATTATGTAACACCACAGCTATACTGGGAAAGAGGGCACCGCCTGGTTGCCTATGAAATTCTGCTCAACTGGTGGAGCCAGCATGGATATGATAAGCATGTGTATATCGGCCATGGCGTGTATAAAATTAACAGCAACAGCATCTGGCGCAATCCGAATGAAATTCCTTTGCAGATAGAAGAAGCACGGACACTCAACACCGTGCAGGGAAGTTTCTTTTACAGTGCCAAATCATTTGCCGGTAACCCGCTGGGCATTGAGGATACGCTGCGCAATCACCTGTACAGGTATCCGGCATTGATTCCTACCATGCCGTGGCTGCCGAATACAGCACCAGAGGCCCCTTATTTCGTGGATGCCTTTGAGCGCAGCTGGGGATTGGAAATTCACTGGTCCGATAATGATACACTGGCCCATACGAAACAATATGTACTATACCGGTTTGCAGAAAACGAGGTAATTAACCTCACCGACCCTACGAAAATCATCGCGATTGTACAGCAGGCGCCGGATCCTGAGTTCAGGGACTTGTCGTATGTGAAGGGGAGAGGTTATACGTATGTAGTAACTGCGCTGGATCGGCTGCAAAACGAGAGCCTGGCCAGCGAACCGCTAAGGGTAAGGCCCGGCGTCAAAACGATGTTTGAGTTCGAGCCTTAACCACAACGATTTTGCCGGTGCATTTAGAAAATGAATGCACCGGTTTCCATGTCTATGGCAGTGCCGGCGGGCGCAGGTGATAACGAGCGAAATGCATCCGCAGGAACGAGATTCACGGTACTGTTTACGATACTGCCTGCAATGATACCTCCGCCGATGGAAGACCATAGAACGGCCGCATTTCTGCCTCGCGCGTTGGAGAGGTATTTGGTTACGATATAACCATCCTGGTAGCGCGATATTGGCACCACGGTATAGCCGATGTGCCTGGCTATGGCTCCATTTTTCACGAAGCCCCAGCAGTTGATCGTATTTCCACCTTTCCCCACTACCAATATTTTTCTTTTCTTTTCGGTCACATCAAATTCAGCTATGCTAGGTTTATTGGCTTTGAATTCCGAAAAGGTCATATAAACTCCATCTTGCAGGGAATCTTTCAGTGCCGGGATGTTTCTTTTGGCCGTATAGCTGTTAAAGATTCCTTCTATTGTGAATGCAGCTGTATTTTGGGCTATTGCATCATCAACGTTTGCCAGGGTGCTTTCCATCAGTTCCTCTATAGCTTTGGCGATATTGGTTTTGTGTTTATGGGTAACGTCCAGGCCGCCATTGTTTCTTACAATATCTGCGGTGGCCAGTTCCAGGTATTTACTGCCATCAAGTGTGCCATAGGTGGTTCCTTTAAAGCGGATGTACGCTTTCTCGCTCGACATACCTGTTTTTTCAGCGATCCGCAGTGCTTCTACCACCATTAACACGCGTACACCATTTGGCTCGAATATATGGCTATAAGCGCTGTTGATATGGTTTTGCAGGTAAGCCGTAACTGGCTGATCCGGTTCCGCCACTACCACGCTGTTACCGATTCCTTTCTGCGCATAGCCAATGTGTGAGCTGTCCCAGAGGAATTGCACGACCTGTATACTGCTAATACCTTTTGAAGACACTGCATTGAGCGTTCTTTTACTGTCGCTGAGCTTGATTGTTTTTTTAGATACGCTTACTGTATCGGAATACATGGTGTCCTGCGCAAAGGTGGCGACTGCAAAAAGTAGCAGGGCAGGCAAGGCCACTAATTTCATTTTAACAGGCATAGTTATATTATTATAGATATAGGGAGATGTTGGCGTTTCGTTACAAAGATATCAAGAGAAATGAATGTTGTTATGCTACTTCCGGAAAACGGCACAACGAGCGTGATACCTACGGCACATACATATATTATTATCTACCTATTATTATTTTCACACATACTACTAGATAAGTTTGTATTTCTCAAACCCGCCACTGTATGATATTTTGCTCATTTCTGGTCGATTATTAGCATTTGGTTGCTAAAAAAATATTCAGATTTTAGCTTTACCCCTGCTTCAGCTGGCTCCAGGGGGCTTTGCGCAACTCCATTTTTTCAAAAAATTCAAACCACATCGGGTTTTATTTTCAATTTTTCTAAATTTTAGCCCTATAACAAATGTTTGTATAAAAAAAGTCGCATTCCTTTAGTATCTTTAAACCGTTCCCGAAAAATATCGTACACCATCACCCACGGCGCAAGTCAATGGGGGAAGTGTGCCTAAGAATTAAATATATCAAATCAATGGATGAAGTGAAGCAAACGCAAGGTTTATACCGTCCTGAATTCGAACATGATGCCTGCGGAACAGGTTTTACCGCTCATATTAAAGGGCGTAAATCCCACCAGATCATCAGTGATGCGCTGACCATGCTTGAAAACATGGAGCACCGCGGTGCCTGCGGCTGTGAGCAAAACACTGGAGATGGTGCAGGGATTCTGCTTCAGATGCCACATGAGTTTTTTTATGATGAGTGTTTGAAACTGGGTATCCGCTTACCAGAATTCGGAAAATACGGTGTAGGGATGGTTTTCTTCCCTAAGGAACCACGTTGGCGCGAAGAGTGCCGTGAAATCCTCCAACGCGCTGCTGAAAAGCTGGGCCTGGAAATTCTTGGCTACCGCAAGGTGCCTGTGCGTCCCGATGGTATCGGTGAAACCGCCCTTTCTGTAGAACCTGAAGTTGAGCAGGTATTTATCGCCTGCCCTTATCATATTAGTGATGCCACCGCTTTTGAACGTAAGCTGTTTGTATTGCGCAACTACATCTCTAAAACTGTTCGCAATTCCATCCCTAAGGAAAAGGCTTTATTTTATATCGCTTCCCTTTCTTATCAGACCATTGTATATAAAGGCCAGCTGACTACCTACCAGGTACGTCATTACTACCCTGACCTGTCTGATGAGAAAATGGTATCCGCGTTCGCGCTGATCCACTCCCGTTTTGCAACCAATACATTCCCAAGCTGGAGCCTCGCGCATCCTTTCAGATATATTGCCCACAACGGTGAAATCAATACCCTGAAAGGTAACCTCAACTGGCTCCGCGCCGGCGAAAGAGATTTCGTTTCCAAATACTTCTCCAAAGAAGAACTGGAAATGCTCCTGCCTATCGTGGAAGACGGCCAGTCCGACTCCGCCAGCCTGGATAACGTGATAGAGCTGCTGACACTTTCCGGTCGCTCCCTGCCGCATGTAATGATGATGCTCGTTCCGGAAGCATGGGACGGCAACGAAGACATGGACCCGCTGAAGAAAGCATTCTATGAATATCACGCCTCTCTGATGGAACCATGGGACGGTCCTGCGTCTATCTCCTTCACAGATGGTAAAATCATCGGTGCTACCCTCGACCGTAACGGTCTGCGCCCAAGCCGCTTCGTGGTTACCAAAGACGACCGCGTGATCATGGCTTCTGAAGCAGGGGTACTGCCTATTGATCCAAAAAACATTAAAGAAAAAGGCCGCCTGCAGCCTGGTAAAATGTTCATCGTGGACATGGACCAGGGCCGCATCATCGGCGATGAGGAACTGAAACAGCAAATCTGCTCTCAGCAACCTTACGGCGAATGGCTGAATAAATATAAAATCCGCCTCGAAGAACTGCCTGAACCACGTGTAACTTTCTCTCACCTGGAACATGAGCAGATCTTTAAATACCAGCGTGCTTTCGGTTACTCCACCGAAGACATGAACACCATCATCGCGCCTATGGCCATCGATGGTAAAGAGCCGGTAGGCTCCATGGGTACAGATGCACCACTGGCCGTACTCAGCAATCAGCCGCAGCACCTCAGCAGCTATTTCAAACAGCTGTTCGCACAGGTAACCAACCCGCCAATCGATCCTATCAGGGAAAGACTGGTAATGTCGCTCGCCACTTTCGTGGGCAACAACGGTAACCTGCTCGACGAAGATCCGCTGCACTGCCACGGTCTGGCACTGCGTCATCCTATCCTCAACAACTTTGAGCTGGAAAAAATCCGCAGCATTGATACCGGTTTGTTCCAGGCTAAAACCCTGCAAACCTACTTCAAAGCAGATGGTAAGCCAGGCTCCATGGAGAAAGGACTTGCACGCCTTTGCCGCTACGCGGTAGACGCCGTGGAAGACGGTTTCGAGGTAATCATCCTCTCTGACCGTGCCATCGACTCCGAGCACGCCGCTATCCCTTCACTGATGGCCGCCTCCGCAGTACACCACCACCTGATCCGCAAGGGTTACCGTGGCCAGGTAGGACTGATCGTAGAAGCCGGTGACGTGTGGGAAGTGCATCACTTTGCCTGCCTGCTGGGCTTTGGCGCTACCGCCATCAACCCATACCTGGCACTGAGCACCATCCGTGACCTGAAAATCAACGGTAAACTGGACACCGACCAGGATACAGATAAACTGAAGAAAAACTACATCAAAGCTGTTTGCGATGGCTTGCTGAAAGTATTCTCTAAAATGGGTATCTCTACCCTGCAATCTTACCAGGGTGCGCAGATATTCGAAATCCTCGGTATCAGCCAGAACGTGGTGGATAAATACTTCACCGGCGCCGTTTCCCGCATCCAGGGCCTCACTACAGATGATATTGCCCGTGAAACACTGGCAAAACACTGGATGGGCTATGGCCGCAAAGAAACACCGGTACAGCGCCTCACTGAAGGTGGTGTATACCAGTGGAAACGCAAAGGAGAGTTCCACCTCTTCAATCCAAATACCATTCACCTGCTGCAATTGGCTACCCGTATGGGCGATTACAGCACGTTTAAAAAATATTCCAAAGCCGTAAACGACCAGAGCGAAAAAGCAGCTACCCTCCGTAGCATGTTCACGTTCAAGCGTACACGCCCTTCTATTTCCATTGATGAAGTAGAACCTGCGTCCAGCATCATGAAACGTTTCGCTACCGGTGCTATGAGCTTTGGATCTATTTCCCACGAAGCGCACTCCACACTCGCTATCGCTATGAACCGCATTGGCGGTAAAAGCAACACCGGTGAAGGGGGAGAAGATGAAATCCGTTACGAGCAACTGCCTAACGGTGACTCTATGCGCTCTGCTATCAAGCAGGTGGCAAGTGCCCGCTTTGGCGTAACCAGCTACTATCTGACCAATGCAGATGAACTGCAGATCAAGATGGCACAGGGCGCTAAACCTGGGGAAGGTGGTCAGCTGCCTGGTCATAAGGTAGACGACTGGATCGCGAAAGTAAGACACTCCACCCCAGGTGTAGGTCTGATCTCTCCACCTCCACACCACGATATTTACTCTATTGAGGATCTGGCTCAGCTCATCTTTGACCTGAAAAATGCCAACCGCGCCGCCCGTATCAGTGTGAAGCTGGTATCCAAAGCAGGCGTTGGTACCATCGCTGCCGGTGTGGCCAAAGCACACGCCGATGTAGTACTGGTATCCGGCTTCGACGGCGGTACCGGTGCATCACCAATCAGCTCTATCAAACATGCAGGGCTGCCTTGGGAACTCGGTCTGGCTGAATCTCACCAAACCCTCGTAAAAAATAAACTCCGCAGCCGCGTGGTGCTGCAAACCGATGGTCAGCTGAAAACCGGCCGCGACATCGCTATCGCTACCCTGCTGGGTGCAGAAGAATGGGGTGTAGCTACCGCCGCACTGGTGGTAGAAGGCTGTATCATGATGCGTAAATGCCATGTAAACACCTGCCCGGTGGGAGTTGCCACACAAGATCCTGAGCTGCGCAAACGCTTCACCGGCGATCCGCAGCACGTGGTAAACCTGTTCAACTACCTCGTGGAAGAACTCCGCGAAATCATGGCCGACCTCGGATACCGTACCGTTAATGAAATGGTAGGACAAGTAGACAGCCTGCAGATGCGCGAAGACATCAACAACTGGAAAACACAGAAACTGGACCTGAGCCCAATCCTGTACAAAGAACCAGCTGCTGCCGAAACAGGGCTGTACAAACAGGAAGAACAGGATCACGGTTTACGCGAAGTGCTCGACTGGCAGCTGCTCAAAGTAGCACAGCCTGCACTGGAAAAGAAAGCCCGCGTTTACCACCAGTTCAATGTTAGAAATACTGACCGTACTATCGGTACCATTTTATCAAACGAAATCACTAAACGCTACAAAAGCGAAGGTCTTCCGGAAGATACCCTTCACTTCAAATTTACAGGTTCCGCTGGTCAGAGCTTTGGTGCATTCACCACCAAAGGTCTGACGCTGGAGCTGGAAGGTGAAGCCAATGACTACTTCGGAAAAGGCTTGTCTGGCGCCAAACTGATCCTTTATCCAAGCGGAGAAGCAGGCTTCAAGGCGGAAGACAACATCATCGCCGGTAACGTGTGCTTCTACGGCGCTACCTCCGGGGAAGCCTACATCCGTGGTAAAGCAGGCGAACGCTTCTGCGTACGTAACTCCGGTGCTACCGTTGTAACCGAAGGCGTGGGCGACCACGGCTGCGAATACATGACCGGTGGCCGCGCAGTTATCCTCGGCGAAACCGGCCGCAACTTTGGTGCAGGTATGTCAGGCGGTATTGCCTTCGTATACGATGTGAAAGGCAACTTCGCCAACCACTGCAACCGCGATATGATCGACCTCGATCCACTGGATCAGGAAGATGTAGCAGCACTGCAGGACCTGATTACTAAACATCACGCCTATACGAACAGCACCGTTGCCAAGTTTATCCTGAAAGACTGGGATAACCAACTGCGCCACTTCGTAAAAGTGTTCCCTAAAGAATACAAGGCAGCACTGAAAGCAGGCAAAGCATTAGGTCAGAAAGTAGGCCACTAGTAACAATTAACATTCATCATCAAAATATCCCTTGCTGTTAAAGGGACTTTGTGGAGGCTATTATGGGTAAACCTACAGGATTCCTGGAATTTACACGCGAGCTGCCCGGGAAATCAGATCCGCGGGAAAGAATAAAACACTACAACGAGTTTGTGGAGCGTTTTGCTGAACAGAAACTGAATCAGCAGGCAGCCCGCTGCATGAACTGCGGCGTGCCTTTCTGCCACAGCGGATGCCCGCTGGGTAACGTGATTCCAGAGTTTAACGATGCTGTATACCGCCAGGACTGGCAGGAAGCATACGAAGTACTGACATCTACCAATAACTTTCCGGAATTCACCGGCCGTATCTGCCCTGCACCTTGCGAAAGCGCCTGCGTACTGGGTATCAATCAGCCACCGGTAGCTATTGAAGAGATAGAAAAAAATATTATCGAAATCGCATTCGAAAAAGGCCTGGTGCAAGCCAAAGCCCCAAGAGTGCGCACCGGTAAAAAAGTAGCCGTAGTAGGCTCCGGCCCCGCAGGCCTTGCAGCCGCAGCACAGCTGAACTACGCCGGTCACCAGGTAACCGTGTTTGAACGCGACGATAAACCAGGAGGCCTCCTCCGCTACGGTATTCCGGACTTTAAACTGGAAAAATGGGTGATCGACCGCCGTATCAAAGTGATGGAAGAGGAAGGCATCACCTTCCAGTGTAATACTAATATAGGCGTTACCGTTAATGCCAACGATCTGTTGAGAGAATTCAACGCAGTGGTCCTGGCCGGTGGGTCAACAATTCCACGCGACCTCAACATTCCTGGCCGCGAACTGAAAGGAGTACATTATGCAATGGACTTCCTGAAGCAGCAAAACAAGCGTGTGGCTGAGCTCAGCGTTGAAGGCGCCGATATATTAGCTACTGGCAAAAATGTTGTAGTAATCGGTGGTGGTGATACCGGTTCCGATTGTGTGGGAACCAGCAACCGTCACGGCGCTATCAGCATCACTCAGCTGGAATTATTGCCTAAGCCTCCGGGCGAACGCACAGATTATATGCCTTGGCCTACTTATCCAATGGTGCTGAAAACATCGACTTCCCATGAAGAAGGTGCTGACAGACACTGGGCCATCGCTACCAAAGAGTTCATCGGTGATGAAAACGGCCACCTGAAAGCCCTCCGCCTGGTAGACCTGCAATGGTCCCTCAGCCCGGATGGTCGCCCGGCTAAATTCACCGAAGTACCAGGCTCCGAAAGAGATGTTCCCTGCGAACTCGCTTTCCTGGCAATGGGCTTCGTTCACCCACAACACGTGGGCATGCTGGAGCAACTAGAAGTTGAAAGAGACGAAAGAGGTAATGTCAGAGCCTCTGAAAAGCAATACCTGACATCCATCCCTAAGGTGTTCACCGCCGGCGATATGCGCCGTGGTCAGTCACTGGTGGTATGGGCCATTAGCGAAGGTCGCGAGTGTGCGAGAAAAGTAGATGAGTTCCTGATGGGAGCCTCCCAGCTGGAAAGTAAAGACCATTCGTTACAAGCCATGGCTTTGTAACAGGCGATTATCGTTGATAATCAACCTGTCCGAATCATATTACAGCTTCGGCTGTTTAACTTTTCTCATAAGCAGGTTTAGATTTTGTTGTAACCTTCAGTCGGGCCGGGTTTTTACCCGGCCTTTTATTTTTATATCGGGAGATGTAATAGCTGCCTTAGCAGAAACAATAAGGCTATTCAGCTATTTCCCGTTTCGCCGGCACACAGAAAAAATACCTTTACGTCGATTTATTAAACTGCAATGACCGCAGCTGCGAAACGCCATGCTTACAGCGGTAATATCGCCATACCGGGAGTGGTAATGCAGCTATGCCTGCAGCCGCAAAACGGCAATGCTTACAGCCGTAAAACCGCCATGCTTGCAACGGTGAAACGGTAATGCCTGCAGCTGTAGAGCCGGAATGCTTCCGGCTCAAGACGTAAACATATGATGAAAAAACTGCTGTGTATCTGGTGTATGATGATGAACTGCTGTGTAACCATAGCGCAGCAACAAACGCCATCTCCCCTGATTATTTATGCCAATACTTATCAACAGGGGCTTTACCATTCCTTCCGGGAATTTCAGACTAACGCTCCCTCCGAAAACGGCAACCTCGTGATCAAAGACCGCAGCAGCGCCGCACAAATGTACCTGCTGGCGGATAAAAACCAGCTCGTCATCCGTGATGGAGCAGGGGAGCGCAAGGTCAAAGATTACTGGGGCTACTGCGATGGCCAAAACCTCTACGTGCACGATAATGGCCTTAATAAAATCATCGAAACCGGTTACTACTGCATCTACTACCAGCAACGTATGCAGCCCGCCGCCCGTAGCTACAATCCCACGGCCATGACCACCGGCCCCATGAACGTGTCCGTGCAGCTCTACAAAGTGATCAACATTACCACCGGCGAAATCCTCGAATTATCCGCCTATAACCTCAAAAAATATATACTTCCGCAGGACCCCGAACTACTACAGGAATTCCGGACAGATAAAGAAAAGAAGGATAAACTACTCTATTATGTGCGCCGGTTCAACCAGCGGAACCACCCCGTTATATAGACTCCTGGCCATAATTACAGAAAAAAAGTATGCCCGTTACCGTATTTAACGTATTCTTGCAGCTAGCGTCATAACCCTGTGCCCCAGGTATGAAATTTGTATGGGCCTTTAGGTGGCCCTGACTTTGCATGACACAATCCTGTTTTGGAGTAAACTATAAACGCCTTTGTGCGTTTTAATTCTGTAATTAACATACCCGAAAAAATCACGTGACAGAACCTGCAGAAACCGGAGAACATCACAGCCGCCCCTGGTGGAAATGGATATTATGGATAATTGTAGCGGTGCTCTTACTGCCCGTTATGGTGCTGCTTTTGCTTCAGATCGACGGGGTACAGAATTATCTCCGTCAGCAAGGGGAATCCTATCTCCAGAAAAAATTAAATACCCGCGTTAAAATTGGCTACCTCAGAGCCAGAGGATGGCAGTACCTGGAACTCAGAGACGTATTTGTGGCAGATACCACCAATAAGGCGCTCTTCTATTCCCGCTCCCTGAAAGTACACTACAACCTGCTTTCCCTGCTGAATAACGAGGTAAAGATCGATAAGCTCCAATGGGACTCCGTACTGGTAAATGCTTACCATGTAAACGATTCTACCTTTAACTTCCAGTTTGCCATAGACGCATTTGTATCTCCCAAACAAACACCCGACACACTGGATAACTCCAGCGGTACAACGTTGCAGTTCCTCCTGAAAGATATTTCCCTGACCAACTTCACCGTGCGTTTTGATGATACTCCCGGTGGAATGGACGCGGTGCTCGTTTGGGAAGAAATACACCTCGACCCGGACGACCTCCTCCTCGACGATGGCCTGTATTCTTTCAGAAATATTAAAGTAGATGGCCTCAAAGGTTATTTCCGCCAATATTACATTCCCGCTAAAGTAGCGGCCGCTGCACCACCGCCACAGCCGGCAGATACCAGTACCGCCTCCATGCACCTGCTGCTTAAAAAACTAAGCATTACCAACAGCTCCTTCCAATTCAGCAGCGATGGCATCGGCATTAACACCGCCTGGAAAGTAGGCCACCTCCTGCTGTCCAACTCCAGCTTGGACCAGGACAGCACCCGCATTCAGGTAGGAGAGCTGAAAATAGGAGGCACCTCCGGCATGGTATTACTGATGCCTGGCAAAGATACCACACCCGCCCCCGTAGATACCTCCAGCAGCCCGTGGAAGCTGGTAGCTACCACCATCAACCTGGAAAAACTCGCTGTCAGATACGATAACGGAGCCCCGCCACCAAAAGCGGCTGGCCCGGACCCGGATTATAACCATATGCTGCTCACCAATGTATCTACCAGGGTTGCTAACGTGAGATATCAGCCCGACAGCATCAGCGCCGTCCTAAAATCACTCACCGCCCGCGACTGGTCCGGCTTCACAATTAAGAAGGCCAACATGGATGTTTTATTCACCCCACAAAGCCTGGTGCTGAAAAACTTCCTGGTGCAAACCAATAAAAGCGTACTGCGTAAACGTATAGCCGTTACCGTTCCTTCCTGGTCCGATGTATCCAAAGACATAGACAAGATCGGTATCGACGCTGAACTCGATTCCGTTCGTGTAGCACTGGGCGAATGGCTCGGATTTGTACCCGACGCAAGGAAAAACAAAAACTTTGCCCCACTGTGGAATAAAGACCTAACGTTATCGGCTATACTAAAAGGTACCCTCGGGCAGCTGAACATAAAAAGCTTTTATGCCAACGACCATGGTGGCAACATCATTAAACTGGAAAACGGTCAGGTGAGTCACGCCACAGATGTGGATAAACTCAGTGCCAACCTGCCCAGCCTCTACATTCAATCCGGAAATAAACCGCTGCGCTCCTGGCTGCCTCCGGGCACCTTGCCGGATACGCCACGCCTGCCTGAAAATATGCTCATTACCGGCTCTTTCCTGGGTGGCATGCAAAACATGAACACCAACCTGAAACTGAAAAGCGACTACGCCAATGCAGAAGTGAAAGCACGGCTGGTGAATATCATGGATAGTGTACGCAGCAGCTACACCATTAATGTACCCTACCTGCATGTACATCCCGGTAAACTGCTGTTGGATACCACCTACGGGTGGATCAACGGTAAACTCTCCGCTACCGGTCAGGGCTATACGATCACCGGTATGGTAGCCAATGCGGACGCCACACTATACGATGCTACCTATAACGGCTACACGTACCACGATGTAAACGTACAAGGCTCCATTGATAAAGGAGAATTTTCCGCCTCCGGCGAAAGCCAGGATACCAGTATTACCGCCACCTTTGCGGTAAGCGGGGCTCTCGGAGATTCTACCATCCACAATATAAAAGCGGATGTGGACCTGGTAAAAGCAGATCTGTTTACCACAAACTGGTATGCCGATCCACTTACCCTCATCGGTAAACTTCAGGCCGATTTCCCTACCATCACACCACAGCAAATTGTGGGTAGCGCCTTCCTTACCCAATGGCAGATACAGACAGAAGATAAAGTGATCCCGCTGGACACTGTTTCTATTGTGGCGCGCTATGATAGCCTGCAATACATCGACCTGCGTACGCCACTTGGAATAATTAACACATGGGGGCAATTTGATTACAGGAAGATAGGAACCGCTTTTGCGAACGTGATCGCGAAACCACTGGAGCCAGCCGATTCAGGGAAAATTATCGTACCGCCTCCTGGCCAGCTGCTGAGCTGGTACGCCTCCCTCACCTGGCCACGCAGCCTGGAATCACTGGCCCCCGGCCTCCGTATAGATGAACCAATGATCCTCCACGGACATTTCAACAGCGACAGCAGTCTGCTGAAAATCCACGCGGATGCACCTAAAATTGTATACGATTCCCTCCGGGTCGACAGCCTGTTAATAACGGCCAGCATACTGGACACCGCCTTGCAGGCAAACGCTTCACTGGCGCATTTATACCATCCTACATTCCCGCTGTATCATACAGAAATTGCTGCCCACGCGGATACCGGCCTCGTGAACTTCGATATGGTGCTGCGCGACAGGGCCTATAAAACTAAATATAAACTCGGCGGACTCGTGAACTTCCTGCCTGATAATGTGCTGGAGCTTTCGCTGAAACCAGGACTCATACTGAACAGGCAAGAATGGGTAGTGGATGAAAACAATATCGTACGCCTGAAAAACAGTATGCCTGATTCGGCCAATATCCGCCTGTCAAACGGAAATCAGTCCATACACCTGCTTACCCGGCAGGACACGGCTACCACACCGGCGCTACAGCTTAAAATACAGGACTTCCAGTTATCCACACTTACCGCCCTGGTGGCAACGGATACGCTGCTGGCAAACGGCCTGCTGAATGCGGACGCCAATGTGCGCAACTGGGACAAAAGTCCGGTCATAGATGCGAAGCTGAAAATCGATAGTCTCGTAGTTAAAAGTACGCCACTAGGCACCCTGGATGCTACGGTAAATAACCCGGCACCAAATCAATATAAACTGGATGCTACCCTCGCCGGTGCCGACAATAACATGAACGTAACCGGCACTTACGATAGCACCATCAATGCGCATATCGATATCGGCAACCTGAACATGAAAGCGCTGGAGCCATTCACCATGGGTAGCATGAGCAGCATGTATGGCGCTATTTCCGGGAAATTTGATATCACTGGAACCACCGCATCTCCCAAAATACTGGGTAACATGCATTTTAATAATGCCGGTGGCGTAGTGAGCTTCCTCGGCGCTAACCTCCACCTGCCAGACGAAGATATCCTCATCGATGAAAAAGGAATTGCTTTTAATAACGTGGTAATTGCAGATAGCCTGAATAATGAGATGGTGATGAACGGCCGAATTAATACCCGCGATTACTCCCGATTCAACTTTAATCTCAATGTAAATGCGGAAAACTTCATGGCCCTTGGTCCGCAACAGAATAAAGAACAGTGGGTATGGGGCCCTGCTTTTATCGACAGTAAAATCCAGATTCGTGGTAACCTCGATCTGCCACGTATAGACGCTACCGTTAAACTCCGCGATAAATCCAGCATTACCGTTATTCTGCCACAGGAAGAGCCTGGCGTGGCCGACAGGGAAGGAGTTGTGGAGTTTGTGGATATGAGCAACCCGGTAGATTCTGCATTACTGCGCCGCCAGGATAGCATCAAATACCAAAATCCGAGGCTCAAGGGAATTAACTTCAGCGGCGTAGCAGAAATAACACCTGCGTCTACCATAAAAATTGTGATAGATGAGCAGAACGGCGACTTCGTACAAGCAAAAGGTACTGCCAGTATCAACGCTACGCTCGACCCCAGCAGCAAAATGAGCCTCACCGGTCGTTATGAAATTGAGGAGGGAAAATATGAGATGTCGCTCAACCAGCTGATTAAACGTTCCTTCGATATTCAGAAAGGTAGTGTGATCACCTTCAATGGCGACGCTATGAACGCCGACCTGGACATTACCGCCAAATACACGGTGAATGCACCTGCCATTGATCTCGTGCAGGACCAGCTGGGCAATATGGATGCACAAAAACGTAATACCTATAAACAACGTATTCCGTTTGAAGTGTACCTGATGATAAAAGGCAACCTGAAAAAACCTGATATCAGCTTCCGCCTGGATATGCCGGAGAAAGAGCGGAACGACTTCGATGGCTCCGTATATAACCGCATCAAACAAATTAACCAGGTACCATCTGAATTGAATAAGCAGGTAATGGGCCTACTGGTACTCGGCACCTTTATTCCGGATGATCCGATGAATACACTGGACAATAGTGGCGGTGGCGTAGGACAGGCAGCGCGCAACAGTGTGAGTAAAATTCTCTCCCAACAACTCAATAATTTTGCAGGCAACCTGATCAAAGGTGTGGACCTGAATTTTGACCTGCAAAGCAAAGAAGATTACTCCACAGGTAGCGCCCAGGAACAAACGAACCTGAACATCGGTGCCTCTAAAAATCTGTTTAATGATCGCCTCACGGTATCTGTGGGCTCTAATATTATGCTTACCGGCAACCAGCAAAGTGCCAGCTCACTGATTGGTGATATATCTGTAGAATACAAACTATCCAAGGATGGTCGCTACCGTATCAGGGTATACCAGCGTAACGACAGCCAGTCCGTTATCGAAGGGCAGCTGGTGGAAACAGGTGTGGCATTTATGTTGGTAATGGATTACGATGAATTCAGAGAAATACTGCAACGTTCCAAATCCAAAACAGAAAAGAAAAAATTGCGTGCCGACAAGAAAAAAGATAATGCGGAAAAGAAATAGTCATATCATCACCTGTATTTGTTTTATTGCCATCCTGGTAATAAGCGGCTGTAGCACAACTCGCACTGTGCCTGAGGGCGACAGATTGTATACAGGCGGCAGCGCAAGCTGGAAAGGAAAAAATAAGCCGAAGGACTATTCTTATCTTTCCGACGGTTTGAACAGCAGGATAAGACCTAAGCCTAACAGGCGTTTCCTCGGTATGCCGATTAAACTTTGGTTGTACAATCTCGGAAAAGAACCGAAAGGAAAAGGCCTTAACTATCTCCTTAGAAAAAAATGGGGGGAGCCCCCTGTACTGCTAAGCCAGGCTAAACCTGAATACACCTCGGATGTACTTGAACAATACCTGGTAGACAATGGATATTTCCAGGCTGTGGTTACATCTGAAGTAAAAAATAAGGGTAGTAAGAAGGCATCTTTACAATATAACGCAGAACCGCACCATCGTTATACCATCAAAAAAGTAACCTTTATAACCGACAGCTCTAATATTGGTAAAAGCATTGCTGCTACAGCAGGAGAGAGCTCACTGATCGTAGGGAAATCTTATTCCCTGGACTCTATCAAAGCAGAACGTAACCGCATACACGCCATTCTTAAAGAAAAAGGTTATTACTATTTTACACCTGATTACCTGATTGTACAGGCGGATAGTACAGAAAACGGAAAGGTAGATCTCTATGTAAAAGTCAAAAATACTACTCCTATAACGGCTTTGCGGCCTTATAAACTGCATGATGTTATTTTGTATCCGGACTATAGCCTGGAGAATGACTCAACCGCTACTACCGGTACGCCTGTTAACTATAAAGGCATTTATGTGATTGATTCCGCTAAGCGGTTTAAACCATTTGTGTTCGACAAATCCGTGTTCCTTCGCCCGGATAGTGTGTACCGGCTTAGTTCACACGATATCACGCTGCAACGATTGATTAACCTCGGTGTATTTAAGTTCGTGAAAGGCCAGTTCAGAGTGGTACGGGATACTTCCAGGCACAATTTTGAAATGGGCAATCCTAATGCGCCGGCTAATCCTGATGGTACTATCAGGGATAGCAGTAACCGCACTTATGGTAACCAGGTGGCTTATGGTGATACCACCGGCAGAAGAAGAAACGACAGCACTTCCTCCAACAGGAGAGATACTACTGGTCGCGGATTTTACAATACCTACGGTAATTACTACGCTACTTCCTCTTCAGATACCGGCTACCTGGATGCAAGATTTTACCTGACGCCTTATCAGCGGAGATCCTTACAAACAGAGCTCCGTGGCACTTCCAAGTCCAATGGTTTTGTTGGTTCGCAAATTTCGGTAACTGCTAAAAACAGAAACTGGCTGCACGCTGCAAACCTCCTGGAAATTGGTATCAGTGGTGGTCTGGAATGGCAAACCGGTAATAAAAGCTCCGGTGGGTCCAACTCTTATTCTTTAGGGGCAGAAGTGGCGGTAACTATTCCGCGTTTCTGGACGCCATTTGGCCTTAACCTGCGAACACCTTATGTACCGCGTACCCGTATAAGTGCCAGTTATGATTTGTACAGTCGCTCCGACTTGTATAACCTTAACGCCTATACGGTGCAGTTACAATACCTCTGGCAACGTACGCCTTATCTGTCGCACTCCTTTGCACCGGTAGCGATTACCTACGTATTGCCTACCAAAACAACACCTGCCTACGACAGTATACTCGCCAATGACCCTAGTCAGCGTGCCGCTATTTCCAAGCAGTTCATTTTAGGAGGAAATTATACCATTACTTACAATAACCAGGCGCCCAACCGCGTGCATAGTTTTTATGCCAGCGCCAACCTCGACGTATCTGGTAATATTGCCGGTTTGATTATTCCTAAATCTGGTGATACTACAAAGAATATCTTTAAAAATCCATTTGCACAATACGAGCGACTTACGCTGGAAGGCCGCTACTACTGGCAGTTAGGAAAGGGCAAACAATGGATTAACCGCCTGTATATGGGTTATGGTATCCCTTATGGCAACAGTATTACCGGTATCAGCAACTCGCTGCCTTTTGTGAAACAATATTTCACAGGTGGTAGCAGTAGTATCCGTGCCTTCCGTGCGCGTACGCTGGGTCCGGGCTCTTATCACAATCCACAGGTAGACTCCTCCTCTTTATTAGCAAATGAAGCGGGTGATATTAAGCTGGAGTTTAACTCAGAGGTTCGTTTACATATTGCGAGTGTATTCAACTTTGCTGCGTTTGTGGACGCGGGTAATATCTGGTTACAACGTGAGGAGCCATTGAAACCTGGCGCACAGTTTAAACTAAAAACCTTCTACAAGGATATAGCAGTGGGCGCCGGTGTCGGTTTAAGAATTGATGCCTCGATTGTGGTGGTGCGTTTTGACCTCGCATTCCCGCTGCGTGTACCATACAACCCGGAAGGAGAGCGTTGGGTATTAGATGATATCAAAATAGGAGATCCCGACTGGAGAAAGAAAAATCTGATATTGAATATCGCGATCGGATATCCGTTCTAGTATTTTGCGTGTATTCGTAAGCGTTATAACGCTTACGAATACACGTTTATTGAATTTATAACACGTCTTTCAGGTGTTTATAGTTAGATTTTACGGCATCAAAAACATCTTCGTACCTGCCGCTCAGAATTAGTTTCCCCATCCATAGTGCGAATCCTTTCATTTGTCCGAACTCTACTTTTGGCGGCATGGCCAGAGAGCTGGGGTTGGTAAATACATTCACCAGCACCGGACCTTTCGTGTTAATAACAGTTGTCATTATCTGATCCGCTTCTTCCGGCTTATGTATGGAGAAGGCATGGAAACCCATGGCTGCGGCTACAGCCGCAAAATCAGGATTTATCATGTCTGTTTGCCAGTCGGGCAGGCCAGCCACTTCCATTTCCAGTTTTACCATGCCCAGGGAGCGGTTGTTGAACACAATTACTTTCACGGGGAGGTTATACTGTTTGATGGTCATGAGGTCGCCCAGGGTCATGGTAATACCACCATCGCCGCAGAGGGCATATACTTCGCGGCCGGGGGCGGCGAGTGCTGCGCCAAGCGCTTGTGGCAGGGCATTGGCCATGGAGCCATGGTTAAAGGAGCCTAACAATACCCGTTCGCCGGTGGCATGCAGATATCGGGCTGCCCAAACGTTGGTCATGCCGGTATCAACGGTGAAAATAGCGTCGGTAGCGGCTTTCTGATCGATTAATGTTGCGATGTACTCCGGGCTGATGGCTTCTTCCTTGCCCTGGTCTGTTACGTAGGTCTGGAGCTTTTTATCTACTTCCTGGTGAAATTCCCGCATGGCGTCCAGGAACTCGCGGTCTGTTTTTTCCTTCAGCAGTGGGAGCAATGCTGTTAACGTGTCCTTGATATCTCCACAGAGGCCCAGTTCCAGATCAGCGCGGCGACCGAGGCGTTCCGGCTGTAAATCTATCTGCACTAATTTTTTATTGTCGGGTATGAAAGGTGTGTAGGGGAAGTCAGTACCAAGCAGCAACACCACATCCGCTTCGTGCAGGCTTTTATAAGCGGAGGCGATGCCCAGCAGCCCCGTCATGCCTACCTCATTAGGGTTGTTATACTGAATACCCATTTTAGCACGAAATGAATAGGCTACGGGCGCTTTCAGCACATTGGACAGTTGTACTACCTCATCATGTGCCGCGCTGGCGCCAATGCCGCAATAGATGGCAATTTTACCGGCGTTATCCAATATCTCTTTTAAAGCATTTAACTCCTCCTCAGCAGGACGGATAATCGGTTTGGGGTGATACAACCTGGTGGAGGTGGTAATCTCCACTGCATCCGAAGCGGCTACATCGCCGGGAAGTCCGAGTACAGCTACACCTTTGCGATGTACCGCGTGTTGCAGTGCTGCCTGGAGCATACGCGGTGCCTGTTCTGGCGTGGTGGCTACCTGGTTGTAGCAGCTGCAGTCGTCAAACAGTTTGATGGTATTCGTTTCCTGGAAATAGCCACTGCCAAATTCGGTGGTGGCACAGGTAGATGCTAATGCTATCACCGGAGCACCGGAGCGATGGGCATCGTACAACCCGTTGATCAGGTGTACGTGTCCGGGGCCGCTGCTACCGGCACAGCAGCCGATTCCCAGCAGCTGCGCATCAGCACCTGCTGCGTAGGCGCCCGCTTCCTCGTGCCGCACGTGTATCCACTTGATGCGCCCATCGCGGCGCACGGCATCGTTGATATGATTGAGGCTATCGCCAGTTACTGCATAAATCCGTTGTACACCGGCATTTGCCAGCATGTCTACTATCTGGTCGGCAACTAATTTTCCCATATAATTTGAAGGTTTTACAGATTGGATTCCTTTTATAATGGAAAACGCCGGGCCGGCCGCATTGTTCGGCCGGGACTTATTATCAGAACATTACTTTTTTTTATTATTTTTATCCGGCGAAAACCTAATACTACTGCATGTTCACTACGATAAAACAGATTGCGTTTATTGCCATGGCAGGTATGTTGCTTTGCTGCACTGCCTGTAGCAAAAAAGTAACGCAATCCGGTAAAGCATCTTACTATGCTGATAAATTTGATGGTCGTAAAACCGCCAGTGGTGAAACATTTCACCAAAACGCCATGACGGCTGCTCACCCCAGCCTCCCGTTTGGCACCCGCTTAAAGGTGACCAACCTGGCAAATGGAAAAACGGTGAAAGTCCGCGTCAACGACAGGGGACCTTTCGCAAAAGGCCGCATCATTGATCTCTCCAGGAAAGCCGCCAGGAAGCTGGGTATGATCAGCACCGGTGTTGCCACAGTAGAAATCAAATACAAAAAGAGGAAAGGGTAAGCCTACAGCGCATGCGTAGCATCCTGTCAATTTCTCATTCCATTGTAATTTTTGATGAATGAAATTGCATTTAGCGCCGGCAGCGCTTTTATTTGCTGTATATCAATCGAAAGAACAATGAAAAAGAATTGGTTATTGCTGGCACTGCTGATGGCGGCTGCCACCCCTGGTGTTTATGCACAAACTCCACAGGCCGACTTACCCGGCTTTACAGCCTACGCTGATCCCGAAGAAGAACATGTAAAAATCAGCCAGCGCAATGGCGTGGTAGGCTGGACCGATAAAGATAATACCGTCAATTTTTATTTTCACGTGGCCACTCCTGGCATGCTCAAAGTAGCGCTGACAGCCAAAGCGGACGGTGAAAGTAAAATTGGTGTGAAAGTAAACGGGGTAGAGAAAACGGTTACGCTTAACAACAGTGGCGACTATACGAAAATACCGGCCCTTGAAACGAAGATCAAAACCCCTGGCTTCTATTGTGTTTCATTGAGGGGCATAGAAAAAAAGGGAAATGTTTATGCAGATGTGAAGTCCGTTAATCTGGAAGGCACCGCGGTAAAGGATATTCAATATAATCCGAAACCCTGGCGCAGAGCAGCCTCTGTGCATCTGGGCTATCCCGTGCCTGCCGGTAAAAATGTAGAGTGGTTTTATGGAGAGATAAAAGTGCCCGCAGGCGAAGATAAACTCGGCACCTACTTCATGTCTTGCGGTTTCCACAGAGGTTATTTCGGGATGCAGGTGAACTCTCCAACAGAAAGACGTATTATCTTTTCCGTTTGGGATGCAGGCGGAGAGCCGGAATCCAGGGATAAAGTAAAGTATGAAGATCAGGTGGTGCTACTCGCTAAAGGCGACAGCGTGGATGCCAGTGGCTTCGGCGGTGAGGGCACCGGTGGTCATAGCCACTGGGTGTATAACTGGAAAGCCGGTGATACCTATCGCTTCCTGATGCACAGCGTACCTGAAGGAACACATACTACCTATACCGCTTACTTCTATGTGCCGGAGCACAAGGAATGGAAACTGATTGCCAGCTTCAGGGCGCCTAAAGATGGGAAGTACATGGGGCACCTGTATTCTTTCCTGGAAAATTTCTCCTTTGAAAACGGGCACCTGGGCCGCAAGGGCTACTTTGGTAATCATTGGATCAAAACCGATACCGGTGAATGGATAGAACTCACACAGGCTAAGTTTACCAACGATGCTACTGCCAAGGCAAAAGATCGTATAGACTTTGGCGGTGGTTCCGAAAATGGCTGGTTCTACTTGTGGAATAGTGGCTTTAAACCTGCCAATGCGCAGTACGGGGACATGTTCACCCGCCCGGCAACTGGCCAGCAGCCAGATATTCATCTCCCTAAATTCTAATTATTGATGGCCGCAGGCGTAAGAAATTATTAGATGCTATGCCTGTGGCCATTTTCAGAATCCCCGCCTGGTAGTACAGCCGGGGATTTTTTCACACAAATTATCCTATTTAGTCTATAGGCTTACAAGGAGCAGGTTATTTTTTAACCTACCTTTCCTGGTTTCATTTTTCGGAATAAATTATCAACAAAACAAAATCTTAATTTAGGCGTAGAATTTGGATCTTCCACCAACAAAACAAGGCAATTGAATATGGCCAATAAGAAAATACTGCCTATTCCTCAGGTACTGGATGTATTAAACCCATTCAAAGTAAAAAAGCGGCGGATTATGAACTATAATCCAGCCGTTCCTACTGCCATGAGGACGCCGGTAGCCGAATCACGAATTACCGTATTCAATTACAGCCCGAATAGCCTGGAAGAAAAAACCCTGAAGTCGGTATCCGAAACATATCCCTACATGGTTTCCGAAAATATTACGTGGATCAATGTGGATGGGATCAAAAAAGAAGAGGTGCACGCCATTGCCTCCTGCTTTATGATACACCCGTTGCTGGAGGAAGATATTATCAGCGTAGGGCAGCGTGCAAAAATGGATGAAATAGGAGAACAACTGTTTTGCCTACTCCCCATGATGTACTATAACGCGGAATCATCCGCCATAGAACAGGAGCAGGTAAGCATTGTGCTGGGAAAAAATTATGTGATCTCTTTCCAGGATGATCCTACCAGGGACCTGTTTGATCCTATCCGTGAAAAACTACGTATAGCCACTTCCCGTATACGCAACGGTTCTTCCGATTACCTCTGTTATTCCTTAATTGACATTATTGTGGATAACTACTTTGTGGTACTGGATAAGCTGGGAGAAAGGATTGAGCTGATGGAAGACCTCGTGCAACACTATCCGAATACCAAAACTATGGCGCGGATCAATTTTTTAAGAAGGGAAGTCCTGTTGTTCAAACGCTCCATAGTACCGGTGCGTGAACTGGTAAACGGATTTATGAAAAGTGAAAGTGACGTGCTGGAAGACAGAGATACGAAATACTTCAAGGATGTATTTGACCACATTGTACAATGTACGGAGCTGGCCGAAACTTACCGGGAGATGGTGCTGAACCTGCAGGAAATGTATCATACACAATTAAATCTCAAGTTGAATGAGATCATGAAAGTGCTGGCAGTGGTTACCACCCTGATGGCACCACTGACGCTACTCGCAGGCATTTACGGGATGAATTTCGATAACATGCCCGAAATCCACACCCAGAATGGCTATTTTATTACCCTCGGTGCAATGGGATTTATGCTGCTGTTTATGATCTGGCTGTTCAGAAAGCGGGGCTGGTTCTAGGCTTTCTTTTTATAGATCGGCACGGTGGAACAAGGTTCGCCATACATGATGCTTTTTACTACCGGGCGCAGCAAACGGGTGATTTCTGCAAAGGCCACCTCGCTAACACGCTTATCCCCACATCCTTTTATCACAATACGTTTATCGGTAAAGTCCGTCAGGTTAATGGCATTAAGGTTGCGCAGATACAGGGTGCTGTATATAAACTCGGCATTCCCAAATGCAGCATAGGCAGCTACCGGTTCCAGGTTGGTCATTACTAACATATAGGCCCACATAGGGATCACGGTATCCACGCTACAAACAATTCCCACGTTTTTTCCACGGTACTGTTCCCAGTCGTGCGACTGCAAAGCGGCCCTGAAATCCTTCTCTTTCAGGATCATTTCCATGAAAAGGAAGGGTTTTAGGTCAAAAATCACAATTTCTCCCTGTGGATAAAACTGTTCCAGGTCTATTGTTTCGATTCCGCTCTGTGCTACTTTATTTACGATTTCTTCCATTTTTCCGCATTTAGAGTACAAATTTACGAAATAGCGCTCACGTTAATTGTCACCATACCAACACAAAAACGCCCCCGCTGTTGGCGGAGGCGTTTTCCCTTATGTCAGTTAAAAATGTATCTCTTAGAAGAGTTTAGAGCGGGTGTCTTTCACGCTGCTCAGTTTTTTCAGCACCATGAACAGTTGGTTATCCAGCATGGAGGTAACGCTCTGTTCATAAGCAGCCTGCAGGGAAGGAATATCCTGAGCTGGCTGGCCGGAAGGCTGGTAGCCGTCTACTTTGATTACGTATACACCGCTGTTGCCTTCAATTGGAGCAGAAACGGCTTTGGTACCCCAGCTTTTGTTGAAAGCTGCACCAGCTACGCGTGGTTCGAAACCAAGGGAAGCGATGAATGGAGTAGAGAAGGAAACAGCTTCCGCTTTCAGCACAGGCTGAGAGGAGGCTTTCGCTGCGGCATCCAGGGAAGCAGGTGTACCCAGTTTGGCAATGATCTGAGCTGCTTTCTTACCTTTTTTCACTTCTGCTTCAACCAGCTGACGTACATCTTCCAGTGGAGCGGTACCTTCAGCGCGTACAGTTGACAGTACAGCTACTACATATTTATCATCCAGTGTAAACACAGAGCTTACATCGCCTTTATTAGCATCATATGCCCAACGAACCAGTTCGCGGGACTGACCCAGTCCAGGAATAACGAAGTCCATAGGACGAACGTTGTCGGCAATACGTTTTACCAGTTTACCTTCCTGAATGGTTTTATTGAATGCGGTGTTGGTACGTGCTTTAGCGGAGAAATCGCTGGCTGCGGAGTACGCAGTGTTATTGGTTTCCTTGCTTGCTTCTACTGGTTTAGCCAGGTAAGCTACTTTGATAGCAGGACCGATATTTTTCTTTTCTACCACCTGCATAACATGGTAACCGATCTGGGTTTTAATCACCTTAAATTCACCGGTAGGGCCTTCCAGCGCGAAGTCTTTAAACTCAGCAGGGAATTGGCTGGCGGTAGAAGGAGTCAGTTCATATTCACCATTGTTGGCTTTGCTGCCGTTATCATCAGAGAATTTAGCCACCAGCTCAGCGAAAGCTGCACCGCCTTTTACTGCGGCCAGGATGCTGTCTGCACGACCTTTAGCTACTGAATCAGTAACGCCGGCGTTAGGATTCTCAGCGATGAGGATGTGACGCACTTTCACGCTGTCTGGCATCATCTTACGATCTACCATTTTCGCGAAAGAGATCAGGTGATTATCATAATAAGGGCCGAATACGCCACCCACTGGCAGATCCACGATAGAATCTTTCATTGGGAATTTTGCTTCGCTCTTAGCGATATAACCATCGAAGAATTTAGAATCGGAGTTACGGTTGATGAAACCAGCAATATCTGTGTTGCTGACAGTATCCAGTTCCGTTTTCAGGATCATCAGCTGTTGCAGCGCATTGGCGGTATCAGTACCGGAAGGGATAGCATCAAAAGAAACGTATTCCAGTTTGCGGGATTCTTCCACCTGGAACATTTTCTTGTGTTGCTGGATATAGCTGTTCAGTTCTGCATCAGATACAGATACAGTAGAATCAGAGATAGTAGCGTAAGGAACGTTTACATAAGAGATATTAGCCATCTGGCTGTTATCTTCCTGTTGTTGCTTAGCTAACCAGGTTGGATAATATATACCTTGTCTTACCAGGGTCAGATATTTGCGCTGCAGTTGGTACTGAGCGATCTGTGCCTGCATTTGGTGCAGTGCTTCACGGATCTGTGGGTTAGCACTGCCCTGGGAGATAGCTTGCTGCATTTGTGCGCGATCCAGCTGACCATCGCGGCCGAACTGCTGCATTACAATTGGGTTAGGGTTAGCGCCGGTGAATTGGTCTACCACTTCAGCATCAGTTACCTGGAGGCCCAGTTTGCTATATTGTCCTTTTAAAATTTCTTCAGTCAGGAATTGGTTCCAAACTTGTTCACGGATACGTTGACGATCTTCTTCAGTCAGACTAACGTTGCCCATTTGCTGGCGCACGTTATTTTCATAATCGGAGATCCGACGCTGATAATCAGCATACTGAAGTTCTTCGCCATTAACTTTACCAACGGACGTGGACCGGCCACCAACGGAATTTCTGCCAAAAAAGGCATCCTGCAACAGGAAACTGACAATCGCCACGCAGATCACCACGATGATAACTACGGCATACTTGTCCCTGATTTTCTGAATTACTGACATATATTATATAGTCTACATTTTTAAGGAAAGCAAAAATAGAATAAAATAGTTGTAACTGCAAAAGAGTATTTTTTATGTTGAAACGCAATACAGCAAAGGATTTGAGCTACTTATAACACTTTTATGTACTGCTATTCATTAACAGGTTTTCCACAATAAAGCACATTTTGGCGGCCCTGTTTTCTGAAGTGGTGAAATACTTTGATAAGCACGCTGGGCGCTATATTTTTGCAGCAGCAGACTTCCAAAAGGGTCGTCGGCTTATTCACAAATGTGAAAAAGTGGAAAAATGCAATCCACATGATTTTGTGAATAAAATAGGATAGAACAGCTTGTTGTTTACTTTTGGAGGTTTTTCATTCCCGCGTGTTTTTTTTCCACAATTGATGTGTAAAAACCCCTGTAAAACCCAAAATTTGGTGGGAAAAGGTGCCTTTGTCCACAGGTAAAACTAATTTTGTTTTTATGCCGAAAGTTTCCCTTGGTTTTTAAAAATGTGGATTGTGGATTGTTAACGTCATCTTTTAACAATTTCCTAATAGGGTGTATAGAGAAAAGATTTACACGGCGGAGGTTATCCACGTATGTGGATGAAAGTAACAGAATTCAGTAGTAGCGCGGAAAGAGGGTGTTAATTTTGATGTGGATAATGAAGGCAAAAGGAATAACAACTACATTTGTATCAAGGCTAAAAATTTAATTTCCACATATCCACAGCCCTAATAGTAGTGGGCTTTTCTTTTTAAATATTTAAATAGATATATAGTCATGATTATAGATTTTGCCACCGCAAAAAAAAATTTGCAACACAACGGATTTTTGGATATACCGGTGGACCCATCTCTGGATTTGTTTGCAGCGATCGAAGATTTGAAAAAACGCAAAAATGCCATCATCCTGGCGCACTACTACCAGGAGCCGGATATCCAGGATATTGCGGATTACATTGGGGACAGTCTGGGCCTGGCTCAGGCGGCAGCAAAAACTGATGCGGACATAATCGTGTTTGCCGGGGTACATTTCATGGCGGAGACTGCAAAAATTCTCAGTCCACAGAAAAAAGTCCTGTTACCTGATCTGAAGGCGGGATGTTCACTGGCGGACAGTGCACCACCAGAGCTGTTTAAGAAGTTTCGCGATAAATACCCGGATCACATTGTGATTTCCTATGTGAACTGTTCTGCAGGTATGAAAGCGCTCAGCGATATCATCTGCACCTCGTCTAATGCCGAAAAAATCATCGAAAGCGTCCCCAAGGACCAGCCGATCATTTTTGCCCCCGACAGGAATTTAGGGGCTTATTTGGTCAAAAAAACGGGTAGAGAGATGGTTTTGTGGAACGGTGCCTGCATGGTACACGAGATCTTCTCCCTGGAAAAAATCATGAAATTGAAGGTTCGTCACCCGAAAGCCAAGATAGTGGCGCATCCGGAGTGTGAACCAGCTGTATTGGAGGTTGCGGATTACGTTGGGTCTACTACAGGGATACTGAAATTCACACAAAAGGACGATGCCCAGGAATATATCGTGGTTACAGAAACCGGTATTCTCCATCAGATGCAAAAAGACAATCCAGGCAAAACTTTTATTCCGGCTCCGCCAAACAATGCTTGTGCTTGTAACGATTGTCCGCATATGAAATTAAACACATTAGAAAAACTCTACTTGTGTATGGAATATGAAACCCCGGAAATCACCATGGATGAAAATTTACGGAAGGCTGCTTTAAAACCGATTGAGCGTATGCTGGAGATAAGTGCGGCTGCCGGTTTATAATAGAGTTATCAACATTATTCACATTTTTAAAACCCGTGTAATCACATTACACGGGTTTTCTTTTTTGTACGAAAAAAATATTAATTATCAATAAGTTAGAAAGGCCATTGTATAAATTTCTTCTTTTTCTTTCCCCAGTGATTTCACAGGTTAACCCGAATCTGCACATACTTTTACACAAGCGATGTTAAAAAATGAAACGAAACTCAAAAATGAGTGCCGTGAGAATTTAATATTCAAAATCGATCAAGGCTTACCGCAGAAAATAATTTTTTATTCAATTCTCACAGCGTGATTTGTGTCGTGAGAATCCAATTTTCATAATGATTTTAGATACTGGACAAAGAGAATTCATTGTCGCACTGTAAAGAAGATTTCCTGGGAGTCGCCTGAGAATTGCATGTATATTCAGTTTACGCCATACCCCTCAAGGATTTTTCCGGAACTGTATCCTAGGGCCTTTCAATTCAATTTTCTGTTATTAACGCAGTTATCCACAGTTATCAACAGTCATTACTTTTTAACTCATTTTCAGAGAAAAATTTGAAAATGAAGGCGCTGAGAATTAAAAATATTTTTTGTAGCTGGCATACCCTCAGTATTATTTTATATACGCAATTCTCAGAAGGAGGGTAATGCATTGAGAATTAGATATTTGTAAATTATTTAGGGTGTGTTTCCGGATAAATATTTATGAGAGTGTAAAGGGCTTCTAAATGAATGCGTTCTGAGTGAAATATTTCAAAAATTCCTTTGGTTACCCCATGTTTTTATATTCTGCACGAATGTCAAGCTATGTTTTTCTGATTTCAATAATAATATTACATCAGAGCGGCAGCTTTATCCACATTTTTGTGAATAAGTGCTGTATTTCCAAAATTTTTTTGCTTTTACGCTGATTTTAAAAAAGAGGGGCTTGAGAATTTAATGAATTCCTTAATCGCGGCATATCCCAATGTTTTTTGTGAATTTTTAAATGTCGCGGCTATAGTAAGGGGCTGAGAATGTATTCTGTTCCGGGGAGTGGGCAGGTGATTTTTTTTCGTGCAATTCTCAGCGCGCTGGTAAGGCGCTGAGAATCCGATATTTTTTTCTGCTTAGCATCGTGTTGGAACCAGTCTAATTTTATCTCATTCTCAGCGGCCTGTGAGCAGGCTGAGAATGAGATATTTGGTCCGATGCCGGTGTATGGACAATCTGTTATTTTCTAAAGGCGTTGGCTTCGTCCTGAGGTTCTTATTTTTAATGTTTTCCTTTGGTTACCCTGTGGAGATGCAGTTGACGCTATGGAGAATTGATTAGGAAAGGCCTGAGAATTGAATGGAATAGAAAGTCCCGGTATATGGGAGGGGGGCAGTGCCAGAATTAATTCTGGTAGCAATATTTTTTATTTTTCGTTGCTCAAGATGTATGATGAGGCGTTATTGGGGGATAAAATACTGGTTGGGTGCTTAAAAAAATTTTTTTTGATTTTTTTGTTGCTGAAATGTGGAAAAAGGTCCAATTTTTCTTAAATTTTTTTTCTCCGTTATTAATAATTCCAAAATTCAAGGAATTTCTTTCTTTTTGACAGGTTTTTGCACAAAAAGTGTGGACAATGGACTGATTTTTAATAAAATTTCTGAAAAATCAGCGGGATTCTTCACAATTGTTGATAATTGTGTTGATTTTTGAAATTTTTTTTCCCTTTTTCTAGAATTTCAATTCTTTCTGCGGTAGTTTTCCCCATTTTGACGTGTGTGGGAATTATTTTTGAGAAAAATTGACAGTTTTGCAGGCACAAATGTCAATAAATTCCTTTTTTTTTATTTTTTTCACGAGATTTTGCTACCAATTGTGGATTTCAGCTCAATAATTTCAAATTTTTTTTCTTTTTTCCTTCTAGCAGGGCACTTGTTCACAATTAGTTGAGAATATTTATACCCCAACCAGGATTACACATAAAAACCTGCAGAAATTCAGCATCTTATCAACATTTATTCTCAAATTTTTCAAAATTTTTTCTCCAAGCGTGTGAATAAGCTGGTTATTCTGTGGTTAACCTGATTTTCAAATTTTTTTTTAGGGAGATGAAATGTAAATGACCGGAAAAATTATTAGCTATAGGAGAAATGGGGTAGAAATAAAGGAGAAACTGACAACTTTAGGGTAGAAAAAAAGGTAGAGGATTTATATTTCCTCTACCCAAATATGATCTGCTTCTGTTTTTCGGAGCGATAAATTGTAACCAGCTACCATGATTGAAATTGGATCTCCGAGTGGCGCAACCTTCTCAATTTTTACTGTTTCACCGGGTACGCAACCCATTTCCATCAGTTTGATATGAAGATCGTCTTTTTCAAATTCTATTATCACTGCACTTTTACCTGTAGCAAGTGAGGACAATTTAATAATGGCATTTTTCATTATCTGACAATTGGTCCGTTTATATTATGATTGAGCATGGGGAATTATTCACAAGGACTACAGGACAAAGTTAGCCCTGAACCTGCAATATGCAAAAAGAAACATTCCCAGTTGCGATTTTCATTTTACTTTTACATCAATTTTAACAGTGGGTTATGGCAATACAATTTACAGCACACGAAGTGAAGCTTGGACTAAAAAACAGGACTAAACTAAAAGCATTTCTAAAAGATCTGTTCAAGAGGGAAGGTCAGGGACTCAACGGCTTGCACTATATCTTCTGCAGCGACGATTATTTACTGGAAATTAATAAGCAATTCCTCAATCATGATACCTATACAGACATCGTGACTTTTGAAATGTCGGAAGATCCAGCTGTAACAGAAGGTGAAATCTATGTTAGCATCGACAGGGTAGTGGATAATGCTGCTAAGTTTGGTGTAACGGAAGAACATGAGCTGCACAGGGTGATTTTGCATGGAGCCTTGCATCTTTGTGGATACAAGGATAAAACTAAGAAAGAAGAGCAGTTAATGAGAGATAAGGAGGAGGAGAATCTGAAATTATATTTTACTGAGAAGTAGATAAAGGAATTTGATGTTCCACGTGGAACATTCTGGCGTTTTTAAAACCCGAATGTTTCACGTGGAACATTTTTTATTAGGGTTTTGTAAAGGGTGACCTAGGTTTCATTGGCAAACAAGGTGCTCAAAGGATTAACACCAACAGCTTCCCGGGATAGGGGGACTATTTTGGTTGGAGAAGAAATAGTAGTCTGTAAAACGAATGGATGCTTGCCTATGTATTGCGATATATTCAAACCTATTTATTCCTGGAATCACCAGGGTAATTTATGCAGTATCAAACCTATCTATACCCAGAGATACTGTCCGAATACCAGGACTTCAAATTGGATCTAAGGCACTGTTAGGAATTTACCCAAGCTCGAACCTAACTATTTAACAGGTGCTGCCCAACCAAATTTATTTTTATATCGCCGCCAGGAACTCATGCAAGTTTGAACCTATTTATTTACAAGGTGGAGCCCAACCGAAATTATATTTAAACCGCTGCCAGAAACCCATGCAAGATTGAATCTATTTATTTAAGAGATGCAGCCCAACAGAATTTAAATCTAAAGCACTGCCAATATCTCCTGCAAGATTTTGAAGTAACTACCCAACCGTATTTAGATCAATAGCGCTGTCAGGAATTCACGCAATTTTGAACCTATTCAATAAAGCTGCCAGGTGACCTACCCTACGACTGTTAATTAGGTGTAACGTGCTCCATTTGGCCAATACCTATTTCCAACACATAGACTATGCAAGATCGAATCTATTATATTTAAGCGGCACTGAGAATCCAACCATAAGATTGAAAATTTGGTTTACAGCGCTGCGATTACCTGGAGATAATTATGTTGACTTTAAGAAAGTATTCTTAGTACAGAATCAGGAGATTTACCCATTTTCTCCTTTAACACCCTCTCATGCATGTACTACCCCTCACATTAAATAGTGCTACGAATGATCCATCAACGCACCTTTATTATTATATTAGTAAACCGGATAAATGTGAAGTTGTGACCAGAAAAACCAGGAACCAGAACCCTCAATGCTTAAACACTTTATGGGATACTTTATTTTCTCCTACGCTATCAACTACAGGCAATTAAACAATGCGATCGGCTCCAGGGATATTGCATTATTAAATCAGATCCGGCAAACGGATACATTTCAACGGTATGTTAATCTGGATTTGCCAACGGAGGTGGGTACAGATACAGCGCTTCAACATATTGTGCATGGCCAGGCACCTGATACCAGGGATACCACCAGTTACTGGCATGCGCTTATAACGCTGATTGATTATTTAGGGAAACCTTTAGGTAAAAGTGAAAAGCTCGTGCTGCATTATGAAACAGATTTGATCAACCAGATTCTCCTGGAGGATTTTAAAGTGGATATGGGGATAGAGGAAGTGCTTTTAAATGGCAGACTGGATGTAGGATTACCGTTATCAAATGACTGGCCTCTTTCCGGTCTCCTGATGTATGCTGACTTATTGCAACTTCAGAAGGAGCTCTTACATGTAAAAATCTCCCAGGAACATATCGTAGCCACTACCGAGGAGGATGAGGAAGAAGCTCGTGTATTGGATGGCATCCAAACCCTGAAGGAGAACATCGACTACTGTTTAATGCATGATTTTGTATTGATTTCCTTTTGCCATTAGCCATCTTTTTAATGTTCCACGTGGAACATTGCATTTTATGGACACAATCTCCCTACTTCTATGTAATTTTGCACTTTCAATTTTAATATGTTTCCTTCATACGATATAATAGTTGTAGGTGCAGGGCACGCAGGTTGTGAAGCGGCTGCCGCTGCTGCCAATATGGGCTCAAAGGTGCTGCTTGTTACCATGAATATGCAGACGATCGCCCAGATGAGCTGTAACCCTGCCATGGGTGGTATAGCCAAAGGACAGATCGTGCGTGAAATTGATGCCTTGGGTGGTTATTCAGGCATAATCACGGATCAATCCATGATACAGTTTCGCATGCTCAACCGTTCTAAAGGCCCCGCCATGTGGAGCCCAAGAACGCAGAATGACCGCATGCTCTTTGCTGCTAAGTGGAGAGAAGCCCTGGAGAAAACACCAAATGTGGATTTCTACCAGGACATGGTAAAAGGACTGCTCGTAAAAGACGGTAGATGCCATGGTGTTATTACCGGGCTAGGACATGAAATTCAAGCTAAAGCGGTAGTACTTACCAACGGAACTTTCCTCAACGGAGTTATTCATATAGGTGAAAAACAGTTTGGCGGAGGCCGCGTAGCGGAAACTGCTGCAACCGGTATTACAGAACAACTGGTATCCCTGGGCTTTGAAAGCGACCGCCTGAAAACCGGAACACCTCCAAGAATCGATGGCCGTAGCCTTGATTATTCCAAAATGGAAGAGCAGAAAGGAGATGACGAAATCACCGGCTTCTCTTACCTCGATATACCTAAAATAAAACCCGAGCAACAACGTAGCTGCTGGATCACTTATACCAGTGAAGCAGTACATGAAATGCTGCGCACCGGGTTCGACAGATCTCCCATGTTCCAAGGTCGTATCCAGGGAACAGGACCTCGTTACTGCCCAAGCATTGAAGATAAAATCAACCGCTTTGCAGAACGGGAAAGACACCAGCTGTTTGTAGAACCAGAAGGATGGGATACCGTTGAAATCTATGTAAATGGTTTCTCCACCTCCCTGCCCGAAGATGTACAAATGAAAGCACTGCGAATGGTACCAGGTTTCGAAAACGTACGCATGTTCCGCCCGGGATATGCCATCGAATACGACTATTTCCCACCAACCCAGCTGCAGTTTTCCCTGGAAACAAAACAGGTACAGAACCTGTTTTTTGCGGGACAAATTAACGGTACCACCGGGTATGAAGAAGCTGCCTGCCAGGGATTAATGGCGGGTATCAACGCACACCTGAAAGCCACCGAACAGGATCCCTTTGTATTGAAAAGAAGTGAAGCCTATATCGGTGTACTCATCGATGACCTCATCAACAAAGGTACCGAAGAGCCTTACCGTATGTTTACTTCCAGAGCCGAATTCCGTACCCTGCTCCGCCAGGATAACGCTGATCTCCGACTCACAGAAAGAAGCTATAAAATGGGACTGGCCTCCGAAGAAAGAATGGCCCGCGTACAACAGAAAAAAGAAGGTGTGGAAAAAATCAAAACCATCCTTAAAGAACTCTCTGTTGAACCAGCTGAAATAGATGGATTACTCCAGTCTAAATCATCTGCGCCGCTCACTCAAAAACAAAGAGCCCACCAGATTCTATTGCGCCCAGGCCTGGATATTTTGTCCATGAAAAACGAAGTGCCTAAAATCGCAAAAGCACTCGAAGGATTCGATAACGAAATTTTGGAAGAAGCAGAAATCCAAGTGAAGTACGAAGTGTATATCGAAAAAGAAAATGAACTCGTACAAAAAATGAGTCAGCTCGAAGACCTGATTATCCCGGATTCATTCGACTACGGAAAACTGGTTTCACTGTCCGCCGAAGCAAAACAGAAATTTAATAAAATCCGTCCACGCACACTCGGACAAGCCAGCCGAATCAGCGGCGTAAATCCGAGCGATGTACAAATCCTCATGGTATACATGGGCAGATAATTATTAAACGCAACATATCTCAAAAAAAGGTAGCCGCTCACCCGGCTGCCTTTTTTTTGTCCAAACAGGAAAAAATTAGTCAAAATAGCTGAAAATCGGCCTTCAGAAACCGGGCAAATTTGGAGGATCTGTTATGGGTTGAATGTTTGTATTCAAAAAGAGTATGAGTGTCAGAAATGGGCTTAAAATACTAAATTAGGTGATTGGACTATTTTTTAAGCGAAAGCAACCTCTTTAGCTTTTTACTCGTATCTATTTATCAAAAGTTCCGGAATATTGATCCGCTAACTGCCGGCCTAAAAAATATTCGTGCACGATTCAACTATTAATGAGCTCATTGCCGGCTGCTGCAAAAAAAATCGCAGTAGCCAGGAAGCACTGTACCGAAATTTTTTCGGCTATGCTATGAGCATCGCTATGCGTTATGCACACCAAAGAGAAGAAGCGATCGAAATACTCAATGATGCATTTCTGAAAGTATTTCAGCATGTCCAGACTTTCGATACCAACCGCTCCTTTAAATCCTGGCTCGCAAAAATAATCGTGAATACCGCGATCGACTACCTGAGGAAACAAAAGAAAATAGCCTTCACGGAAGAAATATCCGCAGGCGTAGAACTTAGTATAGCAGACAGCATAGTAGATAAACTTAGTTACAACGAACTACTCCAACTCGTACAGGCACTACCACCTTCCTACAGAACAGTATTTAACCTGTACGTTATGGATGGTTTCCAGCACCAGGAAATAGCACGTATGCTCGGCATCTCAGAAGGAACGTCAAAATCTAATCTCTTTAAAGCAAAGAAAATACTGAAAGAGAAAATACTGAACGTAGCCACCACCACAAACGAAAACGGTATTGGCGCCGATATATCCCTGTTTAACAATGAATGACAACTTCGAAAATAGTATCCGTAAAAAGCTGCAGGAAGCTGATTTTCCATTTGACCAGGAAGCCTGGAATCAAATGGAAAACTTGCTGAATAAAGACAAAGACGATGATAAACCACCCATGTGGTGGTGGATCATCCTGCCACTATGCGCTGTTACGATCGCAGTCGTATTCCTGTTACTCAAACAACCCCAACACAACAATGATAACATCGTTGCAACGTCGTCAATCACCGACTCCACCACGGTTTTAAACACCCCAACCACTGCAATTACAGGCAATAAACCCATGCACCCCATCACTGACCCTGCCATCGTTATAAACACCCCATCCGCTACAAAAGCCGATATTAAACCCATACAAGCCATCCCCGAAAAAGTAACACTAACATCTGCCGAAACAAAAAATGAAAAAACATTTTTTACTGCCGGAAACAACTATTTATCAACCACAGAAAATACCACATCCGCAGCATTTAATACACTTAATTCAGTTTATAACGTAAACGACTACACGAAAATTAATAATACTGTTAAAATACCAGTAAAATCAGGTATCACAGCCTATACCATCTCCCTAAAACAAAAACAGAAAGAATCATTTAACAGATTATATGCAGGCCTTTCCGCCGGACCAGATTTTAACGTAGCATCTTCATTCCGGTATGCCAGATTAGGATTTAATGCAGGCATAGTTTTACACTACTATTTTAAACCCAAATGGTTTGTATCTACCGGTATTACCTACAGCAAAAAACTCTATGGCGCCACCCCACAAGATTACAAGGGACCTTATAACAACTACCTCAGAAAAATAGACGCAGACTGTAATGTGCTGGAAGTTCCGCTAAACCTGAACTACGCTTTTCTCAAAAAGAAAAATTTCAGCCTGAGCGCCACTGCCGGCGCCAGCAGCTATTTCATGCTAAAAGAAAAGTACAACTACCGATATAATAACCCCAGTTACGATAAGGAAAATGTAATCACCAACGAAAACAAACACTACCTCGCAGTACTAAACGTTGGCGCCTTATATCAACAACCAGTAGGAAACAGACTCATACTCGGTGTGCAACCCTATGCAAAAATTCCACTTTCCGGGGTAGGAGCAGGACAGGTGAAATTGTACTCCTCCGGTGTTACACTTCAACTTACCCTTACCGGCCGTAAAAAGTAAAAACCGGCTAAAACCGCCACCACTGCGGGGCATGAACAAAGCACGCTCTATATTGTTATTTTTTAACAGGAGATATATGCCAACAGGCATGAATATTTACCCTTTATTAAAAAATAACTGATATGGCTAACAAGAAAAATAATCCTCCCAAAAACACCGACAAAAAGAAAGATAAAGAACAGGAAGAATTTCCAGGGTATCCGGAATACCCCGCCAGTGAGGATATTATGAACCGCGATAACCGCGATAATGAAGTGGATCTGGATATGGACGAGGTTACCCGCTCCTTCCGGCATAACAGCGAAATAACGCCTAAAAAAGGGGAAAAAAGACCCAAAAGCGATGAGCAGGAGGAAACATGGCGCCAGGATAAAACTGGTGACGACCTCGATATACCCGGATCAGACCTGGACGATGAAGAAGAAGAAATCGGTAGTGAAGATGAGGAAAATAACATCTACAGCATTGGTGGCGACAGGCACGAAGACCTCGAAGAAACCAATGACGATCTGATTGAAGACGAAGATGATTTTGAAGATGAAAAATACTAGTGCTATAGTAATGGCGCCAGGAGTCTGCACGCACTGTCCAGGAAGCGTTTCATGGTATTTCTTCTGTTCCAGCGCGTTTCCTGGACAGGCGAGGCATTCAACAGATCCTCGTCAAAAACACGATTCAGTTTTGTAGCCACTGTTTCATCATAAATCAGCGCCCCGATTTCGCAATTGAGATAAAAACTTCTGTTATCGAGATTTACAGAGCTTACCCACGACAGATTATCATCAATCACCATTGTTTTGGCGTGAATAAAACCACGTGTATAGAAATAAACCTTCACACCCGCTTCCAACAAAGGTTTCATGTAAGATAAGGCAGCATGTTGTACGATAAATGAATCGCCGCGATAAGGCAGTATCAGCTCCACCTGTTTGCCAGCGAGTGCTGCCAGCTGTAAGGCCGACAAAATCTGATCCGTTGGTATAAAATATGGATTGGTAATCCGGATACGACGCTGTGCCAGGTTTATAGCCATCACTATCGTATTCATAGACATAGGCCAGTCGGAATCCGGTGCACTGGCCACAATGTCAGTAAAGCAGGTATCCCGCATTACCGAACGCTGAAAATAAGGATGCTCAAATGAAAATACTTTTTTACTCACATACCGGTAACTCATCAGAAACTGCAGTTGTAGCATGTTTACCGCATCACCCACAATTTTCAGATGTGTATCCCGCCAGTACAGCGGATGTTTACCATCATTGAGATATCGGTCATCCAGATTAATACCACCTACAAAACCGGTGATACCATCCACCACTATAATTTTCCGGTGATTGCGATAGTTGGCATTTACATAAAAGTTGATCAGTACCGGAGAAAAAACGTAGACTTCGGCACCATGTTCACTGAGTACTTTCGGAATTTTACCGATGTGGTTGGAACCCATATCATCGTAGATGAAACGTACAATAACCCCTTGCTGTAGCTTCTCCAGCAGAATGGCCAGCATTTCCCTACCCACTTCATCATCTGTGATGATGTAGTATTCGATATGAATATGATGTTTGGCCGCACGCAGTGCACTAAATACTTCGGGAAATTTTTCTTCGCCGTTTACCAGTACTGTTACTTCATTATTTTTTGTGAGAATAGATTGTTTCGTATTAAGCAGCATCGCAGAAAGCTCCTGCTTTTTACCCTGTTCCTGCCTGAGCTGCATTTGCATGCGCTGGATTTCGCTCCGTTGCGAATGCATGTAGCTTTCAAACAACACTTCATCTTTACTGCCTTTTAAGGTAAACCTTCTCTTCTTCCTGAAATCGCGGCCGAGATAGTAATAGATGATGAGCCCTAACACCGGTACAAAAACGAGGAGGAGTATGTATGCAATAGCTTTTACAGGATTTCTGTTTTCCAGCAGAATAGTAAATACCACACCCAGCAGGGAAAGTGTTAAGAAAATAGTACTACCCAATTTCAAATATGGATGCCAGTTAAACCCGTATATGAACGAATAAAGTTGTTGCATATTTATGTAATAGGGTATGAAGATACAAAACCCATTATTTATAACAGTTCAGGCTTACTTATGTTGTATCAGGGCTATAAACAACCAGTCTCCCGGCCTGGTGGGACGGGAGACTGGCAATAGTATACGCATCAACGTTAGCGCGCGTTTATTTCAAGAATATTACTGGTTAGGGCAGTGGCACGTGGAACCAAATTTAATCCCACGGTCATCAGGTAATCGCCGCTATAAGTTTGATTGAATTTCAGATTAGAATTAGTGCCCGGAAGGAGGTTTATTTCTTTCACCGTGTAGAACTGCTGAGGATCCAGTCCCTGCAGCTTTACGTTGGCAAATACTTCTTTTCTGCGTACGTTCATGAGGTAGTTAAACACAATCGCTTTTTTCTTGTATGTATCTACATATTGAAACACGGCTCTTTCTTCTTCATAAGGAGAAATAATGCGATAAAGATCACCATACCATATGATATCACGTATACGGTTATACGTTTTTACAGCTTGCTGACTGAATTGCATTTCTTTATCAGTGAAGGCATCTACTTTTATATCATACCCTAGCTTGCCCATCATAGCCACGTCTGTCCTGAATTTCAGGGATTGCTTTCCCCAGTTGGTTACGTGTGCTGCCATGGTAATGGACGGGAAGAAATGGCTGTAGCCATACTGTATATAAATACGTTCCAGGCCATCGGTGTTATCACTTGGCCAGAATTCGGTGAAGTACTTCATAGCCCCATAATCTGTGCGGCCGCCACCACCGGAGCACAGCATAATTGGCAGGTGTGGATATTTAGCTCTGACGCGGTCCATTACTTTATAGAATCCACGTACAAAATCCACGAACAGCTGCGACTGATTTTCTTTCAGGTAAGGGCTGTAGGTATTGGTCATCATACGGTTACAATCCCATTTGATGTAGGCGATACCTGGATTTTGGGACATGGTTTTATCTACAATGCCGTATACGAAGTCCTGCACTGCCGGGTTGGTAAGATCCAGTACCATCTGGTTGCGGTAGTAATGTTCGCCTCGGTTAGGCAGGCGCAGTATCCAATCCGGATGTTGTGTATAGAGTTCGCTTTTAGGATTCACCATTTCAGGCTCCAGCCAGATACCGAATTTAACACCTTGTTTTTCAGCAGCTTTCACGAGGTAGCCCAGCCCGTCGGGGAGTTTGGTTTTGTTGGGTTCCCAGTCGCCCAGGCCTGCGTTATCCGCATTCCGAGGGTATTTATTAGCAAACCAGCCATCATCGAGGAGGAACATATCCACACCGAGTTTGGCCGCGCCGCTGAATAATTCGGTGAGGCGTTCCTGGTTGAAGTCCATACCGGTAGCCTCCCAGTTATTGAGCAGTGTAAGGCGGGGGGTATGACCATCCAGGATACCGTATTTAACAGCCCAGTGATGGAGATTACGGCTGGCAGCGCCTTTACCGGTATTAGACCAGGTGAAGATGAATGCCGGCGTGGTAAACACCTCTTTAGGCTGCAGGAGGTAGTCGGAAGCATACGGATTGATGCCGGCATTTACATGCAGGGCATTGAGCTGATCTATTTCAAAAGCGAAGCGGAAGTTACCCGTCCAGGCGAGTGTACCTGCGAGCACATCGCCACTGTTTTCTGCGGCGGCTTTATCGAGGGAGAGGAGGAACATGGGCGACATATACATGTTGGCGCGACTCCCCAACTTACTATCCAGTATTTTCATACCGGCGGTAAGTGGTTGTTCTTCCATTTTAGCTTCGCTGGCCCAATCGCCATGAAATTGGGTGAGGTAATATTTTTCTGCATTGAAATGCAGCATAGCGCTGGAGTAGTTGGTCAGGCGGAGGGCTTTCTTTTCCTGGTGTTTGATTTCTGCCCATGCTTTTATTACATCTTCCTTATAAAAGCTTTCGAAATGGAGTATAACGTCTACCGGGTATACGGGATCTTTTAAGGAGATGGTGGTATGGGTAGTGTTATCATCCGGCTTGTTGACCTGGTGGGATACGTAACGTAATTCCAGGGAGGGGTTGCCATCGTTATGAACCATGCGGATGGCGGGTTCCAGCAGGCTTTCTAGTCCGGCTGTTACATAGGCTTCCTGTGTGGAGCGGATGGTTGTATCGGCGCTTTCAGGTAGCAGTTTTGAACCGAGGTATTGCTGGATGAGCCGTCCCTGGTTGTTGGTGGAATAGAGCAGGCTAACGTTGCTGGTGGCAATGCGTATGAGCTGTCGTTGTGCATAGCTGCTGCCGGATGTGAGTATCAGCACCAGAAAGAGTAGTTTCTTCATGCGTATTTTTTTCTAACGGGAGATTATAAGCGTACAAAATACAAATAAAAGAAAAGGAAGGGGTGATTGATTTTAGAGGGATAGTGGAAATTCCCTCAATAAAGAAGAGTTTGTTAACAACCAGTAAACAAATCGCTAGTACATAAGGTGTTAATTGCAAAAAGGAACCCTTAATAATAACCATAAGACCATGTTTGTTACCCGACAAAAGCTATTTGCGTTGGTGAGCATGCCACATAGTGGCATTTATGACGCCGCTCACAGAATTTTCCAGCGGTCAAGTTTTTTCCCATTCAAGGGGCCGATCCGGTGCGCCGGGTTCCGGGAGGAATTATTTGCCGTTTTAAACGTGCATAACTATCGGTTACCGACCCGCGATTACCTTCGGTACATGAGGCGTTTCATCCGCCGTCATGGCGGAAAGGAGATGCACCTGGTGCTGAATCTGGTGATGTACCAGGAGGGTCCGCATGCCATTGGGGAGATTATTCGGGAGCTGAACCGGTCCGGCCTTAATATTCATTATCTGGTGATGACGAGCAATTATGTCACCAGGGAGGTGTTGGCGCCATCAGCGGTGGCGGCTTTTGAGGGGCTGGTAAAGCAGGGGGTGATTCATGTGAATGAAACTCTGGTGATGGGATCGCAGGTAAGACTGGACCAGCGGGCAGAGGAGCTGCGTGAGCTGATCAGGCAGGTACTGTCTTCGTAGTAGCGGTTCCGTTAGGTCGCTTTAACATGAAAACGCGTTTAAAGCGGCTAAAATGAATTGTTTTCCTTTTTGGGTATACCCAAGAGGCGGGGAGGTATTTGTCTGATTTTAGGGCATTGGAGCTGGTTTTTATGGGATTATTTGGGAGAGATGAGATGCCGGAGGTGGTTTATACTTCCGGTAGGGGATGTTTTGTTTTATGAGTGAGTACCGGATTGAGTTTTATGGGGAGATGTAAACCCGGCCAGGGCAACTGGCCGGGTAGGGGAATTATTGTCTGTGATATTTCCTTATTTCTTTCCTTCTACCACAGCCAGGTTATTGACCAGCCGCCATTCATTATCTGTATCCAGTACCAAAGAATTATAGGAAACAAAATAGTTTTCCGCGCTTTCCAGGCGTAGTTTTACCATGGCAATGGTGCCACTTTCATCTATTGATTCAATCACCATTTTCCTCGGCAGACCACCGAAGATCCCGTCACGAATATTCTGCAGGTATTTTTCCTTTCCGATAATGGTTACGCCCGGCGTTCCCATAAAACCATTGTTGGTAACCCGGAAGTCTTTGTGCAGTACTTTGTCTAATAATGCTACATCGCTGTTGTCGCCGCCTTTTACGAAGTTGATGATGGCTTGTTCTATATTCTTTGACATTTTAAATCTTTTTTATGGTGAGTGTTTGTTGCTTAGTTGTTTAACCAGTTGCGGAAAAGTTTATTCAGTAAAGGAACGAGACCATAAAACATCAACGGTACAGCGATGACAGTCATGATCAGGGTTCTGATATATAAAGGAAGGTGGATCAGGTATTCTCCCAATGACATCGTTAATATCGTTATCAAAGGATAGATGGCCAGCCAGATGATAAAGGCTCTTTTGTGGTGCTCGTTTGGTTTCATGTATCAGGGTTTTTATTGTTTATGATTGTTATGATAGCAAGACAAACGGCGGGATTAAAACGTGACAACTATTTCAAAAAAGCTGCAAAATTTTTTAAGGATTGAATTTTCAGGTAATTGATATAATGGAAAAGCGGGGAGTATGGATCATGTTGAATATATGGGGGATTAATAATACGGACCCAAACCGGCCGCCAAGAAAGGTCTGAAAACACAAAAGGTCATCTTTCGATGACCTTTTTCTGAGTGGTGTGAGGCGGGATCGAACCGCCGACACAAGGATTTTCAGTCCTTTGCTCTACCGACTGAGCTACCGCACCATCTTTTTATTTTGTGTCCCTCTCGTGTGATGGGATTGCAAAAGTACAATAAAAATTGATTCTGCAAAATTTTTTTTCAAAATGCTATAAAAAAACTTTTTCATCGAGGATGGCAGACCACAACTGATGCCGCCAAACCAGCGACTGCTGGGCGTATTGAGCAGCTTCATTCCATTTTTGCTCATCGTTGCCGCAAAGCTCCTGCACCATCTGCATCGCTAATTGACTGTGATGATCACCATCTACTTCAATATGTCTTTCCAGATAATAAATGAAAGTAGTCAGCTTGCCCGGGAATTTTTTATCCAGCTCTTTTACGAGTGCATAAAACATATCCGGGATAAGGTCTTCCCTGCCAAAAGTAAATACAGCAGCCATGATGTGTGCCTTCCCGGAAGCGATCACCTCAAATGTAAAACGGAGAAAACCTTTTACTCCCTCCGGTAATTCAGCGGCTGCAATACTGTCTTTTATATTGTTGCCTGCCAATGCACCATTGATCAGCGACTGTATGCCGGAAGTATCTGCACCGGCTTGTTGCATGGCCTTTTCGTATAGTTCGAAATGGCTGCAACGGTTACCGTCCATATCTACATCACTTTCTTCTCCCGTCACAATTTCATTGATCAGGTAGCGGGTGGCAGCACTGCCCTTTGGCACCCAAGGTACATCTACACAGGTGAGTTGCTGTTGCAGTCCCTTCAGGAGCGACATAAAATCCCACACTGCAAATACATGGTATTGCATGAATGTGCGGACATCATCCAGCGATTGTAATTGTGCATAAAGCGGGTGTGCAACTACCTGCGCTCTGGCAGGAGCAATAGTTTCCTGAATCTTTGTTATGCTCATAAGGTGGTTTCGATATACTTAGTTCCCGTACTCTACCAGGAATTTAATACGCATCAGTTTCAGCTGCTCCAGGGTGTAGTCGTTTTCAATCAGCTCCTCGCGGGCAAGGGCCAGACTGGAAGTTTCACAACCTTTGAAGTATTCCATGATTTCGTCCTGTGCATAGTCGTCCAGCTCTTCGTCCAGGCAATAATCCACATTCAGTTTGGTGCCGCTGGCTACGATAGTTTCCATTTCGTCCAGCAGTTTTGGAATAGTAAGCTCTTTGTTTTTGGCAATGGTTTCCAGCGGGATTTTTTTATCGATATTCTGAATGATAAATACTTTCAGGCCGCTTTTATTCACCACGCTTTTCATGACGAAATCATCCGGTTTGGTGATATCGTTTTCTTCTACGTATTTGGCGATAACGTCTACGAATTTTTTACCGTAGCGCATGGCTTTTCCCTTGCTCACGCCCTGGATTTTTTCCAGTTCCTGAACAGTGGTCGGGTATTGGGTAGCCATATCTTCCAGGGATGTTTCCAGGAAAATTACAAATGGCGGGAGATTTCTTTCTTTGGATACTTTCTTGCGCAGTTCTTTCAGCAGTTCAAACAATACCGGATCGGCGGATGCCTGCTGGGCAGTTGCTTCATCCTCTTCGTCGCTGTGTTCTTCATCAAACTGATGATTGAGTGCCACCATGATGGAATAAGGCTTCTTCAGGAATTTGATTCCTTTTTCTGTTACTTTCAGAAGGCCGTACTCTTCAATATCTTTGTCAATCAATCCTTCCAGCATCATCTGACGGAGCAGTGAATTCCAGAAGTGTGCATCAAATTCTTTTCCTTCTCCGAAGATTTCGAGCTGATCGTGGCGATAGGTGGCAATTTGAGGGCCTGTTTTGCCTGTGATGATATTTACCACATAGTCGGAACCAAAGCGCTCTTCCAGTGCCTGAATCGCCTTTAAAGCTATCACAACGCGGTTCTTCACCTCAATCTTCTCCTTAGGATTACGGCAGTTATCGCACTGTCCGCAATCTTCGGTTTCATATTTTTCTCCGAAGTAGTGGAGGATCACCTTGCGGCGGCAAACAGCGCTTTCAGCATAGGCAACGGTTTCGTTGATCAGCTGGGCACCCATTTCACGCTCGCTCAATGGTTTATCACGCATGAGGTGCTCCAGTTTCTGCACATCCTGATGGGAGTAAAAGCAGATACAGTTGCCCTCGAGGCCGTCGCGACCAGCACGTCCTGTTTCCTGGTAATAGTTTTCCAGGCTTTTTGGAATGTTATAGTGTATTACAAAGCGCACGTCCGGCTTATCGATACCCATACCGAATGCGATCGTAGCTACGATCACTTCCACATCTTCATGGAGGAACATATCCTGGCGCTGCGCCCTGGTTGTAGGGTCCAGGCCGGCATGATAGGCTACTGCCTTAATATTGTTGGCTACCAGCATGTCGGCCAGTTCTTCTGTGGTTTTGCGGTTCAGGGTATAGATGATACCGCTTTTGCCTTTATGCTGGTGGATGTATTTTACAATTTCCTTGATGGTAACATCTTTCTTACGTTTCTGCCGGATCTCATAGTAGAGGTTAGGGCGGTTAAAGGAAGATATAAAGATGTTCGGTGTATTAAGGCCGAGGTTTTTGACAATATCGCTCTGTACTTTAGGAGTGGCAGTAGCCGTCAGTGCGATGATTGGCAGGTTATCGGATATTTGTTCGATCATTTCCTTCAGCCGGCGGTATTCCGGTCTGAAATCATGCCCCCATTCAGAAATACAGTGTGCCTCATCCACCGCGATGAATGAGATTTCAAGATCCCTGAAAAAATCCAGATTTTCCTGTTTGGTCAGCGTTTCCGGTGCTACGTACAGCATTTTAGTTTTGCCGGAAAGCAGGTCCGTCCGTACTTTCTTGATCTGCGCCTTCGAAAGGGTAGAGTTTAGAAAATGCGCCACGTTATCCTTACTGCTGTAACCTCGAATCAGGTCTACCTGGTTTTTCATTAAAGCAATAAGGGGGGAAACAATGAGTGCGCAGCCAGGACTCATCAGAGCTGGCAACTGGTAACATAACGACTTTCCTCCACCGGTTGGCATGATCACAAATGTATCTTTGCCAGACAGGATGCTATTTATAATGATTTCCTGATTTCCTTTAAAGGAATCGAACCCGAAATGTTCGCGTAATGCATCCATCAAACTTTCCTTAACAACAGCCATTGCATTTCATTTTATACGGTAAACTCTAAAGAACTAACAAATGACAAATTTAGTTTATATGTTTTTTAGGGGACACGAAGTTACTTAAAAAAGTGCGGACGGGCAATATTAAATAAGTAGAGTTCCCTCGCTGGGTAAAAAATGATAAATTTGTAAATCGTCATGAAAAGGAATTTAACTATAGATATAGGTCAGGTTGCCAAACGCACAATAGCAGTGGAAGCATCAGCTATCAATGATTTGCAGCAGTTTATAGATGCAGATTTTGAAAAGGTGGTGGAATTGATTGCCACCTGCACCGGTCGCCTCGTAGTAACAGGTATCGGAAAAAGTGCAATTATTGGCCAAAAAATAGTTGCTACCCTGAATTCTACAGGTACACCGGCGCTGTTTATGCACGCCGCTGATGCCATTCACGGGGACCTTGGCATGATCCGCCAGGAAGATATAGTAATGTGTATCTCCAAAAGCGGGACTTCTGCTGAAATTAAAGTACTGGTACCTCTGGTCAAAAACTTTGGTAACATCCTGGTGGCTATGGTGGGTAATACCACCTCTTTTTTAGCCACAGAAGCCGATTACGTGTTAAATACCACCGTTACCCAGGAGGCCTGCCCCAATAACCTGGCACCTACCACCAGCACCACCGCACAGCTGGTAATGGGAGATGCCCTGGCAGTTTGCCTGATTGAATGGCACGGTTTTACCGCTGCTGATTTTGCCAAGTTCCACCCGGGCGGAGCATTAGGAAAAAAATTATATCTTAAAGTACAGGATCTCTGCAAACTGCATGAAGCACCTAAGGTATTGTTGACCAGTTCTTTGAGAGATGTAATTGTAGAGATTTCCTCCAAAATGCTGGGCGTAACTGCTGTGCTGGATAACCAGGGAAAGCTCTGCGGTATTATCACCGATGGGGATTTGCGCAGAATGCTGGAGAAAAATGTACACACGGCGCAAGTTACCGCCAGGGATATCATGTCCAGCCACCCTAAAACTATTCAGCAGGATGAGCTGGCTATCAACGCCCTGGAAATGATGCGCAATAATGATATCACACAGCTGCTGGCTATGGATGGGGACAACTACTGTGGTATCATACATTTACATGATTTAATCAGAGAAGGAATTATATAAAATGACACAACTTAACAGCCACTTTTATGTGGCAATAATGGCAGGTGGCATTGGAAGTCGTTTTTGGCCCCATAGTCGTACTGATAATCCCAAGCAATTCCTCGACATCCTGAATACGGGGAAAACGCTCTTACAGTGGACTTATGAAAGATTTGCCCAATTTATTCCGAAAGGAAATATTTATGTTGTTACCCATCACCAGTATACCTCCAAAGTTGCCGAGCAATTACCGGAGCTGCCGCTGGCTAACATCGTAAGTGAACCTTCCCGGAAGAATACCGCCCCCTGCGTGGCTTACATCTCCCATAAAATAAATAAGCAGGACCCATTGGCTAATTTCATTTGTGCCCCGGCAGATCACCTGATCATGGACCCAACAGCCTTTACCAATGCCTGCCTCAACGCACTGCTGTTTGTGCAAAAGCACAGCGCACTGCTCACACTCGGTATCAAGCCTACCCGCCCCGACACCGGCTATGGCTATATACAGTTTGAACCACAGCAGGTGGCCGATGATGTATACCCGGTAAAAACATTTACAGAAAAGCCGAACCTGGAACTGGCGAAAACATTCATTCAAAGTGGCGACTTCCTCTGGAACGCCGGCATCTTTTTATGGAATGTAAAAACCATCCTCGCCGCTTTCAAAAAATACCTGCCAGAAATTGACGAATTGTTTGAGGCCAGTACACCATACCTCAACACTGCAGAAGAAAAAGAAGCGATAGAAAAAGTATATCCGCAATGCACCAACATCTCCATAGATTATGGTATCATGGAAAAAGCGGATAATGTATATGTAATCCCCGCCAATTTTGGCTGGAGCGACCTGGGAACGTGGGCCTCCGCTTACGAAAATATTGAAAAAGATTACCTCGGAAATGCCGTACAAGGAAAGAATGTTGTGGTGATTGACGCTACCAAATGTATGGTTAAGGTTCCTAATGAAAAGTTGGTATTGCTGCAAGGGCTGGATGAAATGATCGTGATTGATACACCTGATGTACTGCTGATCGCCAAAAAGGATCACGAACAGCAGATCAAGGATTATGTGGCAGAAATCAAGAGAAACAAAGGCGAAAAGTTTTTATAAGCAAACACTATGTCTAAGCTGCCCAACGTAGGCACCACGATCTTTTCTGTTATGTCGGCCCTGGCCGCAGAAAATAAAGCCATCAACCTTTCGCAGGGATTCCCTGATTTTGATTGCAGTGATGAGCTCAAAGCATTTGTAAACGAAGCCATGCAGCAAGGGCATAACCAGTATGCACCGATGCCTGGCCTAATGCAACTGCGCAGCGCCATTGCCGGTAAGGTGGAAAGCCTTTACCAGCAAAAGGTAGATCCGGATTCAGAAATTACCATTACACCCGGAGGTACTTACGCCATCTTTACCGCAATAGCAGCGTATATCCGTCCGGGTGATGAAGTAATTATCTTTGAACCTGCATACGACAGCTATATTCCCAATGTATTGGTAAATGGCGGAAAGCCGGTGCTGATACCGCTTTCATTCCCGGATTACCGTATCAACTGGGAAGAGGTGAGAAATAAAATCACCCCTAAAACCCGCATGATTATGGTGAATACTCCCCATAATCCTACCGGCAGTATTTTACAGGAAAATGATATTGCAGAACTGGAGAAACTGGTGGCGGAATTTGACCTGCTGGTATTATCAGATGAGGTGTATGAACACCTGGTATACGACGGTGAGTTGCACCACAGCATCCTGCGCTACCCCAATATCTTCCGCAACAGCTTTGTGACGTTTTCTTTCGGAAAGGTATTCCATAATACAGGCTGGAAAATGGGCTACTGTATTGCACCTAAGCACCTCATGCAGGAGTATAGAAAAGTACATCAGTTCCTGTGCTTTTCTGTCAACACTCCCATGCAATACGGACTGGCAAACTTTCTCGAAACACCTTCCCATTACCTGGAATTACCTGCTTTCTATCAACAGAAAAGAGATTACTTCCTGGAACTGATGCACCATACGCGATTCACGCCGCTGGCCAGCAAAGGCAGTTATTTTCAGCTGATGAAATACGACAGAATTTCAGATGAGGGAGATAAGGAGTTCGCAAAGAGAATTACGCGCGAGTTTGGCGTGGCAGCTATTCCCGTTTCTGCATTTTATGAAAACGGGAAAGATGATCATGTGGTAAGATTCTGTTTTGCAAAGAAACAAGAGACGCTCGAGGCGGCTGCCGCGCGCCTGGCAAAGATTTAATTCAAGTATTTATAATAGAAGAGGAGGCAGTTAATAACCTGTCGGACAATCACCCCTAATAAGATTATCCGAACCGGTTACTAACGCCTCCATTCTTATTTGAACACAGACATTCCTCTTTGTATATAAAAGGCAGTGTGGTTTACACTGCTACTGCTTCCTGCTCATACTTTCCTTCCAGGATCAGTGTATGATCCATAAAGGAAACCAGGCCGGTTTCTACATCATAGGAAGCGCCGATAATGCCAATTTCACCTTTCAGGATCATATCGCGCAGGATCAGGCTTTGTTCCATGATGGCCTGTACAGAACGTTCTACGTGCAGTCTGGATACAGCTTCCACAAACTCATGGTTATGTGAATTTCTTTCACCAGGTACATTTTTAACGGCAAATACAGCAGGAGTAATCTTACCCAACAAAGCCGTGAGGTTGCCCAGTTCTACGTGGTCGCACGCACCTTTGATGGCACCACATTTAGTATGGCCCAGTACCACGATGAATTTGGAACCGGCTACTTTGCAGGCGTATTCCAGGCTTCCCAGTACATTTTCAGAAATCACATTACCTGCCAGGCGAATGCTGAAGATATCGCCCAGGCCCTGATCAAAGATCAGTTCGGCGGAGGTGCGGGAATCCATGCAGCTTACGATGGCCGCCATTGGCCACTGGCCGTTGGAAGTATCGTTCATCATTTGCAGGAGGTTACGGTTGATACCCAGGTTTTCCACAAAGCGGAGGTTACCGGCTTTCAGTAATTCCAATGCCTGCTGTGGAGTAATATTTGCCTGTGCTTCTTTATTGAGTGTTTTCATTTTTTTCACTTTTAATTAGTTTGTTAATAATCAATGATGAAGGGCATGGCTTCCGTGTTTTCTCCTATCATCATTATGCATCATTTTAGTTCAGTTGTAATTCCTTCAGTAAATCGTTATGATTGCCTGACGCGATCGTGTGCACGTGCCCGTTAGTGATGCGGGTCTGCTGCTCATTGGTCAGAGAAGGAGAGTTCTGAATCTTGTAAACATCTTTGAATCCTGTGAGCACCACCTGAATATTTTTCTGAGGTGCTTTGATTTCTTTAAACTCCCTGATGGTCTGCAAAACATCGAAATCGATATACGCTGTTTTATTAGCATCGATGATGACGGTAGTATTAGCAGGGAGGTGATCCAGTGTCAGCAGGATGCTGGCTTTATTGAGGAAGGAAACTTCCTGTGCCAGTTCCAGTCTGATGCTATCGCCGGACTGATATTTCTCTTTTCTGAAGTAGTAAGAGCTTTTGATATTACCACGCAGGATGGCGAGTACGCTTACTGCCATACCCAGGGCAATACCAATCAGCAGGTCAGTAAACACGATGGCCACCACGGTTACCACGAAAGGCACCCATTGGTATTTACCGTTTTTGAACATTTCCTTGAAAATGGAAATTTTACAAAGCTTATAACCTGTTACCAGCAGTACGGCGGCCAGTGTAGCCAGCGGGATCATGTTCAGGAAAGGTGCGATCAGCGCAGTACAAACCAGGAGTAAAATACCGTGCGTCATGGTTGCTACCTTAGTGCGACCGCCTGCGTTGATGTTAGCGCTGGAGCGTACGATTACTGAAGTGATAGGCAAACCACCGATCAAACCACTGATGATATTACCAATACCCTGGGCTTTCAGCTCACGGTTAGGAGAGGTATAGCGTTTCAGTGGGTCCAGTTTATCGGTAGCTTCTACGTTCAGCAAGGTTTCTATGGATGCCACAATTGCTACAGTTGCGGCAGTGATCCATACTTCCTTATTAGTAATGGCGGAAAATCTTGGCAAGGTAAATTGTCCGAGGAAGTCATTAAAACTTTCCGGAACCGGTAATCTTACCAGGTGGTTGTCGCCCAATGCCAGCACGGCGCTACCTGAGAAGGCCATATTTAGCAGGATACCTGCGATTACGGCTACCAGTGGCGCCGGCACGACGCTGACTTTGGGTAATTTGCTCCAATACAGAATAATTAAAATCGAAAGGATGGTTATAATGGTAGCCCCTAGGCTGATATGGTTCAAAGCGGCAAGCAGCGTGTTTTCAGCGTCTATGAACTCATAGGTGCTTTCACTGCTTTTGTCGTAGCCAAAGGCGTATGGCAGCTGTTTCATAATAATGATGATACCGATGGCGGTCAGCATCCCCGTGATAACGTTCGACGGGAAGTAGTTGGCCACCGTTCCGGCTTTCAGCAGGCCGAAGGTCAGCTGAATGGCACCGGCAATCACTATACTCAACAGGAAAATATCGAATGCACCCAGTTTGGTAATAGCGGCGAGTACTACGGCGGTCAAACCGGCTGCGGGTCCGCTCACACTAAGGTTGGAACCACTAAAGAAGCCGATCACGATACCACCAATGATACCGGCGATCATACCGGAGAACAGGGGCGCACCGGATGCCAGGGCTATACCCAGACAAAGGGGTACAGCGATGAGAAAAACCACAAGACCCGCAGAGAGGTCGCCTTTTATATTTGAGAAGATGGAAGTCTGTTTGTTCATGGCATTAGATTTTTCACTTTAGGAATCACGCTTCCGGATAGCAATACGCGAGTACTGCAACCGTGGAAGATTACCTACAGGAATAATGAGCTACATAGAACGGACTTGATTATCGGTGATACACACAGGTACGTTGAATGGTACATGTATGGACACACGTGTCCGCGTAGCGACAAATGAGCGTTAAATAAAAATGTTCGGTTAAGACTGTACGATAGCGTGCGTGTACAGTGTTGTTGTACTATGAATTATAATCAGGCAAGGATGCCATTTGGAGGGGGGCAGTGTATTTCCTGGGCAGGACTGCTGGGAATATCTTCGTTGGAATGAAAGCGGTTCAGTTTAACTTCCAGTAGCAGATTCCCTCGCAGGAGGTCATCTGCATGATGGCAGAATTTGAGTTCCTTGGCGAGTTTTAAATGGTCGCCACCTTCCACTGGATGTTCTTCTACAATCTGATTATTGAACAGTATTTTCCCTACCTCCTTTATCGGAAGGAATTGTGACACCATCAGTGTCAATAGGAATATACCAATCGCCCTTTTCATCTTAAAAGTCAAAGCTATGAAGGAATTATCTATAATTCACTTCTTCTGCTAATTGTTCAATACATGTGTTTACGTCCAATACAAATGTAAATTAGGGAGTTGAGAAATAATATCACTAATCCATTAAAAAAATGTTAAAGCGTTTTAACAGATTTTCATCCCTATTATATTACCGCTCATCCTAATTAATTGAATTAATAATATTCTATATATATCTGGGGAGATGTAAACCCAGCATGGGTTTATAGTACAAGTAGAGGTAATATTTATAACAAGTTATTTTGTTTTCCATGGTATTGTGTATTGCATAGTAGTGTAAAAGTCGTATGTTTGTATCGTAAAGTTGAAATAGCTATCACAACCACCATTAATAATTATTAAAGCTCACTTGCCATGAACATCGACAACACACAATCACAGATGAGAAAGGGCGTGCTGGAGTTTTGCATCTTGTCCATTATCAAGCAGGGAGAAGCTTACCCATCAGATATAATAGAGAAGATGAAAGAAGCGAAGCTGGATATTCTGGAGGGAACACTTTATCCTTTGCTGACAAGACTCAAAAACGCGGAATTGCTTACCTACCGCTGGGTAGAAAGTAGCTCCGGACCCCCTCGTAAATATTTTTCCATGACCGAAAAAGGAGAACTCTTTTATAAGGAACTGGAAAGCACCTGGAACGAACTGGCCAATGCCGTTCACCAGCTCACACAAAATAGTAGTACCATTTAATCAACCTTTTACCTAAGACCTAAACCCAAAAGAAATGAAAAAGATTATTAACATAAACCTGTCCGGCAGACTTATTCCCATCGAGGATAGTGCCTACGAGGTACTTCGCCAGTACCTAGACAGCCTTAAGCGCTATTTTGCGAAAGAGGAAGGTGGCGACGAGATCGTGACGGACATCGAAGCACGTATTGCGGAGCTGTTCAACGATAAATTGAAAAACGGTGCACATTGCATTACTGATGCGGATGTGGAAACAGTTAAACTGTCGATGGGTACCCCGGAGCAGTTTGATGAAGATGCGCCCAAAGACCAGCAACAACAACAGCAAGGCTTTACCAATGCTGCCAATGCCGGTCCACGCCCGCGTAAACGCTTCTACCGCGATCCGGAAGATAAAGTAGTGAGTGGTGTATGCGGTGGCTTAGGTGCTTACTTTAATGTAGACCCTGTTGTATTCCGTATCATATTCACCTTACTGGTGCTCGGCTCCTTTGGTGCCGCTGCCATCGTATACATCGTGTTGTGGGTTTCCGCTCCTTATGCGGAAACCTCCGCCGAAAAGCTGGAAATGAGAGGAGAGAAGGTAGATCTTAATAACATTAAGAATACCGTGCAGGAAGAAATGCACAATGTGAAAAACCAGTTTACCAAAGCAGGAAATGATATCAAAAATTTTTCTCAGGGCCGCGGAAGGCAAATAGGTAACGATATTGAAAGATTCTTCCTCAGCTTCTTCAGAGGGTTGGGAAAAGTAATTGTAGCCATCACCAAAAGCTTCTTTATTTTCTTTGCAGTGGTAATCCTGTTCTGTCTTATTGTAACAGGTATTGCGCTCATCGTTTCTTCCGCGGCCCTTGTGCCATTGCAACACCTCCTTTTTGCTAACAGTACACAGGTTGTAATGTTCTGGGGTAGCTTAGGCCTCATCATCGGTATACCGGTGCTGGCCCTGGTCATCTTCCTGGTACGTAAAGCCACCGGCGCCAAACAAACATCCCGCTTTGTAGCACCTACCCTGGCTTTCCTGTGGATCATCGGTCTGGTAACCGCCGCGGGTCTGGCGTCTTCCTTCGTAAGAGATTTACGCAGAAGTACTACCACCACCGAAGTATTCACCGTGGCACAGCCACCCGCTGGCAAGCTCCTCGTGAAACTGGCAGATAAAGATTATATCTACCACGAAGATGATGATATCGAATTCGGCATCTTCGATGAAGATGTACGCATCACCGGAGATACCACCGTTATCAACGATATCCGCGTACGCCTCGAAAAAAGCAATACGGACAGTTTCCAGGTGGAAGTAATGCGCTACGCAAAAGGCCGCACCAACAGTGAAGCCGCTGTCAACGCAGGAGATATTGTGTTCCAGTTATCCCAACAGGATTCTGTACTCTACATCCCACGCGGATTTGGCCTCAAAGAAGGCGCCCGCTACCGTGTGCAGCGTGTAATTGTGGTCATCAAAGTGCCTAAAGGCAAAAACATTGATGTGGATAACGAAGTATATCGCCGCTTCTCATTCAGATCCCACAGCAAATACGATGATGATTATTTCTATGACCGCGTATGGCAGGATGAAGATGGTCGCAGCTCACTGGAGGTTGCTCCCGACGGCGAAATCAGGGAAAAGAATAAAACCCTCCCTGCCAACAAAGATTCATTAGAAACCAACTATAAATATCACAGCAGTTTTAACATTGCTTTGCCAGCCCCAAATACCGCCCAGGAGCCTGCGTAAACGGTCTCCGAAAATCAATACGGTAGTCTTACTAAATTGATTGTAAGAGTGTTATAAATTAAACTATCGGCCATGCTGTACTTCGTGTCACAGCATGGCTTTTTGTTTGCCACTCATCGCTTTTTTCCCGATTGGATCATTCCCCCTGCTTTTTAATGTTTAACTTTGCGCATTCGGCAATAATCATATTATTAAACAACAGGATAGGTAAGGAATGCAGGATTCATTAAACATCGCGCTGGTAGGAAACCCGAATAGTGGAAAAAGCTCCCTTTTTAATGCGCTTACAGGCCTGAACCAGAAAGTAGGCAACTTTCCGGGCGTGACGGTCGACAAAAAGACGGGTGTGGCAACCATTGCATCCGGACTTACGGCCAATGTGATTGACCTGCCAGGTACCTATTCCCTGTATCCCAAGAGTGCCGATGAATATGTTACCTACGATGTTCTGATCAACGTAAACGCTTCCGAAGCGCCGGATATGGTCATCATTGTAGCAGATGCCTCCAACCTGAAACGCAACCTGCTCTTCTGCTCCCAGATCATAGACCTGAAAATGCCGGTGATCATTGCCCTCACCATGATGGATATAGCCCGCAAGAAAGGCGTGGAAATCGATCTGGATGGCCTGGAAAGAGAACTGGGTGTGCCGGTGGTGGCCATCAACCCAAGAAAAAATAAAGGTCTCACCGACCTTAAAAAAATCATAGAGCAAACCGCAAAAGGAAACTATGCTGCACCTGCCCGTGATTTTATCAACAATACTGCGCTGGCAAAAGAAACCATCGAGGCGGTAAAAAAATTTACCCTTTGCAGAAGTGACTATGCCGCCCTGCACGTAGCTGTTAACAGCGATGAACTCAGCTTCCTCAACGGCGGACAAAAGCAGGCGATCAAAACAGCTGTACAGCAGCACCAGTTTAATAAAACCAAGGTACAGGCAGAAGAAATCATGCAGCGATACGCCCGTATCAAGCAAATCATGAAAGCTACCGTGGTGGAAGCCGATCCTTTACAGAAACAACTGCGTTCTGAAAAAATCGACGACCTGCTGCTGCACCGCTTCTGGGGGTATGTGATCCTGCTGGTAGTGATGTTCCTGTTGTTCCAGAGCATCTTCTGGCTGGCAAGCTATCCACAGGACTGGATTGAATCCATTTTCGGCAACCTGGGCGGATGGCTATCATCTGCCTTACCGGAAAATAAAGTGACAGACCTGCTCATCAATGGCATCCTGGCCGGTATTGGCGGCTTTGCTGTATTCGTACCACAAATTGCCATACTCTTCGGGTTAATCACCATCCTGGAAGATACCGGCTATATGGCCCGCATCAGCTTCCTGACGGACCGCCTCATGCGCCAGGTAGGCCTTAACGGTAAATCAGTAATGCCGCTGATCAGTGGGGTAGCCTGTGCCGTACCTGCCATCATGGCCACCAGAACCATCGAAAACAAGAAAGAACGCCTTATCACCATCCTGGTAACGCCGCTCATGAGCTGCTCCGCCAGGCTGCCAATTTATACCATGATGATCGCCCTGGTAATACCGGATAAGCGATTCCTCGGCATCCTCAGCCTGCAGGGGCTGGCCATGATGGGCCTGTATCTCCTCGGTTTCTTTATGGCCATCTTTATTGCCGCGTTGATGAAACTGTTTGTGCGCATCCGGGAAAAAAGCTACTTCATCATGGAGCTGCCGGTGTACAGAGCGCCAAGATGGAAAAACGTGGGCATCACCATGCTGGAGAAATCCAAGATCTTTGTGACCGATGCCGGTAAAATCATCGTGGTGATTTCCGTGATCCTCTGGTTCCTGGCTTCTTACGGACCAGCTAAACGCATGGACCCCCTGCATCAGAAATATGAATCCCAACTGGCTGCTGTACCTGCCGATTCACCGGCGGCCGACAGCCTCAATCACTTATACTCTTCCGAAAAACTGGCTAACTCCTATGCCGGTATTCTCGGTCACGCTATCGAACCGGCTATCGCGCCACTGGGCTTTGACTGGAAAATGGGTATCTCCCTGATTACCTCCTTCGCCGCCAGAGAAGTGTTTGTGGGCACCATGGCTACGCTTTACAGCGTAGGAGAAAATGAGGATGATAACAATGCCACCCTCCGGGAGAAAATGGCATCTGCCAAAAGACCAGACGGCACCCCGGTATACACCCTGGCTACAGGCCTATCACTCATGATATTCTATGCCTTCGCCATGCAATGTATGAGTACCCTGGCCATCGTGAAAAGAGAAACAAAGTCATGGAAGATACCGGTGTTCCAGTTTACCTACATGACCGCACTGGCCTATATTTGCAGTTTCATCGTTTATCAGATTTTTAAATAAGGCTGCCCGATAATTAGGTACATTGCAGTAAATGTTATGTACTATGAAATGGCTCCTTTTCTGCACCGGCATCCTGTTTTCAATGCAGGTGGCGGGGCAGACAGATTCTGTACAACTGATGAAAGACATCAGTACCCTCGCCGACGATAAATATGAAGGCCGTAAAACCGGTACTGCCGGCAACCGCCAGGCGCAGTTTTACCTGCTCAAACGATTTGGCGAAGCTGGGCTGCAACCCTATCACAATACTTTCGAATATCCTTTCTATTTCAAACGTGGCGAAACCAATATCATGGGCACTAACCTGTACGGCTATATTCCGGGCAGCGATAGTACAGTGATCGTGATTTCTGCGCACTATGATCACGTAGGCATTGGCAGGCCTAATCAGCAGCAGGATAGTATTTATAACGGGGCAGATGATAATGCCTCCGGCATAGGTGGTTTATTAGCCATCGCCAGTTACTTCAAACAACACCCGCCCAGGCATACCCTGATATTCCTGGCTGCCGATGGAGAAGAAATGGGGCTGCAGGGCGCCAAAGCCTTTGTGGCACGGCCTCCGGTGCCATTGCAGGATATAGTGCTGAATATCAACATGGACATGATTGCCCACAACGACAAAAATGAACTCTATGCCTGCGGCCCAACGGTGCACCCGGAATTGAAGCCGGCGGTTGAAAAAGTAGCAGCGCGCAGCAATATTAAATTGCTGATCGGGCATGATACGCCAGGTACCGGCGCCGATAACTGGATCAATCAGAGCGATCAGGGAGCTTTTAACCAGGTGAAGATTCCGTTTATTTATTTTGGGGTGGAGGATCATGAAGATTATCATAAACCCTCCGATGAGTATAAAACAATTAATAATTCCTTCTATTTCAATGCAGTAAATACTATTCTGGCTGTAATCAGGGAACTTGACTAAAAAAGTTTAGGGAGAGATATAGCACTGGCTGCGCTATATCTCTCCCTAAAATATTAAAAGTCCCCGGCTTCTATTTCACTTTTGGAAATATCATGCCTTTAAACTGATTCGCCTTATTATAAAACCTTGAAATCCTTCCCAGTCTGTTGGACTCAGGAGCGGCCATTCTGCCCAGTGCACTTGCAGGTACGCCCATATCAGTGAGTGCAGCTCTCAGCATCGGGTCCTGGAAACTTCCCCAGTCATAGGCGTAGTCATCGCCTGCCTGCACGTTTGGTGTAAAGCCATCAAAGTAATCACCCTCGTTTTTGGAATTTAAAGACTGCATGTTAATACTGTACATATCGATAGCCCCGATGGTAACCGCGATGAATCCTACCGGCTTACCGTAAGAGGTACTACCAACCATATGTGGATTCATGGATGGTTTCAGCACGTTAAACAGCAGTTCGCTGGATGAAGCGGTATTGCCAGTCATGATAAAGCTCAGGTTAGTGAGCGTGAGGCCTCCCGTTGCGCCGAAATTGGTTTTAGCGTAGGTGGTGGCTTCTGAATAAAAGATTTCAGACCAGAGCTCATCCGGATAGTCCGGAACCGCTTTCATGGTTTTAAAGAACCAATTAAAGTTTTTATTGGTGACCCTGGAATTGAAAACAGTGGAATACATCAGCTGGTTAGCAACGGAGGCCGGAGCGAGTTTGCCTGCCAGATATTCTGCGGTGGAAACGTAGCCGCCGCCATTGTAGCGGAGGTCAATTACTACCTTGGTTACACCGGCTGTTTTGAAATCGTTGAAGATGGTTTCAAATTGGGATTTAACCACGTCCAATGCCACGAAGGAGTTGAATACGATATAACCGATTTTGCTTCCTCCCAGGTCATACACTTTACTGAAGAGGATAGGGTTTAAGTTGTATTGCGCTGACGTGATAGTGCTGGTGATTGTGGTGCCATCCGGTTTAGTGAATACAAAATTAGCGGATGCTGCGCTGAAGGCTTTGTTGAGCACATCTTCCGTGGCCTGGTTGCCGTAGGTGAAGGAAGTGGTGCCATTTACGGCCGACATCTTCCAGCCTCTTTTAATACCGGCTTTATCCGCAGGGGAGCCTGGGTATACATACACCACGCGTAGCTCTGAGGTGGTTTGCCAGCCTATCTGGAAGCCGAGGTCGCCGGCATGGCCCTGCAGTACGTCTGCGGTGGTACCATCGTCGAGGAAGCTGTATTTATCCAGGTTGCCACCATTGCTTTTCTTTTTGAAGCCAATGAGGGAGTCGAACATGGTATACGGGCTGCTGTAGCTGTTCGGCTTAAAAGTAGCCGAGTCAGGAACAGCATCTGTCCACAAATAAATGTCTTTAAAAATATTATATATACTATCGTTTGTAGATATAGCAGTTGAATCCCGGCCAGTGTTGGGGTTTCTGGCCATATCCTTACTACAGGCGGCCAGCAGGAGGCTAATCATGGTAACGCCGGTCAGCAGGCGCCACAAAAGATTTGGTTGCATATGCAAAGTTTAAAGCATGTGAAAGGTGTATTCCGTATAGATAACGCTAAAGCTTAAACGATAATTATGTGTCAAAGTTTAACGCGGTCCTGACGGGAATGTATTGATATCGTTACCTAATTCTTCCGGGAGGTTACCGTTGTTTTTCAGTGCGATGGTCACCTTATCGTGCCAGGAGGCCTGTGCTGCTGCGTTCATGCCACTGTGGGTATCGCGGTCAAAGGCATACTGTAGCCGGTTCATTTCCCTAAAAGCTTCAAGGTATTGAAATTGTATAACACTATCATAGTCATCCCGGTTCAGCGCTGTTTGTTTTAGCCGCTGCTTAAATCTTTCTACTACCAACCGGGTGATATCGAAATGGATTTGTTCATGCGCCAGTCCGTAAGTGGTGTTATTTCCGGGTTTTACCCAGCTGGCACTTTTTATAAAAAATACTTGTAATAACAGGGAGATGTGAAGGGTATCCTTATATACACGGCTGCTGCCTTCGTAGGAAAAGCTGGTGTAGGAAACGGCTGCACTGGGTCCGGAAGACGGTGGGGTACCGGCAAAATCGCTCCAGGAAAGTTTCCGGTATGACGCATAGTAAATAGTGTCGGAATCGGTGGAGGAAGGCTGCTCCTGAAAGTGGAAATCCAGGGATACAACGGTATGGCCGGCGGCTGTCGGCTGATTGCTATGAATCCCTTTAGCAGTGGGGAGAAGCAGCAAAAAAAACAATATGGCAGGAACAGAAACCATCGGTATTACCGCCCTCTAAAATTAGCGCTTTTAACAATCCCTTTCCGCTGAAAACGGGCTTTTTTCCGTAATTTACGAATCAACCAAAACAATCGCACATGTACGGCGGAGGATACATTTTTGAAGAGCCCAATAACCGACAGGTGAGGGAGGAAAAGGTCCATGATGAGCCGGAGAAACTGGCCGCATTTGAAGATCGTATAGCCAGGGGAGAGAAGATAGAACCCGGCGACTGGATGCCGGCAGAGTACAGGCGGCAGCTTATCCGTTTAATTGAACAACATGCTCATTCTGAGATCATTGGCGCTTTACCTGAAGGCACCTGGATTACCCGTGCCCCGGGATTTAAGCGCAAGCTGGCATTAATAGCCAAGGTACAGGATGAGATCGGCCATGGACAGCTGTTATACAATGCAGCAGAAACCCTGGGAAAAACCCGGGAAGCCATGATCAACGACTTGCTGAGCGGGAAGTCCAAATACTCCAACGTATTCAATTACCCGGCTAAAACCTGGGCGGATGTTACCGTAATCGGTTTTCTCATTGATGCGGCTGCTATTGTAAACCAGGTGGCTAATTCCAAAGGGTCGTACGGCCCGTATTGCCGTGCACTGGAGAGGATCTGCTACGAAGAAAGTTTCCACCTTAAACAGGGCCACGATGCTTTTATTGAGTTGGCCACCGGTACACCGGCACAGCGGGAAATGCTGCAGGATGCGCTCAACCGTTGGTGGAAGCCTATCATGCACTTTTTCGGCCCTCCGGATAAAACCAGTCAGCACAGTGAGAAGCTGATGCAATGGAAGGTAAAAATGGCCAGCAACGATGATATGCGTAACCAGTTCCTGGATATGTATGTCCCTAAGATATGGGAGTTGGGGCTTACCCTGCCTGATCCGCTGTTGCGCAAAAATGCAGAAACAGGCCGCTGGGAATATTCCGATCCGGACTGGGACGAATTTTTCAGGGTGATCAACGGTGGCGGCCCCTGCAACGAGGAACGCCTCCAGGTAAGGAAGTGGGCAGAAGAGCATGGCCGATGGGTACGTAAAGCGCTGATGAAGCCAACGGAAAAACATACCCTGCCTGTAGCCTGATTATTTTAAGCTCCAAATTTTAGCAAACCAATCATGTCTTTAGATCCACGTGTAAACAGATTAAAACTCGGCGACCCCGGCGCCGTAATAAAAGTAGAAGAAGGGGAGAACTGGAACGTATACGAAGTATTTCACCAGGAAAAAAGAGGTGCGCACCATGAACATGTAGGCTGCGTGCACGCCCCCGATCCACAGCTGGCACTCATCTTTGCCAAAGAACAATTTGCCCGCAGGAAAAAATGTGTAAATCTCTGGGTGGTAAAAAGTGCCGATATCCTGGCCTTTGATGTGGAAGATGAGGATATGTTTGCCAACAACCTGGAAAAAACATATCGTGATGCCAGCGGCTTTAAGGTGATGGAAAAGATCAACAAATTTAAACAATCATCCAAAGGAACTACTGATGTTAAATAACGCAATAACAGACCTGCTCACAAAAATGGCCGATGATGAACTGATAATGGGGCATCGGAATTCGGAATGGACCGGACTGGGGCCTGTTATGGAAGAAGATATTGCCTTTTCGTCCATGGCGCAGGATAAGATCGGTCATTCATGGGCATTGTACCGGATTATAGAAGAAAATCTGGGTGGCAGCCAGGCAGATATTTTTGCTTTTTGTCGCCCGGAAAATGAATACAAATGCTGCCACCTGGTGGAATATCCTAATGCAGGGTATGACTTCAGCCTGATGCGGCATTTCCTTTTTGATCAGGCGGAGGCAGTGCGGTATGAAAGCATGCTGGAAAGCAGTTTTGAGCCACTGCAACAATTGAGCAGAAAAGTTAAAGGAGAATTGAAATACCATACCCTCCATGCAAATGCCTGGGTGATGCAGCTCAGCAAAGCTGGTGAAGAAAGCTATGACCGCATGCAAACCGCATTGAATGAAATCATTGCGCTGGCAGCCGGCATCTTTGAACCCGGTAAGGCAAATGAACAGGTGTTGATAGACGCGAAGGTATATCCCGGAGAAAAGGAATTATATAGCCGCTGGCTCGACAGGATTTATCCCGTGCTGGTAAAAGCATCGTTGAACCTGCCGCCGCTGGAATCGATTACGCCTGCCTATGGCGGCCGTACCGGACAGCATACACCTTACCTGGCGCCATTATTAAAAGAGATGGGAGAGGTGTTTAACCTGGATACCGCAGCTAACTGGTAATTTATGACAATGGAAATTACCATAGAAAATATTTATAATTCCCTGCAACAGGTGATGGACCCGGAAATACCCGTATTAAGCGTGGTAGAATTGGGCATGATCACCGATGTAGTGCTACAGGATAACGGGGCGGAGGTGCATATGATTCCAACATTTGCAGCCTGCCCCGCTGTTTCTTATATACAGCGGAACATCCGGCAGCAGCTGGAAAAGGATTTACATATATCCGTTACCGTTATAGTGGATAAACACATCACCTGGAACAGCAACCGGATTACTGAAGAAGCAAAAATAAAGCTGGAGCAATTCGGAATTGCAGCCCCAAAGCGGCTGGCAGAAGAGGTGAGTGAGGACTTATTTGTAGAGGTACCCTGCCCGCACTGTGGCAGCACCGAAACTTATCTGCGGGCCCCTTTTGGTTCCACGCTTTGCCGGGCTATACATTTTTGTAAATCGTGCGGACAGATATTTGAGCAGTTTAAGCCACTGGAATAAGCAGGATTACCGGAAATGCCTATTTTTACACGCATTAGTTGATATGCCATTGGCAAATTTATAGATGAAACATGAAGATAGGCTTGTATTTTGGGTCTTTTAATCCTATACACACGGGGCATTTGATCATTGCCAATTATGTTGCGTACAATACTGATCTGGACAAAGTGTGGCTGGTGGTTTCTCCTCAAAACCCACTGAAACCTTCCTCCACCCTTCTTAATGAGCACGACAGATTTCACCTGGTGGAACTGGCCATTAAAGATGAATCCAGGCTCAGAGCAAGCAATATAGAATTTTCCCTGCCTCGTCCTTCGTTTACTGTAGACACCCTGGCATACCTGGGGGAGAAATTTCCTACCCAGGAGTTTTGCATCATTATGGGGAGCGACAGCTTCCAGAATCTTCCCCGCTGGAAAAATTACCAGCATATTGTAAGGAACTATCCTATCTATGTATACCGTCGTCCGGGGCACGAAATCACAGAAACCCATGGCGCCCGCCTGGAAGTACTGGATGCCCCTATGCTGGATATATCAGCAACGGATATACGAAAATGGATAAAGGAAGGAAAGTCCGTACGGTTTATGGTGCCGGACAATGTGATCACCTACATCGCTGAAAATAATTATTACAAGTAAGCTTATTTATCTGTTTTATTCCGAACTGTTACTTTTTTAGGTCCGCTGCCGGCAGGGGCGGATCTTTTCTTGATGAGGTACTCGTTGGAATAGATCTGCAGCAGCAGGATAAACATGGAGATTAGCAATGGTCCGAAAATCAGACCTATGAACCCAAATAGGTTTACGCCTATCAGTACCCCAAAAATGGTGATAAGCGGGTGTACGTTAGCAATTCGTTTGGCTAGCAGAAATCTGGAAACATTATCAGATGTCCCCACTATGGCAAACCCATAGATGAGCACTGCCAGGCCCTGGAAAGTATTACCGGCGGCCAGCAGGTATACCCCAAGTGGTACATATACGGCAGCAGCACCGATTACCGGCAGCATTGCAGTAAAGCAGGTAACTACAAACCAGAAGAAAGGCTGCGGTACGCCAAAAATCAGATAGCCTGCTAACGATACCACTCCCTGAATAATAGCAATCAAAGGAATACCAACAGCATTGGAAATTACCAACTTGTTGAATTCCCTACCCAACAGCTCCACATTTTCGTCCTTTAACGGGATATATTCATAGATCGCCAGCTCCATACTACGGAGGTTTACTAACATGAAATAGAGGATAAAATATAAGATGGCGATGGCGGTCAGTGTATTAAACGTGGCACCCAGGAACCCTGGTAAAAATGAGGTGGCTGTTTCTGAAAACTTTTGAAGCCTTGCATCTGTAATGATGGTGAAGCCAATTTCCTGAGAAAGCTTGTTGTTCAATGCCTTAGCCTGGGTAATTAATTCAGTAGAGTTGTTGACGGCATAGGCAATTTTTGCGCTGAGCATATTGACCAGGGCACCAACCGGCAGCAGGATAATTAGAAAGGTGAGCAGCATCAGCAGTGTTGCGGCAAGGCTTTTCTTCCATTTGCGCACTTCTGTGAGCCGGATCATCCATTTGCGGCATAACACATAAAACGTTACAGCACCGAGGAAGCCCGGGAAATAAATAAATAGCTTTGTAAACAGGAGTATTGCCAGGAAAAGGATAAGAAATATAAAGCCTATTTGTTTCAGGCGTCCATTGTCGATATTGCTCATATTATTAGATTGTTAAAGGGTGTTTACCTGCAAATAACCAAGGTATCACGGGGACAAACGCTCAGCTAATACCAAACAAAATTGATACCCACTTGTTCTTGGAATAATGTTTGTGAAGCATCACATACGAAAACATAGATTTTTAAATTATCTCATCTTTTAAAAACTTTTGTTATGAATAATAGTTCAAAAGCCGTGGTTTCTTTCATCGTTGGCGCTGCAGTGGGTGTTGCAGTCGGATATTTCCTCAATTCTGATAAAAAAGATGAACTTGTAGGCAAATTGAGATACCAGGCTGACAAGCTGAAAGATAAATGGAAAAAGAAAAAGGATCAATTTGAAGACGCCCTCGAAAATGAGCTGGCTTAATTCCAATTGATTAAATAATACTGCATGGAAGAAAATTTCAGCGATTACTTTAAACAAACAGGCAGAGTCGCCAAAGATTACCTCGAAACGAGGCTGGACCTGTTAAAGCTCCAGGCAGCGGGAAAGCTATCAAAGGCATTGGGATTATTCTTCTCGGTTTTGATGGCTTTTCTGCTGTTCTTTTTTGTGATCGTATTCCTGGGAATGCTGGTAGCATTCTGGATAGGTGAAAAAACCGGTAGCTTTACGATCGGTTTCACCTGTGCTTCAGGAATATTCATCCTGTTGTTTATCGCCATCATCGTATTTAGGAAACAACTGATTGAAAGGCCTTTATCCAAATTGCTGATCAATGTGCTTATCGACGAGATCGACGATCGGGACGATAATGTACATATCAATGACAAGGTAAAGGTGCCTAACTCCCCGTTGGACCCTCAGGCCCCGGTACGGCCAGGTCATGTTCCCGATGACGAAGCCGTAGAGCACCAATAAAAGCACTTATCAGCATGGCCCAAAAGAAGAAAATAACTGGTTTTGATGCACTTGAGCTGGAAGTTGCCCGGCTCAGGAAGCGTTCCATCGACCTCGAAGATGTTCTGTTGGACAGGGTCGACTTCTTCCGTGATAACTATAAGAAAATGGCCCTCAACAGCATTATACCGGGTAGTGGCAAACATTCCAATGCCCTGGGAATTGCAGGAAAAGTGGCCAAATTTGCGTGGGAGAGCGGTAAATTCAAAAACTTTGCGACCGGTGCACTCATCACCGCCCTGGAATTTTTCGGGGTGCAGATGGGGATAAAGCTGTTTAATAAGTTTGCCAAAGGCCGGAAGGAAAAGAAACCAGATGGGGAGCCGGAGTTTTAATTCCCATAATTACCACTTACTCATTCTCTCTGTTTTACCACTCAACAGTGTATTGTCCATTGAGGATTACAGGACATGGGTTTCAGGGAATATAATTCACGAGATTAGGTAATAAATGACGTCGTGCTCCAAAGCCACAAATGATGGTGGGATAAGCAATACAATATGATATATCAGCTGTTTTCGAAATTGTAGGATAATTTGAATTGTCCTCCTTAAGGGATATAAATATCATATCAACACACTTTTTTTCTTCTTTTCCATTTTCGAATTTCATCAGACTTACCACTCTTTCGACTTCTCTGGAAAAAGAAGCCGCTTTCAGATTTGCGATTGTATTAATATTAGTGACGCTTCCATCTGTCTGAATATCATAATAAATAGTTAACATGCCACTGAGATGAAGCTCATGTGCTCTTCTTGGATAACGTATATTTTTATTCAAGAACCTGCTTATATCCTTCTCATTTCTTAACAATACCTGAGAGTTGGCCTTATTTTGTGCCGATAAGCCATTATAGTGCAATTGTAATGAAATAGCCATGCTTGCAAGCAGGGGAAGTTTGAGGTTACGCATAAGACAATGGTTTGAAGTATATACGAGAAAAGCAGTACAAGGAGATTTGCTTTATCAACCGGCATCTGCGCAGATGATACCGGTTGATAAGACTTTACCCCCAGACTTTCGTACCCTCGCTGCAGTTAGCGCAGATATCAATGTTTTTTCTGGACTCGAGTATCTCACTACGGAAACGGATATACTCTTTATTATGCCATAATTTCTTGAAGGATTCCTGTTTCAGGTTGCCGAGGCGGTGCTGTGCATCCTTATCGAAGCAGCAAGGCACTACCAGGCCATCCCAGGTTACCACCGGAGAGTGCCAGAGGCGCCAGCAGTGGTTACCCATTTTGTTCTTAATAGCGTAGGTGCCATCCTCCTTGCGGTGGTAGCGGGAATATTTATCGATAGTAGGAATCAGGCGGTTACCTTCTTCATAATCATATACCTGTGCGGTTTTAAACCTTACCTGGTCCACCCCGATTTCCTTTGCCAGCAGCTTGATTTCTTCGATCTGATGTTCATTGGGTTTTACTACCAGGAACTGGAAGAACACAAATGGCTTGGTGGAATTCAGTTCTTTCTTCCACTTAACGATGTTTTTAGCACCCTGAATTACTTTATCCAGGTGGCCACCTACCCGGTATTGTGTATATACATCCTGAGTAGTTCCATCTATGGAGATGATAAGCCTGTCGAGTCCACTTTCTACCGTTTTTTTGGCGTTGGCCTCGGTAAGGTAGTGCGCGTTAGTGGAAGTGGCGGTATAGATACCTTTATCGGAAGCATATTTGACCATGTCCAGGAATCCCGGGTTGAGGTAGGGTTCTCCCTGGAAATAAAAGATCAGGTATAACAGTTCCTTATGTATTTCGTCGATCGTTTCCCTGAAGAAATCCTGTTGCAGCATACCGGTTGGGCGGGTAAAAGCGCGCAGGCCGCTGGGGCACTCCGGACAGCGCAGGTTGCAGGAGGTGGTAGGTTCGAAAGATATGGAGATGGGATACCCCCATTGAACAGGCTTTCCGGTCCACTTACTTGCAAAGTAACTTCCCAACACCTTTCCGGCATTTAGCGCACGTTTGAAAGTGAACTTGGAAAAGAGATTAAGGGTATCATTCAGGTTAAAATCGGGCATAAAAATTCACTTGACCATTGTAAAAGTAAGGCCTTTAATCAAATTATAGCCTATAATTGCGATAAAATTACGTCTGGAGCTATTGCGGTGTAACACCCAAATTCCCTGCAACTAACATCGAACGAAGTGAAAAAAAAGTCGCTGATATTTACAATTTTACTATTGACCCTGGCTGTTGTGGTTGTTCCCTTTTGGTATTTCTGGTTTAGGGAGGAAGATGAAGTGAGGTTCGTTCGGTATGATGAATTTGGTATAGACATGCCCGTTAATTATAAAATTCATGGGATTGATGTGTCCAAATTCCAGAAGAATATTAACTGGAAGGCGGTGAAGCAGATGAAGGTGGATAAAATTCGTATGTCCTTTGCGTTTATAAAGGCTACGGAAGGCATTACCCGCCAGGATGAAGCATTTCAGCGCAACTGGGACAATGCCGGCAAGGCCGGATTGATCCGTGGGGCCTATCACTTCTTTTATTCCACCCGTGATCCTATCAAGCAGGCGATTAATTTTCAGAATGTGGTGGACCTGCAATCAGGGGATCTGCCGCCGGTGCTGGACATCGAAACGTCCAATAACCAGCCGGCTGCGGTGATCCGCAGCACGGCCAAGATATGGTTGGAGGAAATGGAAAAAGCGTATAAAGTGAAGCCCATCATCTATACCAACATACATTTTTATGAAACGTATCTTGGCGATGAATTTGATGACTATCCATTGTGGATAGCGCATTATTACCAGAAAGAAAGGCCCGCGTCCAAGCGTAGCTGGATCTTCTGGCAGCATAGTGATATCGGTAGGGTAAACGGTATCCGTACAACGGTAGATTTCAATGTATTTAAAGGGGACAGTGCCGCCCTTGCTAAAATGCTCATCCCATAATTATCAGTATCATGGAAGAAGAAAAGCAATCAGAACCTAATCCGCCGGCGCCACAGCCACCTGTTCAGCAGGAGGAGAAACCGCCTTTTGACCTTGATTTACTAATGTATTTTATCAAGATCATCCGAACGGTTTTTGTTGGGTTGTTCTGGATGTTGGTAAATATCTTTATTGGCCTTTACCTTGGCTTTGGTGTGCCGGAAGAATCGACCCCCGGCCGTTTAATATTCTTTTACTCCTGGCTTGTCATCTCCCTGACAGCCTATATTTATTATATCTGGAAGATGTGGCGCAAAAAGGAGAAAGTGCCATAACTACTGCACACCGTTACGGTGACCCAGTTCCATCGTCCAGGCCTTCTCATACCTGCCTACGGCAAACTCCGTGTAGTTCGCACCCATCATATTTTTGCAGTGACTGGGGCTATTGAGCCATCCCAATACTACTGCCTGCTCGTCCATGTTGCCGGTGGCAATATTTTCACCGTAAGTGTTCCAGCGGTAACCGGCTGCATCCAGGCGGGTACCAGGCGTGCTGCCATTGGGAGCAGTGTGGTCAAAATAGTTATTCAGGTACATGTCTTTACTATGCAGGTAGGCCGCCTTTTCCATCAGGCCATTCCAGGTGAGCGGGCCTACAGCAGGCATCGCAACGCCTCCACAGTTACAGCCGCGGCTGCGAAGTCCATTTACCAATGTTAACAACGCTTTGCGGTCAACACGATTTTCGGGTACCGTTACTGTATCAATCACAGTAGGGGGTGTAGGGGCAACAGGTGCAACCTCATTTTCAGTTTTGGAGCAGCTGCTGAAAATCACAATTGTCAAAATAGCAGCACAAATAAATTTCCCGGGCATAACCAGTTCAGTTAATAGAAATTATGGTGAAATAGATACCGGGTTTTAAACAGGATCGTGTCAAAATTAAAATCGTCTTTCAGCGGAAACGGGTAAAACTATAAGAGGTTGCTCAGAGGTTATGGGGTCTGTTGTGGTCAGTACTTTCAAAAGTAAATCACAACTCATTTTGGTCTTTTTCTCTTTCGAGGCCCCAAAGATAGTGCGTTGTTATGATAGTTTTATCCCAGGTTTTGCAAATCTAATGTTAACGTAAACTGCCATACAGTTGCAGTGAGATACCAGTGAATATTAATGCCGTCAGTGCCAGTCTACAACGCATGTGGAATTTTTAGCAAAAGTTAAACAGAAAATACCGTGTAGGGGAACCCTGATTATAGTAACTTTGCAGCACCAATTAACAACCATATTTCAATTATATTTTTAAAATCAACAGGTTATGCCCGGATTTGAATTTTTTGGAGCCGAGGAAAGGAAAGAAGTAAATGATGTACTGGAAACAGGTATCATGATGCGTTATGGTTTTGATGGTGCCCGTAATGGCATCTGGAAAGCCAGGGAGCTGGAAGCAGAAATGTGTAAAAAACTGGATGTGCAATATGCACAGCTGGCCTCCAGCGGTACTGCCGCCCTCACCACTGCCATGGCTGCATTAGGCCTGGGTGCAGGTGATGAAATTATCATGCCTACCTTCACCTTCGTTGCCAGCTTTGAATCTGTTTTCTCTGTAGGTGCTACCCCTGTACTCGTAGATGTGGATGATACCCTCACCCTCGATCCTAAAGCCGTGGAAGCTGCTATCACTCCACGCACCAAAGCAGTAATGCCGGTGCATATGTGCGGTGCCATGGCGGATATGGATGCGTTGGTGGCCATCTGCAAAAAACATAACCTCATCCTCCTCGAAGACGCCTGCCAGTCGTTCGGCGCCAGCTATAAAGGCAAAGCCCTGGGCACCATCGGTGATGCGGGTACTTTCTCATTCGACTTTGTAAAAACAATTACCTGCGCCGAAGGCGGTGGTATCGTTACCAACAATAAAGATGTGTATATCAAATGTGACGGATATACAGACCATGGCCATGACCACATCGGTAATGACCGCGGCCTGGAACAGCATCCGTTCATTGGTTATAACTATCGTATTTCTGAACTGCATGCCGCAGTAGGACTGGCACAGATCCGTAAGCTGGATACCTTCCTGGATATTCAACGCAGCACCAAGAAAATCTTCAAAGATGCACTGGCTGCTATTCCCGGGCTGACTTTCCGCCGCTTACCTGATCCTGCCGGCGACAGCGCTACCTTCCTGTCCTTCTTCCTGCCGGAAGCAGAGCAGGCACGCAAAGCCGCAGCAGCTATGAAGGCAGCAGGACTAGCCGCTTTCTACTACTACGATAACAACTGGCACTACATCCGCCAATGGGATCACTTTAAACAAGGACAGGTGCTCACTCCATTTGCACCAGGGCTTAAACAGGCAATGGAAATCTATAAAACAAAAGAATTCCCTGCTTCTGATGCTATCATCAGCAGGAATATTTCCACGCCTATCAACCTCTCCTGGTCTGAAGCTGAGATCAAAGAAAGAGTGGAGAAAATGGTGAACGCTATTAAAAGCGCATTATAATGCATAGTAAAGGCGTAACCGGGTCAGCAACAGCTACCCGGATACGCCTTTATACTTTAAAAATATAGGTATGAAGAAAATAGCATTGATACCTGCCCGTTATGGCGCTTCCCGCTTTCCGGGAAAAATGATGGCCAAACTGGGCGATAAAACCGTGATACTACGCACTTATGAGTCGACCGTTAATACCGGTGTATTCGACGAAGTGATGGTGGTAACCGACAGTGATATCATCTTCCGGGAAATAGTGGATAACGGTGGTAAAGCCGTGATGAGCAAGAAAGAGCATGAATGTGGTACAGACCGTATCGCTGAAGCCATGGAGTTGCTGGATTATGATATCGTGGTAAACGTTCAGGGCGATGAGCCTTTTACCCAGAAAGAACCGCTGGAAAAATTACTGCGCGTATTTGAAGGGGAAGAAGGAAAGAAAGTACAGGTAGCCTCGCTCATGCAGGTGCTTACCGATCAGGCATCCATCGAAGATCCTAACTACGTGAAAGTGGCAGTGGATAAAAACTTCAATGCCCTCTTCTTTTCCCGCTCCGTCATTCCTTACCCGCGCGCTAAAGACGTTCCAACTACTTACTACGAACATATAGGTATCTATGCTTTCAGAAAAGATACCCTCATGAACTTCACCAAACTGGAACCCACTCCACTGGAGCTGGCAGAAAAAATTGAATGTCTCCGCTACCTCGAAAACGGTATCCCGATGAAAATGGTAGTGACCGAGTATATGGGCGTGGAAATCGATACGCCGGAAGACCTGGAGAAAGCAGCAAAACTCTTATAATAACATACTAACTAAGACGCATATATGAAATTCAGGAATTTTAAAATGGTGGACTATGTGGTTTACGGTAACGGGTCTTTTGATCAGTTAGATGAAATCCTGGCCCCAAAACGTAACGGTGATGCTCCCATGATTTTCTTTGTGGATGAGTATTTCCAGGATAAGAAAGAATTTTTATCCCGTGTTCCTTTGCGTGGTAAAGACAAGATTGTAATCATCGATGTAACCGACGAACCTAAAACCAAAACCGTAGATAAAATCCGCGATGAGCTGCAGGCTGAATTTGGACAGGTATCTGGTATCATTGGTATTGGCGGCGGTTCTGTATTGGATATGGCTAAAGCGGTTTCGCTGATGATGACCAACCCCGGCTCTTCTGCCGACTACCAGGGCTGGGATCTTGTGAAAGTAGCGGGTGTGTATAAAGTGGGTATTCCTACTATTTCCGGTACTGGTGCAGAAGTGAGCCGTACCTGCGTGTTAACAGGTCCTACCCGTAAACTGGGTATGAACTCCGACTTCACACCGTTTGATCAGATCGTTCTGGACCCATCACTGACCAGCACCGTAGAGCCTAACCAACGTTTTTATACTGCCATGGACTGCTTCATTCACTGTGTGGAATCCCTGGAAGGTACTTACCTGAACGCCTTCAGTAAGTCATATGGTGAAAAAGCCCAGGAACTCTGTGAAGAGATCTTCCTGGAAAAAGACCAGTGGGATGCAGATGCAGACGAAAAACTGATGATGGCTTCCTACGCCGGTGGTATGAGCATTGCCTATTCACAGGTGGGTGTAGCCCATGCCGTGAGCTATGGCCTGGCTTACCTGCTGGGTACTAAACATGGTATCGGTAACTGTATTGTGTTTGATAAACTGGAAGAGTTTTACCCTGAAGGTGTGGAGAAGTTCAAGCTGATGGTGAAGAAACACAACATCATTATTCCGCAGGGCATCTGTAAAGGGCTGACCGACGAGCAGTTCGATATCATGATCAACGTATCGCTGGGCATGGCGCCACTGTGGGAAAACGCATTGGGTAAAGATTGGAAAACAATCATGACGCCTGAGCGCCTGCGCAAGCTCTACGAAAGACTTTAATTTTTTTTGGGGAGATGTCAGCTCCAGCTGTTCCACGCTTAGCGCGGAATGCTGTACGGACACAAAACCGAAGGTTTTGCGACCCGGATGCTCCAACAATATTATAAAGGGCCGGATGAAAAGGGATTAAAACCTTTTTATCCGGCCCTTCCTCTTTATAATTTAACTTCAGATAAAAAAGTCATGGATAATATCGAGAAACTTGGCCAGGAGCTGGCGCAGGTATATTTTAGAATAGAAGAGCGAAGGAACCACTGGCATACTATTTCCAGAGAATTTATTTCCACCACTTTGAAAGAACTGGTAGCCCGCTTTCCTATGTTCGACTGGACGGTGGACATCAACGAGGTTTGGCAGAATATGGAATCCGTATATGTGATGTTCAATTACGTTCCCAGCGGCATCGTGGAAAAGACGCCCAACGCGGTGATTCAGAAAATGAAAAAAGGTGGATTGTTGTCGTTTTCTCAATCACGTAACGGACAAATAGTTACCTGGGTGGCTTATCCTTTTGTAGATGGTATAACAGAAGACGGGCCCAAGAACACGGTGTTGCATACCGCGGAGCCTGAAGAAGTGGATCAGGCTTATATTTTATGGTATGCCGAGAAGTTCCTGGAAGAAATGATCAGCTGGGAAAATGATTCCCGTGAAGAGATTGGCTTTATTAAAAAACACCGTTAATACGCAGATCCAATGCGTAGTGTGCATTTAAATTTGACAGAGGAGGAAGATTGTCATGATAGCAGCTTTGATTGCAACCGGTATCGTGTTGCTCGTTTTTATATACCTGCTGTTCGCAGCTAAGTCGCGGCAGCAGCAACTGGAATCCCAGCATCGCCAGATGCAGGACCGTGCTGTACAATTGGAGTCACAGCAGCTTTACCTGGAATCGGCGCTCAAAGACAGGCAGCGGCAGTTGCAGGAGGCCCAGGATCAGCTGGAGCGCTTAAACGAAGAATATGCCCTGCAAAAGGGAGACCAGGGGCGACTGCTGGAACAAAATAAATACCTGCAACTGCAGCTTTCCGAAGAGCGCCAGCGGTTGATCCAGCAGCAGGAAGACTCCCGGCACCAGTTTGAGAATATCGCCAACCAGTTACTGCACCGCATTTCCGGCAACTTCATGGAGCAAAACCAATCCAAGCTGGATGACCTGCTCAAACCATTATCCGATAAAATCGATACTTTCCGTAGCAGCGTTCAGCAGTCACTGGTGGCTGAAACCACGCAGCGTACTGAATTGCGGGCGGAATTACAGCGACTGTTATTGCTAAATCAAACACTTACGAAGGAAGCTAATAATCTCACCAATGCGCTGAAAGCAGATACCAAAAAACAAGGCAGCTGGGGAGAGGTGATCCTGGAGAAAGTATTGGAGGCATCAGGCCTGGAAAAGGGGATACATTATTTCACACAGGACTCCCGCTATGATGCCGAAGGACAACTGCGGCGCCCGGATATGGTATTGCATCTGCCGGAAGACCGTCGCGTGATTATAGATTCCAAGGTGTCGCTCAAAGCCTACGAACAATATTGCAGTGCAGAAGATGATATCTCCAGGCAGCAGTTCCTGAAACAGCACCTGGCATCGGTAAAAAATCACGTGAATGAGCTGAGTGCAAAGGCTTATCAGTCGCTCTACAACAACACTACTGATTTTGTATTGCTCTTTATACCTGTGGAGCCGGCCTATGCGCTTGCAATCCTGCAGCCGGAGGAGGACCTGTATGATTTCGCTTTCCGCAAGCGGATTATCCTGGTAAGCGTACCGTCACTGCTGGCAACGCTCAAAGTTATTGAGAACATGTGGCGGCTGGAAAAGCAAAACAGGAATGCGCAGGAGATAGTACGGCAGGGTGGGGCGTTGTACGACAAATTTGTAGGCTTCGTCAATGACCTCGACCAGGTAAATAACTATCTCGGCAAAACCCGCGATGCCTATGATGAGGCTATGAAAAAGCTAACCAGCGGCAGCGGCAACCTGGTTGGGCGCGCAGAAAAAATGCGCAAACTAGGTGTGGACAACAAAAAAAAGCTGCCTGAAATTTATGTCCAGGAGGCGCCTCCGGAAAATGGCAGCCTCGAGTCCGGAACCGATAAATAGCGGTTTGACAGGCTTGCGGCCTTTCAAACCGCATTACTTTACCTGCCGAAGGCTGGTCGGTGTATGAACGTTTCAGGTGATTGGCTGGAAGAACTTAATTCGCCTGCTTGCGTGCCAGCTGCTCCTCATAGTTTTTAGGTACGTGAAAAAAGGAGAGATATAGTGTAGCCATTGCCGTGATACCCGCAAGAATAAAAAATGTAAGTGGGAACCGGCTGGCATGATTATGATAGATCAGCGCTGACCCCCAGGCGCCCAGCCCGATGCCGGCTTCCATGGCAATGTACATGCTCGCCAATGCACGGCCTTTATACATCGGGTTACTTAAATCTACCGTCCAGGCGGTAACAGCAGGGGAGTTAAGCCCGGTAGCCATACCATATAGCAAGGCCGCTGCCAGCAGGATTGCCGGATTGACCGCCAATGCCAGCATGGCCATGGAGGCGGCCATTACCAATGCGGAGATCTTCAGGATAGGGATGCGCCCATATTTGTCCGATACCTTGCCGGCTACCAGGCGTATGCCCATTGAGCTGGCGGTATAGAAAGTAAAGAACAATCCTTTATTGGTGATGCCTAAATAGGTACTGTAGTCAGGAATGATGGTTAATACCGCGCCATAGCTGAAAAATGTAAGGAAGGTAACAATTACCGGACCCCATACCAGCGGCTCAAATAGCTCGTCCCGGTGGATACGCAGCAGCGAAAACCTGAAAGGTTGCTTGTTGGGAAGTGTTTCCTTCATAGCGCCGGTTAGGATGACTACCGATAGGAGCGCAAAAGCGGCCGACAACTGAAACATCACATTAATATTCCACTGCACTGCCACCCAACCGCCAATAGCAGGCCCGATGGCCATGCCGATGATAGAAGCCAGGCCTATAATGCCCATGGCTTCACCGCGCCGGTTGGCCGGTACCAGGTCGGATACATAGGCGGAAGTGCCGGTAGGCTTGAATCCTGTGGAGAAACCATGAAAAAATCTAAGTAACAGGAACGCCCCTACGGAGCTGACCAGTGGATACATCAAGCTGCACACCACACATATCAGTGAGCCAAACACCATCACCGGCACGCGGCCAATGGTATCCGTGAGCTTGCCGCTGAATGGCCTGGAAAGCCCCGCCATCAAGGTAAACACCCCAATGATATAGCCTTTGTAATCTTCCCCGCCCAGCTTAGTCAGATACGCCGGCAGCTCCGGGATCATCATGTTGAAACTGGCAGAGAAAAGGGCATTACTCAAACATAATAAGATGAATTGCAGATTGTATATCCTACCTGACGACTGGTCCATGCCGCAAAATTAGTAACTATGGTACAATTTTGGCAAAGTAAATCAGCACTGGCTACAGGCGAACAAAACCCCGGGACCACTGTTAATATTAACCGGTTGTTAAATCATGATAACACTCATGTTTCCCTGCCACCAGAAACCGTAAATTTATAGTAACTAAAAATTCAAGGATATGAAAGTTAACACTGGCATCTTACCAGAACACGCCAAAGAGGTTGCTTTAGAATTGAATAAAGCATTAGCTGATGAATTGGTGTTGTATGCAAAAACACGTAACAGCCACTGGAATATTGAAGGACCCAGCTTCAGGGACCTGCACCTGTTTTTTGAAGATCAGTATGAAGCCCTGGAAGAATTCGGTGACGAAGTAGCAGAAAGAATCCGCGCCCTCGGCCACTACGCGCTGGGCAGATACGCAGATGTGCTGAAACTGACCCACCTGCTGGAGTCTGAATACAGCAACGACGCTAAAACACAGGTAAAGGAACTGCTGGATGATCATGAAACCATTATCCGCAACCTGCGCCGCCTGATCGATGAGTTTGATCAGAAATACAACGATAAAGGCACCAGCGATTTTGTGACTGGCCTCATGGAAAAACATGAGAAACAAGCCTGGATGCTACGCTCCTTTCTCAAATAACTAATTTTATATTTATAGCAACGTGTTAGTTACAGCCAGATTGTCCGTAACTAACACGTTTTGTTTTAATACAACACGTATGGATAACAAAACAGACCTCCGACTGGCCGTGTTGATTGACGCCGATAACATCCCCTATCACAACGTAAAAGGGATGCTCGAAGAAGTGGCCAAATACGGAAACCCAACGTTTAAAAGAATTTATGGCGACTGGACCAAACCCACCGTAGTAGGGTGGAAGGGCGTATTGCTCGACTATGCTATCACGCCCATTCAGCAATACAGCTATACCTCCGGTAAAAACGCTACCGACAGCGCCATGATCATAGACGCCATGGATATTTTATACACCGGCAGGGTAGATGGGTTTTGCCTCGTATCCAGCGACAGCGACTTTACCCGCCTGGCCACCAGGCTCCGTGAAGCCGGAATGTACGTGATCGGTATGGGGGAAAAGAAAACGCCAAGTGCATTCAGATCGGCCTGCGACAAGTTCATCTACCTGGAGATCCTGCAGGTGAGAGAAAAGAAATCAGACGAAGGGAAATCAAAGTCTTCCAAAGAAAAGCCAAAGGGAATCAGCAAAGCTGACAAGGAGGTGATCACCCTGCTGACCACCAGCATTAACGATATTGCAGATGAGGATGGCTGGGCATACCTCGGAGAGCTGGGCAACCTGCTGCTGAAGAAACAACCCGACTTCGATTCCCGCAACTATGGCTTTAATAAACTGATCCATCTCATCCAGAGCTTCCCTATATTTGAAATAGACCTGCGCGACAGCGGTAATAAGACAGGTAAATTAGTGTATGTTCGTAGCAAATAACGTTACTTATATGAACCGGGTAAGTGTTATTAAGGGAGATATTACCGCCGTTAAGGCAGATGCCATCGTAAATGCAGCCAATTCATCCCTGATGGGTGGCGGAGGAGTAGATGGCGCCATTCACCGTGCCGGTGGTCCTGCAATTTTGGAGGACTGCCGTAAGATTGTGGCCCGCCAGGGCGGATGTAAAACCGGTGAAGCCGTGATTACCACTGGCGGCCGGCTGCCAGCGGCACATGTGATCCATACCGTAGGACCTGTATGGCAGGATGGCTTGCACAACGAACCCACCTTGCTCGCCAACTGCTACCGGCACTCCCTGGAGCTGGCTGCTGCCAATAACCTTACCACAGTGGCTTTCCCTAACATCAGTACCGGTGTTTATCATTTCCCTAAAGACCTCGCCGCCCGGATTGCGCTGGAAACAATAGCCAACTTCCTGGAAAAAGAAAGTAGTATCACAGCGGTTATCCTGGTATGCTTTGACGAAGAGAATTTCAACTTCACCACCCATTATTACCACCAGTATGTAGGGCCGGAATGATAGTAATGATTATCAGCCGTTTGACACAATGTGTGTCTACATTGCATTTGCTTTGTTATTTTTGAGATACTAAACCATAAAACCACCATTAAACAATGAGAAAATCAACCGTATGCAGACTCCTGCCAGTAGCACTGTGCATGTCTGTTTCTGTAGCCCGCGCCGCCGCCGGCCCAGGCCCGGTTCCATCCCTCACCATTATTCAAGGGACTACCACCAACGACAAAGCCACTAAAATCTCCCTCATGGCTGTTGAAGAAGGTATGACCAAAGAAATTGCTACATCAGCAGTGAGCGCGGACCACGCCTTTGCCTTTGCCGTACAAAAACCAACAGAAGGATTTTATTACCTGACTACCAATCCAAAAGACAACGGCGCCCGAATCTACCTGAAATCAGGAGATCAGCTGAATCTGCAACTGGATGGTAACAACTTCGTACAAAAAACAGGATCAGTAGAAAACAAAACCCTGCAGGCCTGGAACACAGTAGTAGCACCAGTTACCGGCCCTGCCAGCAAAATTGATTCTACCACTTTTTACTCTTTCTTCCCTGCACTGGAAGCAACTGTGCCTAAAGCAGAAGCTTTCAAAAAAACCTTCACATCTTCCAATAAAACTTTTAGCAGCCTGATGAAAGTGGCTATGGAAGCAGATGTGGAGTATGCAGCCATGCGTTTTCTGTTGATTCCGCACTCGGTGCATCCTAAAAAGGAGCAGTACCCTGCCTATTACAAAACTATCGTGAAGGATCAGAAATTTTGTGACGCTAACGCCATGGCCCTGGGCAACATCGGCGATTACGTACGCCTATACAACACCTTCAGCATGCTGATCATGGCTGAAAAGCCAGCCACTAAACCTGCTCCGGGCGAAATGCTGGCTAAAAGTGTAAACGCCATCTGCAACGATCACATCAAAGCCCTGTACCTCACCAACTCACTCGGTGGTTACAAAACCTTTGAGGCACTGGTAGAAGCCATGGCGCCTTACCAGAAATACCTGGTGACTGACCTGGAAAAGAAACGCTATTACGATTATGAAAAATCTGTGCGTAAATTCTCCGCAGGTGAAGCTGGATATAACTTCTCCGGTGAGGATACCAACGGTAAGATGGTGGCATTCAACGACCTGAAAGGTAAAGTAGTAGTAGTAGACGTTTGGGCTACCTGGTGCGGACCTTGTAAAGCAGAACTGCCTTTCCTCCAGAAACTGGAAGAAGAAATGGAAGGTAAAAACGTAACTTTCGTTGGCTGCTCCGTGGATGAGGCAAAAGATAAAGAGAAATGGAAGCAGTTCGTGAAAGACAAAGACATGAAAGGTGTACAGATCTTTGTGAACGGCTGGAGCGAGGTAACGAAGTTCTACGGTATCAACGGTATCCCTCGTTTCATGGTATTTGACCAGCAGGGTAAAATCGTGAACATCGATGCTCCCCGCCCGTCTACACCAGAGCTGAAAGCGCTGATCGAAAAATTACTGGCTAAAGGATAATAGCCATACTCATAGCAAAATCTTGAATACAAATAAAAAGGCTACCTGTTCAGGTAGCCTTTTTAATTATAATGCGATGTGAAAAAACGATGGGGATTATGCCTTAGCGTATTTAACCCACGCTATCAAAAACATAAGTGCAAAAATGATAATTGCTGCTGGTGCACCGATGCTACCAATGAAATCACCCACTTTATAAAAGTTAGTGGTGTGTACTACATCTAAGAAAGTCATCATGATATAATGAGTTTATTATTTCCGGATGCAAATTAGAACTTTAGGGCCAAATTCCCAATGAAGAATTCGGTTACCATTGGATCAACTGCTGAATATCCGCGTCCAGTCTGGATTTGGCGAGGAAATTTTTTTCCAGTTCGGTGGAGAAAGGCACCGGGGAGTCGAGGCTGGCACAGCGGATCACAGGGGCATCCAGCAAATGGAAGCAATGCTGGCCTATCCAGGCGCTTATTTCGGCGCCAAAGCCGCCGGTGAGGGTGTCTTCATGTAGTACCAAAACACGGCCGGTGGCGGCCACGGCCTGCTGAATGGCAGGGTAGTCCAGTGGAACCAGTGTGCGGAGGTCCAGTAGGCAGATACTGATGTGTTGATGGCTGGCGGCATATTCCATGGCCCAGTGTACCCCGCTGCCATAGGTGATAATGGTGATATCGTCGCCGGATTGTACCAGGCGGGCTTTCCCGATTTCAGTGGTAAAATATTCATCCGGCACCAGGCCTGAAATACTGCGGTACAGTGCTTTGTGTTCAAAAAACAGTACCGGATTCGGGTCCGCAATGGCAGCGCAAAGCAGGCCTTTGGCATCTTCCGGGCTGGAAGGGTATACTACCTTGAGGCCGGGAACATGTGCAAACCATGCTTCGTTGCTTTGAGAGTGAAATGGGCCGGCACCCACGCCTGCGCCGGTAGGCATACGGATCACCACATCGGCATTTTGTCCCCAGCGGTAATGGATTTTAGCCAGGTTATTTACAATCTGGTTGAAACCGCAGGAAACAAAATCTGCAAACTGCATTTCCACCATGCTTTTAAAACCCTGAATTGATAAGCCCAGTGCAGCGCCAATTACGGCACTTTCGCAGAGGGGCGTGTTTCTTACTCTGTCCGGGCCAAACTGCTCCAGGAAGCCTTCCGTAATCTTAAAGGCGCCGCCGTATCCGGCAATATCCTGACCCATGAGTATCAACAGCGGGAACTCTTCCATGGATTGGCGCAAGCCCTCGGAAATAGCGTCTATAAAGCGCTTTTCAGTGCTGGTGCCTATCGGGTAATGTGGGGAAGGAGCCGGCGCGTAAACATCACCTAGTTCCTGCTCCGTGCTGATGGGCGCGGGGTGTGGTTGTAAACCTGCCGCCACGGCCTCTTCTATCTGTATTTTAAGGGTGTGCTTAATTTCGTGTATGCGTTCTTCCGACAGGATGCCTTCTTCCAGCAGGTAGGTTTCATATTGCGTAATGGGGTCTTTAGCGGCCCATGCTTCCATTAACTCGGGCGGTACGTATTTAGTCCCGCTGGCCTCTTCGTGGCCACGCATGCGGAAAGTCAGGGCTTCGATCAGCACTGGTCTGTTACGGCTTGCAGCATACTGACGGGCGGAGCGGACCGTTTGGAATACTTCCAGCAAATTATTACCATCTACCTGTACACCCTCCATACCATACCCGGCGGCCTTTTCCACCAGGGAGGTGCAGCGGTATTGTTCCGCAACCGGGGTACTGAGTGCATAGCCATTATTTTCTATCAGGAAGATGACAGGGAGGTCCCATACAGCGGCCACGTTGAGCGCTTCGTGGAAATCGCCTTCGCTGGTGCCTCCTTCGCCGGTGAATACGAGCGTAGCGCGGTTGTCTTTCCGGAGTTTATGTGCCAGTGCAATACCATCGGCAATGCCAAGCTGTGGGCCCAGGTGGGAGATCATACCGCAGATCTGGTGGGCACGATCGCCAAAATGGAAGCTGCGTTCCCGCCCTTTGGAATAGCCCGGTACCTGTCCCTGCCATTGCAGCAACAGCTTTTCCAGCGGCATATTACGGGTGGTAAACACGCCCAGGTTGCGATGTAGCGGGAGTATCCACTCGTCTGACTGCATAGCCAGCGTGGCGCCCACGGCAATAGCCTCCTGGCCTATACCGGAAAACCATTTACTTATTTTTCCCTGGCGAAGCAGTAACAGCATTTTTTCTTCTATCAGTCGCGGATATACGAGGGATTGATAGAAAGACAATTGTTGTTCCCTGCTCAGGTTGGAACTGTCGAAATGCATGCATGGTAAGTTTTGCAGATTAGTTGCTGCCGCCGGCAAGGCCGATCAGCACACTGTTGATGATGGTCATCACAATGCTGAACAGTAATGCCCACCAGAAGCCATCTACCTTAAAGCCAGGTACCAGCTTGGATGCGAGCAGGATGATCAATGCATTGATCACAAAAAGAAACAGACCTAAAGTGACGATGGTAACGGGGAAAGTCAGCAGAACGAGCAGGGGCTTAACGAGTGCATTGAGGATAGCCAGTACCAGTGCCAGTATGAGCGCAGTAACGAAGCTGTCTACCTTTACTGCCGGTTTCAGCAGGTAGGCGGTAAACATGGCGGCAATGGCACTTACAAGGATGCGTAATAGGAAACCCATAGAAATTAATTTAAATAACGGCGTTAGTAATTCACCGGAATAGCACCGGATAAATGGAATTTACTGCATTTATCCGGTACTACGTTATTTAAATTACAGAAAATTGTCGGCGTCACGGTAGGCTTTGATGAGAGCCAGCTCACCTTCGGCGCCTTTTCCGAAATTACCATGTTCCATACCACATACACCTTTATAACCTTTCTGATGTAGATGTTTGAAGATGTTGCGGTAGTTGATTTCACCAGTTCCTGGCTCTTTGCGGCCGGGGTTATCCCCAATCTGGATGTAGGCGATCTCGTCCCAGCAGAGGTCCATCACCGGAATCAGGTTGCCGGTATTTCTTTGCATATGGTAGATGTCGTACAGGATTTTGCAGGAAGGACTATTCACTGCCTTACAAATCTCGTAGCTCTGTTCTGCCGTGCGGAGGAACAGGTCCGGGTTATCGCTCAGGGGTTCCAGCACCATAACGATGCCATGTGGCTCCAGGATTTCGGCGCCGCGGCGCAGTGCATCCACCACATGTGCTGTTTGTACGCCCATGGGTAGGGTGCGGTCAAAATAGCCGGGAACAACGGTAGCCCATTTGGCATTCACGCGCTTGGCAGTTTCCACACTCTTTTTGCAGGTGGCCACAAAGGCATCTTTAAACTCCTGTTTGCCGGTGGCGAGTGATGTTTTCCAGTTGTTGCCGGTATCTACCACAAATACGCCCATGGTCATATTTTTCTGTGCGAGCAGGCTACCGATTTTCTCCTGCATGGCTACATCGCGGCCCAGCAACCCATTGTCTTCAATGGAGCGGAAGCCCTGATCATACATGTATTTGATCTGATCGAGGAAGTCGGCGCCGCCGCTGTTTTTAAACATACCGTCGTGCGGGGCATAATCCAGGTTAAATGGCTTACCTGCAGTGGATGATTCTTTGGGAGCTGCCTGTGCGGCGCTGCTTACACCTCCTAATGCGAGGGCGGATAATCCGGCCAAAGCACCCTGTTGCAGGAAATTTCGTCTTTTCATAACGATGAAATTAAAAGTAAAAAGGACACCCTTAAATTTAAAAGGTTTTGAATATAAATGCTAGCAAAAAGAAAAATAATCAAAAAAAGACCTCTTTTTTTGCGTTCATCACAAAAAATTTGAAACCACCGATTCATTTTTTATCTTGACAACGTACACACCCAATCTACTCAGATGAATCAATTTTATGTGACCTTGTTAGTGGGCGCAACGCTTTGTCAGCCAGCGTTTGCTCAAAAGGACAGTGAATACACCGCGTACGATCAAAAGATACCTGGTACTGAAGTGCATTTCAAAATGGTGCCCATTAAAGGAGGTACGTTCACGTTAGGAAGTCCGCAAAATGAAAAAGGCAGAAAAGCTGACGAAGGACCTGCCAAAACCGTAAAAATCGATGACTTCTATATGGGAGCCACCGAAGTTACCTTTGAGGAATATAACGAGTTTGCTGACCAGGATAAGCCACAAACGGATATCCCGGACGGTATGACCCGCCCTAGCCCGCCGTACATCGATCTCACGCTGGGCATGGGGAAAGCCGGTGGCTACCCCGCCAACAGTATGAGCCAGTATGGCGCATTAATGTACTGCCGCTGGCTGTATTATAAAACTGGTGTTTTCTACCGCCTGCCCACCGCAGCGGAATGGGAATATGCCTGCCGCGCCGGTGCAAAAACTACTTATCCGTTTGGCAACGATGCCGCGCAACTGAAAAATTACGCCTGGTATAAAGATAACAGCGAGGGCAAATATCATCCCGTAGCGCAACTGAAACCTAATGCCTGGGGCCTGTATGATATGCTGGGCAACGTACAGGAATGGACCATGGACCAATACGATGAGCAGGGGGTAGCACAGGCTGCCGCCGCTAATCCGTGGACGGTACCTACCAAAAAAACACCGCGACTGCTCAAAGGCGGCACTTACGAAGATGAGGCCGTAGCGCTGAGAGCCGCTGCCCGGTTGAAGTCGGACCCAATGTGGAACGACCGCGACCCGCAAAATCCCAAAAGCCGCTGGTGGAACGCCGATGCGCCTTTTGTCGGTTTTCGTGTAGTCCGCCCCGTTAAACAGCCTACCAAGGCAGAAGCAGATAAATTTTTTGAAGAACAGATCGATAAATACGTTGGTTCCCGCTAGTATTCACACCTAAAAAACATCCTTTTATGGACACTGAAAAATCACAAGAATTCCACGTTCAGGGTCGCCGCGATTTCGTAAAACAATCTTCTATGATCGCCGGCAGCCTGCTTGCAATGCCTATTCTGTCTAAAGCCACCTCTCTAGAAGGTTCCGGTAATGCCGGTGTGATCAAAATAGCCCTGATAGGCTGTGGTGGTCGTGGCACAGGAGCTGCCACCCAGGCACTCAAAACCAAAGAAAACGTGCAGCTGGTTGCCATGGCTGATGCGTTCCCAGACAGGCTGAAAGACAGCTATGACAACATTAAAGAGGCGCTGGGCGATAATGCCGGCCGACTCGCCGTTCCTGAAAAGAACAAGTTCGTTGGCTTTGATGCATACAAAGAAGCCATCGCCCTCGCAGATGTGGTGATCCTCGCTACCCCTCCGGGTTTCAGACCTATCCACTTCGAAGAAGCGGTGAAACAGGGCAAACACATCTTTATGGAAAAACCGGTAGCTACTGATCCGGCAGGCGTAAAACGCGTACTGGAAGCCGCTGCGGTGGCCAATACCAAAAAGCTGAATGTGGTAGTAGGACTGCAACGCCGCTACCAGAACTCATACCGCGAGCTGTATAAACGCTTCCAGGATGGTATCATCGGTGATATTACCTCCATCCAGGTATGGTGGAACCAGGGCGACCTGTGGGTAAAACCACGTAAGGCGGAGTATACAGAAATGGAATACCAGATGCGTAACTGGTATTATTTCAACTGGCTCTGTGGCGATCATATCGTAGAGCAGCATATCCACAACATTGACGTAGGTAACTGGTTCAAGAACGATACCCCTGCTACCGCATCTGGTATGGGTGGCCGCGCTGTACGTACCGGCAAGGACTACGGTGAAATCTACGACCACCACTATGTGGAATACCGCTATGCGGACGGGGTGGTGATGAACAGCCAGTGCCGCCACTGGAAAGCCGCTGCCAGCAAGGTGGATGAAGAAATTGTTGGTACCAGGGGCCGCATCTACTGCGACCGCGCACAGATCGTAGATGCCAAAGGCAAAGTGATCTACCAGTTTGAGAAAAAAGGAAACGAAAATAATCCATACCAGACCGAGCACGATGAGCTGTTTGCAGCCATTGCGAAAGGCGAATACAAGTATTCCGATGCGCTGAGAGGTGCACAGGCTACAATGTCGGCTATCCTGGGTCGTATGGCTACCTATACAGGTCAGGTGATGCATTGGGATAAAGCCCTGGACTCCGGTCTGGACCTCCATCCTAAAACATATGCATTTGACGCCACTCCTCCGATTGTTCCGGGCACTGATGGCTTCTATCCATATGCAAAACCAGGTATTACAAAATACATTGGTTAATTATAATGATGACGGTGATGCCGGGGTTTGGAAAAGGACACACAAATTCCCGGCATCTGCCTTTGCATTAATTTGTAATTTCCCGCCATGAGGAATTACATTATTGCATGCGGAGTAGTACTATTAGCCACTACGGCTAATGCACAACAGGCGGCCATCGCTAAATGGGCAGCCACCGAGGTGCTACAGTCGCCACCACTCAGAGATGCACATACCGGGATCTCTATTTACGAGCCGGCAACCGGCAAATACTGGTACCAATACCAGGACGAAAAATATTTCTCCCCCGCCTCCAACACAAAAATATTTTCCCTTTTTGCAGGACTGAAGCTATTAGGGGATTCCCTCCCGGCAGCACGCTACCTGGAAAATGATACGGCCATTTTTATCAAAGGCACCGGTGATCCCACTTTCCTGCATCCGGACTTCCCATATCAGCCACTACTGGCACTATTGCAGCAAACCAAAAAGCAGATATGGCTTGTAAGCACCGGCAACGCCAACCGCCGCTTCGGCCCGGGATGGGCATGGAGCGATTACGCCGATTACTACCAGCCGGAACTGAACGACATGCCCATGTATGGCAACGTTGTCCGTATCCGCCACCACCGCGATAGTTCCTATATGACCCCCGATATCTATAACCTGAGCGTACTGCCAGACGATACCAGTTCGGAAATACTAACGGACAGGGATGAACGAAATAATAACTTCTCCATAAAATATAACCGGAAAGACCGAAGCGCTTCCACCAACGAAGTACCCTATATCACTGGTTCCATACTCGACCTGAAGGAGCGACTGGAAGATACGCTGCACCGCCCCATTGGAGTGGCGCTTACTGCACCCGGTGGTAGATTTGAACTGCTGCGCAGCGTGCCGGTGGATTCCATGTTCACACCCATGATGCACCGCAGTGATAATTTTTTTGCAGAACAAACTTTGATGATGAGCAGTGCCTTGCTGTGGGATAGCATTAACACAAGGCGCCTTATTAAATATGTAACAGATAACTACCTTACCACGCTGCCGCAGGATGCACAATGGGTGGACGGTTCAGGGCTGTCGCGCTATAACCTCTTTACCCCGCGCGACTTTGTAACCGTGCTTACGGATATGTACAAAAACTATCCGCAGCAGCGGCTCTGGGAGATTTTTGCAACAGGAGGGAAGGGCACCTTGAAAAACTATTATAAAGAGCAGTTTGTACATGCGAAAACGGGGACGCTCACGGGCAGTGTATGCCTGAGTGGTTACCTGGTAACGAAGAGTAACAAAACGCTCGTTTTCAGTGTGTTGGTGAATAATAACAAGGAAAGTGCCACGAGTGTGCGAAGGGCGGTAGAAAAGCTGCTGACGAAGATCTACAAAGATTACTAACTAAATACAGGGTTGCTGAAATGGCAACCCTGTTATTTTATATTAAAATTGACAAGCCGGGTGGTGTCCTGCGTTTGGTCGGACTCAATGAGCCCAATGCCGCGGGCGTAGTAGTTTACAGCCACGGTGCCTACCGGTAACGTAGCGCTGGCCGTGGAAGCACTGGCATCTAACTGTACTCCTATTACATCCGTATAGTCGTGACCGTTAACTATTTTGTTAATGCCTTTCTGCACAATAGTATACTGAAGGAGTGCCTTGGTGCTGATACCGCTGTAACTGACCTGCACCGTATCGGACCAGGTGCTGCCGGCTGGCAGGAAGTCCTTGAGATAGGTCAGCCGCAGGTCTGAGGCCGTATAACCATCGAAACTCAGGATAGATGCGATTTGTGTATAAACTCCATCCGTACAGTTGGAACACATAAATGCGGTGCTGTCGCCCAGTTTCCGGTACACGTTGCCATTGATGGTGGTATCGCCGTTAACGGTAAGCGTATACACCGAACTATCCCCCGAGGTGCTCACATTCAGATAGGTGAAGGAGGAACCTTGCGTGTAAGGTGCATAATCACACTTAGAGTTGACCCCGCCATTTTCCGTACTCATTTCCTTGCTACAGGAAAAGAGCAACATCACACCTAGCACGATGGTTCCCAGATAGAGGCCGGCTTTCATGAAAAATAAAGATTAGGATATCTTATTAACGCTTAAGTCCAGGTTTTTATTCACTGATTCCAATATTTTTTTTAGGTAGATGGCATGCCGTTCTCTGCGGCATCGCTTCAGTATCAATCACTTTCACGTGTGGACGTGCGTTTGAAGCGCCGTCAGAAAAGGGGAAAGCGAGCCCTTACCTGCAATGCAAGGCTGGTAGCGCTTATATAGATCGTTGTTAATTAGAGATAAATGGTAATGTATAAAAGATGGCATTTTAATTAGACAAAAGTGTTTTAAGTACGCTTATTTTTAGAAAAAAATTAATTCAATTCTCAATAAATTGATGGGAGATGAATTCGTTGTACTTGTAGATAAAAATAGCTTGTTCATCGATAAGTTTTATCACCCAAAATTTTAGTTTATGGTTCCACGTTATGTGAAGGCGATAGCTTTGCTATGCCTTCTCGGGTCGGCTTTGCAACCGCAGAGCGCGCACGCGCTGCCTATTTCCCCCTGGCAGCAGGTTAATCTGACCATCAGAGGAAAAGTGAAAGACATCAACGGCAATCCGTTGCCGGGTGTGACCGTATTGGTAAAGGATACCAAGCGCGGCGCCACCACGGATGAAAAAGGTAACTTCTCCATTAATGATGTGAAAAAAGAGGCGGTACTGGTATTCCAGTTTATCGGCTATGATCCTATCGAGCAGGTGGTGGATGGCAAGCCACTGTCGATTATCCTCAAGGAAAGCCAGAAAACCCTTGATGAGTATGTAGTAGTTGGTTACGGTACTCAAAAGAAGGTCACCAAAACCGGTGCCGTATCCATGGTAAAAGGTACGGAGCTTCAGCAGTCGCCAAACGTAAACATTTCGAACTCCCTGGTGGGTCGTATTCCGGGTATTATCGCCGTCAACCAAAGCGGTGAGCCGGGCTACGATGGTTCCCGCATCTTTATCCGCGGGCGCAGCACCCTGGGCAACAGTAACCCGCTGGTAGTGATTGATGGTTTTCCCAGGGATGGCTTTGAGCGCATGAATCCGAATGATATCGAAAGCGTGTCCATCCTGAAAGATGCTGCTGCCGCCATCTACGGAAGCCGTGCTGCCAACGGCGTAATCCTGGTGACCACCAAACGCGGTAAAGGCGGTAAGCCCAGTGTAAGCTATGGTTACAACCAATCGTTTGTAACGCCAACGCGACTACCTAAAATGGCGGATGCTCCCACCTACGCCAAGATTGTGAATGAAATCCTGACATACGGCGGTGATGCCCCCCGTTACACAGATGAACAAATCAAGAAGTTTGGCGATGGTACCGACCCATGGCTGTATCCGAACACTAACTGGTACGATGCTACGATAAAAAAAGTATCGCTCCAGAACCGTCATGATCTCAGCCTTTCCGGTGGTACTGAAAAAATGAGCTATTATGTTTCTCTCGGCTCCCTGTTCCAGGATGGTATCTATAAAAACAGTGCTACCAACTACAAACAGCAGAACGTAAGAGCTAACCTGGATGCGGTGGTAAATGATTATATCCGCCTCCGTTTTGACCTGGCCGGCAGGCTGGAAGACAGAAACTTCCCTCCCCGCAGTGCCGGATCTATTTTCAGAGCGCTGATGCGCGGCCGCCCTACGGAAAATGCCATCTGGCCCACCGGTGAGCCAGGACCGGATATCGAATATGGCGATAACCCTGTAGTAACAGGCACTAACGCTATCGGCTATACGAGTGATAAAAACTATGTGGTAAACGGAACCTTCGTTGCTGTGGTAAACATACCATGGGTGCAGGGGATGTTTGTAGACGGTAGTTTCGCGTATGACCAGAACTTCCAGTTTGGTAAATCATTCGTGAAGCCATGGACACTGTACACACTCGATCCCAACAGCACAAACCATGCGTTGATCCCGGGTTCCAGAGGTGTGTCCGCACCTGAGTTATCTGAATCATTTAACACAGGCAGAAGCAGCACCGTCAACCTTAAGCTGAACTATACCCGCACGTTTGGAAAGCACTATGTAAGCGCATTCGCAGCCTTCGAACAAAATACCCTGCGCGGTGATAACTTCGGCGCATTCAGAAGGTTTTTTGTGAGCGATAAGCTGGATCAGCTGTCTGCCGGTGGCGACAAGCAAAAAGATAACAGCGGCTCCGCTTTTGAATATGCACGCAGAAACTACTTTGGCCGTATATCTTACAACTATAAGGAAACGTACCTGTTCGATTTCAACGGTCGCTATGATGGCACGCAAAACTTCCCAGAAGGCCGCCGTATGGGCTTCTTCCCCGGTGCATCCGCCGGATGGGTGCTTTCCAATGAAAACTTCTGGAAAGAGAACATTCATGCGATGAGCTACTTTAAAATCCGTGGTTCCTGGGGCCAGATGGGTAACGACAACGTACCTCCATTCCAATACCTCACTACTTACGGATTTGCCGGTGGTGGTGTGATGTTCGGCACGGATCTTAATAAATCGATTTATCAGATGCGTACACCCAACCCATATATTACCTGGGAGGTGGCCAACAACTATAACGTAGGTTTGGAAACCAAGCTCTTTAAAGATAAACTGTCTATTGAAGGGGAATATTTCTACTCCAAACGTTCCAACATCCTCATTCCCAGAAATGCGGCCATACCTGATTTTACCGGTCTTACCCTTCCGGATGAAAACATTGGTATTGTGAGCAACAAAGGATTTGAAATGGTATTATCTCACAAAAATGATATCAGAAAATTCCATTACGAAATCATTGGTACGGCTACCCGTGCTAAAAACAAAATCCTTTACTGGGCGGAATCTCCTAACGTACCAGCCTGGCAGCAATACACCGGTGCGCAGATAGAAGCGCCGCTGTATTACAAGGCGGTTGGCATCTACCATACACAGGATGAAGTGGATAAATCAGTACACCTCAGCGGCGCACGTGCCGGCGATGTGATTTTTGCAGACATCAACGATGATAAAAAAATCGATGACCTGGACAGAATCCGTATCGACAAAACACAGTACCCTACCATGATCTATGGTTTAACCATGTCGGCGAAGTATGCCAACTTTGACTTTACCATGTTATGGCAGGCTGCTACCGGTGCCAGTCAATACATCCGTACGGAGTCGGGCCTGATCGGCAACTTCCCGGAAGCAATTGTTAAAGACAGATGGACCGCTGACAATCCGAATGGCGCCTGGCCAAGAGCGTACGACCGTGACCGTGAGTACTGGGTAAACCGCCAGAACACTTTCTGGTATTGGAATACCAACTATGCCCGCCTGAAAACCCTCGACTTCGGCTACAACGTACCGGCCACCTTGTGTAAAAGAATTGGCATCCAAAACTTCCGTGTGTACTTCACCGGTCAGAACCTGCTGACCATCGACAATGTGAAGATATTTGATCCGGAAGCACCGCAGGGTAGTGGTCAGTATTATCCACAGACCAAGATTTACAATGTGGGATTAAACGTAACCTTCTAATCTTAAGTGTATGAAAAAACTGCAATTATTCAGATATATATGCGGACTGGCGGTGCTGGCAGTAACGTCTTTCTCCTGTAATAAAGACTTCCTCGAAAAGAAGCCGCTGACCGAGTTCGAAGAAAGCGATGTGTGGAAAGATCAGGGGTTGATACAGGCGTTTGTAAATGACCTGTACGTGCAGATGCGCCCTGGATTTAATGAGGTGATGCTCGGCTCCATGAGTGATGAAAGCCGCTTTATCCATGACTATAACACCTCCCGCGTGGTACAGGGAAACATGACGCCGGATGATGTAGGGCGACTGAGTGAATTTGCTACCTGGGGACAGTTTTATAAAACGATCCGGAACTGTAATATGTTCCTAGAAAAAATTAAGGACGTAAAGGGTATTAACCAGGATGTGATCAACCGGCTAACCGGCGAAGTTTACTTTATGCGTGGCTGGTACTATCACATGCTGGTAAAGTATTTCGGGGGTGTACCGCTGATTACCTATACGTTTAACCTCAATGGCGAGAACAGTGACTTTTCCACAGTAGAACGTGCTAAGTTTACAGATTGTGTAAACTTTATAGCGTCGCAATGTGACAGTGCTGCCAAATACTTACCAGTTAATTACGAAGAAATTGATAATAAAGGTCGTGTTACCCGGTACGCGGCATTTGCGTTGAAATCGCGCATGCTGCTGTATGCTGCCAGTAAGTTATACAATGCACCTGGCATACCTGAAATGACCGACCTCACGAAAAACGCGACGGATATGACTGCCGACTTTGCCACGAGAGCGCAGGCAGCGGCCGATAGCGTGATCAACTCCGGGCTTTTTTCTCTCTACAAACCCACTGGTAATGGTACTACCGATTATGGCCGCGTATTCCTTGACAAAGGAAATTCCGAAATGATTTTCGTGAAGCTGTTCGACAAGTCGCTGCTGGGTACCAGTCATGATAAGTACAATGGGCCTAACGGTTATCATAACTGGGGCGGTAACGTGCCAATTGAAAACTTTGTGAGTGGCTACCAGATGGCCGATGGTACTGCGTTTTCCTGGGGTAATGCACAAATGGCCGCCAAGCCTTATGAGAACCGTGATCCGCGCTTTTACGCTACTATCCTCTATGATGGTGCCAAATGGAAAACCCGGCCGGCAGATGCCCGCCAAACGGATCCGATAGGCATCATTCAAACGGGCAGGTATGAGTCTGCCAGCGGTACGGACAGTGTTTGGGGCCTCGACACCAGGAACAGCACCATTGAAAACTGGAACGGTACCTTCTCCGGATATTATATGCGTAAGTTCATGGATATTAACCTGGACGCGCAGTTTCTCAATGGTGACCAAAGCTGGATATGGTTCCGTTATGCGGAAGTATTGCTGAATCGCGCGGAAGCTTCACTGCTGTTGAAAAACTACGGTGACGCACGTACGTATACCAATATGATCCGTACCCGTGCCGGCATGCCGGCTACTACTCTGGATGGGGAGGCGTTATGGTCAGTATATAAATATGAGAGAAGATATGAGCTCGCATATGAAGAGCATCGTTTCTTTGACCTGCGTCGTTGGATGGATGCAGAAACTGTGATGAGTGATGACGCGAAAGGTATTGATGTAAGAGGTTCATTTGTGGCGGGGCATCCGTTTAAATACACGGTGTTTACCATGCAGGAAAGGACTTTTAACAAGCAGAATTACTTTGTGCCGATTCCTTCATCAGAGCTGAGGAAAACGGATAAGCTGAAGCAGAATCCACTGTATTGATCAGCATCGGCGTCGGTTATAATAAAAGATCCACCGCACTTAGCGGTGGATCTTTTATTTTGAGAATCTGATTAGCATTACACGCCGAGTGACCAGCCGTCGCGGTAAGTTCTTTTGACGAACTGGTTGGCCGGGTCAAAGTTGGTGATCTTCATGTTAGGACCATCCCACAGCAGTTTGATATAACGGCCAGGGTAGTTGAAGCCTTTGTTATCAGCTTTAGCTTCGCGTACGTCGTAGCTTCTGATAGCGAGGTTACCCATGAGGATACTTTCGGTGAGCGGACCAGCGATATCGAACGGAGAGCTGAGTGCTTTTGCTTTAGCGCTGTCGAAGCCGGCAATAGCAGCGTTTACCCACTGTACGTAGTGCCCTTCCGGTACGCGTGCAATAGTTTGTGCTACTTTAAGGGTGCGGGTGGTAGGCAGCAGTTTAGGGTCTTTACCGTAGGTACCGCACATCATTTTGCCTTTGGTACCGATGAAGATAACGCCGTTACCGCCATCGCCCATCATTTCGTTAGGGCCCAGCTCTTCCGGACGTTCTGGCTGAATGCCGCCATCCATCCAGTGCATGGTGATTTCCTTACCTTTTTTGGTAGGGAATTTCATGATTACGTGAGAAGAAGGAGGGCAGCTTTCAGGGAAATAGCCGCGTTTGAATTCATCTACATACACGCTACCTACGCTGGCTTCTACAGATGTAGGATAGCCGAGGCCGAGTACACGGAAAGGAGGTTCGATCAGGTGGCAGCCCATGTCGCCCAGGGCGCCGGTACCGTAATCCCACCATCCGCGCCAATTGAATGGCACCAGTCCTTCAACGTAATCTTTTTTAGGAGCCGTACCTAACCACAGGTCCCAGTTGAGTTCTGAAGGAACGGGGGCGGAGGATTTAGGCCATTGGATACCTTGTGGCCATACCGGGCGGTCGGTCCACACATACACCGTATGTACGTCACCGATAGCACCTGCATTGTACCATTCCATCAGCTGGCGTACGCCATCGCCGGAGGCGCCCTGGTTACCCATTTGGGTTACCACTTTATAGCGTTTAGCCGCTTCCGTTAGTTTACGGGCTTCGAAAATATCGTGGGTGAGTGGTTTCTGTACATACACGTGTTTGCCCAGCTGCATAGCGCCCATGGCGGCTACCGCGTGCTGGTGGTCAGGTGTGGATACAGATACCGCATCAAAGTTCTTGTGTTCTTTTTCAAACATTTCCCTGAAGTCAGTATAGAACTTCGCTTTAGGGAATTTTTTTACTGCGTCTGCGGCACGGCGGGTGTCTACGTCGCAGAGGAAATTAATATCTGCAGGACCTTCTGCAAAGCCGGTAATATCGCTGTAGCCCTTACCGCCAACACCTACGGCAGCTACGCGGAGTCTGTCGCTGGGAGCAACATAACCTCTACCAAGCACATGACGTGGAACGATCATAAAACCGGCGGCAGCGAGCGCTCCGTTACGGAGAAATGACCTGCGGGATTCATGGTTTCCCTCATTCTTTTTTTCTGGCATAACTTGAATGATTAGTTAAATTATAAATAATAGCAACACTTTCCGGGTGTTAGTCCCATGTCATAATCTTGGTCCTGTCTTCTATCTTCAGGCATTCAGCGAGGGTTTTCTCGTCATAGGCCAATCCATATTGTTTCAGCACATCATCAGGTACCCCATCCCATTCGTTGGGGGTGTTACCGACATATCCCAGGTCTTTGATACCAATTTTGCTGGTAAAGAATCCCGTGGCGGTAAGATTACGCATCAGGTTGAAGAAGGCAACGCCCTGACTCATTTCGGGTTTTGCTTTTTCAGGGTATGCAATATCGTCAACAATTGCTAACCTTTCTTCAGGTGTTGATTCAGTAAACGATTTATTAACACGCTTGGCGGACTGTACGTCGAGCCAGCGGAGGCCGCCACGCATAGGCAGTTGCAGTTCCGGTTTATCTTTTACGATGAAACCGATGAACTCGGGAACCCCTGCTTCGGTGGCACTGCCGGAGTGTTCATCTGCCGGAATGATGATATCTGCCAGTACGGCGATGGTTTTCATTTCCGGATCGGTGAAATATGGTTCTGCATTTAATTGCTTGTCGCGCAGTTTCTCCTCATCTGTACGGCCATACCCCTGGGTACTGGCTTTGTCGCTGTCTTTTTCCGCACCTGTTTTCTTATCATCGCATCCGGTGGTGGACAGCAGGGCACTTACAGATAAAGTTCCCAGCGCAAGGGCTTTAAGGGATTTTCTTCTATCCATAGTTTTAGATGTTTTGTTTTTTCAGTTGGTCCACAACATATTCAGATGCGCGGATGGAGAGGGCGAGGATGGTCCAGGTAGGATTTTTATCCGCCTGGGAAACAAACGAGCCACCATCTACTACGAACAGGTTTTTACATTCGTGGGCCTGGTTGAATTTATTTAATACAGATGTACGCGGATCGTCGCCCATACGGGTGGTGCCTACTTCGTGGATGATGCGGCCAGGATTTTCGAGACCATACATGGTATCGGCGCCTGGTTTAGTACCGTTGGCAACGCCGCCCATTTCGTGGATGATCTGTTCGAAGGTATCCTGCATGTGTTTGGCCTGTTTGATCTCGTGATCAGTCCAGGTGTAGTTGAAGCGCAGTACAGGAATACCAAATTTATCCACCACGTTCGGATCAATTTCGCAGTAGTTTTCTTCACGGGCGATACATTCACCACGACCAGCAAAGCCTACCTGGGCGCCGAAGAAGCGGCGGTAATCTTCTTTCAGACCTGCGCCATAGCCACCAGCGGCTTTGGAGGTACCGTCTTTTGCGGGATACTTACCGTTCTGGCGCTCCATGCCAAAGCCGAAACCATATCCCGGCATATGCATACCACCACCGAATTCTACGTGGTAGCCGCGTGGGAAGTCGAGTTTTTTATTGTCGCCCCACCATGGAATGTACAGGTGCATACCCCCGGTACCGTCTTCGTTGTAGCGTTTACGGTCCATCAGCTGAGGCAGGAAGGCACTGCGTGAGGCGCCGGTGGAGTCATGCAGGTATTTACCTACTACACCGCTGCCGTTAGCGAGGCCGTTGGGGAACTTGGCTGATTTGGAATTGAGCAGCAGCCTGGCGGATTCGCAGGCGCTGGCTGCGAGGATAATCACTTTTGCGTTTACGGAATATTCCTGGAGGTCGGTTTTATCCACATACAATACGCCGGTAGCCTTGCCGGAGCTGTCGGTCAGCACTTCGCGGGCCATGGCGTTCGTATACAGGTCCACGTGACCACTTTTCATGGCTGGCTTCACCAGTACAGAAGAAGAAGAGAAGTCGCCATACACGGAGCATCCACGGTTACACTGGCTGCAATAGAAGCATGGGCTGCGTTCTTTGTTTACCGGGCGGGTGAGGATGGAGAGTCGCGCCGGGATCACGGGAATACCCAGGTTGCCGGCAGCTTTTTTGATCATCAGCTCATGGAGTCTTGGTTTAGGCGGCGGGAGGAAGTAACCGTCCGGTTCATTCGGGAGGTTTTCCCTGGTGCCGAATACGCCAATCATTTTATCGACCCGGTCGTAATAGGGAGCTACATCTTCATAAGAAATAGGCCAGTCGTCGCCGAGGCCGTCATGGCTTCTATGTTTGAAGTCGCGCTGACCAAATCTCAGTGATATACGTCCCCAGTGGTTGGTACGACCACCCAGCATACGGGATCGGAACCAGTCGAACTCGGTTCCGTTCTTTTTCGTATAAGGTTCGCCGTTGATTTCCCATCCGCCATAGGCTGCATCGAAGTCCCCGAAAGGACGTGTAGTGCTGGCTCCTCTGCGTGGTGATTCATACGGCCATTTCAGTTGAGTCATCTGATCCGGGTCCGCAGGATCATATTTGGGACCTGCTTCCAGAAGAGCGATTTTCAGGCCTGCTTCAGACAGTATTTTGGCCGCCATGCCTCCTCCGGCACCGGAACCAACGATACACACATCGTAGACCTTTCCTGTTTTTTTAATTTCAAAAGCCATTTGCGTGGAAATTTTAGACTTATTTATGGATCACAGGTTTTAAATCTATAAATTAAATGCGGAAAAAGGAAGGTTTTTTTATGAGCGATCACATGGACTATATTATCGGTTCAGATATCGGGACCAGCAGTACTAAATCGATTTCGCTGGGAATTGACGGGGTAGTAAAATGCAGTTTTCAACAGGCATATCCGACTACCCATCCGCAGCCTGGATTTAGTGAGCAAAACCCCGCTGTTATTTTGCAGGCGGTAAAGGATGGTATTCGTCAGATAGTGCAGCAGCAAGGGTATGCGCCGGCGGCGATATCTTTCAGCAGTGCGATGCATAGTATGATGCCATTGGATAGTGCCGGAAATCCGCTTACGCCGCTGCTTATTTGGGCGGATAACCGCAGCTGGCATTACGCTGAAATGCTGCGTGCTTCTGGATTAGGAGAAGAAATATATCATCATACCGGTACCCCGGTGCATGCGATGTCGCCCCTGAGTAAGCTCATCTGGCTCCGGGAGGAGGCACCGGAGATTTTTGGGCAGGCGGCCATCTTCCTGGGGATAAAAGAATATATCATCCGCGAACTGTTTGGGCAGGAGCTGATGGATCATAGCATCGCCTCTGCCACCGGGCTTTTTGATATACGTACTTACCAATGGAACGCTACGGCGCTGGCTACGGCGGGCATCCGGGAGGAGCAGCTGCCGAAGCCTGTTCCTGCGGACTATATCATCCGCGGGCTGAAACCTGATGTGGCGGAGGAGCTGGGGATACCTGCCGATACCCCTTTTGTGATTGGCGGAAGTGATGGCTGCCTGGCGCAGCTGGGCAGTGGCGCATTGGATGCGGGACATGCCACGCTGACCATCGGCACCAGTGGAGCCGTGCGCATGGCCATCCCGGAGGTGGCCACGGATCAGCAGCAGCGCCTGTTTACCTATTTGCTGACGGACGGGGTATATATCAGCGGTGGCGCCAGTAATAACGGTGGTGTGCTGCTGCAATGGCTGGTGAAAGACTTCCTGCGCGGCGCTATCCCGTTGGAGGAGCTGTTGCCGGCTGCGCTGGCACTGCCTCCTGACTCGTTGATTTGTTTGCCTTATTTATTGGGAGAGAGGGCACCCATCTGGGACAGCGGGGCTTCGGCCTCGTTTATTGGCATCCGTCCGCATCATGGGGCGGAACACTTTACCCGCGCGGTGATGGAGGGGATATGCTATGCATTGCTGAGCATTACTATGGCCCTGGAGGAAACGGCGGGGCCTATACGAAAAATATCGGTGAGCGGTGGGTTTACGCAGTCACATGGCTGGATTCAGCTGATGGCGGATATTTTTGGTAAAGAGATGACATTGGATAACCGCCCGGATGCCTCGGCCCTGGGGGCAATTAAACTGGCGGCAGCCACACTGGGGTTACCGTTAGCGAATGGGGGAGATGGGGAGCAGCTGGTGTTTGTGCCGGATAGTACTAATCAAGGTCATTATCAACGGCAATATGAGCGGTTTATAACTTTATATCAACTACTGCGGGTGTAGCTGCAAAACCTTCGGTTTTGCCGGCAGTAGCTGCGCTACGCGTGGGTGGCCCACCCCAATGACACCGAAGGTGGCATTGGTAATCGCATAACATAAAAGCGGCTGACTAAATCCGATTTAGCCAGCCGCTTTTTATGTTTTAAGAAGATATTATTGATTTCTTTCAAACATCCTCGCCAGATCGGTGAGCTTGAATGAGATGAAGGTAAACTTACCACCAGGGGCCACATTAGGCATGGTGCAGGCAAACAATTCATCGATGATGTTCTGCATTTCGCGGGCGGAGAGCACTTTTCCGGCAGGGATGGCGTTGTTGCGTGCCATAGAGCGGATCAGGTGTTCACGTCTGTTTACCTTGAGTTCGTGGGAAAAATGTTTGAACTGTTCCAGGAGGCCTTCGATGGTAGCCTGGTCGTTGCCCGTCTGGATATCAGCCGGGGTGCCGCGCACTACGAAGGTGTGGTTGCCAAAGGGTTCCAGGTCGTAGCCGAGTGCCTGCAGTTCCGGCAGCATTTCCGTTACGATAGCCGCATCTGCCGGTGGCAGCTGCAGTGTTTGCGGGAACAGGCTTTGCTGGGTGGCCACGGGGGCTTCCTGCAGGGCGCGCTGATAGCGTTCGTAGAGGATGCGCTCATGGGCGGCGTGCTGATCGATCAGGATAAAGCCTGATTTGATCTGCGACAGCACATATTGCTGGTGTACCTGTACGGGTACTTTCAGGTCTTTGGAGGTCTCCTGCCAGCGCTCATCGATGGCGGAAGCGGTTGCCGGCTGTGCGCTCTCGTAGGTGATGGCGGTGCGGGTTTCCGTTTCCGGCTCTTCGGAGTAGGCGGTGGTGTAGGATTCATTTTCGGCAGCGGGCTGGTAGAGGTCTTTCCAGTTTTTCAGGTTACTGTTGCTGCGGTCGATCACGTGGGCCTGGTGGGCTTGGCTAAACGACTTGTACAACGGGCTGTGGGTGGACTCTGTGCGTTGCTGTTCCGTAAATGGTTTGCTTACCGCATCGAGGGCCTGGATGCTTGGGTCCAGGTCGAAATCGAGGGTAGGCGTAACGCTGAACTGCGCCAGGGCGTGCTTTACGGCAGCCTGTACGAAGGCATACATTACTTTTTCGTCATCAAACTTGATTTCCTGTTTGGTAGGGTGGACGTTGATATCCACATGTTCAGGATTCACATCGATGAAGAGGACATACAGCGGGAAGCTGTCTGCCGGGATGATATCAGCAAAAGCGTTCATTACTGCGTGGTGCAGGTAATGGCTTTTAATAAACCGGTTATTAACGAAGAAGAACTGGTCGCCCCGGGTTTTCTTGGCCGTTTCAGGTTTGCCAACAAAACCGTACACGTTCATATAATCGGTACTTTCCTTCACGTTTACCACGCGGGCGTTGTAGTGCTGGCCCAGGATAGCGATGATACGCTGTTTGAGCGAGCCTTTATCGAGATGGAAGAGTTGCTGATTATTGCTGGTGAGGGTGAACTGCAGTTGTGGGAATGCCATGGCTACGCGGATGAATTCATCCACGATATGGCGCATTTCCGCGGCGTTGGATTTCAGGAAGTTACGACGCGCGGGCACGTTGAAGAACAGGTTCTTCATGGCGATGGAGGTACCTTCTGCTGTCTGGCAGGGCTCCTGAACACGTACTACGCTGTTATCTATTTCTATATAAGAGCCGATATCGGTGCCTCTTTTCCTTGTTTTGAGTTCTACCTGGGCTACGGCTGCGATGGAAGCGAGTGCTTCACCGCGGAAACCCATGGTGCGAATGGAAAAAAGGTCTTCTATGGTCTGGATTTTAGAAGTAGCGTGACGTTCAAAGCACATCCTGGCATCGGTTTCACTCATACCGCCACCGTTATCGATTACCTGTACTAACTCCTTCCCAGCATCTTTTATGATAAGGTGGATTTCTGTTGCGCCTGCGTCCACTGCATTTTCCAGCAACTCTTTAACCGCTGATGCCGGTCTTTGAATCACTTCCCCTGCAGCTATCTGATTCGCTATATTGTCTGGTAATAAATTGATGATGTCCGCCACTTACTAGCCTTTTGCCGCTAAGTTAACAATTTATGGGCTATTGCTCACACGTGATTATCAGCGTATTTGAAAGATTTAGGGGTATTTTTTGTTAAATATCCTGCTGATTTGGGCATTTAGTCAATCCATAAAGCTCATTCATACGTACTTTTATACATGAAAAAATAATATTGAGAATATAGTTTTTACAATTTCATAGCAACTTTAGTGTTAATCAGTCGTTAATCAAATATCTAAACAGCTAAACTCAGTAACGACGAAAATCAGAAATTTCATGCAAGATGGAAAAAAGAAGTCAGACCTGTACTCCCGTACTGACACGGGGAAAGTTAACCTGACAGATGACGAATGGAAGGACGTATTACCAGCCGACGTGTATCACATTGCCCGCGAAAAAGGAACCGAATGGGCGTTTACAGGAAAGTATTGGAACAGTAATGATGAGGGAACCTATTACTGTGCAGCATGCGGAAATCCATTATTTATATCGGATGCAAAATTTGAAAGTAGCTGCGGCTGGCCGAGCTTTTTTCAACCGGTAAACAAGAACAGTGTTATTTATGCGCCCGACAATACCCACGGAATGCATCGCACAGAGGTTTTATGTGGCCGGTGCAGGTCGCACCTCGGACATGTTTTTGATGATGGCCCACCGCCAACAGGCCTGAGATACTGTATCAACTCTGTAATTCTTGACTTCGAAAAGGCACAGGAAGCCGAAAGGCAATTCCAGCAAAAAAATCCTGAGGAGCAGTAAAATGGCTGAAAACAGGGAGTTATTACTAGCTAAAAAAGCTGTATTTTTATAGTAATCAACCCCTTACAGTTATGAAAGCTTTAAAGGTGATCGCCTGGATTATTGGAACTTTACTATTCTTATTCCTTGTACTGGTATTCATTGCACCCACCAAAATGCATGTGGAAGCCACTTCAGAAATAAATGCACCCGCCGGCATTGTATGGAATAACATTGTAAAGTTTGAACGCTTCCATGAATGGAGCAACTGGCGGCAAATGGATTCTACCACTACCTACACCATCGTTGGCGAAGATGGTACCGTTGGAGCTGTTTATTCCTGGAAAGGTCAGAAGATCGGCGAAGGGAAACTCCAGCATCTCTCCCTCGAACCTTACAAAACGGTTCAACAAAAAATAACCTTTATAAAACCATTTCAGTCCGAAGCGGATGTTTTTTATAACCTCTCCGAAGCCAATGGGAAAACCAAAGTGGTATGGGGCTTTGATGCGCGGTATAATCGCCCGCAAAACCTCATGACCTGGCTCATGAAAGGCGCCATCCAGTCGGATTTCGAAAAGGGATTGCTGAACCTCAAAAGCATGTCCGAGTCCGATAAAAAAGGCCCGGGCGCGCCAAATGGAGTAAACGAAACGGTGAAGGAGATGAACTATCCCGCCACTACGTTTGCCACTATACGTAAAACAATCCCGCAAAAAGATATTGCTAAATTCTACAGCAATAACCTCCAACAGATTTACCAGGCCGCTACGGCTGCAAAACTGCAGCCTGGCGTGCCTTCCGGATTATATTTTACCTGGGACACCGTAAAACACCAGACAGATATGGCCGCAGCCGTGCCCGTCCCTGAAGGCAGTGCGCTTAAGGGAAATGATATCAGTATCATAAAACTCCCTGCTGCCAAGGCTTTTTATGTGGATTATTATGGGCCGTACGATAAGATAGTAAACGCTCACGCAGCCCTGATGGACTTCGCGGATGATAAGGGTAAAAAAATTATTCCGCCAATGATAGAAATGTATGTGACAGATCCCGGCACTGAAAAGGACAGTAGCAAATGGCTCACAAAAGTCATTTACTTTATGCAGTAGATTAAAGAAGATGAGATGTTGGCCTGGACAGATATTGATAAAAAGCAGACCTATTTCTCACACAGGGTGGCGTAGGTTTGTGGCTCAAACTCAATGATCTCATAAAGCGCCAGCTGGAATTTTTCTAAAGGATCTTCCTTCATGATTTCTTCCACTTCTTTTCGGCTGGATGCCTTACATAATATCAAAGAGCCGGATTTAGGCTTGCGACGACCCGACAGGATAAATTGACCTGTTTCGAAGTATTTCTGGAGGAACGCCGTATGCGCCTCCATAAAGTGCTCAACAGCCGCCACCGGACGGATGTATTGTAGTAAGATCAGGAACATGGTTTTTCTATGGTTTTAGTGATCAGTTTCATAGTAGTAACAAAGGTATTAACTATATCGGTTAAGAAATTATTGTAAGCAGTTGGGAAAAATAAGACATATAAGCTACAAAAATATACGTACTTTTGCGACCATGAAATACCACGATAGTGGGAATGTGGTTCCAATTGTCCCTGAAATTTGTGCAGCCCGAACCATGTGTCCAGATTCCCCTTACCACCTATTTCTAGCCTGTGCATATTTTATCTAATATATTTTAATCATTTATGAAAAGGACAATCTCCAAATTGTTGTTAACCGCTGGCGTAGCCGCGGTCATGTTGTCTGCCTGTTCTAAAGTACCTGAAGAGAGCAAATACATCCCCAAAGAAGCCGGTCTGGTATTCGAACTGAATGCTAAACAACTGAGCGAAAAACTGGTGACCAACGGCTTCACCATGGACAAACTAATGGCAGCTGCTCAATCCGGCGACTCCGCAAAAGACGCCAAATCTTGGGAAGATGCTAAAAACTCAGGTATCGACCTTACCTCCAACTTCTTCGTTTCTTTCGTTTTCAGAGGGCAAGTAAACGAAAACAAATCCTATATCGAAGCGACCGCATCCCTGAAAGATGTGACCAAATTCGAGAACTTCCTGAAAACCAATCTTTCCGGTTATGAAGTAAAAACCGGTAAGGACTTCAAATATACCTGGGATAAGAAAAGCTCCGCTTTAATTACCTGGAACGATAAAACTGTACTTTACCTGATGCACCTCCCTACCAGCAAGCTGAACGGCCTGCCAGGTACTGGTGGCGAACCAGCTGAAGATGCAGCTGAAGTAGACGCAGAAGCTTACCCGGCCGATACTGCCGCGCCAGTAGAAGCCGTAGCTACCCCTGTAGCCAACGTGACTGCGGAACTGCCCGATGAAGCAGCCGTCCTGATTTCAGAAGCAGATCACCTCTATCACCTGAAAGAAGCTGAAACTGCCGGTTCCCTGGAACCTTTCAAAAAATTACTGAAAGAAAACGCCGATATCAGCCTGTTTTTCAACTCTGAAGCTACCTACAACAGCGGCATGCTCACCATGCTGCCTGCTAACTTCAAGAAACTGATGGAAGGATCTTATACCACCGCTACCGCCAATTTCGAAAAAGGTAAAGTGGTAATGAACACCAACAGCTACGCCGGTAAACAAATGATGGAAATCTTTAAGAAATACGGCAAACGCGAAATCGATATGGACATGCTGGAAAAATATCCAGGTGAAAACATCACCGGTTTCATCGCCTATGCTTTCGATTTTCATATGATCGGTGAAATCGTTAAATCCGTTGGTATGGACGGTATGGTAAACATGATGCTGTCCCAGAAATCCGGTCTCACCATGGACGACCTGCTCAACGCCTTCGATGGCCAGCTGGTATATGTATCTTCCGACTTCAAAATGGAGCGCGTACCTAACCCGTACTTCGAAGGCGATACCCTGGATAAGCCTAAGTCTAACTGGATATTTAACATGAAAGTGGCTAACAAGGAAGCATTCAATAAAGTAATGACCTCTCCGCTGCTGGCCAACATGTTCGTGAAAGAAGGTGATAAATACGTATTGGCTTCACCTGACATGGCCGCGTCCATGCCTGCAATGTCACTGACCGAAAAATCCATCACCCTCGGTTCCGACTCCGTACTGCTGGGCCAATACCTCGGCGGTAAAGGCAAAATCAAACTGCCTGAAGCTGTGAACGGTAAAGTAAAAGGCAGCATGCTCTATGGCTACCTCGACTTCGAAAAACTGGCCAGCGCCGTTCCTATGAACAGCGTAGGTGAAGATGAAAAAGCAGTAGTAACTAAAGCGAAAGACCTGCTGAAAGACCTCACCATCTCCGCAAAACCAATCAGCGGTGATGTACAGAGCGGCGAAGTAGTACTGAACTTCAGAGACCAGAACAGAAACAGCCTGGTGCAACTGGTAGAAGTAGCTACAGAAGCAGCTAAGGTGGCTAAAGCAAAAGAAGAGCAAAGAAAAAGAGAGCAAGCCGCAGAAGACAGCCTGTACAACCTGGTACCAGTAGATTCTGCTGCCATCCAATAACAATTGTTCCGCGGACAACGCGGCATCAACATAGGTAATACCTTACATTTCTGACAGGAGGCTGGATGAAAAGCAACAACTCGCTTTTTACCCAGCCTCCTCCTTTTATACCCGACCCACACTGCGGAAAGCAGGCCCAAAACACTATCTTAGCCTCATGCAAATTCAGCTCGATCAACTCCTGCCTGTTCCCCTGAAGGATAAGATCCTACAACGGAAATCAGGCATCTGGAATGAAAATATCGTTTTTAATCCCGGTAGCTTTGTGAAAATCAAAGCCCCGTCTGGTACCGGCAAAACCACGCTGGTGCATTATCTGTATAATATCAGGAACGACTATACGGGAAAAGTACTGGTAAACGGGAAACCCTGGAGCGACTACGGCCGCAACGAAATCGCACTCCTGCGCCAGCAGCAGATCAGCGTTATCTTCCAGGACCTGCGCCTGTTTGAACAACTGACAGCCCTGGAAAATATTGAACTGAAGCGGGTCATGACCCCGCAGCCCTACTGTACCCCCGAAAGAGTGCAGGAAATGGCTGCGCGACTCAATGTAACCCATGTGCTCCGGCAGAGCAGTAAAACACTGTCCTACGGCGAGCGGCAGCGCATTGCCATCATACGTGCGCTCGTACAGCCCTTTGACTGGTTGCTGATGGATGAACCCTTTAGTCACCTTGATGAAGAAAACACCCGCCGGGCCGCCGCGCTCATCGCTGAAGAATGCAGCGCGCGTAAAGCAGGATTTATTTTAACCGACCTGGACGATGACCAGCACTTTGACTACAATGTGCTGTACCAGCTTTAATCTGATGTTTACATGCATGCTTTTTTTGCCCTTCTGAAAAAAATAATTCGAACCGGGATCGGTAAAGGCAGATTTATCATGGCCTCGCTGGGGTTAGGCATCGCCATGGTGCTGATCCTTATTGCGCTACAGGCCAATTCTGATTTTAACCAGCTGCTCTACAGCGACAAAAACCAGAACGAAACTGCTGATTTCCTCGTCATCAATAAAAAAGTTACTAACAGTATGATGGGGCAGCCACAAAAAATGGTGCTCTCCCAGGAAGAAATAGACAATATCCGCCGCCAGCCCTTCGTACAGGCGTCAGGGTTAATTACTTCCAGCAGATTCAAAGTAGTGGCGCAGGCCCCCGGCGAATTGCATTTTGCAACGGATATGTTCTTCGAATCCGTACCGGATAGCTTCATCGATGTGAAAGAGGAAGAGTGGAAGTGGGAGCCAGGCAGCCGTATCATCCCTATTATATTGCCCAATGATTTCCTGAACCTGTATAATTTCGGTTTCTCCCTGAGCCAGGACCTGCCGCAGATTTCACAGGAAACGGTGAAAGCGCTACCGCTGCAAATCGTTATTTCCAACGGCCTCATCTCAGAAACCTATACCGGCCATATCGTTGGGTTCTCCGATCGCATTTCTTCCTTTCTCGTGCCTGCATCCTTTATGGACTGGGCCAATGAAAAGTATGGCATGGCCGGCACCACTTCCACCGCCAGCAGAATCGTGATTAAAACCGCCGATCCATCAAATCCAGCCCTGGTAAAGTTCCTGGATGATAACGGTTATACCACCAACCAGGACAAACTGAAATTCAGTAAAACCAGGGTAATCGTACAAACAATCGTCTCAGTTATCGGTTTCTTTGGTTTAGTGCTGTTATTCTTTGCCCTGCTGGTGTTCAGCATGTTCATACAACTGATCATCGCCAGCTGCAAAAAGGAAATACAGCTGCTGGTTACGCTGGGAACGGCGCCCAGGCAGCTGCAACGCTATTTGCTGAAGCAGTTTATTCCCCTGTATATTATCATTGGGGTGGTGTCGCTGCTCATAGTTGTAGTACTGCAATACCAGGCCCATGTAGTGCTGGCTAAGCACGATATGGCCGTGAGTCCGCTGCCCGCTATCTGGACATTTGCCGGAGCGGCAGTAGTCATCTCCCTGGTATATATAGTAAACCTGGTAACCGTGCGCAAATACATATTACAGGATCAGTAATTAATCCGATTTTAAATATTCCAACGATGAAAGCAAACGACAAGAAATTTGTACACGTGGTAAACTTCTACCTGAAGCCGGGACTGAGCGCAGAAGATGTAAGGAAGTTTGAAGTGGGCGTGAGTTCACTGGGTACCATCGACGAAATCCAGGTGTTTAATGTGGGTAGTCCCGCATCCACCGACCGTCCGGTAATTGATAAAAGCTATAGCTATTGCCTGCTCTGTGTGTTTAAGCATCAGGAGGACCATGATATCTACCAGTCACATCCTATTCACCTGAATTTTATTGATAACTGCAAGCACTTGTGGGAGAAGGTGGTGATATTTGATTCCGAAACTATTTAGTTTTTGGCCTGGAAGGTGCCAGCGGCCCCTTCCCAAGCCTTGAAATTCCCTTCGCCACAGGCGAAGGGAATTTCAAAATTTATCTGTTGAACAACAATTTCACGTAAAACATAGGTTTCCCCAACTTCTTCCGCAGATCCACCTCATGAAACATGCATGACATCAGCTCTTTCAGCTGTTTGTTTTTAGACCCCATTTTCATGAGCCAGTTAAACAGCCACGGATATTTAATCAGTTTTTGCAGTTTCGTACTCACCTGTAGTTCCGGACCCAGGATGCGGTATACGTCTGTATCATAGGCATCCAGGAATTTATCGGAGAAGTCGTTGGCGGCAATGGCAGCAGCGGCTTGCTGGGCGGCAATGCGGCCGGAGTAGAGCGCGTTGCCAATACCTTCGCCGGTGAACGGATCGATGAGGTAGCCTGCATCGCCCACCAGCACAAAGCGTTCCCCGTGGAGCTTGCGCTTTTTGCTACCCAGAGGTAGGCCGTAACCGTCGATAGAGCCTACCAGCTCGGCGTTGGCAAACCTTTCTTTCATCACCGGGTCGGCGGCCAGGGTATCCACCATTAATTTTTTAAGATTGATCTTGTTGTTGCGGGCATTGTTGCTGAGCATACCCACGCCTACGTTGGCTTCGCCATTAGGCAGCGGGAATATCCAGAGGTAGCCGGGCAGCATTTCCTTGAGGAAGTGCAGTTCGATGAAGTTGTCCTTATGAAGGCCGGTAATGCCTTTGTAGTAGGCACGTATGCCGGCTACATAATGCTCCGGCTCCATTTTAATACCGGCTACCTCCTTTGTGAAGGAAGAATGTGCACCATTGGCCACAATCACCAGCTGCGTTTTCACCTGGAAGGTGCCGCTGTTATTGGACAGGAGGTATCCATCCTGTTGCAGTTCATATTTATCAATGCTGGTACCTTCGTAGAGGGTGATTTCCGGGCGTCTTTTCATTTCATCTACCAGGAAATTATCGAAGTCGATGCGTTTGCACACGAAACCTCTTGGGTTCGACATATCATCCTGGTAATTAGGCGCATAGGGGATATCCATGCCAATGCGGTTTGGCGCCACAAATTTCACTCCCCAGCTGTCCATTTTAAAAACGGCCTGCTGGAGTCTTTTCCCCATGTCTTTATCAATACGTTCGAGTATGGTGAGCACCTTGCCACTAAGACCGTCGCCACAAACCTTGTCCCTCGGGAACACCGCTTTATCCACTACAATAGAAGGGATGCCCATCTGGGCCAGCTGGAGGGCTGCGCAAGCGCCACCGGGGCCGGCTCCTATAATACAAACTTTTGTTTCCATTTTACTGATAGTATAACCAGCTGGTAAGATACGGAATACTGTAATAGCTTATCTTTACAACCTTAAAAATTAGTAAGATATGTTCGATTTATTTGGTAAGCTGTCACAGATCCAGCAAAAAATGAAAGAAGGAAAAGAGCGCCTGGCTAACGTTACCCTGGAAGGGGAGGCTGGCAATGGTGCAGTGAAAGTGGCTGTGGATGGTAACCGTCAGGTGAAAAGCATCGACGTAGCTGCCGAACTGCTGGTGCCGGAAAGAAAAGAAGAACTGGAAGACCTGATGATATCTGCCCTCAACAAAGCCCTGAAAGCTGCTGAAAACAGCTGGGAAGCTGAAATGAAAAATGCTGCCGGCGGTATGCTGGGAGGCTTACTGTAAGAGATAGCATAATATTTTTACAGGGATGTGCGCGTTTACGGGCACATCCCTTTCTTTTTCCCTATTGCGTAAGTAGTTTTTCCTTTTCGCTATAGCTACCCTGGTTAAAAGCCCTTTCTTTGTGTTACACGAATACACAACCCTACAGAATTTGTAAATACTTTTCTGAAATGATATACTACCGGGGAATTAGTTTCCCTGGTTTTATTTTTTAGGGAGATGTAAAGCCCACCCTGCATTGGGTTTTCAGGTTTTTCCTACTTTTTTATGATGGCATGGAACGGGATTTGGCACTACCCCCGAAAACAATCCGTATGCATGTACATCCTAAACCACCTGCACCAGGTTCCAAAACAGTATATGTAGTAATTGCAGTAGTACTGATTGCACTATCTGCCATTGGCCAGTTATTAATTACGTACTGGCACTGATAAACTATAACAGCCATGATAAACCAATATGAAGTGCCGGCTTATGCGAGTCATAATGAACCGGCACTTACTTCCGCAATGCCGGAAGCAGAAGAGGAGGTCGTCGTCAGACTGGCCACAGCAATGGACCTTGCATTTGCATTGCCAATATGCGCTGAAATGGAATCCTCTGCAAAGGCCCGCGGTACGGGTATTTCCCGCCGCGACCCTGCCGATATCAAACGTAAAATGCTGGAAGGAAAAGCGGTCATCGCTTTTACCAAAACAGGTATGTGGGCCGGATTTTCGTATATCCAAACCTGGGAAAACGGCCGCTTTGTATCCAACAGTGGATTGATTGTAGCGCCTGCATTCCGGCGATTAAAAGTAGCCAGTGCCATCAAACAGAAAATATTTGAATTAAGCCGGAAGCTATATCCGCATGCAAAAATTTTCAGTATCACTACCGGGCTGGCAGTGATGAAACTGAACAGCAGATTGGGCTTTGAGCCCGTTACCTATACCGAAATAACACAAGACCCTCAATTCTGGACAGCTTGTAAAAGCTGTGCAAACTATCCTGTGCTGGCGTCGCAGGGCTTTAAAAAGTGCTTGTGCACTGCTATGCTCTTCACGCCGGAAGAAACATCAGAACCCTGCTATACATAAGGTTCGCAGCCCAGAAGTACTATAACAGCGGTGGTGCATTTGCACTACCGCTTTATTCTTTTACCTCACACTCAAGGAAAGTTCCTGAATACCGCGATACGCTGAGCCGCAGCACACTACAGGTTTCTATCCGCATAAAAATATCAGGGGTAACATCTACCTTACTAATACCAAACTCATTATCATCCACCACAAGATAGTGAGAGGTAACGCCCAGTTTTTGCGAACTTTTCTTGTCCACCACTTTGGCAGTGAACTGCACTTTGTGCCGCGTTTGAAGATCTTTGCGCAAACCTTTGATGGTGTGCAACCAAAAGTAGGCGAAGCACCCAAGAAAGGCCAACGTTATAGCAGAGAAAAAGTAAGTAGGAGAATTCCGGTTGCCCTGTAAAATGACAAAGCCAAATCCGAAGGCCGTAAATAGAAGGAAATACTTTGCCAGGATGACGATAGCTTCGTATTTGGAGTCCAGATTACATTTTACAATATAGGCATCATCGTTTGTAAAGGGTTGATAATGTAATTGGTTCATATGGGTCGCGTTTTTCGTGAGTGGATAGTTTTATCAAGCTATTAAATAAAGAGATGCAGCACCTAAATTTTTCCATAAGCTGAAATATAATTTTTGCACGGCAGACTTCACTATATTTAACATTCAAAATCCTGTTTTATGCGCTATATACCATTGATAGCATTGGTAGCCCTGTTAGCAGCCTGTGATGGCAAATCGGCAAAGGAAAAAAAGCTGGCAGCCGATTTCCAGTTCACAGCAGCCGTTCTGTACAATGAAGACTCCGTAAAGCTGGCAGCAAAACTGCTGGATGACAATAAAGTTGCTGCCGAAAAGAAATTCCTGGAAGCAGTGGACGTTTATCGCAATAAAAAGCAATACCGGGAAGGTGCAGATTTATTTAAAGCATCGCTTCTGCTACAGCCGCAGGCCAAAACTTATTACGAGTTAGGCAACGCCCTCCTGGACGCGGAAAAGAACCTGGAAGCCATTGATGCTTACAGCATGGCGGAAGCACTGAACTATAAACCGCTGCACAAACTATTGTATAATAAAGCCTGTGCCTATGCTAAAAGCGACAGCACACAACGGAGCCTGGAGCAGCTGGTAGCAGCCATTGAGTTTGGCTATACCAATATGGATAACATCATGAAGGACCGGGACCTGGCATCGTTGCGTGAAAACGCCTATAACTTTAATGCGAAAGTGCACGAGGCATTCAGCGGCATCGGTGATGCGGATAAACTCCAGTGGAACATGTTTCTCCGCGATTTTAAACCGATGGAGTTGCCGGTTACATTCGATAAAACCTTCATCTCAAATAAAGAATTAACCGGTATTCCGTACGACTATGAGCGTTATGTTTCCGAAATGAGAAACGTGAAGTTTGAACGTGAAACTGGATCACTGTATTACTACGTAGGACTTATCAGGAAAGACACGGCCTATAAAACCCTTTGCTACGCTGTGGATGACAAGGCGCTGGAAGATTATAAATGGCCTTATTATTTGCTGGTAAGTTATGATAACAAAGGAAAGCTGATTGATAAGCTGCTGGTAGGTGGTCAGAAACTGGATGAAAATCCATACCGTGTAGGGGAGGTGAATGGTAACGGTGAAATCACGGTGACTGATTTTGAAATCACCTACGAAAAGCCGGTGTCAGAAACGCGTTTCAATGAAAATAAGGAGCTGGAATCGAAAGAGTTAAATAAGGAATATTACACCATTGCGGCGGACGGCCATTTTGTGAAGAAATCCAACGAGCCGTTAGCGTTGCGCTAAGCGCCGCCGGCTGTAGTAGATATAAATTTCGGCCAGGAGGATATTTATCGTCCAGCTGAGCCAGGATACCATTACATATGCAGTGCGCGGATGCAGCTGCATATGTAATGTTCCCATCAGAAATACATAAAAGCGTAGGGTGAGTGCGGATAACGTAAGCGCGTAGCTGCGCAGCATCCACTGCTGATGATCTTCCCAACGGCGTTGCAATGCCCGTTTCCAACCCATAACGGTAACGCCTATCCATAATACAGAAAGTACCACAAAACTTGTTTTAGCCGCGGGGCCGCCGTTGGCGTACAAAGCCATTACCAGTCCGGATGGCCCGCTGATAAAGATGACCACTACCGCATAAGTTTTGCCGAGGCTGCGGTGCAGCTTTGGATAGTGGTGAAGGAGGTAGCTGCTGAATTGCAGTAGTCCTGCCAGCAATACAATACTGCTTACAAATACATGTATATAGAAGCTAATCCGCCAGGGCTTTACATGCCAGGCCATCTGCTTGGTGCGCAGGAAGTCGGTATAACGTTCGAACGTGGTATAGGGCAGGCTCAGCTTAATCATGAGCCAGGTGCCGTATGCGATCATCAGCACCGCTATAACGGTAAGTATCTTCTTCAATGCAAGCATTAACCCGCCATTAATATTTTGAATTCCAGACTGTCCGCTTTCAGCTCGTTGCCGTATATAGCTGCTTCTTCGTTATAGGGCGTGAAGTTGAACAAGGTTGTTTTAGCAGGCCAGGAGGAGGTAGGTACCCAGTTGATCAGTACTTTGGTAGAATCATTTTTATCGTAGGACCAACTACCGCGAACGGCTATACTCTGATCGGAGTAGGTGCTGTCGTTGATGCGGGTATAAAGCAGCATGGATACGGAGCCATCGGCGTTGATGGTGAGTTCGCTGTTACTGTCAGTATTGGAATAGTAGCCAGCTACGGAAGGTGCATTTCCTGATAGCTGATCCACATCGGTGAGGTATTTCAGTTTAAAAGTCTTTGGGCTGGTGGCTTTCGGATCATTGGGAGTCCATTTGCCGCTACCGGTTTTATTTTCCGGGCTCATGGTGATTTCAAACTTGCCATCGTATTGGTTATCGCCAGGTTCGCTGAGGGTGAGCAGCCATTGGTCGCCACTTTTCACCATTTCCCCTTTAAGATTCCGGCGCAGCGATTTGTGGATGTTATAGCCTGCTACCTGGTGTCCGTTGGCGTAGTTGATGGTGATGTAAATCGGGGAGCCTCCAAAATCGCCGCTGTAAATTCCTTTGATGCTGCCGGCGTCGGAGGTCTGGCTGCTGGAATCGGCGGCCACGGTGGTGTTGTCCGTTTTATTACCATTGAATTTACATGCCTGTAGCAGCAGGCAGGTACTTATAAATGCGAGTGTAAAAACTTTCATGGGGGAGAATCTATTTAAGTAAATATACAAGTCCGCGTTATTTAAAAGCCACATCGATGATCAGCAGTTTATTAATATTTTCAGAGCTATGCTGCAGGATCCCGGATACTTTCAGGTAGTAGCGGGAGATGGCCACTTTGCACGGCGCTTGTGGAAAGCTGCTGATAGCGGCTATTTTGCTACTGATATCCTTTCCAAGATGCTTAAAAACGTATTGCTGTAATTCCAGTGGCGAGGTTACCGGGAACTGGTTTTTTTGTTCGCGGGTATATTTTTTACATATGAAGAAGTTATCGGCCTCGGGTATTAGTGGCTCCCAGTCGGATTTATAGTGGCGCCAGTGTTTAAGCACATGGATCGGGTTTCCGTCAATGATGGCGCTGGTTTCGTACCGTTGGGATACGCTGATTTTAGCATTACCCGGGGAGGTAAAGGTGAGCATTTGCCCTTCGATGGTATGCGGATGCTGCAGGGTGAGGTAGATCGTATCGGGCCGGAGCTCAAAGTCGTTATGGTCCGGCGTGGGCTGGAGCCAGTCGAGCGACAGATAGGAGCTGCCAAAGCGTATATACGTAGTACTGTCGGTGTTGGCCACCGATACCTCATTAGAAGCGACCCTGGTAGCCTCGCTGGAAGGCGGAGCTACCAGTTCCATGGTGTCAATCTGCACTGTTCTCTCCTGTTTGGGAGGTGCAGGTGAATGGCAGGCGTAGCATGCTGGCAATAGGGCTGCCATCAGGTAGTAAGTTTTCATGATACGGGGGAATATTAAACCATTACATGTTTAGTTTTAATATCCTCGTTTGACTGCGACAGTTTTACTCTGCATCGGCCTCGTCCTCTTCTTCCTCTTCCGCTTGTACCTGGGTATCAGGGAGTCGGTTGGCATCGGCGGAAAGGGCGTTCCAGAGGATGTCTTTCAGTTCTGTCAGTCCCTGGTTGGTAACTGAGGAGATGAATACATGTGGAACGTTTTCTGGCAGTTCGGCAGATATAGCGGCTTTCAGTTCATCGTCCAACATATCGCTTTTGCTGATGGCCAGCAGAAACTGTTTGTCGAGCAATTCAGGATTATATTGTTCCAGTTCATTGACGAGCACTTCAAATTCTTTACGGTGGTCGGCGCTATCAGCAGGAATGAGGAATAATAATACGGAGTTTCTTTCGATATGGCGCAGGAACCGGTGTCCGAGTCCTTTACCTTCATGGGCGCCTTCGATGATGCCTGGCAGGTCGGCGATACAGAAGGATCTGTTGTCGCGGTATTCTACCATCCCCAGTTGCGGGGTAAGGGTGGTGAAGGCATAGTCAGCCACTTTAGGTTTGGCGGCGGTGATGGTAGAAAGGAGGGTGGATTTACCGGCATTCGGGAATCCAACCAGCCCTACATCGGCCAGCACTTTGAGTTCTACTACTTTCCAGCCTTCAATGCCTGGCATGCCTGGTTGGGCATATTCAGGGGTTTGGTTGGTGGCGGATTTGAAGTAGGCATTTCCGCGACCTCCCTGGCCACCGGGCATCCAAACGATTTCCTGGCCGTCGTGGAGGATCTCAGCTTCTACTTCGCCGGTTTCTTCATCACGGGTTTGGGTGCCTAAAGGGACTTCGATGATAACATCTTTACCAAAACGACCGGTACAGTTGTCGCCGCTGCCGTTTTCCCCGTTCTCAGCCAGCAGCATTTTATGCCAGCGGAGATGGAGCAACGTCCAGAGCTGAGAGTTACCACGGAGGATGATATGCCCTCCACGGCCACCGTCGCCACCGTCAGGACCAGCTTGTGCATTGAATTTAGTACGCATGAAGTGCATACTGCCGGCACCGCCTTTACCAGACTTACAAAATACACGGATATAATCTACGAAGTTCGCTTTTTCCACTTTTGACCTTGATTTTAAAAGACTGTATCCCCTGATACAACCACAAAATAAAACGCAAAGATCGTGAAGTTTACGTAAATAGCACAGGATCATGTGCTAAATCACGCTAACCAACAATCTTTGCGTTGTATATCAGTCCTTGAAAGCTCCTGGTACAGGGCCTTAGGAGCTAACTTTCTCCCCCAGGAGTTCGTCTATTTCTTTTGACAGCAGGTCGAAGATTTCTTCTACGCTACCATCACCTTTAATCTTTTTAAACTTGCCGAATTTAGCGTAGTGGTCAGCTACAGGGGCAGTTTTGTTGTGGTATTCCACGATACGTGCTTTTACCACATCTTCATTGGCATCATCGCTGCGGCCGGAGGTTAAACCTCTGTTCAGCAGACGTTTGATCAGCTCTTCTTCCGGCACTTCCAGGGAAAGTACTACAGAAATAGCTGTTTTTTTCAATGCGAGCAGTTTATCCAAAGCCTCTGCCTGCGCAGTGGTGCGTGGGAAACCATCAAAGATGAATCCACGTGCATCCGGATTGGCATCCAGCTTAGAACTGATCATACCGATTACTACCTCGTCCGGTACCAGTAAACCCTGGTCCATGAACTTCTGAGCTTCTAAGCCCAGCGGAGTTTTATTACCTATTTCACTGCGGAGTAAATCACCGGTTGACAGGTGAAGCAGTCCGTATTTATCAATAATCTTAGCACTTTGTGTGCCCTTGCCGCTGCCGGGAGGGCCAAATAAAATGAGATTGACCATGTTTATTAAAAATCTTACTTACTAAAAAACGCAAGGTTGCAAATATAACAAAGAATTGAATGCTTTGGTAATTAAAAATACAATTGATTAAAAAATCTAAAAATTTTTTGAAAATAACTAAATGCAATTCAATTTTCTAGTGGAATCAATAAAATATCTTCAATGGCACTACATCTAATTTAGTAATAAACTTCTTATTGGACAAAGACATATAATTAATATTAATAATTAGTTGATTGCCACTGGTTTTAGTGCGCCAGAATTTGTAAGTTTGGATATGATGAAACAATTACTGGTTGCTGGACTTACAGGCTTGATGTTGACCGGAAGTGCGATTCCTGTACCGCCTTCGGTATTGACAAAAAAGAAAGACAAAAAAACAGCTACGCATAGCAATACCACTATTCGCAAACAGGACCCGGCAAGCGCCTGGGTCGACAGTGTGTTCAACTCACTTACCCCGGATGAAAGGATTGCCCAGCTGATTATGATACGCGCCCACTCCAACCTCGGACAGGATCATATCAACGCAGTAGTGAAAGACATACAGGATAATAAAGTAGGTGGCATCATCTTCTTCCAGGGAGGCCCTGTAAGAGAAGCCAACCTCACCAATTATTATCAGTCCATCTCTAAAGTACCACTGCTGGTGGCGATCGATGGAGAGTGGGGGCTCGGTATGCGGCTCGACAGTGTCATCTCCCTGCCAAGAAATATGATGGTAGGCGCTATACAGGATAGTACGCTGGCATATGAATATGGAAAACTGCTCGCGGAGCAATGTAAGCGAATTGGTATCCATATTGACTTTGCACCGGATATAGATGTGAACAACAACCCGAATAACCCGGTTATCAACGACCGTTCCTTCGGAGAAAATAAATACCAGGTAGCACGCATGGGGGTGGCCATGATAAAGGGTATGCAGGATAATGGCGTAATGGCCAGTGCCAAGCACTTCCCCGGCCATGGCGATACCAATGTGGATTCCCACCTGGATTTACCATCTATCAACAAAACCCGGAAACAGCTGGACTCACTGGAGCTTTATCCCTTCAGAGCCGCTATAGCAGCAGGTGTTGGATCAGTAATGATCGGTCACCTCTATATTCCGGCCATTGATGCTAAAGCGAATACACCTACATCTATCTCCTACAAAGCCGTTACCAAACTGCTGAGAGAAGAACTGGGCTTTGATGGACTCACCATCACGGATGCCCTGGAAATGAAAGGCATTGCGAAGTTTTACACCAAAGGCCAGGAGTCGCTGCAATCCTTATTGGCAGGTAACGACCTTATGATCCTTCCTTCCACTGCAAAAGGTAGTGTGGATGCCATCCGCAAGGCCATCAAAAAAGGGCAGATCAGCCAGGGTGAAGTAGATAGCCGTGTGAAACGGGTGCTCCGTGCTAAATACAACCTGGGCCTGAACAAGCCTCAGATTATTGATACAAGGAACATCACAGAAGATATTAACGCTAAAACGGATTCCCTGCGCCGGAAAATAGCTGAGAAAGCTATTACCCTCCTGGGTAATGATGATAAACTGATTCCGTTTTCGCCTGCCATGACCCAGCAAAAACTGGCAGTGGTTGCGGTAGGGGCGGATGCAAGCAATCCTTTCATTGAAGCCGTTAAAGCACTGAAGCCAGGTACAGATGCTTTTGTGTTTACCGGCCGCCAAACGGTAGAACAGATTGCACCAATCGTTTCTAAAATCCAGCGTGATTATAAAGCGGTGATCATCAGTCTGCATAATTTTAGTCGCCGCCCGGCTAATAACTTTGGCCTTACTATGGCGGAGCGACTGATTATCCGCCAGTTGCAGCAGGAGTTACCATCTGCTACCGTGGTTTTCGGAAATCCTTATGCATTGCAGTATTTCTGCGAAGCGCCACATCTGCTGGCCGCCTACGAAGATGACTCTACTACCCAGAAAGTGGCCGCAGAGATTTTATTCGGAAAGCTGGCGCCAGAAGGTAAGCTCCCGGTAAGCGTTTGTCCATCTTTCCCATCCGGGTCAGGGGTAACGTATAAACTGAATGAATTTACTACCCTGCCGGAATCCACACCGGAAAAGGAGGGACTCAATCCACAGGCGCTGCTCCGTATCGATAACCTGGCAAGTGATATGATCAGCAGGGGGGCTGCACCTGGCTGTGAAGTGCTGGCACTCAAAAATGGCAAAGTGGTGTTTAACCGCTGCTATGGCCATTTTGAATATAACAGTAAAGAGCCCGTAACACCTAAGTCGATATACGATGTGGCTTCCGTTACGAAAGTTTGTGCTACCACCCTTTCAGTCATGAAACTTTATGACGAAGGTAAAATCAGCCTGGATGCCACTTTAGGTACCTATCTTCCCTTTACACAAGGGTCAGATAAGGCGGGGCTCAAGATCAGGGATATCCTGCTGCACCAGGCAGGATTAGTGGCCTACATTCCCTTTTACAAAGATTTAATCGATGCCGCGGGCGTACCTGATTCAACGATTTTTCACAGTACTACAGGTCCGGGTTATACTACACGTGTAGCCGAAAACCTTTACCTGATGGACTCCTACAAGGATACCCTCTGGAGAAAGATCCTGGACAGTAAACTGAATACCCGTCAGGGCTATGTTTACAGTGATCTGGATTTTATTTTTTTGGGGAAGATAGTAGAGGAAATTTCAGGTAAACCGCTCAACCAGTATGTGCAGGATACTTTTTACGATCCGTTAGGACTGGAAACGACGGGATTTCTGCCAAGGAATCGTTTTCCATTGTCGCAGATAGCACCTACTGAGCGGGAACCTAATTACCGCATGCAGCTGCTGCGCGGCGATGTGCATGATCCCACTGCTGCTATGTTTGGGGAAGTTGCCGGGCATGCCGGTTTATTTTCGGATGCACACGACCTGGCGGTGCTCATGCAACTATTATTGAACAGAGGCACATTTAACAACAAACAATACCTGCGTCCTGAAACAGTGGAGCTGTTTACCAGCTACGGCAGTAGTATCAGCCGCAGGGGACTGGGCTTCGATAAAACAGAAAAGAATAACGCCAGCCGTCATGAAGGTTATCCTTCGAGGCTCGCCACCGGTGCTACTTTTGGGCACACCGGGTTTACCGGCACCTGTGTATGGGCTGACCCGTCTACCGGATTGGTATTTGTTTTTTTGAGCAACCGGGTGTATCCTAACGGTGGCGCCAACACGAAAATATCTGCACTCAATACCAGGGGCAAAATGATGGATGTTTTTTATGAAGCGATGATGTAGGCAACAAAAGGAATTATAAAAAAGAAAGGACGCTACGTATGTGGCGTCCTTTTGTGTTTGCTGCTGCAGGCATGTTATTCTACAGAGGCATTTCGGTTAACAACGGTGGATGTGTGGATTTCCACAAATTTTTCCATGATCTTGTTCTTTCCACTTCTGATTTCGAAGGAGTAGTCTCCATCTTCCAGTGATTCAAGGTTGTAGCTGCCTACATACCTTACAGTTGCAGGTAAAACTTCGCGGTGAAGCGTGAAATTATTTCTGTCTTTGATATATAAGATGAGCTTTTCGTTTTCAGGATTTTCTACAGATAGTCTGAATAACAGTGCATCTTTTGACTGTTGATTAAGCTGCATGTTAACGGCTGTTATTGCTCGTGGCGAGCCGTTTTCCGTGCGGTAATCAGATTTTACTTTGTTGAAAGCCAGCACATTATCTTGTGCGGCTGCATGGAGGGTACCAAACAAAATAGCTGCTGTCAGTATCACGCTCACTTTGGGTGCTAAAACAAATTTCATGACATTATTTTTTTAATGTTTTGCTTAATTAGGGCGGTATTAGCTAATACAATGGTGCCGTTTTATTTTCTGATGCAAAGATCAGACGGCAGCGTTAAGGGAACATTACGCCTTTGTTAAAATAATGTGAGAAAATTGGAGGTAGTGTTGATTTCTGTCCTAATTTCGCAACGTTTATGGAAGCAGTACAATTAAAGAAGAATCGCCCGGTGGCCATATGGTTATATATAGGCGTGGGCATGCTGATAGTGCAGGTACTTTTAGGAGGTATTACCCGTCTGACAGGTTCAGGATTGTCTATCACCGAGTGGCAGCCTTTGTTGGGTGCTTTCCCGCCAATGAATGAGGAAGCGTGGCAGCGTGCCTTTGACGGATATAAGCAGATTGCTCAGTTTAAGCTGGTGAATAGTCACTTCACGCTGGCGGACTTTAAGCAGATCTATTTCTGGGAGTGGTTTCACCGCGACTGGGCACGTCTGATGGGAGTGGTTTTCCTGATTCCGTTTATTTATTTCGTCGCTAAAAAGAAGATTGATCAGTCCATGATCAATCCTATGCTGATACTATTTTTACTTGGGGGCCTGCAAGGTGCTATTGGCTGGATCATGGTGGTGAGCGGCCTCAATAACGAGGATATCCGTGTAAGCCATATCCGGTTGGCCATTCACTTTATTTCCGCGTTGGTGCTGTTGTGCTATGTATTTTGGTTCGCGATGCGCCTGAGTGTAAAGCAGCAGCAGATATTGCATGTACCGGCACTACGGAAGCTCAACGGTTGGTTACTGGGAATCGTGGCAATGCAACTGATATACGGTGCATTCATGGCGGGTATGCATGCTGCCTTGAACGCAAACACCTGGCCGGACATCAATGGTGCGTGGGTACCAACCGGTATGTTTAGCAGCGGTAGCATCTTCCATGATATTATTCATAATCCAATTGCCATTCAGTTTATCCACAGAGGGCTGGCCTACCTGATCACTGTGCTGGTGGTAATATGGTGGTTGAAATCTGCTCATGTACCTGCACATACCCAGTTGCATGCCATCCGATATCTCCCGTTATTATTAGTATTACTGCAGGTATTACTCGGGGTACTTACACTTTTAAATAGTCAGACGCAAATACCTATTATGTACGCCATACTCCATCAGGGCGTGGGTATGCTACTGCTGCTCTCGCTGGTATGGACTTACTTCCTGAGCAGGGGAAAGGCATAATTACGGGTATAAATACGGTTTCATAGTTGCAAATCCGTATTTTTATTTGTAATTATCGTCCGATGAAGGTGAAGTTATTGCTTATCAAAACATACTATTCTTTCCCTGTACAGCTGTTACTCCTGCATTTCAGGAAGTACCAGGTGTTATTGATCTTCTGGGTGATATTATTCAGCACCATCAATGGTGGTTTTGCCAAGGTATTCGGAGGGGACGCCTTATATCTGGCCCCGGAATACCTTGGCAAGGTGAATTTCTACAGTACAGCCATCCTTGGGATTGCCACAGGCATTTTCATTATGAGCTGGCATATCACTACTTTTATTCTCCACACCGGCAGGTTTAAATTTCTGGCTACTACCAGCCAGCCTTTTTTCCGGTATTGTCTGAATAACTCTATCATCCCGCTGGCTTTCCTGATTTGCCTGCTGTATCGGGGGTGGGAGTATCAGCGTTACCAGGAGCTGAGCACCATTCCGGAAATATTTCTGCTGGCAGAAGGTTTTATCAGTGGCGTGCTGTTTATTATCTTCTTTTCATTTTTCTATTTCTTTAATGCGGATAAAAATATCGGCCGCCGCCTGGAGCGGAAGTTCGGGAACCCGCGCAATTTCCTGCGCACCATTCTTAAGCCTACCCAGGAGCCGGACGAGAACGCACTGCCGGTAAACAATTACTTCTCTACCTTCTGGCGTATCAGAAGAGCAAGGAAAGTGGACCATTACAATAAGCATTATCTGGATTCCATCCTGAAGCAGCATCACTTTGCGGCGATGATCGCCGTTGGCTGTGCGCTGATTTTTATGGTGATACTGTCCAGTATGATGGATTATAATGCGTTCAGAATTCCTGCCGGCGCCAGCGTACTGATATTTTTTGCGTTCCTGATCGGGATAGCAGGAGCCTTTTCGTATATGCTGCAAACATGGTCTATCCCCATATTGCTGGTCATGCTTTTTGGCGTGAACTGGATGGTGGAACATGACCTGATCGATAACCGGAATAAAGCCTACGGATTAGATTATAAGCATAAGGAGAATCGCCCGGAATATAGTCCACAAGCGTTGCAGCAGTTTTTTACCAGGGAGAGAGCTGATACCGACAAGGTAAAAACCCTCGAAGTGCTGAAGAAATGGCGGGCTAAATTTCCTGCGGATAAGAAGCCGCCATTGATCGTGATGAACTTCAGCGGGGGAGGGAGTCGTAGCGCCACCTGGACGATGCACGTATTGCAACGGCTTGACAGCTTGCTGCAAGGCCGTTTGATGCCTCATACCGTATTAATGACGGGGGCTTCCGGTGGCATGATGGGCGCCACTTACTTCAGGGAGTTATATTATCGCCAGCAGCAGGGGCAACAGGTGCAGCTGTCAAGTTTAGTATACCCGGAGAAGGTATCTAAAGACCTGCTCAATCCTGTATTTACTGCCATGGCGGTTAATGATTTCATTGCGCCTTTCTGGACTTTTAAAATTGGCAATAATCATTATGCGAAAGACAGGGGCTATGCTTTTGAAAAACAGTTGAATCAGAACACCGATAACATTCTCAATAAAATCATTCAGGATTATAAGCAGGCAGAAGAAACGGCTACTATTCCGATGTTGATCTGGAATGCAACAATTAACGCTGATGGTCGCCGGTTGATGATTAGCCCGTTGCCAATCAGCTACTTATGTGCGCCTGAGTATAAATATCCCACCAGGCAGGTAAGGGATATTGACGGGGTTGATTTTACGCAGTATTTTTCCCGCCAGGATGCGCCTGGTTTACTTGTTACCAGTGCTATCCGCATGTGCGCTACGTTTCCATATGTATTGCCAAATGCGTTTTTACCGAGCAATCCAATTGTGGATGTGATGGATGCAGGCATCAGGGATAACTTTGGCCAGCAAACAACACTACGTTATTTATACAGCTTTCGGGAATGGATAAACGAAAATACTTCAGACGTGGTGTATATCCAGGTGCGTGATACCCGTAAGAATGATATTTCTCCCATCAAGAAAACAAAGGATCTTCCGGATTTATTGTTTGAGCCGCTTTTCACGATGCAGCAGCACTGGAGCGCTATGCAGGACTTTGATCAGGATGACCTGATCAATTACATGGAAGGGTATTTCCCGAACAAGTTTCACCGGGTGATTTTCCAGTATGTACCCCAGCACCAGGACAAAGCCGCGGCATTATCCTGGCACCTGACCAGCCGTGAAAAGCTGGACATTGCCAATGCGATTGAAAACCCTGCCAATCAGAGTGCATTGGACTATGTGGTAAAGCTCCTGCAGTAGTGGCATGATGAATTTTATGTAGGCTTCCATGTAGCAGGGTGAGCAGTACTACGATATAATTTCTACTAAATATGGTTTGGTCAAAGGTATTTGCTTTTTTAGAAGAGTGATATACAATTAGTTGTGTATAAACTTCTGGAAATCATGCTCTTGTACTGATAATTATCGACGTGACCAAATGATTACATTTATTTAAAGGTGAGGCGCCTGCATTCTCGCCACATTTTCGTACCTTTGCGGCCTCATTTTGTAGCTATTAGCGGAAAATTTGTTAATGGCTGATAGCTAAAGACATAAGTATATGAATATTCGTAATATTGCTATTATTGCACACGTAGACCATGGTAAGACTACCTTGGTGGACAAAATCCTTCATCACACTAACGTATTTCGTGAGAATCAGGAATCCGGTGAGTTGATCATGGATAGTAACGATCTCGAAAGAGAGCGTGGTATCACTATCTTCAGTAAGAATGCTTCTGTTGAATATAAGGGTACAAAAATCAACGTGATTGATACTCCGGGCCACGCCGACTTTGGTGGTGAGGTAGAGCGTGTATTGAAAATGGCTGATGGTGTGATCCTGCTGGTGGATGCCTTTGAAGGACCAATGCCTCAGACTCGTTTCGTACTTCAGAAAGCGCTGCAGCTGAATCTGAAACCAATTGTGGTTATCAACAAGGTGGATAAAGAGAACTGCCGTCCTGATGAGGTGCATGATGCAGTATTCGAACTGTTCTTCAACCTGGATGCAAATGAGGAGCAGCTGAACTTCCCAACTTTCTACGGTTCTGGTAAGAATGGTTGGTTCAACAGTTCACTGACTCAGTCAGAAGATATTACTCCTTTAATGGATGGTATCCTGGAACACGTTCCGGAGCCTAAAGTAGAGGAAGGTACTGTTCAGATGCAGATTACATCCCTGGATTATTCTTCTTTCCTTGGTCGTATTGCTGTGGGTAGAGTTGCCCGCGGTACTATTGCTGAGAACCAGTGGATCAGCTTAATGCAGGCTGATGGTACCATCAAAAAACAAAAAGTTCGCGAGTTGTATATTTTCGAAGCCCTGGGTAAGAGAAAAGTTACAGAAGTAATTGCGGGTGATATTTGTGCGGTGGTTGGTATTGAAGGTTTCAACATTGGCGATACCATTGCTGATGCTGAGTTCCCTGAAGCCCTGCCAGTGATCAGTGTAGATGAGCCTACTATGAACATGCTGTTCGGTATTAACAACTCTCCGTTCTTTGGTAAGGATGGTAAGTTTGTAACCAGCCGTCACCTGCGTGATCGTTTGATTAAAGAAACTGAAAAGAATCTGGCGCTGCGTGTTGTTGATTCTGACAATGCGGATAGCTTCCTGGTATATGGCCGTGGTATCCTGCACTTAGGTGTATTGATTGAAACCATGCGTCGTGAAGGTTATGAGTTGACTGTAGGTCAGCCACAGGTTATCGTTAAGAACATTGACGGTAAGAAAAGTGAGCCTTACGAGATCCTGGTAGTAGACGTTCCTCAGGAATTTGCGAGCAAGGTAATCGACCTGGTTACCCGTCGTAAAGGTGAAATGCTGATCATGGAAACCAAAGGCGAAATGCAGCATCTGGAATTCGAAATTCCTTCCCGTGGTTTGATCGGTCTGCGTACGCAGATGCTGACAGCTACTGCTGGTGAGGCTGTAATGGCACACCGTTTCAGTGAGTACAAAGGTTGGAAAGGTGCGATCCCTGGCCGTAACAACGGTGTGTTGATTGCTAAGGAAGCTGGTACTACTACCGGTTACTCTTTGGACAAACTGCAGGATCGTGGTTTCTTCTTTGTTGATCCAGGAGAAGAAGTGTACAAGGGTATGATCATCGGTGAAAATAACAAGCCTGGTGACCTGGTTGTAAATGCAAACGAAGGTAAAAAACTGACGAACATGCGCGCAAGCGGAAGTGATGCAGCTACCAACATTGCACCTAAAACCCTGATGACACTGGAAGAATGCATGGAGTATATCCAGCCTGACGAGTGTATCGAGGTTACGCCTAACCACATCCGTATGCGTAAAGTAATGCTGGATGAGGAAGATCGTAAGAAATATGCGAAGAGTTATAAAGCTGAAGCTTAATTTTCAGCCTGATATTATAGCGAAGCCGGTGGAGTGATCCACCGGCTTTTTTTATGCAGAGGTCTGGATTATTCTCCTATGCCTTCGGTCCGGGAGACAAAGGCATAGTGGTCCGCCGATAGGGCCGAACGCTATACATTATTCTCCTATGCCTTCGGTCCAGGAGCCAAATCCATAGTGTTCCGCCGATAGGGCCGCACACTATGGATTTACATCTAAACCAGGTTCCCGAATGCAGATTCATTACAGCAAAAAAAATCCCCGCCCAGGAAAAGGCAGGGATGTGCATACTAACCCAATGCTTACTAAAACTAAAACGATTTTCAGTTTCGTTTCGATAGCTATATTGTCTGATACACCGTTTTGGGGTTAATGGATGGGTGTTGTACAGGTATATCAGACAATGTTGATATGCTATCGGATATCTTTATCTAATACTGACAGCAATAACCTTAATCAATCAGCTTCTATTCTAAGTCAACAAAGCTTAAGTCCTTAGTCCTTCAGTCGGCGCTTAAGTCTAAGCAGGTCCTATGCTGTATTTTATATACGCTTAGGTCTGAGAACTGATCAGCTACCAGTGAATCTATTACCCTTTATACCCAATTACTTCAGGCAATAGCATCCCCAGGCCGCAATGCGGCATTGATTTTTGTCATAGCCTTAGTTTATCACTAAGGCTATGGTATTATTTGTCAGTGGATTTCTTTGTTATTAAGCTTCTGCTGCTTTTTGTTCAGCAAGTTTAGCTTTGATTTTTCCTTCAATTTCTGCTGCCAGCTCCGGATTGTCGAGCAGTAACTGTTTTACTGCATCACGGCCCTGACCCAGCTTATTAGTGTCGTAGCTGAACCAGCTACCGCTCTTCTGAACGATGCCGTATTCCACACCCATGTCAATCAGCTCTCCGGTTTTGGAAATACCCAGACCATAGATGATATCGAATTCAGCCTGACGGAAAGGAGGAGCTACTTTGTTTTTCACCACTTTCACTTTTACGCGGTTACCAATCGCCTCATCACCATCTTTAATCTGACTCATACGGCGGATATCCAATCTCACAGAAGCGTAGAACTTCAGTGCATTACCACCGGTAGTCGTTTCTGGATTACCAAACATAACACCGATCTTTTCACGTAACTGGTTAATGAATATACAGCAGCAGTTAGTTTTTGCAATGGTAGCAGTCAGCTTACGCAGCGCCTGAGACATCAGACGGGCTTGCAGACCCATTTTGCTTTCTCCCATTTCACCTTCCAGCTCCCCTTTAGGAACCAGCGCTGCAACGGAGTCAATTACCACTACATCCACCGCACCAGAGAGAATCAGACGATCCGCAATCTCCAATGCCTGCTCACCATGGTCCGGCTGGGAAATTAACAGTGCATCCACATCCACACCCAGCCTTCTCGCATAGCTGCTGTCAAAAGCATGTTCCGCATCTATAATTGCGCAGATACCACCTTTCTTTTGTGCTTCTGCTATTGTATGTATCGCAACGGTTGTTTTACCGGAAGACTCTGGCCCATAGATCTCTATGATCCTGCCCTTCGGAAAACCGCCAATTCCAAGCGCTATATCCAAGCCTAAAGAACCGGTAGAAATTACTTCCATCGGCGCTTCCGCTTTCTCGCCCATCATCATCACAGATCCCTTTCCGAAATCTTTCTCAATCTTGTCCATTGTAAGGCGAAGCGCCTTTAGTTTTTCTGCATTGGCTGTAGACATATAAGTTAGTTTTTTACAAATTTAAATGATAAGCAAATCACGAACTGGAATGCTAAATTAAAACTTATTTTTTATTTTCCTAAATTTTTTAGCATTTTATTTTCGGTTGCTAAAAAAAATAGTAGATCCCTTTTTGTGATCAGGTTAATTCCCATCAACAATACAAAGATCATCCGGCATTACGCATTGGATGTGCGCAATGAAAAAATCTTTCAAAAAAAATTATAACCGACTGAAAATGGGAGAGTGGGAATACTACCGCTTTTTTAAAAAGCGTAGTTATACGCTTGAGTCACAATGGAAAATTCTGGACTTTTGTATTGTCAAGTTTAGTTGTTGTTGTTAACCCTTCTGTTTGTTAGTTGTTTGTTAGCCTGCCTTGCGGCCTTTGCATCCAAAGTTACCGACATGTAACCACAGCAAGTGGGCTGTTCAGGTTAAACCCCAAAAAATTTTATTCGCTATTCTAACATCTCGACTCTATTCCTTGTTCTAATTTAGTAGCTAAATACAGAACAAGGAATATGGGTTGAGTATATTAAATCACCAGCATCCAGCACGAGGCCAGCTGCGTAATAATACCAATGATAAAACCAATGTAAATCTCAGCAGGCGTATGCGCCTTCAGCATCATACGGCACGTGCCAACCATCCCCGCCACAAAAAAGGTAATGATCAGCGGCAAGGATACATTCATATGCATCCCCCACATCAGTGATAATAAAAATCCTATCACCCCGCCCCATCCGGTAGCATGCATACTGGTTTTCCAGAAGCTATTGGTAACGAAGGAGATAGAGATGGCGAGAAACATGCCCAGGAAAAATGCCGTGTAGAACTTTGGTGCTGCACCTTCTTCCAGAAATGTGTAAAAAGCCCAGAAATAATAAATAATGATCGCCACATATGGAATGATCCTGTCGCGCTGGGTATTCAGGTATATCGAAGATATAAAACCCAGCATCTTCGCCAGCATCACCGTCAGTAACGGAAAAAACAGGCTGATGATGATTACCCTGAAATACAGCATGTCGAACGCAAATCGCTTGCTCGACATCTTAAAGGCTACAAAGTATTCCGGGAGCGACTGTAAAACCAGAAAGGTTACCAGCGTAGGAATGAAAAGCGGATGTGTAATGTAAGAAACTACCTGCGCAAAGGCACGTGCCCGCGGCGAAAACTCCGGCGCCGGCTGGTGGTTACTTCCATGTAATGGTATGGCTTCCTGGTTCATGATCGGATTAAAGTTCTTTTCTTAAACGGGCCACCGGGATGTTTAACTGCTCCCTGTACTTGGCCACGGTTCTGCGTGCAATGTTATACCCTTTGTCCTGCAACATCTTGGTCAGATGCTCATCGCTCAAAGGCTTACGCTTGTTTTCCGCCTCAATAAGATCTGAGAGGATTTTCTTCACCTCCCTGGTGGATACTTCCTCACCGCTATCGGTAGACAGCGATTCAGAGAAGAAGAATTTCAGTTTGAATGTGCCGAATTCCGTTTGCACATACTTGCTGTTGGCCACACGGCTCACCGTAGAGATATCCAGTCCCGTACGATCCGCAATATCTTTCAGGATCATAGGTTTCATGGTGGTTTCATCTCCGGTCAGGAAAAACTCACGCTGGTAATCCATGATAGACTCCATCGTGGACAACAAGGTATGCTGGCGCTGCTTGATGGCGTCAATAAACCACTTGGCAGCATCTATTTTCTGTTTGATGAACAACACCGCCTCTTTCTGACGTTTGTCCTTTTTATCACCACGGTCATACTCCCTCAGCATGTCACGGTAACCGCCGGAGATACGGAGGTCAGGAGCATTCCTGGAATTAAGCGTCAATTCCAGCTTGCCGCTGTTGTTCATAATGAAAAAGTCGGGCAGTACATAGCTTTCCGCCTTATTCAGCGTCGCATAGTTACCTCCCGGCTTAGGATTCAGGCGAATAATCTGATTGATGGACTCTTTCAGCGCTTCATCAGTCAGGCTCAGCGCCTTCTGTATTTTTTCGTAATGCTTTTTCGTAAACTCGTCGAAGTAATTTTCCAGGATCAGGTAGGCCGTGCGTACTCCCAGATCATCCTGCGGCTTGCGTTTCAGTTGCAGGAGTAAACACTCTTTCAGATCAGCACAGCAAACTCCCGGTGGATCAAATTCCTGGATTTTTTTGATCAGCTCTTTGATTTCCTCTTCATCTGTAGATACATTTTGGGAGAAGGAAAGGTCGTCTACAATCGCACTTACTTCTCTCCTTAAATACCCATCATCATCAATGCTGCCAATAATCTGCTCAGCAATTGCGTTCTGACGGTCGTCCAGTTCCAGCATGCCCAGCTGACTAAGCAGGTGCTCGTGAAAAGACGTTTCTACTCTTACCGGAATGGTTTTATTGCTCTCATCCGGGTCGGGATAGTTATCATCCCTGAGTTTATAATCTGCCACCTCATCATCTCCATCATTCACATATTCTGAGATATCGATATTATCATAATCGGATTCACTGCCGTCTGCTTCAAATTCATCGTCGTTGGACTCAAATTCATCCTGCTCTTTAAATTCATCCTCATGGGCTTCCTCCCCGTACTCCAGTGCAGGGTTTTCCTCCAGTTCTTCTTTAATCCGCTCTTCCAGGTTGACAGTAGGTACCTGCAGCAGCTTCATTAACTGAATCTGCTGTGGCGACAGCTTCTGTAATAACTTCTGTTGTTGTGTCTGTTTTAACATATCTCAGTCCAATCCTTTTACAGTGATTGGTAATTGTATTAGATTAAAATTGGCTCCCTAAAAATCGAGTTCCAGTTGTTCCGGCAACAATCGGAAGGATTTCCGGTGGTATGGTGTATCACCAAAAGCCCGTATGGCTTCGCGGTGCTGTTTGGTAGGATAACCCATGTTGGAATCCCATCCAAAGTGCGGGTAAGTTACGTGTAGTTGCTGCATATACTCGTCTCTGTATGTTTTAGCCAGAACAGAAGCAGCCGCAATAGATGCGTACTTGCCATCTCCCTGGATAATACAGGCATGCGGTACAGTACCATAGGGGGTAAACCTGTTACCATCTACCAAAATATACTCCGGCACATTGCTTAACTTTTCAAGTGCCAGGTGCATCGCTTTAAAGGAAGCTTTCAGAATATTAATCCGGTCTATTTCTTCATTATCCACACTGGCTACTGCATAACTGATGGCTTCTCTTTCTATTACTTTCCTTAGTTCATCCCTGTCTGCCGCCTTCATTTGCTTGGAATCATTGAGCAGCGGATGTTTAAAATCCACCGGCAGTATGACCGCCGCAGCAAATACAGGTCCTGCGAGGCACCCGCGCCCGGCTTCATCGCAGCCGGCTTCGTAAAATAATTCCTGGTATCGAGTTAGTAGCAAATCCAAAACTGTTAAGCCGGGTAAAATTACATGATTAAAAAAGAAGGAACAAGCTCCTTAATTAAACAGGTCTTTAAAATCCCTTTTGAAATCGCTCCACAGTTTGCCCGATTTATCCCCAAATTCCTCGGCTGCTTTCTTAGTACTGTCCCATTTCTCCGCACTGGCCTGCTTTACATCATCCACTTCGTGCTGCATCTGTAACTTCAATTCTTCCAGTTTCTGGCGGGCTTCCTTACTTTTTTTATCTCCCTTTTTCTTTAATTCCTCCGTGGCCTGGTCAATCTGCGCTATCCGCGCATTCAGTGTATCTATCGTTTCCTGTTTCTGCTGTTGTAAGTAGTCTCCGGTTTTGCCCGCGGCGGATTTAACATCTTCCCCTGCCTGTTGCAGGTCGGACCGGATGGAATCTTTCTTTTGCTCCTGGGAAGGACCGGACTGGCAGGCTGCCAGCGCCGCAATTCCAAATACTAGCCATAATTTTTTCATATACGACAGGTTTTTACATTATCCTGGTTCACAGGGGGTGAATGAATACTGGCACAGCCAGCTGAAGGTCCCTTTATCAAATCATATTCCAGTTTTTTTGTTCGATCATTTAACACATTTATTTAAATACCACATGAAGGGCTAAATCCGCCATCCATAGCAGTCTGACTTCATGGTTAACAAAAAAAAGCATAGGTTTGAGGTCCTTAAAACAAATCTGCAAAAACTATGAGAAAACATCTGGTGGTTTTGCTCCTCCTCATGGCCGTAAGTTTCAAATGGGCCAAAGCGGATGAGGGCATGTGGCTTCCCTATTTGCTGGGGCAGCAAACGTATAACGACATGGTGAAAAGAGGCCTCAAATTGACGAAAGAGCAGTTATACAGCATCAACAAAGCATCTATGAAAGACGCCATCGTCATTTTCGGCGGCGGCTGTACAGGCGAAATCGTGAGCAACGAAGGCCTGATCTTCACTAACCACCACTGCGGCTATGGCGCTATCGCCTCCGCCAGCACCGTGGAACACAACTACCTGAAAAACGGCTTCTACGCCCAGAACAAATCACAGGAGATCTCTTCCCCTATGCTGTCTGTTCAGTTCCTGGTAAAAGTGGAAGACGTAACCAAACAAGTGGAAGAAGCTGTAAAAGGCTTATCCGGCGCGGAAAGAACCGCAAAGGAACAAACCGGTTACGCCGAAATCATTGAAAAAGCTACTGCCGGCACCGGTTACGAAGCCAAAGTAGTACCCATGTACAAAGCCAACCAATACCTGCTGTTTGTGTACGAACGCTACACCGACGTCCGCCTGGTAGGCACCCCTCCTGAATCTATCGGTAAATTTGGTGGTGATACTGACAACTGGGAATGGCCACGCCACACCGGTGACTTCTCTATCTTCCGCGTTTATGCCGACAAAAACGGTAAACCTGCGCCTTACTCCAAAGACAACGTGCCTTTGAAGCCTAAGCACTTCCTGCCGGTATCTATCAAAGGAGTGAAAGAAAACGACTACGCCATGATTTTCGGTTATCCTGGTGGTACCAACCGCTACGAAACCTCCTATGGTGTAGAACTGAAGAATACCGTAGAAAACCCGAATACCGTAAACCTGCGTGACGTTCGCCTGAAAGCAATGTTCGAGCAAATGAAGAAAGACCCGGCTGTGAAACTGCAACTGGCCTCTTCCTACGCCGGTATCGCCAACTACTGGAAATTCTTCGACGGTGAAACCAAACAGCTCGAGAAATACCACGTGCTGGAAGATAAAAGAAAACAGGAAGCGGCCTTCGCAAAATGGGCACAGGACAAACCCGAGTTTGCCAGCATCCTGAAAGACTACGAAGCAAACTATAAAGCCTGGACGCCATACGCAAAAGGTCGTGTTTACCTCACCGAAGGTATCCTCGGCTCTCCTGTTGCCGGCTTCGCCTCCACACTGCTGCAGGTAGAAAAAGCACTGGTGACGCCAAACGCACCTAAAGATGCTGTGAAAAATGCAGTAGCTGCTGCTGATAAAGCACGCAAAGCATTCCTGGAAGGTGAAAACAAACCCAGCGATGAGAAAATCCTCGCTGCCACCGCCCAGCTGTACTACAACGACATCCCTAAAGACCAGCAACCAACAGCATTCTACCAGGAACTGGGCTCCAAATACGGCAGCCTCTCTGAAGATGCTACCTACCGCAAATGGGCCGCTAACCTCATGGCTAACACCATGATTTTCAGCGATGCCAAATGGGATGCATTCGTTAAAAATCCGGATGCAGTAACCCTCCAGGCTGATCCGGCTTTTGCATACGCCAGCGCATTTGTTAAAAACTATACCGGTAAATACCTGCCGCTGTACAACCAGTTCGTAGTGAAAAACAACGACCTGGGTCGCGAATATCTGAAAGGTATCATGCAAATGCAGCCTAACGCCAACAGATATCCGGATGCCAACTTCACCATGCGTGTATCCTACGGCCAGGTTAAACCTTACTCTCCACGCGATGCCGTTAACTACGACTACGTGTGCACCATGAAAGGTGTAATCGAAAAGTATGTGCCGGGTGATTATGAATTTGATCTGCCTGCGAACTACGTAGACCTCTACAACAAAAAAGATTTCGGTCAATATAAAGATGCTAAACGCAACGATGTGGTAGTATGCTTTATCACCACCAACGATATCACCGGCGGTAACTCCGGTTCCCCTGTGATCAACGGTAACGGTGAGCTGATCGGTCTCGCTTTCGATGGTAACTACGAAGCGCTGAGCCACAAAATTCAGTTCGATTCCAACTACAACCGTACTATCTGTGTAGATGTGCGTTATGTGCTCTGGTGCATCGAAAAGCTCGGTGGTGCTAAAAACATCATCAATGAGCTCAAAATCGTGAAATAGTCTTTGCTGATTTATAGCATGATGCCCGTCCGGTAAGTTCCGGACGGGCTTTTTTATTCAAACATTTTCGGGATACATGGTGTTATCAACGGCAGCGCCAACTGGTAATAACAAAAAATCCATGTATGACTCAAACCACGCTGACAAGGAAGATCTGGATGGCATTAACAGGGCTGTTCCTCTGCTTTTTTCTGGTGATTCACCTACTGGGAAACCTGCAATTACTGTTGCCCGGAGAAACCTCACAACTCCAGTTCAATGCATACTCCCACCTGCTTTCCGGTAACATTCTCATCAAAATTGTTTCCTGGGTACTTTATGCCAGCATCATTGCCCATGTGATTTATGCCATCATTATAACGGTGGCGAATACACGTGCACGGCAACAGCAATATCATTATGACCGTCGTGGAAGCGTAAGTAAATGGTACTCCCGTAATATGGGCCTGCTGGGCACCATTATTTTTATTTTCCTGGTGATCCATTTCCGCGATTTCTGGTATGTGTATAAGTTCGGACAACTGCCACTGGATGCGCAGGGCAATAAAGACCTGTATACCCTGGTGACGGAAGTATATAGTCAGACATGGTACGTAGGCGTATATGTACTATGTATGGTAGCACTTTGCTATCACCTGCTGCACGGCTTTTTCAGTGCTGCCCGCACGCTGGGGGCCTACCATCCCAAATATGTACGCTGGATTAAAGTGCTGGGATGGGTATACAGTGTAGGCATTTGCGCGGGCTTTGCCTTTATTCCTGTTTATGTTCATTTTTTAAAATAGCTGGCCATGCTGGATGCGAAAATACCTCCCGGTCCACTGGAGGAAAAATGGAATCACTATAAGTCACATGCGAAACTGGTAAATCCTGCCAACCGCAAGAAACTGGACATTATCGTGGTGGGAACGGGCCTTGCCGGCAGCTCCGCTGCAGCCTCCCTCGGTGAGATGGGCTATAAGGTAAAAAGCTTCTGTTTCCAGGATTCTGCCAGGCGTGCCCATAGCGTGGCGGCACAAGGCGGTGTAAATGCCTGCAAGAACTATAAAAATGATGGCGACAGCGTATACAGAATGTTTTATGATACCATAAAAGGGGGCGACTTCCGCGCACGCGAAGCCAATGTATACCGCATGGCGGAATGCAGCGCTAACCTCATTGATCAGGCGGTGGCACAGGGTGTTCCTTTCGGCCGGGAATACGGGGGCTACCTCAACAACCGCTCTTTTGGCGGCGTGCAGGTGTCCAGAACCTTTTATGCCAGAGGGCAAACGGGACAGCAGTTGCTGCTGGGTGCTTACCAGGCGCTGATGCGGCAGGTGCACCAGGGGCATGTGCAGTTGTATACCCGCCACGAAATGCTGGAACTGGTGGTCATTGATGGTAAAGCAAGAGGAGTGATTATCCGGAATATGGACACCGGTGCTATTGAGCGGCACAGCGCACATGCGGTGGTATTGGCCACCGGCGGTTTTGGGAAGATCTATTTTCTGTCGACCCTGGCCATGGGCTGCAACGGTTCCGCCATCTGGCGGGCACATAAAAAAGGTGCGCTGATGGCTAACCCCAGCTGGACGCAGATCCATCCTACCAGTCTGCCTCAATCGGGAGAGTACCAGTCAAAGCTCACGCTGATGTCAGAATCGCTCCGCAACGATGGCCGTATCTGGGTGCCAAAAAAACAGGGCGACCAGCGGCCTGCCAATCAGATTCCGGAGGAAGAAAGAGATTATTATCTGGAGAGACGATATCCTGCCTTCGGTAACCTGAGCCCCAGGGATATAGCTTCCCGTGCGGCCAAAGAGCGTATCGACGCAGGTTACGGGATAGGGCCGTTGAAAAATGCTGTGTATCTCGACTTTTCCCGTGCCATCCGCGAGCAGGGGGAGGATAAGATCAAAGAAAAATATGGTAACCTGTTTCGGATGTACCAGAAGATCACTAACGTGAACGCTTATACGGAACCCATGCTGATATCTCCCGCAGCGCACTTTTCCATGGGAGGTTTGTGGGTAGATTATGAACTGATGACTACTATTCCGGGTTTATATGCTTTGGGAGAAGCCAACTTCGCTGATCACGGGGCAAACAGACTTGGCGCTAATTCACTGCTGCAAGCCAGTATCGACGGTTACTTTATTGCACCTTACACCATGGCGAATTTCCTGGCAGATGAAATAAAGACCGGACCTATAGGTATTAAACATCCTGCATTTGACGCAGCAGAAAGCCAGGTGAAAGAACAACTGCAACTGCTGATGGCAATCAAGGGTAAGGAGCCCGCGGATTATTTTCACCGCCAACTTGGACATATCCTATATGATAAATGTGGCCTTTCCCGCTCCGCTGCCGGTTTACAGGCTGCATTAGGTGAAATAAAGGAGCTGCGGACGGACTTCTATAAAAACCTGCACGTACCCGGAGGACTCGGCCTCAACGGGGAACTGGAAAAGGCTGGCCGCGTAGCGGACTACCTGGAGCTGGGAGAGCTCATGTGTTACGATGCCTTGACCAGGAACGAGTCCTGCGGAGCACATTTCCGGGAGGAATACCAAACCCCCGATGGAGAGGCGTTGCGCAACGATAAAGACTTCTCCTTTATATCCGCCTGGGGCTGGACCGGCAATGATCAGCCGCCTAAATTGCATATGGAACCACTGCATTTCGAGTTTGTAGCACCTACGGTGCGGAGCTATAAATAACTTCAACTGTTAAATATAACGTGTATGCATATACGATTAAAAGTATGGCGACAGGAAAACACTGATTCAGCCGGAAAGCTGGAATCGTACGAGCTCAAAGAGGTAAATGAAGATATGTCGTTCCTGGAAATGCTGGATGTACTGAACGAGCAGCTGATGCGGCAGGGCATACGTCCGGTGGAGTTTGACCATGATTGCCGGGAGGGCATTTGCGGCCAGTGCGGTGTGATGATCAATGGCCGCCCGCATGGGCCGTTAAAAAACACGACTACCTGCCAGTTGCATATGCGCAGCTTTCATGATGGAGAGGAGATTTACATAGAACCTTTCAGGGCAACGGCTTTCCCGGTAAAATGCGATTTGAAGGTGGACCGGTCTTCGTTTGACAGGATCATTCAATCCGGTGGATTTGTATCTGTAAATACCGGCCAGGCCCCGGAGGCAAACACCACCCGTATTACTTCTCCGCTGGCAGAAGCAGCGTTTGATGCAGCTGCCTGCATTGGCTGCGGTGCCTGTGTAGCGGTGTGCAAGAACTCAAGTGCTGCTTTGTTTACCAGCGCTAAAATCACGCATATGGCTTTACTGCCGCAGGGGAAGGAGCAATCGCAGGACAGGGTATTACACATGGTAAACCAGATGGATGAAGAAGGGTTTGGACATTGTACGAATACAGAAGCCTGTGAGGTTGAATGTCCGCAGGAGATATCCGTACTGCATATTGCCCGCATGAACTGGGAGTTTAACAAAGCGCACCTGCTGCGAAAATAATTCATACAGTCGTTCCCGTAGTAATACGGTTTTTTAAATTATGTTGGAACTACGCAGATAGAATGCGCAGAGGTGATGTAACTTTGCGACCGCATCGATACCAAAAAGGGTATTGATTTTTTAAACAGGGTTTGTTTACCCCAAAAAAGAATAAGAATGAAAAAGTTGACATTGTTTGTGACGCCCCTTGTATTGTTATTAACATGCATGCTAGCGTGCACCCCAAAAAAGGAAAGTGAAAGAAAGGACCCTATCGCTAAAGTTACTACCGCGGGAAATGCGGGTAACTTCATCCGGATCAAGGGTAATGGTTTCAGCACCAATAAGCTGGAGAATACTGTGGTATTTGGAGATGTAAAGGCCGCAGTGCTCTATGCATCCAACAACTACCTCCTGGTACAGGTTCCGCCTCACAAAGCGGGCGTAGTACCAGTAACGGTAACGGTAGGAGATGCTCCTTCCAATTCATTGATGTTTGAATACAACTCCAATGCAATGCTGGCAGCCAATTTACCATTAAGGTAAGGAAGCAGGCAGGCGCAAAAAAAATACCCTCGTCATTTGGCGAGGGTATTTTTATATAAATATGCGAGGGTATTATTTTTTCTCTTTATCAGTCATTCCAAAGATCATCACCAGCTTATCTTTATCGTATAAGTTGAGTGTTTGTTCCGCTACGTCAAATTTGTATGTTTTGCCGCTGATTGTTTTCATGAATTCAGTCTCCCTTTTCATGATAGCTTCGCCGCAAGCCATACGCGTGCTCATTCCTGGTCCCATAGTAATAGAAGACGCAGTATGCTTAAAACTTCCATTGACAATATTGCATCCACCGCGGCCATGATAGCGGCCTTTGGCAGGATCAAATTCCAGGTAGATGCCTGGTTCGTTTATGGTAGTTTCATTCAGCTTGATCAGGTTCCATCTTTTACTGGAGATGAAAGCCCAAACGTCCGGCTGCTGCTGCGGTTTTTCTTCACCTGCTCCTTGCTTGAATGACAACAGGCGACGGCCATTGCCATATAAATTCAGGCGGCCGTTTTCCACACGGTAGTTATAGGTTTTTTGTTCCAGCGAGCGTTGGAAGTTAGTTTCGTTGCGCATGTCGTTTTCGTCGATGCAGGCCATCATAGTGCTCATGCCTCGGGTAAAACTCACGATGCCGGCAGTTGCATTCTGTTTAAACTCACCACCAATGCCGTTACAGCCACCATTGCCATGGTAGCGGTTTCCGGATGGGTCAAACTCTAACCAGATTTTGCCGGATGATATAGGAGAACCGTTCATTTCTACCAGTGTCCAGCGTTTGCCGCTCACAAACGGAGAGCCGCTGTTGCTCACTGCCACTTTCTTTTTATACATCACCTTCTTCAACGTGTATTTCAGGGAAGAGCCGTCGGCAGGAGGGTTTTTAATGTTTGACACAGCTACCAGCAGTTTGTACTGATATCCGGGTTGGTAATTAAATCCCTGGATGTTGGTATACAGGTTGGACCATTCTGATTCATTTTCCGTTCTTACCTGTAAGCATTCCATGGGGGCCACTCCCGTGCACGGTGCCTTGCTTTCCTTTACATACATCACCTGGGTTTTGGGGCCGCTTTGCTCTGGCTCCGGTGCGAAGAAGAGCGTGCTCATGGCAATTGCTAATTTCAATAACATAGACTAAGATTTTAAACTTTAACAACAATGCAAGCGTTCGGGTTCTGCATTTTGTTACATCTCAATCACTTTTGCAAAGATATTGCCGGTTTTTTATGCAACTTAATGACTTAAAGTGCAATAGCGGTATCCCTTACGGATTTGTTCTGCCCTATTTTTTCAATAATGCCGAGGTAATAGGCCAGTTTGGTTGGCGCCGGCATACTCACCACCGTGACGCCATTGGCCTTTAATAGGTCTAATTTGAATTTGGAGCGCTCCGTGTAGGCCTCAGGGATATAGTAATAGATGTTGTTAGGAACACTGATGGTTTTGTGATGAAATTTTTGCCGCGCCCTGTAAGTCAGTAGCCACCACAGGTCCGACTCTACGAAATCCAGCGACATCCCGAAGATGTGTATATCCTTTGTAAAAAACAGGTCTATCCACGAATGAAAATACACTTCGTTATGCCTGATTCTACGGATCAGCGATGCTTTTGGTACTGCTTTATTCGTATAAATGGTGCCGCTTACTACATAATTACGCATCAGCTGTAACTGGCCGCCATAGTGCTCAAAGCCCAGGTTGATGCTCATAGGATTGAGGCAGTCGCCATGAATATGCCAGTAATGGATATGATCCATCGTGTACTTTCTGAATATGCTGAAAGTGGTTTCCCTGATCAGGCTGGTGTTATCAGTAGGGGTAGTACCTTCCAGCGTGAACTCGTAATTGGTAGTGAGGATATGCTCCGGTTGCAAAGCCCGGATAGCCGCGTGGAGCTGGTTGGGACTGATTTCCGCTGTTTTGCCTGCAATGAATGTTTTCAGGTCTTTTTCCTTCATGTTATGCTGGCGTATGGCCGTCAGGAATATTTCTTCGTAGAGGAGCGGAAACGGCTTCTTATCATCCATTTCAATGCAGCCCGAGGTATGGCAATAGGTGAGGATATCCTGCAGCAGGTCTTTCCAGCTCCGGCCGGCGGAAATGTTGTTGATATCATTTCCGATTAATAGAACCAGGTTCTTCATGGGTGTATCGGTTTTATGGATAGATGTATCTGAACGTAAGATTGATGCGGGGACCTACAGGTTTGGCTGTTTTAGGAACCTGGTGTTCCCAGAAATGTTGCAGCTGACCTTTCATTAGCAGCAGTGAGCCATGTTCAAGGGCAATTTCGTATTTCAGGTTTTTATGGTGACGGTGACGCAGCAGGAACCGCCTGGTGGCGCCCATGTTCACGGATGCTATCACCGGATTGATGCCCAGCTCGGGCTCATCATCTGCGTGCCAGCCCATGGAGTCGTTGCCACTACGGTAGTAGTTCAGCAATACACTGTTAAACGTAGTGCCGGCGGCGGCGGCCACCCGGTCCCTGATCAGCAACAACTCTGCTGTCCATAGCAAAGGTTCAAAAGTATTACCGGAAAAAGAATAGGAACTATTGGCATCTCCATACCAGGCCATCAGCCTGGGAAACAGGACTTCACGCCCATACATGCGCATGGATTCCTGCTTCCAGGTAATGGTAGAAATGAGCTGCTGGAAAATCCGGTCGCTGTCCGTTGGAGTAAAAAATTGCGGATAATATTCCAGGAGACCGTTTTCCAGGCTGATCTCCTGTTTCTGATTGTTATCCTGACCGAATAAACTTCCCTGCAGGCTCATAGCACTAAATTAAGACACCACTACGCATTGTATATGTTATCTGCCTTTCCGGAGCTATAAACCTGCAAAAGTTTTTAGTAGGAGAAAGGTTGTGTATAGATCACCTGAAGGATGGTTTGACCCACCGCTTTCAGTGTACGTTTGTCTATTACACTCATATTATCGTTGGTAGTATGCCAGTGTGATGGAAACTGACCACTGGCCTGCCAGGCCAGCACGTCAAAAGTAGGAATGTTGGCAATGGTGTTTACCGGTATATGGTCATCGGTAATATAGGAACCATAGTCTTCATATCGGAAGATGTCAGAGTAGCCGATTTGATTGGCTACGTCCCAGAACATTCTCATAGGGCCTGGCGCATATTGCTGGGAGGCCTTTTCCATGTAAAACTGGGAACCGCGGCCACCTACCATATCCAGCAGGATGCCATAGTTGGCCTTGTAGCCAGGTACATGCGGGTTTTTAGCCCAGTATTGTGTGCCCAGGCAGAAAGAGTTTTCGTTGGAAGGGTCACCGAAATCTTCTACATCCACTAATAAAATGTCCACACCTGCATCAGGCCTTTGTGTTTTAAAATTTCTGGCCGCTTCCAGCAGTACGGCTACGCCACTGCCGCCATCATCGGCACCATCGAGCTTTTTAGTTTTATCAAAAGCATCTTCATCCGCAATAGGGCGGGTATCCCAGTGTGCCAGCAATAGTACGCGCTGTTTGGCTGCGGGGTTGAAACTGCCTACAATGTTAATACAAGGCAGTTTTTCTCCTTTAGGACCTGTTACGGTTGTGCGCTGTACATACACGGTATCTGCCCATTGTTTCAGACTGGCAATCAGCCAGGCTGCACATTTTTCCTGGGCTGGCGTATTAGGAATTCTTGGGCCAAAGCTCACCTGTTTTGCAGTGTAAGCATAGGCGGAATCCTCAGAAAACACCGGCACCGGCACTTGTATACGGTCTACTTTGCTGGCGCCTGTACTGTCGTTATTGCCTTCCTCAGTTTTTCCATTCTGCTGACAGGCGCCTACCGTCATGGCAAGCGCTGTCAGCGCGATCAGAGCTTTACGCATTATCTTAATACTTTCTTATAGTTTCAATTAGTCCTGCACGATGGAGTAGGAAACACTGCCATCTTTTTCATCTTTCAACTGGATACCTACTGTCAGCAACTCGTTGCGGATCTTGTCGGAAGTAGCATAGTCCTTGCGGGCTTTAGCTTCTTTACGCATGTTAATCAGCATTTGAAGCACGCCATCCAGCTTATCCTCATCTGTTCCCAGCACTTCCATTTGTATACCCAGGATGTCCACCAGGTAAGTCTTCCAGGAATGCTGCATGAGGTTAAAGGTATCTTCACTGATTTCATGCATTTTGATCTGGCCGCCTTTCAGTGAGTTGATCACGGGCGCCAGTTCAAAGAGGTTGGCCATTACTTTGGCGGTATTGATATCATCATTCATGAACTCCGGCAGTTCCGCGCAGAGCTGACGTACCTGCTTGTCCAGCTCCTCGTTGATGGGCTGTCCGTTGCCGGTGTAGGTCAGTTTTTGTAGCACTTCATACGCGGCCCACAAACGCTGTAAACCTTTTTCGGCGGCCAGCAGGGCTTCGTTGGAGAAGTCGAGCGTACCGCGGTAATGCGTTTGAAGTACGAAGAAGCGGATCACCATTGGGCTGTAGCCTTTTTCCAGCTGTGGATTGTTGCCGGAAAACATTTCGGTAAGGGTGATGGTGTTACCATACGACTTACCCATTTTACGACCATTGATGGTGATCATATTGTTATGCATCCAGTAGCGTGCCATCAGTTCGCCATGGGCGATTTCGCTCTGGGCTATTTCGCACTCATGGTGTGGGAACTGCAGGTCCATACCGCCACCGTGGATATCAAACTGTGATCCGAGGTATTTTGCACTCATGGCAGAGCATTCGATATGCCATCCCGGGAAGCCTTCTCCCCATGGGCTTGGCCAGCGCATAATATGCTCAGGCGGTGCTTTTTTCCACAAGGCAAAATCTACCTTATTGCGCTTTTCTTCCTGTCCTTCCAGCTCGCGGGTGGTTTCCAGCATGTCTTCCAGTACGCGGCCGCTCAGGATACCGTAGTCGTAGCTGGCAGCGTATTTCTTCACATCAAAATACACGTTACCATCTACCTCATACGCATATCCTTTTTCTATGATCGTTTTGATCATTTCAATTTGCTCAATGATATGACCGGTAGCGGTAGGTTCAATGCTGGGTTCCAGGTTATTGAACTGCAGCATGGCCCAGTGGTACAGGTTGGTGTACTTCTGCACCAGTTCCATTGGCTCCAGCTTTTCCAGGATTGCTTTTTTGGAGATTTTATCTTCTGCCTCGCGGCCTTCTTCTTCGAAGTGGCCCGCGTCGGTGATATTACGAACGTAACGAACTTTATAACCCAGGAAACGCAGGTAACGGTTTACCACATCAAAAGTGATGTAGGGGCGGGCATGGCCCAGGTGTGATTCTCCCGAAACGGTAGGTCCGCACACATACATACCCACATGGCCCGGCGTTATTGGTGTAAATACTTCTTTCTGACGATGTATTGAATTGTATATTTTGAGTTCTGACATATGCTGTAAATAGTAGACTGACATAATTTTTTTGTGAGATGACTCCTTTGATGTCATCCTACGTGGTGCCGCGCTGCGTGCGGGAGCTATCCCTGGTGAATGGCGATAGCGATATTGCAGCAACAACATCGGTCAGATCTAAAAATATTAATATTGTTCATAATCTATTGTTTCTTATTTATTTACGGCATTTGCCGGCTTTTCTCCTGCTATACTCAGGTTGGAAATTACGGGATAATGGTCAGAGAGATCTGAATTTATCTTCCGGAAGCTATTCACCTTAAAGTAAGGACTCACAAAAACATAATCGATTCGCAAGGTAGGCGCCAGTCCACTGAAAGTACGTCCAATACCGATACCTTTCTTTAAAAAAGCGTCCTGTAAATCTCCCCTTATTTTAAAATAAGTGTAAGACGCCGGCGTATCATTAAAATCACCGCAAACGATCACAGGATATGGACTTTGCCGGATAAAATCCCCCACAATATCGGCCTGCTGACTGCGGCGAATATACGCCTCACGCATCTTTTGTACAATAGTTTTAGTGGCTACCAGCCCTGTATCTTCCTGGTTTTTGATCTTCCGGATAGCCCGGTAGTCCTTCTGGTTAAACCGGTACGACTCCAGGTGCATGTTAATCACCCGGATGGTATCACCTTTCCGCACAATATCAGCGTAGATGAGGCTCTCGCTCAGCGGGCCATTACTCATTTTTACCTTATCTGATGCAATGATAGGGTATTTGGAATAAATGATAGACCCCCAGTGCTGATTACCATTGCGGTTAAAATCACTGGAAAAAAAGCGGTAGGGAAGGTTCATCTCATGGGAGATATCTTCCCGGTTATTAAAATCATTTTTTCGCTCAGCGGTATAAAAATCCTGAAAGCAGGCAATATCCAGTTCCTGTTTCTTGATGAGTGCAAACATAGCCTGACGGGTATATTTGCTGTCGCGCTCCTTATAAAGCCCGAACTGACTTACGTTGTAGCTCATCACTGTAATGCTTTCCTTTGCTGGCATCGGTTTGTTGCCTGCCGGCATATTGAAAGCAATGAACGCGCTGATAGATTTCCACCCCAGGAATAACGCTGTCAAAGAAAGCAGCGCATACTTGTAGTTGAACACCAGCCACCCAAAAAGAAACAACACCAGTAATCCCAACAAAAACGGGAAGGCCAACGTCAGAAAACTGATGGGCCAAAACCACGCCGGCGAGATATAGGGAGCCAGGCATGCTGCCAGGAATATTAAAACCAGGGCGATATTTAATATTACAAAAAAGCCTTTTGTAAAAAGTCTTAAGAATCGCACGGTCTACGTACTTTGTTGAACGTATAAAGTTACTATTTTTTCAAAGACAGGCGGGAGATTACAGGGAAATGCTCGGAATCAGCCACCCGCATGGCTTCGCAACCATGTACTCGGAATTGCCTGGAGGCAAGGATGTAATCTATGCGTAAACTGGGCGACAGATACGATAACGTCCGTCCCCAGCCGTTGCCGGTTTTAAGGAATGCGTCCTGCAGGGAAGCCGCCACTGTTTGGTAGGTATAGGAAACCGGTACGTCATTAAAATCTCCACAAACAATCACCGGATAAGGACTGCCGGCCACCAATCCGGCCAGCTGCTGCGCCTGTTGCGCACGCCAGGTAAATGTTTGCCGCATCTTATGCGCGAGCCCCCTGAAATGGAAAGCCATAAATTCCTCTAAGTCCTGGCGGTTCAGCATATACGAGGCCAGCTGCCCGGTAATTACCCGGATGGTATCCCCATATACCAACACATCGGCCTGCAGAAAGCTGCTGCCGCTGCCCACCGCGCTGGCGCCGCAGGGAATCGTGCTTGCCTGCAATATCGGATGATGGGAAAACAGCACGATGCCGTAAAGCCAGGTGTCCCAGTGTATCATATCCTTCGTGAAATAGTGATACTCATAACCTGCCTTGCTGCGGATACTGTCAATGTTATGGGAAAGTTCGGGGTGCTCGTTGGTATAAAACTCCTGCATGCACAGGATATCCGCCTGGCCGAATACAACGGTATTGTATACGTTGCTGCGGATGGCTTTATTCTCTTTATAAGACTGCAACCCCATACTGCTGGAGTTGTAGGTCATTACAGTAAACTCCTTGCTGCCACTGGCTTTTTCAAGGGAATGTTCCTGAAATGGATGGAAGGCCCAGGTACGTAAAGTGGCGCCTCCCGACAGCAGGATAGCCGTTACGGGCAGCAGCCAGTATTTTTTTCTGAGCAGCACCCACACCGGGAGCATGATAAGGTTAAGAAGCAGTAAACCAGGAAAGGCAAGTCCCGCAAAGCCGGTAGGCCAAAAGGTTCCGGGGGAAATATAAGGCAGAAAAGTGCTCGCCAGCAAAGCCAGGGGTAGCAATATGTTAATGACCTGCAAGGCCCATCGTAAAAGCGTCTTCATCAGGTATTTGGGATATAGGGATTTGAGTATCTGATAAAAATACTCAAAACTCCAGTATTTCTGATGCGCTTAATTACAGCCGGTATTTCAGTAGAGACGGGCTGCGTCCGTCTCACCGCGATCAGACGGGCGCAGCCCGTCTCTGCTGAAGGTTGGAAATCGTTATAAAAAAAAGCGCGGAACACATCGTGTTCCGCGCTTTTCACTATTCTGTTTTGCTGGCTCTCAGCAAAGTTTCTTTTTCATCTGCGGTGAGAGAGGTGATGCCGTTGGCGCTAATCTTTTCAAGTATTTCATTGATGCGCTGCTCTGGCACTTTCCCTACTTTTTTGTAAGGAGCTTCACCATTGGCTTCACCAGCGGATGCTTTCAGCATTTCCGCAGGAATAGTTGCCTGTGCCGGCGGATGGAACATATGTGAAAACCTAAATGCTATTTTGTTGTAACCGCGGCCCCAGTCGTTTCCTTTCTTCCACTGCTGCATGTAGATGCCACCAGCAATAGCGCCACCAGCAAGCATTGGCAGGTAAACCACTGCACCCGGAGTGGTAAAATGTGTACCCAGCGTAAGTGCCAGGTAAATAGTCGTGATGATCCATAACGGAATACCGCCGCCGGCCAGTAATGGGAAAATGCGGTAACCCGGTGCAAAAACGGTGACGCCTATGGCAATGGCCATTACGCTACCAGCCGCACCCATATAGCCTCCGCCGGCAGATAATGCCTGAAAGCCCGGAATAAACTGCATGCCCAGTACAAAGAAGATATTGGCAACAATACCACCGAAAAGATATAAAGGTACTATACGCAGGTAACCAGCGAGGTGCTGCAGTATGGAACCGAATACCCACAACCACACCATGTTGGAAAAAATGCTTGCCACCTGTATCTGTGTAAACATGGCGGTCAACAGCGTCCACGGGCGGGCCAGCGCCAGCGCAGGGCTGGAGGGAACACGGAGGTAAGCAATAATGTCCTGGTAGAAACGAGGTTCTCCCACATCTTCCATTTTATATATTACCAGTGTAAAGAAGAGGAATATATATATCGTAAGATTGATGACCAGTAACTGCGTTACCATATTCTTTCCAGCTCCCAGTGAGAGCCCCGACAATTTCTCTTTTTCGAGGGTATGCATGGTATCAAATGTTTTCTCTGCAAAAATACGCCATAATACCGAAGCCTTGGCGCGTTAGAATAATTTCCGGTTCCAGTTGCGAAGCAGGAGGTAGGCAAACAAAGCACCACCAAGGTGGGCGATATGCGCTACGTTGTCGCCTGCGGCATTCTGAATCTGGAAGTATAGTTCCGCGATAATCAGAATACCTACAAAGTATTTCGCACGGATGGGTATGAAAAAGTAGGTGATGTATTCGTTCGGATACATGTAGCCGAAGGCGAACAAGGTACCATAAATTGCTCCGGAAGCGCCCACCATGGAGGAATAGGTGATGTTTATCCGCATGTAATCTTCAATCTGCGCCTTTGCCAGCTCTATAACCCACGGCTCTTTATTAGCGAGGGCCATGCGTAAACCATCCATGTCAAACTGACTACCGCCAAGGTTAAAGCGTTTGTCGATGATGGCAAAATTTTCTGCTGTAGGATGATCAAAGAATGCCTGTGCTTCGTTGGCTAGTTTGGTATAGTCGTAAGTAAGCCAGCCCATATAACACATCGCTGCCCCAAGGCCACAGATGAGATAGAACAACAGAAAGCGTTTTGAGCCCCATCGTTCCTCCAGTGTGGACCCGAAGAGCCAAAGGATCAGCATATTGCCCGCAATGTGCCATGGTCCGTTAATGGCATGCATGAACAGGTGGGTAACAAACTGCCATGGCTTAAACAACTCAGACTTCCAGTAATGCAGCGCAAACAGGTCATCCAGATTGTAGGAAAACCGGTAGGCCGCCGTCATCTGTACCAGCCACACGAGTGCGTTAATGATCAACAGATTTTTTATCACCGGTGTCAAATGAAATCCCCTGGGCCTGAACGTATACATCTTAGCTAAACTTATGATTTTATTTATTCGCTCTTTTCTTCAGCAGCACCACGTTTTCAATGTGGTGGGTGTGAGGAAACATATCTACAGGCTGCACCTTTTCCACAGTGTACATCTCGTCCAGCAGGGCGAGATCACGTGCCTGTGTAGCAGGATTACAACTCACATATACAATTTTGGGCGCACCTATTTCCAGTAATTTGTTCACCAGTTTTTCGTGCATGCCTGCCCGTGGCGGATCGGTAATAATTACGTCCGGCTGTCCGTGATGCGCAAAAAAGGCGTCGTCACAGATGTCCACCACATCGCCTGCATAAAACTCAGCGTTGCTCACGTTGTTCATGGCGGCGTTTTCGCGGGCATCGTCGATCGCTTCTTTGATCAGCTCAATGCCTACCACCTTTTTAGCCTGGCGGGAAACAAAAATCCCGATGCTACCTGTGCCGCAATACAGGTCATATACAATTTCCGAACCGGTAAGTCCGGCGAAGTCACGCGTTACCTTATATAACACTTCACCCTGGTAGGTGTTGGTTTGGAAGAAAGATTTTGGACCGATCTTAAAAGTAAAGTCTTCCAGTTTTTCCTCCGCATATCCTTTACCAAAGTAGGTTTTAGGTTCCAGGTCGAAGATAGAATCGTTTTTCTTCGGGTTTACCGTATACAGCAGCGTGGTAATGGCCGGAACGGTTTTCAGGAGGTGGTCCATCAGGGCGATCCTGTTGGCCTTGTCCTCATAGTGAATAACCAGGTTCACCATTATTTCGCCGGTGGTACACAAACGTACTACCAGGTTGCGCAGCCAGCCTTCCTGTTGACGGATGTCGAAGAAAGTGAGGTCATTGGCGATCGCGTATTCCCGGATGGTGTTACGGATCAGGTTTACCGGTTCCTGCATAAGGTAGCAGGTATTGATATCCAATACTTTATCAAATAATTTTGGTACATGGAAACCCAGTGCCGGCTTTCTCGGAATTTCTCCGTCGTTAGCCCTGATTTCCGCGTCTGTCAGGTAGGCTTTGTTGCTGAAGGTAAACTCCAGTTTATTCCGGTAATGCTCGGTGAATTTAGAACCCAGGATAGGGCTCATTTCCGGCAGCTCCAGTTTGCCGATGCGCGCCAGGTGGTCCGCCACCTGCTGCTGCTTGTATTCCAACTGCAGGCTGTAAGGCATCATTTGCCACTTGCAGCCGCCACAGGTGCCGAAATGCTCGCAGAAAGGCGTCACCCGCTTATCAGAATAGGAGTGGAAGTGTACCGCTTTACCTTCGGCCCAGTCCTTTTTGTTCTTGCTAAGACGTACATCCACCACATCACCGGGCACCACACCGCCTTCAATGAATATCACCTTGCCGTCTATACGGGCCAGGGCCTTACCTTCTGCCGCATAAGCAGTAACAGGTACGTTTTCTAAAACAACATTTTTTTTCCTCACGGCTGCAAAGGTACAGTGATTTTAAGATTTTGGGGTATTTTTACCGATACTTAGATATATCCTATGCGTAGACTGCTATTCATGCTCGTTTCTGCGCTGATATGCCAAAGCCAGCTAATGGCACAAGGGTATCAGCTGACTGTAAAACTCAAGAATTATCAACAGGGAAAGCTCTTCCTGGGCCATTACATGGGTAAAAGTACCTATCTGACTGATTCCGCCGAGATATCCCCGGCAGGAGTAGCGGTGCTGAAAGGGAAAACCCACCTCAATTCGGGGATTTATCTCCTGGTAATGCCGGATAAACAACGCTACCTGGAAACCCTGATCGATAAAAATCAGACGTTTGAAGTATCACTGGATACCAGCGACTTCGTCAACAAAACGGCGTATAAAGGCTCACCAGATAATGATCTCTTTGTAGCCTATAATAAATTTCTGCTGCAACAGGATGCGGAAAGTCGCGCTATACAGGCGGACATGAAAGTGGCCAAAACCACTGCCGATACCACCAAAGCACAGGAACGCCAGGCAGCCCTGATGAAAAAAATCAATGAGTACCGGGAAAAATTCATCACCGAACACCCCGGGACCATCCTCACTACTATATTTAAAGCCATGAAAGAGCCGGTAGTGCCACCAAAGCCTGCCAGCGAAGACTCTTCCTTTGCCTACCATTATTTCAAAAGCCATTACTGGGATGAAGTGGATCTCACATCCGACAGACTGGTGCGCACACCCGTGCTGGAAGCCAAGCTGCAAAAGTACTTTACCCAGTTGGTGGTAGCCATGCCGGATTCTATCAATGCGGATTGCGATGCCATGATCGCACGTACCCGTAAGAACAAAGAAGTGTTCAAGTTTGTGCTCTGGTGGCTGACCTATAATTATGAGTCCTCACCGTACATGGGTATGGATGCAGTGTTTGTGCACCTCGTAGAGAAATATTACGTACCCGGAGAGGCGTTCTGGCTAAATGATGAGCAGCTGAATAAAATTGTAAGCCGTGCCTATTCCATTGCTCCGAATCTCATCGGTCAGCAGGCCGCCCCGCTGGAGTTGAAGGATACCGCTTCCAAGGCTGTTTCACTATATAAAACACAGGCAAAATACACCGTGCTGGTGTTCTGGGACCCAACCTGCGGACATTGCAAAACAGAAATTCCAAGGCTGGATTCTGCCTACAACAGCCGCTGGAAGCAGCTGGGCGTGAAAATGATCGGCATCAAAACAGAAGGTACTAAAGAGGAGTGGCTGGGCTTCATCAAACAAAATCATATCACCGGCTGGATTCACGCATGGGACCCTGAATCCACCAGCAACTACCGGCGACTGTACGACGTGTATTCGACACCGGTAGTATACCTGCTCGATGAAAAGAAAAAGATTGTGGCGAAACGTTTAGGTGTGGAACAATTAGATCAGTTTCTCTCCAGAAGTACCACTTCCACCGTTGCAAATTAATAGTAGAGGCCGCTGAAAAGCGGCCTCTTAGTTCATTGTATATCAATTACTTAAACAAAATTTTAACGTTATTGGCATAGTCTTTGGTTTTGGGCAAATCGAACCAAACAACATCCATTATGCTCAAAAAGAAGATTATTTTGTCGATCGCCGCGGTATGTATTTCTTTTGCTGCAATGGCTCAGGCGCGGATAGGTGTGAAAGGTGGTTTAAACCTTAGTACAATCACCGTTGATAACTCCGGCTCCGTTAAAGACAATCAGATGCTACCAGGATGGAACCTTGGTGTTGTGGCCGACTTACCATTAGTTCCGAGAATTCTTTCCTTCCAGCCGGGCGTTTTTTATTCTACCAAAGGGTCTAAAATAGACATTGGTGATAAGGACAATCCGACTGTTGCAAATCCATATGTAAGTCTGAAAACCAATCCATCTTACATAGAAATTCCTTTAAACTTCGTGGGTAAAATTCCAGTGGGCGCACACACCAGCATCTTTGGTGGGGTGGGACCTTACTTTGCCTTTGGGGTAGCCGGTAAAAACAAAGTGGAATCCAATACCGGTACAGGCTCCATTACCACCGTTTCCAATAACATCAAGTGGGACGATGATACTCCTTTTAATGGCGGAGATCCAAACTATGGTTACGACAAGCTGAAAAGATTTGACTGGGGCGGTAACGTACAGGTAGGGGTGGAAACCCACAACGTTTTAATTGCTGTCCAGTATGGTTTAGGATTTGGCAAACTGCAGTCAGGCGCGGATAATAGTACCGACGATAAGGGTAAAAACCGGGTGCTGAGCTTCTCCGTAGGTTATCTTTTCGGAGGTAAATAGTTAAACAATTTCGTCACTGCTTTGTATATAGAGCATGCAAGTAATCAGGCATTTGTTTAAATCAAACCTCAAGTGATCCGGTGTACAGGCATTGCCTGCTGCCTGCACACCAAACAAAAACCCAAAAAGATGAAAAAGTTATTGTTATCGGTTGTTGCGTTATTGATCGCCAGCATATCCTTTGGTCAGGCCAAATGGGGTATCCTTGCGGGTCCTAACTTTTCCAGCGTAACATATGAAAATCTCGGTGCCTTCGGGTTTACCAGTAAAGAAACCAGTAAGATCCTGACCAGTTTCAGAGGTGGGATCACCGTGGATATACCCATTGCCGAGGACTTTTCCATAGGTACCGGGCTGTTATACGCCGGTAAAGGTGGAAAGTTTAAGAATTCTGATGTAAAAGTATCACTCAGCTACCTGCAATTACCCATCATGTTCCAGTTTACCCCAGAAGTAGGTAACGGTAATCTCGTATTGGGTGTAGGTCCCTATTTCGCCGTTGGTTTAGGGGGTAATTACAAAAATACTATTACGGGAGATGTAGGGGCTTTCGATGATGAAGCCGGCTTCGCCAAGCTAAAACGCTTCGATTGCGGTGGTACCCTGCAGATAGGTTACCAGATGCCAATGGGCTTGTATTTTGGCCTGAATGGTGATCTCGGATTCGTAAATGCGGCTGATAATACAGACAATAACCGCAAGTTCAAAAACGCTTCTTTCGGCGTTTCGCTGGGTTATAAATTCAGCGGCAGATAATATTTATATAATCTGTTATATGTAAAATAATTGAAAATTAATTAAGGTCGTTAGTAGATAAAAATACTAACGGCCTTTGTGCGTTTTATAGAGATTATTTCAAACCTTTGCGTAAGTTTTTCGTTTGTATTCAAGTTCCAACTTTCTATAGTGACGATTAAATCCCAAATGTCCTATTCATGAAAAATTTTACGCTAGCAGTAGCAACTGCTTGCCTGACTGTATCTGTGGCATCAGCGCAGGTCAGTTTAGGAGTGAGAGGTGGCTATGTAAACTCCAATTTGTCGATCACTTCGGGCAATTCACAAACAGCGGTTCCGGGAACGGAGGCCGCGGATAACTGGAACGTTGGACTGGTGGTGAACATTCCGTTGACCCGGCAATTGTACCTTCAGCCTATCGTGAACTATGAGGTAAAAGGTGCTAAACTGAATCCTGTTACCAAGCCGCCGGCAGGCGCTTTCTCTACTGCCACCACAAAAGTAAAGCTGCAATATATTACCCTACCGGTAAATGCAGTCTACAAGGTGCCGGTTGGAAATGCCAGGTTAGCCTTCGGGCTAGGGCCCTACGTGGCTTACAGCCTGAATGCAAAGTATAACCTGGCCGTTTACGATGATGGTAAATTAGTACAGGATGCTTACCAGTCAATTGATTTTGCCAAGTCCCCGAATGTCCCCAACAGTACCATGCAGCTAGGCCGCTGGGACGTTGGCGGTAACGCCCTTATCTCCCTGGAAATGAATAACTACATTACCGTAGGAGCTAACTACAGTCTGGGTTTGCTTGACATTGACAAATCCGATGACCTGAAAATTACTAACAGGTCCTTTGGTATTTCTATCGGTGTGTTATTAAACCGGGAGGACTGGTAGCACATCAGAAAATAGTTGCGAGCAATGATCGTCGTTATTTAGGACTACCTGCGGGTGGTCCTATTTTTTTTAGGGAGACGTAGGGGCATCTTTTCCGGGAGGCGTCAATATATCAGAACGGGCTTCCCTGGGGAGGGAAACCCGTTCATTGGACAGTTAAATTAAAAGTGTGACAGTTATAGGGATATGCCACTATGTATCTACATAATGGCATTTTTCATTTAGGAAGATATTGGTGCTGCTACATGATAGCTGCCACGGCATCGCGCACCACCTTCGGTTTACCCAAGGTGTAATAATGGAGAATAGGCACGCCAAATTGTTTCAGCTCTCTGGATTGCGCAATCAGCCATTCTGTACCCAACTGCTCCACCTCCTTATCGGTTTTGCATTTCAGGATCTCGTTGGAGAACTCCGTAGGGATATCCACATTGAAAATCCTGGGCAGGATATTCAGCTGCTTCTTGGAGGTCAGTGGTTTCAGGCCTGGAATAATCGGAACCGTGATCCCGATTTCCCGGCATTTATTCACAAAATCAAAGTATTTCTGGTTATCAAAAAACATCTGGGTAACGATGTAATCAGCTCCTCCGTCCACTTTCCGCTTCAGGTTGGCCAGGTCGGTTTGCATGTTAGGCGCCTCAAAATGTTTTTCCGGGTAGCCGGCCACGCCAATACAGAAATTGGTTTTAACCCCGCTTTGCAGGTCATCTTCCAGGTAGATGCCATTGTTCATCTGCACCACCTGCCCGAGTAATTCACTGGCATAGCTGTGGCCATGAGGATCAGGCTCAAAAAAAGACTCATTTTTTGGGGCGTCGCCTCTGAGTACCAATACGTTATCAATTCCAATGAAGGCCAGGTCAATCAGCGCATTCTCTGTTTCCTCCCGGCTAAAGCCGCCACAGATGAGGTGTGGTACGGTATCCACATTGTAGTGGTTCATCAGGGCCGCACAAATACCTACGGTACCGGGGCGTTTTCTGATTTCCACCTTCTCGAAGCTGCCATCGGCCTTTTTCTTGAACATATGCTCGCTGCGGTGGTACGTAACGTTAATAAAGGCCGGTTTAAACTCCATCAGCGGGTCCAGATGGTCGTATATGGAGTCGATACTCTTACCTTTCAACGGGGGCAGTACCTCAAATGATACGCGTGTATCTTTCGCCTGGGCTATATGTTCAGTTACTTTCATGTTATTGGCTGGATATTGTGGATGCAAAATTAATTGATCCCCTTAAAATAGTGTTTTTTGATCTTATGATAACTATAACTAGGCCAAGTGGATGAATTGTTTAATTTTGCTAAGTTTCAAAATATGGCACTAAGAATACATACAGACCAGCTTGTAAAGAAATACGGCGCCAGAACCGTGGTAAACCACGTGTCTGTCGAAGTATCTCAGGGCGAAATCGTAGGGCTCCTGGGCCCTAACGGTGCGGGTAAAACCACATCTTTTTACATGGTAGTAGGCCTGATCAAGCCAGATGAAGGTAATGTTTACCTCAACGACTTGAATATCACCAAATTACCTATGTATAAGAGAGCCCAGATGGGTATAGGCTACCTCCCGCAGGAAGCCTCGGTATTCCGTAAACTGAGCGTAGAAGATAACATCTCGGCAGTTTTGGAAATGACCAACCTGAAAAGAGCTGAGCAAAAAGAAAAACTGGAAGCATTGCTGTCAGAGTTCCGACTCACACACGTGCGTAAAAGCCCGGGTGATGTACTGAGCGGTGGTGAACGCCGCCGTACAGAAATTGCGCGCGCACTGGCAGTAGATCCCAAATTTATACTCCTCGATGAGCCATTTGCCGGGATTGACCCGATAGCTGTGGAAGATATTCAGTCGATTGTAGCCAAACTGAAGTACAAAAATATCGGTATTCTCATCACAGACCATAACGTACAGGAAACCTTGTCCATCACCGACCGCGCATACCTGCTGTTTGAAGGGAAGATACTGAAGTCCGGCTCCGCTGAAGACCTGGCAGAAGATGAACAGGTAAGAAAAGTGTATCTTGGCCAGAATTTCATTTTGCGCCGTAAGAATTACCTGGACGAAGCAGCTAAACAATAAACCATTCCACAGTAATCCTATTATGCGAATTTTAAGTCCTGCAATATCACAGTTGGCCAGATTACGTATGGGGCGCATCGCGCATTTCATGCAGTATCCGGTGCAAGTGCAACAGCAGGTATTTCAGAATCTTATCTCTGCCGCTCAGTATACCGAATTCGGAAAACAACACGGTTTCTCCAAAATATACAAGATCGACGAGTATAAGAAAGCTGTTCCTATTCATACCTATGATACCATCAAACCCTATATCCAGCGGGTGATGGAAGGCCAACAGAATGTAATCTGGAATACTCCCATAAAATGGTTTGCCAAGTCCAGCGGTACCACCGCCGATAAAAGCAAATTCATTCCCGTAACCGTAGAAAGCCTCGATGAGTGCCACTACCGCTCCGGCAGAGATGTACTCACCCTATATTATAATAACTTCCCCGATTCAGATGTGCTCACCGGCAAATCCCTCGTGATCGGCGGAAGCCACCAGGTGAATAAATTGTCGGACGACAGCGACTCCTACTTCGGAGACCTCAGCGCTGTGATGCTGCAAAACATGCCGTTTTACGGGAACATGATCCGCACGCCCGACCTTTCCATCGCCCTGATGGACGAATGGGAAGAAAAAATTGAGCGTATGGCCAATGCCGTTATACATGAAAATGTAACCAGCATCGCCGGCGTTCCCACCTGGACCATCGTACTGATCAAAAGAATATTTGAGCTCACCGGCACAGATAACCTGGCCGATGTATGGCCTAATATAGAATTATATATGCACGGCGGCGTGAGCTTCACGCCCTATCGCGAACAGTTCAAAAAACTGATCCGCAAGCCGCTGATGTACTACCAGGAAACCTATAACGCCTCCGAAGGATTCTTCGCCGCACAGGATGTTATAGGTGAAGAAGGATTACTCCTGTTCCTCAATCATGGCATCTTCTACGAGTTTATGCCGATGGAAGAACTGGGTAAGGAAGAGCCGCGCACCCTGCAGCTCCAGGAAGTAGAGCTGGGTAAAAACTATGCACTGGTGATCAGTACCAATGGTGGCCTATGGCGCTATATGGTGGGGGACACCGTTCAGTTCACCTCATTGCTCCCTTACCGGATTAAAGTAAGCGGCCGCACCAAATCCTTTATCAACGCCTTCGGGGAAGAAGTGATTGTGGAAAACTCTGATACCGCCATTGCACAGGCCAGCGAAGCTACCGGCGCTATCGTGAACGACTATACGGCGGCACCGGTATATTTCAGTGATAACGGCAACGGTGGCCACGAGTGGCTCGTGGAATTTGATAAGGCGCCGGACAATATGGAACACTTTATCGACGTTCTTGACGGCACACTTAAAACCATTAATTCTGATTACGAAGCTAAAAGGCATAAAGATATCGCACTGGCACGCCCATTGGTACATGTAATGCCACAAGGCACCTTCTGCGAATTCCTGAAAAGTAAAGGAAAGCTCGGAGGACAGCACAAAGTGCCACGCCTCAACAACGACCGTAACTATCTCGAAGAGATCCTGCGGTTTGCCAAATCAAATATGAACGCTTAAAAACCTATCAACTATAACATGAAATTACTGGAGAACAAAGTAGCGATTGTAACTGGTGCCAGCCGTGGTATCGGAGAGGCTATTGCACTGAAATTTGCAGCACAAGGCGCCAACGTAGCTTTCACATATGTAAGCTCCGACGAGAAAGCGAAAATTCTTGAAGATAAACTCACCGCTTTAGGCGTAAAAGCGAAAGCGTATAAATCCAACGCAGGCGTATTCGAGGAAACCGAAACATTGGTGGCAGATGTACTGAAAGAATTCGGTCAGATCGATATCTGTGTAAACAATGCCGGTATTTCCAAAGACAACCTGTTACTCCGTATGAGCCCTGATCAATGGGATGATGTGATGAACATCAACCTGAAGAGCGTGTACAACATGACCAAACAGGTAATCCGCCCGATGATGAAAGCTAAAAGTGGCTCCATCATTAACATGAGCTCTGTAATCGGTATCATGGGTAATGCAGGCCAAAGCAGCTATGCCGCTTCTAAAGCAGGCATCATCGGCTTTACCAAATCTATCGCACAGGAAATGGGTTCCCGCAATATCCGCGTAAACGCCGTAGCTCCTGGCTTCATTGAAACAGATATGACCAGCTATCTCAAAGAAGGAGATGCTGCCAGCAACTATATTTCTCAAATTCCACTCAACCGCTTCGGTACTCCTGAAGATATCGCCAACGTTTGCCTGTTCCTGGCTTCTGACATGAGCAGCTACGTTACCGGACAAACGCTGAGCACCTGCGGTGGACTTTGCATGTAATTACTATATGACTGATAAGTTATATTAATAAAAAACGCGGACCTAAGTCCGCGTTTTTTATTATACCAAAGTGTCGTATCTTTTGCCGTACAGTGAACCGGGGATAATCCCCAGCCAGCCATACTTTGGAGCATAAAACCTTAAATATCAGACGTGAGAGTAGTGAATTAACCGACTTTGAGTATTTATTCAAGGTACACTATGATGCGCTCTGTACTTTCGCCTTTGATTTTGTGGGTCGCCGTGAGCTGGCAGAAGAAATTGTCCAGGAAACCTTCCTGAAAATATGGGAGCGCTTTGGTGAATTGCAGATTGAAGTCTCCGAAAAAGCCTACCTGTATAAAGCGGTACAAAATAATTGTCTCAATTGCCTGAAGCAGGATAAAATCCGCCAGCGCTATGGTTCGGAGCTATTGCAGCAAATCGAGTCACGGACCTCCCTGATGAATCTGAGTCTCCACACACCAGTAGAAAAACTGGAACACAATGAAATGGTAGGCATGGTAGAAAAAGCCATCCGCCGCCTGCCGCCGCAATGCCAGGATATTTTCCGGCTAAGCCGGTTCGAACAACTCAGCTACCCCGAAATATCAAAGCAGATGGGCATCTCCATCAACACCGTCAAAACACAAATGACCCGCGCACTAAAAAAACTGCGGGATGATCTGCTCCCTGTCCTGAAGCCAAAGGAGTAGCTGAAAATTTTTTTTCAGCTTGTCACCCTGTTCATGCAGGAGAATTGTCTTACACCTGTTTTATTCTTGTTATGACTAACTATTCGCACGAGGAAATGGATGAACTGATTGCGCAGTTCCTGTCGGGAAACGCTACCGCGGCCGAACAGCAGCAATTGGAAGACTGGATTGAAGCCAGTGCGGCTAACCGCCTGCACTTCCTCGAACTGCGTGAAACGTGGCTGGCAACCGCCCGTACCGGCAATTATGACGCCCTCAGTGCCTGGCAGGAAATGAGCACTCAGCTATCTCCCAAACCGGTATGGTATGCCGGATGGAAGAAAGTAATACGTATAGCCGCCTCGTTTATACTGCCTTTTATTTTTGGCGGAAGTGCCGTCCTGGCCTGGGTGTACAAAGGTAAAACCGCCTCCACCGATGGATTGGTGACTATCACCAGCCCCAAAGGTGCCACCACCAGGATTGAGCTCTCTGACGGTACAGAAGTATGGCTCAATGCCGGCAGTAAACTGCAATACGCACATTCCTATAATGGACTGCGCCGCGAAGTGAAACTGGAAGGGGAAGCCTTCTTTAAGGTACATACGAATCCTCAGAAACCCTTTACCGTAAAGGCGGCCGACCTGAGGATACTGGCGCTGGGAACAAGTTTTAACGTAAAAGCCTATCCGGAAGATAAAACAGTGGTCACCACCCTGATCGACGGAGAAGTGAAAATCGATGGCTCCGCCACCAGCAAGCCTTTTAATATGATGATGCGGCCACATGACCATGTCGTTTATCAAAAACCTGTCACGAACAATGAAAAACAACTGCCGGCGGCGGCCCCTGATAACAGCCATTCAACCACGCCGGTAGCAACGAAAGCAGTGGATAATACCGAAGTATATACCGCATGGAAAGACGGTAACTGGATCGTAGAAGCACAAACCTTTGCCGAACTCGCAATCACAATGGAAAGAAAGTTCAATGTACAGGTGATTTTTCAGGACGAAGCACTGAAGGCTTATAAATTCAGCGGTACCTTCCGCCAGGAAACCCTGGAACAGGTACTGAACATTTTAAAATTAACCGCACCACTCCAATACACGATAGACAAGGGAACTGTTAGGGTGTCGGTAGATCAGCTATTAAAAGAAAAGTATTCAAATGCCCTGAAATCGGGCAGGTAATATCAGTGAAAAATGAAAAACAATTTAATCACCTGTAAAAAATATTCATGCACGATATGAACAACTAAAAAAATTGGGGTAATGCGACTTACCCCAATCAACGAAAATCACCTGATGCAGCCGGGTCTTTGCGACGGACCCGCTGTCGTAAAATTCGTTTAACTAAAATCTTTACAAGTTTATGAAATCCACTTCAAACCTGGCGGAATTTATCTGCCCCAGGCGAAAATTATTGCTTATGATGAAAATGACGAGTCTGTTGATTTTCGCAGGATTTATACAGGCTTCCGCGTCCACGTATGCGCAGGACCGTATTGCATCCTTGTCAGCCGATAACAAGCGGGTGAAGGATGTATTCAAGCTGATAGAAGGCAGCAGCAAATACCGCTTCTTCTACAACGAAGATTTCTCCGATCTCAACAAAGCTGTAACCATCGATGTAAAAAACAAAAATATAGATGATGTATTGGGTATGTTATTCGACAAAACCAACGTCACCTATCGCGTATTGGAAAACAACCTGGTAGTGATCACGCCTGCCTCAAAAGCAGTGGCAGAAAAGATCTCCGGTAAAGTAACCGATGCCAAAACAGGTGAGGCACTGCCTGGTGTAACCATCACCGTGGAAGGCAGCAGCACAGGTGCCGTAACAGATGGCAACGGTACCTTTGCACTCAACGCACCTAACGCCAATGCTACACTGGTAGTCACCTACATAGGCTACATCCAGCAGAAGATCCGACTGGAAGGCCGCAACGAGGTGAATATTAAACTGGAGCCAGATACTAAAAAGCTGGATGAAGTAGTAGTGATGGGTTATACCACCACCACCGTTAAAAACCTTACTGGTGCAGCACAGGTAGTAAATGCCGCCAAACTCAAAGACGTTACCGCCAACAGCATGGATAAAATGCTGCAGGGTAAAGTATCCGGTGTGTTTGTAGGTAGCAGCTCCGGAGATCCTTCCGCAGCACCATCTATCCGTATCCGTGGTAACGGTACCCTTACCGCCGGTAATGCACCGCTGATCGTAGTGGATGGTATCATCGGTGGCTTGCCTAACCCGAGTGATATCGAGTCAGTAACTGTTTTGAAAGATGCTGCCGCCACCACTTTATATGGTGCCCGTGCCGCTAACGGTGTAATGGTGATCACCACCAAAAGAGGTAAAGCAGGTAAATCGCAGACCACCTTCCGTACCAACATTGGCGCCGCCCAGCTCAACAACGGCAACTTCCACCTGATGAATGGTGCCCAGTTGTTTGACCTGCAACAGGCCGCCGGTGCCAACATGGACCCAAGCATCCGCAACCTCAATACCGACTGGCAAAAACTCGCCTTCCATACCGCATCAAATCAGAACTATGAACTGAGCACCAGCGGTGGTAGCGAAAAAACTAAGTTCTATCTCGGCGGTAACTACTATAAAGAAGACGGTATCCTCAGAGGTACAGGACTGGAGCGCTTCAGCGGCCGGTTGAACCTCGACCATAACATCAACGATAAGTTCCGTATCAGCGCCAATTTTGCCGCTTCGCAGCAAAACGACCACGATAATTCCGGCGGTTCGCTGTATCAATACTACACCAACAACCCATGGGATAATCCATATGATGCAAATGGAAAACCTATCAACCCCGTATTTGTAGACACCTGGTACAACAGGGACAGATCCAACTTCCTGTATGACCAGCAATATAACTACGATACCAGGAAACGACAGTCCCTCGAAGGGTTGTTTAAACTGGAATATGATATCACCAAATGGTTGTCATTCAGCAGCACCAATCGCGCAGAATCATATCATTACCGCGAAGAATACAATGGCGATATCAGAACATCAGCTGGGGGTGATGACCTCGGAAACTTGTATCAGGGCTATATCGATTCAGCCGCATATATTAGTTCCAACCTCCTGAAAGCAAGATATACCATCAAAAAAGATCACCACATTGATGGATTGCTCGGTGCTGAATTCCAGACGGTGAATTTTCAGGCCGGCGACGCTACCGGTAAAGGTATTCTTCCAGGCAGAGATGTAATGGACGCTGCCGCAACCCCACAAAGCATAGGAAGCAGCAAAATTGACCGTGCATTCAATTCCTACTTTGTACAGGCTAATTATAACTACGCATACAAATATTATTTCACCGGCTCTTTCAGACGTGATGGTTCCTCCCGCTTCGGTGCAAATAATCAGTACGGTAATTTCTTTGCCTTCGGTGGTTCATGGGCCGCTTCAGAAGAAAATTTCATCAAAAATATCAAACAGATTTCCAACCTTAAACTGCGCGCCAGCTACGGTACCACAGGTAATGCCAACATCGACGATTACCTGGCAGTTGGTTCCTATGCAGCCACTGCACAGTATAATGGTTTGCCATCCGTTTATCCGTATAGGTTAGATGTACCAAATCTCTCCTGGGAAAAAGCCTATAATACCAACATAGGTATTGACCTGGGACTGTGGAACCGCCTGAACCTTACAGTGGAACTCTATCAAAAAGATAACAAAGGCCTGCTGTTCAACGTACCACTGCCAGCAAATGCCGGCTACCCGTATATTCCTATGAACGTGGGACAGGTAAGGAATAAGGGACTGGAAATTGCTATCAACTCAGAGAACCTGATTGGCAAATTTAAATGGAGCACTGATTTCAACATCGGCTTCAACAAAAACCGGGTAATAGCGCTCTACGGTGATCAATCACAAATCATTGATCCTGCCAGCGGCTACTTTGCCCTGCAAACAGGCCAGGACATGCGTACCTTCTATATGCGCAAATGGCTGGGTGTGGATCCTGCAAACGGAAACCCGCTGTGGGAACAGGTTACAACTGATCCGGCAACGGGGAAGGTTACCAGAACCGCTACCAGTAACTATAACAGCGCCACTTTACAAAACGTAGGTTCGGCATCTCCCAAATTCTTTGGCGGTATCAGAAATACCTTCGGATATAAGAATTTCCAGCTGTCCGCATTCTTCACGTTTGTATCCGGCAACCAGATTTACAACAGCACCAGAGAGCTGATGGATAACGACGGCGCCTATGCACAATACAACCTGATGCAGCTGGATAAAGACTGGAGCCGTTGGGAAAAACCAGGTGATAACGCCACCCATCCTAAATACACTTTAAACGGAAACAATAACTCGCACAAGCCATCCTCCCGTTTCCTGGAAGATGGTAGCTACCTGCGCCTGAGAAACGTGAACCTGAGCTACTCCCTTCCGCAGGAATGGCTGCAGCGCATGAAAATCGGCAACGCAAGAATTTCTGTTGGCGGCGATAACCTCTGGACACTCACCAAATTCTCAGGAATAGACCCTGAGGTGGATGATCGTGGCATCAATAGTTTCAAGTATCCTATTGCCAGGAAATGGTTTGCCGGTCTGGAAATTAATTTTTAACAGGTATTAAAAGAGATTACGATGAAGCATATATCAAAATATTTCGCAGGACTTTCACTGGTGATGCTGGCTGCTTCTTGCTCCCTCAAAAAAGATCCGCATGATGCAGTACCAAATGAAGATGTAAAAAATCCAGCTTCCTGGCAGAACGCAACAGACGGTAACTATGCACTTTTAAAAGAAGAAAATTTCACCCGTAACTACTGGCAGATAGGGGAGTTTCCAAGTGACGATATCGCATTGAGCGGTACTACCACTGACCCGCTTTTTTACTCCTATACTTACGGACACCTGACCAACCAGGGCAACACTTCCGCCTACTGGCGCGCAGCATACAGGACCATTAACGGCTGTAACCTGCTGCTGGCAGAAATGAAAGAAGGCACCTCCGCAGATGTAGACCAGATGATGGGGGAGAACCTGTTTCTCCGCGCCTTCGTACATCACAGCCTGGTGCGCACTTTCGGCCGCCCTTATCAGCAATCGCCGGAAACCAACCTGGGTGTACCGGTAATCACCACAGCTGATATAACGGCAAAGCCTAAACGCAATACAGTTAAGGAAGTATACGACCAGGTGATTGCAGATTTGCAGAAAGCTAAAGACCTGATGACGGAAGACAGAAGCAACAGCTATGCTTCTAAAAACGTTGCGATGGCCATGCTGGCAAGGGTATACCTCTACAAAGGCCAGAATGATTCAGCATATGCCTACGCAGATTCTGTGATCAGATCAAACCACTATTCACTGGTGCCTACCGTGGACCTCGCGAAGTATTATACCAAAGGGAATGAAGACAATAAGGAAACTATCTGGGCGATCCATCATACCGCACAGGATGATAGAGACTGGTCGTCCATCGGTTCCATGTACTATACCTCCCCAAGTGGCCTTGGCTACGGCGAAATCTATGCGTCAGAAGCCTATCGCAAACTGCTGGATAAATATCCGGAAGATGCCAGACATAGCTTTGTGCAGCCGGTAGTAATTAAAAAAGCTAACGGGCAGGACTCTACGGATATCAATGGTAACAAGGTAATCGCCACCCGTGGTAAAGCCGGCGGTATCCAGGTGCAGAAGTGGTATATCCTCAAGTTCTCCAACCAGGATAACATCCCTACGCTCAGCTCTCCGGTAGTATTCCGCCTGGCAGAAATGTACCTCATCAGGGCAGAAGCAGCGGCTAAACTGGGTAATAACAACCAGGCCATTGAAGATGTGAACACGATCCGTACCCGCGCAGGACTCAGCGGTAATGCACTCTTCACCACCGCCGACCTGAAAGGCTACGCCTCCGTGCTCGACGTGGTGCTCGACGAAACCCGCCTGGAGCTTGCGTTTGAAACACATCGTTGCTTTGATCTGTTCCGTAACAACAAAAATCTGGTGAGAAATTATCCCGGCTATCACCCGGTAAATCCTCAAACAATTGAGTATACCAACCTAAGGGTAGTACACTATATCCCCGAACAGGATATCGTACTAAACCCTAACCTGGCGCAAAACCCATAAGAATAACCATATACTATGAAAGGCTCCCTACGTAAGCAGGGAGCCTTCTCTTTTACCGTTTACACAGTCTTTGTAGCTATTCGCTGATTTTTTCTATATTTTTCGAAGATCAATTTATACTTCATGCTAAATCATCAACCTCACCACTTATTCCTTAAAAGAGGATTGATCCTGGCTGGACTTAGTATGGGCTTGTTTGGCACCACTATGGCGCAGCAGCTCAAATATACTTCCGGGAACAATTCGTGGAATGCCGACTCCCTGGGAAACCAACGGGTAGTGGTTACTTTTAATGGAACTGGAAACGCTGCCAGGGTGGTAATCCCCTGGCGCCGCCGTGATGAAAATCCAGCCGGCAAACGTATTATCATCCAGGATGCAAAAACAAAACAACCGGTAGCAAACGTAAAAATGCTATCGCTCAACCGTGAACAAGGAGACATTATTTTTGAACCCACCTCCGGCAAAGGTGAGTACTACATTTACTATCTGCCGTATCAAAATGAAGGTCGCGCCAACTATCCACAAGGCGTATACCTCGCACCTGCACCCACTGCTAATGCTTCCTGGACTAACGCACTACCCGACAACCTGAGGCCAAACACCACCGTGAAGGCCATGGAATCAGTGGATGAGTTCAACAGCTTTTACCCAATGGAGGTAATAGCTACCACAGCAGAAATGAAATCGCTGCTGCTGAAACATCCCGGTGCCGGTTACCTCGTATTCCCCGAGGACAGAGCCTTTCCGGTAAAAATGACGGACGACATCCCCCAACGCTGGGTGCAGAAAGGGCCGTCGCAGACATTTCAGGGGCAGGCGGATAAAGGAGAGTACTATGCTTTTCAGCTGGGTATTTACGCACGTAAAGACCTTAAAGATATACAGGTGCGCTTTTCCGACCTGAAAACCGCCGATGGTAAACAGATTCCGGCCGCTCAGCTGAGCTGCATCAATACCACCGGCACCACTTACGATGCCAGGCCCTTTACCAATATGGTAGATGTGGCCTCCGGCAAAGTGCAGGCGCTGTGGTGCGGTATTGACGTTCCGGCTAACGCACTACCGGGTGTTTACAAAGGCATCGTTACCGTGCAGCCCGAAGGGGCACCAGCTATGCCGGTACGTGTAACCCTTACCGTTACCGCTAAAACAGCTGTTAACAGCGGGTATAACGAACCCTGGAAGCAAACCCGCCTCAAATGGCTGAACTCTACGCTGGCACAGGAAAATGCAGTGATCGCACCTTACACGCCGCTTGTGATGACCGACAGTGTCATCTCTTTCCTGGGTCGTAAGGTAGGTATCAACAAAGATGGGTTCCCTGCGCAGATACAAACTTTCTTTACGCCGGAAATGACCGGTACCACGGATAAACCCCGTAACCTGATCATCGAGCCGCTGCACTTCCACTTCATCGGCGCGGCTACCGGCAAGGATCTGAAATGGACCAGCCAGGGCTGGAAGGTAACCTCCCGCGATAATGGAAAAATTACCTGGCATGCCGTGAACACCACCACCGGCTTACAAATGGACGTGGATGGTTCCCTGGAATTTGACGGACATATGGAGTACGTGGTGAAAGTAACCGCCACTGAAGAAGTAGCCCTGAAAGATGTGACTTTCCATATTCCCTTCGATACCACCGTGGCCAAATACATGATGGGCCTGAATCAGAAAGGAGGGCTCCGCCCGCAGCTGGTAGACTGGAAGTGGGACGTAGCACATAAAAACCAGGATGGCGCCTGGGTAGGGGATGTGAACGCGGGGCTGCAATTTACCCTTCGTGACGAGCACTATGTTCGCCCGCTGAACACTAACTTCTACCTGCAAAAACCTTTACTGTTGCCTGCTTCGTGGGGTAACGATCAGAAAGGCGGGATCACCCTCGGGCTGAAAGGCAAGTCCATACTGGCTAACGCTTATACCGGCACCCGTACCATGAAAAAAGGGGAGGTGCTTTATTACAATTTCAACCTGCTGATAACGCCGTTCCATACACTGAACACCGATTTCCAGTGGTCCAACCGGTTCTATCATAAGTACGCCAACCCGGATACCATCAAGGCTACCGGCGCTACTGTGGTAAATATCCACCATGGCAACGAAATTAACCCATGGATCAACTATCCGTTCATTGAATGGAAGAAAATGAAGGACTATATTGATGCAGCACATAGCAAAGGGCTGAAGGTGAAGATCTATAATACGGTGCGTGAGTTGTCCAACCACGCCTGGGAAACCTTTCCGCTGCGTAGTCTGGGCCATGAAGTATACAGCCCTGGCAAGGGTGGTGGCTTCTCCTGGCTACAGGAGCATGTGGGCAAAGACTACATCGCCGCCTGGTTTGTGCCGGAGTTTAAAGATGCTGCTATCATCAACAGTGGCATGAACCGCTGGCATAACTACTATGTGGAAGGCATGAACTGGCTGGTGCAAAATGTGGGCATCGACGGTATTTACCTGGATGATGTGGCGTTTGACCGCGTAACCATGAAGCGTATCAAGCGTGTACTCACGCAGGATGGGCACCCTGGTATTATCGACCTGCACTCGGCCAATCAATATAATAAGTCGGATGGATTCCAGAACAGCGCCATGTTGTACATGGAGCATTTCCCTTACCTGAACCGGCTTTGGTTTGGTGAGTATTTCGATTATGAAAAGAACGGGCCTGATTTCTTCCTGACGGAGGTGAGTGGTATCCCGTTTGGCCTCATGGGCGAAATGCTGCAGGATGGCGGAAACCCGTGGAGGGGCATGGTGTATGGCATGACCAGTCGTATGCCTTGGTCCGACAATGCTGATCCGCGTGGCATCTGGAAGGTATGGGACGATTTCGGTATCCAGGGTTCCCGCATGGTGGGCTATTGGGTAGATGGTAATCCTGTAAAAACAGATAATCCACAGGTACTGGCCACGATCTATCGTAAGAACGGGGCGGTATTGGTATCCCTGGCCAGCTGGGCTGGTGGGGAAACTTCCGTGCATCTGAATATCAACTGGCAGGAGCTGGGCATCGACCCGGCAAAGGCGGTGATTACGGCGCCGGATATACGTAATTTCCAGCAAGGACAAGTGTTTGCAAAGGATGCCGCCATACCGGTGGCACCTGGCAAGGGCTGGCTGCTGATCATAAAATAAATAGAAAAAGACCGGAGGAGCCACCTCCGGTCTTTTTTTCAACAACTAAAAATTATGGGGGTGATGCCCCTGATATCTTAATAACGCTTTCCTGCGATTTCCACCCTAAAGGTTTCTACACATTTTCTGTCTTGTAAAGTTACGTACACCGTTTTCCCGTCCGGATCACCGAAGGTGAGGTTGCTGCACTGTTTACCTTTAAGGGCTACTTCCCTGATCAGTTCACCTTTTGGTGATAGCACTGCAATAGTTCCTTTTCCCCATCGGGCAATGTACAGGTTACCGGCCTTGTCGCATTTCATACCATCGAAGCCGTAGTCGGGGAAGGTGGCGAAGAGGGTTTTGTTGGAGATATTTCCTTTTTTATCCACATCATATTTCCAGACTTTGCGCTGGATGGCCTCATTTACGTACAGGGTTTTTTCGTCCGGGCTAAGTTCAATACCATTGGTGGTGCCCATGTTTGCCTCCAGCAGCACAGGTTTGCGGTTGGTATCTATGCGCCAGAGCTGGCCGGTACTGTTTTTCCAGTTCGGGTCTGAAGCAAATATCTGGTCTTTTTTATTGATGCAAAGGTCGTTTGGCTGGTTGAACTGGTCGGAATGTACGTATACGCTTACCTGTTTGGTCTTCATATCTACCATAAGTACATTATGTCCTTTGAAGTCGGGGAGATACATAGTGCCTTTGCTGTCAAAATTCACGGAGTTGCCTATACTACTGTCGGGCAGTGTCACGAAAACCTGGCCGGCGCCGGTTTTGGTATCTATCAGGCCTACGGTCCCATCTTTCTGGAAGTTGACAACATAAAAGTTGCCGGCTTTATCGAAGTTGGGCCCTTCGATGTTTACGGAAAACATCTTTTCGGCGGTGAGGTCCCTGGCGGTATACAGCGGTTGTTGCTGTGCGAGGGCGGACAGGCTACCACCTGCGAGTAGTGCCAGCATGTATGTCTTTTTCATTTTAGTGGATTTTTGCTGCATTAAAATAAACAACTATTCCAAAAAAATATTTTTTACTTGATCAAAGGAAAGGCCCTGCTGTCGGGCACTTTATTTATCTGGTAGGATTTTTAGGGAGATAGCAAATTCCGTTGCGTGGTATTTTACTACTTTTGCCCGCATGATTCATGTTTCGGAGTTTAAAGATCTGGCGCACCTGACTATTCATAAGGTAGGAAATTCTTCTAATGAGGAGATGCTGCTTTGTTCCAAAGCACCGCTGCAACTGGAGGACGAAACAATCAGCCAGTTGTTGATCACCTATTTTATTCAGCCATTTACCAAGTCGGCAGAGTATTTCAGGTTTTTTCATGAGGCAGATTTACAGCTGAATGAAGTTTTTCAATATTGTCGACGTATATTTGGCGACCAAAATGAGTTTCAGGAGCAGTCTGTAAATATTGCCAAACATCTATATAAACATTCCACCCATCCCAAAATAAAAGGTGGAGAGCTCTATATAGCCTACTTTAGCAAGTGTCTTGTGGATGGAGAAGAAGTGCCTGCCATTGGGATTTTCAAGTCAGAGAACCGGGATACCTATTTGAAAGTTTTCCTTGAAGACGACAATTACCAGGTAAACTATGAAGACGGCATCAACATTAATAAGCTTGACAAAGGATGCCTGATCTTTAATACCGAGGAAGAGGATGGCTATAAAGTGAGTATAGTGGACAGCACTGGAAAGCAAACAGAGGCCGTATATTGGAAAGATGCATTTTTACAGGTAACCAGGAGAGAGGATAGTTACCATCAGACTGAGCTGGCTGTAAATATGTGCAAGCAGTTCATAGATAACAAACTGCCCACGGAGTATGAAATGAACAGGGTGGATCAGGTAGATCTGCTCAACAAATCAGCCACATACTTTAAGGAAAAAGAGCATTTCCAGTTAGATGACTTTGCAAACGAAGTGTTAGGCCATCCTGAGGCTATCGCATCGTTTAAAGAATACCGGAACGAGTACCAGCAAGCGTTCCAACAGGATATCCCTGATGAATTTGAAATATCTGCACCAGCCGTTAAAAAGCAACAGAAAGTCTTTAAGAGTATTCTGAAGCTGGACAGGAATTTTCATATCTATATACATGGTGATCGTGAGCTGATTGAACGCGGGTTCGATGAGGCTACAAATATGCACTACTACAAGCTTTTGTTTGAGAACGAAGCCTAGTAGGCCCCTATAAAGATTTTTAAATTTTTCTCATAAGCAAAAACCAATTATTAACAAAGGCTGCTCCGTCTGGGCGGCCTTTTAGATTACGCATTTCATGCCTGTGTGGCGGTGGCGTAACCTTGAACTGAAAATTACGATCGTATTATACATAAAAAAAGAACCGGCTTTATGGCCGGTTCTTTTTTTATGATTTATTGTTGTTGTTATTATTTGGATTGGGAGGCTTTGGTTTGTTATGTCTGGGTGGGCGGCGGTCCTGTTTAGGAGGCTGACCCTGTCCCTGTCCTTGTCCTTCTCTATCCTGTTTAGGCCCTTGCTGTTGCTGGCGGCCCTGGCCTTGTTGCTGATCGCGTGGCGGGCGGTTTTGTTGGTTGCCTCCCTGATTAGGTTGGCCTCCCTGTTGTTTCGGCGGACGGTTATTGTCCTGCTTTTGCCTGTTGCGATCCTGCTGTTGGCGGTTGTCGGGGCGGCCCTGCTGCTGTCCTTTCTGCTCTTGTCGTGCTTCCTGACGTTGCTGCGGCTGTTTTCCCGGTTCGCCTTTTTGCTGTTGTTTCTGTTTGTCTTTGTCCTTCTGCTTGCGCTTCTGAACAGTTTTTTCCAGAGACTTCAGGCTGATTTGTCCTACTACATCTGCAAATCCGAGATCGGCTTCCTTCGGTTTATGCACATTTACTACCTCCACTGCTTTCAGGTCATCCGGCTTAACGCCTTGTCTGTTGAGCAGTCGGATTTCTTTGGCCCTGGTAATGGTCAGCGGATATTGCTTGTTACTTCCTTCGTAGGAATACCACATGAGGCTTTTGAAGATATCGCGTTTCTGCAAGGTGGCTACCCCGTTTGCAGTTTCAATACTGTCTGCATCTTCAGGGAAATCTTTCAGTGCATCCATGTAAGTATCCAGTTCGTAGTTGAGGCAGCATTTAAGGCGGCCACATTGTCCGGATAACTTCGCCTGGTTGATAGAAAGGTTCTGATAACGGGCGGCGGTAGTATTCACGCTTTTGAAATCAGAGAGCCAGGTAGAGCAGCATAACTCGCGGCCGCAGCTACCAATTCCTCCTACTTTTCCGGCTTCCTGGCGGGCGCCTATCTGGCGCATCTCCACTTTAGCCCTGAACTCGGAGGCGTAAACCTTAATCAGTTCACGGAAATCGACACGATCATCGGCAGTGTAAAAGAACGTTGCTTTTCGGCCATCGGCCTGAATTTCGACCTCGGTAAGTTTCATTTCAAGGCCCAGGCTGCGGGCTAATGCCCTTGATTTAATCAATGCCTCCTTTTCTCGGGCCTTATTATCACTCATCCTTTGCAGGTCGTCGTGTGTTGATCGACGCAGGACTTTTTTGACTTCGGGTGTGTCCTCTGCGCGTCGTTTTTTCATTTGTAGTTTTACCAGTTCACCTGTCAGGCTTACTGTTCCAACGTCAAAACCGCTGACTCCTTCTACGGTAACCGTTTCGCCCTTATCAAGGTGCTGCCTGGTTACGTTACGGTAAAAATCTTTGCGGCTTCCATTGTTAAAACTAACTTCAATAATGTCAAATGGTGATAAGCTGTCTGCTAGTGGAATATTGGATAACCAATCAAACACATTCAGTCTGTTACAACCTCCTGTACTGCATCCTCCATTACTCTTACATCCTGCTGGCTTACCATCTACACCCGTACCACATCCGGCACAAGCCATATTATTAAATAGTTTAAATTTTAGAAATAAGCATTTCAGGTCATTCCATCCCCTTAATATACAGTATTCCTGTAATAAAAACAAAAAGACGGAAAGCAGCAAAGATAAGGAAAACAAGGGGATATGGCTCCCTAACGCCCCAGGTTATTACGTTTGAGGCAGAGGTTTCTTTTTAAATATATATTGTAGCTTGATGGACAGCGCATGGAACAGCATTTTGGCGTTGGCGTTGCGCTCAATATGATAGTAGGCATTATCCAGCAGGTCCACAATCTGCTCTATCTGCTCCATGCCGGCCAGCTTCAGCAGCTTGGAAGAAAAGTCCATTTCTTCCGCCGAAAAAGCCAGCTGACTGCGGTCAATAAACTGCAACCTCACCGCATGTTCCAGCAGGTTAATGAAATAACGGAGAAATTGTTTCTGGTTTTCGCGCCCGGTTTTGGCGCTGGAAATACCTTCGATCCATTCCTGCAGCGCGCCCCTGTTGCCGGTAAAGATGTAATTAAGCCAGTTGCGCAGCAACTCATGGTAGTCGTCGTCAGAGTATTGCAGGAGGTACACCGCCTCCCGGTAGTTGCCCGCCGCAATGGTGGCAATCTGCTGCGCCTTTGCCGCCGGTACGTTGCGGTCGGTGAGCGACTTTACCATATCCTCCTTAGGAATAGGGTTTACTTTGATCAGGTGTGTTCTGGAAAGTATAGTGGCCAGGATCTGCTCCTGGTTTTCTGCTATAAAGATGAAAAGCGTGTTAACAGGAGGCTCTTCAATCAGCTTGAGCAGCCGGTTACCTTCATTGCCCAGGTATTCCGGCATCCACATCAACAGGATCTTATAACCACTCTCAAAACTCTTGAGGTTGAGCTTACGGATAATGTCCTGGCACTCCGTTGCCGTGATGTTACCCTGTTTATTTTCCGCCCCTATAAATTGCAGCCAGTCATAGGTATTACCATATGGATTGGTGGTTACAAATTCTCTCCACTCACTTACATAGTCTGTACTTACCGGTTTATCACCTGCCTTGCGGGGGATTACGGGATAGGAAAAATGAATGTCGGGATGGACGTACTGTGATGCTTTGATACATCCCGGGCATTGGCCGCAGGCACCCTCCGGCTGCTTGTTTTCACAAACCAGGTATTGTGTAAAGGCCAGCCCGAGCGGAAGTCCGCCGCTACCTTCCGGTGCAAGCAATATCAGTGCATGACTGAGGCGGTTCTGTTGTACAGATTGAACCAGCTGATGTGCTACGGCGGACTGTCCTATGATCTCTTTAAATAGCATGCCGCAAGATAATGAAAAGGGGGTAAACCTTAGCGCGACAAAGAGGTATAACAGGTGTTCTGAAATACGCCTTGCCCGGTAACGGTGTTGCCGGTGTTGGCGTAATAATAGTAGCCTGTGATTGTTTTTTTCTTTGTGTTAATCCTGGTAATGGTGATGCTGGATGTATCCGTTTCCAGGAAATGGTAATCGAAGCCGGGAATTCTGTTGCCGATGATCACCAGGCCACCTTCTACCTTAGTTTTGCGGGAGTAGGTATATGTTTTAAGTTTGATGGAGTCGTTGCTTAGCAAACTGTCCACATACAGGCCATCAGATAAATTGATGATCACTTTCATGCTGTCGCTGATACCCTCAATACTTACGTATTTCTGGCCACCGCTGTCTGTTTCCGCACGGAACATTAAACTGCTGGAAAGATTCAGGGGGGTGGTTTTACCCCCGGTGTTGAAGTTAAACAACATTTCGGGGCAGGATAGGGTAGGCTCGTCGATTACGTTCTGGCATGCGGAAACCCCTATGGCTCCGGCCAGCAATAGCATAGTTGGTCGTAAATATAATAGTAGATGTTTCATGCAATAGTTGCTCCGGGGTGAATGAATATCAGGTCACACGGTTACGGGTATACGTAGCCGTAATAACATTTCGTTACCCTAAATATGGCAAAAGTGTATGTTCGGGGGGAGGTTGAAAATTATTTTTTCTCGATTGCTGCAATCACCTCTGGTGCATCTGGTTGTGTTTTTGGTGAAAACACAGCTACCAGGTTGCCTTTTTCGTCCAGCAGGTACTTCTGGAAATTCCAGGTTACTGCGGCCGGCTCCAGGTGTTTAGCTTTACTTTCATCCAGTAACCACTGATACAGCGGGTGGATGTCAGCACCTTTTACAGATATTTTTGCGGCCATCGGAAAAGTTACCGCGTATTTTTTGGTGCAGAACTCCTGGATTTCTTTGTTGCTGCCAGGTTCCTGGCTACCGAAGTTATTGGCAGGGAAGCCAACAATCACGAGGTTTTTCTGATATTTCTTATATAGTTTTTCCAGGCTTTCGTACTGCGGTGTGTTGCCGCACAGGGAGGCGGTGTTTACAATCAGTACTTTTTTTCCTTTGTATTTGGAGAAATCAATTTTACCACCGTCAACAGCATCTACTTTAAAATCATAAAGATGGGATGCAGTAGCTGCGAACAGCATGAAAATGGAGAGTAATGTAACTTTAAACATATACCAGGGTTGTTGAAAATTTGCAGAAACAAAAATAACGGCTCAGACTCGACCATAAAGTTAACTATCCGTTATCATAAAATTTATTTTTTTTAGCTCCAGGCATAGGCCAGGCAGGCGATGCTCACCGTAGCGCCAGCGTCTGTTAATGCTTTGCTGCAGGCTTCTGTGGTGGCGCCCGTGGTGATAACGTCATCTACCAGGAGCAGGTGCATTCCGTGTACAGCCGGTGCTGCCCGGAATACTTCCGCCACGTTGCTCCAACGGCCAATTCTGCCTTTCTTTGTTTGGGTATTCGTATAGGTCTCTCTTGTTAATAAACTGGTATTCAGTGGCTTGTTGGTGGTGTCAGCCACTCCCGCTGCCAGTAGTTTTGCCTGATTATAGCCGCGTTGTTTTTCTTTTCTGTGGTATAGCGGCACTGGTATGACTGCATCAATTTCGTGTAGCCATGAAGTTTGGGTGAGCATCACACCCGTCTTACGTCCTAAGTAAATGGCCAGGTCCTTCCGGTTCTTATATTTGAACTGATGGATCAGCTGTTGTATACCGGATGACTGTGAATAGTAATAGGCCGCCATCGCATGTGCGACTTTAGTTCTCCCCCAGAAAATTTTTTCTATCGGATTGTCAGCAAACAAGTGAAACTGGGTAGCCGGAAGTGCGGACTCGCAGGCAATACAAATTTTTTCTGACTGGAGGTCCAGGTCCGTGCCGCATACCGCGCAGCAGTGGGGGTAGAAAAGATCTACCAAAGGCATTAACAAACGGGTTATCATCTGAATGGATATATGGTTTAAAAAAGCTGACGGTATACTTCTTCTACACGTCCGACAGCAACTACTTCTATATTAAATTTAGCGAAATCAATACCTTTTTTGTTATAACGGGAGATAAAAATCTTTTCGAATCCAAGTTTTTCCGCTTCTGCAATACGTTGCTCTATTCTGTTAACTGCCCTTATTTCGCCGCTTAGGCCGACTTCTCCCGAAAAACATACTTTGTTGGGGAGAGATATGTCTTCGTAAGAGCTGAGTAGTGCACAAAGAACGGCCAGGTCAATCGCGGGATCTTCTACCCGCAAACCGCCGGCGATATTAAGGAACACATCTTTCACGCCGAAGTGGAAACCACCGCGTTTTTCCAGTACGGCAAGCAGCAGTTGCAGGCGGCGCAGGTCAAAACCGGTAGCGGTGCGCTGCGGTGTACCATAAACGGATTGTGTAACGAGTGCCTGTACCTCTACCAACAGTGGACGCATACCTTCCATCGTTGCAGAGATGGCCACGCCGCTGAGCAGATCTTCCCTTTGTGAAATCAGAATTTCAGAAGGGTTGGTGACTTGTCTTAATCCGGTTCCGGTCATTTCATAGATACCCAGTTCGGCGGTAGAGCCAAATCTGTTTTTTATGGTACGGAGAATCCGATAAGCGTAATGCTGATCACCTTCGAACTGGAGCACTGTATCTACCATGTGTTCCAATACTTTAGGTCCTGCAATGGCCCCATCTTTGGTGATATGGCCAATGAGGAAAACGGGGGTATTGCTTTCTTTGGCAAAGCGTTGCAGTTCTGCCGTAGTTTCCCGGATCTGCGACACGCTGCCCGGTGCGGATTCAATAAATGGTGATTGCAGGGTTTGTATGGAGTCGACAACCACCAGTTGCGGCTGTAGTTTTCTGATTTCTGCGAATATGGTTTGCGTAGATGTTTCGGTGAGCAGATAGAATTGATCGTTGGAGATATTGATGCGATCTGCTCTCATTTTTATCTGCTGTTCACTTTCTTCTCCACTGATATAAAGTGTTCTTACGCCTTTCAGTTGCAATGCATTTTGCAGGAAGAGGGTGGATTTTCCGATGCCTGGTTCTCCCCCTACTAAAACGAGGGAACCCGCTACTATACCGCCTCCCAGCACGCGGTTGAGTTCATTGTCCGGAGTAAGCAGGCGTTTTTCTGCTACTGCTTCCACGTCGGAGAGGTTCACAAATTTTTGCGTACGTGCGAGTGGGTTATCAATGGTTTTCCATTCCTGTTTTACAGGAGCATCTTTTTGTACTCTTTCTTCAACGAAGGTATTCCACTGACCGCAACTCGGACATTTACCATTCCATTTTGCAGATTCGTATCCACAATTCTGACAGAAAAAAGCTGTTTTAATTTTACTCATATCGATGTATAAAGAGAGGGTACAAAGTAAGGAGATTTACAAAAATTGAAGTGGGGGATTTCCTAAAATGAGAAAAGAGCCAAACGGAAGATTCCGTTGACTCTTTCTACTTACTAACCCATTAAATTCAGGTCTAAATTACTAAATGGCTTCAGAATAAAAAAGTTTATTTAATCGATGTGAATAACTTTTGATGTATTTTTTTAATGTTATAAAGTGGCTGCCAGCGGCTATTTGAACCATTATTTTGGTTCAATATTACTTTCATTGGCAAGCCGTAAAATGTTGATAAATAGAGGTGATGTTGGGGATTTTTACATATGAAATCTCACTGGGGTATGCTCCCTGGCGTACTGACAAATAGGCCGGTTTTTGCCCTAAAAAAATTTAATTTAGCCAATATGGCAGTGTTAAATTTCTTGATGAGCGGTGGGTGGGGAAGGATGAAGCAGCTATGACAGGTGTCTGCTAAATAAATCTTAAATTAGGGTAGTTGGATCATTTTTTGACCCTGTTAGTACCTATAATATTCTGTAAAAAAATTGCATATGACACCAGGAATTATGATTGTTTCACTGATTTTTGTGGGGATCAGTATGCTAGTTGGCTTTATTCTGAAGCGGCGCTTCCATGAATTCAGCGAAATACCCACTTCTTCCGGGCTTACCGGGCGTGAAATAGCCGAGAAAATGTTGAAAGACAATCAGATATACGATGTAAAAGTACAATCGGTGGATGGTTTTTTGTCGGATCACTATAATCCGGCGGACAAAACGGTAAATCTGAGTCCGGATGTATATAACGGGGCTAATGTGGCTGCGGCGGCTGTGGCGGCGCACGAGTGCGGCCATGCGGTGCAGCATGCGACCCGGTATCCATGGCTGGGCTTTCGTTCCAAGCTGGTGCCTGTAGTGCAGGTGAGTGCTAACCTGGTCAACTGGGTGTTGCTGGCGGGTATCCTGTTAATTAATACTTTTCCACAGTTGTTATTGATTGGTGTGATCTTATTTGGTGTAACTACTTTATTTTCAGTGATTACGCTGCCTGTGGAGTTTGATGCATCCAAAAGGGCGCTGGCCTGGCTGGATAGTAGCCGGGTGATGTCGGCCGGGGAGCATGATAAGGCAAAGAATGCCCTTTGGTGGGCGGCCATGACGTATGTGGTAGCTGCGCTGGCATCTATTGCTACGTTTGTACAGTATTTAATGATTTTCCTGGGGGCCCGGAATAGGGACTAAGGGAGATAATAAACTTATAAGGGGAGGTTGGTACCTGGTGGTGTCAACCTTTTTCATTTAATAGGTATTGGGATGACGCCTCATTGGGGAGGGACTTCGCGCCCCTGGCACTGATTATAGGCTGTGAGCCCAGGCTGCCGCAGCGTGGCCATCGCCAGCTGATGCCGAAGGCATCAGACTGATAATCCTTCCGGGCAGACTCATCTGCAAATTCTGCTGCATTTCCATCTCCATACATTACAAAAAAACAAGTTATCAACCATCCGGAATGATGTTGTTAATAACTTTGAAACAAATTTTTTATTGAAAAACAATTAGTTACAAAGGTGCCTTGTAAAAAACTGGTTAAAATGTATGGTTATTAAGAATGGGGAATGTACCTTTGCACTCCCTCACTGTGGGGGAATTGTTTACAAGACGTAATCTTTATCGTATACAACAATGAACACATTAAGTTTTAGAACAAAATCGGCTAACGACGCTTACGTAAAGCGTGACTGGCACATCGTAGATGCTACCAATCTGACACTTGGCAGGGTTGCTGCTAAAATGGCCGCCATTTTAAGAGGTAAGAACAAACCTTACTATACTCCTCATACTGACTGCGGTGATTATATCATCGTTATCAACGCTGAAAAAATCGTTTTAACCGGTAACAAAATGGAAGAGAAAGAATACATCCATTACACTGGTTTCCCTGGTGGTCAGCGCGTAGAACTGGCTAAAAACCTGATTCGCCGTCGTCCTGAGGTTATGATTGAGAAAGCTGTAAAAGGTATGCTGCCTAAAAACCGCCTGGGTCGCAAGATGTACAAAAAACTGTTTGTATATGCTGGTGCTGAGCATCCTCACGCAGCGCAGAAACCACAACCTTTAACTTTCTAATTTTTCTCTGATACATGGAAAAGCAAAAAAATACAATAGGTCGTCGTAAGGAAGCGGTTGCCCGTGTTTATATCAACAAAGGTACCGGTAACATCACTATCAACGACAAAGATTATAAATCCTACTTTTCTCTGGTATACCTGCAAAACCAGGTAGAACTGCCTTTAAAAACTATCGAAGCTGTTGATAAGTTTGATCTGAAAGTGAACGCTCAGGGTGGTGGTATCAAAGGTCAGGCGGAAGCTATTAAATTGGGTATCGCTCGTGCACTGTGCGAAGTGAATATCGAATTCCGTCCTGCACTGAAAGCTGCTGGTTTGCTGAAACGCGATCCAAGATCAGTTGAACGTAAGAAACCAGGTAAAGCTAAAGCTAGAAGAAGCTTCCAGTTCTCTAAACGCTAATATTTCTGAGCTGTTGGCGGATACTTTTTTATATCCGCTACAGTATTATTATTTGATCCTTTTAATTGAGCAATATAAACATGGAAAATAATACCTCATTGCAGCAGCAGTTACTGGAGGCAGGTGTTCACTTCGGTCACCTGAAGAAAAAATGGAATCCGAAAATGCTGCCTTATATTTTCGCAGAAAAGAAAGGTATTCATATCATTGATCTGAACAAAACCGTAGAAGGTTTACAGGAAGCAGCAGCTGCCCTGAAATCTATCGCAAAAAGCGGTAAAAAGATCATGTTCGTTGCAACTAAAAAACAAGCGAAAGAAATCGTAGCTGACGCTGCACGTAACATCAACATGCCTTTCGTAACTGAAAGATGGTTAGGTGGTATGCTGACTAACTTCGCTACTATCCGTAAGTCTGTAAAGAAAATGCAGAGCATCGAGAAAATGCTGGCTGACGGTACTTTCGACAATATCACTAAAAAAGAACGTCTGACTTTAAGTCGCGATAAAGAGAAAATGGAGAAAGTGCTGGGTGGTATCGCTCAACTGGCACGCGTTCCAGCTGCTCTGTTCCTGGTAGATATCTCTCACGAACATATCGCTCTGGCTGAAGCAAAACGTCTGGGCATCTCTACTTTCGGTATGGTGGATACTAACTCCGATCCTACTAAAGTTGACTTCGCTATCCCTGCGAACGATGACGCTACTAAGTCTATCGCTATCATCACCAGCTATATCTGCGCAGCAATCGCTGAAGGTCTGTCTGAAAGAGCTAACGAGAAAACTGAAGATGTAGAAGAGGAAGAAGAAGCAGACGACAAAGCACGCAAATTCGAAGTTGAAGGCAACGACGAAAAAGGCGAAAGAGGTCGTAGACCAGGCGGCGGCGGTCGTGGCCAAGGTGGTCCTGGTGGCCAAGGCGGCGGTCAGAACCGTGGCGGTGGTCAAAACCGTGGTGGTGGCCAGAACCGTGGCGGTGGCCAAGGTGGTCAACGTCGTACTTCTAACACCGGTGGTGGCGGTCCTCGCAAACCAGGTGGCGGCGCTAGATAATATTTTTTAAAATACAAATTACGAATTGCGCTATTGCAGGATTCCTCCCGCAAAAACGTAATTCGTAATTTGAGTTTAATATCATTTCAATAATTCTTAAACTTTATATAACTCATGGCAACAATTACAGCTGCTGATGTTAATAAACTGCGTCAGCAAACGGGTGCTGGTATGATGGATTGTAGAAAAGCACTGGTAGAAAGTGATGGTGATTTCGAACAAGCTGTGGACTACCTGCGTAAAAAAGGCCAGAAAGTAGCTGCGCTGCGTTCTGATCGCGAAACTAAAGAAGGTGTTATCATCGCTAAAACTGCTGCTGATGGTAAATCCGGCGTTGTGGTAGGTCTGGGTTGCGAAACTGACTTCGTTGCTAAAAACGAAGACTTCGTGAAATTCGCTCAGTCTATCGTTGACCTGGCCCTGGCAAACAATATCACTACTGTTGAAGCACTGAGCGCAGCTCCACTGGACGGCGCTACCGTTGCTGATAAAGTAAACGATCAGGTTGCTAAAATCGGTGAGAAAATCACCCTGAACAAATTCGAATATGTTACCGGTGAAGCAGTTACTGCTTACATCCACGGTAACTTCCGCATGGGCGTTCTCGTAGGCTTCAACCAGCCAGTTGCTGAAGAAGTTGGTAAAGACGTAGCTATGCAAATCGCTGCAATGAACCCGGTAGCTATCGATGCTTCCGGCGTTTCTGAAGAAACCATCGCCCGCGAAAAAGAAATCGCTATCGAGCAGATTAAAGCTGAAGGCAAAACCGCTGAAATGGCTGAAAAAATCGCTGCCGGTAAACTGAATAAATTCTTCAAAGAAAGCACCCTGCTGCAACAGGCCTTCGTTAAGGATAACAACAAATCCGTAGCGGATTACCTGAAATCAGTAAATGCTGGTCTGACAGTAACTGCCTTCAAACGCGTTGCTTTAGGATAATAACTTACGAATAGGAAAAGGAGAGAAAGCAATTTCTCTCCTTTTTTTTGCGCATAGATTTTCATGACCAGCAATTTTTTCGGAAATTGCACTGGTAATCCACACTCTTACATTATTCTTATAGCGTCATGTTGCCAAAGTACAAGCGAATCTTACTCAAACTGAGCGGTGAGGCCCTCATGGGTGAAGGAAATTATGGAATTGATCCTAAGGTGATAACTCAGTATGCTTACGACATCAAAGCCGTTACTGACCTCGGGGTACAGGTAGCTATCGTTATCGGAGGTGGGAACATCTACCGTGGAATGAATGAAGCAGAAACCGGTATTGAAAGAGCTCAGGGCGACTACATGGGCATGCTGGCTACAGTGATCAATGGAATGGCCATGCAAAGCGGCCTCGAAAAAATCGGACTCTACACACGCCTGCAATCAGCCATCAAAATGGAACAGATCGCAGAACCCTATATCCGCCGTCGCGCCATCCGCCACGTGGAAAAAGGCCGTGTAGTAATCTTCGGTGCCGGAACAGGCAATCCTTACTTTACCACCGATACCGCAGCTTCCCTGCGCGCTATCGAAATCCAGGCGGACGTTATCCTCAAAGGTACCCGCGTGGATGGTATCTATACCGCAGATCCTGAAAAGGATAAAACTGCCACCAGATACGAAACTATTACCTTCTCTGAAGTTTACCAGAAATCACTGAACGTGATGGATATGACAGCCTTTACCCTCTGCCAGGAAAACAAGCTGCCAATCATCGTTTTCGACATGAACAGGCCAGGAAACCTCCTGAACGTGATCATGGGTAAAAACGTTGGTACCCTCGTTCACTAATTTCTTACAGATACTATTAAAAAAGCCGGGTAAAAAGGTATTATACCTTTGCCCGGCTTTTTGGTTTTATGTAGATGCAAAACCTTCGGTTTTGCTGGTGCTGCTTCCACGCTTCGCAAGGAATGGCATTTAAAGGTACTGTTCAGTATTTCCCCAGGAATGGCCATCGGAGCAACCACTCCAGGAAATTACCTGGTTTACTGCTGCTGGATAAACCAATCCTTGATCTCACCCCCCGGGATATACAACATCACCTGCCCCAGCGCATAAGGGCCTATCTCATAAGGCACATACACAAACGCCACCCCTTTGTCGGTCAGGATGAAATTATCATTGGGTACAATTGATGGCGTCAGCAATGCATCCCGGAGCGATTCATCATTGCCTATCCGGTATTTTGCCCGGAAAGCCTTTTCCAGCAAAGGACTGAAGGCTTCCTTGTAGCCCGGTTTAAAGACATCCGCCGGCTTTACGACCTGCTTTTTCGACAGGTCCATCGTCACAAAAGCAGAACCCCAGTTGCCATGCGCCCCGCCCGTATAGGCATAGCCGTATTTTTCTATGACCAGCAAAGGCCATTTGTTGTGAATCACCTTCATCTCATTCTCTGAAGTCCAGTTCCAGGTAGCCGAAAGGGATGCGTCAGTTAATTCACTGCTGTCCGCAATACCGGCGCTGGTCTTATATCCCAGCAGGAAGGAGTCGATTCCCCGCCGCAGGAACTGCTGCGGTTGCCGCAATGCAGAACCGGTAATCTGGCCTTCAATAAAATCAGCTATTTCTTTTGTCACCACCGGCTGTGGCCATAATATACTGTTGCTGCCCATACCTACCGGAGAGCGGGGATTACCAGGCAGTAAGCTTGCAGAATCAGTAGCAAACAATACGGCAAAAGGTATGGCATCTTTCATCGCCGTTTCCAGGGAAAAGTGCTGGGAGGTGCCATTGCCATGCCATACGCCTTTAAAATTCCCCGAATCATCCAGAGAGCCGCTAAAGAATCGTTCGTTTTCCGGATCAATACTTTCCTCGTAAATCTTAACCAGTCCGGAGTCGCCACTGCCCCAGATAGTAATGGGCTGCCCGCTGGTATCAAAGGAATAGTACCCACGATACATGCCTGGCGTGGTTTTGAGCAGCTGCATGGTAATGGGATGGTTATCCACATTTCCTTTAAGCTGTGTATAGAAAAAGGGAGTGCCCACTAATTTGAGGGTGGCAATAGTACTGTCTTTTTCCGCATTGCTGCCGCCGCCGCGGGGATTGCAGGCCAGGAGTACGGCTATGCCCAGCACTAGAAATAAGGCTACTCTTTTCATAGTATGATTTATATCAGGTAGACCAAAATTAAGCATATCCTTCCATACCTTTGTATACAGCTGCGCTTTAGCCAATTTACCCTTAAACTTTTACACCATGCTGAATCAGAAAATAGCAGATCTCCGCAAGGATTATATCATGGCTTCCCTCGATGAACACGACGTTGCAAAAGCACCGCTACAGCAGTTTTCCCGCTGGTGGAATGATGCTACTACCGGCGAAGTGGAGGAGGCTAACGCCATGACGCTGGCCACCAGTACGCCGGATGGACATCCCTCCGCACGTATTGTGTTACTGAAAAGTTTTGATGAGGAGGGCTTTCTCTTCTTCACAAATTATGATAGTCAAAAGGGAGAAGAAATGGCAGCCAATCCCAATGTTTCACTGCTGTTCTTCTGGCGGGAGCTGGAGCGACAAGTACGTATAGTTGGTACCGTTAGTAAGGCGCCTGCAGCGGTAAGCGATGCTTATTATAATAGTCGGCCCGAAGGCAGCCGTATCGGGGCCATTGCGTCGCCGCAAAGCAGGGTGATTTCAGACCGTTCGGTATTGGAGGGGGAGGTAGCCCGGCTTATGGAGAAATATGCCGGTAATACGCCTGTAAGGCCCGAATACTGGGGTGGATATGTAGTGAAGCCCACGGTACTGGAATTTTGGCAGGGAAGGAGCAGTCGGTTACACGACCGTATCCGCTATACGCTACAAGCAGATAATAGCTGGAAAATAGAGCGCCTCGCGCCATAAGTGGCCACGGGATTGCACAAATACAAAGGCGCAAATGATCTTATCCAAGATGATTTGCGCCTTTCAACTTCGTATACGAGAAACCTAAGCTTTCTTTTCTGCTTTAGCGGCAGCAGCTTTTCTGGTTCTTGCTGGTCTTGCTTTACCAAAAGATTTATTGGAAATTTTACCTCTTTTGGTTTTTACATCTCCTCTACCCATAACAAATGATTTGTAGTTTATTAATATGATGTTGATAACAGCTGCAAATTAATTCAATTCGCTGAAATTCTATACAGCTGGCGGTTTTGTATAAAAAAAAAGCAAGAAACATCGGATGTTCCTTGCTTGAATAAGTTGTGCTAACTGATTAGAGCTTGTCAGACAGCGCTTTACCAGCTTTGAATTTCGCAACTTTCTTAGCTTTGATCTTGATGATCTGGCCAGTTTGTGGGTTTCTACCGTTACGTGCTGCACGTTTAGAAACAGAGAAAGTACCGAAACCAACGAGGGTTACTTTACCACCTTTTTTCAGGGTATCAGTAACAGCTTTGGTGAAGGCATCCAGTGCATCGTTAGCCTGGGTTTTGGTAATGCCAGAAGCTTTGGCAGTTGCTTCGATTAATTCGGCTTTGTTCATAGTTAGTAAGATTTAACTAGTGAAAAAATGTTTGATGTGAGCAAATATAGCGCGTTTTATCAGATTACCAAATTTTTTACAACTTTTTTATACAAATTTTTATCGGCTGAAAAACGCTACTGGTAACGGTTACAGCAGATTGCCCTCTGCAACGCTACAATCTAATTTGTATTGTAACTTTCGTAAAACGCTGTGCTGTAGCTACTTTGATGCTCTTTTTAGCATTGTTCAGCAGTCTTTTCAACTATTGTACCAAACTCCTAAGCCCGTGAAAACAGTGGATTTCCTGTGGATAAGTTTACTGTTTTGTTGTGCATTATATCGTCTGCATTACCGTTCCAAACGCTATAAACTGGTCGCCAAACAGCTCGTAACCGCGTTGTCTCAAAGCGCCGGAATGCTCTGCCATAAAGGTATTGTAGTTCTCCATGCTATCAGTAAAGTACTGAATCGCATAGGTAGGCCCTTCTGAATCATCCTGGTCCAATAGCCGACACATGCGGTAGTCATGGAAAAGTCCTGTATTCAATATGGCAGGAATCTGCTCCTCACGCATCCAGTGCATCCACTCAGGATGTATGCCGGTAGCCACTTTCGTAGTAATATTGTAGATGATCATGTGTGCGATAAAAGTACTTATAGTTACCTTATATTATAAGGCCAGTTCCAGGTATACCGGACAATGATCCGAGTGTTTTACCTGTTGATAGATGGCTGCATGCTTCAGCTTTTCCTTCAGCGGCGCCGTTACATTGATATAATCGATTCTCCATCCCTTGTTGTTATTCCTGGCATTTGCCCGGAAACTCCACCAGCTGTACTGATGCGGATCAGGATTGAAATGACGGAAGGTATCTACAAAACCACTGGCAAACAGCTTGTCCATCCAGGCTCTTTCCTCTGGCAGGAAACCAGTGGAGTTCTTGTTACTCACCGGATCATGGATGTCTATCGGCTGATGACAAATGTTGTAGTCCCCGCAAACAATGAGGTTTGGGCGGGTTTTGCGCAGCTCAGTGAGGTACGCAAAAAACTCCTCCAGCCATGCGTACTTGTAGCTCTGCCTTTCGTCGCCGCTGGTGCCGGAAGGTATATAGGTATTGATCAATGTCAGGTCGCCAAAATCCAGGCGGATAAAGCGCCCTTCTGTATCACTCTGCAGGTTGCCATTACCGTATTGTACATTGTCAGGCTTAATGCGGGTGAGCACAGCCACCCCGCTATAACCCTTCTTCTGCGCCGAAAACCAGTAATGCTCATACCCCAGCTTATCAAACTGGGCAAAGTCGACATTATCCTTGTTGGCTTTTATCTCCTGTAAACAGATAATATCCGCCGGATCTTCTGTAAGCCATTCTGTAAAACCCTTGGTCATAGCGGACCTCAGGCCATTCACATTATATGAAACAATTCGCATGATGCTGTACTGCTTTTACATGTCATATTCCAGGGTAGGGCGTAACCATTTTTCCGCCTCTTCGATCGTCCAGCCTTTACGCTGTGCATAGTCTTCTACCTGGTCTTTTTCAATCTTACCCAGCCCGAAATATTTGGCTTCAGGGTTGGCAAAATACCATCCGCTAACGCTGGCTGCGGGGTACATGGCGAGTGACTCTGTAAGGGTAATGCCGGTGTTTTCAGTGGCATTCAACAGGTCAAACAGCTTGTATTTTTCAGTATGCTCCGGACAAGCAGGATAGCCTGGCGCCGGGCGTATACCCATATAGGATTCTTTAATCAGCTCTTCGTTTGACAGGTGTTCGGCGCTGGCATAACCCCAGAACTCTTTACGTACACGCTCGTGCATCAGTTCTGTAAAGGCTTCGGCCAGCCTGTCGGCAAGGGCTTTGAGCATAATGCTGCTGTAGTCATCATGTTCTTCCTTGAATTTCTCCAGCCATTTTTCGATACCCACACCGGCAGTCACCGCAAAACCTCCGATATAATCCTCTTTGCCGGTGGCAGCAGGTGCTATAAAATCGGCCAGCGACAAGTTAGGCTGCCCCGGTGCTTTCTTGATTTGCTGACGCAGGAATTCCAGTTTAACAGGAGAGATGTCAGATTGTTCAGGGGTAACCTGAATCGTGTCTGCTGCAATGGTATTGGCAGGGTAGAGGCCTATCACCGCATTGGCGCCCAGCCATTTTTCAGCGATGATTTTTTGCAGCATCGCCTGCGCATCATTATACAGGTTGGTGGCTTGTTCGCCCACTACCTCATCTGTCAGGATCTGAGGGAATTTCCCATGTAGCTCCCAGGAGATGAAGAACGGCTGCCAGTCGATATACTTTGCTATCTCACCCAGATCATAATTTTCAAACTTCCTGATGCCGGTAAACGCAGGACGCACAGGCGCAAAATTGTCCCAGTTGATGGCTACTTTGTTCTCCTGGGCAACAGGGAAAGGCAGGTATTGTTTTACCGGTCTTTTATTACGGAATGATTCGTTGAGTTTATTGTATTCCTGATGGAGGTCTCCCAGGAAGTTTTTCTTAAGCGCCTTGTTGAGCAAACTACCGGTTACCGTTACACTACGGGAAGCATCCAGTACGTGTACTACGCCGTGCTGGTACTCAGGGGCGATTTTAACGGCTGTGTGGGTGCGACTGGTAGTAGCACCACCAATGATCAGCGGCACCTCAAATTGCTGCCTTTTCATTTCACGGGCTACGTGTACCATTTCGTCCAAACTAGGGGTGATCAGCCCACTCAGGCCGATGATATCCACCTGTTCCTGTTTGGCGGTCTGCAGGATCTTTTCTGCCGGCACCATTACGCCCAGGTCGATAATCTCATAACCATTACAGGCCAGGACTACGCCTACGATGTTTTTACCGATATCGTGTACATCACCTTTTACGGTAGCCAGGAGGATTTTACCGGCAGATTTGATTTCTCCGCCATGTTCTGCCTGCATGCGCAGTTTTTCCTCTTCGATAAACGGTGTGAGCACGGCAACGGATTTCTTCATTACACGCGCACTTTTTACTACCTGCGGCAGGAACATTTTACCGGAACCAAAGAGGTCACCCACGATGTTCATACCGTCCATCAGCGGCCCTTCAATTACATCGAGGGGGCGTGGATATTTAAGTCTTGCTTCTTCTGTATCAGCTTCTATGTAATCGGTAATACCATTCACGAGGGAGTGACTGAGTCGTTCTTCCACGGTGCCCAGTCTCCAGCTTTCGTCTTTTTCGATGACTTTACCCTTTGCTTTAACCGTTTCCGCAAAGGCAATCAGGCGTTCGGTGGCATCTTCCCGGCGGTTGAGGATCGCATCTTCGCAGAGGTCTCTCAGTTGTGGTTCGATGTCGTCATAAATCTGCAGGGCGCCGGCATTCACGATACCCATATCCATACCCGCCTTGATGGCGTAGTACAGGAATACGGAGTGCATGGCCTCACGCACAGCTTCATTACCCCTGAAGGAGAAGGAAACGTTGCTGACACCACCACTTACTTTAGTCAGTGGCATCAGTTCTTTTACGCGGCGGGTGGCATTGATGAATTCCACCGCATAGTTATTGTGTTCTTCGATACCGGTAGCGATAGCGAAGATATTTAAGTCAAAGATGATATCCTCTGGCGGGAAGTTTACTTTCTCTGTGAGGATTTTATAAGCACGGTGGCTGAATTCAACTCTTTTATCTTCCGTATCTGCCTGCCCATGCTCATCGAAAGCCATTACTACTACGGCAGCACCAAAGGCTTTACAGATTTCTGCGTGTTCGATGAATTTTTCTTCTCCTTCCTTGAGGGAAATGGAGTTTACAATACATTTACCCTGCACGCATTTCAGTCCTGCTTCAATAACACTGAACTTACTGGAGTCGATCATTACCGGGATGCGGGAGATATCTGGTTCAGCAGCCAGGAGATTGAGGTAGGTAGTCATGGCTTTTTCGCCATCCAGGAGGGCGTCGTCCATGTTTACGTCCAGGATCTGTGCGCCGCTTTCCACCTGCTGGCGGGCTACGGACAAGGCTTCTTCGTAAAGGCCTTCACGTACCAGGCGGGCAAACTTCTTGGAACCGGTTACGTTGGTTCTTTCCCCGATGTTGATAAAGTTAGCTTCGGGGCGTATTACCAGTGGTTCCAGTCCGCTCAGCCTCATGAAAGGCTGGATTACCCGGCGTTGCTGATCATTTACAGTTGCACCCTCTATAGTGGTAGTATCGTTCAAAGTAGTTACACTCATTGTTACTTCTCGTAGAATTGAATTAAAATATGACTATGCCAGTGTGTGCGTCAGGACAGGTCGCTGACGTGGTTTAATACTTTTCACATGTTGTGCGATATGGCGGATATGATCCGGTGTAGTGCCACAGCATCCTCCAACAATATTCACAAAACCAGACGCGGCAAAGTCTTCAATGATACAGGCGGTATCTTCCGGTTCCTCATCGTACTCACCAAAGGCGTTGGGCAGCCCCGCATTAGGGTAGCAGCTAACGTTGCAGGTAGCGATGTTGGACAGTTCTTCCACATAAGGACGCATCTGCTGGCCACCGAGTGCGCAGTTTAGTCCTACAGAGAAAGGATTTGCATGCATGACAGAGATATAGAAGGCCTCCAGGGTCTGACCGCTGAGGGTACGACCGGAAGCATCTGTAATGGTGCCGGATATCATGATGGGCAGCTCAGGCTTACCACTTTCACGGAAATATTTTTTGATAGCGAAGATGGCCGCTTTACAGTTCAGCGTATCGAAAATAGTTTCGATCAGCAGAATGTCTACGCCGCCTTCTGACAGGCCTTTGACCTGCTCCTCGTATGCAGCAACCACCTCGTCGAAGGTCACGGATCTGTAACCGGGGTTGTTCACATCCGGTGATAAGGACAATGTCTTGTTCAACGGACCAATAGCGCCGGCAACAAAGCGAGGTTTGTCCGGGTTTTTGGCGGTGTATTCCTGCGCAGCTTTCTTAGCAATACGGGCACCTTCCACATTCAGCTCATACGCCAGCTCCTGCATGTCATAGTCGGCCATAGCAATAGTAGTGCAGCTGAACGTATTGGTTTCAATAATATCAGCACCTGCTTCCAGGTATTCCTTGTGAATGGCTTCTATGATCTGAGGCTGGGTGAGGTTGAGAAGGTCGTTATTCCCTTTAAGGTCGCTGGGATAGTCTGCAAACCGGGTGCCTCTGTAATCTGCCTCGGTTAGTTTGTATCTTTGGATCATGGTGCCCATTGCACCATCGATGATGAGCACGCGCTCATCGGCACAGTCTTGTAAAGATTTCATGGCTTTATTTTGTTTATTAGTTACTGTTTAAAATCACAGGGGAACAATAAACAAATCCACCCTGTATATCCTTGCAAATATACTATATTCCTTACTATTATCCCTGTTTTCCATGCCTGCATAGGTGTCTTGACTGTTTATATTGTTGTGTACAGATATAGATTTTATCTATTTTTAAGACTAAAATTTGGAAATAGTCTATAAAGTCTACTATATTTGTAGGGTAATAATCAAGCATCATGCAACACGATAGTTTAAAGACAATGCAATATTCAGCCGTGGCTCCCCACCAGTCAGGCTCCAGCTGCTACCCGGCAGCCCGATGTATCTGCTTCTAATTCATCTAATTGTCATCCGCTTTATCATCTTATTACAACAAAATTTAACCAATCATGACGATATCACAGCATATCCATACACTCCGTGAACACCTGGCAAGGTTGGGGTTGCAGCCAGTAACGGAACTCTCTTCCCATCAGCAGGAAGTATTCAAGGTATGTTTCCTGAATAAGTTCGAAATGCAGCGCTGGAAAGAGCTAAAGGAACAAGATCAATCAGTGACCAACCATACAATATTTGAAGGGCTGAGCGAAAGCCAACCCTGATATGATTTTCATAACGTGGAATTACAGGTTAAACGAAGACGGGTGCTATTCAGCACCCGTATTTTTTTGTCCCAAAACAGCAAGAGGGACCAGTGCCCCTCTTGCTGTTTTGAAAGATGCTACACCAGCGGCACTGGCATCTCCCGAAAAAAATTAATAGCAGTTATTTTTGCTGAACATAGCTCTCCAACGGTAACCTGTTCGATATAGATCTCGCCAGCGTCATCTCATCCGCATACTCCAGCTCTCCACCAAACGCAATACCACGGGCAATCGTAGTAATCTTTACCGGCAAATCCTTTAAGCGCCTGCTCAGGTAATAAATGGTTGTATCGCCTTCAATAGTAGGATTCAGCGCCATAATCACCTCGGTAACCCCCTTTTGCTGTACCCGCTCCACCAGCGAATGAATATTCAGCTGCTCCGGCCCCACGCCATCCAAAGGCGAAATAATACCGCCCAATACATGGTAGAGTCCGTTATATTGCTGCGTATTTTCAATGGCCATCACATCACGGATGCTTTCTACCACACACACCACCTGTTTGTTACGGGAATGGCTGAAACAAATGCTGCAGGTATCCTCATCGGAAACGTTGTGACAATCCTTACAAAACCTGATCTGCTCGCGCATTCTCGCAATCGAATCACTAAACTGCTGTACCTGTGCCGGCTCCTGCTTGAGCAGGTGCAGCACCAACCGCAGCGCCGTCTTTTTCCCAATGCCCGGAAGCCTGGAAAACTCATTAACCGCATTCTCTATAAGTGCAGATGAAAATACCATATTACAAAGGTAGCAAATCCTGTATGCCTAAATTTTCAGTGTTTTTATATTGTTCCAGCCCGCCTTGAGGTTATATTTCTCCGGCAGCAGTATCACCCTTTCCGGCTGGCGCTTAGGATCGGTAAAATAACTGCCGCGATCCCACTTGCCGTTATTATTGGCGTCCAGCAACACTCTTACCGTATACTCGCCCGGCGTAATCAGCTCCTGGGTCCACTTACCATTGACCGTAGTGCCGGAATATTTAATGGCCTTATCCTGTACCAGCTGCACCACAAAATGCATGGCCGTATCGGCAATCGCATCGCGGGTACTGTCGCTCACCACCAGGTCAGCCTTGAAAATAGAATATTCCACCAGCTTCTTTGTAACAAAATTGATGGTATCCGGCTTCAGCAAAGCCTGATTGGACGTATCTCTTACGGCATCCTTAGGAATAATCAGCTGGTAGGTCATATTCTCCTTCCACGGATAATGCAGCACCCAGCTGGTGTTGGTACTATCCAGCGCCGAATGGTAGGCCACCTGCTCACGGGTAGAGTCCTGGAACAGCTGAATCCTGTTGCTGTCCAGCATCCGCAAAGGCTGATTGAAATCTATCCGCAAAGGCAAAGGCAATTCCTGTTTGTTGCCCTCCAGCTTGGCCGTAGCAGCCAGCTTAGGTAACTTTTTCTTCCGTTCTTCTCTTTCCTTCTCTGTTTCTTCCACCGGCTCAGGTACATTCAGGGAATCCATGGGGTCCACCTTTTTAATTGTACTGTCGGTTTCTAAAAACAACAGCATATTCACATCGGAAATATTTTGCTCCGTAATCGTAATCGGCTTTTCTATAAAAGCGATCAGCTCCGATTCAGCGCTATACATGAGATCTTTATCTTCTTCCTTAATAGCAAATATTTTGTAAGTACCCGGTGCCAGGTTCTTGAAACGGAAAGTGCCGTCGCTCTTACTTTTGGCGTAATACAATGGCTTTTCCTTGCTCACAATGGAATCCGGACTATCGCCCTGGTACAGGAGCACAGACACGCTGCTGTCCAGTGTACCATTTTCAGCGTTGATAATGCGTCCCATAATCTGCAGGCTATCCAGGTAATCGCCGGTGGACACCACATACTGAAAATCCGGAATCGGGTTGCGCTCATTAATATCCCGCACGCCGTCCGCAAAGTTGAAGGTATAGGTAGTATTAGGTTTCAGTGTATCCTTAAACGTGATGGTCACAGTTCTCAACTTGGCCGTAGCTATTGGCTGGCGCTTCAGGGTAGGGGATACGATCAGCTTATCATTAATGTTATCCAGCTCCACATACTCGTCAAATGAAAACTGAATTTTCTGCCCCTTGAAGTGCAGGGTTGAATCCGCAGGGCGCGCCTGCAGTAATACCGGAGGCAAGGTGTCCCTCGGACCACCACCCGGCGGTACTATGTTGGCACAGCGTGAAAAAAAGATAATCGCTACCGGTATCAATATCAGCCAGAAAGTCCAGCTCCTGAATTGTTGATTCATGAATGTTAGAATATTTGGCAAACTTACGAAATGACGCGAAAGCGGTGATTATATTTCAGGTTCTTCTTCCAGGGGACCCAAAGAAATGTATAACTTATTGTCTTTCAAAAAAATACAATAGGCCTGTGAAAAATACATTAACTTAAATGAAATTAAGTCGATCACTCATGGGTGCAGTTTATTCCCTTTCACGTACACAAACCATTCCGGCCTCCCTGGAGGCGGTGTGGGACTACTTTTCAGCTCCCGGCAACCTGGTGTCCATCACGCCTTCCTATATGCGTTTCCGTGTTACCTCCGCACCGTACAATGGCAGCATTTATCCCGGCCAGATCATTACCTACAAAGTAAGTCCGGTCATGGGCATCCCCCTGACCTGGGTAACAGAAATTACCCATGTAAGTCCGCAAAGGTTTTTTGTAGATGAGCAGCGTAAAGGGCCCTACCGCATGTGGCACCACGAACATCATTTTGAAGCGATACCGGGTGGAGTGATCATGCGCGACCTGGTACATTACGAATTGCCGCTGGGAGTGTTGGGAACACTTGCCCATGGCTTGTTTGTAAAGAAACAACTGGAGGAGCTGTTTCTTTACAGAACGGCCAGAGTCACGGAAGTTTTTGGGGAGATGTAAGGGCTACTCTTTTTCAGTGACGGTGGTAACCAGGTTGCTGCCGTTATAGAGGCGGATCGCCGTTTTTCCCGTTTTGGGAATGCTACCCAGCCAGAGCGGAACAATAGCGGCGGAACCTTTCTCCGCATTGGCGGCAGCTGAAAAGTGCAACGCTGCATTGTTGGTATTGGTGTTAAGTGTAGCTGAATCCAGGGATACCTGCGTACCATAGTAAGTAGCCGGCATAGATGCAGCTATAACCACACTGGTGCCGAAGTCGGGAGCTACCACATTGTCCGTCATAGTTCTTGCCACGCCAAACAAACTGTCAAAACTTTGCTGGTTGTCGATTACCCAAAAGGTAAGACTATCGCTGACCTTCACTGTATTCTTTACAAAAAATCCCGACAGTGGTTTTACGTCCAGTTGTGTAATCGGGTCAGGAGTGGTAGCAACCGTGCTGTCCATATCTTCTGTATGTTGCTGCGGATTATTCTGACAGGAGATCGCTAAGATCAGCATTGCAGCAGGAATAAAGGTTTTAAGCATAATCAGTAGTTTTTCGGATTATTGAACAGGCGGCGGTACCGGTGCCTTCGATAAGGAGATCAGCAGGGAAATGTTGCCCACACTGTGTTTGCCGGTACCACTCATCCAGGCAGATCTGGTTTGCTGGGTGTAGATGACGGAGCATCTGTTAAAGCCAAAGCCCACGCCATAGTCTATTCCCACGGTGAAATGTTTCATGTGCGTCACCTGCTGGCCGGACTGGTCTATAAAATCTTCATTGCGCCATTTGAAGATACCTCCTTGCAGCAGCGCATTGTAATATACGATATTAAACATCGGGTTACCGAAGGCATACGCCTGGAATTTGTTCCTGGTAGCGATTTTCAGGTCCCTGTTGCCAAACCAGGAATTGAATTTTCCTACTCTGATGTTTGTTTTCGCCTGCATGGAAGCCACCATGGTACCCGCCTGCGCTGAGGCGCTACCTACTATTTCAAGGAATGGCTTAGGCGCATACAGCATTTTCTCATAAGTGAAATTATAGTTCAGCAGCGGTGCATTTGGCACCTGGTGCTGCCAGCCATTGGGCTTTTGGTAATGGATGAGGTTATGGAAAAAAGTCTGTGTTTCCTCTGCAAATGCCCACGGGCCCATTACGCCAAACAGGAGTTCCGAGTGCAGGCTATACCGTTTTTCCGGATTGTAAGAGGTAAGCTCGTGGCGGGCAAACAGGGCTCCGGCGTAGTAAAAGTCATCCGGAATAAAAGTCGAATCACTGATGATATTCGGGGTGATCATAATCTGCATCAGGTTCCATTCCCACACATTAATAGCCTGCTTGCCCGCTTTAGGCATGATCCACTTATCCAAAAACCGGCTTGGCTTATTTTTCATATAGCGGTAACCGATAAGTGTGCCGTTGCTGTAGGCTCGGTCGGTACCCTTGCCCCAGATGTTGAAAAAGTCATCATCTTCGTATATCCGTAGGAGTCGGGTCGCGTTTTGGGTAATCTGAGCCAGTGCCATAGCCGGGATGCCCATCAATAGGATCAATAGTAGCGTTATTTTCATTCCGTAGATATTATTCCTCTCGGATAATAACCATCTATTGTTACCCATTGTTGAGCCGGTGCCGGCTAAAAAATCTTGAAGATATCGAACGCATCGCGGGATAGCTGTTCCCGGTGGTCCGGGTGTGCAATATTTATCAGCTCCTGCGCTCTTTGCTTCAGGTTTTTTCCCTGCAGGCAGGCGATACCGAATTCCGTTACCACGTAGTGCACGTGTGCCCTGGTGGTTACTACGCTGGCGCCGGGTTGTAGCCTGGATACTATGCGGGAGATGCCTTTGGACGTAGCTGAAGGAATTGCGATAATCGGTTTGCCGCCTTGCGACAGGGCTGCGCCGCGCATGAAGTCCATTTGTCCACCTACGCCGCTGTACTGCCTGATGCCGATGGAGTCTGCACAAACCTGCCCGAAAATATCAATTTCGATAGCGCTGTTAATGGCCGTTACCTTTGGATTTTTGCGGATGTTAGTGGGATTGTTGACGTACTCCACGTCCAGCAGTCGCACGATGAGGTTATTATCCATGAAGTCGTACAGCCGGCGGGAGCCGATGGCAAAGCTGGATATCAGCAGCCCTGGCTGTATGGCTTTTTTGCGTCCGGTGATCACTCCTTTTTCCACCAGGTCGATGATGCCATCTGAAAACATTTCCGTATGAATACCGAGGTCTTTATGGGTATCCAGGCATTTGAGTACCGCGTTGGGAATGCCGCCGATGCCCATTTGCAGGGTGGCGCCATCGTCGATAAGAGAGGCCACATGTTGTCCTATGGATAGTTCTGCCGGGCTGGGTGCATTGATTTGTTGTTCGTAGATGGGGTAGTCTGCTTCCACAGCAGCATTGATACGGGAGATGTGAATGACGCCATCACCGAGGACCCGCGGCATGGAGGGGTTGATCTCAGCAATGATCACGGGAGCCAGTTCAATCGCCGACCGGCTTACGTCGCATGACACGCCCAGGGTGCAGTACCCGTTTTTATCAGGCGGCGAAACGGTGATCAGCGCTACGTCTATGGGATGTTCCATGGAGCGGAAGTATTTGGGGATTTCGCTGAGGAACATGGGGACGTAGTTAGCGCGACCCTCATTCACTGCTTTACGGACGTTTTTGCCCACGAAGAAAGTATCAACCTGGAAGGAATTGACATGTTCCACGTCGGCATAGGGTGCATCCCATTCCGTGTGAATGCTGACCAGTCTTACATTCTGTAGTTCATGACTCCGGTGCGCCATTTCTTTTACGAGTAATTTGGGAGTGGCTGCTGCGGTATGAATAAAAACGGTGTTGTTGGATTGTATGAGCTTTACAGCTTCTGCAGCGGATGTGTAGGGCATATGTTCGGATTTTACCAGGCTAATTTATTGTGTCCGCGGTTGCTGAAAAATGAGCAATGTCATATCTGTGCAGCGGGCATCCTATTTTGGAGATAGGAACAAGTAATAACAGGTAATTGTTGGCTATTGGAGCGGTTGTCATTTTTTTGTTAGGAGAGATGTAATGCCATACATTGAAAAATGGATAATATAATGAAAATGGCTACCCTGGCGGATTTCAAAAATGCAGTTGTCCATTCTAGCTGTAGGTGTGTATAAATTTTGCGGACACAACAGCATCAAATCCTTTTAGAATGTCATATTTTAGCAATCTAAACCGGTACTACAATTCATTGCGGAGAGACCTGGCACATATAAGTGAGCAAGCGCTGATAGATAGGCTTATTTTGGAGGACCTTGCAGCCAGGGAATTTCTTTATGACCGATATGCAGGCGCATTGTATGGTGTAGTACTCCAGTTGGTTCCTGTAAAAGATAGAGCCAATGATGTGATGGTCCGGGTGTTTACCTGGGTATATCAAAATATCAACAGTTTTAAGACCTCCGGATATAAAACGCTATTCGCCTGGTTATTGCGCAAAACAAGAGAAATGGCTATCAGGGAGGCTATACCGGAAGGATCGCTGATCGGCGCCGAGTTAGTCAGAAACGAAGAAGGAGTGTTACAACGATTTTATGTAGGGTTACCCACCGCAGAGCAACAGGTTTTCCGGTTGTGTTATTTCAGAGGATTATCAACAACAACGATAGCCCGTATGATGGCGATATCAGAAGGGCAGGTAAATGAAATATTGGAAGCTGCCATGAAGGCTTTCAGAAAATTCTTATCAAACACTTGGAACTAAAGTTTTACATAGAAAGCGGGATCATTGAATCCTACGTCTTAGGACTCGTATCGGAGGCTGAAGCAGAAGAGTTTCAGCTGATGAGAAAGCTTTATCCTGAGCTCGAAACCGAAATCGAAATGGTGGAGCGCAGGATAGAAAGAGCAGCCTTCGACGAAGCGGTATTACCTCCGGCAGAGGTAAAGGGCCGCGTTATGCAAAGCTTCCGTTGGGAAGCCAATGGTGCTGGTGCCGGCTTTGGCGGCGCTACCGCAGAACCTCCACCGAACTATACCTTCATCAATATCCAGCCTAAAGAAGGCGACCAGATAACGGTCCATAAAAACTGGCGGCTGTTCTTCATTTTCGTGGTACTACTGGCAAAAATCCTGTTGTTTTTTGCCATTTTCTATTTCCTGAAATATGCGCAGGTAAAGGAAGAACAGAAAAAAACCGGTTTGTATTATCATCCCTCCTCCATTACTATCTCCCAGGCTTCGAAATAGCTGAAATTTTTTTTTCAGTTTGAGAATCCAGTTACCATTAAAAGACGTAAGTATTATTACTAATATATTTATTAGTTAGCTTGACGGACTTATATTATAAATCTTGAATATTAAGGAATATATCGACAGTGGTATCATTGAGCGGTGCCTGCTTGGGTTGGCGACTCCCGAACAGGAGGCCGAACTCCGCTACCTGCGGGAAATATACCCGGTCCTTCGCCTGGAAGCGGAGGCGGTAGAGCTACGCCTGGAAGCAATAGTATTCGAGGAAGCCGTTAAGCCGCCGCCAGCAATCAAAACAAGGGTACTGGATGAGATCCGGGAAACGTTTACCCATCAGCCTTATAACGGTGGTAACTATACGAATAACAACAACGATACGTATATCCACCTCACCCCGGGATGGAAAAGAAAGATAACCGTCAGCATCTGGTGGAGATGTGGCTTTATTGCCATGTTTGTGGCTACCATGGCGCTGGCCGCCTCTACCTGGTACCTCTACAACCAGGTGCAACGCTTGCAGGATGTAATCTTCCACAACCATTATCCTTCCGCACCAGCCTCCCGCTGATACATTACATTTTCATTTGGTACGTTTATTGCAAATGCTGAAATTGCCGGCGATTTCAACGGGTTAAACCTTATAGGGACACCGTATGTTGTATCACAAGAGCATTTAAAATAAACAAATACACTCTCCATGAAAAATTTATCATTTGCTGCTGTACTGCTCGCAATGATCGCTATTATCGGATCTGCTTGCACTCCTAAACAAGGCGTAACCACCGACATTAACAAAGCTGCTGTAAAAGGTAACTGGGTACTGACCGATGTTAAATATGAAGGGATTCCTGACAACGCCAAAGTAACCGTTTTCGACCAGGCAGAGGCTAAATGTTTCATCGGAAGCCAGTGGGTATTGCCAGATAACGCCGCCATGGGTTCATACACCCTCAGCGCCAACGATAACGCCTGCGCACCCGCTTCCCAGAAAATCGTATGGTCCATCTTCAAAGGTGCCAACGGTATGCAGTTCCAGTTCAAAAAACTCTACTCCGGCGAAAAAGCTAAAAACGTAACCGATGGCTATCGTGTAGATATCCTGGGCGCCGGCAGCACCATGACCTGGAGAGCAAACGTAAACTTTGAGGGCAACAACGCCGCCATTATCTACACTTTACAGCGCCAGTAATCTGATACCTACATATTTCGTATAGCCGTTCCGATTATAACCGGAACGGCTTTTTTTATGCGGACTAGAAATAGTATATTCGGTTAGCAGTAAAACCGGCATTTTATATGAGCACGCAGCACACCAAAATCAAGTTCCTCGCCCATGCTAGTTTTCAAATAACTACCCCGGAAGGAAGAACAATCCTCATTGATCCATGGTATACCGACAACCCTTATCTCCCTGCCGGCACCGCCATTCCGGAACAGGTGGACCTGATCCTGCTCACCCATGGCCACGGTGATCACATGGACAAAAAGATCATTGATATGATCCGTAATCTCTCGCCCAAAGTGATTGCCAACCCGGGCGTAAGAGTTTACCTGGCAAACAACAGCGTGCCCGCCCACGTATTTGAAGGCATGAATGCCGGCGGCACCGTGTCCCTGCTGGATGTCAGGATTACCATGACCAACGCCTTTCACCATGCGGCCATCACGCAGCCCGATGGCAAACAAGGCTACCTGCACCAACCCAATGGCTTCATCATCTGGCTTAGCGACGATGTATCCGTATACTACGCCGGCGATACCTCCGTATTCGGTGATATGGCCTTGATTGGGGAGATATATGAACCGGATATTGCCATACTTCCTATCGGCGACCGCTTTACCATGGGGCCGCTGGAAGCAGCTTTCGCCACCAGACTACTGAAAGTAAACCACGTGATCCCCTGTCATTACGGCACTATGCCGGCACTAACAGGAACGCCCCAACGACTAAAAGAACTGACGCAAGACCTGTCGCACCTGGAAATACACGAGCTGAAACCCGGCGAAGTACTTGAGACTTCCGGACTCAAGCTGAAACAGTGGTAAAGCACTAGCCAATATTTTATCCGTAATACCAACTAACTATGTTGCCCCTGACTACGAGCAGGCTAATGGTGTATCCGTGCCGGCTACCGTTGCTGACACATATCTACCTGGGGAATGCACATGCCGCCACTGAACTGGATGCATTCATCCCCGCCGAATGGCCACCGGAAGACCTGAAAGAAATGATACCGTATTTTATTGAATCCCTGCAGCATGATCCCAAAGCGTTTCCATGGCTGTTCTGGATCATTGTTACCCGGGCAGAAAGAACCGTGATCGGGAACGTGGGCTTTAAAGGTCGCCCCGATAAAAACGGACAGGCAGAAATCAGTTACTACCTGCTCCCTGCGTATAGGGGACAGGGTTATATGAGAGAGGCTGCCGCCGCACTGGTCAACTGGGCTTTCACGGACACGCCTGTACGCCGCATAGTGGCCGAGTGTGACGCTACCAATATTGCCTCGCTAAGGGTATTGCAAAAGCTGGGTATGCGGTTGGGATATAAGTCCGGAGATATGCTGTACTGGCATCTCCCTAAAAAATAAAACTATTCTGAAATATTCTGACGGGTAAAACGAATAAACAACTGCGCCAGCTTGTCCTGCTGCCCCTGTAAATAGGTGAAATGCAGTTTTCTCACCAGTTTAAAATTCCTGATGGGCAGCACTACAAACTCACCTGCCTCCAGCTCGCGCTGTACGGCCTGTAGCGATAAAAATGCCGCACATGGCGCATGATACAGATAGGATTTGATGCTTTCCGTATTACCCATATACATGGCAATATTGAGATCTGTGATTTTCAGTTTCAGCCGTTTCAACTCTTCGGTAAGCACTTCCAACGTGCCGGAACCATGCTCGCGCATGAGTAAAGGAATGGTTTTTAATTCCGCCGGTGATAAAGGCTCGCCATTGCCATAAGTATGCTTTGAATTGCCCACGAGCACAATTTCATCTTTCGCAAACTCTACATATTTTAACTGGGGATTTTTAGAACTACCTTCTATAATCCCCAGCTGTATACTTTTTTCAAAAAGTGCCTGTTCAATCTGTTCGGTATTGCCACTCGTGAGTGAAGTTTTTACATCCGGATAACGCTGGTTAAACTTGGCCATCAGCGGCGGGATCAGGTACTGCGCAATGGTGCTGCTGGCGCCTATCGGCAGCATACCACCCTGTGTATGCTTCAGCTGATTGATATCGTATTCCAGGTTGCGGTAATCAGCAAAAATGATTTCTGTATGGTGCATCACCAGCTGGCCTGCACGGGTCAGTTTAATCTTATTGCCGATGCGCTCAAATACAGCCATGCCCAACTGTTGCTCCAGTTCGTGGATATGCTTGGTCACAGCCGGCTGAGAAATGTAAAGCTCTTCAGCCGCCTTGGTAAAACTGAGGCGCTTGGCAACGGTATGAAATACTTTGAGTCTGAAATCGAACATGTGATAAAAATACTTAAAATCCGCTATTATGGATGAATATAGGCCCAGCCTTCCGATTGTTTGATGATCAGCTCACCGTTGCCGCTGGGCGTATATTGGATAAACGGAAATAACTCTGACCTGGCAATATTACGCTCCTTCAGCGTATTCTCGCACTCTACCAGGATCACGCCTTTGGCTTTCAGGTCCTGTAGCAGTTGTTCGTAAGGCTTGCTCTTCAGGAATACGGCTACGCCGCTTCCATGGGCTACCAGTTCTACGGTTAACTTATTTTGTAGTCGTGGGTCAGACAGGGCGTTGCTGATGTTTCTTAACGTGGCACGGATAACTTTATCATCGTCACTGTTGAGTTGGTAAACAGCCTTAAACGTGGATGGCTGCTGGGCCTTGGCGGGCAGAAAACTACACGCGCAAATTGCCGCTGCTAATAGTAATTGCTTCATGATCGCAATATAAACACAAAAGCGCCGTATAACGGCGCTTTTGTGTTTTATGATTTTTTCTTGCCTGCGTCTTTGTTATTGGTTTTGTAACGCATGTCCGGAGTACCGTCTTTCTTTTTAGGCCCTTCGGATTTGGCTGTTTGTTTGTTTTCTTTGAACCGCTTGTCAGGTGTACCGTCTTTCTTGGTCGGGGCCGCAGCGGTGGCTTCTTTCTTAGTGGCCTCTTTTTTAGTGGCTTTGGCAGGTGTTTGCGCAATGGCTGCTGATACAATCAACATAAGTGCCATCAGGCCGGTCAGAAACTTTTTCATAAAAATATGTTTCATAAAAATTAAGAAAATATTTCATGAATAATATACCTGTAAGGGTTTTTTAAGGGAGATTTAATTTTTCTCCACCCACATGCCATTGTCCCTGATCAGGTTTATCAGTTCATCCACTGCCACATCGCTGTTAAGCCCTTTCTTCACTATTTCTTTGCCTCTGTACAGCGTGATTTTACCTACGCCGCTTCCTACATAGCCAAAGTCGGCGTCGGCCATTTCCCCGGGTCCGTTTACGATACATCCCATGATAGCGATTTTAACGCCTTTCAGGTGATGGGTTACCGCGCGGATGCGGGCTGTGGTTTCCTGTAAGTCAAACAGGGTGCGGCCGCAGGAAGGGCAGGAGATATATTCTGTTTTTGAAATGCGGGTACGGGTGGCCTGTAAAATACCAAAGGCCACATTATTGAGTGTAGCATACTGGCTTGCATCCACAATGGGATTGGTTAACCAGATACCATCACCAAAACCATCCAGCAGGAGGGCTCCGGCTTCTGTAGCATGATGAATCAGGTGTTGGTCGTTTGTTTCCTGTTGGCTGCTGCTGTGGATAATAACGGGAACGGTTATATTTTTTTCAAGCAGCAGGGTGAAGAAACGACGCACATTAGCCATGGCGGTAGGGCCTGTACTGCTGGCACTGAATACCATTGCAGCGGCTTGTTGCGGATCAGTGGCCAGTTGCAGGAGGGAGGCAATTTCCGGTGTATCCAGGTTGTCGCAATTGATGGCAATAAACTGTTCTTTGGCTTTTTGTCCTTCTTTGCTTGCCTGCAGGTATTGTTGCAGGTTATAATATGGGAGATACTGGTCTTTCTCCGCCAGGTTGTTCCAGGTATCGGCGTTAAGCACTACGCGCAGGGTACCCGGCAGGCCGAAAGCAGGAACCAGATCTGCGGTGTAGATATAATCTGCTGCTGCATCTGCGATATTCCATTTATCGCTGGGCTCATCGTAGGTGTAGCCAATTGCGGTAAGGTCGGAAGGTTGTAAGGCGGTAGCATTGCTGTAGTCGGCTACTACTACCGGCACCTGTTTGGCGCCTATATTTTCAACGGCTTCACTATCCCTGCGTTTGTAAGTGAAGGGAGAGTAAGGCACGTGTATCAGCGGTGTTTGTGTGGCTTCCGGGGTAGTGCTGCGATTGGTATATCGTTGAATGATATCGCGGCAAACCGGCAGCTCAAATTCCGGATCTTCGGTAAGGGATACGCGGATGGTATCACCCACGCCGTCTTCCAGTAAGGTGCCGATACCAATGGCCGATTTAATACGACCATCTTCTCCGTCGCCGGCTTCTGTTACACCCAGGTGCAGCGGATAGCTGTGACCCAGTTCCTGCTGCATGGTTTGCACCAGGAGTCGGTAAGCCTGCACCATTACCTGAGGATTGCTGGCTTTCATGCTCAGTACAATGTTGCGGTAGCTCAGATCCTCGGCAATGCGAAGGAATTCCATAGCGCTCTCTACCATGCCCATCGGGGTATCGCCGTAGCGACTCATAATCCGGTCGCTGAGGGAGCCGTGGTTGGTACCAATACGCATGGCTGTACCATTTTCCTGGCAGATTTTTACCAGCGGGGTAAAGCGTTCCCGGATACGGTCTATCTCTTCCTGGTATTCACTATCCGTATAATCCAGTGTTTCGAATTTCTTTTTATCTACATAGTTTCCCGGGTTGATACGCACCTTTTCTACAATGCGGGCGGCTATTTCCGCGGCATTGGGCGTAAAGTGGATATCGGCCACGAGGGGCGTATGATAACCCTGACGGCGAAGTTCTTTTTTGATGGCCAGCAGGTTTTCTGCCTCTTTTTTACTGGGGGCTGTAATCCTTACCAGCTCGGCGCCTGCTTCGATGCAACGTATGGTTTGGGCCACAGTGGCGGCCGTATCCATTGTATCGGTGGTGGTCATTGTCTGAATGCGGATAGGGTGATGGTTGCCGATCACGAGATCTCCCACTTTCACCTCTAAGGTGTCCAGACGTTTGTAGGATGTTAATGAGTTGCAATAAAGCTGCATGCGATTATGTTTTCCTTGCTGGTGCAAAGTTAAGAAAGTGGGCTTCAATATTCCTTGCAGAAAGGGACAATATGTTTTTCTGAATAATAGGAGGGCCGTTGGCCCTCCTATTATTCAGAAAAATCCCTCCGCCAACGGCGGAGGGATTTTTCTGATATATCTTTAGCTAATTGATTACCAATCTTTTTCAACTGGAACTACCTGCCCTTTGGCCTTCTTGGTTTTATCCTGGAGTTTCTTTTCCTCCTGACCTAATGCCTGCAGGAGCCTTTCTGCTTCCTGTTTGCTCATTTTGCTGGGCTGTGGCTCTGGTTTCTGCTGTTCCTGGTTTTGTTTGTCTTTATCCTGCTGGTCTTTGTTCTGCTGATCTTTGTCCTTATCCTGTTTGTCTTTATCCTTGTTCTGCTGATCCTTATTCTGGTCCTTGTTCTGGTCTTTATTCTGATCTTTTTTGTCCTTGTCTTTGTCTTTATCCTTGTTTTTGTCTTTGTTATCGCCGCCGCCACCTTGCTGCTGTTGCTTTTTCAGCATAGCCTGTGCGTAGGCGAGGTTATAACGGGCATCCTCGTCATTAGGATTTATCTTAAGCGCCTGTTTGTATGACTTTATACTTTCTTCCCACTTTTTATCTTCCATGAAAGTGTTACCGATATTATAGTCGGCATCAGATTTCATATCTTTTTTTTCTGCGAGTTTCAGGCTGTTAGCGTATTGATTACGGGCTTCCTCGTATCTTTTTTGTTTATAGAGCGAGTTGCCGAGGTTATAGTTACCGGCGGCAGACTGGGCGTTTTGCTCCAGGGCTTTTTTGTAGTTGGCTTCCGCGTCGGCAAATTGTTGTTTACTGTACAGCTCATTGCCTTTACGGATGTATTTATTGCCGGAGCCTTTTTGCTGTGCGCCTGCCGTAAGGCTTGTCAGCACTGCAATGCAGATAAATCCATATTTTATTAACTGTAGTTTCATGTGTTGTGTTGTTGTTATGCTACGGAAGATGGCAATTCCTCTTTTTTCTTACGGCGAACTTCCGGAATAAAGAATTCTATCAGTAACAATGCCAGGGCTACGCCCAGGAAATATTGGAAATAGCTGTTATAATCGGTGAAAATATTTTCACCAAACTCTTTTTGTTCCATGCTGTCAATTTTGGCAGCGAGGGTGTTTACTACGTCATCGGTGTTATTTTCCAGGTGTTCGTAGATGCCGTGGCCGGCATAGGCAATGCCTTTCAGCTCACCTTCATTGAGTTTGGATACAACGGTGTTGCCTTCCCTGTCTTTTTTATAGCCGCCGGTTTCCGGATCGGGCAGGGGAGATCCGGTGGTAGAGCCGATACCGATGGTATTTATCACTACACCGTTTTCAAATGCTGCTTTTGTTTTTTGCACGGCGGTTTCGTCATGGTCTTCCCCGTCAGAAATCACGATGAGGGCTTTATGCTTGCGTTCTTTCTTATTGAAGGCATCATCAGCTGTTTGTATGGCTTGCCCGATCGCTGTTCCCTGGGTTGGAATCATATCCGGGGATACGGTGCTCAGGTACATTTTAGCAGCGGAATAATCGATGGTCAGCGGCATCTGGAGGTAGGAGTTGCCGGCAAACACCACCAGGCCGATACGGTCGTTTTCGAGCTTATCCATCAACTTGGTAATCAGCTGTTTGGCGCGTGTCAGGCGGTCGGGTTGCACGTCGGTAGCCAGCATACTTTTACTCACGTCCAGGGCGATCATTACATCCACCCCTTTACGGGTGATTTTCTCCATACGGCTGCCTTTCTGGAGGTTGGCCAGGCCAATTACACCAAAAAAGAAAGCGAAGAATATCAGAAAAAATTTGAGCACAAAAAGTTTGCGGGAGTAACCGGTAAAAAGTTTTTCTACCAGGGCAGGATCGCCAATACGCTTGATAGACCTGCGTTTCCACCAGGATACAGCCAGGAAGGCCAGCTGCAGAACCAGCAGGAGGGTCAGTGCCCATAAATACTCACTATGCTGAAATCGTAACATATTCTATTTTAAGATATTCATTACCGGTAGTAAACCAGGTAAGAACTCAAAAATAATTTTTTTGTAACGTATTCCAAGTGGCGGGTACCGGGTTTAGGTATTTTTTAACGCTCTGCGGAGGCACTTTTTACACGTGGGGCTGAATAAAATGGTTCCCTTCCCAGGCGGGTGATGTAATAAAAATCGTTTGCGCGGTTCTCTGCGCCCTCATCTTGCTTAAATGGGAAGGGTACACCAACGGTGCACCCTTCCCTACAAAAAGATATAAAGTGAACGGGCGATTACATCTCCCCTTTATAATAACCTGCATCTGTGAGAATATTACGTAAGATAGTAGCACGTGCCTTTATCATATCGAAGTTTGGATCTTCGGACTCGATGTTGAGCACAAAGAAGGAAGGGTGTCTGTTTTCCTCGATCCAGCCTACCATCCAGCCAATATGTTTCTTACCTTCTCTACCCCAGCCGGTTTTGTGGAAGAGTTCATATTTATCAGTTTTTTCGCGCAGCATCATGCCTCTCACTTCTCTCATGGCAGTTTTGGAGAAAGGCAGTTGATCGAAGTATAATTTCTTTACGAGACCCAGTTGTTCATCCGGGCTGATTTTCAGGGAATTGTCCAGCCAGAAGGTATCAATACGGCTGATTTTCATGTTACCGTACTTCACGGAGTCGAGCCAGAGTTGCATGCCTTTTTGACCAATGCGGCGGGCTAATTCCTGGTAATAAGGAACTGCCGATACCCGAAAGGCCTCTCCCATAGTCAGATCTTTATTCCACTCAGGCATTTCGCGGGTAACGCTATCCCATGGAATAACGAGGGTGGTATCTTTCGCCACACCTGTTTGCAGGCCTACCAGGGAATTGAAGATTTTAAAGGTAGATGCAGGTAGGAATGCCTGTTTGGCCCGGTCCAGGTTATATACCTTGAATACGCCGTTGCTGTTGTTGAAGAGCATGAAGGTACCTTCTACCTTAAATTCACTGAAGTATTTTTCCCAGCTTCTTTCTTCTTTAACGTTGTTGGGAGCACAGGCTGCCAAGGATATAACGACAACTGCCAGCACCCAGCCGAGTTTTTTGATCATGATCTAATATTTGGTAGCTGCAAAAGTAAGTATAAAGCTGAAAGCAAAAAGCCAAATGGCGCAAAGTGCAGGCAATCACTGCCACTCCTTGCGCCAATTTCAGCATTTATGAGGATGGGAACTCCTGCCTTATTTAATTACACCCAGTTCTTTACCTACTTTGGTAAATGCGGCAATCGCCTTATCGAGGTGTTCCTGTTCGTGCGCGGCACTCAGCTGTACACGGATGCGGGCCTGACCTTTAGGCACCACCGGGAAGAAGAAGCCGATTACATAGATGCCTTCTTTCAGCAGCTTGTCAGCAAATTGCTGGCTCAGCGGAGCATCATACAACATTACCGGTACAATCGGGTGATCGCCTGGCTTAATGTCGAAGCCGGCTTCGGTCATTTTGCTGCGGAAATATTTGGTGTTGTATTCCAGTTTATCACGCAGGTCGGTAGTTTCGCTCAGCATATCCAGTACTGCAATGGAAGCACCTACAATGCTTGGCGCTACTGAGTTGGAGAACAGGTATGGACGGCTGCGCTGGCGCAGGATGTCGATCACTTCCTTAGGCCCGCTGGTAAAACCGCCGGAAGCACCGCCGAGGGCTTTTCCGAGGGTACCGGTGATGATATCTACCCGGCCCATTACACCGCGGTATTCGTGTGTACCACGACCGGTTTTACCCAGGAATCCGGAAGAGTGGCTCTCGTCAGACATTACAATGGAATCGTATTTATCCGCCAGGTCGCAGATTTTGTCCAGTTGGGCAATGGTACCGTCCATGCTGAAGGAACCATCTGTAACGATGATGCGGCTGCGGCAATCTTTGGCCTCCTGTAGTTTTGCCTCCAGGTCGGCCATATTATTATGTTCATAACGGAATCGCTGTGCCTTACACAGGCGTACGCCGTCGATAATAGAAGCATGGTTCAGGGCATCGGAGATGATTGCATCCTGTTCACCAAACAGGGGCTCAAATACGCCACCGTTGGCATCAAATGCTGCCACATATAAGATAGTATCTTCAGTGCCGAGGAATTTGGAGATTTTCTGCTCCAGTTCACGGTGAATATCCTGGGTACCACAAATGAAACGTACACTGCTCATGCCGTATCCATGCGTATCAATCGCATCTTTGGCGGCTTTGATCACTACCGGGCTGGATGACAGTCCCAGGTAGTTATTGGCGCAAAAGTTAATTACAGTTTCGCCCCCAACCTGTATTTCAGCTCCCTGCTCCGAAGTAATGATACGCTCTCTTTTATACAGACCGGCCTTATTGATTTCGTCCAGTTCTTCCCGTAAGCGGGCAGTAAACTTGGTATTCATGTTTTTTTCTGTTTAAACCTTGTAATTGCTTGTTGCAGCACTAAAATATTACGATTATCAATCGTTTAGGCCAGAACAGGAGTTTGATGTAAAAAGTTTGACCCAGGTGTAACATTTAGTTACTGCTCTCCGTCATAATAGTATCATGATTATTGATGCCGTAATTGATTAAACTGATACAAATAGCTTATACAGAAGGAGTTATTTTTTCTCTAAATATATAAGAATTAGACAGTCAGTTTGTTATAACTGTTCCCTGCAACTGGTATGTGTGAAATTGTGGTTTGTATGTGGTGTGGGATGAAAGAACCGGATGGATTCCGGGGATTGGCATTGAAGTATTTGTCGGAACTTAGCACTAAATCCCGCGCCACCTGAATGACGGAAAAGGAGTACAATAAATGTGTGGATCTGTACTCGGACAATCTCTTTCGGTTCATTGTCAAGAATTTAGAGAACGCGGAAGATGCCCGGGACGTAGTACAGAACTCATTTGAGATATTGTGGAAGCACTGCCAGGATGTGCCTTTTGAAAAGGCCAAGTCATACCTGTTTACAGTGGGCTACCACAATATGATCGACCATGTCCGTAAGGTGAAGCGCATCACGCTGGTAGAACAGTTTAAGGAGGAAGAGAAGATATCGGATCATAAGATCAACAATGCCAAGGAAGTGATTGCACAGGCATTGGCTAAGCTAAGTGAAGTGCAGCGTTCGCTGGTGATGTTAAAGGATTATGAGGGTTATAGTTATGAAGAGATAGGAGAAATCATGAATCTGAACCCCTCCCAGGTGAAAGTTTACCTGCACAGGGCCAGGATTCATCTCAAGAACTACCTCGTAAAAATCGAAAATGTTATTTGATATTATTATAATTGCTAATAATTAGTTTGTCAATAGATATTAACATATCAAATTATGAGGCTTTCCTGCTCAGTTATATAGATAACGAGCTAAGCGGGGAAGAACGGACTGCACTGGAAGCATTCCTGCAGCAGCATCCGGCCATCAGGCAGGAGCTGGAACTGCTGGACAGTATCCGGCTGGAGCCCGACGAGGATATTGTATTTGATCACAAACACGCCCTGTACAGGGGAGTGGGATCAGATGAGCAACTGAAAACCCTCATGCTGGATTATATTGATGGCGAACTCAATACTGCCGGTCAGCTGGAACTTACCAGCCACTTGCAGTCACACCCGGAAGCAGCCAAAACACTGGCGCAGTTCCAGGCAGCAAAACTTGATCCAACTGAACAAATAGTGTTCCCTGACAGGGCTTCGCTGTACCGCACCACTAAAACGCCGGTACGCCGTATTTCCCCTGTATGGTGGGGAGCCGCAGCAGCTGTAGTAGCAGGCGTACTGGTATGGATGATGCCATTCAACAAGGTGGACGATCAACCTGCCAAACCTGTGCTGGCACACGCTACGCCCCAGCACTCACCAGTACCTGTACCTGCCCCGACCGTACTGGACAATGAAGATGATTTAGTTAACAGAAATACTGTCAATACTCCTTCCGCAGAAAGAAGTACCACTAAAACGCCAGCAGCATTAAAGCCTAAGGCCGTCACCGTGCATCAGGAAGCCATACCTCAGCCCGCCGCTGCCAGCCAGGTAAGCAAAGCTGATGTAGCAGCTATTCCGTTGCCTCCACCCAGAAATGTATCCCAGGAAATTGTTGAAAAACAAGCATCGGCAGTAACCATGCCTGCGGTAGCATCCAATCACCCGCTCGCAGCTGATAAGCCAGCAGAAAAGGAGCCTGTTTTGGCAGCTAATGCCGCCACCGCTAGTACCAACGTGGCTGCCAGCCGGCCTGCTCCCGAAAGTGTTAAAGGTGAACTGCTCATCTCTGTCAGTGGTAGCGATAGTAAAATCCTGGATAAGGTGACCAATGTGGCTAAATTTTTCTCCCGGAAAAGGAATAAATAATATTTGAAAATAGCATATGAAGCATAAAAGTTTACTCACACTGTTGCTGTTGTTGTTGTGGTCAGGATTAACTCATGCACAGAAAGCTGTTGATACATACAAGGACCCCGGTGCTGTAGCTGATACTATTCAGATCAAAGGACTCATTATCATTAAAAGTAAGAACGATAAAGGCCGTAATAGCTACAAGTTCTACAGTGATACCGCCTACGCCAGAAATAAACTCAAAAAAAACCTGCAGACCAGGTTCTTCGTATTTGATTTAGGGTTTAACAACTATATAGACAGAAGTGACTATACAGGCGCCGCCTACGCCAATTATTTCGCAGGCGTAAATCAGTCCTCCCAACTGACAGTTGCCAACAAGGATGCCTACAGCTACTCCGCAGTAGGTTTAGCCACCATGGCTCCAAGGTCAGCCAGTCAGCCACTGACCCCCTCAGAGTTCAAACTCATCACCGGAAAGTCTATCAATTTCAATATCTGGCTGTTAGAACAACGACTTAATATAACAAAACACAAACTTAACTTGTTATATGCTGTAGGATTGGAAATGAATAACTACCGATATGCCCGTAATATCAGCTATGAACCGGGTTATCCTACCACCATCATCCGTGATAGTGTAGAGTTTTCAAAAAACAAGCTTTTCGCTGAATACATATCAATTCCGCTAATGCTAAACTTCAATTCTAACCCTGCCCGCCCCGCGCGAGCCTTTCAGGCTAGCTTCGGTGTACAGGGAGGTTATCTCCTGAAGGGCAGAACAAAACAGGTAAGTGATGAAAGAGGAAAAGTCAGAAAAACAGATGACTTTAATCTGAATAAATGGCGCTTCGGACTCGCCAGTGAACTGGGTTACGGACCAGTTAAACTGTACGCTAATTTTGCACTTACCGCCCTGCATGACTACGGTTTGCAGCAGTATCCATTCTCTATCGGTCTTCGATTGAATGGATTCTAATGTTTTTGACCAGATTCTAAATTGAAATTATGCGTTCATTAGTTGCCCTTATGGCCTGCATAGGCTGTATCGCATGGGTACATTCCTGTGATGAGAGATTGCTCGGCGTTCGTGTAGGAACGCAACCCGACGTAAATATTCCTACACTGGCTAGCCCAGGAAGCCCTGTAGATAACGATCTTGCTATTTTTGCCGCCGCTCAGGCGCTGGAGCATAATGTGGTATCCGCGCCGGCACGTAGCAAACAGCTGGCAAAAGTCTATCCCGCTAAATCCAGCGCCCATAGAAAGCCCGCTGAAAACACAAATATCCTGCTCGCCGCCGCCGTGAGCGAAGTAGACTCCCTGTTCGTCAGTACAGTGAACTATAAGTCCACCGACCTGAACCCCTAACATCTCTCTTTACCCCTCAACACAACCCCCATCTGGATAATTACAACCGGTTGTAATTGGCCCCGCATTGCCGTTTATATATTTATCTTCCCCATTTACAGGTTTTTTTTATAGTTCCGGCTATATTTGAGTGCTATTTAAAAAAACCAATCATTTTATGAGAATTCTTAAACAGGCAACCCTGGTATTAGCGTTCGCCGGCTCATTTTCAGTGGCCGGAGCGCAGGATAAATACGAGTGGAAAGGTGCCTCCTCGGGTGGTTATACCTATAAGTATGTAACCAACGACCCGATGAAAGCGCGTTTTTACACCCTGAAAAATGGACTCACCGTTATCCTCAGTGTCAACAAAAAAGACCCAAGAATCCAGACCCTCATCGGTACACGTGCCGGTAGCAACAACGATCCTAAAGATCATACCGGGCTGGCGCACTACCTGGAGCATCTCCTCTTCAAAGGCACCCAGGTATACGGAACACTCGACTGGTCAAAGGAAAAACCTTACCTGGATCAGATCGAAAATCTCTACGATAAATACAATAAAACCACCGGTAGCGACGCCCGTAAAGCAGTATACCACCAGATCGACAGCATCTCCGGTATCGCCGCCAAATACGCCATCGCCAATGAGTACGATAAACTCATGACCGCCATGGGCGCACAGGGAACTAACGCCCACACCTGGACAGAAGAAACTATCTACGAGGAAGATATTCCTTCCAATGCCGTAGATAAATACCTCTCCGTACAGGCAGAACGTTTCAGAGATCCGGTGTTCCGCCTCTTCCATACCGAACTGGAAGCAGTATACGAAGAGAAAAACCGCGGCCTGGATAATGATGGCCGTAAAATGTATGAAACAATGCTCAGCACCCTGTTTCCTACCAACAACTACGGTCAGCAATCCACCATCGGTACCGTGGACCATCTGAAAAATCCAAACCTGAAAGCCATCCGCCAGTTTTACAACGAATACTATGTGCCTAATAATATGGCCATCGTAATGGCGGGCGACTTTGATCCGGACTATGTGATCAAAGCCATCGATCAGCGTTTCAGCTACATGCAGCCTAAACCGGTTAAAGAATACAAACCAGCTCCTGAAAAGCCTATCAGCGCCCCAATCGTTAAAACCGTGATGGGTCCTGATGCTGAAAACGTAATGATCGCTTTCAGAATGCCAGGCGGCCTGGATACCAAATCTAACCTGCTGCTGGGCGTAATGTCTGCCATCCTGCAAAATGGTAAAGCAGGGCTGTTTGATCTCAACCTGAACAAAAAACAGGAAGTATTAGCAGCCGGAGCAGACCTCCTGCAATGGAAAGATTATTCCATCCTCATGCTGAATGGTAAGGCAAAACCTGGTCAGTCACTGGAAGATGTAAAGGCACTCCTGCTCGGTCAGATCGATATACTTAAAAAAGGTCAGTTCGATGAGTCACTTGTAAAAGCAATTGTAAACAACGCCAAGCTGGGAGAGCTCCAGGGTCTTGAAAACAACAGCAACCGAGCTAACAGCATCATGGACGGTTTCATCAAAAGTCGCGGTAAAAACTGGGCCTCTGATGTTGCTTACGTGACGGATATGAACACGGTTACCAAACAACAGATCATCGATTACGCAAACAAATACCTGGGCAACAACTATGTGCTTTTGTATAAGCGTAAAGGTGAAGACAAAAACATCGAAAAGGTAGAAAAGCCTTCTATCACACCGGTAGAAGTCAACAGGGAAGCACAGTCGCCGTTCCTGGAGAAAGTTGCTGCCATGCCTGCTACTCCGGTTCAGCCACAGTGGCTCGACTACCAAAAAGATATTCAGAAAGGCAAAGTAGGTAATGCTGATGTGCTGTATGTGCAGAACAAAGACAATGGACTGTTCCGCCTCTACTACCGCTTCGATATCGGTACCCTGAACGATAAAAAACTGATGCTGGCTGCCAGCTATCTGCAGTTCCTCAGCACAGATAAATACAGTGCAGATCAGATCAGTAAAGAATTCTACAACATCGCTTGTAACTTCAACGTACAAGCTGGTAGTGAAAATACTACAGTGACCATCAGCGGTCTGCAGGAAAATTTTGATAAAGCAGTTGCTTTATTTGAGCACATCATCGCCAACTGCCAGCCGAATGACGCTGCACTGGCTGCGCTGAAAAGCCGCCTGAACAAGGTAAGAACCGACAGTAAACTGAATAAAGGCAATATCCAGAAAGGCCTTAGCAACTACGCCATGTACGGTGCTAAAAATCCTTTCAACTACACGCTGCCGCAGGCAGAGCTGGATGGCCTTACTTCCAAAGAGCTGACAGACATGCTGCACAACCTGATGAATTACAAACACACCGTAATTTACTGGGGTCCGCAAACACTGGCTGCTGCTACAGCTGACATCACCCGCCTCCACAAAGTACCAGCTACTTTTGCCCAGGCACCGGCAGCTACTAAATTTGCAAAACAGGCTACCGGCAATGCACAGGTGCTGTTTGCCGATTACGATATGGTACAGTCCGAGGTAAACTGGGTTAGAAACAATGGGGAGTATGATCCGGCTAACACAGGTATCATCAACCTGTTCAATAACTACTTCGGTGGTGGCATGGGTTCTATCGTGTTCCAGACCATCCGCGAATCCAAAGCGCTGGCTTATTCTACCTACGCTTTCTACGCAGCTCCTGACAGGAAGAATGAGAAATATTCTACTGTTGCCTACGTAGGTTGCCAGGCAGATAAAATGAATGAAGCCATTGCTGGTATGAACGAACTGCTGAACGTAATTCCACGTTCAGAAAAGGGGCTCACTACCGCTAAGCTCAGCATGAAACAGGATATTGAAACAGAACGTATCACCAACGATGGCATCATTTTCAGTTACCTGGCCGCTCAAAAACTGGGTCTGGATTATGATATCCGCAAACAAGTGTACGAGTCTATCGATAAAATGAATTTCGATGATGTGAAGAAATTCCATGATAATAATCTTGCTAACAAGCCATATATCTATTGCATTGTGGCCAGCGAGAAAAAAGTAAACCTGGAAGATCTGAAGAAACTGGGTGAAGTGAAAGTAGTATCTCTCGAAGAAATCTTCGGATACTAAACTTAATGATATTTCCGGAACGGGGATAAAGCGGTCTTAGACCGTTTTATCCCCGTTCTGCTTTCTGGGCGGTATCGGTTCAGATCACAATAAATAAAGGTCTTCCTACGTTAAAAGCATTTTATCGGATACCCTATGGAAAAGTGCCGTCTTTATTGGATCGCAGCCCTGTTGTCGTTATTTGCGCTCACAGGGTTTGTGAATAACAATGACCTGTATAATGTGCGATTAAACAATTCAAACATTGATGCAGATAAGATTTTTTTATTGATAGATAAGAGTGACTACCGCATGTATGTGTATGAAGATGTAACCTTGCGGAAGATTTATAAAGTCGTATTCGGAAACCGCGACCAGACAGACAAACGCCGGGAGGGCGACCGACTCACACCTGAAGGAACGTTTCATATTCAAAGCAAAAGAATTGACAGATTGTGGAGCCGGTTTTTGTTGCTCGATTATCCGAATGAAGCAAGTATACAGAAGTTCAGAACCATGCAGGACAACGGTGTTATTGCTGCATCTGCAACGCCAGGTGGTGGAATCGGCATTCATGGTGTAGAATCAGGCTCAGGCATAACGGATGCTTATGTAGAAGGCCGTATCAACTGGACCCTCGGTTGCATCAGCATGAAAAACAGGGATGTGAATGAACTGTTTGAGTTCATTAAAGTGGGCACTCCCGTAGTAATCAGGAAATAATTTTTTATATAGGGAGATGCTGATTTCGGATGGCAGCGATGCCACTTAACTTTGAGAGAGCTCCTCCGGATCGCATGTAATGGAATAGTTTCCCACCAGGGGAAATTCCATGAATCCACATATATAGACGGGTATGACCGGGTGAAGGGGCGCGCTCCACTCGTATGGTGCGCGCTTTTTTTATTGATGCTGCAGAAACTTACGAACTTCTCTTTTCCACTCTGCCGGCACCTTGCGGCAGAAAGACTCATGACCCGCTTTCTCTATCACATAAAGTTGCTTGTTTGTTGTGCCCAGGTTGTTGAATACCGTTTTTGTTTCATGTTGCATCACGCGGATATCTTGTTTGCCCCAGAAGTAGAGCGTAGGCATGCTTACTTTTTTTGCGTATGCCGCTGGCTGCATGCCAAAGCCCCAGAAGCCTTGTTCAAGGCCGCCCCAAAAGGTCAGGAGCTGTGAAAGTGGGGTAGTGGGCAGATGTACGGAGCGCATGCGGCTGTTTACCGCATCCACGAGCGTAGCATACGGGCATTCTATAATGATTTTTGCCGGTTGCAGCTGGTATTGGGCAATACTGTTAAGAATGGCCGCAGCACCCATGCTTACGCCCCAGAGCACAATTGGTTTTTTAGATTGCTGTTGCACATACTCCATGGCGAGTTTGACTTCTTCCTTTTCATAAAACCCGATACTACAGGTATTACCGCCACTGTTACCGTGTGCCCTGAAGTCGACCAGCAGTGTGTTATATCCCAGGCTGCGGAAATAAGCCGCTTCCGGCAGCGGGCCCTGTTTGGAGCCATTGTAGCCGTGGAAGAGGATGACATTACCAATGGGGTTGGCTACCGGTATCCACCAGGAGTTGATACGAATTCCTTTGGCAGTCTTCAGATTTACGTCTTTATAAACGGTATCAGGAAAATGCTTTATAACGGATTTGGATATACGGACCCCTAGCAGTATCATCTGCATCTTTTCTCCGATAGCCATTTGCTCCGGCTTTTTATTAACATGACTTGGGTCGTCGTAGAAATGGGTAAACTTCCATACATGGAACGCAGCGATCACATTGAGGAGGAGGAAGAGGGCCAGGAGTAAGTATCCCAGGCGTTTAAGCAGTTTCATAAAATGTCTGTTGGTGTCGACAGTCCACCGCGCGGAGTGCGGAATCTCTCCGGTAGGCGGAGGAGTATATTGGAAAAAAAGCAGCTGCCCGTTAAGGCAGCTGCAACAGCATATTAGAGTTTACCACGTTTGATTTCTTCTACCACGCCAGGATCGAGGAGGGTAGAGGTATCACCGAGGTTGTCCATATCATTTTCAGCGATCTTGCGAAGGATGCGGCGCATAATTTTGCCGGATCTGGTTTTAGGAAGGCCGCTTACAAACTGAATTTTGTCGGGTTTGGCAATAGGTCCGATAATGCGGGCTACTGTTTGTGCGATATCTTTTTTGGTAAGCTCTGCATCATGGGTGAGTTTTTCCATGGTAACGTAAGCGTATATACCCTGACCTTTGATATCGTGAGGATAGCCGACTACTGCGCTTTCCACGACACCTGCGTGCATGTTGATGGCGTTTTCCACTTCTGCGGTACCGATGCGGTGTCCGCTTACGTTGAGCACATCATCTACACGGCCGGTGATGCGGTAGTAACCATCGTCATCGCGGAGGCAACCATCGCCGGTGAAGTAGAGGTTTTCGTAGGTGCTGAAGTAGGTATTACGGAAGCGTTCATGATCGCCATAGGTGGTGCGTAGCATACCTGGCCATGGGAATTTGATACAGAGGTTCCCGTTCACGCCGTTGCCTTTGATCTCCTTACCGGTTTCATCTACCAGTATTGGCTGTACGCCGGGGAGCGGGAGGGTGGCATAGCCAGGTTTTTCTTTGGTCACACCGGCAATAGGAGTGATCATGATACCACCGGTTTCTGTTTGCCACCAGGTGTCTACGATGGGGCATCTGCCTTTACCGATGTTATCTTTAAACCAATGCCATGCTTCCTCGTTGATAGGTTCCCCTACGGAGCCCAGTTTACGGAGCGAGCTGAGGTTTTTATGATTTACCGGACCGAGGCCAAAGCCCATCAGGCTGCGTATGGCTGTTGGGGCGGTATACAAAGTGTTTACGCGGTATTTATCCACGATTTCCCAGAGGCGGCCGGCGTCAGGATAGGTAGGTACCCCTTCGAACATCAGCGTGGTGGCACCGGCGGATAATGGGCCGTAAATGATGTAGCTATGACCGGTGATCCAGCCGATATCGGCGGTACAGAAGTACACTTCGCCGGGCCGGTACTGGAAGGTATTTACGAAAGTGTAATTGGCGTAAACCATGTAGCCTCCGCAGGTGTGTACTACACCTTTGGGTTTGCCGGTGGAGCCGGAGGTGTAGAGGATAAAGAGCATATCCTCTGCGTCCATTTCTTCGGCGGCTACCGGTGGGTTGCCCATTGTTTCTACCGCTTTGATTTCATCTTCCCACCAAACGTCTCTGCCTTTAAGCATGCTCACGGGGGTACGGGTGCGGGTGCACACGATTACTTTACCTACGGTAGGGCATCCCATGAGGGCGTCATCTATAACAGATTTCAACGGAATATCTTTATTGCCGCGGAAGGCACCATCGCAGGTGATCACGAGGCTGCAGGAAGCGTCTTTGATTCTGTCGGCGATGGACTGTGCGGAGAAGCCGCCGAATACCACGGAGTGGATGGCACCAATGCGGGCGCATGCCAGTACGGATATGGCGAGTTCAGGAATCATGCCCATGTAAATACATACACGATCTCCTTTTTTAACACCGTTGTTTTTGAGTACGTTGGCAAACTGTACTACTTTATTGTATAATTCACGATACGTGAGGATACGATGTCTTTCTTCCGGATCATTAGGTTCCCAGATGATCGCCGGCTGGTTGCCGAGCGTACCGAGGTGGCGGTCCAGGCAGTTTTCAGTAATGTTCATTTTGCCGCCCTGGAACCATTTAATCTCCGGGTCTTTAAAATTCCACTCCAGCACTTTATCCCATTTGCGGCGCCACAGAAAGTGGTCTGCAATGTTGGCCCAGAACCCCTCTGGGTCCATTACGCTCTGTTGATAAGCCTGCTGGTATTCTTCAATGTTCTTAATCTGGTATGGGTACGACATAGCACCGTAATTGTTAATTGGTTAAGTACAAGCATTTCCTAACGGGCTTTAAATTTAAGAAAAATTGGAAGTTTGATAGAGAAAATCTAAACAGGGGGCTTATTTATTAAATTTTTATACAACAAAAAAACCTCAGCTTACAAGAATGTAATGTGAGGTACTCATTTTTTGTGTCGTTAATTAGAAATTAAAGATTCATTTTGACGAGTTTTTTTTCTGTGTTCTTGAAAAATAGCGGTTCGTATCCTGTAATACTTCGAACAGGACCGCAATAATTTTTTCTTTTTCTGCATTACTAAGCGCAAAGTTTATTTCTCCATGCTCATCAGGTTTGTCTTTCAACCTCATTTTGCGATAGAATGTAGGAACGCTCCATTTGCATTCTTTACAAACACGTTCCCGAAACGTGATCGGGACGTTTGTTAGTCGGGCGTGAAATACCGCCAGGATATTTTTACTGCTTTTCGGCATCGTGGATTTAATCTTCTCAATGGTTGGTTTGAGTCGGGGCAACATATTTTTAGTTTTAACAAAGGATGAATGAATATTAATTGTGTAAGCAAATATATTTATAATCTTTTTGAATGTAACAAATTATTCATACATTTTTTTAATCAATATTTGTCGGTTGAAATGCAGTGTGGTAGGGTGTTTTATTGAGCGGGTGCTTGACTGTAGCGGGCAAAATTTCTCAAAAAAGTATACATTTTGTCAGGTGGTTTGCTGACACAAAAAATATCATTACGAAATAGGTGTTCCCATTCTAAAAGTGATAATCATTTGATCATAATTATTCGTTTAAGCGTTTACGTTACCCCCGCCAAACGGTGATTTATGCATTAAGAAATTGTTGAAATAATAATTTTATTATCATCATGCGGCAGTTTTTTGCTAAATTATACGGCGATTACCTCCGGGGAGTTCCGGAAGGCGGTCATGTAAACAAAAAACTTAACGATGCAGACGAGCCTGATACACATGGGGCATAGGTTAAAGCAGATTCTGAAACAAAGGAAGATCAAGGTCATCGACTTTGCAAAGAAAGCCGGATTTACCAACCAGATAGCGCATTATCACCTCCGCAAAAGTGATATGAAAAGAGCCAACCTGGAGCGTTTTTGCACTATCATTGGCATCACCACAGAAGAGTTCATGCGCTGGAACGGCGCACAGCTGATTGCGCAGGATAAAAACCTGCATCATGGAGAACGCCTGGTCGCCATTATTGCCGAAAAAGGGCTCAATAGAAGCCGTCTCGCAGAGCGGATGGATATGAGCCGCAGAACCATGTACAATCTCTTCGAAAAACAGACTTTCTCGCCCAGTGAGCTGGAACGGGCCGCAAAAGCCGTAGACATAAGCCTGGAAGCCTTTTTAAACCCAGGGACAGTGGACGAAGCCCGGAACAGCGACACGGAAGAAATGATGACCCAAAGAGAGAAATACTATAAGCTGCTCGAAGACCATAACGAACTGCTCCACCTTTACAATAACCTTAAGGACGAAGTAATCCAGCTACGCCGGGAACTCCAGGAGGTTAAGAAAGTTGCGAAAACCCGCTGATTTTGATACGCAGCGTATCAAAATGATATCTTTTTGTCAATAATTATAATGATATATATTGTTAGCTTGTAATCATAAAGAGCTATATTTGTGTGACTGTGTGTACCCCGGAATTAACTAAAAAACACAGTTTTACAAGCTTATGATACCACATTATGAGATCCATCATGGTATACGTTTAAGGCGCATTTTAAGAGATAAACGGTTCGTACTCACCACCTTCGCAAAGCTTGCCGGATACACCCGGCCTGGACTGTACGATAACTTCCTTAAACCCAAAATCAAAACAGAGAAACTGATGAAATTACTCCAGGTTATCCCAATCACCCTGGAAGAGTTTCTGAACTGGGACTCCCTGAATGAGCAAAATACCCCCCACCAGGGTGAACGACTCCTGCTCTACTTCGCTATTCATAAGCTGAAACCAAAGCAGGTAGCCAATTCCCTAAATATTAAGACGGATGAATTATATGAGTGGACTGATCAGGAAGTATTCAGCACTGCACAGCTGCAGCTGCTGGCGACCGCCATACAGCTCGATCCCGCCTATTTCACCAATCCGAAAACAGCGCTGCAGGAGGTAAACTGGATGGAAGCCTACCTGGATAAATCTATGGAGCTACAACAATGTTCAAGAAGATTGAAAGCACTGGAAAAGAAACAACCAGCGCAGATCTGACTATCGTGTGAACTGCTATTACTTTACCAGCGCAGGCGTCAACTGAAAATATGCAGCCACTTCCTGCCAGTTGTTTACCCGCTTGTAGTCGTTAATATAAATATTGTGAGGAGCCGTAAATAATAATCGCTCACCTTTAAAATAACGCAGGTTCTTATCGTGGTCGTCTATCATGTAATCCGCTTCCACAATGGTTTTGGAACCACATAATACCACGTTCCTCCAGCTGATATAAGGGAAATGTTCGCCCAGCCAGTCTATCTTCTCCTTAAGAGATAAAGGAAACTCCGTGGCAGCAGATACGATAAATACCTCATGCTTGTCCATCAGCGATTGGATCACCTCCTGGCTATCCGGCATTACCGGCAGGCCACGGAAAAAGCCCTCCTCATGGATAAATTTCAGCGTTTCCCCTTCTATCGGAAAGCCTCCGCCATCCGGATGGCCGTTGAGCGACTCCCGCGTTACCCTTATGCCATGCTTTTGCTCATATAAATGGATCATGTGCGCCGTTAAGTCTGCCATCACATTGTCCATATCAATTGCTATTCTTGCCATATTTTGCTGTTTTCTGCAAACTTATGCAAAATTCAGCAAAATATCGCAAATTATTTCATAATATTGCAGAAAATGGCAAGATTATGCTGAAAGAGGAAAGGCTGGACTATATATTGAGGAAGCTGCAGGCGGATCATAAAGTATTGCAGACTGAACTGAGTAACGATTTGCAGGTATCAGAAGATACCGTGCGCCGGGACCTGGAAGCACTGGCACAGAGTGGCCAGCTGATTAAAGTTCGCGGTGGCGCCATCCCGCACTCACCCAACCCATATTCATTCAAAGAAAGGATCGTATACCACGAAGATGATAAAAAGCACATCGCATCCAAAGCATTGTCGCTCATACACGACGGGCAGACGATCATTCTCGACGGTGGCACCTCCACACTCATGCTGGCGCAGATACTGCCGATGCACCTGAAAGCGACCATTATTACCAACAGCGTTCCGATTGCGGCCAAACTGGTGGATCACCCCTCTATAGACCTGATATTTACAGGTGGCCGTATCGGAAAAGATTCCCAGACAGCCGGTGGTATGGAAACAATTAAGATGTTTCAACGTATTAAAGCCGACCTTTGCTTTCTCGGCATTTGCTCCCTGCATCCTGAGGCTGGCGTAACGGGGCTGGACCTGAACGAAGCCGATGTGAAAAGAGAAATGGTGGCATCTGCCTATAAAACCATTGCCCTGGCTACCAGCGATAAAATGGGCACCGCAGAGCCTTACAAGGTTTGCGATATCCAGGGGATTGATACCATCGTGACTGATAACCCGGAATTACCTTCCCTCAAACCATATAGTAGTCTGGGCATCCAGGTGATATAACATCAACGATTGTAAATGATAAATGAGTTATCCATACAGGCAGCTGGCAAACGAACGATCCGCATTGCCGTGAGTGCATTGTTTTTCCTGACAGGACTGTGTTTCAGCAGTTGGACATCCCGCATCGCAGATATCCAGCAGTCCATGCACCTGAGTAATGCGGGGCTGGGCACCGTGCTGTTGGCATTGCCCATTGGCTCTATCATCTCGCTGCCTACGGCGGGCGTGCTGGTGTCTAAATTCGGCAGCCGGCAGGTGGTGGTAAATGCAGGGATTGCTTATGCAGCGCTACTTCCTGTACTTGGATTGGCAACAGCTCCCTGGCAGCTGATGAGCGTGCTGGTACTGTTCGGCTTCTTTGGAAACCTCGCTAATATTGCGGTAAATACCCAGGCGGTGGCAGTAGAAGCTATGTACGGTCGTTCCATTATGGCATCCTTTCATGGCCTATGGAGTGCCGCAGGTGCGGCTGGTATTGGCATTGGCTGGATCATGGTGGCCCTGCGGATTGAGCCTGTCTATCATTTTCTTTTTGTAGCCATGATGGGGTGGACCATCGTAGCGCTTACATCTTCCCGAATCATACAACAAGACACAAATATTTCCGCTAACCAGCCGCTCTTTGCCAGGCCGGATAAATTTCTGCTTACGCTTGGCATCATCGCGTTTTGCTCTATGATCTGTGAGGGGACTATGTTTGAGTGGAGTATCATCTACTTCCGCAGGGTGTTGAAAATTGATCCTTCCTTTGCCGTGGCCAGCTCCTTTGCATTTATGACGACCATGGCTACCGGCAGGTTTATTGCCGATGGCCTGCGTGTCAAATACGGGGCTAAGCTGATGCTGGTGGCCAGTGGCGTGCTTACAGCCGGTGGCCTGCTGATTGCGGTTATTTTCCCTTACTTCTTCTCTGCTATTTTCGGATTTATGCTGGTAGGACTCGGTGTGTGCTCCGTAGTGCCTTTAGTTTATAGTGCAGCAGGTACAACGAAGTTGATGTCGCCCGGAATGGCGCTGGCCACAGTTTCTACCATTGGCTACCTGGGCTTCCTTTGCGGGCCTCCGCTGATTGGTTTTGTAGCGCAGGTAAGCAGTTTGTCTGTTTCGTTTACTATGATAGCGGTGATGGGGGCGTTGATAGCGGTGTTGGCGAGTAGGATCAGGATTTAGTGATAAACTTTTCCTGCCCAAAGATTCTATTCCTGATTGTATAGCAGGTATGCAGCAATGATTCAAGGTCGGCCTCGTTTTCAGGGAAATCAGAAAATTGGAGATGCAAATAAAATTTCGTTGTTACCGCGTCCTGGTGGTTTGTAGTAAGGCTAATGCACCGACCATAGGGTCTTTTAACGAGCGAAACCAATTCCTGTTCTATTTTATAAAGGTCAAAAGGATTGGTCATTTGGATAATATAGGCTTCATCAAGTTCCTGTAAACCTGATTTTACTACCTTTTTGCTGAGTTTGCTAAAGAGTTTATTAAAGATATTAATGGGTTTGATATTTATCATGAATCTGTTATCCGGTAATTCCAGGTAGAGGTGTGTGGATTCATTAGTTATAAGGTTTTTTAGCTGGTCCTCCGAAAGGAACCGCCAGGTATCATTGGTTATAAAGCGATTAAAGTGATCCCGGTTAGGTGTATAATTCATAGCACCTGATTCCCAGCAAAACCTGAGGAAAGCATTGGTGTTGTTGAGTCTGATGTAAAACGCTTCCTCCGAAACAGGTTGGATTTTTGTACCGGTGATTTGACTTAAGTTGCAGCCTTCGTATTTATCGTATATGTACTGTGAAAAAAGAAACATAGGTACTATGCATGTATGAGTATAACACGTAATATAATACATAAAATAACTGCAATAAAATTGCGGTTGAGTAATTCCTAAAAATTTTTTTGTGCAATAATCTCTAATCTCCGTAACTTTGCACGATTTTTTTGTTCCCATCAATGGCAGAAAGATCAATTTGGTTTTTCATTTTCAATAGATTACACAAATGCCAAAAGACACATCTATCAAATCTGTTCTCATTATCGGTTCTGGTCCTATTATTATTGGTCAGGCTTGCGAATTTGACTATTCCGGTTCCCAGGCAGCACGCTCGCTGCGCGAAGAAGGAATAAAAGTGATATTGATTAATTCCAACCCCGCGACCATCATGACAGATCCAATGATGGCCGATAAGGTTTATTTGCTGCCACTGACCGTGGAAAGCATTGAGCAGATCCTGGAAGAAAACCAGATAGATGCCGTATTACCTACAATGGGTGGGCAGACTGCGCTGAATCTTTGTAAAGAAGTGGATGAACTGGGTATCTGGGAAAAATTCAATGTACGCCTGATCGGGGTGGATATCAAAGCCATTGACAAAGCGGAAGACAGAGAACAGTTCCGCCAGTGGATGATACAACTGGGTATCCCCGTTGCGCCTGCCAGAACGGCTAACTCCTTCCTGGAAGGTAAAGAGTTTGCTCAGGAAATCGGATTTCCGTTAGTAATCCGTCCTTCCTTCACACTGGGTGGTACCGGTGGCGGATTTGTACACAGCAAAGAGGACCTGGATGAAGCACTCGACCGTGGTCTGAAAGCTTCTCCGATTCACGAAGTCCTGGTGGAAAAAGCTGTACTGGGTTGGAAAGAATATGAGCTGGAATTGCTGCGCGACAAAAACGACAACGTTGTAATCATCTGTACGGTGGAAAACCTGGATCCAATGGGTATCCACACTGGTGACTCCATCACAGTGGCTCCTGCCATGACCCTGAGCGATACCGCTTTCCAGGACATGCGTAACAAAGCCATGATGATGATGCGCGACCTCGGCAACTTCGCCGGTGGTTGTAACGTTCAGTTCTCCCTCAATCCGGAAAACGAAGAGCTGATCGCCATCGAAATCAATCCACGCGTAAGCCGCTCTTCTGCACTGGCTTCCAAAGCTACCGGTTACCCTATCGCTAAAATTGCAGCGAAACTGGCTATCGGTTATACCCTGGATGAACTGGAAAACCAGATCACCAGAACTACCTCTGCATTCTTCGAGCCAGCACTGGACTACGTAATCGTGAAAATGCCACGCTGGAACTTCGATAAATTCAAAGGAGCAGATGATACCTTAGGGCTGCAAATGAAATCAGTAGGTGAGGTAATGGCTATCGGCCGTACTTTCCCTGAAGCGCTGCAGAAAGCCTGCCAGAGCCTCGAGAACGATGCACTGGGACTCGGCTACTACGGTAAATCCATGCTGAAAGGCGAACAACTCCTGGAAAAACTGAAACGCCCAACCTGGGATCGCATCTTCCGTATTAAGGATGCACTCATGGAAGGTGTTTCTGTAAAACATATCCATCAGCAAACTTATATCGACCGCTGGTTCCTGCACCAGATCAACGATATCGTTACACTGGAAAAACAACTGGCAGAGCACGACCTCGAAAGCGTTCCGGTAGACATGCTGCGCGACGCCAAGAAAATGGGCTTCTCCGATAAACAACTCGCTATCCTCTTCGGTAACTGCGAAGAAGAAGAAGTTTACGCTAAACGTAAAGAGAACAGCATCATCCGTACCTATAAAATGGTAGATACCTGCGCAGCAGAGTTTGAAGCTAAAACTCCTTACTTCTATTCTACTTTCGATACTGAAAACGAAAGCAAGGTTAGCAGCGATAAAAAGAAAATCATTGTACTCGGCTCTGGTCCAAACAGGATCGGTCAGGGTATCGAATTCGACTACTGCTGTACGCACGGTCTTCAGGCCATTCAGGATTGCGGTTATGAAGCAATCATGGTAAACTGTAACCCTGAAACAGTATCTACCGATTTCGATATGGCGGATAAACTGTACTTCGAGCCGGTATTCTGGGAGCACCTGTGGGAAATCATCGAACTGGAAAAACCAGAAGGGGTGATTGTACAGCTGGGTGGCCAGACAGCGCTGAAACTCGCTAAACGCCTGGAAGAAAACGGTATCAAAATCATCGGTACTTCCTTTGATAATATGGATATCGCGGAAGACCGTGGTCGTTTCTCCGACATGCTGAAAGAACTCGGTATCCCTTATCCTAAGTATGGTACCGCTTACAATACAGATGATGCGATTGATGTAGCCAAAGAAGTAGGATACCCTGTACTGGTGCGTCCTTCTTATGTATTGGGTGGTCAGCGTATGCGTATCGTGATCAACGAAGAAGAACTGGAAGAATCAGTACTGAGCCTGCTGCGTCACCTGCCAGGTAACAAAATTCTGATCGATCACTTCCTCGATCGTTGCCAGGAAGCTGAAATCGACGGTATCTTCGACGGTGAGCAATTCCATGTAATGGGCGTGATGGAGCACATTGAGCCTGCCGGTATCCACAGTGGTGACAGCCACGCGTTGCTGCCAGCGTTCAACCTGACTCCAATCGAAGTGACCACCATGGAGTACTACGCTGAAAAAATTGCCCGCGCACTCAATATCCGCGGTCTGATCAATATTCAGTTTGCAGTAAAAGATGGCAATGTATACGTGATCGAGGCTAACCCTCGCGCATCCCGTACTACTCCTTTCATCGCCAAAGCGTACCAGGTTCCTTACCTGAATATCGCTACCAAAGTGATGATCGGCGCCAACAAACTGGCTGACTTCACGATTGAGAAAAAACTGACCGGCTTTGCTATCAAAGAACCAGTGTTCTCCTTCAACAAGTTCCCGGGTGTAAACAAAGAGCTCGGACCTGAAATGAAATCCACAGGTGAAGCTATCCGCTTTATCAAAGACCTGCGCGATCCTTACTTCAGACAGCTCTACAAAGAGAAAAGCATGTACCTGAGCAAATAATCCGGTATTTAAATAAGTGGGAAAGCCCTTCAGCATCAGCTGGAGGGCTTTCTTTTTTTACCCAGCGCCAGACCAGGCCCTTGGGCTGGTCTGGCGACGGTTATAGGATAGCGGTAGCAACCCTATAACCAGGAATGCCTGTGCAGAATAAATAGTCCCTGCTAAACGGCAGTAACTGCGCTTTATCACAAGCTTCCTGACTGCGGAGTCATGTAATTGCATTGTTAAACAGAAATGGCCGCGCGGCCTTTCTAAGTGATGCCGAAGGCATCACTTTGCAAACAAATAAAAAAGGATAAAAAAGTATTATAAGATGCTCCCGAAACGGGATGTTAAAAAACTATCAGATTTCCCCTTAAAAAAAATAGAGCCTGATAAAGATCAGGCTCCTTCTTTTCCCTCAAAATAACCATTAAAGACACGACTATTGATTCTAGAAGAAGTCAAATAGCGTGACCGGTAATGCAGTTTACAAATAATATTATATTTAAAGAAGATGTTAACTAATCAATAACAGATGAATAAATAATTAATATTAAATATATTGATTGGTAGTAATTTATGAAAACTTTAATCTTGACCCATTGGTGCATTATTAACGCAGTGACAGGAAAATTTTCAAGTGCCCATATATTAATATGCCCCTGTAAAAAATCGTTTTAGTTAACATCTGATTCAGGTTCTGCATACTTCGGATTACTAACTTTAATGTATAAACTGTTAACCCACCGATGTTATTTGAATCTACTTTATCCAGTCCTGATGCCAAAGGATCAGCTCCTTTCATCAGATTGATTATACCCTTTACTGCAGGTATACTGCTGCAATATTATCTGGATATGAACGTATATGCGTTCCTGTTGGTAATACCGTTGCTGATTTTCAGTTGGTTATATCAACGGCTCCGGCCCGATCAGCGATTCCGGCTACGGGCCTGGCAGGCCCTGCTACTCTGGCTTTTCCTGTTTTTCGTAGGGGCGTTCCGTTTATATATGGCCAACCTCCTGCATCACCCTGCATCTTATCCGCAGTTTTATACCCAGGGAGATATCATACAACTCGAAATCACCGAACCCCCGCAAGTGAAAACAAACAGCATCAGCGGCGTAGCTCACCTGAAATACATTCTGCACAACGGCCAAATCATCTCCCCGAAAGGAAAAATAAACCTATATGCCGACAAGCGACTAAAAGACAGTATACGATGGGGGAGCCTGCTGTATACCAACAATACGCTCATGCCTATGCGAAACCAGCCGGAAAGTAGTTTTGACTACCAACGGTATTGTGCCGACAGAGGAATTTATCACCAGGTTTACATACCGTTTAGTGGGTACCACCCCGTAGGTCTGGCTCCGGTGAATGGTATCCGCCTGTTTCTGCACCGGGCCGCCGGATTTTGTACAGCCACGTTTAACCGCTATGTAGGCCCCGGACCAGAGGCCGGCATGGCAGCAGCCTTGCTGATTGGCGACAGGCAAGGGCTCGACAAGGACCTGGTCAAAGATTACAGTAACACCGGAATTGTACACGTCATCGCCATTTCCGGCATGCACCTGTCCCTGCTCTATGCGTCATTATTACTGGCCTTATCCTGGCTACCGGCCGGGCAGCGGGGCGATCTGCTCAAAGCCGTGCTGGTACTGCTATTCCTTTGGGGATTTACCTTTTTAACAGGAGCTTCTGCCTCTGTACTGCGGGCGGCGGTGATGTTCACCGCCACCACGCTGGGCCAGTTCGTTTTGGCCCGGAAGAGCAATATTTTCAACTCCCTGGCAGCATCAGCTTTCATACTGCTGGCCGTAAACCCTTACCTGGTGATGGATACGGGTTTTCAGTTGTCGTACCTGGCGGTGTTGAGCATTATCCTTTTCCAGCCAAAAATTTATGCCGGTCTGCATTGTAAAAACAAATGGCTCGACTATCTCTGGCAAATGGCAGCGCTCACCCTGGCGGCGCAATTGCTGACCACACCACTATGTCTGTATTATTATCACCAGTTCCCCACCTGGTTCCTGCTGGCCAACCTGGTGGCTGTACCACTTTCCACCATAATTATTTACGGGGAGATACTATTGCTGCTGGTAGTACCGGTTCCGTTACTGGCCGGCTGGCTCGGCCGGGGCGTGCACGGTTTAATATGGCTCATGGATCTCCTGGTTAAATGGATAGGGGAGTTGCCGCTGGCTCTCATTACCAACATCCCCTGCAATAAGCTCATGCTGGTGCTGCTCTATCTCGCGCTGGCAGCCATGGCCCTATACTGGTATCACCGGTTTCGCGAGGCACGCCTGGCCATGATCTGCTGCCTGAACTTTACATTACTGGTACTGCTATATCTGCAATGGCATCCGGTGAGTAAGCCATATCACTTGAAGCACTATACGTTGCATCATGGCAAGCGGCTGGTAAACGTAACCACCAGCCTCCCCGATACCGTCCCGGTAAAAAAATTCAGAACAAATTATATTTTATTATCACGCAATCCCCCTGTGGATATTAGGCAAATAGCGGCATTGTACGACTTTGATACCCTCGTAATTGGTACCGGAAATAGTAAGCGGAGGATTGAACAGTGGAAAAATGATTGTTACGTCTTAACTTTGCGCTTCATTTCGGTTCCGGACCAGGGAGCCTATGTTATTAATTTCTAATGTTTTCCATACATGCAAAAGCAAATTAAATCAGCGCTGATCTCCGTTTTCTATAAAGATAACCTGGAGACCATTGTTAAAAAATTGGGTGAACAAGGTGTAACTATTTACTCTACCGGTGGTACTCAAAAATTTATAGAAGAGCAGGGCGTTAAATGCGTAGCGGTTGAAGATGTAACTGCTTATCCGTCTATCCTGGGCGGCCGCGTTAAAACACTGCATCCTAAAGTTTTCGGAGGTATCCTGGCACGCCGGGAAAATCCACAGGACCTGGAACAGCTGAAACAATACGAAATTCCGGAAATTGACCTGGTAATCGTAGACCTGTATCCATTCGAAGAAACGGTTAAAAACACCTCAGAAGAACAGGCGATCATTGAGAAAATCGACATAGGTGGTGTTTCCCTCATCCGCGCAGCCGGTAAAAACTTTAAAGATGTAGTGATCGTTGCATCTAAAGACCAGTACGCTGACCTGGAAAAAGTACTGACCGAAAACAACGGTGCTACCTCCATCCAGGACCGCAGAAACTTTGCTTCTAAAGCATTTGAAGTATGTGCTAACTACGACGTAGCCATCTCCCAGTACTTCCTCAACAACGAGCCAGGTGACTACTTCCAGGTATCTGTAAGAGAAGGTCAGGTAAACCGCTACGGCGAAAACCCTCACCAGCGCGGCGTTTACTACGGCAACCTGGATGAAACCTTCAACAAACTGCATGGTAAGGAACTCTCCTTTAACAACATCGTGGACGTAGACGCTGCCTGCCAGCTGATTCAGGAATTCACTGAAACTACTTTCGCTGTTATTAAACATACCAACGTTTGTGGTATCGCTTCCCGTCCTACCATTAAGGAAGCATGGGACGCAGCACTCGCCGGCGACAAAGAAAGCGCATTCGGTGGTGTACTGGTTACCAACAAACAAATCGATAAACAAACCGCTGAATCCATCAGCGAAATCTTCTTCGAAATTCTGATCGCTCCGGGCTTCGACGCAGATGCCCTGACTGTGCTGCAGGCTAAGAAAAACCGTATCCTGCTGGAACAAAAACAGCCGGTAAAAGCTAAATACACTTACAAAAATGTATTAAACGGTGTACTGCTGCAGGATGCTGACAACGGTAACTATAAAGAATGGAACGACGTAGGCGCCCGCGCTGCCAACGCCGCTGAAAGAGCTGACCTGGAGTTTGCCAACATCGTATGCAAACACCTGAAATCAAACGCTATCGCCCTCGTTCGTGATAAACAACTGGTGGGTAAAGGTTGTGGTCAAACTTCCCGCATTGATGCCCTCCGCCATGCCATCGAAAAATCCAAACAGTTCAACTTTGACCTCAAAGGTGCTGTGATGGCTTCCGATGCATTCTTCCCATTCAATGACTGCGTAAGTATTGCACACGAAGCAGGTATCACCGCTGTAATTCAGCCAGGTGGCTCCGTTCGTGATAACGACTCCATCGAGTTCACTAAACAGAACAACATGGTGATGGTAATGACCGGTATGAGACATTTCAGACACTAAGCAGCTGTTCCCCGCAGCGCGGAACGCTACCAGCAAAACCAAAGAGTTTGCGTCTGAAATTCAAAAAATAAATCCCAGGGGCTGAGTAAAAAACTCAGCCCCTTTTTTATGCCTGAATTAAATCCTATTATTGCTCCCATAACAGACCCATAAATCAGTTGTTTATTCATCAAAATATAATGAAAGACGCCACCGACGCGGATTTGATTCAGGAGTACAAACGCTCCGGCAAACTCGACGTACTGGCAGCTCTCTACCAGCGTTACATGAACCTGGTATACGGGGTGTGTCTTAAATATTTTGATGAAGATGCCAGCAAAGACGCAGTGATGCAGATTTTCGAGGAACTGATCGACAAGCTCAAAGTCCACGAGGTGCAGAACTTCAAAAGCTGGCTTCACGTGCTTTCCCGCAATCACTGCCTCATGAAACTCCGTTCCATGAAAAACAAAGAATCCAAACAGGTATCTATCGACGATAACCTGGTTATGGAAAACGGAGAAATCGGGCATCATGACAACGGAACCTCCCTGGAAGATAACCTCCAGGCCATGGAAAAATGTCTGGAAACCTTGCCGGAAGAGCAAAAGCGCAGTGTGGACCTTTTCTATCTCAAGGAAAAAAGCTACCGGGAAGTGAGTGCCCTCACCGGCTACGACATGAACAAAGTGAAAAGCTATATCCAGAACGGAAAGCGAAACCTTAAAAATTGTATGGACCAGCATGCCTGATCAACAGCCATATAACCACCAGTCAGTAAGTTCAGCGCTGATTCGCCAGTATCTCGCAGGAGAGCTGGATGACAAAGCTATGCACGATCTGGAACGCCAGGCCCTCAACGATCCGTTCCTGGCCGAGGCGCTGGAAGGCTTTGAAACAGTAGCACCACAGCAGCAGCTCAACCTGGATGAGCTTCATGCCCGCCTAAACGCACGCGTGGCTCCATCGGAAACGAAGGTCCGGCCCTTATACTACCGCTATGCGGCTGCCGCAGCCATATTGCTGCTGCTCGCCACTGGTGGCTGGTACCTGTTCAGGGAGCCGGCAGTGAAGCCGCAGATAGCAGGCGTACCGGCTCAGCCTGCCGGGGAACAGTCAGCACCGGCAGTTTCACCAGCTGATGCCGTAAAAGAAGATGTCACAAAAGAAGTGGTAAAAGCACCGGAAACCGCAAAAACAGTGCCCCCGCCGGTAGCCTCCATGAAACAGGCTGAAACTCCGGCGCTGGCCATGAGCACGCCAAATGATGCAACGGCAGATACCCAGCAGGAAGTAACTTCCCTGGCGGACTCCCTCATGGGTGCAAATGATAAAAAAGCTGCTGATGCTTACACGCCGCAGGCCGCGCCCGCTATGGCTATGTACGATAGTCAACGTGCGCAGCGTGCCAGAATGATGGCAAAAGAGAATAATGCGGAATTAGCCAGCAGGGGGGCAAAAAGAATGGCTTTTAGCCGCGAAAATGCCGCTGAGGTATATACCGGCGAGAACGGTCCGGAGCCGGAAAATGGCCTTAAAACCTACCAGGAATATCTTTTAAAACAAACGATTACTTCTGACACCGCAATCGCTGGAAGTGAAGTATTCATGGTGTTTACCGTTAAAGCAAATGGAGCCATTGACAGCATCAACGTAATTACGGGCAAAAATATAGCCGCCACTGAGGCAGCTATAAATATTATTAAAGAAGGTCCGAAATGGAAACCTGCTGCCAATGGCCAGCCGGCGAATGTATCAGTAAGACTGCTCTTCCGCAGGACCCCGTAAATTATCTTCTTTCCTTCCAGAGCTGATTAAAGGACTTGGGAGCGAATTCTGGTAACGCCCTGTTATCTCCCCAACTCTTGGAAAAAAAACGCTTCAGCAGGAAGTTTTTCATTTTACCGCCAGCCATATTCATCATTTTTCTGCTCATGCAGCCTTGTTTCCAGGCAAACCAGGCCATTTTTTCACTGCCGGAAGTATAATTTTCTTCCACGGCTTTCTGCCTGTTGTGCAGCAGCAGCTCATGCAGGTTGATGCGTACCGGGCATACCTCGGTACAGTTCCCGCATAAAGAAGAGGCAAAGCTTAGGTGCATATAAGTACCCATATCCTTCAGGTGCGGAGTAATCACAGCGCCGATTGGGCCACTGTAAGTAGTTCCGTAGGTGTGGCCGCCAATGTTTTTGTAAACAGGGCAGGCGTTGAGGCAGGAGCCGCAACGGATACAGTATAAACTTTCTCTGGCTGTAGTGTCCTGGAGGATGTTGGTACGACCATTATCCATCAGGATCACATACATTTCATCAGGACCATCGATCTCGCCTTCCTGGCGGGGGCCACTGAAAATACTGTTATAGGCAGTTACCTGCTGGCCGGTACCGTAAGTGGCAAGTAGTGGCCAGAAGAGTGCGAGGTCGGTAATAGATGGCAGTACCTTCTCTATACCCACCAGCACAATATGCGTTTTAGGAAAGGCCGTGCTCAAACGGGCATTTCCTTCATTTTCTGTTACACAAATGGAACCGGTATCGGCGATGATAAAGTTAGCGCCGGTGATGCCGATTTCGGCGTCCAGGTACTTTTGGCGTAGTTTTTCACGGGCTACCATAGTGAGTTGCTCCGGTGTCAGACCCGGGTCAGTACCCAGTTTCTCCGCAAACAGTCGCGCTACGTCTTCCTTGCTTTTGTGCATGGCCGGTGTAACGATGTGGTAAGGAGGTTCCCCGTCGAGCTGCTGGATATATTCTCCCAAATCCGTTTCTACACAGGCGATGTTGTTGGATTCCAGGAAGGAGTTGAGGTGTACTTCCTCCGTTGCCATGGACTTACTTTTGACAATGCTTTTGCATTGTTTGGCTTTGCAGATGGCAAGGATTTCCTGTTGTACCTGCTCGGCCGTTTCAGCCCATATCACCTTTGCGCCACGCCGGGTGATGTTCAGCTCAAATTCTTCCAGGTGCTTATCCAGGTGCTCGATTGCGCGCCACTTGATATTTTTGGCGCGTTCCCTTGCCCCCATCAGGTCGGTAAACTGAAGCTTGCCGGCCTTTACAGCCGTATTATATTTTCCTATGTTGAAATTGATAGTCTGCCGGTGACCTAGATCAGACGCTTTTTTTTCGCTTTCTTCCAAAAAGGTGGACGCTGTTTCGTGCATAAGCATATCCGATAAAATGCGTAATAAAGATAGTTTATACCGGAGGAATTATGAATTCATAATTTCCTCATTTGTATTGCTTCTGAGCAATTTTATCCAGCACTTCATAAAATTCCGTGCCGTATTTTCTGATCAACGCATCTTTTAGAAAGCGATAAACGGGTACCTGTAAAGCTTTTCCGTTTTTACAGGCAGGTTTACAAATATCCCAGCGGTCATAATTCACCGCTTCAAAGCTTTCATATTTAGTAACGCGGATTGGGTAGAGGTGACAGGATACGGGTTTTTTCCAGTCCACCACACCATCGTTGTAAGCCTTTTCAATGGCGCAACCAACATGACCGTGTTCATCAATGGATGCATACGCGCAGATACCACCTTCGATAATAGGTGTTACGTAACCGTATTCCTTATCAACAGTGTTTGTGCCGGTATGTTCAATTTCACGGATTCCTTCGGGGCGCAGGTAGGACTTTATTTTTGGGTAAATTTTCTTCAGTATTTTCACTTCAGTTTTATCGAGGGGCGCGCCACAGTCGCCCGCTACACAACAGGCGCCTTTGCAGGCCGACAGGTTGCATACGAATTGCTCTTCAATTACTTCGTCACTAATGTACTTATCGTCGATAATAATCATTGGGTATGGTACGACTGTATGGTGATACAGCGAGTTTTAGTTTCAGACCCAAAGTTACGGGAATTTGTGTGCTTTTTTAGCGCCAGCGGAGTGATTTTACGAGCTGGAGCATGTCTTCGTTCAGGAATTTATTAACAGGTGCGAGGGAGTCGGCATTTGGTGCAGCATCAAAATACAGGGCGCCGCGGAGGAAGTGGCTGGTAGAGTCAGTCACAAAAAACTGCTGGGCGCTGGCGGCGTTGCCGCCTACCTGGTAAAAGGTGCCATATACGTTAAATGGTGTGCTGATTGCGTTTTCATCGATGTATTCTGCTTTGTAGGTGTGCTTATAAGTCATTTTAAAAGCATCATCTACCAGCTTTTGCAGGTTATTATTTCCTTGTCCGATGATCTTGTAGCTGAGGTATATTTTGCCGTTGAGGCCGGGAAATTCGATATTGATCCAGTAAGGATTTTCCGGTTTATCCCCAAAAAAGGAGGTATCCTTTATGATGGTCGCATATTCCGGATATTCGAAGGTATACGGGTATCCTGGCTGATCAAAGGTTTTGTATTTCCTTTCCGGGAAACCAATCTGGAAGTAGCCTCTGGGCTTGGGAGTATAGGCGGTATCACAGGCATTAAAGGCAAGTATCATTGCCAGGAAAAGTACCCATGCATGGTTTTTGTTTGGCATTGGTCGATTGTACGTTAAAGGCTATGCTTGTTCTCCAGCATCGGGCCTGATGGTTACCTGTACTTTCTGGATGCGCATTTTATTAACTTCCAGTACAGTAAAATCAAAGTTGCTGTAGCTTATAACGCTGTTTTCATCAGGAAATTTTCCGGAGAGTTCCAGTATTAATCCGCCGAGAGAGTCGCTTTCACCTTTTACGGTTTCAAAGGTATCGGCCGGGATGTTGATGATGCGGCAAACGTCGTTGAGCATGGTTTTACCTTCGAATACGTAGGTGAAGTTATCGACTTTGCTGTAGTTGAATTCTTCTTCGTCGAATTCATCTTTGATATCGCCGATTACTTCTTCCATGATATCTTCCAGTGTAACGATACCGGAGGTACCGCCAAATTCATCCACTACTACGGCAAAGTGCATTCTTCTGCTCTGGAACTCACTCAGGAGGTCTTCAATCAGTTTGTGTCCGTGAACAAAAAAAGGCTGGCGCATCACTTCGTGCCAGTCAAAGGTATTGTCTTTGTCAAGGTGGGGCAGGAGGTCTTTGGTGTGGATAACTCCCACAATATTATCCAGGTTGCCTTTGTATACCGGTAATCTGGAATAGTGGAGGTCGGCCACGCGGGCTACTACGTCAGAGAAGCTTTGTTCATACTGGATGCCATTGACATCGAGTCGGCCACGCATAATCTGTTTTACGGTGATGTTGCCGAATTTGAGAATGCCTTTCAGGATATTTTTTTCTTCCTGGGAGGCGGTTGGGTCCACGCTCATTTCGATGGCCTGGTCGATTTCCTGGTAGTTGACAGGGCCGGCGCCGCGGTGGAAGAATTTATCTTCTATGCTGCCGCTCATGGACACGAAGAAATCGCTGACAGGCTCGAGTGTAGCGTGTACGATGCTTACAAACCAGGCGAAATAGGTGGCGAAGCGTATATTGTTTTGGGCGGCCCATACTCTGGGGAGTATCTGGCCAAAAAACAGGAGTATAAAGGCAATGATGGAGATGCGCACCACGTAGGATACTACCGGCAGGGTTTGCAGGTCTTCCATTTGTGTGATGAGGAAGTTGGTGGTGAGAATGAATGCGGTGGCCAGCACTATTCCGGCGGTCTGAAGGGATGCCAGTAGTGATTTTGGTTTTTCCAGCATCTTGGTGATGAGTTTGCCGGAGGCATTCTGTCTGGTTTTCAATACGTTAAGATCCTTGTAGTTCAGGGAAAAAAACGCGACTTCTGCACCTGCAACAATAAAGGTGAGTAATAGTAGTACAAAAATCACCAGCGAAAACACCACGACGTTAGGTGTAGCGATGACGCTGTTGGTTTGTAAGAGATAGGATATGTTGCTTGCCGGAGTGATATCCAAGTTTTACAGCTTTGATGTAACGAATCAAAAATAGAGAAAATTCGGGCAGTGTTTCCTGACTGGGAATTTTCCATGCACGCAAATATAAGTAATGTCCGATTACGGGATTACGTCCTGATGAAAACTTAAACTTTTTTAATATAACTTAAAAAGGCAGATCGTCTGCGGGTTCGTTCAGGGAAGGGGGAATTTCCATGTTATTGGGGAAATTTTCTCCAGAGGTGGAACCTGAGCTGCTATGGTGAGGTACGGGGTGATCGGTGCTGTTGAGGTCCATGCGTTTATCGAGCATAACCAGGTTATCTCCTACAACTTCGGTAGCAAATTTTTTGTTGCCTTCCTTATCCTCCCAGCTGCGGGTACGCAGGCGACCCTCAATATAGACCAGGCTCCCTTTGTGCAGGTACTTCTGTGCTAATTCAGCGAGTCCACGCCATAAAACCACGGTATGCCATTCTGTTTGACTGATGAGTTTACCTGCCCTGTCTTTGAATGTTTCTGTGGTAGCTAACGAAAATTTGGCCACGGCAATATTTCCTTCCAAAAACTGTACATCCGGGTCCCTGCCTAAATTGCCAATCAAGATAACTTTATTAACACCTCTCATAGTTGTAGGTTTTTTTAGTCTATTGATAAAAAGTTCTTCTTTTAATAAATAAACAACCTTACTAAAGTTAATATTTTTTTACAATCGGAATTCAAAAAAAAAATATTCTTCGCAGTGTCTTATAAAAGCAGGCCTGTTTTGGATTGCAGGAAGGTGGTAATCGTTTTGGGGAATGCCAGGTTATCCAGTGTAACCGTCGGGGTTAGTTGGTAACCGGGAATATCCACTGGTTGGGTCAGTTCTATGTTAATGAATTGACTATGAATGGTTTGATGGGTAAGTTGTTGTTTGAATTGTTTGGAGATGCGGGTGATCTCGTAATGGGCGGTACCAAAGAGCTGGTGAAAATCGGTTCCTGCGAGCAGCTGGGTACTGTCTGCCGCTTCGGTGGACTCTATAAGTACGAATTCATGTAGATTTTGCCAGATATCGTCTGCTGTACGTTTTCTGATGTATACTTTGTCCTTCCAGGAGGCGATTATATAGTTGAAATATCTTTTTTTGATCTGGAGTTTTTTGGTTTTTACCGGTAGCAGGGAAATGAGTTGTTGGTGGTAGGCTACGCATTTTTTCTGAAGAGGGCAGGAGTTGCATTCGGGCAGCTGGGGTTTGCATACGACCGCGCCGAAGTCCATAAGTGCCTGGTTATAAGTGGCTGCCTTATCTTTTGGGAGTAGCTCCTGGGCCAGTTCGGTGAATTCCTTTTTGCCGGCGGTGCTGTCGATAGGGGTATCGATGCCGAAGAAGCGGGAGAGTACGCGGAATACGTTCCCGTCGAGCACTGCATGGGGGAGGTTAAAGGCGAAGGAGACGATGGCTGCGGCGGTGTAGGGGCCAATGCCTTTGAGGGCTTTTATCTGGTCGTGGGTATTGGGAAACTGACCATGATAGGTTTGTTGAATTTCCCGGGCGGCGGCCAGCATATTTTTACAGCGGGCATAATAGCCGAGTCCCTGCCAGAGGCGGAATACTTCTTCATCGTTGGCTGCTGCGAGATCTGATACGGTGGGATAGCTGGCGATGAATCGTTCGTAGTAGGGCCAGCCTTGTTCCACGCGGGTTTGCTGAAGGATTATTTCCGACAGCCAGATGCGGTAGGGGTCTTTTTCACCTTTCCATGGCATGGAGCGATTGTTAAGTTCCAGGTTCCAATCCAGTAATTTCTCGGTAAAAAAAAGTCGGGCGGCACGCATTTATATATTATTTTAATAAAATTATTTAGTATATTGATATGGCAAACGAAGGCCTGAAAACCCTATGAAGGCAAATCTGATGACCCTTTCCAGGGATGCAAATAAATAGAAATAATCGCCAATCGAGGTATAAGAAAAAATAATAAAATTTATTTGCTTAAAATTCAGCAATTAAAAATTTTAAATTAACTTTGAGAGTAAAGTAATCCTCTCGCTTTTATATGAGAAAAGCTGATTTAATTAACAACATTGCTGAAAAAACCGGCATCCCCAAGGTAGATGTGTTAGTAACGCTAGAAGCTATGTTCAAGGAAGTGAAAGAAGCACTTGCAAACGGCGAACACATTTACATCCGGGGGTTTGGCAGTTTTATCACCAAGAAAAGAGCCGCCAAGATTGGCCGCAACATCAAGAAGAACGTTGCTGTGGAGATCCCTGAGCACTTTATTCCTGCATTCAAACCTTCGAAAGAATTTGTTGCTGAGGTAAAGAAGCTTAAAAGTTCTTAATTTCGCAGCCTAATTCATTTAGGCCATGCGAAAATCACAAGTTCTCCTTATTGGTGCTGCTGTAGCGTTATTGGTGGTATTATATGCCTTTGGCCGTACGGTACCCAAACCGGACAAGAAAGCTATGTCAACTGCTGCTCCTAACCAGGGCGGACAGGAAGTGGCCCCTATTGCGTTTTCTGAGCTGCTCGATGCAGCTAAGAAGCGTATTCCCGCTGAAAAGCTTCTTCAAGTAAACACGATTGAAACAAATGTGGTGCGTGGGGACGTAAAGACCCAGCAGATAGCCGCATTTAAGGCATTGTACAACGCGTGGGACTCACTCAACGAGGCCCCGGTGGCTGCTTATTATCTCGGTGAAGCAGCTAAGTTGGAAAATTCCGAAAAAAGCCTCACCTTTGCAGCCAATTTATTTTTAACTCATCTGCAGCATGCGGACAACCCCGCAGTTGCTAAGTGGGAAGCTGATCAGGCAATCCAATTGTTTGATGCAGCTATTGCCCTCAGCCCGGAGAATGATACGCTCAAAATGTCACAGGCCATGGTTTACATGAACAGTGGCGAACCAATGAAAGGCGTAGCTAACCTCAGGGAAGTAGTGGCAAAACACCCGGATAATATTGATGCACAGGTTACATTAGCGAACCTTGCCATTACATCCGGACAATATGATAAAGCTATTGAAAGGCTGGAAGGTGTTATGCAAAGGCATCCGGACAATGCAAAGGTCATCTTTGTACTGGCTGAATCCTACAGAAGCAAGGGAGACAATAAGAAAGCAATCGAATTGTTTGAGAAAAGCAAACAGTTCATGGACGATCCGGAACTGAAGAAAGAAGTAGATAGTTATATCAAAAGTATTCAATAATATTTATTTTTTCAATCATCTAAAAACGTATTAGCGTATGCCTTGCGGTAAGAAAAGAAAAAGACATAAAATTGCCACTCACAAGCGTAAAAAAAGACTGAGAAAGAACCGGCATAAAAAAGGTAAGAAATAATTACTCCAGTTTCCCGCCATTTATACTAAACAGGTATTCTTAACCCGGCGCGGCGATCGGATAAAAATTTTCATATATCCTGCATGATTTTAGCTTTAATTGTTAAATTGCTAAAGTCATGCAGGTTGTTTTCCATAGATCCCGCAACTGATTCTCCGGATACTACCTGCAGTGATCGCTGAACCCTTAAGCAATCCATCACGTACGTGACGAAATAAGCTAACTTTATAGTCAGCTATAATCTGGTATGCAGCTAGCTGTTATATACAGTCGTGTGCATAGTCTAAAAGGTGAAGTTTTAAAGGTTAAAATTTTGGACGCTTGAATAAGGAACTTATTATAAATGCGGCTCCGACAGGGGTAGAAATAGCCTTACTGGAAGATAAAAAGTTAGTAGAATTACACCACGAAAGCGGAAATCCTAACTTCGCAGTAGGCGATTTGTACCTGGGCAAGGTTAAAAAGCTGATTCCCGGCTTAAATGCTGCATTTGTCGACGTAGGCTTCGAAAAAGACGCCTTTCTACATTACACGGATCTAAGCCCCTATATCCGCTCCATTCTTAAATTTACGCAACAAGCTCTCGGCGATAAAACACCAGAAGGGTTTGATTTTACTAAATTTAAAAATGAACCGGAAATAGTTAAGACCGGTAAAATTACTGACGTTTTGGGCGGTAAACCCAATCTACTCGTTCAGATCCTCAAAGAACCAATTTCTTCCAAAGGCCCGCGCCTGAGCTGCGAAATTTCTCTACCCGGAAGGTTTATCGTGTTAACACCCTTTAATGATATTGTAGCGGTTTCTAAAAAAATCCACTCTTCCGAAGAAAGAAAAAGACTGCAGAAAATTGTGGAAGCCATCAAGCCTCCCAATTTCGGCGTTATCGTACGCACAGCCGCCGAAGGAAAGAAAACGGCAGAACTACATGAAGACCTCACCACCCTGGTTGAAACCTGGAAAAATATCCAGTCTAACCTCAAAGGTGGACAGGCACCGCAGAAAATACTCAGCGAACAGGCTAAAACCACCAGCATTCTGCGCGACCTCCTCAACGAGAGCTTCAATAGGATCGTAATAAACGATAAGAACATATATACCGATACCAAAACGTATATCCAGAAAATAGCACCGGAAAAACAAAATATTGTAGACTACTACAATAACGGCTCGCCTATCTTCGATAACTTCGGTATCACCCGCCAGGTGAAAGCCTCCTTCGGTAAAACCGTAAACCTCGACTCCGGCGTTTACCTCATTATCGAAGCCACTGAAGCCCTGCACGTAATCGATGTGAACAGCGGTTATAAATCATCCAGCAACAACCAGGAACAAAATGCCCTCGCATCCAACCTGGAAGCCGCCGCTGAAATAGCCCGACAGCTCCGCCTGCGCGACCTCGGAGGGATCATCATCATCGACTTCATTGATATGAAACTGCCTGAAAATAAAAAGACAGTTTTTGAAGCAATGGAGAAATTCATGCAGCTCGACCGGGCCAAGCACACCATTCTGCCTATTTCCAAGTTCGGACTCATGCAGATTACACGCCAGCGCGTGAAACCTGAAGTGACCATCTCCGTAGCCGAAGATTGCCCTACCTGTAAAGGAACCGGTAAAATAGGCGCCTCCATGCTAATCCTGGAGGATATAGAGAAAAACCTGCAATACCTGATCAATCACCAGCACAAAGGACTGAGCATTCACGTTCACCCAATCCTCTTTGCTTACCTCACCAAAGGATTCCTCACTTCCAAACAGTGGAAATGGTACTTCCAGCTAAAGAAATGGATCAAAGTAAAAGCGGACGCTAATTATCACCTCACAGAATACCGCTTCTTCGATTCCAATGAAGAAGAGATCAAGCTCTAAACAATCAGATGCACCAATAAGTTATTAAAGGGAGATGTAACAAGTAGCCGTTACATCTCCCTTTAAATTTTTATAACATGCACCTCCCGGAAGCTTTAACTCGGTTAATTTCATACATTTACGCAATCGATCACCCCGTTATTCAGGCATCGGAATTGCCATGCTTATTCATAGAACCACATCCATAACTCATATGAATCTACGTTTTTATACCTCAATGGCCCTGCTGTTTACCCTCGCCTTTGCAGCCTGTCAACAGAACAGTGGCCAGCGCAAACGCCTGAAAGCCAGGGATACCGTGCACTATAGCAAGGAAGAATATATTGAGCGTACGCTCGACAGCAACCAGCTCAATACCTTCATCGCCGCACATCCTAACTACCAGCCCTACGCGGAATTCATCAAAAATTTCTACAGTGAGCGGAATTATCACTACGCCTGGATCAACAAAGAAGGACTTACTGAACAGGCCGGTAATTTCATTAATATGATGAAAACTGACGCAGCCTTCGGTATTAAAGACAGCGCTGTAAATACCCCTGAACTGCGTATGCTCATCGATACCCTGGAGCTGAGCGATTCCAGCCTCAACGCCAACGTGAGCGAAATCCCACGCGTGGAAATGATGCTGACCTCCCAGTTTTTCAGCTACGGCAACAAAGTATGGGGAGGCCTTACCAGCGATAATGCCAAAGACCTGGAATGGTTTATCCCCCGCAAAAAGCTGGATATGAGCAGTCTGCTCGATTCCATGATCACCGGATCAGGGAATATTGAAACCAACGCCCCGGTAAATCCACAATATAAAATGCTGCGCGAGCGACTGAAACAGCTCGCCGTAGTCAACGAACACGTGAAATGGGATACCTTGCCATCTCCCCCAAAAAACCTGAAAAAAGGTGATTCCTCTGCGCTGATAGCTGCGGTGAAAGTGAGACTGCAAGCCTACGGTGACCTGCCAGGTCACGATAGCTCCGGCGTTTTTGATGCTGCCACGGACACGGCTGTACGAAACTACCAGATCCGTATGGGCCTTAAAGACGATGGTTTAATATCTCCCGCTATTATTAAATCCCTCAACGTGCCTATAGCACAGCGTATCAGGCAGGTGCTGCTGAACATGGAACGCCTTCGCTGGGTAGCCGTTGAACCACCTAAAACTTATATCCTGGTTAACGTTCCAGAGTTTAAAATGCATGTATACAAGGATGGGAAGCTGGACTGGAGCTGTAACGTAGTGGTGGGAACACCCGGCGCAAATACCGTTATCTTCAGCAACGAACTGAGATACGTAGTGTTCAGTCCATATTGGAACGTGCCTCCCGGTATACTTTCCAAAGAAGTGCTGCCCGGTATCAAACGTAGTGGTGGTGCGTACCTTGCCCGACAAAACATGGAAATTGTAGGGGCCAGTGGCAAAGCAATTTCACCGGGTTCCATCAACTGGAGTAAGTACTCCGGCAGGAATTTCCCGTATATCGTACGTCAGCGGCCTGGTGGTAAAAACTCCCTGGGTAAGGTTAAATTCCTGTTCCCGAATGAGTACAATATTTACCTGCATGATACCCCTGCCAAGTATTTATTTGAGAGAGACAAACGTTCGTTCAGCCACGGTTGTATCAGGGTGGAAGAACCTAAGCACCTGGCCATGTGGTTGTTGAGAAACGACTCTTCCTGGACAGAAAAGAAAATTGACGATGCCATGAATGCAGGGAAAGAAAAATATGTAACGCTGAAAGAGAAAGTGCCGGTGTTTATCGGGTATTTCACGGCTTTTGTGGATAGCGACGGGCGGCTGAATTTCAGAGACGATGTATACGGCCACGATGCCAAGCTGGCGGCGACTTTATTTGGAAATAACTAGTTTTTTTATTCCAGAGACCTTGGGTCTCTGGAATAAAAAAAGTCCCTTCCGCCGAAGGCGGAAGGGACTTTTTCTTATAAGACAGCAATCACTGAAATTTCCACATTCACACCCTTTGGCAACGCTGATACCTGCACGGTTTCGCGCGCAGGATAGGAGCCGGTGAAGTAACTACCGTATACCTCATTGATCTGCGCAAAGGTGTTCATATCTGTAATAAAAATGGTGCTTTTTACCACGTTATCGAAGCTCATGCCTGCTTCCGTAAGGATAGCCTGCAGGTTCTTCATCACAAGGTGAGTTTCGTCCACTACACCGCTTTTTACCAATTCGCCGGTAGCAGGATTCAGCGCGATCTGACCGGAAATATACAGTGTGTTACCAGCTTTCACTGCCTGGTTATATGGCCCGATAGGAGCAGGGGCATTTTGGGTATTAATGATTTGCTTTTCCATGAAGGCGAAAGTATAAAATAAATAGGTTCAACGCCAGTGGCACACAGGGAGTTGCATCATATTTAATGATTCTTTATTAGGTTTGCTGAAATTTTACACATGAATATCCTGGTAATTGCAGACGCCCAGCGGTATGAAGAGTTGCAGGAGAAAGGACTGGGGAAAAATAATGTACAGTGGAAAACTAACCTGGAAGATGTGTTGTCAGTAAAGGCATTCGATCTGGTGATTGATGCCCTGTTTGACGACCGGCTTTCCAACGCAGCCATATATGCACGTAATCCGGAAGTGCCTGTGCTGGCATGTACGGTAAAGGTATCGTTGGCTGAAACCATGAGCCATACTGCGTTTGAGCAAGGATTCAATATCATGGGATGTAACCTGTTGCCCGGCTTTATTACCATGCCGGTAACAGAAGTGGCTGTGCTGGAGGAAACTCAATTCAGCCGCCTGGATAATATCATGTACCAGCTTGGCTGGGAATACGCCGTGGTAGGGGATGCTGTAGGATTGGTTACGCCGCGTGTAGTATGTATGATCATCAATGAAGCGTACCTGACAGCGGAGGAAGGAACGGCTTCCCGCCATGACATTGACATCTCCATGAAACTGGGTACTAATTATCCGTTAGGACCATTTGAATGGTGTGAGCGCATTGGCGTTAAAAATGTATATGAAGTGTTGAAGGCAGTGCAGGAAAGTGCCAATGATGGCCGGTTTGAAGTAGCTGCCTTATTAGAAACCGAATACGAAGCAATTTAGAATATGGCACTGATAATAAATATCGATACTGCAACAGTAAGAGGGTCTGTGAGTCTGGCCCGCGATGGTAAAGTGATACAGACCCTGGCCAGTGAGGAGCAGCGCGATCATGCAGCTACGATGGTATTATTTATTCAGCAGTTACTACAGGAGCAGGGTGTCAGTCCTGCTGCGGTAGATGCGATTGCAGTAAGTGCCGGCCCTGGTTCGTATACGGGTTTACGTGTGGGAGTAGCTACTGCCAAAGGCTTGTGCTATGCCTGGGAGAAGCCGCTGATAGCGGTGTCTACGTTGCAAATGATGGCGGAGGGAATGGTTTTACAGCAGCGGGATGCAAACGCATTGTATTGTCCTATGCTGGATGCCCGCCGTATGGAAGTATTTACCGGCGTATATACCAGCCGGTTAGTGGAGGTATTGCCGCCACAGGCACTGATTCTGGATGAAAATTCTTATAAAGATCTGTTAGCTCAGCATAAAGTTATTTTCTTTGGAGATGGTAGCCCAAAGTGGCGCCAGTTGCTGAATTCGCAGGATAATGCCGCGTTTGCTGAATATGAGATGAACGCCGGTGATATGTCACTGTTATCAGAGGCCGCCTATGCGGCTAAATCCTTTGCTGACCTCGCCTATTTTAGTCCTTTTTACCTGAAACCGTTCTTTTTTCCAAAAAAAGCATAGCACGGACGTGTGATTCTGTCACGTTTCTGTCAAATTACATCTTTTTTGCACGTATCTGACGGATATATATGAAAAAATAAGGTATAGAAATTTTTTTTATTGTGACAGATATTATATTTTTGTATAAATCGATAACCACAATTGTTGTCTAACTGTTTGTGTGTACTGTCCGTTGATCCCTTTCATTTCATCATTTTTTAAAACTATTATGCGATGGAAAAAACATTATTAACTACCTCTTCTAATACTCTTATTATTTCTAGAGGTAACAATGAAAAAGACCAGATCAAATTGGATTACATTGCCGTTAAAAAAGCCGCTATGGTTTTGCGTGCTATCAACCATAAGCTGCGCCAGCAGATGATTAAGCTGCTGGAGGATCATAAAAAAATGACTGTGACTGAGATTTATGTGAAATTGCGTCTGGAACAATCGGTAGCATCACAGCATCTCGCAATTTTAAGGCGAGCAGGCATCGTAATTACAGAAAGAGATGGTAAGTTCATTCACTACACTATCAACAAGCAACGTATTGCTGAAGTGGCTAAGTTTGTGGAAGAACTCGTAGGTTAATAATCCCGTGTAGCTGCCACGCCAGTTATGCAGAGAAAATTATATAAAAAAGTAGCCGCATGCGGCTACTTTTTTATTTTGGTATAGATTTTATCCATACCTACGCCAGCCATATAATTCGTAAATTTGTGAAAATCAAAAACCATGTTCGTAAAGCAATTATACACCAACTGCTTATCAGAAGCGGCATACTTCATTGAATCCAATGGGGTAGCGGTAGTAATAGATCCGCTGCGGGATATTGAAGTGTACCTGGAGCTGGCAAAAGAACGTAACGCAACCATTGAATACATTTTTGAAACGCACTTTCATGCTGACTTTGTATCCGGCCACCTGGAGCTGGCGAAAGCCACGGGAGCTAAAATAGTTTTCGGTCCGGATGCGGTTACTAACTTCAACGCATATATTGCCAAAAACAACGAGGAATTCAAGATCGGTGAGCTCACACTTAAAGTGCTGCACACGCCTGGTCATACCCTGGAATCAACCTGCTACCTGTTGCTTGATGCACAGCAGCAACCGTATGCCTTGTTTACCGGCGATACGTTGTTTGTGGGAGATGTGGGTCGCCCGGATTTGTTCAGTGGCAACCTTACCAAAGAAGAGCTGGCAGGCATGTTGTTCGAATCGCTGAACAATGTGATCAAAGCGCTGCCTGATAACGTGATCGTTTATCCGGCACATGGTCCTGGCTCTGCCTGTGGCAAAAACCTGGGTCCTAACACCTACAGCACCATTGGTGAACAGAAAGAAAGCAACTATGCGCTGCTGGCTACCGATAAAGCTAAATTTATTGAAGAAGTAACAACAGGCCTTTCTACGCCTCCTTCTTACTTCCCGATCAATGCTAAAATCAATAAGGAAGGTTATGATGCGCTGACTGCCGTTATGGAAAAAGCCATGCAGCCACTCACGCCTGCCGGGCTGAAAGCGAAAGCTGCTGCCGGAGCACTGATCCTGGATACCCGCCCCGCCACTGAATTTGGCGACGGTTTCGTACCTGGTTCCGTGAGCATCGGTCTGGAAGGCCGCTTTGCAGAATGGGCAGGTAGTCTCCTCCCGTTTGATCAGGACATCGTGCTGGTTACCCCTGCTGGTAAAGAAGAGGAAACAGTTGTGAGAATGGCGCGCGTAGGTTTCGAAAACGTGGTTGGCTACCTGCAAAACGGGTTCCCTGCCTGGGAAGCTGCCGGTGAGCAGAAAGACCTGATCATCACCGTAGAACCAGATGAACTGGCCATGGACCTTCCGCACGACGAAAACCTCGTGATAATGGACGTTCGTAAGCCCGCTGAATATGCGAGCGGACACATCAAAGATGCCGTAAACCTCTCCCTGGTAGATATGAAAGACCCGGGTAACCTGGCCGATATGGAAGATAACCTGAACTTCTATGTACACTGCCAGGGTGGCTACCGCAGCATCATTGCCTGCTCCCTCCTGAAAAGAGAAGGTATCCACAATATCCGCAACGTAGAGGGCGGTTATGCCAAAATGAAAGATGAAAAAGGATTGGTAGTAGTGAAGGAAAAACCTGCGCTGAACTAAAAACTTTCCTGATAATATTTGGAGCTTGCTCTTTAAGGGGTTCATTCGTCGCCACCGGCGACGGCTGAACCCCAATTTTCTTTCGGGTCGAAGGCCTGAAAGAAAATTTGTTGGCGCTTTATATTTTAATAAAAAATAACATGATAATTTAACATCATGTCTGTATGTGATTTACAATAAGTTATAGCCGGAAAAAATTGTCCATTCGGGCGTTTATCCTTAACTTCTATGGCTAAAACACCCAGTCATGAAGAGAAAATCCTTACTTGTTGCCCTGATCATATCCATGGGCGTATTTATGTTTGCCTGCAAACCTTCTGACAGCAAAATTCAACAGGCAGCGAATGAAAAACTAAGTGTCATCCCCGGCATTTCTGCAGATGTAAAAAACGGAGTAGTTACCCTTTCCGGCGAGGTATCAGATGAGGCAGCACGTGCTGCTGCGGAAGATGCACTCAAAGATGTGAAAGGCGTAAAATCTGTTGACAACAAAATTATGGTGAAAGCACCGGAACCGGCGCCGGCACCAGTAGTCATTAATCCCGACGATCTGCTGAAACGCTCTCTGGACTCCGCCTACGCAGCAGCAGGATTTTCAGGTATCTCCGTTACTATTCTGGATGGCGTAGTTACACTGGAAGGCACCGCCTCTAAAGCTGACCTCCAAAAAATTGTACGCACTGCACAGGAGTCCAGGCCTAAGAAAGTAGTGAATAACATCAAAGTTAAATAACCCTTTAAATCCTTCTTGTCATGAGTTTACAGGACAAATACCAGGAACTGATAAACCAGGCTAAAACAGCCGGTGTTGCTGATCTGCAGGTTAGAGAGCAGGATAATGTGCTCTACATTGACGGCACTACTTCAGCCGCTGTAAAAGACCAGCTGTGGGATATCTACGAGAAACTGGACCCTGAAATGCGCTCCGCGGACGTGGTGATGAATCTTAAAGCCACCGATGCAGCCGCAGAAGAAAAAATCTACGAGGTAAAATCAGGCGATAACCTGAGTAAGATTGCGAAAAATTATCCGGGGGTATCCTGGAAAGATATTTTTGAGGCAAATAAAGATCAGATCAAAGATCCGAATTTGATTCATCCGGGGCAGAAGTTGAAGATTCCTTCTTAAACTTTTTCCCTAAAACAGCAAAGGGTGCCACTGGCAGCCTTTGCTGTTTTAGGAACGCTGACTAAAGTGCTTTGCCGCGAAACGCGAGTTTTTAGTGAGCCCCCAATTATTTATGTAGTTTCTTCTTTTTGATGGTCTTCATACCGGTGTTTCCACCTCCGGTGGCTCCACACCCATACTTCCGGCTGTTCATGAATATTTTTTTCCAGGAACCTCACGAAAGTTTCCGTGATCTTACCCGGAGGCTCATTGGCCGGATCTTCAAATTGCAGCGTTAAGGTAGCATTGTAATAGCCACGCTTGGGCTTCCGGATATCCGCAAACACCACGGGGATATTATGTCGTTTGGCGCTCATTTCAGGACCCTTGTAAAAGGGCGTCATTTTATTCAGGAAGGGATACCAGAGGCAGCTGCGCGGATTCCCTGGATTTTGATCGGCCACCAGTGCAATGAGATATTGTTTATCCAGCCATGGCTTAATACTGTTGCCCATATCGTTGGCTGGTAGCAGAATAGACCCTGCCTTCTCCCTGAAATGCCTGAAAAGCCTGTCAGCAGCTCTGTTGGTAAGTGGCATATACACCACCAGGAATGGAAAACTCACGCCCTGCATGCAGAAAACATTGGCCCATTCCCAGTTGAAATTATGCCCCAGGTGCATCTGGCAGCTCCTGCCTTGTGCATATAGCTCCCGCAGCACCGTAAGATCGCAGATGAAACGCTTTTGCAGCTCTTTTTCGCTCATGGTGAGCAGCTTGATGGTTTCTACCATCATATCCGTGAGGTTATGGAAGTATTTTTTTGCTATGCGGGTTATTTCAGCATTTGATTTATCAGGAAATGCCTGCCGTAAATTCTCAAAAACCACCTTCTTTCTATATCCCACTACATGGTATATCAGCACATAAAGAAAGTCACTCAGCAGATACAACACTCGTAAGGGCAACAAAGAAATTCCGTAAAATATAACCAGTAGTATATAGTACATGCTTCCTATCATTAAATTGATAGCAAAGGTAATGAAAACCAGGCTATTGCCTTACAGTACTATATTCTGCAACAGTTCACATTTGTACGGGTAATCAGTATTGAAATGCAGGCCACGGCTTTCTTTGCGGAAGGCTGCACCTTTAACAATCAGGTATCCTACGGTGATCATATTTCGTAGCTCACATAGCTGGGGAGATACTTCTGTTTTTTCGTACAAGTCTTCCGTTTCTTCATGGAGCATATCCAGGCGGCGTATGGCTCTCTGCAACCGCACATCTGTGCGTACAATGCCCACATAGTCGCTCATAATCTGTTTCAGCTCCTTCAGGCTTTGTGTAATGAGAATCATTTCCTTTGGCGCCGTGGTGCCACGTGCATCCCAGTCAGGTACACTATCCCGGAATGGAATACTGTCGATTTTACTGGTGGCATCCATAAAGCAGCGGTGTGCAAATACCATGGCTTCCAGCAGGGAGTTGGAGGCCAGCCTGTTGGCACCATGCAAACCTGTGCTCGCGCATTCGCCGCAGGCATACAGGTTACGGATAGAGGTGAGGCCCCACTCGTTGGTTTTGATCCCGCCACAGCTGTAATGCGCCGCAGGGGCAACAGGTATCATCTGCTGCTGCACGTCGATGCCGGCGGCTATACAGGTTTCGTAGATATTCGGAAAATGATGGACAAACTTCTCTATATCCATATGCCTGCAATCCAGGTATACATACTCGGTACCGGTGATCTTCATTTCGCTGTCGATCGCACGGGCCACAATATCACGGGGCGCGAGTGACAAGCGCGGATCATACTTATGCATAAAATCTTCGCCGTGAATATTCCGGAGTATGCCACCATCGCCGCGAACGGCTTCGGTGATCAGGAATGACGGGCTAACACCAGGCTGGTACAATGCCGTAGGGTGGAACTGGATGAACTCCATGTTCTCAATGCGGCCCTTGGCGCGGTATACCATTCCAATGCCATCGCCGGTAGCAATGGTAGGGTTGGTAGTGCTGCGGTATACCTGGCCGTTTCCGCCGGTAGCCAGCAGCGTTATTTTGGATAAGATCTTTTCGATTTCGTTCGTCTTGCGGTTGAGCACATACACACCGTAGCACTCAATGTCCGGGGTGGACTTAGTCACCAGGAATCCCAGGTGGTGCTGTGTGATCAGATCAATCACGAAGCAATGGGTTACCAGCTCTATATTTGGCCGCTGGTGAATAGCTTCCAGCAAGGCTCTTTCTATCTCTTTTCCGGTAATGTCCTTGTGGTGGATCACCCGGAAAACGGAATGTCCGCCTTCACGGCCAAGGCTGAAGTCGCCATTGGCAGTTTTATCGAAATTGGCTCCCCACTCAATGATTTCATTCACCCTTTCCGGTCCTTCGGTTACTACAATCTCCACGATGCGGGGATTGCACAATCCGTCGCCGGCTACCAGTGTATCATCGATGTGCTTTTCGAAACTATCGTTTTCCAGATCGTTCACTACCGCCACGCCACCTTGTGCATACTTGGTGTTCGTTTCATCCTCCCTGCTCTTGGTAATGATGGTTATTTTTTTGTCAGGACACTGCTGAGATACTTTCAGCGCATATGTTAGTCCTGCAATACCCGATCCTATGACAAGAAAATCTGTTTGCTGCATAAGGCAACAAAAGTACGAATTAAGCTGAAAGCTAATAGCCCTAAATTGAGGAGTGGCTCTTCTGTAATAACGGGTTGAAATACAGCACTGCACCGGTTACCAGCAGCCACTGCGCCAGGCCGTAGGTAACCATCACCAGCACGCCGTTGGCAGGCAGTGGCGTCATAAATTTTCCCACCGCAATCAGGCTGTCGGATATAAGGAACAGCACCGCCCCGGTGATGCAGTAGGCCCCTGCCCGCTGCCAGCTCAGGTGAAAGGCATGCAGGCTGCTTTGCACAGTGATGCTTAACGTAATTGCATATATAATCACGGGGATCTTCAGAGCGCCCAGCACCGGCATCAAATAAATAATAAAACCGATCAAAAATGCCGCATGCAGAAAAATCCAGAGGTACCTACACAAAGGCACGGGTGGATTACTATACCGTATCTTCAAAAAGAAACTGATGTACATCACATGCGCCAGTAAAAAACTACCCAGCCCGCCCAGGAAAAAGGTAGGATGCTGGTGGTCAAACATCAGCAATACATCCCCCCAGAAAGAGAAAAATAAAGCGAGTAAAAGAAAGATCAGATAACTGCGTTTTATGTACCCCCTTTCAGACAACACGAAAATGGCCAAAACGACCGTGAGCAATGGCTTGGTAACGTAGCGGGGAACTGGCAATTGCTGCGCAGTAAATATAACGTCTAGCAGTAAAATAATACTATATACCCATAGCCATTTGGAACGAAAGAGGGGAGCCATCATATGGTTAAATATTGAGGATGATAGAAAACGTAGAACCGTTGCCGTTAGTGGCGGGACTGCTTGCCCGCAGCTGGCCGCCATGCAGTTGTACAATTTGTTGCGACAGACTTAATCCTATGCCCGATCCTTTCTTTTTTGTAGTGAAGAAAGGAATGAAAATCTTTTCCATGGCGGCTTCATCTATCCCTGGCCCGTTGTCAGTCACTTCAATGTGGAGCAGGCCGGTGCCCGGCTGATACACCTGCATGGTAATAGCCGGATCTGGCGTGTGTTCCAGGGCATCCATCGCATTTTTTACCAGGTTAATCAGTACCATCTGCAATTGGGAAATGTCCGCATGTATCTCTGTTTGCTGAATATTAATTTCCAGAGAGAAATGAATGCCCGCCTGCTTCAGGTCCGCCTGAAACAGATTGGCCACCGCAGTTACAAGCGAACGTATATTTATCACCGTGAACTGAGGTTCCGGAAGGGCAGTATAGTCACGGTAGGCGTTTACAAAGTTCATAATGCCCTTGCTGCGACTCTCCACTGTGTCCAGCGCTTCCTGCAGGTCAGCAATACCCTCTGCATTAGTGGCGCCCGGCGCAATGTCCAACGCTACAATTTCCTGCATGGTGCCAATGAGCGACACAATCGGCGTTACTGAATTCATGATTTCATGCCGCAGGATTTTAGTGAGGTTCTGCCAGGCATCCAGCTCCTTCTTTTGCAGTTCCGCATGAATGTTTTGGATAGAAATCAGTTTGATCAACCGCCCCTGCAAACGCAGGGCAGTAGCGTGTATGGATAACTGTTGCTGTTGTTTGGTAGCGTACAGCGATTTATTCCCGGAGGGTAATTGCAGCAAAAGCTCGTCCAGCCCGGGATGTGAAGCTTTCAGTTCCGACAGGTTGCGCAACCGGTAAATGTTGAGCAACCGAAAGGCGGCAGGGTTGATCAGTTCTATTTTTCCGGCAGCATCAAAGGAAATCACGCCGATACTAATATGCTGAATAATGGTATCGATATATTTCAGGTTCGCCTCTTTTTCCGCACGTGTTTGCCGGAAGGCTTCCAGCACTTCGTTGAATTGTTGATTCAACTGCTGAAAGCTTTTGCCAAGCTTATTGTCGCTACTGAAGCGGATAGAGAAATCCTGGTAACGGATAGACTCCAGGAACAGCGTCAGCTTGCGGTTGATGCGGTTCAGGTAATGATAGATGCCATACATCTGACCCAGTACCAGGGGGATACAGAGATAGGCAAGTACTTCGCTGAATCTGAAAAATAGCCATGCCCCTGCGGTAATCGTTACGGCAAGCAGCACAACACGTATACAGAGGTTGATACTGAACCTGTTCATGCAGTGTGGTTAAATGTTATATTTTTCCAGCCTGCGGTATAAAGCTGCTCTGCTGAGTCCCAGTTCCCTGGCGGCTTCTGTAATGTTTCCGCTGCACTTTTTCATTGCCTGTGTGATGATGTTTCGTTCCATATCTTCCAGGTTGTAGCCGGTGTCTGCCGCCTGATCATTTGCCTGGTTGTTTTTGGTGAATACGTCTTTCGGTTGCAGGGTTTTTCCTTGTGACAGGATCACTGCCCTTTCTATGGCGTGTTGCAGTTCACGGATATTACCCGGCCATTCGTATTTCTGCAATTGCGTGATGAGCGCGTCGCTGAGACTATTAACAGGGCGTTTATATTTATCGCGGTAGATATTCAGGAAATGTTCTGCCAGCGGCACAATATCGTCTGTGCGTTCCCGTAGTGGGGGCAGGTGTATTTCGATGGTGTTGATCCTGAAGAGGAGGTCCTGGCGGAATTGTTGCTGGGTGGCCATTTGCGGCAGGTTTCTGTTGGTGGCGCAAATCAGTCGCACATCAATATTAACCAGTTTATTGGAACCTACTTTGGTCACATTTCTGTTCTGTAATACCGTCAGTAATTTAGCCTGGAAGGGGATGGTAATGTTTCCTATTTCATCCAGGAAGATGGTACCGCTGTTGGCTTCTTCAAACCTGCCTTTCCGGTCGTCGCGCGCGTCGGTAAAAGCACCTTTCACGTGACCGAACAGTTCACTTTCAAACAGGCTTTCGGAGATGGCGCCCAGATCCACGCTCACGAAGGGTTTATCGTTCCGGTGGGATTGCTGGTGGATATGCCTGGCCAGCATGTCTTTGCCGGTGCCGTTTTCACCGAGGATGAGGATATTGGCATCGGTGCCGGCTACACGCGATACTGTTTCGAATACTTCCTGCATGGCGGGGCTCTTGCCTATCAGCAGGTTACCGCCGGCGCTGGCATGGGTGGTACCTGGTTTGGCGGTGGCGGCTATATGCTTGTGGTATGCCGACTGAATAGTGGCTACGAGTTTATCGTTTTCCCATGGCTTGAGCACGAAGTCGGCCGCACCGGCTTTAATGGCTCTCACGGCCATTTCCACGTCGCCATACGCTGTAAATAATACCACTGTTGACTGAGGTTTGATATCGAGAATCTTATCCAGCCATTCAAAGCCTTCCTTTCCACTACTGAGGTCGCGGGTAAAATTCATGTCCAGCAAAATCACGTCGTAGTCGAAATTACTTATCAGGTAGGGTATTTTCTGGGGGTTCTTTTCGAAGTCAACCTGTTCAAAATGTCTTTTAAGAAGTAGGCGTGCGGCGCGTAAAACGTCTGCATCATCGTCTATAATAAGAATTTTCCCCTGTTGCATTGTGGTCATAGCGGTGATATTGAGTGGGTATTGGCTACAATAATAAAGAATTTTTCTCCGCATGAAAGCAAAGATTTGAAAGTGTCCGAATGTGAACAAATGCTGTGCGGAACAGGACAGATTTTAAGGGAGGAGTGCGCTTTAATTAATTGATGTACAGATGATTATGTTATTGGCATATGCATTGACTTCTACCGGACATCAAACTTTCCAACAAATCATGGACAGAAAACTAGAAAAGAAATTTTGGACCAGAAAACGCCTCCTGCTGATAGGAGTGGGCAGTATAGCTGTACTGTTACTGGCATATAACCTCATCTTTGCAGATCACAGGGCAACCCTTAATGTTGAAAAGGAGAAAATTACCATTTCACCAGTTACCAAAGGAACTTTTGATGTATACATTGCTGTAACAGCCGTGGTAATGCCTTTAAAAACTATTCGCCTCGATGCCATTGAAGGAGGGTATGTAAGTCATAAATACCTGGAAGGCGGCAGCATGGTGAAGGCTGGCGATTCTATCCTGAAGCTGGACAACCAGCGGTTGATGATGGACTTCGTAAATCATGAGACAGAGATATACCGTTTACAGAATGAGTTGCAGAATACCCGCCTGTCTATCCGGCAGCAGAAGTTCACCATGCAGCAAACGATGTATGAAATGGAGGCAAAGATTGCAGCCGCGCAGGATCTGTACGACCGGAACAAGCAGCTGGTAGATGAAAAGATAGTAGCACGGCAGGAGTTTAATAAAAACAAAATTGAGCTGGAAGGACTTCTCAAGCAAAGGGATATCCAGCAACAATCCCAGCAATACCAGGACGAAAATGCCGTACGGCAGATTGCCCAGCTGGAAGGTACACTGGTAAGAACGCAGCGTAATCTGGCATTGATGAAGGAGAACCTGAACAGCCTGATCGTACGTGCCCCGGTAGATGGTCAGTTATCCTCCATAGATGTGGAAGTAGGTTCCAGCATTACTGCCGGCCAGAATCTGGGTCAGATCGATGACCTGAATGGATTTAAATTGCGTGCAGATATTGATGAACACTATGTTTCACAGGTTTTCTCCGGTTTAAAGGCCACCTTTGAGTTTGACGGTAAGAGCTATGAAATGATGGTGACCAAAGTTTATCCGGAGGTAAAGAATGGCCGTTTCCAGGCGGATCTTACCTTTGAAAAGCAAACACCGGAAGGCATCCGCCGCGGGCAGTCGAGCCCTATCCGGCTGGTACTGGGTAAGTCCAACGAAGCGATCCTGCTGCCGCTGGGCGGTTTCTTCTCCGACACGGGTGGTAACTGGGTGTATGTACTTGATAAGGATGGCAAACGTGCCGTTAAGCGTACCATCACGCTGGGCCGTAAAAACCCGCTGTTTTTTGAGGTGCTGGAAGGGTTGCAGCCTGGCGACAAGGTGATTACTTCTTCTTATGAAAGTTTTGGCAACAAAGATGTGTTAGCCTTTTAGTAATATTATATTCAGAATCCCATAAAAGTCTTTTTATGATACGTACCGTTAACTTACAAAAGCTCTTTACCACTGAAGAAGTAGAAACAACAGCTTTGAATGGTATTAATATGGAAATCCAGGATGGCGAATTTGTGGCCATCATGGGCCCTTCCGGATGCGGAAAATCGACCTTACTCAACATTATTGGATTACTGGATAATCCTACTGACGGGGAGTATCATTTCTGGGGCAAGGAGGTGGCGCGCATGAGTGAGCGCCAGCGGGCCCAGTTGCGGAAGGGGGCTATCGGTTTCGTATTCCAGAGCTTTAACCTGATTGATGAACTGACCGTATACGAAAATGTGGAGTTGCCGTTGCTGTACCTGAAGGTGCCGGCGCCGGAGCGTAAGCAAAAAGTGGAGGAGGTGCTGGAGCGCATGAATATCATGCACCGCCGCAATCACTTTCCACAGCAGCTGTCAGGTGGTCAGCAGCAGCGTGTGGCCATTGCCCGCGCCGTGGTAGCCAAGCCTAACCTCATCCTGGCCGATGAGCCCACCGGTAACCTCGATTCCACCAATGGGGAAGAGGTGATGAAGTTACTGCAGGAGCTGAATAATGCCGGTACTACACTGATCATGGTTACGCACTCGCCGTATGATGCAGGTTTTGCCCACCGGGTGATCAACCTGTTTGATGGCCGTGTGGTAACAGAAAATATTAAGGAGCAATTCCACGTATAGGCCAGTACGTTACATAACTGCGTGTATTCCATCGCGTTAAATTTTCGAGTAGAATAACAAGTGAACAAGTAATCAGGGAGTGTGTCCACACACTCTGTCTATATAATTTGCAAAAATCAAACTATGATACAGTTACAAGATATCTCCAAACACTATCCCGTAGGATTTGGAAAAAATGAAATTCTGAAGAATATCAACCTGACCATCCAGGAAGGTGAGTTTGTGTCGATCATGGGCCCTTCCGGTTCCGGTAAATCCACGCTGCTGCATATCCTTGGACTGCTGGAAGAACCATCTGCCGGGAGTTACCTTTTCCAGGGTGAGCGGGTAGACAGTATGAATGAAAAGAAACGCACCCAGTTGCACAGGGGCGCCATCGGTTTTGTATTCCAGGCCTACCACCTGATCGACGAGCTGACGGTGTACGAGAATATTGAAACTCCTTTATTATATAAGAACGTGCCGGCATCCGAAAGGAAAAGCAAAGTGGCGGATATACTCGACCGCTTTAACATGGTGGCTAAGAAAGACCTTTTCCCCAGCCAGCTTTCGGGCGGGCAGCAGCAGCTCGTGGGTATTGCCCGCGCACTGGTGGCAGAACCGAAGGTGATCCTGGCCGATGAGCCTACCGGCAACCTGCATTCCGACCAGGCTAAAGTGATCATGGAGCTATTCAGCCAGCTAAACAAACAGGATAAGATTACCATTGTACAGGTTACCCACTCCGATGTGAATGCCACCTACGGCAACACGATTATCCAGATACAGGATGGTATAATTCAATAATAATAATCTGATAAAAAAAGATTATGTTGTACACTCAAATTTTGAGGTATGTCGCCATACCTACTAAAATTTTACCTTCCGTCAATAAGAAGAGGAAAGTATCAATACAATTACTATATTTTTGTAATGCTATGAGATTATCCCGATATACAGGCTGGTGCCTGTTACTATTCATGTTTGCTAACATCTCACAAGCTGTAGCGCAGGATACGTGGAGTTTGCAACGTTGTGTTGATTATGCATTGCAACATAATATACAAGTAAGGCAACAGGACATACAGAAGCGTATGGCCGAGCTTACCCTGAAGCAAAGCAAATTGAACAGAATTCCGTCTGTTAATGCCAGTTTAGGTGGGGCATACAACGAAGGTCGTAACCCCAGCCCTGAAACCAATACTTATACGCAGCAATCCTTCACCTCGTTGAATGGTAGTGCCAACGTACAAGGTGATATTTTCAACTGGTTTGCGAAGCAACACCTGGTAAAGGCCAATACCTTTGATTTGAACGCCAATAATTTCCTGATGGACAAAGCCAGGAACGACCTCGCGTTTAATGTGGCCACCGCCTTCCTACAGATTTTGTTGAATATCGAACAGGTAAAAGTGAACGAGGTGCAGGTAAAACTCACCAACTCCAACCTGGGAAATACTAAGAAACTTGTTATCGCAGGATCTGTTCCGGAAAGTAACCAGGCCGACCTGGAAGCGCAGCTGGCAACAGATAGCGTGAACCTGGTAACCGCTCAGAATAATGTTATCACATCTATTTTGCAGATGAAAGCCTATATGAACCTGGACTTCGAAATTCCATTTCAGCCGGAGGTGCCAGAGAACATCTTTGATATGCCAATTGCCCATTTAAGTGAGATGGCGCCTGAAATGGTTTACAGTGCGGCCACTACCACTTATCCATTATTGAAAGCGGACGATTCAAAAGTTCAGGCAGCAGAATATAGTTATAGGTCCACCAGGGCTGGATTATATCCGTCGCTGGGCTTCACTGCCGGTCTGGGATCATCCTTTGCCAATAACTTCAGAAGTCTGGATATAACAAAAGTTCAAAGATCAATAGACACAGTAGGTTACCTCGCCAGCGCGCCCACCCAGGCGGTGGTGAAAGAAGGGGCACACATACCTCCCAGCGCCTACTATATGACCCCATTTGGCGATCAAATCAGTAATAACTTCCAGCAGTTTATTCAGTTAAACCTGCGCATCCCTATTTTCAATGGCTGGCAGGTAAGGGCCAATACCAGAAAAGCGCAGTTGAATGTAGAAAATGCTAAGCTGACTAAGGAACTGGATGTGCAAAAGCTCAGACAGGATATTTACACTGCCCATGCCAACGCAGTGGCTGCCCTGCAGAAGTACACGGCATCTTCCAAAGGAGTGGATGCAGCTCAGAAAGCCTATGATTTTGCCACCAAACGTTTTAACCTTGGTCTGATGAATACCATCGACTATATTACCACACAAAGTAAGCTGTTCAGGGCCCAGATCGACAAGGTTTCTGCACAATACGATTATATATTTAAAATGAAATTACTGGAGTTCTACAGAGATCAAAAGATATCGCTGTAGTGCTTTTCAGGAAATAAACTGCTTTATGAAGAAAAAGACACTTTACTGGCTCATAGGCATACTCGGTTCACTTATTGTTCTACTCGTCGTCCTGAAAAAAACAGGCGTTATTGGTAAGGAAGAAGGTATTAAAGTCGCTACAGAAAAGGCTGGCCGCAAAAACATTATCGAAGTAGTAACAGCCAGTGGAAAAATTTACCCCGAAGTAGAAGTAAAAGTTAGCTCCGACGTTTCCGGTGAAATCACAGACCTCCTGGTACAGGAGGGCGACAGCGTAAAAAGAGGCCAGGTACTGGCACGCATATACGCAGATATTTATGGCTCCATGGTGGACAAGGCTGCCGCCTCCGTGAGTCAGTCGCAAGCCCAGCTGGCGAATACCACCGCGGCGCTTAATTCCTACAAAGCCCGTCTGGATCAGAATAAAGCAGCATTCAATCGTAATAAGGAACTGCTGGAACAGAAGGTAATTTCAAGATCAGAATACGAAACCGCGGAAGCCACTTACCTGGCTTCCCTGGCAGACTATAACGCCGCTGTACAGCAGATCAACAGTAACAAATTTGCTGTTGCCAGTGCACAGGCAAACCTGACTGAGGCTAACAAAAACCTGGGTCGCACCACCATCAATGCGCCAATGGGTGGTATCGTATCCCTGCTCTCCGTGAAAAAAGGCGAGCGCGTGGTAGGTACGGCACAAATGACCGGTACTGAAATGTTGCGCATTGCAGATATGAACGCCATGGAGGTGCAGGTAGATGTGGGAGAAAATGATATCCCTAAAGTTAAATACGGGGATACTGCCATCATCGAAGTAGATGCTTATAATAACCGCAAGTTTAAAGGGATAGTTACACAGATTGCGAGCAGCAGTAAGGGCGCAGCCACCGCCACAGCTGCTACCAGCAGCGCTGAACAGGTGACTAACTACATCGTACATATCCGCGTGCTGGCGGAGAGCTATGCGGATCTTATGACGGTTACCAACGGAGGCCGGAAAATTTATCCTTTCCGCCCGGGCATGAGTGCCAGCGTTGATATCCAGACAAGACACGTCAACAACATTCTGGCTATTCCTATCAATGCAGTTACTACCCGCGATCAGGACAGTGTGAAAGGAGATAAGAAACCGGTGCAGGATAATACTACGCCTGGTTCTTCTGAAAGCACCAAACCTGAGTTGAATGAAGTAGTTTTTGTATTACAGAAAGATATGACTGTTAAAATGATCAATGTCACCACGGGTGTACAGGACGATACTAACATTGAAATCCTGTCCGGATTAAAAGAAGGTGATGAGATTATTACTGCACCATATTCAGCAGTTTCACGTACTTTATCCAACGGTAAAAAGGTGAAAGTGGTTCCAAAAACACAGTTGTTTGAGGGGACTCAAAAGTAACGGGGATATCCTGTAACATATTGGAAGCCGCGCCTTTGGTGCGGCTTCTTCAGTTTCAATAGTGGCAATTTCGTTACATTGCGTAAAAATTCGCGTAGTGAGTAAGGATAAAAGCATAGGTATTATCGGCGGTGGTAGCTGGTCTACCGCGCTGGCCAAGATTCTGACCGACAACGGTCACCGCATTAACTGGTGGATTCGTAATGAGGATACCATCCGGCATATGCAGCTTCGCCATCATAACAAGCATTACCTGACATCTGTATATTTTGATACCAGCCTGCTGGATATGAGCAGCGATCTGGAATATATTGTTGGTGCAAGCGATCAGCTGATACTTTCTGTACCATCGGCTTTCCTGGAAGATGCTTTACGGGATTTGCCGGAGGATGCTTTTGATAATAAAGACGTGATATCCGCCATTAAGGGGTTGGTACCCAGTACCAATACCCTGATTAACAATTATATGGCGGAGAAATTCCGGGTGCCATTGGATCGCTATTTCACGATCACAGGCCCTTGCCATGCGGAAGAAGTAGCCAACGAAAAGCTGTCGTATCTCACCTTCTCCGGTGTTATTCCGGATAAGGCGCAGACCATCGCAGATAAGTTCACCAACAGCAATCTGCAAACGGTGGTGAACACAGATGTGATTGGTGTGCAGCTTGCGGCAGTATTGAAAAATATCTATGCGCTTGGTGCCGGTATTGCACATGGGTTGGAGTATGGGGATAATTTCCTGAGTGTGTTTATCACCAATTGTTTTGGGGAGATGCAAACCTTCCTGAAGCAATATGAAACCATACATGCAGCGGAAGAAGGGGTGGAGAGCACAGCGCATAACTACAGCGCGAGCGCTTACCTCGGGGATTTGCTGGTAACCTGTTACTCTTTACATAGCCGTAACCGTACATTCGGAAATATGATCGGGAAGGGATATTCAGTGAAGGCTGCACAGCTGGAGCTGAATATGATTGCGGAAGGATATTATGCCAGCAAGTGTTTACATGAAATGAACCGGGAAATCGGTGCTTATATGCCAGTGGCCCAGGCGGTGTATGCTATTTTGTGGCAACAGCTGCATCCTACGGAGGTGTTTATGGCCCTTGAAAAAGGCTTCATCTAGTTAACAAACATCTTTACAAATAAAAAAAGCGGGAGGCAGAAGTCTCCCGCAAAATTTCCCTTTCGGTATTGCATGAGATCCTAAACTCAGCAACCCTTTGTATAGATGAAATCTTTATTCTTCGTAATCGTCATAGCTATCCGCACCTGCTTTCATTATAGCCCTGACGTTCGGGAAATATTGTTTGATAATCCATACCACCCTCGCAAAATACGTATCACTCAACATTGGACCATCATAGTATTCCACTTCATTTGTGCGATCAGAAATAATGTATTCCGTTGGTGTTGTACTTCCGTTCAGGGAAGCCTGAAATCTTCTTTCTTTCGCCACTTTTCGCAGTACCACCTTATTGGGTACACCATCTACTTTGAATGTACAAGAGATATTCCGCATGTAATTCCAATTTTTGTAGTTAAATGGAAGAAATTGTCTCCGCTAAATTTGTTGCTCGTTTTCCATAATACTTTTCTCATGGTGATTTTGGTGCTTTGGCTATTCCGCTTCACCAAAATTATCAACCTTCGGACAAACTTCCGGTAATGTGAAACATATGCTTTCATAATGATTATAATTGAGTAATTATTGTTCGCTTGTTATGCTATTTGTAATACGAAGTAAATATTTATGTTTACAACAAACCTTAATTAGATGTTAACGATATGGTGGATTAACAAATGATTTACAAATGAAGCTGCCAGAAAGGGAATGAGCTTACCAAATTCCTCAGTTGTAGCGGCTGGTTTGTGGAAAAAATTCTACAGTTTTTGAAAGAGGTCAGCCAGGACACCGGGTATAACAGATGGATTAATATTTGAACTGATTGCACCGTACGGCTGTAATCTAGTAAAACGAAAAAAATTGTGGAACATGACCAGAACATTGCTATTTGTTACATCCTTTCCTCCCAGGGAATGTGGTATCGCTACCTTTTCCCAAGACCTCATCAACGCAATGGAGAAAAGCTTTTCCGGTAAACTGGAAATCGAAGTTTGCGCCTTACTTGAAGCCGGAAAACAGTTAACCTACCCTAATCCTCAGGTAACTTACACGCTTAACCCATTCGATATTGACAGCTGCGTGGCTTTCGCCCATGAAGTAAATGCAAACAGTAAAATCGACCTCGTCGTATTTGAGCACGAATTCGGACTCTGGGGTGGCGAATATGGCCATAACCTGCTGGGGATGCTGTCCCTGCTGGATAAACCCTTCGTAATCCGCTTTCATACCGTATTACCATATCCTGACCCCAAATGCACCAAGGTGGTAAGCCTTATCAGTGCACTTGCGGCCAAAGTGCTGGTGATGACAAAAGCCTCCGCCAGACTCCTGGAAGAGGTATACCATGTACCGGCATCCAAAGTGGTGCATATCCCCCATGGAACGCACGCACAAATCGTGGATGACGTCGACGTACTGAAAAAACAGTACGACGTACAAGGCAGAACCATCCTCAGCACTTTTGGCCTTTTATCAGAAAACAAAGGCATAGAAACCGGTATCAAAGCCATGCGCGAAATCGTAAAGCACGAACCGGACGCACTCTATCTGATCCTCGGTAAAACGCACCCGGTGGTATACAGCCACCAGGGCGAAAAATACCGGGAATACCTGGAGCAACTGGTAGCTGAATACGGACTCGAAAAAAATGTAAGATTCATAAACAGCTATTTGTCGCTCAATGCCCTGCTGGGCTACCTCTCCCTGACTGATATCTACCTCTTTACATCTAAAGATCCGCATCAGGCAGTAAGTGGTACATTTGTATACGCCATGAGCGCTGGTTGCGCCGTTATTTCAACGGAATTCGTGCAGGCAAAGGAAATGCTGGATGAACACTGCGGCTGCCTCATCGACTTCAATAATCACGACCAGCTGGCCGCTGCCGCTATTAAGCTCATAGCTAATCCGGAACTGCGTAATAGCATGAGTCTGAACGCTATCGAAAAAACACGCAGCTCCATCTGGGAAAACGTGGCACTCGCACATATGGGCGTCATCAGCGAAGTATTTGCAGAAGATAAACCACTGCTGCCCAACCTGCCAGCACCCTATCTCGACCATATCGACCGGCTTACTACCGAATTTGGTATGCTCCAGTTTTCCAAATACGATACCCCCGACCCGGAATCAGGCTATACCCTGGACGACAACGCCCGCGCGCTGATATCCATGTGTATGTATATGAAAGAGTTGCAACCGAGTAGCTTTATATATAGTCTTTGCCGTAAATACATCGATTTTATCGGCTACTGTCAAAAGCCATCCGGTAAATTTCTTAACTATGTAGCCATTGACGGGTCGTTCTCGGATATGAACGATGAAGTAAACCTGGAAGATGCCAATGGACGCACCATATGGGCACTCGGTTATGCCATGTCCAACTATAAATTCCTGCCTTTCGATATCCTGCAGGATCTCAATTCGATCTTCAGGCCATGCCTTAAATGGCTGGAGAGTCTCAAGTCGCCCCGTGCCATTGCATTCGCTATCAAAGGGTTATATTATTTCCGCCAATACCGCCGCAGCGATATTACGGAAGACATCGTTCGTACCTTAGCTTTCCGGTTACAGCAGGCCTATAACCAGGAGGCAGATGGCACCTGGAAATGGTATGAATCCTACCTCACATACGGCAATGCCGTATTGCCGGAAGCCATGATAATGGCATGGCAAATAACCGGGGACGACAGGTACCGGAAGACCGCCGAAGATAGCATGCACTTCCTTTGGCACAAAACCTGCAATAACAATCACATGAAGATGATCAGCAACAAGTCATGGTATCACCGCACAGATGTGGAAATTGCCGAAGGAGGCGAGCAGCCCATCGAGGTAGCCTATACTATGCTGGCACTTCATTCATTTTATAATATCACAAAAGATCCTTCCTGCCTGGAGAGGTCACGACTGGCTTTCAGCTGGTTTTTAGGTAACAACCACCTGAAACAGCTGGTATACAATCCCCTGACGTATGGTTGCTATGATGGCTTGGAAACAAATAACATCAATCAAAACCAGGGGGCAGAATCAACTGTCTGCTACCTGATGGGCCGTCTGCTAATGGAGGAATGGAATAAACATAAGTATGTTACATCGAAACAAGACAACAGCCTGGAACCGGCCAGAATCGGTTTCAACTGAGGAGAGAAAAACAGGACAACATATCCTGATTATAGACGATGAACCTGACATTTGCAGGTTACTGCAACTCAGTCTTGTTCGGCATGGCTATTCCGTAAAATATGTCCATGCCCTGCGCGACGGGATGCAGTACCTGCAAACCTATAAGCCTGACCTGCTGTTCCTGGATATCCACCTCCCGGATGGCTCTGGCCTGGATGCATTGCCTGTAATTAAGGGTATCATTCCTACACTGCCTATCATTACTATCAGCGCCTATGATAATGAAATGGAGAAACAAAAAGCATTGACTACCGGCGCCTCTTTTTTCCTCGCAAAGCCGTTCAACGTTAAAAGCCTAGATGAACTGCTCGGCAAGTTAAAAAGTTAGTAGTCCAGATTTTTAATATTTAAATTAGATAGCTGTTCCCATAAAATTATATGAATCCAGTATGAGAAATATTCTGATAATAGATGACGAAATCAACATCTGTACTTTGCTTAGTAAGTTTCTTACCAAGCACGGATTTGCTGTTGAAACTACGATGACCGGAACATCAGCCCTCAAGATGATGAAGGAAAAACCTTTTGACCTTGTACTGTGTGATTACCGGCTCAAAGATACTGACGGCGCCCAGCTGCTCCAGGATATTCGCCAGATCAATCCTAATACCATCGTAATCATCATCACTGGTTATACTGATGTACGTGTAGCCGTTGAAATGGTGAAAAACGGAGCATATGACTACCTGTCCAAACCACTGTACCCGGATGAAATTCTTAGCCTTGTGCATAAGGCTTTCGCACATAAAGAATCAGAACAGGAAAGACGTGCGTCCCAGCCTGTAGATGCCGGTAACGAGGCAGAAGCCCGCGAAACCTTACTGCAACGTAACCAGAACGATAAAAATGATAAATACGTTTACGGAGAAAGTGCTAACTCACAAGAGCTGATCCGACAAATAAAACTGGTAGCACCTACTGACTACAGCGTGATCATCTTCGGGGAAACCGGTACAGGTAAGGAATCAGTAGCCCACCTGATACACTATCACAGCAAACGCGCAGAGCAACCTTTCGTAGCACTGGACTGCGGCAGCCTGTCAAAAGAACTCGCTGCCAGTGAACTTTTCGGTCACGAAAAAGGTGCCTTCACCGGGGCTATTAATACTAAGATCGGTGCGTTCGAACAGGCGCAGGGCGGAACCCTCTTCCTCGACGAAATCTCCAATCTCTCTTATGATATCCAGGTAGCACTCCTCCGCGTACTCCAGGAAAAAGTAATCAGAAGAGTAGGTAGCCTTAAGGAAATACCTATTGATGTGCGCATCATCGTTGCTTCCAATGAAAAATTATCAGAATCCGTACAGCGCGGCAAGTTCAGGGAAGACTTGTTCCACCGCTTCAACGAATTCACCATATACATCCCACCATTAAGAGAACGCCAGGCCGATCTGCCACTGTTTGTAGAGGCATTCGTACGCCAGGTAGAAAAAGAACTGGATAAAACCTGCGGCAATATTTCTCCGGAAGTATGGGAATGCTTCCGCCAGTACAACTGGCCGGGTAATATCCGTGAGCTTAAAAATGTAATCCGCCGCGCATGCCTGCTCACACCGGAAAAAGAAGAAATCACCATGGCAGCACTCCCGCTGGAAATGAAAGAGTCATTTAATCAGCCCGCAGAAGAAATGCCAATGGTAGGTGAGTTTTCAGCTATTCTCTCCAATGAAAATGACCTGAAATCAGTAGCATTGCAAGCAGAGTACAATAAGATCATTAATGTGCTGAAAGAGGTGAAATACAATAAAACGAAGGCTGCACAACTGTTAAACATTGACAGGAAAACACTGTATAACAAACTGCGGTTACTTAATATAAATTACTAAAACCAGTTACTGGTTTTATTGCGCAATGGGTAAAGTAATAGTGAAAGCTGTTCCTTTACCCATTTCACTTTCTACGTGGATAGTGCCCTTGTGATTCAGCAGGATATTTTGGGTGCTGGTAAGCCCCAAACCTGTGCCCTTGGCCTTGCTGGTATAAAAAGGATCAAACAAACGTCCCTGCTGTTCTTCAGGGATACCAGGGCCATTATCGGAAATCCTGATGATCGCCTTATCCTGTAAACGCTTGGTGGCAATAGTTAAGATGCCTTCTCCCGGCGTCATGGCTTCAATCGCATTGATAACAATATTAAGGAACGCAATCACCACTTTTTCTTCATCGGCCACCACCTGGATTGTTTCATTTTCCAACAGCAACTCCAGGTTGATTTCATTCAGTTTCATACGATCCCTGGAAAGCGCCAGGGTATTGTTCAGCAACCGGTCCAGACTCACTGCTGATGCATGTAACTCCATCATACGGGTGCTGTGCAGCAGTTCCGTAATCAGCTGATTAATGCGGGTACAATTTCTCTCTATAATATCCGTATACAGCATTGCATCATCACTGGCAGATACGGCCTCATCATCCTTAAACTGGCTAACGGCCAGGAGTATATTGGTAAGTGGATTACGCACCTCATGAGCTATTACACGTGCAATACGGCCGGTAATCACGAATTTTTCCTGGTGTTGTTTTTCCTGTTCCTCCCGCTTTCTCTCCGTAATATCCTGGATCACACATAAAAATATTTGTGCTACTTCATCAAGCATGACTGCATTTATCTGCACAACCAGCTTTTGGTGGTCACTGGTTTTGAAGTCGTATTCCCGGGAAGCTTCCCCATCTTCACAAATATGTTCAATGAAATTGTCGCTCTGTTCCTTGTTGGCAAATAAGTCGCGCAGGTGCTTATTCAACAACACATCTTTCTCATACCTGAGCGTTCTCAACGCCGCGGGGTTGGCGTCTATGATGTTCTTGTTACAGTCGGCCAGCAGGATAAGGTCATGTGCTTTTTCAAATATACCGAAGTACTTTTTCTCACTTTCTTCGATCGTACGCAGATGACTGTACTCATCCAGTGCATAACGAATACTTCTTTCCAGCAGGTCAGCCGTAATATCTCCCTTAACAAGATAGTCATAGGCACCAGCCTGCATAGCTTCCCGGTCAATCGCATAATCGCCTTTACCGGTAAGCATAATCACCGGCGCCTGGAAGTCCAGTTCCTGAAAGTAATGAAGGATGTCCAACCCGGTAAATGGTCCCAGCCGGTAATCTACCAGGTATACGTCGTGCGCTCTCCGGTTAATGGCAGCTTTCCCTTTATCGAAAGTAGACGCCCATTCCAGTTTGTACTGGCCTGGAGAGATGTCATGAAGTAGTTCGTTGACAAGAAAAAAGTCGTCCTCATCATCATCAATCATAAGTATGTTAACTGGAAAGTCACTCATCGCTGTAGCAGGTTATATTTCAGGCGTTTGATAACATGCAGATTTACAGCAATAACGATGCTAGGCTTTATGTGGCTCCGCATATTCCTCATTTTTGAGCGGTTGCATCAAAGGTAAAATGACCGTGAAGGTGGCGCCTTTATCAGGATAGCCATTGGCCATTATAAAGCCATGGTGGCCGTCCGTAATCTTTTTGCATATCGCAAGCCCAATACCGGTTCCGCTATATTCACTGATGCCATGCAGGCGCTGGAAAATCAGGAAGATTCTGTCGGCGTAAGTCTGGTCGAAACCAATCCCATTATCCTCTATACTTATCCTGCAATATTTTTCTTCCCAATGGTTTTCTTTAACGAATCCGAGGTCTTCGCCGGACACCACCTCATTGTGGATATTTATGTGCAGTTGCCTGTCGGGGTGAGAAAACTTGATGGCATTGGCGATGAGGTTCTGAAACAGTTGATGAAAGGCGGTGGGATTGCCTTCAATGGCAGGCAGCTCATCAATACTGATCACCGCATTTTTTTCTTCCAGTGTTATTTCCAGGTCACTGGTGACTTCTTTCAGCAATTCATTCATATCTACCCGCACAATGCTTTCGGGCATAATGCGGCCGGCCCGGGAAAAGGTAAGGAGGTCGTTAATGAGTACACGCATGCGTGATACTGCGGCTACCATGCGATCTATCAGTTCGCTTGCATCCGGCGGCAGCTGTCCTTTGTATTTCACCTGCAGCCTGTCAGAGAAAGTAGAGATTTTCCGCAGTGGTTCCTGCAAGTCATGGGAGGCTACGTAAGCAAATTGTTCGAGCTCCTGATTAGTTTTATTTAAGAGGGTGATATTCTGTTGTAAATCTCTTTGGTAAGATTTTAATTTCGATTCAATATGCTGTTGCAGTCTTACTTCTTTTGTAAGGGTGATATAGGAATATATCCCGATAGTAATGGCTACCAGGGAAGATATGAAGATCATGGGCACCCACAGGCCACTAAAGAAGTTAAAGAGTTCCGATTTTTCGTGTACCTGGCTTTCCTCGATATGTATCATTTCCCGCACGGTGTGGTCGATCCGGTCCATCACACTTTCGCCGGCCAGCACGGTAGCTTTTTCTTCCTTGCTCATATTCACTTCTGAATTGCTGCCCAGGAGTTGTTCATATTTAATGGTGAGTAATTGCCGAAGGGTATCGAGGTGCAGCTGCTGTATTTTACTGTCGGCCGTAACACTGCGCAGCATCTGGTATTCTTTTTCAATTCGCAGGCTTCTGTCTTTCATGGAAGGGTCCAGAAAAGAGCTGTCTTTGGTGAGTTTAAAACCCCTGATAGCGGCCTCAGCCTCTTTGACCTGTTTGGTAATTACTTCCAGTCGCTTGGAAACTTCAATAGCGTGGTTAAGCCTGGCAGCATTATCCAGGAGGTTTTTGGCAACAAGATAGGAGAATATTGACGCTGTCACGATAACGGTAAACGCAATGAAAAAACCAATCTGTATTTTCTTGTGTACGGAAAAATGCATATCGTCTTTGTTGGTTACTGCAACGGCATTTGAAGATACACTATCTCCGGCAATTTTTGGTAGACTATCGTTTGTTTTCATGGCTGATGATGAGCAACAATTTCCACAGTTGTATCGCGAATTTCTACAACTCAGGTGGCTGCCGATGGTGATGGCAGACTAACTGTGCTGGAACGAACTTTGATTTTTCAATAATATATGTTCACCTTAAAACTGTAAGCTATGGCAAATAATCCAAAACCAGACAGGAACAAGGAACCAATTCCTACGCAGCCGGAAAAACCTTCGCCGGACAGGCAGGAGCCGGGCAAGCATGAGCCAACGCCCATGCAACCTCCGCCGGATCAACCTGAAATCAGGCCCATTCCTCAGGAAATTCCGGACCGGCAAACGCCACATCAGCCTGCTGATCCTCAAACTAATTGATAAGGCAAATTCAAGAGAGGGCGGGTACCATTGGTGCCCGCCCTCTCCTGGTAACTTAAGGTCTGTGATGGCTTATCCAAACAACAATTGCTCATCCCTGTCTTCCACAGGGATTTTCTGAATAAATTCATCGAAGCCCGGACCGTCATGGCTGCTGTAAGCGCCATATGCATCCAGGACATAACTTTTGTCTCCTTCCTTATCTTCCAGCACGTACAGGATGGAAGAATCTGAAGGGTCAGAGTCACCTTCAAACCGATATGTTTTGACAATTAACAGATCATCCGGGTTATAGATCTTCTGAGATTCCGGATTTTGCATGCGGCCATGGTCGCTGAGTTTCAATTCATGATCAAAGCCTCTCTCACGCAATTTTTCCATTACTCTTGTCAGTGTTGTCATTTCGCCTGGCTTTTCCATAAAAAAGGGTTTTTGGTTAATAATGAAAATCCAAAAGTTATGCCGCCTGCTTTGGTAACCTGATACAACACATGGTACCATTTGTGTGTTAGTTAAATTATAACCAAAAACCTTTAGTTATGAGAGCAATCTGGTCAGGCGCCATTGGTTTTGGACTGGTAAATATACCGGTGAAGCTGTATAGCGCTACTCAGGATAGCCACATAAACCTGGATATGCTGGACAGTAAAAATATGGGGCATATCCGGTACAAACGTGTAAATGAAGACACAGGTAAGGAAGTGCCCTGGGAGCAAATTGTTAAAGGCTATTTATATAACGACGAATATATTGTACTGGAAGATGAAGATTTTGAGGCAGCAAGTCCCAAAAAAAGTAAGGTGATCGAAATAACGTCTTTTGTTCAGGAAGAAGATATTGATGACATCTACTTTGAGTCTCCGTATTTCCTGGAACCCGCCAAGGGCGGGGAAAAAGCATATGAGCTCCTCCGCCAGACGCTGGAGAAAACCAAGAAAGCCGGTCTAAGCAGTTTCGTACTGCGTTCCTCGGAACATCTGGCGGTGATACGTCCCCGTGAGAACTATTTACTCTTACAGCAACTGCGTTTTGAAGAAGAGTTAAGGTCGGCCGAAGACCTGAACCTGCCAACAGGCGTGAAACTGCAGAAAAAAGAGCTGGATATGGCCGCCGCCCTGGTAAAGGAATACACGGAAAAATTTGACATCTCTGCTTATAAAGATGAATACAATGCCGAGCTGATGAAAATTATTAAGGCCAAGGCCAGTGGTAAAAAGCCTGTGGTGAAGAAAATGCGGGTGGTGCATACCAAGAGTGCCGACCTCTTTGATCAGCTGAAGGCCAGTTTGGGTAAATCAGGTAAAAAGAAAGTATCATGACGCTCACAAAGTATAAGGCTAAACGAAATTTCAAGGAAACAACGGAGCCACAGGCTGGTAAGCCTGATGCGGGTAAACACATTTTTGTGGTTCAGCGTCATCAGGCGTCGCGACTGCACTATGATTTCAGGCTGGAAGTGGATGGTGTGCTTAAAAGCTGGGCCATCCCCAAGGGGCCTTCACTTAATCCCGCTGATAAGCGGCTGGCCATGGAGGTAGAAGATCATCCCTATGACTATAAGGACTTTCAGGGAGTGATACCCGCCGGTAACTATGGCGCCGGCAGCGTTTACATCTGGGATAAAGGAACTTTTACCCTTCTCAATGACGAAGGCAAGAACTTCGACAAGCAAGCCCTGAACGAGATTAAAGCCGGTAATCTCAAAATAGTCATGAAAGGCAAAAAGCTGAAAGGGGAGTTTGCCCTGGTGAAAATGAAAACAGCGGAAACAAATGCCTGGTTGCTAATCAAGCATAACGATAAATATGCAGTGGATGAGTATAACAGTGAGGACTATACGCCCCAACGCGTGAAGGACCAGGGAGAGAAGAATAAACCCGTCCCCAAAAAAGCGGCTGCAAAAGCTAAAAAATAAGACAACGGCGCACGTTTGCCTTTCTGCTATCTTTGCAGCATTATGGCTAAAGGTCACATTCTGATTATCGACGATGAAGATCAGCTGCGTAAGCTGATGAGCAGGCTGCTGGCCCTGGAAGGGTATACCATGCACGAAGCCCCCAATGTACGTACTGCATTGAAGCTGCTTGAAAAAGAAGAAATCCAGGTAGTGCTTTCCGACGTAAAACTACCGGATGGTAACGGTGTTGAACTGGTGCAAACTATTCGCAGTAAGTATCCCCAATCTGAGATAATTGTGCTCACCGCATTCGGTAATATCGCCGATGGGGTGCAGGCGATCAAAAACGGCGCTTTCGATTACATCACCAAGGGAGATGATAACAATCGCATCCTCCCCCTCGTAAGCAAAGCCATGGACAAAGCAATACTGCAATACCGGGTCCGGGATCTCGAAAAGAAATTAAACGGAAAATATAGTTTTGATACCATCCTTGGCAACAGCGAGGCTATCAATAACGCCATTGCCCTTGCCCGCAAAGTGGCCATGACGGACCTTACCGTGCTGCTCCTCGGAGAAACGGGCGCCGGCAAGGAAGTATTTGCACAGGCTATCCACCAGTCCAGCAACCGCAATCAGCAACCTTTTGTGGCCGTTAACTGCAGCGCCTTCGGGAAAGATATCCTGGAAAGCGAACTGTTTGGTCATGTGGCCGGTGCCTTTACCGGCGCGGTAAAGGACAAGAAAGGCTTTTTTGAAGAAGCTAAAGGAGGCACTATTTTTCTGGATGAAATCGGGGAGATGCCAGTGGAACTGCAGGCTAAAATGCTGCGTGTACTGGAGGCCCAGGAGTTTTATAAAGTTGGGGAGTCCAGGCCCACCAACACGGATGTACGGGTGATTGCCGCAACTAACCGGAACCTGGAAAATGAAATAGATGCCGGGCATTTCCGCTCTGATCTCTTTTACCGTTTAAGTGCCTTCCAGATTGTATTGCCATCTCTCAACGAACGTAAGAAAGATATTCCTCTGCTGGCAGCCTGGTTCCTGGATCAGGTAGCGCCCAAGCTCAACAAGCGCATTGCCGGCATGACGCCGGCGTTTCTGCAAGCGCTGCAGCAGCATTCCTGGAAAGGAAATATCCGCGAGCTGAAGAACATCATTGAAAGAGCAGCGATACTAACGGAAACAGATACACTGGATGTGAATGTACTGCCGTTTGATTTCCGTCAGGATGCAACAGCACCGGCTTCTATGCGACTGGCGGAAGTAGAAAAGCATCACATCGCAAGGGTGCTGGCCCATGTCAAAGGCAATAAAACAAAGGCAGCAGAGCTGCTGGACATCGGTCTTACTACGTTGTACAATAAAATCAAGGAATATAATATCAACCTATAACCACCATCCCAGCAATACACAGGTGAGTACAATTACCGGCGAAGGTAATTTGCTGAACAGCAGCAGGGCCAGCGTGGCTATCATCACCATGATATTCACCGGGGATGCCGGTATCGCAAAGAAGAGGATAAAGGTGGCGGCCCACATAATTCCTACCACAACTGCGTTGATGCCTTCCAACGCCCTGTAAATGATCACATATTTTTTCAGGTTGTGCCAGATCGGGAAGAAAAACAGCACCAGTAACAAGCTGGGCAAAAAGATCGCCACCGGCGCCAGGATACAGCCCAGAAACTGGTAGCCCATACCCAGGTTACGCATGGCCATCCCCCCTACATAAGCCGAAATGGAAAAGGTGGGGCCGGGAAGGGCACGCATGATACCCGCTCCGGTAAGCAGCTCTTCTGCGGAGAGGAACTGGCTTTTAGCACGAAACACGTACTGCTCCAGCATCATGGCGATCAGGATATCACCACCGCCAAATACCAGGCTGCCGAAGCGATAAAAGTTTTCAAAGAGGTTAAACGGGCGACGGGTGATCCAGTCGTGTGTACGTGCCAGCTCCGACATAAAACCCGCCAGGATAAACAGCAATACAAACAGCCAGATGTTACCCCATTGTATCTTCTTCGGCTTTTCAGCGATATCGGGGATACGCTTGTCGCTGAAGTTGGTAACGATACCGCCGCCGATGATAAGCGCCGGGAAAGTCCATGGTGATTTAAGGAAACAGGCTACCAGCATGGCACCTATCATGATACAAAAGGTGGCTGTGTTTTTTATACTGATCTTGAAAGCTTTGATGCTCCCGTAGGCAAGGAAGCCTACCGCCATCGGCTGTACGTAAATGAAGATATCGGTGTGAAGTGCTTTCTTATCAAAGTATTGCAGCAGGAAACTCAGTGATCCCATCAGCAGGCAGGCCGGCGTAATCCATATCAATAAGGTGAAAATGGCGAGTAGCACGCCTCCTCTTTTATAACCAATAAGGGTAAGGGTTTGGGAGGATGATGCTCCTGGCAGCAGCTGGCAGAAGGCGTTATATTCCATCAGTTCCTGTTCGGTAACGTCTTTGCGTTGTTGCACGAATGTTTTCATCATCATTGCCAGATGGCCCTGTGGGCCGCCATAGGCAGTGAGACTATGCAGGAGTACTGCTTTCAGGAATGGAATATGACGTAGAATCACAGTTTTAGTTAAGGGTGGTTAGCCTTTGCGATACAATAGTATAATATAGTTAAAGTAACGCAAAATACAACAGTGTTGCTAATTATTCCAAAGAGGAGGGTTATTACAGGCACGGTCCTTGTAATATCCAGCACTGTTGAATTGTGTTATGGCCTTTTATCCGTTGTGTGCATTTGCATCTGTAACCGTGTAGCCTCGCATTTATTGGGCAGTTAACCTGCTCTCAATAATAACCATATCGGATGTTCGAAAAACCAAGATCTGACTGGAAACACCAGTTCAGATATGCAAGCTTAAAGTCCCGGAAGGTTCACACTTTCCGGGGCTTTAAGTTTTATCATTTGCACCAGGGCTATTATTTTTTCAGCCCTATTTCACGGAGGCGTTCATCGAGGTATTCACCTGCGGTGATGGGCGTATAGGCGAGCGGGTTATCAGCAGTAACACAGCTTTCCAGGCTATCCAGCTTCATGTCTGACTTAGGATGCAGGAAGAAGGGAATGGAGTAACGGGAAGTGCCCCACATTTCGCGTGGAGGGTTTACTACACGGTGCGTGGTTGATTTCAGTTTGTTATTGGTTAACCGTTGCAGCATATCACCTACGTTTACCACAATCTGTTCTGGCAGGGAGGTAACGGGTACCCAGTTGTTCTGTTTATCAAGAATCTGAAGGCCGTCGGCGGAAGCGCCTACCAGCAGGGTAATCAGATTGATATCTTCATGCTGTTCTGCTCTGATGGCTGATTTAGGTTCCTCTTTAATAGGAGGGTAGTGAATCGCTCTCAGAATAGAATTGCCGTTATGAATTTTATTGTCGAAGTAATCTTCATCCAGGCCGAGGTAGAGGGCGATGGCCTGCAGCAGGTAGCGGCCTGACTGTTCAAAGCCGCGGTAGGCTTTAAAGAAGGTAGGCGTGAATGCCGGTACCTCATCTACCTGTACGTTTGCCGGATAATGTTCAACGGTTGTATCGTTATCTTCCACAGTTTGACCGAACTGAAAAAACTCTTTCAAATCCGGTGCCTCGTAGCCTTTGGCGTGCTCCTTACCAAAAGAGGTATAGCCCCGCTGGCCGGCTAGTTCAGGAATTTCGTATTTGTGCTTTATGTCGAACGGGAGTTTAAAAAACTCCTGCACGTATTTGTACAGGTCAGCGATCAGATCATCAGGAATGCCGTGGTTTTTAACGGCCACAAATCCTACTTCTTCATAAGCCTTGCCCAATTGCTGTACAAAAGCAGCCTTGCGACTGGCGTCGCCCGACGTAAAGTCCGCGAGGTCCACGGATGGAATGGAGTGGGTAATTGCCATAATGCTATTGTTTTGGAGTGGTAAAGGTAGCAAATCCTTACCACATGGAATCCGGCCCTGCGGTTAGCAGGACCGGTATTATGGCTATTTGCTGAACCAGGCAGTTTCCTGCGGTGTGATATCGGTGACGGCATAACGGTCAATTTTATTGATCAGCATCTCATCCATGATATCAACCAGGTTTTTATAGTTGGCAGTTTTATCGGCCTTGATAAGTACCATGAGATCGTTGGAATGGAACTTCTCCATTACAGCAGCCTTTTTGCTGATCAGTATATCCCTTATGCCATTCTTATTGGCGAAAGAGGTATGATGTATTTGCGGATCGGTGTCCATGCCTTCGTACCATACCACCCGGTTATTGGGGCCAAGGATTACAGTCAATGCCTTGGATTCGCCCAGCTTCATGGGTTCTCCGTCGGTACGCGGCATGAGCAGGTTCAATGTTTTTGGTTGGGCCATGGTGGTGGTGAGCATAAAGAAGGTGATGAGCAGAAAGCCAAGATCCACCATGGGCGTCATATCCACGCGGGTTGATTTTTTGATGCTTCGCCTTTTGCCTTCATGGCGGTTGCCGGATGTGTTATTCATTTCAGCCATTGTATAACAGTTTAGTATAAACGAAAATGGTTGAAAGCGCCTTCATCAGTAAGATGCGGCGGGGGGTACATTCCATAAATAACGGGCAAAAAAAACTCCCGCGGAGTGCGGGAGTTGCTATGATTAGAATTCTGCGTTCTTCGGTGTTCTTGGGAAAGGAATCACGTCCCTGATGTTGGTCATACCGGAAACAAAGAGTACGAGTCGCTCGAAGCCCAGTCCGAAGCCGGCGTGCGGTGCGGTACCGAAGCGGCGGGTATCCAGGAACCAGCTCAGCTCTTCTACAGGAACATGCATTTCTTCCATGCGTGCTACCAGTTTGTCGTAGTCTTCTTCACGCTGGCTGCCACCTACGATTTCGCCGATGCCAGGGAAGAGGATATCCATTGCTCTTACCGTTTTACCATCGGCGTTCAGCTTCATGTAGAACGATTTGATTTCTTTTGGATAGTCGGTGAGAATAACTGGTTTTTTAAAGTGTTTTTCTACCAGGTAGCGTTCGTGTTCGCTCTGGAGGTCAGCGCCCCAACCTTCGATCAGGTATTGGAATTTCTTGTTCTTATTAGGTTTGCTGTCTTTCAGGATGCTGATGGCTTCTGTATAGGTGAGTCGCATAAACTCGTTGTTCACAACGAACTCAAGTTTTTCGATCAGGCCCATTTCAGAACGTTCTGCCTGAGGTTTTGATTTCTCTTCTTCTGCGAGGCGGCCGGCGAGGAATTCCAGGTCTTCCCGGTTGTTTTCCAGCGCATAGCTGATCACGGATTTGATGAACTCTTCCGCGAGGTTCATGTTGTCTTCCAGTTCATAGAAGGCCATTTCAGGTTCGATCATCCAGAACTCAGCCAGGTGGCGGGCGGTGTTGGAATTTTCGGCGCGGAAGGTAGGTCCGAAAGTATAGATATCACCCAGTGCCATGGCGCCCAGTTCACCTTCCAGCTGACCGGAAACGGTGAGGTTGGTGGAGCGGCCGAAGAAGTCCTCCTTAAAGTCTATATCGCCACTTTCGGTGCGTGGGGGCTTGTTCATGTCCAGGGTGGTTACACGGAACATTTCACCGGCGCCTTCTGCGTCAGAAGCAGTGATGATAGGGGTGTGGAGGTATACGAATCCTTTATCCCGGAAGAACTGATGTACGGCGAATGCGAGTGCGCTGCGGAGGCGGAAGATAGCGCCGAATGTGTTGGTGCGGAAACGCAGGTGAGCAATTTCACGCAGGTATTCGAGGCTGGGCCTGTTTTTCAGCTGCAAAGGATATTTTTCAGGGTCGCAATCGCCCAGGATGGTCAGGGAAGCAGCTTTCAGCTCTACCCGCTGGCCTTTACCCAGGGAAGGAATTACTTCCCCTACCGCGCTGATGGAAGCACCGGTAGTGATGCGCTTCAGCGTAGCAGGATCGGTATTCTCAGTATCTATAACTACTTGGAGATTATTATTGGTAGAGCCATCATTCAAAGCTATAAACTGATTGTTACGGAATGACCGTACCCAACCCTTTACTGTAACTTCATAGTTAGCCCAGTCGTCTGCCAGGATCTGCTTAACTTTTACCCTTTGGCTCATAATAAATAAATTTTAGGACTGCAAAAATAAGTGGAATTATCCATAGTGCATAGCCCGTTTACCTGCAATTAACGTCGTAAACGCAAGGCTGCTTTTGCCAATGAAATGTTAAAAAAGTACTTAATATGGCTGCAATCTAGCGGCAACAAGGAAAGGAGAGGCCAATGAGGGGTAAATTTTTTTGGATAATTATGAAAGTTGTTTTAATCTTGCGTTATAATCTGTCTGATTAAGTCCAAATTACCACCTTCATCAGCAGTTCCTGAACTCAACATTCCCTATCAAATTTAATAATCAAATTAAATTTATTGACTCAAAACAATTATTTGTAATTGGTGCGTGTTGGTATGCAGTGGTACCCGCCTCATATGACTTCTAAAATTTGACAATTCCGATGATGTACGACATCTTACAATTGAACGACATGCTCGTTCCAGAGCTGCTTGATATAGCAGAGAAGCTGGACGTTACAAACGCAAAAAAACTGAATAAACAAGACCTTATCTACAAGATCCTTGATAAACAAGCTGTAATGGCTTCTGCAGATAACCCAGCAAACGGAGAAGAGAAAAAAGCCCGCAAACGCAAACCTGTTAAGAAAGACGAAGAGCACGCCGCTGAAGAACCTCATCACACTGACGAAAAACCAGCAGCAAAGAAACCAGCAGCAAAAAAAGCCACCACAGGCAAAAGCAAGGATAACGACGATAACTCCGAAACCACTCCGAAACCTAAAATCAAAAACTTCGATATAGACCTCGACAGCATTCCTTCTCTCACCTTCGATGACGACGATGATATCATTATCCCATCTTTCACTGAAGATATGCAGGATGAAGAAGAAGAAGAGGTAAAACCAGTATCTGCACCTGCTGCAAAAAATTCAAGGGTGCAGGAAGAGGAAGAAGAAGAAGAGGAGGAAGAAGAATTGCAGGATGAAGATGATGATTTCGTGATGCCTGAAGAGCCTGATACCATTGCTCCTGCTGCACAAAAAAATAAATTCAATAACAAAAAAGAGCCTGCATTCAATATCGAATTTGATGGCGTGATTGTTAGCGAAGGCGTACTGGAAATGATGCCTGATGGTTATGGTTTCCTCCGCTCATCTGATTATAACTACCTGAGTTCTCCGGATGATATTTACGTATCTCCGTCTCAAATAAAATTATTCGGTCTCAAAACCGGTGATACCGTGAAAGGTGCGGTGCGCCCTCCGAAAGAAGGTGAAAAATATTTCGCGCTCCTGAAAGTTGAAACCATCAATGGTAAATCACCTGAAGAAGTACGCGACCGTGTACCATTCGATTATCTCACTCCGCTGTTTCCTTTCGAAAAACTGCGCCTCACTACCACATCCAATAACTACTCTACCCGTATTATGGATATGTTCACACCAATCGGTAAAGGACAACGTGGTTTGATCGTAGCACAACCGAAAGTGGGTAAAACCATGCTGCTGAAAGAAGTAGCCAACGCAATCGCTACCAACCATCCTGAAATTTATCTGATGGTAGTACTGATCGACGAACGTCCGGAAGAGGTAACTGATATGGAACGCAGCGTAAAAGCAGAAGTCATCGCTTCTACCTTCGATGAGCCGGCAGAAAAACACGTGAAAGTTTCCGCTATCGCATTGCAGAAAGCAAAACGCCTGGTAGAATGCGGCCACGATGTAGTGATCCTGCTCGATTCCATCACCCGCCTGGCACGTGCACACAACACCGTAGCACCTGCATCCGGTAAAGTACTGAGTGGTGGTGTGGAAGCTAACGCTATGCAAAAACCTAAACAGTTCTTTGGTGCGGCACGTAAAATCGAAAATGGTGGTTCACTCACCATCCTCGCTACCGCATTGATCGATACTGGTTCTAAAATGGATGAGGTAATCTTTGAAGAGTTCAAAGGTACCGGTAACATGGAGTTACTGCTGGATCGTAAACTGGCTAACAAACGTATCTTCCCTGCTATCGATGTATCAGCCTCCTCTACCCGCCGCGATGACCTGCTGCTGGATAAAGACTCTCTCAAACGTATCCATATCCTCCGCAATCACCTGGCAGATATGAATACCGACGAGTCTATGCACTTCATGCTGCAACATATGCGCGGAACCAAGAATAACGAAGAGTTCCTGATTTCCATGAATGGATAAGCGGAATTTTTAGAATAAATGAAAACGCCAGTGATGCATGTCACTGGCGTTTTTTATTTTCCTTCCCGAAGTCCCGAGGGACTTCGTTTTTTCATCTGCCGAAGGCATAGCATGCAAAAACAAAACAGCCGTCTCAAATGAGACGGCTGTTTCTATTACCATAAAATTTTCACATAAAGTCACTAGGTAACTACTAGAACAACCAGTTAACACCCAGAGCGAACTGTTGAGTGAACTTGAAGTCGAAAGAGCTGGTGTTGGTTTTTACGCCAGTTGCTTCAGCTTTATCCTGAGCCCAGGTGTAGTTAATACCACCGAACATACCTTCAACCATGAAGTGTTTAGTTACGAAATAAGAGATACCTGGCTGAACGTTAACCGCGAAAGCAGTAGTGGTGCCGATTTTAGTATCATCAACTTTGGAATTACCGAAACCGTAAGCAGCATTACCTTCAGCGAAGAATGCGAATTTAGAATCACCCAGCATGTGGTAGTTACGAACGAAGATACCAGGAGCGATAGCTAAATTTTTATTTTTAGTACCATCAGCTGCTTTATCAGTGCTGAACTGAGTGCCTACAAACACACCCACCATCCAGTTGCTGTTCAGGGCATAACCTACTTTAGGGCTGATACCGAAAGAAGTGCTGGTGGTTTTATCATCAGCGCCTTTTGTTTTAGTGGAAGAGGTGCTAACTTCGGCAGTACCACCTACCAGGAAATCACCTTTGGAGATTTGCGCGTTTGCTACTTGGGTGCCGAACAGAGCTGCTGCGGCAATTACAATCAACTTTTTCATCTTTCGTTAATTTAAATATTCATTAAAACTGTGCTTCCTTTCAATTTTGTTTCTACATACCGAGCTTCGGATCCTGGTCGATTGCAATACAATACTTGTCTGACTATTTGACTTTTTCGTTTCGCGGGTCAAATGTACGGGCAAAAACTATTCAACCAAATTTTTTTGTTAAGAAATTGTTACGTATCCTTCGCGCACTCGCATTAATTATTAGGGTTGCAAGCGCCCTGTAATGAGCGGAAATATAGATGGAATGGGGTTTTTGACGGTGTCAACTGGATTTAGTGCTCACCTTGAAGCCGGGTTAATAAATCTTTCTTTCTTCTTTCCGAGATCTCCAAAGTACGGCCACTCTGTAATATTACCCGGGTGCCATCGCCTGAAAGTCGCGCCACCGCTGATAAACGTACTATTTGGGAATTATTTAACTGATAAAACTTTAACCCGGAAAATAATTCCAGGTAATACCTGAATGTGCCGGCAGCAGAAAGGGTATCGCCAGTGCGGAGGTAAAAAACTGCCTTGTCATCCGCCAACTCGAAATATTCAATATCTCCCAATAACACCACCCACTCCCGGGAATTATTATCCGCAATGATCACCTGCCACTGATGGTTTTGCTGACTGTTGAAATTTTCCATCAGCACCTGGTAACGCTGCGTTGCCTGCTTGTCTTCCACCCGCCGCACCACTGTATTCACCGCGTGCAATAAACTCTCTTTATCCACCGGTTTCAAAATCAACTCCACCTCGCTCAACCGTATTATCTGCAAAAACTTTTTTTCAAACGCCGTCACAAAAATCGCTTCAAAACTCACTTCGCCTTGTGTGGCAGTAAGAATGTCAAAACCAGTGCCATCGGGCATTTCCAGGTCCAGGAATACCAGCTGCGGCTGATGCTCCCTGATCTTGGCAATACCATCTGTGCTATCTGTAGCCATAGCCGCTATTTCGACGAACGGACAATACTTTTCCAGCATCAGGGCAATAATGTCCCTGCTGTTGCGCTCATCGTCTATAATAACTGCTTTTACCATATACTAACGTTAACGATTACACTTAAAGTTGAGGAATCAGTATCCGGATCATTGTGCCGGAGTTACATTCCTGCTCCAGCGCCTTGTCAATAATCTCAATCTGAATTTCGGTATTGTACATCTTATTCAGCAAATCCGCCCTGTTCTGGCTGATTTCCATACCGGACGACTGATGATGCTTTGGCAAACTACGCAACTCCCGCGCACGGGTAATACCGATGCCATTGTCTTCTACAATACACTCCAACATGTCTGATTCGATTTGGGTAAACCGGATGGATAACTTGCCGAGCACCTGTTTGGGATTGGTCATACCGTGCTTCACGGCATTTTCCACATAGGGCTGCAGTAGCATAGCTGGTATTTCCAACTCCGCAGTAGCGATCTCCGGATCTACCACCACCTCGTATTCCATACGGTTTTCAAAGCGCATTCTTTCAAGGCCAAGATAAGTATTCAGATAAGTAATTTCATCTGCCAGAGATATAAAATTTCTACGGGAGAAGTCAAGCGTTTTGCGGATCAGGTACGAGAAATCTGACAGGTACTTCTGTGCAAATTCAAAATCACGCTGCATTACAAACAACTGTATGGAGTTAAGACAGTTGAATATAAAATGTGGATTTATCTGCGCGCGGATGGCTTTCAACTCTATCTCCGTGAGTTTTTTAACATACTCTGTTTCCAGCTGGATCTTGCGCTGTTCCTCCAGTTCCTGCTTTTTGCGGAGTATTTCGGTGGTCTGTTCTTTCACCAGTTCTTCCAGTTGCTCATTCAGCTTGCGTTGCAGCTCCTTGTTTTTATTCAGTTGTTTGATCAGCATTTCCTGGGTACGGGTGCGCTCCATATGCACCAGCTTATTTCGATAACTGAGTCCTGCCAGCACAAAGAAGGCCTGCAGCAGGATGCCGCCGATTAACAACACCGTTGGTGCAGATAATTCTCCCAGCGCGCCCACTAACCCCAACGGACGTACGTGAATCAGGAATGAGCCCAAACACGCCAGGTACAGGCATACCGAGCCAAACAGGAAAAATTTCACTAGCGGGTGATGCTGTGATCTTCTTGCCAATGCAATAAAAATCGCCAGTAAAGGTACCAGGGTGCCAAAGTATACATAGCCATATATAATAGTTGGGAGATGATATTGCTCCATGGCTATCAGGTATATGCAGATGATTATTAGTCCGCCCACTACGGCGGCCACCCAGGTGAAAATCCTTTCCATAAAGGGATAGCGCTCCTTCAGGTTGAGAAAAGCGTTGCCAAAAAGGAGGTACATCAGGTAAAAGCAAAACAGCAATCCCGGAATATCCCAGTAGTATTTCAACATGGGCCAGCGGTGGAAAAACGACAGTTGATAAGGCTTGCTTTCCAGGCGCAGTGCGAAAAAGAGAATCAGGCCCAGTACATAAATCGCAAAGTAGAGGTAGGATCTGTCGGGCAACTGTATATAGTTAATCAGCGAAATACCGAGTATGACCAGCAGCATGCCCAGCAAAACGAGTATCACCACGGATTCGCGGCGGTAGCCTTCTACCTGTGTACTCTGAAACGTCACAAATGCCGCGGAGTTATACAGGGTGGGTACGAAAGGGTTTTCGTTGAAAGATTTATTGATGATATGGAGGTAAAAGGTGCGGGTATCGTGGGGCGGAATATCAGCCACGAATCCGTAGTTATTCCAGCGTTCCACGCCACCGCGGTCCAGCATCAGCCCTGTTTGCATCAGGAGGCCGGGCATCTTTCCGGGGGCTTGCTGGTACCAATACATGAAATCATGCCATCCGGTAAACAGCAGCCAGGAAGCGTTGGTATTGCCGGGATTTTTGATATTGATTTTAAGCCAGCAGTTATTAGGCTTGCTGTTGTTACGTGGTGCGGCATGAAACAGTTGGTTGTTGGTATAAAACGGCAGCTGCGGCACTGCGTCTATACTGAGGTTGCCAGTGGCGTCTTCAAGGGAGCCAATGTAGGGACGCAGATCTATGGCAACAGGCGCCGCGGAGGGCTCTATTGTTAAGGTATCGGGCAGTGCGCTCCGGTTCGTGGCAAAGGTGATAGCCGCTGTGCAACAGCACAGGAACATTAATAACAGAATGCGCTTCACAAATAGCGAATAAATTATCTAAAATAATTGGTCGATGGCGTTGGCCAGTTGCCGGTCTTTTTCAGTGACGATATCACCGGCATCGTGTGTACACAGATAGATTTCCACCTTGTTATACACATTTGTCCAGTAGGGGTGGTGGTCCATCTTCTCGGCCGTTAGTGCTACTTTCGTCATAAAGGCAAAAGCTTCCCGGAAATCCTTAAATGTAAAGCTCCGGAATAACTGATTGTTTTTTTCTTCCCACATATGCGGAAATGTTTTACCGTAGGGCTTTCTACGTGGACTGGTTAAGATTATTATCGGTTATGTCCTGTCTAAAAAATGAGGTTCATCTTATTCCTGATCTCTCGTATATCAAGTAAAGATACTAATTGTACCTGCGGTACGTGCCTTAATTCTTCCACAATTTTTTTCACATCTTCCGCCTTGTAGTAGTCGCCTTTAATCATCCAGAGGAAATGGATCTGTTTGAGCTCGGGCAACAGGAATTCGGCCTGGCAGTGGTTGTTGTAGCAATAGTGAACCACGGCATTGGTAGGCTCGTGAAAATCCAGCACGGGGAAGTGGTAGGACCTGTTTTTTTTAGTCAGGGTAATTTCCAGGGAGTTGTTGACCCTGAAGTTGGTATGCAGATGACGGTTGATCTGCCAGCAGAGCTGGTAATCCCGGGCAGAGGAGGCAATACCAATCAAATGGGAACTATCGAAAAAGTCCTCCACCAGTTGATCCTGATCCAGCTTCAGTTTAAGTATCGTCATAATTAAAGATAATGGGGAAAATTATGCAATGTTGCAATCGGGGTATTATTTTTTGATTTTTTCATACCGGAAGCGGGTGGGGCGCCCGCTTCCGGTGGTTTATGGCTGTTGATCTTCTTTTCTTTTATTGCGCAGGAGGGTCCTTTTGGGCTCCGGCACCTGGTCGTAGTTGTAGGGGCAGTGTTTACAGCCATTGCCGCAACAGTGGCCACGGTCGAGGTGAAACTTTGCTGTAAACACCATATAGCCCTGTTCGTTATAATAGAAATCAACCTTTTCTATCAGCGATTTCTTCATCAGTTGCTAATTTAATATTACGCCAGTCCAGCGGAGCTTCCGGCAGCTGGAATTTGAGGAAGCGGATGGTGCGGCCGTCGGCCAGGTGCGACCTTTCATAATGTGTCTGGATTTGCAGGAGTGCTGGCACTGGCTGCAGCGCATATACGTCGGAGATGTTCTCGATTAATTTACATCCTGCCTGCTGTATTACCTCTTTGGTAAACTCATAGAGTTCTTCCGAATCAGTTTTCAGGTTGATGGTAGCGCCTGGGGCGAGCAGGGGCTGATATAAGGCCAGAAATTTCGGGTGGGTCAGGCGCTTTTTGGATTTCGACTGACGCAGGAACGGATCAGGAAAGGTGATCCATATTTCGCCTATTTCGCCGGGGGCAAAATAGTTGTTTAGTTTATCGATTTGGGTGCGCAGAAATGCCGCATTGGTCAGTTTCTCATCCAGGGCGGTTTTGGCGCCTCTCCAGATGCGGTTACCTTTCAGGTCCACTCCCATAATATTCCTTTCCGGGAACAGCCGGGCCAGTCCTACGGTATAGTCACCTTTACCACAGGCCAGTTCTAATGTTACCGGATTGTTGTTATGAAAGAATTCATGCCATTTTCCCTGCATCCCTTCGGGATAGATCAATACATTAGGAAAAGTTTCTATTTCAGCGAAGCGTTCTAATTTTTTTTGTCCCATTTGGGCGCAAAAATACATATTTGGTTGGTCACGTACAAAGCTGAGGCCCGGATTAGGAAAGGGGCGGCCTTATTCCGGCAGTTTTTTCACGTCTATGTAGCATGGAATGGGAAAGTGAGGCGGCGGTTGGTTGTTTTTGTTACGGGAGATGTTAGCGCCGCGGGCTTAAATATCTCCCGAAAAGAAAAATAGGAGGGGGATAAAAGCAAAAAAGCCCGTGAGCATAACCCACGGACTCTTTAAACCAATTCAGCTGTAGGAGGAGGAGTCGAACCTCCACGGGGCAGTTAGCCATAGTACAAGTAAGATTAGTGGTCAACCCAATTATACTACGTTTATCCTGTGATCCCCACCCCCGAGACAAGAGGGCATGTCTGCCAGTTTCATCATCCCACAATATGTGTATAATCAATACTGCTTTTGCTTTTCAACGGCGTTTTGTGTAATGATTATGATGCAAATCTAAAGAGGTTGGTGATTCTTTGCAAATTTTTTAAGAAAAATTTTTGAATTTTCGATATTTTTTAAATATTTGCATATAACTTTAAAACATTCAAAAACAAATTGTAAAAATGAGCCACAATTTGAATATTGACAAACTTGATTTGCAGATAATCAGCGAGATGATGAATAATGCAGAGATCTCGTATGCAGACCTGGGGAAAAAGTTATTCGTTTCCGGGGGTACTATCCACGTTAGAATGAAGAAACTACAAGAACTGGGTATAGTTAAAGGTACTAAATTACATGTAGATTTAAAAATGATTGGCTATGATGTAATCGCCTTTATTGGAATATACCTGGAAAAAAGCTCCATGTATGATACCGTAGCTAAAGAATTAAGAAAGATACCTGAAATGGTACGCCTCAATTACACCACCGGTAGCTATAGTATGTTCGCAGAAATCATCTGTAAAGATATTACCCAGCTTCGCCGTATTCTGCACGACGAATTACAGAAAATAAAAGGCATCGAAAGAACCGAAACCCTCATTTCTCTGGAAGAAAGCTTTTACCGTACGATCAACGTGGTTGAATAATAATAATATGGGATGGGCTGGCCGTAGTTGCCATTTCATTCTTAATTATTAAATTTCGCCATGGTTACAACAGAAATCGCCGAAAAAATACAACGGCTGGAAGAAAAATATGCCGCGATGGGTCAAAACCTCTCGTCCTACCTGGACGGGCTTCTGTACGCGGATTACCTTACTTACTGGGACTATATTCAACTGGATGTGCTGCTAAACCTGCAGCACCCACGGACGCCCTTTCCGGATGAGAGCATATTCATTATGTATCACCAGATCACGGAGCTGTACTTTAAACTTACGCTGCAGGCCATAGAACAGATCTGCCAGGCGCCGGAGGCCAAGGCCGACACGTTTAAAGTGCAGCTCAAGCGCATCAACAACTATTTCAAAAGCCTGATCAGCTCCTTTGAGATCATGGTAGACGGAATGGATAAAGAGCAGTTCCTGAAATTCCGGATGGCCTTGCTGCCTGCCAGCGGCTTCCAGAGCGGACAGTTCCGGTTGATCGAAATCTGCTCCACCACCTTGCCCAACCTGGTATATGAACCACAGCGGGAACAGGTGCGTGGCGCAGCCTTGAAAGACGCACTGGATAACATCTACTGGAGAAGCGGAGCAACAGAACTGGCTAGCGGCAAGAAAACCCTTACCCTGCGCCAGTTTGAGCTGAAATACATGGAAACTTTCCTGAAAACAGCCACCCGGTACCAGGACAATAACATTCAATTACGCTATAAGCAGCTCACCCCACAGGAACAGGAAGAAGTAGCACCCCTCCTGCGGGAATATGACCTTAACATCAACGTCCGCTGGCCGCTGATGCACTATAAGTCTGCTGTAAGATACCTGCACAAAAAACCGGAAGATATTGCCGCCACCGGCGGTACCAACTGGCAGCAGTATTTGCCTCCGAAAAATAAAAGGATCGTTTTCTTCCCTGAACTGTGGACAGAAGAGGAGCTGAATAACTGGGGTAAAATCGCCATGGGCGACGAATAATCAATCGAACTGCTGCGTGGTAAAACGCTTTATATGATATGCCAGCAACGGTACGTCTGCTTTTTCCAGCGGGTGTACCGTATCTGGCAATATAGCCAGCTGTGCCAGCGGGAGCGATTTATAAGCCTCGATAGTTTCCTGAAAGGATACCATACCGTCTTTATCACCCATCATAACCAGGCAGGGAGATGCTATCTGCCCCAGATCGCCGGCCTTCAGGAGGTTGGTATGTCCCAGCTCCGCAATAAGCAGGGCCGTCATATTTACCACTTCCTTCCAGTCGGACGCCGCATGCCTCGCCTCCAGCACCCTGGCAAATGCCGGTACTTTTTCTTCGATTGTTTCCGGGTTCAGCTGCTTCACCTCGCGGGTAGCGGTAGCTTCATTCCAGTTAAACTTGGTGGCCAGCGTCATCACATGCCCGATCTTTTCAGGGTGGTGGCGGCACAGGTACAAGGCTACATAGCCGCCCATGCTATAGCCAAAAATGTGGATAAAATCGATGTTTCGCTCTTCCAGGTAACGTAATACCTCGCCTGCAAATACAGGAACACTAAAGCCCTCCGCCGAAAACGGCTGCTGGCCATGTCCGCTGAATTCGAGGGTATGTACGTCGTAATGCTGCTCCAGCGTGGATGTAAGTGCGTCGAACTGCGAGGCCGCTCCCAGCGCGCCATGCAATAACAGAATGGGGATCTTTTGATGCTGCATAGTTAAAACTAAGAAAAAAATAACCAATTTACCCGGCCCCGTGATCATCTGCTGGATCAACAATGCCGGTGGCGGAAGAAGTAACGGCCACAGCTCAGGGTAAATCATACCGCAACGTCTTCCGGCTTGCCTCGCCGACATGCACGGAACTCCGCGTGACTGTCCGCCAGGGACTCAGGTAATTGGCCTAAAATAGCTTCCGGGGATAACATGGATATGCTTTTATAAACAATGCCCGGATGTGAAATGTTCCTCATATTTTTTTATTATGTTTGCAATGATGTTGCCGATTAACTTCTTCCCTTTTGAGAATCACTTTTGTTCTCATTAAGATGTCTCCTCATCAAATAATTTTATTAAATAATACTAATGGAATATAATACCACGCGTAATCACCTGATAATGAAAGAGTACGGTAGGAATATCCAGAAAATGGTGGAATACCTACTGACCATAGAGGACGATATGGAGCGCCAGCGCAATGCGATGGCGGTCATAGAGCTGATGGGTACGCTGAATCCGCATCTCAGAAATGTGGAGGATTTCAGACATAAACTTTGGGATCATATCTTCAACATATCCGGCTTTGGGCTCCAGGTGGAGTCTCCATACCCCATTCCTACCAGGGAAACCTTAAAGGCAAGACCTGAGCGACTGCCATACCCTAAAAAGTATCCAAGAAACAGGCACTTTGGAAAAAACCTGGAAATGGTGATTGACAAAGCAATTGTTGAAGAAAATCCGGAAAAAAAAGAAGGTTTCACGCAGGTGGTAGCCAACTACATGAAACTCGCTTATGGCAACTGGCATAAGGAGAGTGTGCATGATGATGCCATCAAGGCGGAACTGCTGTCTATTACCGGCAACCAGCTGGAATATCATCCGGGCGCACCTTCGGTTATTGCCAGTACGCCGACATTTACGCAGCCATCAGGTAATACAATGGGTGGGGATCATTTCCGCACCAGCAGTACCGGTAAACGTAAAAACTTCCAGCAGAACCAGAAGTTCAAAGGCGGTAGTAACACTCCAGGCAAAGGAAATAATAACAAGCATAATAACAAGTTCAACAAAAACCGGAATAAGTAGTGAGCAGTGCTTTTGAAGTAAGAGGCGGCAACCGTCTGCAAGGGGAGATCGTTCCTCAAGGTGCCAAAAACGAAGCTTTACAGATCATCAGTGCAGTAATGCTTACCCCTGAAAAGGTAACCATATCCAACATCCCCGACATTGTAGATGTCAACCTCCTGATAGAACTCCTTGGTGAGGCGGGTGTAAAGATTAACCGTGTAAGTAGAGATGTTTGTGAATTCCAGGCTGACGCCATCGATCTGGATTATTTGCAGAGCCCCGAGTTTAAAAAGAAATCAGGCCGTTTACGCGGCTCCGTTATGATCGCCGGTCCGTTGCTGGCAAGATTCGGAAAAGCGTTTATCCCTAAACCGGGAGGCGATAAAATTGGTCGCCGCCGCCTGGATACCCATATTATCGGATTCGAACGCCTCGGCGCCAGATTCATATACGATTCGGACGATAACTTCTTCCGGCTCGAAACAACAGGTCTGAAAGGAACCTATATGCTCCTGGATGAACCAAGTGTTACCGGCACCGCCAACATTGTAATGGCAGCTGTAATGGCCGAAGGTACTACCACCATCTACAACGCAGCCTGCGAGCCTTATCTCCAGCAGCTTTGTAAAATGCTGGTACGCATGGGCGCCAAAATACAGGGTATCGGTTCCAATATGCTGATCATCGACGGGGTGAAATACCTCGGCGGATGCGAACATGAGATGCTGCCGGATATGATCGAAATCGGCTCCTTCATTGGCCTTGCAGCCATGACCCAGAGCGAGATCACCATCAAAAATGCCGGTGTGGAACACCTGGGGATTATCCCGGAGAAATTCCGCCAGCTCGGTATCAACCTCGAAATCCGTGGAAACGACATCTACATACCTTCCCAGGAAACGTATGAGATACAGACTTTCCTCGATGGCTCAATCCTCACGATCTCCGATCACCCATGGCCAGGTTTTACCCCTGACCTCCTCAGTATTGTACTGGTGGTGGCCACACAGGCAAAAGGCAGTGTGATGATCCATCAGAAAATGTTTGAAAGCCGTTTGTTCTTTGTAGACAAACTGATCGACATGGGCGCACAGATTGTACTCTGCGATCCACACCGTGCGGTAGTGATTGGCCTTGGCCGCCAGCACAACCTCCGGGGGATTACTATGTCGAGCCCCGATATCAGAGCCGGTGTATCCCTGCTGATCGCTGCCCTCAGCGCAGAAGGTAAATCCACCATTCAGAATATCGACCAGATTGACCGCGGATACCAGTATATCGACGAACGCCTCCGGAAACTTGGCGCCGATATCAAACGTGTTTAATAAATTCTTCAAGTTCATACCTGCTAACAGAGCCCAAATACCAGCAACTAAATCCTGGTTTTTGGGTTTTGTATTTGGGGTACCCGAGAAATTAATATGGAAAAAAAGATCATTATCGTTACCGCTCCTTCCGGTGCTGGTAAAACCACTATCGTAAAAAAATTACTGGCGGAAATGCCGCAGCTGGCATTTTCTATCTCTGCCGCTACCCGCGAAGCCCGCGCCAATGAAGTGCATGGCAGAGATTATTATTTCATGACCTCGGACGATTTCCATCAGAAAATTGATGAAAATGCGTTTGCAGAGTATGAAATGGTGTACGCCGGAAAATATTACGGTACGCTGAAGAGCGAACTGGAACGAATTTGGAGTAATGATCAGATCCCGATGGTAGATATTGATGTGAAGGGAGCTTTGTCCATTAAAGAGAAATATCACCAGGAAGCCCTGACGATCTTTATACAACCGCCCTCCATTGATGCACTGCGTGAGCGCCTCAGTGAGCGTGGTACCGAAACCCAGGCTTCCCTGGATGAACGCCTGGCTAAAGCCCGTTACGAACTTTCTTTTTCGCACGAATTCGATAAAATTGTTGTTAATGATGTGTTGGATAGGGCCTATGAAGAAGTAAAAAATCTGGTAAAAGATTTTTTAAATATAAAATAGCCCTGTGATGGTTGGTTTTCCTAATTTGTTATTTTTGTTGAGATGGACGTTTATACACTTATAATTTTAGTCTTTCTGGTACTGCTGGCGGGCTTTTTCGCCGGTATTGAGTCTGCATTCGCGAATGTGAATAAGCTCAGTATTGAACTCAAAAAGAAACAGGGTAGGACTACCGGTAAAATTCTTGCCGGTTTAAATGAGCATCCCAGCCGTTTCCTGGCTACCAGCCTGGTAGGGTTTACGATCACCATCGTGATCTACAGCATTATGATGGCAGGCGCAATTCAGCCGCTGGGGGTGGTAGCAGCACCGGAAATCGCCAATATGCAGCCACTGGTAATCTTCCTGGAAGTATTACTGGCATCCCTGCTGATTCTTTTTCTCGGATTTTTTATACCTAAAGCGGTATTCCGGTCCAGACCGGAGGCGCTGCTGAGCTTTTTTGCGCTGCCGATTTCCATGATCGCCAAGCCGTTGTATATTATCGGGAATGTGCTGGTATCTATTGCAGAATGGATGCTGAAGTACCTCTTTAACGTACGCCTGCTGGAAACGAGGGAGTCGTTCAGCCGGGTGGATGTGGAAAACTTCATCCGCCAGTCGCAGCAGCATGTCAGCGAAAACCAGGAACTGAACACCGAGTTGTTTGAAAATGCGTTGTCGCTCGCCCATGTGAAGATCCGGGGCTGCCTGATTCCCAGAAAGGAAATTGAGGCACTGGAAATTACCAGCCCGATCGAGCATGCGCGGAGCAAGTTCATGGAAACCAAGCTGTCGAAAATAGTGATCTATGAAGGCAGTATAGATAATATACTGGGCTATATTCACCAGCTTGACCTGTTTAAGGCGCCTAAGGATATCCAGGCTATCATTCATCCGATCCTGGCTGTTCCGGAAACTATGAGTGCGATAGATTTGCTGAGTAAGTTTAATAAGGAAAGGAAAAGCATTGCCTGGGTAGTGGATGAATTTGGCGGTACTGCGGGTATTGTGACTATAGAAGATGTGTTGGAGGAAATTTTTGGAGAGATAAAAGACGAGCATGACGAAGAGGAGTTCGTAGAAAAGCAGATTGCTGAGAAGGAATATATTTTTTCCGGCCGTTTGGAACTTGATTACTTGAATGAGAAGTACGGACTGGATTTTCCGGAAGATGAGAGTGAAACTTTGTCGGGTTATATCATTAATCACCACGAAACGATTCCTAAGATTAAAGAGCGGATTATTATAGATGACTATGAATTTGATATTCTGAATGTGACAGACACAAGGATAGAAATGGTCAAAATGAAGATTTTAGGCTAAAAAATTGCAGTTTTTGCATGCCGAAAAACCGCTTATAAAAAAAATATAAACTATTTATATTTTTTTCTAATATTTGTGTTAACAAGACAATAACAATAATTGCTAAAACGTTTTTTAAAAAAGTAGTAGGAATTTAACACGGAATGTATACATTTGCTATAGATGATGTAACACAATGATTTGATTTTTGTTAAAAGGTTGTAAAAAAAGTGTTCCAACATTGATAATAAAATATTTCTCGTTATTTTTGTATTACAAATAAAGCTACCAGAGATTCTTACTTATTCTGAACGCTTGCCATCAATTAGGTAAGTAGTTGACCTGGGAGCCAAAGACATTCTCGAATTCAACTTTTTTGGGGTTAACAAACAATGGATGAAAGGCCGGCTCTTGATTCTTCTCGGGCTGGCTCTTTTTTTTGCCCTAACTCATCTCGCACTTTTCATTACATTTTATTTTACTGGTTGCGAACTCTGCGAAAAACGGCAAATCCGTTGCGGAAATGATGCATCCCACTGGTAAAACAGTTCTGCGAATTGTTGTATCCATCCGCTATATTTGTGCCTCTTGATTTTGATCACCGCATTCAAACCGGATTGAATACTAGAACATGTTAAAGAAATTTTTTTCGAAGAATAACGATAAGGCAGAGATGTCTTTCTTTGATCACCTGGAGGACCTTCGCTGGCATATTGTTAGATCAGTATTGTCGATTGTTGCGTTCAGCATATTTGGATTTCTCTATACGCAGGAGATTTTGGATAATGTGATTTTCGGGCCTACTAATGCCACTTTCCCTTCTTACAGGGCGCTTTGTGCCATCGGACATTTTTTTAATCTCGGAGATGCTTTGTGTATCACGCCTGTAAAGGTGGTGTTCATGAACTCTAAGATGGTGGGCCAGATCATGCTGCAGTTTAAGCTGGCATTTGTGATTGGTTTCGTGTGTTCGTTCCCGTATATCTTCTGGGAGTTCTGGCGTTTTGTGAAGCCGGCATTAAAAGAGAAAGAGCTGAAAGGTGCCAGGGGCGTTATTTTCTGGGTGTCGTTCCAGTTTTTCCTCGGAATATTTTTCGCATATTTTCTCATGGCGCCGTTTACCATCAACTTCCTGGCGTCTTATACTATTACAGATAAAGCGATCAACCAGTTTTTCATGGATGATTACTTTGATCTGATGTCGCAGATTGTACTGGGTATGGGCTTGCTGTTTGAGTTGCCGGTACTGGTATTTTTTCTGACGAAGTTTGGTCTCATCACACCTAAATTCCTTCGTGCCTACCGCAGGCATGCAGTGGTAGTGATCCTGATTCTGGCAGCGGTTATTACTCCGCCGGATCTGATAGACCAGCTGATTGTGTTTACGCCTTTATATCTCCTGTACGAAATCAGTATCTTTATATCTAAGAAAGCCATGCGCGATCGTGAGAATAAAGAAGAGAAAGTAGAAGTTGAAGAATGGTCATAATTGTTAAACAGTAAGTGATAAGCCAACTTCATTCATCTGAAAAATTACTTGTTATGGAAAAATTGACTTTTAATCTTGCACTTCCGGTAGCCATAGGCGCTGATCATGCGGGTTTTGAGTATAAGGAAGAAGTAATCTCCTTCCTCGAAGCAAAAGGCATCAAAGTAAAAGATTTCGGTACGCATACGAAAGATTCAGTGGATTACCCGGATTATGCACATCCGGTGGCCACGGCGGTGGAGCGCGAAGAAGCCGCATTCGGTATCCTGATCTGCGGCAGTGCCAACGGGGTGGCTATTACAGCCAATAAGCACCAGGGCATCCGTGCGGCAATCTGCTGGGGCGAGGAGTTGTCACGACTCACGCGGCAGCATAACAATGCCAACGTGCTTTGCATCCCTGCCAGGTTTGTAGATGTAGCTGTAGCGAACCAGATGGTGGACGTATTTATCAATACGCCGTTTGAAGGTGGCCGCCACGAAAACAGGGTACGTAAAATGACCTGCCTCTAGGCAGCTGTTATAAATTTTGTATTTTAAAGAGCCGGGAACTTCCCGGCTCTTTTTTTTGTTAATAGTAAAGAATCCCAGGCTAAATGTACTTCCGCATGAAATTTATCCGTGTTGCCGCTACCTGTTTATTGTTTTGTATCTCCTTTACTGGCTTTGCCCAGCAGGATCTGCGTTCCGTGGAAGTTGCCGGTAAATATGCCGCAACCATCAATCCCGGCACGATCAGGCCCTGGCTGGAGGTGTTGGCCAGTCCGCAGATGGAGGGCCGGGAAACGGCTACAAAGGGGCAGGCAAAGGCAGCGTCCTATATCATCACCCAGTTACGGGAGGCGGGCTTAAAGCCAGGAGCTGCGGGCAACTGGGAGCAATTTTATGAGATGTATGAGGATACGTTGATCGAGGGGGTGATTCGGGTAAGGGATACGGATTATCATTTCGGGGAGGACTTTATTACCGACCTGCTCGAAAGCAAATCAGAAACGATTCAGACAGATCAGATTGTGTTTGCCGGCTATGGCATATCCACGGCCAGCTTTAATGATTATGCAAACATTGATGTAAAGGGAAAAGTAGTGTTAATCCGGGAAGGGGTGCCGGGTGGTTTACCAAGGGATTACGGGATTACCTATAACAAGCTGGCGGCTGCGCGTGCTGCAGGTGTACGGGCATTGCTGGTGATATCACCGCATGCAAGGAACTACCGGTTGCTGAATAAAAATAAGTTGCGCCATACGGGTATTTATATGCCAGGCGCCACTGCAGAAGGTCCTAACCTGTATTACATCACACCTGCTATGGCGGCAAGTTTGCTGGGGAAAGCATATAATGATAGCCTGTTAGACTCCCGCAAGGGGCATTTGCGTATACCTGTTCACGTTAGGGTTCCTGTTCAGATTACACTTGATAAGAAAAGTAATATTTACAAGCCTTCAAATATTGTAGGAATGGTGGAGGGAAGCGACAAGAAGGACGAGTATGTTTTTGTGACGGCGCATTATGATCATTTAGGGGTGGTGGACAACGTGCTATATCCCGGAGCGGATGATGATGGTTCTGGTACAGCTGCTGTAATGGCGATTGCATCAGCATTTGCGAAAGCGAAGCAGGAGGGGAAAGGGCCCAGGAGGAGTGTGGTGTTTATGTTAGTTTCGGGAGAAGAAAAAGGGCTGCTGGGCTCTGGTTACTATATCAATCATCCTTTGTATCCATTGTCCGCCACGGTGGCCGATCTAAATATTGATATGATTGGCAGAATTGATCCTGCACATGAACGGGATACTAACTATATTTACATCATAGGCGATGATAAGCTGAGTTCGGAGCTTCGGCCGATTAATGAGGAGGCAAATCGCATTACCCAATTTAAGCTGGACTATAAGTATAATGACCCCGGGGACCCAGAAGATTTTTACAGGAGATCTGATCATTACAAATTTGCTCAGCAAAATATTCCGGTAATTTTTTATTTTAACGGAACACATTCGGATTATCACCAACCAGGAGACACAGTAGAGAAAATCGAATTTGAATTGTTAGCGCGTAGAGCGCAGCTAGTATATTACACGGCCTGGGAGATTGCAAACAGGGATGGCAGGTTAAAAGTAGACAGGTCAGAAAAATAACCTTATAAGACAAACTTTATTAACCAATTGAAAACCTCATTTTCGTATGTACGTCAGTGTTAGTAATTGAAAAACGTTATGTAAAACGGCCACCCAAAAGGTTTTTGTTTATTTTAACAAAAATTTATAAATTTATAATAGAGTCCTAGTCTTAAGAAAACAACATATATGTTGTTTGTTGTATGTGAATTCTATTAGCGAGTTTTTAGCGTCATAAGTGAGTATCGGTCTGTTAGTTTAAAGAGCGTCCGGGTACCCGTTAAACATTTTTAATTAACCTGTTGTTATTCAATCGGTATTTTATTGTTTCAGGGGGGATTGTGGCATCATTATCAGATAACCCCACCCATCTGCAAGAAGAGAAATACCGAATATGAAAACACCTGAACCGTATGGTTATCGCACACAATCATGGAGAAATTCCCCAAAGTGTGGCTGCCCTTTAAACGGTTTTATACACAACAAGTAGTGAATGTGCTTCTGGTACCTGAGTTTTTCTAAATTTTCTGAGTTGTAACAACTGTTATCGAAAAAATGTCTGATTGTGCTTTAAACGCTTACCTACCGATTATTTGCAGCGGATTGTGAAACCATAAACAAGGATGCATGCCTAATTTTTATAGCGACTATTGGTGGATTTTTTTGCTTCGGGGCATTTTTGCCCTGGTATTGGGGGTGCTGGCTATTGTATGGCCGGGAGCCACCTTTACCACCCTGGTAGTATTCTTCGGAGCATATCTTTTCATCGCCGGTACGTTCGCTGTAATAGGAGCAGTAGCAGCAAGGAGGACTTCCGAGAACTGGGGAGTGTTCCTTTTGTCTGGTATTGTTGGTATAATATTAGGGGTCCTGACTATCATTAATCCTTTTGCCACAGGAACTGCACTGATTTACCTGGTTGCCTTCTGGGCTGTTGTAGCCGGACTGTTCGAGATTATTATTGCAATCAGGCTCAGAAAGGTTATTACCGGAGAAGGATGGTATATCGCTGGAGGACTTTTAACTATTTTTTTCGGCATATTGCTATTGTCCAACCCGGTGGCTGCCGCCGTCACCCTTACCTGGATCTTCGGCTTTTATGCTATTATCACAGGCATCATGTTGATCTCCTTATCAGTCAGGCTTCATAAAAGATGAACCTACCGGATTTTACCCTTATTTCAGAATGCCCCATATGCAAGCATATTTTCTAACTAAAACGCATCACTATGAAACTAAGAACACCAGATTAACGGCACTTGCTATCAGGCTGAAGGTCAGGTGCTGATAACTCCTTTCCGACAGGCCTGAAAAGACTGCCAGCAGCACCGGTTTGGAGCCCGGTGGATACCATCTCTGACCGTCTTTATTTTACTCCCCGCTCCGTGTGGAGCTGTTACTGTAGCGTATTTCGAAAAAATTTAAAGTTAACCGTTATGTCATCCACCGAATTCAACAATTTGTTACTAGGAAACGCCGATTTTCTGCGTCCATACGCAGTTACATTAACCAAAGACTCAGAGTCAGCCAAAGACCTCTACCAGGAAACGCTGTTCAGAGCTTTGTCTAACCGCGATAAATACCTCGCAGGCACCAATATCCGGGCCTGGTTGTATACAATCATGCGGAACATTTTTATTAACAATTACCGCAGAGGAAACCGCCAGTTCAGACTGCTGGATAGCGCCGTAGGCGACTATCTCCTCAGTCACCAGCCTTCCGCTATCGGAAACTTCGCCGAATCCGAACTCCGCGTCAAGGATGTACAAATGGCCGTTTACAACCTGCCCATCATCTTTAAACAACCTTTTTTACTCTATTTTGAAGGTTATAAGTACTATGAAATTGCAGCTATACTCAATGAACCATTAGGAACAGTTAAAAGCAGAATCCACTTCGCCAGGAAAATGCTCAAAACTAGAATAACCAGACACTAAATTTTTGTAAGAGAATATAAAAGCTAGTAAGCAGTTATATATAAGGTTTTTTGGTAACGGAAGCCTGCAAACCCTCGGCAATACCTGATGTTATCGCCGCTACAATCTATGAAACCCTGTAGTGAGCAAGAAACTGATTAAAGGAAAGTCATGCTGTTACATTTGTGCCCCTACGCAGATGTAACTGAATGTCACATGCTGTACTATTGTTTGCGGGCTTCAGTTATACTGAACCAGATCTCCCATATTTATACCATTACCCAACTTACCCCGTAATTCTCCACAGGTTTTTTGTACTTTTACACCCTTCAGATCTACAGTAAAAATTTCAATAAACAGCATATTTCGTGATGAAGGCAAACTATTTAGACGAGCTGAATGAACGGCAGCGCGAAGCAGTTCTACACATCAACGGGCCCCTGATGATCGTAGCCGGCGCCGGCTCAGGAAAAACAAAGGTGCTGACTACCCGCATCGCGCACCTCATGCGCAACGGGGTAGACGCATTCAACATCCTGTCGCTAACCTTTACCAATAAAGCCGCACGCGAAATGAAAGAACGTGTGGAAAGAATCCTTGGCGGCAGCGAAGCCAGGAACCTCTACATCGGTACCTTCCACTCCGTTTTCGCCCGGCTCCTCCGCGCAGAAGCCCACCGCCTCGGCTATCCCAACGATTTTACCATCTACGATACCGACGACGCCAAAAGCGTACTCAAAACCATCATCAATGAACTCAATCTTGATGATAAACACTATAAACCCAACTTCGTATACAACCGCATCTCCGCTGCCAAAAACAGCCTGATGGGACCAGAAGAATACCAGCACGATTACTACGTGCAACAGGAAGATATGAGAGCCAACAGACCCCTGATTGGCAAAATCTATGACATGTACGCCAAACGCTGCTTCAAAAACGGCGCAATGGACTTTGATGACCTCCTCTTCAAAATGTATGTGCTGCTCAAATCATTCCCGGAAGTACTTCATAAATACCAGCACAAATTCAAATATATCATGATCGATGAGTACCAGGATACCAACCCTGCTCAGTACGAAATCATCAAACTGCTGGGTGCTGTAAACGAAAATATCTGCGTGGTGGGTGATGATGCGCAAAGTATCTACTCCTTCCGCGGCGCCACCATCCAGAATATCCTTCAGTTCGAAAAGGATTACGACGATGCCCGCGTTGTTAAACTGGAACAAAACTACCGCAGTACCAAGTCTATCCTTAATGTAGCGAACGAAGTAATCGCACATAACAAAGGACAGATTGAGAAAAACCTCTGGACAGATAACCAGGATGGCGATACCATCAAACTGGTGCGTACCAACACAGATAACGAAGAAGGTAAGTTCGTAGCGGATACCATTGCAGAACAAAAATTGCGTAACCACTATGATAACCGCGACTTCGTAATCCTCTACCGTACCAACGCCCAGAGCCGCTCTTTTGAGGAAAGTTTACGCCGTAAAGCCATACCCTACCGCATCTACGGAGGCCTGTCGTTCTACCAGCGCAAGGAAATCAAGGATTTTGTGGCTTACCTCCGCGTTACCATGAATACCCGCGATGAAGAAAGTCTCAAGCGTATTATCAACTATCCCGTAAGAGGAATTGGTAAAACAACCATCGAGAAAACAATCGTATTCAGCAATGAACACAATATTACCATGTGGGAAGTGCTGGAACGCGCCAGGGAATTCGGTTTCAAAGGTGGTACCCTCGAAGCGATCGATGGTTTTGTAACCATGATCCGCAGCTTCCAGGCCCTCCTGGGTAAGCATAACGCTTATGACGTAGCCGTAAACGTTGGTAAATCCACTAACATCGTAAAAGAGCTCTTCAACGATAAAACCACAGAAGGCCTTGCCCGTTACGAAAACGTGCAGGAACTCCTCAACTCCATCAAGGAATTTACCGAAACTCCCGATGAAGAAGGTGAGCTGCTGGATAAAAGCATGGGCTCTTATCTGCAACAGATCACCCTGCTCACTGATTCGGATAACGAAAACAAGGAAGACAGCGATGTCGTGAAACTCATGACCATCCACGCGGCAAAAGGACTGGAGTTCCCGGTTGTATTTACCGTAGGGCTGGAAGAAACCTTGTTCCCCAGCGGCATGTCTATCAACACCCGCGAGGAACTGGAAGAGGAAAGACGCCTGTTTTATGTGGCGATCACCAGGGCTAAATCACGTCTCTGGCTTACTTATGCCAACAGCCGTTACCGCTTCGGTAACCTGGTGCAGAATGAGCCCAGCCGCTTCCTGGAAGAGATGCCAGAGAAATTTATTGATCGCAGCTACGCCGGCGGCGGTGCTATCCGTAATGCCTTTGGCAGCACCAATGGTGGCGGATGGGGTGCCGGAGGCGGTTCCAATATGTTCGACAGGATGCAGAAAAAGACAACTCCGTCATCTGCCCCACAACAAAACCCAGGTCCGCGGCCAGCTCCGAAACCAGCAGCAGGACCAGCTTCCACCCATGTACCTACACCAGGCTTTGCACCGGATGATCCGGCAGGCATGGAACCAGGTATGCAGGTAGAGCACCAGAAATTTGGTTTCGGTACCATCACCGGTATGGAAGGCGCGCCTAATAACCGCATCGCTACAGTAGTTTTCCCTAAGGGCGGCGGCGAAAAGAAAATCATGCTTAACTATGCCAAACTGCGTATTGTACGCTAATATCCGGGGATGTCGCAAGCATTGGAAAAATTAAGGCAATACTGTGCTTACCAGGAACGGTGCCACTCGGAAGTTAAATACAGGGCACTGGAACTGGGCATGCGCGGTAATGAAGTGGACGAAGCCATCGCTGCACTCATCGCGGATAACTTCCTCAACGAGGAGCGTTTCGCCAAAGCATACGCCGGTGGCAAGTTCCGTATGAAACAGTGGGGCCGGAAAAAGATCCAGGCCTCCCTGAAGATGAAACAGGTATCATCTTACTGTATCAAAAAAGGATTGCAGGAAATTGATGAAGATGATTACCTGCAGGTAGTATTGCAGCAAACGGAAAAGAAATACCAGTCGCTCAAAGGTGAAATTCCCCTGAAAAGGAAATATAAAACCATGCAATACCTGTTACAACGGGGCTTTGAACAGGAGCTTATCAGCGAAGCGCTTGAACAAATCGTAAATAATCCCGATTTTAAGTAGCAAGATTTAAAAAGTTTCTAATCAGGCAGCAAGTAAATTTGCTATATAATTTTCAACGATGTCAGATTTAAAAGTAACACTTATCCAGGCCGACTTGCATTGGGAAGATATTGAAGCCAACCTGCGCATGTTTGACGAAAAGATCAACAGCATAGGAGAGCGGACGGAAGTCGTTTTTTTACCGGAGATGTTTAGTACCGGATTCAGCATGGCGCCGGAGCGCCTGGCGCAGACAATGGACGGAAGCGCGTTTCAGTGGATGAAGAAAAAAGCAGCTGAAAAGAACATCATCATTACCGGAAGCCTGATCATCGAAGAAAATGGTAAATACCTGAACCGCCTGATCTGGATGCTGCCAAACGGCACTTACGGCACCTATGATAAACGCCATCTCTTCGGTTATGCCGGTGAGCATGAGCATTACGAAGGTGGCGACAAGCGCCTGATTGCATCCGTAAAAGGCTGGAAAATAAATCTGAATATCTGCTACGATATGCGTTTCCCGGTATGGGCACGCAACCGCATTGTGGAAGAAACCGGCGCACCGGCTTATGATGTGCTGGTATATGTAGCTAACTGGCCGGAAAGACGTAACACAGCCTGGAAAACCTTGCTGCGCGCACGCGCCATCGAAAATCAGTGCTTCGCTATTGGTGTAAACCGTGTGGGTAACGATGGTAACAACATCTACCACAGCGGTGATACCAGCCTCATAGATCCTATGGGAGAGATCCTCTATGAAAAAGCACATGACCAGGATGTATTTACGTATACCCTTTCCCGTGAGCGCCTGGAAGACGTAAGAAAAAATATTCCTTTCCTCAAAGACGCGGACGCTTTTACCATCTTAGACTAAGCTAATTGTATGATACTGAACGGAATCCATCACATCGCTATCATTTGTTCGGACTATGCACGTAGTAAGGCATTTTATACCGATGTGCTTGGGTTGCGTGTAATCCGGGAAGTATACCGGTCAGCGCGTGATTCCTATAAGCTGGACCTGGCCATTGGCGACCACTATGTAATCGAGCTCTTTTCCTTTCCTGATCCGCCGGCGCGCGTGAGTCGCCCGGAGGCACAAGGCCTGCGCCACCTCGCGTTTGCCGTAGCAGATATAGAGGCGGCTGTAAAAGATTTATCCGCCAAAGGCGTAGTGACAGAGCCTATCCGTATTGACCCCCACACAAACCAACGTTTTACTTTTTTTGCTGACCCCGATGGGCTACCTTTAGAGTTATACGAAGTATAACCTCCTAAAACAGCAGATATGCCCACTTCCTACGTTAACGCTACCATATTTACCGGAGAAGAAGTATTGAAAAACCACGCTGTGACAACCGATAACGGCCTGATTACCAGTATTACACCCACCGAAGATATTCCCGAAGGTCATGAAATCATTGACCTGGATGGGGCCTACCTGGCACCCGCGCTGATCGACTTACAGATATACGGCGGCAACGGGGAAGTTTTTTCCATGTACCCCAGCGTGGAGTCACTGACCGGTACTTACGAATACAGTAAGGCTGGTGGGGCCGCGTACATTATGCCTACGGTGGCTACTATATCTCCCGAAATAATGCTGGAAGCCATGAGAGCGGTAAGAACCTACTGGCAGCAAAACGGAAAAGGGGTGCTGGGTCTGCATCTGGAGGGGCCGTTTATCAATCCCGCCAAAAAGGGTGCTCACCTCACCGAATATATCAAACAACCTACACAAGAAGATATTGACTGGATACTGGAAAACGGCAGCGATGTGGTAAAGATTATTACCCTGGCGCCGGAATGCTGTGATCCCGCACTGGTAAAGCAACTGCAGGATGCCGGCATCATCGTATATGCCGGGCATAGTAACGCTACTTACGCGCAAGCCTATACGTCGTTTGAAAATGGTATCCGTCATGCCACGCATTTGTTCAATGCGATGTCGCCGTTGGAGAGCAGGGCACCGGGGCTGGTAGGGGCTATTTACGACCATCCGGAAGTATATGCCAGTATCGTGGCAGACGGGGTGCATGTGGATTATGCGTCGGTCCGTATCAGCAAAAAAATTATGGGCCGGCGGTTATACCTTATAACGGACGCGGTGGAGGAGAATAAAGACGGCGCTTACATCTACCTGAAAGAAAAAGACCGGTTCGTAAGTGCTACCGGCGTACTTTCCGGTTCACGACTTACCATGCTGCAGGCCGTGCGTAATCTGGCCAATAACGATGTGTGCAGTCTGCGGGAAGCCATCCGGATGGCATCCCTGTATCCGGCAGAAGCACTGGGTATGGCCAATAAAATTGGTCGCCTTGCGCCCGGCTGCGAAGCGTCGTTCCTGGTGATTCCGGAGAATGGGCAGACAACTGTTTATTGTTAATATTTATCTTCGCCCTAAATCTTACATAAGAACGAACGCATGGGCATACCTCAATTTCTTCGGAAAAATCAATATCGAAATCTTTTTTTACTGGGTTGGCTGGTGCTGGGGCTTCTTCAGGCCTGCTTTTCAGAGCTTTGGGACGATGAAGCCTACTATTGGGTATACTCCCGTCATCTGGACTGGGGGTACTTCGACCATCCGCCTATGATTGCCCTCCTGATAAAGATAGGTTACGGTCTGTTTCATAATGAGCTTGGTGTGCGGCTATTGGTAGTGGTACTGAATACCCTCACCTTATGGATTACCGCCAAGCTGCTTAGCAGGGAGGATAACCGGCTGTTCTACCTGATGCTTGGCTCTATGGGTGCCATGCAGGTAGGGGGCATGCTGGCCGTGCCGGATGTACCGCTGATATTTTTTGCAGCCCTTTATTTCTGGGCTTACAAGGTGTTTGTGGATGAGCAAAGTTGGAAGAACACCATACTGCTGGCTATTTCCATGACGCTTATGTTTTACAGTAAGTATCATGGTGTGCTGCTGGTTTTCTTTACATTGCTCTCCAACCTCAATCTGCTGCGTGTTTTCAAATACTACGTGGCGGTAATTATTACTTCGCTATTGTTCCTGCCACACATCATCTGGCAGTATAATCATGGATTCCCGTCGTTACAATATCATTTGGTAGAACGTAATGCATCGCATTATCATATCAGCTTTACGCTGGATTACCTCGCAGGGCAACTGCTGCTCTTTGGGCCGCTGCTGGGCTGGTTGGTGCTTTACTATGCGTTTATTTGTCCGATTCAGCATACGTTCGAAAGGGCGCTGAAGTATTCGGTGATCGGGGTGCTGGTATTTTTTATGATCAGTACCTTCAAAGGCAGGGTAGAGGCTAACTGGACGGTGATGTTGTTTACGCCGGTGCTGATCCTGGCCCACCAAACGATTAAGCGCAAAGGCTGGAAAGGGCGCGCATTCCTGTACAGCTTACCGGCTACCTTGTTGCTGGTGCTGGTAGTTAGGGTATATATGGTATGGGATTTTATGCCGGGAACCGAAATCCGGCCAGAGATTCACCATAACCGGGAATGGACTTCGAAAGTGGCTGCTGCTGCGGGCGACAGGCCTGTGGTGTTTATGAACAGTTACCAGTTGCCGTCCAAATATATGTTTTACACCGGCAACCTTTCCTATAGCCTGAACTCCCGCTATTCCCGCCGTAGCCAGTATAATTACTGGGATACAGAAACGCAGCTGTGGGGTAAGCAGGTGGTGGTTTTCGGACCTAATCTGCCTATTACTGACAGTGTGGTAAGCGGACGTGGAACCTGGGATTATTATGTAGATTCTGCTTATTATTCCTATAATCTTATCCAGCTGAAACCTGCTGCCACGCAGCTTAAAGTGAGGAGGGGCGAGCATTACAAACTGGTAGTGGCGCCGGAGAACTGGTATCATCGTCCGGTGCCTATTAACTGGAAAAATGAACCGGTGATTGGTTATGGATTTACGTCTAAAGATTCTGCCTATGCGCCGGTTAAAACCGAGCTGACCTTGGCCAGGGCCATCAGCAGGCGGTTGACGAGCATGGAAGTGATTATGCCGGATAAGCCAGGTAAGTACCAGCTGAAATGCAGTGTGTTTGCGGATCCTATGCCACCAACGCATAATAGCCAGGTGATTCAGGTGATCGTTGAATAAAACTTTTTTATAGATGCAAAAGGGGCGTGGACCTGCGGTCCACGCCCCTTTTGCATTTTGCCCGTCGTCATCGGTGACGGGCAGATGCAAAAAAAATTATTGTTGGAAGGCGTTCCAGCCTTGTGACACCAGTTTAAATTTGTTCCCACCTTTGGTGATGATGTGAGCGCCTTCGCTGATATCGGCCATATAGCCTACTACGCTGATTTGTTCATTGAGTACGATTTTATCGTAATCTTCCTGCTTCATGGTAAAGAGCAGTTCATAGTCTTCACCACCACTGAGAGCGCAGGCGGTAGGGTCCAGGCCAAATTTGAGGGCCATTTCCTTGCTTTCCTGGGAGATGGGAATTTTATCTTCATACAGTACTGCACCGAGGTTGCTCTGTTTGCAGATATGCAGTATTTCTGAGCTGAGGCCATCGCTGATGTCCATCATGGAGGTTGGCTTGATATCGCTTTCTGCCAGGAACTGGATAATATCTTTTCTGGCTTCCGGTTTCAGCTGCCGGCCTATGATATAGGTTTGATCTTCCAGGTCTGGGGCCAGTTGTGGATTTTCCAGGTAGATTTTCTTTTCTCTTTCAAGAAGCGTCAATCCAAGGTAGGCTGCGCCGAGGTCGCCGGATACGCAGAGCAGGTCGCCTTTTTGAGCGGTGGACCTTTTAACGAACTGGTCAGGTGTTACTTCTCCGATGGCGGTAACGCTGATTACCAGTCCTTTCTGCGAGTTGCTGGTATCGCCGCCGATGAGGTCCACACCGTATTTTTCGCAGGCGGCATACACGCCTTCGTAAAATTCGTTGAGGGCTTCGAGGGAGAAGCGGTTGGAGAAAGCGATGCTGATGGTGATCTGGGTAGGGGTAGCGTTCATCGCGTATATATCGGAGAGGTTTACTACCACTGATTTATAGCCCAGGTGTTTCATGGGTACGTACATGAGGTCGAAGTGGATACCTTCCACGAGCATGTCAGTACTGATCACGGTTTGCTTGCCGAAGTGATCGATAACGGCGGCATCGTCGCCAACGCCGAGGACGGTGCTGGCATTTTGTATTTCTATATTCCGGGTGAGATAGTCGATTAAACCAAATTCACCGAGGTCGTTTATTTCTGTTCTTTCCTGTTCCATAACTATTTCCCGTTTACGAGGTCTTGCAATGCTTGATGGATATGGCCGTTGGTGGCCAGTATTGTTTTCTGGTATGGGGAGTATCTGTCACCGTTATAGTCGGTTACTTTACCGCCTGCTTCTTCCACGATGAGGAAACCTGCTGCGGAGTCCCATGCCTGGAGATGGTGTTCGTAGAACCCGTCGAACCGGCCGCAGGCTACCCAGCAGAGGTCGATCGCTGCGGAGCCGAGTCGGCGCACCGGCAGTCCCATTTTGATGATGCGTTCAAATACCACCATTGGGTTATTCAGGGATTCTTCCCATTTGTAGGGAAAGCCTGTTACGAGGAGGCATTGGTTAAAGTTGCCGTTTTTGGATACCTGGATAGGTTTATCGTTCAGGGTGGCGCCTTTACCTTTTTCAGCCACGAAGAGTTCGTTCATGAAGGGGTTATAGACCGCACCGAGGATCATTTCTCCGTCTTTTTCCACACCGATAGACACGCAGCAGATCGGTACACCGTTTGCGAAGTTTACGGTGCCGTCGATAGGGTCGATGATCCATTTGATATTGGATTCGGAGGGGATTACACCTGCCTCTTCGGAGAGGATGAAATGGTCCGGAAAGGCGCTGTGAATCACTTCAATGATTGCCTTTTCAGACTTCTTATCCGCCTCGGTAACGAGGTCGTTCAGGGAGCTTTTGCTGCTCACCTCAAAAGGGCCGTTAAAATATTGTTGCAGTATTTTTCCGCCGGCTTCAGTAGCTTTGAGCAAGGTTGCTTTTAACATGCGGCAAAGGTAAATATCAATTACGACATAGTGATGGCTTAAATGTCTCCCACAAAGGGGGAATTCGCAAATCGTAATAATATTCGATATTTTTGCAGTTCAATAGGAAAATTAATGGCCATTATAGGAAATCTTATTTCCAGGTCGCTGAGGATCAGGAAAAAGTTTACATTCAAGTTAGGCACACCGCGGCAGTACCAGCTGCAGGTGTTGCATCGTTTGCTGGAGAAGGCCAAAGACACTGAATTCGGACGCCATTATCAGTTCCAGGACATCCTGGATAACCCAAACTTTATAGGGCAGTATAAGGACAAGGTACCTGTGCACAACTACACCAAAATGCATAAAGAATGGTGGTACAAGTGCCTCGAGGGGGAAGAAAATGTGAGCTGGCCCGAGAAAATTAAATACTTCGCGCTGAGTTCCGGCACTTCTGAATCCGCCAGTAAACATATTCCGGTTACTAAGGATATGTTAAAAACGGTGAAGAAAGTGGGGGTGAAGCAGCTGTATTCCATGGCTAACTTCAATATTCCGCCAAGATCCTACGAAAAAGGCATTCTTATGCTGGGCGGTACTACTTCACTTTACGAAAAAGGGGATTATTATGAAGGGGATATGAGTGGCATTCAGGCCAAGAATATTCCAAGATGGTTCCGCAGGTTCTATAAACCGGGCGGTAAAATCTCCCGAAAACCAGATTGGGAACAGCGTATTAAGCTGATTGTGCGTAAAGCACGACAGTGGGACGTGGGTACCGTCTGTGGAGTCCCTGCCTGGGTACAGATTGTACTGGAAGAAATCATCAAATACCACGGCGTTAAGCATATCCACGAAATATGGCCTAACCTGGCTATTTATATTCACGGAGGGGTATCCTTTGAGCCATACCGCGACAGCTTCCAGAAGCTGCTCGGAAAGCCGATTACGTTTATTGAAACGTACATGGCATCAGAAGGTTCCTTCGGATTCCAGGCCCGCCCTGGGACAAGGGGTATCAAGCTGGTACTGAACGCGGGTATCTTCTATGAGTTCATTCCGTTTAACGAGGAAAACTTTGATGCAGAGGGAGAGGTAAAACCGAATCCTAAGTCTTACATGATCAATGAGGTGGTGGAAGACGTAGAATACGCAGTGATGCTGTCTACCTGTGCAGGGGCATGGCGTTACCTTATTGGCGACGTAGTGAAGTTCACTTCCGTGAAGGAGCACGAAATCGTGATTGTAGGCCGTACCAAGCAATTCCTCAGCCTATGCGGGGAGCATATGAGTATCGATAACATGAACAAGGCGATCGATACCGTGCAGAAGAAGCTGGGCATTACCATCAGAGAATTTACGGTAGCAGGGTTCCCATATGAGAACCTGTTTGCACACCGCTGGTATATAGGTACAGACAACATAAATGTGGATGCGTCCAAAGTGCGTGAAATCATTGATCAGACGCTTGCGGAGGTAAATGATGACTATGCGGTGGAAAGAACATCTGCGTTGAAAGATGTGTTTGTGGAAGTATTGCCTAATGAGGTGTTTATTGATTACCTCCGTTGCAAAGGCAAGGAGGGAGCCATGAACAAGTTCCCGAGAGTGATGAAGGGTGAGAAGCTGAAGGACTGGGAAAAATTTTTGGAAGGCAAAACCGTTAAGCAGTAATCATACAATCAGCACCAGGATAAGTAAAGCATGATAGCAGCAATAATAGCAGGATTAGGTCTGGGATTGGTATTATCGGTTTCTGTGGGCCCTGTAATTTTCGCTATAATCAAATACAGCGTAAATAATGGCTTCAAGGCCGGTATTGCCTTTGCTTTAGGAGTGTCCATCAGTGATGCATTTTATGTGACAATCGGAAATCTGTCTACCGCGTTTATTGCCGACCTGACAGAATACAACCGTTACATTGGTATCTGCGGAGGATTGCTGTTAATAGGTATGGGATTGTACTCTCTGCTATTTAAAAAGGTGAGAATCAGTACCGGTGAAGAAAAGCCGGAGATGTTCCGGACGCACGACTATCTGAAAATATGGCTGGCCGGGTTTCTGATGAATACCCTGAATCCGGGTGTTATTTTGTTCTGGCTGCCCATCTGTATTGCTTATGCGGGTCAGGCAACCTCCTACAAGATTGCGATGTATGGCATTTGTTTGACGATGGTGGTATCGATGGATATTTTGAAGGTATTTGTGGCCGACAGGATCCGTCATAAACTCACTTTAACGAATGTTACCTGGCTGAACAGGATATCAGGGATCAGCATGATCATATTTGGCCTGGTGTTGATGTACAAGATATTCCTTGATCCGTCCGGGTTAGGGCATTGATGAAACCAGGGGCATGGCTTCCGCGCGTAGCGCGGTTATCACAAAACTGGCACCGAAGGTGTCAGGGAAAATCGATAATAATTTATCAAAATAAAAAGGTGCTGCGGATCCCCGCAGCACCTTTTTGATATTATGAAATAAAGCAGTGTTACTTGATGGTCCAGGTTTCATTACCTGCGAAGAGTTTATCAAGGTTTCCAGGACCTTTTCTGTCGAGTACGTCAGAAAGCTGGAAAGACATGATCTCTTCGTAGGTAGGGCGATGTGCCTGATAGAACACACCGAAAGGACGTGGTAAATGTCCTTCTACACGAGGATCATCGAACATGCGGGTAAGCAGTTGTGCTTTCAGGAAGTCGTTTTCGTCGTGAACCCAGAGGTCATCAGCGCTAAAATCAGCACCGATTTCTACAACTACTGGTTTCAGGCCGTCGAAGCGGATACCTTTGTTTTTCTGGGCACCAAAGATGAGTGGTTTACCCTGTTCCACAAAGATAGTTTCATCGCCTTTTGTAGACTTCTCTGTAAATACTTCAAACGCACCATCATTAAAGATGTTACAGTTCTGGTAAATTTCCAGGAAAGAAGCGCCTTTATGGGCGTGGCTACGTTTCAGCATCTCCTGGAGGTGTTTAGGGTCACGGTCCATACTGCGGGCAATAAAGGTGGCATCAGCGCCCATGGCCAGTGCCATTGGGTTAAACGGATGGTCGATACTACCGAAAGGGGTGGACTTGGTAACTTTATTAGCTTCAGAGGTAGGGGAATACTGGCCTTTTGTTAAACCATAGATCTGGTTGTTAAAGAGCAGGATATTCACATCAAAGTTGCGGCGCAGCAGGTGAATGGTATGGTTACCACCGATGGAGAGGCCGTCACCGTCGCCGGTAACGATCCATACACTCAGTTCAGGGCGGGCAGCCTTTAAGCCGGAGGCAATGGCGGTAGCGCGACCATGGATCGAGTGCATCCCGTAGGTGTTCATGTAGTAAGGGAAGCGGGAAGAACAGCCGATACCAGATACAATCACAATATTTTCACGTGGCACGCCCAGTGCAGGCATGATGGTTTGAACCTGTTTTAATATAGAGTAGTCACCGCAGCCCGGGCACCAGCGCACTTCCTGGTCGGTGGCAAAGTCTTTAGCCGTTAAGGCCTGCGGAGCTATAGTTGCTGTTGACATTAGAATGGATTAAATATATGTTTTATATAGAATGTAAAGTTACGACAGATCGCTGGAAAATAAGTATCACTGCGCTGTCAATTCTTCCCAATATTCTGCTGCTCTGCGTGTGTGCGGGATAACGATTGTTCCGCCTACAATATTCGCTACTGCAAAAATTTCATACATCTCTTCAGTGGTGATGCCTTGCTCGTAGGACTTACCCAGGTGGTATTTGATACAATCATCGCAGCGCAGTACCATAGAAGCCACCAGGCCCAGCATTTCCTTTGTTTTGGTGCTTAAGGCGCCTTCTGCATAGGTATTGGTATCCAGGTTAAATAAGCGGTTTATCACCTTATTCTGTTTGCCCAGAATCACGTCATTCATCTTAGCTCTATACTCATTAAACTCCTCGATGGCTTTTCCCATATATATGCTGTTTTATAATGTGATAAATTTGTTTTCCAGGCATTAAAGCTATGAAAGGATTTACAAATATAGATTAATCTACTGGTTAAGTAGACTGTGCGGGCTATAACGAGTGTTTATGCGTCATAACTAAAAGTTATAGCAAGTAATACAGCCTCTCTTAATTACGTTTCAGCCGGACCTTCGGTGCGGCTGATGCAGGGGCTCCGCAGCAGCCCCTGGTAGCGGGATGGAAAAGCACGCCACGATCCCGGATGGGTTCAACCCTTCTAAAGCCGGAGCTTAACTGTCGCCGCATGAAAGATAACAACCTACGATCAGCAGGCTGGTTTCCCGGATGCCAACGCCATGCGGCAAAAGAGGACGGTGCCGCGCACCCTCCCAAATGATGCCTTCGGCATCATTCTCCAACAAAAACCAATGAAGCCCTATTAAATTAATAGACTATTCGTATCTTAATCAAACACAAAACCCACATCTTCCAACAATCTGAATCTGTTATGACCACATCACCTATCAGTCAACTGATGGCGGCCTTATTGCTGCTAAGCGGCATTGCCAGCGGGCAAACGAAGAAACTATCCGGCTTCCCCGACAGCCTCGCTGCGGCGCAGCTACGCCTGGAAGCACAGTTTGACCAGCACCTGAGCAGCGCCAGCATAGGCGCCACCATTAAAGAATTGGCCTCACAGCCACACCACATCAGCTCCGCCAGAGGAAAGGAAGTAGCCGAAGAAATCAAACGCCGCTTCAACAGCTACGGCTGGGACGCCTCCCTGGTTACCTACCAGGTCCTGTTCCCCATTCCGCAGGAACGCGAGCTGGAACTCGGCGGCGCCAAGCCCTATAAGGCCCTGCTGAAAGAGCCTGCCCTCCCGGAAGACGCCACCTCCGGCCAGCAAGGACAGCTGCCTACCTATAACTGCTGGAGTGCCGACGGCGACGTGAAAGCAGGGCTGGTATTCGTTAACTACGGCCTCCCGGAAGATTATGACTACCTGCAGCGTGTAGGCATCAGCGTTAAAGGCAAAATAGTCATCGCCAAATACGGCCGCTCCTGGAGAGGCATCAAACCCAAAGTAGCACAGGAACACGGCGCCATCGGTTGTATCATCTACTCCGATCCCCGCGATGATGGCTACTATAGCGGTGATGTATATCCGAAAGGCGCCTTCAAAAGCGAGCATGGCGTGCAACGCGGCTCCATCATGGACATGGTCATTTACCCCGGCGACCCGCTAACACCCAACATCGGCGCTACAGCGGATGCCAAACGACTCACAAAAGAAGAAGCACCCAATCTCCTTAAAATACCAGTCATACCCATCAGCTACCACGATGCAGCCCCGTTGCTGCAATCCCTCGAAGGCCCCGTGGCACCTGAGGACTGGCGCGGCGGCCTGCCCTTTACCTACCATATAGGCCCTGGCACCGCACCGGTACACCTGAAAATGAAATTCGACTGGCAGATACGCCCCTGTTATAACGTAGTTGCTACGCTCAAAGGCAGCAAATACCCCGATCAATGGATTGTGCGCGGTAATCACCATGATGCCTGGGTAAACGGCGCCGCAGATCCTATCAGCGGCATCGCAGCCATGCTCGAGGAAGCCAAAGCCATCGGGGAGCTGGTCAAACAAGGGAATAAACCCGCCAGAACCCTCGTGTACTGCGCCTGGGATGGCGAAGAGCCCGGCCTGATGGGCTCTACAGAATGGGTGGAAGATCACGCAAAAGAACTACAGGAAAAAGCAGTGGTATACATCAACTCCGATAACAACGGCCGCGGATTTATGAACGCCAGCGGCTCCCATGCGCTGGAAACCCTCGTCAATGAAGTAGGACGCGATATCATTGACCCACAAACCAACGTCAGCGTGCTGGCCCGCCGGCAGGCACTGGATGCTCTCAGAGCCACCACCCCCAAAGCGAAGAAAGAAAAACTCGCGAAGCAAGGCATTAACATCAATGCCATGGGCTCCGGTTCCGACTACTCCTCCTTCCTGCAGCACCTTGGTGTACCATCGCTGGATTACAGCTATGGTGGCGAAGATGCCGGTGGGGAATACCATTCCATCTACGACTCCTATGATGATTACCGTCGCTTTAAAGACCCCACTTTCGTATATGGGGTAGCGTTGTCAAAAACAGCGGGGCATACGGTACTGCGTATAGCCAACGCCGTTAATGTGCCGTTCGACTTCCGAAGGCTTTATGAAACCATCAACACCTACGCATCGGAACTCTCCGATCTCTCTAATAACCTGAGAGAAGCTACTGCAGTGGAAAATCAGCTTATTAACGAGAACAAATATGGTTTGGCAACAGATACCGCCAAGCACCTGGCGGCGCCATCCCCCAAAGATCCGGTGCCTTACATCGATTTTTCGCCGCTGCAAAATGCACTGGCAGGGCTGGACTCCGTGACGCAGCAACTGGCAAACCGTCCGCAAGTCGCTAACAGTGAAGCGGTGAACAAAGCGTTGTATCAGGCGGAACAGCAGCTGCTGTATCCCGGCGGACTACCAAACCGTTCGTGGTACAGGCATACGCTGTACGCGCCCGGGTTTTATACGGGTTACGGTGTGAAAACAATTCCGGGGGTGAGGGAAGCAATTGAGCAGCGCAGATGGAAAGAGGCGGATGAGCAGATTAAAATTGTAGCGGCGGCTCTTAACCGGTTGTCAGGGTATTTGCAACAGCAGGTACTTTAATTTGGGGGAGGGACCGAAGGCCTTCGTATAACCTTTCATGGCGGCACCAGCGGTGCCGCCATGAAAGGTTAGTGACTAACTTGTTGCACATAATCTTTTGTCCCCTGCACAATCTTCTGGATCAGCAACTGCTGAAACTCAGGGTCCAGGATAGCCGCTTCGTCGCCAGGGTGGCTGAGAAACAGTGTTTCCACCAGCACATCCGGGAACTCCGTTGGATTATTCAGGATAAAATTGAAGTTTCCGTTGTTGCCAAAATCGCTCAAGCCTGTTTCCAGCAAGCGTTTGTGGATAGCTGTGGAAAACGGCTCGCAAAACGTGTGGCGGTAATAGGTGGCCGTTCCAAATACGTCCACCGGGTTGGCGGAAGAGTTGAAATGTATGCTCAGCAACAAATCTGGATCTACCTGCCGGTAGAAGGACAGTCGCTCTTCGTTATTCACAAACTGGTCGGTAGTGCGGGTGATGAGTACTTTAGCCCCTTCTTTTTCAAATGCATTTTTGAGCATCAGCGAGATAGCCAGCGTCATATGCTTTTCTACTACGCCTGCGAGGCCGGTACCGCCGGGATTACTGCCACCATGGCCGGGATCAATGGCAATCGTCATGTTACTCAGCGCCAGGTTTTCCGGAATTCGTTTAATCCTCACCGTTAGTTTGTTGCCTTCATAATACATTTTATATCCCCACACATTGTGTCTGAGGGAAAGCGTCATCCGGAAAACATCCGGTGCCGGCTGTCCCCAGGTTACCTGGCTGATTTCTCTGGCATTCTGAAGGGCGTTACTGATGCGTTGTTCTGCATAGGCGCCATACACATCAATAGTAATTTTTCCGGGATCATTTTGTTGGGTAGAGATGTAGGGCATTCTGTCGGAAAGCTCTATCTGTACGTAGTCGTACTTATCGTCGCCCCAGATGCTGGCGTTGGAGATCACGCTCACCGGAACGCCTTCCTGCGGGATGTCAGTGTCGAGGTAACCCTCAGGGATATACGCATTTTTTTTGTTGGCGAGTCGCACCTTGTAATAGTCGCCTTGTTTGCCTACTATTTGCAGTAGTACATCTTTGTCCAGGTAACCGAGTTTATTGGGGCCGAGGCGGTCACCTTCCGTAGTGCTGGTGATGTAGGTCATATTATCGATGGTGCGGCCGGTGAAAATTTTGTCCTGCTTCATGTACCGGTAGCGGTTCGGACTGGCGAGGGTGGTGGTGCTGCCGTTGCGGAGGGTGATATTTATTTTCCCGTTGAGCATCGAATCTTCTTCGGTGATTACATGGTAGCCAACATAGTAGCCGGCCACGCCGGATGATTGGGTGGTGGGCAGTTCTGTAAGTGACTCACCGTTAAACCAGCTGGCTTTTGCACCCGGGTAGCCTTTCATTTTTACCCGGATGGTATCACCGTCTACCAGTTCTAAATTTCCTTTCGGGGAGATATCAATAAAATCTATGCGAAAAGTGCTCGTGGCTTTTGGCGCGGGCGCAGGGTTGTAGTAATAGGTAATTGTTTTCGTATAGGTGGTACCGGTAGAGTCCTGTGCGTTGAGCACAAAGGTGCTTTTGCCCTGGGGCAGTTCCTTTTTCACTGCGAAGGTGCCGGTAGGGTATACGAGTACGCTATCGTTATTGATGGTGAGTTTGCAGCCTATGCAGGTTCTTCCTGCGATAAACTGTTTACTGTTGCTAACATTATTCTGATCTCTGGAGGGCTGGTTTAATCTGATGGAGACCTGGCTTTGCGCCAACGTTGGAAATACCAGCACCGCGATAATGGAGGTTAAAATAGTAACTAATTGCTTCATGCACCTGTCTGTAAGTCAGTTGTAAAGATAACAAGGTGGGGCAAATAGGAGGGGTTATTTTGAAAATATGCCCCGCAGGTTGATGGCGGGGCATATTTCGTTATTGAATTACCAGATGTATTTATTCTCTGCGATGAGTTTATCAGCGATACGTCTGCGGGCATCTTTGGTATTAAACGGTTCCGCTTTGGTAAAGCGTTTGAGGCCAAGCAGCATCATACGTTGTTCATCTCCTTCGGCGAAGGCGTTGATGGCGTCTTTACCGGATTTGTTGATACGGTCGGCCGCGTCGTAGATGTAGGTTTGTACCATATCTTTTTCGAGCGATGCGGCTGCTTCCCCTTTGCTTTGACTCAGTTTGATGAGGCGGAGCAGGGCACTTTCAGCCACAAATGTTTCGATGGCCATATCAGCGATATCCATGAGTACTTCCTGTTCATTTTCCAGTTTGGCCATGAGCTTTTGAGCGGCGGCACCTGCGGTCATGAGGATCGCTTTTTTGAAGTTGGCGATCATTTTCTTTTCCTTGCTGAAAGGAGTTTCATCGTCGCTGCCAAAATCAGGGATGCTCATCAGTTCCTTCATCACGTTCATCGCTGGCGTCATCAGGTCTATTTTTCCTTTCATGGCGCGTTTGAGCGTCATATCGAGGGTGAGGAGCCTGTTGATTTCGTTGGTACCTTCGAAGATGCGGTTGATGCGGGAGTCGCGGTAGGCTTTGGAGATGATGTATTCATCGCTGAAGCCATTACCACCGTGTATTTGTACGCCTTCATCCACTACGTAGTCGAGTACTTCGGAGCCATTCACTTTCAGGATGGCGCATTCAACGGCATATTCTTCGGCTGCGCCGAGGAGTGCTTCGTTGAATGGTTTTCCGGCGGCGAGGAGTTCTTTTTCTTTTTCGTCGATCAGCTGGGCGGTACGATAGAGGGCCGCTTCGCTGGTCCAGGTGCGGATCACCATTTCCGCCAGTTTATGTTTGATAGCGCCGAAGTTGGCGATCGGTTGTTTAAACTGTTCGCGGGTGATGGCGTAGTTAACGGAGGTATTGATACATTTTTTAGCGGCGCCCAGTGCAGCAGCACAGAGTTTCAGGCGGCCGATATTGAGAATGTTGAAGGCGATCAGGTGACCTTTACCAATCACGCCCAGTACGTTTTCCACAGGTACTTTTGCATCCTGGAAATAGATTTGGCGGGTGGAGGAACCTTTGATCCCCATTTTATGTTCTTCCGGTCCGAGGGTGAAGCCGGGCGTATCTTTATCTACGATGAAGCCGGTGAATTTATCGCCGTCGATTTTTGCGAAAACGGTGAATACATCTGCAAAGCCGGAGTTGGTGATCCAGATTTTCTGACCGTTTAGCAGGTAGTATTTACCATCGTCGGTGAGTTTGGCAGTGGTTTTAGCGCCGAGGGCATCGGAGCCGGAGCCTGGCTCGGTGAGGGCGTAGGCCCCTTTCATTTCGCCGGAGGCCAGCTTAGGAATATATTTCTGCTTTTGTTCTTCGGTACCAAAGTAGAGGATCGGGAGTGAGCCGATACCTGTGTGGGCGGCCATGGCAACAGAGAAAGAGTGACCGGCACCTAATCCTTCGTTGATGATGGTGGCGGTAACAAAGTCCTTACCCAGTCCACCCAGTTCCTCAGGGAATGCAGCGCCCAGCAAGCCCTGTTCACCTGCTTTTTCCAGTAACGACGGCATCAGTCCTTCTTCCAGCTTATCCAGTCTTTCTACAACCGGTGTAACCTCCTTCACGATAAACTGATCGGCCATATCTTTGATCATCAACTGCTCTTCTGAGAAATCTTCCGGTGTAAATACATCTTCAGGAGCACTTTCCTTAACAAGAAATTCTGCGCCTTTCAGCGCTTGCTTATTTTCAACTGTTGCGTCCATGATAAAACTGTTTTTGGTAGTTCTGTAATTTAACTAAATAATTGCGAATTAAGTGCTGCCCGGAAAGCCTCTTTTCCGAGTTTTAAAACAACCTTAACGATCTGCTGTATTAACATTAACAGCCGCTGTCAGCATTATTTTGCTTATCATTGTTCCCTTTTAGGTTATGCCTGAATTTTATCTGCCATATAAAAAAAGCCGTATACACGGAATATGCGAAGGCAATGGAAACCAGCTGCTTATATGCCTGCATGGTTTTGGTGAAACAGCTGCGCATTTCCGGCCGCTGGTAGCAGAATTAGGGGAGATATTTACCATCATCGGTATTGATATGCCCCTTCATGGTAAAACGGAATGGCAGGAAAACCGTGGATTTGAAAAAGCCGATCTTACGGCTATCATCTCCATGCTGATGGAACAGCACGGGTTTCAGCGGTTTTCTCTGCTGGGCTACAGCATGGGAGGGCGCTTGTCGCTCTGTGTGGTGGAAGGCATGGCGGCAAAAGTGGATCGTTTGATAATGGTGGCAGGAGATGGCCTGAGAAATAACCCCTGGCATTTGTTTGTAACACAAACCGGCATCGGCAATCGCATCTTCCGGTATAATACTTACCACCCGGAGTTTTTTTTCAGGTTGATAAAAGGCTGGCGTAAGCTGGGATTGCTCAATGAAAGCATATACAAGTTTGTGATGCACCGGATGGATCAACCGGAAAAGCGCATCCAGGTATATGAAATCTGGACTAACCTCCGAAAGATGATGCCCAATCAAAAGCAATGCAGGCAACTATTGGCGCAATACAGGATAGCTACACTCCTGATCTTCGGGAAGTACGACCGGGTAATTCCGCCAGAACTGGGCGCCCGCTTTATGGATGGTACGTTTCCGGCTAAAATGCTGGTGCTGGAAAAAGGGCATCAGCTGATATCGGCACAATTAGGTCAAGTAATAAAATCAAATATTTAAACCCGAATGCATTTTTTCCTGATTCTTATGGTGGTGCTGGCACTGGGCTACGGTGTACTGATGTTGTGGTACAGCCTGGGCTGGAAGCGCCTCAAAAACTATGTACCCGTTCCCCGTATGGGTACCACGCGTGTTACGGTTATCATTCCGGCCAGGGATGAGGAGGATAACCTGCCACCCCTGCTCGAAGCACTTAAACAGCAAACTTACCCCGCCGACCTCCTGGAGGTGATCGTAATTGATGATTTCTCTATGGACGGTACGCCTGATGTAGTGCGTAACGCCGGCGCAGCCAATATCCGCCTGTTGCAGATGAGCCAGATGCTGGATAAGCAGCAGCGACTCAATTCCTATAAAAAGAAAGCCATTGAAATTGCCGTATCACAGGCAAATGGCACCCTGATAGTGACCACAGATGCGGATTGCATTATGGGACCTAAATGGATTGAAACGATTGTACAGTTTTATGAAGACAGGCATCCGAAGTTTATAGCGGCTCCTGTTAGTTTTTATAAAGAAGATAATTTTTTCAAGAAGTTACAGTCGCTCGATTTCATGACCATGCAAGGCATCACCGGCGCAGCTGCACAGCTGGAGGCCGGAACGATGTGCAATGGCGCTAATCTGGCTTATGAAAAAGACGCATTCTACGATGTAGGTGGCTTCAAAGGCATTGATAATATCGCCTCCGGCGATGATATGCTGCTGATGTATAAAATTTATAACGCTTATCCGGAAGGGGTGATGTACCTGCGGAGCGAAGAGGTAATCGTACGTACGTTACCGGTAGATACGCTGAAAGGCTTTATGAATCAACGTATCAGGTGGTCTTCGAAGGCGGATAAATATGAGGATAAGCGCATTACCTGGGTATTGATGCTGGTATATTTTTTCAATGTGGGCCTGCTGGGCATGGCTATCGCCGCTTGCTTTTTGCCGGCGATGTGGCCGTGGCTGCTGATTCTGCTGTTGTTCAAAATTACCATGGAGCTCTATTTCCTGTTGCCGGTGGCAAGTTTCTTTAATAAGTCGGGCTTGCTGGTATGGTTTATTCCGGGGCAAATATTTCATATTCCTTATATTGTAATTGCAGGGTGGCTGGGCAAGTTTGGCAGCTACCAGTGGAAAGGCCGGAAGGTAAACTGATAAAATTTTTCGATTGTCTGCTCCTGAAACATCTTTCAAGCGATTGCTGCGCAACAAGGGCGCGGTGGCAGGATTGCTGATCGTGTGCCTGTCGGTGCTGGTCAGCATCCTGGCCTACTATATTGCGCCGGATCATACCCCGGATGCAAACAGGATGGTATTGGAAGTAGAGGGGCAGCGCCCGGGTTTCCGGGTAACGATGCTGGCTGTACGAAAAGACCAGGAGTTGCCACCTGCCGGCTTTTTCCGCCGGTTGGTTTCCGGAGAGCCGTCGGCTTATACCTGGATACCTGTTACATCTCACCAGATAAAAGATTCAGCAATTGTTATACAACATTATGTAGATGAGGCCACCACGGTGGAAGAGGCTTATCCACTGGATGTGGTAGTGTATGGGAAGCCCACGGTACGCAGGGATAGCTGGACAGCTTTACAACAGCAGGTGCTTCAACAGCAGGTGTTTACCCAAACTTACTGGCTGGGAACGGATAAATTCGGCAGGGATATTCTTAGTCGCCTCATTATTGGCACCCGGGTGAGTTTAGGCGTGGGCGTTATAGCGGTAATTATTTCTCTTACGATTGGTGTATTTCTCGGTGCTGTGGCCGGCTACTATGGTGGGCGTACGGATGATCTGGTGATGTGGCTGGTAAATGTGGTATGGGCCATGCCTACGTTGCTGGTGGTATTTGCCCTCACGCTGGCGCTGGGAAAGGGCTTCTGGCAGGTGTTTATAGCTGTAGGCCTTACTATGTGGGTGGGCGTGGCCAGGATCATCCGTGGCCAGATTTTTTCGCTGAAGCAGCTGGAGTTTGTGGAAGCTGCCAGGGCATTGGGTTACCGTAACGGTCGGATCATCGTCCGCCATATTCTTCCAAATATCCTGGGACCTGTGATGGTGGTGGCTGCCGGCAATTTTGCAACGGCCATAGTGGTAGAAGCCGGATTGAGTTTCCTGGGGGTGGGGGTACAGCCGCCACAACCTTCCTGGGGCCTCATGATAAAAGAAAATTACACTTTCATCATCACACATAACCCTGCGTTAGCCCTGGCTCCCGGGGTGGCAATAATGCTACTGGTATTGGCTTTCAATCTGTTAGGGAATGGATTGCGGGATGCCCTCGACGTCAGAAGTAAAATTTGATTTACATGTTTTAAAATTTTAATTTTACTGATATTACTAATGCTATGTTATTGAGAACCTATCTTCCCGCTTTTGTCCTGCTGACCGCAGTGGCAGCTACCTCTTGCAAAAAGAAGAACAAAGGAACAGACACTCCTCCTGTAGTGCAGGAAGAGGCGCTTAAATTCAGTCTGTCAGGCGTAGAAGAGGGGGCCTATAACCAGGCGCTGGACAGCAACTTTACCTTTAAAGTGAAGGTAGACAGCAAAATGCCGGAAAAAGGAGTCATTACCAGCCTGAATGTAGTAACAGATCCGGCAGGGATCGGGCTGGACCAGGATGCCGTAGCCAACAGTACCACCGCCACTTATGATGTCAATTTAAAACATCTGAAAGAATTAAAAACCTACAAGGTTACCATCAATCTTACTTCAGCAGGCAATGCGGGAAACGTTGCCACACCAAAGATTTTCTATATTACAAACAAGAAGCCACTATAGGTATTAGTTATTAGTACCATAGCAGAAAATGATTTAGGTTTGCAAGCTGGCAGATCAAGACTTTCTATTTATGAAAATTGCTGTTAATGCCGCTTGCCTTCGCAGGGATTTACCTGCTGACACCGGGGCGGTGGCCACACAAATCATAGTTACACTTTGCAGGCAGCAGCCGGAGCATCAGTTTATTTTATTCTTCGACGGGCCAGTGCCTGCCGGATTGGAGTTGCCGCCAAACGTAACGCCGGTGGTGTTGCCGCTGCGTGGCGACAAAGCCTGGCATTTATACTGGTGGCTGGAATGGCAGTTGCCAAGGGCCATGAAGGCTTTCCAGCCGGATCTTTACCTGGGGCTGGACGGTACCTTGCCGCTAAGGAGTAAATTACCCGCAACACTGCTGATCCGGGACCTGTCGTTTCTGCTGGATGCCGGTTTGCAATCAGTAGCCCAGCAAAAGCGCCTGAAGAAAAATCTGATGAACTACCTCTGGAAGGCAAGGACCATAGCGGTGCTTTCTGAAACAGGGAAAGAGGCCGTACTGGATTTTGCCCCTTCGGTGGCTTCCAGGCTTACGGTCCTTGACATCGGCCTGAGTGATTTATATAAACCGCTGGAATGGGATGACCGGGAAGCGGTAAAACGGGAGTTTGCAGGAGGCGCCGAGTATTTCCTGGTGACTGCCGGATTACATCCCCGCAACAATATTATGCCGTTGTTCAAGGCTTTTTCTGCCCTGAAGCGGCGGCAGTTGTCCAGCATAAAGCTGGTGATTGCAGGATCAGCCACTACGGCCGGTGCCGGAATAGAGAAGGCATTGCCATCCTATAAATTCCGCAACGACGTAAACTGGATACGCGATGCTGACCAGGAAACGCTGGCCAGGCTTATGGGTGGCGCCTATGCGCTGGTATATCCCGTGCGGCTGGATGGGCTGGCCTTATCGATATACGCCGCACAGCAATGTCAGGTACCGGTGGTAGCTATTGAAGGAAAAGCCGCTCAGGAGGCTGCCGGAGATGCTGCGTTATTCTCTGATCCGGCGGATCTGGATGACCTGTCCGACAAAATGAGCCGTATTTACAAAGATGAGCAGCTGCGATCGCTGTTGCTCACCAGGATACCGCCACAGAAGGCTTTCAACAGTTGGGAAAAGGCCGCAGAGGAGCTCTGGGCGGCTATGACAGGGCCTGTGCCGCAAAATCCCTAAATGATGCCTATTTTTGTGGCCTTAATTGAAAATCATGAGTAAGACATCTACCATACAGATCCAGGTTGGACTGGACGAGAACAAAATTCCTGAATCAATAGCCTGGAGCGCAACGGATAACAAGGAAGAACGCATGACCAAAGCCAAAGCGATGATGATTTCCTTCTGGGATCCTGCGGAAAAGGCGGCGCTGCGTATAGACCTGTGGACAAAAGATATGATGGTAGACGAAATGGCCGATTTCTTTTTCCAGACCCTGATGACCATGGCGGATACCTATGTGAGAGCAACCCAGTACAAAGATCAGGGAGAGGAAATGCGTGCGTTTGCAAAGGATTTCTTCCAGAAATTCCAGGACAAACAGGCAGCAGAACAAAAATAATAACCCAATAAAATTCACCATATGTCATTAGAACTGACTATCAACGCAGAAATCAAAGCTGCGATGCTGGGCAAAAAAGAAGCTGACCTGCGTGCACTCCGTGCTATTAAGGCAGCGATACTGCTGGCTAAAACAGCAGAAGGTGGCAACGGCGAAATTACCGAAGCCGAAGAAAGCAAATTATTACAGAAGCTGGCCAAACAGCGCCGTGATTCCCTCGATATCTTCAGACAGCAGAACAGGGAAGACCTGGCAGTGAAAGAAGAAGAGGAGCTGGTGGTGATTGAGCGCTTCCTGCCTAAACAGATGGATGAAGCGGAACTGCGTGCCGCGCTGGGCGAAATTATCGCTTCAGTTGGCGCTGCTTCCCCTGCTGATATGGGCAAAGTGATGGGCGTAGCTACCAAGCAACTGGCAGGTAAGGCTGATGGAAAGGCTATTTCTGCTATGGTAAAGGAATTATTGAAATAATATAGTCAGGTTTTATTAAATAACCTTTTGGTTTCCTCCGCGCAGCGGGGGATACCAAAAGTAGGATGACGCCGAAGGTGTCATCCTGCTTTATAGAAAATTAATTATTTAATAAAACCCTCACCATTTCGCACATGCCGATAGACGTAGTTTTCGCCATTATCATGGTTTTTGCGATATACAAAGGGTTTACACGGGGCCTGATCGTTGCCGTGTTTTCCATGATCGGTCTGGTGCTGGGCATGGTCGTAGCACTCAAACTCAGCGCGGTTACAGCATTATACGTACAACAACACTGGAACCTACACTTTATCTGGCTGCCTGCACTTTGTTATATTTGCCTGTTTCTGGCGGTAGTACTGTTAGTAAGATTAGGAGCCACGGCCCTACAGGGGGTGGTAGAGCTGGTTTTGCTGGGCTGGCTTAATAAATTGGGTGGAATTTTATTGTATAGCGCCATTTTTATAATAATTTACAGCGTTTTGCTGTGGATGGCCAACCAACTGTACTGGCTCAGTCCCGAAACTAAATTGCAGTCTGTAGTATATCCCTATATTGAAAAAGTAGGCCCGTGGACAGTGGATAATATAGGAAAGGTGATCCCTCTTTTCAGAGATCTGTTCACGCAATTACAGGCTTTCTTTGAAGAAGCAGCCCACCATATTCAACCTAGTTGACTCTCTTCAAAGATTATTTAGATTAATAAAAAGAATTATTTTAGCGTAAAATTGACTCAAGATTAGGCAATGGATTACGAAATCAAAACACAGGGTAAATTTAGTTTTATAGAAGAAGGAGAAGGTGAACCACTGCTGCTATTGCATGGATTATTCGGTGCGTTGAGTAACTTCTCGCACATGATCGAATATTTCAAACAGTACAATAAGGTGGTGATCCCGATGCTACCCCTGTATGATTTAAACATCCTGGAAACATCCGTTGGCGGCCTGGCTAAATATGTACACAAGTTTGTAGAAGCCAGAGGTTACACCAACATTCACCTGATGGGTAACTCCCTCGGTGGTCACGTAGCATTGGTATACCTGCTTAAACATCCTGAAGCTCCTGTGAAATCGCTGATCCTCACCGGCAGCTCCGGCCTGTTCGAAAACGGTATGGGCGAAACCTATCCTAAACGTGGCGACTACGAATACATCCGCAAGAAAGCAGAGCTTACCTTCTATGATCCTGCCATCGCTACCAAAGAGCTGGTAGATGAAATGTTCGAAATCGTTAATAACCGACTCAAGGTAATCAAGATCATCACCCTTGCTAAATCCGCTATACGGCATAACCTGGGCGAAGAACTCCGTGAAATCAAGCAGCCTACCATGCTGATCTGGGGTAACAATGATACGATCACTCCGCCAATGGTGGGTGAAGAGTTCCAAAAATTAATTCCAAACTCCCAACTGGAGTTCATAGACAAGTGCGGGCACGCACCTATGATGGAAGTTCCCGGTGAATTTAATGTGATCCTGCATAAGTTTTTGGATAGTTTAAAGAACAAATAGGCCAACTTATTGGTATAGAATAGTGTGCGTGTGCATTGCTATCGCAGCATGTCCTTACAGGCCTGTTCATGGAATTTGTTTTTCTGTTGGGATTTTCTTTGTTATTATTGTACTAAGAATACACGACGATGATTGCCAGAGAACTCATATCTACCACTATTCCTGTACTGCATCCAAACGATGCGGGAACGGAAGCTTTGCGGCTGATGAACGAGTTTCACGTTACCCAACTGCCGCTGGTAGCAGAGGATAAGTATGCAGCATTGATCGATGAAGATACCGTGCTGGACTGGGATAACCCGGATATCCTCCTGGAAGCAGCTCCTTACGGTAACCTCAAACCCGCTATTCCTGAACAGGCGCACCACCTGGAAGCACTTAAACTCTTTTATGAATTTAAGCTCTCCGTACTGCCAGTAGTATCAAAAGAAAATGATTACCTGGGGCTGATCTCTAAAGATACCCTCCTGGCTGCACTGGCGCAGTTTAACGCCGTGAAAGACCCCGGTGGACTGATCGCACTGGATCTTGACCCCCGTGATTACAGCCTGAGCGAAATCGCCCGCATCGCTGAATCCAACGATGTAAGCATCCTCAGCGTGCAAACCATTACCGACCCGCAAACCGGCAGGCTCGAAGTATTACTCAAAACTAACCGTCTCGATCTCCAGGCCCTGGTAGCCACTTTCGAACGATTTAACTACACCATCAAATACCTCTTCTCTGAAACTGAGGAAGAAGACCTCGTTAAAAAGAATTACGATCTGTTGATGAATTATATCAGCATGTAATTTCCATCACCAATTTATTATATTTGGTTTTAGTCATTAATTTTTTGTGCCTACATGCTGAGACGCTGCTGCTTTATGCTGGTAATATTGTGCCTGCTTGGAATCGTGTTGCCCGTGGCAGCCCAAAATGCCAGTAATACCCCTGATAACCAGGGATATCTTATTGTCAGAAATGTAATCATCACCGGGAATAAGAAAACTCGTACCGCCATCATCCTCCGGGAATTAAGTACCGTGCCGGGAGATACGATATACCTTAAAGATCTCGCTGAAACACTGGAGGAACGCCGCAAGCAGCTCCTCAATACCTCCCTGTTCCTCAACGTTACCGCCAATGTTAAAAACTGGGACGGCGATCATGCTGACCTTGTTTTTGATGTTTGGGAAAGATGGTACACCTTCGCATTCCCCATTTTCAAGTTGGCCGACAGGAACTTTAACCAATGGTGGGTAGAGAAAAACCATAGTCTCGACCGCGTAAACATAGGTGTCAAAGGCACACAGGGCAACCTCACCGGCCGCAATGATGAACTCAATGCCGGTATTCAGGTTGGCTATACCCAGCGGATTTCCTTTTCCTATTCAGTGCCGTATATAGATAAGCGTTACCGCCATGGCCTGGGCATCTCCTTTGCGTACAGCCGTAACCGGGAGGTAAACGACAGTACCGACTTCAACAAACAACTCTTTTTCCGGCAGGATGGCTTTGTGCGGCAACTTTATAATGTAGGCCTCACCTACAGCTACCGCCCCGGCATCAACACCCGCCACAGGGTGATGCTGGCCTATAACTATGAAAAAGTAGTGGACTCCGTGGCCATCCTCAACCCCGATTACCTCGGCGGAGGACGCACCAAGGTAAATTACCTGGACCTGGCCTATCGGATGGAATATGTGAAGGCCGACAGCTGGCAATACCCGCTCAAAGGGTTGCGTATCATGGGAGAGATTGGGAAAAGAGGTTTCGCCGGACTCAATGATATCAACGATTTTCGTATACGGCTCAACGTAGCCAAATACTGGCAGCTGGCATCCAAAACTTACCTGGCCACAGGCCTGCGCAGTATGGCAAAATTTGGGGCTGATCAGCCTTACATCAACCGACAGGCAATGGGTTACGGGGATGACTACCTCCGCGGCCTCGAATATTTTGTAGTAGATGGTACCAGCTTCGCCATTGTGAAAACCAGCTTGCGACAGGAAGTACTCTCCACCCGCTTCCGCCTGCCGGTAGTGCCTAAGAAGTTCAGTACCGTACCACTGCGGATATTTGTGAAGGCTTATGGCGACGGTGGGTACAGCTATTCAAAATTTCCCGGAAACGGTGAGTTGAATAACCGCATGTTATACAGCGGAGGGTTTGGACTCGACATCGTTTCCTTCTACGATACCTGTCTTCGTATAGAGTACAGCTTTAACCAGTTAGGGCAAAAAGGCCTATTTTTACACACGAGTATAGATATGTAAAGTATAACAGGTATGCAGGTAGCACTATATAGCCGAGGATTTATCACAGAAGACATTAATAATATCCGCTTATTGCTGGATGAACTGCATCGCGCGGAAATTACGGCGATCCTGTATGAACCTTTCTATCGTACATTGGTGCAGCACATTAGTTTTGAGGTACCTCCCAACGTGTTTTTCACTGCTGAAGAACTGCCTGGTAAAATTGATTTTCTTATAAGTTTAGGGGGAGATGGAACGCTGCTGGACACCGTTTGCTACGTCCGGGATACAAACATTCCTGTGATCGGTATCAACTTCGGACGTCTCGGGTTTCTGGCCAGCATCGGTAAAGATGAGATCCACAGCCTGGTACAGGCCCTGCTGCATCGCACCTATATTGTGGATACCCGTAGCCTGGTGCACCTGGATGCCAATATCCCGCTGTTTGGCGATATCCCCTATGCACTCAACGAATTCACTATTCATAAGAAAGATACCTCCGCGATGGTGAAGATTCATACTTACCTGAACGGAGAATTCCTGAATACCTATTGGGCCGATGGCCTGATTGTATCCACCCCAACCGGTTCTACCGGGTATAGCCTCAGTTGTGGCGGCCCGATTGTATTTCCAGATGCCGGCAACTTTGTAATTACGCCGGTGGCGCCCCATAACCTCAACGTAAGGCCTATCATAGTGCCGGACGATAACGTAATATCCTTTGAAGTAGAAGGCCGCAGCGACCAGTTTCTCTGTACCCTCGATTCCAGGATGGAGACGATCGACAGCAATGTGCAGCTGGCTATACGAAAAGAGTCGTTCAAACTCAGCCTGTTACGCCTTGACGACAGCAATTTCCTGCATACCCTGCGAAATAAGCTGCTTTGGGGTATTGATGCCCGTAATATGATCAAGATTTAGATGCCGGTAAAAATTTCCTGCCTCACATATTAAATAAATCCTGTATTGTAGCGTTTAAGTATAACTGATTTATGCGCAAGAAACTTTTATATCCTGGAAACTTCGTATCTGCATGGCTGTTAGCCGCGGGATTGCTCCTGTCGGGAAGCGTTGCTGCCCAGCAGGAATTGGAATATGTGGGGGAGCTGGGTGTTTCGATAGGCACGGCACATTATTTTGGCGACCTGAATACACGCAGGGCGCTGAATGCGATGAAGCCGTCGGTAGGTATCTATTACCGGAAGTATTTCAATGATTATGTGGGAGTTAGGGCGCACGGGCGGTATATGCAGCTGGGTTATTCCGATGTTTATAACGATAATGAATTTCAGCGGCGCAGGAACCTGAGTTTCAATACCGATCTTTTTGAGCTGGCTTTTCAGGGAGATTTTAATTTTTTTCGGTTTGAGCCGGGATCGTTAGATAGAAGATTTTCACCATATTTTACCGGCGGGATCAGCGTGTTTCGCTATAATCCTTATGCTTATCTGGACGGCCAAAAATATTTTTTACAGCCGTTACATACAGAAGGGCAGGGCACCTCGGTGTATCCGGAGCGTAAGCCTTACAGTCTGCTGAGCTATGCCTGGCTGATTGGGGGCGGTTTCAAGTATAATATTTCCCGGAAGGTGAATGTGGCCATAGAGGCGGTGTACCGGTATACGGAAACCGATTACCTGGATGATGTGAGCACCACTTATGCAGGGGCTTCGGCGTTTCCGCCGGGCTTTAACGGGCAGCCATCGGTGGCTTACCAGCTGCAGGACAGGTCGGGTGCCGTGGGTGATCCGCTGGGTGTAAAGGGCTTCCAGCGCGGCAATAGCCGGGATAAGGACCAGTTTATAACTATCGAGCTCTCCATTAGCATATTATTTACCTCTTATCACTGCAAATTTTAGATACCTTTGCCCGGCTTTCTACCGGCGGGCAAACTTTCCCGTTAAACAGCCAAACAATACCTGCGAATTCTCTGGAATGCGCTATGGTGCTGTATTCGCTGTTAAAACTACGTTAAAAACCCCTGCCGCGTTTGGCTAAAAAAGTCATTACTCTATTTTTGTATCTTTGCACACTTTTAGTAAATCTGTTATAATCTGTTAATATACGCCTGACACAAATGAGTTTGAAGGATAAATTGGACTTACAACGGCTACCGAAACACATCGCCATAATTATGGACGGGAATGGCCGTTGGGCTAAAGAGAGGGGACAGGACAGGCTGTACGGGCATCACGAAGGGGTGGAAAGTGTGCGTAACATCGTTGAGACCTGTGCAGAACTTGGAATAGGTTATCTGACCCTGTACGCTTTCTCCACCGAAAACTGGGACCGCCCGGTGTATGAGGTGAATGGAATTATGGAATTACTGGTAAACACCATCCGCAAGGAGGTGAATACCCTTTCTAAAAATAATATCAGGCTGAATGTGATCGGGGACCTGGACATGTTGCCAGCCCAGGCCAAACAGGAAATGGAGGAGGCCATTGCGCTAACCAGCCATAATACCGGCCTGACTCTTATAATGGCCCTTAGCTATAGCGCCAGGTGGGAAATTGTGAACGCGGCCAAAAAAATTGCAGCTGATGCACAAAAAGGTATATTGGACCCGGCTACAGTTTCCGCCGATGTATTCGAGAAATATCTCTGTACCGCCGGATTTCCTGATCCGGAATTAATGATCCGTACAAGTGGAGAATGCAGGATCAGTAATTTCCTTTTATACCAACTGGCTTACGCGGAACTGTATTTTACAGACACCCGCTGGCCCGACTTCCGCAATGAGAATCTTTACGAAGCCATCTTAAATTACCAAACCAGAGAAAGGCGTTTTGGCAAAACAAGCGAACAAATTCAGCAGAATGAAGAAATTATTTCCTAAGGGCCTACTGGCTATAGCATTATGTTGTGGCGCCGGGTTCCGTGTATCCGCACAAGTTAAAGATACCGTACCCCCACCTCCAACACCTGCTGATCCTCAGTACACATTCCCCAGCAATGTGAGTACCCCGCAACAGTACGAGATTGCAGATATTACCGTAACCGGTACCCAATATCTCGATAAGTCATTACTGCTGTCTCTGTCCGGCCTCAATGTAGGCGATAAGGTGGTATTCCCAGGTGGCGATCAGTTCGCAAAAGCTTTGCAGAGCCTATGGTCACAGCGCCTGTTTGCAGGAGCTTCCATCAATGTTACCAAAATCGAGGACGGTAAGATCTGGCTGGAAATCGACCTGGTGGAAATGCCCCGTATCGGTAGCTTCGCTTTCAAGGGCATTAAAAAGTCCGAGGCAGATGAAATCTCCGGTAAAGCCGGCATTCGTAAAGGAAATGTGCTGAGTGAAGGTGTTAAACAGAATGTAATCGGTGTTGTACATAAGTACTATGCGGATAAAGGCTTTGGTAATGCTACCATCCGCGTGGATCAGCGTATCGACAGCGGCTCCGTAAACAGTGCCATTATCGTTTTCACCATCGATAAAGGAAATAAAACCCGCATCAATAACATCAACATCGTTGATAACTACAATATTGCGGATAACAAGCTGAAAAAGCGCATGAAGGGTACCAAGGAAATGACCCACATTACCTTGCACCCCGACAGAGAAGTACTCTACAAGGATTCCATCCCGCAGCCGGATAACTTCTGGCAAACTTATGGCTTCCTGCAGCCTACCAGGGCACTGGACCAGCTGGACCCGTACTTCCGCTTTAAACTTTTTAGCTCTGCCAAATTCAACGAAGGCAAATACATTGAAGATAAAGGTAAGCTGATCGCTTACTACAATAAGAATGGTTACAGGGATGCGTTACTGGTAAAGGACACGACCTATAAATCTGCCAGCAAAAACCTGAATATTGATATCCAGGTTTCTGAAGGTAAAAAGTACTACTTCGGGGATATTACCTGGAAAGGGAATGTAAGGTATAACGACTCTACCCTGACCAAAATCCTCGGTATCAAAAAAGGAGATATCTACAACCTGGAACTGCTGGAAAAGCGCCTGGGTAAACAAATGTCGCAGGAAGGTGGTGATATCACCAGCTACTACATGGACTATGGTTACCTGTTCTTCCAGATTGATCCGGTTGAAACAGCGATCCATGGCGATACCATCGATTATGAAATCAGATTGCGCGAAGGGCCGCAGGCTACTATTAAGGAAGTACGTATCGCGGGTAACGAAAAAACCAACGAACACGTAATTCGCCGTGAGCTGCGTACCATTCCGGGGGAGAAGTTCTCCCGCCAGGATCTGATCCGTTCTAACCGTGAGATTGCCAACCTGGGTTTCTTCAACCCTGAAAAAATTGGTATGAACCCGGTACCAAACGTACAGGATGGTACAGTGGATATTGATTATACGGTAGAAGAGAAAGCAAACGACCAGCTGGAGCTTTCCGCGGGCTGGGGTGGTTATATCGGTCTGACCGGTACCCTCGGTGTTACCTTCAACAACTTCTCCCTGAGAAACATCTTCAGGAAAGAAACCTGGGACCCGTTACCAAGTGGTGATGGCCAGAAACTTTCTATCCGTGTTTCTTCCAACGGTAAGGCATATCGTTCGTACAACTTCTCTTTCACTGAGCCATGGCTGGGTGGTAAGAAAAGGAATATGCTGAGTGTGAGCTTCTATAGCAGCTATCAGAACCCGTATGCTTACAACGATTACTACAAACAACTGTATAACGATACCACTACCTCGCCAAATGGTAGCTTCCGTGTACTGGGTGCCTCTGTGGCGCTGGGTAAGCAGTTGAAATGGCCGGATGACTATTTCTCCCTGCAATATTCCCTGAACTATCAGCAGTATCGGTTGAAGAACTATAACTACTTCGGTATTCCGGGTTTTGCAACAGGTAATGCGAATAACATCAACCTGAAACTGCAGTTTGCACGTTCTTCCGTGGATCAGCAGATCTTCCCGCGCAGTGGTTCCAACTTTATGCTGAGTGCGCAGTTTACGCCGCCGTATTCCTTACTGCACCCTGATAAAGACTACAAGGCAGAGCCAATTGCGGAGCAGTTCAAACTTATCGAGTATCAGAAGTATCGTTTCAACGCCGAGTGGTACGTGCCTTTGAGCAAGCCAATGGGTAGTGATAATAAAACGTTCGTGTTGAAAGTGGCTGCCAAATTCGGTTATATTGGCCGTTACAATAACAGAACTACCTTATCACCATTTGGCCGCTTCGAGCTGGGGGGCGATGGTTTGAGTAACTTTGCGATCTACGACCGTGATATCATTTCCCAGAGAGGTTATCCGGTGTATTATACCTCCAATCCGAATATCAATCCTGAAAGCGGTCAGCCGGTGGGTTACGAAGGTTTCACTGTATTCAACAAGTACGTGATGGAGCTGCGTTATCCTTTCAGTCTGAACCCAAGTTCAACCATCTTTGGTCTGGCTTTCGTGGAAGCTGCAAACGGCTATCGTGATATCCAGGATTACAATCCATTCAGGCTGCGTCGCTCTGCTGGTCTGGGTATGCGCTTCTACCTGCCTATGTTTGGCTTACTTGGATTTGACTATGGTATAGGATTTGACAGGATACAGCCTGGTCAGGGTCTGAAGAACGCGGCTAAGTTTACCTTTATGCTCGGTTTCGAACCCGAATAATGAGAAAATAAATTATATATTGCATGAATTAAACCGGCTAGCCGGGATGCAGTTTAAATCCTATGTAGCATGAAGAAAATATTTATTACAATGGCCTTTATACTGGCCGCAGCGTGGGGAGCAAGTGCACAGCGCTATTGTGTGATAGATACAAAATATATACTTGAAAGTATTCCTGAGTATAAGGAATCGCAGACAAAACTGGATGCTGTTGCAGAGCAATGGCAGAAAGAAATTGATGCCAAGTTTCAGGAGGTAGATAAGATGTATAAGTCTTATCAGGCGGAGCAGGTAATGCTCACCGAAGAGTTAAAGCAGAAGAGAGAGGCCGAAATAGTAGCGAAGGAGAAAGATGCCAAAGACCTGCAGAAGAAACGTTTCGGTTATGAGGGCGATTTGTTTAAGAAGAGAGAGGAGTTAGTAAAGCCTATTCAGGACAGAATATATAATGCCGTGCAGAAACTGGCAGCTGGTAGAATGTTTGATTTCGTACTGGACAAGTCAGGCGGCGCAACCGTTATATTTTACGATCCTAAACTGGATAAAAGTGACGAGATTCTCAAATCCCTCGGCGTAAAGAAATAAAGCTGGCACCTATTTTTTAACTATAAGTATTTAAATTTTTTTAAACACAGACAACATCATGAAGAAGTTCGTTATTATTGCTTTTGTGGCAGTATCCGGTTTGTTCAGCGTAAATGCAATGGCACAGGCTAAAATAGCGCATATCAATGCTCAGGCACTGGTAACTGCAATGCCTGAAACTGCAAAAGCAGAAACTGATTTGCAAACATTTGCTAAATCGCTCGAAGGAGACGGTAAAGCGATGTATGATGAATATCAGAAGAAACTCGCAGAATTCAATGAGAAAGCAGCAAGCATGACTGATAATATGAAAGAGATCAAAGCTAAAGATCTGCAGGATATCCAGAAACGTATCCAGGACTACAGCGAAGCTTCTCAGAACAAAATTCAGGAAAAACAGGCTCAGCTGCTGAAACCAATCTACGATAAAGCCCGCAAAGCTATCGAAGATGTAGCTAAAGAAAAAGGTTACGGTTATGTGATCGATAACAGCAACGGTATGCTGCTGGTTTCTCCTGCAGGTGACGATATCCTCGTTCCTGTAAAGACTAAACTGGGTATCAAATAATTGATAATCAATATATTGAAGATGGAATGTGGTCTGATTCCACATTCCATTTTTATTTTCCGGCAATAATTTTCGCATTTCAAAAAAAATCTGCTACCTTTGCCTTCCGTTTTAAAAAACAGTTTCCCTTAACGGGAGTTTTAGTATAGTACAGGTAAAAACAATTAAAAGAAATGAAACGTACTTTTCAACCGCATAACAGACGCAGAAAGAGCGTTCACGGCTTCAGAAAGAGAATGGAAACTGCTAATGGCCGTAAGGTACTGGCTTCCCGTAGAGCAAAAGGTCGTAAGAAGCTGACTGTTTCTGACGAGCGTAAGCTGAAATAATTAGTAGCTAAATACTATTTGCCATAAAAACTTATTCTTTTAAAAAGGAAGAAAGGTTAAAAAGCAGAAAACTTATTGAAACGCTTTTTCGGGAAGGAAAAGCGTTTTCTGTTTTTCCGTACAGGGTGGTTTATATGCCGGTAGATGAACTGCCTGTAAATAAATACCCTGTACAGGTAGGCTTTAGCGCCTCTACACGCCGGTTCCCACATGCTACCGACAGAAACCGGGTCAAACGACTGACCCGTGAAGCCTGGCGCCTGGAAAAGCACCAGCTCTATGACCAGCTGTCCGCACAGTCGCGCAAACTGGCGGTGTTCCTGATCTACACCGACAAAAATATCCAGCCCTTTTCTACCGTTCAGAGCAAAATTTCGGTAATTTTAAGGAAACTGGCAGCCACCGGAGAACCTCCTGTTCCCACCGCTGCCTCCCATTCCTAATTATTGATAAAAGTAGTTTATGAACCGTGTTGTGCGTTGGTTGGGTTATCCTTTTATATTCCTCATTAAACTTTATCAGTGGCTGATCTCCCCGTGGCTGGGAGCCAAATGCCGCTATACCCCTTCCTGTTCCCATTACGGACTCGAAGCCTTTAAAAAATATGGCCTCTTCAAAGGAGGCTATCTCACCATAAAGCGTATCTTGTCATGCCACCCCTGGGGCGGCCACGGTTATGACCCAGTGCCATAACCCGCCATCGACTATTTGTTCAACTATCGCAACCTTCTTATGGGTAACTTCCTTACCAGAAAAAAGAAACTCATCTGCGGCATCCTGGTGCTGCTGATCACCGCTACCGGTATATTCGCCTTTGACGAAAACAATAAATACTTCCTGATCGTCAAAAACCTGGATATTTTCGCCGCTTTCTACCGCGAGCTGGATACTTACTACGTAGATGATCTGCCGCCGGAAAAGACTATCCAAAAGGGGATTGAGGCTATATTGGATGAAACGGATCCATATACCGACTTTATCGCCGAAGAAAACCTCGATGAGCTTAAATACATGGCCACCGGCAAATATGGTGGCGTAGGGGCTTCCATCAACACTAATGGCGACTGGACCAGCATTACCGACGTATATCCCGGCAGCCCTATGGATAAAGCCAACGTAAAGCCCGGTGATATCATCGAATCAATGGACGGCAAATCCATGAAAAACATCCCGCAGGACAGTATCAGCAAGCTCCTGAAAGGGAACCCGGGTACTACCCTCGATATCGTATTCCGCCACCCGCTGACCAATGCTACCACCACCAAAAAGATAGCACGACAGGAAATTAATGTGAAACCGGTATCCTACTCAGGATTTGTGAAAAACGATATTGGATACATCAAAATGACCCAGTTCACCGAAAACTCCGGTGACATGGTGCGTAAAGCCTTTGAACAACTTAAACGTACTAACCCGAACATTAAAGGCGTGATCCTGGACCTGCGCGGTAATCCCGGCGGCCTCCTCGATGAAGCAGTGACCGTTGCCAATACTTTCGTTGATAAAAATAAACTGATCGTAAGTACACGTGGGAAAGTGAAAAACTGGGACCGTACCTATGAAACAAGTGGTGCTCCTGCTGATGTACATGTTCCATTAGCAATCCTTACCAGTCGCACTTCCGCATCCGCTTCCGAAATTGTGGCAGGCTCCATGCAGGACCTGGATCGCGGCATCGTTGTAGGTCAGCGCTCTTATGGTAAAGGACTCGTACAAACCACCCGCAGTTTGCCCTATAACACCAAACTGAAAGTAACGACGGCAAAATATTATACGCCCAGTGGTCGCTGCATCCAGGCTATCGACTACTCCCACCGTGGAGAAGATGGCAGTGTGGACTATGTAGCCGACTCCATGCGGAAATCGTTTAAAACCATCAGCGGCCGAACCGTGAAAGATGGTGGCGGAATAGAGCCGGACGCAAAAGTAGATCCTACCTACCTGAGCCCGGTAGCTATATCGCTGTTGCGTAAACAGTTCATTTTCGACTATGGTACACAGTATTACTACAACCATCCGAAAATTGCTGCTGCTACTGCGTTTAGCTTTACTGACGCTGATTTCGACGATTTTGAACGTTTCCTGGAGAACAAGGACTATAGCTATAAAACACGTAGTGAAGATGCCCTGGAATCTTTCAAAACCACTGCCCAAAAAGAAAAATATTATGATGCAGTGTCCAAAGACCTGGAGTTGCTGGAGCAAAAGCTGAAGCACGACAAAAAACAGGACCTGTTGAAAAATAAGGAAGAGATCAAACGCCTCCTCGAAGAGGAGATCGTAAACCGGTATTACATGATGGAAGGCCGCATTGCTAAAAGCCTCCAGTCAGACAATGAAGTGAACAGAGCCATCGCATTACTGGTGGATCAGCCGGCATATAAGAAATTGCTGGCGCCGGCAAAATAAGTTGGCAGATATTTTTTTGGGAAGGAATCTACCGGGCCTGGGTCCGGTTGATTCCTTCCCTTTTTGCTGCTGGCTGAAGGCCGGCAGCCTCGGTTATCCCCGCGGTTTTTGCATCTGCCGCAGGCGGATGAAAAAACCGCCTATGTAAAACTTCTCCCTATACTTTGCAAGTATTGGCAATTGTCCCTATCTTAAGCTATCATCATTTTCAACAAGCTAAAAGGGTACTCATGCCAGTCAATTCCAACGAAAACTCCCGCAGGAATTTTATCAGCAAATTTGCCAAAGGGGTAGTAGGCGCATCACTGCTCCCCAACATCATTACGGCGGCTGATAGAAAGCGGAACATCGAATCACTATCACGACTAAACGAAAGGTACAGTGCCAATGATCAGATCCAGATTGCACTCATTGGTGCCGGCGGTATGGGCACAGCAGATGCCAACACTGCCATTACTGTACCGGGCGTTAAGCTGATTGCAGCCTGCGACCTGTACGATGGCCGACTGGCCGATGCCAAAAAGAAATGGGGTAATGACATCTTCACTACCCGCAATTACAATGAAATACTGGATCGTAAAGACATCGATGCCGTTATCATTGCTACGCCTGACTTCTGGCATAAAGAGATATCTGTGGCTGCCATGAACAAAGGAAAGTCTGTTTACTGCGAAAAGCCAATGGTACACGATATCACAGAAGGTCCGGCAGTAGTAGATGCGCAAAAGCGTAACAACGTGGTATACCAGGTGGGTAGCCAGGGTATGAGCTCCCTGGGTAATGAAAAAGCCAGGCAGCTGCTGGCAGAAGGTGCTATTGGTAAGCTCAATTACGCAGAGGGTTTCTGGGCACGCATGTCGCCAACAGGCGCATGGCAATACCCGATTCCTGCAGATGCCTCTACCAAAACGGTGGACTGGGAAGCCTACCTGAAAAACGCACCTAAGCGCGATTTCGACCCGCTACGTTTCTTCCGCTGGCGTAACTACCGTGACTATGGTACCGGCGTATCCGGCGACCTGTTCGTGCACCTGTTTTCAAGCCTGCATTTCGTAACCGGCTCCATAGGGCCCGACAAAGTAATGGCTACCGGTGGGCTGCGTTACTGGAAAGATGGAAGGGAAGTACCAGATATCATGCTGGGTATGTTCGACTATCCTGAAACTGCTATTCATCCTGCGTTTAACCTGTCGCTCCGCGTGAACTTCGTGGACGGTACCGGTGGTACCAACTACCTCAGAATGGTGGGTAGCGAAGGCTCTATGACGGTGGAGTGGGATAAGGTGACGCTTTATAAAAACCGCAACGAAGCGGATAACAATGATCCGCTGACCGCTGCTAAGAACAATGTTAATACCGGAAAATCGTATGTGTATGACCGTAAGTCCATGCTGCCACCGGAGAAGCTGGTGTATGAAGCAGAGCAGGGCTACAAAGGGGCGCACTTCGATCACTTCTATAATCTGTTCAATGCGATGCGTAACAAAGGTAAGGTAGCAGAAGATCCATTATTTGGCTTCCGCGCTGCAGCGCCTGCATTGCTGTGTAACGACAGCTATTTCAATAACAAGATCATCAAATGGGACCCAAACAACCTTAAAGTAGTGAGCTAAAAAATTAAATAGTATGAACATGAAAAAATTTATTGTACCCGTATTATCAGCCGTGGTGTTAACTGCTGCTTCCTGCGGGGGAGCCAACAATAGCTCCAGCGCTGATTCCGTGAAGGTGGAAAAAACCGATACCGCCGCAGTCGCTGCGGTAACAGCATCTGCAACCGATAACGTGCTCACCGATGCTGAGAAGGCAGAAGGATGGCAGCTGTTATTTAACGGTACCAGCAAAGATGGCTGGCATGGCTACAAAGGAAAAACTACCGAAACCTGGCTGGTGGAAAATGGTATTCTGCATTGCGTAGGCAGCGACACCGATAAAAGCGATAAGCGTGCGGACCTCACCAGTGATAAAGCGTTTGAAAACTTTGAACTGGATGCCGACTGGAAGCTGGCGGCCAAAGGTAATTCTGGTATCTTGTACCTGGTTACAGAAGAATTTGATGCACCTTATTTGAGTGGTCCGGAATACCAGATCATCGATGATAATAACTTCCCGGAAAAGCTGGAGGACTGGCAGAAAACAGGTGCTAACTACGCTATGAACCCTCCGTTGGTAGCGGCTTCTAACCCAATCGGGGAGTGGAACCATACTAAAATCACCGTTAATAAAGGCCATGTGGAACATTGGCTGAACGGGCAGAAAACGGCGGAATATACCATCAACAGTCCTGAGTGGAAGAGGAGCAAGGAGACCGGTAAATGGAAAGATGCAGCCGGATACGGCAAGGCTTCCAAGGGGATGATTGCGCTACAGGATCATGGCAGCGAAATCTGGTTTAAGAACGTGAAAATTAAAGAATTGAAGTAGGGGATACTGCCAGGTGCAGTTTACATCTCCCTAAAACAAAATAAAAAACCTCCCTGATAGATACCAGGGAGGTTTTTTTATCAGGTAGTATCCTTATGCTTTTTCGAACAGTGCAGTAACTGCATCCCAGTTTACTACATTCCAGAAAGCAGCCAGGTATTCCGGACGGCGGTTCTGGTATTTCAGGTAGTAAGCGTGTTCCCAAACGTCAACACCCAGGATAGGAGTGCCTTTTACTTCAGCTACGTCCATCAGGGGATTGTCCTGGTTAGGAGTAGAGGTAACTTCCAGTTTGCCATCTTTAACGATGAGCCATGCCCAACCGGAACCGAAGCGGGTAGCGCCGGCAGCGTTGAATTTCTCCTTGAAAGCATCGAAAGAACCGAAAGCGCTGTTGATAGCGTCTGCCAGTTTACCGGATGGCTGACCACCTTTGTTTGGGCCAATGATGTTCCAGAAGAAACTGTGGTTCCAGTGACCACCACCGTTGTTTCTTACCGCAGGGCTGATTTTGCCGGCGTTGGCTACCAGCTCTTCCAGGGACTTATTTTCGTTTTCAGTACCTGCAACAGCTTTGTTCAGGTTGTCAACATAAGCCTGGTGGTGCTTACCATGGTGGATTTCCATAGTTTGTTTGTCAATATGTGGTTCTAACGCATCTGTAGCGTAAGGTAAGCTCGGAAGTGTAAATGCCATAACTCAGTTTTTTATGGGTTTATAATATTTTTTTCGAGATAGTCGCCAAATTTACTGCCTATCTGGCTAAAAATCAATTAAGAATTTTGATACCCCTATCAATTATAAATATATAATCCTCGCATCACATGAATGGTTGACTTGGACATATGATTTTTTATTTTAAATTTACAGACACTCGGTTTAACAGGACGTAACACAGGCGTTTTCGTATATGCCTATATGTTGTGAGTTACCTATTGTTTGTTTAAAACGTTTAGTATGCAGACAGCCTCGGAATTAGGCCAGAACTTTTCCCTCTCCGCCTTGCAAAAGGAGAACGAGCAATTAAGGCATCGCGTGCAATGGCTGGAAGGTATCCTGCATCATGTACCCGCTATGTTGTATAGTTATGATAACAACAAGAAAAGTATAACCTGGTGTAATCAGGGCCTTGCAGAAGCATTTGGCTGCACACCCGCTGAACTGGAAGGGTTGGGAATGGACTTTTTCAAAAGTATCATGCATCCCGATGACTTTAAATTGGCCGCTGTGGCCCAGCAATCATTCCGGAATCATAAACAGCAATTCGGAGGCATTGTCAGAGTAAAGAAGCAGGGGGAAGACGAATACCGCTGGTTATTAGGCCTGGAAGTACCCTTTACGCAAAATGAAAACGGGGAGGTAGTAGAAATCATCTGCGCGTTCCTGGACCTGTCGGGCGCCATGGATACCAACGCAGCCCTCTCTGATGCCCTTGCAGAAATCCTGCGCCGGCAAAATGAAAACCTGTTGAATAAACTTACCGCCAGAGAAAAAGATGTACTGGCCCTCGCAGTACAGGGTTTAAACAATAAAGAAATCGCAAACACGTTAAACCTGAGTAGATATACTGTGGAAACTCATCGTAAAAATATCCGGCTGAAGTTAAAGGTGAGGAATAGCACTGAGCTGGTTTCACTTGCCCGGAAGATCGGATTTCAATAGCCAATAAGGAGAAAATAGTATCGGTTTTTTACAGACTTTTCTTGATAAAATTTGATGTCAACAAAATATTATACCTGTTGAATTTTTATCATTTAAATTGTATTTTTCTGAAAACCAAAGTATAAGAGTTCCAAAGCCGGTGTCGTTTTTGCTAAACATTGCTAAAAAAGTTCGAAAAATACCCAAGGTTGGGTATTTGCTCGCTTTTGATTCTCCAGTAATTTAGTAAAATAATATTATGTATGTTTTATTCGCATCCAGATATGATTATTGGCTGAAACACCCCTATCACTATGATAACCGAGGAAAGAGCATTTTACATTTTGCAGCTGGAACAAACGGCTTCTGCTGAAGAGATTGTAGCCCGTTACGAGAGTTTGAAAGATCAGTATAGAAAAATAAAAGATGAAACAGAGGATCTGAGAACCCGGCTTGCCTATCAATTGAAACAAATTGAATTAGATGACGTATTCATATTTTTCAGAAGAAAACAGAGGATTTGACTTAGCTTTTTAGATTTTCATTCGTTGTATTTTTAAGCTCAGTTCATCCATTGTTTGTCTTCAAACAAACAATCCTCAAAATAACCCCGTACCGGCTGTCCAACCCTGACTGGCAGGTGAATTTTATTTGCTTATATTTATGGATTCAAACCCTACCTAAACTGTAAAGCTTATGCAAATTGTTACGTATGTCATTATTCTATTGGCAGTCCTTTTTCTGTTGTCGTGTTTTGTGACAGTGCAGCAGGGAACCATTGCTGTAACCACCATCTTTGGAAAGTATAATCGTGCACTTCCTCCCGGTCTGAACTTCAAAATTCCCGTGATTGAAAAGGTTTTCAAGAGAATATCTATCCAAAACAGGTCTGTAGAGCTGGAGTTCCAGGCGATCACCATCGATCAGGCGAACGTATATTTTAAAGCGATGCTGTTGTATTCTGTATGGAACCAGCAGGAAGAAACGATCAAAAACGTGGCCTTCAAATTTATGGATGAGCGCAGCTTTATGCAGGCGCTGGTACGTACTATTGAAGGTTCTATCCGTGGCTTCGTGGCTACCAAACGCCAGTCTGAAGTGCTGGGCCTGCGCCGCGATATCACTGAACACGTAAAAGAGCAGATAGATCAAACGCTGGAAGAGTGGGGCTATCACCTGCAGGATCTCCAGATGAACGATATCACTTTTGATGAAGCTATCATGCGCTCCATGGCGCAGGTGGTAGCATCCAATAACCTGAAAGCTGCTGCTGAAAACGAAGGTCAGGCATTACTGATCACTAAAACCAAGGCGGCAGAAGCAGATGGTAACGCCATCAAAATTGCAGCAGAAGCAGAACGTCAGGCAGCGCAGCTGCGTGGTATGGGTGTGGCCCTGTTCCGCGAAGAGGTGGCCAAAGGTATGAGTCTTGCCGCTAAAGAAATGCAGCAGGCTAACCTGGATACTTCTGTTATCCTCTTTTCTATGTGGACGGAAGCGATCAAAAACTTTGCTGAAAACGGTAAGGGTAACGTGATCTTCCTCGACGGCTCTTCTGAAGGTATGGATAAAACCATGCAACAGATGATGGCCATGAATAAGCTGATGGATCCTGGATTTCCTAAGAAGTAAGGATTCCTGAACCTGATAAGAAAAAGCCTGATGTGTTATACACATCAGGCTTTTTTTATTGACGCAACATTCGGTTTCGTTTGGTGCGGTTTATTTTCTACGGGAAGAGAAGAATGTTTTCATCAGCGTCAGGCTTTCTTCCCGGCCGGGGCCCTCTTCCAGTTTGGTTTTTGGGTGAAAGGGAGATGTTGTACCCGTGGCGCGGCGATAACTGTTTTTATCATCTGGTGCGGCGTATACAATGCGGCCGATCTTACTCCAGTATAAGGCGCCTGCGCACATAAGGCAAGGTTCTACTGTTACGTATAGGGTAGCATCCATCAGGTACTTACTGCTGAGTGTATTGAAGGCTGCGGTTAATGCAATCATTTCCGCATGTGCCGTACAGTCGCTAAGCATTTCTACCTGGTTGTAACCACGACCAATAATACGTTCGTTAAGTACCACTACTGCACCAATAGGCACTTCCCCTGCGTCAAAGGCCTTGCGGGCCTCTGCGAGCGCCTGCTTCATAAAATACTGATCATCCATCATGCTACTGTATCATTGCCAGGAATTCATCTTCAGATAAGATCCTGATAGTATTGATTTTTTTTGCTTTTTCCAGTTTACTGCCGGCATCATCTCCTACAATGAGGTAGTTGAGCTTACTGCTTACCCCACTTACGATTTTGCCGCCGTGTGCTTCCACCATTTCTTCGGCATCGCTGCGTTTGAGCTTGTGGAGTGTGCCGGTAAACAGGAAGGTTTGACCACTCAGCTCTCCGGTGCCGGCAGCTGCACTCTTGGTGTTGTTCATGTTAATGCCCAGGGCTGCGAGCTTTTCCAATAGGTGTATATTATCCGCGTTACTGAAGAATTGTTTGATGGACCCTGCCACTTTAGGTCCTATATCTTCCAGTGATAATATTTGTTCTTCTGTAAACTCTGCCAGGTCCATGATATTGGTGACGGCATTGGCAAGTGTTTTGGCCGTTGTTTCTCCGACATAACGGATGCCCAGTCCAAATATCAAACGATGCAGCGGTTGCGATTTTGATTGTTCGACAGCCGTTTGCAGGTTCGTCAGTGACTTCTTCCCAAACCCTTCCAGCTGGCCTATTTTATCAAAGTCCAGTTCATAAATTCCGGGAATATCTTTCATCAGTCCCAGTGCATAAAACTTACGCACATTGCTTTCGCCAAAGCTCTTGATATCCATCGCATCTTTACTCACGAAGTGGATGATGCGTTCTACCACCTGGGCTTCGCAATTGATGTTGATGCAGCGCCAAACGCTTTCTCCTTCCGGTTTGAACAGTTTATCGTTGCATACCGGGCAATGGGTAGGGAATACGATATCCGTTTCAGTACCATCTCTCAGGTCGGCGTTGGACTTCACGATGTACGGGATTACATCGCCGGCTCTTTCTACCAGCACGGTGTCGCCAAGTTTAAGATCCTTTTCACGGATCACCTCTTCATTAAACAGCGAGATCGAAGAAACGGTAACACCACCGATATGTACCGGATCAATTTTAGCTACCGGCGTGATGGAACCGGTGCGTCCCACCTGGAACTCCACGGCGCGGAGCTTACTGCTGGACTGACGGGCTTTGAACTTATAGGCAATGGCCCAGCGGGGGTGGTGGGTGGTCATACCCAGTTTATCCTGCAGGGCGTAGTCGTTTACTTTAATGACCATGCCATCGATTTCATATGGCAGATTATCTCTTTCATTTTCGAACCAGAGGCAGTAGTCGATAACTGCCTGCACACCTTTTACTACTTTCTTTTCTTTGGCCGGGCTCCTGAATCCCAGTGTGGATAAGAGGTCCAGCGTGCCGCTATGTGTTTCCAGCTGTGCAGGTTCCGCTTTGCCCGGCTCCATGGTATGATAGCTCATATGATAGAGGAAGGCTTCCAGACCGCGTTTGGCTACTTCTGCAGGATCTACCATGCGGAGTGAGCCGGAGGCGGCGTTCCTTGGATTAGCCAGTGGTGGCTGGTTTTCGGCCATCCTCTTTTCGTTGAAGGCTTTGAAGGTGGTTTTATTAATCAGCACTTCGCCGCGTATTTCTATTTGTTGGATACCGTATTGCGAAAAGCGGGCAGACAGTGGAATACTGCGTATCTGGCGGATGTTGGTGGTGATGTCGTCACCGGAAATACCGTCGCCACGGGTGGCGCCGCGACTCAGCATATCATTTTCGTAGATCAGGGAAATGCTGGCACCATCGAATTTAGGTTCGATGCAATATTCAATTTCCGGGAGGCCTGCGGCCTCGCGGGCTTTGCGGTCCCAGTCGATCAGGTCATCTGCATTATAGGAGTTCTCCAGGCTGAGCATGGGCACGAGGTGCTGCACAGTAGGAAACTCTTTGGTAAGGCCTTTGGCTACGCGCTGGGTGGGACTGTCGGCGCTAACGAGGTCAGGGTGCAGTCCCTCCAGTTTTTTCAGCCAGGCAAACAGCTGATCATATTCATAATCGCTGAGTACAGGATCGCTTTGCACGTAATAACGCCAGTCGTTATACGAAATTACCCGGCGGAGGCCTTCCAGGGTTTCATCAATGGATTGGTGAAGCAGTTGGTCCTGCTGCTGGAGGGCCAGCAGTTGTTTGGCCATCTGGCTAAGGGTTATTTCAATATCTTTTGTATACATAGTCTTATTAACTGAGCTGTAAAAATAAACTTATCTTTTCTGCTGGCGAAGGCCAGCACTGGGTTAATGGAAAAAATACTGCTTAAAGTTTCAAAAATTTGGTAATTTTTAGGTTATTTGAAGCTACGTTTTTGAAAAGCAGCATTTTATTGTAATTCCACGTTAGTCTATGATGTCATCCATGTCCACCAAGAACATCAATACACACCTTGTTGAAATAAAGGATTATTTCAAGGTCGCCATTTCGGTCGACTGTGTGATCTTTGGTTTTAATAATGATGAGTTAAAGGTATTATTAATTGAGTCTGACCTGAAGGAATTCAAGGGCAACTGGTCGCTGTTGGGCGACATTGTGCGGCCTGAGGAAGAGTTGGATGCAGCCGCTTACCGGGTATTGAAGGAGCGCACCGGCCTGGAGGATGTGTATATGGAGCAGGTGCAGACCTTTGGTGGTATACAGCGCCATCCTGCCGGGAGAGTGATAACGGTGGCTTATTATTCCCTTGTAAACATAGAGCATGTGGAGCTGAAGATGTATAATAATGAGCTACACTGGCACAGCGTAAAAGATATTCAGTACATGGCGTTTGACCATAAACAGATCCTGGATACCTGCCATGAGCGGCTGAAGCAGCAGGTGATGGTACAGCCGGTCGGGTTTAATCTTCTCCCTAAAAAATTCTCACTCCGCGAGCTGCAAAACCTTTATGAAGCCATTTTAGATGTACAACTGGACAGAAGAAATTTCCGCAAGAAGTTTTTAAGTATGGATTTGCTGATGGACCTGAATGAGGAGGAAGCCGATGTGCCTCATCGTCCGGCCAAGCTATATAAATTCAATTTTGATAAGTACGACCAGCGTAAAAAGCGCTATTTGGGTATTGGCTTTTAAATACCATAAACTGATATTTTTTTATCACCTACTTAGGCCTTCAGAGATATCTCCGTTAAAATAAAATTTCTTTCAAATCCTTTACTGTAAAGGCTTAGGAGCCTGTTGCATGAATTTGTCATTTTTACAATTTTATTTTCCAAAAAAGGTTCGGAAAACTTTGTTTTTAACAAAAATTTAATTAAGATTGTGTAAGATATACACATCCTAAGAAATCATCTGTTTTTGATGATGCCATATTTGCCGAAAAGATAATCGCTAAAGTAATTGTTGTAATGACCAGTATGTAGAAATCCTTGTTGATCAGAAAAGTATCTATCTGATTTTTCTTACATCATTAATTAATTTAAAAATAAAGTTTTTCTCTATAGTTGATTTTATAATTCCACGTTATGAAACAAAAGGCTGCTTCGCATTTTTGCCTGGTGTCTTTTCCATTTAATTTCCCTTGTACTGCCCGTACAAGGGAATTTTTTTTAGGGAGATGCTAAGCCGGCAGGGGGCAAGTCCCCGGTCAACCGGTCAGTCCAATTGACCAGATTTATCGTGACGAGCAGATGCTGATAAAGCCTGGCCACGGCCACCAGCGGGCCGCACCCTATACTTCAGGACAACCTGAGCGCGTCCTGCAGGAGGGGGCAAAAAATCTCCCTTTTCGACAATTTTATTCATAAGCCAATCCTCTTTAATAATCATCTAACCTACCATAAGGTTCGTTTCATAAACCCTTAATATTCCCCGTTACCATTGAAAGCTGATTAATGAAATCCCACCACCTTCCGGTGACAGCAGGATGATTCCGGCCAAAGAATACGTAAATTGCAAATCGCACAAACCTGTGCGTCTAAACAAGATCATAATATGTCGTATACACCAAAAAACAAGGTTCGCATTGTAACGGCGGCCGCCTTATTCGATGGTCATGATGCTGCTATCAATATCATGCGCCGCATCATGCAGGCAAAGGGAGCTGAGGTGATTCACCTGGGGCATAACCGCTCTGCTGCAGAAATAGTGGATTGTGCCATCCAGGAAGATGCACAGGGTATTGCTGTAACATCCTACCAGGGAGGCCACGTGGAGTTTTTTAAGTACATGTACGACCTGTTAAAAGAAAAAGGCTGTGGACATATTAAAATATTCGGTGGCGGCGGCGGAACAATCCTGCCTACAGAGCTGGAGGAACTGCATGCCTATGGCATTGCACGACTATATTCCCCTGACGATGGCCGCCAGATGGGCCTGGAAGGAATGATTGAAGACCTGATCAGCCGCTGTGATACACCTATTGAGCCATTGCCGGCAGGAACAGGCGGTGAAGATATTGCCCTCCTCCAGCAGGACAAAAACCCGAAAATCATTGCCAGAGCCATCTCTCTGGCAGAAAGCGATATGCCGGTAGCTATGCTCAACGGCAAAAAATCCCGTACAGCCGTTACCGTAGGTGAAGATGTGGCGGAAATCACCACCACCGCCGATGGTATTCCTGTGCTGGGTATTACCGGTACCGGTGGCGCCGGTAAAAGTAGCGTGACAGATGAGCTGGTACGCCGCTTTATCAACCAGCATACCGACAAAACTATTGCAGTCATTTCTGTAGATCCCTCCAAGAAAAAAACCGGTGGGGCTTTGCTGGGAGATCGTATCCGCATGAACTCCATTCACCACCCGAGAGCCTACATGCGCTCCCTGGCCACCCGCGAAAGCGACAAAGCCATCAGTGAGCATATCCAGGAAGCCATCGACATCTGCAAAGCAGCGGCCTTTGACTTCATCATCCTGGAAACTTCCGGTATCGGGCAAAGTGATACTGCGATCACTGACTACTGCGATGTATCCCTCTACGTGATGACGCCTGAATACGGCGCCGCCTCACAGCTGGAGAAAATCAACATGCTCGATTACGCAGATGTAATCGCTATCAATAAATTCGATAAAGCCGGCGCCCTCGATGCCCTGCACGATGTGCGCAAGCAGTATAAACGTAACCACAACCTCTGGACAGCCAAAGACGAAGAGCTGCCAGTGGTAGGCTCCATCGCCTCGCAATTCAATGATGCCGGCATCAACCTGCTCTTTGAAAAAGTGATGGAGAAAGTGGTAGAAAAATCAGGTGTTGCTTTCGGGGAGATTGAACATGAAAGCGTGAAAGCTACCACCACCAAATCCCAGATCATACCGCCGGCACGCGTACGTTACCTGGCCGAAATAGGAGAGGCTATCGGAGATTACGGGACCTGGGTAAATGAGCAATGCAAAATTGCCACACAACTGTACCAGATCGCCGGTGTAATGAAGCTGCAGCTCGATGATGCTAAACTTGCTACCCTGGCTGACATTCAGCAACAATTACATAAAGAACTGCACCCGGATTGCAAGCAACTGATCGATAACTGGCCGGCCTTACAGCAGCAGTATACTGCTGAATTCTATGAATTTAAGGTGAGGGATAAAGTGATCAAACTGCCTAATTACACAGAAAGTTTGAGCCATAGCCGTATCCCTAAAGTGAGTTTACCTAAGTACAGCGACTGGGGCGACATCCTTCGCTGGCAGCTCACGGAAAATGTGCCTGGTGAATTCCCGTACGCAGCAGGGGTATTCCCGCTGAAACGCGAAGGAGAAGATCCTACCCGTATGTTTGCAGGTGAAGGTGGTCCGGAAAGAACAAATAAACGTTTCCATTACGTATCGCTCGATCAGCCGGCTAAGCGCTTGTCCACCGCGTTTGACAGCGTTACCCTGTACGGAGAAGATCCGGCAGTGCGTCCTGACATCTACGGTAAAATAGGTAACTCCGGTGTAAGCATTGCAACGGTGGATGATGCCAAAAAACTCTACAGTGGCTTCGACCTCTGCGATCCGAAAACCTCTGTGTCCATGACCATCAATGGTCCGGCGCCCATCCTGCTGGCGTTTTTCATGAATGCCGCCATCGATCAGCAGTGCGAGAAATACATCAAAGAAAATGGGTTGACTGAAAAAGTAAAGGCCATTATCCGCGATAAATTTAAAGATCATCCGCTGCCACATTATAATGGTGATCTGCCTGCGGGGAATGATGGACTGGGGCTTTCCCTGCTGGGAATTTCCGGTGAAGAAGTACTGGATAAGGAGATCTATGAAAAGATAAAGGCCCATGCACTGAGCACCGTTCGCGGTACCGTGCAGGCCGACATTCTGAAAGAAGATCAGGCACAAAACACCTGTATTTTCTCGACAGAGTTTGCGCTGAAGCTAATGGGCGATGTACAGGAGTATTTCATCAATACCAAAGTGCGCAACTTCTATTCTGTAAGTATTTCCGGTTATCACATTGCTGAAGCGGGTGCCAACCCGATTACACAACTGGCGTTTACGCTGGCTAACGGATTTACTTATGTGGAGTATTATCTGAGTCGCGGTATGAATATCGATGACTTTGCACCTAATCTCTCCTTCTTCTTCAGCAATGGTATGGACCCTGAATATGCGGTGATAGGCCGTGTGGCGCGCCGTATCTGGGCTAAAGCTATCAAGTATAAATACAAGGGCAACGACCGCTCACAGAAGCTGAAATATCATATTCAGACCAGCGGCAGGAGTTTGCACGCACAGGAAATTGATTTCAACGATATCCGCACTACACTGCAGGCGTTATACGCGATCTACGATAACTGTAACTCTCTTCATACCAACGCTTATGATGAGGCTATTACCACGCCTACAGAGGAAAGTGTGCGGAGAGCAATGGCCATTCAGCTGATCATTAACCGTGAGTTGGGTACTGCTAAAAATGAGAATCCGATACAGGGGTCTTTCTTTATTGAGGAACTGACAGAACTGGTAGAAGAAGCCGTACTCGCGGAGTTCCAGCGCATTACCGAGCGCGGAGGCGTGCTGGGTGCCATGGAAAGAATGTACCAGCGTAATAAGATCCAGGAAGAGAGCATGTATTATGAGTCGCTCAAACATACCGGCGAATATCCGATTGTGGGCGTGAATACCTTCCTGAATAAGAACGGATCTCCAACGGTTATTCCTGCGGAGGTAATTCGTAGTACTACCGAAGAAAAGGATTTCCAGATCAATACCCTGGATGCCTTCCAGCACCGCCACGCCGTGAAGGCCGAGGCTGCGCTGAAGCAGCTGAAACAGGTGGCTGTAAACAACGGCAACTTGTTTGAGGAACTGATGGAAACAGTGAAGCATTGCTCACTGGGGCAGATCACCCACGCATTGTATGAAGTGGGGGGGCAGTACAGGAGAAATATGTAATGCCATATTGTAAATATAGAACGGGTAGGGCTGGGACGAAAGTGCCGGCCCTACCCGTTCCAGGCCATTTGCCTGCGGCAAATGGCCTGGAACGGGTTTAATAAATTTCAGGCAAATCGATTTAGCAAATCCCGAAATCTTTGCTATTTTACACTTTCATAAACAACAAAACAGCTATGGTTGCAAGGAGAGATTTTCTTAAAAGCGGCGCCCTGCTGGCAGGAGCCGTAAGTTTAGGATTGCCGAAAACAGTGTTTGGATGGGATGGGTATACTTCTCAGCGTCCGCCGATGGCACAACGTAAGTTCACCAGCGACGCGGTGGAGAAAACCATTGTGGCAGTAAAAAAACAGATTGCCGACAATAAACTGGCCTGGATGTTTGAAAACTGCTTTCCTAATACGCTGGATACCACTGTGAATTATAAGGTGGTAGATGGTAAATCCGATACATTCGTGATCACAGGCGATATCAACGCCATGTGGCTGCGCGATTCTTCCGCACAGGTATGGCCGTACCTGGCGCTGGTAAAAGATGATCAGAAACTGCAGCAGCTTATTGCCGGGGTTATTCACCGTCAGGCTAAATGCATCCTGATTGATCCCTATGCCAACGCTTTTAACGATGGCCCTACTGGCAGCGAATGGGAAAAGGATCTTACCGACATGAAGCCGGAACTGCACGAACGCAAGTGGGAAATAGACTCCCTCTGCTATCCGGTGCGACTGGCCTACCACTACTGGAAAAATACCAACGACACGAAAGTGTTTGATGAGCAGTATAAAAAAGCGGCTCACTTAATCGTGAAAACCTTTAAGGAGCAGCAGCGTAAAGAGGGCAAAGGGCCTTACAAATTCCAGCGTGTAACCGCCTGGCAGTCGGATACCGTGCCTAATTCAGGATACGGCTCGCCTATGTTGCCGGTGGGGCTGATTGTAAGCATTTTCCGTCCTTCTGATGACGCTACTGTATTACCTTTCCTGATTCCTTCCAATATGTTTGCGGTAGTATCACTGCGTCAGCTGGCGGAAATAAGTGAGGTTGTTTATAAAGATGCGGCTTTCGCGAAAGAATGCGTTGCGCTGGCGGATGAAGTGGATCGTGCTATCAAGGCTTACGCGATTGTAGAGCATCCGAAACTGGGTAATATGTATGGTTTTGAAGTAGATGGCTATGGCAATCGTTTATTCATTGACGATACCAATGTACCGAGTCTGCTCTCTATTCCATACCTGGGTTACACCACTGCAGAAGATCCGCTGTATCAGGCTTCCCGTCATTTTGTATGGAGTACTTTCCATCCATGGTACTACCAGGGTAAGTTTGGTGATGGGATAGGTAGTCCGCATACCGGTGAAAACTATATCTGGCCGATGAGTATCATTATGAAAGCATTGACCAGTCATGACAGGGAAGAAATTGCAGCCTGCCTTAAAACACTCCGTAATACGGATGGCAACACTGGCTTCATTCATGAATCTTACCAGAAGGATGATCCGACGAAGTTTACCCGTAAATGGTTTGCCTGGGCTAATACTTTGTTTGGTGAACTGATCCTGAAAGTAAGTAATGAATATCCGGAGTTGCTGAAGCGGCAGTACGCTTAAGCGAAATTCTCCTGATAACTTTGTAAAGGAGCAACGGATCAAAGATTTGGATATCTTTGATTCCTGCTCCTTTTTATTTCTATATAATTCAGTACAAATGGCAGTAGCAACCATCTATCAGCAACGGATTGATGCTTTTAAAGCAGATATAGCGAAAGAACAAAAAACAGCTTCCTTACTTGCCTGGCTTCGCCTGGCGGCGTTTATTGCTGCGGTGTGGGGGATTGTTCAGTATATCCGTTCAGGTTATAATCTGCCCTGGCTGCTGCTCACGCTGACAGGCATTGTTGGCTTTCTGGTATTGCTGAAGCGCTACACCAGGAGCCAGGATAAGCTGCAGCTGTTTAAAGTGCTACTGGAACTGAATGAAAAGGAACTTGCACTGGTGATGTCCAATGTGGCTGGTTTTGCCGATGGGAGTGAGTTTATAGACGACCGCCATGATTTTACGGGCGACCTGGATGTATTTGGACCGGCATCTATCTATCAGCATATTAATCGCACCGGCACCCTTTCCGGCAGCAGAAAACTGGCGGAATCACTGCGGAATCCATTACAGGATGCCCGGCAGATAAGGGATACGCAGGAGGCATTGCGGGTATTAACGCCCATGGTAGATTTCCGGCAACAGCTAACGGCTACGGCTACACTGGCTAAAGAGAATGATCAGGATAAAAAGGAAATTAACCTTTGGATGCAGATGCCATTGGAGTTTCTGGGTAAACAAAAAATTAATTTATTGAGATGGGGACTGCCCGTATTGTTTGTGGCGGCGGTTTTCATTTATGCCTTTACGGGCGCTTACTATTGGATGCTGCTGAGTTTTAGTGCTAACTGGATGTATCTCATCACGTATCAGAAGCGCATCCTGGCGCAGCACAACCTGATGGCACACAAAGAGCGTATTCTCAGTAGGTTTGACAGCATTCTGCTGGAGGTCCGAAAGGCTTCCTTCGGTAATGCCAGGCTGCTGCTGGAGCAACAGGCCGTTGCCAATGAGGCAGATACTGCCTTGCGTAAGCTGGCAAAAATCAGTTCGGCATTGGATCAGCGAATGAACCTGTTAGTGGCAGTGGTGATTAACCCCATTCTGATGTATGACGTTCACTGCATCGTACGTTTGGAAAAATGGAAGCATGATCACCGTCAGGATATGAACAAATGGCTGGATGTGATTTCTCAAATGGAAGCCTGGGATAGCCTGGCTACTTTCGCTTACAATCACCAGGAGTTCAACTGGCCGGTTGTGAAGGAAGGTAAGCTGGTGGTTGTTGCCAGGGCGTTGGGACATCCGCTGATTCCGGTGGGGGAATGTGTACAAAACGACGGGGAGATAGGCACCAAGGCAGATTTTCTGATCATTACCGGCTCCAATATGTCAGGCAAAAGTACCTTCCTGCGAAGTGTAGGCAGTAACCTCCTGCTGGCGATGTGTGGCGCGCCGGTATGTGCACAGCAGTTTGAGTTTACCCCCATGCATATTATGACCAGTATGCGGATTAAAGACAGTATTGCCAGTCATACCTCGTATTTCCAGGCGGAGTTGCTCCGTTTGCAGCATATTATACAACACCTGAAGCAGGGCCGCAAGGTATTTGTGCTGCTGGATGAAATCCTGAAGGGTACCAACTCCGAGGATAAGCTCACCGGCTCACGGAGTTTGATAGAGCATTTCATCAGCTACACCTGCCTGGGCATGGTGGCTACGCACGATCTGGAGCTGGGCCACCTGGAAGATACTTATCCTACCCGTATCCGCAATTATTGCTTTGAGAGTACCATCCAGGACGATCACCTGTATTTCGACTACCGCATGAGGGAAGGCATTGCCCGTAACAAGAATGCGACGTTCCTGATGAAGCAGATGCAGATTATATAAAATCGCTGATAAAAATATATTGAATAACTAAATATTTTAGTAGCTTTACTAAAATATTTAGTGTATGACATTGCCATTCCAGGAAGGGATGTCTGAAAACCAGTATTACAAAGGCCGCGGAGCTCAGATCAATCCTAAAAACAAGTTTCTTGCAGGGGAGTATGTAAAGGAACACGTGGAGGGAATTGATGAGTGGTGGCAGGCAGATGTACCCACCCAGATTTTTGAAGAACATGCCAAAACCCTGGTAAACAAGGTGGATAGTCCGGATGTGGGCATGTGGTATTCCATGAATCCCTATCAGGGCTGTGAGCATGGTTGTATTTATTGTTATGCCCGTAATGCACATCAGTATTGGGGATTGAGTGCAGGTCTTGACTTTGAGCGTAAGATCATCGTAAAGCACAATGCACCGGAGCTGCTGCGTAAATTCCTGGATAATAAGAACTGGGTGCCGAAGCCGATTTCGCTTTCCGGCAATACGGACTGTTACCAGCCGGTGGAACGTAAAATGTGGCTTACCCGTCAGTTGCTGGAAGTATGCCTGGAATACAAGCAGCCAGTGGGGATTATCACTAAAAATTCCCTGGTGCTGCGGGATCGTTACCTGTTGCAGCAACTGGCCCAGCAAAACCTCGTTTGTGTATATGTTTCCATTACCACCTTGCAGGAAGATCTCCGGCAAAAAATGGAACCCCGAACCACTACCGCAGCACAAAGACTTAAAATTGTAAAGGACCTCACGGATGTTGGAATCCCCGTGGGGGTGATGACGGCACCCATTATCCCCGGTCTCAACGACCATGAAATTCCGAAACTGATTGAGGCTTCGGCTAATAATGGTGCGAAATTTGCCGGCTACACCGTCGTTCGGCTCAATGATGCGGTGAAGATCATTTTTAACGACTGGCTATATAAAAACTTCCCTGACAGGGCAGATAAGGTATGGCACATGATTGAAGGGATGCATGGCGGCAACGTGAATGACAGCGAATTTGGGAGGAGAATGAGGGGAGAAGGCAACATTGCTGAACTGATCAAACAACAATTCAGGATTCATACAAAGAAGCACGGGTTGAACCAGGAACGGTTTGAATTTAATACGGAAGCGTTTAAACGGCCAACATCGCAGTTGAGTTTATTCTGAGGCAAAAGCTGCAAGGGCTTTGGAAGGATCTATGCAGCTGCCATTAAAGTAGATCTACTGCGAAGGGGGAAGTGCCGCGCGTCTATGACTTGCAGCCGGGTTTTTACTGAGCGCCAAAGGTATACGGACTAATCCCGTTTCAATACCTAAGCGTTTAAACGGCCAATATCGCAACTGAGTTTATGCTGTGAAACAAAGCCACAACGTAGAATTAATGAACTAATTGTTAACTCTACAAAAAAAGTAGGAAAGAAATGTATGTGGATAAAAAATAAAAATTATCTTTGTTTCAATTGAACATAACTCGTGCAACTTTTATCAACATATAAGATTATCGCGCCGGCCTGCATGCAAAAGCAGGTCAAGGGTATGATGCGGGCATGTTGCACCGATTGTTAACGATAGAAAAGTTATCAAACGATATAAACAAAGGTCCCGCAGTAAATCGCGGGACCTTTTGCTTTTGAAGCAGCCAGAGATGACGACATTGAAAAAGATTCAAGAGATAACTATACATATACATTGTACCACGCAACGAGCGTGTTGCAAACAGGATGGCTTTGCCTTAAAAAAGCCATACGGACCTCGTATGTAATTTTGTAAGCACCCTTACATTATTTGGCCTGGCTCGTAATTAGCCAGGCCTTTTTAATGCCATTGGCCCAAACCGAATCACAATTTTAGTAAATGTTATGTGCGGGACCTTGAAAGCCGGGAATGTACATAACCCCAAAAACGAAACACCATGAGGAACGTAATCCAAGTAGTAAGAGAGGCTTTACTCACCAATTTCAGGGAGTTAGACCAATGGTTTGAAAAAGATTCAGCCCTGCTGGACTTTAAACCGGAAGCCGACCAATGGAGCATCAGAGAAGTGTTGGAACACATCACGTTAACCAACTATTTCCTCCTGCTTATCATCAACAAAGCAACGCGCCGCGCGCTGGACCGTAAACGCAACGGCTATACCGTTGTAGTGCCTGCCGATTATGAAGACAAATTTGCCCAGATCGATGTGATCAGCAGCAAATCCTTCGGATGGGTAAGACCCGAACACATGGAGCCAGAAGGCCTTAAAAGTCTCGCGGAAATTAAAGCAACGCTCAAACAGCAATACGCACAATGCTGGTACAACGTATCCCTGCTCAAAAACGGAGAAGGAACACTCGTGTTTACCAACATGTCCGTAAACCACCTGGGCAAACTGGATATCTATCAATACATCTATTTCCTTACCAAGCACATCGAACGTCATATCCATCAAATGCAACGACTGGAAAAACAGTTCGAAGAAGACGCGGTATTCATATAACTTTTAGGTCGACCAATCAGGTCATCTATTATTGTTAATTCCCTGGTATGCTGATTGTAAAGCCGGTAGAATTTCTACCGGCTTTTTTTTATTTGTTTATACATAAAACATTTTTATATATTTAGTCAGTAATCAGTAACCCTTATGGCCAAAATCTGTCTATACCTATGCATTTGCTATAGCATATTGCTTAGCAACCTAACCAGCTATGCCCAAACTAATTCCGAAAAGAATGTGGTCATACAATCCCAGGAGGAACGCTATGAATTTGTAGTTTCCAATAATGCCGAAAACCCCGTAAACGTAAAGCAGTCGCTTAAAGTAGCCTACGCATGCGAACAATACCGCACCACTATCCCCTTCGCAGAATTTTATGATGATAAGAGTAAAATAGAGGAAGTAAGGGTGTATGTAGACAACGATCGCAGAAAAGACGTGAAGCCGGTTTTTGCCAACTACAGCATTGATGATATCTTCTATTCGGATGCTAAAATTTGTGGCCTCCAGCTGGACTTGATAAAAAAAGGAGTGGAAACACGTGTGGAACTCGAAAAAACTTTTTTCGACCCCAGGTACCTCACCAGCATCTACTTTTCTGAGTACTATCCGGTTACTTCGAAAGTAATAACCATCGTGGTGCCACGCTGGATGCAGATTGAAATGAAAGAAATGAACTTCAGCGGCCATCACATCTCCCTGAATAAAACCTATGATAATAAAAAAGATGCGGACGTATACACCTACACTGCCACCAACCTGCCGGCTAATGAAAAAGATGCACAGGCCCCCGGCCCGTCCTACGTATATCCGCACCTGTTAATGCTCGCTAAATCTGCTACCACTCCAGGTGGGGCCCAGAGATACTTTAATAAAACCGAAGATCTGTATGCGTGGTACCATTCACTCGTGCAACAAATTGGTGATGATGAAGGTATTATCAAACAAAAAGCCCTCGATATTACCAAAGGCATCAGCAGCGATACCGCCAAAATTATTGCCATTTACCAGTGGGTACAGGATAATGTCCGTTACATCGCTTTTGAAGACGGGATTGCCGGTTTTAAACCGGAAGCCGCACAATCAGTATTACAGCATAAGTACGGCGACTGTAAAGGCATGGCCAACCTTACCCGTGGCCTGCTGAAAGCCCTGGGCTTTGATGCCCGCCTTTGCTGGATAGGAACAGATCACATCGCGTATGATTATTCCACCCCCAGCATGGCCGTGGATAACCACATGATTTGTGCGGTAAACTATAAAGGCAAACGCTACTTTATTGATGCCACCGAAACTTACATCGGCTTTAATCAATATGCACAGCGCATACAAAACCGCCAGGTGCTGATTGAAAATGATAAATCGTTTATCCTTGACCGTATCCCGGATTGTAAGTATACCCAAAATACAGAGGTAGAAAAACGTACCCTTCGGGTAGATGGTAATGCACTCGTGGGCACGGTGCAGCACCTCTGGGATGGGGAAAGCAAGGAGTATATACTCAGCCAGGTAAACGGCACCCGTAAGGAAAAAATCGATAATGCCCTGCTCCGATTTCTCAATGATGATAATAACAAATACGGTATCACCAATATCAAAAGTTCGGATGTTAACAACTGGAATCAGCAGCTGAGCATCAACTACGACCTTCGCTACCAGGATGCTGTAGCCGGTTTTGGGGATGATATGTTTATTGAAATGGACTTCCGTAAGGAGCTCAACGATTTTACGATCGATACCACCAAACGTAAATCAGATTACCTGTTTAGCTTCAAACACCATGTACGCCACGAAACGGACCTGGATATCCCGGCAGGTTATAAAGCCGAGTTGCCGGCTAATTTAAGTATAGACCGCGATGGGTATGCTTTTCATCTCACCTATACACAAACAGGATCAAAGGTGATTTATCAAAAGGAGATAATTATCCGTAATCACTGGCTGGCTAAATCAGCATTCAAACAGTGGAATGAGGATGTTCAATTGCTCAACAAAGCTTACCTCGAACAAGTAACCCTTAATAAAAAATAATATCCCCTTACTATGAGATTTTTAACATTAGGATTGTTTTGTATGCTCTTGTCGGAAATGGCATCAGCACAAAGCAGGAAAGTGATAGAGAAGTATAACGACCGGGCCGCCGCCGCCAGGGCCGAAGTCTGGAGCTGGGAAATCGACGCCTTCAACAACCCGGACCTCAAAAAAATTGATACAAAACAATCAGCGGTGGTGCTGGCCAAACACATTGATGTAAAATTACTCAGCACTAAAAATGTGACCGCCAGCCTGATCAAATTTTATGTAAAACGTGATTTTTACTATGGAACCACCGTGCGCGAAATGGTGAAGATCAATGATAAAGTGGCGCTGGAAGAATATTCCCAATTTAGTTTTAATAAATTCAGGAGACTCAATGGTTTCCGTGCAAAAGCCACCAGTATTATTGGGGTGAGAATTATTAAGCCGGATGGTAGCATAAAAGAGGTAAAAGTAGACGAGGAACTGGTGACAGAAGAGGATGCGGATAAGCAACAAAAAAGTAAACTCGCTATACCGGACCTTCAGGTGGGTGACATCATTGACTATTTTGTACTGGTAGAGGAAATGAAGGCGACCGGAGAAAGTATCGATAAGCAACTTTTTGTTTTGGGAGATGATAAGCCTATTAAGCGATACAGTGTGCATTGCGATATCAGTGATAAGTTTGCATTACGGTATACAACCGCCAACGGCGCACCTGATTTTGCGATTGAAAAAAATCCGGATGAAACAACATTTGACCTGGTCGTATCGGATCTTCCTGCCCTGCCAACGGAGTTGTGGATGTCGCCCTACAGGCAGATTCCCAATATCCGCATGAGTATAAACTACGGAGCGTTTGGTTATGGATATGGTGGGATTACTGTGCCACCGGGTGGTTACAGCAGGAATATTAAGGATGCGGATATTATCAATACCTCAGAGCTGATGGCAAAAGAGGCTTACAGGTATGCCGGTAGTCGCGGTCCGGTTGAATATGTGGATGCAGTACGCGACATGATCAAGATATACCAGCGGGATAATGAAAAGTTAAATAAAGATAGTATTCCTTACTATGTTTATTATGCGATGAGGTATATGGTTTTTTATAGGGTGCTTCCTCAAAGCCGTATCAATGTGGGTTTGGCCAGGAATATGCACGAGTCTAATAACATGCTGTTTATCAGCTTACTGGCATTTACCCTGCGTGAGCTGGATATCAAGAGTGATGTGGTGCTGGCTACCAACCGGTACGGTCCGAAAAATGGTGAATTGCTGGATCCAACTGACTTTGAGTTTATCCTGAAAACCAGGACAGTTAAGCCAGTGTATATGTCTTCTGCAGGAGTATTTTCGCACTGCAATAATTTTTCAACAGATTATGAGGGGCAGGATGCTCATGTGACGAATGCTGTGGGAGGTGCACAACGGAAGAATGACCCACCATTTGTGAGTAAGGTAAAAATCCCATATAGCAAACCCGAAGAAAATTTACGTCAGGAGCAGTATACCATCTCCCTGGATAATAAAATGGAGCAGTTGCAGGTAGAAAGAACTACAACAGTAAAGGGGGCATTACGTACAGCGGCTCAGCGTGAACTGTTGCTGTTTGAAGATTATTATGAATCAGAGCGAAAAGCACTTGGGGTGAGAGAATCCTTCATGGAAGCATTTGCTGATAGCAGGAAAAATAAATCGTTGGCCGAGGAGTATACGAATGCATTTGCAGAAGCACGTAAGGAACAGAAGGAAGCTTTTACCAGTGATGTAAGAGATCAGTTTGAAGTGGCGCCAAAGGAGCTGACATCTTTCAAGGTGCGTAACATGGCGCTGCGTCATGATCAGCCGGATTTTGTATACGATACGAAGTTTAGCCTGGAAGGTTTCTTAAAGAAAGCGGGCAGTAGTTTCATATTGGATATAGGCCGGTTAATAGGCGGACAACTAACGATCAAGCCTGAGCAGCGTGAACGTAAGGTGGATATCTATGAGCCATATGCGCGTACTTATGAATACAGTATCGACATCGCTGTACCTGCCGGTTATAAAGTGGAAGGCGTGGATAAGCTATCAAGGAAAGTTGACAACGACTGCGGTTCGTTTATGGTTGCAGGTGAGTTGGCAGGAGATAAGCTGCATCTCAGTGTGAGAAAGGTTTACAAGCATGCTTTTGAGAAAGCGGAAAGCTGGAATAACATGTTGCAGATGATTGATGCGGCTACTGATTTCACTGGTCAGAAAATCCTGTTTAAAAAAGCTTAAACAACGTTGCAAAAATTTTCCAAAAATAATTTGTCAAAAATTTGCAATATCAAAAGAGATACTATTATCTTTGCATCGTCAAACAATTACTAAATCAATAAACCTTTAAAAAATGAAACGCTTTAATTCACCTATAAACAGCACAGCGCAGGGCAGAGTCCTGATTGGCGGCTGGTTCCGGGCGTTTTATTATTACAGGTAGATAAATATATTTGTATCAATAAACAGAGCCCGGGACCGTGAATCCCGGGCTTTTTTTATTGCCTGATTGCTGATGATCAATGCTGTAATCACACAAGAACTCTGGAGCCATGAATGGTTGATGATAGCTGTAAGCAGCTATAGTCAAGCGTTTGAGGATAGCTTTGCACATAAGCAGGCTAAACGGACAAGGTATGTCGTAACGTAGTGTATGCGTTAACGTTAGTAACCCGGTCCGTGTAAAAATGGACCGGGTTTTTTATTTGTATTACTTATTGAGGAGGTACATAACACTGTAATGGCGGGGTAATCCTGCCCTGCCTTACATTTTGTAGCTGCTCTAAAAATATTCTTTTTTCGTCTCTGTTTGAATTAACCCAATTAACCCCCAGGTGGCCGAAAAAGTGAAGGCCACTCATGATAAGGATGAATTGCCGGAGCAGGAAGCTCCGGTAAATCTTTATCTAACTTAAAAGACTAAACGAAATGAAAAACACATATAGAAACCCAAATATACCCAGTGCATACCTCGCATCTTCCAGCTTCCTGAACAGAACGGAAGTCTACCTGCACCACTTCAACAGCCTGCCCTGTATGCATTCAGTGTTCAATCTGGACATTGAAAAAGCCATTAAAACTGTGGAGGAAAAATTTGCAGCTGATATCATGGATATCTATCGCGATATGGATTATGATGCTCAGAAGAAGAAATATAATTACGATGAGATCATCATTGTGCTGAAGCAAAACCGGATAATTTACATGGAGTCCACCTACATGGAAATTTTAACGCAGGACGGTGACCAGCAGTTTATAAAAGAGGTCACTGAATGTGTTGCTCCGCTTAAGGTGCGGGCTAAGAAGCAACCACAGGAAATGAATCTCATTTCCACCTATGAAGGACGGATTGTGTTGAAAAGCATGGAGATAAAGCGCACCAAACTGGACCTTTCCTTGTATTACGAGGACGACTTCCTGGCGGTGGATACTGTTATCCAGCAGCGTCTCAGGAAGGATAAGGACAAAGGTATCGTGTTGCTGCATGGCATGCCAGGTACTGGCAAGACCACCTACCTGCGTTATCTGATCAGCCGTATAAAGAAGAAGGTACTGTTTGTATCGCCGGATATGGCGGAGAGCATTACCAGTCCGTCTTTTATGAACCTGCTGATTGATAATCCTAACTGCGTGGTGGTGATTGAAGATGCAGAAAACATTATATTAGACAGGAAGATAACGGGGAGTTCATCCGTATCTAATCTGCTGAACTTGTCTGATGGCTTGTTGTCCGATTGTTTGAATGTACAGTTGATCTGTTCTTTTAACAGTGATTTGCGGTCTGTTGACAGTGCATTATTACGCAAAGGCAGGCTGATAGCCCGATACGAATTTGGTAAGTTATCGGTGGACAAGGCGCAGCGTTTGTCTGATTCGCTGGGCTTTGATCAGATCATCCGCAGGCCCATGACGGTGGCGGAGATTACGAACCCGCAGGAAACTGCAGTAGAAATGAAGCAGCGTACGATCGGTTTCCGGCGTCAGCTGACAGAAGAATTAGTTAATTAAGAAACCTCAAATAATAAAATGGCAAAATTTAAGATCAACGGTAAATGGTTATTAGGTATTGGGTACCCGCAGGGGCCGGTTATTAGTGTAGCCATGAACGTTATTAATACTAACTATAAATATTCCACGGAAGAGGAAGTACGTGCCTTGTTGCTGGAGGTGTTGCAGTCACCAGGGTTGTACCTGGCGCATGAAACCCTTGATAAAATTGCGGTGAAGCTGCACCAGGAGGAAGTGGAGCAACCGGTTATCATTCCGTTGAAGGAAGAAGGCGTTCCTTACACTGTATACGGTGCTTCGTTTATTGACGAAGGTGCGGTAAAACAGATGAATAGCGCAGTGCACCTGCCGGTGGCAGTTGCCGGAGCGTTGATGCCGGATGCCCACCAGGGATATGGCTTGCCGATTGGCGGTGTGCTGGCTACGGAGAATGCCGTGATTCCTTATGGGGTGGGTGTGGACATTGGGTGCAGGATGTGTTTAAGCATCATTGATTTACCTGAAACAGTTTTAACCGGGCAATATGATAAGTTTAAGAAAGAACTGGAAAGCAAAACGATTTTTGGTGCAGGAGGTATTTTAAAGGCAGATAAGGATGATGCGGTGCTGGACCGTAAAGAGTTTGCAGAAATCCCACTGTTGAAGCGGCTGAAAGATAAGGCGGTACTGCAATTGGGGACATCTGGTTCCGGTAACCACTTTGTGGAATGGGGTATTGTAGAGGTTTTGGATGTGGAGAACAAATTGGATCTGCCGCCGGGCCGTTACGTGGCGTTGTTATCGCACTCCGGTTCAAGAGGAATGGGGGCGCAGGTGGCTAATGAATACACTAAGCTGGCGAGAGAGTTATGTCCGCTGCCGCAGCAGGTGCAACACCTGGCTTACCTGGATATGAATTCAGAAGCAGGGCAGGAGTATTGGCTGGCGATGAACCTGGCTGGTGATTATGCTTCTGCCTGTCACCACCTGATTCATAAAAGGCTGATCAAGGCAGTGGGTGGTAATATGTTATTGAGAGTGGAGAATCACCACAACTTTGCCTGGAAGGAGCGTTATGAAGGGAAGGACGTGATTGTGCATAGAAAGGGCGCTACTCCTGCTGGTGAAGGGGTATTGGGGGTGATTCCGGGATCTATGACGGCGCCGGGCTTTATTGTGCGTGGCCGTGGCTATGAGCAGGGGTTAAACTCTGCCAGTCATGGTGCGGGCCGTCAGATGTCCAGAAGTAAAGCCTTGAAAAGCATTACCGGTCATGATTTGCGCACGGTGCTGAAAGAGTATGGTGTGACGTTGATCGGTGGAGGTTTGGATGAGGCGCCCATGGCTTATAAGGACATCAATACTGTGATGGCCGCGCAGCAGGAGCTGGTGGATATCATTGGACGTTTTACGCCTAAGATTGTGCGGATGGCTGATCCCGGACCTACGGAGGATTAAGTTTACAGATATATGCAATCATTCTTACCGCCATCGGAGTGGTTGCGCTGGGCCGGCATGTAATGTGTCGGCCTGTTTTGCGTTATGCCCCTTTCGTGTTATTAGTCTACTAAACTTGTAGGATAATTGAAATTTATTCTCTAATATTGTTATTGTTTACCACCACCAATTAACTGAATATACTACAGGCGAGGCTGGCACAACTTTCTGGTTTGCGCGGGCATATTCCGTGCATGCGTGTTGTTTACCCTTGCTGACCTATGCGATAGAAATTATTTAAAACAAAAATCTACACAGTGCATTTAAACTATCTGGCTTTTGCGGTGCCTTTATTTCTGGCATTTATAGGATTGGAGTATCTGGTGGCAACGAAGCAGGGGAAAACGTATTTCCGTTTTAATGATACCGTATTGAATATCAGTGTGGGTATTGCAGAGCGGCTGGCGGATACTTTTACGGTGGGCTTATTTTATTTTGTGTACATGTATTTGTATGAGCATTATGCGTTATTCAGTATACGACCGAGTGTATTGTTGTGGGTGGCGTTATTGCTGTGTACTGATTTTGTGTGGTATTGGTATCACCGGTTGGCGCATGAGGTAACATTGTTTTGGTGTGCGCATGTGGTGCATCATCAGAGTGAGGAGTTTAACTATACGGTATCTGCGCGGATTACTGTATTCCAGGCATTTTTGCGTACAGGTTTCTGGGCAATATTGCCGGTGATCGGGTTTCCGCCGGGGATGATTACGAGCATGTTGCTGGTGCACGGGTTGTATCCTTTTTTCATACATACGCGTACGATAGGGAAGTTGGGGGTGCTGGAGTATATATTGGTGACTCCGTCGCACCACAGGGTGCATCATGCGAGTAATCCGCAGTATTTGGACAGGAATTACGGTGATGTGTTTATTATATGGGATAAGTTATTTGGTACGTTTACGAAGGAAACGGAGGCGCCGGTGTATGGGTTAACGAAGCCATTGAACAGCAATAGTTTTTTGTGGCAGCATTTTCATTTTGTGTTGGAGATGGTGTATTCCGTGCGGCATGCGCGGACATGGGGGGGGCGGTTCCGGATTGTTTTCGGCCGTCCGGACAATGTGGATCCTGCTGCCAGGTCGGTGCTGGAAGAGCGTTTTTTGATTGGTAAGGACACGGTAACGGAAACGCCTAAGCTGAATAATTATGTTATCTGGCAGATTGCGGTTACGCTGGTGTTATTATTTTCTTTTTTGTTATTGGAGCATTATGTGCCTGTGTTTATCCAGGTGTGCATAAGCATGTTGATTGTATCGACTCTAATTAACTGCGGCGCTATATTGGAACAGAAGCGGTGGGTGTTCTATCTTGAATATGCGCGGTTTGTGATACTGGTTTCCTCGGTTTATTATTGCTGGCCTCAGCCGGTGGTGTTATTGGGGGCTGTGGTGGTAATGGCAGGTGGATTTTATTTTCATGGTGCCTTACGTCAGCGTTATTTGAACTTGGTTTATAGGGGGATAGAAAATTAGGAAATAAGGTTTTTAGCGTTGTACTTGTGTTTTCAGGATTTTCCGGGCAAAATGTATACGACTTTTGATGGTGCCCAGAGGTTCCTGGAGAATGGCTGCTATTTCGAAGTATTTATAGCCTTCGAGGTATAGCAGGAATGGTTGTTTAAAGATGACGGGCAGTTTATACATGGCCAGGTGTACATCTTTGGTGCGCATGGTTGTTTCTGCGCTGTTGCCAACTACGCCTCGCTGATAATTAATAAAGAAATCGCTGATGACAGGTTCTGTGATCATGCGATTTTTTGATTTTTTGCGATAGTTGTTTATAAATATATTACGCATGATAGTAAATAACCATGCTTTAATATTGGTGCCCTCCAGATATTTGTCCTGGTTGGTAAGGGCTCTGAAGATGGTTTCCTGATAAAGGTCTTTAGCCTGCTCATTGTCTTTCGTAAGGGTATAAGCGAAGGGTTTCAGGAAGTCGGCGTTACCGACCAGCAAGGTGTTAAATTCAACAGATGACATAAACGTTTAAGTTTTGTGTTAACTAATTTAAACAAAAATCGTCGAAACAGAAAAGGGTATTCCTACCTACTACATTAAAAATCAATTAAATCGGGACAGCAATTTCACATTCACAAGACGGAAGGGACATCAGTCAGATGTCCTTAAACAGACACATGGTTTGGTATAAGCACGGATTCTCTATCTATATTAACGGATAATATGGCAAAACGGTTTGTTATTATCTTCCGTATATGTAATTATTTACATATGTCGATTCAACTTATATTATTTTCTATTTAAAATTAATTTTTTAGGAGATGAAGGGGTTTTCTGGCATTATTCTGCGTGTAGTAGGAACATTCGCAACTGATAAGTGTTATAACGGTCATTAAACAGTTTTTTTGTCTAGTGACATTTATATGTTATTTTATATAGATTTGCACCTTATTTGGCTGGTTTTGGGCCAGATAAGCCCAAGAATTAAAGCCAAGAGAACGAATTCGAGAAAGAACAATAATATATCCTATTATAATGTTAAGAAAGTTATTGCTGATCCAGCTGTTCCTGTTTGTTGTATATAGTGTGAATGCCCAGGTTCCGTCGTTTTCCAAAGAACAGATGAAGCAGATGAAGGTGGATAATCTGAGTGATGATCAGGTTAGACAGCTGGTGGCTGAGATGAAGAAGAATAACCTGTCGTTTGACGATATAGATACTTATGCGCAGCAGAAAGGTATTCCGGATGTGGAGGCGACGAAGCTGAAGGAGCGGATAAAAGCGATGGGGCTGGATAAGGAGTTGACAGGTAATAAGGCTAAAACCAAGCAAGACTCCACTAAATCAGAGGAGAGAGAGGTAGACGAGGAGGATGATAAGGGAAAAGATAGTACCGAGCCTAAGTTGACAAAAGAGGAGAAGGAGCGGGAGAAGCGGAGGAAGCGGATTTTCGGAGCTGAGTTATTTTCCAATAAGAATCTGACTTTTGAACCGAATCTCCGGATGGCCACTCCCCCGAACTACCGGCTGGCTGCAAACGATGAGCTACTGATTGATGTGTATGGATACTCGGAGGTGCAGCATCGGTTAAAGGTTACCCCGGACGGATATATCAGAATCCCCAATTTAGGCCCCGTATATGTGAATGGATTAACCATAGAGGAAGCGAAAAACCGGATTACAAAGCAATTAGCCACTATTTATTCGGGAATTAAGTCTGGTAACACATTTGTGCAGATATCGCTGGGAAATATCCGTAGCATTCGCGTACTCCTGATTGGTGAAGTGGAAAAGCCTGGCTCTTACACGGTTCCTTCCCTGGCTACGGTTGCGAATGCGCTGTATGTATCCGGTGGTCCTAATGAAAATGGTAGCTTCCGTAATATCCAGGTGATCCGTAACGGTGTGCCAGCTGCAACTTTTGACTTATATGACTTCCTGGCCAACGGCGACCTGACCAATAACATAGTGCTCCAGGACCAGGACATTGTAAAAATCAACCCATACAAGACAAGAATAGAACTGGCTGGTGAAGTAAAACGCCCGGCTATATTTGAAGCGAAAGAGAACGAGTCGCTTCAGCGAATGATTGAGTTCGCCGGCGGTTATACTGATCGTGCCTATACGGATGTGATCCGTGGTTACAGGGTGAATAACAAAGAGAGAGAGGTGGTAAATATCACAGCTGATCAGCTGGGTAATTTTAAAGTGAAGTCTGGTGATAATTTCGTGGTAGATTCAATTCTGAATCGTTACAGCAATAGGGTGACCATTACAGGCGCTGTTTTCCATCCTGGAAATTATGCACTGGAAGAGGGTATGACGATTACTGATCTGTTGAAGAGAGCGGATGGCGTAAGGGAAGAGGCTTCGCTGACGCGGGGCTTGATTCGCCGTTTACAGACGGACTTTACACCGGCGTATATAAATTTCAATGTGCAGGATGCTGTGGCGGGTAAAACTAATATCACGTTGCAGAAAGAGGATAGCGTAATGATCTACTCGAAACTGGATCTTCGGGAGGAGTATGAGGTACGGATAGAGGGTGAGGTAAATAAGCCTGGTTATTACGCGTATGGTGACAGTATGCACCTGGAGGATCTTATCTTACTGGCTGGAGGTTTGAACGACGCGGCTTCCACGCAGCATATAGAGGTTTCCCGCAGGATTCGTAATGGGGTGTATAGCCCGCAGGATACGGTGAAAGCTATTGTGCAGTATTTTGATATTAATAAAGACCTGAGTTCGAATCCATCCGCACAGGGTTTTGTGTTGTTGCCTTTTGATGAGGTGTCGATTCGTCGGTCACCGGTTTATTCAACGCAGGCGAATATATCAATTGGCGGAGAGGTGGTGTATCCGGGGGATTATACTATTAATACCCGTTCAGAGCGTATTTCGGATTTGATTAAGCGTACAGGAGGGTTGAGGCCCGAGGCGTATGCGGAAGGAGCGGTGATGTTGCGGAAAACGTTTATTAATGAGGGGGATAGCTTGATATTGGCAAATAAGCTGGAAGTGTTTATAAATAAATTGCAGGATAGTGCGGATATAGCGCGTGTCAAAGAGTCTGTTTCCCGTCATGAGCAGTTGCTGGGGATTAATCTGGATCAGATTTTGAAATCTCCGGGCTCTAAATATGACTTATTGCTGGAAGAAGGAGATGTAATCAGGGTACCGAAGAAATTGCAGACGGTGCAATTGTTTGGAGAGGTATATTTTCCAAAGAAAGTAAGGTTTGATAATGGGTACACCTTTAGGGATTATATTCATGGAGCTGGTGGTTTTACTTCCCAGGCGTTAAAAAGGAGAAGCTACATTGTATATCCAAACGGTGAGGTGAAAAATACAAAAAAAGTATTATTCTTTAATAGCTATCCGAAAGTAAAGCCGGGGGCGGAGGTGTATGTCCCTGCTAGGAAAGATCGTAAGGGCCTTACTAGTGGGGAGGCTGTAGGACTTGCCAGTGCCTTGGCATCTGTTGCATTGGTAATCGTGACTATTCTTAATACAGTGAAATAAACATAAGACCTTGAAACAAAATAGTATGGGAACCCCCGTCGCAAACGATAACGAGATCTCAGTCAGGGAGCTTTTCAATCTACTTGGTAGTTGGGTTACTGCAGTGAAACGCAATTACATATTCCTCTTGATTGCCATACTGTTGGGTGGAGTATTAGGTGTAACGTATGCAAAGTTCAAGAAGAAGGAATATATAGCTGACCTTACTTTCGTTATGGAGGATTCCAAAACAAACTCATTGGGTTCCATTTCAGGATTGGCATCTCAATTGGGCTTTAACCTTGGATCAGGAGGAGAAAGCGGAGTATTTAGCGGTGAAAATATTATAGCCTTTCTGGGAACCAGGCTGATGGTTGAGAAGACGCTTTTAACAGGTGTTGCAGTAGATGGGAAGAAGATTTCACTTGCAGAATTATATGTGGATACGTACCAGTTGAGACAAAAGTGGGATAAAGATCCTACACTCAAAAATATTCAATTCCCCATCGGACAGGACAGGGGCAATTTCACAAGGAAGCAGGATAGTCTGCTTTTTGAAATTTATAAGTCAATAAATGAAAAAAACCTTACAGTAATAAAACCAGATAAGAAATTCGGATTTATTTTGGCGCGGTGTATATCCAGAAGTGAGGACTTTTCAAAGGCTTTTATTGAAAAACTCGTATATGAAGCCATTGAGTTTTATGTTAAAACCAAGGTAAGCCGTTCAAAAGATAATGTTGATAAACTCCAGGCTAAAGCTGATTCTCTGGAATTGATGCTCAATAAGAAAACCTATTCTACGGCTGTTGCGCAGGATCTGAACGTTAATCCTGCAAAAAGAATAGCCATGGTTGGATCCGAACTTCAAATGAGAGATAAAATTATCTTGCAAACAATGTACGGAGAGGTTGTAAAAAATCTTGAAATTAGTAAGATGAGTTTGTTACAGGAAACGCCAATTATCCAGATAGTTGATAAACCTATAACTCCGCTGCCTATTAACAAAGTAAGTGTTTTAAAGTCAATTATGATCGGCGGCATGCTTGCAGCGTTCCTGGTAATAGGAATAACCATTCTGAGAACAGTTATTAAGCAATATCCGCATTAAACCGGTTCAAAAATTTATTTGTATAATAATACTATCAATTGCCAAATGGATAAAAAAATCATTGATCAATTTCAGCATGCAACAACCTTTGAGGCAAAAAACAGGTGGGTGAAGATGCTTAATAAGCCTGTGCAGTTTGTACATGCATTTACCTGCAATAAGCTTAGTAAGGCGCAAAAAGTAAAAGCTACCACGTTTTGGGGGGGGAATATGGAAGTGGTAATTCCGGAAGTTGTAAGCAGTGAGATCTATAAGCATGGGTATTTCGACAAGGAAGTTTGCTATTACTTACTGCGTGTATTGGCCCCAGGAGATGTTTTTGTAGATATAGGGGCACATTTTGGCTTTTTCTCACTAATGGCTAATAATCTGGTGAAAGACAGCGGAACTGTTGTATCTATTGACCCAACGCCATCAACTTTCCAGTTATTATCCTCTAATCTAAATAAATTCGCTCCTTTCAAAAATTTTAAGCTATTTAATAATGCGGCTTTTGAGCGGGAAGAAGAGCTTAATTTTTACGATTTCGGTGTAAAAAAATCTGCATTTAATTCCTTATTTGGATCTCGTCTTGAAAAAATGGATGAGGAAGAATTGAGACGTCATCAGATAAGGGTAAAAGCTCTTCCTGTAGATAATGTTATCGCAGATCTGGGTTTGTCCAAAATAACATTAATTAAAATAGATGCGGAGTCGGCTGAAATGAATGTATTGAAAGGGTTGGAGAAAACGATACTGGAATTTAAGCCAATGATGATACTTGAAATAGGAGATACTGATGTCGCGGACGCCGTTGCCACCCGTACCATTATTGATTTTCTTATTAGGTTTAATTATGTGCCGGTAGAGTTGAATGAGCAGGAAAATTTACAAATTCATGAGATCCGGAATAATTATTCCTTAGACCAACTGACATGTTATAATTTGCTGTTTGTCCATAAAGATAAGGTTGCGAGATTGTTGAGCTAAAAAATCTTATGATGATAGAGAATAGGAGATTGACATTGAATGCGTTGGCGTCAGTATTACAAACAATCCTGATTGGAGTAACATATTTCTTCCTTTACAAGTATTTACTTAAAGTATTAGGGGCAGAAAAGCTCGGACTTTGGTCATTAGTTGCTGCTACTACTTCGGTTGCCAATCTGGCCAATTTAGGGATAACAAGTAGCATTGTAAAGTTTATCTCAGCCAATTTAGCCAATAATAATATCAAAAAGGCAGTGGAAGTAATTCACACGAGTTTGGTTACTGTTGGTGGATTGATGCTGCTAATTGCGTTGCTATTATTATCAATTGTGGCGGTAAATATTCAACATTTTGTACCGCCGGCTGCTGTTGCGGAAGCAAGGCAATTGTTGCCGATAGCATTGGCATCTCTTATTCTCAATACTATTGGAGCAATCTTCCTCTCCGTATTGGATGGTATGGAGTTAATTTATCTCCGCGCTGCGATTTATATTTTTTCATCTATTTTATTTCTAATACTGAGTTTTTTCATTGTTCCTAAATTTGGATTGACAGGAGTATTGTATGCACAGATAATTCAGGGATTGTTTGTCTTGGTTTTGGCAATCGTTATTGTATATATGAGATTGTCAGGGTTCTCCTTTTTCCCTTTTTTGATTACAAAAGCAACATTTAAAGAATTATTTAAGTATGGTCTTAATTTTCAGATAATATCAATAAGCTCTTTACTATTTGATCCTATTACCAAATTTTGCCTGAGTTCTTTTGGCGGGTTGACATTAGTGGGTTACTTCGAGATGGCTTCCAGACTTATTATGCAGGTCCGAAGTCTAATAGTATCGGCGAATCAGGCAATTGTGCCATTGGTGGCACGGAAAAATGAGACTGGGGAAGTAGATATGTCCACATTCTATTTCAAAACATTCGATCTCATTTCACTGAATGCAATTATCGTTTTCAGTTTTCTAAATATATTCTCCCCTATGGTCTCTATCTTATGGATAGGTAGTTATCAGCCATTTTTTGTAAACAGTGTAATTTTGTTGTCTGTCGGCTGGCTCTTTAATATCGCTTCCGCGCCCGCATACTTCATTAATATGGGAACAGGGGATTTAAAATGGAATGTGATATCCCACATTGTACTTGGCTTGTCGAACCTGATTTTGGGTGTCCTTCTGGGTAAGCTGTTTGGAGGCATCGCGGTTATTATTGGTGTAACGCTTAGTCTGGTATCGTCTGCATTGATAACTATTCTCAGTTTTCACAAAAAGAACCAAATTCAAGCTGTAACATTATTCAAAAAATCAGATATTATTTTTATTACGACGGCTATTGTATTAGTTGTAGCGAGTCTGATGGGCTACCAAGTTGTGGCTAGTGGAAGTATGAGTTTGGTTTTATATTACACAGTATTGGCGTTTGTCGTATTCATATTCCTGTTTTTGGGTGTATTCAAAACGAAAACACTTTCCGAGCTTTATTTTCAATTACCAAGGAAAATATTTAAGCGTGCAGTATAACTAGTTTTAGATGGAGAAGACAATTGACATATCAAAAATTCAACTGAGCTTGTTAATCACATTAATGTGGATGGCTTTTCCTGTACTGACTAGTTTTTTAATCCTTTACCTGTTTTATAAAGTTGAAGTAAAAGGGCTTTCATTAGCCTTTTTATCTCTATTGATAGCTTTAACATTTGGGTTAATAGCCTACACTGCAAAGTCGGTCAGCCTTGATGAGCCAACTGATATCACCCGCTATACGGCACAGTTTAATATGTTTACCCAAATCCGAAATTTTCAGGATTTTGTGATCACTGTTTTTGTTACTGATAGCGGTGTTTACCTGGTATTTGAATCTGTCATGCTGATGCTGGCTAAGTTATTTCCAACAAATCCCCAGGTCGTCCCGTTGTTCTGGGTATCTGTTTCGTATTTCTTTCTTGCATTAACTTCGCTGGAGCTTGCGAAATTTAATGGAGAAGTATCAAAAAATACATTCCTCATTTTGTTGATTTTGGTTCTCTTTGGTACTAGCCTTTTTACAATGGAGGTTGAATTATTAAAGCAGAGCAGCGCTACTGGTATTGCGGCTTTCGCCATTGCAAAAAAAATCAACGGGAAAAAATATTCTTGGTGGTTGTTTGTACTGGCACTTCTCGTGCATACATCAGTGATAATATTTGTGCCCTTGATGATAGTTGGAAAATCAAGGTATATAAATCGATACTTTCTTGCAGTACTCGCTTTTTGCAGCCTATTATCATTAATAGACCTGAATAAAATTCTGGGACTATTTGGTGGAGTGCTTGGGGAAAAGGCCAGTTTTTATAGTGAAATATCAAACTGGCAAATTACCAAAATTAATTATTTCCTTTTTGGTGTTTTTTCGCTATTTGTTATTATCATCATATTGGTGGCAGTTAGCGTGAAACACACTACTGTCCAAACCAGAACATTGTTTAATGTAATTATTATATCATATTGTTTGCTATTGATTCAGTACAGCAGTATCCATAATTTTGTGCGCTATGTAAACTTATACTCCCCTTTTTATGTGATTTGTTTTTTCTTTATACTTAATTCACCTATAAGGAGATATGAAAGAAAGGTATTAGTGTTAGGATATCTAATCATGATGGTAACTGTAAATTTGCTATATACAAATATGTATCTGCATTCCGATTATACTAATGCCTATATGGAGAACTCTGTATCCCGGATTATGACATCCAACGTTTATTCATTTTTAACTTATAGAGTCAACAATTAAACAATTGTTTGGAATGATTTCTAAGAATATTTGTAAAGACATACCTCGTCCGACCTTTTCAGTGGTAACAGTAGTGTATAATGCTGCTGCGCTCATTGAAAAGACCGTCTTAAGCGTGATCAATCAAACATCCAACGATTTTGAATACATAGTAATTGATGGCGGGTCTACAGATGGGACTGTTGAAATAATTAGACAATATCAGGATAAAATCACGAATTGGGTAAGTGAAAAAGATAAGGGCATATATGATGCAATGAATAAGGGTGTGTCGCTGTGTAAAGGTGAATTTGTAATTTTTGTGAATAGTGGCGACTACCTGATGCACAGCAATGTATTTGAGGATATTCTCAATAAGTACTCAAAGGAATTTGCAGAAAATGACCTTATTTATGGGAATGCAAAAATGGTAATGGCTGATGGCGCTTTATTTGACTTGGTTATAGGTCACTCACATGATGAAATGTGGAGAGGACCCAGCTTTCGCCACGGAGCATTGTTTTGCAAAAGAGAAATTTTGCAGAACAATCCATTCGAAATATCGCAGGAGTTGAAGATTGCTGCCGATTTTGATTTTATATACAAGTGCTTCAAGAAAGAGTACTCATTTGTGCATATTGATTATACAATTTTTGCTTTTCTAGTGGATGGCGTATCTGACAATCCTTATCGACATTTGAAGGATAGCAAATATATACTCAAGAGGTATAATGATTGGAATCTAAAAACGCAAGCATACTATGGCTACAAATACATGAGAGTGGTTATGAGCCGGACGATCTTTAAAAAGATGGTATTTGGTATAAAGGTCTTCTTTCATGAATATTTCTCTAATTATTGGATTAATAGAATTCCTTTTTACTTTATCCGACATGGATACTATAAGAGGATAATGGGGATCAAAATGGGATACGGCAGCAGTATTCATCTTCACTGTTTTGTTCAGGGGAATAATATCGAAATTGGAGAAGGTACGGTGATAAACAGAAGATGTGTTCTGGATGGAAGAGGCAAATTGCGAATTGGTGCCAGGGCATCCATATCTCCAGATGTTCACATGATAACTGGAGATCATGACTATAACTCAGTAAACTTTTCCTATCGCTCACAAGACATAATAATTGATGATTATGTCTGGATTGGTGCTAGGGCAACTATTCTTCCAGGAGTTAAAATTGGCAAAGGTGCTGTTATTTGTGCGGGATCTGTTGTAACTAAAGATGTTCAGGATTTTGCGGTGGTGGCAGGTATTCCGGCAAAAAAAATCAGGGAAAGAAATAGAAATTTAGACTATAATCCAAGCTGGATGGGATATTTCGACTAGCAAAACTCAGTTGACATAATGAAAGAGGGTAACGGAATAATATATATGGTAGATAAGCTCGTAATTGGACATAATCACGTTATGTTCAATGCCTCGCTTACTGCAATAATTGCATCGATTTATGATCACCAGCAGGTCTTATTTGTTGCTGAGAAATTGCATTCAGGGCTAATCGCATCTAAAAATTCTGATATTCAGAATCTGATTTTCGAGCCGTTTGAGGAAGATCCTTTGCCAGGGGGAAAGCTAACCAAACTGTTGCCCTGGGGGAAAAAGAAGATAGGTGATTGGATGTTTATCAGTAAATATATTAAAAGAGCAAATGCTTCTGATCAAAATATCCTGATTTTTACATGCCTGAGTGCCTCATCCCTACTCTATTCGGCAATGAAAGTGAGGCGCAAGAAGTTCAGGTCTTATTTTGTACTCCATGGGGAACTAGAATTTATTTTTCAACATGGCTTGCCACTAAAAAATAAGTTAAAAGGATGGCTATATAAGCAAATGTTGAAATCATTAGGAGAGCAAACAAGTTGTATAGTTCTTTCTGATATTATTAAAAGAAATCTTGTAGCCTCAGGTTTGGTGAAAGCTGAAAATGTAATAGCAGTCGACCACCCTGTAATTACCAGAACAGTAAAATATGCTTCAAAGCCTAAAGATCCGGTGGTCTTTGGCCATTTGGGGATCGCCATGAGAAAAAAGCGATCTGAGGTTTTTATGGAACTTGCCCAATATTTTGGTCAGGCTTTAGAGAAGCCGCAACCGATTTTTCGGCTGATTGGGAAAATGGAACCTGGCTTCACTTCCCTAAGTGGAAATGTAGAAGTGATAGCGAACAATAATCAGATTATTTCTCAGCAAGAATATGAAAAGAATATTGATGATGTAGACTACGCGATTTTCTCATTTGATAATGAAAATTATGTTTACAGAGTCAGCGGTTCCTTAATGGATGCGATTTGTCATGGTAAACCCATTATTTGTCTGAAACAAGTATATATAAATTACCTGTTTGAGATAGCAGGTAATATTGGTTTTTTATGTGAGAATGTGGAAGAAATGAAGGACATTATTGGCAGGATCAGCAGGAGAGAAATGGATGTTTTGGAAGTCTATGGTGAACAGCAGGCGAATTTGGAGAAGTTGATGCTCAGGTTTTCTGTAGATGAAATTTGTAAACAATTAGAGGCACAGATCAGGTAGGTCCCCGTGTATTATAAAAAGGTAATTTTAATAATCAATTTGCTATGATTTTCAAAGAAGACCTGGCAGCGGTAATCGTTCTTTATCATCCAGTCATCAGTGATTTACTTAATGTAATAAGTGTGATTGAACCAACCATAGCAAGAATTTATTTGATTGATAATACACCAGAAACATCAGCATCCCTTTTAGCATATAGCAAGACGAACAATGCTATCAGGTATATTCCGCTGAATGGCAACAGGGGTATTGCAGCGGCCCAAAATATCGGATTTCGGGAAATAAAATCTGAAGGTAGGTATAAATATGTTTTTCAATTTGATCAGGATAGTTGTCCCGACCAAGATATGATTACAGAACTATGTAACGGATACGATGCACTGGTAGAAATGGATCTGCCAGTTGGGGTAATAGGACCAATTTCGCTCAATAAGGATACAAATGAGCAATACAAATTAAGTGATAATAGTCGTGATTATGTGATGTCCGGAATAATGGAAAAGTCAGAGCTTATGAGCTCCGGATCATTGATTAGTCTGAAAACTTTGGAAGGGGTTGGATTAATGGAAGAAGAATTATTTATAGATGGTGTGGATTCTGAATGGTGTTGGCGTGCAATTGCTAAAGGGTATAAATGCTTTATTCACGAAAAAGCTGTGTTAAATCACAAATTGGGGGAAGGAGATCGCAAACTACTAGGTATTAGCATTGCAATTTCTTCACAGTTTCGCACCTATTATCAGTTCAGGAATTTTATCATTTTGGCAGGTCGCAAGTATGTACCTACACAGTGGAAAATCAAGAACGGCTTTAAATTTTTAGTGAAATTATTCTATTACCCAATATTCTTGAAAGGAGGACGTGTTTATGCGAAAAACATCGCGAGGGGGATTAGAGATGGGATTGCCTATAGAAAAGCAAAAAACTATATTGATCTAACTGTCAAATATTAATTTTAGGCGTATGCATAATATTTTAATTACGGGAGGTGCAGGTTTTATTGGAAGTCACCTTTGTACCGAGGTGTTAAAAACATTCGAAGTAAATAAGCTTGTAGCTTTGGATAATCTCATGCTTGGTACCGAAGAAAATCTGACGCATTTATCAACAGATAACAGAATGGAATTGGTTATCGGAGATATAAATACCCCACAGCTGATAGATAGTTTGTTCGAAAAGCATAGGTTTGATCTCGTTTTTCATCTTGCAGCCAATTCTGACATTAGTATTAGTCACAATAGCCCATCAATAGACTATGATAATACTTTTAATACTACCTGGAATGTGTTGGAAGCAATGCGCAAATACGATTGTAAGCGGATAGTATTTGCTTCTACCTCGGCGATTTACGGTGATGTAACTGAAAACATTCATGAAGATTTTGGCCCTCTCCTCCCGATTTCTCACTATGGGGCCGGTAAGCTTGCATCTGAAGCCTTTCTCTCGTCATTCTCCTACAATTACGGTATTCAAACTTATATTTTCAGATTTCCTAACGTGGTAGGAGGTAGAAGTACCCATGGTGTCATTTATGATTTCATCAATAAGGTGAAGAAGAATAAGGAAGAACTCACTGTACTTGGTAATGGACAACAGGAAAAATCTTACCTGCATGTAAGCGACCTGGTTAATGCCATATTATATTTGTTACAGCATAATTCTGAACGATATAACATTTTTAATGTGGGAGGAATTGACACCATCAATGTGGCAAGAATTGCTGAGCTTGTTCTTGAAGAACTGGAAGAAAAAAGGAATATAGTTTTTACCGGAGGGGATAGAGGATGGATTGGAGATGTACCGAAGTTTAAATATGACATACAAAAAATATTAAGTACTGGTTGGAAACCTGTTTTAAGCTCCGAAATGGCAGTTCGTCAAACGGTTCGCGAATTAATAAACTCTAAAACGATATAAATTGATTATTAGTCGTACCCCATTTAGAATAAGCTTCGCAGGAGGTGGCAGTGATCTGAAATCCTATTACAGCCGATATGGCGGAGCTGTGCTCAGTACCTCTATTGACAAGTATACCTATTTGTCAATGCATCCTTATTTTGCAGAAGAAAAGATATTTCTGAAATATTCATCAAATGAATATACAGATGATATTGAGAGTATTAAGCATCCATTAATCAGAGAAATATTTAAATATTTTGAAATAAAAGGAGTGGATTTCAATAGTAGTGCTGATATCCCTTCTGGCACCGGCTTGGCGTCTTCCTCCGCATTTGCCGCAGGATTGATTAATTTGTGTGCTGCCTATAAAGGAAAATATATCAATAAACAGGAGATTGCTGAGTTGGCTTGTAGAGTGGAAATTGAGTTTTTACAGGAACCTATCGGGAAACAGGATCAATATGCCTGCGCTGTAGGAGGATTAAATTTTATTGAATTTCATACCAATGATCATGTTTCTATAGAAAAGATTCACTTGTCCAGACTGATTCAAGACCAACTGGAAAGTAACCTCATGATGTTTTACCTTGGCCGTACGAGATCTGCCGGAAGTGTACTGAAAGAACAGAAAGCAAATATTGAGGAAAGCCGGAAAATTGAGAATCTGCATAAAATGGTAAAGCTTGCTTATGCCCTTAAAGAAGAATTGATCGCTCAAAAGATTGATTCAGTTGGTGAGATATTACACACGGGATGGATGTACAAGAAAGAACTGGCATCAGGAATTTCAGACAGCTATATAGATGAGAATTATGAGCTTGCTATGAAAAATGGGGCACTCGGAGGAAAACTCTTAGGCGCCGGAGGTGGAGGATTTCTATTATTCTACGTGCCAGATCAGAAAAAAGCTGCTGTTCGTAATGCATTATCCCACTTAATGGAAATGGAATTTAAATTTGAAAATTCAGGTACAACAATAATCTTTTAATTATGAAAAATATTATAGCAAATTATCTGACTGAATTACAGAATACGCTTCGTAATTTGGATCAAAGTGAGATACTTGAAGTGGCTGAGATATTAAAAAATGCTAGAGATACGGGGAAGCAGATTTTCATTTTTGGAAATGGAGGATCTGGCTCTACTGCGACTCATTTTGCTTGCGATATAAACAAAGGCGTATCTTATAACCGCGATAAAAGATTTAAGGTCATTTGTCTCAATGATAATATTCCAACTATGTTAGCATATAGTAATGATGTTGGGTATGATGTGGTGTTTTCCGAGCAACTCAAGAATTTCATTGAAGAAGGTGATGTCGTAATTGGTATCAGTGGAAGTGGGAACTCAAAGAATATTATTAAGGCCATGGAAACTGCAAAAGAAAGTAAGGCAATAACTATTGGTATTACTGGATTTTCTGGAGGGAAATTGAAAGAAATGGCCGATTATAGTCTTAATGCAGGAGTGAATGATATGCAACTTTCTGAAGATGTCCATATGATTTGGGTTCACATTATGATGAAATGTTTTGAATATGCAAGTTGAGTCAACTGTATTAATGTCTCTATTCTGGAAAGAGAAGCCGGCATATCTTGAAGATGCCTTGCTTAGCTTATATAATCAAACGGTTTTACCAGACGAAATACTTTTGGTTTGTGAAGGTACTTTGCCAGAAGAACTAATTCAGATTCTACACTACTATGAAACAACATTCCCTGCCGGAGTACTTCGATGGATTGATGCTGGTGACGCTAAGGGGCTGCCTGCATGCTTGAATGTGGGGCTTGCTGCTGCGAAAGGCAAATATATATTTAGGTTCGATACGGATGACATTTGCTTGCCGGAAAGGATTGAACGTCAACTCGAATTTTTACATCAGCATCCAGAAACTGCCTTACTCTCGGCTCCGGTGGATGAGTATGATCTGGAAATGAAGGAAATGTTGGGAGTTAGGCAAGTACCGCAATCGCATGAAGAAATAGTAAAGATGGCAAAATGGCGTAGCCCGTTTTGCCATCCGGTAACTGTATATTTAAGGGATGTAGCACTTTCACTAGGAGGATATCCTTTGGTTTCTGCTGCTGAAGACTATGCTTTTTTTTCCTTATTTCTGGTGAAAGGTTATAAAGCCGCCAATATGCCAACGGCATTGGTAAAGGCCAGGACAGGTAAAGACTTCACCAAACGTAGGAAAGGAGCCCGGTTTTTGAAAGGTGAATTGGCCAGCCACGCCTTTATTAACAAAATCGGATTTCATTCAAATGCAGTATATTATTTCCATGTTGTTTCTAAAACCATATTGAGAAACCTTCCTGATAAACTATTATTAACTGTTTATAAGAAATTTGTAAGATCAAAATAGTATGGTAGCAATAATTCTGGCTGGTGGTTTTGGGACAAGGCTGCGCACAGTCGTTAACGATCGTCCAAAACCTTTGGCAAATCTTGGTGATGCCCCGTTTCTGTTCTATTTGCTTAAGTATTTGGAGAATGAAGGAGTGACTAAATTTGTTTTCTCTTTAGGCTATCTTCATGAACAAATTGAAGCATTTTTAGATGAAAGTTTCTCTCATTTGAATTATAAAGTTGTTGTAGAATCAACACCTTTAGGTACAGGAGGAGCTGTCAAATTATGCACTGAGCAGATTGAAGAGGAGGAGATCCTACTTGTAAATGCTGATACTTTTTTTGAACTAAATATCACGGGTCTTCAAACTTACTATCATTCCAAGAATGCTGATTGTGTCATTGCATTGACCGAGATGCATAACTTTGATAGATATGGTGTCGTAAAGTTAAATGAACAGTTAAGGGTGGAATCATTCATTGAGAAGCAACCAACTAAATCAGGATTAATCAATACAGGTTTGATCATGTTGGGGAAAACTGCACTTCAACCATATTTTAATAGTCATAGCGGTGCATTTTCGCTTGAGAAAGATATTCTCGAGCCCAACATTGCAAAAATCAATATTTACGGAATGCCACAAGCAGGCTTCTTTATTGATATTGGAATTCCTGAGGATTATAATAAAGCTCTAGAAAATATATCTTTTTTTGAAGGCCTCGTTCAAGAGTAGTTTTAATAACTCTTACAGCGGAGGTAGGTATTCATAATGCTGAATAAAATATTATATAAAAATGAAAACTTGTTTAATTACAGGTATTACAGGACAAGACGGTGCATACCTGTCAGAATTCCTGCTGGCAAAAGGATATGAGGTTCATGGTATTAAAAGGAGAAGTTCCCTGTTTAATACGGATCGTATCGATCATATATACCAAGACCCCCATGAGAAACATGTAAGATTTAAGTTGCACTATGGTGACTTGACAGATAGCACTAATCTGATCCGCATTATTCAGCAGGTACAGCCTGATGAAATATATAATCTGGGTGCAATGAGCCATGTGCAGGTTAGCTTTGAAGCGCCAGAATATACGGCAGACGTTGATGGAATTGGAACCTTAAGGATTCTTGAAGCAGTTAGAATATTAGGATTAACTGAAAAAACAAGGATATATCAGGCATCTACTTCCGAATTATATGGTTTGGTACAGGAAGTGCCCCAATCAGAAAAAACGCCATTTTACCCCCGCTCTCCATATGCAGTGGCTAAAATGTATGCATATTGGATAACCGTAAATTATAGGGAAGCCTATAACATGTTTGCTTGTAATGGTATTCTTTTCAATCATGAAAGCCCATTGAGAGGAGAAACTTTTGTGACTAGAAAAATTACACGTGCTGTAGCAAAATTATCCCTTGGTATGCAGGAAAAGCTTTATATGGGTAATTTGGATGCGAAACGGGATTGGGGACATGCCAAGGATTATGTTGAGGCTATGTGGCTCATCCTTCAACAGGAGAAACCAGAGGATTTTGTGATTGCTACAGGAATTACCACAACAGTTAGAGACTTTATTGTTATGGCATTTTCGGAAGTTGGTATTGAAATCGAATTTAAGGGCGAAGGGATTGATGAAAAGGGCTATGTTAAAACAAATACAAATGCGGATTGTCCTCTAAAGATTGGGCAGGAAGTAGTGGCGATTGATCCAAGGTATTTCCGACCAACAGAGGTAGAATTGCTTATTGGAGATCCCACAAAGTCACAAACCCAATTGGGCTGGAAGCCGAAATACGACCTGCCTGCGCTTGTAAAAGAAATGGTATTGGCTGATCTTCAACTGTTCCGCCGTGAAAAATTGCTGAAGGACAATGGATACAAAGTACTTAATCAATTTGAATAACATGAACCCACAGGACAAGATATATGTTGCCGGACACAGAGGCATGGTCGGATCGGCTATAGTCAGGAGGTTGCAAGCTGCAGGGTTTAATAACCTGGTATTGCGTACGTCCTCAGAGCTGGATTTACGTGATCAACAAGCAGTTTCAAGCTTTTTTGAAATAGAAAAGCCTGATTATGTCTTTCTGGCGGCAGCTAAAGTCGGAGGTATTTTAGCAAATAATACATACAGAGGCCAATTTATTTATGAAAATCTGATGATTCAGAATAATGTTATTCACTCCGCTCATGTAAGTGCTGTGAAAAAACTGATGTTTCTTGGTTCATCCTGTATTTATCCAAAAATGGCACCTCAACCACTGAAAGAAGAGTACTTGCTGACAGGACCTTTAGAGCCGACAAATGAACCCTATGCCATTGCAAAAATTGCAGGGATTGAAATGTGTAATGCCTATCGCGCTCAATATGGCAGCAATTTTATTTCGGTTATGCCTACAAACTTATATGGTCCTAATGATAATTACGACCTGAATAACTCGCACGTATTACCGGCCATGTTAAGGAAAATGCACGAAGCAAAAGTAAATAATCAGCCTACCGTAAATATTTGGGGAACAGGAACTCCTAAACGAGAATTTCTGCATGCAGATGATATGGCTGATGCGTGTTTCTTTTTAATGCAACATTTCAATGAGCCTGGGTTAGTCAACATAGGAGTAGGAGAGGACATCTCAATTGGTGATCTGGCTAGAATGATAAAGGAAATTGTAGGTTATGAAGGAGAACTTTTATTTGATACTTCCAAACCTGATGGAACTCCTCGTAAACTGATGGATGTTACAAAACTACATAGTTTTGGCTGGAGGGCAAATATAGCATTGGAAGATGGTATCGCTAAAGTCTACGATGAAGTGAAGAAAAATAACTGGGTAATAAGATAAGGAAGCATAGCATGAACACTCATATTTTCATTATGGCCGGTGGAGTTGGAAGTCGATTTTGGCCTAAGAGCCGGAATAGCTATCCAAAACAGTTCATCGATATACTCGGCATTGGTAAATCGTTACTCCAATTAACATACGAGCGCTTTCTGAAGTTAACGTCAGCTAATCAGATTTATATTGTTACGAATACCCAGTATAAATCGCTTGTAGGACAGCAGCTGCCAGATATTCCGGAAGCAAATATTCTTTGCGAACCTTCCCGCAATAATACCGCACCTTGTATCGCCTATGCAACTTTTAAGCTGGCAGCGAAAGATCCTCACGCCTGTATGGTAATTGCCCCTTCAGATCACTTCATATTGTATGAGGATGTATTCCTGGATAAAGTACAACGAGGTCTTGAAGTAGCAGCTAAGAACCCTTATCTGATTACTTTGGGTATATCTCCGACAAGGCCCGATACAGGCTATGGTTATATTAAATATGACAATGCTCAGGTGGACGGGGTTCATAAAGTAGATAAGTTTACAGAGAAACCGAAGTTGGAAAAAGCCAAAGAATTTCTGGCAAGTGGTCAATATGTATGGAATGGAGGAATATTCATTTGGAGTGTACAAACTGCATTAGCTGCATTTAAAGAACATACACCAGATATATTTACCTTGTTTAGTAAAGGACATAACTACTATAATACAGCCAATGAACAAGAGTTTATTGATCGTGAATATCCTGCCTCTCCTAATATTTCTATTGATTATGCAATAATGGAAAAGGCGAATAATGTTTATACCATTCCGGCAAATTTCGGCTGGAGCGACTTAGGTACCTGGGCATCTCTATATGAGGTAGCTGAGAAGAAGCCGGGCAACAACGTGCATGCATCTTCAAACCTGCACTTGCAAGACACCAATAATAGCATTATTCATCTGTCTCAAGGAAAATTAGGAGTCATCAAAGGACTAAATGATTACATTATTGTAGATGATGAAGATGTCCTCCTGATTTATCCTAAAAGTGATGAGCAGGAAATAAAGCATGTAACAGAAATATTGAAAAGCAATAATCAGGAGCATTTTCTGTAGATTGTTGGCATCCTGGTTAAATGCCAGGATGCTTTATAATACTTATCCCTCGCTGTCACCTCGTTTGATTGAAAATATTATCTTTACGCAATTATTTTGGTAAAACTGTACGTGGGTTCCGTTTTATGTGCCAGTGACTGCTTTAAATAATATTTGTGAAACCAGTTTTTTGTGAACCTGAATCATATTTCAAAATCATCTTGATGAAATACCTCGTTAAGCTGGCAGCTTTATTATTGCTTGCCAATACCTCCTTTGCACAAGAGCGTCTGCCAGTTATATTGCCTTATAACATCCAGAACATCCGTGAACTTTACATGGATTCAGCCAATCATCATACAGCATTTAAGCCAATCCTGCATGTTGATACAAGTTCAATGTATACAAACCCGGATACAACCAAACGTAGCTGGATCTACCGTAAGTTATTTCAGGAACATCTTTTGGAGTTTAGAAGGCCAGATTATAATGTATTTATTGACTTTCTTCCAGACTTTCAAATTGGTAAGTCACATGATGGCAGTCGTACAACATGGTTAAATACACGAGGCGCAATTATTCAGGCCAACATAGGGGCTAAGTTTTATTTTGAGTCCTCATTTTTTGAAAATCAGGGTAAGTTTCCTACCTATTTAGATCAGTTTATTCGTAAGAATGATGTAGTTCCCGGACAGGGAGGTATAAAAGATTACAGTAATGGAAAAGCATTTGACTACAACTATGCCAATGCGCTGCTGTCATACACACCCAATAAATATCTCAATTTAACAGCTGGTTACGGACAAAACTTTATTGGGGATGGATATCGATCACTAATATTATCTGATATCTCCTTTAGCTATCCATATTTAAAATTAACAGGAACTCTAGGTAGTGTTCAGTACACTGCTATGTGGGCCCAATTTATGGATAAACATAGTAAAAGCTTTGCTACTGCTTATGATGATCTCGGCTATTACAAAAAGTGGGGTGTGTTCCATTTTCTGGATTGGAATGTTAACAAGAAATTTACCATAGGTTTGTTTGACGCAGTTATTTGGCCGGATGCTGATTCTTCTGGTAGGAAAAGAGGTTTTGATTGGAGCTATATGAATCCAATTATTTTTCTTCGTTCTGCAGAATTTTCAGAGGGATCTTCTGATAATGCATTAGTTGGAGCGAATGCTAAGTATAAGTTATTTCCTAATACAACCATCTATGGGCAACTTGTATTAGATGAGTTCAAGTTAAAAGAAGTTTTTAGTGGTAACGGCTGGTGGGCAAATAAACAAAGCTGGCAATTAGGAATTCGTTCTTTTGATGTATTTAAGTTAAAAAATCTGGATTTGCAGTTGGAGTATAATGCTGTACGTCCTTATACTTATAGTTATAAAAGTACTCTCATTAATTATGAGCATTATAACCAATCATTAGCGCATCCTTTAGGTGCCAACTTCCAAGAAGTTTTGGGAATAGCAACTTACCGATATAAAAGGTGGTATGCTACTGGTGAATTACAGTATGCCATGTATGGTGATGATCCGAATGAACAAACCAATTTTGGACATGATATTTCTAAGCCTTATACTACCCATCCAAACGAGTATGGTAATTATATAGGACAGGGAATAAGAACCAATCTTTTATATGCACAAGGAACAATTGCATATGTACTGAATCCGAAATACAATTTGAGGATAGAAACCTCCTTGAGTGCAAGAAGATTAAGTACCGATGTTAGTAAAAGTACTGACTTAATTTTCAATTTAGGATTGAGGACTACATTTAGACACTTCTATTACGATTTTTAATACTACTTGAAGTTGTATCACTTTGGTACAACAAAAATAACTGATGTGTTGGTACCGAAGTTATTAGCCACGGTAACCATGAGCGATGTAGACTTCAAGATTGTTCAATTTTCTACTTAGTCAATGCTTCTAAAATTAAGCGCCTTGTGTTTCTAAATTGTTTTACATCCATATTGTAACTATCAAAATTTTTAATAAGTAAATCTGAAAGTTGATATGCTAGCTTTGCATTCTTCTTTTTCAATAAGTTCAGGAGTTCATAATCAATTATTCCATCTCTTACTGCTTCAAGACGGATAGAACTTAAATAACCGTCGGTTTTAGGATACACGATCCAACTGTCCCCCGCAGGAAGAATGGATCCGCCCGATTTGGTTTCTGCTCCTTCACTGAGGCTATTATTGTTCCAGTTGTTGTACGCCCAGTGTATATAACCTTTGAGATTATATTTAAAATTAATCCAATGGAGATATCTGGTTTTGAGAAGTGGTATTTCAATGAACCAGTTGGCATAATTACCTTGAGGGAGCCAACACGTATAATACCATATTTCTTTGCCCTGATTTATTTGATTTTTGTAGTAATTGTAATTGTCCTTTAGAAAGTCCAAAACTGGGATGCTGATGTTAATATAGTCAGTTACTTTGGTAGTTTGTACTGCTTCAATTGTTTTTAATTCCGGTGCTATTTTCTTGATGAATTTGGCTATTTCAATATAAGAATTTGCGTTGGCATCAACGGGTTCATCAACTAATCGCTGATAATACTTATTGATCCAATTTTTTGCTTTGAGATGCTGCACCAGTGCTGGCATGAGCTGTTGGTAAAAAGCAATTACTTCTGGATTCTTAATGTTGCCACTGCTTAGTACAATTTTGTCACCTTGTGATTTGTAGTAGAAAAGATCAAAACCATCCCACCAGCCGTTATTTCTGCCTCCAAGATATCCTCCTTCAATACGAGTCAGTACACCAGCCTTTTCATAGACACCTATTAATTTGTCCATTTTAGTAAAATCGAAGGTATACTTCCCGTTGGAATAACCATAATCTATCAAATGAATGACATAAAATAATACCATATTTTGGCGATATTCCTTCATCATCCTTGCCATTTTCTCGGTCAGGCTCCAAAATTCAGGAGAGTATTCTGTTACTTCTTTACGGCTCATCTGCCTGTATTTATCCATGGAAGAAATTCGACTATTGTCTACCGATGGATTCAGACTAATCATTAAGGTTGAGTTGATGACTGAAACAGGATAAACTTTTATATTAAAATCTTTCACACTGGAAATCACTTTCCCATTAATACTGGCATTGAACTTAATCTGACCTTTGTATAGTCCAGGAGCTGTATTATTAGGAATGGCAATTGTAACCCAAATAGGTTGCGTGCTATTAGGTGCTATGTCAATACTTGCTGCTTCCAGCAATGGGTCTGGATATAATTTGTCTGTAGGTTTTAACACATCTGGGGATGGGTCTTTTGCAAGATTATTAATCTTCACATAACCTACAAATTTAATCTTACAATTTGTCAGTTTATTTGCTCCATTGGTAAGGCTTATTACCGTTGCACTTAAGCCTTTTACTGGATAGTTTGATCTTACTGCATACTGGAGCGATACAAAATCAGAAAGTGCTGCATCTAGTGTCGGCGTAATGTTTGCTGCTGTAACATCTGCCTTAAACACCTTGATTAAAGGATCAACATAGTTAATCTCTACCTGCGCGCAGAGATCGCTAGCGTTCAGTGCAGCTATCAGTTCCAAAATTATTATGGCAAAAAGGGCTTTTTTCATAGTTTTGTTTTTTATATATGACAAGTCCCAATCTATTCAATTACTATGCTTTATAGTCTGTTATGACCAGGAAATATTTGATTTAATCACTTTGGCTGGATTACCCCCTATTATACAATTTGTTTCAGAGAAACTGTTTCTTACAACCGAATTTGCTGCCACTACACAGCCATCCGGAATAACAGCACCTTTGTAAATACTTACATTAGAACCGATCCATACCTTATTACCAATTACAATATTGTTGCTTTTTTGTTTTTTCCCTTCATAATGAACTTCATGAAAATCATTGTCCAGAATCTGGCAATTCCAAGAAATTGCAACATCGTCACCTATTGTGAGGTTGTCGGTAATAATAATATTTGTGAATGGATTGATAAATCCATTTGACCCGATGGTAACCTTGGCATTCATACCGATATCAAATCTGCAGCCTCTTCCTATGGCGAATTTGCCCTTGAATAATAATTGCCCTTCAATATGCAGGTATGTGTAATCTTTACGATGACAAAATCCCACAAAGGATGTGCCCACGGATACTGGAGCCATTGTTATTATGTTATTAGAGCCTTTAATTATTGCTCGTTGATGTAGGAGCAACAGTTTGCCACTAATTCTATAATAGCAATAACGAATAAGAAGAGAAATAACGGAAGTACCCGATTTTCTGCAATTTTTGTACAATAGTCCTAGTTTTTTCATTGAAGTGTTTATAAAAAAGTTTCAACCTTAATTGCCAGAAAGATGAGCATGGTATAAATGTGATAATAAATATAATATGAATCTCATGGTCTGTCCTAATATAACAAAAAAATTAATTTAACTCAGAGCTCTTCGGCTTTTCTTTTCGACAGCTGGATAATTGAAATTATCCTTATAACTTCGCCTTATGCATTACGTTACAGTAGAAGGACTCACAAAATCATACGGAACCAAACCACTTTTCCGGGATATTTCATTTCATATAGAAGAAGGTGATAAAATAGCACTGGTAGCCCTTAATGGCTCCGGTAAATCGACATTACTCAAGATATTATGTGGTAAGGAAAGCCCGGATGAAGGTAAGGTCTGGATTCATAAAGACGTTACCGTTGTAATGCTTGAACAGCAAGCAGATTTTGATCTTTCTAGAAATGTATTAGAAAATATTTTTGATCATAGTCATCCTATACTCAACGCAATCAAGGAATATGAACTGTTGACTGACGAAGGAATGGAGCCTGACCATGATGCATTAACGAATGCTATAGCCAAGATGGATGAGTTGAATGCCTGGCATTTTGATTCCAAAGTGAAGCAAATTCTTGGTAAGCTCAATATTCATCGCCTAGATCAGCCAGTGGGTAGCCTATCCGGTGGTCAGCAAAAACGTGTGGCGCTGGCTAAAGTTCTTATCGATATCGGTTTTGAGCACAGACATGTGCTGTTAATCATGGACGAACCTACCAACCACCTGGATGTTTCAATGATCGAATGGCTGGAAAATTACCTGGATCAGGAAAAAGTAACCTTGTTACTTGTAACCCACGATCGCTATTTCCTGGACAGCGTTTGTAATGAAATAATGGAACTTGATCAGGAGCAGCTTTTCATATATAAGGGAGACTACGAGAATTACCTGGAAAAGAAAGCTGCCCGCGAGGAAAGCGATAAAGCTTCAGTAGAAAAAGCGCGCAACCTGTACCGTAAAGAGCTGGAGTGGATGCGCAAGCAGCCTAAAGCCCGTACCACCAAGTCAAAAGCGCGTCAGGATAATTTCTACGAAGTAAAAGAAAAGGCCACCACACGTATACAGGATCAACAGCTGGAACTGAACGTGAAAATGACCCGTCTGGGAGGAAAAATCCTTGAATTAAAGAAAGTATATAAGTCCTACGGTGAGCTAAACATACTAAAAGGATTTGATTATACTTTCAAAAAAGGTGAGCGTGTAGGCGTAGTTGGTAAGAATGGTGTGGGTAAATCTACCTTTATCAACATGCTGCTTGGAAAAGAACAACCCGATTCCGGCAAGATCAATGTGGGAGAAACCATCGTTTTCGGCGATTACAGCCAGGAAGGTTTGTTGATCAAAGAGGACATGAGAGTGATAGAATTCGTAAGAAATATTGCTGAAAACTTTCCTCTGGCTGACGGTACAAAGGTAAGTGCTGCTCAATTTCTGGAGCTATTCCTGTTTCCGGCAGAAAAACAATATACTTATATCTCAAAATTAAGTGGAGGCGAAAAAAGACGGCTGCATTTACTTTCCATCCTCTTTAGAAACCCAAATTTTCTTGTGCTGGATGAACCTACAAACGACCTGGATCTGCCTACACTTAGCATCCTGGAGTCATTTTTACAGGAATACCAGGGCTGTATTATCATCGTAAGTCACGATCGCTATTTCATGGATAAACTGGTAGACCACCTGTTTGTTTTTGAAGGGCAGGGGCAAATTCGTGATTACCCAGGTAACTATTCCCAATATCGCGAATCGGAACGGGAAGAGGAACGTAAAAAATCGCAGAATCAAAAGATTGAAAAACCCACTGCTTCAAATGTTACCATCGCTACAGCTGCTGTCGAAAAGCCGAAAAAAATGTCCTTTAAAGAGAAAAGAGAGTTCGAGCTGCTGGAGAAGGATATCGAAAAATTAGAAGCAGAAAAGAAGAATATTGAAGACGCGTTGTCCAGCGGAGAGCTCGCTTTTGAAAAGATAGAACCCTTGACCAGCAGAATGGGAGAAATTCTTCAGCTACTCGATGAAAAGGGAATGAGATGGCTCGAATTAAGTGAGTTTGAATCTTAGTGGAACGAGGCTATATAAATGCTGCAACAGGAACAAGATAAAAAGTCTTAGAAATAATAACAGGATAGCTATTTCTCAAAGCTCGTCCGGTAGGACGAAGTGCATTATTTGTTGCTGATACAGCCACGAATTTTTATTATATGGTTAACTTTGTGGCCTATACCGTAGAAACAAAAGTTTACCTATGAAGTTTATATCTTTTATCCTGGTACTTACAGCATTTTTTGTGCCTGTTACTAGTTATGCCAATAATATAAATGTAAAAAAGTCTCGCTGGTTTCAAATGATGAAACTGCCAAATCTGTCCTAATCCAGTTTGACCTCTCTTGGGACAACTCCTAGAGAGATGATATTAACTGGGACGCCGCTTGGATATTCGTAAAGTACAAGCGCTCTAACGGCAGTTGGGGACATGCTAAGCTTGCAGCAAATGGGCATAATATTACAGGCGGAAACGTTCCATTCAGATTAAATCTTCCTGCCGACAGGCTGGGTGTTTTTGCTTATAGAACAAGCAATGGTAACGGGAATAACGAAATTACGGGCGTGAAACTATCATGGAACTATGGCACGGAAGGACTAAATTCTATCAGTGATGTTGAAGTAAAAGTATTTGCGACAGAAATGGTCTATATTCCAGAAGGCTCATTTGCAGCAGGGGATAGTTCCAATAGCTCAGGCTCCATACGTAACGCAGCGGGTGGGCGGGATTACATAGTTGTTACTGATACCATCTCGGAAAGTTTTACCTCCTCTCCCGGAACACCTGGATCCATTGCAAAAATTGACGGGCTGAGGGGACTGGATACAAATAATGATGGTATCATTGAAAATGCACATTACCCAACGGGTTATAAGGCATTCTACTGCATGAAATATGAGTTGTCACAAGGTCAGTTGACAGATTTCATGAATTCCTTTTCTGTTGCCCCCGCTGATTCGGCAGTTAATCTTAACAGAAGAAAACCATGGATTTTCTATCCGAACCTCACCAACAGAAATACTATATTCTTGCAGGATAATGTATACTACGTAACCCGGCCAGATAGAGCTGCTATTTGCAACGAATCTACTTCATTACCATTTGCAGTGTGGGCATGTCTGCGTCCTATGTCAGAATTTGAATTCGAAAAGGCTTGTCGGGGGCCATTAGCTCCCGTTCCAAACGAAGGTGCATTCGGAAGTCAATACCGCAATAGCTTTGCAAGTGGTTACCAGGTTAATGGTGTTGAGAATGGGACAGAGAAATTGAATATCCAAGGTAATGAGTATGTGAATAACAAGACATTCCTAAATGGAGACCAGGGAAGTGGCCCGTTTAGGGTAGGTATTTTTGCTACCCCTACCAGCAACCGTCAAACTTCCGGTGCTGCTTATTATGGGGTGATGAATTTGACAGATAACATGTATGAGTATGTTTTCCTGTACAATCGTGCAATCGGCGCATCGGATGAAATTCATGGTACAGGTGTTCTACCCATGCCAGCATCTGAATCAGGACCATACACCACAGCACCTGGTTGGGGTATGCCTGGATGGAAAGATAATACTGTTTCTGGTCTGATAGAAGTAATAGACTTTCCAAGATATGGCTTCCGGGGTGTAAGAACAGCACCGCAAGAAAACTAATCCTGACCTTTATCCTAGAAATATGAATAAATTATGCTATAGCCTGTTACTCACATGGCTAGTAACATTTCTGCGTATAGAGGTTCAGGCACAGGCTGTGCAAATAATGGCACCTGCCGGCGGAGAAGTCTGGCCAGGAGGAAGTACCCAAATCATCCGATGGGCCTATTCCAATTTAACAATGTGCGGCTTGAATATTCCATTGATGATAAACAGACATGGGTACCAATTATTGGTTCTTATCCGGCGTCGGCTATTTTTTGGGCATAAGCAATAAATGGACAACAGGTTCGCCAGTTTTACTCAGATGGAAATATGACGGAATTACTAAAGTGAATATCTCCTGGAATGACGGCAGTAATTCCGGTGTAATCGCCAACAATATACCAGCAAGTTTGAATTACTTTAATTGGGTGGTACCAGCGTCATTAGCAGGAAAAAATGTTATCATTAAAATTTCAGATGTTTCTAATCCAGCCACATTTAGAGATTTTCAACCTGCCAGTCCTGTATCGGGAATGCCAGTCAGCAATACTTCTAAGTATTATGGTGGAATTTATGATGGTCATGCAACAGCATCTACTTACGTTTTTCAACCCATTATCATACAAGCACCAATGTTGAATGCTGAAGTTGAAGCAGGAGTTTCAACTGTTATCTCGTGGGTCGGAAATACATCCGACTCCATCCATTTTTATTATTCACTGGATAGTGGTGCTACATGGGTGAATATTAATACGGGTACTAGATTGTCACCCACTTCTTATGAATGGATTACTCCTAATGTGACCTCGGTAAGTGCTTTAATAAAATTAACAGTAGGAGATAGCTTATTCATTTCTCCCAGGTTCAACATCAGAAGTAAATCTCTTAAAATTATACCCAGCAGAACCACTGCGCAGGTAGGAATGGTATGGCCAGTGAAATGGTCTGCCGCAAGCCTTGATACGGTGAATATCTATAAAAAGGTAGATTCCGGAAATTGGATATTGGTGGCTAATAAAGTAGATGCTAATCGTGGTGCCTATAACACCATTGTTAATGGCGGAATTGGGACTACATTCCAGTTTAAGGTGCAGGACACTGCCTGGAATGTCGCTGACTCTACTGTTCCTGTTATTATCCAACCTGAACCAGTATCCGTTGCACAAAAATATATGGGAGGTAGTTACGATGGTGCAGCTACCCGCTCAAATATTACATTGTTATTGCTCAAGTCTCCTGTGGGGAGTGAAGTGTTGATAAGTGGCAATACCTTCAATGTCACCTGGGCTTCCTATAACCTGGAAGATTCTGTGAAGATTGAACTAAGCCTGGATAGTGGCTATACCTGGCAAATGGTCGATAAAGCACCCGCTTTGGTCGGTAAATATGAGTGGGTGATTCCCTCTCAAATCAAAAATGCCAGGGTTTTCCCTGCGAGAACATTGGGAGAAATAAATAGTAATTGCATGCTTCGTGTAGCCACTTTTGAAAGCAATGACTTACTTTCTGCCACACAAAAAAGCTTCACCATTAAAACTAGTGAAAATATCCCTTCACTCGATGTTGTGAAACCTGCTAGCGGGGATACACTTCAAACGGGAGTTAGTTACCAGATTAAATGGGATGCACAAAACATCAGCACCGCCCTCCTCTCCATTGATATTTCCGACGATGACGGCGCCACCTGGACCACCATTGCCCTAAACACCGCTAATACTGGAGCCTTCGATTGGCAGGTGCCACTCAAATACGGCAGCACCACCGGTGTTAACTACGCTAAATCACGTATACGGATATACGCTACAATCGACGGTACTAAACTCACCGCTGAAAGCGCACCATTTGTATGGAAACAGCAAGTACTAACGGGGATTCCTGAAGAAGTCGTCCGAAATAGGGATATGAAAATCTATCCTAATCCGGCAACAGATTTCATAATGGTCCATGCCTTCTTCCCGGAAAAACAGAATCTGGTAATAACTATCAATGATATTGCCGGCAGGAAAATTTACGAGCGTGGTTACCTCAATGTGAAAGATAGTTTCCATGAAAGGGTGCCTCTCAAAGGAGCCGCAGGCATGGTATATGTAACGGTTTCAACCCCACAGGGTAAACTATGTACAGTACCAGTTATGATAGCCAAATAGTAATCTATTTCCTCAAAAACCAGCCTTCATTCGAAGGCTGGTTTTTTTATGTGTGCCAGGCATGTGTTATAGCTCTAGGGTGCAAGTCCCGAATGCGCTTTGTAGTAGGAAGCATTAGCCAATAGCAAGGGTGTCCATTGTAAGATGGAATCTGAAGGAAGCTGGCGGCAAA
>NZ_JAHUWJ010000020.1 GCF_019219075.1 Chitinophaga sp. sic0106
CCTTTTTTACGATATGACCAATGCCTATCTGGGTGTATCTCTCTCATTTCCCAACAGGGTAATAACTAGTATAACTACATTAATATACCTGTTTAATAATTTCCTACAAAAGTAAAAGGGTGTATCATACTTTTGATACACCCTCTTTTATACCCAGGGCCTGCGGCCCTAAACAGAGGCTATAATTTCCGCATGCCGCCGTTTTTAAACAGCGTGTATGCCGTTTGGTAATTGGCAATGGCCTTGCGCAGCAGCACGCTGTCCATAGGCAGCGATTGCAAATCCCCTGTACTGTCTTTCACATGGAATGTTTGCGCCTGATGCTGTGGTCCAAGAATCATCAGTTTACCTGGCTCGAGATAGCCTAGCAGCTGATAGGTGCTGATCATGGCGCGGGGCTGGTAATCAGCAGCCAGTACATCTCTCCCGTATAAATTTGAATTATAGGACCAGTTGAGGATTCCTAACAGTGTAGGGTATATGTCCAGTTGGGAGCACATGGTAGGGATTTCCCTTGCCGTTTCATTTGGTACGTTGTAAACGATGCAGGGGATATGATATTTGTTGACTTCAATTTCATTTTTTCCTGCTACGCTGGCGCAATGATCCGCCACAAATATGATGATGGTATTTTTAAACCATGGTTTTTGCTGCGCCTGTTTCAGGAATTGCCCGATGGCATAATCGGTGTACTGAACAGCTCCTTCGCGACTGGTATGCGAAGGGATGGAAACTTTTCCTTCCGGATAGGTGAACGGGCGGTGGTTGGAAACGGTCATCACAAAATCGAAGAAAGGTTTGCCAGCCGCATGTTTTTCATCTGCTTTTTTAAGCACGGCGCTATAAATATCTTCGTCGCAAACACCCCATGCATTCTCAAAATGTACGGCGCTGTCCGGGAAGTTATCGCGCTGGGTTGGGAAGTTATCTCCTACCAGGCGATGGCGTAAGCGATCGTAAATATCGAATCCGTTGTTGCCAAAAAACTGGTTCATATTATCGAAGTACCCATCACCGCCGTAGAAGAAGGTGCGGTCGTAGCCGGCATTGCCAAAGATGGTGCTGAGACTGAACAATCCTTCGTTGTTTTTACGGCGTACGATACTCTGGCCTGGTGTAGGTGGTACAGCGAGCGTCAGGGCTTCCATACCGCGTACGGTTCTGGTGCCGGTGGCGTACATGTTGGTAAACAGCAGGCTTTCTTTGGCGATGCTGTCCAGCACCGGTGTGATGTGTTCCTTGCTGCCAAAGCGCTCCATGAATCCGGCACTGAAGCTTTCTATCGTAACCATGATGACGTTAGGCTTTACAGTGGCGCCGGTATCAGCTATGTGGCGATAGATGCTGGAACCGTCTTCCAGGTATTTACTGTTGTTCGACTGTAAAAGACTTCGCATTGCTGCAAAGGCCTGTTTATCATCTTCCAGGATATAATATTTATCGTAGGGCAGCTCATTATTAAAGTAGGCAGAGCCGAAGCTATAGATGCCTGCTTTAGAAAGCTCTTGCTGGTAGCGGTTTTTGCCAGTTTCTGCCCAGGTGTTGCTCACCAGGTAGAGGTGTAAGCCGGCGATTGCAAGAGTGCCTCCGGTGAGAAGGATTCGCCAGCGAACCGGGGTATACGACTGGAAGCTTGCCCGGAACATGCCTAAACGGGCGGTAAGCCAGGTAAGCAGTGCAGTGCCGGCGAGTACGCCACCAATCAGTAATGGCAGCGGGTAGGATTGGTTGATATTGTTGATTACCTCATAGGTGTAGAGGAGGTAATCTACCGCGATAAAGTCGAATCTTGCCTCATATTCCCCCCAGAAGGTAAATTCCGCAAAGAAGGAGAAGATAACGATCAGTAAGGCCAGGAAGAAGCAGAAGGAAGTGAATATTTTGTTGAACCAGGACTTATTGAGTCTTTGCGGCAACAGCAGCAGGTAAACTGAATAAGCGGCGGTAAAAAATACCGCTACGCCCACATCAAAAACAAGCCCTTTCGCGAGTATGGAAAGGATGTTTCCAAAGGATAGGGCGGCCACAGGAAAGGCCCAGCATAATAGCGCGACTCTGACAATCGTGGAAAGCAAAAGGTACAAGGCAGTAAATCCGAACTGCACGGCGTACCTGTTAGGTGTAGGTTTCATTATGAAAAATTGATGGGCGAAGGTAAGCTGTTAGATTAAATTAGGATTAATTTTTTTATGAGCGTATCAGACGTGGGTTTGCAGGAGGGGACTGGATTCTGAAGATTTTCTGAATTTATCTAGTGGGGATATTAGCCGAACCGGTAGCCGGTGCCGTAAACGGTTTTGATATAATCGTTTCCGCCGGCTTCCATCATTTTTTTCCGGAGGTTTTTGATGTGGGTATAGATGAAATCATAGGAGCCGGCCTGGTCGTATGCATCGCCCCAGAGGTGGCTGGCGAGGGCCGACTTGGTAATGAGCCGGTTTTGGTTGGCCAGCAGGTAAAGGAGCAGCTGGTATTCTTTGGTGGTGAGTGTGATAGGTTGCTGATGGATGGTGACGGTTTGGGAGGCAGGGGTGACGGTGATTTCGTGAAAGGTAATTTGTGTGTTCCCGTCAAAGTTTTTACGGCGCAGGAGGGCGTGGATACGGGCATTTAATTCAGGGAGATGAAAGGGTTTGGTGAGGTAATCATCCGCCCCGAGGGTGAGTCCGGATAGCTTGTTTTCCAAAGAGTTTTTAGCGGAGATGATAATGATACCGGCGCGGGAGTGTATGCGTTTAAGTTCTTTGACGATTTCCAGTCCGTTACCATTGGGGAGGGTGATATCGGCTACGATGCAGTCATAGTCAAATTCGTTAACCTTATTGATAGCTTCCTGAAAATCGCCGGCTGTTTCGCAGACATATCCCTGTTGCTCGAGGTACTGCTGAATGGCGTTGCGGAGGGCGATTTCATCTTCTATGATGAGGATCTTCATAAAATAAATATAATGATAATTATTCATTGACAATCATTTATGAAATCGATTGCAAAAAATCGATTGCAACACTAGGAAATTTGGAAAACAGCCCTTATCTTTTGAATGAAAATTGCAGTTCGATACTGTAGTAGCTATTCATAACCCACAAATTTAATCGCATGATTTCCACGTTTCGCATGCATGCATTTGCTGTATTAGCGGCAACCTGTCTATTATCCTGCAAGAAGGATCAAACCCTGGAAACCCCTGCCGATCCTGGCACGGGTACGGGAGCACAAACAGAAGCAATTTTAAGTACCTGGACAAACAACTGGGACAGCTATGCCACGGGCACCTGGCTTTCGCAGGCGCAGGCGGCCAGTGATTTTGGTAATGTCAGCGGTTGGAATTCCGGACGTACTTACATTTCCAATGGTAACCTGCGTATCACGCTGGAGCCGAATGCACTGAGTGCGGCCGGCGGCGTGGTAGCCAACATTGATGTTTCTGACGGTGCTGCTTATGAGATGGATTATGACATCCGGTTCCACAGCCAGTTTGACTGGAGCCGTGGCGGAAAAGTAGGCTTTGGTTTCAGCGTTGGTGAAGGTAACACCGGCGGTGATCCGGGCTGGGATGGTAATGGTGGATCTTTACGCCTGATGTGGTATCAGACAGATGCCGGCAGGGTATTTTTCCAGCCTTACATTTATTACAAAGATCAGCCAGGTGAGTATGGTAACTCTTTCGGCAAAAGTTACCCTTCTTCCGGCAGTATCCAGAAAGGTACTACTTACCATGTGCACATGTACATCAAAAGTAATACCGGCAGCAACACCGATGGTCACGTACAGATCGTGATCAACGGTACGGTGGTACTGGACCAGGACATCCGTTGGACTACCAACGATGCACAGCGTCTGATCAAAAAAGTAACCTTCCACACCTTCCGCGGCGGCAGCCAGAGTTACTGGGAATCTACTTCAACAGGTTATATCTATTATGATAACCTGTCTGTACACAAGATCAACTAAACAACAAATCCCTCATTTCCGGCTCGCACGGGAATGGGGGATTTAGCACGCATGAAGTACCTGATTATATGAATAGATGGGATTCAGAAAAACGTGGTGGAGGCCTGTCTTGACATTATCAACGGCGTACTTTGCGGAGAGAATTACATATCATCGGTAAGATCAGAAAGATCATTTTAAGCGCCTCGTCATTGCCGGTGACGGGGCGCTTTTTTATCGCATCAGGGGAAGATAGTTTTCCAGTCGTTTTTCATACTGATTACCTGCCAGTTGTACTGCTTTGCCATGTTGAGCGATTTATTGTCTTTCTCACTATACTCAAATTCCCTGGCGGCGTCATCATGGTTTACAATGAGTTGTAATGATTTGTAGGGGTTGCCCTGTGAAAAGCGCAGCATATACACATCCCCGGCGCCACCTTCGTTGCCGCAGGCCAGAATAGGCCTTTTGCCAATATGATACTGAATATTGACAGGCTTTTCCTGCTTGTCGTTAAAGGTGGTCAGACCAGGCAAACGCATAATATCATTCACACCGGCGCTATCTATGTACCTGTATTTGAGTTCAGTACCAATCACCTGCTCAGGTGGAATGCCATACAGCGTATCGCTGACCACCCGCATAAAATCTACTGTACCACCCGAACAGATAAACGTTTTAAAGCCATTGGTGCGGAGGTAGTTTAGCAGTTCCACCTGTGGTTTATAAATCGCCTGGTATAGGGAGGTTTTGAGGGTGGGGTGCTTTACCGTATTGAAAAAGAGCTGCACTTCGGCTGCAAACGCGGTTGCGGTCATCCCGGCGTGGGTGAGGTTCACCAGGTGTATCACTTCTTTTAATCCGGCCTTCTCGAAGTATTCTTTATCCTTTTCAATAACGGCCTTGTATGGCTGCTGATTTTTCAATGCCGGGTTTTGAGCTACCATTCTGTGTACGCGAAAAATGGCAAATAAACCTTGAATAAGCGGCTTTTCGGCCCAAAGGGTACCGTCATTGTCAAAAGTAGCGATACGGTCGGCCGGCGGTACAAAATCATTGCCCGGTGTGGTAACAGCCGTAACGAACTGAATAATGGACTGTTTGACAGGGCCTTCATTCCAAGAGGGAAGTGGATCAGTTTGCCCCAATGCCTGGATGGAAATAAGCATACTGATCAGGAGTGCCTGGAGAAGTCTTTGCATGGTCAGTAATTTTTTCTACAGTACAGTTGGCGGGGCGAGATTGTTTAAATGGGGGAAATGGGAGGGCTATTTTAGCGGGGAGATGCCTTTAATGCTATTCCCCGCTATAATATATATGCCTAAAAAAACAAAAACATCATGGCATGACAAACTCCTTTCAGGATGCCGGTGCAGGTTTTCCACGTGTGTACAGTAGAATGATAAATCGTTTTTCGCAAAATCCCCGGCATAGTACAGTAGTTGTTGTGCCTATGAGGACGATTGACCGGAACAGATATTGTACGTTTCATAGTACAAATCTCGCAGGAGGGTGTGACAACCCTGTGTCAGCAGGATTGATCATCTCCCAAAAAAAATCAGATGATATGGTTGGCCTTCATTAATTCTTCCTGGTTCTGGTGATTAATATAGGTCAGGATCAACGGCTGCTGGTGGTTTACCTGCAACAGGTAGGTGACGTTAAAAGGGATGGCGGCATCCGGCTGTTTATGGTAAGTAGCTCCCCAGGTTACTTTTGCGCTGGTATAATGTTCTGTGATGTTATTCAGGGAGATTTCAATGACCTCCATTCTCACCAGTCCCGTTTTTTTATTGTAATCAATTACACTGCGCAGCCATTCTATAAAGGACTCATCATTTTTATAGGTTTTCGATTTTCCGCCATCGGCTACCAGGAATTCTTTTGCATAGAAGTGAGCGATGGCCTGGGGTTGATGACCAGCGGCGGCTTTGCCGTAGTCGGTAAAAAATTTTTCGAGCGTCGTTATCATAGCAGATTATTTATTCCAGCCGATTTCCATAATATCTTTTTCCTGCTGCAGTTGCTGAACGAGTTGCAACATGGACTCATTATTTATTTTATCAAACTTCAGCTGAAGGGTATAGTAATCATCTTCTTTCTCCATGAAAAAGCCGGATAAGCTCAGCTCTTTCATGGCGGTTACCTGTTGCAACACATTGTTGGCGATAGCGCCAGAGGAAGTAACCACGCGTAAGGAGTTTTGGCGAAAGCGCTGGGAAACTCTTTTCTCCAACGGTTGCAGGGCCCATAAAATAATAATGGCTACCAGCGTGGTGGCCCCCGCAGCAAAGTACATACCGCCGCCGGTGGCAAGGCCGATGGCGGCTACAGTCCACAATCCTGCAGCGGTAGTGAGTCCGCGTATAGTGCCCTGCTTCATAAACAGGATGGTGCCTGCACCAATGAAACCGATGCCACTTATCACCTGTGCGGCTACCCTGGAAGGGTCCAGTACCACATGCTCCGTGCCCAGTACATCAGAAAATCCGAATGCGGATACCATCATGATCAGGGAGGACCCAACGGAAACCATCATGTGCGTGCGCATGCCTGCCGTCCAGTCCTTGCGTTCCCTTTCCAGCCCGATCAGCGCCCCGAAAAGCGCTGCCATAGAGAGTCTGATTGCGATTTCCTGCCAGGTTAACATATGCCAACTTTTACTTTAAGTTAACGAAAAGGCAGCGTTTTACCAGCAACATTTGTGCGGCTACCAGATAAAAAAGGGTGATAATACGGTTGTTGGAACGATAAAAAGAGTGCAATTTCGAGAACGCCATATCACTTTAGCATGCAGTTTATATCAATACTCCAAAAGCATTAACGTGGGTATAAACATTTTTTTAGCAGCAAATCCTTCCTTGTACCGCTTTAAAATACAGCGGTTGCTGTCTGCCTGCGACGGACTGCAGGTCGAGGTATTGTCCGCCGAAGAATGGACCTGTCCGGAAAATATACACCTGGAATACGATCTGGTGCTGGTCGACAGCAGAGCCGTATTCCGTCAGATAGAAAGCATTCCCTGGAATGCCTTCAGGCTGGCTTCGTTTATACGTGGTTGTTCTGAACTGGTGCCTATGATTATGTTGGGAGATGATAACGACGTGGAGGAAAAAGTCCGCGGACTGCAAAATGGCTGCGATGATTTTCTGGATCGTTCGGTGAGCGTGGAAGAGCTGGAATGGAGGATTCGTAACCTGGTTAAACGTGCCCGCCGGCAGGCGGCATTTTTGTGAAAGGATGTTTAAGGAGATTTGTTTTCCGCCGTCGGCGGAAAACAAATCTCCGGAGGAGTAAAGACCGAGGGTCTTTACTCCTCCGGAAAAAAATACTGGAATAAGCTTACGGTTTATCCCACCATACCGGTTCCGACAGGTAAGTAGGCTTCGCTGCATTGGCGTTCGCCTTTAACACCTGATCAATATTGAAATTGATTTCATAGCTGGCCACAGCAAACCGACGTGGGTAATCAGTAGGGGCAGGATAACCTTCAATATAAACATGCGATGGCCGCTGATAGCCCTTGTACACACCGGTAGCCACGTTGTACACGCCGGAAGCGTCCGCACAGTAGTTGTTGCGGCGCATATCTACCCAGGCTTCCACGCTGAACGACAACGCAATGTATTTCTGAATCATAATATGGCTTAGCGTCAGGTTAGCAGCGCTTTGTACCACAGAGGTGCTTAGCAGGAACTGCTCCGTTCTTGCCGGTAATATACCGAGCAGGTTCATATGCGCGCGTATCCCCGCCTTGTAAGCCGTTAAGGCCGCGTTGGCATCGCCCTGGCGGAATTTAACTTCTGCCTCAATAAACCTCATTTCCGCATTGGTGAGTAACAGCCCTTTTGCATCTCTTTTCGTATACCAGGAACCGGTAGACAATACCCGCTGACCGGATGTAGGCGCATAAGGATTTTTCCGTAGCGGAATATACACGGAGTCACCATTTGAAAACTTGTTGGTAGCTGCTGTATAGCTGGGGTTGGAAGGGCCTGTTTTAGGCAGGTCGGAAGTCATATCCATTCCTTTGGTAAATAACCAGCCGGTATCTACCTGCATGCGTGGCAGAATGCTGTCCATCCGAGGATCACGCATGTTATTAGCTCCCGTAGGTGCCCCCTGGTAATTATTGGTGAGATAGTCAATGTAGAGTTTGGTGAAGCGCACCGTAGTGGCAGTATTGGTATACTGCAACGCTTCTTTCGCTGTATTGGTCACGGACGGGCCCTCGTCCACATACTGGCGGATGCTGCTCTGGTCATCCGTTTGGGGTGCGTTGGCCAACGCATCCAGCACAGCCTGCGCATTAAAGCTTCCTTTCTTGGTAGTATGCAGCAGGAAACGGGCTTTCAGGCCATAGGCCAGCCTGATCCACTTATCCACCGAGCCATTGTTGAGTACGTCTGCCTTCGACAGTGGAGGCGCCGCAGGGCCCTGGGTCTTTTTCAGGTCAGCAATAGCTTCATCCAACAGTGGGATTATTTTTCCCTGAATATATTCCCCGTCATCAAATTTAGGGGTGTAGGTGCTCGCCATGGCAAATTCATCATAAGGCAGCATGCCATAGAAATCAGCCAGGGTACCAAAGCCCCAGGCCTTGATCACTTTGGCAGCACCGATATAATGCCAGGCTTCTACCTTCTGTGCAGCGGTAATTAACGGGTCCACGTTGACAGCGGTATTTACATACCAGCACTGCCATGGCCAGTTGGCGCTGGAAGTGTTGCTGTACCAACGGGTAAGGTTCCAGTTGTTGTTGGTGGCCGCGTTACTGGCCGGATACACCACCGCTATCTGTTGTGTCAGGAAAGAGGCACGGGTGCCGGAGCTTTCATAACAATCTGAAAACTGGCTGATTAGCGGCGCCAGCCTCATGTCTGCTGTTGGCACATCGGAAGTGGCGGTGTTAGGATTTTTGTTGACATCCAGCCATTTTTTACAGGAACTAACGGCAACGGATATACTTATAAGCAAGAATATTTTTCTCATGGTAGCAGCAATTAGAATTTAAAGTTTAAACCGAAGGCAACTCCTCTCGTAGAAGGTACGCCCACATAGTCGATTCCCACTGATCCGGAACCGGTAACGCCGGCGCCGGCAGCACTGATTTCAGGGTCCATGCCGCGGTAATTGGTAAATAACAGCAGGTTATTGCCGGAAATAGTGGCGGTAGCACCTTTCAGCCAGCCAATACGGTTCACCACATTCGCAGGCAGCGAATACGATAAGGACACAGACCGCAGACGCATCCAGTTCACGCTCTGTATGAAAAACGGAGCATTGTTGGCATATATATCGCGGTAATATTTTTCAGTAGCTTTCACCGTACGGGTTACCGGTTCGTACTTACCGCTGGTAGGGTTCAGCGCCACACCGCTAAAGGTGAGGTCACTGCCACGACCCAACGTAGCTTCGGATAAACCGCTTACCGTCATCAGCCACTCTGTTGCATTATATACATCTCCACCAAAGCGGAAATCCCATAGCATGGAGAAGTTGAACGACTTATAGCTAAAGCTGTTGTTGAGCCCACCTATCATATTAGGTTCCCTGTTACCCACCGGTAAGGTGGTGAGGGAAGAGATGGTAGGGTAGCCGGTATTATAATCCAGGATCACATTTCCACTGGAATCGGTGGCCCATTTGGAACCGCTCAGCCCCATAAACACTCCTTTGTTAAAGGAAGCGGCCTTTCCCGGACCTTCCTGCACATCGGTTACATACAAAATGTTGATAGCGCCAGGCAGCTCTTTCACGCGACCTTTATTTTTAGAGAGGTTGAGGGTTACATCCCAGTTGAAATTCTTGTTACGCACAGGGTTGGCGTTAATGGTAAGTTCTATACCCTTGTTTTCAATCACGCCGGCATTCACCGATTTCAGGATATAGCCGGTAGCGTTACTCACCCTTGGCGACAGTATCTGGTTCACACTTTTGTTGTTGTATACGGTGAAATCCAGTCCCAGCCGGCCACCCAGGAAACGCAGCTCTGTACCAAATTCATAAGAGTCGGTATTTTCCGGTTTCAGCTCAGGGTTGCCTTGCTGCCAGTAGTTCCTGTAGCCGCCACCTATGGTCAGTTCCGGACCAAACAGGCCGGTAGAGGTCACATAAGGATCGGTGTCTTTACCTACACGGGCCCAGGAAGCACGGAGCTTACCAAACGATAACACGCTGTTTTTAGGCAGCAGCTCACTGAACACAAAGCTACCGCTCACAGAAGGATAGAAGAAGGAGCGGTATACCACCGGCAGGGTGCTGCTCCAGTCGTTACGGCCTGTAATGCCCAGGTAGACCAGGTTTTTATATGATGCCCTGAATTCTCCATACACCCCAACCAGCCGCTTCTGGCTTACATTGTCCTGTGCGTAACGGTTTTTGTTATCCGCGTTATTGAGGGAGATCAGCCCAGGTATAGCAAAATTCTCTGCCCGCACGGAACCGGTTTTAGTATAATAGTCTTCTGTATTGTGTCCCAGGAGGAGGTTGAGGTCGAAGTCCTTCACCTGTTTGTGTGCATTGAGCATGAGGTTACCGCTGGTGAAGTTGTAGCGGCGGGTGGTTTCGGACAGCATCCCGTTTTGCCAGGCTATTTTCACGGCAGATCCCGGGCTGGTGAGACTGGTAAACTGTGTCACGAAGTTATCGATACCGAGGCGGTAGGTGGCATCCAGCCAGTTAGTGATTTTCACGCTGGCGTAGATGTTACCGAGCATGCGGGTGGTTTTATCGCTTTGCGGACTTCTGTTGACGGTCCAGTTGGCGTTATCGATATCATCTTCCAGGGCTACATTAGGGAGCAGGCGGCGTTTGGAGCCGTCGGGATTCAGCCATACCGACATATTGTCGTCTGTAGGCCACGACATAATACTTTGGAGATAGCCACTGCCGCTGCCGCCATACAGGCCGCTGCCGGTGAGGGTTTTCTGTGTGTTACTTACCGCGTAGGTAGCGTTTACCCCAAAGGTAAAGCGGCCCACTTGCTGCTCTCCGTTGAAACGTACGGAAGTACGGTTATAGTCGGTAGTAGGTACAATACCCGTTTGCATGATATTGGAGCCGGAGAGGAAAAACTTACTGAGCTTGGTACCGCCGGAAATATTGAAGCTGTTATCAAATGCGTGCGCGGTCTGAAAGAAGTCGCCCAGGTTATCGTAGGCCGATTCGCCGGCGCCGAACTCAGGTCCCCAGGAGAAGTAGGTTTGATCTGTAAACGTGCCGCTGTAGGCGGTACCACGTTTATAGCGGTCCTGTACTTTGGGTAGTTTGTTGACCCAGTTGGTGGTATACCTGGGTGTAACGCTGATGATAGTATTACCTTCGGAGCCTTTTTTGGTGGTGATTACGATGGCACCGGCAGCCGCTTGCAGTCCATACAGCGCAGCGGCAGCGGGGCCTTTGAGCACGGTGATGGATTCCACGTCTTCGGGGTTGATATCCATAGCGCGGTTGCTGTTGGTGGTAGACATGTTCACGGAGCCATCGAAGGCGCTGTTATCGCCCTGACCGGTGGAGTTGTTCATTGGTACTCCATCGATGATAAACAGGGGTTGGTTGTTACGTTCCAGGGAGGTACCACCGCGGATGATAATGGAGGCCGAGGAGCCAGGGGCGCCGCCTGCATTGGTGATGTTAAGACCTGCAATTTTTCCGTTCATGGAGTTGATCAGGTTGGCATCTTTGTTTTTCATCAGCTCATCCGCCTTGATGTCCTGCACGGCATAGCCGAGGGCTTTGCGTTCTTTTTTGATACCCATGGCGGTAACGATCACCTCGCTGAGTCCGGTACGTGTGGGCATCAGCGTTACATTGATGGTGGCTGCTTCGCCAACGCTGATGGTTTGGGCGAGGTAACCGATGTAGGTGAATTCAATCGTTTGCCCGGCGTTTGCCTTGATCGTGTATTTTCCGGAGGCATCCGTGACGGTGTTGACATTGCTTTCCCGGATACGCACGGTGACCCCGGGCAGCTGTACCTTTTCATCGGAGATGACGGTGCCGGAAATAATTTTTTGCTGCGCCACTGTGAGATTGGGCAACAGGAGTGCTATTAACGACAGGATCGTCAATAACCTGAGTGTAGTTCTCATGTTAAACGTTTTAGATGTTGGTTGACTTGCAGTTAATACTTATCTGATTATAATAGGAGCATAGTATTTCTTTCTACATACAAAACTTGATTCCACAATAAGCAAATAATTGAAAAATGTTTCTTTGAATCCGTTGTGAATTACAGTTTGGAAAATGGATTTCGCATTGGTACTAATATACTGGCTAAAAATATAATTTTCAAGCTATTTTTTAAATATTTAGGTATAGGTACCCATGACACCTTCGGTGTCATGGGAGGGGGGCCGTGCTGCGCACGGCGGGCGCTTTTAAAGGACGGGCTTGAAGGCTTGTGCATGTGCCGGTTCTTTTGAATGGGGATTCGTGCCATTTTCCGGAAGGGAGTGCGCACAGCGCACACCCCCTTCCGTGATCAGCCCCCGCCGCAGGCAGGGCTGATCACGGAAAAACCTGCTGAATTTTTAAATTATTTTTCAGAATTTAGGACCTTATCAAAAAATGGGACACGTTATGAACTGTAAGTCAGGTAGCTACTTGATAAGAATAGCTTTATTGCTGCTGCTCTTCGCAGGAACAAAGTTACAGGCGCAAACCGCCAATCCACAGCAGTACAAGTATGTATTCACGGTGGCAAAGGATGGTTCGGGCGACTTCAAATACATTCAGGATGCGATTGATGCCATGCGGGTATATCCGTTGATGCCGATTGTGCTGTACATCAGAAATGGGGTATATAATGAAAAGATTGAATTGCCGGCGCCTAATACGGATGTACGTTTCATCGGGGAGAGTGTGGATAGTACGATCATTACCTACAACGACTTTTCAGGCCGTGGTAAGCTGACGACCTTTACCAGCTATACAGTGAAGATTTCCGGTAACCGTTTTATTGCAGAAAACATCACGTTTGTGAATGCGGCGGGGCCGGTAGGACAGGCCGTGGCGTTGTATGTAGACGCAGATAAGGCCGTGTTTAAAAACTGCCGTTTCCTGGGACATCAGGATACGATTTTTACCGGCGGGGAAGGGGCGCGACAACTGTTCGTAAACTGCTACATTGAGGGTACTACGGATTTTATTTTTGGTCCTGCTACGGCAGTATTCCAAAACTGTACCCTGCATTGCAAGGCTAATTCCTATATCACCGCTGCCAGTACGGCTGGTAAGGCGTATGGCTATGTGTTTGCCGATTGCCGTATTACGGCTGATCCGGCGGTAAAGTCGGTGCAGCTGGGCCGTCCGTGGCGGTCAGGTGCCAAAACAGTTTTTTTACGTTGTGAGATGCCGGCGGCCATTGCGGCGGTAGGGTGGAGTAACTGGAGCAATCCGGAGAATGAAAAAACGGTGTACTACGCGGAATACAAAAGCAGTGGAGCCGGGGCTAATGCTGCCGGTCGGGTAAAATGGAGCCATCAGCTAAGTGATAAGGAAGCCGCACTATATACCCTTGCAAACATTTTTCGTTTAGCCGGTACCGATAGCTGGTATGAAAGCATTGATACGCCTGCGTTTCAATGGCCAGCAAAAACAAAATAATTTTACTTGGTGTTTCATGAATTACGTAGCATATTTGCATTTTTGCACCAATATTCTTTGTAGTTCATGAAACACCTGAAGTTGATCCTGCCATTGCTGTTCCCTGCTGCGCTTACCCAGGCCCAGCAAATTACCAATGCTACTTATCTTGATCGTTTTGACGGCCTTTTTGCCGAGATAAAAGTTAACAACCGTAAAGTGCTGCTGCACCGTTCAGGCCTGGTTACCATTGATAAAATAGAGAACCAGGGCTACTTTCATACGGTAGTAGGGATTAAGAATAATGCCTGCGGCGCCATCAATTACAGCGGCAAAATCATTGCGCCTTTTACCTTTGATGAAGTAAAGCTTGCCGATGAGGACGACGAATACGAGCCGTCTAACAATTACTGCTTCGTTATTACAAAGCTCAATGGCAAATATGGCGCTATTGATACGCTGGGCAATGTCATCTGCAAAAATGAATACCAGTTAATTGAGCCGCTGAACGCACGCCTGCTCAAGATCCAGCGCAATGGCCGCTGGGGCTGGGTGGAATTAGCCACCGGCAAAGTGTTACAGGAACCTGCCTACACAGCAGTGAGTAAGAGTTATGTGAGCCCTTATGTAGAGATAGAAAACAATGGTAAAAAGGGGCTCGCCAAAGAAAGCGGGGAAGTGGTGGCAACACCGGAATACACCGCCTTTCATTATCCCGGTATAGAAAATAGCCCGCAGTTTGGCTATGAAATAAACGGAAAGATAGGCCTGATGGACCTCTCCGGAAAGCGACTCACGCCTGCCGAATACACGAAAATACAACGTGGCCCTATAACCGGAACCTTTACCATGACACTCCCCGGCAAAACCGTTATTATCGATGCCGCCGGAAAAGTGATGACCGCACCGCCATTCACATCTGCCAGCTCCTTCGGCAGCTTTATGGTGGTAAAACAACAGCAAAAATTTGGCGCCATTAACCAGGCTGGAAAAATGGTGGTACCCATTGCATACGACGACATCGAAGTGTACACTGGCAAAGGAGAGCCACAAACGCCATCGGCTTCGCTGCAAAAGCGCTGGGTAGCCCCGGAACCTGCGTATTTCCTGGCAAAGAAGGGCACCTTAACCGAGTTGTTTGACAGTACCGGCAAAAAGTTATTAACCGGCAACTATGCGCGGCTGCGGGTTTTCGGTTCTAAACAAGGTGCTTTCATCATTACACAGGATGCGAAAGGAAATTCCGCATTACTACGTACAGACGGTACCGTTATTATACCGTCCGGCTTTGAAATGGTGGTGGATGGCTATTCCAATTCGTACCTGTATAGCGACGGCAGCGCAGGAGCAAAGCAAAGCGAGTATGTGGCTATCGCTGCCAATAAACAGATGGGACTCTACCATCTCCCTGAAAACAAAATGGTACTACCGGTGAAGTATACACGCATAGAGTGGCAAAACGAACATTTACTTAATGTAAGAGAGGGAGAAGATGCATACGCCATGGTGGATGTCAATAACAAGATCGTCAAACCCCTGCAACAGTACGGATTTTATACGGCGGTGGCACCTGACCGTGTCATCGAAACGAAATATCAGAAAGACGGAAGAGTGACTACCATGACCGACCTGGAAGGCACGGTACTGTATACACGTAAAAACTGGGATTTTAAGCAAAACAGCTTTTCCAGGCTACTGCTTCCTCCAGGTAAGGAGCCGGATCATATCCTATTTACGGACGGACTGCTGAAACTATGGGGTATACCGGAAGAAAACCTGTTCCTGAATAAGAAAGGAGAAGAAGTGAAATTCAAGGAATACGATTTTGTCAGCGACTTCTATAACGGCCTGGCTGTTGCCGGTAAAATGGATGCCGACAGGAATGGTACTTATGGGATCATCAACCTGAAAGGTGAAATCATTTATCCCATCACTGCGGCTGATATGAAACAGTTTGACAGCTCGCTGATACTGGTAAAATCGGACACACTGGAAGGCTTACTGAAAAAGGACGGAAGCGTTTTTTTACCACTGAAATATAAACGTGTTGCCCGCATGAATGACCTGCCTTACTTTAAAGTTACATCCAATAAAGGAGAGGGCGTGCTGGACTCCACAGGTAAAGAAGTGATTGCACCTGCCTACCAGGAAGTGTATTACTATAAGGATAACAAGATTTTCCGGGTGATATCTGAAGATGGTAAGTATGGATTGATTACCCTGGACGGAAAGGTTTTGCTGCCGGCAGTATACGATGAGCTGACTCGTAATTATGGCCATAGTAGCGGAGCTTTCCCTATTTTTGTAAAAAAAGATAACCGCTATTTTTATATAGATGAGCAGGGAAAGGAACTACCTTACACGGCTGCAAAATCCAAAGGGTATAATGACTAAATATATTATTGGCGCTTGTTTGTTATGGAGCGTAACAGCGCATGCACAAAAAGGCTCCGCTTTTGTGGGCGGCCTTGCCAGAATTGAACAGGATGGTAAAAGCTGGTATATCAATACCCGTGGTGAAAAGGTATTTGATGCGCTGATGGATGTATTGAAAGGAGATGCCGACTCTAATGCATTGCAGGTAATCACCCTCAACGGAAAAATGGGCGTGATGGATGCGGCGCAGCGCATCGTGCTGGCGCCGGAATACGATCAGGTGAACAACAAGTGGAACCAATATCTAGAAGTAAAAAAAGGTAATAAAGTAAATCTGGCCGACAACAAAGGAAAGCTGCTCTTTCCCTGGCAGTTTGAAGAAATAAATTACCTCGACGGCAGCAATTTTGATGTGCGTGCTGGTAAGCTGTGGGGGATCTACAGTCTGGAAGCAAAGGGCCTGCTAATACCACTCGCCTATGAGGAATTCGACTACTGTGGCGGCTGCGGGCGTAAAGGAGATTACCTGTTCGCGAAAAAAAATGGAAAATGGGGCATCATTAATTTCAGTAATGAAGTATTGCTGCCCTTCGAATATGACCACCAGCATGCCTTTATGCGCAGTGATAACTGGATTCGCAGCCTCAAACGTGGTGACCAGGATGTGGTAATTAACCTGGATACTAAAAAAGTGTATAACGCTCCCGAATACACGGAAATGGATGTATTGGCAGGCGGTTTGTTGAAAGCCAGGCATAACGGGCAATTCGGACTGATTGACGCCACAGGTAAAATAGTAGCAGATTTTGAATACACAGATATCTATAGTCCCTATGATGAAAGATATGCGGGCCCCTTCATGGGTGTGGTGAAAAATGGTAAACATGGCATCATACTTTCTTCCGGCAAGGGACTGCTGCCTGCTACTTACGACAGTGAAATCCGCTGCCAGGAACACTACCTCATTGTGCAGGAAGATGGCATGTACCAATTATTGGATAGCACGGGCAAACCCTTGCTGGATAAACATTACACCAGCATAGAGCCTATGTACGTGGGCAGGGATGACAACAAACAGCTCATTTTTATCCTGAAGCAGCAGGCGGTGGATGGCTTTTATAACCCGGCAACTGGTAAGACCGCGGCACCGGCATTTTATGAGCTGGACCCTACTTCTGATGCCAGTATGGCCATAGTGGAACACCAGGGCCAGTTCGGGCTATATAGCATCGGCGGTGAAATTATACTGCCCATCACCTATAATGGAATCGAAGAATTAACGACCACGCTATTTACTGTAACTGATGAAGAGAACAGGCGTGGACTGTATGATGTACGTGATAAAAAAATGCAGATACCGCCGGCATTCAGGAATGTAAGCCTGCTGCCAGGCAGCCCGGATAATTTCCTGGTTACCCTGAATCATGACGACGCCGCCTACCGGTATGGGATATACGATAAAAACTACCGGCAACTGCTGCCACCAGATTATACTGATATTATCTGTATTGGTAGGGAAGGTTATTTATTAAAGCAGCTGCAGGGTGATTCAGTAATTTATTCTCTCTATAACATAACAACAAAAAAACGGTTTCCGCTCAAATGCCTGTATGCCCAGCAGGTAGACATACCCGGACAGTTGCAGCTGACCGGGACTGACGAAGCCGGCATCATCAATGAAAACGGCCAGATGGTAATACCGATGGTCAAACAAATGATTCATCCGCTAAAGAATCATACTTATCAGGTAATCAGGGTACAGAAAGATGGTAGTTACAAGTACGGTTATGCCGACAGTACCGGGAAAATGATCGTGCCGGTGATATACGACTATTCTGGAAACGATCGCGATTTTGAGGGAGATGGACTCCTGCTGGTGCGGGATGATAAAGAGGTTGGTCGCAGTAAAGTAGGCCTGGCCTCTACGCAGGGGCTGATTAAACTGCCCACTGCTTATAGCGCCATTATGGAAGGAAAGCCGGGACCAGGATATATTGTGATGAAAGATAATAAGTTCCAGGTGCTGGGCCTAAACGGACAGCCGGTAGTGCCCACTCTCTTTGATGACGTAACCCTGGCAGAAGTGCCTTACCGCAACGCCACGCTGGTATCCTTTTCCTGGCCGGTGATGGTGCTTAACGGCAAAGTATATCAATACCTCACCGCTGACGGTACGCTGCTACCGCTCAAGCTCACAGGGGTGATTTCTTATCAGCCCGCATATGGATACTAATCCATTAGTGGGGAAAAAGTACACAGTTGAACTGATATAAAAGCGAATGCCAGCGCGGGTTACAGGGCTGGCATTTACTTTGGTGGCTATTTCTAAAAGGAATTTGCTATGACTATGCGTAAGAACCTGCTTATCGGAAGTGTCGCAGCCGTGGCTGCCGCCGGTTTAATGCTCTACCTTAAAGGACGCAGTGTGTCCATTCCACGCGGAGCTACCGCCGTAAAGCCTTTCGATCTCTCCAGATACCTGGGTACCTGGTACGAAATTGCCCGGAAAGATTACCGCTTTGAAAAAAATATGAGCAATGTAACCGCTACCTATAGCCTTACCCCAAAAGGAGAAGTGCTGGTAGATAACCGCGGATATGATGAAGAAGCTGGCGAGTGGCGGGAAAGCACCGGTAAGGCCAAATTTGTAGGGGATAAGACTACGGGGAGATTCCGGGTATCCTTTTTTCCGTTTATATATGCCGGTTATAACGTAATCGATATTGATGATGATTATCAACACGCCCTCGTTGTAGGAGATAACCTGGATTACATCTGGTTCCTCTCCCGCACACCTGAACTACCGGAATCTGTACGGGAACGTTTTATGACAAAAGCGGAAAATCTGGGGTACGAGATAACTTCCCTTATCTGGACAACGCACGACAGAAAAGAGCCCGAGCCCGAAGTTGTCAGTTAATTGTCAGTTTGATAAATAATAATTTGAGGATCACCTGCCAGGGGGATGTGTGCTCGCAACACGTCTTCCACGGCGGGTGTCGTCATTTTAAGTTCCATGAATTAGGGAAAAAAATAAGGGTAATAATCTTTGTAAACCCGCATCGATTCTATGGTTTCCATAAAATCCTTATCCGATTAAAACTTTTCCCGATTGCGTAAATGATCCTCCTATCTTCACTGTAATTTTGCGGTTGCGAATTTCGGGATAACATTACTTATACCAACAACATTCTATTTATTCATCCTGCTTTGACCTACCCGGAAGCGAACTATTCAAACTGATAATTGATATATGAACAGGGGAACCATTACGCGGATTTGCTTTATTGCCGTTGGAATAGCTACAGGAAGCGTAGCACACGCACAGCATATTCAGGAGCCATCCGTTAAGTCCAAGACCAGCTTTGCTATTGTAGTAGATGAAGATACTTACCGTAAGGCTAAACCGGAAATAGATGCTTACCGTACCGCAGTGGAACAATCCGGCCTCGGTACCTATGTGATATACGATAACTGGAAAAATCCGGAGCAGATCAGGAAACTCCTGAAAGACCTGTACGCCCGCCCGCAGAAGCTGGAAGGTACCGTGCTGGTAGGCAACATTCCTGTGGCTATGATCCGCGATGCGCAATACCTCACTTCTACCTTTAAGATGAACCAGAAGATCAACTGGCAGCGTTCCTCAGTACCTTCTGATCGTTACTACGATGATTTTCACATGGATTTCGACTTCATCAAACAGGACAGCCTGAAGAAAAATTATTTCTATTATAGCATCAACCCGGATGCGGCACAGCAGCTCAACAAGAGCATTTACTCTGCCCGCATCAAGCCACCAGTGATGGCTGGCAAGGAATCTGCTGAGTTGATCAGCGAATACCTGAAAAAGGTAGTGGCAGAAAAAAAGAAAAAAAATCCGGTGAATGATATGTTTATCTCCACCGCGCATGGTTATAATTCAGAGTCCATCAACTCCGTTGCAGGTGAGCAGATGGCGCTCAGAAACCAGTTTCCTGCAGTGTTCAGTCCAGGTAATGTGGTGAAGTTTTACCATTTCACCAACGAGCCTTTCCTGAAATTCAGTTTGCTGTCGGCACTGAAACAACCGGAAACCGATATCGCCATCATGCATGGCCACGGCGATTCCGATATTCAGTTGATTAACGGTTACCCATATGTATCCAATCCACAGGGTTCAAAAGAGAACATCCTCCGCTACCTGCGCGCCAAGATACAATCCGCTAAGGAAGATGGCCGCGATGTGGAAGCAACCAAAGCTTCTTTCGTAAAATCCCTGGGTGTGCCTATGTCGTGGATGGACAATGCGCTGGACCCGGAAGTGATCAAAGAAGATTCTATCTATAACCACAATCTGGATATTCATATAGACGATATTATTGCCACCAAACCAAACGCACGTTTCGTGAGCATGGATAACTGCCTTACCGGTAGCTTCCACCTGGATGAGTATATCGCAGGTTACTATCCGTTTTCCGGTGGTAGCAATATTGTGGCGGTAGCCAATTCTGTAGGTGTATTGCAGGACCTCTGGCCGGATGAAGGCATGGGCTTACTGCAGCATGGTGTACGCGTGGGCAACTGGTTTAAAAACTACGGTTACCTGGAAACGCATATCATGGGCGATCCTACTTTCAGCTTCAGCAGCATTTCCAACAAAGATATCAATGACGCGGTGACGGTTGATCACCCGCTTGCTTACTGGAAATCCCTGTTGCAAACACCAGACGCCGATATCCAGGGGCTCTCTCTTATCTACCTGAAAAATAAAATGGATAAAGCTGCTTATTCGGCTTTATTGAAAGATACCTACTTCAACTCCCAGTACGAAACTACCCGTATGCAGGCGTTTCAGCAACTGGAAAAGCTGAATGACAAGAATTACGTGGAAGTGCTGAAAGCAGCTACTACTGATCCTTACGAGTTTATCCGCCGCCGTGCCCTTTACGAAATCGGTGAAAATGGTGGTGATGAATTTGCCGCCACCGTGGTGAACATGATTGTGAATGATTATCAGTCCGAACGTATCGGCTTCAAAATCCGTGGTATCATTGCTTTCATGAACGCGCAGCCGCTGCTGAAAGAAATTGATAAGCAGATTACACCTAACAGCATGGTGCATTTTGAACAGAGTCGCGCCGACCTCGTAAAATCCATCAACTACAACGAGAAAAAAGTAAAAGAGCTGACAGATACCATCCTCGATAAATCTAAAACTGACAAGAGCAGGATTTCCGAGATCACTACCATGCGTGCTTACCGTTACCACCAGACTATTCCTGCACTGGTAACCATCGTAAAAGATGCGCAAAACAGTGAAGCCGTGAAAATGGCTGCTATGGAGGCATTGAGCTGGTTTCCGAGATCTTACAGGGTAAACGAGATCATCGCACTTTGCAAAGAGGTGAGCAGCAGCAACAACTATTCCGCGGCCCTGAAAACACAGGCACGCAAGAACCTGAACATCATTCAATAACGCTTGTTTTATACTATAATGAAAGGATTTATCAACGCCATCGCTATTATATTTTTTGCCCAGGCTGCAGTAGCCCAGGCGCCTAAGAAAAAGGAAATTCTCCCTGCCGATGTACAGATTCGTGTAGCCGTGCTGGCAGCACCGAAAGAGTTCCGTGACAGTGCTACTGTGCTGGGTTATACACCGGAAGGTAAGTTGACCGTGCTGCGCCAGGGCACTAACGATATGATTTGCCTGGGCCCTAATCCTAAACAGGCCGGTGTTTACGTATATGCGTACCCGAAGCGCCTGGACCCATTCATGGCCAGAGGTCGTGAACTGGCAGACGAAGGAAAGAATATCAAACAAAAAGACGAAATCAGAGAAGCCGAAATCAAAGCAGGCAAGCTTTCGTTTCCGCAGGACCCTACAGTATTGTATGGTTACTGGGGTAAGGACGAAGACCTGAATCCTGCTACCGGAGAAATCAAAGACGGCTTACGCCGCTACGTAATCTATGTGCCTCACGCCACAGGCGCCAGCACCGGATTACCTACCGCTCCTAACCTGCCAGGCATGCCGTGGCTGATGGGCGCCGGTACTTACAAGGCACATATCATGGTAAACCCTGCAAACATGGGTCATAGTCACTAAAGACTAATCAAATTATTATGGCATTACATTTTTCATTTACACGAAGTGTAAATGCGGGGCTTCTTATCCTTATACTTTTACCGGTAGCCGCCGCCGCACAGGATAAAAAGGCATATAAAATCGCTGGAACCGTTTATGAATCAAAGGTGACCAAAGGCAAACCGCTGCCTTATGCAGCGGTGTCAATTCCGGCCTATGGTATCACTGCTCAAACAGATGCCTATGGCCGTTTTGAGCTGGCTAACGTGCCATCAGGAGCAGCTAACTTACATGTGCGCTTTCTCGGCAAGGTGACGATAGACACTTTGTTGCAGATTAATAACAATATGGATCTCAACTTCACGCTCCGTAATTCGGATTTCCGGTTAACGGAGGTGAGTGTAACGGCGAAGTCGTCCAGCGGCAGCAACGGTACTGCGTCCAGGATATCGCGGGCGGCCATTGATCACCTGCAGGCAAACAGCCTGGCGGATGTGATGGCGTTGTTGCCCGGTGGTGTAACCACCAATCCTGACCTTACCAATGCTAAAACCATTACTATACGTAACGCCTACTCGGGCAATAATCCGGTGGATGCGATGAATGCCTTTGGTACGTCCATCCTCATGAACGGTGCACCGATGACCAATAATGCCAACCTGCAAACGTTGAGTCCTACCGTAAACGGTGGCACCGGTGCGCTGGGTGGTGGCGCTTCTCCCAGCAATGGTTTTGATGTGAGAGGTATTTCTATGAACAATATCGAGTCCGTGGAAGTGATCCGCGGGGTGCCGGGTGTGGAGTATGGAGATGTGACCGCCGGCGTAGTAATAGTGAATACCAAGGCAGGTGAGCAGCCACTGAGTATACAGGCGCGCACCAACCCGAATGTATATCAGCTGAGTGCCAACAAAGGTTTCAATTTAGGAGAGCGCAGCGGCGCCCTCAACCTGGGTGTGGACTACTCTTACAATACCAATGATCCTGTACAGCAATACCTGAAGTACCAGCGCTTTACCGGCAGGGCCATGTATTCCAATACGTTTTTCCATCGCTTGTCGTCCACTACTTCGCTGGACCTGATTTATGGTAAGGATACACGTAATCAGAATCCGGACGACCAGGTAACCAAAACCCGCAGCAGCGGGCAGGATGTAGGCCTGATCTTCAATACCCGCGGAGCGCTGAAGTTTAACGACAGCTGGCTGCGTACCCTCAACTATGTGGCAAGGGTAGGTTATACGGCCAGAAACAGTTACTATGAAACGCAGTATACATCTGCTATCGCGCCGTATTCTATGACTACCAACGACGGAAGTATACTCACGAATCGTCCGGGTACGGATATCTATGATAACAACGGTAATAAGCTCACTACCGCCAATCCGGGGGATCAGGGAAAATATGCCGTTTATCTGCCCAGTACTTATATGGGGGCTAATAATATCAACGGTAAGGAGTTTAACAGCTTTTTTAAAGTAGCAGCTACTTTCTTTAATAAAATTGGCGCTACCAATCACCGTTGGATCTTAGGGGCTGATTTTAAAACGGATAAAAATTATGGAGATGGTAAAACTTTCTCTGATACAGCGCCGCCTTTGCGCAGCAATGCCAGCCTCAATGCGACTTTCCGCCCGAGGGCTTACCGTGATATCCCTGCTTTAAACCAGCTGGGGCTGTATGCAGAGGAGAATTTCAATACCCGCATCGCCGGCCGCCGCCTGGACCTGACAGCAGGTTTGCGTTATGATCAGTTCAGTGGCAACCGCAATGCTTTATCTCCCCGCTTAAATGGTAACCTGGAAATTATCCCAAGAGTACTGAGCATTAACGGAGCCTATGGTAAACTGGCGAAAGCCCCGTCTACCTTATATCTATACCCGGAACAAGCTTACTTTGAATATGTTAACATCAATGAAATCGGCAAGGCCGGCATTCCTGCGGATCAGCAGGTGTTGATGACAACTACCAGGGTATTCAATACCGAAAACAAAGACCTGGAAATTGCGAAGAATGAGAAGGCAGAAGTAGGCATACGATTGAACGTAAGCCAGGCTACCCTGCGCCTCACTGGTTACCAGGAAAAAATGAACAGTGGCTATACGCTGGGTCATTCTGTCAATGGCTACCAGCCGGTGACCTGGAATGAATACACCCGCGTGGGCGATGGTTCCCAGCCTATTTACCAGCTGGCTGCCAGCAACCCTGTACTGGCAGGCTACTTTATGCCTACCAACAACCTGGTGGCTAAAACCCGCGGCCTGGAAATGGATCTGGACCTGGGCCGCTTTAAATCCATCCGTACCGCCTTTGTGCTCAATGGTGCTATCCTGCGCACAGAAAGCTACAATAAGGATTACACCTACTTCGATGATTTCAGCACCAACGCTGCTGCCTCCAGAACACATATCGGACTGTATCAGCCGGGCATGCTACACCGTTATGATCAGTCGGCCGTTACCAGTTTACGCGCTACCCACAACATTCCCAAGCTGGGCTTTGTGGTAACGCTCACCACGCAGGTGATATGGACGGAAAGTAACTGGACGGAATATGGTAACGACAGCATCCCTGTAAAATATATCTCCAAAAATGATGGGCAGGTATATGATTTTGATCCGGCAAGAAAAGATGAACCGGAGTTTAAATCGCTCATCCGCAATACTAACAGGAACGCTTATACGAAAGAGTCGTATCCGCCGTTGCTTACCTTCAACGTGAACATCACCAAGGAGATTGCAGATTATATGCGGGTATCCTTTTTGGCCAATAATATGTTCAGAACTTACCAGCGTGCGGAGTCCGACCGTTCACCGGGAACATATGTACAGAGAGGTAATAAGTTCTTCTTTGGGTTGGAATTATCGCTGACACTATAATAATAGCGTATGAATTATTTAAAATTACTGATAGCTGCTATCCTGGTACCGGTACTGTTTGCCGGTTGTAAGAAAGTACTTGATGCAGCTGACACGGAAATAATAGGAACCTACACGGTGAAAGTGAAGGCTACTTCTACCACTCCGGGTATTACTGATACCGAAGGGTTGAAAGTGACTTTCGAAAATTTTGCGGAAGGTACTAAGGTAGAAGATACATTGGGGGCAGATGTAACTGCTGTAGGCGGCCTGATACCGGGTTTGTACAGTATTAATGTAAGCGGCCGCGTGCTCGACGCCAATGGTGATGTGTATTACCTCAACGGTGCTAAAATCAATTATCCTATCACGCAAAATGGTGCGGTGATTGAAATTGATGTTTCCGGTTTAAAGGTCAGTCCGCTGATTTTTTCTGAGATCTATTACTCAGGTACTGCTACCAATTATTTCAGAAATCAGTTTTACGAGGTATACAACAACTCCATTGACACTATTTATCTCGATGGTTTATACTTCGCCAATCTTACTCCTGCTACGGCTACACTAACCTTACCGGTATGGCCTGCCACTGATGGTAACAATTACGCCTATGCGGAAAGGATCTGGAAAGTGCCTGGTACGGGCAGGCAATATCCGCTGGCCCCGGGGGAATCGTTTGTGATGTCGCAGCTGGCGGTGAACCATAAGCTGCCCCAGTATAATCCTGCTTCGCCTATCGACTGCTCTACCTCCGAGTTTGAGTTCAATATGAACAATCCTACATTCCCGGATAATCCTGCAATTGATATGTCGCATGTGTTTTATAATGGCAGTGCTTCCAAAGGGACTTTACCACAGTACCTTACCTCGGTATTCGGAGGGGCATATGTGATTTTCCGTGTGCCGCAAGGGGAAGCGTATGATCCGGTAAACAATGCTGAGTTGAAAACGAGGAACCTGGGAAGTACGTCCACCAGCTTGTTTGCGAAGATTCCTATCCGCTATATTCTGGATGCAGTAGAGTGCGGACAGAATCAAAACATGATAGCCGCCAAACGTGTGCCTGCTGTGCTGGATGCAGGGATGACCTACGTAGGTGCTACCTATAACTCACTGGGTGTAGCACGTAAGGTAGGGGCGGAAAATGTGGATGGAACGCCTATCTATACCGATACCAATAACAGTACGGAAGATTTCGAACGTGGCCTGGTGCCGGTATTCCGCCGCCATGGTTCAAAGATGCCTTCCTGGAATCCTACGAAGTAAGTAGCTATAATCGCAAAAGAGATGAAGAAATTATATATCACGATGATGCTGGTAGCTGCGGGTGGTGCAGCGGTAGCACAATCACAAAATACCAATACACCTGCCAGTTACGAACTGCGCCAGCAGCGTAGTTTGTGGGAGCAGTCGGGCAATCCTGCCGGGCTTAAGCTGGACCGGCCTTACCAGTTTTCTACCCTGAAAGCTGGCTATGAAGGCTATGACGGAGACTTTCGTCGCCCGCAGGAAGGAGCTTCCGGCAATCGCCAGCTGGTGGAAACTGCCGGTGGGGTTTTTCTCGACAGCTTTTATCTCTCCGGAAAATTCAGTTATCGCAGAGAGCAGGTGAAGGATGCAAAATTTAATGCTTCCATCATAGATCCGTTTCGTGGCATGCCGTATATTATTGCTGACCTGAATCCGAGCGATTGGATCCAGCAGCATTACAACCTGCAATTCCAGGTGGCCAGTCCTACCTATGGCCGCTGGTCCTGGGGCCTTGGCGGCAGCTATAATGCCAGCAGCGGCGCCAAGCAGCGCGATATCCGCACAGAAAATTACTATTATGCCATCACGGTAACGCCTGGTGTGGTATACTCCATATCTCCCAAACACCATGTGGGATTAAATGCGACGTATAAAAACACGAAGGAAGAGGCTTCCATGAAGAATGTAAATACCTATGTAGATCAGGTGTATTACGAACTGTTTGGACTCGGTACGGCGGTGAGTCAGCTGGGTTCAGGGCGTACCAACAACTATGAAGGCGATAGCTGGGGCGGCGGCCTGCAATACCAGTACAAAGGTAATGTGACACTGTTGGCTAACCTGAACTACCTGGTAGAAGCGGAAGACCTGATTATTTCCTTCACCACGCCGCGCGACGGTGGCTCTGTGCTGCGCAAATTGTGGCAGGCGGGCATCGGATTGCAAAAAGAATCTGATAAGTTGCTGCATACCCTGCAGGCGCAGTACTACAACCGCCACATTGATGGTATTCAGTACGTAACTCAGCGTGATAATTCCAGTGCCCAGCAAGGCTGGGTTACACTGGCAAAATACATCCGGTCTACCTACAAAACGCAGGAGCTGGGACTCAATTACAGCATCACTGGTAAGAAAGGTCATGATGACTATTCCTGGAAGGCTGATTTTGCTGCATTATATAGCAAGTTGAATGACGAATATATATTGCCGCATTCCTGGAAGAATACGGAGAATGTATATTTCCAGGTGGGTGGTAAGAAAAACTTTTCACTCGGTGGCGACCGGGAAAGCCGATTGCTGGTGGGCCTGCGCGCGGGATACAATCGTAATCTGAATGGCAGTTATCAGTACAACGGGCAACATCCGGAATACCCAACTGTAACGGAGCTGGAAACAAACGATTACCGTTACCTGGCTTCAGATTTTGTACGTTTCGAGTTGCCGTTAACATATAGCTTGCATATCGGAAAAGATAACAAGCGCGTACTTTTTGTAAATGCCTACGGCAGGTATACAAAAGCTAATAGTTTTGATTTCAATAACCGGTATACTTATGGTGGATCGGTGGGAGTGAACTTTTAAACTTACAGGACACCGGAATGCTACGGGTTTAATCTCAGTAGAGCCGCAATGCTTGCGGCTACTCGCTTTAAACCCGTAGCATTGCGGCTCTACGGTTCAAATCAATTATTACAAATGGAAAACCGCGCTGGTACCCGGTTGCAGGTGTATTGTCAGTTTATCCCCTTCCAACTTATATGTCTTTGGTTTTTGTTCGAACCGAACTGTTTTATATGGCCAATGCAGCACTACTGATCCATTCTTATTAGCCAGCACTGTTACTTGTGTGAGTTCCCCATTTTCCACGGTAGCACTATATATGTGCCCATCTTCACCTCTCAGCTGCTTAAAACTTACATTTAACCAGGTGGCCGGTATGGCCGGAAATAGTGTGGTAACGCCATTATGCGTTTGCAGCAGCAGTTCGTGTATGCCTTGTGCATAGGCGAAATTTCCTTCTAACGTGAAGGGGTTATACGTAAATCCGGAGTATTGTCCGCCTTTCTGGTCGCCGTTGAGGTGAAAGCTGTTGGCGCCAACGAAGTTGCCGGCAAACCTGCGCAGCATGGATACGGCGCTGTCGCCATTACCGGTTTGTGCATACAGGCAGGCGGCCCATGCGAAGGAGTAGCCTACCCATTGGCGGGTACCTTTTTTCTCCATCCAGGCCAGGGAATGATCGATGATGGCTTTCTCCTTCGGATTGTTATAGGAGATAACTTTCAGCGGATAGATGCCGATCATATGGCTGTGGTGGCGGTGGGAGTGGTTCAGCGGTTGCCCCGGGGCTATCAGCAGGCCGGTGGTATCGGTACTGAAATAGGGGTACTGCGCCAGTTCTGAGGTGGTGGTCTTCTTACCGGTGGCAGCTTCGTTGATTTCAGCATATTTTTCAAAGAAGAAGCGTACCAGTGCCAGGTCGTAGTTGGTGAACTGCGGGAACCAGGCTTTGATATTGTTGTCATTGAATTCCGGTGACGAGCTGAGTGGGTGTTTATATTGACCGCTAACGGGGTCGGTTATACGAAGCGCACGTAAATAGGTAGCTACTTCATCGAACCAGGGTTTGCAGCGGGTGAGCAGGAATGTTTTATCGTTGCTGTATTTCCATTGCCAGTAGAAGTGTTGGGACAACCATGCCGCCGTGGTGGGGCTCAGGGAGTACTGTATCCAACCGCCCATGGGCTTGGCGGAGATGGTGCTAACACCGGGCACGTTGAGGCCGTTGACGCCGAAGTATTGTTTGGTCCAGCGTTTATTTTCCCCGCGGGTGTTCCACAGCCAGTTGGTGAAGCCTGCGGTGAGGTCCAGGTGGTTAGCTGTATAGCCGGGCCAATAGCTGAGTTCGGTGTTGAGGTCGTGGTGGATATCACCTTTCCAGGGTGGCAGCTTGCCGTTGTCGGCGGTCCATACGGCCTGCAGGGTGATGGGTGGGGTGTTGTTGCGTGCTACCGCGCCGAACTTATACATGTCCAGGTAGTATTGCTTTGCAAGCAGGGTATCGGGCAGTTGTACACTGGATTTTGCCCAGTATTGCTTCCACCAGCTGGTATGTGCCTGCAGGGCTTTATTAATGAATGCCTGGCTAAGGATTGGCGTTTGTGCGTTAGCGTTATGAGTGATGGTCCAGCTACCGGCGAGGCGGTTGTTGGGTAGTTGTTGCCAGCGTACGGTAACTTCGTAATACTGCCCATTATAGGTAGGCTGGTGGTAGTGTAAACTATTGGCTGTGGTGGTGACTTTACCAGCGGCGTAGCCGAGGCGTTGCAGGCTTTGTCCGTCCACGGAGTTGGTGGCTTGCGTAGCGGCGTTGCCGGTATACGCCGGGGTTACCAGTGTGGGGGTGAAGTTGGCCGGCGCATTGTCTATGATGAAAAGTCCATAGTCGGAGTTTGCCTGCACGAAGGTGTGGAATACGCACCCATTGCGGAAGCGGATGGTGTTAGTGCCCGTTGCAATATCCAGGGTATTGCTTTGTATCTCTCCCAAACCTGCGAGGGGAAAGGTAATAGCAGCGCCAGGTATTTTGGTAGGAGCAGCATTGGTTTCGTAGGGAGCATCGCCGGCGGCTTGAGCGGAATCGTACTGGTTGTGCTTAACCTTTTCGGCTACCCATTTAAAAGTGAACTGATCGATGCCGGGCATGGGGCGGTCGTCCCAGAGGTCGGCGCGGTCAAGGGAGAGCTTGAGCAAGTCTTTTTCTTTCCATACGAGGGCGCCCAACATACCATTGCCGAGTGGCATGGCGTCGTACCAGAGGGTGGCGAGTGTGTCTGATTGCAGGTTGTACGCAGGCTTGGGCTGCGCGAAGGAGTTAGTGCTAAATAGTGCTACGGCAGCTGTTTTTAGCAGCAGCAGTTTTTTCATATTCATTGTTCAGGTTTGTGATCCGAAACTAAGATAACGGAAAAAAGCTGCTGCAATTGAAAAATTGGATGGATGGGATCAGTCGTGTACTACCATTTGCCGGTACATTTTATAGTCGCCATCGGCCTGGCGGCGCCATACGTTAATACTTTTGCCGGTAACAATACCCTTGTTATCGCCGGCTTTCCAATGTACTTTATAGTAGCCGTTGACGAGTACAAAATCTCCCAGATTTTTCAGGCTGGAGATATTAATTTCCACCTGGTCGATGCCTACGTTAGGATCTTCGTGTACCACATAGTAAGCGTTGATGGAGTCAATGCCCTGGATGGCAGTGGCGTAGTAGGGCATGTAAATGGCATCGGTGGTATACAGACGAGCCATGTTAGCGCCATTTCTTTGCTTTACATTATCCTCGAAAGTATCATTTTTCGCATCGATCAGTTTTTGAATTTTATTTTTTTCGGGAGATGGAATGGCTTTCTGCAATACGGTGATCGTGGGAAATACTTTGCGGTCGATATAGCCGGTGCTGCCCTGGATCTGGGTGAGTAACGCGGGACTGGCGGGCGAAGTAATGTCCCAAATCTGCATGTATTTAGCGTGATAGATATAGGGTGCGTTATCGCCATACAGCAGGGTGGTGGTATAGTTACCGATTTCTATTACATGATTTTTCAGCACCTGCACATCGGTGAAGGTATGGGCAGTGTTGCTATGCTTTACAGAATCCAGCCAGGCGCTGATAAAGGTTTGAATGGCGCCTTTGCCATAGAGAGTGGGGTTATATTCCGGCATTACCACGGATTTGGTGTGGTAGTAGGTCATGATGCCGTTGAGGTCGCGGGTGGCCCAGGCATTGTCGATCAGCTGGTTAATAGCCGTGAGTTTGCTGCGCCAGTCGACCTGTGCATGACTGCCAATGGGCAGGGCAAGGAGCATTATGATTAACAATGGCTTCATATAGTTGGGTATTAAGGGTTTTTGGGAGATGTATCGTTGTTACTGATAGTATAACAAAGAAACTGAAAAATTGATGAAGGATTAGTGCAGTAAGTGTTATTTTCCTGCTAAAATCCCCGGCTTCTCAAAAAGAAGGAATTGTGAAATTTTACCCTTCGCTATTTGAAAATTGGGAAACAACGCTTTAATTGCTGTTTTAAATTAAAATGCTATGATATTGGATGTTCAGCCATACAACAGGCTTGGTCAGTATAAAATTGGAGCAGGAAAGCAGGAGATCAGCCAGCAGCTGGACGGTGATACCCATGATATAACCGATGAGGCTTCGCAGGATGCCTATCCGCATCTGGGGTTGACGTTTGATTATGATGAAGAGGGGCATTGCGTGAGTATCAGTGCAGCGGTGCCGGCGGAAGCAATGTATGAAGGGCGGAATTTACTTAAAACTACTTTTGCCGATATCCGGGATCGCTATCCGAATTATACCCGTATGGGAAACAATGGGGTATTATTAGTAGACATTGGCATCGGTTTAACTTTTGCTAATCCGGAAAATCTGGACAAGCAAATGCCTATGGCGGTAAGTATTTTTGCGAGGGAGGTGATGGAAGAACAGATCAGGGATTTGGAAAGGTGGTATAGGATGTCGTGTTAATTAATTCAATAATACAAAAAACAGGCAGTGAATATTTTTTACTGCCTGTTTTTATTTATGGACATGGTTGGTTAAACCAAATTTATTTCCACCGGTATATTACTTTTCACCGCTTTCGAATACGGGCAGGTATTATGTGCCGTGTTCACGATCTGCTGTGCTACCTCTTTTTCCAACCCTGGCAGCGCTACGTTCAGGCGTGCCCGTAAGCTAAAGCCACTGTCGGAAGTTAACAGGTCTACTTCGGCATCTACTGCGGTGTCAGCTGGCAGCCTGGTGCCGAGGGTATGCGCCGCAATGCCCATGGCGCCAATGAAGCAGGCGGACCAGCCGGCGGCAAACAGTTGTTCTGGGTTAGTACCTTTTCCGCTGCCTGGTAAGCCGAGTTTAATTTGCAGCTGCTGATCATCGCTGCTGGCTGCGCCTTCGCGGCCGCCGGTAGTATGTGTTTTACCTGTATATAAAACTTTGGTATTTGTTGCTGTTTCCATGCTATTAATATTTAAGTTGGTGATTGAACTATTTTTGTAAGCTGGCTGCAATGATAACTTGCGCGACTTCTTCAGGATGCGAAATAAACACGGCGTGACTACCTTTTATTTCAGTGATTTTGTCGCCGGCTCTTTCATACATTTTGCGTTGCACCCAGGGAGAAAGCGCGTGGTCTTCAGTAGACAATACCGCATAAGCAGGTTTTGTTTTCCAGGCGGCATGTGTAACCGGTGTGCCAAAACAGGCGGCGTATATAGGTCCCTGTGAGGCGGCCATGAAGTCGGCTTCCTCTTTACTCAGGTCTGCCGCAAAACCTTTATGGAACTGCTTTTTGTCGAAATAAAGTATGCCGTTTTCATCCGGGGGAAGAATGCCTGAGCCTTCCATTTTTGGAGCACCTTCGGATTGCTGTGCGCTGTTCTCCCCTGCATCCGGCTGAAAGGCTGCAATGTATACCAGCGAGGCAACTTTCGGATGTACACCTGCTTCTGTGATCACCGTGCCTGCCCAGGAGTGGCCTACCAGTACCGAAGGGCCGTCTTGTTTATCCAGTATTCTGTTGGTAGCGTCCACATCATCTTTCAGGGAGGTGAGCGGATTTTGAACTACTGTTACGTTATATCCTTTCGCCGTCAATATATTATAGAGCTTCTGGAATCCGGAGCCATCTGCGAAAGCGCCATGTACCAATACTATGTTTTTAATGGGCTTACCACCAGGGCCTGCCGCCAGCAGGGTTACAGGGATGCAAAATAAGAATAGGAGCGTGAGTTGAACGAATGATTTCTTCATGTCTGTTGTGTTTAAATATATCGGGCTTTTTAGTGTAGCCGTTACTGTAATAATTATTATTGATTAAGATTTGTTTTTGTTGCTGCAAGGATTTTACCGTCGCTGTTGCGTTGCAGAAATCCGATCAGTTCCCAGTCCTGGGTGTTGAATCCGGCAGGAGTTGGTACCATGGCGAGACTCGCTCTTTTAGGGTCTATGCTGGTCAGTTGTTTTACAATCTGCACATGACTGAGTTTTCTACCTGCATTTTCACCGGCTCTCACATTACTCTGCGCATTTTTCTGCACCAGTGCCAGGAGCAACCTGGTATTTTTCTGGGGAGATAAAGGCGCCCACGATACAGAGAGGCCGCCAGCTGCCGGCGTAGCCTTCAGGTTCAGTGTTTCGGGTGGGGTGGCCTCCAGTGCCTGGTTGATAGCGTAGGTGATGTTAGCCACGTCGGAGCCTACGTACTGACTCCGGCCGTTGACTACTATCTGCGGCGTATACACGGTATTCAGGTTGAGCCAGCCAGCGTATTCTTCCTGTCTTTCAGAAAAAATATGTTGACTAAAACTGTCCTTCCAGCCCTGATGGTCCCAGTAGTCCACGTGGAAGGCGAGGAGGTACAGCTGTTTGCCATTGCTTTCCTGTTCCAGTTTTGCCAGCAGCTCATCGGCTGGGGGGCAGCTGGAGCAACCTTCGGAGGTGAACAGTTCTACTACGGCAAACCCTTTGGAGCTGTCGGTGCTGGTAACCAGCGGGCCGTTGTTGGTGCGGTACAGCGGGTTACAAGCAGCAAACAGCGCGGAGAGTGACAAGGCGGCGGAGATGATGATAGCTTTCATATACTTAATTTTTTTAAGGATCAGTAAGGATCGCATGGATACCATGCGTGGTCAAGTGTTTGAATAAAGTTTGTACGGGCGGTGGCATCTGCGGGCCGGAAGGCCGGCTGGTTATATACATCCACAGAGTAAGCGGGTGGCTGTCCGTTGGCGGTGGGCTGCATATTTACCGTTTCTACGCGGAGCAGTTCGCCGTTGATATAGCTGCCGAACCAATATTTATTATCCTGTTCGCGGTAGGTCACCAGTTTGAGCATGGCTGCCGGTTGCGTGTTATTTTCTATTGCAGCTTTATTGCCGTATAGCATCGCTACTTCATTATCTTTTTCGTTGATGATGGTGGTGATCACGTGCATGCCGCTGTCGTTAAATGCGAATGGTCGGATGGCAGGTGTTTCTTTTTTTGCGGTGCAGCTGGCGATGACAAAGGCCAGTATTGCCACAGTGAATACATTTATAACGCGCATGGCTATATTAATTTAAGGTGGATAGATCGAAGATACCGCCGGTTTTAGCAGCTGCCTTATGGCAGGTGGCGCAGGACTGTGCTACCAGCAGGGTGGTGGTGGGTTTGAGCGTTTTGGTTTCAAACTTGGCGTAGCCCCAGCCGTCGGTACTTTTATAGCGTTCGGCGTTTCTGACCATGAACTGTACGTTCTGGAAGTTGCCGGGATATATGTAGCCGTCGTTACCCCTTTCCTTATCCCATACTACCTTGGCGATCACGGCACCGTCGGGCCATGGGTGGATCTGCTTTTCCCGGATGGCTTTCATGGCAATCGGATTGGCGTACATCACGCGCATGGTGGTATTATCAAACCGGGAGGTGGTGCTCATTACTTCCCACTGTCTGAACTCGGGCATGAACTGTATGCCGGTGAGTGAGGTGGGCAGTGGGTTGGGCAGGGTGGCTGCGGGTTGCGCTATGCTGTCTTGTTTTACTGCCGTTACCGTTTTCTTTTTAGTGAGAAGGTAATTACGCAGGGTGGTCAGTTCGGCGGCACTTACGCTGGCGTCGCTGTGAACGGCGGCATACGAAGGCAGTGGCATGGTACCGGAGTTGATCATGTTATATGCTTCCCAGAGCGCCGCTTCCCGGGCGGCGGGTGCCAGTTTGTCCCATTCGGAAAAGTTCAGGTGCTTACGGGCAGTGAGAATGTCGTTACGCACGATGGAGGCCACTCCCGGCAACTTATCGAACCATTTCAGGTTTGCCGTGTTGGAATGACAGGGGTAGCATGCACGACTAAAGATCTCTTTCACTGCTGCCGGTGCTTCGAGATCGCCTGTAACTGGCGGGTTATCGACCAACTTGGTAGTAAATGACAGGGCCGCTGTTACTGCAAGGACGATGCCTGCGGATACGCTGATAATTTTGAGCCGGTTTGATATTTTCATATGCCGTAGTATTATGACACAAAGAGAAGAATTGTTGATCTGCTGTTGAAACGTAATACCCTGTATCCGGCAAATAAAGGGGTGAGCCGGACAGATGCCGGGGTGAATCCATCGCCCTTTTTAAGGTTCGTATAAAGAGGTTTCCGGAGCTTGCCGGGCTTGCCGGCTGGCTTGTCCGGTTCGGTCGCCAAATGGCCGGATTCGGGGCTGATTTGCGCCTGCGACAGATGAAATACGATTATCTTTGGTTCACTATGAGGAAAAAACAGTCATTTAAAATATCTGGGCGGATCATATGGCTAAGCTCCCTGTTTCTGGGCGTCATTGTTTCGTTACCCAGCCTGATCCAGCACCAGTACAATTTATACGAGGTGATAGCCAATTCGATGATAACCTTTCTATTTTCATTGTTTGTATGGTATTTCAATATCTATACATTACCCGTGTATACTTCCAGGGAAATTGCGCGGGGATTTGCTATTTATCCCCTGATCAGGAATCTGCTGGTAGGCGTGGCAGTGATGTTCCTGCTATCCTATATCCAACAGCAAATTCTTACACATATTAACTTTGGGCCGGTAATGCTGATGTTTGAGGTACGCGGCGTGCTGATCAACCTTACCTTTTATATGTTTATCCACCTGCTATATCAAACCTACCAGGGGCAACGGGTAAGTATTGAGCTGGAACGCAGCAAAATGGATAACCTGGCCGCCCAGTTTGAACTTTTGCGCCAGCAGGTGAATCCACATTTCCTGTTTAATACCCTCAATACGTTAAAGTATATGGTGGAAAGCGGGGATCATAACAGTGTGGACTTTATTTTGAAATTATCCGATTTCTACCGTTTCACGCTTGAAAACAGAAAGCTTGACCTCATCCGCATGTCGGAGGAACTGAAAATTTTACAGGCCTACGTTTATTTACTGAAAGCCCGCTTTGAGCATGGGTTTGAGGTAGATTTGCAGGTAAGTGAAGCACATAAAGCCACCGCTGTGCCGCCGTTTACTTTACAGCTGCTGGTGGAAAATAGTATCAAACATAATGTAGTAGCACCGAACAAAACACTATACGTAAGGATTTATTCAGAGGGGGACTATATAGTGGTAGAGAACAATGTACAGCCTAAGATTACGCCGGAATCCTCCACCGGTATTGGACTGGAGAATATAAATGAACGATATCAGCATCTGCTCGGAAAGAACATTGAAATCTTACCAGATAATAAAAAATTTATTGTAAAACTTCCGGTAATCGATGAGGATAGTAATAATTGAAGACGAAATTAAGGCAGCAAAGTCGCTGGCAGGGCTGATTGCCAAAATCCGCCCGGAGGCCACGGTAGAAACCATGTTACACAGTATTGAGAGTGCAGTTGACTATTTAAACAACAATCCGCCACCGGACCTGCTGTTTATGGATGTGCAGCTCTCCGATGGCTTATGCTTTGAAATTTTCCGGCAGGTGAAGATCTCCAGCCCGGTGATTTTTTGCACCGCCTTCGGCGAGTATTCGATGGATGCTATCAAATCCAATGGGGTCGACTATCTCCTGAAACCTTTTTCCACCACCGACCTGGAAGCTGCCTTCACGAAAATGGATAATTTCAGGAACTTTTTCCAGCAGCGGGAGCAGTCCGACTGGCAGGAGCTGATCAGGCGGCTGGACAAGCCGGAAAGCAAAACGAGCTTCCTGATATTCCACAACAACAGGTATATGACGGTACGTACGGAGCAGATTGCCTATATCTTTATCAAGTACGATGCGCCTTATATTGTAACGTTCCAGCAGCAGAAATACATCATTTCCCAGACACTGGAGCAGCTGCAGGCACAATTATCTCCCCGGCAATTTTACCGCCTTAACCGGCAATACCTGATCAATTTTGATGCAATTAAAGAGGTAGAACATTACTCCGGCCGGAAACTGGCCATACACCTGGCAGTTCCGGCAGAGGAACAGCTGACTGTTGGGAAAGATAAGATGACGCAGTTTTTGCAGTGGATGGAAAACAGGTAATTGTAAATACAGCATACCAGAATAGCGCCTTACTGACCATCAGTACGGCGCTTTTTTATTTTGGGAACGGAGTTGCAAAGCTTTTAATGCAGGTAATTGTATAAAAATTGAACGCTTTTTTTTAGCTTTAAGAACTGATATAAAAGCTATGGCTATTCCACGTCTTACCCATGAAAAGCAACTGCTGGCTGAAATTGCCCGGGGGGACCGTCATGCTTTTAAAGAGATTTACGACCATTACTACCCACATATCTATCAATTTGCTTTCCGGCTGTTGCAGTCCAGAACGCTGTCCCAGGAAGTGTTACAGGAAACTATGCTCAAGCTGTGGCAGCAGGGGGACCGCCTGCCTGCTATCCTTAACCTGGATGCCTGGCTGCACCAGGTGACCCGCCATCATGCGATTGATCTGCTCCGTAAAAGTGCCGTATCGGCCCGGGTGCAGGCTGTAATCAGGGATAGCTATGACGACAGGCACAATGAAACGGAAGAAAGCATTTTGCTGAATGAAACCCGGAAAATTCTGGAAGAGGGTATCCGCCAGCTGCCACGGCAGCAGCACCTGGTGTACCAGCTTTGTCAGCAACAAGGTATGAAATACGAAGAAGTAGCCACCCTGTTGAATATCTCTCACGGCACCGTACAAACGCACATGAAACTTGCCCTCAAATCCCTGCGCCGCTACATGCAGGAGCATACCGATATCGCCGTACTGCTCATCATTCTCCACCTGTTGTAATTTTTTTTCTACTTCGTTACCTCGATGTTCCCGCTGGTTCGTCAATAGGATATAGCCTGCCAATGAAGGCCGGCTGATGACTCACCAGGATCTAATGGAAAAAGAGAGACTTCGTTACTTATTCCGGCAATACCAGCGTCATTTCCTGAGCGCCGCAGAGCGGGAGGAATGGCTGGCAGCCGTCGCAGATGATAGTCTGGACGGGATGCTGCATGAAATAGCTGCGGAACAATGGGGCAACCCCGAAGCAGCAGCTGACCCTTTGCCGGAAGAAGTAGCCACCAACTTATATACATCCATTGTTGCACACCCTCAGCCGGCAAGGATACGGCGCCTGTGGCCCCGCCTGGCGGTGGCTGCCTCTCTGCTTATCTGCTGCCTCGTAGGAGGATACCTTTACCGCGAAAGTAATGTCAGGTCACATCCTGCTATTGCACAGCAGCAAACAGCCATCACTCCGGGCGCTACCCGTGCCACCTTAACCCTGGCCAATGGCCGGAAAATAATCCTGTCAGCAGCCACGGAAGGGGAGATTGCCCAACAGGCCGGTATCCAGATTAAGAAAGAAAAAAACGGTGTGCTGGTATATGAGGTTAGTGAAAGTGGGGAGGCGGATGTCCATTCAGTGAACACATTGTCCACCGCAAAAGGCGAAACCTATAAAATTATCCTGCCCGATAAAACTGCGGTATGGCTAAACGCTTCTTCCTCGCTCACCTATCCGGTGCGGTTTACGGGCACCGACAGGCAGGTGACCCTCACCGGGGAAGGATACTTTGAAGTAGCCGGTGACCCGCTGCATCCTTTCAAAGTGAGCGCGGGTGCGCAGCAGGTAACGGTGCTGGGTACACAGTTTAACATCAACGCCTATACGAATGAACAGGTGATCCGCACCACCTTGCTGGAAGGAAGTGTAAAAGTGAGTGCCGACCATGCAGTGGCCATTATGCAACCGGGGCAGCAGTCGACCCTCCGGAACGGCGAAATAGGCGTACGCACCGTTGACACTGATCAGGCCACCGCCTGGAAAGACGACCAGTTCGTATTTGACGGTGAAAATATTGCCTATATCATGCGTATGATGGAAAGGTGGTATGATGTAACGGTGGTGTATGAAGGTCCTGTGTCGCAGGAGAAATTCTATGGAGGTATATCCCGCTATGAAAATGTATCTGAAATATTGAAAGTATTAGAGTCAACCAAAAGTATATCCTTTAGGATAGCAGCAAAAACAATTTATGTTAAAACAAACGAAACCAAAAATCAGCTGAAGTAATCGTAAAATCCATCGTTATGAAAGGAAGTATTCCATGTTAAGCAGTTGAAATGACGCATAAAAAAGCCAGGAGTGCGGACACACCCCTGGCTGATCCGGCTCATTTCCCAAGTATGTATTAAATACCACGTTAATCGCAGCTCCGCTTATGGTTCAAGATAGAGCGGCTGCTTAAACCGAACTAAACAAATGTATAGAATTTCCACCAAGGAATGCGGCACTCCCGTGCCGATACGTCCCTATTTTGCTAAATTCTTGTTGATGATGCGTGTCATTAGTTTTTTAATGTTAGCGACGCTAATGCAGGTAAGTGCCAAAACAGTGGCACAGAAGGTGAGTATCAATGCCAGCAACGCCACACTGAAAGCCGTCCTGAAAGATATCAGCAAACAATGCGGCTATCATTTTGTGATTACGGAATCCAGGCTGAAGGAGTCGCGGCCGGTAAATATCCATGCAACCAATATGGAGCTACCCGCTGTACTGGATGAAATATTCCGCGGGCAGGTGTTGACTTACAGTATTAATAAAACTACTATCGTAGTGAAGGAGAAAGACGTTCCTGCCCCGGAGTCTGCACCCACAATGGTGATCCAGGAGATTCGGGGGAAGGTGACCGATGAGTCCAATATCCCGCTGCCTGGCGTCAGCGTAAAAGTAAAGGGCAGCAATACCGGCACGCAAACGAATGAAAAAGGTGAATTCACTATCCGTGCGGATAATGGTGCTGTGCTAATATTTTCCTTTATTGGATTTGAAACCAGGGAAGCAACAGTGACCAACGCCAGCCTGAATATCACTTTGACCATCAGGCAAAGTGCGATCAATACGGTAGTGGTGAACGGTTATACCTCCCAGCGTAGGTCCGATGTAACAGCGGCTATATCCACCGTTTCGGGCGCGGATCTGCTGAAAGCACCGGTAACAAATGTAAACAACGCCCTGGCAGGGCTCGTGCCTGGGCTGGTGGTGCAACAAACCTCCGGCCGGCCAGGTATTAACTCCGCAGCACTGTATATCAGAGGGCAGGTGTCCTCCAATGCTACTGCCCTGATTATTGTAGATGGAGTTGAACGTACTTCTTTCGGAGATATTGATCCTAATGAAATCGAGAGTATCAATATCCTGAAAGACGCATCTTCCACCGCATTATATGGCCTCAAAGGCGCCAACGGCGTTTTTGTGATTACCACTAAAAAAGGGAAGGAAGGCCCCGCAAAAGTAGCCTTCACCAGTAACTTCGCGGTGGTGAGTCCTACCCGCCGTCCCGATGTATTGGGTGCTTACGAGAGTGCCATGCTGTACAACGAAGGACAGGTGAACGTAGGTGATCCCAGGACATTCACTGATGAGGACCTGGCGATTTTCAAAGCCGGTACCGGTGATCAGCTCCTTTATCCGGATGTGAACTGGTATTCAGAACTGGTGAAAGACCACTGGTCCCAAAACCAGCAAAATCTGACGATTTCCGGTGGAACAAAAAATATTAAATATTTCACCTCCTTCGGTCACCAGTTTGAAAATGGCAACTTCAAGGAATTTAAAACTCCACTGGATTACTCCACTACCCCCAGCTACCAGCGTTACAATTTCAGGGCAAGAGTAAGCATGGACGTTACCCAAAGTACCAATTTTGAAGTGAACCTGGCAGGACGTAATGAACACCGCTATTCCCCTACCGGCTATACGGAATATAACGACCCTGCCGGCGCTGTGAGCAACGGTATTGAAGGGGTGGTGGGCCGCGCACTGAAAATGCCATCCTGGGCATCTCCATTCTTTAAGGAATACATAAATTCTGATGATCCTGCACTTATCGCGTTAGACGGAACCTATAACCATATTGTAAACTACGGCCTGGCGGGTGTAAACTCCGTAAATCCCTATGCATTGCTTACCTATGGAGGCTATGCCTTCACCGATAACAATGTAGGAGAAGCTGTATTTACACTCAGTCAACAGCTGGATGCCATCACCAAAGGATTATCGGTGAAAGCGCAGTTCGGGTATGATGCCACACAGCTGTCCGGAAAATTGCAGCGGGGAAGCATCGGCTATTTCAACCTGGACAAAACCACACTGGCGTTAACACCGGTGGCGGGTACCTACAACGATTTTTTCGGTGCCCCCGCCTATACCCGCAGCGGCTATACGAAAACCAACCTCCAGGTATTTATCAATTACCTCCGCTCTTTCGGGAAACATAATATCAGCGCCAATCTCATCGGACAACGGGAGTTACAGGGCGCCACTTCCGCAGCAGCTCCTTTCGCCAATCAGGGGCTTATTTCTCAGCTTACCTATAATTACGGTGGCCGCTATTTTTTAACGGGTAGCGCCACCTATAATGGGTCAGAAAACTACGCCAGCGGCTATCGTTATGGTCTTTTCCCATCTGCGTCACTGGGGTATAACCTGGCCAATGAAGCATTTATGCGGAAATATGACTGGATAAGTATGCTGAAAGTGCGCGGATCAATAGGAAGAGTAGGTATCCCGAGTCCGGGTACTGGTCGTTTCTACTACCAAAATAAATTTGGAGCGGGCGCCAATGTTCCGTTCGGCAATCCTAACAGTTCCTTCAGCGCGCCTACCTACATTCAAACACAATACGGTAACCCATACGTGACGTTTGAAGTCTCCCTGAAAAGAAATATAGGACTGGATGTATCCCTTTTCCGGGACCGGCTGAATATCACCGCAGATGTATTTGATGACACCCGCTCTGATATCCTTGCCACCCGCTCTGCCACCAGCTTTGCCACCTATGGCGCTACGGTGCCCAGTACGAATTACGGGATGAACTACAACAAAGGGTACGAGCTGACGGTCATGTACCGCAATAAGGAGCGCAACTTTACCTACTCCGTTACCGGTAATTTCAGCTATGCACACAACGAGCGCAGGATCATGGATGAAGCGCCGGGACTGGCAGCTAACCTCAAGGCAACGGGTACGCCACTGGGCACCTATTTCGGTTACCAGGTGCTGGGATTTTATGCGGACCAGCATGATATAGATAATAACCCGGTGAATAAAGTAACTGCTTATCCTTCTATTCCGGGCGACTTAAAATACCAGGATATCAATGGGGATGGTATTATTAACAACCAGGATGTGATGCCTATCGGCCACCCGAATATTCCGGAGTACAACGGTAGCCTGCAATTCCAGTTTGGATACAAAGGATTCCAGTTATCCATGCTATTTAACGGGGTTACGAACGTAAGCTCTAACGTAATCTTCCAGAGTGCATCGTTGGCACAATACTATGCACCTATGTTAGGGAGATGGACTCCTGATAATCCAAACCCTACGTGGCCTGCCGTACGGCCGGGTTTGAACGCAAACCCAAACGAAAGTCTGAACGATTTTATCCTCCAGGATGCCTCTTATATCAAACTACGTAATGTGCAGTTAAGCTATTCGCTGCCTGCCTCATTGCTGAACAAGGTGCGGCTAACCGGGCTCACCGTGTATGTGAGTGGGCAGAACCTGAAAACCTGGACGAAATTCTATGGACTTGATCCGGAAAATACCATGTCCGGCAACGCCTACGCACCAGCTATCACTACTATTCCCACTACCAAAGTCATCAACTTTGGACTGAACCTTTCTTTCTAACCAACGATTCCATTTTATGAAAAAATTTATATATCTGGTAAGTCTGGTGATGCTCTCAACCACCTTATCCTGCAAGAAAGATTTCCTTCAAAGGGATGTTGGCATCCAGACAGACCTCGAAGAGGTATTTAAAGATCCTTTACAGGCCGCCCGGTACGGCGATTTTACCTATACATTTTCTATAAATGACTACGGCCGCCTGAGCGGTTACAAGGGTATGACTTCCCAGTTTACGGATGAGTCAATTGCCAATAATGCACAAACAGAAGTGGCTACCATGAACTCAGGGCAGTGGCTGGATGGCGGTGCATCAGATGTTACGGGCATCTATTCCCAGATGTACAGGGGTATTCGCAATGCCAACATCATGTTGCAGTACATGGAAAAAACACCATGGACGGCAGAGTACAACCCCGACTATATGAAAGGGGAACAGCTGTACCTGCGGGCCTATTTTTATTTTGAATTATTACGTCGCTTTGGTGGCGTGGTATTGCTGACAAGAGTACTGGATTTTACCGAGGCTGCTACGGATATGCCACGGAACACCTATGATGAAACCCTGTCGCAGATACTGACGGACCTGGAACAGGCCATTAACCTGTTACCGCTCACCAATGCCGACTGGCCCAACCCTGCGGCCCAGGCTAACCGGGCCACAGGAGCCGCTGCCATGGCTTTGAAAACGCGTGTGCTGCTGTTTGATGCCAGCCCGCTCAATAATTCAACGGAGGATGCCGCCAAATGGCAAAAGGCCGCAGCTGCTGCTAAAGCCATCATTGATCTCGGCAAATACTCACTGGAGCCTAACTACGCCAACGTATTAACGGTGGCTAACTCCAACGAATATATCAGAATATGGCCACGTGGTGGCAGGGCATTTATTGGCACCTACCTGAGTGATTTTTTAATTCCTACCAGCTATGGTGGTGCTCAATCGAACTTATCGCCTACACAAAATCATGTGGACCTCTACGAAATGAAAAACGGGAAACCGATCACAGATCCCACCTCCGGCTATAACCCACAGAACCCTTACCTGAACAGGGACCCACGTTTTTATGTGAACCTGTTATACAATGGCGCTACCTGGCAGGGCAGGGCGGTGCAAACCTGGCAATCCAGGCCTAATGCGCAAGGTGTTGTTACTTATGGCACTGATAACAGTACCGCTATCAGTATAACAAAAACCAGTTATTACCTCAAGCGCTTATGGCCGGAAGCATCCAAGTCAGGGTCTACTGCCAACGCATTACTGAATTATGTGTTTTACCGTTACGCCGAAGTACTGCTTAACTATGCCGAAGCGCTGAACGAGGCCACAGGACCGGACGAAGAAGTGTATAAATCAGTAAATGCCATCCGTGTAAGAGCGGGCATGCCCGACCTGCCGGCAGGTTTATCCAAAACGGATATGCGTGCCCGTATCCGCAACGAGCGCGCCATCGAATTTGCTTTTGAAGATATGCGCTGGTGGGATATCCTCCGCTGGAAACAAGGCGCTGAAATAGTAGCCCAGCCCATGAAAGGCATGAATGTGATTAAAAATGCCGATGCAACGCTTACATATGAGGTGGTGGAATTGCCGGTATTCCAAAAGGTATTCAACGATAATATGTACCACTACCCAATTCCAAGAGCAGAGATGAATAAGACTTCCGGCGCATTGGAGCAGAATCCGGGATGGTAATCAGTATTCACTTAATGAGTTTAACAATGACCAGAAATATAAAATTACCCGGACTGATATTGATGTTGCTGTCAATGATCAGTCAGTCAATATACGCACACCAGGATACTACCGTGGTTATACCTTCTTTCAGTGATACTGCCAGAGGTATTAAAATAATGGCAGCTCCTGAAGAAATAGCCATTCCCTTTGCTGTGGTAACTAAAGCAGCCCTTAATAATGCAGTGAGCTCCGTTAATGCTGCGCAGCTACCGAAACTCCCGCTGAGTAATTTATCGGGCCTCCTCGCCGGCCGCGTTAGCGGCCTATGGGTCAACTGGACCGGCAACCAGCCTGGTGGCGGTAACCTCACCTATCAGATCAGGGGGAAATCTTCCTATGCCGGCGGTGCCACACCTATGGTGCTGGTGGATGGTATAGTCCGTGATTTTGAAGATATGGATATCAACGAAATTGAGAGCGTATCTGTATTAAAAGATGCAGGCACCCTCAACTGGTATGGATTAAGCGGTGGTAACGGTGCCATATATGTGACTACCAAACATGGGAAAGCTAACCAGCCTTTAATTACTGTAGATGCACAGGGTGGATTGCAAACCACTGATAACTTAATCAGACCACTGAATTCGTATCAATATGCCACTTTGTATAACCAGGCATTAACGAATGTAGGGCAGGCGCCGGCCTATGACAGTGCTGCATTGTATGCGTATAAAAACCATACGGACCTGATGCGGTTCCCGGATAATAATTACCTGGATGAATTCCTGAGTAAGTCAGCACCTACGCAGCGTTATGCCTTATCGTTCAGTGGTGGAAGTAATCGTATCAAATACTTTACCACCCTGAGCTACTTTAACCAGCAAGGGCTTTTTAAGCATACCGAAACAGATAATTTTAATTCCAACTATGGTTACAAACGATTCAACTTTCGGATCAACCTGGATTATGAAGTAAATGAATCACTGAGTGTGACCCTGCTGTCTGGCTTGCGGAGTGAAATACGGAATGATGTAGGCGATGGCGCCACAGCGGTGCTCAACAATATTTACAACCTGCCGCCCAATGCATTTCCGCTGCTAAATGAAGATGGCAGTTATGGCGGAACGTCACTCTATCAGAATAATCCGATGGGTCAGTTGCAAGCTACCGGCTATTCCCGTACCACTACCAATGTGCTGCTGGCAAGTGTAATGGCAAAGCAAAAGCTGGATTTCATCACTAAAGGATTATCCGCTAATCTGCTCTTTTCCTATGACGGATATGGCAATTACGGCGATGGCTTAACACAGAACTATTCAGTGATCAACAAAACTGTATCGCCGGTGCAGACATATCGCACGCCGGCGGCCATCGCTTATCGTACTGCGGCCTTTCAAACAAATACAAAGAACAATGAGGTGTGGATGGGTTTTGATTACGACCGCCATTTTTCAGGTGATCACAGGGTGACGGCAGCGGTGCGTGTACAACAATATGTGAGTGCAGCAGTTGACCGGCTGGATTACAAGGAACGTATGGTAGCCGGAAGAGCGGATTACAGTTATAAAGGCCGCTATATGGCTGGCTTTACCGGCAGTTACAATGGTTCTGAAAACTATGCCCCCGGCCATCGGTTTGGATTCTTTCCTGCAGTTACCGCAGGATGGCTCGCTTCTGACGAGAACTTTCTGAAAGACTCCAAAGTGCTGAACTACCTGAAAGTACGAGGATCTGCGGGGCGCTCCGGTAACATAGGCCCTACCTATGATGCCAGTGGCAATGTGGTGCGACTCCCATACAGAACACTCTTCACCAGAGGTGCAGGGCCGCTGCTGGGGTCTTCCTTTTCTACCTCCACCACCGCCTACCTGGTAACGCCGTCAGGTAATCCGCTCACCACTTGGGAAAAAATAAATCGCATTAACCTGGGTGCGGATGTATCCCTGTTTAAAAATGCGTTGTCGCTGTCGGCCGATTACTTTAATGAAACCCGCGATGACATCTTAGGCACTCCTAATTTACCCGGTATCCTCGGGATGAGTATTGCCCAGGTTAATTCCGGAAAAGTGAATAGTAAAGGAGTGGAGTTTAGCGGTACGTATAATAAGCAGTGGGGAGATGTAAATATCGCCCTGAACGGTAATATCACCTATGCTAAAAATACCGTGCTGGTGCGCACCCTGTCCAATGGGCTGGAAGGACAGTCACAGGAAGGCCGCTACGTCAACAGCGGACACTTTTATATCGCAGAAGGGATTTTTCAAAGTCAGGCGGAAATAGATGCCAGTCCAAAGCAAACGCTTTCAGGCCTGGTGGTTCCCGGGGATATAAAATATAAGGATGTGAACAATGATAAGGTCATCGATGCCAAAGATGATATCGCTACCGACTATACGGATATTCCCAATATGTTCTATGGGTTTGGATTAACGATACGTTACAGGCACTTTGATTTGTCCACACAATTCCAGGGAGTAGAAGGCCGGACGATTAATTTAAACGGCGTGTTTCATGCCGGACCTGGTGGTTTAAATCAACTGCTGCTCGACAGCTGGACGCCTGCCACAGCGGCTACTGCCAGGTATCCGCGTTTAGGGTTAACCGATAACGGTAACAATACCGCTAATTCTACGTTCTGGCTGCGCTCCGGCGACTTCCTGAAAATGCGTACGCTGGAAATCGGATATTCCACACCGGAGAGTTTTAACCAACGTTTCCGTTTTAAGGGAGCGCGTTTTTTCCTGGGTGGTTATAATCTGATGACTTTCTCTTCGCTCAATAAGCTGGGCATAGATCCGGAAACGCCTAATGCCGGCAGGTTTACCAGCTTTCCTTATGTAAAAACCTATTCAGTAGGTATTAACGTAAAAATTTAATTCGGGTAATGATGAACAAACTATTATATAGGAGCTTGCTGGTGATGGGAGTGATGGCCTGTGCCGCCTGCGGAAAAGATTTTTTTGCGCCTTCGTACAGCGAAGGTCCCATCTCTGAAGATGCTATCTGGACAACGGACCGCCGGGTGCGCGAATATCTGAATAACGGATACAACTATATGCTGGGCCGCTTCAATGTGGACGGGGGCGGTGCTTTGCTGGCCAGTGGCTGCGATGAGGCGGTGAACTCCAACCTGAACAGTAATGTAAATTACTTTAACAATGGTACCTGGAGCAGTCTGAAAACGTTCGACGAACAGTATACGAACCTGTATGCCGGCCTGTGGGTGGTGAACACTTTTTTGCAGAAGTCGCCCACCGCGGTGGTGTTCCCGGCCAGTGACCTTTGGGGGTTAAGGGGAGAAGCATATTTCCTTCGGGCGATGATGCACTTCGAACTGTTTAAGCGGTACGGCGGCATTGTGCTGGCCACGAAGGCCTTTTCTCCCTCAGATAATTTAAACATCCCACGTAATACTGTTGACGAGGTGGTGCAGTCGATTGTAACAGACTGCGATTCTGCTATCGCGATGATCGGTCCTTCCTGGACGAAGGAATGGGATGCTGCTAACTATGGACGTGCTACTAAGGCCGCAGGGATGGCATTGAAAACAAAGGTATTGTTGTACTATGCCAGTCCGTTGTATAATACCGCCAGGGACCTGAAAAGGTGGCAGGATGCGGCCAATGCAGCAACAGCACTGATAGACCTCAACAAGCACGGACTGCTTTCCAAAACAGATTTCCCGTCGCTCTGGGATTATACCGCAGCGGCTACTTCCTATAACAAGGAGGTGATATTTGCTACACCTGCCGGCAATATCAATACAATTGAATCGTTCAATGCGCCGGTAGGCTTTACTGGTGGATTAGGCAGAACCAACCCCACGCAGGAGCTGGTAGATGCGTTTGAAATGACGAATGGTTTGCCAATTACAGATCCCGCTTCGGGATACAATGCCCAGGCTCCTTATGCAGGGCGTGACCCGAGACTAAATCAATTCATCGTTTACAATGGTGCTACGTTTAAAACCGGTAGTCTTTCCCGTGCAGTGGAAACTTTTGACGGCGGTTTGGATAATGTGCTTACCAACGTGAACAGTACTAAAACGGGTTATTACCTGCGGAAGTTTCTGAGCAGCAATGCCACCTATAACGTAACCAGCATTACCAACGTACGCAGGCCCTGGGTATTGTTCCGTTATGCAGATGTGCTGCTGATGCAGGCGGAAGCGCTTAACGAGGCCGCAGGCCCAACAGCTGCTGTTTATGCGGCGGTAAATGCAGTACGTACGCGGGCAGGTATGCCGGCATTGCCAGCCGCTTTATCGCAGGTGGACATGCGCGCACGCATTAAAAATGAGCGCAGGGTAGAGCTCTGCTTTGAGGACCAGCGGTTTTTTGATCTGCGCCGCTGGAAGGAGGGCGAGTTATATCTGAATGCACCGGTGCATGGTATGAAGATTGCCAAAGCGGGTACTACCCTTACCTATACACCGTTTGTAGTGGAAAACAGGGTCTTCACAAACAGAAATTATTGGTATCCGTTGCAGCAGAGTGAGCTCAATAAGGCAAGCAATTTGCAGCAGAATCCTGGTTATGAATAATCAATAATAAAAGCAGCGATGAAAATATTATCAAAAGTATTGGTGGCAAGTGGCTTATGTTTTTATGCGACGTTGGCAGTGGCGCAAAAAACGGATCAATTCATGGGTGAAATCGTGAACTATGATGAAGAGACGGTGCCTTCGTATGAATTGCCGGCACTCTTGAAAACCAATAAGGGCAGGCAGGTTAGCAATATTGGCACCTGGGAAAAGGTGCGCAGGCCTGAAATTATTCAGCTGTTTGAAGAAAACGTTTACGGCTACACGCCAAAGAAATTTGATAGCATCCGGTACCTTGTAACAAACGAGGTGCCCGATGCAATGGGAGGACGCGCGCATTTGAAAGAGGTTGCCATCCGGGTTTGGAACAAGGGCAATTCGGTTACTATTAACCTGGTATTATTTACACCCAACAAATCCCGGCAGCCGGCGCCTGTATTTCTGCTGATCAACAACAGGGGGAAGCGGAATACAGATCCTACCCGGGCGATGAAGAGCGAATTTTGGCCGGCGGAAATGGTGATTGACAGTGGTTATGCGGTAGCGGCTTTTCATGTGAGCGATGCCGCGCCGGATAATAAAACAGATTATAGTCATGGTGTGCTGGACCAGTTGTATCCTGAAGTATTGCAGCAGGCAAACGGGATGAAAGCAATTGGAGCGTGGGCCTGGGCGGCCAGCAGGGTAATGGATTACTTCACCACGGACAAGGCGGTCAATGCAAAAAGGGTGGCATTGGTAGGGCATTCACGTGGTGGTAAAACGGCTTTGTGGGCAGGTGCGCAGGATCAGCGTTTCGCCATGGTGGTGAGCAGTTGCTCCGGTAGTACCGGTGCCTCTCTGGCCCGGCGTAAGTATGGGGAAACGGTGAGTTTGATCAATAAGCAATTCGGCTACTGGTTCAATGATAATTACAAGCAATTCAGTAAAAACGTAGATGCGTTGCCGGTAGATCAGCATATGCTGATAGCGCTGATGGCGCCAAGGCCGGTATATACCACCAATGCGGCGCAGGACAGGTGGGCGGACCCACGCGGTTCTTATTTATCGGTGGTGAATGCATTGCCGGCATTCCGGTTATATGATGGGCAACTGACGTTGCCTTCCGAAATGCCGGCGCTGAATGAGCCGGTATGGCGTTCTGTTATTGGTTATCACTTTCGTCAGGGCAAGCATGATCTCAATGTATATGATTGGTCTGCCGTTATAAAGTTTGCCCAAACCCGCTTATAGTACTGGTTATTTATTCGTAAATACGGGCTGGCTGATGGCCTTCAGCGATTCCATGATATAACCTGTCATGGCGGCATCAGCCACCCACTCTTCGCAGGAGGCATAGCTATCTTCGCGTTTGTCCAGGTAGGTATGCCCGTCTTTAAATCGTTTTTGCATATCGAGTGCCAGCTGTGCCTGCATCAGTTCCCATGCAGCAGCGCGTTTGCGGGTATCTTTATTATTTGTGAAGACGCTGATGATGCAGTTGAAAACAGCAAAGTTCATTCTCCGGCTTTGTCCCCAGTCGGTGCCGATGGGGTAGAAAATATTTCCCGTGCCTGCTTTAAATATGCTTCCTCCGGGTGGTTGTACCCTTCCTCCGATGATACTGTCTCCCGCATGGAAATTCAGATCGGCGAATGCCTGGAAAACCAGTTCGCTATTGAGTTTGAATGCTTGCGGTATAGGTTGGCCGGCCAGCCAGAAATACTTGGTAGCATTCAGCTCAAATGGCGCAGTCATATAATCCGGATGAATGAAATGATGGTTTACTACGGTGCCATCTTCATTAATATTGGAACCGCTAAGCCAGTCCTTTAATGGCTTGCCGCTATATATCTGCTTGCTGTTTACATCCGCGGGCCTGGCCATTGCGTTGATGGTGAGTTGCAGCAGTTGCTGCCGCCAGATGGCCTGCTGCGGATGCTCAGGCATCATGGCGCAGGCTACGCCGAGGATACTGGCATCCCAGGCATTTTCTTCCGCGCCGGTATCGCCGGGACTTATGACTTCACCTGCTTTGTTGCGATAAGTTTTTATTTGTGCGGCACCTTTGTTGTGCAGCACCCACTCGCATTCGGTATTGATCATGGCCTGCACTTCCTGTTGGGTAGTGGGGTCCAGTTTATCCCACATGGCCCAGGCGGCAGTGGTGGTATAGCAGGCCCATAGCGGTGATTGCCAGGCTTTTCCCCAGCCGCCCGTTGTGTTGCTGCCGTGCGCATGTGCTAGGCTGCGGATCAGTTGTATGGTTTTTTGCTCCGCAGTGGATGCAGGCACACCTGTATATTCAGGGAGATATAAACCCATGCGCAATGAAATGGCTAAGGCCTGGGCTTCGGCTGCAATTGGCCTGATCTTGTGTTCTGTAGTGCCTTTGAAATCTAAAAACTCATTTACCGGAACTTCTGCAAAACCTCGTTTAGCCCACCACGTAGTGAGGGCGTACTTATTAGTATTTAACAATATTTCACCCATCATTTTTCGTGGCGGTGTGTTCGGGCTGTTTTTAAATCTTTCCCAGTTAATGGTTTTGACATTATTTGTTTGTGCAGATAGTTGGAAGCTGCCAAGGCTGAGGCAGAGTAGGATGCTTGATGTGAACTGACGCATAAGGTGGAATCGGAATATTTGTTTTAAATGTAAGCGATAAAGATAGTCAAGGATGTGGAAAAAACTAAGTGAGGTATACCTCTTATTTATTATTGGTACACAAAAAAGGCCTGCTTGCTGCAGGCCCCTTTAAAGTAATATTTGCTGAACTGTTAATCACTTACTTTTTCATATTCCAGCGTTCCGGTTTGTGGGTTAGTGATCACCCTTTTCTTTGCATCAAAATAGTCTACTGAAAACTTCAGTGACACTACGCTGATGGAGATGGTGAGGGTGCTGTTGTCGGCAGAGAGATGCCATTTTCCTTTACGTGATTTATCTTCTTTGATGCCCTGGAACACACCTCCTTCTTCAAAAACCTGGTAAGTTTCGTTGGGGGTGGTTACTTTACCATTTTTTGTTTCCTTTACCAGCTTCCATTTGCCAATAAGTTCCTTTGCTGTTTGGGCTTTGGTGACATAGCCTGCAAGGCATAATGTAAACAGGAGTGCTATTTGTTTCATGGGAGAGAAATTTATTTTAAAATAATGCTATTCCTCCTGACTATAAAATTTTTTATAGCGTTTATCCGGGAACGTATTCCCATGAGACGTTTACATCTCCCTGAAAAAAATTATTTACTATTATCTGTAAAGAGATATAATACCAGCAGGCGAACCATCACGTTTTTACTGTTAATAGGTACGTGTGCAATGTTGCCGTCAAAAAAAAGTGCATCGCCGGTTTCCATTTCAAAGGTTTTATCTTCCAGCTGATATTCCAGGCTGCCTTCCAGCACATATACAAACTCATAGGCCGCGGTTGTTACCTGGGGGCGGTTGGAACCGGGGAATAAAGTAAGGAGGGAGATCTGAAAAGCTCCGCCGTCGTGACTCGATTCCAGGATGGACTGGTATTGGAAACCGACTGCTCCTTCTTCCTTTTCATAGGCAGCAAAAGTTTCCTTTTTTAAGAGCAGGTATCCGGGGAAGGTATTGTCGGCATATAGCTGGGAAAAGAAATGTTCCGGGCGGATACCCAGTTTATTCATGATCGTGAAGAGCGTAGGGATAGTAGGGATCATCCGGCCGTTTTCTATTTTGGAGAGCATGGCCGATTTAATTCCTGTAATAGCCGCCAGGTCCAGCAGTTTCAGGTCCTTTTCCTTCCTGAATTTCCTGATGACTCCGCCTATTTTGTAATATACCAGTTGTCCGTGTTCGATTGACTCCTGTTCCATAAAAACCAATTAATATGTAAAAGTAAGAAAACTTCGTGCATGTATGCCTGTAATAAACTGTAGCGCTGCATTAATAAGGGATATTTCCTTTTTTTTTCAACAATATCTGAATTTACCGTGTTTTGTTAGCATTACCTGTAGTTAAAGAAAAACCGCACAGGCATTCTACCCGCTTAACAGATACTGGCAATCATCAAAAATACTGTTGATAACAACAGCTATAGTTATTGCAAGACCAAAACTTAAAACATATGCAAAAGAAGGTAATTATCTGGATGCTTGCCAGTATGAGCATCCTGAGCGTTGGAAAGGTGGGTGCACAAAAAAAGGAGCGCCCTAAGAAACCCAACATTATCATGATCATTTCTGATGATACCGGTTGGGGAGATTTAGGTGTATATGGGGGTGGTGTGGGCCGTGGAATGCCTACCCCCAATCTCGACAAACTAGCGAAGGAAGGGTTGCAGTTCTGGAGCTTTTATGGACAACCAAGTTGTACACCTGGCCGCGCAGCCATGCTTACAGGAAGAATTCCTAACCGGAGCGGGATGACCACAGTGGCGTTTCAGGGCCAGGGTGGTGGATTACCGGCTGCGGAATGGACGCTTGCTTCCGTACTCAAGAAAGCCAATTACAAGACTTATTTCAGTGGTAAATGGCACCTCGGTGAGGCCGATTATGCCATGCCAATTGCCCAGGGATTCGATAAAATGCAGAATGTAGTACTCTATCACCTTAACGCATATACGTATGCCTTCCCTTCCTGGAATCCGGAAATGGGGCCACAAATGCTGGCTTTCTTTCAGAAAGTAACCACGGGTGTGCTCGAAGGCGAGGCCGGCGGTAAAGCCAGAGAAACCTCAAAGGTGACTGAGGAGAATATCGGTGAGTTGGATATGATGATGACCGATAACGTATTAAAGCAGCTGAATGATTATGCAAAAGGGTCCGGACCATTCTTCATGTGTATCAACTTTGCTAAAAACCACCAGCCCAATGTTCCATCCAAACAGTTTGCCGGAAAATCGCCTGCAAAAAGTAAATACGCAGACTGCGTAATGGAGATGGATTATAACGTTGGTCGCATTATGGATGAAGTCCGTAAACTCGGCATCAGCGAAAATACTTTTGTGATCTATACGGTAGATAATGGTGCATGGCAGGACGTACACCCTGATGCCGGATATACACCATTTCGCGGTTCAAAAGGAACGGACAGGGAAGGGGGAAGCAGGGTGCCTGCTATTGCCTGGTGGCCAGGCCAGATAGAAGGTGGTACTGATAGCCATGATATCGTAGGCGGACTGGACCTGATGGCAACCTTTGCCAGCTTCGCGGGTATCAGCTTGCCTTCTGCGGACAGAGACGGAAAGGCAATGGTATTTGATAGCTACGATATGTCGAACGTATTGTTTAAAGAAGGTAAGCCACTCCGCGACAGATGGTTTTACTTCACAGAATCCGAACTTACGCCAGGTGCTGCACGCGTAGGTCGCTGGAAAGCAGTATTCAATACCCGTGGTGATAATGGCGCACAGGCAGGAAGTGATATGCCAGGCCAGCAACTGGGATGGAGAGGCAATGAAAGCTATGTAGCTACAGTGCCTGCGATCTATGACCTTTGGCAGGACCCGCAGGAAAGATATGACCTGTTTATGAATAGCTTCACCGAGAAAACATGGACAATGCCTATTTTCAATAAAGCCATGCAGGACCTGATGGAAACTTATATCAAATATCCGCCAAGACCACTGCAAAGTGAAGGTTATTCTGGTCCTATGGAAATCAATAAATTCCGTACCATCCAGGAGGCTAAGAAACTGATGGATAGCAAAGGCATAAAACTCCCGGATGAATTGAATAAATAATAAGTTTTGGTACCGCCTGCCGGACGCTTCAAAAGCCTTCACCGGCAGGCTTTTCTAAATTTCAAGCTGACGCCATGAAACAAAAAGTTGTAGCTGTCCTTGCCTTTGGTTTATTGTTGACGGCAAGTTGTACAAATTATGTGAAAGAGCAGGAAAAAACAAATACCGCTTTGGTAACTCCGGAGGCAGATCCGCTGCCTTCCTGGAACAGTGGGGATATTAAAGAAGCAATTATAAAGTATGTGGAGAGTGTGACCGATTCTGCTGATAAATCCTATATCCCGGTACAAGACCGCATCGCTACTTTTGACAATGATGGTACCTTATGGGCAGAACAACCGGTATATTTTCAGTTTTTTTATGCCCTTGATAAAGTCAGGGAGATGGCGGGCCAACATCCGGAATGGAAAACTATTGAACCTTTTAAGTCGGCTCTCATGAATGATATGGGAGGTATCATGCGGCAGGGAGAAAAAGGTGTTTTGGCTATAGTGGCTGCCACTCATGCCGGAATGACCACCAGTCAGTTCGATTCATCAGTTTCACAATGGATTGATACGGCACAGCATCCGGTAAAAAAAATGCATTACACCTCCATGGTTTACCAGCCTATGCTGGAATTAGTAAAATATCTGCAAAACAATCAGTTTAAAGTATTTATCGTATCTGGTGGCGGAATCGACTTCATGAGGGCGTGGGCCGAAAAAGTCTATGGAATTCCCAAAGATCAGATCGTTGGTAGCAGCATTAAATCAAAGTATGAATACAATAATGGCCAGCCAGAGATTATAAAACTCGCTGAGCTGGATTTTATTGATGATAATGTAGGGAAGCCGGTAGGTATTCAAAAGTTCATTGGCCGTAAACCGGTGTTTGCATGCGGTAATTCTGATGGCGACCTGCAAATGTTACAATGGGCGGCATCCAATAAATACAGTAACCTGGAGTTGTATATTCATCATACGGATGCGGACCGGGAGTGGGCATATGACAGGAAATCAGCTATAGGAAAGCTGGATGCCGGCCTGGATGAGGCACAAAAGAAAAATTGGCTGGTGACCGATATGAAGCGCGACTGGAAAACAATATTTCCGGAAAGTAAATAGAACAGACTGAATTTGAAGTCGGCCGGCTTATTGTTTAGATGGACTTGAAATCTATGACCGTAAAATCTTCTCCATCTTCCGGCCTTTTGCCAGTTCATCCACCAATTTGTCCAGGTATCTGGCCTTTTGTGTCAGCGGGTTTTCAATTTCCTCTACACGGTAGCCGCAGATCACGCCTGTAATGAGATGTGCGTTGGCATTAAGTTTTGCGCGCTCAAAGAATGTTTCAAACGTTACTTTTTCCGCTATCAGCGCTTCGAGTTGCTTTTTGTTGAAGCCGGTGAGCCATTGGATGACTTCCAGCAATTCTTCTTCGGTTCTGCCCTTTTTTACCACTTTATCGACGTAGTGAGGGTATACGGAGCCAAAGATCATTTTGGCGATGCGCTGGTCGTGAGCGGGAGTGGTGGTCATGGTGGAAGTTGTTTTTACAGGCTGAATTTATTGTATACGTATTTAAGGAACCAAGCTGGAATGTTATCTGTCTCAAGTGTTATTCTGTTCTCTGTCCATTCTCCTATCAGAAGATAAGTGTCTTCTGAGTTATCAAAGAAAAAGCATCGATGACAATGTGGAAGCATATCAAATAATAAATCCATGGAACGCAGGTAACGTTCCCGGATTTTCTGTTCGCTGACGGGATGTCCACCCTTATTCACCCTTTCTCGAACACGATTTACATTGATATCTGGAGATTCTGTAGAAATAAAATATAAATAATTTCTAAATCCGGCATTCCTGGCAGTTATGAGGATATCTAATTTTGATGGATGGGACATAACAGTCTCAAAGGAAAAGGATTCCTGCTTGTCAATTAATACGCGCCTTAAATATTCAGAAATCAACGCTGCCTCATAACTATTAGAGTCAGCACCTATAGTGATGACATTATTGGTTAATTTTAAATCAATTGTATATCCTTCCTCACGAGCTTTTGCGACGAGGGTAGAATTTTCAATATAGTCGTTAAATGCGGTAGGGGTTGAATTTAGCTTATAATCCCCTAGATTAACAAACCCTTTTTCTTTTGCAGATTTTTCGATTTCATCTGCATTTATGTAAGTGCCGGTTGAATATAATTTCTGAATTTCTTTTATGATAGTACTTTTCCCAGACCCATTGGGTCCGGCAAAAACACGCATCCTTTTAATTTTTTCTGCTGACATGTATTACTGCGCCTTTTACAAGATTTTTTTGTCTGAGTTCATCGCTAGTGGGCAACTGAACCTGAGAAATCTGTTTGAGTGTACCATTCGGCAATTGTACCACTACCCAATCTTCCTTAAGAAATGTAATTGGAAGGTTCATTGCTTTGTTTTCATTGATCGCATTCGTTGCAGCTTGCTTACCGATTTCATTAAAAAAACCCGCAGGCATATGCTCTTCAAAATCAAGAAGATCAGCATTTCTTCTCCTTTTGAGTTGTTGAAAATATCTAGCTCTGTTATGCTTTCCAGCCATGTTTCAAGTATTTTAAATACTACTTAAAGGTACAATTTTTTATTGGTTGATTTTTACAGCGTCTATTGTCTAATCGCTTTGCCTCACTTCACCACCTTCACCCCCTTTTCCTTCAATTCCGCCACCTGCTTTTCCGTTATCTCCTTATCAGTTACCAGGGCATTTAAAAGAGACAGGGGGGCAAATTTCTGGTAGCTGTCGCGGCCTATCTTCGATGAATCGCACAGCACAAATAGCTGATCCGCACTGCCCGCCATGGCGGTGCTGATGCTGGCTTCTTTTTCGCTGAAGGCGGTAAGTCCACTTTTGACAGATAGTCCGTCGGTGCCTATGAAGGCTTTATCAGCATGGTAGCTGTTGATATGTTCTATTGCTTTGCTGCCATGCATGGCTTTACGCTGACTGTCAATTTCTCCGCCTGCAAGGTTTACCTGTATGCCTGGGGTGTCCATAAAAGCGGCGGCAACAGGGAGAGAGTTAGTGATAATGCGCAGGGGAGTAATGTCTTTGAGATGGGCGCACATAGTAAACACCGTGCTGCCGCAGTCGAGGAATATGGTATCGCCGGGCTTCACCAGCGCTGCGGCCAGCTTGCCGATGTATTTCTTTTTGTTGACGGCCTGGGTTTCTTTGTCTGCATAGGCCGTAAAAGGGTGCCTGGGAGGGGCCTTCATGGCGCCACCATGGGTACGGATCAATAACTCCTCGTCCGCCAGCTGCTGTAGGTCCCTGCGGATGGTGACCGCGGAAATGCCCAGTGCATCGGCTATTTCCTGCACTTCCATGCTGTCCCGCTTATCTAAAATCTTAAGAATTTGCTTTTTTCTTTCCGGATATCCCATTTTAATCTACCTTTGATAAAAATAATCAAATTTGATCAAAAGTAATCATTTTTATGCAACCTGAAGTGAAAATTATCTCGAAAGAAGTGTTGTCGGACAACTGGTATACGCTCTATAAAGTAACATACGACTATAAAAACCGCTGCGGCACCTGGCAAACGCAAACACGTGAAGCGTACGACCGTGGCAACGGCGCCGTAATACTGCTCTATAATCCCGCCACGGGAAATGTGATCCTGACGAAACAATTCCGTCTCCCCAGTTATATAAACGGCAACAGCACAGGGATGCTGATAGAAGCCTGCGCAGGCCTGCTGGACGAGAACAACCCCGAAGAATGCATCCGCCGCGAAGCGGAAGAAGAAACCGGCTTCCGCATTAAAGACGTAAGGAAAATATTTGATGCGTATATGTCGCCCGGCTCCGTAACCGAGATACTGCACTTCTTCATCGCCGAATACAGCGCGGAAATGAAAACCGGCGCCGGCGGCGGACTGGAACATGAACAGGAAGAAATCGAAGTCCTGGAAGTACCAGTAGATACTGCCATGGCCATGATCACCAGTGGTGAAATTAAAGACGGTAAAACCATCATGCTGCTGCAATACGTGAAACTGCACCAGCTGATGTAAGCTATTGAAATAGCATAGTTTTGGGATTCAACTGTTAAACTGCTTCAGCTAGCCTATTGAGATAGCGCAGTTTTGGGATACAACTGCTTAAAAGCATTGTACACCGCCTGATGAATAACTGTGCTGTGCAGCTCTTCTGGCAGATAGTCGAACACCGCTTTAATATTTTTAGTGGATTTTATATGATCGTATAATTTCACGGCATCTTCATACATGCGTTTATCTTCCGCCTTATTGGGCGCGCCAATATACACACGTGTATGCGATGCCGTTACCGGCGTATTTAGCAGCGACTCATCATCCCACCACAAGCTTGGACTGATGATGATATAAGTAGAGAATAGTTGCGGGTGCCGCAGTAAAATCTCCGTTGCCAGCAGCCCTGCCAGCGATTCTCCGATTACCGTGCGCTGTTCATTGGTATGGAAATTTTTGCGTAAAAAAGGTTGCAGCTCCTTTTCCAGGAAGCCGATATATTTAGCCGATTTCCCATACTGGGGGAAACTGCTTTTCTTAAACCCTGCCTTTTCAATAAAGTCAGTATTAGGTACGGCAAAGGTGAAGTCGCGGCGGCGGTTAGTGTTCTCAATGCCCACTACTATAGACCTCGGAAAGCGGGCTATCCAGGGTTGAGTATTGAACCGCACGATGCCGGCAATGTGAAAAAAGTCCTCTTCTATGCCCCCGTCCAGCACAAAGATCACCGGATACGTCACCGTATCAGCAGCATTGTAGTCCTCCGGCAGGTAAATGTTGATGTTCCGGTTTTCCTGGAGTATATCGGACCAAAGCGTTACCGACTGCCCGATGGTAATAGGTGTACTGTTGGTTTGTGCGGCTGCAATGGCATGCAGGAATATGAAAATTATGAAGAGGTTCAAAAAACGACTCATGAACAGTGTTGTGTTTTATTGGAAATGAATGTACACTATTTACCTAAAATATTGCAGATGTAAAGTTATCACGTATGTACTTTTCCATTATGCAGATTTTGTTCTTATCAGAAATTATCCTATATTTGCGCCGTCAAATTCACTACAATGAAAACGAACATCACATACCGTACAGCGTTGAACGCAGCTACTGTCATCCGGGCAGTAATTGCAAGCACCTGTATCGTCTTAATTTAAGACGGGGAGGCAGCCCTGCACCCAGTATGATTGATGATTACTCCCCATTACACCTTCAGTTATTTTTAAAGGAATGGTCCATGTACAACATGGAGTAATCTGCTGTTTCCCCTATTGATTCAATCTGAATTATAAACCAATTTATTAACTACGCATGATGCACCTGATCATTAAAACTTTGATTATCATAATTACCGAACCACTCCGGTAACAGGATCGCATTTGCTTATTTGCAGCGCCTCCGTTACCAAACGCAGGCGCTTTTTTTATTTAATACATTTTTATGAAACGCTTAACCCGAAACAGGAATATAGGAATCATGGCCCATGTAGATGCAGGTAAAACCACCGTCACCGAACGTATGCTGTATTATACCGGCCTTACTCATAAATTAGGTAGTGTAGATGAAGGGAACACCGTAATGGACAGTGACCCGCAGGAAGAAAAACGTGGTATCACTATTTCCTCCGCAGCGATTACCACCTATTGGAACGATCACCAGATTAATATTATTGATACGCCAGGTCACGTGGACTTTACCGCTGAAGTGGAAAGGTCGCTGCGTGTGCTCGATGGCGGAGTCGTGGTGTTTTGTGCCAAATCAGGCGTACAACCGCAATCTGAAACGGTATGGCGCCAGGCCGATAAATATAACGTGCCACGCATTGTGTTGATCAATAAAATGGACCGGCAAGGGGCCGACTTCCAAAGGGTATTAAACGAAGTACGGGATGTGCTGAAAGCCAACGCCGTACCGGTACAAATCCCCATCGGTGCTGAAGATGATTTCAAAGGGCTGATTGACCTCGTTAACATGCAGGCACTGATTTGGAATAGTGATGATGGTAAACAGTTTACTGTGAGCGAAATCCCTGCTACGCTGTTGTCTGCCGCCCTTCAGGCAAAACAGATGCTGCTGGAAGAACTATCCCTTGTGGATGAGGTGATCTTCGAAAAGTATACAGTTGATCCGGACAGTATAACCGTATCGGACATACGTAGTGCTATTCGTAAAGCAACTTTGACAGGTACCTTGATACCCGTACTGGCTGCTGCCGCCTATCGTAATAAAGGTGTGCAACCTTTGCTGGACGCGGTAGTTGATTACCTGCCTGCACCCGAAGATATAGCTACCATTCATGTGGCTGATCCGGAGCAGGAACTGGAAGTAAGTGTGGAAGGTCCGCTTGCTGCCCTGGCATTCAAGGTTATGGCTGATGATTATGCGGGTAAATTGACGTTGGTAAGAGTATATACCGGTACACTTCGTACAGGCGATACCGTATGGAATAGCCGCACCGGTAAACGCGTAAGAGTAAGCCGCCTGTTGCGCATTATGTCGGATAAGTTTGAACCAGTGGAAAGTATCGAAGCAGGCGACATCGGCGCTATCGTAGGACTGAAAGAGGTACGCACCGGGGATACATTATCCGCGGGCGACCAACCGCTCACGCTGGAAAGGATCCACTTTCCCGAGCCGATGATCGGTTATGCGATCGAACCTAAGCTGGCAAAAGATGCGAACCGCCTGGGTGAAGTACTGGCACGACTCGTGGACGAAGATCCTACCCTACAGGTTACCGTGGATGAGGTGTCGGGTCAAACCATCCTGAAAGGTATGGGAGAGCTGCACCTGGAAGTTGTCCTGGAAAAAATGGCCACGCAATATCAGCTGGATGTTAACAGGGGACAACCACAGATTGCCTATAAGGAACTATTCACCACCACTGTTACACATAAGGAAGTGTACAGGAAACAGAACGGAGGCTCCGGTAGCTTTGCTGCTATCGAGTTTGAAATGGGACCTCGGGAAGATGGTAAGGCCGGCCTGGAATTCATCAACGAAATCAGGGGTGGTGCCATTCCGAAGGAATTCATCCCTTCTGTTCAGAAAGGTTTTGAAACTGCCATGAAAGCAGGTGTGCTGGCAGGCCACCCATTACAGGGTATGCGAATACGTTTGTTTGATGGTAGTATCCATGAAAAGGATTCTCACGCACTCGACTTTGAACATGTCGCCCTCTTAGGATTCAAGAGTGTTGCGTCACTAGCCAGGCCGAAACTGCTAGAGCCAATCATGCAAGTGGAGGTAACGCTGCCGGAAGAGTTCACCGGTGCTATCACAGGCGATCTGAACAGGCGTCGTGGTGTGGTCCGTCAAATTGAAATGAAAGGAAACGCACAGGTTATAAAAGCGGCAGTTCCCCTTGCGGAATTGTTTGGTTATGTGACCGTGTTAAGAACGTTGTCGTCCGGAAGGGCTGCCGCCTCGGTAACTTTTAGTGATTACCAGGTGGCTCCTGCAAGCGTAGTAGCATAGTGCTTAGTAGAAGCAGGTGATTCCGGAAGGGTCACCTGCTTTTTAATTTTGAGGTTTTTTGTGTATTTTTGAATACTGCCCCAAAACTTGGTTTTTAGGCTTAAAACAGAGATTAAAATGACAACAATAACGCTTAATGTTCCTGATAAAGTAGATCTTGATCCGAGGGAGACAGCACGGTTCCTGGCGGCCAAGCTTTTTGAGGTAGGACGGCTTTCTTTAGGACAGGCCGCTCAAATGGCTGGTTTATCCAAGTCTGCATTTGCGGAAGTTTTGGGAGATTATGATGTATCTCTTATCAATTATTCAATTTCCGATATAAGAAGAGATGCTTCAAACATATAATGTTGTAATCGCAGATACTAGTTGTTTTATCCTTTTGGATAAAATCAATGAGTTGGAACTGTTGCACAAGCTTTTTGGTGATATCATGACGACCGATACTATCGCTATTGAGTTCGGTAAACCTTTGCCAGTTTGGGTGCATATAAAAGAAGTTGCTGATTTACATTACCAGAATATTTTAGAGTTAGAGGTTGACAAAGGGGAGGCCAGTGCTATTTCGCTGGCAATTGAAACGGGGTTGGCGTTATTAATCCTTGATGATTTAAAAGCGCGAAAAGTAGCAGATAAATTACTATTAACTTATACAGGAACTTTGGGGCTATTGTTAAAGGCCAAAGAAAAAGGACTTATAACTGCTGTTAGGCCGATTCTTGAAAAAATTCAAAATACAAATTTCAGATTTTCAAAAAATGTGTTTGCTGATATTTTGAAAGTGGCAGGCGAATGAAATCGGAGATGAAAACTTTGATTTAATTTTCAAATTCTTAATATCTCCCTGATAATCATCTCTATAACTCCAAAATCCTCCCTATCTTTGCCGCTTCATTAACCCGAATTTTAATCATTTTATTTTCTATGCAAAAACATTGGAACCTGCTCTGTATTAGCGTATTTGTATTATTTCTGGCCGCCTGCGCACCCGTATCTCCGCAGAAATTTTTTGAACAGGCAGTATTAAACACCAACCTGATAAACGACTTTGATCCGACATCATTTGGTAAAACACTGGAACAAAATACCATCGAATATCCAGATATTCCATCCAGTAAAAAGAAAGGCGACGAAGCGCAGGAAGCGGTAAAAACAAAAATCCTCACTTCAGAACGCGCACTGGAAAACATCAAGAAACTCTCCACCAACGACGACGAAACCAAAGCAATCAAGGAGAATTCGATCGCTCTTTTCGAAATGGTAATACCAGTGTATAAAAATGAGTACATGCAATATGCTAAGCTCTGTGATACAAAAGGGTCCGACGAAGAAAAGGCGGCTATCCTGACTAAGATCGAACAGGACTATGCGCCTAAAGTATATCAGCAGCTGGATGCACTGTACCAGAAAGGAAAAGTATATGCTGAAAAAAATGATATTAATGTGAACTGGGGGAGATAGTAACTGTTACTCCCAAACGAAGGTGTTGCATCGCATCACGGCGCTACACCTTCGAACTGACCTTCTCAACAAACCATTTTGACCCGCTCACCAAACCTCCCATCCTCCACTCATCCGTAATTTTGTATTACAAAAATACTAACAGATGAGAAAAGTACTTATCACCGGCGCAAACAAAGGACTAGGCTATGAACTGGCAAAATACTTACTGCAACAGGGCTATTTCGTTTACCTCGGCGCAAGAAACAAAGCACTCGGACAACAGGCAGTAGCTACCCTGCAACGGGAAGGCCTCACCAACAGCGCATTCCTGGAAATAGACCTGGCCAATCAGGCGTCTATTACCCACGCTGCTGCTACCTTCGGTAGCAAAGAAACTAAACTGGATATCCTGATCAACAACGCAGGTATCCTCGGACGCCGGCAAAATCCGGAGCACCCCCTTAATATTCAGGATGTACGGGAAGTGTTTGAAACCAACCTGTTTGGCACTATTGCCGTTACGGAAGCATTTCTACCTTTCCTGGAAAAGTCTGAGCTGGCAGTAATTGAAAATATTACTTCAGACCTCTCCTCACTTACTTTACATCAGGACCCCAACTGGCTGTTGTATAAAGCGAAATCAATTACCTACGGCCCAAGCAAAACGGCCCTGAACGCCTATACGGTGGCACTGGCTTACGAATACAAAGACCGTAACTTCAAAATCAATTGTGTTACGCCTGGCTGGACCTCCACCGATTTTAACGGACATAGCGGTGGAAAAACAGCAGCTGAAAACTGTGTGAACCTCGCCAAATATGCCATGCTGGATGCCAACGGTCCTACAGGTAAATTCTTTGGGGAAGAAGGGGAGCTGCCCTGGTAGCAGGTCAACAATTGGCTTTTCCTGTTGTTAATGCAGCATGGGCGTTTTTATGAAACCGGGCGCTGCGCTAATAATTTTACTGGTCGCTTTAACGGCTGGTTACCATGCTGCAGCGCAGCGCGACACCGCACATCACAAAAAGCATAAGGTAAATATTACCGGCATCCCCATCATTAATTACAACAGTTCCTACGGGATTATTCTGGGGGCCAACGGGATGGCGTTTTTTGATATGAGTAAGAAAGATACCATATCACCGGCCAGTTCGGCTGGTATCGGTGTCGGATATACGCAAAATAAGTCCTGGTTCGGAGTCGCGTTTGGTCAACTTTATTTCCAGGAGAATAAATGGCGCATCACCGCTGCTGCCGGTACTGGCAATATCAATTTCCAGTATTTTGAAGCTGCCAGCGATGTGGATGAAGGTCAGTTCGTAGATTATGCCTCGGTGAGTCGCTTCGCTTTTTTAAAGGTACTCCGTAAAATTTACGGACCTTTTTATGGTGGCCTAATGGCAAAGCTCCAGCACTCCGAAACGGTGTTTGATGTTGGTTATGATTCCACCGCTGTGGTCAATGCCAATGGCCTGGGTGTGACCTTTCTCTACGACACCCGCAATAACGTATATACACCTACGAAGGGCTGGAAAGCAAATGTGAGCTTCCTCGGAAACCCGGAGTGGCTGGGGAGCGACAGCGTTTTTAACTCCTTGCGGTTTTATATTAACTACTACCATCCTGTTACCAAAAATGCAGTGTTGGCAGCACGCATCAGCGGGTTTGCCGGCCTGGGTGATGTTCCATTTACAGGTCAGCATGCCGTTGGTGGAAAAGATATCCGCGGCTATACTAATGGTAAATACCGTGGTAACCAGGTGTATGCCGCACAGGCTGAATACCGGTGGAATTTCTACAAACGCTGGGGAGCCGTTGGCTTTTTCGGTGTGGCCTTTACGGAAGCCCCCTCCAGCGTCATGCTGCCAGGAGGCGGCGTGGGCGTACGTTTCAAAGCCATCCGCTCAAGGAATATCAACATCGGCGTAGACGGCGCCCTTGGAAAAGACGATAAAGGCATCTACTTCCGCATCAACGAGGCTTTCTGACATACGGCCGTATAATAGGCATAAGTACCCAGCCAGGTATCAATGTAATCGGGCTCCTGCACATTTTTGAAACCCTGCATTTCCATGTACACAGGTATCAATCCTTTCACGTTGTCAGTAGTGGTATTAAAGCCATCCAGCAGCTGCACAGTATAAAAAGCCATGCGCATGGCACGGGAGGAAGGTTGCCCCCAATCGCCTATCACCAGCCTGCCACCAGGCTTTAGCACCCGCTGTATTTCCTGCAGGGCCGCAAATTTGCCCTCCTTACTCAACTGGTGAAATACCAGGGAACTCACCACTTTGTCAAAGCTGTTATCCGGATACGGAAAAGTACCACCGTCATAAAGGTCCAGTGGAACTGCTATGCCTAGCTTTGCCAGTTTTTTTTCTGCCAGGACTTTTACTTTTGGGTCGATGTCGAGCCCGCGTAATTTCGTAGGTGCATTATAGTGATGAATGCGGATCAGGTTCTGACCCGTGCCAAAGCCGAATTCAAGTACGGCCTCCTGGTGCTGCGGGTTCAGCTCGGCCACCAGCCGTTGCCGGATGCGGTTTTCAGGCATGGTAAGCCGGACGGTGAAATCGTAAAGACCCGTCAGGAAATTATATCCCATGGCCGGGGTGAATTGTTTTCTTGCTGGTTCCAGTGTTGCCATAGCGGAGCGTTTAGGCCACAAAAGTCCGTCAATCAGCCTTCCGGAAATTGTACAATCCTGCTAACTTTTCAGTGCGAAAAATGGCTTGATGCCAAACATCTTATAGAATACACGGGTAAAATGAGAGGAGTCAGTAAACCCTACCTCATGGGCACAGGCGGTGAGCGACCAGCCTTCCCTGGATTTTAAGACCGCTATCATCAGCCGCTTCCAAAGGATATACTGATGTACGGATATTCCCAGTTGTTTTTTAAAGAGATGGGAGAGTCGCCCTTCAGATAAGTACGAGGTCCTGGACAACTGGCTTAAGGTAAGGGTATTGGTATGGGCCAGTGCATCGATGGTGGTCAGGCACTGCTGAATGCGCCCGTCGAGATGGCTGTTGTCGGGAGTACCGGCGTAATGCAACAGCAGCGGGATGTTTACGCCCTCACTGTTGTGAAAGGGCTCCAGGTCCGAATTATTGGTAAGGAGGTTAGCTAACGGGAACGCCTGCATGAAATAGCGGCCCGCAGGTGATAGCGGATCAACGAATAACAGGTCGCAGTCGGCCTGCAGGCAATTAAAGCTATGACTTAAATTAGGCGGCAGAATAGCATTGGTGAGCTGGGTGAATTCTCCTGCTGCCGTGCTGATACTGAAAGTGCCGGTTTTACTATATACTACTTCAATCAGGTAATGCGCGTGCTTCCTCGTTTGGTAATTGCTTTTGGAAAACACGGCATAGCCCTGGTCCAGGTTGAATATCTCTACCGGCATGTGCTTACTCCTCCGGATTTTCAACGTCCTGAACAGCTACGAAATCATTGATTTCCGGGTCCCACTCAAATGCCGGGTGATCGGAAGCAAACACATTTTCCAGTCGCGGTTCAAAGTTGAGCACCTCTGCCAGACTAATAATCGCCACATGATCAGGGTTACCCAGGTAGGCATCATCTTCGTCACCATGAAACAGCTGCCAGCCGCTGTCTTCCGCGTTATCCGGCTCTGCGCACAGCGCCCAGTTGATTTCTCCTTTTTCCAGTGCCCGCAGCGTGATGATGGCTTTCCTGCTTTCATCAAATTGTGGCTGCACCAGTATGGTGGCAATCTGGCCGGCGGTAAAGCTCACTTCATCCCCTTTGTTTAAATCCTGGATATAATGAGGCTGATTGGTTAAGTATCCTTTAAAGGCCTCGCCGCTGATCTCGGAAATCTCTACCCACATCCGCTCCGCACGGCAGTTATCCTCAGTTTTGAAATTAAATACGAAAAACAACCGCACCATATTGCCCACCCGGAGACTGGCAATTTCTTCCGGCGTAGGCGCCAGGAAATGGCGGGGGTGGAGAGATGCTTCCTTACGGATATCCTGTAAATAGTAGCTTGCAGACATGTATGTATTTTGCCTGCAAGATATTATTTTCCGAGGGATTATAACTTCTTCCAAACCTCCGGTGCGCACTGTTAACAGATATGTTGCAGCTGCCTCCAAATTGAAAGAGGCTGTATCACGGATGATACAGCCCCTGGTAGTAGAACTTATAAACTGAAATTAACGCGTCTTCATTGTTTCCATATCTTTCAGGCGCTTCATCGCATCCTGTTGACGTAAGAAGCCGTAGTTGATGCCGCTTGGGTTAAGTGTGGAACCTTCCTGGTAAGGATATTTATCGAAATCTTTAAAGAATTCCTTGATCTTTCCCTGGATAGGTACCAAAAGCCACATCTGCTGGCCAAGGAATTTGGTGGCTTCACCGCCTTCTTTCATTCCTCTTTCATAAGGGTCCATACGGAGGTTGGTGATATTGGCCCATGATGGTACTTCTCTGGTAGCAGTAGCAATATTTCCTTCTGAGGCCACAGCAAAGCTGGTCTTCCAGTCGTTCCAGCGAACTGCATTGAGGTTACCGCCCTGATCAAAGTAATAGATCACATCTCTGGGACCTTTTTGTGTTTGACCGGTGAGGTATGGCAGGAAGTCGTAACCATCCAGGTGTACTTTGAAGTTTTTGCCATTGGCGGTATAGCCATTTGCCATTTTGCTTTTGATGTCCGGAACACCGGCAGCATCGCACAAAGTAGGGAACCAGTCGATGAGCGAAATGATTTCGTTACTCACCTGGCCTGGTTTGATTTTGCCTGGCCAGCGGACCATCATCGGAATGCGCATACCACCTTCCCAGGTAGTGCCTTTTTCGCCATGGAACATGGTCATGGCGCCATCAGGCCATAGGGCTATCTCCGCACCATTATCTGTAGTGTAAACCACGATGGTGTTATCCGCAATTTTCAGCTGATCCAGCAGATCCAGGAGTTCGCCTACCATGCCATCGTGTTCCACCATACCATCGGCGTGTATACCTTTGCCTGTTTTGCCCACGGAAGCTGCCTTCAGATGGGTGAATACGTGCATGCGGGTACTGTTAAACCATACAAAGAATGGTTTATCCGCTTTAGCTGTTTTGGTGATATAATCCTTACATGCACCGAGGAATTCTTCATCAATGGTTTCCATACGTTTGCTGGTGAGTGGACCCGTATCTTCAATTTTACCATCGGCAGAACTACGTATTACCCCGCGAGGGCCATATGCTTTTTTGAATGCCGGGTCTTTTGGATAGAAGTAGCCTTCTGGTTCTTCTTCTGCGTTGAGGTGATAGAGGTTGCCAAAGAATTCATCAAACCCATGTTTAGTGGGTAAGTGCTGGTCCTGGTCGCCCAGGTGGTTTTTGCCAAACTGCCCGGTGGCATAGCCGGCGGTTTTCATTACATCGGCAATGGTAGGCATCCAGTTAGCAATGCCGTGTGGATCTCCGGGCATACCAATGGTGAGCAGTCCTGTCCGGAACGGCTCCTCCCCAAGGATAAACGATGCACGGCCGGCGGTACAACTCTGTTGCCCGTACGAATCTGTAAACAGCATGCCTTCGTTGGCAATGCGGTCAATGTTGGGAGTCTGATAACCCATCAGCCCTTTCGTATAGGCGCTGATCTGCGGAATACCAATGTCGTCACCGAAGATTACCAGGATGTTAGGCTTTTTCTGTGCCTGGGCGGAACTTCCGGTCAATGCACCCAATAAGGCTATGGTCGCTATTGCCCGTAACTGCTTTGAAAAAATCAACATAGCTCGATTTTTAGGAGTTAGTGTGCCAGACATTAACAATAATGGAAAGTATTACGGTAACGGTTTTCCAGGGCATAACCTTCGCCGGAGAGGCGACGGTACTCGGATCTGTTCGTACGCGGTAATTACGATCCAAAATGTTTATGCCTGGTCACAGATGATGTATCTGTTGCTTATATGATCTATTTTAACAGCAAATAATCCAAAATGTTTAAGCGAACGAACCAAACCTGGCAGTAAATTATTTACCGGTAAAATGAGCTACCTTCATCATCCATAAAAAATGAACAATATGAGTACCGAAAAAGCCATTCTTGCAGGTGGTTGCTTCTGGGGAGTAGAAGAGTTGATCCGCCAGCAGCCGGGTGTTATCTCTACCGTAGTGGGATATACCGGCGGCGATGTGCCCAATGCCACCTACAGGAACCATGGCACACATGCCGAAGCCATCGCTATCACATTTAATCCTGATATTATTTCTTATCGCACCCTGCTGGAGTTTTTCTTCCAGATTCATGACCCTACCACCCGCAACCGGCAGGGAAATGACATAGGCACGTCCTACCGCAGCGCTATCTTTTACCTGAATGATGAACAGCACCAAACCGCCGTGAAGCTGATAGAAGAACTGAATGCCTCCGGCAAATGGCCCGGCAAAATAGTGACAGAAGTAGTGCCGGCAGGCGATTTCTGGGACGCTGAAGAAGAACACCAGGATTATCTGCAAAAACATCCTTTTGGCTACACCTGCCATTATATCCGCCCAGAGTGGACTTTATAACCTTACCGATGCTGCCTGCCCCGCGCAGGTGGCATCTCCCTGTTCATACCCCCAAAAAAACCATTCACTCCCCAAAAAATACGGTTAGGCCGGAAAATAAATCTCAGATTGACGATTAATCATCACCTTTGTAAAAACTGTCACATATCCCAAGCTAAAACAACCAGGAGCAAATAATGAGAGATACATTTTTAACCAACAGCTGGAAACGTATACTAATAGTCATTTCTGCGTTCCTGCTGATGTATCTGATTTCCTACCTCATCGATCCATTTACCCCATACTGGGAAAATTTCTTTCAGCGTAGCTGGAAGGAGATTATCAGCGACTGGACCTTTACCTTTATCGGCTGCCTTATTATTTCAGAATCCAGTATTTTCATCAGCAACCGGCTCAACAGACAGGTACCCTGGACGGAATCCCCCGGCAGGCGCTTTGCGCTGGAAGCTGGCCTGATCCTCATAGTAGTGCTGGTACTCCATACTATTTTCAGTATACTATGTATTTTACTGGAAGATGATAATATGATCGCGGGCGGTAATATGACCGTAGAGGAAACGAGGGGCCTGATTCAGTGGGTACTGGTGAGCGTGATCATCGCTTTTGTTATTATTGGTATCAACACCGTTAACTACCTGATATATAACTGGAAAAACGCTTCACTCAAAGCCACAGAACTCAACCAGATAGCGATGGAAGCGGAATTGCAGTCACTGAAACTACAGATAGATCCGCACTTTGTATTTAATAACCTCAGCGTGCTCTCCGAGTTGATCCTCGAGGACCAGCAGATAGGCTACGAATACGCCGAAAACTTTTCACGCATATACCGGTACCTGCTACTCAATTCAAAGAAAAACCTCATCCTCCTGGAAGAAGAGCTGAAGTTCCTGGATGCCTATCGCTTCCTGATCAGTCACCGCTTTGGCGAGGCGGTGAGCTTCGATATTAATGTGCCGGAGTCCAGCCGGCAGCTTTCCCTGCCGCCACTCACCCTGCAACTGCTGGTAGAAAATGCGCTGAAGCATAATAAAGCCAATAAAAAGTCGCCCCTGGAAGTGCGCATCTACACTACCCATGACCAGGGGCTGGTACTTACAGCGGAGGCTACAGAGGTTGCGTTCAGAGAACGTGATGATTTGAAATGGCAGCAGTGGCAGGTGGCAGTAGTGCCGGGTGTGGTATGGGGACCGGTTGCGGATGGGATTGGTGGGTAAACGTGCTGTAGAGACGCAATGCTTGCGTCTCCTTGAGAAGGAGACGCAAGCATTGCGTCTCTACGGGAATTAAAATATGCGCAAAAAGTAAAAAGGCGGCGATGTAAAATCGCCGCCTTTTGCCTTTCTAACCATTTATCACGTGTTATTTCCGGAGGTCGAACCTATCGAGGTTCATCACTTTATCCCATACTTTAACAAAGTCGGTGACAAATTTCTCTTGCGCATCGGAGCTGCCGTATACTTCTGCAACGGCTCTCAGTTCTGCGTTGGAGCCAAATACGAGGTCAGCGCGTGTAGCCGTCCACGTTGGTTGCGTTGTTTTGCGGTTATAGCCCTGATACAATTCTTTATCATCTGAAGCCTGTTTCCATGCGGTGTTCATGTCCAGCAGGTTTACGAAGAAGTCGTTGGTGAGCTGACCCGGGCGTTCGGTGAACACGCCGTTATTGGAGGCGTCGTAGTTGATGTTGATGACACGGAGGCCACCCAGCAGCACGGTGAGTTCGGGCGTGGTGAGGGTGAGCAGCTGTGCTTTATCTACCAGCATGGCTTCGGTGGACTCCACCAGTCTGCCTTTGCGGTAGTTGCGGAAGCCGTCGGCCAGTGGTTCCAGGAAGGCGAAGGAGTGTACTTCTGTTTCTTCCTGTGAGGCATCCATACGACCAGGTGTGAATGGCACGGTGATATTGTGGCCGCCATCTTTAGCGGCTTTTTCCACACCGGCGGCGCCTGCGAGCACGATCAGGTCGGCGATGGAAATTTTCTTTCCATTGGCGGCGGCGTTATTGAAATCCTGTTGGATGCTTTCCAGTTTTTGCAGCACGTTCCACAGTTGAGCGGGGTTGTTTACCTGCCAGTCTTTCTGAGGTGCGAGGCGTATACGTGCGCCGTTGGCGCCACCACGTTTATCCGAGCCACGGAAGGTGGAGGCGGAGGCCCAGGCGGTAGCTACCAGCTGGGAAACGGTGAGGCCGGAGGCGAGGATTTTTTCTTTCAGGGCAGCGATGTCGTTTGCATCTACCAGCGGGTGGTTTACTTCAGGAATAGGGTCCTGCCAGATGAGTATTTCTGCTGGTACTTCCGGGCCTAGGTAGCGACTGCGTGGTCCGAGGTCGCGGTGTGTGAGTTTAAACCAGGCGCGGGAAAATGCGTCCGCATATGCGTCAGGGTTAGCCAGGAAATGGCGACAGATGCGTGCAAACTCCGGATCGAATTTCAGTGCGAGGTCCGTGGTGAGCATGGTGGGCAGGTGCTTTTTGCTGGCGTCATATGCGTCCGGGATGATGGCTTCTGCATTTTTAGCGACCCACTGGTGTGCGCCGGCAGGGCTTTTGGTGAGCTCATAATCGTAGTTGAAGAGGTTTTCCAGGAAGTTGATCCCCCATTTGGTAGGCGTGGTGGTCCAGGTGACTTCCAGGCCGCTGGTGATGGTATCAGCTCCTTTACCGGACTTGTAGCTGTTTACCCAGCCGAGGCCCTGTGTTTCCAGGCCGGCAGCTTCAGGCTCCTTGCCTACGTTGTCAGCCGGGGCGGCGCCGTGTGTTTTACCGAAGGTATGCCCACCGGCAATGAGGGCTACGGTTTCCTCGTCGTTCATGGCCATGCGACCAAAAGTATCGCGGATGTCCTGTACGGATTTTAGCGGGTCCGGGTTACCATCCGGACCTTCCGGGTTAACGTAGATGAGTCCCATTTGCACGGCTGCCAGCGGCTTTTCCAGGTTGCGACCGTGGGTTTGTCCATTTGGATCATCATCGGAGGATACTACCCCATGATTTTCTACTACGCCCGGAGAGCCGTGTGCATAGCGGATATCGCCGCCGAGCCAGGTCTTCTCAGAACCCCAGTATACATCTTCATCTGGTTCCCAAACGTCTGCGCGACCTCCGGCAAATCCAAAGGTTTTGAGGCCCATAGATTCCAGTGCCACGTTGCCTGTGAGGATTAACAGGTCGGCCCATGAAATCTTGTTGCCATATTTCTGTTTGATAGGCCATAATAATCTGCGGGCCTTATCGAGGCTCACGTTATCAGGCCAGCTGTTGAGTGGTGCAAATCTTTGCTGACCGGAACCTGCGCCTCCGCGGCCGTCGCCCACACGATAAGTGCCGGCACTGTGCCAGGCCATGCGTATAAACAGAGGTCCGTAGTGACCAAAGTCGGCAGGCCACCAGTCCTGTGAGTCGGTCATGAGTGCATGGAGGTCTTTTTTTACAGCTTCCAGGTCAAGGGTTTTAAACGCTTCTGCATAGTTGAATGCCGCGTCCATAGGGTTGGAAAGGCTCGAGTGCTGACGTAGTGTATTCAGTCGCAATTGATTTGGCCACCAATCACGATTCCTTGTTCCGCCGCCTGCAACATTTTGTCTTTGTGTGCCGTTGTGAAACGGGCATTTGCTGATGTCTTGAGATTCCATGTTAATAGGTAATGCTAAGAAGTGAATAATATTATTATTGAACCCTTTGTGTTTTTCTGATGCGTCAAATGTAGGACTTTAATGATATAGTCAAAATCAATTGATTTGATGATCGTATAGTTAAAACCTATCTGATGTGTTTTAGGAAGGCCTGTAATGTTAGAAAACACTTTGGGTTGGTGTTGGGTTCGATCATGTTGGAATTTGTACCTCGCCTGGGGCGGGGTACAAATTCCAAGGGGGAAGGAAGGGCTGCAGGCCCTTCCTTCCCCCTTGGAAAAAAACGTATATACGTGTCAGTGATTAAATTTCTCCCACCAGCCAGGAGCCCTCAGCCAGCTCAGCTTCCAGGTCTCCCGCATCCCATCCGCAGTAGCCCAGGAAAATCGTAATTTCTGTATCATCGATTTTCAGGGTGTTGATGTATTCCATGGCGATTTTAAAATCTCCCCCTAAATAATGATTACCGGAGATATGGGTGCCGCCGGGAATGAGGTCCGGCCGCTGATGCACAAAAAACAGGTGCTCACGGTCCATGGGGCCACCATCGTGTATTGGGAACGGAATGCTGTATTTGAACTCTTCCAGCTCATTGATGTGATGGGGAAACAGCTTGTTGGTCACAAATCCCATAGCCCCGTTTTCATTATATTCAGCCAGAAAAATCATGGCGCCTTCAAAAAAGCTGCCATCCAGTAATGCCGTGCTGTGTAAGTAATCGCCTGCTTTCATGCGGATAGAATTAAAATTATAGTAACATTTCAAAACCATATTTGGCGCTGCTCCAATAGTCGTCCAGTGCAATAATTCTGGATTTAAAGAACGTAATCAGCGCGGGCCAGTCCTCCTGACGCAATACCGACACCCCTTCCAGCTCTTTGCGGATATAGCTGACGGGTTTTCCGTACTCATCGTTAACCAGGAACTGCCAGTCCCAGTCGCGCTCTTCCAGGGATGCTTCCAGCATATTTTTCTGCAATTCGAACTGTTCATAGAACAAGTGGTGCAACTGCATATCCGCTTGTGAAATGAGAATGGTTACGCTCGCAGTTTTGTTGTCTGCCGTTAATTTAAAACTCACGCCGGGAATGCCGGTTTTGTAATTTGACCAGCTGATGGTTTCGCCATCTGCAGATAATATAGGTTTCATGTATTTGCCGAATGCCGTCCAGAACGCCTGCTTGATCGTCGATACTTCTTGTTTGGAATACATAGGCCAAAAATAACTATAAATTCAGTATCTGGTTTTTTTAGCTGTGCGTCGCCTTCGGCGGCGGACAGACATAAAATGGGCGCGGACCGAAGGTCCGCGCCCATTTTATATGTATGAAATAGCATTTTTAATATGCCGGAGCTGGCCGGGATGCTGATTTCTTCGGTTTCCTGATTTCACTGGTGAGATCGAGAATATTATGAAGCAACTCCTGGGCTGCGTTGATCTCTTCTTTTTTGATGGACACACTTTCGATGTTAAACCCAACCGGCATGTTCTTCGCCTGTGCGTAGTTCAGGATTTCCGCGGCAATGTTGGTAGTAGTATCCAGGGAAGCCTTGAGTATATCCTTGGAATTTTTCAGGTCGTTGTACAGCCATTTCGGTACTTCAATGCCCAGCCATTCCATGAACTGCAGGGTTTTGAGCGAGCCGCAGGGCGCCAGCGTGAAAATCAACGGGGCTATTGGTTTGCCACTGTCTACACTGTTGTAGTAGTAATCCGACAACAGGTTTTTGGTATCGTGCAGGTTGTATACACACTGTGATACAAAGAAATTACAGCCCTGATCCATCTTGTTAAAGATGCGCAGGTGTTCATCTCCTTTTTTGTTATGCCTTTCAGGAATGGTGACACCGCCGAGTATGAAATCACGTCCGCTGGCCCTTTTCAGGTCGTAGGCATCACTCAGGCTAAACTGCGTGGCGGCTACCTGCTGATGGGAAGAAGCACCTACGAAAACGGAATATTCAATGTCCTCGTTATGCCGCAGCCAGTTGGTAAACGTTTCTTTCGTTTGATTGGCAATGCTCTTGTATATAATTTTAGGAACGGACAAATCCGCTAAAAACTGCTTGCTGTATTGCTCCGGCGCAATAGTAGGAATAAAGGAAAATGTTCTTTCCTTTTCTGTGCGGAGCGACTCATCCTGGATATCATACAGGATCAATCCATCGATGTCCAGGTTCTTCAGGCGTTCTACCTGATTGTATGCAATGGCGGTAACACGTTCTTCTTCTGTCGTGATTTTGGGAGGGGTAAGGCTGTATAATACTATGCCCGACTGTCCTTCCACAAATTTGGTCCTTAATAGCTCCTGCATCCCGAATTGTCTTAATGAGTTAGTTTATGTTCTATTTTGAGGTAAAACTATAGAATAATTTTCTATAAATCAAGAAAAGGCGAAAATTTCATCTAATCATCTGCCTGCCATCGGCAGGGGATTGACTGGTTCCGGGACAGGACGGAAGGCCTGTCCCGGACTAATATTAAAAGATTTATATATATTTGAATCAACATCAAATGAAAAACCACATAGGGATATTTCTTCAAATGCTTCTGGCTACTGTTTTTTGCATACTTCATTTTTGCCCACCCCTTTATCATTTAAGTACAATTGGAAAAAAGCCGGGAAATAGGCAGTGATTCGGGAGATGTTACCCTGTATGTGGTATTTTCCCGGCAGTATCCATAACGACCGCTACGATTACGATATCGCGTACAAGCAGGACGGTACATTACGGACCTTTGAACAAAGATGAGTATGTTTAGTACCACAACCGCTCCCAAGGGATACAAGTGGTTGAGTATTAGATATGAAGATGGTTCCACGTTCACTGAAAACAATTCTATGCATCGTTACGCTGCTGACAGCCCTTCCTGGGGCCGCCCAGCAAGATCGTATATACTCCGGCGTTCCCTGGGCCGATGACCAGGGAAAGGCCGTAAGTGCCCATGGTGGCTGCATTGTGAAAGATAAGGGACGCTATTATTTCTTTGGTGAAAAACACCTGGAGCCCTATAATAACTTCGGCGGCTTTACCTGCTATTCCTCTGCGGACCTCTGCAACTGGACGTTTGAGCGGATAGTCCTGCCGGTACAGGATTCCGGCAAGCTGGGACCCAATGCGGTAGGAGAGCGCCCGAAAGTCATGCAATGCCCCGCTACCGGTGAGTATATCCTGTTCATGCACGCCGACAGCCTGGGTTACAAAGCGCCATATGTTGGTTATGCCACCTCCGCCAATATTACCGGCCCTTATACCTTTCGTGGCCCCTTGTTGTTTGAAGGCAAGCCTATACGAAAATGGGATATGGGAACTTTCAAAGACCAGGATGGCCGCGGTTATCTGCTCCTGCATGGCGGGGACATCTACCAACTGGCGGATGATTATCACAGTATAGCCGTCCACGTTAATAAGGAAATGGTTAAAGGTTTTGAATCGCCCACGCTGTTCCGCAAGGATAGCATTTATTACTTCATTGGCTCCGACCTCACCAGCTGGGAACGTAATGACAACTACTATTTCACGGCCACCTCGTTGGCAGGCCCCTGGGAGAAAGGCGGGTTTATTGCGCCTGCCGGCACGCTTACCTGGAACTCGCAATCCACTTTTGTTTTACCGATAGCAGGCAGTTTGGATACCACTTTTATGTTTATGGGCGACCGCTGGTCGTTCCCCATGCAGACTTCCGCAGCCACTTATGTGTGGCAGCCATTGCAGATAAAGGGCCGGCAACTCTCCATGCCGGTGTATCATGAGGCCTGGAAAATTAATATCAGCACAGGGGTAACATCTCCCGAAAAAATAATTGGAAACAGGATAACGCATACGGATAAACGAATAGAGTATAAGGGCAACTGGATGCATAACGCCTATAGCAGCACTTCGGACAGCAGCGCCTCATTTTCGCTGTCCTTTAAAGGTACGCAGGTAGCCTGGTATGGCCCGGCTCTGCCGGATGGAGGCTATGCACGTATATCCATCACTGATAGTAAAAATATAGTGATATATACTTTTTTGGTAGATAACTACTGTAAACATGAGCAGCCCGGCCTGCGGTTTATAAGTCCTGTACTGGCTGCTGGCAAGTACAGGTTGACGGTAGCAGCAACCGGTACTCATGCTACGTGGTCGGATAAACGAAAATCGGACTATGGCAGCACAGGTTATAAAATTGCGGTAGGGGAGATGCTGGTGTCGCAGATAAATAAATAACAACATTGTAAACACTCAAACAACGGTAGATACATGAAACTGATTTTTCCGATAGCAGCACTGGCATTGGTGTTAGCAGCTGCTTCCTTCCGCGTTGAAAATGATAAGGTAACGGTGCGTGAGCTGGCGGTGAAAGCCCCTTTCACCATGCCTAAAATTAAAGTGCCCGATTACAGCAAAGGCATCACGGTGAACATTATCAGTACGGGTGCAGTGGCAGGCGACAAGGAAAAAAATGCCGCCGCCATTGCGCAGGCAATCGCCCAGGTAAATGCTGCCGGCGGTGGCACCGTGCTCATTCCCGCTGGCGAATGGCTCACTAAAAAAGTACACCTGAAAAGCAATGTAAACCTGCACCTGGAAAAGGGCGCCACGCTGCTGTTTTCAGGTGATCCGGCTGATTACCTGCCGGCAGTGCACAGCAGCTGGGAAGGCATGGAGTGCTACAATTATTCCCCGCTCATCTATGCGTATGAATGTAAGAACGTAGCGGTTACCGGTGAAGGGGAAGTTAAAAGTGAGATGGATACCTGGAAACAATGGTTTACCCGCCCCAAGCCGCATATGGAAAGTCTGAAACGCCTGTATAACCTGGCCTGGAACTACACACCGGTAAAGGAAAGGCAGATGGTGGACGATACTTCGCACCTGCGCCCGCAGTTTATACAGTTTAACCGGTGCCAGAACGTGCTGCTGGAAGGCATTCAGATAACCAACAGCCCTTTCTGGACTATACATCTGTATCTTTCAAAAGACATTGTGATCCGCAAAGTAAAAGTATATGCCAAAGGGCATAACAATGATGGGGTGGACCCTGAAATGAGTCAGCAGGTGCTGATTGAAGATTGTGTTTTTGATCAGGGAGATGATGCGGTAGCGATTAAGTCAGGCCGCAATCCGGAAGGCTGGCGCTTAAAAACACCTTCCAGAAATATTGTGATCCGCAACTGTACCGTGAAAAACGGTCATCAGCTGGTAGCCATTGGCAGTGAGCTTTCCGGTGGTATTGAAAATGTGTTGGTAGATAATTGTACTGTACTGGATGGAGCTAAGCTCAATCACCTGCTGTATATCAAAACCAACGAGCGGATGGGCGGTTTCGTCAATAACATCTACCTGCAAAATGTGCATTCCGGAAAAATTGACCAGGGGGTGCTGGGGATCGATACAGATGTGCTGTATCAGTGGAGAACGCTGGTGCCTACCTACGAACGTAAGCTCACGAAGATCAGCAATGTGTTTTTGAAAGATATCAGTACCGGCGAGGTGAAGTTTGTATCCAGGATAATGGGACAAAAGGAATTACCGGTGCAAAATGTGAAGCTGGCGGGGATTCAGACAGGCAAGGTGGATACCACGGCGAATATGCAGGAGAACCTGGTAGGGTTTAGTGTTACGAATGTTAATCAGTAAGTAAAGTTTGTGAGGAAAGGGGAGGTACTTGTACCTGCCCTTTCTGAGCCAATAAGTTCTTCCTGTTTGCTGCCACGGTGCAAATATTACTAACGGCGGTGGCTATAGTTATTTCCTGCCAGCCCCATGTATCATTACCTTCCATACCTCTACAAACTCCGTCCCCAGGGTTGACCCGTGCTTATCCTTTTTGTCAATATCCGTTACAAATATCTGATGGCGGCTGCTGACAGGTGTATTCGGTTGTACCATAGTCGTATCCGTTACCTGCTGTTGATTTACGGCAGCTACATCCTGGATCTGGTAATTATAGTTAAAGGGGTCCTGCAGGTGCAGCAATGCATAAATCCTGGATACCGGTGTTTTACCAGGTTGCAGCTGCCAGCCGGCAGGCTGCCGGAATTGCTGGAGGTAGTCCTGCGGACCGGAAAACAGCAACACTCCCGCCATGGGGAATCGTTTGCCGAAATAGGCTGCATGCCCGGCGCCCTGACTATGGCCTCCTACGATAATGCGGTCCCAGCGTGGCTTTCCGTTAGATACAAATTGCGCCCATTGTTTTGGCTGTTGCTTCGCCAGGAAGTTGAGCAGGGTGGTAATGCGCTGCACCAGTGAATTGGCGGAGTCAACCTGCACCTTATCACTTACCGGTGTGCCAAACATTATCTCCTCCCTGAAGTTATTGAAACAGGTGCTATCTTCACTCACAGAACAAACCGTGGTCACTACCTTGTTCATATAGTCAGGTGTGATAACGAAATACCCCATAGCTGCGAAGCTGCTGTCGAATCTCCGGAAATCAGCGGCCTTGCCATTGGTACCGGGAATCATGATAAACAGCTGTTGTTTCTTGTTTTTTGCCGCCGGTTCGTATACCAGGTGCGGTGTATGAACCATTACCTGCGATGGGGTAGTGGTGGCGGGTGAAATTTCCTGGTGCCTGATTTGTGCAGTCACCGCTGTGCTGCCGAACAGCAGGGCAATGATGTATGTTAAAGGGTTGTATGCTTTCATAATATCGGAATATGGCTGCCAAGATAAGGCGGCCGCCGGATTATTGCTATAAGCGCCAAACTATTTATTTTCGTAAAAATTGTTACAATGGGATTGCTCAGTAAAATCTTTGGGAAGGATAAGCCGGATAACCAGACTGATGGTTATGAAAACTTTTGGAAATGGTTTCAGAAACACGAACAGCAGTTCTTTAAAGCGCTGAAGAAAAAGAAAGACCTGGAGGAAGATTTCTTTGATGAGCTCACCTCGGAGCTGAAGCAGTTAAACGACGGTTTCTTTTTTCTGGCTGGCATGGTCGACAAAAATACTGCGGAGCTGATCATTACCGCAGATGGAAATATTAAAACAATCCCGTTTGTGGAAGAGCTGGTGGCCGTGGCGCCGCAGCTGCCCAACTGGCATTTTACAGCGTTAAAGCCAGCATCGGACATCAGCACTGCAAATATTCAAATGGGAGAGCTGACGTTTAACCCGGAGAATATTCATTTCTATCCGAATGAACATCCTGAATATCCGGATGAAATTGATATTACCATTGTGTACGATCATTATGAGGAGACCCTTAAGGATAATATTCTCAGCGGCATTTACATCTTCCTGGATAATTTTTTGGGAGAACTCAGGTTCGCTACGGCAGTGGATAACATGACGGTGACAGGCCGGGAGGCAGGTCAGCCCGATCTTATTCCGGTTACCAAGTTAAAGGACTATTTGTTGTGGAGAGAGAAGGAGTTTATTGAGAAAAGTGAAGTGGCTTTCCGCAATACAGAGAACGATAATTATTCCGTGCTGGAGGCCGAGCTGACGTCCGGTAACCGGTTGCTGGCGGTGGTAAATACCGATGTGTTGTCGTGGGAAAACAAGGCTTCGCATCCCTGGGTAATGGTGATAGAAATTCATTTCAAGGGCAATGAGCAAACAGGTATGCCGGATAATGAAACGTACCAGGAGTTGGAAGAAATTGAGGAGAATATTGGCATTGCACTAAAGGCCGAAGATGGCTACATCAATATAGGCCGGCAGACGGCCGAGAGTACCCGTACTATTTTTTATGCCTGCAAGGAGTTCCGCAAGCCGGCTAAAACATTAAAGGATGCACCAGTGGCCTTGGGAAAGGATTTGCAGTTCAATTATGCGATCTACAAGGATAAGTACTGGCGCACCTTCAACCGGTTTGTGACAACAGGCTAAAATGGTCTGTAATAGGGTCGGTGCGTGAGGGGAGAAAAGCCCCAGGGGATAGAAAAAAACAGGATTACAAAAGCGATGCTATACCAGATAGCGATGGTTTTATACTGTTCCCTGGCGCTGGTTTTCCTTTTAGCTTTGGCTGAACCAATGGTAAGTAGGATAATGCTTAGCAGCATCATGGAGCTATGTTCCATCCCAAAAAATCTGATCTCCCTCATTTTTACAGCTTCTCCGAAATGCTGGAGAAAATAATGTACCAGCGGACTGATAAAATACAAGCATATGCCCAGTACCAGCTGGATGTGTGCAGCGGTGACCGTGGCTATACGTAGTTGCTTGCTGCCAGCGCCGAAAGGACGTGCCTGCAACCATCCGCGGTAGGCATTGAAGAGGGAAGCTACCAGGGTGATCACCACCAGCCAGCGAACCAGGGAGTGCAAGGCTAAAAGAAAAGGATACATCATTTGTTGCTGAGGCAATAAAAAAACCGCCGGTGGCGGTTGTTAGTACGTGGTTATACTTCGTAATCGTAGTGTACTACGCGCATGGGTTTACCACCGGTAGCGTTGTAAAAGCGCATGGCTTCGGTGTCTCCTTCCATGGCCTGAACAAAAAATTCACCGATATTTTCCTGCTGGCAGTAGTCGCGCAGGCCATTGAGCAGGAGGCTGCCGAGGCCACGTCTTTGTTCGGCGGGATCTACGGCCAGGTCGTAGAGGTATACTTCTGCAGTTTCTTCAAAATAGGAAGGCAGCACGTAGGCGGTGAGTCCACCCAGCACTTTTCCATCCGCTTCTTTGGCGGCAAGTACAATAAAATCTTTGTTGCTCAGTAGTCGATGCAGGTAGTTTTCTGCGGGTACAGTAAATTCTTCCATCTCAAAAACCGCTTCATAAATGTGCAGGATGGAAATAAAGGCCGGCAGCTCAGCCGCGGTGAGTCGTGAAATTGATACGGACATTGTAATTTTCGTTCTGGCTTATAGAGATAATTCCTGTTTGTCGCCCACAAAATTACAATTCTGATTGAAGTAAAAGAAATTAATAAAAGATTAAACCCGTTCCTGCTGGCGCAAGTGTTCTTCGTGGAGGGTATTGACATCCACAGGGCCACGGCGGCCGGCGAAAGCGTTGTAGCGGATACCTTTGAAGATCCGGTAATTGCCGATGCCTATACGTTGCAGGAAGTACCGGCAACTCGTTTTAAGTACACCGAGTCCGTAGATACTGCTGCGGCGGAAATTGATGGAGGAGGCTTCTTTGAAATAGCGGGTGGGGCAGGTAACCTCACCGATTTCAAAGCCACTGTAGAAGATTTGCGCTACCATCTCATTATCAAACACAAAATCATCGGAGCAGTTGTCAAACGGAATGTTTTCCAGGACTTTGCGGTGGAAGGCACGATAGCCGGTATGGTATTCCGATAATTTCTGGCGCATCAGTATATTCTGGGATACAGTCAGTAACCTGTTAAAAAAATATTTATATAACGGCATGCCACCTTTAAGGGCACCCATACCGAGGATGCGACTACCAAACACCACCGGATATACGTTGTTGCCAATGATTGAAGCCATAGCGCCCAGCAGCTGGGGAGTGTACTGGTAGTCGGGGTGTAGCATAATGATGATGTCGGCCTCCAGTTCCAGTGCCTTTTTATAGCATGATTTCTGGTTGCCGCCATACCCTTTATTCTTTTCATGACGAATGATATAGTGGATGCCGATATTCTGCGCAACCGCCACTGTATTGTCTTTGCTGCAGTCGTCCACCAGGATGATATCGTCCACGATTTTGCGGTCGATTTCTTCATAGGTGATTTGCAGGGTTTTGTCGGCATTATAGGCAGGCAGTACTACTACCACTTTCTGACCATTTATCATAGTAACTGGTTTATAACTTAAATTTAGTTCCGGGCACTGCATTGACCCCGCTCCTGAAATTTTTTCAGCCGTTAACATCTGATTTAGTAACTGCCTGTAAGAAAAGGTTAATATGCAGGGAGATTTGAATATCACAATGTCACAACCATGAAAACTTCCGGTATTTTTTTGTTGTCCCTGCTCTTGTTTGTTTTCTGCCAGGCCACTGCACAGGCGCCGGATTGGAGTAATCGCAGTAGTTGGATTGTGCCCGGTTATGCAGAAGATACCCTGGCGCGGCCCAGCCCATGGTACAGGAAAATTTTCACCATCAATAAGCCACTTGCATCGGCCACGCTGTATGTTACCGCACATGGTATTTATGAGGCATACCTGAATCAGCAGAAGATTGGCAGCGATTATTTTGCACCCGGCTGGACCAGCTACGATAAGCGGCTGCAATTCCAGGAGTATGACCTGCTGCCACTGTTGGGTAAAGGAAAGGCGGAGTTGCGTATAGTCGTAGGCGAAGGATGGTACAGGGGGGCTTTTGGAGGGATGATGCAACGGGATAATTACGGAAATGATCCGGCAATTATCGCTATGGTGGTACTGCGATTTGCAGATGGTACGCAAATGGAAGTTCCAACAGATGTTTCCTGGGAAGTCGCGACTGGCCCAATTCTGCATGCTGATTTATATGGCGGAATGGTGTATGATGCCAATATTCCTGTTACCGGATGGGGGCCTGTAAAAACAGCAGATTATAGCAAAACGATATTAGTGCCTACGATCGGAAAAGGCGTGCGTAAACAGGAAAAGCTACCGGCACTCAAAGTATTCACAGCGCCGGATGGTAGTCAGCTGGCCGACTTCGGGCAAAACCTGGCAGGGTGGGTACAGTTGACAGTGAAAGGTAAAAAAGGGGATACGGTTACCCTGCAACATGCGGAAGTACTGGATAAACAGGGAAATTTTTATACTGGTAATCTGCGGGAAGCCAAAGCTACGGACACGTATATACTAAAAGACGGCGTGCAAACGCTGGAGCCGGTATTCACCTGGCGTGGCTTCCGGTATGCTAAGGTTAGTGGTGTAAGGGTGCGCCCGGAGGACCTTACAGCTATTGCACTATATACAGCAATGACGCCCACGGGGACTTTCAGTTGCTCTAACCCCTTACTTAACCAGCTGCAGCATAATATCACCTGGAGCCTGAAAGGGAATTTCCTCGATATTCCTACGGATTGTCCGCAGCGCAGTGAGCGGCTGGGGTGGACCGGTGATGCGCAGGTGTTTTTCCGCACGGCTGCTTATAATTTTGATGTAAAGGATTTTTATAATAAATGGCTGCAGGATTTAGTGGCGGATCAGCGGGATAATGGCTCTGTGCCGCAGCTGGTACCCTGGATTTATCGTAACCTGCAGCCGCCACGCCGCAATGGAATCGCCGGCTGGAGTGATGCTGCCACCATCGTTCCCTGGGAAATGTACCAGGTGTATGGCGACCAGTCCATCCTCGAAAAGCAGTACCCCAGCATGAAAGCCTGGGTGGATTACATCATTGGGGCCAGCAAAAATGGATTGTGGACCGCCAATGGCTATGGGGACTGGCTCGCGCCGGGGGACTCCACCTCCTTGCCGTATATTGATCAATGTTACTGGGCTTACAGCACTCAGTTGCTGGTGAATACAGCCACGCTGCTGGGCAGGCAAACCGACGTGGATGCCTATACGAAAATAGTGCAACAGGTTAAGGATACTTTCCGGGTACACTACCTGCGTCCCGGTGGGCGCACGATGCCGGACACCCAAACTTCCTATGTGCTCGCCTTGGAGCTGGGAATGTTGCCTGATAGTCTTAAACAGCCGGCAGCAGCACGTTTGGCATCACTGGTGGCTGCAAATGGTAATCACCTGGCCACCGGGTTTCTCGGTACACCCGGACTGCTGCACGCACTCAGCAATAACGGCGAACTATCAACTGCTTATCAATTGTTACTGCAAGATACTTATCCCTCCTGGCTGTACCCTGTGAAAATGGGTGCTACCACCATCTGGGAAAAATGGAATGCCATCCTGCCGGATAGCACCGTGCAGGCTACCTCGTATAACCACTACGCGTATGGAGCCGTGGGCAACTGGTTGTACAGCGTAATAGGCGGCATACAGGCTGCCAGCCCGGGATACCGGGATATCATTATTCGCCCGCAGCCCGGTGGCGGACTCACCTGGGCCAAAGCCAGCTATAACTCCGCCTATGGTGAAATCAGGTCTGAGTGGGAGCTGGAAGGAAATAAGATAAAGATGACGGTGCAGGTGCCGCCAGGTACGAGTGCTAAGGTGTATGTGCCGGGGAAGGAGATGGTGTTGGTGAAGGAGGGGAGGTTTGAGTTTGAGGGGAGCATGACCCGCTGATATAATTTGATTGCTTTTCATTGTTTGAATGCAATTGAAGGCGGTAACATAAATAGTTAACCTGATATAAAGAAGTAATAGCCAAATGACTTTTGAAAAATATACCCACAAAATTGCTTCTGCCGAAATAGCTGCATTAAAATTATTAGGATATAGAATGGAAGGCTTGCATGCTGAAGAGGATAGATTTATTAATAATAATTTTCCAAATTGTGATTTACATCGATTGTTGATACAAGTGAATAATCTGTTGAATCCCCTTTCTGATCGGCACAAGCGTAAAGGCGTCATATTTGAGTCATCAATACCCCCAAGTTTAAGATTGTATTATTTAGCGGACGATTTTGAGGATGTTAATACCGGTCTTGCCATTGCAAGGACTTTTACTTGGGAAACCGGAGCCTTGGTGGCTAAACATGATTTTTTTAGGTTGCCAAGGGTTCATAGAGGCAGGGGAATTGCGAAACAGATATTTAAGGATTTTCTTCAGCAGTATATTAACATGGGAGTAAAAAAGATTTGTGTATATGCTGCTTTAGAGGATGGTGGGTTTATATGGGCCAAAAATTTCTTTGCTGCGGAAATAAAAGAGGAGGTTGCTGAAATACTTAATAAGGCAAAGGCTAAATTAACGCAGCATCAATACTTGGCAATACATAAAATTTATGATAATTATTATATGAAATACCCTGGAGGAAACGCATTTCCAATTCATAAATGGGCCGAATTGCCTTTTATGGAATCTATACTCCGTGGCAGTACCTGGCATGGCTCGATTGATTTGACTAATAGGGAACAATTCGCTAAATTTGTATTATATGTCCTTGGAGAAAAATCATAACATCCATGAGTCAGCTTCAATTGGTGAAGAATTGTTGTTGGGTAGTCCATTATCAGCAATGGATAGAAAGTGCCTTACTGTAAGACAGGTGGTGCATGACGGTGACTTTTCCTTAGAAGAAGCATTGGCGGTTTATGAAGTATCAAGGGCTGAATTCGATGATTTTATAGCTAAATACCTGATTTCGGTGTTGGAATCATCTATTAATCCTTCAACTCCCGAACACCTCAAAATGGTTATAAGTCTGGAGGTTTTCACAAATATTTACAAACGATTATTCTTCAAAATAGATAAAGATGCCACTTCTATTTTGGAGCATCTGGATATATTATCCAAAGATGTTGAGCAAGGAAAGATAAGAGTATAACACCCAATCATATATAAGTCATTTAGGCGGTTAAGTAGGTCTTAACCGCCTTTTTATCTTTAACCTACTGTCACAAAGTATTGAAATTACGGAGTTAATACTTCTTTCTTTTTGACATCGCCTTGTAGTTCACTAATATGCAGCGAAAACAACAGCATAATTATCATCGGTATAAACTGATATCGCAATACCACTGGTGTTGCAAAAACGCTGAACCCAAAGTTGATCACCACAAACACCGTTGCCAGCCATACGGAGGCAAAGGAAACATAAGTGCCACTATTGTGTCTGCGAGCCTTGTATAGAAAGAAGAGTGAAACCAGGAAATAAAAATTAAGACCTGTCCATAGCAAACGGTAGAAGTAGCCGATGATCAGCATAGGCCAGGTAGGGATGCGTTTGTGTACCGCCGCACTTTCGAGCTGAAACCATTTTTGCGGGGAGCGCCACATATCCTTTTGACCCAGGTTATAGTTAGTATATTTTTCCAGGTGTGGATTAAAATATGTTTTCGTATTCAACCACATATAGTAACGCATAAACGAAAAGGGATACTTCTTTATCAGGTACCAACCGTATTTATTGTAGCTGGGGGAAACAGACCCCCACAGTTTGATTAGTCCTCTGGAAGTGCCTTCAAACTTAGGTCCGTATGCAAAGGAATATGGTTTCAGAATAGCGTTGGGCATCTTGATGAAAAATGTGCCTGGCAGTTCGGCCATTTGTTCATCTGTGGGAGCAATCTTTCTGAAATACAATTTTGCATAGCGGTCCAGCGGGCGCAGGTCTTCCGGGAGTTGTGTGCTATCTACCTGAATGTGGCCATACATATAAAGAGCATTGTTGGCGATCTGCCAGCCACCGAAGATGGAAAATTCCGCATGGCCGGTAATTTTCTTCGTTTCCTGTTTGGTGTACAGTATGAAAGGAAAAATGAATAGCCAGGGTAGGATGATACCGAATAATTTGAAGGGCAGTTTATAGGCCGTAATTGGAATAACCAATAGGGCTACCAGTGGATAATAAATAGCAGTATAGCGGACGGTGAACGCGATGCCGATCAATATGCCCTGTATCAGCAGGTACTTGAGCTTTGGCGACCGGAACATCCACATGTACTGCGCAAAGATGGTGACACTCAACGCGCAGAACAACGCATCACTGAGTACACAGTTGGCCAGGTATAGCAAGGCAGGGTTTACTATCAGGAAGATAAAAAAGAGCCGCTTATTCCATCCCCGCAGATCCAGCAGGTACAAGGCTGTATAAAACAGGTACAACAAAGCGACCTGCAATATCAGATACTGCACCGCCACCAGCCACACGTGCGATGGAGAAATGATGTGCACCAATTTTAAGAAAAACGGATATCCCACCGGCCAAATATTTACCCGCAGGTTTTCCAGGTTTGTATCTACATAGTTGGAAGAGTCAGAAATGAAATCCGGAAACGGATACAGCAGTTTAAACACTACAAACTGGACTATTGTTACCAGCAAGGCAGCCAGCAAATACTTCCGGTTGGAAGGGTTACGGAATATAAATGCGACAAATGACTCCCGGTTAAGGGTAGTCAGGGGTTGATGCGATAGTAAACGAATAAGGTTCATAATTCGGATGTTTGAATTGCTGGTAGGTTTGCGGCTAAATATCTGTGTTTGGGATGCTACGGGACTTCAGTGTGGGCAAAAAAAGATTGCGGGGTTCTGATCCGCCATTGGAGCTATCCTATGCTGTGAGTATGGTTCAAATTTTCCTGCTGGTCATCACTACTTATTCTTGGCATTGGAGCTATCATGACTGTGAATACGGTTCAAATTTCGCTGGTCATCATGACCCGCATTCGAAAAGTGGTTTTGTCTAAGAACTGTCACAAGAATATTATATCGTGCGCGATATAATATTTCGATTTACATTTGTGTCGTAAACGATATAAAAATTATCATCATGGCAAATACAATCTATCAGACAAAATCCACCGTTACAGGTGGCAGAAATGGTAAGGTACAATCAGAGGACGGTGTATTGAACCTCGAACTGCGCATCCCTAAAGAAATGGGTGGCCCCGGAGGTAGCTATACCAACCCGGAACAGTTGTTTTCTGCCGGCTATGCCGCCTGTTTCGACAGCGCCCTGAATTTTGTAGCATTACAGCAAAAGATTAAACTCACCGGAACAAGAGTATCTGCAACAGTGGGACTTGAAAAGGCAGATCCTGGATTTAAGCTCGCCGTGGCACTGGATGTAGCCATTCAGGGAATTCCCCGTGAACAGGCGCAGCAACTCCTGGAAACGGCCCATCAGGTATGCCCTTATTCCAACGCACTGCGAAATAACGTAGATGTTAAGTTAACTTTGCTGGAAGAAGAATATTAATATCATGGAACCAACATTAAAACTGGCGGATCAGATTTGTTTTCCGGTATATGCAGCCTCCAGGCTCATCATCAGGAAGTATACCCCTTACCTGGATGAGCTGGGGCTCAGCTATCCCCAATACCTGGTTATGCTGGTATTATGGGAAGAAGATCAGGTGCCCGTAAGTTTTATTGTCCAGAAACTATTACTCAATACCAATACAATTACACCGCTGCTGCAGCGCCTGGAAGCGATGGGTATGCTCACCCGCAAAAAGTCGCAGCACGATGAAAGAAAAGTAATTGTTTCCCTGACCGCCAAAGGCCGGAAGCTAAAAGAACAAGCGGCGACCATTCCATCAGAAATGGCCGCCTGCCTGCTTTCGAAAGAAATCACCGCAGCAGATCTGGGCATGCTCGTGAATAAGTTAAATCAGCTGATAGCCACCCTCAATGAAGAAGATGCTTCATAATTGTGAGGTATGTCACATCCGGTGCGGCCACGATCGCTGAACTTTGTATATTCATACTAAACGAAACGACCTACCATGTTAAATTTCGAACTTTATAATCCCACCAATCTGGTTTTTGGAAAAGGACAGATAGCTAAATTGAAGACATTGGTGCCGCAGGATGCCAAAATCCTCCTGCTCTATGGAGGCGGTAGCATTTTTAAAAATGGGGTGTACGACCAGGTGGCCGCCGCACTCGAAGGCCATGATATCACAGAATTTGGTGGCGTAGAGCCCAACCCGCATTTCGAAACACTGATGAAAGCAGTGGAAGTGATCAGGGAGAAAAATCTCAACTTTATACTCGCCGTTGGCGGCGGCTCCGTGATAGATGGCGCGAAATTCGTTTCTGCAGCAGTGAAATTCGATGGCAATCCTATCGACATCCTGCAAAAACAAATTCGTATAGTAGATAACGTAGTGCCTTTCGGCACTGTGCTCACCCTGCCCGCTACCGGCAGCGAAATGAACTCCGGATCGGTGATCACCATCAGGAGCACGCACGAAAAACTTTCCTTTGGCGGACGGGCATTATTCCCGGTATTTTCGGTATGTGATCCGGAGGTCATTACATCTCTCCCTAAAAGACAACTACAGAACGGTGTAATAGATGCCTATACACACGTGATGGAACAATACCTCACTTACCCTGCCGGTGCGCTCCTGCAGGACCGCTTTGCAGAAAGTATCCTGCAAACGCTCGTGGAAGTAGGCCCTTCCGTGGTGGATAACCCGGACGACTACACGCTGGCGGCCAATTTCATGTGGAGCTGTACCATGGCGCTGAACGGACTAATCCAGAAAGGCGTGCCTACGGACTGGGTTACCCATATGATCGGTCACGAACTCACCGCCCTCTATGATATTGATCACGCCAGAACCCTCGCTATCATTGGTCCTAACCTCTATAAAGTGATGTTCGATACCAAAAAGGAAAAGCTGGCGCAATATGGTCGCAGGGTATGGAATATCCAGGGCGATAATACGGACGAAGTAGCCAAAGTGGCTATCGAAGCTACCATCCGCTTCTTCGATACCATGGGCATGAAAATGAAACTTTCCGCTTACACCACCGAATACGCCAAAACCGCCGATTTCATCGAAAAACGATTCAATGAAAGAGGATGGGTAGCCATGGGTGAAAGGAAAAATATCACCCCTGATAAGGTGCGAGCAATTGTGGAAATGAGCTATTAGTTTTTATTTATTATATAATTTGGAAGCGCGAACGCCACCCGGCTTTCGCGCTTCTTTTTTACCAGCTACGAGAAACGACGGAGGACAACGCCCTCTCCACCTTTTGTTTATCCGGCATCGCAGGCACCCGTAAAATCGAAACAAAAACAAACAACAATTTCCCCACTCCTGTGTTGATGAAGAAAAACTGCTTCAGATGACAAACTTAATCATCGCTTCATTTGCCCAGGAAGCACAAGCCATCACGGCCTTCCACAAGCTGACTGAACTGGAATCTATCGGGGACCTCACTATCTACGAAAGTGTAATTGTACAAAAGAATGCACAGGGCGAAACCGGTGTGGTGCAAACTGGCAACAGCACAGAGGGGGTACGCACCTTATCTGGTATGGCGCTGGGTACACTGGTAGGGGCCTTTGCCGGGCCGGTGGGCATCCTGGCGGGCATGCTGCTGGGAACAATGGGAGGCGCTGTTTGGGAAGCCAATTACTTCAACTTTACAGAAGAGTTCAGCCGCAAAGTGGCCGATTCCCTGAAGCCGGGGTATACCGCCCTCATTGCGGAAGTTGATGAAGACAATGAAGTATTTGCCGATACCTATATCAAATCTTTGGGCGGCACCCTGCTCCGCACAGACGTAGACTTCGAATATGAAAAAATTGTGGACGACCAGGTAGAAGCCCTCGATGAACAGATTGCTGCCGACCGTGCAAAACTGCGCACCGCAGAAGCTGCCGACAAAGCCCGCTTTGAAAAGGAAATCGCTGAACTGAAAGAAAAAAGAAAGCAACGTATCGCTGAACTAAAATCAGCCGTCAAAAAATCAGGCGCACATACGGAAGCTACGCTGAAGGAAATGAGAGCCACCCGCCTGAAAAGTAGGATAGAGCTGTATAAACGGCGTATTGCCACTCTGGAATCCGAACTGGGAAAATTATAAATGCGATCGGGATGGCGAGCCACCGGCCCGTCATCCCAATCAAATAAAATGCTACTTTATCCACTGCACACATACCGGACTTCCAACCTTAATTCGTTTGCCCGTATCCGTTAGCTTGCCTGTTTGTTTATCCACCTTAAAAATCACCACATCATTACTCTCCTGATGCGCTGCCAGCAGGAAGTTTCCAGCCGGGTCAAAATTGAAATTGCGTGGCATCACACCCAGGGTAGACTGGAATCCCGTTACACTGAGCTTTCCGCTGATCTTGTCCCGCTTAAATATCGCAAGGCTGTTGGCATCACCCCTGTTGGAGGCATAGAGGAAATTATTATCCGGGGAGAGATGAATATCCGCTGATCCGATTTTTCCCTTGAAATCCGCAGGGTGACTACTGATCGTTTGTAACAAGGTGAACCTGCCATCTGCATAACTATACACCAATACTTCTCCGGAAAGTTCTGTCATCAGGTACGCGTATTTTCCAGTGGCATCAAACACCATATGGCGAGGGCCGCTGCCTGGTTTTACCTGTACAAACGGAGCCGTAGCAGGGGAGAGCTTGCCGGTACTGGCAGCAAAATTGTAACACATGATCTTATCAATACCGAGGTCATTGACAAACAGGTATTTATTATCGGGAGAAAAGAAGGCCGCATGCGCATGTGCTTTCTCCTGCCGATCGGCCACCGGCCCGGTGCCGGTATGCTGTACCTGGTCCGCCGCTACGCCTATGTGGCCTTTGTTCACAGGGAACACCACGGCATTGCCACTACCGTAGTTAGCCACCGCAATAAATTTACCATTGCTGCTGGCCGACACATAACAAGGCCACTGGCCGTGCGAGGGAACCTTGTTAATAAAGCTGAGCCTGCCGCTGCTGTGGTCAAACGCAAAGGAAGATACACCGCCAGGGCCGCTGTCTTCATTTACCGCATACACGAAGTGCTGATCCGGCGAAACAGCCAGAAAAGACGGATTCGTGGTAGCTGCCTCACTTACAGGCGTAGCTTCCCCGGTTTGGGTATTGAAGTGATATACATAAATGCCTTTGCTCTGGCCGCTGTTGGTGTAAGTACCCAGCAACAGATAAGGCTGATCGGATGGTTTGCCGGACATATGATGTTGTTTATGCTTTTGCTGGCCATATATCCCGCCAAAAGGCAACAGTGCTAAGGCTGATAACGTGGCATATCGCTGGAGAATTCTTTTCATCTGATGTTAACTTGGATTAAAACAGCACCAAGATTAGTGAAAATAAGATAAAGAACAAAAGGCGCAGCTGGCTGTTTTACCAAATTGTATTGTAGTACAGACTAAAAAACGGAAATTATGATATTAACACCCAACACACCCGCACCGGATTTTGACTTATATGCCACGCCCGATCAGCGTTTGAAGCTGTCGGATTTCAAAGGGAAAAAAGTAATCCTGTCCTTTTACCCGGCGGACTGGAGCCCTGTTTGCTCTGATCAGCTGGCACTCTATAATGAAACGCTGAACATGTTTCGTAATGCCGGCGCTGAGCTGCTGGGCATATCGGTGGACAGCAAATGGAGCCATCTGGCATTTTCGCAGGAGCGTAAATTTCATTTTCCACTGCTGGCAGATTTTGAGCCCAAAGGTGAAGTAGCAAAACAATACGGCATTTATAACAACGATGGCGGTGAAGCCCACAGAGCTTTGTTTGTGATAGATGAAAAGGGCATCATCCAATGGAGTTACCTTTCACCGGATGGCATCAATCCCGGTGCAGACGGTATTCTGGATGCTTTGGATCAATTAAATAACGGTAAAAATTAATAGCATGGCACATTTAAAAACAGCAGTCAGCAAAGGGGATCACACGCTTGGTAATCCAAACGCAGCAAAGGTTTTGGTAGAGTATGGCGACTATCAGTGTCCGCATTGTGGCGTTGCTTTCCCCTTCATCAACCGGTTATTGGATAATTATGGAGATGAAATCCTGTTCGTATTCAGAAATTTCCCGTTACAGGAATCGCATCCGGCTGCGATGATGTCGGCCCTGGCAGCCGAAGCGGCCGGGCAGCAGGGTAAGTTCTGGGAAATGCATGATATGATCTTCGAACACCAGGCTAAGCTCAGTGCAGACACCTTGCTCCACTTCGCAGAAAAGCTGCAGCTGGATATGCAGCAGTTTTCACAGGACTGGCGCAGCCAGGAGTTGATGAGCAAGGTGGAAGGGGATTTTGAAGGTGGCCTGCGCAGTGGTGTAAATGGCACGCCTACCTTCTTCCTCAATGGTGAACGTTATGAAAAATATGCTTCTACCTACGAATCGCTGGAGCTGATGATGCGCGATTAATTATTGATAAAACTCTTCCCTGATCTGAATCAGCAGGTGTTCCGCTCTCCGGTAGTCCGGTGCCTCCGGCAGGCCGGAAGCGGCATAGAGGGCGTCCATATTATCCAGTTTGGCATTGATGAGGTCCATCAATTCCGTATATTCATAGGCGCCACTCCGGATCTTCAGCAGGGCTTCCCGGTCGCTGCGATGTACCCGCACTTCCTGATAGCGGGCAATTTCTTCTGCCATACTCAGCAATCTGAATGTATGCATCATATTTTTGGCATCATAGTTTTTCCCATGCGCCAGCGTGCCCTGGTAGCGCTGTTCGTTGCGGTTTTCCACCCACTGCCAGTATTCGAGATATTCCCGGCAATAAACCGACCAGGCATCTTTATTGAAAGTCATTACCGCCAAAGGTTCCACGCCTTTAGGAATGGAGCTCAGCTGTACCTCGTTGGCCTGGTCGCCTGAAACAATACCACGCAGCTGCGGGTGATGGTAAATCAGGTAACCATCCCGGAAGTTGGGAATGGCAGTAAGTCCGCAGGCTTCCTGCTGAAGTTGGTTTTCCAGCAGCCATGCTGCCAGTGTCATGCTGCCATTGCTGTGTACAACATAGCAAAAGTCCAGCACTGTTTTGCGTGCTTTTTCAAATGTTTTATTTATTTTTTTATTGAGACCTGATGCTTTCTTAATCTGCGTTTTAGCGTAGCCGGCAAAGGTTTCCTGGCAAAGCTTCGACAAAAAATCCCGGGGCTGAATGCGTGCCATCACGGGATGCTTAAACAATACACAGTGTGTTGGTGTGTTGAGCAGTTCCAGGATGTTCGGATTGTTTTTACAAAGAAGTTCTATAAACCTGCCAATCTCAAAAAATACCTCGTCATTGCTGTTGTTGTTGACCTGCGGCGTATAATTAAGGCCATAGAATTCCTGTTTAGGCAGTATGAATATGCCTTTTAGGTCCATGTCGGAAGTGGGAAGTGCCAGGTTATAGGCATTGCTTCCACTGATGCATTTGAGCAGCAGCTGCCGTGGTGATTGTATTAATTCCTCAAAGGTCATGGCGGATATACTTTCTAAAAATCTCATCCAGCTGTGCTGTTGTATGTTGTACAGGAGAGATGTTATTCGCTTTTTCTAAACCTGCCACGAGGTTGGTTGAAATCCACTGTTGCAGGAATGGAACAGGGGGCACCAGCGTTTTTTCATCGGCGGCTTTTTTCTGTAGCAGCAGTGCATCTACAGCCTGATGCCATTCCTGGTCTGTGATGAGGGTACGCAGCGCACCGAATTCAATTGGAGGAACGGTCTTTTTATCAAGTATCCACATGCCTGCCAGCAGTGGCCGCAGGGCATAAAAGTACTTTTTGAGCTTTACTTCCGGCGTCTGCAGGCTTTGCTCAAAGGTGTTCCTGGCCATGGAGAAGTAATGGTGACAACCCGCCCGATGTGAATAGTACTCGTTCATCAGGCTGCGGAGTTCGGCGGCAAAATCGGTATCTTCTCTATATATAATTGGCGATTGCAGCCATTCATATAAAGGGCTGTTGGATTTTAGAAACAGTTGTAAAGCCTTTCGTATATCCCATCCATTTATATCCAATACTTCATCTACCGGGATTTCGATTACATCTTTGCGGTCGTGGATGCTGAGGTATTCCAGGCCTGGGCGCTGGTAAATAAAACGCACGTCATAATCGCTGTCGGGCGAAGCAAAGCCCCAGGCGCGACTCCCGGACTCTATCGCCATTAATATCCTGACCCCTTCCTGTTGCTCAATTTGCCTGAGTTGTTGCTGTATAGTTGGTTCCATATAATTACACCTGTTTCAGAAAATCCTCACGGTGAGGGCTAAACGTATCTATGAGCACGCCTGCTTCCAGGCAAATGCAGCCATGCAGCACGTTGGATGGCATATAACAGCCATCGCCGGCACGGATGATGCGGGTTTCGTTGCCGATGGTGAATTCAAAGGCGCCGCTTTCCACATAAGTTACCTGTGTATGCGGGTGCTGGTGCATTGTGCCTACCGCACCTTTCTCAAATTTTACTTTTACGAGCATGACGCGGTCGTCGTACCCGAAGATCTGGCGTTCAATGCCCGGGGAAGGGTTTTCCCATGCTATTTCCTGTTCAAACTGGAAGATCTGGCTTTCTGGTTTCTTACTCATCGATGTGTGTCATTTTGGGTAAAATTAATTTAAATATATATTATCTTGTCTGCCCATAATCGGAACATATGCGAAAGAACTTGTTACTATTAGGTATGAGCTGCCTGTTAACTGCCGGAGTAGCCTCCCGCGCAGCAGTGGCAGCGCCGGCAGTCACGCTGCAGCAGGCCCCGGACGGCAAAGAGCTGATCGGTCGTTGGGATATCACCGTTGATGAGGATGGCAAGCAGCTGCCCAGCTGGCTGGAAGTGAAGCTCAGCGGCTTCCGCACCCTCGTAGGGTATTTTGTAGGTACCAGCGGCAGCGCCCGCCCGGTTGCCAAAGTAAACTTTGACAAGGGTAAATTCAGTTTCACCATACCTCCGCAATGGGAGAGTGGCAGCCAGGATTTTGTGATCGAAGGCACCGTCGCCAACGAAACTATTACCGGTACCATCACCACCAGTGAAGGCAAAAAATACAGCTATAAAGGCGTGAGAGCTCCGATGCTGGTGCGTGAAAAAGCACCTAAATGGGGCAAGTCCGAAAACCTTTTTAATGGTAAGGACCTAACCGGATGGAAACCTACCGGCAAAGTAAACCAGTGGGTCGTGAAAGACGGAGTGCTCACCAGTCCTAAATCCGGCTCCAACCTGGTATCAGAAAAAACCTTCAACGATTTTAAACTCCATGTGGAGTTCAGGTATCAGCAAGGTAGCAATAGCGGCGTATACCTCCGCGGCAGATATGAAACGCAGATAGAGGATAGCCCTAAAGGCGCACATCCGTCATCGGTATTATTCAGTGGTATCTACGGTTTCCTGGCACCAAGTGAAATCAATGCCTTAGGTCCGAATCAGTGGCAGTCGTACGATATCACCCTGATCGGCCGTATGGTAACGCTGGTGGTAAATGGTAAAACCGTTATCTCCAACCAGGAGATTCCGGGTATCACCGGTGGCGCGCTGGACAGTGATGAGGGCGCACCTGGTCCTATCTATTTCCAGGGGGATCATGGCCCGATTGAATTCCGTAAGGTGGTGATTACGCCTGCGTTGTAATATCTCATTGGGGCCTTCGGCCTTGGTGGTCTTTTTTCACGCAAAGCAGCATAAGGGGCATAAGCAGCAAAGGCCTGTGTTTTGTTCCAATAAGTTGTTTGATTAAGGAGGGGGCTGAGCCCCCTCCTTAATCAAAATAGGGTCAGCCGAAGGCCGACCCTATTTTGATTTTAACCAACAAAACACAAGCCTTTGCTGCTTACCTGCTTTGCTGCTTTGCGTGAAAAAAACTCGCTCTTCTGGCGCCGAAGGCGCCATTGCCTCTCTTTGAGCAAAATAACTTCCTGCTTATTTCTGCTGCTGCCTGATCGCCTCCAGATCCACCTCATACAACAACAACTTCCCTTCCTGCTCCCGCTGCAACTCCTCTTTTAACCGCAACCCCAGTTTCTCCAGTAATCGTACAGACGCCACGTTGTGTGGGAACGTAGTGGCATATAACACCGGCTGCTTCGTATGGGCTATGAGCCCGTCCAACACGCATTTGGCAGCCTCCAGCGCGTAGCCGTTGCCGGTATACCGCGGCAAAAATGCATAACCAATATCTCTGTCAGGTAAATAAGCACGCTGGATCAGACTGATCATCCCAATGGGTGATGCCGTGTCTTTCAGGTAAACAACATAGTATTTGATATCCGGATTGCCGTTGATACGCTGGATATAAGCCCTGGCATCCAGGATAGTATGGATATAACGCTCACCTATAAACGTTTTCCATCCTTCAGTATTTAGTAACTCCAGAATAAAAGGGGCATGGTGTAATGTGAGATTTTTTAGCTGCAGCCGATAGGTATCAGTATTAAAATTCATAGTTATAAGATATTCATTTTATTTCCGGACAGTTGTTATCATGTTATTTATAGTGTAACTTGATAAGTAAGAAAGTTATTTATAAGTTACTATTAAATAATTAAATTTACGGATAACCCCTTCATCTAACTAGGTCTGCAGGACTCCTTCACCAGGTTTTTTTTGTTTTCTTCAGTTCCTGCTTGCATTTCAAAGGGATTAAAAGTAATATTGAAATATATTTCTATTCTCATAAGCAAAACTGGAAACTATGCCTCCCATCTTTTATGGGAGGCTTTTCTTAGCAATCCGAACAAAATTGATTTAGCAAGTTCGTTGACGACTGCATCCACGTTCTGAAGAAATTTTTAAATCTCCCCTGTATAATTATAAATTCTCAAAAAAGCATATTATATTAGCAGCCTGAGAGTCACCCAAAAAAACACGCTCGACATTTCCTTCCTCGTAAGGAGCTGTTTTTTTATTGAACCAAAATCAAATCCACGTTTTGACACAGGTGATTCTCTTACCTCACGTAAGTGCTTTTCGTTTATCTGTCGCGTCGGTTTTTTCGATTAATTCTTCCTAGCAGGAGATAATCGTAAAAAGTCACGTCTTAGAAATTCCATTATTAAGTCAGCCAAAATTTACAGCGTAAACTGTATGCGACACGTAAACACTCTACAGTGCCTGCTATCTCTATTCCTATTAAGTACTACCGCTTCGCAGGTCAAAGCACAATCCCGAATTATCAGCGGTAGTGTAAAGGATGAAAAGAATACGCCCCTCCAAGGCGTAACCGTTAAAATCAGGAACTCCAACCTCGGCGCCACCACCGATAGTAAAGGACATTTTTCCTTTAGCGCCTCCGGCAGCCCTGATTCTCTGATCATCACTTTCATAGGATATAATCGCGAGGCCGTAAGCCTTGCCGCTTCCTCTAACTTTAACATTACACTCCTCCCGGCAACAACCGGCCTTACCGATGTAGTAGTGGTAGGCTATGGCCAGCAGAAAAAAGAGTCTGTTACCGCAGCCATCTCCACTATCTCCTCCAAAGAACTGGTGCAGTCACCAGTAGCCAATATCAGTAATGCCCTCGCAGGGCGACTCTCCGGCCTCACCGCCGTGCAAACAAGCGGTAAACCCGGCGCAGATGCTACCACCCTCTACGTACGCGGGGTAGGTACCTATACCGGTAACACCGCCCCACTAGTGATGGTGGACGGTATCGCCCGCGATTCCTACAACGACATCGATCCAAACGAAATCGAAACGCTCAGCATCCTCAAAGATGCCTCCGCCACCGCCGTTTACGGCGTACGTGGTGCCAACGGCGTTATCCTCATCACCACCAAACGCGGTAAATCCGGTGCCCCTAAAATCAGCGCCTCCGCCCAAACCGCTGTCAGCAACTTCGCTGCCATGCCCGATTTCGTTGGAGCATACGACTATGCCACGCTTAAAAATGAGCAGTCGTTTCAAACCTATTGGGTCAACCACGCCAAAGATGCAGATATCAAAACATGGGACGACTTCGTAAAAAAACGAGATGCCAACTGGGTGAAAGAAGCCAATACCTACTTCTCCCCGGATGACCTCAAATATTACCAAAACGCGCATACGCCTACAATCGATGGCAAAACAAATCCATACTATGATCCGTACTTCCACCCGGATGTAGACTGGAAAAGCCAGATCTTTAATAAGTATGCCCCGCAGAACCAGGTCAACACAAATATCACCGGCGGTACAAATTCAGTTAAGTATTTCGTTTCCTTTGGATACCTCAACCAGGGCGGTATGTTCAATACCGATTACATGCCCTTCTCCAAAGAAATGCAGTTTAAAAAGAACCGGTATAACCTGCGCGGCAACTTCGACTTCGATGTCAACAAAGACTTCAAAATCTCCCTGGACCTGGGTACACAATATGTAACCATCACAGGAATGGATAACGACGCATACATCTGGGAAAAGAGGGTACTGTGGTCTTCCCCGATGGCCTCCCCGGGCATCATCGATGGTAAGTTCCTCATCCCTTACACACAAAGCACCAACGACCAAACAAACCCGTTGTATGCCATCGCCAACTCCAATAACTATAACATTACCAACAACAGTACGCTCAACTCTACGCTTAAACTAGCCTATAAACTGGACTTCATCACACCCGGTTTATCCGTAAACGCCAGAGGAGCCTACGACAGCTACTTCTCCAGTCGCACCGGCGGTAAAGCCTTCCCTGTACTCTATAACTTCAGGCCCAACCCTAACGGCGATAAACTGGACCCGATCATTTACCGCGTTAATGATATCCGCCCCAACGAAAGGTGGAGCGACTGGTACAACGGTAAGTGGCGTAAGATATATACAGAGCTTTCCATCAACTATAACCGCACCTTCGGTAAACATGCCGTAACCGGGCTGTTACTCGGTAACACCGAAAAACTGCATGATCCTAACCTGGTGCCGGACCTGCCACATGCCTACCTGGGCCTCGCCGGTAGGGTGACCTACGGCTACGGAGGCCGGTACCTGGCGGAGTTCAATATGGGTTATAACGGCTCTGAAAACTTCCCTGAAGGTCAACGCTATGGCTTCCTGCCGGCTGTTTCCGCAGGATGGGTGGTTACCAACGAAAACTTCTTCCCAAGAAATGAAATCCTCACCTATCTCAAAATCAGGGGATCATTGGGTAAAGTAGGTAATGATAAAATTACCATCCCTAACACCACCACGCAGGCCCGTTACCTCTACCTTCCCGATGCCTGGGAGTACACCGGCAGCTACGCCTTTGGTACACTCACGGATCGTAACGTGATCCAGGGCGCCGGCGAAGCCACACTGGGTAACCCTAACGTTACCTGGGAAACTTCCACCAAAGGAAATATCGGTTTTGAAGCCCGCTTCTTCCACGATAAATTATCCGTTACCTACGATCACTACAACGAAAAACGTGTAGACATCCTTTCCTATAAAGGTACCGTACCGGGTGTACTCGCCGCTACGCTGCCAGCCTACAACCTGGGCTCCGTAAGGAACTGGGGTAATGAGGTGGAAATCGGCTACAATGATCGTATAGGCAGCAAGTTTACCTACTGGCTCAAAGGCAACATCTCCAACACTCAAAACGAAATCCTCTTCAGAGACGAAGCCATTATTCCCGGCCTCGAATACCAGGCCGCTACCGGCCGCCCTATCGGGCAAGGCTCCTGGCTGCAATCCAGCGGTATGTACACCTCCTGGGGGGATCTCTATAAATTAGATGGCAGCGGCAACCCTATCCTGTCAGAACCGGTAGCCGCACTGAATAAACTGGGTAAATCCTATACTAACGCTGACGGCAACACGGTGTACCAGAAAGACCTCGGCTACGGCGGTGTGCCACTGCAACCCGGTGAAATCCGACTGGTGGACTACAACGAAGACGGAAGAATTGATGAGAAAGATTTCGTGAGATCCGGTAACACGGCTATCCCTAAAATCACCTATGGTATCTCCTTAGGCTTCAGCTACCAGGGCTTCGACTTCTCCGTACTCTTCCAGGGCGTATCCGGTACTGCAAGGTATGCGATGCAAAACCAGCTGCACTTCAATAAACAGGAATCCCTGTTTGACGTAGATATGAACCGCTTCACCGAAGAACGCTACAAAAACGGAGAAAAGATCGACTTCCCGATTGCCGGCTACAATATGTCAGGAGCGGCCAATACCTTCTTCCTGATTAATACCTCCTATACCCGCCTGAAAAATATGGAAATAGGATATACCGTGAAGGCGGACCTGCTCAGAAGAATCGGTATCGGCTCCGCACGCATCTATGCCAATGGTAACAACCTGGCTACCTGGTGTCCGAACCCTATCTGGGGCGATCCGGAAAACCTTAACTACATCGGGTATCCCATCACACGTACCTACAACCTGGGTTTAAACGTGAATTTCTAATTCGTAAAGATCACTAGTATGAAAAGATTATATATACTGATGCTGATGATTGCAGGCTGCATAGGCAGTATGCAAATGAGCAGCTGTAAGCGCGACTTCCTCGAGAAACCAAAAGGAGGAACGGTGACGGTGGATACCATTTTCCACACCATGAACCAGGCTCAGTATGCGGTAGCACAGATGTACAACCTCTGTATCAAAAGCGGTTTCCCTGGTAATGATCCCGGAAACTCCCGCCCGGAAATTATCACCGACGCCTTATATATTGTATACCCGGGTTATAACTGGGCCTGCGCCACCATCAATGCCGGCCCTTATAACGGTGGTAATATGTCGCCATCGGCCAGCATCGATCCCAGCTTCACCAACCACTACAAAGGTATCCGCCAGGCCAACCTGGTATACCGCAATGTAGACATGGTTACTGACGTCACCGACGAATGGAAGAAAGACGTAAAAGGCCAGGCAGTGTTTTGTCGCGCTATGCAACACTACGAACTGTTCCGCCTGTACGGAGGTATCCCCATCGTTGGCCAGGTGCTCAACAGCGACAACATGATGGTAAAACGCAGCTCCTTACAAGCTACCGTGGACAGCATCGTGAAATGGTGCGATGAAGCTGCTACACTGATGCCGCCTACCAGGGCGTCGGTAGATTTTGGCCGTGCCACCGCTATTGCCGCGCTCGCGCTGAAAGCCAGGGTACTGCTCTATGCGGCCAGCCCTATCTATAATACGCCGGCAGCCATGTCGTCTATCGCCAATCAGATCCGCTTTAATGACGGTCGCGATTCCGTGCTGGCCTATGCAGCTTACGATAAAGAACGCTGGAACACCGCCGCCAAAGCCAGTAAAGCGGTGATCGATGCCGCCGCTGCGGCCGGCCATGCACTGATGTATGGCCCCAACAGCAATCCTGTCTCCACCGGTAATAGTTATGACACCTATGGCAACTACCAGTTGATGTATAGTCGTTATGCCAACCAGGAGCTGCTGTTTGTGAATACCTACGCGCAGGCCAGTTCCAGCGCGGGTTTCGACTGGAGCCAATACCTCTCCGCTAAACTGCTGATGCAGGCATGGGGCGTGAAAAACAGTCCGCCGGTAGAGTTCATGGAGCTCTATGAAAAGCGCGATGGTACACCGTTTCAGTTTCCTCAAACCGGTACCGACCTGCCAACAGATATCAAAGCCTACAACCTCGATCCACGTTTCTATCAAACCATGGCGTACGATGGTATGCTGTATAACAGCGGTAGGGCAGGTATCCTCAACTATTACAAGGCAGGACCGGGCGTAACCGCCGGAAACCTCTCCAGTAGCGACGTTGGGCCTGATGGCTATGCCTTCGAAACCTACAAGTTTGTGGAGCACCTGGCCACCGGTAATGGTAACGATTCGAAGCACTTCGCCTGGATCATCTTCCGTTTGGGAGAGTTTTACCTCAGCTACGCAGAAGCACTGAACGAATACCAGGGCCCCGGAGCAGAAACAGATTTTTATCTCAACGAAATAAGAAAAAGAGCAGGTATGCCGGACAAACACCCGGGCAGTCAGGATGCCTTCCGTACAGCTATTCATAACGAGCGTGCAGTGGAACTGGCCTATGAAGGCCAGCGTTATAATGACCTGAACCGCTGGCTGGAAGCGCATGTCAAAGGTAACCTCCTCCTGCATGGCATTGCTACCACGGGTAATAAAGTCAACAATGTAATACTCCGTAATTGGGAAAAAGTAGTGCTCATGCAACGCCGCTTCCCGATGAAATACTATTACATCCCATTCCCGTATGCTGAAGTGAGCAAGAGCTATCTCGGCGGTGAAGGCTGGGATGGCCAAAACCCAGGATGGTAACAGCATTTGCAACCTTAATTACAGCCAAAATGAAAAGACAATATATCAGCATATTATCCTTATCCCTGCTGGCCGCGTGGTCTAACGTGCACGCACAAACGACGGTGACGGACTCCGTAAAAGTATTGCAGACAGGGAGTAACAAAATGGTAGACCTGGGCATGCGCAGTGAAAAACAATGGCGCACCACAGCAGCTACCTATACCATCACCGGCGATGACCTGGCCCGCACTTCTGCGGCCAACCTGCTCAATGCCTTGCAGGGCCGCATTCCGGGGCTCACCGTGGTAACCGGCTCCGGTGAACCGGGCTACGATAACCCCGGCTTATACATCCGCGGAACCAGCAGCTGGAACCTGGGCGCCAACCGCCTCGCCATCTACCTCGATGGTTTTCCGGTGGAAATAGGCGCACTTTCGCCATTGTCCGCTTTTGAAATTGAATCCGTAACCGTGTTGAAAGATGCCGCCGCCACCGCTATCTATGGTCTCCAGGGCGGAACAGGGGTACTGAGTGTACGCACTAAAAAAGGTAACCAGAGCGAGCGTATACAAATCACGGCGAACGGCCGCTACAGCGTAGGCACGCCTATCCAGCTGCCGCAGGTGATGAACGCCTACGACTACACGCGGTTATATAACCAGGCACTGGCCAACGATGGCCTGCCGGCGAAATTCCCTAATCCGGACCTGTACAAAGCCACCAATGATCCCGTGCATCCAAATGTAAACTGGTACGACGAAGTGCTGCGGAAAATTTCTGTACTGCAGGATTATAACCTGACCTTCAGAGGAGGTACGGACAAAGCCCGCTACTTTGTACTGATGGGCTATACCGACTATGCCGGCATCTATAAAAATGCAGACGCCATCGATGTGGACTATGGTACCAACGCCAAGTATAAACGGCTCAACCTCCGCGCCAACGTGGACTTACAGCTGAGCAAGAACCTTTCCGTAGGTGTAAACCTCAGCGGTATCACCGAAGACAGGATTACGCCAAATGGCTTCAGTGCTTCCACTATCTTTAATAACCTGGGCCGTATTCCGGCGGCAGCCTTTCCGGTTAAAAACCCGGATGATACCTGGGGCGCCAATGGTGTATATGGGTTTAACCCGGTGCAGTTGCTGCAACAGAGCGGTTCCTATAACTCACATGCGCGCAACCTCCAAACAGCGCTTAATATTACCGAGCGCCTCGATCAGTTTGTGCCGGGCTTGTCCCTCACTGGTTTGATATCTTTCAATAACCAATATATAGGTACTTACCAGAAGATATTCACCGTGAGGTCCTACGAACTACTCAAGGATGTAAACGACCAGGCTATCCTGGACGGGAAGGGAAACTATACCTACAAAGCCTTCGGGGCTATCAGCCAAAGCATCAGTGATGGTGGTAACCAGCACTGGCAGCACAATACCGTGCAGGTGGGGCTGAACTATAACCGTGGTTTTGGTGCACATACTTTCTCTGGTGCCATTCAGGGAAGAAGAGAAAATTACACGCACGACGGGCAGGTATATGCCGTGCGTACACAGGGTCTGTTCGGTTATCTCACCTATGATTACAATGGAAAATACATCGTGGATTTTTCCAGCAGCTACAGCGGTGCTGCTGATTTTGCACCCGGTAGCCAGTATGGATTCTTCCCTGCTGTAGGAGCAGGCTGGATACTCAGTAATGAGCAGTTTCTTAAAAATCAGAAATTTGTCAACTTCCTGAAACTCCGTGCTTCTTATGGTAAAACAGGTAATATCAATGAGGACCAGCGCTTCCTGTTTGAAAAATGGGCAGTAGGTGGTAATGGTTGGTATACCGGGGCAGATGCAGGTACTAACCAGGCAGGCCGCCTCGAGGGGGCTAATCCCAACGCGGCTTTCACCTGGGAAGCAAAAACAGCCGTTAACTTTGGTGTGGAAGCGCAACTGCTGAATAATAAGCTGAGCTTTACGGCGGATGTGTTCCACGAAAAAAGAACCGGTATCCTGCAGGCGCCGGCTTCCATTCCTACTTTTACCGGTTTCCGATTCCAGCGACTGAACGAAGGCGTGGCTGAAAACAAAGGCTTCGAAGCAGCACTGACCTTTAAGGATAAAGCAGGTGCATTCCAATACTATGCTGGTGCTACTGCTGCTTTTGCGAGAAACAAAATTATCAGCATGGCCCAGGAGGCGCAACCCGCGTCTTACCTGTATAACCAGGGCTACCGCATCGATCAGATGCGCGGGCTGCAGCAGGTGGGTTTCTACCAGCAGGGCGACTTCGACGCCAACGGAGTGCTCAAGGAAGGGGTGGTGAAAACTTCCTATACCACGCCTAAGCCAGGCGACCTCAAATATGTGGACCAGGATGGAAATGGCGTCATCAACGATTATGATATCGTGCCGATGAAATATACCAAAATCCCGGAGCTTACGCTGGGCTTCAATCTTGGCTTTAAATACAAAGGATTTGATTTCGATGCATTCGTTCAGGCAGTAATGAACCGTACCGTTTCACTGTTGGATGATGCATTCGATTATACACATCCATTTGTAAATAACAACAACATCACCGCGTTCTCCAAAAATGCATGGACGCCGGAAACAGCTGCTACGGCTACTTCGCCGCGACTCTCCACCCTGAATAACTCTAATAATAACATTAGGGCTGATTTCTGGATGAGAAACGGGAATTTCCTGAAGCTGCGCAGTGTAGAGTTGGGATATACGTTTCCGAAGAAAGGTTTCCTGAAGAAAATGAATACCATGCGGGTGTTCCTGATCGGCAATAACCTGTTTACAATTGACCAGCTGGATGACATGGAAGCGGAGCGTTTATCAATGGGCTATCCACTGATGAAATCTTACAGCTTTGGATTGAGCGCCAAATTCTAGTACCGATAAAATTACCGGCAAATGAAAAAAATTTCCATCATTATAATGGCAGCGGCAGGCCTGTTTTTCAGCGCTTGTCAGAAAGACTTCCTGAATGTAAAGAAGATCGACGCCAACATACCTGTTGACTTACTGTACTCCAACTATCCGTACTACCAGAGTGCCGTATTTAATGCTTATTCTTACCTGCCCGATGGTTTGGGCAGAATCATGAATATGGAAGGGGCATCCGATTTTGCGGAGTTCACCAGTGTGGGCGACTTCTCGCAATATTTTAACCTGGGTATCTGGAACCAGTATATTAATCCGGATGACGTGTGGTATAACAGCTTCCAGGGCATACGCCAGGCAAACCTGGTCCTGAAAAATAAGCCGATGGTGAGTTTGCAGTATAAGCTGGACCGCATTATTGGTACGGACAGTACCGACTACAAAAACTCCGTAGCCTGGCTCAACTCTTCCGAAGGAGGTATGTATTTTCTGAAGGCCTTCTATTACTTTGAGTTGGTGAAACGCTATGGCGGCGTGCCTATCATGGATACGGCGCTGGATTACAACAATCCGGGCAGCTATGAAAATATGCAGCGCAGCACGCTGGATGAATGCATTAAATACATTGTGAGCCTATGCGATAAAGCCGCTAAGATAGTACCGATAGCCTCCGGCAACGGGTATGATCAGGGGCTGGTATTGCGTGGTGCCGTACTTGCGTTGAAATCAAAGGTTTTGTTGTACGCAGCCAGCCCGTTGTTTAAAGATGCGGGTGCTACCGCTACCTGGGAAGCTGCTGCCGCGGCGGCTAACGAGGTGATTGCCTTGAAAATTTATTCACTGGAAGGTAATTACAAAACCATTTTTGGTGCTGGCAACGTGAGTTCTAAAGAGGCTATTTTTTACAAGCGCTATGGTGCTTCCAACTTCTTTGAATTTGCGAACTATCCGATTGCCTTCCAGGGTAGTAATGGTTTAAGTATGACGCCCACGCAAAATTATGCGGACGAGTTTGAGGTTGTCACCCGCGACGGGGCGGGTAATCCGGTTAGTTCCGAGCCTTTCAGCTGGAGTAATCCCGCACATGTGGCTAATCCGTATGCCAACCGTGATCCGCGTTTGGATTCCACTACCTACCACAATGGTTCCCGTTTCGTAGGCTTTGCTACCAGTACTATAGAAACGTTTACCGGCGGTAGCAGTGGTTTACCAAAGCAGAATGCCTCTAAAACAGGCTATTATCTCGCTAAATATGTAAACCCTACCATCAACCTGAACAATGGCGGTAGCGGTACTACCACGGCACATGCGTTTATGTATTTCCGTTATGCGGAGGTACTCCTGAACTATGCCGAAGCAATGTTCAACGCTTATGGCGCCACCGGTGATCCGCAGTTATATGGTATGACCGCGCTGCAGGCCATCAATGCCGTGAGAGGCCGTTCCAGCGTGAAAATGCCGGCTTACACTGCGGGTAATCTTACCGCAGCTGCCATTCAGCATGAGCGTGCAGTGGAACTGGGCATGGAAGGCCACCGCTTCTGGGATGTACGTCGTTACAAGAAAGGAGTGGAGGTGTTAAATACGCCCGTATATAGAATCCTGATCACTAAGAACGGTAATGCTTTTACGTATGAGCGTGTGAAGCTGGAGGATAGAGTATATCAGTCAAAGATGGATTGGTATCCGATTCCACAGCCAGAAATTACACGTACCGGCTGGAAACAAAATGATGGCTGGGGGCAATAAACTTTTTGTTGATTTGTACCGATATATGTAAAGGATAGGTCCCGCGTCTGCGGGACCTTTTTTTATGCTTTTTGCCCTTAGGGAAAATAGCCGCCGCGCACGGCGGCTCCATCCGGCTGACACCGAAGGTATCAGTAATGCAAATTATATATTAGGATCTGATGGCGATAAAAACTTAAACGCCGGCGTATTCACGAATGACTTCACCGCATTACCTGCGTAGGTTTCACCTTTAGTTAATCCCAGTTTTTTCACCGGTGCTTTCTCTCCAAAATCCACATCTTTAAAATTCACCCAGAAAGTATTTGGTGTCAGTGCAGTTTCAAAGAAGTACACCAGGTTTTTCTGGTCTGAAACGCAGCGCCAGCGGGTAGTGGAGATGTTAGGCTGGTTTTCTGTACTGATACCATAAGGCACAGAGCAGTTGCGCACTACGCTGAATACACTGGCCACACCTATACGCTGGTCGGCGGTTTTAGGAATAGCGCCGATGTAGAAGGACGCGCGTACGAAGCGGTCCGCTGCGCGGTTAGTACCTGGCAGCATGGTGGTGCCGCCAATTTCTTTCCAGTATTCATTCAGGGCCAGTTGTTTGTCGAAGGTGGGGGAGTTGGTCATCACATCATAAGATGGATCTTCATGTATAATCAGTTTTCCGTTGAGATATTCAAGTACGGCGTTATCGCCGGTGGCATCGGAAATCGACAGGTGCAGGGTGGCCAGGCGGTCTTCCCCGGGCGTTTTATCCGTTACCACTGTGAATTTTTCTTTTCTCATTTCTGCCACGGCTTCTTTAACGGTGGAGAAGTTGTCCAGCATATATTGTACCCATCCGGCGATAGATAGTCCGGGTTTTGATTTATCCCATTTTGGATATTCCGATTCCACCAACCAGAGGAGGTTGGCTACAAAGCCTTTTTCGTTCATCCCATCGGTGCTGCAGATGTCGTAGGCGGCGGCTACCACGCTGCCGTACTTCGATGTCCATTTGATGGTGTTAGCGCCGGTGGCGCCGTCGCGCTGCATGCCTCGGGGGAATATCCAGAGGTTAGTTTCGATATCATTTTTCCAGTCCATGGATCTGCCGGTGAGGATAAGGCCATCCAGGCCCTTATACATAACGCGGGTGCAGGCGTTGCCCGGGGTATAGGAAGACAGGAAGGCCGCCAGTACAATGGCTGTAAAAATGGTGGTTTTCACTAGTTTTCGGATCATAATGTAGGTTTAATCTCTTTTTATGAACATCATTTCCGGCAAATAGTTGAGGTGGGTATATTAATTTACCAGGGAGATGTTAACCGCGCGTGGAAGGGTGGTATCGCTAAAAAAATAGTGACATTGGTTAAACAATCAACCGTTTCTGCTGTTATAAACCTTATCGTAAACAGAACACCGTCTTTACTTGGTATAGCAATATTTAGCATCATCATCTCTTATCCGTATCTATTTCACTGAACGTAAAAATCAGTTAACCATGTTACAAAGGTATTTTTTGCTGATACCTGCATTGGCTTGTCTGTATGCCTGTGACCATAGCCAGGCAACGAGTACCACCAAAGCTATCACCACTGCGGCCATCTCCGCGGCAGATGCTGTCAAGGGAATGGTGTTGGTAAAAGGGGATGTGTTCATGATGGGCACAGATGATCCTAAGTCGTACCTCGCAGAACGGCCGGCACATCAGGTTAAGGTGCATGATTTTTATATCGATGCAACCGAAGTGACTAACAGGCAATTCAAAAAATTTGTGGATGCTACCGGCTATAAAACCGTTGCCGAGCGCAAGCCCAAGTGGGAAGACCTGAAGCAGCAGCTGCCTCCGGGCACGGCCCAGATTCCTGACGACGAGCTGGTGCCGGGCAGTATGGTGTTTGTAGCACCGGACCGTCCCGTAAATAAGGCCAATATATCCAACTGGTGGCAATGGGTGCCGGGTGCAGACTGGCAACACCCGGAGGGTCCTGGTAGCAATATTGAGGGAAGATGGGATCATCCAGTTGTGCATGTGGCCTGGGAAGATGCTAATGCCTACGCCAAGTGGGCCGGCAAGCGACTCCCTACCGAGGCAGAATGGGAATATGCTGCCAGAGGCGGCCTCGTGGAAAAACGGTACGCCTGGGGCGACGATTTCACTCCCGGCAATAAATACATGGCCAATACTTTCCAGGGCAGCTTCCCGGACAAAAACGACCAGGCCGACGGTTACGCCATTACCGCGCCCGTGGCTTCCTATCCGGCAAATGGTTATGGCCTGTATGATATGATCGGCAACGTATGGGAATGGACCGCCGACTGGTATGATGTGGATGAATATAAGTCTCTGGCGCATCAACTCTCTGAAGATCCAAAAGGTCCTGATAAATGGCATAACCCCGAAGATCCTTACGCCATCCAGCGCGTTACCAAAGGAGGATCATTTCTTTGTGCCAATGATTATTGTATTAACTACCGCCCCAGCGCCAGAAGAGGCACTGCATTTGATTCCGGCGCCTCGCATATTGGCTTCCGTTGTGTAAAGGATAAGAAATAATTATTTAACCCCTATAAAATAAAGGTTCCGCAAAATATCGCGGAACCTTTCTATTTTCAAAACTAATCGCCTGGAGTAAGAGGTTATTACCATACTACCACAGTATCCCTGGTCCAGGAAAATTCCTTAAAATCCAGCTTCACCGGCACGCCATCCTCTTCTGGTTTAGTTACCTGTATAGTGGTTAATGTATTGCGTTTGGGGTTTACCCATTTGGCGCCCAGTGGCACCGTTTGGCCATCCGGCTTTGTCCAGGAGAGGCTTACATATACACGCTCTGTAAATTCATACAGAATTTTATAAATATCAGCTGAATATAGATACTCGGTTTGTGCCGCAGTAGCTACCGGCAACGATTTTGGAGCGGACACTCCACCGTAGTCTACATTCAACGTACCTCCCGGGAAACCAATTGGCTCAAACTTGAATCCGTAGGTAGTACGGCGCATAGGTATAGTTAGTGTAGACAATCCACTGTCACCGGGATAGCCCTGGTATTCGCAATAGAAAATATCCAGTTCTGAATTTTTGTACCGCACCTTATTAATAGTATCGGTGGCTACACTAAAGTAACTGAGGCTATCCAGAAAATCGTATTTAATGGTATAAAGTCCGAGTGTATCCCTGGTGATCCTATAATTATTGAATCTTTGAATAGGACGGTCAAAGTAGGTGAGGTTGGCGGAGTCGCCCTGCCATAATCCCAGGCTGGAGCCACGTCTGATGGCTGCTACCTGCATTTTGTAGTAGATGCCTTTGGGGATTTCTATGGAATCCAGTCGCCTTACAATCCCCTGGGCAAAAGGTTGCCAGTTATTAATACGGATGTCAACTACGTACAGCACACTGTCGGGCGTTATACGTGCGTTGCCGGCCTGGCCAAGTGGGGATTCTACCACTACCAGGTCACCGGACAATTTGAGGCTGATCTTTTGTGTTGCCCCGTTCCAGGCGGCAGGAACTTTTTCAGGACTGGCCGGGGATTTAGTACAGGCATAGCATGTGATTATCAGGATCAATGATCCGATTACATTCAATAGGTTTTTTTTCATGTAAGAGGTGAGTTTAATAAGAATTTTGGTTACAAACAATCTTGCCTATTCGGCTATCCAAATATATATTGAAATGAGGGGTAAGGGAAATATATTTTTAGGTAGATAAGAAGTTGATGCGAAGTCATTGTTTCGCATCAACTTCTGTGCAATTACTTTGGAAAAGCATCGAGCAACAATCCCACCATATCGCCAATCGCCTTGCTGTCTATCCATCGGATAACAGCCACCAGCTGGTGTTCCGGGTCTACATAAATAATATTGGCGCCATTACCGATATGTATAAAGGCAGATGCCGGTGCTTTGGCAGCCAGCTTGTGATCTGTATTTAAAAACCAGTTCATATAGCCGTAGCCGTTATTAGCTTTGGTAGGGGTGAGCGACTGACTTACCCAGTCATCAGAGAGTAGCCGGCGGCCGTTCCACACCCCCCGGTGAAGCGTGAGTAAACCATAGCGGGCCATATCGTATGCATTGATGTACATACCGCCTCCCCAGTGGCCACCACCGCTTACGGATTGTACAGGCTGCCCGTCCAGTACGATCCATGCGTTATCGTAGCCCATCCATCTCCAGGTGGAGGAGGCACCTATCGGGTCCATAATGGTTGTTTTCAGCACCTGAGGTAAAGGCTTTCGCCATACGTTGGTGGCAGCCAGCGCCAGTGCATTCACGCGAACATCATTGTATTTCCACACTGATCCTGGCTCATGCCTGGCTCTGTTTTTCCAGGTAGCAAAGTTGCTGTCGGGGCGGTCCGCCCAGTCAGGCTTGCCCCAGAGGGTGCCTTCCCAGTCGCTGGTTTGGCGCAGCATCACGTCCCAGGTGAGCCTGCGGTTATGTGCAGATACAAAAGGGGTGATCACCTCGGAGGCCTGCCCGGGATGGTATACTTCGATGGGTGGTACATAATGGGCTACGGTGTCGTATACACTGCGGATCAGTCCACTGTCTACTGCTACGCCTACTACGGCCGACAAAAAGCTCTTCGTGACGCTGTTAGTAATATCTATCCTGGCCGGTTGCCCCCATGCTGCAATAATGTATCCCTTATAGATGATCAGTCCGGAAGGATCGGCCCGGTCAATCAACGCACCCACAGGCTCGCTGTAGGGCTCCTTCCCGAACGATTGCCACTGTGCCGAATCCATGTTTCTGCTCTGCTTCGACTCATGTGCGATCGCGTATTGGATGGCAGCATCCAGTTTATCGGATGAAATACCTAACGCCGCGGGGGTACGGTGTTCCCAGCTGCCGGCAGGAGGGAAGTATGGCTTTGGCGCCTTCTGCTGGGCATGCACCGCCAGGGCAGTTAATAGTATACTATGCAGGATCAGTTTCTTCATACCAATAAAAGTAAAAGATTGTTGAAAGCAAAACAAGCAGGTGAAGCTCATCCATTTTAATTCAACTGTTTTTTTTGTATTATTAATCTTTAACTATCCATTCCACATTATGAACTCAAGACGCAGTTTTATTCAAAAGGTAGCTATTACCGCTGCCGGTTTACCATTGCTCCGCTTTCAATCGCTGGCAGCGCCGCCGGCAACCGACGAGCCGGTATTACGTGTAGCATTAATGGGCCTGGGCGGCTACGCTAACCGTGTAGCGGATGCCATGAAAGCGTGCAAAAAAGCGAAAATCACCGGGGCTATCAGTGGTACGCCCGCCAAGCTCACCGACTGGCAACAGCGCTTCGGCATCCCCGAAAAGAATTGCTACAACTACCAAACCTTCGATCAGATAAAAAATAACCCGGATATAGACGTGGTATATATCACCACCCCCAATGCCCTGCACCATAGCCAGGTACTGCGTGTAGCCGCTGCCGGTAAACATGTGATCTGCGAAAAGCCCATGGCCCTCAACGCTAAAGAAGGCCAGGAAATGGTGGATGCCTGTAAGAAAGCAGGAGTACACCTGCTGGTAGGCTACCGGATGCACTTCGAACCCAAAACGCTGGAAGTAATTGGGATGCGCAACCGCGGCGAGTTTGGGAAAATTATGTTCTTTCAGGGACAATGCGGTTTTCGTATAGGCGACCCTACGCAATGGCGACTCAACAGGGAGCTTGCCGGTGGCGGGTCTATGATGGACATTGGCATATACGCCATTAACGGCGCCCGCTACATGGTAGGCGAAGAGCCTATCTGGGTAACGGCTCAGGAAGTGAAAACAGATCCCGTGAAGTTCAAACCTGGTGTGGATGAAACCATCCAGTTCCAGTTCGGCTTTCCCAGCGGCGCCATGGCCTCCTGCCTTTCTACTTACAACATGAATTATCTCGACCGCTTCTATCTCAACGGTGAAAAAGGCTTTGCGGAACTGCAACCCTCCACCGGCTATGGTCCTATTAAGGGCCGCACTAATAAAGGAGAACTCACCGCACCGCATATGACCCATCAAACCATACAAATGGAGGAGATGGCAGATATTATCCTGCGAGGCAAGCAGCCACTGATTCCGGTGAATGGAGAAGAAGGGGTGAAGGATCTGAAAATCATCGATGCGATTTATGCTGCCGTGAGAAGCGGGTGTAAAGAGCCATTGAAACTGGTGTAGGGTGCAGGCTTGAATCAGGGATTAAGAGCCCCTGATTCAAGTCATAAATTACTGATAACCAACTAAAATCCCTATTTTTAAAATAATAGTTTGAATTCAAACGGTTTTAATCTTAACTTTGCTCCGCTAATTCAAACAACACCATGGAACAGCCGCTTCCTTCGCTTGTAGAATACGGCAGCAGGCGGGTCATCATCACCATCACTGCCGTAGTATGTGCCTTATTAGAAATAATTGACACCACCATCGTAAACGTAGCCCTGCCCGATATGCGCGGGAGCCTGGGCGCTACCCTCAATGAGGTAAGCTGGGTTATCACCGCTTATTCCCTCGCCAACGTGATCATTGTACCTATGACCAGCTGGCTCTCCCAGCAATTTGGACGCCGTAATTATTTTGCGGTGTCGGTAGTCATCTTCACGGTATGTTCATTCCTCTGCGGTAATGCCACCAACATATGGGAGCTGGTATTTTTCCGCTTTGTACAAGGCCTCGGAGGTGGTGCACTGCTGGTAACCTCACAAACCATTATTACAGAAAGCTGGCCTACGGAAAAACGTGCTACGGCCCAGGCGATCTATACGCTGGGCGTTATCGTAGGACCTACGCTGGGTCCGCCACTGGGAGGTTATATCATCGATAACTACGCCTGGCCTTATATCTTTTATATCAATATTCCCGTGGGTATTATTGCCACCCTGCTCACGTTGCAGTATGTAAGGAGTCCGCAATACGAAAAGAAACGCAGTGTGAGCGAGGTGGACTGGCTCGGGATTTTCCTGCTTACGGTGGGCATTGGCTCCCTGCAATTTGTACTGGAAAAAGGACAGGAGGAAGACTGGTTCAGCAGTTCCCTCATTGTTGTATTATCGGTGCTGGCAGTATTTGGCCTCTTCTTTTTCATCTGGCGTCAATGGGTATACGAACATCCGATTGTGGAGCTGCGGGTGCTGCGCAATGGTAATCTGCGTATAGGCGTACTGTTATCCTTTATCATGGGCTTCGGGCTGTTTGGGTCTACGTTTGTGATACCGTTGTATACGCAGTCGCTGCTCGGGTGGACGGCCCAGCAATCCGGTATGCTGCAACTGCCCAGTACCATATTTGTGGCGGTGATGATGCCGGTGGTAGCCATCCTGATTCAGAAAGGCGTACCGCAAAAATACCTCATTGCCGTTGGGATGACGGTGTTCTTTATATTCAGTTTGCTCTCCTACAAAATCATTGGACCGGATACCAGTTCAGGGGATTTCTTCTGGGTGCTGATCATCCGTGGTTTTGGACTGGGGTTATTATCCGTACCAGTCAGCACTATGTCGCTCTCTACGCTCAAAGGCAAGGAAATTGGCCAGGGTGCTGCTTTTTCGGGAATGATGCGCCAGCTGGGAGGAGCGTTCGGGGTGGCATTGATATCTACCTTTGTAACCCGGCAAACAGATTACCACCGTGCCACCCTGGTAGAACACCTGGACGTGAATAATCCGGAGGTGGTGAACCGGGTGGCACAAACAGCCGCCAGTATGCGGGCCAAAGGCCTGGATGTGGGTGCTGCCCAGCAAAAGGCTTATGCCCTCCTGGATGCCGGCGTGATGAAACAGGCTACCATCCTGTCGTACATGGACGTGTTCCTGTGGGTAGGCGTCCTGTTCCTGGTTTGCGTGCCTTTCGTATTAATATTTGTGAAGTCGTCGAAGAGTAAAGTGAATATGGCGGATGCCGCCCACTAATTTTTCCCCTGTCTGACCGAATACGATATATTTGTTGATATGGAACCTACAAAAAACTTAACAGAGCTGGCCCGTGAGCTGTGGCGTGAAATGGCGGAGATGCGCAATTCCCTGCGGCAGTACGTGCACGTAAAGATTAAGGAAAACAACTGGGACATCAGCATGGAGCTGGTGGAGATCTTAGGACTCGTATACCGTAGAAAAGGTCTTAACCAGCAGGAGATCGCAGATATTATTGTAAAGGATAAATCCAGCATGACTTACCTCATTGATAACCTGGTGAGGAAAGGACTGGTGGAAAGAACAGAGGACCAGCGCGACAGAAGAAATAAACTGATTTCTATTACAGAGAAGGGAAGGCTGCTTATGGAGGAGCTGAATCCCTGGGTGACCGAAATTTATGAAAAAGCAACCCGGGAGCTGATGACGGACGATGTACTGAAGGCCCTGTCTGTAGCCCGTAAAATGAACGATAATCTGAAGCAATTATAACAATGAAAACATTACTGATACCCGTAGATGCCAATACCACTGACCTTGCCCTGATTGACTTTGCAGCGGCCTGGGTTACGCAGTACAAATATGAGCGGGTGGTGCTGTTGCAATCCCTGTACGAAAACGTATTCAGCACCATGGCCATGTCGGCCGATTACGTGGCCGTAAACCCGCATAATATTTCTGACTGGCGGGAAGAAGTGATGTGGAAACTGAATGACCTGGCGCAGGCACTGCAAAAGCAGCTGGGCGACAACATCGAGGTAAAGATGGCCTGGAGCGAACAGCCTTTGCTGCGCGCCATTATGTGGGCGGTGAAAGAAGACAACCCCCAGCTGATAATGCTGCAAAATAAAAATAGTGATGACCCCATCAGCGCATCGCTGATAGCCATTGCCAAGACCAGCCCCGTAAGGTTGCTGGTGGTGCCCGCTGGCATGGCTTATCAGCCTGTTCATAAAGCCCTCATCCCGGTGGATTTCAAAGCATTTAAAACACTGGATAAAATGCAGGCCTTCCAGCAGGCCCCGCTGTGGGTGCCTGATCAACTCATTGTGCTCAACGTAGACCCGCAGCAGCACTACCTGCAGCCTTCACCGGAGTTCAACGCCGCTGTGAATACCGTGAAGTCGTATTTGGAACAGTATAAATATGAAATCGAATACAGCAGCGATGCCAACATCATCAGCGCCATCCTGAACTATGCCGATCACCACCAGGTGAGCCTGATTGTAGCTTTGCCGGGCAAGCACAGCTTCCTGTACTCCCTGACACATAAAAGTATTTCTGAGGGGATTTATAAAGCCGCTAAGCTGCCGGTTATGATCCTGAAGTGATTTTGGGGGAACATGGATGAAATTTCATAATGTTCCTAAACGGTGTCCTGTGTGTAGAGATAAACAGGACGGGAATTTATCGTCTTGAGCTTAAATAGAGTCGTCACAGGACGTCCGAGTTCGTAGAGTCATTAGCGTTATACAAATGTAATAACGCCGGTAGATTATAGGGAGGGTGAAAACACCTGTTTTTCTACCGTAAAATCACGGCAGTCCGGTGCAGTCTGCCAAACTATTTCCGGCAGTTTTTTGTTAATAACCCTTACAAAAAACTGCTCACACCATGAAAAAGACCCTTTTTCTTACACTCATCATAGGCCTGGCAGCAATAACTACCACCAGAGCCCAGGGCGTACTGGACCAGGCCAAGAAGGCTACCGGTACCAGTCAAACAGGTAATCTTGGCAACATGACCAGCGGTATTATGGGCATGCTCACGCCATCGCTTGGCCTGAGTAATGCACAGCAGCCGCAGGTACAAAACCTGATTTCCGGGTTTCTCCAAAAGAAGGCGGGTATTCTGCCGTTGCAGCAATCAAACCCTGCCGACTATTCTTCCAAATTCAGCGGGCTGCAAGGCGGACTATTCTCTAAACTGAAAGGGGTACTATCTGCCGCCCAGTATACCAAATTCCTGGGGCTGAAGCCTAAAACCAATGATGCCACCAATGCATTGTCCCAACTGTTTTTTTAGATAATATTATACAAAAGAGGCTGCCTGACCAGCAATTTTCTCCCTGGAAGCGCACAGCCTTCCGGCCTGCCCGCTTCCGGGGATATAGCATACCGCAGGTGCGCTAAATCCCCGGAAGAAATACCAACGAGACAGCCTCTGTTATCTAGTTTACCGCGTCCCTGAATTTTCAGCAATTTTTAATCTCCCCATATCAAAAAAATCCCCACATTTGCACCCACAATTGCTAGTAGATTCCATAATATTTATTTTACATGAGGTTCCTCTTACCTTTCCTTGCCGGCATTTTTGCCGCCGCCGGCAGCTATGCCCAGACCGATATGGTGCTGAAGAAAAAAACGCTGGGTGATTCTATACTGTTGCCCACGCGGGAATTGATTCTCCCTGACCCATTTAATGGAGAAAAAGCCCTGGAAGCGCTATTCCCCGGGCGACACTACAATCTCTCTAAAACATATAAAAATGAAATGGTGAACTGGAGCTGCCCCACCTGCAAGGCCGTAAAGTACCCGGATGCCAACGACGACGAGGTACTGCCATTTCCCTATAAAAACGGGGTGGCCACCCGCCTGATGAATGTCATGGACTTCAGCGATTCCTCCGGTATGCAGTATAAGGTGATCAGCTTTAACCACTCCGAGTTTGAAGAAGATGGGTTCCAGACTTCCCGCTTTACCGGCGGCCTGCTTGGCCTGGCGAAGTTTGTAAAAACCGATGCCGGCTGGAAACTGCGTATGTACGCACCCGCCATTAAGGCTTATGGCTCCTTCAGTCAGTCCCCTACACCCACACCCCTGCTGATAGGGCAGGAGCAATATGCCTTTGTGCTTAAACACAGCAATGGCCCCGGTGGCGGACCTTTCTACAGTACCCTCTACCTGATTGCCGGTATCAACGGTACCTACCAGCAGATCATGGTGGCATTTGCCACGGAAAAAACCGGTGGTGATCCTGAAGAGGGAGACCTTAGCAAATGGACCAGCACCTACAGCGTACCTGTGAGTGATAAAAAATATTTCAGGGATATCCTCATTACTACCAAAGGGGAATACGATATCGCCAACCTCGACGGATTCCCCGTGGAAGCGGCCAACCAGCTGAAGAAGCAAAGGAAAGCAGGAAAGTTTGTGATGGTACAACGCTATGTGTACAAAGGGAAAGGTTACGAGCTGCAACCAGGTATTCAGGTGAAAGTAAACTAATGGCGTTCCAACACACCGTAGAGCCACAATGCTTGTGGCTCCTCGAGCGAGGAGCCGGAAGCATTCCGGCTCTACGGGAACTTTTTATTTAATATCCACCCCGATCCCCAGCTGTATCTGCTGCGACTTCCATTCATAACGGTTATCAATCCCATTGATATTGGAAAGCCCCTGTACAAACCGGCCGTAGAAATGCACGGGCTGCACGTTCACGGTTAAGCCTGCGGACAACCCGAAATTACTGCGTTTAAACGCATCGCGGTTGTACAGCAGGAGGTCTTCATTGCTATAAAAAAGAATCTGGTATTCAGGCCCTGCATTCAGGGTAAAGTAACGGTTAAGGTTATACTTTAACAGCAGGGGGATGGTGACATAGCCCAGTTGAACCTTTGCGCTTCCATCCGGGTTGTTAGTGTTGATATACTTGGCGGAAAAGTTAGCGTCGCGGGTAGCATTGGCCTGCGTATACTGCAGTTCGGCCTGTACGCCAATTTTGCTGTTGAAGTCCCAGGAGCTGAGTAATCCCAGCTGTATTCCTGGTTTATAGCCGGGCTTGATGCCTTCGCCGGTAACCTTGAATAGGTTGGTGCCGGCTTTGGCACCGAAATGCAGTCCTTGTCCGTAGGCATGCAGGCATCCCACAATCAGTAGCAGGGGTAAGATGATCCGCTTACTCATAAAATTGGTGTTTTAAACTGGTATTGATATCAGCAACATACCAACAGTAAAGGAGTATTGTGGGTACAAATAGACCATCGGGAAGATTTTAGCTATTACTGACAGAATTCCCTCGTCCGGTTTTTTGCTATCTTTAAATGGTAAAGAGATAATAAACACAGACTTATGATAGCATTTTTAGGAATGGGCCTTTTGGGTTCTAATTTCGTGAAAGCCTTACTTAAAAGGGGAGAAGCCGTGCAGGTTTGGAACCGCACCGCATCAAAAGCCAAAGCACTGGAAGCAGCGGGTGCTGTTGCCTTTGAACAGGTGGCAGATGCCGTACGCGGCGCGGATCGCGTACACATCGTAGTAAAAGACGATGCCGCTGTAGACGAGGTTTTGGCAAACGCATTGCCCGGCTTACAGCCCGGCGCCATCATTGTGGATCATACCACTACCAGTCGCGAAGGCGCCATCGCCCGCACTGCTGCCTGGGAGGCCAAAGGGTTTACTTACCTGCATGCACCTGTATTTATGGGGCCTGCCAATGCACTGGAAGGTAGTGGCTTTATGCTGCTGTCCGGTGATCAGTCGCTCATTGCCAAAATGGAACCGCTGCTGGCACCTATGACGGGCAAGCTTTTAAACCTCGGTGATGAAACGGGTCGCGCTGCGAGCCTGAAGTTGATCGGCAACCTGTTCCTCGTGGCCTTCACTGCTGGCCTGGCAGATACCTTTGCCCTGGCTAAAGCGCTGGAGGTACCGGTGGATGCGGTGTCGGAATTGTTTAAGGTATGGAACCCCGCCAACACGTTGCCTACGCGTATACAGCGTATGACCGGCGGCGATTATAGTCAGCCTTCCTGGGAGCTCAACATGGCCCGTAAAGATACCGGCCTGTTTATACAGGAGGCCGCACAGGCAGGGGTGCCACTGAATATTATTCCGGCCATCGCGCAGGTGATGGACCAGTGGATCGCAAAAGGCCATGGTGACCAGGATTGGACCATCATCGGCAGCGGCGCCATCAAATAAGCCTGTAAACACACTGTTATGTTGGTTAACAGCTTCCTGGTGAGAGCCTGCGGCCCTCACCAGGAAGCGGAGTATCCTTCGCTGCGGGCGAAGGATACTCCGTTACAAGAGTTGTACGTTTTCTTTGTTGATGCGAATCAAATGTTTCCCTGCTTTGTTCAGCTGAACTTCCTTACTTAGTATAACCCTGGCCGTAGTATTGGCCGGCAATTCCACCGTTAGTAAAACATCCTTTCCTTTTCTTTCCCATGCTACAGTTATATCCCCGTACATGGAGGTATGTGTGCATTGCACGTTGTTTAGTCCGGCAGGGAATTTTGGGGAGATGATAATGCTTTTAAATCCGGGTGATTTTTCGTCCGGTTTAATACCTGCCAGTGCTTTATACAGCCAGGCGCCAATTTCACCGAACATGATATGGTTGCGGGAGAGGTCCGATTTTGCATTGATGGGCCAGTTTTCGTAAAGGGTGGTGGCACCATTTTTAATCCACCATCCCCAGGAGGGTTCTTTTTCGGAGGCGGCCAGTTGGTAGGCGAGGTCGATATAGCCGTTATCGCTGAGCGCATTGAGGATGGTTTTGGTACCTAGCAGGCCTACGTCCAGTTTGAGGCTGTCCGCTTTTACGCGGGCGGCGAGTGCGGCGGCGGCTTTGCTGCGGAGGGTATCCGGCACCAGGTTCCAATGCAGGGCTACTGACTGTTCCGTTTGCAGGCCTTTATCGTATATGCCTGAGCGTGGGTCCAGGTATTTTTTATTGAAAGCAGTTTTAATAACATCAGCCAGCTGGGTATAGTGGCGGTGATCATCTTCATAACCCAATAGTTTAGCAGTTTTTGCCAGAATGGTGACGTCAGTAAAATAATACGCGGTGGAGGTGAAGGTCACCGGTGTTACGGATTTAACCGGTACCCAGTCGCCCAGTCCCCAGGCACAGAGGCCGTCCGGACTGCGGGCGGTGAGCTGGTCTACATACCGTTTGATGGCGGGGTAGCAGTGTGAGAGGGCGGTGGTATCTCCATAAAACAAATATAAATTCCAGGGGATAATAGCGATGGTGCTGGTCCAGTCGGGCCCGTTGCCCCATTCATATCCCCAGCCGCCGGTGGGAATGATGGAAGGGAACACGCCATTGGGCTGTTGTTCATCCAGGTGATCGTTCATCCATTTTTCATAGACGGTGATGGCATCGAAGTTATAGAGTCCCGTTTCAGATGCGATATGTGCGTCGCCGGTCCAGCCGTTCTTTTCGCGTTGCGGGCAATCCGTGGGATAGCCGTAGAGGTTAGCGAGGTAGGAGTTGTTGGTGGCGGCCCATATTTTATTCAGGAGGGTGTTGGACGACTGAAAGTTGCCGATGGGCTTTACGTTGCTGTGCATGACAATTCCTTGCAGACTTTCTTTCGTGAGTGTGATGGGCTGGGAGCTGGTGACTTCAATAAATTGGAAGCCTTTATAATTGAAGGCTGGCGTAAAGGTATGGGGGCCTTTACCGTCGAGGATGTATATATCTGTTTGGAAAGGATCGGTGTTATCGGTGGGGCGGTAATGGACATCTATGTTGGAAATATCTGCGTGACCGTTAGGGTATAGTTGTTCTGCATGTTTAAGTTGCACAACAGTACCGGCGGGGCCATTGAGGGTGATGCTACTGACGCCGGCGATATTGCGGCCCAGGTCGAATATATAATTGGTGTCGCTGAAGCGGTGGATGGTGGCTGGCTGTAGTACTGTATCGGCAGTGATGGGCACCATCGCTTGTGCCACTATATTATTGGACGGGGCAGCGCGGAGGGTCACCGGTTGCCAGGCGCTGTCGTTGAATGCCGGCAGGTCCCAGCTGGCTTGTTGCTGGCGGAGGTCGTGGTGTTCACCCGTATAGATGCTGTTGAACACGATTTCCCCTGTGGCTGTTTTCCAGTCTTTCCCTGTGCTGATGGTGGTAGTGGTGCCATCGGTAAAGGTTATACGAAGATCCAGGCAAAAGGTGGGGCGGTTTCTCCAGGGGGCTTTATCGAAGTTCCATACAGCGGTGGACTGGTGGTTATACCAGCCGTTGCCGAGGATAACGCCGATGGTGTTGTTGCCGTTTTGGAGGTTGTTGGTAACATCGTAGGTGACGTATAGTGTACGGCGATCGAACCGGGTATACATGGGATCGAGCAGGTGGTGACCGATTTTTTTGCCGTTGATATGCAGTTCATAGAGGCCGCCGGCGGCGATGTAGGCGCGTGCCGCCGCGATGGTTTTGTTGTTGTTGAATGTTTTTCTGAATAGGGGGGCTGGTTTATGGGAGATGGGGTGGTGGTCAGATATCCAGGTTCCCTGCCAGTTATGGGGTTGCATCATGCCGGTTTCGAAGGAGGCGGTGGTGCCGTTTATTTTCCACTGGTAGGTGGTAAAAGGTTGCAGGGCGGGGCCTGAATAGGATATGTAGTTGTTTGGTGTGGTGGTATCCCAGCGTAGCTGGTTGTTTTGATAGACCTGGATATGTGCGTTGGCGGTAGTGCTGTTGTATTGCCAGGAGAGGCGTGGGTGCGGATTATCGATACCGATGGGATTGGTGAGGTAGTCGCATCGCAGGTTTTTCGATGTTTGGGCAGTAGCCTGGAGGCAGCAGCAGAGAGCGAGTAGGGTAATATATTTCATACCGGAATACAGCATATTTCCGGGAAGATAGAAAAGCTATCTGGTAAGGTATAATAAAATTGATGTGTGGATTACAGTTTGGCGGGGCCTTGCGTGCCGAGCCATTCAAAGGTATTGACGGGGTAGTTGGCGTCAAATCCGCGGTAGCGGAGTATCCACAGGCCGCTTTCTTTTGCTTTGCGTGCTACGCTGTCTTCTACGGTTTCGCAGATGAACAGTGGCTGGAAGTGCAGGTGTTTATATTCCGGCATTCTTTCTTTTAGGCGGTCTCTGTTATAGAGTGTTTTATAGAAGTTTTCCTCTTTGAGTGATTTTTTGGCTTCGGTGATGAAGAGGTGGGTATCGTTGATGGCTATCATGTCTGCTTCTACGAAAGCGTTGGCGCCGTTGCCCCAGCATCTTTTAAATTTAATGTAGGAGGTATGTACCTCGTATACCTTTTTGAGGTAGTTGGCTACGTAGTTGATGGCGAGTCGCTCCAGGTGTCCGTTCCAGTGGGTGCTGAAGCAGGATAGTTGTTCATTGGTTTCTTCCACGAACATATGGAAGGCTTCTCTGAAGCCGTTGATGGCGTCATAGAATTCCATGGTGTGGGAGAGGTTTTCGAGCATGGCGGGGTAGTATTTGCTGTTATCAGGTGTTGCATCTATACCGCCTTGCATTTGTGTCATCAATTTATCGCATTCCTGACGGATGTCGGTATGCCATTTATTGAGGAGCTGCAGGTGTTCAAGGTGTGCTTTGGTGATTTGATTAAAAAGCAGGTTGAAGTCGTTCAGACTTGGAAGAAAATGTAATGTCATGTCCTTCATGGCATTTGAATGTATGGGGGCTACAGGTGAAAAAGAGCCCTGCATTGTGCAGGGCTCCCTAAAAGAAATAAGTGATTATTCGTCTTCGTCCAATGGCGCAATGTTTACAATTACTTGAAACTTTGTGTTATTGTCCGGTTGTTCCATCAGGGAGATGAAGGCCAGCAGTCTTACGTATTCACCACTTTTGGTCCTGATAGTGATGTATGGTCGGACAATTGGCATGATATCATCTACCCATCTGGTAACTATATTATTGAGCCAGGTTGCCAGGGGGCGGGAGCACATAAATGTCCATTTCCTGCCTTCAATTTCTCGGTATTTGTAGCCACATATGCGTCGCATTTCGCGGTTCATGTAGCAGAAGTTGTAATCTTTATCGATGCAGAATACGCCTACTTCCGGAGGGCCGTCGTCCAGTTCGGATTCAAAGGTAGTTTTGAAAGCCATGATGGTGTCGTCGGTCAATTTCTCGTAGTATTTTTCTCTTTCCTCCGCGTATTTGGAGAAGGTGTACCAGGTGATGGAAAGCGCCAGCAATCCAATACCAACGGAAGTGATGCCTGCCACCCAGAATATCATGATTTGGAATGCGTAAGCGGCAGCACTGATGCTAAGTAATAAAGTAAGTCCAATGGTGACTACTTCTTTGAAACGGATGTCTTCAAAATGTTTCATTTTTTGGGTTTAACTAATTTTAAAAAGCTGATTTTTTTGAGGTTGTCAAAAGGGTTTTGACAGTTTTTCATCTATACGTGTAAATACAATGTTGCACTATGGCAATCTGCATCCTTGACAATTCTTTTTCGTTTAGGATGAATCAAATGTCGGGAAACAGTTTGATATAAATTGTAAACGATTCGTTATTCACTTGTTAATCCGAAAGCCAATCAGTTGGAGTTGCATTTTTGAGGTAGTGGTCAAAAAACGCTTGCATACGTTCACTGAAATCGGTTGCTGACGTGCCGGTGAGGCCATGGTTACCATCGCTGTATTGCAGCAGCCATGCGGGTTTCTGGAGTCGCCTCAGCGCCAGGAAAAAGGAGAGGATGTTGGTGAAGGGGCAGGCGCCGTCGTTGGTGGTATGCATAAGCAGCAGGGGAGTATTCATGTTGTTGGCTGCGTAGAGGGAGGAATTCTTGAGGTATTGTTCCGGTATATCCCAGGGTGTTGCTTTCATGCGGAATTGTCCGTTTTCAAAGTTTTCTGAGTTGGGGCGGCCGTTGTTGACCAGGGAGTTATAGGCGCTTATCCAGTCAGCTATACCACTTGCTGATACCGCTGCCGCAAACTTATTCGTATGTGTTACCAGGTAATTGATTTGTATGGCTCCCCAGCTGCATCCCTGCAGGCCTATACGTTTCGGATCTACGAAGTTTAATTTTTCGAGGTATTCGGCTGCGCCGAGTACGGCATCGTAGGCGCTTTGCATGGGATCACCGGGGGTGTAAAATATGTCGGGCGCGAAAACGAGGTAGCCGTTTTGGGTGTAGGTGGGAATGTTGATGTTGCAGCCGCTGGTGAGTGGCGCTGTTTTAAGGTAGCTGTTGAGCGCATCGGATTTGCGTTCGTAGAAATGTACGATCACCGGGTATTTTTTGGTGGAGTCGAAGTCTGTGGGTTTGTAGAGGATGGCCTGGCGTTGCTGGCTGTCCAGGGTGTTGTAAGTTGTGAGTTGCGCTGTGTATTTATGATCCGGTTGATTAAACGTAAGCTGGGTAAAGTGTTTGAAATCTTTTGTGTAAAAGAGGTTAGGGGCTTCGGTGGCACTTTGTCGCCGTACAATAATAGAATCATTCCTTTTAATGGGCGGAAAGTTGCTGCCGTCCGGCACATAGGGGTTGTCCTTGATATCGTATTGGTAGTCGCCCATGGTGAGCAGTTCGGGCTCCTTTCCTTTGGTGAGCTTGTACCAGCCGTTTTGCTTGTTATCGATATTAAAAGCGCTGAGGATGAGCGGAAATTCCAGCGGCTTATTTGGTGTGAATGTTTGTACGCTAAACAGGATGCGGTGTTTGGCGCCGTAGCCTTTGGTGAGGTTGACCGCCGGGGTGTTGTTGTTCAGATCTACCTCCCAGAGGTCGAATGCGTCGTAAATATAGACTTTGGTGCCTGTGCTATTCCAACCGGCGATGCCGCGCGGGGAGGTGAACAGGTCGTTGCGGTAAATGTAATGGAGGTCGGTATGAATATCTTTTGTAATGGTTTGGGTTTGGTTTTGGGAGATGTGATAGCAGTGGTAGGCGTTGTTGTCGTAGTACACGATCAGTTGCCCGTCCGGCGAGAGCCCTTTGGACATGGCACCGTTCACGATTTTTTCGTTGGTGATCTGGTGTTTGGCGCCGGTACTTAACTGCGTAAATTCCAGTATTCGTTTGTCCGTTTGCTTTAGCATTAGTACGGTATCGCCGTAGGTGCGTATCAGGAGGGAGCGGGTATCTCCCATGGGGATGGTGCGGCCTGTTTTTAGGTCGATCAGCGCGGTTTGAGGGTTGGTGGTGGTAGTGGGTTGTTTGAACCAGATGACGGGGTTTTGTGGTGCCGCCTTTTGTTGGCTAGTTTCCATGTAGTAGGCATAATGCTGTAGCGTGGAGATGATGCGTTTGTTTTGCCAGTTGGTGGCCACGATAATTTCCGGGGCGTTTTCAACGGGACGGGCCAGGAGGGTGTCGTGGCGGAGGGTGGGCAGCCAGGTCTGCGCTTGTGTTTGGGTCGCAAGCAGTAGCGTTATCAGTAGCAGTGCTCTCATCAGCGGACGCAGGAGTAAATAGTTTGTATGTCGCACTCGGTGGTGTAGGTATCTGTTGCCCTGGTGATCGTGATCTCCTTGCCGCCGTTATTCATTAGTGAACCTTCCATTTCAAGTGTACATAACCCATCCTTAGGGTCTACCACGTAAACTTTACAGCTGGGAGTAACACCGGCAGCCAGCGCACCAGCAATGACTGCAATCAAGCCTATTGCAGACAGGAGGATTTTTGCTTTTTTCATAGGTTGAATGTAGGAGTTGTGGGTGCATTGGGGCAACAGTGGCTACTTAATGTAGTAAATGATGGAGCCCATGAAGAAGCGCTGTAGTACGGTGTTCTGGGTATCTTCGAAGTAGGTAGGGGTGAAGGTTCTGCTGAAACTATTGTTGTTGTTCAGGATATCAAAGCCCTGGGCTTTAATTTCCATTTTGTTTTTGAGGAGGCGCTTGGAGAGGAATACATTCAGCAAATCCACGGAGCGGTTGTAGCCGGCGGAAAGCCCGGAAGTAACTACCTTGTTGTACTTCACCCCCGCGATAAAACCGAGCGGCAGGTAGCCGGTAACATCCAGGTTCATGTTGAAGGAGGAGACTTCGTTCTTAGTGATTTTGCCGATGTTGTAGGTGCTGTAGGTGCGGTTAGCACTGAAGCTGCTTTGGATGTCTATTAGCTCTTTTTTGGTGTAATTGATAGACACACGTGGCGTGATGCTCAGTGACTCGCTGGTGCCGAGGATACCGCTGACGGAAACGGGGTCGTTGGCGTAGAGGACGTTGTTGTTTAGGTTGATGACGAGGCGGCGTTTGAAGAAGGGTTTGGACCAAGTGGTGCCCCAGGAGAGCATGCGGGAGTGGTCCAGGTTGATGGGAGTGAGGACTTGGCGACCGAGGGAGTCGAAGATTACATTATTAATAATTTTCTTGTTAGTATTGGCCCATAGTAATATTGTGATGAAGTTTGACAGAGTTTTGGTATCCAAACGTGAAAATCTTAAAACAAAGGTTCGCTTTATAGGATTTCTTAAATCTGGATTTCCTGTCTGGATTATTAAGGGATTTTGAAAATTTTGGGTCGTTAGAAGTTGCGATGGGGAAATAGTGATTGGTTCATAATAGAAAGAGTGTGCAATGCTAGTAGATGGATTCAGGTAATACGTGAGGTCTATTCTAGGATATAAAAAATTCCAATTAATACTCAAGGGAGTAGTCGTTATAGGAAGAATTACTTGGTTTCTTATTAACCAGTTTAAATAAATACTTCCTTCAAATATTTTACTTTTTGTATTAAGTCCTAGTGAAATGAAATTTTGTCTGAATGTATATTTCCAAATATTATCCAAAGAATCTACAGGTTTTATCTGTCCTATATTATTTGAATCCTTATCAAATACTCTGTTGTTATTTGATGCTCGGCTATAAGATACGCTGTAGAAACCAGTCAAGCTGAATATTTTTGTTATTTTGTAATTGATAGTACTAATGGCAGAAATCCCAGCATTTTTATTCTTAATTGGGTTAATATTGTTAATAGTGGTAATGAAGCTAGAGTCACCTGATTTATGATTGTATATTGATAGATAATCAAAAAAGTCTCTACTATTTCCTATTTGAGCAGAGATCGACTGTGTAAATATCCCCTTGCTATTATTCAATTTTCTTAGAAAATCTGTAAGGTATGAATATGTAGTATTGTTGGATTTTAAATTATTGTGAGATGTTCCCGATACCTTTAATTCATCACTCGGGAAACTGTTCGTATAGGAACTAATATTTTCTATATTTTTCCCATTATTTCTTATTTGGAATCGTTGAGATATGTGATATAGGCTATCACTGTTTAGAGTGTGTTTGATATCTATACTTAATCTGTAGGAATTTGTTTTGCTCTCTGAAGATTGGGAACTGATTCCTGTAGGATTCATATTGATATATTCACGATTAGTCTTATTGTTATTGATCCCAGATACGGAAGAATAAATAATGTTAACAGAAATGGTATTTAATGGGTTAAGGATATAACTGGTATTAACTGCTGCCTCTTTAGTTTTATTTACCCCAGTTAATATTTTTGTTTTACTATCCTGAATATTATTAATGTTATCTATATTTGTTAAAAATGATAGTTGCTTTTTTTTCCCGAATTGATTTAGAATCAAATTACCTAAATAGCTGTTTGAAGTGCCATAACCCGCTTGTACATTTCCTGTATTCTTATTTTTTTGAGAATCTTTAATAGTAAGATTTAATATTTTTGTTTTTTCAAGACCATTTATCAACCCAAGCCCAGCAGTTACATTGTCAGTGGTTATTATTTGGAGTTTATCGATAAGTTCGGCGCTTATACTTCTTAATGCTAAAAAAATATTCGTGCCAAAGTAATCTTGGCCATCCAATAGAATTTTTTCGATTTTTTGACCATTGTAAGTGATCGTTCCATCAGAAAAAACTTCTAATCCTGGTATTTTTTCTAACAATTCCTTTAATTGTGCATTTTCTTTTACCTCAAATGAAATACTTTTGAATTCCATTGTATCCTTACTTATTCTGGCAACTGTACTTTTGCCTTTCACAGTATATTCGTTTAAATCAAAGGACAAGCTTTTGAGCAAAATAGTTCCTAGATTAATTGAGCTATCATTTATATTAACAGATAGAGTCTTATTGTGATAACCATACTGTGAAATTGATATTGTCATCTCGCCTAAATCTAGGATAGCTGTAAATGCTCCACTTTTATCAGATGAAGTTGTAATACTAGATTTTGAAGTCCTAATTCCTATTAAGGCTCCTTGAATTGGCTTTTGTGTATTAGAATCTAACACAATTCCTTTTAAGATATAGTTAGCTTTTTCTTGAGCAGCGGCAACCTGAGAAATCAAGGTTAATAATGTGACCAAAACAATAATTCTCCTCATTTAGCATATATTCAGATGGAACAAAATATAACATTACAATGCAGTAAGAATTCAGTAAGGGAAAGAAGGATAAATTGAACGTGTAAGGCTTTCTTTTTTCTGAGGATGCATTGCTCAAGATATGCTTCAACAGTTGGTGAATAGAAATGTAGCGGTCTAACCTTCAACGTTTTTCTTCAGAATGTTGGGATGTGTAAAAAAAAGCCTTTGGCTTATTTTCTTGGATGCTATTTTAAATACTAGTAATTAGGGTTGATTTTTTTCTGTATCTGATAGCTGGAGTATAAAAGGAGTCCTTAATTTCAGAATTATTTCAGAAGTGAATAAATTCAATATTAGGGGAATCAAATCGATTATTAATTCTGATAGTTTTTAAAATCAAATAGTTTAGGTTCATTCTATCTGATGCCACCCGCAAAGTTAGGGTAAAGCTTTTAAGTACATCCTCATCTAATCGGAAGGAGAATTTGCTTTGTGAACTATTCAACTAAGTGTGTGATTCTAAAAACCTGTGAATCAAATTGATAATTAGAGTCTCACCATTCTATCAAAGATATTATTCTGTGCTAGGATATTTAACCCCCGAAGAATTTGGTAAATCTATTCTAAGACAAGCAGCTTAATAACTTGTCCATTTTTTTGTTGCAAATCCAGTCTAAAACTGCTTAAGAAATCGTCTGATAGAAAATCGTCTGCCCTCATAAAACTGTATATGCTTTAAAATTAAAAAATCGGAGCCAAACCTAGTCATGGTCGGAAGAAATTTCTTCCGACCATTTTCTTTTATATATTTTCTTTTGATTTTTTAACAAGATACTGACAACCATTTATTTATGATTACATATCACTATTTTAGTGATTGATGTATC
>NZ_JAHUWJ010000021.1 GCF_019219075.1 Chitinophaga sp. sic0106
ATTATAAATAAAACAGGCAGACCTAAGTCTGCCTGCACAGGATAAACCTTGCCATAAAAACCAGGTCTTCCTTAAAATAAAGTTCTGCTTTTTTTGGAAATCAAAACAGTACCTCTTTTTATTCGGGTACCTGATGGAGACATGTCGTTATTTAAACAACTCACAGGCGCTTTATTTATTTTTTGATACATCCTCATTTATAAACCTTAGCTGCTTGCTGCTTTGCGAGAATAAATCCGATATGCACATCATCTGCACATCCGATGTGCGAAAAAATAACTTGGCTGTGAAAATATTTTAAGTAAATTTATTCCCCTGATTAACCCGTTAAGAGACGCACAAATTACTCCCGTCGTAACCGTTGCCCACTAATAGTGTAAAACTGAGATTTTCCGAGAACAAACAGAAAACTGAGAAACCAGAACACTCAACTAAAATTTGATCGCTCATGCTGGCCTCAACTTTACCTGTATTGCTGCCTGAAGCGGCGGTGGAAGATATTACTGAAATTTCAGCACTAAGAACCAAGCTGCAGCAACTATCCGGCATCATGGGCTCCCTCGCAGAGATGCACCAGACGCTGGCCTTGCATAAAAACCTGCAGCTCACCATGGAACACTTCCTGCAAAACCTGCTGACCATCACGGGCAGTGAAACAGGTTTCGTGGGCGAGATCACCACGAGCTATCAATATCTCCCTAAACTAATATTACACGCCGCAGCACCCGCCGCCTACCTGCAGGAAATGAAGCGCCGCTATTTCAAAGACCAGGAGCCAGGGCTGCAGTTCCTCAACATGGATGCACTCACCAGAGAAGTCATCAAACAAGCCACGCCCATCATCAACAATAGCCCGGAACCGGATGAGATTTCAGTTAGTTATCCTGACCTTTCCGTCACACTCTCCGCCTACCTGGGAATCCCCATCGTATACAACCATAAAATATTAGGTGTAATCGGCCTGGGCAATAAACCCGGCGGATACAGCACCACCATCATTGATACACTGCAGCCACTGATACAGAGCTACGCCCTGCTCCTCTTTGCCAATAATCAGGAAAGAGACAGAAACCGCGCGGAAAAAGCCAATCAGCAAACACGCGCCGACCTCGACGCACTCATCGGCACACTCGATGATATCGTGATGGAAATGAACGAATACAAAATATTTACAAAAGTCTGGTGTAATAACGACAACCTCCTGTTCCAGCCTAAAGAACAGGTGGTAGGCCGCAGCATGACAGAAGTGCTCGGCCCCCTGGCGCCGGTGTTCGATAACCTGACCGACATCCTCCTGCGTACCGGAGAAACACAGGAATATGAGTACCGCGACATTCGCCAGGAAATCAACAACTGGTACGGATTGAAAATGTCGCTCCTGAAAAACCACAACGGTCCCAACAAACGCATCCTGATCCTGATCAAAAACATCACCTCCAGGATGCGTGACGAGATCGCCCTCAGGCAAACAAAAGCAGAACTGGAAAGAAATCTCCACCTGCTCAATATCAGCCAGCAAATGGGGGCGATCGGCGGTTGGGAATTCAACACCGCCACCTCAGAAATATTCTGGACCAAACAAATCTTTGAACTCAGGGAAGTATCGGCCGACTATCCCGTAACCCTGCAAAGCTCCGCAGCCTTTTACCATCCGGACGACCGGCCCGTATTCGAAGAAGCACGGCGACAACTGCTGGAAAATCAAAAACCATACTGCCTCGAACTACGGCACATCTCCGCAAAAGGTACCCCCACCTGGGTAAAAACAATGGGCATCCCCGTTATTACAAAGGGACATATCACCCACTTCCGGGGTATCATCATGGACATCACCAACCAGAAAGTAACAGAACTGGAATTACTCAAAGCCAAAGAATGCGCAGAAAAAGCCGCGCAGGCACGAAGCGAATTCCTCTCCGTGATGAGCCATGAAATCAGAACACCGCTCAACGCCATCATCGGGATTGCCGGCATCCTGGAAGATAACCACCTCCCGGAAAATACCGAGGTAATCCAAAGCCTCCAGTTCTCCTCCAAACACCTGCTGGGACTCATTAACGACATACTCGACTTCAATAAAATCGAAGCCGGAAAAATTGAACTGGAACATATCCCCATTCATCTCCCTGACCTCATCCACGGCATCGCCAGCAACTACCAGCCACTGGCCAAAGCCAAAGGCATTAAGCTGTATACCGCCGTAGATCACGAGCTGCCGCAAAACATCCTGGGCGATCCTGTACGCCTCGGCCAGATCCTCAATAACCTGATCAACAACGCGATCAAATTCACACAAAAAGGATCGGTATGTATCGAGGTACACCAGGAAGACTGCCACGGTAACCGCACCCATATCGGCTTTACCATTCGCGATACCGGCATCGGTATCCCTGCGGACATGCAGGATAAAGTATTTGAAACCTTTGTGCAGGCAGAAGCCGCCACCACCCGCCGCCACGGCGGAACCGGGCTGGGACTCGCCATCACCAAAAAACTCGTGGAAATACAACGGGGACATATACACGTAGAAAGCACGCCAGGCAAAGGCTCCGCCTTCCACTTCACACTGGGATTCGATATCCCCGTGCTGCACAAAAAACAACATACCCCTAAACAATATCCCGCCGGCTTCCTCGATAATATGAGCCTGCTGGTAGTAGAAGATAATGTAATCAATGTGCGTATCATTGAAATGCAACTCAAAAAATCCGGGGCCCGGATTACCACCGCCACCAATGGCAAACAAGCCCTGGAACGCCTAAAGGAACAGCATTTTGATGGCATCATCCTCGACCTCCACATGCCGGAAATGAACGGCTATGAAGCCATCCCGCATATTAAAATGATCCAGCCCGACGCCTTTATCATCGTGCTGACCGCCGATATTATGCCGGACGTAAGAGAAAAACTGGCCATACTCCACGTCACCGACCTGCTGCCAAAACCTTACGCAGCCCACGACCTGTTTAAGGCCCTGGCTAAATACTATGAATAGCATTGTTGTTGTACCTTCGCGACTTACCTAATTCATTGATGATGCAGCAACCGACTTTAGCAGCCCGTGACCAGCAGGTAATATGGCATCCATATACGCAGATGCAAACAGCACCACAGCCCATCGCCATCACCCGCGGGGAAGGTGCCCTCCTATTCGACGATCAAAATAATTCCTACATAGATGCTACCAGCAGCTGGTGGGTAAATATTCACGGACACGCACACCCGCATATCGCGGAAATGCTTTCCAAACAAGCCTTCCAGCTTCAGCATATCATTTTCTCCGGCTACACCCATGCCCCCGCAGTAGAGCTGGCAGAACGCCTGCTTCCCCTGCTGCCAGCCAAGCAAAAAAGAGTATTTTATTCCGACAACGGATCCACCGCCGTAGAAGTAGCGCTGAAAATGTCGCTCCAATACTGGGATAACAAAGGCCAACGCCGGCATAAATTCATCGCCTTCAAAAACGCCTACCACGGCGATACCTTCGGAGCCATGAGCGTAAGTGGCCGCAGCGTATTCACCCGCGTATTCGATGACCTTCTCTTTGAAGTACACTTCATCGACCTCCCCACTGCCGGCAATCTTGAAGCACTGAAAGCAACCATCGATGCGCTGGACCTCAGCACCATCGCCGCTTTTATATTTGAGCCATTGGTGCAGGGCGCCGGTGGCATGCTCATGTACGAGGCCGCACCGCTGGACCAGCTGCTAGCCTGGCTGCAATCGCACCAGGTACTCCTCATCGCCGATGAAGTGATGACCGGCTTCGGCAGAACAGGTAAAAACTTTGCCATGGAAAACTGCAGTACCCAGCCTGATATGATGTGCCTTTCCAAAGGTCTCACCGGCGGCAGTATGGCGCTCGGCATCACCACCTGCACCAGCGACATCTATGACGCTTTCCTCAGCAATGATAAGCTGAAGACATTATTCCATGGCCACAGCTTCACTGCCAACCCGCTCGCCTGCGCTGTAGCACTGGCCAGCCTCGATCTGTTTACTGATCCTGCCTGCGCAGCCAACCGCCAGCGCATACACGAAGCACATACGCAATTCCTGACGCAACTAAAGGGGTTGCCTAAAATTAAGTTGCCCCGGCTCCAGGGCACCATCCTCGCCTTCGATATCATTACCACTAACGCCGACGGCTACACTAACAATATCGCAGACCAGTTGCACCGGTTCTTCCGGGAGCGCCGGGTGATGCTGCGGCCGCTGGGGAATACCTTGTATGTGCTGCCGCCGTATTGCATTACAGATGAGCAGTTGCAGGAGGTATATGACTGCATTAGCGACCTACTTCAATCCATTTGATTTATTTCCGGACCTGTGGCCCGGAAATAAATCGGGGAGAGATAAAGTGCCTGCGGCACTTCATCTCTCCCCGAAAAAAAATTATCACCTGCTTACTACTTCACTGGAACTGATATCTTCGTATCATCCCATTCAAACACCACTGCATTACCTGGCAGCGTGAAAGTCAGTTTCTCTACCGGAGTAGACAATGACTGGCGATCCACTTTTACCTGTACCACGTCCTGGCCTTTCACCTTTTCGTAGTCGTAAGCGCCCCACTGTCCCAGTTTGCTGTTCAGGATAACTGTCCAGGTTTTAGGATCAGGAATAGAAAACAGGGTGTAGGTACCAGCTTTCACTGGCTTACCACCAAAGTTTACATCTTTTGCAAAGGTGATCTCAGTAGCTTCGTTGGCACCGGTACGCCATACTTTTCCGTATTGCTCCAGTTTACCAAAGATCTCTCTTCCGTTTTTGGAAGGCTGACCATATACCACTTTAATGCCGTTTGCTTCAGTGGTTACTTTTGGGCTCTTTCTTGCTTTTTCCTGACCGAAAGCCAAAGCTGCGGTAGCTACGAAGAAAGTTGCCATGATGAACTGTTTCATGTTGGATGTGCGTTATTTAGTTAGAGTTTAGAAGGATTATCCAATTTAAAGATAATAAGCGCAAGAATTTGTTAATATGGATTAATGGCAAAATAGCTCCATCAGTTTCCACTCCTGCCTTCGCAAATCTCACTCAGGGTGGTTAAACCCTGATCCATAGCCGGTCCGAAGATTTTATCAGCCATAAACCCACGCAGTTTCCACCAGGGTAGCATGCCCAATTTGGTTTGCATATGCCAGAAGATAGCGGTAGCCTTACCATCGGCAGTAGGCTTAAGTTCAATACCAGCATCTACCGGCTTCATATTTTTCACCTCCATGCTGTAATGGATGCCTTTTTTGTTGTCGCTGTCGAGTATAGTCACTTTACCACTGCTGCGTGTACCCGTCCAGGTGTACCAGGCACCGGTGCCGCTGGTTTGCCCGGAAAACTGCAGGGTGGCAGTGCTGTCCGGCTGATACCATGGATTCCAGTCCTTCCAGGCTTTCAGGTCACCAATATGAGCATACACGGTGTCGATAGGCGCCTGAATAACGCCGGTACGTTCTACCACGGCGGTAGAAGGCAGTAATAAAGAGCCAAGGAATATCAATGTGCCGAAAACGATGATACTGATGATCCCTAATTTAATAAATCTCATAGTTTATTTTTTGCTGCTAATCTTTGCGAGGTTATGTAAGCCTTTCTCGAAATCTTTGCCTACCCATTTGTCCATCATCAGCCCCATGAGCTTGCGGACAGGGTGCTGGCCCATATCGGCCACCATGCCCCAGGTTACTACAGTACCACCCAGTACAGGTTCGAAGCGGAAATAGCCTTTGGCTACTCCCATGGTCATAAAATCAGTTTCGGTGGCAATATATTGCTCTTCCCGGGAAACGGTGATCACTACACTGCCTTTTCCAATGTTGCGGTTACGGCTTTCCCAACTGTAACCTGCCCCTGCCCCGCTTTCTTTTTGGCCATAAGTAATGGTTAGCTGCGGGTCCATTTGGTGCCATGGCGACCATAACTCCCAGTTTTTCAAGGTATTGACATAAGGGAATATAATGGCTGCGCTGGCAGGAATCTGTAGAGAACGCTCCACCTTTACGGTTGCCGGTAAAATCATACTGATGACAAACAACGCCAGCACCAATACAATCAATGCTCCCAGGATGATGAAAAAGGCTTGCATGTGCAGGGATTTATTCAGCAAAGCTAACAAATGCGCCGCTTACTCCCACCGGAATACTTTAACGGCCACAATATATACCACAATGCCCCAGATGGTGAGGATGCCCAGGTCATAACCGATATTCCACAGGTGCTTACCTTCATATGCCACCTCACGGAGGCCGTCTGCCAGGTAAGTGAGTGGCATCAGTTTACAAATCGGCTGCAGCCAGGAAGGGAAAGAATCTATCGGAAAAAAAGTACCTGCAAGCAAAAACTGTGGCAGGGTAATAATATTGGCAAACAGTGGGATCGTACTTTCGTTTTTGGCAATACCGCTAACGATAAAACCGAAGCCCAGGAATATCAGGCATCCGAATGCCGACAGCACCAGCATCTCCATAAAAGTAACAAATCCGTTCACCAGCGTAAACCCGAAGGCAAAGTGGCCAAGGGCAATGATGACAACGGAACTGATCACCTGAAATACCGTACGGCCCAGGGCTTCCGCCAGCACAATATAAAAGCGTTTAATGGGAGTAGCAAAAAAGCGTTTCAGCACCAACGTCTGCCGCAATCCGAAAAACAGGAAGGCGGTGGTAAACACGGCGCCGCTCATGAGAGCAAAGCCCAGCTGACCCGGTAAAATAAAGTCGATCGTTTTGTAAATGCGCCCAGGCACCTCTTCGGGAATAATGGTGGCCACGGAAGGGCGGGGATATGCCTGGCTGTCCAGCTGACCAGTAACGGCCCGCAGCGCAGCAATTAAAATTCCTTTTTTGTTGGGATCGGTGGCTGTAGAAGTTTTTACATGCAGTTTATAATGCTCCTGCCCATCTGTGGCAGGCAGCTGCTCTATATTCAGTATGGCCACCAGGTTACCTTTCTTCAGGTCCTCGGCCATTTCCGCCTCACTATCGTCTGTGATGAGTTTCAGCGTTTTGTTGGCAGCCAAATGCTTGAAATAGTTGGTACTGATGTCTGTATGGCGGTCTACTCCCACCTTTACGGATACGGTGCTGTTTCCAATAAATCCAAACACGAGGATAAATACCAAAGGGAACGCAAGGCTGAAAACTACGGAAGAAGGACTTCTGAAAGTCGCTCTCAGGCTACCTTTCGTAATGGCCAACATCGCTCTCCACTGACTGTACTTAGCTCCATTCATCTGATCTGCAATTTTAAAAAACCGCGTAAAACTACATAAAAAGAAATTGGGAATGGCCATCATTTCTGACAGCCACTCCCAATTACCTAAGCCCCAGGGGCTTTATTAACGAATAATGTAGTCGAAAGGCATGCGGGTAAGTACCTGACCATGCAGCTCCTTCACGGATTTAAGCTCCTGATAGGTATGGTATTCTGCCTCACCCATTTCTTTCTTCACCATGCTGGTGCTCACTTTGTTGCCCATATTACGCAGCATTCTGCCTACAGAAGGTTTCACATCCGGATATTCCGTGATTTTATAACTGCTCAGTTTAGCCATTTTTGCGGCAGATGCCAGTGCAGCGTCAATACCACCCAGGCGGTCTACCAGACCAAGTTTCAGCGCCTGTGTACCGCTCCACACGTGGCCCTGTGCGATACTGTCTACAATCGCCGGGTCCAGTTTCCGGCCTGCTACCACTCTGGATTTGAAAGTGGCGTAGGTACTGTCCACACTGTTCTGAATCAGTTTTTTTTCTGCCTCAGTCATGGCGCGGCCGCTGGTACCCAGGTCAGCGTAAGTAGCTGTTTTCACGCCGTCGAAGGTTACTCCCAGTTTATTTTTGAAGAAGTCAGACAAGTTCATCATCACCCCGAATACGCCGATAGAACCCGTGAGGGTATTAGGTTCTGCGAAAATGGTATCAGCCATGCAGGAAATATAGTAGCCACCGCTGGCGGCGTAGTCACCCATGGACACAATCACCGGTTTTACTTTTTTCGTGAGACTCAGTTCTCTCCAGATCACCTCAGAAGCCAGGGCGCTGCCCCCACCGGAGTTTACACGGAATACTACTGCCTTAATATTTTTATCTTCTCTCACCTTGCGGATATCACGTACGTAAATATCGCTGGCAATGGTATTTTCTTTTTCAGAATCACCGGAAACGATATTACCCTGTGCGTAGATCACGGCAATTTTGCTGTCGCCATCACCATTATCAAGGGTAGAAGCATTATCATATTTGGAGAGAGATACAAAGTTGATCTTTTCGTCGGACTTTATGTTCAGCTTAGATTTCAGCTCGGCGGTAACTTCGTCATCATATTTCAGACCGTCTACCAGCTTATATTTCAGCGCATCTCCCGGCTCCTGGATCAGCCCATCGTTCGCGTACTGGTGCAGGGTGGCGGTGTCAATTTTACGACTGGCGCCAATGCTGCTGAGGAAGTTGCCATACAGCTGACCAAGGAAGAGGGTGGTTTGTTCACGATTGGCGTCCGTCATTTTATTTTCACGCAAAGGCTCGGTAGCGCTCTTGAATTTTCCGCAGTAGAAAATCTCCGGTTTAATTTCCAGCTTATCCAGTGCCCCTTTGAGGAACATGATTTCAGTGGCAAAACCTCTGAAGTCCACTCCGCCGTGAGGGTTCAGGTATACCTTATCCGCTGCGGTAGCCAGGAAATAGGATCCCTGGTCGATGACTTCCCCGTACGCATATACGAATTTGCCGGATTTTTTAAACTGCTGCAGTGCTCTGCGCAGTTCTGCATTGGTAGCCATTTCATTGCCATTTCCATTTACTTTCAGGTAAATACCTTTGATGTTGTCATCATCGGCGGCATGGTCAATTAAACGAATGGCTTCGTAGAGGCCCGGTACATCTGTATCCAGGTCACCGAAATAATTTCCCAGGGGGTTGGATTGTTCCTGCTCCATGAACTTCTGGCTGGTTTCGAGTACCAGTACGCTGTTGGGAGAGAGGCTGACTTTTTCAGGGGTGATCGCCTTTCCTATCAGCACCATAAGGGTTATCATTCCAATGGCTGTGAATACAATCAATGCCAACAGGGCTGCAAAGAATACTTTAAAAAAACGCATGTTGTCGAGTTAATATGAAACTATTAGGAAAGATACATTTTTTTCAAAAATAAGGAATATGGCTACTTTTGGGGCCGGATTTATACATGAATACAGCAATATTACTTATAGGTGGCAATTTAGGAGACCGGGAGCATAACCTCCGGTCAGCCGTGCAGCTGATCGGTGAAAGGGCCGGTCGGGTGATACAGCAATCTGCCTTGTACCAAACCGCTCCATGGGGAGTGGAAGATCAGCCAGACTACCTCAATCAGGGCCTGGAAATAGCCACAGCGCTGGATGCACATAGCCTGCTCCTGTGCACACTGGAGATTGAAAGAAACATTGGCCGGGTGCGCCAGCAGAAATGGGGCTCGCGGGTGATAGACATTGACTTGATATTTTTTAACGGGGAGACTATATCTCTCCCTGATCTGAAAATTCCGCACCCCCGCATGCACCTGCGCCGGTTTGTGCTAGGCCCGTTAAACGACATCATACCCAATTACATGCATCCAGTTATGCATCAAACAGTCCACCAGTTATGGGAAAGCTGCCCGGACGACTCACCGGTCCACAAACTTTAAAAGAAGAACATGCGCTATAAATTTATCACGATAGAAGGAAATATAGGAGCCGGCAAAACCACCGTTGCCGGCATGCTGGCCGAACATTTTTCATCGAAACTGATCCTGGAGGAGTTTGCAGACAATCCTTTCCTTCCACTTTTCTATAAAAGCCCACAGCAGTACGCCTTTCCGCTGGAATTATTTTTTATGGCGGAGAGATATAAACAGCTCAAGGATATGTTGCAGTCGGAAGATATGTTTTCCAACGGCACTATATCTGACTATCTCTTTATCAAAAGCCTGCTTTTTGCCAAAATCAATCTGCCGGAAGAAGAATATGCCCTGTACCAGAAACTTTTTGACATCATCAATCCGCAGCTGTTACAGCCGGATCTGCTGATTTACCTCAACGCGCCGGTATCGAAAGTCCAGGAAAACATCCGCCACCGCAACCGTTCCTATGAACAGGCTATCCCGGATGAGTACCTGCTGAATGTACATGATATGTATATGCAGTATATCAAGCAGCACCCGGTGCGTACACTCATGGTGGATATGACTAAGATGGATTTTGTACGTAATCCGGAGGATTTTCAGAAATTGCTGGATGCGTTGGAAGAAGAGTATGAACCGGGGATTAATTATATGAAGCTGTAACCCCGTCACGCCGTGGTGGCGGAAAATACCGTGAATCAAGGAGGCATCATTGCCGCCCTTCAGAAGCAGGAGGACAGCGGCCTCCAATCAATGCAGCCTGGGGATTGTGCCGCTGGCACCGTCCCCAGGCTACACCATTAAATACTACTAATACTTTTCGCTGCAATAAACCCGCTCGTCCACGCATGCTGAAAGTTAAACCCACCCGTTACACCATCTACATCCATCACTTCTCCTGCAAAATACAACCCTGGTGCAATACGGCTCTGCATAGTAGCCGGATCAATTTCACTTAGCGTAACACCGCCGCAGGTCACAAATTCTTCTTTAAAGGTGGTTTTGCCTTTCACAGGAAACTCCATGGCCACAAGCATTTTCTGCAGCTTATTTTGCTCTTTGGCCGGCACATCGGCCCAGCGGAGGTCTTCCCCTATGCCCGCCTGTTGCAGCAGGAAGTTCCAAAGGCGTTGCGGCAGCTGGAATGGGTTCTTGTTGTATATTTTTTGCTTGCCTAGTTCAAAGCGGAGCGACTGCCAGTCTTCCCTCATACTATTCTCATTATAGCTGGGTACCCAGTTTACGATAGCCGTACACGTATACTGCATATCCTGCAGCTCTCTTGCCCCCCAGGCGGATAGCCGTAAAATAGCCGGGCCACTCATGCCCCAGTGGGTGATCAGCAATGGTCCTTGCTGCTGCAGTTTGGTGCCGGCAATTTTCACGCTGGCTTCCGTGGCTACACCCATCAGCTGTGTGATCGGGTTGCCTGGCATATTAAAGGTAAATAAGGAAGGTGCAGGAGGAACAATGGTATGCCCGATTTCTTTCAGCCAGCTGAACTTGCCTTCCTGTGCGTAACCCCCTGTGGCGATGCACACAAAATCGGCTTCCAGTGCGGCGCCCTGGCTTAAAACGAGCTTCCAGCCGCCAGTGGCGCGGCGTTCCAGTGCCAGCACTTCCACATTGGTACGTATATTTATCTGGTATTTGTCCGCCTCACGGAGGAGGCAATCAATGATCGTTTGGGAGGAATCCGTTACCGGGAACATGCGTCCGTCTTCTTCTGCCTTCAGCTTCACTCCTCTTTCGCCGTACCAGTTGATGGTGTCCGGTACAAAAAACTGTCCGAATGCTTTCTTGACGAAGTTGCCGCCCCGGGGATAACGTTTAGTCATATACGATATATCCGGCGCGTGGTGGGTAACATTACAACGCCCGCCCCCACTCACTTTTACCTTGGAAAGGAGCTTACCGGTTTTTTCCAGCAGCCATACTTCCAGGTCGGGGTTCATACGTGCGGCATTGACTGCACAAAAAAATCCGGCGGCGCCGCCACCTGTCACAACCAGTCGTTTTCCCTTGAAACTCATTAAAATCTTGTTAAAAAAAATCCAGTATTTGCGCAATAATAACTTTAATCTTTTGAACTTGCTATTTTTAAGGATTCCTTCGGACAATTAACACTTATTAGTAATTTGTATACAAATCAACAACCATGAAATGGAAACTTCCAATAGCGCTGCTGACAGGAGTTGTTACCGCAATGGCTTTCATCGTACCGCCGCCGGATGACTGGTCGGACCGCATCGTTAAGGCACTGGAGCAATTTGTGAAGCGCTACCCTCAGGAAAAAGTCTACCTCCATATGGACAAAGACTACTATGCCGCCGGCGAAACCATCTGGTTCCGGGCATATATCACCCTGCAGGGACTTCCCTCTACTCAGGCCACTAACCTCTACGTAGAACTGCTGGACAAGAATAACAATATCATTCAGAAGAAATTGTTCGCCAGCGGCGGGGGGATGTCACCCGGCGCTTTTGAACTGCCGGAAACACAGAAACCAGGTACCTACCAGATCCGCGCCTACACCGCGTGGATGAACAACTTTGACCCTGCGTTTTTCTTCACCAGGAACTTCGAAATATTCGACCCTGCCAAGAAAACCGCGCCGGATGCCGACTCCCTGGCGCAGGACTTTTCCGTACAATTTTTTCCGGAAGGAGGGAATGCCATCGTAGGCCAGGCCGCTACCGTGGCTTTTAAAGCGATTGACCAGAATGGTTATCCAATGGAAGTAACCGGCACCATCAAAAGCAGCAAAGGTGAACAAACGGCAGCTATCAAGTCCGTGCACGACGGGATGGGTAGCTTCGACTATACACCGGCCGCAGGTGAAACCTACCAGGCTGTCGTGAAAAGCGCCAAAGGCCAGTCCAAAACCATTGACCTGCCTGCGGCACAAACCAAGGGCGTAACGCTGAAAGTATATAATAAAGGCGCCAGGATCTTCTACCAGGCCGTAGCCGGCCCGGATAACGATACCAGCATGAATCAGTTACTGGTACTGGCGCAAATGAACCAGCAGATGGTGTATAAGGCCAACCTGGATGTAGCCGATGGCCGCATCAGCGGGTTTATTCCGGCTACCAACATACCTTCCGGCATTGTGCAGATTTCCCTGTTTACAAAATCAGGGTTGCCTGTTGCACAGCGCCTGGTGTTTGTAAAAAAGAACGATCTGCTCCAGATGGATGTGCTGGAGTCGGATATTCACACCGAAGCACGCACCAAGAACACGCTGGTTTTACGTCTCCCGGATACTATCAATTCCAGTATATCCATATCCATTACGGATGCTGACGCCGTACCGGTGGAAACTAAAAACGTGAATAACATCATCTCTAACCTGCTGCTTACCTCCGATATCAAAGGTTTTGTATACAATCCGGCCTGGTATTTCAGGAATGATTCCGCGCAAACCTTACAGGCATTGGACCTGGTAATGCTCACCAACGGGTGGACACGTTTTAGCTGGGAAAAAATCCTCAACAACGAGTATCCGCAAATCAAATATCCATACGAGCAGGGCTTGTCCATGGACGGTAAAGCCATGTCCGGCGCGGGCCGCCCGCTGACCACCGGAGGACAGATTGATATGATCATTAAAGTGCCGGCTGACAGCTCCAGCCTGTTTGCACAGGCGCCAGTAGATGAAAAGGGCGAATTCCATATCAGTGGAATGGTGTTCCCAGATACGGCCTACATCTATTACCAGGGGAATGATATCGCGAAGAAAAATAAGGATGTAAGTGTGAAATTCACCAATCACTTCTTCGAAAAGCCTTCCCTGATTAAGATTCCGGCGCCGCTGCGCGTGCCACCACCAGTTGATAACAGCGCCCTGAAAGCCTTCCTGGCTAATGCGGCGGAAAGCAATAAAGTGAACCGGGCTATCAACAATAAAATGGTATACCTGAAGGAGGTAAACGTAAATGCGAAGAAGGAAAAACCGCAGGAAACCACCGAGAAACGCTATGTTAGCGGCATGTTTGCAGGTGGGGATGGTATCACTTTCGACCTCACCAAAGAAACGCCGATTGCCATGAACGTATTCCAGTACCTGCAATCAAAAGTTGCCGGGCTGCAGATCACTGGCGATATCAACAACCCTTCTATCAGCTGGCGCGGTGGAGCACCGGGCTTGTATCTGAACGAAATGCAGACCGATATCTCTATGCTGTCGTCCCTGCCGGTAACGGATATTGCACTGATTAAAGTGATTCGTCCGCCGTTTATGGGTATTGGTGGCGCCAATGGAGCCATTGCCATCTACACCAAAAAAGGTGGCGATAACGTACCACAGAACGACCCGAGCATCCGCGGATTTGAGCTGTATAAGAAAGCCGGTTATGCAATTGTAAAACAATTCTACTCTCCGGATTACAGTGTTAAAAAAGAAGTTCACACTTTGCCTGATAAACGCCTCACCCTCTACTGGAACCCTAACGTGACTGTAGATACGCTGACCCATACTGCTAATATTGAATTCTACAATAATGATTTCACCAGGAAATTCAGAATGGTGGTAGAAGGTATGGCCGAAGATGGTAGTGTAGGGCATTTGGAGCAGGAGTTTTAAGTTCCTTCTCTCACTTACAAAAAAGGGGAACGTCCTGCTGGACGTTCCCCTTTTTTGTGCTCTCTCCGTCAACGGCGGAGGGAGTACAAAAAAAATAAGATTATAAAACAACTAATGGAGTCACGAAGCCAATCGAAAAGCGGTAGTTATCGTTATTTGTCAATCCGAAAGTTGATTTCGCATAATCGGAATGACGATAGATTCTACCTATCATGTTACAGAAAATACGCAGGTTCACATCTTTGAGCGGGTACACCTCTATGCCCGGAATATAGCCCCAGGCGGTACGCAGCATGCTGGGTGCGTTAGGATCAGGATTACCATCCCAATAAGCAAAATCCACCATGCCCTGGAAAGCAAAATGTACAATCCTGCTCAATTGTATATCCGCACTTACCCAATGACTCATGTAACGGACTTGCTGGGCGGTAGTGTGAATCTGATTTCTCACCATATCTGTTACAATCATCTTACGATCGAGGTTTTCCAGGCTCAGTTTGAAGTCGTATTGCAGGCGGAAACCTTTAAGCTGCAGCTGGTTACCGAAAGCAAAGTAGTTCATATATTGCTGGGTAGCCTCCTTAAATATGCTGTAGGACCAGATCGTCTGAAACTTTCCGCCAAAGAAGCTGCCACGCCAGTTGGCCACGGCGGCAAACGGAAACTTCGCCTCCTCTATGCCCGGAATTGTATCGTATAGTTCATAAAATGATTTGGTTCGGCTATTGAGTAACTGTACGGTGAATTCCTGGTTTTTGTTGGGCAGCCAGCCAAAGCCGGCGCCTGTCAGGAAGTTATCAGCGTACTCGATGATATCGGAGTACTCGTAGATATCGATAGGATTAGCATCAAATTCGAATCCACCCCAATCGGCGCAGAGCTTACCTGCGTATATTTTCCAGTGTTCACTGGGATCGAAACGGAGGTAGGCCAGGTCGGTGGAGCGACTGATATTATCTATAGACTGCGTAACGGGGTCGCGGGTGTATCGGTCGCGAAAGCGGAAATAAAGTTTATCCGTCACTTTCCCCCTGATTTCCAGCCTGAACTGCTCATTAACAAATTTGGAACCTGTGTAGGTACCATTTACGAACTGATTACGTTCCGCAAAGCGCATATTGGCAATGAGGTCCATATTCTGCAGCAGCGTAACCTTTGAAGGGTTGATCAGGGGTTTATAGATGGTATCCTGCGCTTCCTGCTGCTGTGCAGTCGCAGTGAATGATACCAGCAACAATACATACAATAGCCAATGACGTGTATACATGTACGTTAGATTACGGTATTGAATAACTACTTACAGAAAGATGCTTGCAAAGAAGAAGCCCGCCGCTACTGACATGCCTACTGCCACCAGGCCGGGAATCATAAAGCTGTGGTTGACCACAAATTTCCCGATATGCGTACTGCCGGTGCGGTCAAAGTTAATGGCGGCCAGCAGGGTGGGGTAACCCGGCAATATGAAGTCGCCGTTTGCCCCGGGGAACATAGCTACCAGGTGTGCAGGACTAATACCCAGGGCCAGCCCCAGCGGCATCAACGCCTGTGTGGTGGCGGCCTGACTAAAGAGCAGCATACTCAGCAGGAAAATAGCGATAGAGAAAGTCCACGGTGCAGAGCGAACCATGTTGCCCAACGCACTTTCTATGATTGCCTGGTTTGTTTGCATGAAAGTGGCACTCATCCATACCACGCCAAAAACGGATATCACAGCAACTGCGCCTGCTGTAAACAGGCTGGCTTTGGACACCGATTCAGCAGATGTTTTGGTGAAGATCATTATGGCTGCTGCGGCGCTGAGCATAATTAACTCAATCATGGCAGCCATTTTAATATTGCCGAGGTTATTAATAGCCAGGTTCGCATGTCCGGGCTCAAACGTAGGCAGCATTTTGGGAAATGCACCTACCAGTACAATCAGTAAAACCGCCAGTCCAAAAATAGCTACCGCTGTTTTAGCGCCTGGCTTCAGTGGTTCTCTGGATGCAGAGGTATCCAGATCGATGCTTTTTGCAAACTCAGGGTCTTTCATTTTCTCCAGGAATACCGGATCACGGTCCAGCTCCACTCCCTTTTTCCAGCACACCGCCACACCGCATAAAATACCTACCAGGCAAGCGGGGATACTTACGATGATGACCTGTGGTAAAGTGACAGCGCCAGCCATGATAGACACCAATGCCGCAGTAGCGGCTGATATGGGGCTGGCTGTTACGGCCAGGTGGGAAGCGATTACAGAAATACTCAGGGCTCTTTCCGGACGTATCCGTTTTTTGGTAGACACCTCTGCAATGATGGGCAGCAGGGAATAAGTAATATGTGCAGTACCGGCAAACACGGAGAACAAAAAAGTGGTCAGCGGCGCAATGAGTACAATCAGCGAGGGTTTGCTTCGCAGTACTTTTTCTGCCAGCCGGACCATATACTCCATTCCTCCGGCAGCCTGCAGTGTGGCCGCAGTGCTCACTACCGACAAAATAATCAACATGACGTCAATAGGAGGATCCGCCGGAGCCATACGGAAAACAAACACGAAGATCATCAGCGCCACCATGCCCATCACTCCCAACCCAATCCCTTTCATGCGCGCACCGATCAAAATAGCCACTAATAAAATGGCAAACTCAATCCAAATCATACTGTTGAATATAAACGGTGATATGAAATACTACGGAACCTGCTAGTATTCAAAAAAGTAACCCTGAATGGTGGAAGGGCTCGATGTTTTCAGCAATGACAATTGTAATAATACTCTTGCTTTTTCGGGGTTGAGATCGTCTGATACAATAGTGCCCAGGGCTTTATCATCCGTTTCCCCGTCGAGTGTAACGCGGCCGCTTGGTACCCTGGCTGCTCTCACAACTACAATACCTTTTGCGGTGGCCTGTTTCACTTTTGTTTCTACGGTAGGGTAAAGGTTACCGTTACCCACGCCGGCGATCACAATACCTTTGGTGCCGTTGTTCATGAGGCAGTCCATCAGGGTTGGATCAGGGTTGGAGTAGCCATACAGAATGTCCACCTTAGGCAGCTCATTCACATTGGATACATCAAAAATAGTTTGGGTAGTATGCTTACGCAGTGAAGCGTGGTACCAGGCTACTTTACCGTCAAACACATATCCGAGCGGGCCCGTGTTAGGCGCCTGGAAGGTAGCAGTGCTGGTCGTATTGGTTTTGTTTACTTCACGACCGGAGAAAATTTCTTCGTTCATGGATACCAGTACACCCCTGCCGGTGGAAGATTTGTCGGATGCCACCACGATAGCATCGTAGAGGTTTTTAGGTCCATCAGCGGAGATAGCGGTGGCGGAGCGCATGGCGCCTACCATTACTACTGGTTTATTGGATTTAACCGTTAGTTCCAGGAAGAAGGCAGTTTCGCCCTGCGTATCCGTTCCGTGAGTGATCACCACACCGTCTACATCGGAGCGTTGCAGCACCTGGTTCACACGTTTGGCCAGTTTGAGCCATACGCTGTCGGTCATAGCCTGACTACCTACGGAGGCTACCTGTTCACCTTCCAGGTTTGCCACTTTGTAGGCTTCCGGCACGGCGTTGAGGAGGTCTTCGATAGGTAGTTTTCCGGCTGTGTAGCCGGCGGCGACACTCGAGGTGCCGGCGCCGGCTATGGTACCACCAGTAGCCAGGATTACGATATTAGCCAGGTTTTTGTTTTTTGGGGGGCGAGAAGGGGTGGTCGGTGTTTGTGTTGTTTCTGCCCGTTTTTTCTTTTTCTTTTGCGCCTGTGCCTCCATCGGAGTCACCTGAAATACACCTGTCATACAGGCTAACAGTAAGCCATAAACGAAAATAGAAGAACGTAACATACCTATAGTATTTTTATTGGATGAATTGAGGTCTGATCAGGTTGTCAAAAGTGAAGATCTCATCCCATTTTTCCTGGGTGATGTACTTCTTCTCTTTCACGACCAGGTCGTGCACCGACTTACCTGTTTCCAGGGCTTCGCGGGCCACACCGGCGGATTTTTCATATCCGATAACGGGGTTGAGCTGTGTTACAATTCCAATGCTGTTCATCACCATCTGGCGGGTATGATCAGCGTTGGCAGTGATGCCCACCACGCATTTATCTTTCAGGGTTTTTACAGCATTGCCCATGTAGGTAATAGCAGTAAACAGGGAGAAGGCCAGTACAGGCTCCATTACGTTTAACTGTAGTTGTCCTGCTTCGGCGGCCAGTGTAACGGTGAGGTCTGCCCCGATTACATAAAAGGCGGTTTGGTTTACCACTTCCGGAATTACCGGGTTTACTTTACCAGGCATGATAGAAGATCCCGGCTGCATCGGTGGCAGGTTAATTTCGTTTAGGCCTGTCCGTGGTCCGGACGAAAGAAGGCGTAAATCATTACATATTTTAGATACCTTGACGGCTGTACGTTTCAGTACACCGGAGAGTTGCACGTAAGCGCCGGTATCATAGGTAGCTTCGATCAGATCCGCTGCCAGTACCAAATCCAGGCCGGTTACATCTCTCAAATGTTTAGTAACTAATTCAGAATATCCTTTAGGTGCATTTACGCCGGTACCGATGGCAGTAGCACCCATATTGATTTCAGAAATCAGCCGCTTGCTTTCTTCCACCCTTGGCACTTCTTCGCCAATATTGGTAGCAAAGGCGCGGAACTCATCCCCCATGCTCATAGGCACGGCGTCCTGCAGTTGGGTACGACCCATTTTCAGAACGTTGCTGAATTCATTTCCTTTAGCTTCAAATGCCTGACCCAGGTCCGCCAATATTTGTTTGTAGCTGGTCAGCTTATTAATCAGCGCAATACGGAAAGCGGTAGGATACGCATCATTGGTGGACTGGGAGCAATTGACGTGGTTGTTGGGATGGCAGAATTCATAATCTCCCTTCTTCTTACCCATCATTTCCAGGGCTACGTTGGCGATTACTTCGTTGGCATTCATGTTTACCGAAGTACCGGCACCACCCTGAATCAGATCGCTGAGGAACTGATCATCAAACTCGCCGTTGATAACGCGATCACTGGCTTTTATGATGTATTCAGCGATATTTTTATCCAATACACCCAGGTCGCGATTGGCCATGGCAGCAGCTTTCTTAACATAACCCAGCGCCTGCACCATCAAAGGTTCTACCTTTAAAGGAATACCGGTTATATGGAAATTTTCAAGTGCTCTTAATGTTTGGATACCGTAGTATACATCCTGTGGGATTTCCATTTCACCCAGGAAATCATGTTCGATTCTTTTTGACATATTGTATAAAAGATTTAAAACAGGAAGGTAAATGCTTTTACAACAATGGCAGGCCAGAAATTGTTTGGAGATATGCAGTTATCAGCAATTATTTAAAGTAACTTCAAGATTATAACCTTATTTTTTTGGAGAAAACCATGCGATACCGTTATTATCTTATCTATTTTCTGATTTTTATTTTCGCGGCGGAAACCCAGGCGCAAAAGTTAAAGCCAGGGTTTGATGCAGCCGAATACCAGCAGCTGATGCTGATCATCAACAGGTCTATGGATACGCCGTGGACAAAGGTGAAGACACCCATGCCAAACAACTGCAAAATGATTTACCGTTCTCCGGAAGTGGGGATGCTGAACCGTTGGGACTTGTGGCTGCGGGATGACAAGGTGGCCATTATTCAGATAAGAGGCACCAATGGTACGGCTGTTTCCTGGATGGAAAATTTTTATGCGGGGATGATTCCTGCCAGGGGATATTTGAAATTAAATGATAGTACCCGTTTTGACTACACGCTCTCCAATGATCCGCAGGCGTACGTACATGCAGGTTGGATGATTGGCCTGGCGGCCATGGGGCCTGATATTGTGAGGAAGATAAAAGAATGCTACCGGGAAGGCATACACGATTTTATTATCACCGGTCATAGCCAGGGTGGCGCCATCACATTCCTGTTGCGTAGCTGGCTGGCATACTTACCGGATATGCCTAAAGATATAGTGTTTAAAACTTACAGCAGTGCTGCACCGAAGCCGGGGAATCTCAATTATGCATATGATTATGATTATATTACCCGGGATGGCTGGGGATTAAGGGTGGTGAATGCGAGAGACTGGGTAGCGGAAACGCCGTTCTCAATTCAAACGACCCGCGATTTCTCTCCTGTAAATCCCTTTACAGATATTAAGAAAGCATTAAAAAAGCAGAAATGGCCTGCAAGGGCGGGGTTGAAATATTTGTATGGCCGGCTGGATCGCCCATCGAAGCGGGCCAGCAAGCGTATGCAGCGGATACTGGGAAACACGCTGTACAAGCGGGTGGAGAAGGTATTACCGGGATATGAGCGGCCGCCGTTTGTGAACAGTCATAGTTATTCCCCTGCCGGTACCCCGGTAATATTATATCCTGTTGCCGGCTACGATGCAAAGTTTCCTTTTGACGGGAAGAATATTTTTTTGCATCATAATACGGCTAATTACATCTGGCTAACGGAACAGATATATGGGCATTAATCGCTGCTGCCGCCCTTCTCTCCTACAAACCAATGTTCCTTATCGCGGAATAACACGTTGAAGGTGGTCAGTGATCCGTAGATGCGGGTGATATATTGCTGGAGATTTATTTTCTCTTCATCACTCAGCACTTTGTGACTGTTGATGTTTTGTTCCAGAACACGGAGGCGGTCGCGCAGCATCACAATTTTGTGAAAGAATCCTTCGATGGGCACTTCCTTGGCTTTGAGAGATGCATCGCCGGGTTGCAGCACCAGGGTGCCATTTTTCCATTTATCGCCTAAGGGCACTACTTCTGAGAAGCCACCCCAGAGTCGGAGTATTTTGAGGAGGGAGGTTTCTACTTCAGATAATGTTTCGACTTCTGTTGTTTTGTTTTCGGCCACGAGTACTTCGAAGAGCGGGTCTGTTTTATCTACCAGTTTAACACCGTGATCCATGAAGGTAACCTGGTATTGGGCGTAGCGTATGCCAATGATAACACCCGGTCCGAAATGTGCGTGTTGTACTCTGCTGCCGATGCCTAGGATCAGTTCTTCTTCCATCTGATTTTTTGTATAAACTTAAAGGATTTTTTCGGGTTTTAATGAGCTGCCTTCGGCAGGTCATTAAAACCGAAGTGGGCAGGAGCCCGCGCTCGTGCCCATTTCGGTTTTAAGTCAGGAACATGAAGTATGTACACACAAAAGGACAGTACCTGCGGTACTATCCTTTTGCTGATATCCGCGCGAAGCGCGGAACCCACCAGAATGACACCGAGGTGTCATATGAAAATCTATTCCTTCACTTTATTTAAAAAGTAAGATAATTTAAACAACAACTCATCAGAAAGTCCTGCTCTAAGTTTAGCTTCTTCGTCGGTGATACCGAGGCGGCGCAGTCGCTGGTAGTAAACGTAAGAGCCACCGATGAGTTCCAGGCATTCCTGGATTTTATGTTTCACTTCCTCTTCTTTGGCGCGTTTTTCAAATTCCTTTTTGGTCAGGATTTTATCAACGAAATAGAAGTTGTCTTTATCTTCTACCCATTTATTGCCTTCGCGGTGTTGAGGTTTATATACTTCGAGATAACAGTTATCCAGTTTCAGTACGTCTCCGAATTCCGCTTTAAGGTCAATCACCATTGGTTTATCCGGCGTTGGATTGGCAAGGCGTTTTTTGATATGGTTACTGATTTCCACACCGAGGTCATCGCAGCTCATCAGGATTTGGTTCAGCTCTGAGTATTCGAGGCTGATGGTTATTCTGTTGTAGCTACGGCCGCTTTTGATTTTACCAAAGAGGCTGGGAGAAGTGTTTTCATCGAAGATGATATCTTCTACCTGGATTTTGGTGATGGTGCGGTAGTTGGGTTTATAGCCTTCTTCAGAAGGTGTTGGTCTTTTGTTTACCAGCCTGGAAGTTTCCTGGCGGCGGCTGTTCTGGATGTAGTCATCCACAAAGCGCAATCCTTGTTTCTTCAATTTCGTATATAGTTCGTTACTGGTATAATTATTCATTTTGCTGAGGATGTTCAGGTCGTTCCAGCTGTCGTGGTGCTGCATTTGCTTGAGTTCATCCAATACTTCAGTGGCGGGAATATTCCTGCGGTAGTACAATTCACCGATGAGGAAGATGGCATATTCGTGTGCCGGGTAGCCGAGTTCCGGCAGCACATCGTAGGGGGAGCGTTTTTGTTCACGGGCTCCCTGGAGGAGGTCGATATCCGACATCACGGGTGCGAGCAGGTATTTTCTGGCTGCCGAGCGGAGTTTACGGCTTACGTAGTCCAACAGCTGGTCGTTTACCGGGCGGTGCTGTACGAAGTCGTGCAGTATTTGCACAAAGCGCCGCGAAGTAGGCAATCCGAACTGTGAGAGAATATCGTTTTCCATGTCCAGCACATCGTCATTTCCATCCACCTCGTTTCCAGGCTTTACCTTCCGGTCCAACTGCTGATAGCGCTGATAGTATTCCTGTAATTTCAGTTTAAGCTGATCCATAATATATATACAATTAAAAATTAAATGCTTGGGCAAATAACTACGTGGAATTACACGCAGGAGTAATCCGACAGACCTATTAAAAATTCAAATAATTGATTTTCAATAGTTTATAAAAACGGGAATGAAATGGGAAAGTCCGCAAAGATAATCAGAAAAATGCGATTTTAGAAGTGGTTGAGCTGTAGGAAAAGGTGCTATTATGGGTTGTGTTTATTCAGTCTGGTAGCATCTCACTGGTGCACAATCCAAATAGGTGTTTTCTCTAATTTATAACTAATTGGAAAAAAATTTTAGCATCTATTTGGAATTTAAAAATAGTTTCTCTTATCTTTGCACTCCCAACAACGAAATAAGGACTTCACAAACGGTGAAATCCTCGTTACTAAAGGGAAATACGGTGATTGTAGCTCAGTTGGTTAGAGCATCAGATTGTGGTTCTGAGGGTCGGGGGTTCGAGACCCCTCATTCACCCCATAAGGAAAAAAAGCTTTTGTTCCGAAGCTTTTTTTGACGAAATTACAGGAACAAACAAAAGATACGGTGATTGTAGCTCAGTTGGTTAGAGCATCAGATTGTGGTTCTGAGGGTCGGGGGTTCGAGACCCCTCATTCACCCACCAAGGGAAAGGCTGATTCGAAAGATTCGGCCTTTTTAATTTTTTAAGAAATGTATTTAGATTCTTTTGCCGCCACTTAATTTATCTTGTTCCTCCTCAATAATTTTCGCCAATTCGGCTTCACTAGGCAAATTAATCAGATATTTAGATACAAAGACCTGCTGTGGCAAACCCGTTGTTGCATACCTTACCAGGTTTTCATTTTTATTGGCACATAATATAATTCCCACTGGTGGGTTGTCTCCTTCAGATTTTTCATGCTCATTATAATAATTCAGGTAAACGTTCATTTGTCCGGCATCTGCATGCGTAAACTCTCCTATCTTCAAATCCAATAACACATGACATTTCAAAATCCGATGATAGAAAACAAGGTCGATGCGGTAATGTGTATTATCAAATGTAATACGCCTTTGCCTGGCCTCAAAGCAGAAGCCACTTCCCATCTCCAGTAGAAAATTATGCAGATGACTGATAATTGCCTGTTCCAATTCTGTTTCTGTATATACAGCTTTTTCTTCTAACCCTAGAAATTCCAGCATATAAGGGTTTCGAAATACATCTTCAGGCTTTAAACCTTCACCTTGAGTTTGACTGCTTAACAAAGCGGCCTTATCTCTACTTAACCCTGTACGCTCGAATAACATACTGTTAATTGCCCGTTGCAAATCACGGACACTCCAGTTATTCTTAATAGCTTCCTTTTCATAAAAGCTTCGCTTTAAAGGTGAATCTGATTTCAGCAACTCTATAAAGTGAGAAAAACTAAGCCTGTTAAGCAGGAGATCCGGGGCTGTCTGGATGTTCTCCACCATTGGCTGAGATGTGGAACCTGCTGATGTAACCGATTTTGCGGACAGCGTCCGCAAAATTGCAACATTCTGTAGATCAATCAAATAAGATTTAACTGGAGCAGTCAACGATAGATGAGGGTAAGTCTTATAAAAGTCTTTACACAGATATAAATGCCGTTCTCTAATTGAGATCAAACCGCTTTTTTTCAGCTTAACTGCTATTTCTTTAAACAAACGTTGTCCGTATAACGCACGATCCTCTCCGTTTTGCTCATACTCCAAAATGTAAAAGCCAATTAGCCAGTTACGCAATGTCAAGGCTATATTTACCTGTTTCTGTGCCTGATTTACAAAATATTGGTTGGTTTCCTGAATACTATAAACAAGCTTTTCAATATTCATAACTTCTGTTGTATCCATAACATTAGCAATAGTGTTTCTTCCAATAAATAGGTTAATTAAAATTAATCATTTTTACTGTGGTAGAATAAATGGCCATCATCCCAAAACGTATTTACCCACAGAAACTGCCTAAACTCCACATATTCTCCTATCTTTATCGCCACTATTAAAAGACAGTAACATCTCATGCTATATACATTACCTATCATCGCTGCACTCGCCGGCTGGCTCATCAATTCCATCGCCATACGTATCCTCCTGCGCCAACTGCCTAAACGCCGTGAACAATTAGCGACCGACCTCGGTACCCTTGCAGGTAAACAGTTTTCGTTTGCCGCCATCAAAAAAAAACTCACCGATCCGGAAAAAGTTAAAAGCATCATTCCGGTAGTAGAAACACACCTGGATGGCTTCCTGCGCGACCGCCTCCCCAAAGCCATGCCGGTACTGTCCATGTTCATCGGCGACACCACCATCAACCAAATCAAATCACACCTCGTCGCAGAACTCGACGCCCTCTTCCCGGTAATGATCAATCAATACCTCGATAACGTTGAAAAAGACCTGAACCTGGAAAAAATTATCAGCGATAAAATCAGACATACCACCGATGAACAAATGCAACAGGCAGTACATAACTTCCTGGGCAAACAGCTGAATATGTTTAAAGTACTGGGAGCCATCTCAGGACTATTGATCGGAGGATTATGCCTTGCACTGGTTTTCCTGGCCAGGTAGGCCCCCATTCGCCTAAAACACCTGATGTACTTCGTATAGCCGCCAAAGATGGTGACTATACGAAGTAAACCCGTTAACCTGCAACAGAAACCCAATTAAGTACCCACAAAGCGCAAAGCGCATAGCCACCATCATATCGATACTACTGTTAACTACTGTTAAGACCTTCTGACGCTACTTTTACCACACTTCCCCCGTAAAACTTCCGCTCATCATAATATGTCGCCATTCATAACGACACCCCAATAATTTTGTCTTAACCCGCAAATAAAAACTGGTTAAATCGATTAGGATGAGAAAATGCTATGCAATTGTTGCTGGTATTATGTTTTGGCAAATACATACTTACGCGCAGGCCCCTGCTGCCGGTAAAACACCCGCACAACAAGGCCCCGCACGCACGCAGGGACAACGTCCCAATATGCCTCAGATTGGCCACATATACGGAAAATTACTGGAAGAAGGTACCAACAAACCAATAGAATACGCTTCCGTAGCTATTCTGCGGTTGAAAGACTCCTCCGTAGTTACCGGTATGCTCACCAAATCCAATGGCGACTTCAGCCTGGAAAACCTGCCCTTCGGCCCTTTCATCGTTCGGGTCAACTTTATGGGATACGTTACCCAAACAAAAAAAGTAACTATCACCGGCCAAACCTCCGAACAAGACCTCGGTAACATCAAACTGAAACCCAATGTGAAAATGCTCAACAGCGTGGAAGTAACCGGCCAGAAGAGCGCTTTCCAGATGGGTATAGATAAAAAAGTATTTAACGTAGACCGTAACCTCACCTCCGTAGGCGGTACCGCACAGGATGTACTCAAAAGCGTGCCTTCTGTAAACGTAGACCTCGACGGTAACGTGACCGTGCGAAATGCCTCCCCCAACATCTTCGTGGACGGCAAACCCTCTACCCTCACCCTCGACCAAATCCCCGCCGATGCCATCGAAAGCGTGGAACTAGTTACCAACCCTTCCGCCAAATACGATGCAGAAGGCATGTCCGGTATCCTCAACATCGTACTGAAGAAAAACAGAAAAGCAGGCTTCAACGGCGCCATACAGGCAGGTATAGGGAATAATAATAAATACAATGCAGGCGGTAACATGTCGGTAAGACAAGGGAAAATCAACGTCTCCGCCAACTACAATATCAACGCCAACCAAATGTGGGGCGAAGGAACCACCAACCGCACCAACTTCGGCACCAAAGGCGATACCAACTTCCTCACCCAAAAAAGTAACAGTACCAATAAACCCCTCTTCCAGTTCGGACGCGTGGGCCTGGACTATTACATGGACAACAGGAACACCCTGTCTCTCTCCCAAAATATTGGTGGTGGCGACTTCAAAAACAATGAAGACCTCCTCAGCTCCTTTGCTGACGGTAATCACGTCGTGACCGGCCGTAACAACAGGCTTAACAACAGCGACATGAGCTTCCACCATTATACTACGGCACTCGACTACCGTCACGCTTTTGCCAAACCTAACCAGGAACTCACCGCAGCCTTCCAGTTTAATACCAGCAGAAATAGTCGCAACGGCGATTATACCACGCAGGCACAAGATGCCACCGGTACGACACTGGGCAAAGCGGTCATGCAAAACAATAACACCAGCGGCAAAACAACTTTCATCACCATGCAATCCGACTATACCAACCCAATTGGTAAAAACGGTAAGCTGGAACTCGGTGTGAAAGCGACCTTGCGCAATTATAACAGCCAGTACAATGTGTTTAACCAGGACACGGTGCGCAACGAATTTGATTTTGTTGACTCCCTGTCCACCCGCTACAAATACAAAGAACAGATCTACGCAGGCTATGTGAATTTTGCTAACACCATCGGTAATTTCGGCTACCAGGCCGGCTTGCGCGTGGAGCAGTATATTTATAGCGGAGAGAATCAGGGTATCACCTATAAACCAACCAAGGCCACTCCAGGTTTCTTCCCCAGCATATTTCTGTCACAGAAATTTGAGCATGAGCAAGAGTTACAGCTGAATTACTCCAGAAGAGTAAACCGCCCTAACTTCTTCCAGCTGATACCTTACCGCGACTACAGCGATCCGCAGAATCAGCGGGAAGGTAATCCAAACCTGAAGCCGGAATACACCAACAGCCTGGAGCTGTCGTACGTTAAATCATGGAAAACAGTCAACTTCCTCGGTAGCGTATACTTCAGAAATACCAATAACCTCATCACCACCATCAATACACCAATTGGCAGAGATACCCTGCTCATGCAGTTTATCAACGCCAATCGCAGTAACTCCTACGGTGCGGAACTGACACTGAAAAATCAGATCATCCCGGGTTGGGACCTGACAACAAATGTGAACCTGTACCAAACCGACCTGCAGGTAACTGATGGTGAAAATACCTTTACCAACAGTGGTTTCAGCTGGATGGGAAAAATCAATTCCGAAACAAAGCTCCCCTGGAACATGACGCTCCAGCTCAACGCTACCTATCAGGCACCTGCCGTGGCACTGCCTAACAATGGCAGCGGCGGCGGTGGCGGACGCGGCCCTGGTGGCGGTGGCGGCGGTGGTGGCATGATTTCCACCTCTGCACAAGGCACCATCAAAGGCTTCAGCTTTGTCGATGCAGCCATCCGGAAAGACTTCCTGAAAAATAAAGCAGCATCAGTAACACTAAGCGTATCGGATATTTTCAACACACGTCAATACGAGCTAAATCAGATCACGCCTACGTTTGCACAGGATTATCTGCGTAAGCGCGAATCCAGAATATTTAAAGTAAACTTCAGCTACAGATTCGGAAAATTTGATGCCAGTCTCTTCAAGAAAAAGAAACGCCCGGATAATTCCGACAACGGAATGGACCAGATGGGATTCTGATATTACTTAAGTTGATGAATGCAACCAATAGCCGGCAACTCGCTCCTACAGCGAAACGCCGGCTATCATTTTTTCGTTACCATTCATCACATACACATAAATAATACAGTCGTACAAACTACTTTTATGATGATCAAACCAAAGTTGTAAAAGCTAGTACTATTCTCTGCATGCGAAACTACCTGTCCTTGCTGATTGTGTCCTTATGTCTGTTCACTAACGTTAATGCACAAACGACGCATAACACCCCGCTGAAAATATCCGGAAAAGTTGTAGACCTTTCCACTGCTAAACCTGTGGAAATGGCTTCCGTAGTGGTGCTCAACAGTACCGATTCATCCGTTATAACCGGCATGTATACCAATGCTACAGGCAATTTTTCCTTTAATAATATCAATCCCGGTATCTATGTACTGCGCATCACTTTCATGGGTTATGATAAACTGGAGAAAGCAGTGAAAGTAGTGGAAGGCAAAAATTCTTTTGCCGGCACCCTGCGGCTCAACAAATCCGGCAAAGAACTCAATACCGTGGAAATAAAAGCGGAGAAACCTTCCTTCTCCATGCAGATCGACCGCCAGGTATTTGACGCCGGCGATATGATTAACGCAGAAGGTGGTACCGGTACCGATATCTTAAAAAATATTCCCAGCGTTGATGTGGATATAGACGATAACGTTACCCTCCGCGGTAAAAGCGTGACCATTTATGTAGATGGCAAGCCCTCTCCTTTCGGAGATGCTAAAACAGCGCTGCAAATGCTTCCGGCAGAAAGTATCGACCGCGTGGAAGTAATCACCAACCCCTCCGCAAAGTTTGAAGCGCAGGGCGGTGGCGGCATTATCAATATCGTACTCAAGAAAGATAAGGCAATTGGCTATAACGTGATGTTCAACGTAGGCGCCGCTTCACGCGGGCAACTCAACGGTAGCGCCAATGCAAGCCTCCGTATCAAAAGATTCAACTTCTTCGCCAACTACAACGGCCGCTACGAAGACATCAACGGCAGCGGTATCAGCAACCGCGAAAATCTGGTGGCTGATAGCAATAACACCCGCTACTTCACACAGAAAAGCACTAATGACAACCTCAATGGTAACAACGGCGGGCGTTTCGGATTCGACTACTATCTCGACGACCGCAACACCTTCACCATCGCTCAGGGACTCAACTACTCCTACGGTGGCAATGATGAAAACATCCATCTCAACAACCTCGATGAGAAACTGCAACAGCTGAACTACGGCATCCGTAGCAATAATAGTCACTATAACAATAATAACAGCAACACCAGCATCTCCTATAAACGCACTTACAAGAAGCCCAACCAGGAACTAACCGCCTACGCCAGCTTCAGTAATAACACCAGCAACAACAACAGCCAGTACATCAGTAACTATTATTATCCGGTAGTAGATACCGTGTACCGTAGTTCTGACCAGAAAAACCGTGGCGACAACGGCAATAAATTCTGGAATATTCAGTCAGACTACACCTCGCCTTTTGGTAAAAAAGGTAAGCTGGAAACCGGTGTGAAAGGCACTATCCGCAAAATTGACAACGACTACCTCGCCTTGTTGTATAGTAAAGACAGTCTGCAATACCTGCCCAGCCTGAACCTTTCCAATAAATACAATTATGAGGAAGATATTTATGCTGCGTACTTCAATATCGCCAATGCCATTGGCAACCTCGGCTACCAGGTAGGTGCCAGGGCAGAGCAATCGTACCTCCGTGGGTACTCTGTTACCAGGGACTCCCGCGTGGACAGATCTTTCTTCAACATCTTCCCCAGCGTTTTCCTGAAATACAATCTCCCTAAAAACCAGAATCAGAACCTGGTATTTAACTATTCCACCCGCATCGACCGGCCAAACTTTGACCAGCTGCTGCCTTATATCAACAACTCCGATCCGCAGAATATCCGTACCGGTAACCCGGAGCTGCGTTCTGCACTCACGCATAAGTTTGAGATGAACTACTCCGAATGGTTTCCGAGAACCAATAATTACCTCAGCGGTGGTGTGTACTTTGCCAAAACCAACGACAACATCGACCGTATCAGCACTTTGGATACCCTTAGCGGTGTTACTACCACCCGCCCCATGAACCTCGCCAGCAGTGAGAATATGGGCGCTAACTTCTCCTATAGCTGGAAAATTCAGAAGTGGTGGAAGTTCAACTTCAATGTGAACCTGGAGTATAATAAGATTACCAGTGTAACCATCAACAACGATAACCTCACCTATGGCTTTAACGGTAATATGCAATTCAAGCTGCCGCTGCGTTTCAGCGCTGAGCTGAGTGGACACTACCGCTCGCCGCGACTGCAACCACAAGGGACCTTTAAGGCCATGAACGGCATGGACCTGGGAGTACGTAAGGAAATGCTGAAAAACAACCGCCTCGTGATCGCTGTAAACGTATCGGATATATTAAATACCCAGCAGTTCAACAGCCATTATGTAACGCCTACTTTCATTCAGGATTATGACCGCAAGCGTGTGACCAGGTTTGTGCGACTGAATGTCCGCTACCGTTTTGGTAAGATGGACCCGAATCTCTTTAAAAAGAAAAAGCAACAGCAGGAAGAGGAAGAGGAGAAACAGGAAGAGCAGCCAAGGCCCAATAACGAAAGAGGCAGGCTGTGATGAACGAGCCTGCCTGTATTTTAGGTTTAATAAAATCGGAAATATGGGCAGGCGCTATTTTTTGCCAGCCAGCATGGGTACAAAAGTGAAGTTATCGAACAGCTCCTGGTCATATTCTCCCTCGCTGACCTTGGTAATACGCAGCATACGCTGTACTTCCTGGCCACCCACCGGGATCACCATTTTGCCGCCAATCTTCATTTGCTGCAATAATTTTTCAGGAATCTGCGGCGCAGCAGCCGTTACCAATACTTTATCAAATGGAGCGTAGGAAGGCAGTCCTTCATAGCCATCGCCATAAAAGAAGCGCAGATTGGGGTATTTGGACTTAAACTGAAACTGCTTTACCTGGTCAAACAGGCGTTTCTGCCTTTCGATAGTGAACACGTTGGCCTTCAGTTCAGCCAGCACACAAGCCTGGTAGGCACTACCCGTACCAATTTCCAGTACCTTTTCGTAAGGTTTGATTTCCAGTAACTGCGACTGGTACGCGACCGTATAGGGTTGCGAAATCGTTTGGCCTTCCCCGATAGGAAAAGCACGGTCTTCATAGGCAATACTTTCAAAAGCCGTATCAAGGAAGAAGTGCCGGGGAATATTGCCGATAGCCGCCAGTACATTTTCATCGGTTATGCCCTTCTGACGGATACTATCAACTAATTGTTTTCGTAGTCCTTTTTGTTTATAAGTATCTTCATACCGCCTCATACCCGCAAAATTAACCAATACCGGCGATTTTCAATGAATTTCAGGGTGTGTAATTTCGGACATTGAGTTTTTTCCATTTACTTTACAGTCCATTTGAGCCCCCGGCTCCCTAAAAATAAGATGACCATGGATATTAATATTCAAAACAAAGTAGCGCAATGGCTCAACGGCAATTACGATGCTGAAACAGTTGCCACGTTAAAGAAAATGCAGGCTGAAAACCCCGATGATCTTACCGATGCTTTTTATCGTAACCTCGAGTTTGGTACAGGTGGCCTGCGTGGAATTATGGGTGTGGGCACCAACCGTATGAATAAATATACCGTAGGCATGGCTACCCAGGGGTTTGCCAACTACCTGAAAGAGTGTTTCCAGGGCGAGATCAAAGTTGCGCTGGCGCACGACAGCCGCAACAATTCCCGTTTTTTTGCTGAAACCGCTGCCAATGTATTCGCAGCCAACGGTATCAAAGTATACCTGTTTGAAAGTCTCCGCCCAACACCGGAACTGTCTTTCACCATCCGTCACCTCAACTGCCAGGGCGGCGTGGTGTGTACCGCTTCCCATAACCCGCGGGAGTATAATGGGTATAAAGCCTACTGGAACGACGGCGCACAGCTGATCCCCCCTCATGATAAGAATGTAATCCGTGAGGTAGAAAAAATTACTACTCCGGACGAGGTGAAATGGACAGGTGGCGAAGCCAATATTACCCTGATCGGTAAAGATGTGGATGAAGCCTACCTGCAGGAACTGCAAAGCCTGAGCATCAATCCCGACATCTGCAAACAACAGCACGATCTTAAAATAGTATATACTCCTATTCACGGTACAGGTATCACCATGGTTCCTGAGATCCTGAAACGCTACGGCTTCACCAACGTGAATGTAGTTGAGGAACAGGCTACACCCGATGGGAACTTCCCGACGGTAGTATACCCTAATCCTGAAGAGTCGGAAGCCATGAGCCTTGGCCTCAAAAAAGCCAAAGCTATTGATGCGGACATCCTGCTGGGTACCGATCCTGATGCGGACCGTGTAGGCATTGCCGTTAAAAACCTGAAAGGCGAATGGACATTACTGAATGGTAACCAGACTGCTGCCCTGCTGTTTAACTATATCATTGAACAGCGTAAGGAAAGAGGCCTGGCCAAACCGGAAGACTATGTATGCAAAACAGTAGTTACTTCCGACCTGATCGATGTATTTGCCGCTAAAAATAATATTACCTGCTATAATGTGCTCACCGGTTTCAAATGGATTGCGGACCTTATTCGCCGTAAGGAGCCACAGGAGCGATTTATCGTTGGCGGTGAGGAGTCTTACGGTTATATGATTGGCCGCAACGTACGTGACAAAGATGCGGTTTCATCTGTAGCAATGATTTGCGAGATGGCTGCAGTGGCACGTAGTAACGGCAAGTCACTGTTTGAACAACTGATCGATATTTATATCAAGTACGGCTATTACCTGGAGCAGCTCATCTCTATTACCAAAAAAGGGATGAAGGGGGCAGATGAAATTGCAGAGATGATGCGCGGCTACCGGGAAAACCCACCGGCCACCATCAATGGTTCTGCCGTGGTTACACTGTTCGACTACCAATTACAGCAGGTGAAAGATATTGCCAGCGGCGATATCAAACCTATTGACCTGCCTAAATCCAATGTATTACAGTTTGTACTGGCCGATGGCAGCAAGATTTCTGCCCGCCCATCCGGTACTGAACCTAAGATAAAATTCTATTTCAGCGTAAACGAGCCACTGGCAAGCGTTGCAGAATACGACGCCGTAACGGCCAGGCTGGAACAGAAGATCAGCGGAATTATTTCCGACCTCGGCCTGAAATAAGCCTTTTTTGCCACTTACGCTATCAACCATAGCGTAAGTGGTTGATCCATTTCTATGAAAAGTATCCTGTGCATATTACCATTATCACTGCTGTTACTGAGCGGCAAGGCACAGGAGAAAGTGTCTTTTTCCACCATTCCCGATACTACCATCCCCCAAAGAGTAACAATTCTCACGGGCGCTACTGTAGTGCTGTACGGCACCGGACTGGCGGCGCTTAATGCAGCCTGGTACCGCGATTATCCACGCAGTAACTTTCACTTCTTCAATGATATGAATGAGTGGAAGCAGATGGATAAACTGGGGCATGTATTCAGTGCATACTTCATTGGTAAATATAGCCGGGAGCTCTGGCGCTGGTCGGGCCTGCCGCGCAAGCAGCAAATCTGGATCGGTGGGATGAGCGGCTTTGCTTATCAGTCGGTGGTAGAGGTATTGGATGGTTTTAGCAGCGAGTGGGGTTTTTCCTGGGGAGATATGGCGGCCAACGCTGCCGGGTCGGCCCTGTTAATCAGCCAGGAGCTCGCCTGGGATGAGCAACGGATTCAGATTAAGTTCTCTGCACACCCTGGCAGATACGATGGCGCTGTTCTACGGGACAAAACAAATCAGCTGTTTGGCACCCGGTTCCTGGAGCGGGTATTGAAAGATTATAATGCACAAACCTATTGGCTGTCTGTAAACCTGCGCTCCTTTGCGAAAGAATCAGGGATTCCCCGCTGGCTGAATATCTCCGTAGGCTATGGTGCCGAACAAATGTATGGAGGTAACGCCAACTGGTGGCTGGCAAACGATGGTCACCGGTTTGATTACAGCAGTACACCACGCATCAGACAATTTTATTTATCGCCGGATATTGATTTTACTAAAATCCCAACTAAGAAGAAGGGGGTAAAAGTAATTTTTCAATTACTGAATATGCTGAAGTTTCCGGCCCCGACGTTGGAAGTGACGAGTCAGGGGAAGGTGCGGCTGCACCCGATTTATTTTTAATTACCGTGGGGATATATCACTGCCTTCAGCAGTGATATATCCCCACGGAGTAAGGGCCAGCGGCCCTTACTCCGGGCTATTGTAAATAAGCAGACAAAATATTCGTCCCCTCTAACTCTACCATCACAGATTCCTGCAAGGTAGTAGCCAAAGAAAACCCAACAAAATCCACAGACAGGGGAAAAGATTTATGCTGACGATCCACCAGCACGGCGGTCTGTATCTTTTTAGGCAAGAACTCCAGCAGTGGCTTCAGGGCGTAGAGCATGGTACGGCCTGAGTTGGCCACATCATCCACCACAACAATCACTTTTCCATTAAAATCCAGTTGTTCTGAAACAGTTACTTCTCCCGGTTGTTGTTTATCCAGACGCAATTCGATGATGCGGGGTTTGAGAGGAGAGATCTGTTGCAGGATGCCGGCGATTTTCTGTGCCAGGATAAGGCCTCTGTCCCAGATACCTGCTAATATGATTTCTTCGCCATCGCTGTTGTGTTCATAGATCTCATAGGCGATGCGTTCTATTTTCTTTTGAATGATATCGGCGGTAAGAATTACGTTCCTGCTTTCCATGCGCCAAAAATAGTGAAAATTGGCATCTGCGTTGTTCGATTGAAAAAAAACATAAATTAGGGAGTCAAATCTGAAATAATGCAAATTGTACAACAGTTGTTATTTGTAATTGCTTTTGGGGTAGCAGTGTACCTGTTTTCCCAACAGGCACGCCAGATAAGGAAGAACATTCTGCTCGGGCAGGATGAAGACCTGTCGGACCATCCGAATCTGCGGTGGAGAAATTTGTTGCTGCTGGCTTTCGGGCAGAAGAAAATGTTCCGTAACCCTTTAGTGGCGGTATTACACTTCTTCGTATATGCCGGCTTCGTGATCATCAACCTCGAAATCCTTGAAATCATCCTGGATGGTATTTTAGGCACACATCGTTTATTCGTTCCCGTATTAGGCAGCCTTTATCCGATACTGATCGGGTTATTTGAAGTGCTGGCCGCGCTGGTACTGATATCCTGCGCCATTTTCCTGGTGCGCAGGAATGTGCTGAAGCTGCGCCGGTTTATGAGCCATGATCTCGATGGGTGGCCACGTTCCGATGCCAACTACATCCTGATTACCGAAATAGTACTGATGACCTTATTCCTTACCATGAACGCGGCAGATCAGCAAATGCAGGCGCGTGGTGCGGAACATTATATCGCTACTGGTCCTTTCTGGATTTCCGGTCAGCTAAGCCCCTTGTTCAACGGCCTCTCTGATGGTGCCGTAACGGGTATTGAAAGGGCTTGCTGGTGGCTGCATATCCTGGGGATCCTGGCATTTCTGAACTACCTCCCCTACTCCAAGCACCTGCATATCATTCTTGCTTTCCCAAATGCATACTACGCAAAGCTGGAGCCAATGGGCGAAATGGATAATATGCCTGCCATTCAGCATGAAGTGAAAATGATGCTGCAACCGGAGCTGGCCGCAGATGCGCCGGCTACAGACGTGATTCCGAAATTCGGCGCCAAAGATGTGACCGACCTTACCTGGAAGAACCTGCTGGATGCTTATAGCTGCACCGAGTGTGGCCGCTGCAGTGCTGCATGCCCCGCGAATATGACCGGCAAGCTGCTCTCTCCCCGCAAGATTATGATGGATACGCGCGACCGTGTTACTGAAGTGGGTAAAAACATCAAAGCCAATGGCAGCTTCCAGGACGATGGCAAAACGTTGTTGCGTGATTATATTTCTGAGGAGGAACTGCGTGCCTGCACTACCTGCAATGCCTGCGTGCAGGAATGTCCGGTGAGTATCAGTCCGCTCGATATCATCCTCCAACTGCGCCGCTACCTGGTGATGGAAGAATCCAGTGCGCCGGCGGAGTGGACGGGTATGTTCAGCAATATTGAAAATAACATGGCACCGTGGAAGTTTGGTCCGGAAGACCGGGAAAACTGGATTCAGGAAATGAATAGTCAATCTTAAAATTATCAGAATGCGTATAAAAACAATGGCAGAATATGCCGCCAATGGCGAAACACCGGAAGTACTCTTTTGGGTAGGATGTGCCAGCAGCTTTGATCAGCGTACACAAAAGATCACCAAGGCGTTTGCAACCATTCTGGATAAAGTGGGTGTACAGTTTGCTGTATTGGGCAGAGAAGAAAGCTGCACCGGGGACCCTGCCCGCCGTGCTGGTAATGAATTTATTTTTCAGATGATGGCGCAGAGCAATATCCAGGTATTGAACATGTACGAGGTGAAAAAGATCGTTACTACCTGCCCGCACTGTTTCAACACGATTAAGAATGAATATCCCGCTTTGGGTGGTAACTATGAGGTTATCCACCATACTACTTACCTGCAACAGCTGATTGATGCGGGTAAAATTGTTTTGAAAGACGGAGGGGCTTTCAAAGGTAAAAAGATTACGTACCACGATAGCTGCTATTTGGGGCGCGCTAACGACATATATGAAGCACCGCGTAAAGTGCTGGAGATCCTGGATGCGGAGCTGATAGAAATGAAGCGCTGCAAAAGCAATGGCCTTTGCTGTGGTGCCGGCGGTGCCCAGATGTTTAAGGAAGAGGAAAAAGGAAATGTCCGCATCAATACCGAGCGCGGCCGCGAGGCCGTGGAAACCGGTGCAGCGGTAGTGGCTGCCAACTGTCCGTTTTGTATGACCATGCTTACGGACGGTGTGAAGGAAGCCGGCAAGGAAGACAGCGTGAAGGTGCTGGACCTGGCGGAAATCATCGCTGAGAGTCTTAAATAACCAGAAATGCCTAATTTTGCAATATGAACAAGATAAATTTCCCTGAAGGATTTTCTCCTGCTTCCAGGGTTTGGATATATCAGAGCAATCGACCATTCAACGAAAAGGAAGTACTGGAGATCAATGAACAGCTGGATCAGTTTACCGCACAATGGAACGCCCACGGCGATCCGGTGAAAGGTTGGGGCGGAGTAGTCATGAACCAGGTAATTATATTAATGGCAGATGAAACCCGGACGATGGTGAGTGGCTGCAGTACGGACAGCTCTGTACGGGTGATCAAGAGCCTGGAACGCCAGTACGAGATAAACCTGTTTGACCGGCTGCTGCTGGGCTTTGTGGTAAAGGACAAGGTACAGCTGTTACCACTGCAACAGGTGGCGTACGCCCTCGAAAAGGGTTATATCGACGAAAACACGCTGTATTTAAATAATACGGTGCTGAATAAGGCTGACCTGGACAGCAAGTGGCTGATTCCTTTGAAGGACAGCTGGCTGGCTGCGAAAGTTGGCGTGAAAGCGTAAATTATTATTTTCATTTCGTAACACCCGTCCGCCTTCGGACGGGTGTTACGTTTTAAGGGGCCTCCGGCCCCTTTGCTATTCCCGGAACTCCCGTCCGCCTTGAGCGGACGGGAGTTCCGGTTTCAGGAATGGCCGTCCGCCTTCCCTGAAACCGGAAACCAAATGACATAATGTCATTTTTCATTTTTAATTCCTTATTTTTGCCATCCTAAATTTGAGTAAGGAAATGCTGGATCAGATCACCAAAGTGCATGAAGAAGGCCGCCAGGGAGAGGCATTCGCCCCTGCTGCTAATGATTCTAATACATATAATAAGAAGTTTTATATTGAAAGTTATGGCTGCGCCATGAACTTTAACGATAGTGAGATTGTGGCTTCCATATTAAACGAGGAAGGCTTTGGCGCCACCCGTAATATGGAAGAGGCCGACCTCATCCTGGTCAACACCTGCTCCATCCGGGAAAAAGCCGAGCAAACCGTACGTAAAAGACTAACAGAGTTCAAAAGCGCTAAAAAACGCCACCCCGGATTGCTGGTAGGCATCCTTGGTTGCATGGCGGAGCGCCTGAAATCCAAACTCCTCGAAGAGGAGAAACTGGTGGACATGGTCGTAGGCCCGGATGCCTACAGAAGCTTGCCTGCCCTCATTGCCGAAGCCGAAGGTGGCCAAAAAGCCGTAAACGTGCTGCTGAGCAGGGAAGAAACTTATGGCGATATCAGCCCGGTGCGACTGGACAATAATGGTGTTACCAGCTTCGTATCTATCATGCGTGGCTGTAATAATATGTGTACCTTCTGCGTGGTGCCGTTTACCCGTGGCCGTGAGCGCAGCAGAGATGCGTACTCCATCATACGCGAAGCCAGAGAGCTGTTTGAAAACGGTTACCGCGAAGTGACGCTGCTGGGCCAGAACGTAGACTCCTACTACTGGACAAGCGATGCCGGCGACGAAACCGTTACCTTCGCCATGCTCCTGGAAAGAGTAGCGCAGATAGATCCCCTGCTGCGCGTTCGCTTCAGCACCTCCCACCCGAAAGATATTACAGATGAAGTATTGCACACCATGGCGAAGTACGAAAACATCTGCAACTATATTCACCTGCCCCTGCAAAGTGGCAGCAGCCGCGTGCTCCAACTCATGAACCGTACCTATACCAGGGAATGGTATATAAAAAAGGTAGATCGCATCCGTGAAATCCTTCCTGACTGCGGCATTTCCACCGACATCATCACCGGCTTCTGCACAGAAACAGAAGAGGAACACCAGGAAACCATGGACATGATGAGATATGTCCGTTACGACCTCGCCTATATGTATTTCTACTCTGAACGCCCGGGTACCCTTGCCGCACGCCGCTACCAGGACGACATTCCGGAAGACGTGAAGAAAAGACGCCTGGCCGAAATCGTGGAATTACACCGCAGCAATTCCCTCGCAGGAATGCAGCGCGAAGTAGGCCGCACCTACAAAGTGCTGGCAGAAGGTACCTCCAAACGCTCTGAGGAAGAGCTTTTTGGTCGCACCGACCAGAATAAAGTGATTGTTTTCCCGAAAGAAAACTATCAGAAAGGGGATTATGTTATGGTGAAAGTAGACAGCTGTACCTCCGGTACGCTGCGTGGAACGGTGGTAAAGGAATAATAAACAGACAGAACCATGAATAATATCATTGCAGGCAATTTGGAAGCCATCAGGAATATTTGTAACTCACATCACGTGAGCGCCCTGTTTCTTATTGGATCAGCCGCCAGAGATGATATGGATGCTTTGAGTGATATTGACCTTTTGTATTCCTTCAAGGAAAAGGAAATTCCATCTGACCAATATGCAGAAAATTTCTTTGACTTTAAAGAGTCCCTGGAAAAACTGCTTAAACGGCACGTTGACCTGGTGGCGAAAGACTATCTGAGAAATCCATATTTTATCGATGCGATAAATAAGGATAAAATCCTTGTATATGAAGCATAAATCTGTAACAAAATTCATGTATGATATTATTGATGCAATTAATGCCATTAATGAGTTTATTGGAGAAATAACGGATTTTAATTCTTTTGTGACTTCCAGACTTTTGACAAGCGCTGTAGAAAGGGAGCTTCAGGTGATTTGGAGAAGCAGTCTCCAATGCGATAAAGCTCGATCCCACCCTGGCAATTTCAGAAATTCAGCGAATTAAAGCCACAAGAAACATTATAGTTCATGATTATGACGGTATTAACTACAGACAGAATATTATGGGACATTGTAGTTAATCATCTTCCTGTCCTAAGACTTGAGGCTGAAACAATTTTAAACAATTCAAAAGAGGCTTAACGACATATGGACATACAGGCTATTAAAAACAGGTTTGGCATTATCGGCAATAGCCCGGCGTTGAACTACGCACTGCAGGTGGCTGTACAGGTAGCCAATACCGACCTCACGGTACTGATCAACGGGGAAAGCGGTGTTGGTAAAGAAGTATTCTCTCAGATCATCCATGCGTTAAGTGCCCGCAAACACAACCCGTTTATAGCGGTTAACTGCGGCGCTATTCCTGAAGGCACCATCGATTCGGAATTATTCGGTCATGAAAAAGGCTCCTTTACAGGCGCTGTTGATAACCGTAAAGGCTATTTCGAAACGGTAAACGGAGGTACCATCTTTTTGGATGAAATCGGTGAAATGCCACTCGGTACACAGGCGCGACTCCTTCGTGTACTCGAAACCGGTGAGTATATCCGGGTAGGTTCTTCCAAAGTACAAAAAACAGATGTACGCGTTATAGCCGCTACCAACAGGGATCTGCTGGAACGTACCCAACAGGGTAAATTCCGGGAAGACCTCTACTACCGCCTTAACACCGTGCCTATCCGGGTACCGGCGCTGCGCGACAGAAAAGAAGATATCCCCCTGTTGTTCCGCAAATTCTCTGTGGACTTCTCCGAAAAATATAAAACCCCTTCCATCCAGCTGGATGATGATGCACGTAACATGCTCGTCAACTACCCATGGAGAGGTAATGTAAGGGAGCTCAAAAATATTGCAGAACAAATTTCTGTATTGTCTAGTGACAAAATGGTCACCGGTAACGATCTGAAACGCTTCCTGCCGGAGCATCCGGAAGTAAACAGGCTGCCAATGCTGGCCGCGCCGCAGCAGCAGAGCGGGGGCGACTTCGCCAGCGAAAGAGACATCCTCTACAAGCTGTTCTTCGATATGAAAAAAGATGTAACAGAGCTCAAGAAGATGTTCTTTGATATTTTGCAGAACCCATCCCTGGGGCAGAATCATGATTTCCACCCGGCTGATAGTCACGTCCTGCACCATAGCTTTCCTGCCACTACTGACATTACGCCGCAGGCGCCGGTGATCAGCAATGCACAGCCCATCATTATCCAGGATGGTAAAATAGATCATCACGAAGAAGTGGAAGAAACACTTTCCATAGCCGACAAAGAAAAGGAACTGATCGTAAAAGCCCTGAAAAAGCACAAGGGCAAACGAAAAGATGCCGCTTTAGACCTGGGAATTTCCGAAAGGACCTTGTACAGGAAACTGAAAGAATATAATATCGCAGAATAATTTCAAAAAATAATTCATGAGGAAAATATTCCCGATACTGCTCATTATGGGCTTTGCTGCATTATTCAGCGGTTGCAGCGTGAAATATTCTGCCACCGGAGCCAGTATCGATGCCAACGCCAAAACAGTGAATGTTCGTTTCTTTGAAAACAGGGCACCACTTAATAACCCGACGCTCGGACAACGTATGACGCAGAAACTGCGTGATAAAATTCAGTCCCAGACCAAACTGGTACAGGTGGCAGAAACTGAGCCCCGCGCCGATTACGAGTTTAGAGCAACTATTACCGGCTATAGCTTTTCCAACGCTGCTGTAACCAACGTAGATCAGTCCGCAAGATCAAAACTCACCGTAACTATCAACGTTGTATTTATCAAGCGTGTGGAAGGAACCGATAAAAAAGGCTGGACACAGTCATTCTCCCGCAGTGCGGAATTCTCCGCATCACAGCTGGCGAGCAGTGTGGAAAACACTTTGCTGGATAACGAGATCATTCCAAACATTACCGATGATATCTTTAACCGCGCATTTGCAAACTGGTAATCGTTTTCCGTTTTAATCACTCATACATTTCGGAATTTTATTACATTAGCATGTATGACAGCAAACAGGATTATTGAACATATCTTCCATGTACCTGATTTACACCAGGTAGATGAAGCAGCGTTGAACAGAATGGTGGCGGACTACCCCTATTTCGCAGCCGCTCGTATTCTCCTGGCCCGGAAAGATTTTTCCAGGCATAGTGATGTGAATAGTCCTGCCGTTAAAACCGGTAGCTTATACAGTCATCAACAACACCACTATTACAATTTTGTCACTGCAGCCCCAGTGCTGATGGAGGTGGAAGAACGTATCCCTGCTGTTATCCCGGAAGATGCACTGCCCACGGGCCCGTCTGCCGACCTCCTGGATGCAGTAGCTACCACCCCTGTCAACCCGCTGCGCGTGGTGGCCAGGGCTACGGAGGAGTCATCTGTCGTGGCAGAAGCTATCAGTACCCCCTTGCAGGAAGCCTCCGTGGCAGATATTATGGATGCTATCGCCGAAGAAAGCACGGTTGACAATGAAAGTCCTGTTGCAGCTTTCGGGGAGATGTTAACGCAGCCCGAAGATACCGTAACGGCTGATGCGGAAATTACTGCCCGGCAAGAGGAAGCGCCAGTTGCAGGTTTCGGGGAGATGCTAACGCCGCCTGAAAACGCCGAAACGGCTGATGTAGAAATTACTGCCCGGCAAGAGGAAGCGCCAGTTGCGGCTATCGGAGAGATGCTAACGCTGCCTGAAAACGCCGAAACGGCACCGGAAGAATTGCTACCGGATCCTGATACCACCGACGAAGCTGATGAAGCAAATGCCCTTGAGGAAGAAGAAATGCAAACAGAAAAAGAACTCGATTCGCTGAACCCGGGCATTCACCTGGCAGCAGAAAACAATATAAATGCTTCAACGGAGCCGGAAAATCCGGAGCCGATGTTCAGGATATTCCCCCTGGAATTATCCGCCGATGAGCCAACAGAACTCGTATTCCAGCCATTATATACAGATGATTATTTTGCATATAAGCGCCTGAAAGATCCCGAGCATGCGGATGAGCTGAGCATCCAGGGCGAAGCCGAAATGAAAAGCTTTACCTCCTGGCTACGGGAAATCAAAGATAATTTTGCCGGAAAAACCAATAAAGACTGGTACCAGCAACAGCTGCACCGGATTTATGAAGAAGACGAAGAGCCTGAAATCTCCGAAACAGTGGAAAAAATGGCACTCGACTCCATACGGATTAACAACGATATCGTTTCTGAAACATTGGCAGAGATCTGGGTGCGCCAACGGCAGTACCAGAATGCCATTCAGATATATCAAAAATTAAGTTTGCTTAATCCCGACAAAAACGCTTATTTTGCGCAAAAGATAAAAGAATTAAAGTCACTTATAGACAACAAAAATAAACAGTCGTAATCTATGTTGATAGTTTTTGGTATCCTGATCATCCTGGCCTGTGTGTTATTAGGCTTTTTCGTTCTGATCCAGAACCCTAAAGGTGGTGGTCTTTCCAGCTCTTTCGGAGGTATTGGTAATCAGGTGATTGGTGTACGTCAGACCACGGATGTGCTCGAAAAAGGTACCTGGATTCTTGCTGTACTCATTGCGGTACTGTGCCTTACTGCTCCTTTCTTCATTGGTGGCAGCAAACCAGGCGGTGCCAACCAGCTTGAGCAAACAGCGATCGAGAAGCAAATGGGCAAAATGCCAGTTCAGGCGCCTGCTAACAATGCACCGGCTCCAGCTGCTCCTGCTCAAAATACTCCAGCACCAGCTCCAGTTCCTGAAAGCAAATAATATTATTATAGTATAATATATCAGCAAACCTCGCCGTTAAAAGCGAGGTTTTTTGTTACCGTCAATATTCTATGGCAAAAAGGAAGCAATCAGGCACTAAATCCGTGCTGCTGAAACGCACATTACTTATTGTTGGCTGCCTGCTGGCAGGCGCACTCGTTTATATCAGTTACCGGGTATTTGGGCCCAACACCAAAGCCTTTGGTGATAACAAATTCTTCTACGTACGCACCGGCAGCACCTACACCGACGTGCTGGAAGGACTCCGCGAACAAGGCATTGTACGCAACTCCACCAGCTTCAACTGGGTAGCCAAAGAACTGGGATACCCCGAACGCGTAAAAGCGGGGCGGTATAAAATCACCCCGGGCATGAGCAACTTCGATATCGTAAAACTGCTCCGCTCCGGCCGCCAGGCACCGGTTAACCTGGTTATCAATAAACTCCGCACCAAACAGGACTTCATTCATAAGGTAGGCATCAACCTGGAAGCCGACTCCATTACGTTGGCCGCCATGATGCGCGACCAGGTATACCTCCGCCAGTTTGGCCTGGACTCCAACACGGTGATGTGCGCCGTGCTGCCCAACACCTACGAGTTTTACTGGAATACCAGCGCCGACGCCGTTTTCCGCAAACTGGAAAAAGCGCATGACGCCTTCTGGACCGACGAACGCAAAGCCAAGGCCAAAGCCCTGGACCTCACCCCCGTTCAGGTCACCATCATCGCCTCCATTGTAGAAGAAGAAACCAATAAAAACGATGAAAAACCACTGGTATCCAGCGTTTATATCAACAGATTCCGTAAAGGCATGCGCCTCCAGGCCGACCCCACCGTGAAATTTGCACTGCAGGACTTCGGACTCAAAAGAATCCGTGAGGTACATACCCAATACGAATCACCGTACAATACCTACCGCGTGGCTGGCCTCCCTCCAGGCCCCATCTGTACCCCCTCCGAAAAATCTATCAACGCCGTGCTAAACACACCGGATACAGATTATCTGTATTTTTGCGCCAGAGCCGATTTTTCAGGGTATCACGCTTTTGCAGCCACCTACAGCGAACACCTGGAGAACGCCCGGAAATACCAGGCAGAACTCAATAAAAGAGGCTATTAACTTTAACTGACATCAACATATATCATCTTGGCATTTAAACCTGAAAATTTAATCTTCAGATCCTCCCCTTATAAACGACTGGTAAATCGGACCAAATCCCTGATCCTGCCAGGCTTTGAAGGCTTGCCACTGTATGATGTACTCAAACTTTTCGGACAGGAAACTAAAGCCCGGGGACTGGGCGACAGAGCCAGAGCTATCAGCTTCAACTTCCTGCTGGCCATTCCCCCGTTCTTTATCTTCCTGTTTACGCTGGTACCCTACGTGCCACTGAAAAATATAGAGCCCACCCTTTACGACCTCGCACAGGACCTCACGCCTAACTACAACACCTATATCATCGTCCGGGAAATGATCCACGACTTCCTGTACACCCACCGTAACGGATTGCTGTCTGTGGCCTTTCTCATGGGCTTCTTTTATTCTTCCAACGGTGTTATGGGTATCCTTCGCTCCTTCAATAAAATGGAACGCTCCGGGTTCCATAAGCGCAAATGGTGGCAAAACAGGCTCATAGCCCTGCAACTCACCGGACTCCTGGTAATTATCCTCCTGATTACCGTAGGCCTGGTGATCGCTCAGGGCGCCACCCTCCGTACCATCTTTAACTGGCTAAACATTACGAGTCCTTTCGTCAAAAATATTATCGACATCTCCCGATGGCTGATCATTATTGGACTCCTGTACTCCGTTAACGCCGTACTATACCGTTTTGGACCTGCCACTGCAAAACGCTGGCGATTCATCACCGCAGGCGCCACCGTAGCCACCATAGGAATGATTCTTGTTACCCTCGGCTTCTCCTACTTCGTTAATAACTTCGGGAATTATAACAAAATCTACGGCTCCATCGGAACAGTACTAATCCTCATGCTCTGGGTATTCCTGAACTCCTTCTTCCTGCTCGTAGGCTTCGAACTCAATGCCAGCATCCGGCACCTGAGCGAAGAAAGAAAGGCCATGAAACCGATTGCAATTCACTAAGCTTTCAAATATTGTTTTTTTCACAAGTGTTTAGCTTACATTTGTAGCTTCGTGTATCCGTTAAGGATTGCCAACAATACCATTTTATCATATCCGTCGACAATGAAAAGCAAATACCAGAGAGCCTGTTCGTGCTATGCATTACTATGCCTTTTAGTATTACTATTTCCCCGCCAAACCTTTGCCCAGCTGGCAGCCATACGTCCTTGCGGCACTGATATCATGCTGCAGCAGTGGCGCAATAATCCACAGTTTCTTGCACGGGAACAATACCTTAACAAAGCTATCCTGGAAAGGCAGCAACAAGGTTTTCGTGCAAACGTAAACGTTACCCTTCCGGTAGTAGTCCATATCATCAACGAAAACCCCTCCAGCATCACCGATGCGGACGTAGCCCAGGCTATTCAGACACTCAACGATGCCTACGCCGCCCAGGGCAGCTTCAGCGGCGGCCGCACCAATACCAACATACAGTTCTGCCTCGCTAAAACAGCGCCTGACGGCAGCATCAGGACCGGTATCACCCGCAGCACCTCCTACCTTACAGATTTCGATGCCGACATGGAAGGCGACCGCATCACCGCCATGGGCAAATGGGATGGGAGTCGCTATATCAACATCTGGGTGGTAACAGATATCAAATCCGAATTTATGCAGTCCTTCGAATGTGGCCAGTGGACCCGCCTGAAAATGGGTGGTTACGCCGGCGCCGGGGGCGACATCGTAGTAGCCGGCCTCGGAGTAGGCGTACTCGCACATGAAATGGGACACTACCTCAGCCTCGCGCATACTTTCGCAAACCGCGACTGTAAAAACGACGACTGTACTACCGATGGTGACATGGTTTGCGATACACCACCCGAAAAAACCATCACCGGTGGCTATGCCTGCACCGCACCGGAAAACAGCTGCGATACCGATACCCTCTCCGGATTCACCGTGGATGTAACAGACCTCCCGGATAACTTCATGGACTATGGCCAGGGAACCGGCTGTATACTGGGATTTACGCCAGGTCAGGCCGACAGGATGCACAACTTTATCAATGCCGCACTGCCGCTTATGATCAACAGTAACGTTTGCACTCCTCCCTGTAGTCCAACTGCCCTCGCGGGATTTACCCGGGCCGTAGCCTATCCCCTGACCGGCGATAACATCTCCCTGACAAATACTACCACCGGCACAGCCTCCTACCAATGGCTGGTAGACGGTACCCCCACCGCTACCACTACAGATTTCACACTAACTGTTACGGATAAACGAAATTATATAGTAACACTATTGGCTACCGCCGGCGGATGTACTTCCACCTTTACGGATGTAATAGAGGTGAGCTGCGGCGTAGTAGCCAGATTTTATCCTGACAAGCGCAAAATCGCTTCCAAAGCGGGTGTAGAGCTGGATAAAATACTGTTTAAGAACAGGTCGCGCAACGCTACTGCTTATAAATGGCTCATGAGCAACGATCAGGGAATGACAGAACAGGTAATCAGCACGGATACTGATCTGGACTTTACATTTCTTCAACCAGGCTTATACAACATTAGGCTCATCGCTACAAATGGCGCCTGTACAGACACGACAGCCATGCTACACATCACAGTAGATGATCCTACTCCTGATGCGGCGATCTATGTTACAAAGGTAGAATGCTACCAGCAGGATAAAATCCGCATGAGCATGTACTTTTATAACGGTGGATATAAAACAATCCCCAAAGGCACGCCAGTAGCCTTTTACGATAAAGATCCCCGAAAACCCGGCGCTGCGAGACTGGGAGATGTATACCTTATCCCCTCCGATTTAAGAGGTAAATGCGCTACGCCGGTATTTACTTCGGTAGTGGATGTACAAGCCACCGGACTGGATTCTATCGTTGCAGTAATTAACGATAACGGCACTACGTTGCCCCTCGCATTGCCCAATACCGGCGTGGAAGAAGTACGCTATACCAATAACGTAGTCATAAAACGCAACTTCCGTTTCAAGCCTGTGCTGGACCCGTCGGACCTTACCGTAAAACCTTTCGAAAGTATTGACATCACGCCAAAAGGGGAAAACGGCGATATCGCCAAAGCCCAATGGCTACCTGTGGATGAGCTGAGTTGCACCGACTGCATCACCACCACTTATACAGCGCCTTATCGTAAAGACACCGTCACCACCCGTACTGTACAGGCTTACAGTAAATTAGGATGTTATGACAATGCCACCGCCACTATTCATGTTCCTATCGTTGACGACTATACGGTGCAGGTACGAAAATTGATTTGTGCCGCTGACAATTACCTGCACGTGGACTTTACTATCTGCAATAATTTCATAAAAGGTAATATCCCCGCGGGCTTAACGGTGAAATTCTTTGATGGAGATCCCGCAGCAGGTCATGCCCTGCAATTAGGAAATGCTTTTGTGACCACCAGCTACAGCGCGGCTGCCTGTGGTGATTATGAATTCAGTATTCCCTCACCCGCATCAGGACAGGTATTTGCAGTGATTGCCACCGATCCGGCTGCTATTTATCCGCCTGCAACCGGGTTATCAGAAGTAGCGTATGATAATAACAATCACCAGGAAAATTACACCGCTCCTACCCTCGCCATCACGCCTGCTGATACAACCGTGTACCGTAAAGACCTTTTCCAGGCCGGGTTTGAGACTACGCTCGCACAGCCTTACACTATCCGCTGGTCAACTGCTCCTACTTACAATATCAGTTGTACTACCTGCGAGCAACCGCAGTTCAGCATGAAATCCAGCGATAAAACATACCTCGAACTGGTCAATAACTATGGTTGTAAGCTCAATAGCAGCGCTAACTTCAATATCTTTTCCCCTGACTTCACTCTTGCACTGAAAGAGGCGCATTGTTTCCGTAACGGTGAAGTGATTGTGTCATTTGATATCTGCATGAATAATGGATATGACACAGTGGTATCACGCATTCCGGTTACTTTTTATGATATGGTCACAAATGAAAAATTAGGAACAGTTTTTTATACAACCTTGCGTCAGCCGGGTAACTGTCACACCTATACGCATACGTTTCCCGCCCCTGCTGATGGCCATGGCATTATAGCTGTGATCAACAGCGATGGCACTAGTAATTCAAACGGCACTGCCATCCACCTGCTGCCGGAAACCGATTACACCAATAATGGCGACGATATAAACTATACACCGTTTGCTATAAAAGTGACGCCGGCTACCACCAATCTGTTAAGGCCCGCGCAAATTCCATTAGGCACCACCGTTAGCGGCGACGCTGCTATAAAATACACCTGGACACCCGCTGACGGCCTCTCCTGCAATAACTGTCCGAACCCGGTTGTAACAGCCCGTTCTTCCATGAAATATACCGTTACAGTCAATAATAATTTCTTCTGCACCGCCAGTGCGGATGCCACTATATTGACTTCCACACTGGAACGCATCAGCATGCCTACTGCATTCACGCCCAATGGCGACGGGCAAAATGATATTTTCTATATCATCGGAACTGCGGATATCCGGATAGTGAAAAGCTTCAGCATTTTCAACCGGTTGGGTAACAAAGTTTTTGAACGGTTTAATATTCCGGCTAACGATAAAGCTTATGGTTGGAACGGACAGGTGAACGGAAACACCGCTAACATGGATAGCTATGTGTTTTTCGCCAATATCGAATACAACGATGGTACTACAGAAATGGTGAAAGGTTCATTTTTACTTTTAAAGTAAGATGTAATTCCATCAGGATAAGATAAATATAGTAACAAAAAGGTGGTTTAAATCGTTTGAGACTGGATATCAGCCAGTAAAGTTGATTTACGTGTGATAGGGATGTTTGCAATCGAATTTTGCCCTATCTTTCTGTAGAAAATGTCACCTTTAACCACCTATTTAGGACCTGAAAATCTTTTTTATGATTAAGGCCGCCCTGTATTTATCTGTCTGTACCCTCTTGTTAGCCTTCAATCCGGGATCTGATGCTTCACTTGAAATCGGCGCACCGATACCCAAAGCTGACAACAGGCTCACAGACGTTTCCGGCAAGGAAGTATCCCTCAACAATGCCAAAGGGGCTAATGGCCTGTTGGTAATTTTTGTTGCCAATCAATGTCCGTATATGTTACGTAACGAAGAACGTATACTGGCCATGAGTAAACATGCTAAAAGCAATCATATTGGCGTTGTGCTGATCAATTCCAACGAAGCAAACCGAAGTGCGGGTGAGTCGCTCAATGCCATGAAAGAATATGCTGCGGCTCATGGTTTCAGCACTTTTTATGTATTGGATCGTAATGCAGAAATGGCGGATGCTTTTGATGCCAACCACACACCTGAATGTTATCTGTTCGATAAAAACAGTAAGCTGGTGTATAAAGGTGGAATTGATGATAGTCCGGGTAATGCGGATGCGGTGAAAACCAGGCACCTGCAAAATGCCGTGAATGATTTGCTGGCAGGGAAATCAGTAGCAGTGGCTTCCAGTAATGCGTTAGGATGTAATATTAAAAGGAAATTATAAACAAAAAAGTCAGGACTTTCAGCCCTGACTTTTTTGTTTTGGTGAGATGCCCTGGCATCTCACCAAAACAAATTATTCTCCTACAAAGAAAACAGCATTTGCAATCAGTAACTTTCCATTCTCCCAGAAGCTCCTGAACAAAGGATTATCTGCCATCAGCACAATCTGGCCAGTGCCTAATTCTTTAACACCGAATATAACCCCATCCCTTATACGTTTGCGGGTATCTGCACCTACAAAACCACTGAGGTAATTATCTTTCTTGATTACTCCTACATTCCAGCCATCACTGCCTATAAATTCATACAGGCGGCTATCTGTTTTCAGGGTATAATAACGTGGGGAATAGCCAAATGCCAGCGGATGTGTGGTATCCAGATCAACCCGGTAGATGGCGCCTGGAATAAACTGTTTCACACTTTCCCGTTCCCTGTTGGCATAGGGTTTTACCTCCGTATAGTCGGGATCGTTAGGTGCCGGATCTTTATCTTCTTCCTCCTTTTTAACCTTGATGCCCCAGTCCAGGCCTGCCACCTGTGCGGCAGCATATTCCATGGCAATCAGCTTACCCCCTTTTTTCACCCAGTTTTTAATGGCTTCTGCCACTGGTTTATCGGAGAGTGAGCGATACTCACCATTGGGAAGAATCAGCACATCCACTTCCTGCCATTTAATATCGTCGGCATTGCTTTCCTGCACAATGGTAACCGGATAATCCAGTTGCTGTTCCATGTAGTGCCACACCTCTCCTATTGCCAGCGACGATACGTTGTCGCCAGCCAGCATCACTACTTTTGGCGGTTTGATAAACCTGATTTTATCCGAGCCAAAGTCCATTCCTTTTTCTACAAAACCTGAGCTTACCGCATCCAGTTGAATGCGGAATTTGTTGGCCTGTGAAGTAATGAAGTTATCGAAATCCTTGATGGCATTAGCGTTGCCATTGCGGGTAATGATCAGGGTGCCAGGTGAAAAGTCTTTTCCACCGGCGGAAAAACTGGTTTCACTGAAACGTACTTTCACCTGGTGCTGCAGCAGTAGTGCCAGGAATTTAGCATCTCTCAGGCTGTTCCATTGTGCCAGGTAAGCGTACGGCATCTGGGCCGCCAGCGGTTTGTTATTTTTTATATAGAGAGAATCAGACGCCGCTGTGACAGACTGTTTCAGGGCATATGTAGGAAGTCCGTAGGCATAAGGCAATGCCCAGGCGGTGATATCATAGGTCAGTGAATCAGAGAGTTTTGACACTGGTTCAAAAAGTACGCGTAGCATGGTAGATCGGGGCTGATAGGCGTTAATCACCAGGTCTTCCTTGTCGATGGAAAAGTTCTCTGTTTTACCGTTGTAGTAGTTGAAGCCTGTGGCACCGGCGGCAGTGGCACCATAGCCGAAAGTGATCTGATTTTTTCTCAGCAGATCGGCCAGGGAGTTCAATTTCTCCGGATTACCTGCCGCCTTCACCACGTATGCTTTATAGGCACCTTGCGGATTTGACTTCGCGTCTTTGAAGAAGCGGGCGTATTCCTGCATGATCTTTTCTGCGTTATCTGCGGCCACTTCTATGGTGGACATGCCGGTGGTAAAGTGGTGATCAATTCTGTCGGACAGGGTGAGGGTGTCGCCATCATTTTTCAGTACTGCAATACCTGCCCTTCCGCTGCCACCTTGTTCAAAGGTCATACCCAGTGCACCGTTATACATGGGATAGGTGTCGCCATAGCTGGGATAGAAGAGGTCGAATCTTTCTTTGGTGAAATACAACCATCCTTCCCGGTCGAAGTACTTCGCATTGTTTTTACCGATGAGCTGCTGCAGCTCACGCTGCCAGGGCGTGATGGCATCATGAAAAGGCTCTGCTGCGGGCGCAAAATAGTAGGGAGCGTTGATTTCCTGTTCATGGAAATCAACATGTACCTGTGGCATCCACTGGTTGTATTTTGTGAGTCGCTGCAGGGATTCCTGTTGTGATTGCCAGGCCCAGTCGCGGTTAAGATCAAAATAATAGTGATTGGGTCTGCCGCCCGGCCAGGGCTCATTGTGTTCTCTGGCGTAAACATCCACGCTGGGGCGGCGGTTGCGGGTGGCGTTATAGAAATTCACGTAGCGGTCGTGCCCATCGGGGTTCAGGCAGGGGTCCATGATCACCACTACATTTTTAAGCCATTGCTGCGTTTGTGCATTACCGTTATTTACCAGCTCATACAGTGTTTTCATGGCTGCTTCAGAGGAAACAGCTTCGTTACCATGTACATTATAGCTGAGCCATACGATTACCGGCTGCCCTGCGGTGGCTCCCCCTTTGGCAAAGGAGAGGTCATAGCTTTGCTGGCGGATCTGTTCCAGCTTTGCAAAGTTTTCCGGGGAGGCGATGGTAGCAGTAATCAGCGGGCGGCCTTCATAGGTGCTGCCGTATTGTTCCACTTTCACCTGGGGTACACTGGCTGCAACTGCCTTGAAATAGTCCACCACACGGTAGGAAGGGGTAAACTGACTACCCAGCTTATAACCCAGAAAGGCCGCCGGCGTAGGGGCCTGGGCGAAACCCGGCAATACACCGGCTAAGCTGAGGAGCAACAAGATATATTTGTGCATAGAAAGGAATAAAATATCACTCAAAGTAGATTAAATTTCGTGAAATTCGTGATTAGTAAAAAGAGTTTTTGCAATGAGATTTCTGTTGATTTTTGGAGTGGCCATTGGTGGATTGCTAAGCGCCTGCGCTCAGCAACAGGCAGTATCCCTGCATCCTTATGACTATAAGATTGAAAAGAATATCACCGCTGCCAAAGGAGCCGTAGTATCCGCCCATCCCCTGGCCAGCCAGGCCGGAGTGCTGGTATTACAGCAGGGCGGCAATGCCGTAGATGCTGCCATTGCCACGCAACTGGCCCTGGCAGTAGTGTACCCGGGTGCAGGTAATATTGGTGGTGGCGGCTTTTTAGTAGCCCACCTTAAGAATGGCCGTAACATAGCAATTGACTACCGCGAAACCGCTCCCGCCAAAGCCAGCAGGGATATGTACCTGGACAGTGCCGGCAATGCCATAACGAGGCTGAGCCTGGACGGCCACCTGGCATCAGGTATCCCCGGTACGGTAGCAGGACTTTTTGCGGCAATGAAATATGCCAAACTCCCTTTCAGCAAACTAATTGCTCCGGCCCTCATGTTGGCAGAAAAAGGTTTTGTGATTACCGAAAAAGAGGCGGAAAGCCTGAACCATACCCGCGATGAGTTTTTACGTTTAAATACCATGCCTACTGCCTTTGTAAAGGATGTTCCCTGGAAAGGTGGCGACACCCTGTTTCAACCGCAGCTGGCACATACCCTCCGGCTGATCAGAGATAAAGGGCAGGCCGGCTTTTATGAAGGGGAAACAGCGGACAATATTATCGCGGAAATGCAGCGGGGCGGCGGTATTATTACCCATGCCGATCTCAAAAAGTATAAAGCGGTAGAACGTAAAGCCATCACCTTCCAGTATAAAGGCCAAACGATTGTAACCATGCCCCTACCCTCTTCCGGTGGGGTATGCCTGCAGCAAATGATGATGATGGTAGATACTTACCCCATCGCCAGCTGGGGATTCCACTCGCCACAGGCATTACAGCTGATGATTGAGGCCGAGCGCCGCGCCTATGCCGACAGGGCCGAGTTCCTCGGTGACCCTGATTTTGTGAAAGTACCTGTGGCTAAGCTGACCAACAAAGCGTATATCCGTGAGCGTATGTCCACTTTTACACCTGGCAAAGCCGGTAACAGCGACAGCACCAATGCTGGCCTTACAAAGGAAAGCGAGCAAACCACGCACCTGAGCGTAATAGATGCCGACGGCAATGCCGTGGCAGTAACCACCACGCTCAACGGCCACTATGGCTCGCGCACCGTGGCAGGGAAAGCCGGATTTTTACTGAACAATGAAATGGACGACTTCAGTGTAAAACCAGGCGTACCGAATATGTATGGCCTCGTGGGCACAGAAGCCAATGCCATCGCCCCGGGTAAGCGCATGCTCAGCAGCATGACGCCTACCATCGTCCTGAAAAATAATAAACCAATTTACAGCCTGGGTACCCCTGGTGGTGCCACCATTATCACCTCCGTGTTTCAAACGCTGATGAATACACTGGAATTCGGGCTATCGCCGGAAGATGCCGTGAACAAGCCTAAATTCCACCACCAGTGGCTGCCGGATGTGGTGTATGTAGAGCCTGGTTTCCCGGAAGAAGGCATACAGGCGCTGGAACAAATGGGCTACAAAATTGAAAAGCGGGGGCCTATAGGTCGCACGGAACTGATTAAAAAGGATATTACAACCGGACAACTCCAGGCCGCTGCCGACAAGCGTGGCGACGATGGGGCTGCCGGCTACTAAAAACTATTTATATGGCAGGCATTTATCTGACCAGCGTTACAAAACGCTTTCTTAACTATAAAGACATGGGCGGCAAAACGATTGCCCGCCTTACTGCAGCACAGCTGCACCGGGAACCGCAGGGAGCTCCTAACAGCATTGCGGTGATCGTAAAGCACCTGCATGGAAATATCTTATCGCGTTGGACCGACTTTCTCACCACCGACGGAGAAAAGCCGGACCGCCAGCGGGATGCAGAGTTTGAAGCTGATCAGGCTTCCCAGGAAGATATCATGCGCCAATGGGAGGAAGCCTGGCAGTGCCTGACCGGCTCTCTCCATACAGTAACAGATGCTGACCTGGAAAAAACCGTGTATATCCGAAACGAAGCACATACGGTGATAGACGCCATCAACCGGCAGCTGGCCCATGTGGCCTACCACGTAGGGCAGATGGTGTATGCAGGCAAAATGCTGCTGGGAGAGCAGTGGGAAAGTCTTTCTATTCCAAAAGGGCAGTCGGCAGCCTTTAACAAAGCTAAATTTGGCCAGCAGTAATACCAACCCGTTATGACGAAACTACGTATATTCCTTGCCGTTAGCATCGCCTTGCTTGCACAGGCCTGCAACACCGGCAAAACCGATGAGCTGCTCAAACATAAGCACTGGCGGGTGTATGATGTAAAAGTACCGGCCAACGACCCGTACAACATCACCCAGATAACACAGGCCCGCGACCTGAAAGACGGCTATTACAGCAATGTATTTTACCAGTTCCTGGACGACAAGCTGTTTATTGCGACGATTGATAATAAACCGGATTCAGGCAGATATCATATTCTCAGCAATGGCAAAGTGATATCTGTAACGGCTTCCAATGGCGACCGCAAATTCGAGAACCTCGTAACAGTGGTGCGCCTGGACGAGGAGCATTTTGATATGAAGGTAAAATCAGGAGACTATCATTTTGTACTTTGTACAAAGAAAGAATAACCGCTTATGTTACAAACAGATCTCACACCGGGCCGGACAGTGACTACAGACGGGAGAACCTGCCTGTTTTTTTCCGGCTTTTCTTACCTGGGACTGCACCAGCATCCGGTGTTTAAGGCCAGCTTAAAGGAAGGAATTGAAAAATACGGCTCCCTGTTTCCCGCGTCCCGGGTGAGCAACATACGGTTAAGCCTGTACGAAGAGATGGAACATGCCCTGGCATCCACACTCGATCAGCAGGCCGCCGTGCTGTTTTCTTCCGGCTACCTCTCCGGGCAGGCTGCCATTCACTATGCCGTTAATTGCGGCGAGCTGTTGTATGCTCCGGGAACACATCCCGCCATCTGGCATCACCTGCCGGCTTTGCCTGCAGGGAACTATGATCAATGGATTACAGCTACCGTTGAAAAGGTGAATGATCACCCCGACAATACCTATGTGATTGTATCCGATACGGTAAACCCGATTACCGGTACGATCCATACTTTTGATTGGTTAAAAAGGCTGCAGCGGAAAGTACTGGTGGTATTGGACGACTCCCACGGCTTCGGTATACTGGGACCTAACGGAAAAGGCAGTACGCATGCTACCCCGGGTACCGATAATGTACGTTACCTGATCACTACCTCGCTGGCGAAGGCTTATAGCATAGAAGGTGGTGTGGTGGCTGGTGCTGCCGCTGATATTGCCGCTATGAAGCGCACTCCCTATTTTACCGGCAGCACCCCGCTCATGCCAGCAAATGCTTATGCATGGCTGCAATCCGGCGACCTGATTAAAAAGCAGCAACAGCAGCTAAAGCAGAATCTCCAGCAGATGCAGCACCTGATGGAAGGTATCCCGCATACGCAAAACGGAGAGCTCCCTGTTTTCGTATATCCGCAATATGACGACAAACCCTCACTGGTGAATTACCTGGCTGACCGGGATGTGATTATCTCCAGCTTTCCTTATCCCCAACCCCATGATGCGCCCGCGCATAGAGCGGTGATATCAGCCTTGCATGTGACGAAGGATATGCAAACATTACAGCAGTTCTTAAAGGAATATTATACAATATGAAAAAAATAACCATTGCCCTGTTAGCACTGTTGCTTACACTCAGCACACAGGCACAGGAAACCTCCTTGCTCTGGAAAGTAAGTGGCAAAGGCCTCGCGCAGCCATCCTGGCTGTATGGCACATATCACCTGCTTTGCAAAGAGGATATTCATTTTTCCCCCGCTACCACTACAGCACTCAGTAACTCCAAAACACTGTACCTGGAAATTGATATGGCTGATTCCAGCTTTGCCGCCAAACTGATGCCCATGCTGGCACCCAATCCGGCGTATAATCTGAGTAGTCATCTGTCGCCGGAAGATTTCGCCGTGTTTTCCCGCTTTGTGCAGGACTCTTTTCACATGAGTGTGGAAGCGTTGGTCCATCTTAAACCGGTGGTGCTGATGAGCCTTTTCATAGCCCGCAACCTGCCATGCCCTGCTTCAGGCGTGGAGCAGGAGCTGATGCAGCTGGCAAAAAATGCCCATATACCAGTGGAAGGTCTGGAAACCGTGGAGGACCAGATGAGCGTATTTAATAAGATTCCGGACAGTGTGCAAATGGTGGATATTATCAGAGATATTAAGGACCCGGTGGCAGCAAAAGCACGTGACGAAAAATTCAAAAACAACTATAAGGCCGGCGATATTGCTGCCTTGTTTGACGACCTGATGGAAACCACGTCCATGGCTGGTTATGCCGACCTTATGGTATTTCAGCGCAACCGGAATTGGATTCCGGTGATTGAAAAAGCAATGGCTGGTGGCTCCAACTTTTTTGCTTTTGGAGCCGGGCACCTTGGTGGTGAAGAGGGTGTGATTAAATTATTGCGTAAAGCGGGGTATACGGTTGAGCCAGTGAAATAACGGCAGAAATATCATATTTAATTAATAAAATATTAAAAACAATTTACTTATTATAATATACAACTTCTTGATTGTTATGCGGTTGTTATTACATGCTAATTTTTGTTCACCCTATTCTAAAATGCGTATTAATTGCATTAATGACTACAACAGCAACATATAACCTAATCAAAAAAGCACTAGTTCAACAAAGAGCTTTAGTTACGGCTACTCCTAAAAGAGCTAATGAGTTCTTAACTAATGTGGGATTAGGAGAAGTTACCAGCAATTCAAAGACTAACCCGTCTTCGAAGAAAAAAGTTACAGGCATTAAACTTACCCCAAAGCAGAAATAACCTAACTATTTCTTCCTCCCCCAATTTTCCGTTATAAATGGAACGATATATCTATTCATCCGATCCCGGATTAACCATTGGTTTTCATGGATGTGAGGCTGATTTAAGCAATAAGGTAATCAATGGAAATACTACTTTAAGATCGAGTAAGAATTCGTGGGACTGGCATGGTGATGGAATTTATTTTTGGCAAAATAATTATGATAGAGCATGGGATTATGCGAAGAACCCTCCAAAAGGGGTTAAAATCAATACACCAGGGGTAATTGGCGCAGTGTTCAATTTAGGAAATTGCCTTGACCTAACTGATAAAAAATGGTTAGATCTTGTTAAATACTCCTATGACACGGTGGAAAAGTCTTTTGCTAAGGTGGGTAAAAAAATGCCTGTCAATCTTAATCCCATTGATGATCCGACCTCAAAAGATCGGATCATCAGAAAATTGGACTGCGCTGTGATAAAAAATATTCATGCAGAAATCGAATCAAATAAATTACCTCCATTTGACTCTGTGAGAGGTGTTTTTTTTGAAGGTAATCTCTTATATCACAGTGCCGGATTTCATGAGAAAACCCACCTCCAGGTTTGTATAAGAAATCCTAATTGTATCAAAGGATACTTCCTTCCCCGAAAAGAAGTTAATTGGTAATCAATAACACTACTACCGCCTTAATTATCTCCCTTATAAATAAACACCTCAATTTTACCATCCGATGTGACCATACCGCGGTACATGCCAGCAGTATTAAACGGCATCGCCATATTTCCGTCTTTATCCAGCGCAATCAGTCCACCATCACCACCCAGCTGGGGCACCTGCTTCATAATCAGCTCTGCCGCCGCATCCTGGACCGAGAGGTTTTTATAAGCCATCAGATCGCTCACTGTTTTAGCTACCACCAGGCGAATGAAGTACTCACCCCAACCCGTACACGAAATAGCGCAGGTAGCATTGTTTGCATAAGTGCCGGCACCTATCAGCGGGCTATCGCCTACCCGGCCAAATTTTTTGTTGGTCATACCACCGGTAGATGTAGCCGCAGCCAGGTTACCCTGCTTATCAAGGGCAACGGCGCCCACGGTTCCAAATTTCGCATCCTTATTTTCAATACCCAATAAAGTTGTTTTTTTCACGGCAGAATCGTGATCCAGCTGCATTTTCGTGGAATCGGCTGCACGCACTTTCTGAAGTGACTTCCAGCGATCCTCCGTATAGAAATATTCAGGGTCTACTATCTCGCAGCCTGCCTGTTTCGCAAATTTTTCTGCACCACTGCCTATCATCATCACATGCTGCGATTTTTCCATCACCGCTCTGGCAGCAGTTATCGGGTTACGGATAGTGGTTACAGACGCTACCGCCCCTGCCGCCAGGTTTTTACCGTTCATGATGGCAGCATCCATTTCGTTGCGGCCTTCATTGGTGAACACGGCTCCTTTGCCTGCATTGAATAATGGGTTGTCTTCCATCACGCGCACGGCTGCTTCTACGGCATCCAAACTTTGCCCACCCCGCTGAATTACTGCGTAACCAGCTTCCAGGGCCTTTGTTAGCCCGGCTTTGTAGGCGGCCTCCTTCGCCGGTGTCATTTGTGATTTCAGAATAGTACCGGCACCCCCATGAATCACCAGCACATATTTAGGCTGATGTATGGCAGAATCACCGGCTGCAGCCCGTACAGCGCTACTTCCCAACAGCAACGCTGCAAAAGGTATTACCCAATACTTGAACATATAGCATCTTTTGGGATAAATTTAGCAGATATTTCTGCTTTTGCTGCATGTGGCTAGCAACTATTAATTATTTTTGCCGGATAAAATTAGCCGCCTGAAAAAAGTACGGAAAATATTATCAGTCATTCTCTTGTGTTTGTTGGGCCTCATCATCTTGATCGGGATACTGGTAAACATTCCGGTGATCCAGAATTACCTGGTGCATGAAGTAACCAGCCGCCTGTCGGAGCAACTAAAAACCAGGGTGGAAATCAAACATGTGGATATCCGGCTGTTCAATAGCCTGGACCTGGAAGGTGCGCTTATCGAAGACCTCAACAAAGATACCCTCCTCTACGCCGGCAGACTGCAGCTCAGGATTACAGACTGGTTCTTTTTTGCAGACAGACCCGTGATTAAATTCGTAGGACTCGACAATGCACAGGTAAACCTGCTCCGCCCCCGGAACGACTCCGTTTGGAACTACGAATTTATCTCCGACGCCTTCAGCGGCCCCTCAACAGGTACCCAACAGCAAAGCGGCGGCGTTGCATTCGACCTCAAAAAAGTAGACCTCCGCAATATCCGTATCAACCAGGTAGACCAATGGATCGGAGAAGATATGCGCGGCTATGCCAAACGCATCTATCTCGATGCTAAAAATCTCGACCTTCAGAAACATAATATCGACATACAGGAAATATCACTGGACGAACCCAGCTTCATCATCAGCAGCTACAGTGCCTCTCCCCTGCGCAAACGCCGGCCCAGAGTGAATACACCCGTGGAGTACGATAGCACACAGCTGCGCTGGAACAACGATAACTGGAAGCTGATCGTCAAAGAACTAACCATCAAAAAGGGACTTTTTGGCGTGGATAACCCGGAAGACTCTACGAAAATCGAAGATGGTTACTTTGCCCCCCATCATATCCGGTTCAGTAATATCAACCTCTCCCTGACTAATACCAGCATCTATAAAGACAGTATCATCGGGGACCTCAGCCTCTCCACCAAAGAGCGCAGCGGCTTTGAAGTGAAAAAAATGACCAGCAGGTTTAAGATGTCGCCGGTAGAAATGGAGTTCTCCCACCTGGACCTGGAAACAAACCGGAGTCATATAGGAGATTACTATACCATGCAGTACAGCGACTTCGACGACATGAGCGATTACATCGACCTGGTGTATATGCGCGCTAACTTCAAGAACTGTAAGGTGAGTAGCGACGATATTGCCTACTTTGCCCCTCCTCTCTCTACCTGGAAAAAAGAAATTACCATCAACGGCAACGCCCGGGGACCGGTGAGCAACCTCAAAGCCAGCGATATAGACCTGCAGGCAGGAAACACCACGCGCCTCAAAGGCTCGCTGGAAATGCGCGGGCTACCTGATATCAATGAAACTTATATCGACTTCCACGCGGATAATCTCATGACCACCGGCGCAGATGTAATGCAGATCATGCCCGTCGTGAAAGACATCAATTCCGCTGTGAGAATTGACCGCCTTACCAGCATTAACTTTAAAGGAAGTTATACCGGCTTCATCAACGACTTTGTGGCCTATGGCCAGTTCCAGACCAACCTGGGACAGGTGAATTCCGATCTGAACTTTAAAACCAACCGCGATGTGCCGGTGTACTCCGGTAGTTTGAATACCACCAACTTCAATCTCGGGAGCTTACTCAATATCCCGGATCTGAACGAAGTAACGCTGAAGGCTACACTAAATGGCGCCGGGTTTAACTTCCGTACGCTGAAAGTATCGCTGGACGCGGATGTCCAAAGTATATCCCTCTATGGTTACAATTACCAGAACATTAAGACCAAAGGGGAAATGAACCGGAAGTTTTTCAATGGCGCCCTCGCCGTGGATGACCCGAACCTGGACATGGACTTTGCAGGCACCATCGATTTTAACCAGGCCTTGCCAGTATTCCAGTTTAATTCCGAAATCCGCAAGAGCGACCTCAAAGCCCTGCATTTTGTAAACGATTCATTAACGCTGCAAGCTAAGCTGGACCTGAACTTTGCAGGTAGCAATATCGATAACTTCGAAGGAAGCGCCCGCATGTATGATGTGTCGCTGTTCAAAGATAATAGTCGCCTCGAGTTCGACTCCCTGGCACTCAAGGCCGAAACACAGGGCGATCAGAAAACACTACAAATCAACGGTAGCGAAGTCCAAGGCTATGTAAAAGGAAAATATTCTTTCCTGGAACTGCCGGATGCCTTTCAGCAACTGCTGTACCGTTATTATCCCAGCTATTTCCTGGAGCCTTCCAACAATGATATCCACGAGGACTTCCAGTTCAAATTTGAATTTGGGAATGTGGCCAAGCTGATCAAAGGCTTCACCAACCAGGTGGCCGGCTTTGACTATAGCACTGTAGAAGGTAGTTTGAATACCGAAACCGGCAATCTTGGCCTTAATATCCAGGTACCGGAAGCCAGTATTTTACAATACCAGTTAAAGGATATTCAGGTAAAGGGAGATGGTAACGCCCGCAAGGTAAACCTCAGCGGTACAGTGGGGCAAGTACTAAACAGCGGCAAGGAAGTATTGGTAAATCCGCTGATACTTGCTAACTCTTCCAATGACACTTCTTATATAAAAGTAGATCTACAGGCGCAGGATACCACTAGTCTGGATGGATTTTATGCCCGTGTAGTCACGGTGCAGCAAGGGATGAAAGTGAACTTCCTCAACAGCGCATTTACGGTAAACGAGCGCCAGTGGAACGTTACACCAGGTAACGAGATTTATTGGAGCAAGCATTTCCTTACCGTGAAAAACCTGAAAATTACCCGTAACGATCAGAGTGTAACCGTTGAAACTAACGAGTTCAATCCGGATGAATCCAGGTTTATCATCACCCTAAAAAATTTAAACCTGGCCGATGTGATACCTGCACAGCTCGTGACCACGCGCATTGAAGGGATCACCGATGGTACCATCAACATTTCCGACCCTACCAACAACCTGGATATCAATGCCGCCCTGCGTACTCGGGAGCTGCGGATCGACAATGATTCCATTGGCCTGGTGACCGTGGACGGTACCTACCTCCAACATACCGGCCAGGCTACGTTTGCCGTTAAATCAGACAACTATGGCATGAACTTCAATGCTCAGGGCCGGGTAGGTTTATCGAAATCAGATAATGGGCTGGATGCCGTCATCAATATGGATGGGAGTAGCATTAGTCTGCTCAATAAATACCTGGTGGGCTATGTTCGTGACCTTACAGGCACGGTGGCCGGCAACCTGACCGTGGGCGGAACTACCGCACAGCCTTCGATCAGGGGTAAGCTCGTGCTGGATACCGTGGGCGTTACGGTGGACTATCTCGGAACGCGGTATCGCATTCCTAAGCTGAATGTGAATGTGGATGATAACCTTATTGAGTTCGGCAGCTTTACTGTAATTGATAAATTTAATACCAAAGGCACCGCCAACGGCTATATTTCCCATGATCATTTCGACAAGCTGAACTTCGATTTTGATGTAACCGGCAGGAAATTCCTCTTCCTGAATACCAGTGCCAATGATAATGATTTGTTTTATGGAGATGTAATAGCTGACGGTAAGGTATATTTCTCCGGACCGCTGAATGACCTGCAAATGCACGTGCTCGCGAGACCCGTTAGGGGAACGCATTTCTATCTCCCTATATCAGACAGTAAGGATATCGGGAAATATGAATATATCAAGTTCAAAACTTACGGTACCGAACAAACGGCAAAGAAGAAGAAGGACGATACCAAACTCACCATCAAACTAGACATTGCCGCCAACCCGGATGCACAAATTGATGTGATCCTGGACGCCACCACCGGGGATATTATTTCTGCCAACGGTACCGGTAACCTGCAGATCATCGCTAATACCGACGGTGATTTCAGTATGTTCGGCAACTACGAAATCAGCAACGGTTCCTATAACTTCAACTTCCAGCGGGTGACCAGCTGGAAATTTGACATCGAAAAAAACAGTAGCATCAGCTGGAATGGCGACCCTTCTGAAGCCATCATGAACATTACCGCCAAATACTCGCTGCCAAAGGTAAGTTTGTATAACCTGGTAGGCCAGGCTGCCACCATGGCCACAAACGATAAGCTGGCCACCCGCCAGGAACGTGTGGACGTGTTGATTAACCTGAAGGGTGCACTGATGAAGCCTGATATCACCTATTCCATCGAGCTGCCGGAGGTAGGTACCCTATCTTACGAAAGTGGGGTGGCGGCGAAGCTCAAGGAAATCAACAACGACCAGAACAAAGCCCTGCTGCAGATTTACGGTTTGCTGATTGCCAACCAGTTCCTGCCGGACGATGCCGGCGGCGGCGCCAACGTGGGTATCACCGGTAAAAACAGTGTGGGACAGGCAATTTCCGCGCAGGCTTCTGCTATCCTCAATAACATTACCGGCGCGCTGCTCAAGGGCAGTGGCATCGGTATCAACGTTAATTACCGCGCCTACAATGTGGGCGGCCTTCCAGATAACTCGAGTGTAGACCGTAACCAGGTGAGTGCCGGTGTAACAAGCAACCTGTTTAACAACCGCTTCCGGCTCTATGCTGGTGGCGACTACGACTGGGGCAAAACCGCTACTTCCGCCAGCAGCAACCGCTTTGCGGGCGACTTCCGTATAGAATATCTCCTGACGCCTGATGGCCGTGTCCGTATCAACGCCTTCAGCAAGTCGGATTACGACGTGTATAACCTCAACAACCGTACGAAATCCGGTTTGGGTATTTCCTATGTACGTGAATACGACCGTTTCCTGGAGCTGTTTAATAAGAACAGGCGCCGGGTGCCGGTGCAGCAGCCACCGGCGGACTCTACGCGGGTGGCGGATTCTACTAATACCAAAAAGTAGAGCCGCAATGCTTGCGGCTCCTCGTTTTGATTCTAATTATAAGCTGAACCTAAGCAAGGAGCCGCAAGCATTGCGGCTCTACACCATATTATATTAAGACAAGACCTTAGCCTTTCATAATTTCATGTCCGAGTTTATCTCTTTTAGTACGGAGATAATTTTCGTTGTGTGGGTTGGGATGAATTTCGATAGGTACGTTTTCCACTACTTCCAGACCGTATCCCAGCAGGCCGGCGCGTTTGCGTGGGTTGTTGGTGATGAGGCGAAGTTTGCAGATACCGAGGTGGCGGAGGATTTGGGCACCTACACCATAATCGCGTTCGTCCATTTTAAAGCCCAGTTCCAGGTTGGCTTCAACGGTATCGCGGCCTTCTTCCTGGAGTTTATAGGCGTGGAGTTTGTTCATGAGTCCGATGCCACGACCTTCCTGGTTCATATATAATATAAGGCCTTTCCCTTCTTTTTCTACCATCTGCATGGCGGCGTGCAGTTGTTCGCCGCAGTCGCAGCGCAGCGAGTGGAGGATATCTCCGGTTACACAGCTGGAGTGAACGCGTACCAGTACGGGTTCATCTTTTTCCCATTCCCCTTTTTTGAGGGCCATATGTATTTCGCCGGTGTTAAGCTGGGTATAGGCGATCAGTTCAAAGTTGCCGTATTTGGTGGGCATTTGCACTCTTTCTCCTTCTTCGATAAGGGTTTCCTTACTGAGGAGGTAGGTGATCATGTCTTTGATGGAGATCAGTTTGAGATCGAATTTGGTGGCTATTTCGCGCAGCTCAGGCAGGCGGGCCATGGTACCGTCTTCGTTCATGATTTCTACCAGGACGCCGGCGGGTTCAAATCCTGCGAGGCGGGCCAGGTCGATGGTGGCTTCTGTATGGCCGGAGCGGCGGAGCACTCCTCCGGACTTAGCTTTTAGCGGGAAGATATGTCCCGGTTTGCCGAGTTCTTCCGGTTTGGTATTCGGATCGATCAGCGCCTGGATGGTTTTAGCCCTGTCGTGTGCGGAGATACCGGTGGTACATCCGTGGCCGAGCAGGTCAACCGAAACGGTGAAAGGTGTTTGGTGCAGAGCGGTGTTATCCCTTACCATCAGGTCGAGTCCCAGTTCTTCACAGCGTTCTTCCACAAGGGGGGCGCAGATGAGTCCGCGACCATGAATGCTCATAAAGTTGATGATTTCGGGCGTTACGTTGCGGGCTGCGGTGATGAAATCTCCCTCATTTTCGCGGTCCTCATCGTCCACTACTATTACCAGTTTACCGTTTTTTATATCTTCTATTGCTGCTTCTATTGTATCTAACATAAAAAAATCCTTCGGTCAAGTAATAATGAATGGCGCAAAGTTACGACAATTAATGGTGGAAAACTGAAGCATTCATGGTTGGTTTCCGGGGCAAAAAAATGTTGGAGGCATGCCAGATACGCAGCATGATTTTTACATATATTTTTATCACAGAGAGTAAGTAGTATAGAACAAACAAATCCCCTGAAAGGTTCGGCCATGGCTCCTTAACCAATCATTAACAGAATGGACAATTTGATGGCTGCTAAATTTTGGCAGGAAAATTAGTTAAAGCTAAGGTGGAGAAATCATTTCCTAAATAGCTTTCAATTTTTTTGGCGGCACACAAGTTATCCACAATTTGCTTAACGATTAGTTAATATAGAGTTAAAATTTAACCATGAGAATGTCGCATCTTTGCGCCATGAATCAAATTTCTCAAATCATGGGGTTAAGAAAATTACTCTTTACATTTTCTTTATTACTTGTTACCCTCTTTACCTACGCTCAGGTAACCACCTCCAGTATTAATGGTGTGGTGACTGATGCTAAGGGTGAAGGGCTCATCGGGGCTACTGTTAAAGCCACCCACTTACCTAGTGGTACCGTTTATGGTACAACCACCCGCAACGGGGGAGAATACACCATTCCTAATATGCGTGTAGGCGGACCTTATAAGGTTGAAATCTCTTTCATAAGTTTTGCTACTGAGACATTTAATGACCTGAGCCTGAAACTTGGAACTCCGCTGCGTCTTAACGCTAAGCTGAATGAAGGCTCCACTGCACTTAAAGAAGTTAACATCACTGCCAGCAAGGCTGTAGCCCAGGGCAATGGTGGTACTTCCATGAACGTATCCCGTTCTCAGCTGGATGTTTTACCTACTGTAAACAGAAGTGTGCAGGACTTTGCACGTCTGAGCCCGCAGGCTTCCGTATCGACCAACGGTAAAGATGGTTCGCCAATGGGGATTTCTTTTGGTGGTCAAAGTAACAAATACAACCAGTTTGCAGTGGATGGTGCCGTTGCCAATGACGTATTTGGTTTATCAGCTTCTGGTACCAATGGTGGTCAGGCAGGTGCTAACCCTATCTCATTTGAAACAATTGATCAGTTACAAATTGTACTTAATCCATATGATGTAAAACAAAGTGGTTTCACTGGCGGTGGTATTAACGCGATCACCAAAAGTGGTACTAACGAGTTCCATGGTGCAGCTTATGGCTTCCTTCAGAACCAGAACTTTGTTGGTAAAGCTCCAGACACCACCAAATCTAAATATGGTGATTTCTCCAGCAAAATCTACGGTGCATCTTTCGGTGGCCCGATCATCAAAAATAAATTGTTCTTCTACGCCAACGCTGAAAGAAGTGAGCGTAACAACCTGGCAGATTTCGATCCAACAAGAGGTCAGTCAAACGTAACCGTTGCTGAACTGCAGAAGATCTACGACTTTGTAAAAACTACTTACAATTATGACCTGGGTTCTTTCGGAGAGCAGGAGCGTAAGAAAACTTCTACTTCTCTCTTTGGTCGTATCGATTGGAACATCAACGAAAAACATCGTTTGACCCTGCGTCATAACTATGTGAATGCCAGCGATATCAACCTGGGTAGAACACTGACTGCAGCCAATTACATGAACAATAACTACTCATTCCCTTCCAAAACCAACTCAAGTGTATTGGAACTGAACTCTACTTTCTCTAACAAGCTGAGTAACGAATTCAGAGTAGGTTATAATAATATCAGAGACAGAAGATCTTATCTTGGTAATCCTTTCCCGAACGTAGTTATTAACGACAACGGGCGTACCATCAATCTGGGTTCTGAATTTTCATCTTCCGCAAATGCTTTGGACCAGGACATCTGGACATTTACAGATAACCTGACTATGTATCATGGTAAGCATACCATCACCGTAGGTGCAAATGCAGAATTTTACAATATTAAAAATACCTTCATCCAGGCTGCTTTCGGAGCATATACTTATGACTCCATCAACGGTTTCCTGAATGGCCTGCGTCCTAGACAATACCAGATCAACTATACTACTGCTGATTCAACTGAAAGAGAAGGTATTGGTTTCAAAGCGGCACAAATCGGTGTTTATGCACAGGATGAGTGGAACATCAGAAGAAACTTTACGTTGACTGTAGGTCTGCGTATTGATATCCCGGTATTCCCAACTACACCTCCGGACAACACAGATTTCTCCAAAGATCCAAACTTTGCTGGCTACTCTACTACTACCATCCCGAAATCTTCTCCGCTGTTTGCGCCTAGAGTTGGTTTCAGCTGGGATGTTACGAACGACAGCAAAACCGTTATCCGCGGCGGTGCAGGTATATTTACCGGCCGTGTACCTTTTGTATGGATATCCAATCAATATGGTAACACCGGTAACGTATATACCAATATTTCACTGTCTAACGCACAGTTACCTGCTAACTTTGCTTTCCGTTATAATGCAAACGATCCATTCTACGGTCAATACGGATATTACGAGTTGAAGGAAGATGGAGCAACACTGACCAGCCGTCCTTCCAATATCAACCTGTCAGATAAAAACTTCAAATTCCCACAGCTGTTCAAAACCAACCTCGCTGTTGAAAGACAACTGCCTTGGGGTATGACTGCAACGGTTGAAGGTAACTTCAGCAAAACCATTAACAACGTGGTTTGGAACAACCTGAACATCGTTCCTTCTGTTACCAATGGTGTTCCTGACAGCGTCTCTCTCGGTGGAGGCATGAAACGCCCTAAATGGAAACAAGCTACTACTGCCTTCGGCAACCAGGTATTGCTGCTGCAAAATACTAACGAAGGTTACGCATACAACGTATCTGCCGAGTTAACTAAAACCACTAAATCCGGCTTCTTCTTTAAAGCAGGTTACTCTTACGGCGATGCTTATGCAGTAAACGATGGTACTTCTTCTACTGCCGGTTCTAACTGGCGCTTCGGACCAAACATTAATGGTTTGAATAAACTGGAAAAAGCACGTTCCAACTACAGCATGGGTAGCCGCGTACTCGCAGTTGTATCTAAAGGCTTTACTTACGGCGACCCTAAATACAATCTGAAAACTACTGTTACCCTGTTCTATAACGGTCAATCCGGCATGCCTTATTCATGGGTATACTTCAACCAGGTTGATCCTACCAACGATGACCTGAACAGTAGCGGAAACAATGATCTGATCTACATCCCTACTCAAACAGAGGTATCTTCCATGAGATTTGACGCTATCACTTCCGCTTCCTTCAATCGTACAGAAGCACAGCAGAGAGAAGATCTGGAGCGCCTGATCAGCAACGACAGCTACCTGAGCAAACACAGAGGTGAAAATGCTAAGAAAAATGCGTCCCGCACTCCGTTCGAAAATATCTTCGACCTGAAAATTGCGCAGCAGATTGGCTTCAAAAAACATAAACTGGAAATCACTTTCGACATCCTGAACGTAGGTAATCTGTTGAACAGCGACTGGGGTAAAACTTACTTCATCTCTAACAACGCTTCTACACCTATCACCTTCAGAAGATTTGATAACGGTACTCCGGTATTCCAATACAATAAATCAAGAATTGTTAACGGTTATGGTCAAGAAACACCATACCTGATCAACAACTTCACTGCTCGTTGGAGAGGTCAGCTGGGTTTACGCTACAGCTTCTAATCCAGAAGAGATATATTATTTCAGGCCGCTGCAAATGCAGCGGCCTTTTTTATTGTCTGAAAATAAAAATACCCTATGATGCGTTATCCCAAAGCAATATTCACCTTATGAAATTCACCCTGACCACGTTACTGTTGCTATCCGGCATGCTCGCTTCTGCGCAAAACCTACTCCCTAATCCCGGATTTGACGAAGTGAACATCTGCATTGAATATTTCGCCAAATGCGCGCCCAGGGCCTGGTTTCCGACCGCGCCATTTTTCAGCAAAGTGATCTATGACGGGGATGCCCTACAGGCTAACCACATGGTCACACTTACCATGGAATCCAAAGTCAATACCACTTTCAGACCTTACTACAAAACACAGCTACTCAATAAACTTATCAAGGGCACCCGCTACAAAATGGAAGTATTTATGCTGGATGCCCCCGAAAGTGCCGGTTTCCTGGATGTCAAGCTAGACACAGCAGAAACGGTTCAGGACCTGCCTGTGGCATTACAAACCACGCCGACTTTACATCTCACCAAAAAAACAACCGGGAAACCTACCAATAACTGGATTAAACTGGAACAGGAGTTTACTGCCGCCGACCACTACGGCTACCTGGTAATGGGCAACATGACCACGCTGCCTGCCAAAATCGCCAGGAACCTGCTGTGCTACATCGATAGTATAGCACTGACACCAATTGACGGCCAAACCTATGACCTTGCAGGGGCTGACTCCATCCGTGCCCTGCTGTACAACGATCGCTGGCGCCATAGTTACGCCCGCCCCAGCACCTCTCTATATAGTAATGCATTGAGTGCCAAAATTAAGTTGCCTACCCGTGTAAGCCAGCGTAGCGGCCGTTGCGATACCATTCTGCTTGCTCCCGAATTTTTTTCCGGCAACAAAAAAGATATCAGCCGCGTGTATGCCGACCAGTTAGGAGAAACTTTCAAATTGAAACCCGAAGAGGTGCAACAAAAAATCCTGATAAACGGCTATTCCTATCTTAAACCCAGTCAAAAATATAATGAGATCATTGCCACCGACCGTGCCAACGAAGTAGCAAAATACCTCGTTTACAGGCGTGGCTTCAGCTTCGACGATTTCATCATCAAAGGAAACACCAGCCCACGGCCTGGCATGGATAGCCTGGAAACAGTAGAGATTATTAGTTGTCAACCTGCCCCACTGCCGCCTGCCATACCTGTAACGCGCACGGATACACTCATTATTCCTGATATCCTCTTTGCCTTCGACAGCAGCTCTCTCAACAAAAAAATGCTGGGTACCCTCGATAGCCTGGTAGCAAAAATTCCGGATGAAACAGGTATTCAGCTGGCCGTTACCGGTCATACAGACAATAAAGGAACCGCCTTATACAACCAGGACCTCAGTATGCGAAGAGCTAATACTATAGCAGCCTACGTAAAACAGCGCAAACAGCGTATAGCCTTTGCAGTTATAAATGGTATGGGGGAATCGATGCCGGTGGCGGAGAATAATACAACGGAAGGGCGGCAGAAAAACAGGCGGGTGGAGATTATTATTTTTTATCCGCCGGCAAAATAAGGCAGCTGCAACATCCGCTTTATCGCCAGGTCCCATGTAGGCACATCGTGCCGGCCACCGGGTATTTCATAATACGTAATATCGTTGTATCCTTTAGACCTTAATATTTCTATCAGGTCTTTGGTATCATCAATGGCATCAATCACTCCGTTCCCATTGCGGTCAGCCGTTTCATCTGCCGTGCCGCATTCAAAAAAGAACGTCAGTCCGGGCTTGAAGCCATCGTTGCGGATCAGGCGGTGGATGATCCGGTGTTGGGCATCAGAATAACCAGGGCCCAGTGGCACATCCCGCCACCAGAGACTTCCGGAGCATACACCCGCAAAAGAAAACAGGTCAGGATGCTGCCAAACTATATCCAGTGCCGACAACCCACCCAGCGAAAAGCCGGCAAAGCCCACCTGAAGGCCTCTCCAGCGAGGGTAAAGGTGATAAAGCGAGGATAATAAGGTATCGGTAATAAACGCCGAATAGCGATCAGCCTCCGCACCGTTGCCCTGGAAGTCGGGATGGCCCGCAATGCCGTATTCCTGCAGTCGCCGCGGGCCTGCATGAATACCCACGATGACCACCGGCAGATTTGTGTTATCTAATAATGAAGAAATCCCCATTTTTCTTAACTCCTGACCATCGTTTACCAGCAGCAGCACTTGCGGTAAATCACTGTACTGGTAGATGTCCAGCAGCACTTCCCTGTTTAACTGAGGGGCATACACGAAATCATTCCTGACCATATCTGAAGATAAGGATAATCAAGTGACGAAACTTTTTTTTAAATTTAGACAAAGCTATTATCGTGACGGAGAACTTCTATAAATGGCATTCACCCAGTATTGACAAGGAATTTGAGATGTTGGTTTTCGGCCACGCCGGCTATCCCCTGCTGTTGTTTCCTACCTCTATGGGCAGGTATTACGAAAGCAAGGACATGGGCCTGATTGAGTCGATACGCTGGTTTATAGAGCAGGGAAGGATTAAAGTCTATTGCCCTGATAGCTTCGACACCAGCAGCTGGTATAATAAACATATTTCGCCGGCAGAAAGAGCGTTGAACCATGCCCGTTATAACCAGCTGCTGCGGGAGGAAATCTACCCGAGGATAGTGGAAGAAACGGGCCATAGTCGCATTGCCACCGCCGGCTGCAGCTTTGGCGGCTTTCATGCGGCGTCTTTTTCCTTCCGGCATCCGGACATTGTAAGCTACCTGTTTTCCCTCAGCGGCACTTTTGATGTGAAGTCGCGGGTGGATGGCCACTACGACGATAATGTTTATTTCAGCAATCCGGCCGACTTCATGCCCGGCAACCAGCACCAGGACCTATGGCGCATGGGGATCATACTGGGTGTGGCCGACAATGACGTTACCCGCTCACAGAACGAGCAGATGTCGGACCTGCTGGCACAAAAAAATATTACCCACTGGCTGGACATCCGGCCGGAAAGCACCCATGACTGGGCTACCTGGAAAACCATGCTGCCAGGCTACCTTGCATTAATCCGTTAAATAATGAAAAAGATTGGTATTTTATTCGGACAGGAAAACACCTTTCCGCAGGCATTCGTGGACCGTATTAACCGGAAAAACCCGCCGGGCATCCTGGCCGAGTTTGTAACCATAGATAAGGTTTTACAGGGAGATGCCAGTGACTATGCCGTAATAGTAGACCGTATTTCCCAGGATGTACCGTTTTACCGGGCCTACCTTAAAAATGCCGCTGCCAGCGGCACAGCCGTCATCAACAACCCATTCTGGTGGAGTGCAGATGACAAGTTTTTCAATAACGCCCTGGCCGAAAAAATTGGCGTACACGTGCCTAAAACCGCGCTGCTGCCTTCTTTCCAACACCCGGATAATACCAATGAAAAATCATTCCGCAACCTTATTTACCCTTTCGACTGGAACGGGATCTTTGAATATGTAGGCTTTCCGGCCTTTCTAAAGCCCTATGACGGCGGCGGATGGCGGAATGTATATCGTTTGGCAGATAAAGAAGAGTTTTTTGCCATACATCAGCAAACCGGGCAACTGGTAATGATGTTGCAGGAAGAAATCGATTTTACCGCCTATTTCAGATGCTATTGCATCGGTGGCAAATACGTGCATATCATGCCCTACAATCCCAGGCATCCCCATGCGGAGCGCTACCAGGCCGGGTTTGATGTGAGCGACACGTTGCTGCACAGCATTGAGGCCGCTACCATCTCCCTAAACCAATACCTCGGATACGACTTTAATACGGTTGAATTTGCAGTAAGGGATAACATACCCTATGCCATCGACTTCTGTAACCCTGCACCAGACGCGGACATACACTCCATTGGCCCCGAAAACTTTGAGTGGGTAGTGGAAACCAGCGCACAGTATGCGATTGAAAGGGCGCAGAAACAGGAGCCTGGCCGCGACAACCTTACCTGGGGAAAATTCATCTCTCCCGGTATTATGAAAAAAAATTCCGCCGATTGATTTCCCGGCATACATTTGTATTCAAAATAAAAGAACAGCAGCAGATATGTACAATGCGTTCACAGTGGGTATAGAAGAAGAATACATGGTAATGGACCCCGTTACCCGTGAATTGAGATCGCATGAACAAAAGATCGTAGAGCAGGCCCACAAAGTCATCAACGACCAGGTGAAAGCCGAATTTCACCAGGCCGTGGTAGAAGTAGGTACCCAGGTATGCGCCAACATCCACGATGCCCGTAAAGACGTGGCACTGCTGCGTAAAACCATCTCCCAGATTGCCGGCGACCTGGGCTTCAGCATAGGCGCCTCCGGGACCCACCCTTTCAGCCACTGGCAGCAGCAACTGATCACAGACCATCCCCGGTATTTCGAAATCGTAAATGAAATGCAGGACGCCGCCAGGTCCAACCTGATCTTCGGACTGCACGTACATATAGGCATGGAAAACCGCGAAATGGCGCTGCATATCGCCAACTCCGTGCGTTATTTCCTGCCGCATATTTTTGCCCTGAGTACAAACAGCCCATTCTGGGAAGGCCGCAATACCGGCTTCAAATCCTTCCGTACCAAGGTTTTTGACAAATTCCCCCGTACGGGCATCCCCGATTACTTTGCCAGCATTGAAGAGTACGATAACTACATCAAGCTGCTGGTAAAAACCAATTGCATCGACAATGCCAAGAAAGTATGGTGGGACCTCCGCGTACACCCCTTCTTCAACACCGTGGAATTCAGGATCTGCGATGTGCCGATGACGGTAGACGATACCATCACGCTGGCAGGACTTTTCCAGGCGGTGTGTGCCAAAATATACAAACTGCGCATGCAGAATCTCAACTTCATCATCTATAACCGCGCGCTGGTAAACGAAAATAAATGGCGCGCCTCCCGCTATGGCATCGACGGCAACCTCATCGATTTCGGGAAGGAGATGGAAGTCAATACCCGCGCACTGATTGGCGAACTGCTCGACTTCATCGACGACGTAGTGGATGATCTTGGTAGCCGCGAAGTAATTGATGCCACTAACCATATTTTACAGAACGGTACCGGCGCCGACCGCCAGCTGAAGATATACGAGGATACCAACGACCTCGTTGCCGTTACCGATTTCATTCAGCAACAATTTTTGGTGAACTGCTAAATGCCGCATTCCTCCCCGCGAAATTCGTAATTTTGCCCCATGCGAAACGTTAAAATAGCTGTGCTGGATATGTACGAAGGCGTGCCCAATGAGGGTATGCGCTGCATCCGCGAGATTCTGACGAAATATGCAGAAATGCATTCGCTTCAACTGACATTCGATGAATTTGAAGTAAGAATCCAACAGCAGGTACCTGATACCTCCTACGATATTTACATTTCCACCGGTGGTCCCGGCAGTCCGGTAGACAGTGAAGGCAGCGACTGGGAAACTGCTTATTTCCAGCTCGTGGAAAACCTGATGGCCTGGAATAAAACCGAGACTGTGAAGAAGCCGATGCTCTTTATTTGTCACTCCTACCAGATCATGTGCCGTTATTATCAGTTAGGGAATGTATGCAGACGTAAATCTCCCGCCTTCGGTGTTTTTCCCGTACATAAAACAGAAGCAGGTATGCAGGAAAAAGTATTTGGCGCCCTTCCCGATCCGTTTTATATCGTGGATTCCCGCAACTGGCAAGTGATTGAGCTCAACGAAGCTAATCTGGCCGCTATGGGAGCCCAGGTACTGGCCATCGAAAAAGAAAGGCCACATGTGCCGCTGGAAAGAGCCACTATGTCCATTCGTTTTAACGAACATTTTATAGGAACACAGTTCCATCCCGAGGCCGATGCCGCCGGTATGCACATGTATCTCCTGCAGGAAGAAAAGAAAGAACAGGTGATTTCCCACCACGGTGAAGAAAAATACGAAAGCATGATTACCCAGTTGACCGATCCGGATAAAATCATGCTTACACATGACCGCTTCATCACCGCCTTCCTGGATTATGCCATTTACGGCGCACTGAGCGACCGGCTGGCGGCCATCGAAAGAAGCGTACAGGTGGCAGCACACAACGATGATCAAAACACCTTCTTTTAATATGATTCCGTCCGTCCGAAAAGCCTATAACAACAGTTTTACCGATACAGCCTACCGCAGCTTTCTGCAGGGCATGGCTGAGGAAGCTGGCGTAGCACCCGCATTCCGGGTGGCCGAAACACCGGTGTTCGTACCCGCCGCCCTTACCGCCAAACTGGTACAGGCCTGCGAAGAAATTGTAAACGTAATATTGCGCCCGGATTTTAAGGCACTCACGGAAGCGGCTATCCCGGCGAACCTGCGGGTGCCCAATGAAAATGAGCGTCCTCATTTTATGGTGATCGATTTTGCCATTACCCGCGGAGAGGATGGAGAACCGGAGCCTCAGCTCATAGAGCTGCAGGGCTTTCCCACCATGAACGCCTTTCAACAGGTGATGGCCGGCAATTTCAGAAAGCATTTTGAGATACCCCCGCAGCTGAACAATTACTTCAACGGATTAGACGATCAGCAGTACTATCAGTTGCTGCGGGATATGATTGTTGGCGATCATATCCCCGCAGAAGTGATCCTGCTGGAAGTGAAGCCTGACGAGCAAAAGACACGGATCGACTTTTATGCCACCGAAAAATACCTCGGCATCCGGCCGGTTTGCATTACGGAGCTGATACAGGAAGGCAATCGCCTTTTCTATATGCGCGATGGCGTACAAACGCGGGTGAAGCGTATTTACAACCGCATTATTTTCGATGACCTGCTCCGGCAGCAGGAACAGCTGGATGCGCATGTAAACTTGTTCCAGGACCTGGAGGTAGAGTGGATCACGCATCCCAACTGGTTTTACCGGATCAGTAAGTTTACCATGCCGCTGCTGCACAGCGACTACATCCCTAAAAGCTGGTACCTCCACCAATTACCGGTGGTGCCTGCCGACCTGGAAAACTACGTGCTCAAGCCACTGTTTTCTTTCGCCGGACAGGGGGTAAAAATTGAAGTGACCCAGGAGGATTTAGACGCTATAACTGACCCGGAAAACTGGATTTTACAGCGAAAAGTGGCCTATGCCCCCATCATTGAAACGCCGGATGGTAATGCCATCTGCGAAATCCGCATGATGTACATCTGGCCGGATAATTCCGCCAGGCCTATGCTTGTACACAACTTATCCCGGTTGAGTAAAGGAAAAATGATTGGTGTTGGCTTTAACAGCCGCGACACCTGGGTAGGCGGCAGCTGCTGCTTTTTTGAATTTTAGCGCGCGGGGTAAGTAGATACACTGCGCAGCACTTCCCTATTTTTGACCCGATATACCTATGCTATGTTTAGTAACCTTGCCATCGATGTTGCCTTGGGGCTGGTATTCATATACCTCTTATACAGCCTGTTTGTAACCATTTTACAGGAGATGATAGCGCGCGCCTTAGGCCTGCGTGCCCGTATTTTGTCCAAGGGCCTGCGCCGGATGCTGGATGGAGACCGCCATCGGAATGACCTCGGATATTTCGGAAAATTCACGTTTTTCACCTGGTTTTACGAAAAAGGGTGGAGTGTGGTGCACTATTTCAGGCCTTTTGCGGATGCGCCAGTACTAAGGAAATTCTATGAATCGCCTTCCATTTTATATCTGGGAGAAAATACCGCCTCGTCCAGGCCGTCGTATATTAACCCTGCTACCTTTTCTCAGACGATCGTCCACCTGTTACGCTCCAGCACTGCTGAAAGAGCCACCGATGCCGCTACTATTGCAGCCGCGCTGGAAGAAAACGGCTTAGGCCTGGGTGGTGGTACGCTCACGCATATACGCAATTTGTTTGCGGATGCCGGTCAGGATATTCCGCAGTTCAGGATACAGCTGGAAAACTGGTTCAACGAAACCATGCAGCGGGCCAGCAGCTGGTATCGTAAGCATTGCCAGACCTGGCTGCTGATCATTGGTTTTGTAGTAGCAGGCATATTTAATGTAGACACTATTGCCGTTGCGAAAATATTGATGAAAGACAAAACGGTGCGTCAGGAAATGGTACAGCTGGCCAGTAGCCGCAGTTACAACTACAGCGCTATGATAGACACGCTGGAACAGCGCCACCTCCTGTATAAGGACAGTGCCTTCCTCCGCAACGATACCTCCCTGAAAGCCTTTGTAGGTGATACTTCCGTGATAGGCGTGTATGCCATGCTCCGCAACGATGCCGGCGATGCGCGCAACGTGCTCGGTATTCACCGCGAGTTCAGTGCGGCCCAGCCATACGGGCTCTCACACCCTTACCAGTCGAACGGCTGGATGGTATTGGCTGGCTGGGCAATAACTGCCATGGCTATCAGTTTAGGAGCGCCTTTCTGGTTTGATTTGCTGGGGAAAGTGGTGAAATTCAGAAATACCCCTGCCGATAGTAAATAGTATTTATAACTTTGTAAAAAAATACGTTATGACACGCACCAATTACGCATCCGGCGCTACCTGGGAAGATAAAGTGGGCTACTGCAGAGCCGTACAGGTAGGCAACACCATTGAGGTTTCCGGTACGGTGGCAGAGGATGAAGGGAAAGTGGTAGCTCCGGGTAACCCTTACGAACAAACGAAATTTATTCTTGCGAAGATTGAAGCGGTGCTGATACGCGCTGGTGCTACATTACATGATGTGGTACGTACCAGGATGTTTGTAACGGATATTAGTCAGTGGGAAGAATATGGCCGCGCACACGGTGAGTTTTTCCAGGCGATAAAGCCGGCTACTACCATGGTGGAAGTGAGTAAGTTGATTAACCCGGAGTATTTGGTGGAGATAGAGGTGACGGCGATTAAGCACGAGCGGTAACAATCTCAGATAGCGAATTTCTTAGCCTATAAGGAGGACCGTCGGTCCTCCTTATAGGCTAAGATGCCGGTGCCTACCGACGCAGGCATCTTACATAATCATTTCTTCTTCAGATCAGCCAGCTGGGCCTCCATGGCTTCCATGCGCTTATTCTGCGCCTCCATCAGTTTGTTCTGCTGAATAATATACAGTGTCAGTTCCTCGATTTTTTGCATCTGCAGCTTTTGCATCTCACCTAAATCCTGTCCTTTTTCTGCTATTGTTGCCGCGGAAGGTATTTCAGGGAGATGTTTATGTTCGCGGATGAAGGCTTCCACGGTGTGGAGAGAGGGAAGCTGGTAGTTGTCGGCGAAGACGTAATCGGGCCAGTCGGCGGTGTTAGTGCTGACGCGGACGCGTTTGGCGAGGATAGTGCCGTTTACAGCCAGTTGTTCAACAGGTTTTGCAGTGTTGATACCCACTTTTCCATCGTCTCCTAATACCATTCTTGCTTTACATAGCGGCCCAGCACATCCGTCTTTATCATAGTTCCAGAATTGAAGGCTGTTACCGTAGCCACCGGTCATATTGTACAATACCCAATCTCGTCCTTCGCCTGATTTATCTTTGGAAGGATTAGTTATTCTGATGGTACCACCAATCCCATTATCTTGTGTTACTCCATTTGCATCCACCCATTTGCTGGCGATAGAGCTTTCGATCGAACCACCAGAAAGAAAGTAACCCCTGACAAATGCAGAACCGTTAACATCCATTAAATAACCTACTGTAGGACTTTCTGTACCAATTCCAATAGTACCGGCATTCGTAATTGACATTCTGGTAAAGTTATTAATCTTAAAAGAATATTTACTTGCGTCAAAAACCAGGGGAATCCGATCGGTATTATGCCAACTGCGAGAAACGACGTAGCTGCCGCCTCCTCCAACATCATAGGAAAGCAGCAGACCAGTTCCTGTTGTCGGCTGTTTTTCTCCTCCTGTTAATAATAAACAATTGGTGGTGATATTTCCCAATCCTGTCACATATTCCAGGTTTTGTGCAAATAATGATGTAGGCATGCATACCAGCAGCCAGGCTAACTTTTTTAATTTCATTATGGTATAGGTTATATCTCACAAAAATAAAAACCGGCTGGTAAAAATACCAACCGGTTTTTAACTAGATAATTATTCTAAAAAACGGTGATTAACCGTAGATTTCTCTCCATTTCAGCATACCACCTGTCAGGTTTACCACGTTGGTGAACCCCTGTGTTTCCAGGGACATGGCTGCCTGACCGCTGCGGTTACCGCTGCGGCAGTATACAATTACTTCTTTATCTTCCAGGCCTTCCAGCTCGTCGATCTGCATCATCTGGATCTGGCCCAATGGTACTGGGATACCACCGATATTGAATTCAGCCACCTCATGTGGTTCTCTTACATCTACAAGGATCAGTTCTTCACCGGCATCGAGGCGGGCTTTCAGTGCTTCTGCTGTTATGTTTTGCATATAATATTCTTTTTAATGATTGTGAGGATAAAATTAAGGTTTTTTGACTATTCCTCCTCCGCCGGAGCCACTGGCGTAGTGGAATCCTTCACAGGTTTGGTGGCGGTGAGGTAGAGGTCTACCGACTCCCCGGAGCGCACCATGTTAAAGTCACCGATCTCATTTTTCCGGGTAGGATACTGTTTGTATACGAATGCGTTGGCAGTATCGCTTACACTGGGATCAATGATTACAGAACCAATATTCAGGCTGCTGGCGCTGAGGATTTCACGGGCTTCCGCATAGGTAAGGCCGATGAAGTCAGGCACGGGGTTTTCGGTATTACCGCGGCCGGAGCTGAGGATCAGCGTAATGCTGGTGCCTTCCGGGATCATGGTACCTGCCTTGAGCGTGCGACCATTGAGCAACTGCTGCAATACCGTGTTGGTGGCGAAGTCTGGTTTATAGATGGTATCCCCTACGTTGAGGCGCATACTTTTCAGCATCATTTCCGCACTACGGAAGGTAAGGCCTTCCAGGTCAGGCATGGCTACCATTGGCGCCACGGTTTTGTTTACCGTAAGGTGTATGGTGCGGTTTACTTTAACCACGGCACCTTTATCAGGCGTTTGTGCCCATACCGCCAGCGGTGGGATACTATCGATATATACAGAATCTCTCACTTCTGCGTCGAAGCCGGCGGCTTCGAGTTTAGAAATCGCTTCTTCCAGTTTAAGGCCTCTTACATCCGGCACGGTTTGTTGTTCACCGTGTTTGGTAATAACCGGCAGCAGCGAAAAAAAGATCACTGCCAACAGGAAAAACATGGCGACAGCCGCCAGTAAGTTGACAAGGAAAGATCGTTTGGTAATAAAATCAAACACAGTTTATTACGTTAAAAGTGATAAATCAGTTACAGGTTACTTTGCCATCGCTTCTTCCAGCACGGCGCCGTAGAATTCCTGCAGCGTTTTTCCGGCCGCCCTTACCTGCTGAGGCACCAGGCTGTTTTCAGATTGGCCCGGCATAGTGTTAGCCTCCAGGAAAAATAGTTTATTATTGGTATCATCCCAAATAAAGTCGATACGGACAATACCGCGACAGTTCAACAGATGATACAATTTTGAGGCCGTTTGTTGTACCAGGCTGGTAATATTATCCGGTACCGGCGCCGGTGTTATTTCGTTGGATACACCCGGTGTGTACTTTGCTTCGTAGTCAAAAAATTCTTTACTGCTCACCACCTCTGTAATAGGCAGTACATTCAGCTTGCCACCGGAAAGGTACATGCCAATGGTCAGCTCACGGCCTTTCACAAACTCTTCGATCAGTACCTGGGAGTCTTCGTTGAAAGCTTTGTCGATAGCCGGTTGCAGCTCTTCTGCAGTTTTAACTTTTGACATACCTATGCTGCTGCCGCCTTCTGCCGGTTTAACGAAGAGGGGTAAACGCAGTTTTGCCAGAATATCAGCAGTATTATAAGGCTGCTCGCGGAAAATGTGGGTGGATTTAGCCACATTCACCACATCAAAGGCAGCTACAATTTTATTGCAATAGCTTTTATTAAAGGTGATAGCGGAAGTAACCATACCGCAGCTGGTATATGGAATACCGAGCATTTCAAAGTACCCCTGCAGGCGTCCATCTTCGCCCGGAGTGCCATGAATACCAATGAATACGGCGTCAAATTTTATCTTATTGCCACTAACTGTCAGTGAAAAATCGTTCTTGTCAATTTCGTGTACAGTGCCATCCGGCGCAGTATACGACCAGCTTTCACGGGTAATAATCACTTTATAGACGGCATATTTGCTGCTATCCAGGTTATTTTCAATCGTTACAGCGCTTTGCACTGAAATTACATACTCTCCGGAATATCCGCCGGCAACTAAAGCTATGTTCTTCTTCATAAGATGTCTGAGCAATAAGCCGGTAAAGTTAAGGAAAGTTTTTTGCCGTGCAAGAGGAGGAAATGGGCGGTGGGGTATATGATGGGAAACCGGCAGGCGCCGGTTTCCGGAAGGTTAATTATTATTCTGCATGCAGCAGTTGTTTTTTGGCCAGCAAGTCATCTATGGTTTCGGCGTACATTTCGTCCGAAACACAGCAATCCACCGGGCAAACAGCCGCGCACTGGGGCTCATCATGAAAGCCCTGGCACTCCGTGCATTTGTCTGGTACAATGTAATATACGCTGTTGCTGATGGGCGATTGCCTTGTAGCCGCATCGGTAACGGTACCGTCTTTCAGGGTGAAAGTGCCGGTCAGGGAAGTGCCGTCCATCAGGGACCACTCCACTCCACCTTCATAAATCGCGTTGTTTGGGCATTCCGGTTCGCAGGCCGCGCAACCGATGCATTCTTCTGTAATTCTAAGTGCCATAGGGAATAAGATTTAGTTATTAATCTATGCAGGCGCGAAGGTAAGTAATTGGCTCAGGATACGTTATAACTAAAAGTTATGCCCCATAACCGGGCAAAAAAAAGCCGCTCTGGCACCATTCCAGAGCGGCAGTAGCTTCCTTGAATAATATTAACTAGACGTGCAGTTTATCTTTCTTACCCAGCAGTTCATCTACTGTTTCCTGGTACATTTCGTCCGGAACACAGCAGTCTACAGGGCAAACAGCTGCGCATTGCGGTTCCTCATGAAAACCCTGGCATTCAGTACATTTATTCGGAACGATATAGTATGTATCTACGCTGATAGGAGCATTACGCTGGTCAGCATCCATAGAGCTGCCATCCATCAGGGTATAAGCGCCTTTTACGCTTGTACCGTCTGCAATGGCCCATTCTACTCCGCCTTCATAAATTGCATTGTTTGGGCATTCAGGTTCGCAAGCGCCACAGTTAATACACTCATCTGTTATCTTAATTGCCATAGAGTAAACTTTTTGTTTAAGTAGTAAGCCATTAATTTTGTGGAACAAAAATAAAATATTCCCGGTTTAATCAAGTCATTATTTATAAAGATTCATGAATATAGCAGAAAAAGAAGCAGCGCTGGTGCGCCTGGGCCAATATCTGGCCGGTGACAGCCCTGAATGGGTAGCGGTAAAGGATAGGGCTTATATCGCCAATGGTTGGTTTATCCCGGCTTTCATCGATAAAGCGTTGGACAATATCTGCCAATACTTTCTTGAACCCGCTAAATTGGGCGAATGGCTGCAGTCCTACCCGGCGGCGGCTCAAACCCGTACCCCCAGCAAAATAGGGATCGTATCCGCCGGAAACATTCCCCTGGTAGGATTCCATGACTGGCTCTGCGGATTTATCAGCGGACACCAGGTGAAACTGAAATTATCCAGCAAAGACGAGATCCTGATGAGGCATATCCTGCAGAAAATGGAGGAATGGTACCCGGAAATCGCCGGCCAGACGGAGGTGCTCGACATGCTCAAGGACTGTAACGCCTATATTGCTACCGGCAGCAACAACTCTGCCCGCTACTTTAACTACTATTTCGCCAAATTCCCGCATATCATCCGCCACAACCGGACTTCCGCCGCTGTATTAACCGGCGAAGAATCACCGGCTGAACTGGATGCACTGGCAGACGACATCATGCTGTACTTTGGCCTTGGGTGCCGCAACGTCACCAAAATATTTGTGCCGCAGGACTATAACTTCCAGCCCCTGCTGGATGCGCTTGATAAATACAGCTACCTGATGGACCACCACAAATACAAGAACAACTACGACTATAACCTGGCCCTGCTGCTGCTCAACAACAGTTATCATATCACCAACGGTACCGTACTGCTGCATGAAGCAGCGTCCCTGTTCAGCCCACTAAGCGTATTGCATTATGGCTACTATACCGATAAGCAGGCCCTCGCTGCGGAGCTGGGACAGGACGAAGTACTGCAATGCCTCGTAGGCAAGGATTTTACACCTTTCGGCTATGCACAGCAACCCTCCCTCCGCGATTATGCGGATGGCGTAGACACCATGGCATTTATGCTCGGCGTCTAACAAAATGTCGCTTGTAGTTGTTAACTTGACAGGTAGTGAATGCATCCCTGTCAGTATTATGATGATCTTAGTTTACTTTAAATTAACGATTGATATAAAAATCTGTTAAAGTGAATGGAGTATGGGATATTTGATTCGTGCCGACTATTAAATTTGTACCCAAGGCATTAAAATTGCCAGCAGAGCATTACAAATTTTTTCGTATAGCTAAACACACTATAATATGAAATTCAAGCAAATTGTTACAATTGTTTGCATCAGCATTGTGACTGCTTCTGCCTCCATATTTGTGTACAGCAAATATTTCCAACCCCGGCAGGCAGGTATTTATCAGAACGGCTCTACAGAGGTCCCTGTAAATTACGCCCGCTACATGCCCGGCACAGAAAATGGCAGTGCAGTCCCACCCGGTGATTTTACCGCAGCAGCAAAGGCAGCGGTACCAGGGGTAGTACATATTAAAACGAGAATCAACCCCCGCCAGGTGACGAATGGCTTGCAGCGCAAGCGCTCCATCCTCCAGGATCTTTTTGGTGATGAGTTTTTCGGTGATGAGTTCAATGGTGGCGGAGATGGCCGCCGCTACTACGTTCCAGGCCAGATGGCCAGCGGTTCAGGCGTATTGATCTCCGATGACGGTTACATCGTGACCAACAACCACGTGATCGACGACGCAGATGAGATTTCTGTTACCCTCAGCAACAGCGCTAAATCTTATAAAGCCAGGCTGATCGGCGCTGACCCCAGCACCGACCTCGCCGTCATCAAAATTGAAGGTGCCGGATTCCCATACCTCCTGTATGGCAACTCCGACAACGTGGAAATCGGTCAGTGGGTACTCGCTATCGGTTATCCGTTAAACCTGGATGCTACCGTTACTGCCGGTATCGTAAGTGCGAAATCCCGTACCATCGGTATCAATAAAAGCCGTGGCAGCCGCAACAGCGCCATTGAATCCTTTATACAGACAGATGCTGCGGTTAACCAGGGTAATAGTGGTGGTGCACTTATCAACACCACCGGTGAGCTGATCGGCGTTAACTCCGCCATCGCTTCTCCTACAGGCTCTTATGCCGGCTATTCCTACGCGATTCCGGTAAACCTGATCAAAAAAGTGGTGAACGACCTGATGAAGTACGGCAACGTCCAACGCGCTTACCTGGGCGTATCCTATATGCCTAGCAGCGTTATCGCCTCCCTCTCCGATGAACAGCTCAAAGAGCTGGGCGTAAGAAGAGATGCACCTGGCGTGCAGGTAACAGAAGTGGTAGATAACGGTTCCGCCAAAGCCGCAGGGCTGCAGGCCGGTGATATCATCACCCGGATCAACGGTACGCCAATCCCTGGTCCATCCCAGATGACCGAGCAGATTGCCCGTTACAAACCAGGCGATAAGATCAGCATTACTTACCTCCGTAACAATAAAGAGTACACGGCAGATAATGTGACCCTGCGAAACCTGGCTGGTAATACAGATGTGGTAAAAACCACCGTGCTCGACCGGCTGGGGGCTGATTTATCCGCCCTCGATAAGGACGATGCCCGCCGCCTCGGTATCCGCGGAGGTGTATGGGTAAGCGGTATCGGTAACGGTATCCTGAAAAAACAAACTACCATGGCTCCCGGCTTCCTGATCATTAAAGCAGGTGACCAGTCCATCGCCAGCCCCGACGATCTTGCCAAAGTGCTGGACAGAAAAGGGAATGTGCAGCTGATAGGATTATATCCGGAAAAAAGCACTAACATCTACTATTATAATATCCAAACTGGTGGAGGATCGAGCGAGAGCTTCTAATCGAAGGCGTCCGATATAAAATTTTAGGATGGGACCGGGTGATACCCGGTCCTTTTTTTTGCTGCATACCGGAGATACCAAAATGAAAAGAGCCGCTCTCGCGGCTCTTTCATCTTAAGCAATACCTGTACGCTTAAAAAAACTTCACAGGCAATCAGCCATATCTATGAAAACCCATGATCAAAATAAGATATATATATGATAAAAGAACCGGTTTCCCGTCAATGCATAGAAATGGCTAGTAAATGCACAAAAAAGCCGGTTAAGCGTTAACTCAACCGGCTATTAAATATCATTAAAAAATATAAATTAAAGATTTATTACACCTTTTAACTGGGAGAAGAACTCTTCTTTCTTGCGGGAAGAGATAGGAATGTTCTTCTGATCACTCATGACAACAGCAGTACCCAGGCCCTTAATAATCTTCACAATATGGTGGATATTGATCAGGAAGGACTTATGCACGCGGTAAAAACCCTTATCAGACAGCATTTCTTCATACTCTTTGAGTGATTTGGAAATGAGATGCGATACGTTATTGATCAACTGAATTTTGGTATAGCTGTCAAACGCTTCACAGTAGATAATGTCTTTCAGGTCAATTACGTTATACCCGTCATTTACCGGGATTACTATCTTGGAGAAGGCGTTGTCGTTGTTTTTGACATAGTCTTTCAGGATAGAAGCCAGCTCGTTGAGGCGACCTTTCTTACTCTTTTTCACTTTTTCCAGGGCGTCTTCCACCTCGCTCACCTTGATGGGTTTGAGCAGGTAATCCAGCGCGGCAAACTTAATTGCCTGCAAGGCATATTCCTGGAAAGCGGTGATAAAAATGACTTCAAAATTCAGTACAGGAAACATTTCCAGCAACTGGAACCCATTATGCGGGGGCATCTCAATATCGAGGAACAATACATCAATGGCGTTGTTCTTAATCATTTCCGCCGCCTCATGAATATTTTGTGCCTCCCCAACTACAGTGACATCTTTACAGTAGTTTTCCAGGATATTACGCAAAATATGAATGTTGCGAACTTCATCGTCGACAATGGCAGCTTTTATATTACTCATAACATCTTAACAATGGGAATCAGTATTTCAACTAAGGTACCTTCCTTATTGCCGAAACCAGATTTAAATTTATCAATAATTTCTAACTTTCCAACACTTCCATTAAAAGATTTTATAATCTGCAAACGCTCTTTGATTACACTCAGGGCAGTGGATTCGTGCTTTACAAGTCTGTTGCTTTTCAAAGCGTTGGACTTATCCCATCCAATTCCATCGTCGTCTACGGAGCAATAAAGCAGGTCATCCACCATTTCCAGCCTGATCTCCAGGTATCCACTACTATTTTTAGGAGCCAGACCGTGTTTGATAGCGTTTTCCACTATCGGCTGGATAATCATCGGAGGTATGTAAATCGTATAGTCTTTCAGTTTATCTTCCATGATAAACTTGTAAGTAAAGGAATGTGCAAAACGAATTTTTTCCAGCTCCAGGTATCTTGTCAGAAAAGCAATTTCTTCTTCCAGTGATAGATAGGACTTCCGGGAATTATTCAGCATCTGACGCATGAGTGTGGCAAAATCTGCCAGGAAATTCAGCGCCTGCTTTTCTTCTTTCTCCAAAATCAGGTGCTGCACAGAATTCAGGGAGTTGAAGATAAAATGCGGATTCATCTGGTTGGTCAGTGCTTTGGCTTCCAACTCGGCAATCCGTCGGTTATACTCAGTTTTCCGTTTTTCCGATTGCTTGATTCTTCTCACAATATAACGCAGAATAATCAGAATAAGTAGTAACCCTAACAGGAACAGGATGCCTCTCGCCCACCATTGCTGGTACCAGCGTGGCAGGATATTGATATTCACACTCAGCGGCTGCGACCAGTCGCTCTTATACTTCCGGGCCCTCACCATCAGTTTGTAGGTGCCCGGCTGTAAGTCCGGAAACGGAATGATATTGGACATTGTGGTAACCCAGCCGGTGGTACTGTCGCCACTAAAATTATACTGATACTCTACCTGTTCCGGCAAATCAAACACAATGGTCCCGAACTCTGCCTCAAAGGAAGCCTTACGCTGGAAGAGGTATACAAAGTCTTTGGAAGGCAGAAAGGTACTGTCGCCATACCGTATATTACTCAGGTAAATCACCGGTGGTACTGAGTCTACCGGCAGATTATTACCTTTAAAATAGCAAAGGCCGTTAGAGGTGGCAATGTACAGCAACCCATCATCATAAAATACGCCCCTGATATCGTCCGACATCAGTCCATCATTGGAAGTAATGTTTCTTACAATTTCCTGTTTATTTACATCGATCACGCTGACGCCCTTATTGGTGGCCACGTATAGCTGTCCTACCCCATCATAATACAGCTGCTGGCAGATGTCGCTCGCCAGACCAATGGAAGTGGACAGGTGCTTCACCACTGAATCGTGGTGCATCACATAAATTCCCTGATCGCTGGTACCGATCCAGAGGTAACCGTTGATCCACTTCAGGTCCTTGATACTCTGCTTGAGATGGGTATTATTACCAGGCCGCATTAGCTGCTTACTGTTATCAGAGCAGAAATACAGGCCGTTGTTGGTACCTACAAAGTACGTGGAATCATCCACTGAGGCGATGGAGGTCACCAGCATATCGAGGTCGCTGATGGCATAATCATCCAGGGCGATGACCTGATTTTTGGCGGCTATACGAATTTTGCCGGACGGTGAGATATCCACGTCCTTGAGCATCTTCACAGACTTCAACAGTTTCGATTTCTGCGATAGTGTGTTGAACTGAAAGAGTGCATTATCTGTAGCAATCAGCACAGAATTTTCCTTTTCCGGTAATATTTGTAAGACACTATTGCGACCGGAAGTGGTATCCAGCGTAAACTGCCGGATGCTTCCCTGCGCGTCGATGGTATTGAGGATACCGGCGTTCTGGCCTATCAGCAGCAGGTCTGTTTTTTTGTCTTTGTAGATGCTGAAGATCGAGTGGGAATATAGTCCGTTGGTATTATCGAGGTAGCTGAAGTAGAAATTTTTGTAGGGGATATAATAGACGCCGTCTCCAAAAGTGGTGATCCATATATTTCCGTCTCTGTCTTTGAGCAGGGAGGTGATATAGTGATTTTCCAGCAGGCGGGTGACTTTCTTCTCTCCCTTAAAAAAATTTTTTACGAGATATAAAGCCCGCTGGGTACCTACCCAGAGGTTATCATTATCGATACAGATATTACTGATATCTTCCCGGATACCCCATTCAGCGCCGTTAAAGAAGCAGATCGCATCTTTTTTGGTAAAGGAATACAGGGTATTCCGGAGGATGGTAATGGCGTGTTTTTTAATACGCTCCTGAAAGGCAGCATCTTCTAACGGATACGGGCATACCGTAATTATGCGCTGTCCGGCATTATTAGGGTCCTTCAGGGATTCGAGTGCGTAAGAAGTTTGTAAGGGCTTGAATATACTGTCGTTTTTGAGCAGGAAGTAGATGTCGCTGCCGGAGTTGCCTAGTTTATCGTAAGTAAACTGTTTGCCGGTATATTGAAGAATGCGGTTGTTGGAGTTGAGAAACCAAACGTAGCCGGATTTAGGGCCTCCGTCGAAAGCATACTGGAGGTAGTGGCTATGGGAGTTGAAGGTAAGGCTGGAGTCGTTGTCCTCGTTGTGAATGACGGAGTTGAGGTAGAACGAGGGCTTTCCGTTGAGGGTAAAGAACCAGACCCGCCCTTTGGAATCTGCTGCCAGTTTTACGACGTCGTTATCTGTTAGTCCGTCTTTTTTGGAGTAGTTCCGGAATCGTTTCCCATCGAATTTGCTAACGCCGGTGGGGGTAGCGAACCAGATAAATCCATTTTTATCTTGTTCGGCAGCGTACACTGTAGCGTTTGCCAGACCGTCTTTCACGTTATAATTACGGATCATGAGGCCCTGGGAGCGGGCTTCCGTTAGGACGCAAAAGCAGGCCAGCATCCATAGCAGTATGTAGCGGAATGAGGGCATCGGATAAATTTACTGGTTTCTTTTGGAATGCGGGCTAAGAAATTACAAATATTTGCAATAAATAAGATACTTATTTGATGTGAGATTGGTTTTCAAGGCACCTTTGGAGCCTGGCGGATGAAAAAAGATCCGCCGGTGGCGGATCTTTTTCTCGCAGAGCAGCAAAGCATTGTGTTTTGTTGCCCGCTAATATTAGTAAGCTCTTGCGAAGAGCACTCTTTCTTTCGAAGGTTTACCGGTGAGGATACATGTACCGGCTTCCTGCGGGTTATTCAGTGGGATACAGCGGATGGTGGCTTTGGTGAGCTCCTTAATTTTCTCCTCTGTTTCGCTGGTACCGTCCCAATGGGCGGATACAAAGCCTGATTTTCCGTCCAGTACCTGTTTGAATTCCTCGAAGGTATCCACGCGGGTAATGTGTTCCTCGCGGTAGTTCAGTGCTTTATTATAGAGGTTCTGCTGAATTTCTTCCAGGAGTTGGTGGATGCGTGCACCCAGTCCTTCCAGTGGCAGACTCTCTTTGGTTTTATTATCGCGGCGGGCTACTTCTGCTACACCGTTTTCGATATCGCGGGCACCGATGGCTACGCGTACAGGCACGCCTTTCATTTCGTACTCGGCAAATTTCCATCCCGGGCGGTTGTTGTCGCTGTCGTCGTATTTCACGCTTACACCTAATGCTTTCAGGTCGGCAACGAGGCCGTTTACTTTGGCATCGATGGCTGCTTTCTGCTCATCTCCTTTATAGATAGGCACGATCACCACCTGCAGCGGTGCGATGCGCGGAGGCAGTACGAGGCCCTGATCATCGGAGTGTACCATGATAAGCGCACCAACGAGGCGGGTAGATACGCCCCAGGAGGTTGCCCATACGTATTCCTGTTTGTTTTCCTTGTTAGAGAACTTCACTTCAAATGCTTTGGCGAAGTTTTGACCGAGGAAGTGGGAGGTACCGGCCTGGAGGGCTTTACCGTCCTGCATGAGGGCTTCGATGCAGTAGGTATCTACGGCACCGGCGAAGCGTTCGTTAGCGGTTTTCACGCCACGCACTACAGGAACAGCCATGTATTCTTCTGCGAAGTTGGCGTATACTTCCAGCATCTGCGTGGTTTCTGCGATGGCTTCTTCTGCGGTGGCGTGGGCGGTATGGCCTTCCTGCCAGAGGAATTCAGCGGTACGGAGGAAGAGGCGGGTACGCATTTCCCAGCGTACTACGTTTGCCCATTGGTTGATGAGCAGCGGGAGGTCGCGGTAGGATTGAATCCAGTCTCTGTATGTATTCCAAATGATGGTTTCAGAAGTAGGGCGAACGATGAGTTCTTCTTCCAGTTTAGCTTCCGGGTCTACCACTACGCCGCCGCCGTTCGGGTCATTTTTCAGGCGGTAGTGGGTTACAACAGCACATTCTTTGGCAAAGCCTTCGATGTGGGCAGCTTCTTTACTGAGGAAGCTTTTGGGGATAAACAGCGGGAAATAAGCGTTCTGATGGCCGGTTTCTTTGAATTTACGGTCCAGTACGTCGCGCATTGCTTCCCATAAAGCAAAGCCATATGGTTTGATAACCATACATCCTTTCACGGCAGAGTAATCTGCCAGTCCACCTTTCAGCACCAGGTCATTATACCACTGGGAATAATCTGCGGATCGGGCGGTGATCTCTTTACTCATAAAATAAATATCTAATTTATATATCCTTATTTGGCAGCCAATGTATGGTAAAAATTATCCTGATAAAAAAATATCTATATCAAAGAAAACAAATTACTATTTGGCTTAATTTTTGAATAATATTCAAAAGAAAAATGCTACAAACCTACATGAAAATCATAAAGTGTCAAACAGTTGCAACAAAATAATATAGACTAGATAGTATGATGTAACTTTGTGTAGCAGAAATCCGTTTAAAAAGAGTAGATTTACGATACAGATCACGCTTAAAATATATTTCAAATGAAGCCTATATCATATTTAGTCATCATGGCCGGCGCGTTAGCCCTGGGTGCTTGTTCCAGCACCTACAAATCCGCGTCTACTCCGGATGATGTATACTATTCACCCCGCCAACAGCAGCAACAGGGTTATGCGAGTAACGGCAACAACAGAAACAACAACCGTCCCGATGATTATACGGCTACATCAGTGGCTGCCTCCGAAGAGGATGGTGGTTCTTATGTGACCTACAGTGATGAGCAGGGAGATTACGAGCGCAGGTTAGAGCGTTTTGGCTCTACCGGCAGTAATTATTCCGGCAGTTACTGGGATGGCTATTCTGATGGATTGAGCGCGGGTAACAACTTCTCGTTCAACTATGGAATGGGGCTTGGCTACGGTGGTTTTGGTGGCTGGGGTTATCCTTACAGCAGCTTTGGTTATGGTTACAGTCCTTACTGGGGTTCTTCCTTCAGCATGGGCTTTGGTTATGGCTGGGGCGGTGGCTTCTACAATCCCTGGTATGGCAGCATGTGGGGTTATCCTTACTACGCTTACAACCCATACTATAGCTACTATCCTTACAACGGTGGTGGTTACTATGGTGGTCATGGCTGGTATGGCGGCGGCGGTTACAAAGGTAACTACACTCCTACCTACAACCGTGTTAACAACTATAGCCGTCCGGTACGCAGCGGCGTAGCGTCAGGCAATGTGGTTCGTCCGAACAGAGGCGGTTATCAGCCGATCGGGCCAAACACCGGCACCAATGGTCGTCCTAACAGAATTAATTACGCCAATACTTCCAACGGTACTGGTGGCAGATATACTCCATCTAACGGCAGCAGTACTACTGAAAGACCACGCAGGGTATTCCAGCAGTCAGGCAACGAAAGACCAGTATATCAAAATAGCAACAGCAACAGCAACAACAGTGGTTACTCCCGCCCTCAGCGTACAGAGTACAGCAGACCTAGTCAGCCTAGCTATCAGCCCAGCAGTGCACCTAGCGCACCTAGCCGCGTAAACAGTGGCGGTGGCGGAGGCGGTTACTCCCGTCCTAGTCGCGGTGGCCGTTAATACAAAGAGTTTTCTGATAAGCGTAGCCTAAAAAACTACGCTTATCTTTTACACCCATATACGAATTGCACGTTAGGGAACGTTTTTAGCCAACTAAAACGTTTGTCAGCAATCATTACCTGCAAGCACATCTCATTTTAAGTTTTAATTTATGATCAAGAGCATCTATCCTCTACTCGGAGGGTTGTTTTTATCTGTTTCCGCCATGGCCCAATCAGCAGAGCAAGCGCTGTTGTTTTCTAACCAACAACCCAGCGGAACAGCCAGAACACAGGCATTAGGAGGCGTATCGGTAGGACTCGGAGGTGACTTTTCATCCGCATTTACCAACCCGGCCGGTATCGGGATTTTTAAAACCGGAGAGTTTCTGATTTCCGGTGGGGTAGCCACCTCGAAAACAACATCTTCCTACCTCCCAATGGTAGACCCGCGGGATGTAAAAGGTAGTAAATCGAATTTTCAGCTGCCTAATATCGGGGTAGTATTCGTTACCAATACCAACAGCGGCGCTCATACCTGGAATAACTTTTCTTTTGCCCTCGGTATGAACCGCAGCGCGAACTTCAATAACCAGATCAACATAGGCGGCGTAACTGACTATACTTCCTATTCGGAGCCCTGGAGAGAAGAAACGGAGTCCAGCAGCTATAACCCTGACTACGGCTCTATCGGTTCCGCACTGGCCTGGAACCAGGCATTGGTCGTGGAAGATAATGGCAAATGGATTTCCCTGGCTATGCCTACCGGCGCAGGTGGCGTAATGGAAAGCATCTACCAGCGTGCTACCGTTGATACAAAAGGAGGCATCAACGATTATGTATTCTCCTTTGGCACCAACTACGGCGATCGCCTCTACCTCGGTGTGAGCCTGAACCTGCCTAGTATTACCTACAAGGAAACACTCTCCGTTTCTGAAGACGATAATACCGGCAACCAGAACAACGATTTCGGCTATTTCGATTATAAACAATATACCACCATCAACGGCCTCGGCTTCAGCGGAACACTCGGTATCCTCTATAAAGTTACTGACCGGTTCAGACTGGGAGGCTCCCTCCGCCTGCCTACCCTCTACAGCATGAGCATCGCTACCAGCGCTGATCTTACCTCCAACACAGAGGGCTGGAAAGGTCAGCAGTCGTCCAGCGGCGCCGGTGAAGATTATAGCTACAATATGACGGCTCCACTGCGTGCCAGCGCAGGTGCCTCCTATTTCTTCGGAAATATGCAGGACCCGGATGCGGTAACAGGCTTCCTCGCTGCCGACTACGAGTATGTCAATCACAGCTCCTCCAAATACAGATTTGAAGAAGTAGACAAAGGCCTGGAAGGTGGTGTCAACCGCGTTATCGGCGACCTTTATAAAGCAGCGTCCAATTTCAAAGTGGGTGCTGAGGTAAAGTTTGCAAGGATATTTGCTGCCAGAGGAGGTTTTGCCATGTATGGTAATCCATATTCCAACGACAGCTATAACATGGGCATTGATGCCAGCCGTAAGACTTACAGTGGTGGCCTGGGTGTACGCACCAAGGGTATCTATTTTGATCTTACCTACAGCTATACGCAAGGAAAGGATTATTACCAGCTGTATTCCACCAGTGATGCTAATACTTATCCTCCTGCAGCATTGCTGGATTTCAAGAGGAGTAATATTATGGGAACCGTAGGGTTTAAGTTTTAATCATCAGTTTTTTCATAAAGAGAAGCCGGTGCTGCATGGCAGTACCGGCTTCTTGTTTTAATGTGGCATCCCTTAGCGCCACAATGTTTTTGGCTCCTGCTCCGGCGTTGAATCTAAGCGATTTATTTTGCGAGGAGGCGCAAGCATTGCGCCTCTACAAGGGTCGATTCCCGTGGATCAAACCATTGATATTCCTTGTCCTTCCGGAACCACGTCAGCTGGCGCTTGGCATATTGCCGGGTATGGACTTTAATATCCTCAATGGCCTGTGGCAGTGTCAGGTTTCCATCAAGATAGCTGAATATTTCTGTGTAACCAACGGTGCGCAGGGCGTTGTGATTGCGGAATGCAAGCACAGACTGCACTTCTTCCACGAGTCCGGCACTCACCATCATGTCTACACGCCGGTTAATATTATCGTGTAGTATTTCTTTAGGGAGATGCAGACCTATCTTAATGATATGAAAGTCGCGCTGCCTCTTAGTGGCCGTGCGGAAAGCCGTAATCGACTTACCGGTGGATTCCAGTACTTCGAGGGCACGCATGAGGCGGGCGGGATTTTGTATTTCTGCGGTGGTGTAGAATGCCGGGTCGCGGCGCTGCAGTTCCTCCTGTAGCCAGACAATTCCTTTTTCGGCGTATTGATCCATGATGGATTGTCGAACCGCTGCCGGAATTTCGGGCATATCATCAATGCCTTCTGCAAAGGCTTTGATATAGAGTCCGGTACCGCCGCACATCACTGCCACGTTGTTGGCAGCGAAGATTTCTTCGCAATATTGGAGTGCCAGCTTTTCGTACATGCCTGCGTTTACCTCTTCCCGGATACTGTGGGAGTTGATAAAATAGTGAGGCACTGCTGCCAACTCCTCCGGAGATGGCTTTGCAGTGCCTATGCTGATTTCTTTATAACATTGCCGGGAGTCTGCCGAGATGACGGAGGTATTGAACAGTTGCGCTATTCGTATAGCCGTGGCTGTTTTTCCGGAGGCGGTTGGCCCTGCAATGACAATAACAGTTTTTTGCATATCAGAACATCAAATCGTCTTCGGCGCCCAGTTCTTCCTGCTGATCGCTGCTGGCGTCGTCCTCTCCTTCTTCTCCGAATCCGTCTTCATCCATGCCCTCTTTGTTGAGGTCATATTTTTCTTCCATTTCCACGAGCTTGTCGCCCACGAGGCCTTTGGTACCGTATTGACTTGGTGCCAGTCCTTCTTTGCGTACGCAAACGGGGTAGACGATTTTTATATTTTCTTCTTTGGAAACGCCGATCAATTCTACGAGGAATGACCAGTTTTTCGCAAAGTCGTACAGGTAAATGAATTTCTGGTTAGGATCTTTTACTGCTGCGCCGATTGGTGTTTCCGCCATCAGCAGGGGTTCCACTTTGCGGGGGGTTCTGTCCATTTCCAGGATGATTTCCCTACCTCTTTGCCAGTTATCATTACTGCGAAAGAAAGTCGCTTTATGTTTAGCGTCGAATTCGAATGCTTGCAGGATCGCTTGGTGAAATTGTAAAAACGTCTGAGTAGGTTTGATCGCTATATCTCTGTAAACGCTTTCATCTTCTTCCCAGTAGACTCTGAATTTCAAAACCGGCATGACAATTAGGTTATAAGTTAGATAAAATATATAAAGGTTTAACGCTCAAGAGAACGTATTGTTGCTAAAATTCTGCGCAATGTAAAAATACCAATTTTATTTAACTGGGGTCAGGTTGTAAGATTTTGCCTTTTCCAGCATATATGCGTAAGCAGCCTCGTAGGTGTTGGGGATTTCTCCATCCAGAATTGCTTCGCGGATGGCGGTTTTAAGATCGCCCACCACTCTACCTGGTGATAATGCGAATGTTTCCATAATCATTTCGCCGGTGATAGGTGGCTGCCAGTTCCTGATCCTGTCTGTTTCTTCCACTTCTTTCATGCGGGCACGGACCAGTTCAAAATTTTCGAGGTATCGTTTTACTTTAACTTTATTTTTTGAGGTGATATCGGCTTCACAAAGCATCATCAGTCCGTCTACATCATCGCCGGCATCGAATAATAATCTGCGGATAGCCGAGTCAGTTATATTCTCTTTGGTGAGCGAGATAGGGCGCAGGTGCAGCTCTACCAGCTTTTTCACGAGTTTCATCTTATCCCCCATTGGTAACTTAAAGCGGGAGAAGATGCGGGTCACCATTTTGCCACCTACGGCATCGTGGCCATGAAACGTCCAGCCATGGCCGGGTTCAAATTTTTTGGTGGCAGGTTTACCGATATCATGCAGCAGTGCCGCCCAGCGCAGCCATAGGTCTTTGGTATGCTGTGCAATATTATCCACTACCTGCAAGGTATGATAGAAATTGTCCTTATGCCCTTTGCCTTCGTACATTTCCACACCTACGAGGTCAATCATCTGCGGAAAAATAATTTTCAGCAAACCCGATTTATATAATAAATCCAGTCCGACTGAAGGTTTTGGGGAGAGCATAATTTTATTGAATTCGTCAGTAATCCTTTCCTGGGTAATAATACGAATTCTTTCTGCATTCTCCTGTATGGCCACAAATGCTTCCGGCACGATGGTAAACTGGAGCTGAGATGCAAACCGGATGGCGCGCATCATGCGCAGCGGATCATCGCTGAAGGTTTGGGCTGGTGCCAGTGGTGTACGGATGATTTTGGCGTCCAGGTCGGCCAGGCCATTAAACGGGTCGAGCAGGGAGCCGTAGTCCTGGTCGCGCAGGCTGATAGCCAGTGCGTTGATGGTAAAGTCGCGGCGATTCTGGTCGTCCTGGAGGGAACCTTCTATAACTTCCGGGTTGCGGCTATCCTGGCGATAGCTTTCTTTGCGGGCGCCCACAAATTCCATTTCGAGGTCATTCCACTTTACCTGGGCGGTACCATAGGTTTTGAAGAAGCTGACAGGGACGTGATCGCCCAGGCTGGCAGCTACTTTGTGCGCGAGGGCGATACCATCTCCTACACACACTATATCCATATCTTTCGTTCTTCTTTCGAGGAGTTTATCCCGCACAAAGCCTCCAATAAGATAAGCTGGCACTTTCAGTTCCTGAGCTGCCAGCGCTATCTTTTCCAATATTTTTCTTTCCTGCAGTGAGCAGGGAATATCCAACGGCTTGTTGCTTATCATATTAAATTTATCCTGTTGATGTAGGTCCTTTTCCCAAAACCAGGGCGCAAATGTAAGAAATAAACGCCTTTAGTCGCGAATAACCGTGATACTACCATCATTATGGATGCGGATAATACGGCTGGCAATACTGGCTGCGGCCTCATCCTGCCTGTGTTTCACGACATAGTCCACGCCATTTACAATGGCCGGATTTACCGCAGAAAAAGTTGCCGGAGAAGGATCACCGCTAATATTTGCCGAGGTGGAAACCAATGGTTTACGCAATCTTTTTATCAAGTGCCTGCAAAAAGGGTCTTTTACTATCCTGATGGCGATGCTGCCATCGGCGTTGATCACATTGGATGCCAGCCCCAGCGCACCTTCATAAATAACGGTGGTAGGCCGTTCAAATCCAGCGATGATCTCGGCTATATCCGGCCTTGGATTGGCCACATAGTGCAATAAATCTCTGACGTCAGCCAGCAGGATCACCAGGCTTTTGGCTTCGTCCCGGTTTTTGAGGGCATATACCCGGCTTACAGCTGCCTCGTTGGTGGCATCGCAACCGATGCCCCAGATGGTATCGGTAGGGTAAAGAATGAGTCCTCCGTTACGTAAAGCTCCCAGGGACGCTACAATATCGTCTTCAAAAATCTCCATCACTTGCTATTTTATACTATTATATACATTCATCATGGCGGCGGCACACTTTTCAGCGGTAAACAGCTGTGCATGTTTGAAACCTTTGGTACGCAAATCTGCTGCCAGCGCTTCTTCATTCACGATCCGTTTCATGGCAGCCGCTATAGTAGCGGGTTCCAACGGGTCCACATACAAGGCTGCGTCTCCCGCTGTTTCTCCGAAACAGGAACCCGACGAGGTAATAACGGGGGTTCCGCTCCACAAAGCCTCTAATATCGGTATACCAAATCCCTCAAACAGGGACGGATATACCAGTGCCCGGGTACCCTGGTACAGGTAAGGCAGTTCGCTGTTTTCCAGCCTTGCCCGTTCATTGAGCCAGATCACCTCCTGCTCCATGCCATTTTGTTTAAGCCACTCCTGTACCTTCTTCTTATATCCGCCGCCACTGCCTAATACCACTAATGGCAAACGATCTGCTACATCGAGTGTACGCATGGCCATTACTATACTGAGCAAATTTTTTCTCTCTATAACAGAACCTACATACAGGAAGTAGTTTGCAGGTAACTGGTATTTGTTCTTCAGGGCCTGTATGTCGTCCGCTGCATGCAACTGGCCGAAAGCCGGATCACAACTCTGGTATACAACCTTAATTTTTTCGGCAGGGGTAGCGTAATAGGTGATCAGGTCTTGTTTGGTCTGCTCGCTGATGGCCACCACCACATCCGCATATTTGCAGGCGTAGCGGGCCTTACGACGATAAGTCATCACATCAATCGGATTATACTGGCTGGGATACCTTTCGAATATCAGGTCGTGCATGGTCACTACCGACTTTACGCCGCTTTCATGGATGCCAAACGGAACTTCGTGGCTGAGGCCGTGGTAGATATCGATACCTTGTTGTTGCAGGACAGGCACTACCATCCGGCTGCGCCATACTGATTTTAACCACTTGTGAACCCGCTTTTGCGGAGTGATGAGGTGCATGTCCGGAAAACGTTTCCAGTTGTACATGCTGGTTTCCTTAGGTGCAAAGAGATAGTAGTCGTGCTGCGGGTATCCGATGGCGAGTGAGTCGATCAGGCTCCTGCTGTAATTTCCCAGTCCGGTATTGTTTTGAAACGCGCGTTTCGCGTCGAATCCGATTTTCATGGCTGCAAAATAGGGAGTTTCCGGGAGAGTTTTAAGCCTGGCAGTGGAATCGGAGTGTATATAAAGTTACTGTCAGGACATCGACATGAAGGATTGCGGGAAAGAAAAATTCGCATTATGTTTGCAAAAAATTTAAAACGATGGATTTACAACAACAGATACTGGCTGCCTGGGCAGACCGCAGTTTGTTACAGGAAACAGTGTATTCAGATGCCGTTAAAACTGTTATCGAAGCAGTGGACAAAGGTAATCTGAGAGTTGCAGAGCCAACAGCCGACGGCTGGAAAGTGAATGAATGGGTTAAACAGGCTATCCTGATGTATTTCTCCATTCAGCCAATGGAAACCATGGAACTGGCTCCATTCGAGTTCTATGACAAAATGAAGCTGAAAACCAACTATAAAGACCTGGGCGTTCGCGTAGTACCTCACGCGGTTGCACGTTATGGTGCCTATATCGCTAAAGGTTGTATCCTGATGCCTTCTTACGTAAACATTGGTGCGTTTGTAGACGAGGGCACCATGGTGGATACCTGGGCAACCGTAGGCTCCTGCGCACAGATCGGTAAACACGTACATCTGAGCGGTGGCGTTGGTATCGGTGGTGTTCTGGAACCACTGCAGGCAAGCCCTGTAATCATTGAGGACGGTGTGTTTGTAGGTTCCCGTTGTATTGTGGTAGAAGGTGTGGTTGTGGAAAAAGAAGCAGTGCTGGGTGCAAACGTGGTGCTGACGCAGTCTACCAAAATCATTGATGTTAGCGGTCCGGAGCCTAAAGAATACAAAGGCCGTGTACCTGCCCGCAGCGTGGTAATTCCTGGTACTTACACCAAGAAATTCCCTGCTGGTGAATACCAGGTGAGCTGCGCACTGATCATTGGTCAGCGTAAAGCTTCTACAGATCTGAAAACGAGCCTGAACGATACCCTGCGTGAGTTTAATGTAGCGGTATAGTTGCCCGCGAGGGTGTGCTGTTTCAATATTTTTTAGGGGGAGAGCAATTGCTCTTCCCCTTCTTGTTTCTAATAGGATTATTCCGTTTTCAAACTTTTCGCGGGATTCACCATTGCTGCCTTAATAGATTGGGTACTAACGGTAGCGACAGCGATTATCAGTGCTAAAATGGCCGTTGCCGGGAATATCCACCAGTTGATATTAATCCGGTATTCATAATGTTCCAGCCAATTGTGCATGAAGTACCAGGATACCGGGCTTGCCAGGAGGCAGGCCAATAGAACGAGCCACATAAACTCCGTAGATAGCAACAGCCAGAGTTGCGAGGTAGTGGCCCCCAACACCTTCCTGATACCGATTTCGCGGGTACGGCGCTGAGCCATAAACATGGCCAGTCCAAATAGGCCCAGGCAGGAAATGAAGATGGCAAATATGCCGAAAATGCCTGCCAGTCGTGCTGCCTGGTTTTCCATATCGAATTTCGCTGCGAAGTCCCGATCCGTAAATGTATAATCGAAATTCAGGGTCGGATTATATTTTTCGAAGATGGGCGCAACGGCTGCCAGTGCGGCTTTCATGTCTACCCCAGGTTTTGGTCGCAGAAAAATATTGTTGAAAGCATCTTTGGTAAAGATCATCACTAATGGAGCTACCGGCTTAAACGGTTCAGTCAACAGCACATTTTCTATTACCCCGATTACGTGCAGCTGCTTTGTTCCCAGGCGTATTATTTTGCCGATAGGATCTTTGAAGCCCATTACTTTCAGTGCCGACTCATTGATAATGATACCGGTGGAATCGGTGGGATATTGCTGGGAAAAACCGCGGCCCTGCCTGAATTTCAGGCCTACTGTTTTGTCCATTTCCCATTCTGTGAGGATCACATTGAGGGAAACATCCAGGTCTGCTGATTTACCTTCCCAGGTGAAGTCGGACCAGCTGTTATACAAGGCGGTCATGGGTTGCGATGCGCGTGCAACCGACTCAAAATATCCTGAAGCCATCACCTCATTGCGTAATGGTTGATAGTTTTTATTGAGATCATCGCTGGCTCTTACAGAGATCAGATTTTCCGGATTATAGCCTATGCTCCTGCCTTGTCCAAATTTTATCTGCTGATATACGATTACAGTGCAAATAATGAGGCCGGAGGAAATTACAAACTGTGATACTACCAGTATTTTCCGGAAGAAGCCGGAGTTTCCTCCACTGGTTATTTTGCCTTTTAGCACTTCCAGCGGCTTAAATGCGGACAGATAAAATGCAGGATATGAGCCGGCGAGGAGTCCGGTTCCGAGGCATATGGCCAACATGATGCCCAGCAGGCTCAGATTAAGGGAGTTGAAATGGATATGCTCTAAGCCGAGGAGGCGCACGTAGGGTAGCAGCAGCAAACACAGGACCAGTGACACCACAAATGCAATCATAGCGGTGAGCATAGATTCGCTTAGAAACTGCAGGATGAGTTGACGGCGGGTGGAGCCGGCCGCTTTGCGCACGCCTACTTCGCGGGCACGTTTTGCTGAACGGGCAGTGGTGAGATTCATGAAGTTCATACAAGCCACAAGCAGCACAAATATGCCGATGATGCTAAACAGTCTCACCAATATGATACGACCGCCGTCAATTTTCCAATTCTGGAAATTATTGAACAGGTGCCAGTCTGCCGCTGACTGCAGGGTTACCATTCTGTTTTTCAGTTTGGGATCTTTTTCCGTTATCAGCCGGGTGATTTTTTTCTCCAGTGATACCAGTGATGCATTTTCCTTTACCTGTACCACATTCGACATGAAGTTATTTCCCCAGTCGTTTCGACTGTTTTTTACGAAATCATTTGTTTGCATGATGAATTCGTAGCTGCCTAGGAAATCAAAAATATAGGTAGAGTTTTCCGGTATGTCTTTCATGACACCGGTGATAAGCATATCGTATTTATTGCTTACGCGCACTGTTTTCCCGATGGGGTCTTCTTTGCCGAAGAGTGACTGTGCCATGGAGCTGGAGATGACGATACTGTTGGGATCTTTAAGAACGGTATTAACATCTCCTTTTATGAGCGGGAAGGAAAACATGAGGAGGAAGTCGGGATCTACATACAAGCTTTTCTTGACCAGTTTTTTATCACCGGAGATCACGCTTTCGTCCTGCACCCAGGAGAGGCGGGAGTTGTAGGCTACTTCCGGGTAGTTGCTTTTAAGCTCATAATAGAGCGGCAATGGTGTAACGGCCTGAGACGATTTCACGTGGTTGAATTCCACGTGTTGGATGACCATACCTATTTTATCTTTATTTACGTGGAATGCGTCGAAACTTTTTTCATACAGGATCCACATATAGATAAGCAATGCGAAGGTCATTCCTGTTGCCAGGCCGAAAATATTGATAAAGGACAGTAGTTTATACTGTTTGATATGTCGCCATGCTACTTTGAGATAATTCTTGAGCATATAGAAAGATGGTTAGGGTAATCGATGACAGCACCCACGGACCAAGAAAAATACCAGATTAGCAATATGCTGTGGCTCAGCATATTGCGTGGTATGTATGCAAAAATGAATGTTCACAAACAGCACAATGGGTGTCCGGTTCCGGACACCTTATTCTATTCCTTTAAAGATAACGATTCCGTTGTGGCCACCGAAGCCGAAGGTATTGCTCATCGCCACTTTCACATCTTTTTCGATGGCGTGATTCAGCTGTATCTGTAGTCCTGCGGGGATTTCAGGGTCCAGGCTGGTGGTATTGATGGTAGGCAATACCACGCCGTTGTGGATGCTGAGGATGCTGGCGATGGCTTCAATAGCGCCGGCAGCGCCGAGGAGGTGACCAGTCATGGATTTGGTGGAGCTGATATGCAGGTGTTTTGGTTTATCACCAAATACTTTTGCGATGGCTCTGATTTCGCTGAGGTCGCCCACGGGGGTGCTGGTAGCGTGTGCATTGAGGTAGTCGACGTCGGAAGGTTTGAGTCCGGCATCTTTGAGTGCGAACTGCATGGCTTTCATGGCGCCGAGGCCTTCCGGGTGGGTGGCGGTCATGTGGTAGGCGTCGGCGGTCATGGCGGCGCCTACTACTTCTGCGTATATGTTGGCATCTCTGGCGATGGCGTGTTCATATTCTTCGAGTACGAGTGCGCCGGCGCCTTCGCCCATCACGAATCCGTCGCGGTGTACGTCGAATGGCCGTGAACCGGTGGCGGGGTCATCGTTGCGGGTGGACATGGCTTTCATGGCGCAGAAGCCGCCAACGGAGGCGGGGGTGATGGGCGCTTCGGAGCCGCCGGTAATGATTACTTTGGCTTTGCCCAGGCGAATGTAGTTGAGTGCATCCATGATGGCGGTGTTGGAGGTAGCGCAGGCGGACACGGTGGTGTAGTTGATACCCATCAGGCCATACTTGATGGAGATCATACCGGAAGCCATGTTGGTGATGAGTCGCGGTACAAAGTATGGACTAAAGCGGGGGTTGAAGTCGCCCTGTACGTATTCCGTTACCTGTTCTTCAAACGTCTGCATACCTCCCTGTCCGGAGCCCCAGATAACGCCTGTATCGAAGGGGTCGAGGGTGGAGAAGTCGATGCCGGCGTCCTGGATAGCTTCAGCGGCGGCGGATAAGGCGTATTGGGTGAAGGGGTCTGTTTTACGGAGTTCGGCCTTATCGAGCGCCATGGAGGGGTCATAATTTTTGAGTTCGCAGGCGAAGCGGGTGCGAAACCTGGACGCATCAAATTTAGTGATGGTGGCTGCGCCGCTGGCGCCAGCGGTGAGGTTATTCCAGAAGTCGGCGGTGTTGTTACCAAGCGGGGTGATGGCGCCGAGGCCGGTTACTACTACTCGTTTCATAATAGAGGTTTTAGATCAGGATATCGTCCAGTAATTGGCGGGTGATCCTGGAAAAAATGGTGTTTCCCAATACTCTGGACATCAGCAGGGATGCCTGGAGGTTGGTGATGATAAGCAGTGCTCTGTCGTTGGCGCTGCCTTTGAACTTAAAGCGTTTATGTTTTCTGCCGGCTTCGAGGCAATCGGAGAGCCATTGGAGGATGGCGTTGGCCATTTCCTGTACTTTCTGTTGCATATCGGGTGCCAGGGTATTATAATCGGGAGACAGGGAGCCCATGAGGCATATATTTCCGTGTTGGTTTTGTTTGCGAAACACGTCGATAAAGTGTTTGAGCTGTTCTTCTTCCGGTAGTTTATGCCATTTATGTGTTTGTTGGGTGAAGCGGTATAGTTCTTCATTTATGACGCCAATTCCGAGGTCGGCTTTGCCTGGGAAGTGGTAGTGTACGGCGGCATTTTTCATTTCGAGTGGCTGTGCTATATCCTTGTAGGAGAAGGCGTTGAATCCTTTTACGCGGATGAGCTTATCGGCCAGTGAGATGATTTTCTCTCTCGTTTCGGACATGATAATCTAATTATTAAAATGCAAATCTACTTACTTACTGGTAAGTAAGCAAAAATTATATTTCGTATAACCGTAATCGTTATTTGAAAAAAAATTTTGCAGATTAAAATCAATTCCTATCTTTGCAGCCCTGTAACACAAATCAGTGATGCCCAGATGGCGAAATTGGTAGACGCACTGTGTTCAGGTCGCAGCGCCCGCAAGGGTGTGCTGGTTCGAATCCAGTTCTGGGCACGAAAGTGGACAAATCGAAACTCATCTCGGTTTGTCCATTTTTATTTTCGATATAACTCACGTCCAGCGTATATATTACCTTAACAGCTTCGTTAAGTCCGGCAGTTTGATAATTGATCCTGTCAAAAATGAGTTTTATGTGAAAAATAGAACAACACTTCCTTTTACAATCGAATTAATCTCCGATATTAACTTCCGATTAACGCTTATCATCTTTTCTTTATTTAATTTTCAGATTATTCATCTAATGAGATATGGTACTTCCAAATATTGGAATGCTAATAAGCTATAGCATAATGGCAAAAGGAAAAAGCACAATATCAATCGAACAATCTTTATTCAATGAGCTTTCGCTGCTTATTGAGCAAAGCCAGCGGCAAGTATTTTCATATGCTAACAGCACGCTTACTGTCCTTTTCTGGAAAATTGGTCATCGCATTAACGATGAAGTCTTAAAAAATAAGCGGGCGGAGTATGCAAAACAAATTGTGTCGACACTGTCGACACAATTAAAAAGGCAATACGGGAAAAACTTCGAGATAAGGAATTTAAGGAGAATGATGCAGTTTGCCGAGCAATTCAAAAACCTGGAGACGATCTTACCACTGTCCCAACAATTGAGTTGGTCACACTTCGTGGAGTTATTGCCAGTGAAGCAGCCGGAGGCAAAATGGTTTTATGCTCAAGTAGCGGCAGATCAGGCATTGGGGATCAGGGACTTACGGAAACAAATTTCAACTAAAACATTTGAACGGATAGGTATTGCGAATATACAGAATACCAGTAACCATCCAGCTATTAATAACAATTTCAAAGACCCATATTTCTTAGACTTTCTGGGGTTGCAAAACAGCTATCTTGAAAAAGATCTCGAAGAAGCTATACTTCGTGAATTGGAGGCTTTCATACTGGAACTGGGTAAGGGATTTGCCTTTATAGCGCGTCAAAAAAGGATGATTATTGATGGCGAAGACTTTCATTTAGATCTTTTATTCTACCATCGAAATCTAAAACGCCTGGTAGCAGTTGAGTTGAAACTGGGAAAATTTGAAGCCCAACACAAAGGTCAAATGGAATTGTATTTAAAGTGGCTGGATAAATACGAAAAGCAAGAAGGAGAACTCTCTCCTATAGGCTTAATTCTATGTGCTGAAAGTAGACGGGAGCAAGTAGAGTTGCTGGAAATGCACAAGGATGGGATTATGGTGGCGGAATATTGGACTGAACTGCCTCCTAAAAAAGAGCTGGAGAAGAAAATACATCATCTCTTCATGGAGGCTAAGGAAAGGATTGAACGTAAGAAAGTGCTGGAATGATAGCGCAATCAATTATACTTCAAATGCGACAGTATGAAGAAGTTGATCGTTTTGGTTTTACCCAAATATAGCTGGCATCCAAGCCCCAACCTATCAAGAACACACTCTTTTCATCAGCAGATAAAATTAGCAGATCGTTTTAAGGCTAGTGAAAAAAGATGAAATAGTTTCTCCCTTAGCATGCAGACAGTGCTTTAATTGATGTAAACATGATCAATAATAATACTGCAAAACTGTAAAGGCTTTAGCATTTATAACTTATCCAATTCAAATATCCTGCGATATTCAGTCTCCATTTTTCCGATTTCTCCGTCTGTTAATTTTGAGAATTGTTCTCTTCTTCGTTTGGGAAACACTCCTTTATTTTGATGTAAAAACAGCACCATCAAATTTATATGGCGGTCTGGCATATCAACAATATCCTGAAGCGCACGTTTCACTTCATCGTACCGTTCTATAAATAATAATTCTTCCGGCATATCTTCTTTCAGCGTCGCATGAATTGTTTCCGTAAGATAAATACACTGTTCTGTTAAATCCGGGAAACGGTAGAAAGCCTCAACTTCTTCCTTATTCAGCACCTCCAATTCTCCATCCCTATTTTTTGCATATTTGATCACCTGCATTATAGGTTTTGAATAACGCTCAAGCCCAGCATCATAATCACGCATATTACTCAACATATGAGCTGATACTGGTATGATAAGCCCTTTAGGAACTACCTTATCATGTACTAATATATCATGAATCAAAAATCGATGTATTCTTCCGTTACCGTCCTCGAAAGGATGAATAAATACAAAGCCAAATGAAATGATGGCAGCTCTCACCTCGGCAGGTACCTTGCTTGTTTTATTGGCAACATTTACCAGCCCTTTCATCATGGACCGGACAAAAACAGGAGGTGGACAGATGTAATGGATCATATCCATATAATCTGGTAAGGTTTGACCAATGTAATTTTGAAAATCCCGATAACCTTGAGCCCAAAATCTGTTATCAACAATTGCATTTTGCAAATGGGTCAATCTTTTTTCATCAAGCAATAATTCAGATTCTTCGGCACCTGCCTGTGTAAGTAAGGCAACGAATTTTTCCATTCTATCAGGAGTTGGTTGCTCCTTTTCAATTTCATAAGATGATCTTGTCTCTTTATTATATAGATAATTGATGGCTCTATTAAAAACTGCCGGAGAAAAATCAGTCTTTAACTGCTCCAACCTTGCACGAATGTCGTCCTTTAATAATTCCTTTAGCTTATTCGTTTTTCTTACGATCGGGCAATATAAATCCGTACCAAGCAAATTATCATTTACACGCCAACGTGTGTTCTTTATAACAGTACCCGTGACATACTTTTCATTTTCTAATAAGTCAACATAATTTCCACCAATGGAGCTTTTTATCGCCAATTTGTTGCCTGTCAGCATCTCAAAAAAGAAACCAATTTTTCTGGAATATTTACCGGCCGGAGAAGATGCAATAAAGCGCTCAATATCTTGAATTGGAATATAATCAAAGATCTTTCTCAAAAATGCCAGGCTTAAATCATCATATTTTAGGGAGAACTCCAAATGAGACAAAGGCGTATCCTCCACAGGAGAATACTTTCGACTATACACCTGATCAATATTGCCTTTATTACTGATTTCAATTGAATCATTGTTTCCAATGTAAGAACAGTGTGTGAGCGACACACCCGTTATATTAAATTTATTTTTCAACCATAAGCTACCAACGGGTATTGAAGTCATAACATTCCTTTACAGTAAATTTAATAAAAAGTACTGTAAAACTGATATTTTTGGCATTTTTTACGGTAAAACGAATACAAATCAGGAAAAACGATACAAACCACCTAATTTCCCCGCTATCAGATCTTTTCAATAACAGTAATCCTTATCCCCATGAAGCAGTCGTCCATACAACCTTTTAGCACATATCCACAGGTGGATACCATCCCATTGTTTTTGGCTTCAAAAGAAATAGTAGCATCCGCCCTTTTCACCAACCATTCCTGTTCCGCCTGCCGATAGATTTCATCCAATGTTACTGCTGCGAACCCACTTGTGTGGGAATTAACAGCCGCCTCATCTTCTTCCCATTGTTCGTAGGTTACTACTGTTGACGGTATATTAGCATCAGGACCTTTCGCTATATAAGTGCGGTGAACAATTTTTCCGGATTGAACCGTCACCGTTGTTTCTGAATTCAATCCTATCCATGAGCTGGTAGCTACAGTATAACGGTAAGAATTACTACTTGCTTTCTTAAAATCCATCCAGGCATTATAACTATTCTGAAAGTCGCTTTTATGTTCAATTTTATCTTTTTTGCAGGCTGCAAACAACAGGGTGATCAGTAATAGGTAAATAACATTTTTCATACTAGTGGCTTTGCCGTTAAACGCGGGGAAATTCTTATTGTTACAGTTTGATCTTATCGAGGTAATAAAATTTCCACCCCATACAAATTAGTTGATATTACGATTCTTCACTCCCCCACCCACCGCTATTTAACTTCCGTTACGCCGCTTTACCTTGTTGCACAACCCGAATGTATGCAAAGCAACCAATATCAAGTTCCCGCTACCTCCACCCTGATCATGCAGTATGCCGGAGAGGTTTATAATTCACCCCTGGAGCAGCAATACCTATCCCGGCTCAATTACAGCCAGGTGGGAGCGCTCGGGGAAGTACTGGAAAACGTTTATCCCCTGTTTAAAGAAGTGATACTGCTTCGCAAACGAAGTGTGCGCTCATTTCTGCGCAAACGTTTAATAGAGCGCCAGGATGAACAGGTTTGTATTTTGGGCGCCGGGCTCGACCCGCTGGCGATTCATCTTCTCTCTCATTATGATAACCAGATCAGGAAAATATTTGAGGTAGACAGCAGTCATACGGCCATTAAACAAGAGCTGTATACATCTCTGGGACTGAACACCAGTAAAATAGCATTTGTAAACCACGACCTGGCCACCGCGGGAACCTTGACTCCTGCGCTGGAGCTGGCCGGGTTTGATCCCCATCTCCCTACCACCATCATATTTGAAGGCGTACTACATTATATCACGAATGAAGAATTTGTAAGGTTGATGAAATTGTTTTCCACTCCCGACAAGCGAAACAAAATGATCATGGATTACACGCTGGATCCGCAGTCGGTCCCATTTGCCAACCGCCCTGTGCATCAGCAGCTGCTGGAAATATTTGAAACATTTATTCAGGGGAGATTTAACCGTAACAACCGGGGCGAGCTGCTGCAACTAACCATTGAATTTGGCGCGGTCAACCAGACCTTCAGAAGTATGCAGGCGATACAGGCTGTGGAAACCGGTCGCAGTAAAGACTTTCACGACACCGGAGATGGTTTGATAGAAATGGTTTTCATGTCGCTTTAACGGATATTTTGCCTGGCAGTACGGATACAACCTACCACCCTACCCTCCTGAAAAAATACCGTATAATCTTTGTACACCCACATTTCGAGTCCTCGCTGTCCGTAGATTTTCGTTTCGGGAATACCCATCGCATTCACCACTTCTTCCTTGCCCCCATCGGGCATAAATCCCAGCTCACTGGTATTTACATCCGATTGAATAATAATTCCGGAAGGGTTAGTGGCTTTGAGTCTTTCCAGCTGATTATCATCTTTGCCGAAAATCACGCCGAGAACAATGATCAGCAGAATGCCACCTGCAACGCCCAGCTTTAAATACAGGTCCCTTTTTACCTGTTTCGGCGATGGTGGCGGCGTTACAGGAGCAGCAGGCTGCGGGCGGGTATAAGTCCGGCTACCTGTATTGGTGTTACTGCTGGTAGTGTTATTATTTCGGAAGATGTTAGCGCGAAGGATATCGTCATAGTTCCGTTTCCGCACCGGGTCTTTCAGTTGCTCATACGCATGTTGAACGATCTTAAACTTTTCTTCTGCGGCCCTGTTGCCCTGGTTCAGATCGGGATGGTACTGTTTGGAGAGTCGGCGGTGCGCGGTTTTCACCTCTTCCATAGAGGCGAAATTATGCAGTTCCAGCAGTATATAGTAATTGATCATATCGGGCTTCGTAGGCGTGTAACCGTTTTGGTTATAGGTGTTAAGTTAAGAATTTCATGGCAAAACAGGTTTTCAGAAAATAAATTTTGCAGATTAAAATCAATTCCTATCTTTGCAGCCCTGTAACACAAATCAGTGATGCCCAGATGGCGAAATTGGTAGACGCACTGTGTTCAGGTCGCAGCGCTCGCAAGGGTGTGCTGGTTCGAATCCAGTTCTGGGCACTAGAAAGGTTGTAAGTATTTGACTTACAACCTTTCTTATTTTTTGATCGATTCGGTTTTTGCCACATTGCCTCTTCCACTACCATTAACACAACAAATTCGCATGTAGGTAGGTGCATAGGATCAATACGTTTTAGCACCATAATGCCACATAGTATAATTCTGACACACCGGTCGGTGTGTCAGAATTATACTATCAAAGCAGTCACTTGTTACTTCCTGAGTTCCTCTTCCAGCAGCAATTTTAACTCTGACGTGCTTGGCCTTGGCGCATTGGTGTTTACAATTTCTCCTTTCTTATTGAATACCATAAATCTTGGTATTCCTTTTATTTCATAAAACTTGGTAATATCCGTCCAGCCGGAGGCAAATAACTGTACGCCTTTCAGATCCTGGTTTACGATGAAATCTTTCCACTTCTGATGGTCTTTTTCAACATCCACGGAAACACTCATAAACACTACATCTTTCTCATGCATTTCCTCTTCCAGCTTTTTCAGGTAAGGCAATTCGGCTTTGCAAGGACCACACCACGTAGCCCATACATCTACCAGTACTACCTTTCCCTTAAAATCACTCAGAGCTGTTTGCTTCCCGTTCTGGTCAGGATATCGGAAATCAATGGCAGGTGTTCCGGGTTTGATCACGAGTTTGGCAATCCTCGCAATTTCATCTTTGTAACGAGCCTGCTGGTCATCAGTAAGGATATATTTACCATCCTGCTCATCCAGCTCTTTGTAACCGGGGTAGGATCTTAGCCGCTTGGCATATACGAGCACAATTTCACCCTTAAGTGTGTCATTTTTGATGTGTTCCAGGCTGGTGGCTATATCCGGGCGCATATTACCGGCTAGGCGGAACTCCAGCCTGGTAAGCATTTCCAATAAGCTTGCTCCATATGGAAATCGAATCAGATCAGTATTGGCTGTATAGTCAGCCACATGCAGCTGCCTGTAAAAATCAGTTAGTTGCGCTGTTTCAGGATGGGCCGTGCGGGGTGTTGAGAGGAAAAGACTGGCATAAAAGGTAAGATCTATCCTACGGTAAGCATTGAAAAATGAATCGAACTGCTTATTACCTGTTTTCTTTGCCTCGAAGCGTTGCGCCTCCGCAGCCTTTGATTCCAGGTTAGGGAAAAAGTCGACATAGGTACTCTTTGCCACATTAAAGTATGCCCCCTTCCATTCAATGGGCCGTATGAAGTTGTGCCAGCGCTCCATTTCCCTGTTTTCCGGGCTGGCTTTTTCTAACACATAACTACTGTCATTGATTGCAATAGACAATTCATCCTGTGGCTTCAGGTAAAAGTTATATTTATCTGTATAACCGGGTTTACTGTTACCAATGACATAAATCGCTGCGGCTGCCGGTTCGAAATAGAACCCGAAACGCTGATCCGGGCCAAGTTTGCAGGAGGACACCTCCTCCAGCCGACCATGATTGATGCGATACAAGCTAATGCTGGTTGCGTTCTTCCGTTGCCAGGTTCCTTTAATGATCACACCTGCCTGCAGGCAACTGATCACCAATAATAATGTTGCTGTTAATAATATTTTTCTCATGATAGTATATGTATTTGAGATTTTTAGATCCTTTCCCGATACGACAGACTGACCACTTTCCCGAGCCCCTCAAATGACAGGAACGGCGTCAGGTCGCCAGTTACTGGCAGTACTGTAAGCATGTCCATGCTTCCACACACCGCGGATGGTAAACCGGGGTCATAGGAGCAAATGAGTAGTTTGGGCGCCCACACTTTGTATGTATTTGTTTTTGAAGCCGATGCTTCATAAAAAAAAGTATGAAACTTCAATACAGTAATCGGTTGCCCTTTATCGAGTACCAGGTGACTGATTTTCGTGGAGAGATTATACTGATAAACTTTACTGCCTACATTGTAGTACATAAAACCAAGGTCAGGACTAAATGCGAAGTTCTCTGCCTGCATTATATCAGTGGCGGTGATCTCTGCATAATAATTTTGTACCCCAGCCATTGTAAAACGGCCGATATATCGTTTTCCGGAAGGTTTGTCTTCCAATACTGCACAGATAACACCTCCGGTATACCTGTTGTAGTTCATATACAGGAGATCTTTACCAGTGGTAAAATTAAACATTGTGCCCGTTGGCAGCTGTGTGCAATAGCTCTGCTGGATATTTGATTTTACAAAGCGCTTATGATCCTCGTCGTACAATATCGCATTTATGCTGGTAGCAGCAATAAAAGGTGAGGTACGGAAAGTATTTACCTCCCCCTGGTAAATATTCAGGGGCAAACCGTAATAAATATTAGCAGCACGAAAATAGTTGTAAATGTTCCCATTTTCATATAGCCATGCCCAGTTTCCGCCACTGGAGATATTTTGCGGAGCAAAGTTTGCAGGGAGTTTGGACAAGAATTCATAGGAAATATTGTAAGTAGCATTATAGTCGAATGATTCGGGGTCTATCCGGTTAGTGCCGGTTTCCGTCATCAGGTAAATGCCGTAAACAGTTGGTTGATATGGATAACAGTAGATATTTATTGGTTTGCCCTGTTCCGGTAGTTTTGATTCCACTGTATTCAGAACATTGGGCAGGTAACGGAAATCATTTTGGGAATAAGATAGCATATCCAGCCTGCTTTTACCATTATTATCGCAAAGCAACAGATAGCCTTCGGAAATAATCGTTTGCGCGGTGATTCGAAATTTCTGTTGGGCCTGGATACCAGTACTCTTGCTTGTTACGCGATAATATACATCATAGATGCCGGATGGTAAGCCAAATTTGATATCCAGGTTCCTGGATACACCCAGGCTTACTTGCTGGAAACGGCTGGCGGAAGAAATACCCCACCACTCGTATTCGTACGCACTATCAGTTCCAGCCGGGTCCTTGGAAAAAGACAATTGCGGATGAATATGCAAACTGTCTCCGATAAATACGGTGTAGGCACTATCAATATTGTTAATGCTGGTTTCATTAATCTGCTGGTAATCGTAGTTCCCCTTGTCTTTATAACAACTGCACAATATCCAGGAAGTAAAAATAAAAAGGAAAAAATTATGTTTCATGTTGCATGGATTAAAGTGGTTATTGTACGGAAGTTCCCATTGCCATTGGCGTACCATCGTCTTCTAATACCGGGGAGCCATTTGCGGCAAGTTCTCGCAGGTAACGCTGTATAAAGATGCCATAGTATTGCTTTTGTTGAATGGACATCGTATTATCTGTGAATACATCCGGGGCTAATTCCAATACTTCGCAGATGAAATTGAACTTCTTCCTGGTAAAATTTCCAAAATAAGCTGCACTCCAGGCCACAGGTTGTATTAAAATATCGCTGATGGATATACGATATTTATTGTAGTTGATACGCGCGCCGGAGAGACTGTTGGTAATGGTATATTGTATATTGGTTCCAAAGTTTTCATTTGCCTGTAATTCCAGTTCCAGTTCTACAGGAACACTGGAGAGATCAGGGCTGCGCAGTAGTCGAATCGGGAAACTATCCGAAGCTTTTCCTGCGTGCAGGATAATGTTTTGAGGGAGCGCTTCAAAATGCGTACCCTCGATTGCTGTGGACGTGATACTGGCTCTTATATTGATTTTTCTGTCCACATTAGCAACAGGTCCTGTGGCCTTGAATCCGACATTAATTACAGAGTCGTTCACAGTCTCCGGTGCATATGCAAAGGTAAACATAGCGCTATCAACCCCAGGTCCGGCAGCAACGGCTCCTTTAAAATTGTAGAAATAAACATCGGCCTTGCTGTTGAAAGTTTTCAGTCCTTCTTTTGTACAGGAGGCCGTAAGCACTGTCAGTGCCAGAGCATATAAAAGGTTTGTGAATATTTTCATCTTTATATTTTTTATCTCATGGAAGTTTCTGATAACGGTAACGGCACTACGTAAGTAGCCTTGTTCATACTGATGACGCCGGTAGGGGCGCTGCCTCTTGGAATACTTGGCAGGTTCCTGCGCTTATAGAAAAAGAACAGTTGTCCTTCTCCATAAAACTCCTTGACATACTCCTTCTGAATTTCTGTAGCAATGTTTGCGGTGGCAGGAAGGTCGGTAATGCCACGGTTATACCGGACTGTATTTAACGCGGTCAGCGCTCTTACCGGATCTGTTTCGCATTCCGCTATAATGTAATACAACTCTGTTTTGCGGATCAGCGGCTGAAGGAATCTGTATAAACTGTCTTTGCTTTGTATATCAGCATATTTAAAAAACGTCCGGTAGTTTTTCCCACCATCGGATGGCAGTATCCATACATAAACGTATCGGTAATCATTTTCATTATTTTCGAAATTATCGGAGAGCCTGGTAGCATATGGAGCCAGGATAGAAGCATCCGTAACAGTGCCTGCGAAAAATTTCAACTGGTTGTTGTACATCTGGCTACATTCTGCTCCAAATATTATTTCCGGGGAAAATATGCGGTCGGGGTTGGCCTGATCGCTGGTAATACGTTTATAATTTAGCCATGGTAACCAGGTTTCTCCTTCGGAGATCACCTGGTTAGCGGCAGTAAGGGCTGCTGCTTTACTGCCCCGATAGAGCTGTACCCTGGCTTGCAGACTTTTTACAGCATAAAAGTTCATCCTTCTGTTTCTTATCCTGTAAAAATCAGTACCATCATTGAGCAGGTTATTCATCATGCCGGCGGTGCGCACAGGATCTCCTGCCAGTAAGGATTCAGCCTTGTTTAGGTCCGTAAGGATACTATCCATGACCTGGTTGGCAGGCAGGATAGACTGTAGGTCAGCAGTGGGTAGTGAACGGAATGGAATGGAAGGTGCGGTTGAATCGCTGGTATTATAGATCGGCCCGAAGAGTCGCAGCAAATCAAAATGTAAACAAGCACGTAGTCCGAGCATTTCACCTTTAAGAATGTCGGCTTTGCCAGCCGGGATTACCTGCCTGGAATTTTCCAGTTTGTTCAGAAACTTGTTAATGTTTAGGATGCTGGCATAAGCATTGGTCCAGATTGCATCAAAGCCCCCTTGAACAGTTGCGTCATTATAGGCATATGCGTTATATTGTGAAAATGTACTACCGGATGCAGCAATGTTGTAACGCTGGGCCAAAACTTCTACTGTGGTAGTGGATAAGTTAGCTCCATACAGGTTATTGTCTGCAATGCTGAGATATACGCCGTTGACAGCCAGATTAATGGTTGTTTCTGAGTTAAAAACCTGGTCCTCCAGGTACTTATCTTCCGGTTTTACATCCAGGTAGCTGCTACAACTTCCCAGCTGAATACAGCCCGCTAAAAGTAAAATTGAAATGTATTTTTTCATATAACAAATGGGCGGTTTATTAAAATGATGCGTTTAAACTAAAGGATACAGTATTTGTAAAAGGATACTCGATTCCTCTTTCAGCTCTGACACTACTGATACGGAAGATATCATTCATGTATACGCTGGCCCGTAAGGAGCTGAGGGATATATGCCGTATCCAGGTGTCTGATAGCCATTGCCAGCCCATATTGATGGATTCGCCGGCAAGGGTGTTATCTTTCTGTACAAAGCGGGATGACATCGGAGTGGAAGTATTTAGTGAAATGGCCTTAAACTGGGAAATGTCACCGGTTTTTTGCCAGCGGTCATATAATGCACGCTTGTCCTGGTTATTTCTTAGCTGAGATACACTAATGTTTTCTACTTTATTAAACAGAGCGCTGTTGAATAAATCCCCGCCCCAGCGGTACCTGAAAAATAATCCCAGGGTGAAGGACTTCAAGGTGAGCTGGCTATTTGCCACCCCTTCCATCATCGGACGCGCATTACCTACCCGGCGTATATCTGCCGGATTATAGGTGAATGTTGTTTGACCATCGGCACGCAGAAACAATTCATTACCCGTTGCAGGATCAATACCCAGTGAAGGAACCGCCCATATATCATCCGGACTGAAACCATCTTTATAGCGAATCATAGAATTACTTTCTTCCTGTGCTTTATTGAGTCCTTCCAGCTGCTTGCCCAGCCCGCCGTATTCGGCATGCACACGGCTCCCGCTGGCGCCCAGCGTCCAGATAATCCGGTCTTTTAAATTATATATCGGCGAGTACCTCAGGTTAAATTCAAAACCTTTTACCAGCAAACTGCCGAGGTTAAAAGGATAATTAGGAATACCGGTAGAAGTTGCTACCGCCACTCCTATTACCAATGGATCTGTTTTTTTCTGATAGTAATTGATAGTGGCACTTACCCGGTTATCGAGCATAACTATGTCTGAGCCAACGCTGGTTTGTAATGTATTTTGCCATTCCAGAAAAGGATTGCCGAGATTGGTCAGATTGAGTCCTTGTCCAAAAATATTCTGCGTCGATTCATATTGATATACGGAGGTAGATAATACTGAACCCAGGTTTTGGTTTCCTGTCAGACCAATATTTCCGCGCAATTTCAGCTGGTTTATCCAACGTACCGGCGCAAGGAACTGCTCGCGGTGCAGGTTCCAGCCAGCACCAAGCGACCAGAAACCGGAATATTTATTGGAGGCGCCAAAAGCTGTGGAGCCATCCAGGCGATAAGTGGCGTCCACCAAATAACGCTGGTCGTAACTATAGTTGATGCTTCCCAGTAAGTTGGTACGGCGGTAGGTGCTGTTTGCAGCTCCCGGCTTGCCATAAGGAGCATAGCTTCTGGCAAAGGCAGGGTTACCATTGGTGCCAGGAGGAAAACCAACAGCTTCAAATCTTTCAAAGCTATTTTTTGTTTCCTGGATTTCCGTACGTACGTTCGCGTTTAACTGGTGGTATTGGGCCAGGACCTTCGCATAGGTAAGCATCAGGTTTCCCTGATAACCACTATTAGTCAGGCTTCCGTGGGAATAGCTGCCTTTCTGATCATAGGGTATATCATCAAAAGCAGTATTTTCGGGAGCCCTGAATACCACGGTGTCATTTTTTGCTTTGCTGATTTGGAATCCTCCCTGTAACTGTAAAGTGGGCGAAATTTTATAAATCAGCTGAACGCTGTTTTGTAAGGTTAAGTTACTTGTATGATTTTTTTGTGGTAAGGCTGCATTATACAGCGGGTTAAAAATGGTATAATCCATTTCCTTAACATAGGCTGTAGTTTGTTCCAGGTATTTGGGAATGCTTCCATCCTCATTGTATTTGCGATAGTAAGGGTTCGCATTGGCAAAATTGGCGAAAGAGCCATATGGCGAATCATCCGCTGAAAAACCTGAGAGATATAATCTGTTAGAGATATTTAGCTTCCCCTTTCGATATGTGAGATCCATGTTAGTCCCCCACATATCTCGCCCGGAGCCCTTCATAGCACCATCGATTTTGCGGTAACTTACTCCGGCGCCCAACATCAGTTCATTGCTACCACCAGTAAGCTGCAAGGAGTGAGCGTTGGTAACCCCCGTTTGAACTGGTTCATTTAGCCAATACGTATTAACGCCGCGCTGAACTTCAGCGAGCTTCGTGTTATACTGTTGGTCCAGAAATTTCTGGTATACCTGATCTACCGAACCGGAGTTGGGATTATAATAGCGATAGCGACCAGCGAGTTTTTCAAATTCCAGTTTTTCTGCTGCATTCATCAGGTTGTAGCTATGCAAGTCCGGCATTTCTACCCGGAAGTCACCGGTATAGGATACCTGTAGCTTCCCGGGTACAGGTCTTTTGGTTTCCACAACTACCACACCATTGGCTGCTTTGGCACCATATAAGGCAGTAGAGGCGGCATCTTTAAGGAGAGTAATAGCAGAGATACGGTTTATATCCAGGTCATTAACTACCCGCATGGTAGTTTCAAAACCATCGAGTATAAACAGTGGCTGGTTGGGATCGGCTCCAAACTGGTCCTGAAGGTTATTGAGGGAAAGACTGCTTTTGCCTCGCAATTCAATATTCGGGAGGGTGTTGGGATTGGCTCCCTGTAGATTATTTTCCAGTACTATGAATGAAGGATCTAAAGATTTCAAACTTTGGATAACATTCTGGTTTCCTACAGCACGTAGCTGATCCCCTGTAACTGTATTGACAGCGCCTGTAAAGCTTTCTTTCTTCCTGGTGAAAATACCGGTAGAAATTACTACTTCTTTCATTTGTTCTGTTCTGTCTTCTAATTTTATGGAGATATTATCGCCATTTTGAACTTTGACCTGGTAGTTGTTAAAGCCAACATGGCTGCAAACCAGCACAATTTCGCCCGCCGGTACTGCAATGCTAAAGGTTCCGTCCTGGTTGGTTGTAACCCCGCCAGGCATTCCCTTTATACTCACACTCACGCCAGCTACGGGTTTACCTTGCTGATCGGTTATTCTTCCGGTAACCGGCTCTCCCGTACTCCGTTGCCTATTTGGGGAAAGGGATATGGCAACATTATTCCGTTGTACAACAATCGTACGATCCGCAATTGCATAAGAGAGCGGCTGGTTGGCAAAACATTGCTTCAGTACATCTTCCAGTGATGCATTTTCTGCATTTATCACCACGTCGGTGGCTGCCTCCAACATCTTTGAGCTATAAACGAAATCATAGCCTGTTTGCTTTCTAATCTCCATAAAGACTTGTCTGAGCGGCATTAACCTGGTGTGTAGCGTCACCTTTTGTGCGAAGGTGGAAGCGCTGACCTGCATAACTGCGGCCAGCAACAATACACTCATCAACTTCATAATACGGTAGATTTTGGTAGGGCATAGTACTCCCTTGCCGGAAGATGCCGGATTTGGTCTAAAAACCATAAATTTGATCCTGGTTTTGGTTAAGTAATAACCCGCTTCACAGGCGGATACAGTCTAACTGGATTGATCTTGCTTAGTCACAGCCGCGACGGGGATGGTACGAACATCCCCGTTTTTGATGTTGACCTGTTATTATTCCATATTATTTTTTACCTTTTCTGATATAAATTAAACGTCCGCTGGTCCGGAAACTGACTTCACCTGTCAACTCCAGTAACGTCAATACAGACTGAACATGTTCCTTCCGGGAAATGATGCTGCCAAAGCGGATGTTGCGCACATCATCCTCATAAATAGTTTCAATATCATACCATCTTTCCAGCTGATGCATGATTTCTTCCAGCCTGGTGTCTTCAAAATTGAACTGACCTTCTTTCCAGGCGATTACCTTATCTATGTCCACAGCTGATTCAAGGCTGATCGCCGACGACTGACTGATCCTTGCCTGCTGACCTGGAAGCAGTATCGCCTGTTGATTGGTTGATATGGCTTTTATCCGTACTTTTCCCTCCAGCAGCGTTGTACTGATCTCATTTTCGTTATCGTAAGCCTGGACATTGAAGTGAGTGCCCAAAACTTCAACAGCGGCCTGATTGGCCACATTTACCACAAACGGATGACCTGGCGACCCGGCCACTTCAAAGTAGGCTTCCCCTGATAATTCTACCAGACGCTGACCGTGACCAAATTTTGTAGGATACCTGATACTGCTGGCTGCGTTTAACCATACCAGTGACCCATCCGGTAACATTAGTTTAAACTGACGCCCTCTGGGAGTATACATAGTATTATAGGTGATGGTGGCAGATGCATCGCCCGCTCCGTACAACAGCTGACCGTTCTGCAGTTGTACCTGGGTACCACTTTGATTGGCTACTACACCATTCGCGACAGTATCCAGCAATACCTTTGTTCCATCACCCAATACCAGGATTGCACCTGACTTTCCAGGCTGTATCGAAGCCACGCCGGAAGGATAAGCCTTGGGTTGATTAAAGAAGGTATACTTAACAAGCGCACTGCAAACCATCAGGAACACAACAGCAGCAGCCCATGTCCAGTGAAATACCCGACGTACCGGCTGGGATGGCGGAACCGCAGCTATAATACTTTTATGCAATACAGTCAGCTGCTCAGCAGTAAGTACTGGCGTTTCCGTTACCTGCTCTGCCATCCGGCGGATAATCTCCCGCGCCTCAGCCTCGTGGGCTGGCAACGACAGTTGAGCTAAGAATGCCCGCTCTTCCTCGGAAGAAAGCTTGTTGACTTCAAAAGCCGCATATAATTCTTGTAGTGATGGCATACAATTAATAAAGACGAATGGTGAAGAGTGTTTGGGGGAGGGCTTATAAAATTATTTTCAGCAGTACTGCCAATAATAGTATAGAAGTGCCGGCGTCAAGCTGACTCAGGCAATATGCACGAACGGTGCGCATCGCTGCTTCCAGGTGGGTCTTCACGGTTTCAGGGGAAACCTTCATAATTATGGCAGTTTCCTGTCTGCTAAATCCCTGTAGCTTGATATAGGTAAAGGCCGTTCGTTGTTTAGGACTAAGCCGGGTCACAGCCTGCCCCAATAATTCATTCAGCCGGTTTTCTTCCTCAGGGGGCATTTGCAGGTGCAACTGTTCCCGCCATTCTTCCTGATGTTGTGTATGAAGTTTTTGGTTGCGCAGGTGATCGTAAACCTTATTTGTGGTAATAGTAATCAGCCATGCCCTGAAGTTACTGATGGCTGGAAGTTGTTCCCTGTTGATCCATATCTTAAGAAATATTTCCTGCACAATATCCTCCGCTAACCAGTGCTCACCAAGAAGGCGCCGCGCTGTATTGTACGGAATAGCATGGTACTGTTCCATCAGTGCTCCAAATGCATTGGTTTCACCCGCAGCAACCTGCAACAATAGTTGATGACTACTATCTGTAATTTTTCGCATCTATACGACCAGCTTTTGTTTTTGGCTGACAGCGGACATAACTAACACGGTGAAGAATTCACTGTTGACAATTTCTAAATGGTAAATTATTATGCAATCGATAGCATTAGCTGGGTCAAAGGTATTTCTTTCCTGAAGAATTTCAAAGCATGCACCTCTTTTCGATTGTGCCCCCACATTTACCGTAAGAGATGTTGCATATTCCCTCCCATGGTTGAAAAAAGCATTATCTGACAGCTAAATAACGATAATCTCCATTTTGCCCCCTCCTCCATTATTATAAATTGTTATACCCATCAGATCGGATCACCGCCAGCAGACGAAGCAATACCTGACCTGTTATACAAAGAAGCAATACCCAACTCTACTCATCCGGCCGTAAAGCTTTCTTTTTAAACCAAACACACGATATGAAAACACATTTCCACCCTCATCCACGACCCGGGTTGAAAACCCTCCTATGTTCTCTTGGACTACTAGCACTCTTACTGTCAAGCGCCCCTGTTATCAGCCAGCAGCTGGCCTTCCCCACCGCACAAGGCTTTGGGAGCCATGCCAGTGGCGGCCGCGGAGGCCAGGTGTATTTTGTTACCAACCTGAATGACTCCGGCGCCGGTAGTTTCCGCGAAGCATTCAATGCTTTTCCCGGCGAGCCGCTCACGATCATCTTCAGGGTTGGCGGCATCATTAACCTGGCTTCAGAGCTGAGAATACGCCGCTCCGACATCACCATTGCCGGCCAAACAGCCCCTGGTGGCGGCATCTGTCTCAAAGGACATTCGTTTGTAATGAACGGCGCCAGAGCAGCGTCACAAGGCGGCAATCACGGCAATGTGATTATCCGCTACATCCGCTCCCGGCCCGGCGGCACGCTGTCCACCGGCATCTATGGCTTTGATATGGAAAACTGTCACGATGTAATCATCGACCACTGTTCCTTTAGCTGGGCCAATGAAGAATGTGCAGCCATGTATGACTTCAAAAATGCCACCGTGCAATGGTGCATCGTTAGTGAAGGCCTGTACAACGCCGGCCATGCCAAAGGCGTACGTGGCTACGGCGGCGTATGGGGCGGCCAGAACGCCTCCTATCACCACAATCTGATCAGCAACCAGCAAAGTCGTGCCATCCGCTTTGGCGGCGCCCGCGCACATGATACAGTGGCACTTGTAGATTATCGCAATAATGTGATCTACAACTCCGGCAGCAGCGGCGCTGCCTATGGCGGAGAAGTAGAGATCCCTGGTGGTGTGTCACGCATTAACATGGTCAACAACTATTATAAACCCGGACCCGCCAACTCCAACCTTCATTTCATAAACGTTTCCTACAATGCGCTTGGCGTCGGCAAGTTCTACATCGCAGGTAACTACATGAATGGGAGCACCAGCGAAACGAACGACAACTGGACCGGAGTTAGCCTCTCCAGCGTACCGGCAGCAGAGCAACCCAACGCTAAGTCCACCACTGCATTCAGTTTGTCCGGCGCCGATATCACCACCCAATCTGCCGCCAGCGCCTACACGGATGTACTGCTGAAAGCCGGCGCCAATGTGCCTATCAGAGACGCGGTAGACACACGCCTGGTCAATGAAACCACCAACGGCACTTCCACGGCTATTGGCGCTACCACCGGCAAAGGCGGTATCATTGATTCTCCCACTGAAGTAGGTGGCTGGCCTACCTACGCTGCCGGCACCGCACCTGCGGATACCGACAACGACGGCATGCCCAACACATGGGAATCCGCTAACGGCACCAATCCAAATGTGGCGGATAATAATGGTGACCTTGACGGTGACGGCTACACGAACCTGGAGGAATATCTGAATTTTCTGACAGGTGAAAATCCAGGTGGTAGCGGAGCCGGACTCACCATCCAGGAAAATACCAACGGCTTCTGTAGTGTGGACGGAGCCGTGGAAAGTGCTACCAATAACTTTACCGGTACAGGATATGCCAACGTCAACAGCGGTATAGGCGTGGGAGTTACATGGCGGATTAATGTACCCACCGCAGGAAACTATACGCTTACCTGGCGCTATGCCAACGCAGGTGGACTGAACCGCCCGGGCAGACTCCTGGTAAACGGAACTCAGGTAATCGCCAATATAGATTTTCCGTATACTACCGACTGGCACACCTGGACTACGGTATCGGTTACACGTAGTTTTACCGCCGGTCAGCAAACCATACGCCTGGAAAGTCTGGCGTCCAATGGTCTGGGAAATATCGATTACCTGCAGATAAGTGGCAGCCCTACCGGCGTGAGCTGCGCCGGTGTTACCAGCCTTGCAACTGCTACGGCAAAAGAAGAAGCTGCCGTAGCTTATCCCAACCCCAGCACCCATACTTTCAATATCCGCACTACAGGGAAATTTAATTATGTGATTACTGATATCCACGGTATCGAAGTAGAAAGAGGAAGCGGTGAAAACAATAAAACCGTTGGAGCGGCTTTACAACCAGGCACCTATTTATTGCGGATCGCTAAGCAGGGAAAGGCTGAAACTATTAAACTGATCAGGCAATAACTGCTGCATAACAGGTTATAGTGAACCAACAGCCAGTGAGGAATCGAGTAGGAAGTGAGGGATTATTTCCCTCACTGTCCCCTCACACCACCGTACGTACCGGTCTGGTATACGGCGGTTTGTTAGAATAATTTAATCTGGCATTCTGTTTTCAGATAATAGCGTTCG
>NZ_JAHUWJ010000022.1 GCF_019219075.1 Chitinophaga sp. sic0106
TGATACATCAATCACTAAAATAGTGATATGTAATCATAAATAAATGGTTGTCAGTATCTTGTTAAAAAATCAAAAGAAAATATATAAAAGAAAATGGTCGGAAGAAATTTCTTCCGACCATGACTAGCTGTTGGCTCCCCTTTTTTGCGATATATCATACCATCTATTAAACTTATTATTGTGATAATACAAATCGTAATGTCAAACCACCACGTGTATTCGTAATCGGATACGCTGACGATATCGCCGGAATCGTTTGTGCCCTGTCGTAGAAGAAACGCAGATTCAAACGGTTGTTCACTACATAATCAATGCTCGGTGCAATACGCAATACCTTCTGACCACTGGTAGGAATTACCTGGTCCGCATCCAACCTGTTATTCACGGTCTTATCATCTCTCAAACTCACATCCAGCCTAATGTTCAGGTCATTCTGCAAACGCTTGCTACCTTCTTTATTCACGGCAAATGGCAGGGAAATACCACGGATACGGTAACCACCGCCTACGGCCACTTCCGTGGAACGTAATTCCGTCAGCTGATAGTCGATCAGGCTAAGGCTCAGACTGCGTGATTTCTTAAACTCCAGCCGCAGATTCAGCGTGTTCGTAAATGTCATATCCATACCCAGCAACGGCACAAAAGCTTCCGTCATCGTCAGGTTCGGCACCATGAAATATGGATAGTAGTTACCACTGATTGTGTCCCTGAATGCCGGATAACCTGCAATGCGCGGATCTTCATAATACATACTCGTATTGAAGGAACTCATGCTCAGCGTACCGGTGTATTTGTGCGACAGCGTGAAGTTGGTAAGTATACTCTTAAATGGTTCAATCTTAGTCAGCCCGTTATAAGTAATATTCCAGTTTGGTTTAGGGAAGTACTTACTAAACGGATTGCTCTTCACATTATCATTACCCTGCTTCAGCAGCGGAATGTCTTCCGGACTCTTATTGGTATAAGCCGCCATGAAAGAAGGTATCAATACATCCTGTGCATACCTGGTATAACCATAACGGTAAGTAGGATCTTTAGGATCGTAGTAAGGCACTCCAGCGTCAGCATTGTAAGGGTTAGAAGCCCCCAAACGCTGGGAGATGATATTACGATAACTTTCAAACCGGCGGAATGTCTGCGATACCCCCTCGGCAGTCTGAATATCCCCAAACATCGTTTTAACGGCGATATAAGTGATCTCAAATCCACCCGCATCATACGGACTAAGGTGAGCGAAGCCGGAGGTGTCATCTACCCGTTTAAACAGCTCAGAATGCGTTTTTGAGAATGACTTACTCATGTTCAGGTCGATACGCAGATCGCTGATCGGCTCCAGCTGTGCCTGCAGGTTCCAGCGCTGTGTATACTGCTGCTGGAATTGGATGTTCAGCAACGGATCAGGCGTTACGAGGCCTTTGGCCGCAAAGCGGTCCATCCAGGCCTTGTCAGGCTGATAACCGAATACGAAATCCAGTCCCGGTGCCATCGACTGCCAGTTCATACCCAGGATCTTCGTACTATCCAGGTAACCCGGCATGCGGGTAGCTGCATTTTCATCGTAGTTGAAGGTCACCATTTTCACCATGGTCAACGCTTTAAAGGCCGCTTTCACGAAGCCTGAAATCTCTTCAGCGTTGTTCTGGGTGTTGTTATTATTAGCGGCCTTCGGATCTTTCGGATCTTTATTGTTTTGCTGCTTGTTATTATTGTTGTTAGCCGGTCTTCGGGTACTGTTGACTGCCCGCAGGAACTTAGATTTGTTATACAGGTCCGTAAAACGCAACTCTGTGGTAAACCGCTTGGTATTCGCATTTTCAATAGCGTTACCCAGGTACAATGCCAGGCGGGAAGCACCATTCCAGTAATACTCTGTACCATAGGAAATAGTGGCGCTGGTCCAGCTCAGTGCCGGGAATTTAGCCGTTGGCAGCACATACAGGATATTCGCGTTTTGCGAATAGTTGGTAGTGCGACCACCTTTGAAGAAGTTTTTCCAAAGAGTATCCTTCTTCTCTGAACTGTTGATCCTTCCATCCGGTTCGTCTACACGGGCACGGTTCACCGCATTAAACTCAAAGTTGATGCTGCGGCTCAGGTCCCACTTCATACTGTAATACCTGTCGAAAGTAAAGTACTTATTGTAGGTTTCCGGCAGTTGATATTTCGTATCGCCGCCCACGTTACGTACCCTGGTTGCCCCGAACTGACGGGAGATATCCGCCCTGAAACTGAGAATGCTGGGTACATAGTTGAAGTTGAAATCCTTCACCAGGTCAAGCCACTTGGTTTTGGATTTGATCATCCGCTTAAACGGCTCTATATATTTTTGTTCTCCGGAGAAGTTATAGCCCAGTCCTCCACGATGTTTCGTAAGTACATCATTCTGAATGATCGGGTTATGCCGGTTGATCTGGGAGAAGGAGTAACTCACATCAAAGTTTTCGATATCCCACAGCTGGCGCTTACCTTTTTTAGTACTCATCTTCCTTACGTTGGTAAAGTTCAGACTCGTAATGGAGGTAAAGTCCTGGGCATTTTTGCGGATAGAGTCACGCTCATGGTTACTGCGGGCCAGGCTGAGTTTATCTTTTAGTTTGATGTCAAGGTCGTACGGGTCATACTCCGGATTGCTGGCAGATTGCGAGTAGCCGGCATATACAGGTATTGATATCGCTGCATTTTTTGGTAACAGTTTACCCAGATCCAGGTTGGCAGCCGCATCGTATTGCAGGAAGTTATCGCGGAAACGCTCATTTACGCGCTGGTCAATATTTCCGAATCCTGCCGTGTGCATATTACCTGATACGGAAATAGTACCGAGATCGGAGAGTTGCACATCTACCCTGCCTAAAGCTGCATAACCACCTTTTTCATCAAAGTCAGACAGGCGCAGCTCATTGAGCCATACCTCTCCGCATTTGGGCAACCCATCATCTTTCGTGTTCTGAATACCGATCATCATCGTTCTGGAATCACCCAAACTAGGGTTACCCATGATCGACATATAACCACCATATTCATCTTTCACCGGAACGGCCGGATATGGCAGCAATGGCGAACAGGAGTCGCACATATTACGGAGCTGCTTCAGTTTACTGAGGTTGGCCAGCACCAGCTCCATGTTGTTTTGCTCCGGCCAGATCTGGTTCGGATCAGTTTTACCGGTGTTAGGGTTGGTTACTTTCAGCGGAATACGGTATTCGTAGTAGTTGCTTACAAAGTCGCTACCAATACGGATAACGGCCTGCAAGTCCCCATCTTTCAGGTCCATGGAAGTACCGGAACCTTCTGCGTGGATATACATCTGCATCTTCTTATACTGACGCATATCCATGTTGAGGGTTTTATAAACCGCTCTGATATCACCGTCTTTCAGGTTACAAACCTGTAACGACAGCGACTGCTCGTTGAGCTGCAGCGTGGTGTTATTGGTACTGATCGTGTTCTGGCGCACTACCCCGTTAGGCAGTACGTAGTTAATAGGCAGGCGGCTGGAGTTTTCCTCGATGTTTACGGCCGTCTGGTTAAAGGTCACGCTGTTATCCAAAGGAATCGGATCACCGGCTTTCAGCTCATAATCATATTTACGCCACTGGCTGCGCACGAGTTCCAGCTTACCGAAACGCAGTACTACAGAGTCCTGCCAGTTGGTCACATACATACGCATGAAGCGGATGGATTTGAAATCGGGGATGTTACCCACCCGGGTATCGTACTGGCGGATAGGCACTTTAAACTGGTACCAGTATTCCACCGTATCCTTACCGTTGGCCAGTTTTACGTTGGCAGGAATTTTATCTACCAGATAGTTCTGCCCTATTACCATATCAGGTTTCAGGTCCACACGGTACTGGAAATACTCCTCTGTTTCATTGAGGGTATTATCCCGGTTCAGGTCTTCCGACTCCGGAATATTGGTAGCTGCGGATGAATACGTGGAGTTACCGCTTGATGCCGGGGAGTTTCCTTCCGGATTACTATAATTTTTATATCGGTAGAGAATAGAGGAACCGTTATAAGCAGCGTCGCGGTAGTGTCTGTAGTTATCGTTGGACGGGTCACCGTGTGCCTGCTGACCAATCGGAGAAGTGGAACCAAACACCATATCAATGGAGTCGAGATAACTTCTGAAAAAGGCCTGCTCATCGGCGGACTGCAAACCATCGTAACCTACGTCCTGAAAGGCTCTGATGGCAGGGTCGTTATCGAATGCCTGCGTAATCTGCTGCTGGAATTTAGGAATGCGGCCCCACTTGGAAGAATCCAGTTTATTGGTTTCAGTTGGGTTAGGCAAACCGTTCTCAAAGAATTTTTTAGAATCCTTGAGGATATCCTCTGATACGTTACCGAGGTTGATATACAGCTGGCCACCTGCCTGGTTGGTCATGGCGTTAAACGGGTCCTGCACCCAGAACTCGATGTATTCAATGTTCGCCGTTTCAAAGTCACTGTTATCCAGCGCCCGCATGATACCCGCCCACCGGGTTTGCGGCTGCATCAGTTTACCGTTGCGGTCTACTGACATTTGGCTGGAGGTGAAGTTGTACGGGCCACGGTCTTTCGGATAATAGGCCAGATCGAGGGTACTCAGCTGGCTTTGTCCGAAGTCGGTAGATTTGTTTTTGAACACCTCATTCTGATATACCAGGCGCACACGCGGATCGGATTGCTGGTCTACATCAATACCTGCCGGCAGGTTCGGTGATTTAGGAATCTGCAGGGTGGGCTCGATAATATACCAGGCAAGTTTCGCCCTGTTTTTACCGTAATCGAGGATATTATTGTATTCTGCCTCCGGGAACATGATTTGTCCGGCCGCATTGGTAGCGCCTTTCGGCGTAGACGCCAAAGCCCAGTTGGTAGCAGGGAATTTCAGGTCGTAGCCACTTTTCACCCCTTCAAAGTCGTCGATATAGGTGGTACCTTCCTTACTGCCTGGCTGGTTAATCAGCTTGCTATGGCCAGGGAACAGGCGGGCCACCTCACCGGTGAATATGATGCTGGACGGTGCGGTGGAATTATAGTTCGGTAGTTTATTCAGGAACTTGGTGAGCCCTTTCCATTCGGAATTATAGTTCACGTCGAGGCCTACCATGGTGTTTTTGATCGGATCATCGCCGTAGTTCACTTTTTGGTAGTAGGGACGTTCGCTCATACGCACGATGGTACCACCGAGACTCAGTTTATCATTCACCAGGTAGTCGAATCGTGTACCAAAGTAGTTACGTACCTGTTGCCCGAACAGGGAATTATTTTCATACTGTACGTTGATAGGTACACCTGCATTGAGTACACCGCCGTTGATAATTTTCAGCCGGCCCATGTTGTAGTCGATGATATAATCCACGTTTTCTCTCAGCAACTGTCCACCTGCGGTCACGGTTACAGAACCCGGCGGGATATTGGGTGCCAGGCTTATTTCTGAGGAGCTGGCGGACTTATATGACCCACGCAGCACGTACCTGTTCAGTTGCGGGAACTGTTGTGCTACTACTTTGATGGAATCGTACAGTACTTGATAGAGGTACTGCTTTTCCAGTCCCACGTTGCCGTTGAATGCCGGTTTCAGGCCATCTCCGAAAGGTTCCAGCATTGGAAACATCACGCGGCCGTTGAGGGAATTGATTGTAAAGCCTTCCACATAGTCGAATACGCCATCCGGCTGAGGGTCCAGCTGGTTGTTGAGGCGGTCGAGGTTGAGGATGGTGATGATCGGTGCACCTGCCAGGCTGCCCTGTGCATCAGGGATGTAGCGTTTATCGCTTGGCGGGCGTCCTTCCGCACCGGGATCTTTATAATAGATATCGAGTTTGAAATCTTCTTTATTGAGTGCATAACCGCCGGTGTTATACACGTTTTTCATCATCAGGTCCCAGATAGGGAGTACCGGGCGGGCGGAAGTGGCTTTCAGGAGTTTGAGGAACAGTACCGGCTGATTGGCGGAGTTGTTCTGATCTGGTGGTACATCCTGTGAAAACTCACCCACTTTATACACTTTACCGTTGTAGGTATATTGAAAGGCAACAGCCAGGACTTCGTCTGGCTGCAGTTGTTGGTTTAGGGAGATGAAACCCAGTTGTTTGTTGACCGTATATTCTGTGGAGTCGAGCTTTCGGGCAAACGTTTTCTCAAACTCTGAAACGGGTGCGAGCCCCAGGGCCAGGAGGCGGCTTACGGCTGTTCCGGTGGCGCGACTGCTAGGGTCATTGATCAGTTTCTGGTACAGGTCATTGACGTTATTGTCGGGCAGCCGGTTGGCGGTGAGCACGGACAGGCCTGTGTTGTAGGGCTCGTGTTCACCGAGGTCCATCAACCCAACGATGTCGCGGGTTTGGGTGGTGACGCCGGTTTTATTGGTTACCCACACCTCCAGCCTGGTGATATTAGCCAGGGATTGGATGATGGGAAGTTTGCGCATGGCGTAGTTAAAGGTATCGCGGAAAAACTGCGCCATCAGGAAGTGGCGGTTATCCTCGTACTCATCGGCGCGGATGTTATAGTCCTGCACCATGGTACCTCCTTTGAGCTGGAGGTTTTGCTTCTGCGATTTCTGGTTAGAGAGCACGCTGGTAACGGTGAGTCGGCCGAACTGCAGTTGTGTTTTTACCCCAAACAGCGACTGCACCCCTGATATGAGGGAGCTGCGGAGGGGGAAACTTACGTTACCTGCTTCAATCTTCTTGATAATTTCGTCGGAGTAGCCGGTATATTCCAGTTTGATCTGGTTTTCGAAATCGAAGGCTGACTGGGTATTGTAGTTAGTGAGGATTTTTAATTTTTCACCGATTTTACCGGTTACGTTCATATTGATACCCATATCAAAGTTGAACCCGCCATTTCTGCGGGCTTGCTCTACGAGTACGGGGTTTTTGATATTTTGTCCCTGGTAGCCGAATGTAAGATCGAGACTTCCCTGTGGCTTGATATCCACCTTGCTGCCGCCAAAGAGCCTGTCGAACAGGTTATTGCCGTTGTACATGGTGGGGCCGTTACCTTTCTGGTTAAGATTACCGAGGGTAGAAGCTCTTTTTTGCCAGTAGTTTTGCTCACTTTGCGCCGCCTGCATCTTATAGAATTCGTCGAAACTCATATAAGTGGGGTTGCGATAGTATTGGTTACCGATTTTTTCGGTAACGGTATATTGTTTTGTTACAGGGTCGTATTCAACGGTCTTGTTGATATTTGCAGGATCTTTGAGGTCCAATGCAGTTTTAGACGGGGCCTGATCTGTGATACCGGGGCCACGTCTGTCATGCAAGGGATATTTCAAGGTATCTTTCTTTCTGGTTGAGTCCGGGGTAGTTTTCGCCGGAACAGTGGTATCCTGTTCCAAAACCCGGGCTTCGTTCACAGCAGTGGACAAATGCATTTTTCCTGAACGGTCCCTGGCGGCAGTGTCAACAATGATAAAAGATACTATTCCTATTACTGCAAAAACACCGTAATATGTCTTTATAGCCAAAAAAATAGGTTTTTATAGAGGTATAATCGTATTTATAGGCTTTTCAGAGCTTTTTTGATTAACTCTTCCAAGTTTTGCAATAGTGGATCGCTTTTCATAACTCTCGTGATTGCCGTTTCTGCCATATTACGTGCAATTCCCAATGTCACCAGTGCATTTAACGCATCTTCCTGGATTGTATTGTTTACAGGTAAAGATAAATGTGCAGGAGTGTCCTTCCCTTTCTTCACTTTGTCTTTAAGCTCGAGGATCACGCGCTTGGCTGTTTTAGCGCCGATTCCTTTTACACTTTCGAGCATCTTCTCATTTTCCATCATGATAGCCCGGGTAATGTCTTCCGGTTGAAGAGAAGACAACATCATTCTGGCCGTACTGGCACCGATACCGGAAACGCTGATTAGCAGCAGGAAAAGGCTTCTTTCGGATTCTTCAAAAAAACCGTACAGGGTATGACCATCTTCCTTTATATGTAACCAGGTTAACAGCTTACAGGCTTCCAGACCCTGAATACGGGAATAGGTATTCAAACTTATCTGGACTTCGTACCCCACCCCGTTGATGTCAATATGCACCAGTGCGGGTGATTTGTAAGCCAATTTTCCATTCAAATAAGCGATCATAGAAGGTAAAGGTTCAGTAATTTAGTAAAACTTATGGAAAAATATGAAATTCATATCTCCTGAAATACCGGCAAAGATGCTAACTTTTAACGGATTGTCAACCTTCAGGATTGCATCATATGCGACTTTTTTAGGAAATATTGCTTTATGTCGTATTTTTACGCCTCGATTTAAACACACATTTAGTTCATATGAATAAAATTACAGCCGCAATTACAGCGGTGGGTGGCTATGTTCCGGATTATGTTCTGTCCAATAAGGAACTGGAGAAATTAGTCGACACAACAGATGATTGGATTCTTACCCGCACTGGAATTTCTGAGAGAAGGATTCTGAAGGGTGAAGGTAAAGGCACATCCGATCTTTGTGTGCCTGTAGCTTTAGAAATTTGCAAAAAAAGAGGCATCTCCCCTGAGGAAATTGACTTGCTGATTGTTGCAACTGTTACACCAGATATGACCTTTCCGGCTACTGCCAACGTAGTTACTGATAAAATTGGGGCTGTAAATGCATTCGGTTTTGATATCAGCGCTGCCTGTTCCGGTTTCCTGTATGCACTGGATACAGGTGCACGCTTCATCGAAAGTGGCCGTTACAAAAAAGTAATGGTAATCGGTGCCGATAAAATGAGCTCTATCATTGATTATACCGACAGAACTACCTGCATCATCTTCGGTGATGGCGCCGGTGGCGTACTGCTCGAGCCTAATGAAGAAGGCTACGGCTTAATCGACAGCATCCTGAAAAGCGATGGCCATGGTCGTGAATACCTGCACATGAAAGCCGGCGGATCTGTAAAACCAGCATCCCTCGAAACAGTGCAGAACCGCGAACATTACGTGTACCAGGAAGGTAAAATGGTATTTAAATATGCCGTTTCCAATATGGCTGAAGCCGCCGGTGATGTCATGAAACGTAATGGCCTCACGGCAGACAGCATCGCATGGTTAGTACCTCACCAGGCCAACAAACGCATTATCAACGCTACCTCGCAATATATCAACCTGCCAGACGAAAAAGTAATGATGAACATTCATCGTTATGGTAACACTACCGCAGGTACTATCCCGCTTTGCCTCTGGGACTACGAAAAACAACTCAAAAAAGGTGACAACCTCATCCTCGCTGCATTTGGCGGTGGTTTCACCTGGGGTTCCAGCTATATCAAATGGGCATACGACGGCGATAAAGTGCAGTAGGCAACTAAGCTGAAAAAATGTTTGAAATAACAAGGGCTGATCAAAGTTTACACTTTGGTCAGCCCCTTTATTTTTATACGGTTAAATCTTGGTAAACGTCAGCACCTCCGCACTGGAAGTATTATCATCTGCCAGCTGAATAGTAGTACTGGTAACGCTGATAATACGCCAGTCGTCCGTAAGCTCACCCAGCGGCTTATTAGCGTCCGTCTTCACGCCGAAATCAATATTAAACCTGGCTGAGTTGTTGGTAATACTCCAGCTGCCGTTAGTGGTAGTGCTACCCTTTATAGCAGATGCCGCACCGGTATTGCTAAACGTAAACGTATAGCCATTAAAGTCGCTCGTATTATCCTCATTCCGTTCGGAAAACAGCGCTACTTTCCAGGTACCGGAGCTGGGCGCGTTAGGGTCTACCGGAGGGGCTACCACCGCATCATCATCATTGCTGCAGGCCGCAAACAGCAGCATGGCGGTGCAAAAAGTACGTATATGCATACAGGTGTGGATTAGGTGTTTATTATTATACGCGCAGGTCCCCTAAATAGTTGCCATAAAAACCAAACTTTCAGCAACCAGGCTCAAGGGCGAGGCGGGTAGCATCCCCATGAACTATTTTGGTAATACCAGGGAGATGTTAAGGTATTTACCAGCGCTGACCTCCACCTGAATATCGCCTTGCATCCGGCGTGCAAAATCACGGCTTACCGCCATACCTAAGGCAACAGTGTCGCGCTGCCACGCAAACAAGCTCTCGCTTACCTCAATGGCCGCTTCCCCGGCATCCAATGCAATGGAAATACGGACATTGTTTTCATCCGGCCAGGCATCTGCAATTACCAGGCTACCCGGCAGGCCATGCCGGTAAGCGGCTAAAAGAATCTGCCTTAATACAAACTGCAGCATTTCTGCATCTGCCAGTACGGTAGTATCATCGGGAATTCTGTCTACCACACGCGGCGAAGCATCGCTGGTCAGGTAATTAAGATTATCTGCCAGGTAGTTCATCATCTCCCTTAACCTGCAAATAACTGGTGTATATGTATACCCCGCCAACTGCAGCCTAATCCAGCGCAATACATAGTCGAATACATCCAGGGTTTTATGGGACGACACACCAATCTTCTCCATCTCCTCCAACATCTCCTGCCTGCTCATGCCGCCATGTTCCAGCTTTTCAGCCACCTCATTGATGTGCAGCAGCGGCTCCCTGAAATCGTTGGCTATAATGGTGATCAACTTATTTTTGAAATCATCTGTCGCTTTCAGCGTTGCATTCTTCTCCGATATTTCCGCATAGCCTTTCGCCAGCTGCTGTTCCTGCCGCCGCGAATTCCTGAAGTGATAATAACGCGTCATGATCAGCACCAGCAATAGTATGGCTACAGAAATCACCCCTATGGTCAGCAGCTGCGTATTCTTCTTATCCTGTATGCGCTGCTGTAACTGCTCACGTTGCCGCGTGTTCTTACGGGCCAGCGCCTCCGCAGCGCGCTCCTTCACCAGGTATTGCAGGTAGTTGATGCTATCAGCAGTGGTATCCTCCCCCTGTGCCATCCGGTAGATATCCTCCCGGGTAAGCGTATCCGGATAAGGGCGGGCAAATGCCTGCAACGCCGCTGTCAGACACAGCAGCATCCATACTGATATGTATAATTTCCTAGTTACCCGCATCCTGGTTCATTGTGGCCCATGGTAGACTATAAAAAAACCTTGCGCCCTTGTCTTCATTATTTTCCGCCCCGATGGTCCCGTTCATTTTTTCAATAAAGTCTTTACAAATTATCAAGGCAATACCTGCTCCTTTGCCTTTACGTCCTTTGGCAGTAGTTGTTTGCTCTACCGAAAACAATCCCGGTAATACTGCCGGATCAATACCACTACCTTCATCAGTGATCACTACCGTCACCATATTTTCATTACGTGTAGCCGTAACCGTTATCTTCTTTCCGGATGCAGAATACTTTGTCGCATTATGCAGCAGGTTCCTGTTTACGAATTGCAGCATTTCAAAGTCAGCATACACCGGCAGGTCCGTAGATTCATCGATCACCAGCTGCAGATTTTTATCTGTCAGCAGGTGTTGAATATTATTGGCAGAAATAGTCATCAGGTCCTTTATCACATAAGGTTTGGGCTGATAACTAAATCCGGTGAGCTGCGTTTTCATCCAGCGCAGAATGCCGTCAAATACCTGTAGTGTATTGCGTGCACGGTTATCCACCTGCTGAATCATATCCTTCGCATCATCCAGTGAAATGGCCTCGTCTTTTACAAAGCTGCTGATGCTGATAATATTATTGAGCGGACTCCTGAAATCGTGTGCTATCAGTGAAATCAGCTTGTTTTTAAAATCGTCGTTCACGCGCATCTGCGCCGTACTTTGCTCCAGCTCCCGTTGCATGAAAGCGAGCTTGCGGCTGTTGGAACGCGACATGCGGTAAGCCTGAAACACGTGTATCAGCAAAGAAGTTAATAGTATCAATACGGCCAGCAGAAATATCAGGAGGTAGCGCCAGTAGATGTTTTCCAGGCTTTTCTTTTCCAACAGCCGGTGCTGATGAGCATGCTGCATACGCATACTATCCAGTTGCCTGTCGGCAGATGCAAAGTTCATATAGATAGTGGCCCCGGCCTGTTGCACAGCCCGCTCCTGCTGCAGAATGGTCCACAACAGTCCCGCATAATAATCTGCGCGTGAGGTGTCCCCGTTATCCATACTGTTGCGATACAGTGTCATCAGCGTAGGACGCATCAGGCCCAGGTAACCTCCTTTGAGCGCATATTCCAGCGCTTCCCTGCTATAACGGATACTATCCGGCTGTTTAAGGGCCGACTTATAGGCAGCCAGCATGAAATCTCCATACACCACCAGGTAATTCAATCCGGAAGACTTTGAAGAATCCACTACTTCATGTATAACACTTATCGCATCCTGCAATTGGCCGCTGCGCTGCAATTCATGGGCTTTAAACAGCCTGGTGTAAAGGATCTGGCGGTAGTCATCGTATTTCACTGCCAGCACCGCCGCTTCTTCCAGCGCTGCTACTGCCGCCATATGTGCGGACAATGCCGTATCGTTGCGATGAATACTGTAATAGTTGGCCAGCACCAGCGCCCTGATGGAATCGTTGCCGGACTTGTTTACAATCGCCATGGCCGTATCTGCCATCTTCACAGCCTCAGCGGAATGACCCAGGTATTGGTGATATATACCAATGTTCATCAGGTTGATGGCTTCATTAGACAGATCATCTGTTTCCCTGGCGTTGGCCAGACTTTCATTATAAAAAAGGTAGGAGAGATACCGGTTGGGTTTAAAGGCGTAGTAACTACCCAGATTTTTCAGTGCGATGGTAAGACCTGTGCTGTAATGCAGCCGGGTAGCAACTTCCATGGCTTGATTTGCGTAATGCCCACAACTGTCCAGCTGACACGCCTGGTACAGCACAGTCAGTCTGTTAAGTACATCCACATAGGAAGCACTGTCTTTAACCTGTTGCAGCAATGCTTTAGCACGGACTATCTCCGCTTGTTGCCCTCTCGAGTCCTGGAAAAAAAACAACAGAAATAAAAGTACTAAGGAAGTTTTCTTTAGATATGGAAACAACTCGAACATGCATGGTTTATTGCATGACTCAAAATAATCAAAAAATTGCGAAAATGTAAGGAAATCAGGGTTTACTTCGCCTTACCGGCAAAATGAACAAAATGAACAGCCAAAATTTGAGTGCAGGGCAGCATTAGATTTCGAATACGAGCCCTTTCTTTTTCAGTTGTTCATACTTCTCCGGATCGAAGCGGTACAGGTGCGCACCTTTTTTGGAAGAGGTTTTATCTTTTTCTTCCAGTTTCTCCATCACATCGAGGGAGAGTATCTTCTTGCGGAAGTTACGTTTATCCAAAGTGCGGCCATAGATTTCTTCGTATAGGCTACGGAGTTGTGACAGGGTAAATTTCTGCGGCAGGAGTTCAAACCCTATCGGGTGGAATTGCGCATTATCTCTGAGCTTTACCAGCGCGTCCTCAATCATCTTTTTATGATCAAAAATCAACTCCGGCATATTTTCCAGTTCCAGCCAGTGAGCACCGTGCTCCTGCGCCAGCGGCTTATCATGATCCTTAATACGGATGAGTGCGTAATAGGTCACGGAAATTACACGGGCACCGGAATCGCGGTTTACATCCCCATAGCAATGGAGTTGATCCATGTAGATGTCATCCAGGCCGGTAGTCAGTTTCAATACCCGGGCGGCAGCATCATCGGTACTTTCCTCCGGTTGTACGAAGCCACCTACCAGCGACCATTCGCCGGCCATAGGAGCCACTTTACGTTTGATGACCAATAGTTTGAGCTTACCCTCATCGAAACCGAAGATGATACAATCCACAGCCACCAGGTGCCTTGGGGCCTTCGCATAAAAAGAAGCCGCGTTCATATTTTTATCTGATAATGTAGGATCAAAAATAATATAATGAATATTAAAACCCGCTATTTCTTCTGGCTAAACGTGCTGAAATCCGTGGATGGTATTTTGGTGATGCCCAGTTGCCGGAGCATAAATACCAGCTGTCCCCGGTGAAACGTGCTGTGGTTACAGGTATGCATAATAATATCCGCTACCGCCATTTTATAATGCTCGTTTTTTTTGCGGGTAAAAGCAACGATGTGATTGATGCGGGCAGGGGTAGCGGCAGCCACCCATTCGGCCAGCAGTGCTGATTGCCGCAGCCAGGCAGCACAACCTTCCGCAAAGCTGCCGGTAAAACGCTCCGACGGCCGCAGCGGTTTTTCCTGCAGTTGTAAGCGCTGATACCAGATACTTTCACTGTCCCACACATGCCATACCAGGGCGCGCATATGTTCAAAACTTCCTCCCAGGTGAGTAGTCACCTGCTCAGGCGTCAGTTTCGTCAGGGCCTTCCCTATCTCTTTATTGGCCCAGAGATGATAGGCCGTATAGCGCTGTAAGATCGGTTTCATGCAAAGCAGGATTAATATCTCCCGAAAAATCATTCAATTTACAATATTGTTAATCATTTTGCGAGCACCGATATTTGCTTTGCACAAATAATCAGACTTATGGAGAATATATCGCTGCGCGTTGCCCGGAAAGAAGACTGTCCACGCCTGCTGGAACTGATTCGTGAACTGGCAGAATATGAAAAGGCGCCTCAGGAAGTAACGGTTACCCTGGAACATTTTGAACAGGCAGGATTTGGCCCTAACCCGGTGTGGAAAGCATTTGTGGCTGTGGCAGATGACCAGATTGTAGGTTTTGCGCTGTATTACGTTCGCTATTCTACCTGGAAAGGAAGTCGCCTCTACCTGGAGGACATCATCGTTACAGAAAAATGGAGGGGAAAGAAAATCGGCCAGCTGCTGTTTGAGCAACTGTTTAAGGAGGCTAAAGAAAAGCAATTCAGCGGTATTACGTTCCAGGTACTGGAGTGGAATGAACCTGCCATCAACTTCTACAAAAAATTCCAGGCGAAATTTGATCCGGAGTGGATCAATGTGAGCATTGAGCTGGTGTAAATTTTCCGTTCGTATAAATCATTGCCGGTATATGCAGCTTACTTGCTAATATTGGTGATATCCTGGTTGTTATGACTTATCTGAATGATTTCCACGACCTGCAGGGCCAATCGACTGTAGGCCTGTGTAATACGTTTAACCTGGCATTCAGCGACTATCTCGTTCCGGTTAACCTGACGCCTTCCGTGATGGAAGAAAAATTCCAGGGGGAAAATACCAGCCTGGAATGGTCGATCGGTGCCTTTAAAGGCGCGGAACTGGGCGCTTTTATATTGCATGGCGTGGATGACAAACAAGCACCAATGGTGCTGTATAATGGTGGCACGGGCGTAGTGCCGGCGTACCGTGGTCAGCATCTTGTGCAAAAAATGTATGAGGCTTATATTCCCAGGTACCAGGATGCCGGCGTGCGCAGGATTATCCTCGAAGTGCTTACTTCTAATCTCCCTGCTATCAAGGCCTATAAAAACAGCGGGTTTGAAAAAAACAGGGTGTTGGAGTGTTTTAAGGGAGATGTCAGAGCCGGCCTGCCGGCAGTCCCCGTTCTTATCCGGGAGCAGCGTCATCCCAACTGGGCGTTTTATCAAACTTTCCTGGATATGGAACCCAGCTGGTGTAACCTGTTATCCAGTGCCAGCCGCGAAAAAACAACCATGGTGTGGGAGGCGGTACAGGACAATGATGTGATTGGCTTTATTGCAGTGAACATACTGACCCGCAGGGTAAGGAGCATAGCGGTGGATCAGCATTACAGGCGTAGCGGTGTAGGGAATGCCCTGCTGAAACACACGGCAGCAGCGCTGCCAGGCACCCTCACCGTGATTAATATCGACGATCGTTTTCAGGGAATTTGCCGCTTTCTGGAGCAGGCAGGGCTAAATAATTATATTACGCAGTATGAAATGGTAGCGGCTATTTGATCCCTTGAATTGCTTTCCCTAACTGTAGGGGATAAAAAAAGCGGCTGTAGTTCAGCCGCTTTTTTTTGCGTACCCTGATGGACGCTGGTAGTCGTTTACGCAAATCCCCGGATGTTGGTTTATTGTTGATACATCCGCGGGAAATGCACTATTTATTTTCAATACCGTTTACCACGGCCTCTTTATAAATTTTCTGCACCAGGCCTTGTAATACTTTACCAGGGCCTACTTCGGTGAATTCAGTTGCACCATCTGCCACCATCGCCTGTACGGACTGTGTCCATCTTACCGCGCCGGTGAGCTGATCGATCAGGTTCTGCTTGATTTCATCCGGGCTGGTAACAGCTTTTGCTACAACGTTCTGATAAACAGGGCAGGAAGGCGTGTTGAAGGTAGCCTTTTCAATGGCAGCCTTCAGTTCTTCTTTGGCAGGCGCCATCAGCGGAGAGTGGAAAGCGCCACCTACAGGCAGTATCAGCGCACGTTTAGCGCCGGCAGCCTTCATTCTTTCGCAGGCAATTTCCACACCTTTGAGGCTTCCGGAAATCACCAATTGGCCAGGGCAGTTATAGTTGGCAGCTACTACCACTTCGCCGGTTTCGGCGGAAACAGCAGCACTGATTTCTTCTACTTTTGCATCATCCAGTGCCAGCACAGCGGCCATGGTAGATGGTTGCAGTTCACATGCTTTTTGCATGGCATTAGCACGGATGGCTACCAGCTTCAGGGCTTCTTCGAACGACAGCGCACCGTTGGCTACCAGGGCAGAAAACTCACCCAGGGAGTGACCTGCTACCATGTCGGGCTGACCATGCTCTGTGCACAGGAAAGCGATTACCGCATGCAGGAAAACCGCTGGCTGCGTAACTTTGGTTTGTTTCAGATCTTCCTCCGTTCCGCTGAACATGATATCAGAAATGCGGAAACCCAGAATTTCGTTTGCGCGCTCAAACAGCTCTTTTGCTTTTGCGTTGGTGTCATACAGGTTTTTGCCCATTCCCGGAAATTGAGATCCTTGTCCGGGGAATACGTAAGCATGCTTCATGTTGGTTATGTTATAAGTTTGCGTTCAAATTAAAATTATATCAAATATACAATCAATTAGTTTATAACAAAATCATCGACTGCATTGATTTTTCAGTTTGCAAATAAAAGAAAAACCGGGCATAAAAATGAAATGAACGCTACTGATGGGCAGCGTTCATTTAAAATGAGGTAAAAAGGGGGGCAGTTATTATCTGCCGATCAGCTTCAGGAACTCATCGCGGGTGGTACCATCCGCAAACTGACCGCTAAAGGCGGAAGTAGTGGTAATAGAATTCTGTTTCTGTACACCACGCATCATCATACAGAGGTGTTGTGCTTCGATAACCACGGCCACACCTTCTGGTTGCAGGGCATCCTGGATAGCGTCCAGGATCTGGTGCGTAAGGCGTTCCTGTACTTGCAGGCGGCGGGCAAAAACATCCACTACGCGGGCGATTTTGCTCAAACCAGTGATATAACCGTTCGGGATATAGGCAACATGTGCTTTTCCGAAGAAAGGCAGCATGTGGTGTTCACACATCGAATACAACTCAATATCCTTCACTATAACCATTTCACTGTATGATTCGGTAAACCGTGCGCCCAACAGGATTTCCTTTGCATCTTGCTGGTAGCCCTGTGTGAGAAACTGCATGGCTTTGGCCATACGTTCCGGCGTTTTTTCCAGGCCTTCCCTTTCCGAATCTTCTCCCAACAGTTCCAGGCATCGCTTGTAATTATCCTTCAGATCGGCCGTGATCTTTTCGTCATAGCTTTCAATCTTATTATACGCCATCCTTATATGTTTTAGTTCGAAAATTGCTTGCCTGTATACTACGAAGCGTGGTTACTTACCTCCATAGTATTCCACGTAAATGCGTGGAGTTTCGTACAGCTTAATGCAATGCAGCATTACTTCAGCTGGCAAATGCTGCGACAACTGGTCCCAGATGGCGATAGCCAGGTTTTCAGCGGAGGTAAACTTACCTGCCATAAAATCCACGTCCATATTGAGATTGCGGTGGTCAATCTTTTCAATGACTACATCTTTAATGATTACTCCTAAAGTTTTAGCATTGAAAACAAATCCCGTTTCAGGATCAGGATTGCCTTTTATCGTAACGTGCAGTTCGTAATTATGTCCATGCCAATTTACGTTGGCGCATTTTCCAAAAACCTCTTCGTTCTTTTCTGCACTCCAGTTCGGGTTAGATAACTTATGCGCGGCATTAAAGTTCTCTACTCGCGTTAAATAAATCATTATTGCAACAAAATTTTCGCAAAAATACCACTATTCCGCGAGGGAATCCAATTATCCTTATTCCTGTCAATTGTTTTACACTTCAAAAACCTGATTTTACCGTACTTTTATCGCATGAAAATATTGGTTACAGCGGCTACCAGCCTGGAAATTAAGCCCTTTCTGCAATACCTGGAGCAACATAGTCAGCAGGTGTCGGATTACCGGTTCAGATTAACCGGATGCGAAGTAGATGTACTCATTGCCGGCATCGGTATGATGCATACGGCTTTTAGTCTTGGTAAATACCTTACCCTGCATACCCCGCACGTGGCCATACAAGCCGGTATATGTGGTACCTTCCGGAAGGATTGGCACCTGGGCGCCGTAGTGGCCGTGGAACGGGAGCACCTGGCCGATCTGGGCGCAGAGGACAATGATCAGTTTAAAGATTTATTTGATATCAGTCTCTGGAAAGAATCCCAGCATCCCTTTACCGGCACCAGCCTGGTCAATACTTTTCATGCATGGCCGCTCACACAAGACCTGCCAGCAGCCAGCGGCGTATCCGTAAACCGGGTCAGCGGCAGCGCCCCCACCATCGCCCTCCTGGAAGCTAAATACCAGCCAGACACCGAAAGCATGGAAGGCGCCGCATTTCACTACGCCTGCCTCCAGGAAAACATTCCCTTCTTACAAATAAGAAGTATATCTAACTACGTGGAAATCAGGGATAAATCCAAATGGCAAATCCCAACAGCTGTCAAAAACCTGAACGATGAACTCGTTCGTACCGTTGAACAGCTCTGTGCCCACTACACCACCGCAATAAAAAACTTTTGATATGAACTTAACGCTCGGATTTTCACCCTGCCCGAATGATACCTTCATCTTCGACGCACTGGTGAATAACAAGATCAACACGGACGGCTTTAGCTTTGACACCCACCTCGAAGACGTGGAAACGCTCAATAACTGGGCTATTCAGGGTAAACTGGATGTTACCAAACTCTCCTTTGCCGTATACCTGAAAGTAAGGGATCAATATGATCTGCTCAACAGCGGCAGCGCCCTGGGTCGCGGATGCGGACCACTCCTCATCTCCAAAGAACCCATGACGCTGGAAGACGTAAAAAATAAAACCATCGCCATCCCAGGCGAAAACACTACCGCTAACCTCCTCTTCTCCATCGCTTTCCCGGAAGCTAAAAACAAAAAGATCATGGTGTTTTCTGAAATCGAAAACGCTGTACTGAACGGAGAAGCTGATGCCGGCGTGATCATCCATGAAAACCGCTTTACCTACCAGCTGAAAGGCCTCAAAAAGGTAATGGACATGGGTGAATACTGGGAACAAACGACGGGCAATCCCATCCCGCTCGGTGGCATCTTCATAAAAAAAGATATTGCACCCGAAAAACGTGCTGAACTGGATCAGCTTATTCACCAAAGCCTACAGCACGCCTACAGTGAATATCCGGTACTCTCCGACTATGTAAAATCACACGCACAGGAAATGGACGAGCAGGTGATGCGCCAGCATATCGACCTGTATGTAAATCAGTTCAGCCTGGATTTGGGAGAAGAAGGGCATAGGGCAGTGGATGCCTTGATGGCTGCCGCCAGGAGATAACCTCCGTTTCAATACTGGTCCGTCACCTGCGGTGACGGACCAGTATTGAACATCGGGCCCGAACGGCCCGATGTTCAATACTAATTACTTCAATGCTTTGGCATACACCTCCAGCACCCGCTTCCTCGCCATCTCATGTGATACCATCGGCTTCACATAATTAAAGCTGTCAAACTCAGGCACCCACTTCCGTATATACTTTAATTCCTTGTCAAATTTCTGCGTTTGCAACGTGGGATTAAACACCCTGAAATAAGGTGCTGCATCGCAGCCGGAACCAGCTGCCCACTGCCAGCCACCATTATTGGCCGCCAGATCGTAATCCAGCAACTTAGCCGCAAAATAGGCCTCTCCCCATCGCCAGTCTATCAGCAGGTGCTTGGTCAGGAAACTGGCAGTAATCATGCGTACACGGTTATGCATATAGCCGGTGGCATTCAGCTCCCGCATTCCTGCATCTACAATCGGATAACCCGTTTGCCCCTCACACCAGCGCCGAAACTCTGCTTCATTATTTCTCCATGGAATCTTATCATAATCCTTTTTAAAGGAATGCCCTACTACATGCGGAAAATGCCAGAGAATCATCTGGTAAAATTCTCTCCACACCAACTCATTTACATACGTAGCGTTCAACGCCAGTGCGTCTTTCATGAGCCTGCGAATGCTCACCGTACCAAACCGCAGGTGTAAACCCATCCTGGAAGTGCCTTCCAGCGCAGGAAAATCACGGGTTTGATCGTAGTGTGACACAATAGCTTCATTCAACTCCGGGGATGGCAATTCAATAGCAGTTTTTTCGAAGCCGATAGATGCCAGGGAAGGAATAGCAGTAGCAGCAGCTTTAAACAAGTGCGACATATAACGCCGTACAGGATAGGGTTTCAGGTGAAAAGGCGTCAGTACCTGCTGCCATTTTTTACTGTAAGGTGTAAATATCGTATAGGGCTCACCGTTATCTTTCAGGACTTCATTTTTTTCTAAAATTACCTGATCCTTGAACGTAAGCAAACCGATGCCTTCCAGCGCCAGTTGCTTTGCAATAGCGGCATCCCGCTGCCGCGCATACGGCTCATAATCATGATTGGTATATACTGCCCCAATCGTGTACTTGCCGGTCCAGTAACGAAAAGCCGCTTCTGGCGTGCCGGTAAACACTTCCATATTGGCACCGTAATTACGCAGCTGGTGTTGTAGCTCCATCAATGTCTGGTGAATGAAAGTCACCCGTGCATCGGTCTTATCTTCCAGATCCCGGAGGATATTGGTATCAAAAATAAACACCGGCAATACCGGCCGGTCCGACTTCAAAGCATGATACAATGCGGCGTTATCGTCCAACCTCAGATCGCGGCGGAACCAGCATAAATTCACAACAGGAGCTGCCATTTAAAAAATATTTTCGTGGAGGAGTTCATGTAAAACTGCAGCGGTGGCGTTGCCATAGCTGCTGTCCCTGAAAGTGCCTACCCAACGGATGCCATAGATCGCATTGGTCAGAAATATTTCATCGGCATTTTCCAGGTCTTCAATTTCAAGTGGCTTTTCCTGGAATCGATAAGGGAGATCGGCCTGCAATAAGTACTTCCGCATCACCCCACATACGGGGCCTTCCGTCAACGGTGGCGTAAATATCTCCTTACCTTTTACTATAAACACATTAGCGATGGTACTGTCCGCAATACGGCCATACGGATTCTGGAGAATAGCCTCATTCAAACGGTGCTGACGTGCATACATAGCCGCCATTACATACGGTAAACAGTTGTTGGATTTAATCGAAGAAAGCTTGTCGGCACTCTTCTTTACATCCGGAAAAATATCGGTCACCAGGCCAGCTTCATTCAATTCCAGCACTGTTTTGGGGAGCTCCCATGCCTGTATTACGTAGTTGGGAAGATTATTCACCGGATCATACAACCCACCATCCGAACGAAATACGGCAAAGCGCACACGTGCAAGATCGTCGTATTTATTCCTGGCACATAATTCCAGAATAGATTCTATGAAAAATGTTTTGGTAAAGGAAGGGGGAATATCAAAATGCAACAGGTGCAGACTGGCCATGAGTCGTTCATAGTGGAGATCAGCCAGCAGCACAGTTCCCTGGTGGACCTTGAGCGTTTCAAAAAAACCGTCACCATATCTGAATGAACGGTTGTCTGCTGTAAAAATAGGCTCTCCCGCAGGTATAAATTTGCCGTTATAACAAAGGAATCCAACTTGCACTTCGATGACTTTTAGCAAGTTGTAAGTTACCCAATAATTTCCGATTAAGATAAGTTGAGATGCAGCATTTTTGTTAAAGATAATGTCTGCTTTTTGTAACAAAACGGCTGCATCTCAACAAAAAATTATTTACGTTGTAATCCGCCAAAACGAACGCCAGTAAAGTAAACTACTTATATCTTCATTTCAGGCACCTCGCCATTTATCACCAGGCGACCTGCAGTCTTTGCTTTAATTTCTTCTGTACTCACGCCCGGCGCTCTCTCCAGCAGGAGGAAGCCATCAGGTGTTACTTCGAGTACAGCCAGCTCAGTAACAATTTTTCTTACACAGCTGACCCCAGTAAGTGGCAGTGTACAGGCAGGCAGCAATTTGCTTTCGCCTTTAGGATTGGTATGCATCATAGCCACAATAATATTGCGGGCAGAGGCTACCAGGTCCATAGCACCACCCATGCCTTTCACCATTTTACCGGGAATTTTCCAGTTAGCGATATCGCCTTTATCAGAAACCTCCATGGCGCCCAGTACGGTAAGGTCTACCTTCCCGGCACGGATCATCCCGAAGCTTTCCGCTGAGTCGAAGAAGCTGCCTCCAGGCAATACGGTAACTGTTTCTTTACCGGCATTGATGAGGTCTGCGTCTATTTCTTCTTCAGTAGGATAAGGGCCCATGCCCAGCATGCCGTTTTCAGACTGCAGCATGATGCTGATACCCGACGGCACATAATTGGAAACAAGTGTGGGTATACCGATGCCTAAGTTCACATACATACCGTCCTGCAGTTCCTGTGCAATTCTTTTGGCGATGCCATATTTATCAAGCGCCATAGTTTAGATTTTTACCGTTTTACGTTCAATCCTTTTTTCATAATTACTTCCCTGGAAAATACGATGCACGTAAATTCCCGGAACATGGATCTGGTCCGGGTCCAGCTCTCCGGGCTGCACCAGGTGCTCTACCTCTACGATAGTCACGTTCCCGGCCTTCGCCATTGGTACACTGTAATTACGGGTGGTTTTGCGGAAAACGAGGTTGCCCATCGTATCACCTTTCCAGGCTTTAACGATGGAAAAATCTGCGTGCAGGGCCATTTCCATCAGGTAGTGCTTCCCGTCGAATACGCGTACTTCTTTACCTTCCGCGATCTCGGTGCCATAGCCGGCAGGGGTAAAAAAGGCGGGGATGCCCATGCCTGCCATCTGGATGCGCGTTGCCAGGGTTCCCTGCGGAATCAGGTCCACCTCCAGCTCTCCGGCCAGCAACTGCCTTTCAAATTCCGCATTTTCGCCCACGTAGGACGACATCATTTTACGGATCTGGCGGGTTTTCAATAACAGTCCCAGTCCAAAATCATCCACACCGGCGTTGTTGGATATACAGGTAAGATCTTTAATACCTTTTCGCACCAGTGCAGCAATACTGTTTTCAGGAATACCACATAAACCAAACCCTCCCAGCATCAGCACGGCTCCATCTCCTATGTCGCGTATGGCCTCGTCTGCATTTGCGAATACTTTGTTCATGTTTTGGTGTTTTTCTTTTATTTCTGACGTTTGATAAATGGCTTGGTGGTATCGCTGTTGGCCGATAACAGGATGGCCTTTTCGGCATTCGGGAAAATGGTGCGCAGGCGGTAGGCCACCGGGGCCGACAGCTCGCCCATGTCCGGGGCTTTATTTTTTCTTTCGGTGAGATTGGCAGTCACCTGGTTCAGTACTGCCGTGAGTTTATCCGGATGCTGCTCGTACCAGGTATAGCTGTTATAAAAATCTTTCACAGATACCTGGTGCAGGTCCAGTACCTGTTTTGAGTAGACTTTAATTTTTTCCTGACGTAAGGAATCGTAGCTCCCCGGATTGTTATTCATCACCAGGTTATTGCCATACGCTTCCGCGATGGTCAGGTCCGCAAGGACGGCACTCATTTCTTCCTGCTTCATGATATTCCCGGGGATACGGTCTTTATCGCCGCAGGCGAACAATACTACCAGGAATGCGACTACACTGAGTTTCTTAATATAATGCATGTTAATGGCTGCGTTGTAGAAAGCGTAAAGCTATCAACATTTGCTGATAAAATAATATAGGCGGCAGCAGTGCTATCGCATCTGCTGGTATTTAGCGGCGTTAGGGATATCCATTTTTGCCAGCATTTCTGCGGCCCGGGATTTTTCCTGTGGCATGGCTTTGGAAAAGATCTTCAGCAATTCCTCTCCTTTGGCGGAATAGAAGGTTTGCATGAGCATGGAATTAGGTACATCCTGATAGATAGCGTATAGCAGGTTAATGCAGTTCATGATGGCACCGCGGCCAGTATTTACGTCATCGTACATGAGATCAAGCCCCATACGGTGGTACTGGTACATCACATCATGGAAGTTATTGAACTTCACGTTGAGCAGGTTATCGGTAAGCCAGTAGCGGTTACGCTGACTTTCAAAGGCTTTCCATCCCGATACATCTTTACCGTCAGGTGCATTGTTGACTACGTTCTGGGCTTTTTTGAAGAAAGCGTCGCCTCCTCTGGGGGAGAAGGAGTCAGCATCCATTCCCAGCATCACATAGGCATAGTACGCGAAGATGGCGGTCAGGTTTGCTGCCAGCGGGTCGCTTCCGGCTACGCGGTTATCGTTGAATTCCATGGGTTGGAATTCCGTGTAGCGAAACAGCACGTTGTTATCCTGGATATTGAGCAGGCTGGTCACGTAGCTGGCGTTGTATACCGGGCGGGTGGCCTGGATGGTAAGGGTGCCGCGATAGATGTCGGAGCTTACCACACCGGTGAGGTTCAGCATGATATTGCATTCGATGCGTTCAGCCGGGGAATAGGCATCGCTGGCCCAGTGGCGGTTGTTGATAAACTCTTTGAGGGAGTTTTGCAGGGTGGTAAAAATCTTTTTATCCACACCGGTCAGTTGAGTGGCCACCACGGTTACGTTGGCGCGGAACTCCTGGGCGCTGGCAAACAGGGTTGCGCTGCATAGGAGGAGGATTACGGAAAAGCGTTTAAGCATTTTGTAGTTCAATTATAGCTGAAACAATGTCCTGGGCTACCTCTTGCTTCGATTTCAGGGGCAAACTTTTTTCGCGGCCTTTGCGGTCGAAGAGGGTTACCTTATTCGTATCATAATTAAAACCTGCGCCTGGGTCGGCCAGGGAGTTCATCACGATCATATCGAGGTGTTTTTCCCTTAGCTTTTTGAGGGCATATTCTTTTTCGTTATTTGTTTCCAGGGAGAAGCCAACGAGCATTTGCTGCGGCCCTTTGTTATTACCCAGGGTACGCAGGATATCGTGCGTTTTTTCCAGCGGGATATTAAGCTGTTCTTCTCCTTTCTTGATTTTTTTGTCTGCCACTTGTGCCGGGCGGTAGTCGGCTACGGCGGCGGCGGCCACTACCAGGTCTGACAGTGGGTATGCGGCGATAACAGCGTGGAACATTTCTTCGGCGGACTGCACCCGGATAATTTCTACGCTGCTGTGGTTGGTGCTGAGGTGGGTGGGTCCGAGGATCAGTTTCACCTGGGCGCCGGCATCGGCGAGGGCTTCGGCGATGGCGATACCCATTTTACCGCTGGAGTGGTTGCTGATGTAGCGTACCGGATCGATATGCTCGATGGTAGGGCCGGCGGTAACTACGGCCAGTTTACCGGCGAGTGGCTTAGGGCTGCCGGACTTGCTGAAATGGCGGCGGAGGAAAACGAGGATTTCTTCCGGTTCGGCCATTCTGCCTTCTCCTACGAGGCCGGAGGCGAGTTCGCCGTTGGCTACCGGGATCAGGATATTTTTATAAGAGATGAGTTTTTCGATGTTATTGCGGGTGGCCGGATGGTGCCACATGTCTTCGTCCATAGCGGGTGCAAATATTACCGGGCAGGTGGCCGATAGGTAGGTGGCGAGGAGGAGGTTATCGCAAAGGCCATTGGCCATTTTGGCGATGGTATTGGCCGATGCGGGGGCGATGAGCATGACATCCGCCCATCTGCCGAGGGCTACGTGGTTATTCCAGCTGTCGTGGTCACTGATTTGCAGGGGCACTTCATTTTTGGAGAGGGTGGCGAGGGTGAGTGGCGTAATGAAGCCGGCGGCTGCCGGGGTCATGACAACTTTAACCTGCGCTCCTTCTTTTACGAGGAGCCGTACGATGGTAGCGGCCTTATAGGCGGCAATACTACCGGACACGCCGAGCAGTATTTTTTTGCCGTGTAATATTTTAGTAGTGTCCATGGACGTGTATAAAACGAAAAAGCGGCAGAAAAATATCTGCCGCCATGAAATTAATATTTTTATTTATTCCCGTAACGATTAGCTGAACAGGTCATCATCGTTTTTACGGAAATAGATTTTATTATCCAGAAATTCGTGAGTAGCCTGGATCGCTGGGTTAGCCAGTCTTTCGTAAAAGCGGCTGATTTCGATCTGCTCTTTGTTTTCGTGTACTTCTTCGAGGTTGTCTGTATGACTGGCAAACTCTTCCAGTTTGGAATGGAGCTCCTCTTTCACGGAAATATTGATCTGATTGGCGCGTTTTGCGATCACGGCAATAGATTCATATAAATTCCCAGTTCTGTTCTTAATATCGGTAGTATTTCTGGTTTCTACCCATGGATTAAGGCTACTGGTTAGACTTCGCTTTATTTTGCTCATTTTCCAGAGTTTTAATGTTTGATTGCGCTAAGGTATAAAATTTTTCGGCATCAGGCTTAAGTTTACTGTTTGGATAGTGGTCGTTGAAGTCGAGGTATTCAGTTACCACGGTTTCATATCGTTCCTTTTGTTTATCCAGTACGCTGTTTTTGGCGTAGGAGTAGTAAGCCTTGATAGCCATGATTTTATAGCTGTCGGATTTATCGGAATCAGGGTAGTTACGCATGAGACCTTTAAAGGCGATACCAGCTGCTTTGAAGTAGCCGAGGTTATAATATAGTTCGGCTGCATTGAATTCTTTCTTTTCCAGTTTACGGCGGCAGAGTTCGATTACCAGGTTAGCTTCAGCCACTTTAGGGGCGGAAGGGTAGTTGTTAACGAATGTTTGCATGGCGGCAATGGCTTTGGTGGTGTTGGTTTGGTCCAGCGACACTTTAGGCGATTGCTTATAGTAGCAGTAGGCTTGCATATAGTCTACTTCTACTGCTCTTGGGCTGTTCGGAAAGAGGTCCAGGTAGTTTTTAAAGTTAAAACTGGCCTGTACGTAGTCTTTCAGGTAGTAAGAGCAATAAGCCATATTGTAGTAGAGTCCTTCGAACTTGTCGGTACCTTTATACACCTGCATGAGGTCACTATACAGCGTGAGTGCTGTATTGTATTTTTTCTTCTGGTACATTTTATCGGCGTATGCCAGCTTCTTTTCGAAGTTATTGCTTTTTTCTATCCTACGTAACTCGTTGTTACAGGAGGAGAAAGAAATTACAGCAATCAAAAGGACACCAATGAACAATAAAAATTTCCGCATAAAAGAGTGGCAAAATTAAGAATTAAATGTAAATGTAAGGTAGAGAGATTTTCGTTGCTGTTAAAATTTTGCAAAAGGGACGAATAAGTCGACAAACCGGCAAAATTTAATGGTGATTTAAAAAAAGAAATGAAATATTCAAAAAAAATTTTTGGATGATAAAATTTTGACGGGGCCGGAAAACGAATTAAAATTAAAAACTAAGTATAATTTGAGATGGCCAGAAAAAAATGGAAAAATTTATGTCGCCCGAATCGCAGGTCCATGGCCTTATTTGCCTCAGGCTCATCCCTCTCTGAAACTTATTAACACATTGCGCACATTTACTCCTGCGTAATTCACATCTCCCTACACATAATCCCATATAAAATCAACACCCAAGGGCTTTTGTTCCTGTGGAAAAAATTTATAAAGCATTTTTTCGTAAAAAAGTGGGAAAAAGTGTTATTTTGTGTTAGAAAATGGATTTCAAGGACTTTACCCCATGGTATGACTGGTTTTCTCGGTGAATACGAAGCAACGCTGGACGCAAAAGGGCGTTTTCTGTTACCTGCCGGATTCAAAAAGCAGGTGCAGGAAAGTGCCGGAGGACAGTTTGTGATTTGCCGAGGGTTTGAGAAATGTTTGTCCCTGTATCCGATGAATGAATGGCAGCCCATTTTCGAAAGAATCAGTAAGCTGAATGACTTTGATCCAAAAGTGAGGGAATTCAAGCGTTACTTTCTCAACGGGGCTACCATACTGGAGCTGGATAGCGCGGGGAGGTTGCTGGTACCTAAAAACCTGCTCTCTTACGCCAATCTGGAGAAAGATATTATTCTGGCTGCGGCCACCAATAAAATCGAGATCTGGGATAGTGGTAAATACCAGGAGTTCTTTGAAAATTTCTCACCATCAGCCTTCAGTGATTTGGCACAACAGGTTATGGGAGGAGGAGATCAAAACAACACAATTTAAATCTGTAGCGTATGGGCGAACAGCAATATCATTTACCTGTTCTGCTGCAGGAGACAACGGAGCTACTTCACATCAATCCATCCGGAACATATGTGGATGCGACGTTTGGAGGCGGAGGACATTCAAGAGCCATACTGGAAAGACTAGGAGAAAACGGCAGACTGATTGTGTTTGATCAGGATGAAGATGCCTACCGTAACCGGATTATAGACGACCGCGTCACTTTTGTACAACAGAACTTCAGGCACCTGCAACGTTTCCTGAAATTACATAAAGCAGAGCCTGTCGATGGTATACTGGCAGATCTCGGCGTATCCTCCCATCAGTTTGATACTGCAGAAAGAGGATTCAGCATTCGTTTCGATGCAGATCTGGACATGCGTATGGATACCAGAACCGACCTCACCGCAGCAAAATTGCTGGCAACCTGGTCCGAGGCTAAACTACATCTCCTGTTCCAGGAATACGGAGAAGTAACTAACTCGAAAACACTGGCCCAAACCATCGTCAAAAACAGGAAAGCACACCCCATGCGTACCATTGCAGAGTTCAAATCTGTCATCCAACCCATCGTAAAGGGGAATCCGCAGAAATACCTGGCCCAGGTATTCCAGGCACTGCGTATAGCCGTTAACGATGAGCTGGGAGCTTTGAAAGATATACTGTCACAATCTGCCGAAGTATTGAAACCAGGCGGAAGACTCGCTATCATCACCTTCCATTCACTGGAAGACAGAATGGTTAAGAACTTTATGAAATCTGGCAGTTTCGAGGAAGCACAAGACGATCCGTTTGGCTTGGAAACACCCCCTAAATTGTTCAAATTAATCACAAAAAAGCCGGTTACCGCCAGCGACGCAGAACTGAGAACTAACAGCAGATCCAGAAGTGCAAAATTGCGTGTAGCCGAAAAAAACTTGTAGCACCGCGCCTTACAACGCAGCTCCAATCCTATCATTCCTATTCACTGTGAAGGCTTTAACTGATGATGGCGTAGGCGTCTATCCATTTCATAATCCTTAAAAAGCATAGCGCGTGTCCGAGGAAGAAATAATCGATAAAAACCAGGAGGCCCCCAGCGAAGATCATATCCCTTTGCAGGAACCTAAAAAGGAATGGCGGCTCCGCATCAACTATTCAATGCTGGTGCAGAACATGCCGCGTATCCTGTTTCTTGCTGCCCTGGCGCTTATCTATATCGCCAACAGCCACCTCGCTGAAAAAAAAATACGCCGTATCAATCAGCTTAGCAAAGAAATTAAAGAGCTCAAGTGGGAATATATCAACGTGAAGAGTGAGCTCATGTTCCAAAGCAAAATGAGTGAAGTCAGCAAATCCGTAGAGCAACTGGGACTCAAACAACTGAACTCCCCCCCTCGAAAAATTGTGCTGAAAAATGAAACAGAAAAAAATGATTAACACATTGATACCTGATACTGCCCGCCCTTACATATCTGTATAGGCGGGGATGCTGGTAAATATCATATGGCAAGCATCTCAATAAAACCGCCAGTGTCAGGTATCATACTTTATTATAGCTCCCCAAAAGGAGCATAACAACAAAAAAGTGGATGTAAAAAAAGACATATTATGGCGGGTTTATCTATGCGTTATCGGCATGGCGCTGTTTAGCGTCGCTATCCTCGCTAAAGTCTTTTATATCCAAAACGTTCAGGGAAGCTACTGGAGAAGTATAGCCGACAGCCTGCATACCAGATACGTAGCCCTCGACGCCGACAGAGGTACCATCTATTCTGAAGAAGGAAGAATGCTCTCTTCCTCTATCCCCTATTTCGATATCAGAATAGATTTTGCCGCCGACGGACTCAGAGATAAACAAGGAAAAGTCTTCAAGGAAAACCTGGACTCCCTTGCCCTATCCCTCTCACAGCTGTTTAACGACCGCTCCAAAGAGGAATATAAAACAATGCTCAGAGAAGGGTATAAATCCAAAGACCGGTACTTCCTCCTGAAAAGAGATATACCGTTCAACCAGTACCAGATCCTGAGAACATTACCGATGTTCCGGCTCGGCAAAAATAAAGGTGGCATGATCGCAGAAACCAAAAGTAAACGCATCAACCCCTTTAAACTGCTCGCCAACAGAACCATCGGACTCGCCCGCGAGAATTCACAAAGCGTAGGCCTCGAAAGAACCTACGACGAATACCTCAAAGGCGTTACCGGTAAACGACTCATGCGACGCATCGCCGGAGGAACCTACGTTCCCGTGCAAGGCTACGATATCGAACCAGAAAACGGACGCGATATCGTTACCACCATCGATGTAAACATGCAGGATGTTGTGGAAACAGCTCTCATGAACATGATGGTGCAAAATGAATGTGACCACGGCACCTGTATCCTCATGGAAGTGAAAACCGGTAAAATAAAAGCCATGGCTAACCTCGGCAGACAACCGGACGGCAGCTACTGGGAAAACATGAACTACGCACTGCAGGTAGGTGAACCAGGTTCCACTTTTAAACTGGCCACCGTCATCGCAGTGCTGGAAGATAAATACGCCACCATGAATACCATGGTAGACATGGAAGGCGGTAAATGGCGCGTAGGCCGCAGAACGGTATTCGACTCCGAACCACACCCTGGTCCGCAGAACGTAACCATCAAACATGCGTTCGAACTCAGTTCAAACGTAGGTATGGCCAAACTCGCCGTGCAGTACTACAGCAAAAAACCGAATAGCTTCGTCAACAACCTGAAAAGGCTGAAACTCGATACTATCACCGGTATCGACCTCGTAGGTGAAGGACGCCCGATCATCAAAAACACGTCCGCACGTACCTGGTCCAATACCACCCTCCCGTGGATGGCCTTCGGTTATGAAGTGCTTATCAGCCCGCTGCAAACAGCAATGCTGTATAACGCAGTGGCCAATAACGGGAAAATGATGAAACCCTACCTCGTCAACTCCATCATGGAATTTGGCCAGGTAGTAAAACAATTTGAACCAACGGTAGTAATGGACAGCATCTGCTCCCAGCACACCCTGCGCCAGGTACAATCCATGCTGGCAGGGGTAGTCACCAACGGAACAGCTAAAAAACTGCAAAACCAATACTACACCTTCGCCGGAAAAACCGGTACCGCCCTCGTTGCCAACGGTAGCAGAGGATATGCCGATAAAATCTACCAGGCATCATTCGCTGGGTACTTCCCCGCCAATGACCCACAATACACCTGTGTGGTAGTAATAAAAAATAAACCGCATGCACTCCGCTTTTACGGCGCCAGTGTAGCGGGTCCTGTGTTTAGAGAAGTGGCAGATAAAATCTATGCACTCGCTGTTGAAAAACAAGCACCCATGCAGGCAAATGTCAAACTAGACACCATGCTTGCCATGAAAACAGGGAAAGCCGCAGAATGGAACGAAATTCTCCATACCCTGCAGCTCCCCACCGCCATCACCCCAGCCGCAAACGCCTGGGTAAGCGCAAAAGTGACTAACCAGAAAGTCAACTTCCAGCAGGTGACGCACCAACGCGGCGCCGTGCCGGATGTTACCGGAATGGGACTCAAAGACGCACTGTACCTGCTCGAAAATGCAGGACTCCGTGTAGTCGTTAAAGGTGCCGGAAAAGTGAAAACACAATCACTCCCCGGAGGAACTAAAATTGGAAACGAACAAACAATCGTAATAGAACTCAGCTAATGAAGACGCTGCGCGACATATTATACAACGTAGGCATCACCGCCGTTCAGGGTAATACCGATATTACCGTGAACGCGATTGCAATTGATTCAAGAGCCATTGGTAAAAACGATGCTTTCATCGCCGTTAAAGGCGTTCACGCAGATGGTCACCAATATATCGATAAAGCAATAGCACAAGGAGCTACCGCCATTATCTGTGAAGATATGCCGGCCTCCATGGTCGAAAATATCACCTACGTACAGGTGAAAGACAGCGCCACAGCAAGTGGTATCATAGCCGGCAACTACTATGATAACCCCTCCCACCAATTAAAACTCGTGGGTGTAACCGGTACCAATGGAAAAACAACCATCGCTACCCTGCTGTTCCGATTGTTCACCAAAATGGGCTACCACTGTGGATTACTCTCCACTGTGCAAAATCAGATAGGCGATACCGTTATCCCATCTACCCACACCACCCCCGATCCTGTCAGTCTCAATGAACTGCTGGCCCGGATGGTAGCAGATGGCTGCCTGTACGCCTTTATAGAAGTAAGCTCCCACGCAATCCACCAGCACCGCATTGCGGGACTGCAGTTCGCAGGCGGCATATTCAGCAATATCACACACGATCACCTGGACTACCACAAGACTTTTGATGAGTACATCCGCGTGAAGAAATCGTTCTTTGATAACCTGCCCAACGCCGCTTTTGCACTCACCAACCTCGATGATAAACGAGGTAACGTAATGCTCCAAAACACCAAAGCCCATAAAGCAGGATATAGCTTACATACCCTGGCTGATTTCAAAGGGAAAATCCTTGAAAACAACCTCACCGGACTAATCATGTCCATCGATGATACAGAAGTTCACTTCCGCCTCATCGGTGAGTTCAACGCCTATAACCTGCTGGCAGTATACGGTGCCGCCAGACTACTGGGTGAAGATAAGTCCAAAGTTCTCCAGGCACTGAGTGATATACAGGGCGCCGAAGGTCGCTTCGATTATTTCGTGTCCGACAAAGACCAGATCATCGCTATCGTTGATTACGCACACACACCAGACGCATTGAAAAATGTACTGGCCACCATACAAAACCTCCGCAAAGGCAATGAGCAACTGATTACGGTAGTAGGCTGCGGAGGCGACAGAGATACCACCAAACGACCTATCATGGCGGACGTAGCAGTGGAAAGCAGCGACAAGGTTATCTTCACTTCTGATAACCCACGCTCCGAAGACGCTACCGCCATCATCCAGGAAATGGAAAAAGGCGTACCCGTGCATCTCAGAAAAAAATACATCGCTATCGTCGACAGGAAAGAAGCTATTAAAACAGCTGTGTCCCTCGCCGGTAAAGATGATATCATCCTCGTAGCCGGTAAAGGCCACGAAAAATACCAGGAAATCCATGGGGTCAAACATCCCTTCGATGATAAAAAGGTATTACACGAGATGATGACAATGCTCGAGAAATAAGGAAGTGTGCAGTGGATGTAAATTATTTGAATAACTCAATGACTTAATAGCCTGCAACGCCGCTATGGCAGGGCGAAGCAGGTACGACTAAAACGGTATGTTATATTATTTTTTAAATTATCTGAAAACAGAATTCAACATCAGCGTAATCGGCGGTGGAATGTTCCAGTTCATCACCTTCCGTGTTACCATGGCACTCCTATTGTCGCTGGTGATCTCCCTGCTTTTGGGTAAACGCATTATCAGATTGCTCCAGCGCCGCCAGATCGGGGAAACCATCCGCGAGCTCGGTTTGCAGGGAGAAAATTCCAAGAAAGGCACCCCAACCATGGGAGGCCTCATCATCTTGTCTGCCATCGTCATCCCGACCTTATTATTCGCACAGGTAGCCAACGTTTACATCTGGCTCATGCTGCTGAGCACCGTGTGGCTGGGACTGATCGGCTTCCTGGACGACTACATTAAAGTCTTCAAGAAAAATAAAGAAGGCCTCGCCGGCAGATTTAAAATCATGGGCCAGGTAGGTCTGGGGCTGATCGTAGGCTGTACCCTCTATTTCAATAACGATGTGGTAGTATCCCGCGAAGTAGTAGGACCGAAAAAAATCGCCGCCTACGAAAGACCGGTACAAAATCATCCGGAAAGAGTAACCCGCGACGGACACCGGTTTGTGGATGTGAAAACACCTATCACCACCATTCCGTTCGTAAAAAACCATGAGTTCAATTATTCCAAACTGATCTCCTGGATACCAGGCGCTGAAAAGTATACCTGGGTACTCTATATCCTGATCGTAATATTTGTGATCACCGCCGTTTCCAACGGCGCCAACATAACGGATGGACTGGACGGCCTGGCAACGGGCGTTTCGGCGATTATAGGGGTAGGCCTCGGCATCTTCGCCTATGTATCCGGTAACATCCAGTTTGCTGAATACCTCAATGTGATGTACATCCCCTACCTCGGGGAATTGTCCATTTTTATTGCGGCATTCGTAGGGGCCTGCGTAGGCTTCCTCTGGTACAATGCTTATCCTGCACAGGTATTTATGGGAGATACCGGCAGTCTCGCCATCGGTGGTATTATCGCCTCCCTGGCATTCATCGTACGCAAAGAGCTGCTGATCCCTATCTTCTGCGGCGTATTTCTGGTAGAACTGGTATCCGTAATGGTGCAGGTGTCCTACTTCAAATACACCAAGAAGAAATACGGGGAAGGAAGGAGACTACTGAAAATGTCGCCCCTCCATCACCACTACCAGAAACTGGGTTACCACGAAAGCAAAATTTCCGTTCGCTTCTGGATTGTAACCATCATGTGCGTGGTATTTGCCATAGCTACATTCAAAATGAGATAAGAGATTTATTAATATATCAAATAACGTAGAAGACTAAACGAAATGGCACATAAACTGATCATATTAGGAGCCGGAGAAAGTGGAATTGGCGCGGCCTTGCTGGGTAAACAGCAGGGATATGAAGTTTTTGTGTCAGACGGAAGCCCGATCAAAGACATTTATAAGCAGGAACTGGCGGTTAACCAGATACCATTCGAAGAAGGTCATCATTCCTGGGATATCATACTAGGCGCAGACGAAATCGTGAAAAGCCCTGGTATCCCCGAAAAATCTGAACTGATGAAAAAGGTGCGCGAAAAAGGCGTGGCCGTAATTTCTGAGATTGAGCTGGCCTACCGTTTTTCGACAGGTAAAAAGATTATTGCCATCACCGGCAGCAACGGCAAAAGCACCACCACCGCCCTTACCTACCACCTCTTCAAAACCGCAGGTTATGACGTGGCCATGGTAGGAAACATCGGAGTAAGCTATGCCCGCCAGGTGGCCACCGCACCAGCGGAGTATTATGTGATTGAAGTTAGCAGCTTTCAGCTGGATGACATTAAGGAGTTCAAACCCAATATAGCCATCCTGCTGAACATTACGCCTGATCATTTGGACCGGTATGAGTACAAAATGGAGAATTATGTGAAGTCTAAATTCAGGATTGTCATGAACCAGACCCAGGACGATACATTCGTCTACTGTGAAGATGATCCCGAGATCATGCAGCATTTACCGCAGCAACCCATTAATTCAACATCAATACCTTTTACCATCATGAAACGACTGAAAGCAGGCGGCTACGTCGAAAACGACCAGTTGCACATAAAGGTAGACGAGGAACCGGTGATAGTCAGTATCTATGACCTGGCACTCAAAGGAAAACACAATCTGTATAACTCCATGGCTGCCGGTATCGCCGGCAAAACAATGGGCATCCGCAAGGAGAAAATCCGCGAAAGCCTCACCAGTTTCAAAAGCCTGGAACACAGAATGGAATATGTAACCACCGTTAAAGGCGTGGACTTCATCAACGACAGCAAAGCGACCAACGTCAATTCCGTATGGTTTGCACTGGAAAGCATGGAGAAGCCCATCGTACTGATCATGGGTGGTGTGGATAAAGGCAACGACTACAGCGCTATTCGCTCCCTCGTGCAGGAAAAGGTGAAAGCCATCGTTTGCCTGGGTGTGGATAACAAACCCATCGAAGAAGCGCTCCGCAACGATACACCGGTGATGGTAAACACCACCAGCATGAAGGAAGCGGTAACCACCGCACTCAAGCTCGCAGCTAAAGGTGATGTGGTATTACTCTCCCCGGCCTGCGCCAGCTTCGACCTCTTCAAGAATTATGAAGACAGAGGCCGGCAGTTTAAAGATGCGGTAAGAGAGTTATAATATAATGGGTAAGAGGTATTGTAACAATAACTAATAAACGAAAATGAATAATCTGCTCTATAGAACCAAAGGCGATAAAGTTATCTGGACGATAGTGATTTTCCTGTCGCTGGTTAGCTTGCTGTCGGTATATAGCGCAACCGGATCACTGGCATATCGCGAAAGAGGCGGACATACAGAGTATTATCTGCTGAAACAGCTTTCCGTACTCGTGATGGGGCTCCTGATCATCTATTTTGCACACCGGGTAAACTATACGATTTACTCCCGCGTAGCGCAGGTAGGCTTCCTGATATCCATACCACTGCTGGTGTACACGCTGGCATTCGGTTCCAATATCAACCAGGCCAGCCGGTGGATCAGTCTCCCGATCATTAACCTCACCTTCCAGACATCGGATGTAGCTAAGCTCTTCATCTTCATGTATGTAAGCAGGCAGTTATCCAGGAGTCAGCATATCATCAACGATTTCAAAAAGGGATTTCTTCCGATCGTGATTCCGGTGGGTATTACCTGCCTGCTGATCATGCCGGCAAATATGAGTACCGCTTTACTCTTAGGTGCCAGCTGCATGATCCTGTTCTTCATCGGAAGAGTGCCAATAAAATTTCTTGCCGGCATGGTGGCAGCAGGAGCGGTAGGCGTAGTAATGCTGTTTCTGGTAGCCCAGCTGATAGGAATGGACATGCGTACCAAAACATGGCAAAAGCGTATCGACAGCTTTTTACATGATGATCATACCGAAACACCCTACCAGGTTCAACAGGCGAACATCGCCATCGCTGGCGGCGGTATGATGGGAAAAGGCCCGGGTAACAGTACACAACGTAACTTCTTACCACATGCCTATTCGGATTATATCTACGCTACCATCATTGAAGAATATGGACTGGTAGGTGCCTTCCTGATACTGGCGGCTTACATGCTGCTATTGCTCAGAAGCATCCGCATCTACCGGAAATGCCCATACGCCTTTGGTGCCTTCCTGGCCGTCGGGCTCAGTGTAACACTGGTGATACAGGCGCTGACCAATATGGCGGTAAATGTGCACCTCTTTCCGGTAACAGGGGTTACCCTGCCGCTGGTAAGTATGGGAGGATCATCGGTGATTTTCACCAGCCTCTCTATCGGTATTATCCTTAGTGTGGCCAGAAATGTGGAAGAAATGGAAGGCAAGCAGGCAGAAAAAGAAAGACTCGAACGTGTAATGGCTGCACGTGAAAACGAAGCAGTAGCATAATATAACAAAGACAAAATAGAAACGAAAACACAGATGCAACGCAAAATTATCATAGCTGGCGGCGGTACCGGAGGACATATCTTCCCGGCCATTGCTATTGCCAATGCGTTGAAAAAGATTCAACCGGATACTGAAATCCTCTTCGTAGGTGCCAAAGGCAAAATGGAGATGGAGAAAGTACCACAGGCAGGCTATCGCATTGAAGGACTGGAAATAGCAGGATTCAACAGAAGCAATCTTTTCAAAAATATATTACTGCCCTTTAAAATCTGGAAAAGCCTGCGCCATGCAAAGGCCATTATCAGAGCATTCAAACCGGATGCAGTGGTTGGGGTTGGTGGTTATGCCAGCTTTCCTATCCTGCGGGCAGCACAGCGTATGCAGATCCCATCGCTGATTCAGGAACAAAACTCATTTGCCGGAAAATCCAATAAAATTCTGGGAAAGAAGGCAAAGAAAATATGCGTGGCATACGATGGTATGGAACGTTTTTTCCCGGCCGACAGGTTGATATTAACGGGCAATCCGGTAAGGAATAATATCACCCAATCAGCCGTTACCAAAGAAGATGCGCTGAAACATTTTGACCTGACTACCGGCAGACAAACGGTATTTGCAGTAGGTGGCAGTTTGGGAGCTAAAGCCATCAATGAAGCGTTGGTACCATTGCTGGCAACTTTTGTAAAGAAAGATATTCAGTTACTCTGGCAAACGGGAAAGCCGTTTTACGAAACGGCTAAAGCAGCTGCAGCCCCTTACGCATCACATGTAAAAGTCCACGAGTTTATCAACGTAATGGATTTTGCATATAAGGCGGGAGATGTAGTGCTCTCCAGGGCAGGTGCCCTGGCCATCGCGGAGCTGTGCATCGTGAAAAAGCCGGTCATCTTTGTTCCTTACCCTTTCGCAGCGGAAGACCACCAGACGTCCAACGCTATGAACCTGGTAAACAAAGACGCTGGCCTGCTGATCAAAAATGATGCGGTAGGAACAGAGCTGGAAGGCGTGCTTTTCAGTCTCCTCCAGAACAAGGCACTGATGGAGAATATGGAGCATAACATAGGCACTATGGCGCATCCGAATGCAGATATGGACATCGCCCGGCAGGTACTGGGGATCATTCCATGATAGGTTAACATCGACCTATACTAATGCAATGAAAAGGAGAATTATGCAAATAATCTCCAGAAAATATTGAAAATAAAAAACTTAAACAGATATATCAGCGTATATCTTCCGTTATAGAGAGTATATGGATTTGAATAACATACATAGGGTTTATTTTATTGGGATCGGCGGAATCGGGATGAGCGCCATTGCACGCTACTTTAATGAAAAGGGTGTGAAAGTGAGTGGCTATGACCGTACGTCTACAGTGCTTACCAGGCAGCTGGAAGCAGAGGGTATGCAAATTCATTATACAGATGATATGAACCTGCTGGATAAGGACACTAACCTGGTCGTATACACGCCGGCGATTCCGGCATCACATACAGAACTGACCTGGTACCGCAATAACAACATCGAAGTGGTAAAACGCAGCGATGTATTGCAGGAAATCACCCGCTCCCTGTTCGCCATCACCGTAGCAGGCACGCATGGTAAAACCACAGTTTCTACTATGATCGCTCATTTGCTGAGAGACAGCGGTTATGGTTGCAACGCTTTCCTGGGTGGCATCAGTGTCAACTATGATAAAAATTTCTGGAGCAGCGATAAACAGGTAGCAGTGATTGAAGCAGATGAGTACGATCGTTCTTTCCTGAAATTAAGTCCTGATATCGCGGTACTGACTGCCATGGATGCAGATCACCTGGATATTTATGGCACACCGGAGGCAATGGAAGACGCTTTTATTCAGTATACGCACAATATTAAACCAAATGGCACGCTGATTGCTCGTTTCGGCCTTCACCGTGATAATGAACTGAACGCAACCAACAAATTGCTCTACAGTTTACAAAACGATGTAGCCGATGCATACGCCAAAAACATCCGCATGAAAAACGGCGGTTATGAGTTTGATGTGATGCATAAAGACTGGATGATTGACAATCTGGAAATGCACATCGGCGGCATGCACAACGTGGAAAATGCAGTGGTGGCAGTCACCGTAGCACACCTGTTGGGCATCGGCACCGATAAAATCCGTGCAGCACTTAGTTCTTTCAAAGGCATCAAACGCAGGTTTGAGTATGTGGTAAAAAATGATCATCAGATTTACATTGATGATTATGCACACCATCCTGAAGAGTTGAAAGCACTGATCACCAGTGCCAAAGCGCTCTTTCCGGGAAGAAAAACTACGGTTGTCTTCCAGCCACACCTGTTTAGCCGTACCCGTGATCTGGCAGATGGCTTTGCCTCCAGCCTGTCACTGGCAGATGAGGTAATACTGTTACCTATCTACCCGGCGCGCGAATTACCGATCGAGGGTGTTACCAGCGAGATGATTGCCGGTAAAATTACCGCACCGGTACGCATCCTGCAGAAAGACGAAGTACTACAATGGCTGAAGTCAACACCGGCACCTTTACTGATCACAGCAGGTGCAGGCGATATTGACCAGTTGAAAGAACCGATAAAAGAAATTTTAAAATAGTTTATGTCTAAAACTACCAACATATTGAAGAAGCTGGGCATTGCTACCCTTTGGGTAGGAGTGATGACAGGCTTTGTCATTTTGCTGGTAGCTGCCAATAATGTAAAGGACGAAAGCAAGTGCAAAAAGATCATCGTTAAGTTCGAAGGAAAAGATGACAATTTCTTCATCGAAACAAAGGATATCAAGTCCCTGATAACGAAAGATAAAAGCATTAATCCGGTTGGAAAACCTATTGGATCTATTAACGTGGCACAGCTGGAAAAGCTGATTGATACCGATCCATGGGTAAAAAACTCCGAACTGTATTTTGATAACCAGCAACAGCTGAATATTAAAATCAAACAGCGGGAGCCGGTAGCAAGAGTATTTACCTTTACAGGCAATAGTTTTTACCTGGACGAAACGGGAGAAAGAATTCCGGTTTCTACCCGATATGCCGCCAAAGTACCGGTATTCACTGGCTTCCCTACAGATGCGGAAAAGCTGCAGCAGGCAGATAGCCTGCTCACTGCGCAGATTGTAGATTTGGGTACCTATATCAATGGCAATGCGTTTTGGTCCGCACAGGTAGAACAACTGATGATCACACCGGATCACAAGTTCGAATTCATCCCGCAACTTGGAGATCATATAATAGCAATCGGTGATGGCACAGGGATAGACAAAAAATTCACCAAACTACTGGCATTTTATAAAGAAGGACTGAATAAAGTTGGCTGGAATAATTATTCACGCATCAACGTAGCATTTGAAGACCAGGTGGTGTGTACAAGGAAAGATGGTGTTGCTCCTTTGCAACCTGTCATCACTTCCGACAGTGTGAAAGTGAACGGAGCAGATGAAGTGCCTGTATATGAAAACAATGACTCAGCATCAGCTGTTACCAGCAAAAAAGCAGAGGCAGTAGCGGCGGAAAAACCGAAACCCGCAGCAGCAAAGCCTTCTACGGAATCAAAAGCTAAGGGAGTGAAAAAGGAGCCAGTGAAGAAAGAAGTGAAGAAGAAGGAAAAGGCTCCTGCAGAAAAGCCCAAGCAACAACCTAAAGCAGTGTATAAGCCAGGGAATAAATCTGTTAACACATCAAAAAAACAAAAAACGCCATGAATCAGGAAGCTCCCATCATTGTAGGTCTCGACATAGGCACTACGAAGATTGCTGCCATAGCAGGAAGGAAGAATGAATTCGGGAAACTGGAAATCCTGGGATTCGGTAAAGCCACATCGTTTGGCGTTCAGCATGGTATGGTGCTGAATATCGACCAAACAATAAAGGCGATCAGGCAGGCCCTGGAAAATTGTTATGCATCCAACCCCAACCTGGAGATTAACGAAGTATATGTAGGCATTGCCGGACATCATATTAAAAGTTTGCAAACCCGCGGAGATATAGTACGCAATGATGTGGAAGCGGAAATATCCCAGAAAGATATTGATCAGTTAATCAACGATCAGTACAAAACTGTTATTCCTGCAAGCGATCAGATCATCGATGTGATCCCGCAGCAGTATATTGTGGATAGTCTGCAGAATATCACCTACCCCATTGGTATGTCGGGGGTGAAGGTGGGTGCAAACTTTCACATCATCACCGGCGATAAAAACGCCATTCGTAACATCAACCGCAGCGTGGAAAAATCAGGTCTGAAAATCCGTGACCTGGTGTTACAGCCATTGGCTTCTGCTGCCGCGGTAATGTGCGATATGGATTTCGAAGCCGGTGTAGCCATTGTAGATATTGGTGGTGGTACCACAGACCTCGCCGTATTTTATGAAGGAATACTGAAACACACAGCAGTGATTCCTTATGGTGGTGAAAATATTACCAACGATATAAAAAACGGTTTGGGTGTACTTAAAACCCAGGCTGAACAGATGAAAGTGCAATTCGGTTACGCCCTGGCAGACGAAGCGAAAAGCAATGCTTACATCACTATACCTGGCTTACGCGGACAGAGTCCTAAAGAAATCTCTGTTAAAAATCTGGCCCATATCATCCAGGCGCGCATGAGTGAAATACTCGATTTCGTAGTATATCACCTGAAACAAATCGGTATGGACAATAAAATGCTCAATGGCGGCATTATACTTACCGGGGGAGGTTCACAGCTGAAACACCTGATTCAGCTCACAGAATATACCACCGGTGTAAGTGCACGCATAGGTTTCCCTAACGAGCATCTGGCAAGCGGACATATCGACGAACTGACCAAACCAATGTATGCTACCTGCGTAGGTTTGATTCTAAAAGGCTATAACGATTATGAAAATGATCGCAAGTCGCTGGAAGAAAACTACGTAAAAATAAATACCAGCTATCTCGCAAAAGAACAGGCAGCACAATCAATGGCAGAACAGGATGCATGGATAGAAGAAGATGCACCCAGCAGTCAGGAAATCCAGGATAGAAAGGCTAAAGAAAGAAATGCTTCTTTGAAAAATTTCCTCGACAAGATGAAAACAAAGATCATTGACATGTTCACCGAAGAAGAAGACGCTAAACTATAAGAGATGGCGCAATTGTTGTGTTAGTAGCCCTTCCGACAACAATTGCGCCGACTAAAACAAAACAAATAAGAATTAAGAACGACCGTTAATAATGATTAGGCAAATGAACCATAGTAACAACATAGTAAAAGCAGACTTAATTCTTAAGTGTTCATTATTAACAAATCGTACTAACCCATAAAAGAGACAGAGTCATGATACATTTTGATCTTCCTAAGGAAAAATCTTCTATCATCAAGGTCATCGGTATTGGTGGTGGCGGAAGCAATGCGGTGAATCATATGTACAGCCAGCGCATTGATGGCGTGAATTTTATAATCTGCAATACCGACGCGCAGTCTATTGCAAATAGTCCTGTCCCCAACAAAATCCAGCTGGGCCCCCATCTCACGCAAGGATTAGGTGCCGGTGCCAACCCCGAAATCGGCAAACAGGCTACAGAAGAGTCCTTTGAAGAAATCAAAAAAATACTGGAGGTGAACACCAAAATGGCTTTCATCACTGCAGGTATGGGCGGCGGTACCGGAACCGGTGGCGCTCCTATCATCGCGCGGATATGTAAAGAGCTGGGTATCCTCACCGTTGGTATTGTTACCACCCCATTTTCTTACGAAGGAAAAAAACGAATGGGTCAGGCAGATGAAGGTATCGCACGTTTGAAAGAATTTGTAGATACCCTGCTGATCATTTCAAATGATAAACTGCGTCAAAAATTCGGCGACCTTAAATTCAAGGCCGCATTCGAAAAAGCAGATAACGTACTCGCTACCGCTGCGAAGTGTATTACAGATGTTATCAACTCCACCGGCCAGATCAACGTCGATTTCGCCGATGTGTGCACTGTAATGCGTAACGGTGGTGTAGCGATACTCGGCTCCGCTTTGGCAGAAGGTGAAAACCGTGCGCAGCGCGCTATTGAAGATGCGCTGACCTCTCCATTGCTGAACGACAACGATATCCGCGGCGCTAAATGGATCCTCATCAATATCTCTTCCTCCGAAGGTGAATTCGAACACACCCTCGATGAAATGGATATTATCCAGGCTTATGTACAAAGCCAGGCCGGTGAGGATTGCGACGTTATCCTCGGTGTGGGCTACGATGCGGCACTCGACAGAAACCTGGGCGTTACCATCATTGCTACCGGTTTTGAACAAAAACCAATTCAGCAACAAAAGATGACACCCTCCAGCCCTGAAAGAGTAGAGCCTAAAATCGTAATGCAACTGGGTAAAGATGGTGATGAAAGAAAAATGAATATGCAACAGGCACAAGGCCTCCTGTTTCAGGAACCTCAGGACCTGATGGCACCCCGCCTCATGGACCACCCTGAGCCGGTAATTCCATATTCACAGCCATCGGTACAACCTACCAATCAACAGGCACCGATTGCACCTTCCCGTCAGAATTATGTACTGAATATCCAGCAAACACCTGTACAACCTGTACCTGAACCGGTACAGCCAGTTGCACAGCCACAGCAAACAGTACAACCCCTGCAGCCAATGCAACAGGTACAACAGCAGCCCATACAGCAGCCGTTGCCTAATCCTGCGGTAAACACGGCCATGAATAACATCAACGTGATTCAGCCACAAACAGGTAACGCCGGCGCATATACGACGATTCCAAATCCGATATATGTGGAACCTGGTACTACCCCACCACAGGAAATAAAGCAGGAAATGAAGATGGTATACAAGGAGGATGAGCACAATCATACCCCTATGCCACCAGAAGTGCCAATGCACAACACCTACGAAGATCTGGAAGAACAGAAACGTAAACAGGCCGAAAGAGTTGCAAAACTCCGCAGCATCAGCTTCAATGTGAAAAACATGGATAATAACGCTGAAATTGAAAACGTTCCTGCTTACCTCCGTCGTAACGTGAACCTGGATAATGGTGCCGGTTCTGCGGAACAGTTCTACTCCAACTACACCGTAAGCGGTGAGCCAGGACAGAATAATCCAACTGAAATAAATACTATAAATACTTTTTTAGATGGAAAGAAACCCGATTGATAAAGTAACCTTTATCTTTTCCGGTAAATATTTGATTGTTTTTTAGTTGTGTTAAGAAAATCCTCCGGTTCCCCGGAGGATTTTTTTTTAATTTCTCCTGCCTCGTAATAGGCCAGCGGCCTGTTACGAGGCAGGCCCTTTTCAATCGCCGTAGGCGATTGAAAAGGGCCTGCAAAAAATAAAATACTCTCTTATAGTGTATTCAACTTCGCTTTCGCAGCATTAATCACCTCCGCCGCAGGCGTAGTTTTCAATGCGCTTATTTCTACCGGCTTCAATAAATCCTCCAGTTGCTGTAGCTTACTTTTATCTCCATTTTTCTCAAATTCTGCCCTTAAAGTCCGGATTTTCTCGAAATCCTGGATACCTTCCACTAATCTTTCAAAGCGAATAGAAGATCTCGGTCCCGGATATACGAAATAAGTATCACCGGCTGCCCAAGCCCTGAAGCGACTATCTGTCAGCGGATCCTTCACCCAGCAGTTAAAGGCCCAGCGTAAGTAACCATCATATCCTTTTGCCGCTGCATACCAGCCCATAAAGGCCGATTCTGCCGGTGGGGAGAAGGTAAAAGTGTTCGGATAGCCTTCTGTGCAGCAGGTATAGAAGGTGGTAGGCCAGCCTTTCGCCTTACGTGCGGCCATTTCCTCTTTGGTAAATGACTCGCCGGAGGCAATGCAGTAATCATATATTTCATTTACCAGCGGCCCGTGGTGGCTGCCTGCGAGCGACAACTTCAGGTCCTTGTCAGCCTTGCGGATAATCGCCAGCGCTTCCTGCATATCTTTCATCGGACGCTCATCCATAGCGATGGTGGTAATTCCAAACCAGCCTTTTTCTTTGAGGTGCTTTACAAAACTATTCAGCATTGGTTGCCAGTGGGCGCTGTACTCAGGAGATCCAGGCTTGGCAACAATAAATGTATCGCGGTTGGCGGCTTCGTCGAAGTAGTAAAACTTCAGGTTCCAGGGAATCATGCTGTAGCAATTGATTTCCTTTTTGATACCCAGGCCCATCATATAGGTCACCCATTTATCAAAAATGGTGTAATCATAAGCCCAGCTACCATCTTTCTTTTTGGTCCATTTGATCATACTGCCGTACACATCCTGGGTTTGACTATTCCATGGGTCATGAATCAGCGTAGCAGTAATGCATTTCTGACCGGCAGCAGCCAGCATTTGCATATATGGCTTCATGGCGGCGAAGTGCGCGTTGCTCCAGGGCTTTACGTTGTACATCCGGGCCACAGCATCAGGACTTTGCCAGAGATCCAGGTGGAAGGCCCATTTATCCGGTGTGGATAAAGTACGGTTCAATACTTCCAGCTGAAACTGTTTGCGGATCTTGTTTTTTCCTGCGGTCACCTCTATGGTGCCGGTATAGGTACCTGCTGGCGTATTAGCCGGCACCTGGATACTGATCCATACCGGCTGCGTGGTTTTACCGGCTATAGCATTTGAATTTTTCAGGTCGATGCCATCTGCCACGAGGGAAGAGTCAAAGTCCTGTGGCTTACGGTAACCGCAGCCACCGCCGTTTTTATTGAGTTCATCTGTCATGACATACCGTACAAACCCTGCCTGTGCAGCATTTGCAGGAAACTTGAACTGGCCGCCGGCAATACTGGTTACCTGCACTGTTACTTTATCCAGTGGTTTGGCAGTCCATATGAGCAACTGTGTATGTACTTTTTCCCCTTTCCAGGCGGTTCCTTTCCAGCTGTCGGCGGTTTGGGAGGAAGCTGGTGCGTTTCTTTTTTCATAACGGGTATCGGTATTACCGAAGGCTACATGTACTTGCTGATCGTAGGCTTGCCAGGAGGCTTCATTAACCGGGCGAGGGTCTGACAACTCTTTATAATCGCGGGTAAACGGCGATTGCGCTAATGCGTGTTGTTGCAATGCTACGAGGAGTAGCACGCCGAAAATTTTGTTCACCATTACTAAATAGATTTTCATTGCTTTGGGTTAGTACCAGCGGACTTCCCATAAAAAGATTTGCCCAATATCTTAAAAAAACGTCGTTTTTTCTAAGATATCGGGCAAAATATGCTTACCGTTCATGGAAAAGCTAGAATCGGTGTACGATACGCTTGAGCTGCAAATTCGTCACCGGTGCTACCACGAGCGGATATTTTTCAATGGTCACATAGCTGGAGTCCAGGCCAAAACCTCGCTCTTCGGACAGGCTGATCTTTTTCAGGAAGAAGTACATTTTCATGATCATTCTTTCGTAAAGTGGCAGGTCATTGTCGTGAGACAGGAATTTCTCCATCACAATAAACTGGAAGTCACCTACTACATTGTTCTTACTGAGCGACTCATAACGGCTGGTGATGTTCACTTCTTTGTTACGCACCATATCTTCCACTACCATGCGAAACATCAGGTTAATGCGTTGTTCCACTTTGAAACCCAGGCGGAATTCCACACGGATTACCTCGTTTGGAATGATGGTTTGCACCGAGTATTCGCTCAGGTAAGGCTCATCTACCACATCTACGTGGACAAACCAGTAGATATCGGCTCTTTTGGGCTTTTTATTGAGAATAGAGTAGATAATCTTGTGTTCGATTTCCTTCGGATTATCGGCACTGCTCATATACACCAGGTGAGTGGCATATTTAGGGATAGTAGTATCGTTGCTGAGTTCCTGCATAATAGGCAGGTAGTCTTCCAGCCGCACAAATTCCACATAGCGGTTTTTGATTTTCCTGGACTTAAACCATACCATCATCACGAGGAACAATGCTCCCGCTACGATCACGGTTACATAACCACCATGGGCAAATTTGACCAGGTTAGCGAAAAGGAAGGAGAACTCGATGGTAAAGTAAACGGCCAGGTATAGCAGTATCCACCCTATCCACACCCTTCGGGTATACAGGTAGAAGGCGAACAGGCAGGAAGTCATCAGCATACAGATGGTGATAGACAGACCGTAGGCAGCTTCCATATGGGAGGATTCCTGGAATATCAGTACGATGGCGGCGCAGCCAACAAATAGCATTACGTTGATACCGGGGATATATAACTGACCTCTCATTTCCGTTGGGTAGTTTACCCGCAGCTTAGGCCAGAGATTGAGGCGCATCGCTTCAGAAATGAGGGTAAAGGAACCAGAAATGAGGGCCTGGCTGGCGATAATGGAGGCCATGGTGGCGATGAGTACCCCAAAAATGACGAACCATTCAGGCATAATGGTAAAGAATGGGTTCTGATCTTTAGGAATGATCTGACCCTTTTGTGTGAGTAACCACGCACCCTGACCCAGGTAATTGAGGATCAGGCAGGTTTTTACAAATATCCAGGAGATGCGGATGTTTCCTTTACCACAGTGGCCGAGGTCTGAATAGAGTGCTTCCGCACCGGTGGTACAAAGGAAGACGGCGCCCAGGATAAGGAATCCTTTAGGGTAGGTGGTGAGCAGTTCGATCGCATAGTGGGGGCTGAAAGCCTTGAAAATGCTCAGGTCATCTGCGATGTGGGTGATTCCGAGGATACCCAGCATAGAGAACCATAGCACCATGATGGGGCCAAACAGGCGTCCGATGGAAACGGTCCCGAACTGTTGCATGATGAACAGGCCGGAGATGATGGCTAATACTATTTTTACGATCGTAAGCTGGCTAAGATCTTTAAATACCTCGAGGGTACGTAAACCTTCGATGGCGGAGGTAACGGTAATGGGAGGTGTGATAATACCATCTGCGAGGAGGGCGGCTCCACCGATCATACCGAAGAGAACCGTCCATTTGGCGTGCCTTCGTACGAGTGCGTAGAGGGAGAAGATACCGCCTTCACCTTTGTTATCAGCCCGGAGGGTGAGGATAACGTATTTGACGGTTGTTTGCAGTGTAAGCGTCCAGATGATACAGGAGATACCACCAATGACAAGCAGGTCGCTGATAGGATTACCTCCTACAATGGCCTTAAACACATAGAGCGGAGAGGTTCCAATGTCGCCGTAGATAATTCCGAGCGCTACGACTAAACCTGCCAGGGAGACCCTGTTAATGTTTATACCCACTTAAAAATAGTTTGTTAAAAAGCCCCCAAAATTATATGTTTTTGGGTTATGGAGCAAAGGAAAGGAAAAAATGGACTTAAGGTGTCAACCCGGGATTGGCGCAGTAAGTGTACAGTGTGTGGAGATATTGGAAACTAAAAAGTCCTCCGCTTGTGGCTGGAGGACTTTTTAGCATTATCATTCTTTGGGAGTGTACTGATTAGTTAGCAGGAGCTAAATCAACAGTGTTAGACTCACCAGGAGTGTTTTGTTTGATGAAGCGACCGCGATCGATACCTTGTTTATCAGCCAGGTAGTCGATAACTGCGTCAACGCGACGGCTGCTCAGATCAACACCACCTTTTTTGCCTTTAGCACCAGCGTGGCCGGTAACCAGAACGTTGCAAGATGGGTTAGATTTCAGGGTTGCAGCAACGCTAGCGAGGATTGCTTCGTTGTCAGATGCTACTTTGGTAGAAGAACCTTTGAAAGAAACTGAAGGCAGTACAAGGCTAGCGCAGTTAGTTTCTACGCGGTTTTTGCAGCACTCAGGATCTGGGCATTTACCAACACCGTCAGCGTCAACTGGCTGGCAGTAAGTAGGAGTGATCAGTTGTTTGTCTTTGTAATCAGGAACGCCATCACCGTCAGTATCTTTAGCAACACCGTGAGAATCAACAGGTGCACCAGCTGGAGTGTTAGGTTCGCGATCGAACTGATCAGTTACGCCATCACCGTCTGCATCAGGCAGTACTGGGCTAGGCAGTTTCATGTGACGTGGGTTAGACAGCTCGCTGTAAGCGTATTCCAGCGGGTTGATCCACCATAATGGCTGAACGCGTTTGTTAGGATTACCTAAGTTGAAGTTCAGACGTACACTAGTGTAAGAGTAGAAATCTTTGGAAGAACCACCAGGACCAGCATAACCATCGAGGTAAGCATCAAAAGGCATGGTGATTTTTTCTTCGATACCGATGTTGAAGCGTTTAGAAACTTTAAACGCAACACCAGTACCCAGATCCAGTGCGTGACGGAGCAACTGGTTATCGTCCTTACGGCCGATAGTTACGCGGTTGCCCTGTGCAGGCGCATTTTGTTCGTATTTTTTGTCCTGTACAGATTTGATGTAATCTTTAATGTCAGAACGTTTGCCAGTCAGACGAGATTGGTCGTAAACATAAGGATTACCGTTACCGTCCAATGCATCAACGTCCACATCAGCCAGAACGATAGAGTAACCAGCCAATACGTACCAGTTAGCTTTAGGTTCAGCTTTGTAGAACATGATGTTGCTCAGCGACATCAGCACGTCTAAAGACAGCTGGTGGTTAGCAGATTTGTAGTTACCGATGATTTGGTTACCGTTTCTTGAAGCGGTAGGGAGCCAAGGGTTAACTGGGTCAGCAGTTGCAGGAACCGGACGCAGTTTGTAATCCTGACCGTAGTCAAATGAACCGGTATACTCAGCTCTCAGGGAGAAAGTATGACCCAGAGATTTTCTCAGGGAGATACCACCACCAAAACCTGGTTGAGCAGGAATGGTACCGCTAATTAAATGCAGACCACCATGGAAACCCAGTTCCCACATATCCCTAGGTTTAGCAGGGAAGTTGGAAGTGTGGTTCATGAAGTTATTCTGTTGTACCATTTTCTTGCTAGACACTTTGGACGAATCCAGTGCATCATAGCCGGTTGGTTGAACCTGTGCAAAACCAGAAGACGCGGCTAATAAACTCACAGCGCCTGCCAGTAAAAAGTACTTTTTGCTTGCCATAATTGTTTTTTATTTAAAAACTGTTAAAAATTTACTAATAACCCGTTTTTTACCAAGCAAAGGTAAAAATCATTAACGAATAATCAAATTTTTCTTGCAATATTATTTTCATTGATAAGTGCTTAAAAAGCAGCGCGTAACTAAAAGTATTTATATACCTTAAATACGCGTAAGTTAAAGTATTGCAATCCTCGTGTTAACAAAACCTTTTGCTGCTGTTAAAGGTTTGTTATACTCCATATACAAATTAAAGGCCAAAATGTTAAAGTTTCACTTTTTAAACCTAGCTTAGCAATCCTTTTGATTTTAGTCCATGGATGATATTAAATACCTGATAGGTAAGGAATTACAAGATTTTGAGCTCAAATTCGCGGAAGCGGTAAAAAGTAATGTACCGCTGCTGGACCGCGTGATGCATTATATTGTTAAGCGAAAGGGGAAGCAGATGCGTCCCATGTTCGTGTTACTCTCTGCCCGGCTTTTCGCAGATAATCTGACCGAAAGTACCCACAGGGCTGCAGCGTTTGTGGAATTACTCCATACCGCTACGCTCGTACACGATGATGTAGTGGATGACGCCAACGAACGCCGCGGTTTTTTCTCCATCAATGCCCTCTGGAAAAATAAAATTGCGGTGCTGGTAGGCGACTACCTCCTCGCCAAAGGATTATCTCTCTCCCTTAACAACAACGAATTCAGAGCTTTAAAGATCATTTCCGACGCAGTGCAGGCCATGAGCGAAGGGGAACTTCTACAAATAGAGAAAACCAGGAAACTCAATATCAAGGAAGATATATACTTTGAAATCATCCGCCGTAAAACGGCCTCACTTCTCGCCTCTGCATGTGCTGCCGGTGCCTGGAGCGCCACTAATGATGACACAACAACAGAACAAATGAGGTTGTTCGGAGAAAAAGTAGGAATTGCATTCCAAATTAAAGACGATCTCTTTGATTATGGTACCGCCAAAATCGGAAAACCAACAGGAATCGACATCCGCGAGAAAAAAATGACCCTCCCCCTCATCTATACCCTCGAGCACGCCACGCCAGAAGTTAGAAAAAGAATTATCTATATAGTAAAAAATCAAAATACGAATAAGGAAAAAGTAGAAGAAGTTATCCAGCTCGTTAAAGCATCAGGCGGTATTGAATATACCCAGCAAAAAATGTTCGAATACCGCGACGAAGCCCTTGCCATTCTTCGCCAGTTCCCTGAATCCCCCATCAGAAACGGTCTCGAATCTATGGTTCGCTACACTACTGACCGCACTTTCTAAAAAGAAATTCGAAAATGTAAAATATTAAATGTAAAATGCAATGACCGCTTAAAGCTTAGGCTCAAAGCCCACATAATGGTAAAAGAATCCTGAACATATATAATGCAAAAACGCTGGACAGTAAAAGCTTATCAACCAAATCAGGAACATCTGCTGCAATCATCCCTCCGCATACATCCCTTGCTATGCAGATTACTGGTGCAACGGAATGTTCACACCTATGAGGCTGCCCGGCTGTTTTTCAGACCTACACTGAAAGACCTGCACGACCCCTGGCTCATGAAAGATATGGACAAGGCCATTGCCAGAATTGAACTGGCCTTCTTCCGTAATGAAAAAATACTGGTATACGGCGATTATGATGTAGACGGCACCACTGCCGTAGCCACCGTATACGATTTTCTCCGTCAGCTCTACAGCCATATTGAGTATTATATTCCTCACCGGTACCGGGAAGGATATGGGATATCCACACAGGGAATCGCCTACGCCAAAGAAAATGATTTCAGTCTGATCATCGCCCTGGATTGCGGCATCAAATCCATTGAGCTGATCACCGCCGCCAAAGAAGCAGGAATTGAATTCATCATCTGTGACCATCACCTCCCGGATGCAATACTCCCTCCGGCTGTAGCCATACTCAATCCTAAACAGTACGATTGCCCCTACCCTTATAAAGAGTTAAGTGGCTGTGGTATAGGTTATAAACTCGTGAGTGCCATAGCATTAAAACGCGGGCTCCCCGAAAGCGCACCCAATAAATATCTCGACCTGGTAGCTACCAGCATCGCAGCCGATATTGTGCCCATGACGGGAGAAAACAGAATACTCGCCTTCCATGGCCTGAAGAAAGTGAACGAAGACCCGCTGCCGGGCATAAAAGCGCTTATTCAACTGAATGCACAAAAAGACCTGCTTACCATTTCCAACCTGGTTTTCGTGATTGCTCCCCGCGTAAATGCCGCAGGACGCATGGACGATGCCAGGAAAGCAGTAAATCTCTTTATAGAAAATGATCCGGAAAAAGCCAGGGTAATAGCGGAAGCTTTGCATGCTGATAACTTTGACCGGAAAGAAATCGACAGCACTATCACCCAGGAAGCCATCACGTTGATTCAAAATGATGCAACGATGGCCGCCAGAAAATCTACCGTACTTTTCCAGGCGCATTGGCACAAAGGAGTGGTAGGCATAGTAGCATCGCGGCTGATTGATAAATTTTATTACCGGCCTACCGTTATCCTCACACAGTCCAATGATATGGTGGCCGGCTCAGCGAGATCTGTAATGGGTTTCAACGTATACGAGGCTGTGCATAAATGTAAAGACCTGCTGGAAAACTATGGAGGGCACTTTTATGCCGCCGGTATGACACTAAGGCCTGAGAATGTACAGGCATTCCAGGAGAAATTTGAAGAGGTGGTGGCCAGCACGATCTCCGCAGAAATGCTGGTACCTGAAATTGTGATAGACACAGAAATACTTTTTAGTGATATCTCTCCCGCTTTTTATAATATCCTCAAACAATTCGAACCACTGGGACCTGAAAATCTCCGGCCGGTATTTCTTGCCAGGAACCTGCGGGATACCGGGTACTCAAAGGTGGTAAAAGAGGAGCACATCAAATTCTCCGTAAGGCAGGGTAATAGCGGCCAAACGATGTCGGGCATTGGCTTTTACATGGCCGAAAAGTTCGACATTATCAGCAGTAAAAAGCCTTTTGATATGACGTTTACACTGGATGAAAACGAGTGGAACGGACAAACCACCCTGCAATTAAAAGTAATTGACATCCGATAAGTGATAAGTACCATAACAGCCCTGTTATGGGCCGTTATGGTGTAGGGAAGCGCTCATTACTGAGCGCCGGATAATGGTTTATTGATATGGTAAAGAGATTCACTGTTACTAGCGGTGCTGATTCAGCATCCAGGTATATAAATCCGCGGTAGCATAGGCCCTTGTCCAGGCGTCATGCCCACCGGTCGGATATTCGGTATACTTAATATTTCCTCCTATGCTTTGCAGTGCTTTTACTGGTTCCCGCGAGCCATTTACACTTACAGTTGGATCATCCGCACAATGGAAAGCCCATATGGGTAAAGTTTTCACCGCTGGCATAAGATTCGCATAACCGGTACCGCAGATAGGCACTGCTGCCGCGAAATTTTTAGGATAGGCACAGATCCAGTCCCAGGTGGCAATTCCTCCCATACTCAACCCTGTCACGATTACCCGGTTGGTGTCCACATGATATTTTGCAATCATCTCCTTATAAAACTTTTGTAACACCTCCCTGTTCCACCAGGTATTGTTGCACTGCGGTGCCACCATTACAAAGGGTTTCCCTTTTACTACCCTTGGCAAGGCTACATTCTTAAGAATGTCTACGTTGGTACCAATCTCTCCTACTCCATGCAGGAATATAACCAGTGGCCATCGGTAATCTTTTTTGTTGTTGTACTCATCCGGTATATACAGCAGGTAATCACTGATATTACCACCAGTATTGATTTTTTGTGTGGTGGTTCCCAAGGGCTGCGTATCAAATACTTCATCGACCGGCTTGGCTGGCTTGGAGGTTTCTTTTTTAGAGCAGGAAAACAGTGCTATGGATAACAGCACAAAGACATGGCATAAATTTTTAATTGTTCTTTTTTTCATATAACAGCTACAAATGAAAAGGTCCCGGCAGTTGCCGGGACCAGGTTTTACAATATTTTCCTGCGGTGTGAATTACCCGCAGCGGGGTGCAAATAAAGGAATTAACGCGAGGCGGGAGCCTTTTATTTTATGCGGGTTTGCGCACATATAGTGATTGTTTATAAGAGGAAAATAATCTGCATGTTTTTTAAGTTCAAAGGCAGGGTTGTACGATTTCGTATATACATATAAGTTAGTAGAATATTTTTTTAAGTGATTTTAAAGGTTAGCCGACACCTTCGGTGTCGGTAGGGTGGTTCCGCGCGGTGCGCGGTAAGCGGTGTGCGGTAAGCAGTAAGCGGTACGCGGTGTGCGGTAAGCGGTGCGCAGTAAGCGGTATGCGGTAAGCGGTAAGCCGTAAGCGGTAAGCGGTAAGCGGTAAGCGGTAAGCCGTAAGCCGTGTGCGGTGCGCGGTAAGCGGTATGCGATAAGCGGTATGCGATAAGCGGTATGCGGTAAGCATGTGCAGTTTGCAGTGCGAAGTGCGCTACACTCTGCTTGTATTCGATTGTTTAAGGCCGCCATTAGCGGCCATAAATAACAAAGCAGAAAGGAACCGAAGGTTCCTTTCTGCTTTGTTAATATAACTATACAATAAAAATTATGCTTCTTCTTCCCCTTCTCCTGCACTCATCAGTTCTACACTTCTGTTTACGAAAGCAGTAAGATCTGCGCCGGTCAACAGGTTTTGCGACAGCAATGCGAGGTCCGCCAGATTCTTAATCTGTTTTTGCTGCAGGCCGTTGTTTTTCTCACGGAGAATTTGCAGGTATACCGGGTGGTTAGCGTTGATGGTCATATTGATTTCATCAGGCATATTGGCATACCAGTTCATTCCGCCACCGCCCATACTGGCCATATCTTTCATACGGCGCATGAACTCCGGACGGGTAACGATCACCGGCTGGAGATCAGCAGTAAGGCCTTTCATATCTACCTTAATATTGGGCTGATTAACCTCCTGGGTAAAGAGATTTTTTAGGGTATCTTCCTGTTCTTTAGACAGGAGGGTATCTTCATTTTCGTCTTTATCAATCAGGTTATTAGCGATATCGGCATCTACGCGGGTAAACTGTACATTGTCCCACTTCATCTCGATGTTGTTGATGAAGGCGGCATCTACCAGCGTTTCCATTTTTATTACTTTGAAGCCTTTTTTCTGGGCAGCCTGGATGTAGCTGTCCTGCTGCACCGGATTGGTAGAATAGAGTACTACCAGCTTGCCTTCCTTATTGGTTTGCAGGGCAGCAGCGGCAGTGCGGTATTCTTCCTGGGTATAGAATTTGCCATCGGCAACGTCTTCCAGCAGGAGGAATTTATTGGCTTTATCGAGGAACTTGTCGTCCGTCATCATCCCGTATTTCACGAACAGGCCGATGGACTCCCATTTTTCCTCGAATGATTTGCGGTCCTGGCGGAACATTTCATCCAGTTTATCCGCTACTTTTTTGGTGATATAGCCATTGATTTTTTTCACATTCGGATCGCCCTGGAGGTAGCTACGGCTAACGTTGAGCGGGATATCCGGGCTATCAATCACACCATGCAGCAGCATCAGGAATTCCGGAACGATATCTTTTACTTCGTCGGTAACATATACCTGGTTGGAGTACAGGTTGATTTTATCTTTCTGTATTTCGTAGCTCTTGCTGATTTTAGGGAAATACAGGATACCGGTGAGATTGAAAGGATAATCTACGTTCAGGTGAATCCAGAAAAGCGGTGCTTCTGCGAAGGGATATAATTCTTTATAGAAGTTCTGGTAATCTTCTGCGGTGAGCTCGCTGGGCTTTTTAGTCCAGGCAGGAGCTACGTTATTGATCTGTTCTCCTTCAAATTTAACCGGAACCGGAAGGAATTTACAGAATTTGGTGAGGATGGAACGGATGCGGCCTTCGTCAAGGAATTCTTCACTTTCTTCGTTTACATGCATCACGATTTCAGTACCACGTTCTGTTTTGGTAGTTTCTTCGAGACTGTATTCCGGACTGCCGTCGCACTCCCAACGAACAGCTGGTGCGTCTTCTTTCCATGACTTGGAGAAGATTTCCACCTGGTTGCTGATCATAAAGGAAGAATAGAAACCGAGGCCGAAGTGCCCGATGATGTTGGTTCCGCTTTCCTGGCCTTTGTATTTTTTCAGGAACTCTTCAGCACCGGAGAAAGCCACCTGGTTAATGTATTTGTCCACTTCTTCCGCAGTCATACCCACACCATGATCTGCGATGGTGATTGTCTTTTTCTCTTTATCCAGCCTTACTTCGATATCGATGTTGCCCAGGTCGCCTTTGAACTCACCTACACTAGCCAGGGTTCTGAGTTTTTGGGTAGCATCAACGGCATTACTCACCAGCTCACGGATAAAGATTTCATGATCGGAATACAGGAATTTCTTAATGATCGGAAAGATATTTTCCGTTTGTACACGTATAGCGCCTTTTTGCATGGGAAAAGTAAATTTTATATTTCGGGGAGATGAGAGTCAAAGGTTGTGCCAGCGCCGCGGGGCTGACAAGTTGACGCGAGGCGGGATTTTTTCACGCAAAGCAGCAAAGGATTCGTTTTATGTTGCTGGCAGTCTGCTGGCACCGCGCTACGCGCGGGCCCTCCCCAATCGCCACCTTCGTTGGCGATTGCCTCCTAATAACTTCGGCACCAGAATCCAAATTAATATATAATTATCTGATAATCAAAATACAAGATAGAAAACAAAGAATATTCCATAATAAAACCCGGTTATCTCCTAAAATTGGGAATAGTTCTTTATCTTTGCGGTCCGAATTTTTTTATTAAACCTAACAAAAAACAGGGAATTATGAACTACGAATTGATGGTGATCTTTACCCCTGTGCTTTCTGAGGACGACTACAAAGCCGCCCAAAAGAAATTCGCTGATATCATTAAAGATAACGGCGGAGTAATCACGCACGAAAATCCCTGGGGATTAAGATCACTGGCGTACCCTATCCGGAAAAAAACTACAGGAATGTATGTTGTTCTGGAATATACTGCGCCAACCGACCTCAATGAGAAGCTGAAAATCCAGCTGAACCGCGATGAAAATGTATTACGTCACATGACGACTGCGCTTGACAAATACGCTGTAGCGTATAACAATCGCAAGAACTATGGTGCGAATGCTGAATCTAAAACCACTGAAGCTTAAAATTATGGCAGTTAAACCTAAACAAGAGATCAAATACTTAACAGCCGTAAAAACTGAAAAACGCCAGAAGAAATACTGCCGTTTTAAGAAAATGGGCATCAAGTATGTAGATTACAAAGACGCGGAGTTTTTGAAGAAATTTCTGAACGATCAGGGCAAAATGTTGCCACGTCGTATTACAGGTAACTCCCTGAAATTTCAGCGTAAAGTAGCCCAGGCTATTAAGAAAGCTCGTCAAATGGCTTTATTGCCTTATGTTACTGACCTTTTAAAGTAAGAAGTTATGCAAATTATTTTAATACAAGACGTAGACAACCTGGGTCAGAAGAATGAACTGGTTTCCGTAAAGAATGGTTACGCCAGAAATTTCCTGATCCCGCAGAAGTTTGCGGTAGAAGCTAGTCCTTCTAACCTGAAACAACTGCAGGAGCGCCTGAAAGTACAGAAAGTGAAAGAAGAGAAACTGCTGGCGGAAATCGCTAAAGTGGTGGAAGTTCTGAAAGCTTCTCCTGTTAAAATCGGCGCGAAAACCGGTACTTCCGGTAAAATCTTCGGTAGCGTTACCGGTGTTCAGATTGCACGCGCAATTAAAGAACAGAAAGGTTACGAAATCGATCGTCGCCGCATCCATATCCTGGATGATGTGAAAGAATTAGGTACTTACAAAGCTCGCCTGGACTTCGGTAAAGGCAACGATACCGAAATGGAATTCGAAGTTGTAGCTGAGTAATATATAACTCTTAGAAAAATAAAGCACCCGTGCCTCCTGGTACGGGTGCTTTATTTTTTGTAATTTCCCCTTCATGATAAAGTATCTTCTCGCCCTCGCACTACCAGTGCTGCTTACAGCCTGTACCTCCCACCGCGGTAAGTACACCACGCCACGCCTGCAGGCCATTACCATCCATGGTGAAAACAGCCCCTGGATAAGTTTCAGCTATAATAAAGACGGGCAGATGACCTCCCTGACAAAACATCCTAACACAACCGATACCAATACCATCCGCTTTGAATATGACCACCTCAACCGACTCACCGGTATGCGCTGCGAAACAACCTCCCGCAACAAGGTAACAGTTACCAAAACAGCAGCCGTAAAAGACTGGGACTTACGTGGTAATATCAAAGAAGTAGACTTCTTCGACGGTGATAAACAACACGTACGCACCGCCCGTATCCAATGGCAAAACGACCAGCCATTGTCGCTCAAATACACCGACCTTAAACAGGCTACCAGCTGGGATTATATAGAAGGCAACCCCACCTGGAAAAACATCGCCAAAGATCCGCAGGAAGATACCACCATCTACTTTACCAAAGCCAGCTGCGACTGGGACAACTCCTATAACCCGCTGGCACGGCTGGCCAATCAGCTCCTCCTTGCAGACACCATTCCGCAAGGTCATGCCAGCGAGCCCCTCCCTGACCTCGCCAACCTGCTCCTCCATGTCAGCTTCAACAACCCCAGCAGGATACAGTTGGACGAGAAACAGGAAACCGTTACCCAACAAGGCGTAATGGCATTATCCCGCTCCACCACTGTACAGTATATGTATGCCTGCAACGGAAACGGTTATCCCCGCAGCGCTAACGTCTACCTACATACAAAAGGTTATACGCAACTCAATAATACCTGCAATACCGTGGTAGATTACAGCTACGAATAACTGAGCCTCAATATTTTATTTCACGATTTTTCGTAACTTATCGTGAATGCAAATATTAAAACGCCTGTATAATGCACCGGTTACCCTTTCACTGATTGTAGTGAATACCATCGTATTTTGCATGATGGCCATCAAAGGACATGAAATCTGGTGGGGTGATGCAGACGATCTCCTGCAATGGGGCGCCAACTACTGGCCACTCACCAGCCAGCAACATCAATACTGGCGGCTGCTTACAAGTATGTTTCTACACGCGGGACTATGGCACCTGTTTACCAACATGCTGGGACTACTAATAGCAGGCATATTCCTGGAACCCATTCTTAAAGGACCAAAATTTTGCATAGTGTACCTGGTGACAGGCCTCGTGGCAGATTATGCCAGCATATGGTTCCATCCCGATGCAGTGGGCGTAGGCGCATCAGGAGCTATATTTGGCATTTACGGCGCCTTTCTGGCCCTTTTAACTACGCCGCTGTTTAAACGGTCCGCCAAAATGCCTTTCCTCATTTTTATCGCCTTATTTGTGGGCTTAAACATCATCGTGGCCTGTTTCACCGTTGGTATTGACAATATTGCACACCTCACCGGCTTCGGCTGCGGTATACTCACCGGCTATTTGCTGTACTTTACCTTATCCAAGACTGATGCCGGCCGGTTGTCAAACTAATCTCCCAACGAACACTTAAATACTTATTTTTGCAGATCAGCAACTTTATGATGAAAATGTACAAAAACCTGTTTTACCTGGCAGCACTGGCAGTAATACTTTGGAGCTGCGGACAGCAGAAATCAACGAAACAAACGACCACAACGGATTCCACCGGCATACAAACGGTAAACGTACCAGCCACCTCCGACACACCCATCGACACATTAGAACTGGCAGGGAAAACCTACCTGATCTATACCATCGATTCTATGGTATTTGAAAGCTTCAAATTACAACCACAGGATACCAGCGAAACACTCGCCCTGGCTAAAGATTCAACCGTTAAAAGATCAGGCAATACCTTACAGTTTAAATTACAAAACGGTAAAACCACCACCCTCACGGATAAAGATGATGACGCGGAAAACGAAGGCGACTTCGTGCATTTCGCCTATTTAAGCGACTATCCGGAAATCAACAGCAAAGGCATCGTCGCCTATTATTACGAGTCACAGGATTTCCTGCTGCTCAATACCCTTACAGGCGATACCCTGCACCTCTGGACAGAACCTATCTTCTCTCCGGATAAAAAACAAATACTCTGCGCCAGCATGGACCTGGTGGCAGCCTTTATGCCAAACGGCTTCCAGCTGTTTAATATCGAAAAAGACAGTATCCGCTACGTAGGTGAAACTAACCTGGAAAAATGGGGACCTACCGAAACTAAATGGGTGGATACCAAAACAATCCTCTGCCGCTATATCAGTATCGACGACGAAGGAACCACTAAGTCCCTGCACGTAAAAATGGTACAGCAATAAATTTTTCAGTATCTTAAAGATAAATCCGTCACATATGAAACAGCTGGCCACTACCCTGCTCCTCCTCATTTTCGGTGTTTATTTTCAAGGTACCCAGGCGCAAAATCCAACAATAAATATTGAAGGAACTTCTGCCTCTATTGTCAGCAAACTGAGTAAATCCCTGGTGCTCACTGATCAGCAGCAACCTAAGTTACTCAACCTCGTTACCAATTATCTGCAACAAAAATCCAATATACAGGCACTCAAAGGCAGCAATGAAAAGGCTTACCAGACCAAGCTTAACAGCATGCAAAACGGCCTTAACAACAAACTGAAAGCATTACTGGGCACGGAACAGTTCAACGACTATCTCAGCCTGAAACCGGCAGCACCGGATGCCACCAATGTGCTGACCTATCTGTACTATTAGATCTCACGATAATTAAGTATTTTCAGGCGCTTCCCTTTGCAAAAGGTGAGGCGCCTTTTTTTATCAGTGAACAATTATTAACAATGCAATTCCTTAAGTTAACATCCGCTGCGCTGTTTGCGGCAGGCACCGCCTTGTGGGCCACGCCCCTGGCTGCTCAGCAAAATACCGACTCCCTTCAGCTCGCAGCAGTAGTGAAAGCCCTGCCGCCTTTATCACCTGTAAAATCCGGTCAGACTACTTTAACGCTGCCCCAAGCCCCCGCAGGCTATCAGCTGCTGCTGAAAGGCTCCGACAGGATACCAGTCATTAACCTGGACGGGCACGTGACCACTCCCCTTACGGATGCCACCGTAAACCTGTACTTCGTATTGCAACGCCAGTCCGATGGTACGGAAATGGATGCCCCTATGTCTGTTCTTGTTTCAGGGAGATACGGGCCGCCGCCGGCAGAACAGCCCTTCGTAATTCCGGCACTGCGCGAATGGCATAGTTACGCAGGCAACTATATACTGACCCCAAAGGCAAGAGTTATCATAGACCCGGTGTATGCCAAACAACTGGAAAGCGTAGCACAGCGTCTCACCGCTGATATAGCTGCTACCACATCTGCCTATAAAATAACTTACAAAACCGGTAAACCTGTTGCCGGCGATATATGGCTGACATTAGCCGGCGCAGATGCTAATCTTGGCCAGGAAGGCTATCAGCTGGACATCAACGAGGTAGTAACGGTAACGGCTACACACCCAACCGGAGCCTTGTGGGGAGCACAAACCATCCTGCAGCTGCTGCAGCAGTCGCCCACCCGCAACACGCTACCAAAGGGGATCACACGTGATTACCCTAAATACGCAGTGCGTGGCTTCGTGCTTGATGCCGGCAGAAAGTTTTTCACGATGGATTTCCTCCGGAACTACGTGAAATTCATGTCTTACTATAAGATGAATGACTTCCATGTACACCTGAACGACAACGGATTTGCCAAGTTTTTCGGGGATAACTGGGATAGTACCTATTCCGCCTTCCGCCTCGAAAACAGTACCTACCCAGGCCTTACCGCCGAAGATGGTTCCTACTCCAAAAAAGAATTCATTGCCCTGCAACGTATGGCCGACAGCTTCGGCGTTCGCATCATCCCGGAAATAGATGTGCCGGCACATTCCCTCGCATTGAGTAAAGCCCTGCCGGCAGTAGCCAGCGATAAATATGGCCGTGACCATCTCAACCTCGAACCTGTATCCTGGCAAATGGTGGACAATATTTTTAAAGAATACCTGGAAGGCCCGGAGCCAGTATTTGTTGGCAATGAAGTACATATCGGCACCGATGAATACGACAAAAAAGAATCAGAAAAATTCAGGGCATTCACCGACCACCTGATAAAATATGTGGAAGGATACGGCAAGAAAGTAAGGATGTGGGGCTCACTGACGCATGCAAAAGGTACGACTCCTGTGAAATCAGACGGAGTTACCATGAATGCCTGGTACAACGGCTATGCCGAACCCCGCGACATGATTAAGCTGGGCTACGACCTTATCAGTACCCCGGACGGTTGGCTGTATATAGTGCCCGCAGCCGGCTACTATTACGACTACCTTAATATCTCCCGGCTATACAACAAATGGGAGCCGAATATGATTGGCAAAGAAGTATTTCCGTTCGGACATCCGAAAATTAAAGGCGGTGCCTTTGCTGTCTGGAATGATCATCCGGGCAATGGCATCACCGCTGAGGATGTACATGACCGGGCCTTTCCGGCCATGCAGGTCATGGCTGAGAAAATGTGGACCGGCTACAACGCACAACAACCGTATGAAACTTACCTCAGTAAAAGTAAACATCTGCCTGAAGGCCCAGGGCTGAACCTGCAATATAAATTAAACAGTAAGGATTCCATACTGATATCATATGATTTCAGGAACAAGAAAGATGGCAGCGGCAATAAGCACGATGCCTCCTCACTGGTAAATGCTGCTATATCAGGTAAACTGACACTGAATGGCGGCAGGAGCTACCTGCAAACGCCAGTAGATGCTATCGGTTACGGCTATACGATTTGCTTTGACATTAACCCGGGAAAAAATAACAAACCAAATGCGGTCCTATTCTCCGGCCCCACCGGCAGTGTAAAACTATTGCAGCAGCAAACCGGCAAACTCGGTTTCAGCAGAGAAGGCTACGACTACTACTTCAATTATGCGGTTCCTGCGGAAACCTGGACGCATATTGAGATTTCCGGTGATAACAAAGGCACCTCCCTGTTTGTAAATGGTATATTAACAGAACGGCTGGAAGGAGCTAAAATATCTTTTACCAACACGAAAGATAAGATTGCGAAGGTGCAAACGCTGGTGTTTCCATTTAAGTATATTGGGGATAGTGCGAATGCTTTTGTGGGTGAGTTGAAGAATATTAAAGTTTTGAACGGAAAAAAATAGAATTCCTACAAACTCTTTAAAACCAGTTTTAACAATCAGTTTTTTAAAGTCATTTAAATTCAATGATTCGAATGGCTTTAAAAAACTGAAAATCAACAATTTAAATTTTAAAAATTTGGTATTTGAATTTTGATTTTATCCTTAGTAAATCGTATTTTAGTAGAAAGAAATATGAACTTCATTTAAGTTTATGGCAGAAACAATATTAGAAAAAGAATCGGTGGTTGATTACTGGATTTCCACTAATCCAGAAAATCATACACACTATTTTCTGAGCTTTGATCAGTGTATTATTGTTAATCTCATAAATCATCATTACGAAACCAGAATTATTAATTCCGCCAAGAACAAAAAAGGCATCTGTATTCGTATTGCATTTGAGAAGCCAGAACTAATTGAGGCCCATGAGCTGGAATTGATATTATACCTAAAAGAAGGCGAGCTTGATAAACTCTTACGCGAGGCTAAAGAGTCGGACATAAAAAAGGCTGAGGCACGCTGTTTATCAGTAAAATTGGATATAGAAAAAGAGGTAAGCATGATAAAAGAGAGCCGGACAAATGCTATGGTGTTTTATGAACGTACAGAGCTTGCACATACACTTTTACGTCGCGCGATTAACGCTTATTCCAATATATTGCACCGTGCCGAATACCGTAAAGATGCTGATACATTAAAAATGGATTTGGATACGGTCAAAAAAAACAAAGATATTGCGCTGGAAACTTTGAGAAATGCAAGCTTCGATTCCCTGGATGAGATGAACTATATTATTGATACTTATTCAACCATTGTTAAAGAACTGTATCGCGCTTAATGAAACCCGACTACCCCCAAATATCCTCATCTGAACAAGAGGCTATAAGTAATCAGATCATAGCCGAAGAAACAGCAGAACTGATTCCATCCCTACCTCCATCGTATTACCTGGTAGGCGCGCAGCCTGGTGCTGGAAAAACCGAAATTATTCATCAGATAAGAATTGAAACCAGTAGAAACCTCCTGGTCTGTAACGCTGATGACTTTCGGGAGCGGCATCCGAATGCAGCCAGGATCCTTCAGGACCGCGAATCAGATTTCCCGGACCTGACCTGGCCACTTGCAGACTTTTGTAATACAAGGTTAAAAAAGCATGGAATAGCTAACAACTTAAACATACTTATCGAAACAACATTGCAGGATTACAAATTAGTGTTAGCAGATTTCGAACGTATGAAGGCGCTAGGTTACAGAACACATTTATTACTACTGGCAGTTCCATCCTACATGAGCTGATTAGGGACAAAAATTCGTTTTGAAAGTCTGAAAGCCGCAACTGGTTATGGAAGGCAAGTTTCCGATGAAGCACATGATGTGCGATTTGCAAAGCTCCAAACCAAACTTCCAGACTTTGTAAATTGCTCTGCTATTGATGAAGTAAGGTTATTTAAACGGAAAGATTTTATAACTCCAGGAGATTGTTCAGCGATGATTAATATTTCAAACTCCAAAGTAGAAGTTGTTGCAAAATATTATGAAGTGGTGAATAGTAATATAACCTTTCAGGCAAAAGCAAATTATTATGAAGTAGCATCCCAAATAGAGAGGTTAATGACTCAGAGAGGTGCTGATAGGAAGGAGATCAATCAGTTCAAATACCAGTTAGAAAAACGCCTCAACATGGAGTGCTGATTTTTTTACATGCAGTTCTTTTTACATCATTTTATTAAACACCCCGTCATCATACGCAGTCGCATACTCTCTAAAATCCTCCAGCACCTGCTCTGAATAAGAAGCTGCATATTCATACAGCGTATCTTTCCAGTTATCCACACTGCTGCCAAAATCTATCAGCTCATCCGCAATCGCTGATCCCTGGCGGCCTCCCGAGCGCAGGCAATCCCAACCCAATATCTGTCCCATGGTGGTCAGGATTTCTTCCAGCTGGGGAATATTACCTGCAAATAATTCGAAGTTAAGTTTATCAGTACTCGGTTGTAGTTGCTTTAATACAAATTGTCGCCCATCCACATTTACGGAATGTAGCAATGCCGGATAAGCTGCCTGTACGCGCTTTTGCACTTCTGTGATCCGATGTGCCTCGTCCATCCACACTGGCTGCGAGAAATCGTGGTATTGCAACATACAGGAGGGGTTCGCTCTTTTGAGGTCCAGCAGGTGATATTCACCGGGTACCATATCGTAAGTGGCGAGTAACACATAGCGTTCCACACCCAGGCTACCGGTACCGGCTATACGATACGCTGCATCCACCACCCTGTAACCCTTTAATGCCGGCCGTTTGGCTGCCCAGCTATTTACTGCATGGGTTACCATCTCCCGTTCTACCTTCGGTGTTTTAATTGTTTTGAGATCATCAATCAGCAGGCGTGGTTTATCCTCTTTCACATACATCCGTTTGCCAAGAAATGGTTTCAGTTTCCTGTTACGGACCGTATCCAGGAAAAGGCGGATAGTGCCTGTTGCAGCCTGCTTTTCCAAAGAACGGATGTAACCAAAAGTAAGCGTATCCGCGTAGGATTTAATGAAAATTCCAGCGAGTTTTTTAGCTTCTTTTGCATTAACGTGCAACACATCTGAGGTCAGGATAATGCTGCATAAAAGGCGGGCAGGGTCCAGCAGGCATGGCGCCAGTGCTGCTTCATCAAAGTCATTGATATCGAAATAAGGAATATGATTATCTGCTTTGTAGCTGCCGAAATTTTCGAGGTGAAGATCGCCGCAAATCCAGCTACGCGGGGATTTCAGTAACTGATTACCTGCAGGAAAATCCTGGTAAAACAGGTGGCAGGAGCCCCTGAAAAAGCGGAGTGGATTCCGGCGCATAGCCGCATACTTCATAGAAAGCAAGGCAGGAATGCGGCCTTCGTTAAAATGTTTAATCCTGTCTGGAATCTGCTGCATATGGTATCTTTATATCGCGCTTACCTGCGTTATATAAAGATACCAAATTCCGGCCGCTTACACGATGATCTGGCGGTCCCGCGCAATCACTTTCCAGGTGGCAGTTACATCGTTATTTTCTGCCACGTATGCCTTTTCGTATAGTGCTACCGTAGGGCAAATATGTAATGTCACCCCGTAGGCAACGGTGCCTACCGGATAATCTGCTGCGGATGCTACTTTCAGCACCAGGTGTTCCTCACTCTGGGAGATAACCGTGCCGGGGATATTCAGAAATTCCACACGTGGCTGCGGGTTTTCAGCTGCTATGGATTTATGACCGAGGTCCAGGCAAATCAGCTGATCATCGATATGAGAGATTACGCGACTGAGCACGAGTGCAGCATAATCAAACTGTTGCTCCGGCAGGTTACGCGCGTAACCAAAATCCCAGAACACAAAAGTGCCGGGACTGCACTCTTCGCGGCGGCGTTGGGAATGGATAGGAAAGGTGGGCGTACCGCCTGCCACTACCAGTGGTACCGGCAATCCGGATGCAACCACATCGGCCACCAGGTTCACCACAGGCTCATATGCCTGGTCACATTTCTGTTTTCGTATGGCCAGGTCAGTATCATGGATATGACCATCATACACATGAAAACCCACCGGCAGTAAATTTTCAAGGGAGTGGACATATTGGTATAACCCCAGTGCGCCGTGATCCGGTTTTATACCGGTACGGTTCATGCCCACATTGATATCCATGTACACCTTCACGTGGCGGCCGCTTTGCTTAGCCAGCTCCTGGAGATCGTTAGCCGACTCCCTGTTATCTACCAGACAGGAAAATTGCGTACCGGGATACTTCTGTATCAACTCCAGGAAACGTACTGCCTTTGGGCCTACTGGCTGATAGGCCAGCAATACATCAGCGGCACCGGCAAGGCCTGTCATTTCCGCTTCGGCGATGGTAGCGCATTTGAATTTATTGATACCGGCTCCCATCATCAGCTGCACCACTTCCGTCATCTTGTTTGTTTTTACGTGTGGGCGTAACCGTGATACGTTATCAATCATACCTTTTACCTTGTTGATATTTTCTATCACACGGTCTTTATAAATTATGAGTGCAGGTGAATCCACCTGGGCTGCATTCTTCAGTTCGAACCAATTCATTACAAACTTTTTATACAAATAAACTTAGCAACAAAGTGCCTGCCAGTCCGGTTACGGATACGATCGTTTCCATCACTGACCACGTTTTGATAGTATCTTTCACTGTCAAGTTAAAGTATTCTTTAAACATCCAGAAACCGGCATCGTTCACATGGGAAAACATCAGGCTGCCAGCGCCTGTAGCCAGTACCATCAGGTTAGGATTGACGCCGGAAGCCGGTATGAGCGGTGCTACGATAGCGGCAGTGGTGAGTCCGGCCACGGTAGCGGAACCGATACATACCCGGATGATGGCGGCAATTCCCCAGGCAAGCACCAGCGGATGCAGGTGCAGTTGTTGCAGGCTGTCCGCAATGTAGGAGCTTACTTTACTATCGTTCAGGAGTTGGGTGAGCGCACCTGAGCCACCTATTACGAGGATAATCACGGCTACATCTTTTACTGCCTCATCCATCAGGCCCATTACTTTTTTCATGGGCGTTTTCCTGCGCAGGCCCAGCAGGTACATACCGTTGAGCACGGCCAGCAGCATCACTATCAGTGGGTCGCCCAGCCAGCTGGCTACTTTATAACCAAATGTATTTTCCGGTATCCAGAGCTTAGCCACGGCAGTGAATGCCAGCAGCAGTACGGGCAGCATAGCAGCGAACAGGCTCGCGCCCATTCCCGGAATATCATTTTCGGGCAGTTCTTTGGTCGTAAATATCTGTGATGGCGGATTGGTATATCCTTTCAGAAATCTGCTAAAAACGGGCCCTGCAAGAATGATAGCGGGTATTGCCACCAGGATGCCGTACAGCAGGGTAAGGCCCATGCTGGCATGAAAGGTTTGCACCAATGCGGTAGGGGAAGGGTGTGGGGGGAGATAGCCATGTGTTACTGATAAGGAAGCCAGCATGGGAATCCCCAGATACACGGCCGGCAAGCCGGTACGCCCGGCCACCATAAATATCAGCGGTACCATCAACACAAACCCGATATTATAAAACAAAGGAATACCTACTACAAACCCGGTGATCATGAGCGACCACTGCACATACTTAGGCCCCAGCAGTTTCATCAGACCGCCTGCGATCCGTTGTCCGGCCCCGCTTTCCGCCACCAGCTTACCCAGCATACTGCCGGCCACAATCACCACTATCAGGGAACCCAGGGTTTTACCAATCCCGGTTTGAATAGATTGTGTGATGGCGGAAATATCCATGCCCAGGGCTAAGCCCATCAGCAGGGATACGATGAGAAAACTGAGAAATGTATTTAGTTTGAACCAGGCCACCAGGATCACAAGGAGCAGGATGGCACCGATCACAATAAGTAAAGGCATGCTTGTTCGATTTTGGTATCGGACAAGATATAAAAAAAGTAATAGTAATCGGAAGATTGTTATTCGTACCGAAGGGCAATAATCGGATCCAGTTTGGAGGCCTTATAGGCAGGATAGATACCGGAAATCAGGCCCACAATGGCACAGAGACTTACCCCGATAAGAATCCAGAGCCAGGGGATGATAAACGGAGATCCTAACAGTAACGACACTACGTTGCCGAAGAGCATGCCTACCAGCACACCTATCACACCACCCATTACACTGATAATAATGGCTTCGTACAGGAACTGTTGCCGCACTACTTTGCTGGTGGCCCCCAGGGCTTTGGTGACCCCTATTTCGCGGGTGCGCTCTGCCACAGATACGAGCATGATATTCATAAGCCCGATAGCAGAGCCGAACAGGGTAATAAAGGCAATGGCTACTGCAAAAAGGTTTACTTTACTCAGGCTGGAAAACAGCATTTCTGCGATGCTATCGCTCTTGCTGATCACGAAGTTATCCGCTTCGTTCACGGAAAGCCCGCGTATGATGCGGAATAGCCCGATGGCCTCGCCTTGGGCAGGCTCCATCTGACTGATATCTTTAACGGAAATACCTATCTGGTAAGAGGCATTGGGGCGGTTGAATATTCTTCGTGTATTGTTGACCGTAGTGAGCACCACATTATCCTGGCTCATCATGGCACTGCTCCCTTTGGATGCGAGCACGCCGATCACGCGGTAACGCACATCCCCTACCCGCACGGTGTTATTGACGATGTTTTTCAATTTTTTCCCGAAAAGCTTTTCAGCCACATCTTTACCCAGGATGGCCACATTTCTGCCGGATTCTACATCGAGCGTATTAAAATTCCTGCCTTCGGCCACTTCATAGCTGGATACCTTGAGGTAGTTTTCATCCCCTCCGATAACGGTCACATTGGGATTTGTTTTCTTATCATCTTTATAAACAGTAGCTATCCCGGAGGCCCTGAAGTTGATGCTCACCTCCGCAGGGAAGTGGTAACGATCTTTAAAACGCACCGCATCCTGGTAAGAAATTACCTTGTTACTGTTGGATTTTTTTACTTTTTTCTGGTTTTTGTTCCCTTTTGAGGCGGTTTCATTGTCGTCTCCCATGCGCACCTGTATATCCCGGTTGCGGATGCTGAAGCTGTTGGCGCCCATCATGGCAAAGCTGCTGTAAATGCTGTTCTTCATACTGTCGATAGCAGTAAGAATACCTACCAGCACGGTTATACCCAGTGCGATAATTGCTACAGTGAGCCCGGTGCGGAGTTTATTACCGGTAACGGAACGATATGCCAGTGAAAATATATCTCGGGATTGCATAATTACGGGTTAATAGTAAAGTTAATATAATAATGCATTCGATCCGAGGTTATTTGGGACGATTGGTTGATCGGTATAAAAAAAGGAAGACTGGCATCTCATTTACCAGTCTTCCTTTCTATTTTTTTAGAGAGATATTATAGTTATCCGCAAAAAACCCGAGGTTTTACAGCAATTGCTCCGCGCCAGATGCGGCATAGCGGGCAATCTGCCGGCATGCCAGTTTTACAGCCAGCAAAGCAACAGGTTCGGGAATAAGCCGAGAGCCAGCACGAGGATCACGGTAAAGATCAGTCCGGCTTTGAATCCGCCGGAAACCGGTTCTACCTGAGGTTCGCCCTGTTTGAAGTACATGGCAATGATTACTCTGAAGTAGTAGTACACACTGATAGCAGCGCAGAGTACTGCCAGGATCACCAGCCAGAGCAGGTGTCCCTGCTGGATAGCGGCAGCCAGTACAAAGTATTTGGCGAAGAAGCCCGCAGTTACCGGGATACCTGCCAGTGAAAACAGGAATACCGTTACGGCAAAGGCCAGCACCGGCTCTTTCTTAGCCAGGCCGTTGAATCCTTCGAAGGTATAATCTTTTAAACGCAGCAGTACTGCGAAGATACCGATGGTAGCGATGCTATAAGCAGCCGCATACAGCACAATGCCTTGTGCAGCAGCGAGATTCATAGCGATTACCGCAAACATCATGAAACCCGCCTGTGCAATGGAAGAGTAAGCGAGCATACGCTTCACACTCTGCTGGAATACCGCGGTAAAGTTACCGAGTACTAATGTGAGCGCGGTGATAACTGCCAGTAACAGCATCCAGTGGCTGCTGATTTCTCCACCTGCAAAACCGATGTGGAACAGGCGTACAAAAGCGATGAAACCACCGGCTTTTACCACGGTTGCCATAAAGGAAGTGAATACGGTAGGCGAACCATCGTATACATCCGGTGTCCAGAAGTGGAAAGGAACAGCGGATACTTTAAAGGCCAGTGCAAAAGCTATCAGGATGGTACCGCACAAAGCTAAAGGTGAAACGTTTTCAGCACCGAGGCCCAGTGAAGCGATCTCGAAAGTACCGGCAGATCCGTAGATCAGCGTGATACCCATCAGCAATACGCCGGTAGAGAAACATCCCATCAGGAAGTATTTCAGTGCCGCCTCGTTGCTTTTCAGGTTCTTTTTATCGCTACCAGCCAGGATATACTGAGGAATCGACATAATTTCAATTGCCAGGAACAGCATCAGCAGGTTGCTGAAGGTAGCCGCCAGTGAAATACCTGCCAGGATAAAGAATACCAGTGCGAAGTAATCTCCCACATGCTCTCCCACCTTTTCAAACTCACTGCCCGACAGCAGGAAATACAACAGCGTAGACCCAATAGCTACCGCATTGAATATTATGCTGAATTTAGTCACTTCAATCATGCCATACATAGTATAGCCGCCCAGCTCCACTGATGGGTACTGCGCCAGGTTAGCTATAAAAGCTATAATAATGGCCGCTATGGCAAAAAATTTAATGTGCTGCTTACGTGCAAATAAACCAACAAACATCAGTACAACGCCCGATAAAGCAGTAGAAATTAGTGCATTCATATTTTTGCGTTACAAAACCCCGATTAAAATTTAAGAACTACAGCAGTTGTGTTGCTTACCAGATCCAGGATTGGTTTTGGATAAACACCCAGGATCAGGATGATAGCAACCACCAGGCTTAATGCCAGCATTTCTGAAGGCTGTAAGTCGGTTGTAGTTTCTGTTAATGCATTCGCGTTACCGAACATTACCTTCTGGATCATATTCAGTGTATATACCGCAGCCAGGATGATACCCAGTCCGGCAACTGCCATAAACCAGTGATTATATTGGAACAGACCGCTGAACATCAGGAACTCACCTACGAAACCGTTGGTCAGTGGTAAGCCGATGTTTGCCAGGCTGATGATTACCAGGAAGATAGCCATACGCGGAGCTTTCTGCGCAATGCCACCCAGCTCGTCCATGTTCTTGATGTTGAAACGCTGCTGAATGATTTCTACGATAATCCACAGGCCAATGATATTGATACCGTGGTTAAACATCTGTAGCAGTACACCCTGCATACCCTGTTCCGTATGGGAGAAGATAGCAGCACTCATCAGGCCAATGTGCGCAATAGAAGAATAAGCAATCAGGCGTTTCAGATCTGACTGTACCATGGCGATGCAGGAAGCATAGATGATACCGATGATAGAAAGCACAATGGCAGCATCTGTCCACATATGCACGCCTTCAGGCAGCACAGGCACCAGCCAGCGGATCACACCAAACAGCCCCATTTTCACCATGATACCGGAAAGGATCATGGTTACCGGAGTAGGCGACTGCTCGTAGGTATCCGGCTGCCAGGTATGGAAAGGAAACACCGGCATCTTGATAGCAAAAGCTACAAAGAAGAGCCAGAACAGCCAGTTTTGCTGGTCCGCACCGAGGTGCAGGTTGGTGAAAGATTCCCAGCTGAAAGAATGATCAGGATTCTGCGTATACAGGTAGATGATACCTACCAGCATCAGCAGCGAGCCCAGGAATGTATAAACAAAGAACTTAAACGTAACGGCTATACGCTTATCGCCTCCCCACAGGGAGCAGAGGAAATAAACAGGAATCAGTGCCAGCTCCCAGAAGATATAGAACTGCAGTGCATCATAAGCGGTAAATACGCCGGTAAGGCCCGCCTGTGAAAGCAGCATCAGTCCATAAAAGCTGTTGGAGGAGTCGTAGTTGCGGTTATAGATGGAAATAAAAACAAGCAGAAAAGCGATGGCTGTTAATAAGCACAGCATCATGCCCATTCCGTCTAAACCTACCCTGAATTGACTTCCCAGCTGAGGGATCCAGTTGGCTGCAAAGCTCAAACTGTCGGGTGCTGTGCCTAAACGGCACCATGCACCAATTGCTGTTGCCACCGTTGCCAGGGAGGAAATTACCGCCAGCACTTTAGGCCCGGACCCCTTCAGGCCAAATGCGATAAGGCCTGCGATGAAAGGAATCAATATTAATAAAACTGTCAACATAATTTATCTGCGCTTGTAACTTCTGCTATTGGTTTATAATAAGAATCCGATCACAATTAATACGATCATACTGATCACCATGGCAAAGATGTAGAAGCCTACATTACCGGTTTGTACCAACCGGAGTTGCTGGCTGCCCCATTTTACACCGCGACCTACGCCATTCACCAATCTGTCGATACCAGCTTTTTCTACCGTATCACGGAAGAAGCGGCTCAGCTCATACAGAGGTTTAACGATCACTGCGTCATAGAGTTCATCTATATACCATTTGTTTTCAAGTACTTTAGCGAGGCCGGTAGCTCCAGCACCGGAATCCTGGTAGTTTTTGAATTTCTGCCAGGCGAGGCCAATCATTACGATCACCAATACAGAGCTCAGTCCCATCAGCAGCCATTCCGTGTTGTGTGAAAGATGATGTACAGCTGCAAAAGGTGCTGAAGGCGCAAAGATCGGTGCCAGGTATTCACCCAGCTGATTATGCCCACCGAGTGCTTCCGGAATACCTACATAACCACCCACTACAGATAAGATAGCCAGTACAATCAGTGGAACGGTCATGGCTGCAGGACTTTCATGCAGGTGATGTTCCTGTTCATGTGTACCGCGGAACTGACCAGTGAAGGTGATGAAGTAGAGGCGGAACATATAGAAGGCAGTCATCAGCGCACCGATGAGGCCAATTACATAGTAGGAGATATTTACCCCAAAGGCACTTGCCAGGATCTCATCTTTAGAGAAGAAACCGGAGAAACCTGGGATACCAGCGATAGCGATACAACCAATCAGGAAGGTCCAGTTGGTGGCAGGCATATATTTTCTGAGGCCACCCATTTTACGGATATCCTGTTCGCCACCCATGGCATGGATCACAGAACCGGAACCGAGGAACAACAGCGCTTTAAAGAAAGCGTGTGTCATCACGTGGAAAACGGCTGCTCCGTAGGCTCCTACGCCGAGGGCCAGGAACATATAACCCAGCTGACTTACGGTAGAATAAGCCAGTACTTTTTTAATATCGTTTTGTTTCAGTGCGATAGAAGCTGCAAACACCGCAGTAGCAAGGCCGATGATGGCTACTACTGATTGAATGCATGGTGCCAGTGTATAGATCACGTTGCTGCGCGCAATCATATAGATACCGGCGGTAACCATGGTGGCAGCGTGGATCAGGGCAGATACCGGGGTAGGACCCGCCATCGCATCCGGTAACCAGGTATACAGCGGAATTTGCGCTGATTTACCCATGGCACCTATAAACAGCAGCATGGCAATGGCGCCCAGTACAGGACTGTTCATGCCCAGCGGCGCAGCTTTGGCAAATACTTCAGGGAAAGTAACCGTACCAAACTGCATGATCATGAACAGGATACCCAGCAGGAAGCCGAGGTCACCGATACGGTTCATGATAAATGCTTTCTTGGCGGCGTTATTATAACTGGTGTTTTTAAACCAGAATCCGATCAGGAGATAAGAACAAAGACCTACACCTTCCCATCCGATGAACATCATCACATAGTTGGCGCCCAGCACCAGGATCAGCATGGAGAATACGAAGAGGTTGAGGTAAGCAAAATACCTTGCGAAGCTCTCATTGCTCTCATCGTGCATGTAGGAAGTGGAATAGATATGGATCAACGTACCAACACCGGTAATGATCAGCAGGAAGAGGGCACTAAGCTGATCTACCTGAAAAGCGAAGGGAATATGCAGGGAACCCACGGAGATGAAGTCGAACAGGTTAACTACCTGTGCGGTAAATCCCTCGGCTTTCACCTGGAAAAAGATCATTAAGCTCACCACAAAGGCAGCCAACACCGTACTGCTTCCAACAAACCCTACGAGGGACTTGGATAAAAATCTGCGTCCCAATCCATTCACCAGGAAACCTAATAATGGTAAAAATGGTACCAGCCAAACTAGATTAATCATTTATCAATTCTATTTACGACGTCGAAATAATTAATAATTATGAAGGAGTAGAATTATTAATTTTTCAGCCTGTTAAGAATGTTAATATCTACGGAGTGTGTATTTCTGTAGACCATAGTAATAATGGCCAGCCCAACTGCTACTTCCGCAGCGGCTACCACCATGATAAAAAACACGAACAACTGCGCTGAACCGGCATCTACTTTTCCGGCATCTGCCCACATTTTGGAGAAGGCTACCAGCAGCAGGTTTACTGCGTTTAACATCAGCTCTATGCACATAAAGATGATGATGGCGTTTCTGCGCATCAGCACTCCCATCACACCAATACAAAACAGGGCGATACTCAGGAATATGTAATATTGAACAGGCATAAAAATGAATTACGTTTTACGAATTATGCTGACCTGGTCAGATCAGTCTTTTTTACCAATAACTACTGCACCTACCATTGCACTCAGGAACAGGATGCTGCTTATCTCAAACGGAACTACATACTGTGTAAACAGCAGTTTTCCCAGGTTGTGAATCAGCCCTATTTCCACGGATGACTCGCTGAGTGCCGGTACGCTGGCATCGCGCAGGGCCGCTACCAGTACTACCAGTAAGGCACCTCCGCTCACTGCCCCGGCGTATTTCAGCCAGTTGCGTTTCTGCGGTTCAATGTCTGCATCCAGGTTCATCAGCATCATTACATAAAGGAACAATACCATGATGGCTCCCGCGTACACGATGATATGTACCACGGCCAGGAACTGAGCATTGAGCATAATATAATGTCCGGCAATAGCGAAGAATGTCACAATCAGACATAATACACTTGATACAGGATTTTTGCTCAATACCACGCCCAGCGCCGATACCAGCGCTACTAACGACAGCACCATGAAAATTATTTGTTGTATACTCATTCCCATCTCTGCTATGTTTGACTATTGTATTTTTTTTGGACGAAAATTATTTACCGGAAGATGTCTTTGGATTTGGAATCAGCAGATCCTGCTTACCATAGATAAAGCCTTTACGCTCGTACATGGCTGGCGCAAAAGTTTCTGACATATATACTGCGTCTTTAGGGCAGGCTTCTTCACAGAAACCGCAGAAGATGCAACGTAACATGTTGATCTCATAACGGGCAGCATATTTCTCTTCACGATACAGGTGTTCTTCGCCTGGCTTTCTTTCCGCCGCTTCCATGGTGATGGCTTCAGCAGGACAAGCAACAGCACAAAGGCCGCAGGCAGTGCATCTTTCACGTCCTTCTTCATCTCTGTTCAGTACATGCAATCCGCGGAAAACAGCGCTGAACTGACGTTTCTTCTCTGGAAAGCTAACAGTAGCCTTACGTTGAAAAAGGTGTTTCAGGGTAATACCCATTCCTTTTGCAATCGCAGGGATATACATCTTCTCCATGAAAGTCATGGGTCTGCGATCTACCGGTTTTGCCCTATTGGTTAAAGTTTGCATAATGAATGCTATTTAAGTCCTGCCGCTGTTACACGGCAGGCAAATATTTAATTAATGATGACGTAATAATTCAACCGCTCCGGTGATCAGCATATTCGCCAATGCGAGCGGAATCAGTACTCTCCAGCCCAGGCGCATCAGCTGATCATAACGGAATCTTGGAATGGTCCAGCGCACCCACATAAAGAAGAAAATAAAGAAGAGGGTTTTGATGAACAATGCCAGGAATCCGGTGAGTGCCAGCATGTTTTCGCTCAGTCCCAGCTTATCCATCCATGGATAGGCATAACCACCGAAATACAGGGTGGCCATAAGGGCGGAACTGATGAACATGTTGATATATTCAGCAAACAGGAAGAAGCCGAGTTTCATGGAAGAGTATTCCAGGTGGTAACCACCATTCAGCTCGTTCTCTGCTTCCGGTAAGTCGAAAGGAGTACGGTTACATTCTGCAAATGCACAGATCAGGAATATCAGGAAGCCGAGCGGCTGATATACCACATTCCAGAGGCCGGCACGCTGTTGTTCCACGATTTCTTTCAGGCTGAGGGTACCGGTCAGCATCAGCAATGCGATAAGTGCCAGGCCCATAGGCAGCTCGTAGGAGATGATCTGGGAGGCCGCGCGTACAGATGCCAGGAGAGAGAATTTGTTGTTAGATGCCCAACCACCAATCATAATACCGTAAACACCCATACTCACCACACCGAAAATGAACAGGATACCGATGTTTACATCTGCTACCTGCAGGGAGATCTGACGGCCGGCGATGGTAATGGTATCGGCCCATGGAATAACGGCACTGGTCATACAGGCCACCAGCATCGCGATGGACGGACCGAGAATGAACAGGAACCTGTTGGAATTGGTAGGAATGATTTCCTCTTTAAAGAAAAGTTTACCTCCATCTGCCAGTGGTTGCAGTAACCCCATAGGACCCGCACGGTTAGGACCAAGGCGGTCCTGTATCCAGGCAGCTACCTTTCTTTCGCCCCAGGTAGAGTACATCGCCACTACTAACGAAAGGACCAATACTCCTGAGATGAGGAGAATCTTTTCAATTAAGAAAAACCAGTCTATACTTAATAACGTCATTTCCAAATACGATTACGAATTACAAATTACGATTGAGATTTATTGAAATCGTCAGAGTGTGCCGGTCCATCAATTTTTGAAAGGTCGATGGTGGGCCTGTTTACCTCACTCTGTGTATGGATATCGAACAGCAGTTTAGGCTGGCGGCCATCCAGTACATCCACGAGCGGGTCTTTCGGTTTCACGGTATTTACATAGTGACCCTGAGAGATAACGCTGTGACGGTCGATCTTGCGAGGTCCTTCTATGGTCCAATCTTTTGCGTCTTTCTTTTCGAAGCGGCAGGTATCACAGATCCAGTTTTCCACTTCACCGTATTGGTCTTTGCGGGCCGTTACACGGAACACTTCATCACCACGCATCCAGAGTGCTACTTTGCCGCAGCATTTAGGATTATCGCAGTTGCGGTGAGCATCCACAGGTTTGAGGAACCATACACGGTTTTTGAAACGTGCGGTTTTATCTGTGAGTGCGCCTACCGGACATACATCGATGACGTTACCGATGAAATCATTGTCCAGGTTATTTTGGATATAAGTGCTGATCTGGGAGTGGTCGCCTCTGTCGAGTATACCGTGCTCGCGTGCTTCTGTGAGCTGATCTGCTGTAAATACGCAGCGGTAGCAGAGGATACAGCGGGTCATGTGCAGCTGAATATGCTCACCCAGATCTATTTTATCGAATGTTCTGCGTTTAAATTCGTAGCGGGTACCTTCAGCACCGTGTTCGTAGCTGAGGTCCTGCAGGTCGCACTCACCGGCCTGGTCACACACCGGGCAGTCCAGCGGGTGGTTGATGAGCAGGAATTCAACGATGCCTTTGCGGGCTTCCAATACTTCCGGAGAAGTGATATTTGCTACTTCCATACCATCCATTACGGTAGTACGGCAGCTGGCTACCAGTTTAGGCATAGGGCGCGGATCAGCTTCTGAACCTTTCGTCACTTTTACCAGGCAGGTGCGGCATTTACCACCACTACCCTGCAGTTTGGAATAGTAACACATAGCTGGTGGCACTACATCTCCTCCAATACCACGTGCTGCATTCAAAATGGTAGTACCTGGTTCGACCTCCACGGAGATGTTATCGATCTTAACCTTGAATAATTTTTTTTCCTCCGCCATTGTTTTGATTTTTATACTCGCAGTGCGAGCGCTTCCTTTTATTTTTTTCTCGCAGATAGCTTATTGGGCCAGGAGCGAGGATTGTGTTTTGTCTTTTTTTCACGCAAAGCAGCATAAGCAGCTAAGCAGCTAAGGATTATGTTTTGTTGATCAAGTTCCGATTATACAGATAAAAACGAATTTTATCTCTATTCTTTTGCTGTTAAACCATTGAACTTTTCCTTAGTGTTATATTACAAATTGCACACGACACGGTGTATCCCATCTTTTATCAGCTTAACATTGAAATTCACTAATAATCCGAGTTTTATTTCAGATAATTTGAGATATGTATAGAGCTGTTTGAAATGAACCTCTTCCAATGCTTTTACACTTTTAATTTCAACAATAACTTTATTGTTAATTATAATATCCGCTTTGAAAGCATTTTCAATAATGATTTCATCATGTTCAATATCGACTCCCACTTCTGTCCTGACAAAGAAACCATTCCTTTCGAGTTCATATACAAGTAATCGATGGTAAACCGATTCAAACAAACCAGGTCCATACCGCTGGTGTAAATGAAAACAAAGATCTACAATCTCTTTCGAGATTTCATTTTCAGTCATGGATGAATAATTAAAAGGTTAACAAATTCTGAAAACAAACAAATTTCTTATCAAACTCCTTTGCTGCTTATGCTGCTTACCTGCTTTGCGAGCAAAAAAGATCTACTCCATTTCCTAAACTGTAGCCGCAACCGGCAATGGATCGGCGTAGTGTGCCAGGCCGAAGTTACGGCGCTGTGCTTCTTCCGGATTTTTCACATGCCATTCGAACTCGTCGCGGAAGTGACGGATAGCTGCTGCTACCGGCCATGCTGCGGCGTCGCCCAGCGGGCAGATGGTGTTACCTTCGATCTTACGCTGGATGTCCCAGAGCAGGTCGATGTCGCTCATCTTACCTTTACCTGTGTCGATATTTTTCAGCACTTTTTCCATCCAGCCGGTACCTTCACGGCAAGGGCTACACTGACCACAGCTTTCGTGGTGATAGAAGCGTGCGAAGGTGAGGGTGTTTTTAACGATACACTGATCCTCATCCATCACGATGAAACCACCGGAGCCCAGCATAGAGCCGGTTGCAAAACCGCCATCAGCCAAACTTTCATAGGTCATCATCCTGGTGTCCCCTTTTGCTGTTTTCAGCAGGAGGTTGGCAGGCAGCACCGGTACGGAAGAACCACCCGGGATACATGCTTTCAGACGTTTACCGTTTCTGATACCACCGCAGTATTCATCAGAGAAGATGAATTCTTCCACGGAGATATTCATTTCGATTTCATATACGCCTGGCTTGTTGATATTACCGCAGGCAGAAATCAGTTTGGTACCGGTAGATTTACCTGTACCGAGTTTAATATATTCATCGCCGCCGTACTTCACGATAGGTACAACAGCTGCGAGGGTTTCTACGTTGTTTACTACGGTAGGGCACTGCCAGAGGCCTTTTACCGCAGGGAACGGAGGTTTGATACGTGGATTACCGCGTTTACCTTCCAGGGACTCGATGAGCGCAGTTTCTTCACCACAGATGTAAGCACCGGCACCGCGTTGTACATATATTTCCAGGTCAAAACCGGTACCCTGAATGTTTTTACCCAGCCAGCCATTATTTTTCGCTTCCGCGATGGCCTGTTCCAGGATATCAGGAATCCACGCGTATTCGCCGCGGATATAGATGTAGCATGCGTTTGCTCCGAGGGTGAAGCTGGAGATCAGCAGCCCTTCGATCAGCAGGTGCGGGAGGAATTCCATGAGGTAGCGGTCTTTAAAAGTACCGGGCTCTGATTCATCCGCATTACAAACGAGGTAACGGGGAACACCTTCAGGCTTGGCAATGAAGCTCCATTTCATACCGGTAGGGAAGCCGGCACCACCACGACCTCTGAGGCCACTCTTTTTCACTTCTTCCAGAACAGCTTCAGGCCCCATGCTTTTCAGCGCTTTTTCAGCTGCAGCATAACCGCCGTTTTTCCGGTAAGTATCGTAATACCGGATGCCTTCAATATGTGCGTTTTCTAAAAGTAATTTGCGTCCCATTTTCTTCCTTATAGATTGATAACAACAGCAGCTGTCACCAACAGATTTTTGTATAGATTAAAGACCATCAGGCTTTGCTGGCGCCGCGTTTTGCGATGCGGTTGCCAAGGCGGTACAACAGGTATCCGGTGCTGACACCGAAAACAAAGGAAACAAAAGCATTCTCAATTCTCCACAATGCCGTGAATAAGCCCAGCAGCAGTATGGCTTCGATAATTAAGAATTTATTTTGCAGTAATAACCCTGTCAATAACCTCATGGGTATTTGTTTTAACTGGAATTAGTTAGCCTTTGCCCTGCACTCCGCGATGATGTCGTCCACTTTCGCAGGCGTCAGGTGTTCCCGGTAATGCTTACCCAGCTGCATCATTGGTGCATAACCACAGGCGCCCAGACATTCCACCAACTTCAGTGTAAACATGCCATCAGCGGTAGTTTCACCTACACCAATACCCAGTTTGGATTTGATGTAATCGATGATGTTATCGGAACCGCTCACCATGCAGGGACCAGTCTGACAAACTTCAAACAGGTATTTCCCAACTGGTGTGAGATTAAACATGCTGTAGAACGTAGCTACTTCGTATACTTCGATAGGCTTGATCTGCAGCAGCGATGCTACATAGTCCATCGTTTCTGCGCTCAACCACCCACCAAATGCTTCCTGTGCCAGGTGTAGCACTGGTATCAGCGCACTTTTTTGCTTTCCTTCCGGATAGCGTGCAATGATCTCTTTTACTTTATTCAGTTTCTCTTCAGAAAATTGAACCACAGCTATTGATAATTTATAATTGAATAAACCTGTTGCCTTTCTTTTTTTCAGGGAGATGTAAATGCAGCTGCAGTTAATCTCTCCCGATATATAAAACAACAAGACTAAGAACTTTTATTACACTTCGTATCACTACGCATCCAGCTCCCCTGCGATCAGGTTAAGGCTACTCATACAGATGATGGCATCTGAGATCATAGCGCCTTCCACCAGTTCAGCATATGCCTGATAGTAAATAAAGCATGGACGACGGAAGTGCAGGCGGTAAGGACTACGGCCACCATCGCTGATGAGGTAGAATCCTAATTCACCGTTGGCACCTTCCACCGCACTGTATATTTCTCCCGGCACAATATCCGTTTCACCCATCACAATTTTGAAGTGATAGATGAGGGCTTCCATTTTCGTATATACATCCTCTTTAAGAGGCAGGTAAAATTCAGGTACGTTGGCGTGGTATACATCATCCGGCAGATCTTTGAGTTTCACGAGTGCCTGACGGATAATGCTAAGGCTTTCCCACATTTCGGCGTTACGCACCAGGTAGCGGTCGTAGCAGTCGCCGGTGGTACCTACCGGAACGGTGAAGTCGAAATCCTGGTAAGAGCAGTAAGGCGTAGCCACTCGCACGTCGTAATCCACTCCGGCAGCGCGGAGGTTAGGACCGGTGAAGCCGTAGCTCATAGCGCGTTTAGCGTCGATACCACCTACCCCTTGTGTACGTTCGATGAAGATACGGTTGCGGGTGAGGAGGGTTTCGAATTCCTTGAGTGCTTTTGGATATTCTTCCAGAAATCGGTCCAGTTTTGTCCATACGGCAGGGGTAAAGTTTCTTTCGAAACCACCTACACGGCCGATATTGGTAGTCAAACGGGAGCCACAGATCTCTTCATAAATTTCATAGATCAACTCGCGGTAGGTCATCAGGTATACGAAACCGGTGAGGGCACCGGTATCCACGCCCATTACCGAGTTACAGATCAGGTGATCTGCGATGCGGGCTAATTCCATGATGATTACACGCATGTAATCAACACGTTTAGGAATTTCGATACCGAGGAGTTTTTCCACTGTCAGGTGCCAGCCCATATTATTGATGGGAGAAGAGCAGTAGTTGAGACGATCTGTGAGTGGAGTGATCTGGTAGTAAGGGCGTCGTTCGGCAATTTTTTCGAAAGCGCGGTGGATATAACCCACAGTAGATTCAGCGCTGACGATGCGTTCACCGTCGATTTCCAGAATATTTTGGAACACACCGTGAGTAGCCGGGTGGGTAGGACCCAGGTTCAGGGTGGTAGTAGCTTTTTCTATGGAGCCTTGCGGCAGATTTACGTGTTGTTTCTGATCTAGCATATCCTTAAGTATTAAATGTTTCCGCCGCGACCAAACATCTCATCGTCTTTATCGACACGCATGGAGTCTTCGAGCGGGAATTCCTTACGCATGGGGAAATAAGTCATTTCGTCCACGTTTAGGATACGTTTCAGATTAGGGTGACCAACGAAGTCGATCCCAAAAAAGTCATATGTTTCGCGCTCCATCCAGTTTGCAGAGAGAAACAGGCTGGTAGCGGTGTATACTTTAGGTGCAGCAACCGGTGCAAAAACTTTGAGGCGGATACGTACGTTGTCCACGAAGTTATGCAGGTGGTAGATGACGGCCAGTTCTTCTTCTTTCCTTTCCGGATAGTGAACGGCAGTGATATCTGTCAAAAACTGAAAACGCAATTCCTCATCATCAAACAGGAATTGCATTACTTTCAGGTTAGAATCACGTTGTGCGGTGAAGGTGAGCATGCCATACGGCTCTTCGAAGCCGGTGACCACATCTCCAAACTTCTCCGTAAGGCGTTGCTGTATGCGTTCGTTTGTTAAAGACATTAACAAGAATAATTTACGTTAACGATTTACCTGTTCTTCGGTTATTTGATACCGTATGATTCCATGAGTTCGCGGTATTTCTCGGAGTTACGGCGGCGGAGGCTCTCGTTATGTACGAGGTCCTGGATGCGCATAAATCCGTCGATGATACCTTCTGGTCTTGGAGGGCATCCTGGTACATATACATCTACCGGGATTACCTGATCAATCCCCTGAAGAACGGAGTAAGTATCGAAAATACCACCACTGGAGGCGCAGGCACCTACTGCCATTACCCAGCGTGGTTCAGCCATTTGCAGGTATACCTGGCGTACGATAGGACCCATTTTTTTGGAAATGGTACCCATTACCATCAGGAGGTCGCACTGGCGTGGTGTAAACGCCATACGCTCTGCACCAAAACGCGCCATATCATAGGTGGCAGCCATGGTTGCCATAAATTCAATTCCACAGCAGGAAGTGGCAAAAGGCAGCGGCCAGATGGAGTTTTTACGGGCCAGACCTATGACTTTATCAAAAGAGGTGGCGTAAAATCCTTCACCGGAATACCCCTCAGGGATTTCCACCATCTTCACATTAGTATTATATTGAACCGGACGAGGCATGGTATTAGTTTTAATGATTTAAGATTAGTCTTCCCATTTGAGAGCTCCCTTCTTCACGATATAAATAAATCCGCAGAGGAAAAATCCGACAAACATCAACACGGCAGTAAATCCTTCCCAACCAAGGTCTCTGAAATTAACAGCGTAGGGATAAAAAAAGATTACTTCCACATCAAATAGCACAAAGAGAATGGCTGTAAGAAAGTATTTGATGGCTACCGGCTGGCGGGCATTTCCTTTTTGCTCGATTCCGCTCTCAAAGTTAATGAGCTTATCCTCCGTTTTACGTTTTGGACCCAAAAAGTGGGTGGCGAGCATGGTAATTCCAACGAAACCTAGAGCAGCAAGTAATTGCAGTACAATAGGGAAATAGCTGAAGGGCGTCGTTGCTGACAAAAGTTCAGTTTCTGTATACATAAGCTTCCCGATAAAAATATTGACCGAATGCGCAAAAATACTGTAACTAAACCAAATATCAAATGAATAAACCTTTAAAATATTAGATTTTTTCATTAACCAGGAACAAAAAAACCCTCTGAAGTTCAGAGGGTTTTTTTGTTTATCACAAGATAAGTTAATTACTTGTTGCTGGCTGCAGTTTTGGCACCATTACCTGCTGGTTTGGCAGGTTTTTCGCGTGCAGCCATGTTTTCTTTGATTTCTTTCACTGTTACGCTGGTAGGATCTACAGACAGCAGTTTATCAGCGTATGCGTTGATATTCTCTTTGTCTTCTTTGTTGTAGTAGTACAGCAGCATATAGGTGTAAGCGTTGATCAGGTTAGATTTGTATTTAGCCGGATCAGCACCTGCGGTTTCGATATATTTCTCGAAGTAGGGTTTAGCTACACCGCTCTGACCCTGCTGGTCTTTTGCGTAGTTAGCCATACCTCTGTAGTAGTAACCAGGGATATAGTCTGGCTTCGCTTCGATCATTTTACCATACAGCTCATCAGATTTGTTGAGCAGGGTAGTATCGATTGGTTTTGCAGTAGCACCACCATAATAGTACATCTGAGCTGGCAGATAGTAGTCAATTGCCTGCAGGGTTTCTTTGTTAGCTACGCGCAGGTCATTTGCTTTTACATACCACTCACCTGCTTTGTCATATTTGCGGGCAGTTTTGTAAGCTTCAGCAACAGCGTTGTAAGCTTCCACATCTCTGGTAGTATCCATAGCTGCGAATTTCTCCAGGTAGCCCAGACCTTTATCGGTGTAACCTGCCTGAGTTGCAGAATCAGCATCTTTCAGACGCAGGTAGATAGTGCTCATCAGTTTATAGTCCTGAACAGTCAGTTTACCCTCACCTGCTTTGGTGGCATAAGCGTCCATTACTTTCTTAGCGTTCAGGGAATCACCTTTCTGCAGGTAAGCATCACCTACGAGGAGGTTCAGTTTATCAGCAGTTTCTTCAGTTGCGGTAGAGAGTGCTGCATTACCTTTAGTGATAGCTGCATCGTAATCTTTCTTGAAGAAGGCTACAGAAGCGTCCAGGTATTGCAGTTTTGCTTTATCCGCAGGATCTGCTACTTCCATATACTGCTGCAGGTAACCAGCAGCTCTGCCCCAGTCCAGCTGATCTTTTTTAGGAGTGGTGTAGAACAGGAACAACTCATAGAATGCCGGAGCATACTTAGGGTCCATGTTGGTAGCTTTGGTCCAGTCAGCTACTGCTTCCGCTTTCAGACGGGCATTGTAGTTAACAAGGCCTTGCTTGAGCACGGCTTCTGCGTTGTTAGCGTCCAGCTCCAGTGCTTTTTCGTATGTGGTAATCGCTTTACCACCGTTTTCTCCACCGAGGAAGCGGTAAGCATCACCCAGTTCGATATAGTCGGCAGCAGTTGCAGTGTATACTTCTTTTTTCTTACGGCCTTCATTGTTCAGTAATTTTTCCATTACTGTCAGTGCATAGGCACGGTCGCCACCTTTAATTTCGCTGCTTGCATCGGCGATAGCGCGTGCAACGTCACCATCTCTACCCTGGGTAGCAGCGCTGGCAGCTTCAAATTTTTGCTTGGCAGCACCAGCATCTCCTTTGATCAGGTCAAGTCGGCCCATACCCACCTGCAATAATGCAGAGGTAGGAACAGCCTGCAAACCTTTCTGGAAAGTGGCGGCAGCACCAGCCTCATCACCCATGGCCAGTTGTGCTATACCCATGTAATAATAGGCTTTGTCTTCTGTTGGCTTCGCACCAATTACTTTTTCAAAATTCTGTTTTGCGGACAGATTTTTGCCGTAGTACAGGTCTTTCAATCCATCTTCTACAGATTGAGCCATCACGCTGCTGGATGCAGCGCAAAGCATTGCTACGAGTAAACTTTTCCGTCTGTTCATTTGCAATCTGATTTTTTAATTTTTAGTTGTGTGTTTCTACTTCAGGTTGGCCTCTCGAAATACTACATTCAATCTGGCCGGAAATAACCGGAACTGCTTGATTACCAGCTGTCCCTCGTAACTTCCTAAAAATGTGGCAAACCCCGAACCCAATCCATTATACGGTTCCTTCAGGCAGTAAAAGAATCCACGTTTAAGCGGGTAACTGCCTATCGCTATGTAAGCCTGGTGAGGCCTTACAAATTCGGAGTAGCCATCTGCGCGTAACTTGGCTACGGTTACATCGTTGGTAAAGGCCAGGGAAAGTGAATCGTTTGGATCTGCGATCCAGCTAACACCTATTACTCCCATGGCATCTTTGTTTTTTGTCACATAATCCACCACTTCCGGGTTAGTTTTAGCCGCCATGGTATTGGCAGGCAAAGCTTTTCCTTTATTAATGGAGTCTCTGATATAGCGTACGGTGCTCGAGTTGGCATTATCAAACACCAGTTGCCACTTCCTGTCGGTTGCCGAACCATCCATTATCGCTCTTACCTGGTCCATTGTGAGGATGGAATCCGGATTACTGTGATTCACAATTAGTGCCAAAGCATCCCAGGCGAGGAGTAAACTACGAGGTTTTATGTTAATTTTCTGAAAATAATCCTTCTCTTCCTGATTAAATTCCCTCGTTACTATTATCAGTCTTGAACTGTCGTTCAGCAAATCTTTAAAACATTCCGCTTCGGGTTTGTATTCCGCAATCACTTTCGTTTTTGGATACAATGACTCGAAAACCTTTATCTCCGCTTCAATCAGAGGTTGGTATGACTCATCCACTGTTATGTGAATGGTTCCCTCAGTTGGTGTATCCAGTTTCTTTTTGTTTGGATTACTGTTGCAGGCAGAGAATACAAGTGCACCCATTGCCAGGCCCAGGGCCATGGTCTTAGTAATATTGAAAAATCTCATAAAACAAACCTCCTTTCGCTTATATTTTGTTTTAAAATAATTTTCTTGCGCCATTAACTACTCTAAAGAGACCGTAAATACAGAGTACAACTCCTAATATAGTCATCCACTGCGGTGATAAACGGAACTCTCCCAAGCCTAATTGACGCGCGAAAATCGCGAAAAGACCGAAGAGAATAAAAAATAACCCTCTAACTAATTCGCCTATAGGTCTATACCTGTTATCCGTGCGTTTGTTTTGTTCGTCCTGCATCATCTATGGTTGCGATTTACAATTATACAAAAAAATATTTTTTAATCCGGCATATGATCTTTTAGAAGTTTGTTAAAAAAAACTGCTAAATAACCGCGCAATTGTATATCCATCGGCAATTTGAGTCATTTTTTCAACAATTCGTATTTTTTATTGAGAAATTTCGTCCTATATACCAGATTTCTTTTATATAGATGCAAATCAATGCAGGTTTCCATAATATCTTGTAGGTTTGCGGCCAGAATTTCAATTTCTTTAACATGAAAATTTTAATGGTCTGCCTTGGAAATATTTGTCGCTCCCCCCTTGCGGAGGGTGTGATGCGCTATTTGGCTGCCAGCAGTAAACATACCCACTGGGAAATCGACTCCGCCGGAACCGGCAACTGGCACATCGGAGACGCGCCAGACAAGCGCTCAACCCTGGTCGCCAAAAGAAACGGGATCGATATTTCCACGCACAGAGGCCAGCAGTTCTCGGCCAGGGACTTTGACCGCTTCGACCGCATCTACGTCATGGACCGCAGCAACTATAACAACGTTATACATTTGGCCCGACATGAAGCAGACCGCCAGAAAGTTCATTTCCTCCTGGAAAATGAACAGGAAGTGCCGGACCCCTACTTCGACGACAACATGTTTGCACCAGTATATGAATTGATTTTCAAAGCCTGCGAACGAATCATAAATAAAGAACAATAACATTCAACTTTTTATAAATGATCAAACCTAGCATTCCTAAAGGTACCCGCGACTTCGGCCCGGTGATCGTAAGAAAGCGCAATTATATTTTCCAGACTATCCGCCAGGTATTTGAACTGTACGGATTTCAGCCGCTGGAAACACCTGCCATGGAAAACTTATCCACATTGACAGGTAAATACGGCGAAGAGGGCGATAAACTGATGTTCAAAGTGCTGGATAATGGCGAAATTTTTGACGCAGCCAGCAAAGCCACCAACAATAAAGACCTCGTAGCCGCTATCAGCGAAAAAGCGCTCCGCTACGACCTCACCATCCCGTTTGCCCGCTACGTGGTCATGAACCAGAACGACCTAGCCCTCCCCTTCAAACGCTATCAGATGCAGCCGGTATGGCGCGCCGATAAGCCGCAAAAGGGCCGCTACCGCGAGTTTTATCAATGCGACGCCGATGTGGTAGGCAGCAACTCCCTCGTAAACGAAGTGGAACTCCTGCTCATCTACGACGCTGTTTTCACCAGCCTCGGTCTGGCCGGCGTAGAACTGCGCATCAACAACCGTAAAATCCTCTCCGGACTGGCAGAAGTAATCGGAAAACAGGAACTCCTGACTGACATCACCATCTCCATCGATAAACTCGATAAAATTGGTGCCGAAGGGGTGCGTAAAGAACTGAGCGACCGCGGATTAAGCGATTCCGATATTAATACAATCGAAAAGTTCCTTACAATAGGTGGTACCAACGAAGAAAAATTAAGTCAGCTCGCTGAACTGCTGCAAACCAGCGCTACTGGCCTCAAAGGGATCGAAGAATTAAAATTTGTGCTCAACTCAGGCCTCACCACCTTTAACAACGAGCCAATCATCGACGTAACCCTCGCCCGTGGCCTCAACTACTACACCGGCATGATCGTGGAAGTAAAAGCCCCTGCTACTGTGAAAATGGGCAGCATCGGCGGTGGCGGCCGTTACGACGATCTCACGGGCCTCTTCGGCCTCAAAGGCATTTCCGGCGTAGGTATCTCATTCGGGGTAGACCGCATCTACGATGTGCTGGAAGAATTAAATCTCTTCCCGGAAACTGCCCAGCAATCCACGAAAGTGATTTTCTTAAATCTCGGTGAAGCAAACGCGGTGGCCGCATTTAAACATGTACAAGCCCTGCGCGCCAAAGGCATCGCTGCTGAAATATATCCTGAATCTGCCAAAATGGATAAACAGATGAAATATGCCAATAAAAGAGGTATTCCATTTGTAGCCATTATCGGCGAATCCGAACTGCTGGAGAATAATGTGAGTGTGAAAAACCTGACGACAGGTCAGCAGGAGAAAGTAGCGGGAGCAGATGTGGTTAACTACAATTTCTAAAATGCTACAACAGATACTGGTGTGTCTATAAATAATAAAGCCGGCCAAGTGGCCGGCTTTATTATTTATTATTTATTTCTATTTGCAAATTCTGCTTTTGCAGCTTCCAAATACTGTACAAACGCATCCACATCTTCTTTCGGATCATAACCATATCCTTTCATCGCCAGTGGCTTACCTGTCAGGTCAACCGGGATGTAGTAAGGCTGTGAGTTCCTGTTGAAGTTGGTCGCTTCCAGGTCCTGGTTACGCTGGCCGATGTTCATCACCTTTGTACCGTCAAATTTAGACACATACTGCTCATTTTCAGGCAGTTTGGTTTTCTCATCTGTATACAGTGAAGCTACTACAAAGTCGTTACGCAGGATTTTCATCACTTTAGGGCTGGAAAGCACTGATTTTTCAAACTTACGGCAGTTCACACAAGTGTGACCGGTAAAGTCGAGCATCAGGGGCTTTTTAGCTTCTTTGGCGGCTGCCAGTGCTTCTTCATAATCGAAGAACACGTTTTCCACACCCGGAATTTCAGAGTGCAGGATACCTACCAGCTTTTTAGGTTTGATCGTGAGGGCGTTGGCTTTTTCACCACCACCGCCGCCGCCGCTTTCCAGCGATGCCTGGATATCAATCAGGCTGCGGTTGATGTTGAAGTCCTGGGAACCTTCATGCGGTAAGAAGCCGGAGATGCCTTTCAGCGGTGCTCCCCACATACCAGGAATCATGTACACCACGAAAGTGAAGGTCACAATCGCAAAGCACAGACGGGTAACAGAGAGGTAAGGCACATCGCTGTCGTGACTCAGCTTCAATTTACCCAGCAGGTATACGCCCATCAGGGCAAAGATGGCAATCCACAGCGCCAGGAAGATCTCTCTGTCCAGCAGGTTCCAGTGGTAAGCCATGTCTACGTTCGACAGGAATTTCAGTGCCAATGCCAGTTCCAGGAAACCTAACACTACTTTCACGGCATTCAGCCAGCCACCGGATTTACCGATTTTATTCAGCAGGCTAGGGAAGAGTGCGAACAGGGAGAAAGGAATGGCCAGGGCCAGTGAAAATCCGAACATACCTACCAAAGGACCGGTGTTCCCACCTTTTGCCGCCAGTACCAACAGGTTACCCAGGATTGGACCAGTGCAGGAGAAGGAAACAATAGCCAGGGTGAGCGCCATGAAGAAGATACCCATGAAGCTGCCCATGCCGGCTTTGGAATCGGATACGTTTGCCCATTTGCTAGGCAGGCTGATTTCGAATGCTCCCAGGAAGGAGAATGCGAACAGCAGGAAGATCACGAAGAATATAAAGTTCGCTACACCGTTGCTCGCCAGGGAGTTCAGAGCGCCGGCACCAAAAATTTTAGTGATCAGGAAACCCAGGAAGGTGTAGATAACGATGATAGACAAGGAATAGAAAAACGCATTTTTGATACCCTGAGCCCGGGTAGCACTTCTCTTAGTGAAGAAGCTCACCGTGATAGGAATCATGGAAAATACGCAAGGGGTAATCAGCGCGATGAAACCACCACCAAAGCTCGCCAGGAAAATCCACAGGAGAGACTTATTAGAGGCATCATCATCTGCTACGTCAGAAGGTGCAGCATCGCCGCTGGCTGCAACCGCTGTATTCGCAGCAGCGCCAGGGAGTTCCACATCAAATGCAGCTTCTTCCGGCAGCACTTCTTCGCCTTTCAATGCCATGTAATTCACTACACCGGAGAGTTTGGTAGCACCTGCAGCAGCTTTTACATCCGCCACCAGTTCTACTTCATTCTCGAAGTATTTTACATCCACATTGTCGAACAGCGGTTCTTTTTTGCTGAGCAGCTGACCTTTTTCGGTGATACCGGCTACAGTACCTGCGGCGCTGTCGAGCACCACACGGGTGTTAGGCGCATCATCAGCCATGGTGGTAGAGTACAGCTGTACTCCTTTTTCAATCACCCCTTTTAAGTGTAAGGTATATTCAGTGTCGCTTTTCTTTTCAGCGGAAAACTCCCACTTCACTGGTTTCGGGCTCTGATCCTGTGCATTGGCACTTAATCCAAATATAAAAACAGGTATCAGAAATGAAAGCAAATGCTTCATAAAGTCAATAGGCTTTAAATAATACTTCAGAAACTAAACAACAAACGAGTTCCAGTTAAGTGGAACTCGTTTGATAAAACTCTTTTATGCGTAAGTAGCGGATGCAACTTATTTACCTCCAACGGTGATTGCGAACTCAGTTTCTTTTGGAGGAAGGCACTGATGATCGTCACAAACCATGAATTCCACGGTACCTTTCACTTTGTTGGCAGCTTTACCTTTAACGGTAACTTTCTGTACGAAGTCAACGGTGTTTTCGTAGTATTTCAGTTCGGAATTGAAGTTTTTATCGAAGTTTTTGTGCAGTTTACCAACTTCCTGGATTTTACCTACTGGTGTCACCAGTGGATTTTTAGCAATTGTAAAGGTGGTAGGAACAGGACCTTCACCAGCGTCCTGCGCGTACAGGTGCCAGCCGGCATCGATGGTAGCAGTCATGTGCAGTTCGTAAGTGGTAGCATCAATTTTCTTTGAGCTGAATTTCCATTTTACCGGATTCTCTATCTGGGCACTTGCCAGGAAAGGCAAGGCGAATAAAACCATAGCTGTTAATAACTTCTTCATACTTAGCTTTTTAATTGGTTGGTGGTTCGATTTATTAATTGTTGTTTATCAAGCTTTTATTTGGAACTTAGCGATAATGGATGGCTTCGTTTGAGTATCAATATTCAATAATGCTGCCAAACTTTTACTATCTAAATCACTGGTTTCCCGTGCTCAGGAGACTTTTATATCTCCCTGACAAATCTACTAGGAAAGCACAAAATTACTTCGCCGCTCGCAATTTTCCATTGCCGTTCATCCGGAAATAACAAAATATTGAGTATCAGGTGCTTAAAAAATGGCTATCTGCTGAAATATTGCATAACTATCACATATGCGAAGGCCATGAGATGCACAATGTTAGCGAAAGCATCGCTGGGGATACACCAGAATACGTTGCCGGCAAAGATGGAGATCGGTAATACCGCCAGCACCCAGTAAGCGGGAGAAAAATGAATACCGAAAAATGGTATCAGCACGGCCACCGCCACATAAACAATGAGGGCTGCCCAGATTTTACGCCCCTGGATCAGCATTTTCTTCAATGGCCGCTGCAATAACAGCCAGCCGAGGAAAAAGAAGAGCAGGCAGGCCACCATGGCACCCCATACTTTATAATCAGTAATGATCGGGAGGGAGAACCCGATGTTAGGTATCATTCTCAGTAAGGTAATCTGATTGGTCAGAAACAGGTATGTACCCATCAGGTATAAGGGGCAAATCAGTCCCAGCAAGGCTATAATCCACTCCGCCAGCCGGAAGGCCCGCATGATCAACATACTTACCAGCAGCAGCAGGCAAAAGATCACGGAAGGAAAATACAGCAATCCGCAGATACCAATGGCAAATCCAATATTGAAAACCACATCCCTGGCGGATGTACGTGTATACAGCGACGTTATACTGGACACCACCCACAGCATAATCAGGTTTACCAGCAGGCCCGGGGAGAATACATTCCAGCTTTGCAGCATAGAAGTAAACAAAAGAAACGCCATCGCAGGCAGATAGGTAGGTTTGGCAAACAGCCGGTGGTGGTTTACAATTTTTGTAAACAGCAGCGACTGCACCAAAATCAGCAGGATGGCCAGCGAAGTATAGAACAACGGGCTTTCTCCTGCAAAACTATGCAGCCACTTTACGATCAGTTTATACAGCAATCCCTCTGAACCGTCGGCCACGTAGGTGGACGGATGCAGCAGATAGTAAAACTTTACAACCAGCGTGTATATCAACAACAGCAACACCGTAAGCGGATTGCCGGAACGGAAAAATTTTATCACAGTGCAAAGGTGTGATTAAAAGTCAATTTTAGCAAAGCAAATATAGTTCCTGTAGATGCACGGTATCAGTACTGATTTGGAACTGATTTGTTTCCCGTAGCGTGGCATCCAGGTGTAGCCTTTGTCCAGGTTACGCAGTGTAGGCATCCTGTTGATCTTACCGCTGGGCTCCAGGCTGTTGTCAGTCAGGATATAGCTTCTGCGGTCAAGGTCGTTATACAGGAAACGCAGCTCACTACCGATGTTTACCATCATGTAAGAAAGATACAGGTCGGCATTATCGTCAAACTGGCTCTTGTTCACGAAGTTATTCCATTGCATGTTTCCTTCTTCGTCAAAAGAAAGGACAATCACTTTATCGTAATGGTAGCGCAGGCCCTGGGAATTGTTCCAATAACCGGGATTGTAGTACCATGGAGAGTAAGGGGAATAATAATAGGGAGAATAAAAACCACTGTATGGATTACCGTACATGTAATTCCAGCGGTTCCATGGCTGGTAGCGGCTCGATGTAGAGAACGACTCAGCAGTAAGCAGGAAACCACCGTTGGCGGTATTGATCACCCGGCGGATGAAGTAGTCGTTAAAAGCAGCATTGGTACTGGATTCAGTACGTGCGGCGGCCTTTAGTTCAGGACTAAACAGGGCTGACTTCTCATAAATCGTTTTCTGATTCTTAAAATCATATTTATAGAGATATAAGCCTTCCACGTTTCCGCGCTTCTGCTTATAGTAGAATGCGGTAATCAGGGCGGTGCCTTTCTGGTTGTCCAGTTTCATCTTCACCTCATCCAGCATCTGGGATTTAAACTCCAGCGGGGTAACCTCGAAGCTATCCGTCAGCGGGTGTTTCACAATCATATTGCCGCTGATCACATAGTCTTTACTGCTGGTTCTTTCGAGCTTATTGAAGATGAAATCGCCGTCGTTGGTAAGGTTAAAGTTATTGAGGAAATACTTTTTTGACTGCATCGGCAAGCTCACCTTGCTGTTGTTTACCAGCTGCATGGCGCTGTCGTACAGAAAAGTATAGAAGAGATTGTTGTTTTCGTTGTCCTGGTTGATTTTATACACCATGATCCTGTTCTTGTCCTCGGACACTTCCAGGGAGTAGACTTTATTCTCTCTTGAATAATAACCGATACGGGTAGAATCAATCAGGAGTGGCTCTGCAGCAAATTTTGCATCCGGGCTCATAGTAGCGCAGTAGCTAAATATGGCATCCTTGTACTGGAACTGATAGATCATGAGAACTTTGTTGGGATAGGCTACAAAGTCCATGCTGATTACTTTTTTGGGCAGGAAGTCGAGCGGCACCCTTTCTTTCAGCTCCATGGCGTTGTCATACACAGAAACAGCATAGTCACCGCGGTCGGACTTATACACCAGTATATTTCCGGCTACACGGCCGATGATTTCGAACTCTGTATTTTTATAGTCATCCTTTTCGGGTTGTGAATAGGATATTTTCTGGGCCATCACCGTGGTGCCGGCCAGCAGCATCAATAGCAACAATTGGATGCGGTATAGTGTATGCATGCTTCAGTTGTGTTTCAAAAAGTTGTTGGTTATGCGTGGCAGACGGATTGCAGCTAACCTGATTTTCAAACTTACATTAAAATTTACAATATTGGTAAGCAATTTCCGTGCACAATTCCGTAGGCCTTTTCCCGTTACATTAATACCAAAAGGCTGGATTTATTGTGTACATTTAATTAATTTTTTTAAAACAGCATATTCTCAATGGAAACCGTTTTAATCACCGGTGGCACCGGGATGGTAGGCAGCGCATTAACGGACCTTTTACTGGAGAGAGGGTACAAGGTAATTGTGCTCACCCGTACACCAGAGCGGGGTCGTAATAAGCAGGTTACCTACGCCCGTTGGGATGTGAACACGCAAACTATAGATACTGCTGCGCTGCAGCAGGCCGACTATATCGTGCATCTTAGCGGCGCAAACGTAGGCGAGAAAAGGTGGACAGATGCCCGTAAGCAGGAAATTGTTACCAGCCGCACCCAGAGCAGTGAATTGATTGTAAAAGCCTTGCTGGCTACCCCTAATAAAGTTAAGAAAGTAATCAGCGCCTCCGCTACCGGCTATTATGGCCAATATACCAATCATATTTTCACCGAGTCGGACACCCCAGCGCAGGACTATCTCGGCACTACCACCCAGCTGTGGGAACAGGGTATTGCGGAGGTAAAATCTCTCGGTAAAAAACTCGTGACTTTTCGTATAGGCATTGTGTTGAGTCGCGATGGCGGCGCGCTCAAAGAGTTCTATAAACCGCTGCGCTTCGGTTTTGCCACAGTCATGGGCAATGGGGAGCAATATATCAGCTGGATACACATCCACGACCTGGTACGCTTGTTTTTCAACGCCATTGTAAACGACAAGCTGGAGGGCACTTACAACGCCGTGGCGCCTAACCCTGTCACCAACAAGGAACTGATACAAGCTATGGCCAGAGCCGCCAAAGGCAAAAGCTATATGATGGCTTATGTGCCTGCTGCTGTGCTCAAAGTGGCGTTGGGAGAAATGAGTGTGGAGGTCCTGAAGAGCGTGCGGGCATCGGCGGATAAGATCCAGCATACCGGGTTCCAGTTCTCCTATCCTACCATTGACAAGGCTATGGAGCAGTTGTTTCCGAAGCACTAAGTACTTTGCGCAGTGCGGCTGCTTTCAGCAGGCATTCTTCCCATTCTTTTTCCGGGTCACTGTAGAAGGTGATGGCCGATCCTGTCTGAAAGGATAGGTATCTGGCAGTAGCGTTATACAGGATGCTGCGTATCACCACATTAAAATCGAAATCGCCTTCCGGCGTGATATAGCCTACGGCACCTGAGTACAGCCCTCTGCGACTTTTCTCATGTGATTCAATCAGTTCCATCACGCTTTTCTTGGGTGCGCCTGTCATGGAGCCCATGGGGAAGGCATGCCGCAGCACTTCGGTGAATGGCTGGTTGTCCGGGAGGGTGGCTGCTACGGTGGATATCATGTGATGCACCTGTGCAAAGGAGTAGATACCAAAGAGTTCACGCACGTGTACGGAGCCTCTGATGGCGGCGTGACTGAGGTCATTCCGTACCAGGTCTACTACCATTACATTTTCGGCTCTCTCTTTAGCGTTGTTGAACAAGGCTTTTTTGAGTGCTTCGTCGGTGGCCGGGTCAGCATCTTTGCGGCTGGTTCCTTTTATAGGTTGGGAGATGATTTGGCGGCCTTTTTTCTGGATGAATCGTTCGGGGCTGGAACATACCATGTATTTGTCGTTCAGGCGGTAATACGCCGCAAACGGGGCCGGAGAGAGGGCGCTCAGCCGTGCATATAACGCCGGCGGGTATACGCTGGCGTTGGTAATAAAGTTTTCGCGGCAGAAGTTCACCTCATAGCAATCCCCGCGCAGGATGTGCTGCTGGAGGGATTTCACTGCGGCTATATAGCTGTCGTGGTCCAGGTGTGCCTGCAATGGTTGCGCGACGGGTGGTGTATTATCGGCAACGGTGGCGGGCATACCAAGGCATTCCAGTAATATGGCGTGGGCATCTTCTTCAGTGGCGTTGGGCATACCGATGGCTATTACTTCTTTTTCGAGCAGCATTACGATGCGCGGCTGAAAGAAGAACAGGTCCGGAAATCCGGTTCCATCTGGGTTTTGCGAGTGCAGGGAAGGTACTACTTCATTTTTGAGGTCGTAAGCGAGATGGCCGAATAACCAGTCCTTACGGCTGTCATAAAATTGCAGTAGTGCGTTAAAGGCGTTGCCTGCGGGCAGTTGCAATGTATCGATGGCATCTGCTCCAAGTATGGCTTCGTATTGATGATAAGACGACGGATAGTAGTTGTTGTCTAATAAACAACAAATGTTGAACCGGGCAGCCCAATTCAACATTTGTTGCTTAAATATTTTGTGATCATCAACCGGGAAAAAATAGAAATTCCTGATAATAACCAGTTTAGTGCTTAGAAATCGTCGTCATCATCATCAAAGCGATCATTGAACAGATCCATGTCTTTGAATTCGTCATCAAAGCCCAGATCGTCATCATCATCCCCTTTTTTGGTGCTAGGACGGCCACGTTTACCTTTAGATTTAGGCATGTCGAATTCTTCGAAGTCAGGATCATAGTCCTCATCTTCGCCTTTCTCCCATGCGTCATCTGCATCATCTACATCTCCATCTTCGTCGTCATCATCCTCATCATCGTCAGACTTACGTTTAGATTTAGATGGAGATTTATCTGATTTTTTTGAAGAAGATTTAGAAGTAGTTTCCTCCTCATCATCTTCCTCCTCATCATCTTCATCCACCTCTTTCTTAGGCTTGGCCGCAGCTTTAGGAGCGTCTTTTGCAGTCTTAGGAGAAGTAGTTTTTTTAGTCTCTTTCTCTTTATCAGATTTTGATTTCATAATAGGTTCACTTATTTCTTTGCCGTAAAGTTTTAATAGTTTTTTTTATTCGCCAAATTTTTTTTGCCGTTTTTTTTCCGTAATTTTTTGGACCTACTTTTCAAGTATCTGGTCGCGTCCCGGCCCGTTGGAAACGTATTTCACAGGAACGCCAAGATAATTCTCTACTGAAGATACGAAGCTTTTCATTTCGTTTGGTAACTCATTGAATTGCTTACAAGTAGCAGTTTTTTCTGTCCAGCCCGGGAACTTTTCGTACACCGGTGTAATGTCCAGGCCATTCAGTTGGAAAGGCAATTGTTTGGTTTGTTGTCCGTTGATTTCGTAAGCGGTACAAGCATATACTTCATCAAACTCATCAAGTACATCGGATTTGGTCATCACCAGTTGGGTAACACCGCTCAGCATGCAGGTATAGTTCAGTGCAACCAGGTCAATCCAGCCACAGCGGCGTGGGCGGCCTGTAACGGCACCAAATTCGTGACCAGCGGCGCGCAGTTGCTCACCGGTAGCATCATGCAGCTCGGTAGGGAAAGGACCACTACCTACGCGGGTGCAATAAGCTTTGGTAACACCAATTACTTCTTTGATCCATTGTGGTGCGATACCCAGACCGTTACAAACTCCGGCAGAGATAGTGTTGGAGGAGGTAACAAACGGATAAGTTCCGAAGTCCACATCCAGCATGCTACCTTGTGCGCCTTCCGCCAGTACTTTTTTACCGGCTTTCAGCTTTTCGTTGATAAAATACTCGCCGGCTACCACGTTCATGGTACGCAGGAATTTCACTGCTTCGAAGAACTCAGCTTCCCATGCAGCAATATCATCACTAAATTCGCTAATATCGAAATGAGACAGCAACTCCAGGTGCTTCTTTTTCAGTTTGGCATAGAGGTTTTCGAAGTCGGCCGACATCACATCACCAACGCGCAAACCGTTACGGCCGGTTTTATCCATATAGGCCGGGCCGATACCTTTTAAGGTAGAACCGATTTTATCATTGCCTTTAGAGATTTCAGATGCTTTATCCAGCGCTCTGTGCGTAGGAACAATGATATGGGTCTTTTCTGCAATGAAAAGATTTTTTGTCAGGTCGATGCCCAGTGCGGAAATATCCTGGCTCTCTTTCTGGAAAGCTACCGGGTCCAGCACTACCCCATTACCGATAAGGTTAATGGTACTATCGTGGAATACACCGGAAGGAATGGTGCGTAAAACTACTTTCTGTCCATTCACATACAATGTGTGTCCTGCGTTCGGACCGCCCTGGAAGCGGGCAATCACGTCGTATTTACCGGCAAAATAGTCCACAATTTTACCTTTACCTTCGTCGCCCCATTGCAGGCCTAACAAAACGTCTACCATAATGATTTAATTATTTATCGGAGGTTGTTGCTTTAAAAGAAGTCGCAAAATTAAAGCGATTTATAACAATTACAAACTCTGGAAATTACTTTCTCTGTTTGGGGGGCACATTCAGGCGTGCATTCAATTGACGGTTTGACCCTAACCTGCCCTGCGCCACGGGTGCTGGTCAGGTTAGGGAGAGATGAGGCGCCGCCGGCGCCTCATCTCTCCCTAAAAAAATAAAAAGCATTATCAGGACTCTTCCAGACGCTGCACAGATTGAATACCATCCAGGCTTTTAAGCTTTTCTACGAGCTCGTCCAGTTCGTCCTTATCATGGACATACACCTTGATCAAACCCTCAAAAAGGCCCTCTTTTGACTCAATACTGAGCGCCGAGATATTTACTTTCAGTTCTCCTGAAATAATATTTGTGATTTTGTGGATAACTCCCACATCATCCATTCCAATGATACGTAAACCAGTGAGGAAGGAGATTTCGCGGTTCTTTACCCATTTCGTTTTTACCACACGGTGCCCGTAGTTGGCCAGCAGCTGCGCTGCATTCGGACAATTGGTGCGGTGGATCTTGAGGCCTTCGCTGGCAGTGATAAAGCCAAATACATCATCACCAGGGATCGGACGGCAGCAGTTAGCCAGCTTGTAGGCAATCCTGTCGGAACTTTCACCGAAAATAATCAGCTCTGCGTCTTTTTTGCTGGGAATCTGGTGCTTCACTGCTTCTTCCGACACATGTTCCGGCTGTTTGACCGGTGCAGGCTTTGGTGGCTCCAGCTTATCACCCAACAGGGTGAATTCTTTGAGTTCCCGCAGGTCCACATTTTTTATCGCGATCTGGTAATACAGATCGAGCGGGCTGGACTGTTTATAAAACTGTACCAGCTCATTGATATTATACTGACTGGGATTGATTTTCATGTGATCCAGCTTACGCTCCAGCGTAGCCTTACCATCCATGGCAATCTTTCTTTTTTCTTCCTTCAGCGCATCTTTGATCTTGGACTTCGCTTTGGCGGTGAGCACAAAGTTGAGCCAGTCTTCAGATGGTTTTTGTTTGTTGGAGGTGATGATCTCCACCTGATCCCCGCTGCGCAGTTTATGGCTGAGCGGTACCAGCTTATAATTTACTTTGGCGCCTATACATTTGTTACCCACCGCACTGTGGATGGAGTAAGCAAAATCCAGTGAGGTAGAGCCTACAGGCAGGATCCTGAGGTCACCTTTCGGTGTATACACATAAATTTCTTCTGTAAACAGGTTGCTTTTGAAGTCGGCCAGGAAATCGAGCGTATTGGAATCCGGATTGCTGAGGATTTCCCTGATCTGCATAAACCACTGGTCAAACTTGGATTCCTGCTGTGGTGAGGAACTGCCTTCCTTGTAACGCCAGTGGGCGGCTACCCCTTTTTCGGCGTAGTCGTTCATGCGTTTGGAACGGATCTGCACTTCCACCCATTTACCGTTGGGGCCCATCACTGTCACGTGCAGGGCTTCATAACCGTTGGATTTGGGGTTACTGAGCCAGTCGCGGGTACGCTCAGGGCTGGGATGGTAAAAGTCGGTGATAATGGAATACACTTTCCAGCAATCGGCTTTTTCCTTATCCGGCGCTGAGTCCAGGATGATACGGATGGCGAACAGGTCGTATACTTCTTCGAAGGATACTCCTTTGGTTTTGATTTTATTATGGATGGAATGTATTGATTTCGGCCGGCCATAGATTTCGAAATCAAAGCCTTCTTCCTGCAATACTTCCTTAATAGGCTTGATAAACTCGTTGATATAGCGGGTACGTTCGCGTTTTGTTTCCTTGAGCTTGCGGGCAATATCCTTATAGGTTTGCTGCTCGGTATACTTCATGGCCAGGTCTTCCATTTCGGACTTGATAATATACAAGCCGAGGCGGTGTGCCAGCGGGGAATAGATAAATACCGTTTCGGAAGCTATTTTCAATTGCTTCTCGCGGCTCATACTGTCGAGCGTACGCATGTTATGCAGCCTGTCGGCCAGTTTGATCAGGATTACCCTGGGATCATCTGCCAGTGTAAGGAGGATTTTCTTGAAATTCTCTGCCTGTGCGGTACTGGTGCTGGAATCTATTACGGTGCTGATTTTCGTAAGGCCATCAACGATATGGGCGATTTCGTTACCAAATTCCCTGGTAATATCTTCCAGGGTTACTTCGGTATCTTCTACGGTATCATGTAAAAGTGCGCAGATAGCGGAGCGGACGCCCAGTCCGATTTCTTCCACGCATATCTGTGCTACGGCAAGCGGGTGCAGGATATACGGTTCGCCGGATTTGCGCCGCATTTCCTTGTGAGCGTCTGCTGCCATTTCAAAAGCAGTACGTACCAGTTCGCGGTCTCCCTTTTTCAGACGCGGTTTCAGCGCCCGGAGCAAGGCCCGGTAATGTCGTACAATCTCTTTCTTTTCCTGCTCTTCGTCTAAATTATATTTTTGAACTACCACTGTTTCCATTGCCTTAAAGTTACGATTAAATCTAATCTGAAAGAAACCTGGCTATGGAATTGGGTCATATTGAATGCCTTAGAGCCTGATGGGGTTTTCCAGCGGCACTGAAATCCGCTCTATCAACTTTCCTTCGGGCACTTTCAGCCGCAGGCCGGCATTGTGATATGTTTCCAGCTCTATATCCTGCAGGTATTCCCGGATAAGACGCCTTACCTTGGTAACATACACATCCATGCTGCGACTGTTCTGCAAATCGTCTTTTCCCCAAACGCGGATCAGGAGTTCATCCCGGCGGATGATCACGTTAGGACGACTAAAAAAATACCGCAACACCTTGGATTCCAGGGGGGATAGCTTTCCCGCCACATCCTTGGTACTGTTATCAAATACTTTCAGCTTACGGTAGTGAAAGGTGTAGTTATCCACAGAATGCGCCAGCAGGAGATCAGAGCGGAGTGGCCTGGAATATTTCAGAAACACCAGTATCTTCCGCATTAACTCCATGATATTGAATGGCTTGGTAAGATAGGTATCGCCACCGATCTCGAAGGATTCGATGCGGTCCGTATCTTCCGTCCTTTCCGCAGAAAAGAAAATGATACACACCAGCGTGCTTTTATCCCGGATGCTGCGCGCCAGCTCAAAGCCATTCATACCCGGCAGCACTATGTCCAGCAGGCACACATCAAATTTGGAGCGCTGGTATACCTGCCAGGCTTTCGCACCGTCCAGGCAATGCTCTACCCGGAATCCGGCATCTTCCAACCGGCGTTTTACAATACCACCGAAGACCTTATCGTCTTCTACCAACAAAATACGAGGGTTCTTATTCATGATTAAATGTGGGGGTTCTATTCACATTACTATCCTTGTAAATACCGAGTCCTGTATTGAGTCCAGATATGGTTATTTTCTACTTAAATTCTTTGTCTATGCAAGTTTTATAAAATTCCACTCATTTGCGGTTAATCAATCGTTAATCCAAAAACAAATATTCCTGCTGCTACAGTTGAATCAGATTTTTCTTGAGGGCCTATACGGGGCTGCCTTTACTATACCTACGTATAAAAAGCAAAAAAGGACTGACAGAAAGCCTGTCAATCCTTTTATATTTATTAACACTAATTCACATTATAATCACAGTTTTTCCACAGCACTGATCCTGATAGCAACAGCATGCTTAAATCCTTTACCCTGCATAGCTGATGGAATGTTAATAACGGTGCTTCCATTCGCAGTTTTCCACACTAAAGATTTCGCACCACCGAGGATTTCCACACGGGCTTTCTTAGCCGGGGTCAGTCCCTTAAAAGTGATGGTTGCCGGCAACTTTTCCTGATCATCCAATAAATATATGGCATACACACTGCCGTCCTTCTTCGTGGTGAAACAAACCTTACCGTCCTTATATGGCGCTACCGCCCTGGTACCGTAAATAGCATCACCGTTCACATGCATCCACTCACCTATTCCCTTCATAGTTGTATAAGCAGCGTCGTGCAACTCACCATCAGGACCAGGCCCCACATTCAGCAGGTAGTTACCACCTTTGGCCACAATGTCTACCAGATTATGAATCAAAGTATTGACAGACTTATACTGATCATTAGGAACATACGACCAGGAACCACCCATCGTCATACAGGTTTCCCATGGGTAGCTCAGCGGCTTGTCAGGGATCTGCTGCTCCGGTGTGCGGTAGTTTTCGTACTGGCTATGCACACTGCGGTCCACCACAATCAGGCCTGGCTGATGACCACGTGCCATAGCGGCAATCTTAGGCATATCAATATCCTGGTCCTGTGCTTTGGTAGTGCCCCAGGTCCTGGATTCTGCTGTCTGGTATTTTTCAGGACGTACCCAGCCGCCATCCAGCCAAAGGATTTCAAGTTTACCGTAACCGGTCATCAGTTCCTCAATCTGGTTGTAGGTAAACTGTTTGAATTTATTCCAGCGCTCAGGGTATTTGCTGATATCATAACTCGGATTCCTGTCCTTAGGCGGGAAATAACTCCACCAGTAATATTCGGTATTCCAGTCCGGCTTGGAGAAATAAGCACCGGTATGTACCCCTTCTTTGCGGAAGGCTTCAAATATTTCCTTAGCTACGTTTGCACGCGGATTTTTACTGAAAGCCACATCCGGCCCGGTAATGCGGTAATCTGTTTGTTTGGTATCAAACATACAGTAACCATCGTGGTGTTTTGTAGTAAACACCATATACTTCATACCTGCATCAGCAGCAGCTTTTGCCCAATGTTCAGGATTGAATTTTACCGGGTTGAATGATTTACCCAGTGCCTCATATTTTTTCAGATAGTCGTAATACGGTATGCCGTAAGGTTTACGCTGAGTGAAACCTTCATCTTCCGGACAAAGACTCCAGGATTCTACTACACCCCATTGAGAGTAAGGACCCCAGTGGATAATCATACCAAATTTCCAGTCCTGCCACTCATCCAGTTTTTGTTGTACTGCCTTGTCAGGTTCCGGAATATAAGGATGCTCTTCATGCTGTGCAACAGCATTCATCCCTATCAATGCCAGTCCTGCTGCCATTAAAAGTTTACGCATAGTTATTTTTTATAAGTGTCAACCAACGAAGTTATTTTCAGCTGTTGTTGTATGGCTGCTGCGGTGCGACTGGTGCGCAGGTGTATTGTGCGTTGTGTACCAGCCGGCAGGTCCATGAAGTTATCTTCAAAATGTTCGCCGTCCTTTTCTCCCTTCAGTTCCAGGTAAATATTTCTCGCAAGCTGTTTTGTTGTAATGGTTACATCCACGCCATTACCTGCATCCTTGCAGGCGACTGTAATTCCGGGCTGTTGTAACGCAATTTCTTTTGCTACTGCAAAGTAATACAGATTAGGATGCAGAACCTTATTGTCAATTACCAATTCAGTATAGAATATTACCTCATTGCGTTTTCTGCCTTGCAGCAAATCGTTTACTGCTATGGTATTCACCAGGGTGCTGGTACCATCTTGTATTTTACGTGCAGGTATTTTTTTCTGGGAGATGATATTGCCTTGCAGGTCAGTGAGTGTAAGATTTATCCCAATATTCCAGGCTGTTTTATCCGCTTTTTCGTCGGTGATTACATAGGTTTTCAACTGCCCATCTTCCTCTGCTGAGGACGGGATCACCGGCTCGAATGCGCGCTTAGCGTAGTATTGCAGCGCTTTCCATCTCCCAAAATAATCCCTGCCCGACCAGGAAGGCCCCGGCCAGCAATCATTCAACTGCCAGTACAGGCTGCCCATGCAATAAGGCATGTTCCTGCGGTGTGCTTCTATGGCCACTTTCATGCCTTCCGCCTGTAGCACCTGACTCAGGTACACAAATGCAGGAAAATCTGTTGGCGTATCATAATAGTGATCCATGTAAATCTTAATCGCCGTATTCCCTTTCGCAGGGCTCTTTTGGTGGGATTGCATCACATTGGAAAAAATGTGATAATCTGCTGCAGTGGCAAAGCTGTCAATGGTTTGCATCCCCGGAAACGATTGAAAACCGTATTCACTCATGAAGCGCGGAATATGTGTATTATAGGCTTCGAACCACTCCATACCGTGCCAGATACCCCAGTAGTGATTATCACCCTTGGTGAAATCTTCTTTCTTTCCCCAGTTACTGATGGGAGAAGAGTGGAAATAAAACGTGCCCGGATTATTTTCTTTTACTGCTGCCGGTAATATCTCCTTAAACAATTTATCATAAGCACGCTGCATGCCTTCATACTGCGAATTCGTATAGGCGTAGCCGTCTTGCCAACCCCAGTTTTTAATAGCCACTGCAATTTCATTATTACCGCACCACAGCGCCATTGACGCGTGATCCTTCAGTCGGTTGATGTTATAAACCGCCTCCCTTCTTGCATTTTCCAGGAATGATTTATCGCCGGGGTATAACGTGCACGCATACATGAAATCCTGCCATACTAAAATCCCTTTTTCATCCGCGAGGTCGTAGAATTCATCATTTTCATAGATGCCACCACCCCATACACGCACCATATTGAAATGGCTTTCCTGCATATCGTCGAACAGCTGTTTGTATTTTTCTTTTGTAACACGTGGCAGAAAATTATCCTGGGGGATGTAGTTGGAACCTTTCATAAACACCGGACGGCCATTGACTTTCACAAAAAAGCTTTCGCCCTGGGCATCTGGTTTGTTTTCCACTTCGATGGTACGCAAGCCAATTTTTTTGCCCGCCTGTGCAATCGGCTGTTTATTATCCAATAGCTGCACCGCAATACTGTAAAGGTTTTGTGCCCCCATGCCGTTAGGCCACCAGCGTTGCGGATTTTTAACGGATAAATTTACCGTTACTTCATTAACGCCTGCTTTAAGCGTAACCGGAATAGTGGTGGCCACCGGCTTAGCGCCGTCTTTCGACAATGCAGCGCTTAGCTGGTAAGTACCTGCTGTAACGGCTTCCAGCTTCACAGTAGTAGCAATATCAGCTTTTGCGGCAGTGGTATTTTGTTGGATTGATATGTTGCGGATAGCTGCTTTACTCCATGCGCGCAACAGTACCGGGCGCCATACACCGCTGGTAACCAGCCGCGGGCCCCAATCCCAGCCATAATGATACGGCGCTTTTCGCGCATACACACTCAATGGAATATCACTCGCATCGTTGCCCGCAGGGTAAATGACGCTGTCGCGCAAAAAGCGTGGCATATCATGTTTGATCGGACTTTCGAACTTAATCAGCAGGGTATTTTTCCCCACCTTCAGGTGTTTCTTCACATCGGCAGACCAGGAAAGAAACATATTATTCGTAACCAGTACATCCCGGTTATTCACGGATACTTCTGCGTAGGTATCCAGGCCCAGGAATTCCAGTTCTACTACCTCCTGCTGCAGTTGTGCTGCTGTTACCTCAAATGTACATTTGTACCACCAGTCTTTTTTATCCACCCACTGCACGGCTTTTTCGTTCATTCCTTTGAATGGGTCGGGAATGAGCTGATGTGCCAGCAGGTCTGTGTGCACGGTACCGGGAACAGTGGCACTGCGCCACACCCGCTCATCCGGACGGCCAAATTCCCACCCACTTTTCAGCGTATCTACCTGGGAGTAAATCGATTTAGTAAAAAAGGATAAAAAAAAGATCACCAGCAAAAAGCGACCCATCAGCTTTAATTTCATAACCAGATGATGATTTGAGTAGGCACCAAAAATAACAATCTCAGGGGAAATGAGAATAATAGTTTTACGATCTTTACCGTATGAAAAGTATGTGGCAGCAAATATTGCGTTATTTCTATATAGGCAAAAAAGATCCGAATGCGCCTAAAACCCGCTATGTAGCGATGATGCACGGGATGAACCGGATCAGCATCATTGTGTTTTTTATTGCGGTAATTATTGTGATTTACCGGTTGATAAGGAGACACTAAAGCTTTTAAAGCTATTGTTTTCCCGTCCACCTGAGGTGGACGGGAAAGCCCTGCAAAAAGGCCCGGACCATTGGTCCGGGCCTTTTTGCAGGGAAATAATTTCGGGCGTAATGGTAAATCACCTCCGCTGCGCGATCTCCGCGAAGAGTTGTTGGCCTGCAGTAGGTTTATTCGCGGGCAAAATTATATATCACTTCCGCAGCGCGGCGACTAGCGTCTTTTTCCCCCAGCTTATGCCAGAGGGCTGCATAGTCGGCAGCCAGTTCATTACGGCGGGTATCATCTTTCAGCAATGCTGACAATTCTTTGAGCAGGTTTGCTTCCGTGAGATCGTTTTGAATCAGTTCTTTCACTACCAGCTTATCCATCACCAGGTTTACCAGGGAGATGTATTTTACTTTAATCAGGTTTTTGGCCAGCAGATAAGATACCGGATTCCCTTTATAGCAAACGATTTCAGGCACACCAAACAAGGCTGTTTCCAGGGTGGCGGTACCGGATGTTACCAGTGCAGCCGTTGCCTGTCGCAACAACGGATAGGTTTTACCCTTTACTTTTGATACGTTGGGATGCTGTCCGATGAGGCTTTCCAGGAAATCGTCGTCCAGGCTGGGGGCCTGTGCTACCACAAACTGGTATTCAGGGAAGTGTTTGGCCATGGTGAGCATGATAGGCAACTTTACACTTACTTCCTGCTTGCGGCTGCCAGGCAGCACGGCAATGATCGGTTTTTCCACAATGGGTGCGTCAGCGGACTTTGCTTTCTCCGCTTTAATTACCTCTACCAGCGGATGGCCCACATATTCTACCTCGTAATTCCATTTATGGTAAAAATCCTGCTCAAATGGCAGGATGCAAAGCATTTTATCTACCGTACGTTTGATCTTTTTAACCCTGTTCTCTTTCCAGGCCCATACCTGTGGAGAGATATAGTATACCACTTTATAGCCTTCCGCCTTCGCCCATTCGGCAATACGCATGTTAAAGCCGGGATAATCCACGAGGATGAGCACATCGGGTTTAAAAGCGCTGATATCTTTTTTACAGGTATCTATATTGCGGAGAATGGTACGCAGGTTCATCAGCACTTCCACGAATCCCATGAAGGCCAGTTCCTTATAATGCTTCACCACCTTTACGCCTGCTGCTTCCATCAGGTCGCCGCCCCAGCCGCGTATATCCGCTGAGGTATCCTGCTGCTTCAACTGTTTTATCAGGTTACTACCGTGCAGGTCACCTGATGCCTCTCCCGCAATAATGTAATATTTCAAATTCCGTTGCTGTTAATAATTATCTGATAATTTTCATGAGCAGTATCGCGATGGCGTACAGCATGGTTACCAGGAATATTCCTTTAGCTGTCAGATCGCGCCTGTTGCGGGTGTAAAGATAAAACACCACGCCGTTTAATAACAGGCAGATACTGGTTAATTTAGGGATCAGGCGGTAATTCCCTTTCAGCTGTCCCAGAAACTGGGTAAACTCAATGTTGGAAGGTCGCACTGCCACCAGATAGTACAGGAAAAACGCCAGGATCGGTGTAATAAATCCCAGTAATATTCCCAGCGGTAAATTGTCTTTCTTTAACATAACATGATTGTGATGGCGATAGGACGGGTAACTGTACGCAGTGTTACTTCATATCTTTCCACTCTTCCTCCAGTTGCTTTTTCAGTTGATAGTTGGTCAGATCAAACTGCACCGGCACCAAAGATGCGTAGCCGTTTTCCAATGCCCAAACGTCAGTATCATCGCCTGTATCGCGGTTTTTAAATTCGCCTGTCAGCCAGTAATATTTCTTTCCGTGCGGATCTCGTCTTTCGTCAAATTCCTCTACCCACTTGGCATCTGCCTGCCGGCAGATTTTGATGCCCCGGTAGTTTTTTTCTTCCACAATCGGGATGTTCACATTAAACAGCGTACCTACCGGCAGTTCAGCCGATAACATCCTTTCTGCCACTTCCCGCGCTACTTTTGCAGGAAGGGAAAAATCAGCGGTGTAATCATATTCCAGGAAAGAAAATCCCGCAGAGGGGATACCTTCTATAGCAGCTTCCATGGCGGCTGACATGGTACCGGAGTAAATCACATTGATGGAATGGTTAGCACCGTGGTTAATTCCGCTCACACAAAGGTCCGGCTTGCGGCCACCCAGGATCTTGTCCCTGGCCAGCTTCACACAGTCCACCGGCGTACCGGAGCACTGCCAGGCCTCAATGCCTTCGAAAATATCCACCTGGTTTAACCGTAAGGGAACACCGATCGTAATAGCGTGCCCCATGCCCGATTGCGGACTGTCGGGCGCTACCACCACCACTCTTCCCAGCGGCCTCACCGCCTCTATCAATGCACGAATACCTGGCGAAGTAATACCATCATCATTCGTTACCAAAATCAACTTTTCCTTTACTGCCATAGTTCGGAATTTTTCTTTCTTTCACAAATTTACGCTCTCTCCTACACATTTCGCTTTAAAAGAATGTGAAATATATAATCTTTCTACAAATCTGATTTCATCATCCTCCTGAAAACGATGTACATCGCCAGGCTGATATAAGCCACCATAGCGATGATGTATACATAAGGCTCAAATACCTCTTTTGCGATCATTTTCCCGAACAGCGGCACCGGCAGCAGCTCATCGCCCGCCTGCAAAGGCAGCAGGCCGCCAACCTTACCAAACTGACGGGTAAGCAATGCCGACAGAATATTATCAATCATCATCGTATACGCAAAAAAGATCACGATAGCAATACCTGCGCGCTTCAGCAAAACCGCTATCAGTAAGGCGAGCGAGAGGGTAACCATGACCTGCAGAAAGTAATACACCACGTAGCGGTAATCTTCAAAGGAAACACTGGTATCTCCATAACTAACCCCCACAATAATACCTATGATGGTAGATAACGCCAACGCCAGTACGGAGAGTGCTACCAACCAAAACAGTTTCGCATATACGAATTCCCGCCTGTCCCAGCCATCGATGATGTTCTGCCGGTTAGTACGGAAGGTATATTCGTTGGTGGTGAGGATGATCAGTAAAATCGCGAACAGGCCGGAAGTATAGGAGGAGATGCTGGCCACGCTGAGCCATATGGCCGGGAAGCTGAACGGTTGTCCCATCAGCTGTGTGGCTTTTTTCAGGTCACCATTGCTGAAGAGATTGGCCATAAAAAAGTTAGCGGCAAGAGGGATAATAACGGCCAGGAGCAGCATCACCCAAAAGGTGCGATAGGTGCGCACTTTGAGCCATTCGGTCCAAATTATATTTTTCATGAGTTTGAGGTATGGGTCAGTTCCAGGAATGCTTTTTCGAGGCTCTTTTTACGCAGTTGCAGTTGGCTCAGCCAGATACCGTTGTTGGCGCACCATCCATTGATGGCTGCGGTATCGGGATAGGAATCAAAAGTGGCAATCACGCTGCTGCCGCTGATTACAGCGCTGTTGCAGCCAGGATAGCGCAGCATCAGTGCTGCCAGCGCGCTGTTGTCAGAAGCGGACAATTCCACAAAATCATTCCGCTGTATCACTTCTGTAACGGCGCCCGACAGGAGTAACTGTCCACGTTGCAAAATGGCCACATGCGTACATACTTTTTCCACTTCATCGAGCAGGTGGCTGGCCAGGATAATCGTTTTCCCGGATTGGGCCAGGTTGTGGATAATACCACGCACTTCTGCAATACCGGAAGGATCAAGTCCGTTGGTAGGTTCATCGAGGATGAGTACATCCGGATCACCCAGCAGTACGGCCGCAAGCGCCAGGCGTTGCTTCATTCCCAGGGAGTAGGTTTTGAAGGCAGCGTCTTTGCGGGCATACAAGCCACATACCTTGAGTACCCGCTCGATATCATCAGCACCTCTGCGTTTGATGCTGGCAGAAATTTCGAGGTTCTTCCAGCCGCTGAGGTAGTGGTAGAAATTGGGCGTTTCCAGTAGTGTACCTATGCTGCGTCGCTGTGTGGCAGTACCGGCTTTCCCGAAGAGCTGGAATGTACCGCTGTCGGCTTTCAGTACATCAGTAACAATGCCCAGCAGCGTAGTTTTCCCGCTGCCATTGGGACCTAAAATACCAAAGACGCTGCCAGGGGGAACGTCGAAAGAAACACCTGACAGCGCCTGTACGGCACCATACCTTTTGGAGATGCCTTGTAAGGATAGTATTGACATTGGCTAATTAATTCCTGATAGGTTTACCTGTTTTAATTACACTCTGTAATCTTTCCAGGGTTTTGCGTTCACCGCACAAGCTGAGGAATGCCTCGCGCTCCAGGTCGAGCAGGTATTGCTCGCTCACCAGGGTAGGCTCCGTCAGGTCTCCGCCGCACATCACATAGGCCAGTTTCTGGGCTACTTTTTCATCGTGCTCGGAGATGTAGTTACCAAACTTCATGGCATATATACCGGCCAGCAGGGCGCCGAGCGCGCTGCGACCCATTACTTTCACATCTGTTCTTTCTACAGGGCGGGTATAACCTTCGTCTGCCAGGGCGATGACGCTGCGTTTAGCATCTGCAATCAGGCGGCTGGGGTTCATGGTGATTTCATCATGACCTTTGCGAAGCACGCCCATATCGAAGCCTTCAAAACCGGAGGTCGCTACTTTGGCGGTAGCTACGGTCATGAAGTAATCTTTCAGCGGCTCTTCTTCTATGCGGCCTTCCTTGAATTCGTTGCTGGCACGCAAAGCCATTTCTTTGGTACCACCGCCGCCAGGAATGAGGCCTACGCCCAGTTCCACGAGGCCGATATAAGTTTCAGCAGCAGCCTGCACTTTGTCCGCATGCAATGCCATTTCGCAGCCCCCCCCGAGTGTGAGCGCATGTGGCGCTACCACTACCGGTATGCTGGAATAACGCAAACGCATAGTGGAACGCTGAAACAGCCGTACCGCCATATCCAGCTCATCATACTCCTGCTCAGCGGCCATCATGAAGATCATGCCCACGTTGGCGCCTGCACTGAAGTTAGCCCCATCGTTAGCGACTACCAGGCCACGGAAGTCTTTCTCCGCACGGTCTACCGCCTTGTTCAGCCCTTCGAGCACTTCACCGCCAATAGTATTCATTTTCGTTTGCCAGTCGAAGCATACCACACCATCGCCGATGTCAATCAGTCTGCTAACGCTGTTTTTCCAGATCACGTTGCTGCCGTAGTTTTCCAGGATGATGAAGGCCCCTTCACCAGGCAATGCTTTATAGTCCTGCGATGCAATATCGTAATAGTATTTTTTTCCGTTTTCTACTTTGTAGAAGTTCCTGATACCTTTTGCCAGCATATCTTTCACCCACTGTGCTACGGTAAGACCTTTCTCTTCTACTTTTTTCGCATAGGCTTCTACATCCAGCAGGTCCCAGCTCTCGAATGGACCAATTTCCCAGCCGAAGCCGGCTTTCATGGCATCATCTACTTTGTAGAGGTCGTCCGCAATTTCAGGGATGCGATGCGACACATAGGAGAACAGGTAAGCATGGAACTGTTGATAGAACTCGCCGGCTTTATCGGAGGAGCCAGCCAGTATTTTCAGCCGCTGCTTCAGGTCTTCCACGGGTTTAGCCGCATCAATGCTGCTGAAGCGGGCTTTTTGTTTAGGCCCGTACTCCATAGTCTGGAGGTTGAGGGTAAGGATCTCTTTTCCGTTCGCCCCTGTTGTCTTCTTATAAAAACCCTGACCTGTCTTATCTCCCAGCCAGTTGTTCTCCACCACTTTCTGTAAGAAATCAGGAATTTTGAAGATGCCAATGGCTTCGTCATCCGGGCAATTCTCCAGCACCCCTTTTGCCACTTTCACGAGGGTATCAATTCCCACCACGTCCGCCGTGCGGAAGGTAGCCGATTTAGGGCGGCCAATCACCGGACCTGTGAGCGCATCAATTTCATCGATGCCCAGGCCCATTTCCTGCATGATATGGAAGATGGCCATGATAGAATACACGCCTACGCGGTTAGCGATAAAGGCAGGTGTATCCTTACAGAGCACCGTGGTTTTACCCAGGTACAGGTCACCGTACTCCATGAGGAAATCAATGACCGCAGGATCCGTATGTGGTGTTGGAATAATTTCGAGCAGGCGCAGGTAGCGCGGCGGATTAAAGAAGTGGCTGCCACAGAAGTTTTTCTGAAAATCTTCACTGCGGCCTTCTGCCATCAGGTGAATGGGAATGCCAGAGGTATTGGAAGTAATGAGCGTTCCGGGTTTACGGAACTGTTCCACCTGTTCAAACACTATTTTTTTCACGGCCAGGTTTTCCACCACTACTTCAATGATCCAGTCGCAATCTGCGATTTTTTTCATGTCGTCCGTGAAATTGCCTGTTTTGATGCGTTTTACTACATCTTTCGTGAAAACAGGAGAGGGATTTGACTTAACAGCAGCCTGGAGAGCGTCATTCACAATCCGGTTCTTCACTGCAGGACTATCCAATGTGAGGTTTTTCTTCTTTTCTGCGTCGTTCAGTTCTTTTGGTGCGATATCAAGCAGTAGTACCTGAACTCCAATGCCTGCAAAGTGACAGGCAATTCTTGATCCCATAACCCCAGAGCCTAGTACGGCTACTTTATTGATGTGTCTTTGCATATTACGTCCAGCTTTAATCTGTTAGTGAATACAATCAATATTTTTAGATTCCTGAATTTATGAATTTTTAGGGTTTAAAAGTCAGGGGGAATGTTAAAGTTCAGGTTTCCTGTTCCTCTCGTCCGCCTTCGGCAGACGGGAGGAACAGGGCTTGGGGTCCCACCAGCGGTGGGGCCCCAAGCCCTGAAATCGAGTAGGAAGTGAGGGATTATTTCCCTCACTGTCCTCTCACACCACCGTACATGCGGTTCCGCATACGGCGGTTTGTTAGAATAAGTTCATTTGGTGGGTTGTTTTCCAATAGTAGTAGTT
>NZ_JAHUWJ010000023.1 GCF_019219075.1 Chitinophaga sp. sic0106
AAAAAGGCGCATGGCTATGGAAGTCAGGGATCTGGCAATTGCTCAAATCGTTGTCTTATGTGGCGGAAATCCTGATATTTACTTCAAAACATAAAGAAATGGTCGGAATTTCTTCCGACCATGACTAAGCCAACAGCTCCCCTTTTTTTGCGATAAAAAATTTCGGACTTTCCATTTTTTAAACTTTTCCATCCTATCTTTGCCCGGATTTGAAATACATTGTCATCATATTAGTGTTCGCAGGATTATTGCTGGAAAACGCCAGCAAGGGTCTGATTGTACTGCAATACTGGGCTAACCAGCAGTACATTGCACAGAACCTGTGTGAGAACAAGGATAAGCCTCAAATGCACTGTAATGGCCGCTGTCACCTCAGGAAAGAATTAGAGAAAGACGCGCAGCCGGAGAAAAGCAGCAACACCAACAAAGAAACTTATGAGGTTATGTTTGTAAACGAGTTGCAGAACTTTTTACAGGCGCCCCCTGCAAACGAACTTATACATTCCGGATATTATAAGGACCCCGTACTTCCGACGCCAGTATTTGCTATTTTCCATCCTCCTCAGTGGTACAACTCTTAATACCAATTTCTTAGACTTTTCAGATTTACAAACCCCGGGAGTGGCCACAGGCCTGTCCCAGCTGTTTATTGTACCACATGAAACAATGTTGTTTATTCATCATTGCGTGTTTGGCTGCAATGCAGACCCATGCCCAGCAATTACGTGGGCGTGTGGCTGATATGCAAACACGCGAAGCATTACCAGGCGCGGTAATAAGTACGCTTAATCATAATAAAGGATGTGCAGCAGATGCACAGGGATCATTCGGAATGGATGCCGGAAACGCTGACTCCATCAGGGTTTCCAGTGTAGGATATGTTACCAGGATATTGCCGGTAAAGGCCGCTGCTCAGGGCATTATATACCTGGAGCCGGTAGCGGCTAATCTAAATGAAGTAATTGTGTCTTCCTCCAGGGATAAGCAATACAGGACCGATGCACCGGTGGCCATCAGCACTATATCTCCCCAAACACTACAGGAAACAAAGGCTACCACGCTGGACAAGGTGTTGAATAAAGTAAGCGGTGTGTACATGGTGGACCTTGGCAACGAACAGCATACCATGGCTATCCGCCAGCCTATTGGCTATAAGAGCCTTTTCCTGTACCTGGAAGATGGTATTCCTATCCGCACGGTGGGCGATTTTAACCACAATGCGCTGATAGAAATTAATATGGCAGCGCTGCGTAATATTGAAGTCATCAGAGGTCCTGCGTCTTCCTTATATGGCAGTGAGGCGGTAGGTGGCGCAGTGAATTTTATTACGTTATCGCCTACTATTGCGCCTACTGCAAAGGTACAGGCGGAAATGAGCAACTGGGGGTACAAGCGTACCGACTTCAGTGCCAGCGGTACCAGTGGTAAATGGGGGGCGGTAGTATCAGGTTACTACGCCAACCAAACCAACGGTTACATGGACCATAGCGACTTTCATAAGCTGGGCCTGAGTTTGAAGACTGTATACCAGGCCAATAGCACTACCCGCTGGATCAATGCTGCCACGTTAATTAATTATAATACCGATCAGACTGGTGGCCTCGACAGTGCACATTTTTACAGCAAGGATTACCGGAATTTTCAAACTTTTACATACAGAGATGTGCAGGCTTTGCGGATAAGAAGCACGTTAGATAAGCAATGGAATGCGGATAACAGCACCAGCTTCACCGCGTTTTACCGGCATAGCACCATAGGCCAGAATCCTTTTTATTCCATAAAAAATACGGCTGATCCGCTCCGGTCAACCGGGCAGATAAATAGTGATGGATTTCATAGCTATGGTATCATTATTCAGCATAAAAAACGCTTCAATTGGAAGGATGCGGCCCTGATAGCTGGTGTGAGTACCGATTATAGCCCTGCGACCTATCACGCAGGTTTTATCACGATTGACAGAAATGCCGCAGGTTATTACACCGCCTATCAAACCACAGATTCGGTGCTCACGGATTATAAGGTAGGACTCCTTAACACTGCCGCCTATACGCAGTTTGAAATGTCGCCGTTTCATCGTATGAAACTGGTGGCTGCATTGCGTTACGACCGCATGGATTATGATTTCGTGAATCACCTCACCCCTTCCGCCTATACCGGCGCGCCGAGTGAAAAAAATAATTTCAATGCGCTCACACCTAAGCTGGGATTGATATATAGCCTGGAAAGCAATATCGGGTTTTATGCGAATTACAGCCGGGGATTTGCTCCGCCAAACATCTCCGAATTATACCAGGGAGTGAAGGTGCCGGTATTGGAGCCCGCTACCTATAATAACTATGAAGTGGGGGGCTGGTTCGGGTTTGCCGGAGATAAGGGTTATGCAGATGTTAGTGTATATCGTATGAATGGCAGCAATGAAATTGTAAGTGTGCGTTTGCAGGACGGAAGCTATGAAAACCGTAATACCGGTGCTACCACACATCAGGGTATTGAGTGGAATGTGAAATATAATTTATGCAACAGCATCTTATTACGTACCAGTGGTACTTACGCGCATCATAACTTCGACGCATATACGGAGAATGGAAAAGTATATAATGATAACCGTATGAATGGTGCGCCGCAATGGATCACTAACAGTGAAATTACCTGGAAACCATTGTTTCTGAAAGGTTTCAGGCTGGGTGGCGAATGGCAGCATATCGGTAGTTATTATATGGACCCTGCCAATACAGCGATGTATGGGGGATATGATTTGTTTAACCTGCGTGCTGGCTACACCTACAGGAGTATCGACTGCTGGGTCAACTGTATGAACGTTGGTGATCAACTGTATGCTACCACAGCGGAGAAGAGTGCCTATGGCGTGTCTTACAGGGTAGGTCCGCGACAAACGTTCAATGTTGGCATTGGCTATACTTTCACCGGAAAAAAGTAAGGATATGAGAATTGTATGGATAGCAGTTATTGTTTTGTTGAGTGCATGTAGTGTCAGGGAGAAACCAGCTGCGCGGTTCCTTTCGCACCCGGATATGGCAGCATCCTGCCCTTATATCACGCATGATGCAGCGGGGAACCTGGCTATCAGCTGGATTGAAACGGATACGGCCAATAATAGTTTTATTTATTATACCATTTCACCTGATCAGGGTGAAACCTTTGCGGCGCCGGTGCAGGTAAGCAGTTCAGCGGGTGTGTATCCCCATGATGAGAATCTGCCGAAGATTTTGTTTAAGCCGGATGGTAGTATTGTTGCCATGTTTGGTACGGAAGCCAATGATGCGCGGAACAAGTATGCCGGCAAGGTGATGTATACACAGTCCTTTGACAGTGGCCGCACCTGGCAGTCTGCCATGCCCTTGGTGACGGATACTGCCGGCTATGACCAGCGGTATTTTGATATGGCCCTGCTGCCAAACGGTGAAGCGGCAGCTATCTGGCTGGATAACCGCAAAACAGCCAGTGCCGAAGGTTCTACGCTTTACTTTGCTGCCACCAGCGGCCGCAATGGGTTTGGTGCTGCCAATCCCGTGGTGGAAACGGTTTGCCAGTGCTGCCGTACCAAGTTGCTGGTAGATGGTAAAGGAGCGGTACACTTGGTGTACCGGGATATCATCAACGACAGTATCCGTGATATGGTGCATCAGGTGTCGGTGGATAATGGGCAGCACTTTTCTATGCCGGTGCGCATCAGTGCCGATAACTGGGTGGTGAATGGTTGTCCGCATACTGGCCCTGCGCTGGGTGTGAATAAAGCCGGGCTTCATTTTGCGTGGTTTACCATGGGCCATGGTAAGGGCATATTTTATTGCCGCTCACTCGATAACGGGAACACCTATACGCAGAAGGAGTCGCTCAGCGATGCCCCAATGGCAAAGCATCCGCAGCTGGCCATTGCCGGTGAAGGAGATGTGTATATCGCCTGGGATGAGCCGGTGAAAGTGGGAGATGATTTCAATAGCAGGATTGGATTTGTGCATAAATCGCCCGATGGAAAAACGATTAGCTCCGCACCGCTGACTTCCGATAGTACATATGCTAATTTCCCGGTAGTGGGGACCGCAGGCGATAAGGTGATGGTAGTGTATAAGCAGCGGGTGGGTAAAAGTACAGCGGTGGCTTGTCAGGTGCTGCTGCCTTAAAGTGATGGGTTACTTTGGTAGAGACGTGCTGCGCACGTCTCCTCGCGCAGAGAGATGGGTGCTGCGGCCGTAAAAGTGTTCGCTTGTTATTGTAGAGCCGTGCTGCGTACGGCTCCTCGCGGGTGGGAGCCGTGCGCAGCACGGCTCTACCAAAGGACATAAAAAAACGCGGGGCACCTGGTGCTCCGCGTTTCAAATCATTGAGTACAACAATACATCTCAGCTGTAACCAAAAGAGAAACCTTTTTGTCCAGCCCAATCTTTTGCAGTAACCCAGCGGCCATAATTGCCTTTGGAGGTGTTACCGAAATAGAAGCGCCATTGTTCTTTCCACCTGGGATAGTACAGGCGCAGCAAGTACACTGTTAGAAATGTAAGCATAGGGATATGGTTTTCATTAAATGAACGGATAGTCAAGTTCAGTCTAGCATTGGCACGGGTCCTATATTTTTGACGACAATGTTTTGCCCAAAAGATATAGGTATTTTCAAATATACTTGCTTTTACTAAATCGTAATATCACACGTATGTGTTAATTTTTATCTATGTAGTAGGCATTTGCCTGCTGAAGTGGTGTAACCACCAGGTCATTGATGCAAACGTGTGCAGGCAAAGTAGTTACATAGTATACAATGTCGGCCACGTCCTGAGCACTCATTGGAATGAAACCCTGATAAACGGCTTTGGCTTTATCTTCATCGCCCTTAAATCTCACCATAGAAAACTCCGTTTCAGCAGCACCCGGATGAATGGCGGTTACCTTTACCCGATAAGGCAGCAGATCAATACGCATGCCCTGTGAAATAGCATCCACAGCGGCTTTGCTGGCACAGTATACATTGCCTTTCGCATATACATGCTTAGCAGCAGTAGAGCCAATGTTGATAATATGACCTTTGGTGCGGGAACGCATCCATGGCATCACGATCCTGGATACATACAACAGCCCCTTCACGTTGGTATCAATCATGGCATCCCAGTCATCGATGCTGCCTTCTTCAATACTGCTGAGTCCTGCCGCCAGGCCGGCGTTATTCACCAATATATCAATGGCTTTCCATTCTTCCGGAATGCTGCCCAGCGCCAGCGACACTTCCTGTTCATTTCTTACATCGAAGTGCAGGGCCAGTACGTTAGTGCCATATTCCTGTGTGAGTTGTGTGGATAGTGCTTCCAGTCTTTCTTTGCGGCGACCGGTAATAATAACATCGTACCCTTTGGAAGCGAAAGTAATAGCGCAGGCCTCACCAAATCCTGCCGTTGCGCCTGTAACAAGAACAATACCCATGAGTAGTAAATTTTAAGATAAGCTGAGGATGCAAAAGTAATGCAATTTGCAGCGAATCACCGGATGAGTGTGACGGTTCCTTTCCGCTGTATTTCCTGACCGCTTAAATCGGTGCCGTTCAGTATCCAGATGTAAGTATCTACGGGCGCAGGTTTGCCGAGGAAGGTGCCATCCCACCCGATCCTGAAATCAGTGGAAGCATATAGTTCCTGTCCCCAGCGGTTGAAGATCCGGAAGTATTTGTAACTCACCATACCCACAGGAATAAAGCGGAAACGGTCGTTTACACCATCCCCGTTTGGTGAAAAAGCGTTTGGAATATATATTTCAGGGCCGGCATAGAATTTCACGCTCATAGTATCATAACCTACACAACCTTGCAGGCTGGATACTTTCAGGATATACGTGGTATCAGTAACGGACTGCAATACCGGATTGGCGATATTAGGGTTGCTTAGCCCCAAGGAAGGGGTCCATTGATAAATATCGCCACCGCTGCCCTGCATGGTAAACGGCAGGCCTCTCACCAGAATCGTATCATTGCCTGCAAAAGGATTTACCGCATAGATCCGCACATCTTTAGTTACCGACTTTTCACACTGGGTATTGGTATTGAGCGTGAGGGTAAGACTGTACACACTGGCGCTGGGGAAGGTATACGTGAGGAAACGCGTAGACGCGTTCTGGATAGTGCTATCCCCGTTGAGTTCCCATTTACGGTTGGTGATGGTGCCGTATTGATAAGTAGATAAATCCTCAAACTGGATAGGATCACCTTTACAGAAACCGGTATTATTGAAATCGGCTACCAGGCCCGGATAGTTGGACACTTCGCCGGTAGTACTATCCGTACAGGCAAGCCCCGGATTCACCACCATTTTTACTTTATACACCCCTGTATCCGGAAATACGTGCTGGAACAGATTCTTGTTGGTGGTAAGGGTATCGGTGCCATCTCCAAAAGTCCAGTAGTAGGTAGATGTAAAACCTGCGTTACTATAATTGGGCATCGGTACTGCCAGGGTGGGCTCGTCCGCACAGTTGCGCAATACGGACGGAATGGTGGCGGTAATTTTTGTGGTACAGTCAAATACGGTCATCAGGATATCCTTGCTGTGCGTGCCCAGGAATTTTTTAGTAGCCCGGTCATATTCGTTGACGCATACCGTTACCACGTATTTCCCCGGCCGGTCCGGCGTACAGGTTATCAACCCGTTATTGTCAATATTTATTTGCGGATTACCCCCCATCGGGTTATTCCCGGAGTAGGGAGGTATATACCTGACTGTATTATTATAAGGCGGCGGAGTGGTGGAGCTTCGGTCGTTGTTCAGTGTACCATCGGTGAGGGCGCTGCAAAGGCTGTAGGTAAGACTATCGCCATCTTCATCAAATGCGGCATAGTCCACCGAAAAGCCGATCGCATTACAGATCACGATGGTAGTGTCTTTATTAAAATAGGCGCTGTTATTATAAGGTTTTGTTTCCGAACCGGGGATTACGGTGTAATAAGTAGACCCTTCGTGTTCGGAGTCGAATATATTAGTGAGTTTTTCACCACGGCAGCATCGCTGGGAGGATACATAGTAGCCGCCAACAACTGGTGGCAGCTCGATGGTAGCTTCATAAAATGCAACTTCCAGATGCTGCGCCTGTGGGGCGAGGCAAGGATTTTTCAGGGTATCGATCAGTGGTTTTACTGCGGTAATATATAGGTATACAGAAGATAATATCCTGGTGCCGTTTGCGGAGTACACATTGGCCACAGAGGGGTTTTCAAAACGGTCAATACAACCCTGCCGGTCGCCGCAGGTAAAGTCTGCGTCGCGGTAAAGTTTGAGTGTAATAAGATAGCGGTAGCGTAGGCTATCTGCACTCATACCTATCGTTTTATAATAAATCTCGCCACCAATAATATGATAGCCAGCTGCATTAAGGAATAACAAACAGCAGCTAAGTACCAAAAAAATGACTCTCTTCATAATAGGGGTACTGCTCTATTAATTTAACACAAAATGAGCAGTTCCGGTTCACTGAAGTGTCATTATCGTACAATCGTTACCGTTCCCTTTAAACTGATAGTTTTTTGATTGATGTCTACCCCTTCTACCATCCAAACATAGGTGCCTACTGGTGCGCGCTGGCCATTGACGGTACCATCCCAACCTTTGAGATACGCTGTGGATGAATACATTAGCTTACCCCAGCGATCATATACCCGGAAGTAATTCATTTGCACGATGCCGACAGGCAGCGGTCGGAAAATATCATTTTTTCCATCGCCGTTAGGAGAGAAGGCGTTAGGTATATAGATTTCCGGCCCTGTGAAAAATCTTACGAAAATATCATCGGTACCACTGCAGCCCTCCTGCGTATAGGCGGTAACGGTGTAGGTGATGTCCTTATCATAGGCCGCAAATGGGGTAGCGGTAGTGGTGGAACTGAGTCCGCTGGAGGGCGACCAGGTATATCTCACACCTCCGGTAGCATGCAGCTGGAAGGGTGTACCCAGCATTACAATGGTATCGTTGCCGGCAAATGCCTGCACGGGTGGTACTACTTTTACCAATGCAGTTGCAGTCACTTCCCGCGGGCATCCCAGTGTATCCGTTACCGTTACGGTAAATAAAGTGGTGTCGGTTGGCCTGGCCCAGGTGACGGCACTGCGTGGGTTTTCCACATAGTAGCTGGGCGACCAGGTATAATAGGCGCCACCGCTGGCACGTAACAATACCTTGCTTCCGCTGCAGATGGTTGAATCCGGTAAGGCGGCAGCACGGGGAGGATCTACTACTTTAAGGCCTACCGTATCACGGTCGTGGCATTTCCCCAGTTGTGCATGTATCTCATACTGCTGCAAGGGTGGCTGCGGTGTAACTATTGTTTGTAAGTCATTTCCAACAACGGTATTAGAACTGAGTTCTGTCCAGATATAACCAAAAGGACCGTCTGAACTGGCATACAACCTGATTTCATCGCCGGTGCAAACGGTGCTGTCGCTCATCGCATTCACATGTATTTCCTGTCTAACATCTATGGCTACACGTTTTTCGGCAACACATTGCTCCTGGTCCGTAAAATACACGGTGTAAAAAGTATCTACCAAAGGAAATACCGTTGGTGTAGGCGTATTTTCATCAAATATCCGGTAGGTGGCCGGCTGCCAGGTGAATGTGCCAGGCACATCACTTGTGGCATTGAGCCGTAGTGAATCATTCACACAGATAACTGTATCAGCAGTCGTGTATAATGGCGGATGATCGTATACCGATATGGTGGTGGTATCAAACTGCTCACAACCGAAGCTGGTGCGGGCGTACATGATTACCTGGTAATTACCTGTTCTGGTATAGGTGAATTGCGGGTTGCGCAGATTAGAACTGTCTGCCGCTATGCCGGTCCCGAAATCCCATTTGTAATAGGCCAGGGTTCCCATGTCGGTTCGGCTCCTGTCAGTAAACTGTACTGGCTTATCCACGCATCTGCCGGCGGTGATAAAATCTGTATTAAACACAGGGAACACAAATACTTTGGCCGTGGCGCTGTCGCCGCAGTTACTGCTTTTATCTACATACAATTTTACAGTATATACGCCGGGAGTGGTATAAGTATGTGGCAGCGGTGCCGGGTCATTGGTGTCCAGGGTGGTGCCGTCTCCAAAGTCCCAGTGGTAAGGCTTTCCTAGCGTACTGTTATTGAGGAAGGTGACGGTCATGCTGCGGCATTCCGCATATTTATCCGGCATGGCGGCTACTACCTGTTTTACGCAGGTGGTTACGTTGATATGAAAATCTTTTCTGAGGGTACCTACGAGCTTTCCATTGCGTCTTTCTTCCACGCACACTGTTACCACGTATTTGCCCGGATCAGGCGCTATACCGCTGATAATACCGGTTTTGGAATCGATGGTGACACTGGGGCCTAACGGAGAGGCGCCGGAAAAGGGCGATACGTAATTGACATAATCGTAGGGCGGTGGAACTGCCGGGTCGGGAATACCGGTGTTGTTGGTGGCTCTGCCGCCTTTAAAGGCAGAACAAAAGGAATAGGTGAGTTCATCATTATCCTGATCGCTGGCGGAAAAGTCGTACGTGAATTTCTTTCCGGCGCATACCAGAGTCGCTTCTTCCTTATTAAACTGCGGGCTTGAATTTTCGGGAATACCGTTTAGTCGTCCGGGTAGTTCGGTAAAGTAGGTGGCACCGGTTCCCTGGTTGCCTGCGGGGCCGTTCATATTTTCGGCGATGATGTTGACCATGAAATTATCGCGGCAGCAGCTTTGGAAGGCAACGGTATAGCCTTTGTCGTTAGGTGCTACGGTGATAGTAGTGGTGTAATACGCTACCTGGAAGCAAACGCGTGGCGGATTTACGATGCAGGGATCAAACTGTGCCAGCTCTTTTTGCTCAAAGGATGACTGGCTTACGAGCGGGTTGGTATACGCTACGGAACCGGGACTATCGTTATTATAAGTGGTGAGATAGGCGGAAACGGGCATTTCAGCGATATTCTGTCCGCTTTCACAGGTGCGGTACAGGCGCAGGGTTACCCGGTAAGTATAGTTTCCATTGGCTTCCTGTTGCAGGAAGGTGTAATACACTTGCCCTCCTATAATATGTTTGGCGTGCACGGCCAGCGTGCTCATCATACATATGAGGAGGTACAGTAGTTTTTTCACAACCAGAAAGTGTTTGTCTGCCTGGTTTTAAAGCTGGCAGAATGAAATAAATTGGTTCAGTAAATGATTACTTTCTTCAATTTTTTCCCACATTCCCATGTGTCCCACTTCTTCAAAGATGAATATGTTGCTGGTGTTGGGTAGCATTACCTGTTGCATTACGCCGGCAGGTGCTACTGCATTATCATCTTTCCCTATCACAAATAACATAGGAGCTGTTACTGAAGATAATAATCCGGTTAGATCGGGTCGTTGCATCATTGCATTGGTGTAGGCAATGAGTGATTCGTCGGGACATTGTGAGCACATATCGATACAAGCGTCTACCAGTTCGGGCTTATTCGTTTTGGTTGCCGGGCTAAACAGATTAGGGATCGTTTGCCGGATAAATAGTTTGCCACCATGTTGCCGGATAAATTCGATGGATTTCCTGCGTGTATCTTTTTTTTCCGCTGTGTCAGCCGCTGCTGTTGAATGAAAGAGGCCAAGTCCTTTGATCACTTCCGGGTGTTGCTGTTGCAGGGCGAGTGCAACGTAACCTCCCATGGAGTGACCGATTACTACCGTTTCTTTTATATTTTCTGCTAACAGTATTGAATATACGTAGTCTGCCATGGCAGCAATGGTAAGCCCCGCTGTGAGGGGCGACTTTCCGGTGCCTGGGAGGTCGGGTACTATCACCCGGTAATCCTTGCTCAGGTGCTCCTGTTGTGCTTTCCACACCTCGCTGTTTTCTGAAAATCCGTGAAGGAGTACTACTGCCGGGCCCTGTCCGATATCCTGATAGGTGCCATTTCCATTATTGATTGTTTTCCACATTTCTGATACCTGGAATGAACCGTGAAAAAATAGCATGTATCAGTAACAAGATACAAAATATTATTGCTCCTCTCGAAATAAGATCTCCATATTTTACGTAGAACGTAAGATCATACCGCGGTGTTACAGGTGCTTTAAAAACAGCTGGTTCCCAGTAGGGTTGCGGTTGGTAGATGTTACCCAGGGGGTCTACCACTGCGGAAATACCGGTATTGGCACTGCGGGCAACCCATTTCCGCGTTTCTATCGCACGCAGGCGGGCATATTGCATATGTTGGCGGTGGCCTTCTGTATTACCCCACCAGCCATCGTTGGTGATGATTACCAGCAGGTTGGCGCCTGCGCTGGCACGGGAGGCTACATAGTTACTGAATACGGATTCATAACAGATGGTGGGAAATATGTTGATGTTATTTGCCGGGTCTGTCAGCATCTCACTGGCAGGCGTACGGCCGTAGCTCCCGCTGATGCCGCCCATATCCAGCGCCACTTTTTTCATGAAATTGAAATAGCGCACATAGGGTACCAGCTCCACACCAGGTACCAGCTCATACTTATGATAAATTTGGATGGAATGCGAAGTGTCGATTTGTAGGGCACTGTTGAAGGCGTCCCAGTGGGTGCCGTCTTCCATGGTGCGACTACCTTCTGCCGCTTCCTCCGGCTGGCGGTATTGCTTTAGGGTAACGGCGCCGGTGATCACTTTCGCATGCGGGTAGGCACGCAGGAATTCCCGTATAGCGGTCACCTCAGGAGTGTAGTTCAGTTGCTCTTCCCAGCCGCCCTGCGGAAATAGCGCGGTTTCCGGCCAAATGATATAACGGGTATTGCTATCTGTTTTTTCTTTGGATAGAGAGATGAGTTTTTCGACCTGCTGCATGGAATTGCCCCCGGCAAATTTCTCGTCATAAGGGTCAATATTCGGTTGCACTACCACTACATTGATTTGTTTAGTGGGATCATCCGGGACAGGGTGGATGAGCAGATTAACCAACAGCGGCAGCAGCACTGCTATCGCAGGCTTCCATATCTCTCTTTTACAAAACTCTGCAAATGAATAATCGTGTATGCGTGCCCGTTTCCATGCTGCATAAATCAGGATATTGCTCAGCAATACCCACACAGTACCGCCGCTGGCGCCGGTAAATTCATACCACTGCACCCAGCCGGGGTGCATGGCAAAGCCATTGCCGAGTACCAGCCATGGCCAGCTCAGCTCCCAGGTTTGGTGAATATATTCAAACGTAAGCCAGTATACGATCAGTGCAAAGTAGCTACTGGTGGCTGACAGGCGGCGGCGACTATTTTTATACATCACCCAGGGGATGGTCATCAGGAAGGCGTTAAAGCTATTGGCAAAAACGCCGCTGGCAGGTACAGGGGTATTGCCTACCCACCAGGTACTGGCCGCATTCCAGATGAGAAAGGCGAGGAATATAAGCCCGAAATAGGCCCCCTTATGCTTTACCTTCTCTGTAATATAAAACAAGGGCGTAAGGGCAATAAAAATTAGCGGGGTAAGCGGCATGGTGGGCCAGGAGAGCCAGAGCAGCAATCCGCTTACTATACTTAAAATGATAATGCGCAGGTTCATATTCGTATTTCAGGAATAGATGGCAACGAAGATAAGCGGGGAATGGAACAAAACAAAAGACGGCATGCTATTATAACATGATATTAAAGCTTCCGGAAAGAAAAACACCGCAGTCCATACAGGTGGTACGAACTGCGGTGCGTTATCATTTAACTGCTTAAGCTTATCTGCTGTAGTTAGGTGCTTCTTTGGTGATTACCACATCATGCGGGTGGTTTTCTTTAACAGTAGCAGCCGTGATTTTCACAAATTGTGCCCCCTGCAAAGTTTTCACATCTTTAGAACCTGTGAGGCCCATCCCTGCACGAAGTCCACCTACAAACTGCTGGATAACTTCTGACAGGTAGCCTTTGTAAGGTACGCGACCTACGATACCTTCCGGAACCAGTTTTTTGATATCATCTTCATCCTGGAAGTAGCGGTCTTTACTGCCTTCCTGCATGGCTTCGATAGAACCCATACCACGGTAGGATTTGAACTTACGACCTTCGTAGATGATGGTTTCTCCGGGAGATTCTTCCACACCGGCGAAGATAGAACCAGCCATGATGCAGGAAGCACCGGCAGCAAGCGCTTTCACCATATCACCGGTATAACGGATACCACCATCGGCGATTACCGGAATACCTTGTTTTTTCAGGGCATCAGCAGCGTCCATTACAGCGCTCAGCTGAGGGAAACCGGCACCGGTTACGATACGGGTAGTACAGATGGAACCAGGTCCAACACCTACTTTTACCGCATCAGCACCAGCGGCAGCGAGTGCGAGCGCACCTTCTGCAGTGGCCACGTTACCAGCAATCACCTGTAATTTAGGGAATGCTTTTTTCAGCTTTTTCAGGGTGTTGAGTACTGCGATGGAATGGCCATGGGAGCTGTCCAGGCAAACTACGTCAACGCCTACATTAATCAGTGCCTGTGCACGATCCAGTACGTCAGGGGTGATACCCAGTGCCGCACCTACCAGCAAACGGCCAAATTCGTCTTTTACTGCATTTGGATAGCTGGTGAGCTGGAGGATGTCACGATAAGTGATCAGGCCTACCAGTTTACCTTGCTTGTTCACTACCGGCAGCTTTTCAATCTTGTATTGCTGGAGAATTTTTTCCGCCTTTTTCAGGTCGGTGCCTTCAGGAGCGGTAATCAGCTTTTCGCTGGTCATCACTTCTTTTACGAGGCGTTTTTTATTTTTTTCGAAACGCAGGTCCCTGTTGGTCAGAATGCCGATCAGTTTGCTGGCGTTATCAACGATTGGAATACCACCAATGCCGTTTTCTTTCATGAGTCTCAGGGCCTCACCGATGGTAGCATCTGGCTGTAAGGTAACGGGGTCCATAATCAGACCGCTTTCGCTACGTTTCACCCGGCGAACCATTTCGGCTTGTCTTTCAATACTCATGTTTTTGTGGAGAATACCTATTCCACCCTCTCTCGCCAGAGCGATAGCCAGATTGGCTTCCGTAACAGTATCCATAGCGGCAGATATCATCGGTAAATTGAGCCGTATGTTTTTTGTTAATTGCGTAGAGATATTTACATCTTTCGGATGAACTTCAGAGTAGGCCGGGACGAGGAGTACATCATCAAATGTCAGTCCGTCAGCTACAAATTTGGGTTTAGATTTTCCCGCAGGCATGATGCAACTATTTGTCAGTTAAAAAATAATTGCACGCAAATGTACGCCTATTTGCGCAATAAATAAAATTTCACTGTTAAGCAGTTGTGAATTTATATTTCCTGACGCTCAAATGACAGGTTCATATACCTGCCCGGGCAAACATTTTACCAGGCATTGCATTTCCAGGTTAAACATAGCCACTGCCACCTGGCTGCCGCTCAGGCGGCTAAGTATATAAATTTCTTCCAGATGTAGCCGTTTACGTTGGGTGAAGAGTTGCATAATGGTTTGTTCCTCCAGAGATAGTTCCACAAACATGGCCGCCTGCCGGCTTACTATGGGCCTTGCCGCCTGCTTGTCCCATCCCATAGCGGTTAGTATATCCGCGGCACCGGTGATCAGCGTGGCCTTGTTTTCCCGGATCAGCTCATGGCATCCGGCGGCATACCATTCGCCTACATGGCCGGGAACACAGAATACATCCCTGTTATAGCCATTTGCCAGGTCGGCGGTGATCAGCGAACCGCCTTTAATACCACTTTCTATCACCACCGTAGCATCAGCCAAACCTGCCACTATGCGGTTTCGTTTAGGGAAATTCTGCCTGTCGGGCAAAGTATTACTGGGGTAATCGGTCAATAATCCGCCGCATTGCTGCATACTTTCGGCTACCTGCTGGTGTACCGCCGGGTATATCCGGTCGAGTCCATGTGCCAGTACGCCGATGGTGGGAGTCTTGGCTGCCACCGCAGTACTATGCGATAAGATATCGATGCCATAAGCCAGGCCACTCACAATGGTAACACCGTTATCACACAGTTCCTTTACGAGCTGCCCGCATACCTTAACGCCATAGGGCGATGGCTGCCTGGTGCCTACGATGCTCACCATCCGGGCCGTATTGAGTGAGGCATTGCCCTTGAAATACAGCAGGGCAGGGGCATCCACGCAATTACGCAATCTTCCCGGATAGTTTTCATCTCTATAAAAAATAACCTGGATATCATTGTCGGTAATGAATGCCAGTTCCTTTTCTATGGATTCAAAATCTTTGAAATGCTTAATGGCGCGGGCTTTTACGCTACCTACCTGTTCGATTTTTTCCAGCTCGTGCAGGCGGGCAGTAAAAATATCGGTAGCAGTGGGAAAGTAATCCAGCAGTTTCCGGATGGTGATGTCACCGATCATGGGAACCCTGGTTAATGCAATCTGGTACATTAATTCGGAGGGCATAACAAACAATTTTAGTCCTTCAAATTACAATTTATCCATTGTAGTTTTTTCTTGTTCAGGTGATTTATTTTTGCAACAACCAATTTATATTTTATGAAGATGATAAGGCTTTGGGGAATAGTATTACTGGCAGGTTTGGCAGCTTGTAAAACCGGACAACCTGTGACGGGTAACCATACATCCAACACGGTGCTGGTACCACAGGGAGTAGCATGGGCAGCCTTGTGGCAACAGCAGTCGGGCGAGTACAAGGCATTGTGTTTACAGGCATACCAGCTGGCGGCTTTACGTCTGGATCAATACCTGGCACAATCTCATGGGAAACCGCTGGCAGTAGTGACCGACATCGACGAAACGGTACTGGATAACAGCCCCTATTCCGTTCATCAGTCATTGAATAAAAAAGGTTACGATGAAAAAAGCTGGGCAGAATGGACCGCCAAAGCTGTGGCCGACACGGTACCTGGCGCACCGGCGTTCTTTAAATACGCCGCCTCCAAAGGAGTACAGGTGTTTTATATAACTAACAGGCAGGAGTCAGAACGTGCTGCCACCCTCAAAAATTTGCAGCGGTTCAATTTCCCCTACACCGATGACCAGCATCTGCTGCTGAAAACAACCACCTCCGGCAAGGAACCCCGCCGCCAGCAAGTGTTGCAGCAGTATGATATCGTGATGCTCTTTGGAGATAACCTGAGTGATTTTTCAGCTATTTTCGATAAAAAACCTGTCGAAGAAAGAAATTCAGCCGCGCTGAAATCCAGTGCTGAATTCGGTTCCCGCTTTATTGTACTGCCCAATCCTATGTATGGCGACTGGGAAGGAGCTTTATATAATTTCCAATACAAATTAACGGAGCAGCAGAAGGACTCCATCATGCAGGCTACTTTAAAAAACTATTAGGCATACTCGGAGCCGGCAGGACTGCCCCAATAACACCCACGGTGTTATTGGGGTATTTTTTTGAGTGGGAGTGTCCACTTTGCGGTTCAGTAACGTCTTTATCCGGAATGATTACCCGCTGTACCGCCAACATACCACCAGATGTTGGTGAATACCGCGTTTTTTCTATTTGGGGTAGAATTCTACAAAACATTATCTTACCTTGTTTCTGATTAATGTTTGTACAGTAAATGAACAATTGAATTGTCAACCAAAATAGTACTGGAGGAAAAAGAGTTATTACATCAGGCAGCTGAAGGCAACAGGGAGGCATATGGAAAATTGTATGCTCATTTTTACGATTCCCTATATCATTCCCTTTCATTTCTGGTAAAATCAGAAACAGAGGCAGAAGAACTCATTCAGGATGCTTTCGTAAAGGCCTGGGTAAGCCGTGAAACGCTGGCCCTGGTCCGGTCGTTTGGTGACTATATCTTCACGGTTGCCAAAAATCTCCGCATTGATAAAATACGGAGTCGCCATACCCGCACCAACGCAGAAAATACCTATCAGGAACACCGGCCGGAGTCAGATCCGTTGTCGGATGATATTTATTTGTATAAACAATATTACGAAACTGCCTGGGCTGCTGTACAGCAGCTGCATGGTAAAAAGAAATCCATCTTCCTGCTACGGACCCAGGAAGGACTTACACTCCAGGAAATTGCTGACCGCGAAGGGATCAGCAGGTCCGCTGTTAAAAAACATCTCTATACCGCACTGGAGCAAATGAAATCTGCTTTGGTGAAAAATGGGGAATGGGTGTCCTTATTCATCCTGTGCGTCTTACAATCCACGCTATAAAAATATTTTTTTTGAAAAGGTGTCCATTTCCTTTTTCACTTACGTCTATCTATTAACAGCATATGAACAAACAAGAAGTAATTGAACTGTTCAGGAAATTCGATGCCGGTACCATCACTGAACAGGAGCGGCTTACCTGGGAAAATTGGTGTAATCACACCTCTCTTGAAGCATTTGAAGAAATGCTCCGGGAGGCATTCCCTGAGCGTGCTTTTCGGCAAGGGCAATTACTTCCCCACCGGCAGGAGGCAGTGGAAGCGCAGTTAAGTGAAGCAGAAAGAAGAGATGCAGCCCCGGTTGTTCCCATGCGTGGCTGGCGTTGGGCTGCAGCCGCTGCAGTATTGCTGATGGCAGGTGCCACCTGGTGGTATACCAACAGCAGGCCGACTGCCGTAATAGACTACTTCCAGGCAGCGGCGAAAATTCAACCGGGTAGCCAGGGAGCCATGTTAACACTGGCCAATGGTCAACAAGTGCTGCTTGATAGTCTGGGCAATGGTGTCATCACTGCGCAGCAGGGCACTAACCTGGTCATGGACGCAGGCAAGCTGAAATACGATGTAGTAAAAGAAGACCAGGAAAAAATAGCCTGGAATACAATTACCACCCCGCGGTCGAGGCAGTTTACGCTGATATTGCCGGATGGCACGATGTTGTGGATGAACGCGGCCAGCTCCGTAAAATTCCCGGTAAGCTTTACCGGAAACGAAAGACGCATCGAAGTAAGCGGAGAGGTATACCTGGAAGTGGTACAAGCGTCGAATCAACCTTTCTATGTTTCGCTACCGGATCAAACAACGGTTGAAGTACTGGGCACCAGCTTTAATATCAGTGCCTACAACGATGATCAAGATATTGCAGCTACCCTCATAACAGGAGCGATCAATGTAAATACAAAGGATAAAAAAACACAGCTGAAACCGGGGCAGCAAGCCTTGGTGAATGAAAATGGCAGCCAGCTAAGGATAAATACAAATCCGGACCTTACCAAGGTAATGGCCTGGAAAAACCGACTATTCAATTTCGAAGGCGCCAATATAAAAGATGTCATGAAGCAATTATCCAGGTGGTATGATATCGAAGTGATATATGAAGGGATCCCTCCTGATATTAACTTCGGTGGAAAACTGAGTATGGATATGAGTCTGGACGGAATACTACATGCGTTGAAAGACGCAGAAGTCCATTTTAAACTGGAAGGACGCCAACTAACTATTATGCCGTAGCCTATACTGAAGCGATGGCCACTAACTTATGGGATGACAAACTAAACTAAAATCATAGACTGTAAATCAAGTAATTAAATCTAACTAAGTACCAACATTACTGGTGAACGTTGAGCAATGAACTGTCGGACAGGTCCGGTTAGGGAGTGGCTTGCCTTCACCCATCAACCAACCAAATGGAACAAAAAAGCCGGAAGAGAACTTCGACCCTCGCTTCCGGCATAAGTTCCAGCTGGAAAATCGTCGTATACAACAACATTTTAAAACCAAAACCCAACCAAAATTATGCAAAAATCTGCAAACCGTTCTACGGTTTTGTGGCCGGGATTTATACGCTGGCTACGCCAGAACGGCGCTCTAAAACATTACTTGTTGGTGATGAAGCTTACCGCTATTATAATGTGCTTTTCGCTGCTGCATGTATATGCGACTACCTTTTCTCAGTCAGTGACGGTCTCCGCAAAAGGGGTATCGCTGAAAACAATTTTCTCTGCCATAGAAAAGCAGACAGGATACGTAGTGTTCTACAATAAAGCTTTACTGGAAAATACCAGAGGGGTAACAGTGAAGGCAGAAGGTATGCCGCTAAGATCCTTTCTGGATCAGGTATTCGCCAATCAACCGCTGAACTATCGCATTGATGGGCAAAATATTGTCCTTATGCGTAAAACGATGTTAGCCGATAATGTTCCGGTATGGGCCATAGCGCTCCCGATTGTTATATCCGGTAAAATCTCAGATGCGGCAGGCAATAATCTGCCGGGTGCCACGGTATATATAAAAGGTAAAAAAGATCATTTTGCTGTATCAGATGCCAAAGGTAATTACTCGCTGAAATGTATGGAAGGAGATGTACTGGTGTTTTCATATGTCGGTTACAAGTCGCACGAAATAATAGCTAAAACCACCTCCACCATCAACGTAGTATTACAGGATGATCAGCAAAACATCAAAGATGTGGTTATAACTGGTATGATGGTGCGTAAAAAAGAAAGCTTCACCGGTGCAACTGCTTCTTTTACGGGTGATCAACTGAAAACTGTCAATAATCAGGACATCGTTTCCAGCCTCAAATTACTGGACCCTTCCTTCGTACAGATAGAGAATAACCTGGCAGGCTCTAATCCTAACGTTTTACCAACAATTGAGCTGCGTGGTCAAACCAGCATCAGCAGTGCAGGTATACGGGATCGTTTTTCCAACGACCCCAATCAGCCGCTATTTATACTGAATGGTTTTGAAACAACCTTACAAACCATCGTAGATCTGGATATCAACCTCGTAGCTTCTGTTACCATTCTCAAAGATGCCGCTTCCACAGCAATATATGGTTCCAGAGCTTCCAACGGAGTAATAGTAGTAGAAACCAAGAAACCAGTTCCAGGCAGACTGCGGGTAAACTACACCGCCGACCTGCAGGTGGAAATGCCGGACCTTTCTTCCTATAACATGATGAATGCGAGTGAAAAACTTCAGTTTGAGAAACTGGCCGGTGCTTACGTCGAAAGAGCCAACAACCCACAGTACCAGGTATACCTGGATACCATTTACAATGCACATCTTAGAAACGTATTGCGTGGTGTAAATACTTATTGGTTAGATAAACCCCTGCAAACAGGTATTACACAGCGACATGCCGTGAATGCTTCTGGTGGAGATGCAATATTCCAATATGAAGTAGGGTTCAACTATCGCGCTAACTCCGGTACCATGATAGGTTCCAAACATAACGACTGGGGTGTTACCCTGAACCTGTTCTATAATACTGACCGTATCAGGATCGGTAATATGGCCTACGTGAGTGGTAATAACCTGGCCAACTCTCCCTATGGCAGCTTCGCCACCTGGGCAAACGCCAATCCTTACTATGAAATCCCTTCGGATAATTCCACACCATACCTGGAAAAAATCCGGACAGGGTACACCCCTATGGACAGGAATATCATGAATCCTTACTATAACGCAGGATTAGGTAGTTATGATAAAGGTAACGGCTATACGATTACTGATAATTTCCAGGTAAATATCGATGTAAGCAAACACTTCAGAATACAGGGTAATGGGCAGGTGCAGAAAGCAATGACAGAATCCTCGACATTCATATCTGCCTTAAATACCCAATACCTTACGCAGCAGGACCCAATGCTGCGAGGCTCCTACACTTTTGCCCGTCAAACGCCATTCTCTTATAATGCCAACGTAAGTGCCACCTATTCTCAAATGCTGGCACAGCGCCACTCGCTTACCGCCTATGCGCGCGCCGAAGCCGCTGAAAACAGAAACAGTGCCAACGGATATAAGGCGATAGGTTTCCCTAATATCAGTAACGGTAACCCCGCTTTTGCGTATGGTTACGAACAAAGCGGTGTACCTAATGTCGCCAACAGTGTAATCAGAAGAAACTCTTTCATCGGCTCTGTGAACTACTCCTTTGATGGCAGGTATAACGTAGATCTCAACGCCAGCTTTGATGGCTCTACCGCCTTTGGTTCCAATAAACGCTATCAGCCATACTATTCTGTAGGAGGTAGCTGGAACCTGCATAAGGAAAAGTTTATTAAATCACTTGGCATATTCGATAACCTGCGTTTACGCGGAAACGTTGGACTTACCGGCAACCAAAATTTTGGTAATGTAAGTGAATCAGTATTTAAATACTATTCGGCTATCAACGGATTTGGGCAGGGTGTATACCTCAGCGCTTTAGGTGCTCCGGACCTGAAATGGCAAAACACTTTACAAACCAGCTTTGGCCTGGATGCAGACCTGCTCAAAGGCAAAGTAAAACTCCAGGTAAATGGTTATCGTAAATTGACTGATCCATTGGTGGTGGCCATCACGTTGCCATCCTCCACTGGCTTAAGCAATTATCCGTTTAACGCCGGTACCTCCGTTGTAAATGGCTGGGAATTCATGGCCACCGTATTCCCGATTTTCAAACCTAATGTAGCATGGTCCGTGGGTATCACCGGTGCTTTACTCAAACAGCATTACGAAAACTTCAATAATAAGCTGGCAGGGTTGAACAAAGACTTGCAAAAAAGTAATTCACTAACAAGATATAGAGATGGTTACAGCTCTTATGACCTCTGGGCAGTAGTGTCGCAAGGCATTGATCCTGCAACCGGCAGAGAAGTGTTTTTACGCAAAGATGGCCAGCAAACATTTGTATATGATGCTACTGACCAGGTAAGAGTAGGAACCACTAATCCAAAAGCGCAGGGCGCTTTCAACTCTTCATTGACTTATTATGGTTTCAGGGCCAGCATTTTCTTCAGCTATATCTACAGCAAGGATCAGTTCAATACGGTCCTGTATAACAAAGTTGAAAATATCACTTACGCTCAGCTATCCAATAACCAGGATAAAAGAGCACTGTATGACCGCTGGAAGCAGCCGGGAGATATGGTTGCTTTTAAGAGCATTGCAGAAAGCAAATCAACGCCAATTTCCTCCCGCTTTATTCAAAATGAAAATACCATTTCTCTGTCTTCATTCAACATAGGATATGAGTTCAGGGACAAACCATGGCTGAGTAAAGCAAGTCTGGCCGCGTTGAACCTCAGCGCGTTTACCAATGATTTGTTCTATATCTCCACCATAAAAAGAGAAAGGGGAATTGAGTATCCGTTCGCGAGATCTGTATCCTTCAGTCTCAGAGCAACTTTCAAATAATTCCTAAAACTGACAGTATGAAAATTTACATATATACGTTGGCGTTAGCAGGATTGCTGCTTTCCGGCTGCAAAAAGTGGATGGACGTAAAACCGGAAGATAAATTTCTCGAAGAACAGCTATTTAGTTCTAAACAGGGATTTGAAACCAGCATCAATGGATTCTACCTGGGGAATACAGATGCTTCCTTATATGGCGGCGCACTTACCATGACCACTATGGATATCATGGCACAGTTATACAGCGCTTCTTTCAGTGATAAAAATCCGAATTATGCCATGTCGTCACATGCCTATGGTGAGGATGTGGCGAAAGGTTTAATAGACAGAATCTGGACTAAACAGTTCGCCAATATCGCCGGATTAAACAATTTTATCGCCGCTGTGGATAAATATGGTGCCGTAATGGATTCGGCCAACCGGCAGCTTTACAGAGGAGAAGCGCTCGGACTCCGTGCCTTCTACTACCTCGACCTGGTACGTATGTTCACACCTGCATACACCCAGGATTCGATGATTCAACTGATGCCATATTATACGAAGGTATCAAACGATATTTCTCCTTTTTATCCTACCAAACAGGTGATGCAGTTTATCCTGGATGACCTCACTAAAGCTGAGCAGTTATTACTGGCATCAGATCCTGCTGTGAAACAGGCAAGGGTAAGTCAGTCGACCATGGAATTTCCCCGCACTACCCGAAACTACCGTATGAACTACTATGCGGTAAAGGCACTGAAAGCCAGGGCGTATATGTGGATGGGGGATAAACCTGCCGCACTCGCCGCAGCAAAGGCCCTGATAGCTGAGCAATCCAAATTCCCCTGGACCACCACCAATGATCTGAAAGATGCAGAATATTGCAATAAGATATTTGCGACTGAAATGATCATGGGGTTTGAATACACTAAACTGTTAGATGTATTCAATAATAATTTCATTTCTACATTGGATGGAACGGAGCTACTGGCGCCGGAAAGTAGTGGCGCATTTATTAACCAGACTGTATTTGAAGGTATATCCGGTGATTACCGTTATCAATATAACTGGAAGATTGTAGCAAAAGCCTTTCCTACTTTCGTGAAATACCAGGATACCAATACCAGTGGCTTCGCTTCCAACAGAACCGTTTCACTGATACGGATGGGGGAAATGTACCTGATTGCTGCGGAATGTGAGCCGGATCTGGCCGCTGCAAGAGGCTATTTGAATGAATTGCGCATCAAACGCAATTTTGGCGCCCTGGCCGACAATGCTACTGCTGTAGACGTCACCACCGCTATCATGAAAGAATACAGAAGGGAATTTATCGGGGAAGGGCAATTGTTCTATTTCTACAAGAGAACAAAAGCCGGGTCTATTATAGCTGGTAATACGAATAAAGCAATTACCATGACAGATGTTAAATACACGCTTCCTATTCCATTATCTGAAACTACTCCAAGATAATCACTGGTAAAAACTGCTACCATGAAAAAAGTAATTTTATCCATACTGCTACTAACAGGTTTTTTTGCCTGTAAAAAGCAGGATATTGATGTATATGACAATGAGAAATCGGGCGCCAGTTTATATTTCCCTATACAGGAAGTAGATTCCACCGGCGATATTTCCTTCTCCTTTGGTTATTTGAAATCAAGTGTCAGCGATACTGCTGTCCGTATCCTGGTAAGGATGTTAGGGGCACCTGTAGACTATGACAGACCCTACAATCTTAAAATAGCAGATACAAGTACTGCCACCAGCGAAATGTACAGTATTGCCAATAAAACACTGGCCATTCCGGCAGGGAAAACGGCTGATACGGTGGTGATCAACCTGCACCGTGCTGCAGCCTTACGTACCAAAGGTTATATGCTCAACCTGGAACTCCGGGAGAACGAGCATTTCGGGGTGAAGTATTATAACAATATTGTAACGCCTGGTAGTAGCACGCCTCAGCGCTATTACACCCGCATGCGGGTAATGATAGATGATATTGCCGGAGCGCCTGCCTGGTGGCGCCAGGGGAATACCTATTATTCCCTGATCACTACCTATTTCGGTACTTTCAGTACGCTCAAGTTCCAGTTGATCCTCACCTACTACAACGCGGATGCAGCGGAATTAACCGGCACTTCCAACTGGCCTCAGGTCAATGGAAATCTCTATCGCATTATTGCCTGGGCCAGCGGACTTAAAGCCTACTTAACATTGATGCAGGCACAAGGGACTCCCGTATTGGAGGCCGATGGTTCTCTCATGAAAATGGGTACAGGTGCGAAATAATTATTCATCATTTACAAGGATCATATGTATCGCCATATAAATATTTTTACTTTCGTAGTGATGGCTACCGTCGCTATATTTTCAGGCTGCCGGAAGGACCTCGGGAATTACGATTATCATACCATCAACAACGCTACCATCAGTGGTATCAATACTGATTATGAAGTGCGGCAGGGAAGCCTGTTGCAAATCAATCCTGTGCTCTCCTTTACCATGGAGAAAGACACCAGTAGGTACAGTTATGAATGGTTTAGCCTGGATGTCACTGCGATTCCGGTTATCAGAAAGGTATTAGATACCACAAAAAACCTGGATTGGGTTGTTTCGCTGCCGGCAAAGGATGCGAAATATAAATTGTATTACAGGATCACGGAAAGAAGCACCGGTCAAACCTGGGATACGCTCACTTGGCTGAAAGTATCTACCAACCTTGCTGATGGCTGGGCAGTTCTCAACGATGAAAATGGTACGGCGCGACTGGATTACCTGAACTATTTGCAGGCCTCCGATTCATTTGAATACTACCGTGATATCCTGTCATCCCAACAGGCGGCTCCGCTGAAAGGGAAGCCAGTGGCCTTAAACTATTGGTACAGAAGAAATCCGTTTACACTTGCTTATTCAAAATCCATCGGTGTTAGTACAGATTACCAGACCATCCTTTTTAATACAAGCAATAACAAATTCTCCGATTATCAGGAATTATCAAAGTCAATGGGGGCTTACTTTCCACCGCCTTACTACGCGTTAAGCGTGCAGTCAACCGGTAGGGTCGATAATATTGCTTTTATGTACGATAACCTGGGGAATTTGAGCCTTGAAAATGCGACCAGTATCGTTTCTTTTGGCAACCGGATTAATAAAATGTCGGATCAGACACCTTTTAAAATTTCCAGCTGGATTGTTACCGAGGCTGGGCAGGTGCCAAACTATGAGTTGTTATACGATACCGATAACAAAAGATTCATGGAGCACAGGGGCACTAATACCTACAGCACCATTGCCGCTAATTCCAATGCTAGTCCGGGCGTGCCACCATTATTTGATCCGGCACATATGGATATGGAGTTGTTGTACATGACGTATACGACTGCCATTGACGGCCGTGTATACGCCGTGTTTAAACATAACAGTGGCGCTATTTTCCTGGCCAGGATCAAGGTGGGCTACAGCACCTTTATACCATTGTCGTTTGATAATATTTCTGATTTTGCGCCTAACATTGCCAACGCCAGCCAGTTTGCCGTGGATCCTGTTGAAGGATACCTCTGCTATAACATTGGCTCAAAAGTATACAGGTATACGCCGGACAGAAAAACTAATGTGATGATTGCAGACTATGGCGATAAAGCTATTACCGTATTAAAATTCCAGCGAATAGTGCAGGGACTTTCCAACACACGTTATAAAGTATATGGTTCCAAACTGATGGTTTGCTCTTACAATGCCGCTGCACCGGCAGGTTCCGGCAAAATGGAGTTATATACCTTACCTAACCTGGATGGTGCTGTTACGTTATACAAATCCTATACAGGCTTTGATAAAATTGTGAGCGTAACTTATCGGGAGTAATATAATTCCCTATGCCCTATAAAAAAACCGGAACGTATTGTTCCGGTTTTTTGCTTTTATAAACTAAGTACTTTAAATACTGTTCTTCTATTTTCTGCTCTTCCGGCTTCGGTATCATTGCTGTTGACTGGTTGTGTTTCACCGAAACCTTTGCTGCTGAGTCTTTCAGCGGCAATGCCCTGTTGCAGCAGGTAGTTTACTACCGACTTCGCCCTGTTTTCTGACAGGAGCTGATTATCCTTATCGCTGCCCACATTATCCGTGTGTCCGTCAATTTCGATCTTCATGCCGGGGTTGTCGTTCATGAGTCGCACCAGTTTTCCGAGTTCCAGTTGCGACGCGGGTTTCAGCTCATATTGTTTACTGTCAAAAAAGATATTATGCAATACGATGCTGGCATTCACAGCGATGGGTTGCAACGGAATATTTTTCTCGAAGGGCTGTCCGGGATTATGTTCTTTTAATGAAAAATTGTCAGAGTAAAATAGGTATCCTTTTTTATTCACATGGAAAGCGTAATCGCGTCCTACGGGCAGTGGTGCCAGGAAATTGCCGGCAGCATCCGTGGTGAGGCGTGCTACCGGAGTAGTGCCTTGCAAGTCCATTACGTCCACGGCAGCCTGTAGTCGCTCGTGGCTGGTGCTGTCGTACACAAATCCTTTCACATAGAGCGTTTGCAATGGCCTGGCTTCGGGATATAATTCAAAGCTGTAAATATCCAGGGTGCCCTTTCCATCCGCACGATCGGAGGCGTAGTAGGCGGTAGTGCCGTTCGCATCTACGATGAGTGAGCCTTCTTCGTCGATGGTATTGATGGGATAGCCCAGGTTTACGGGCGTGCTCCAGGAGCCATCCGGTTGTTTGCGGGAGTAATACATGTCGAGGCCGCCGTATCCGGGATGTCCGTTAGAGGCGAAATACAGCGTTTGTCCGTCGGCGTGAATAAACGGTGTACTTTCTTTTCCTTTGGTGTTGATCACGGGTCCGAGGTTCTCGGGGGGGCTCCAGCGGCCATTTTCCTGGAGGTGTGATACGAAGATATCGGCGCCGTTACCGGGTGTTTCGCGGGCAAAGTAGAGGGTTTGATTGTCGGCGGTGAGGGAGGGTTGGGATTCCCAGTCGCGTGTGTTAATGGGTGCGCCCAGGTTTTTAGGTGTTGTCCAGCCCTCGGGTGTTTTTTGGGAGATGTAAAGGTCGCAGCTCCCTTTTCCTTCCGGGAAATCACAGCCTGTATACAGCAGTATGGTACCATCCTGGGAGATGTGTTGTGCGCCTTCGTTAAAGGCGGTATTGACCGGTGCGCCCATGTCTGCCGATTGTCCCCAGCTGTTGCCTTCGCGTTTGCTGATATAGAAGTCCTCGTTACGGCCGTTTACGCGGCGGGTGTATACGAGTGTTTGCCCGTCGATGGTGATACTTGGAAAGTACTCCATATCCCTGGAATTAATATGATCGCCGAGGTTTTGCGGTTGGAAGGGTACTTGCTTTGCGCTGTTGGTAACGGCAAAGGTGTAGTTGGCTTTCAGCTTTTCGGCGTTTCTGCTGCTTACTTTGGCGTTGGCCATATATTGATTTACCAGCTGCAGTGCGCCCTGGAAATCGCCCATACCGGCCAGTGCGCGGGAGTATGGTAGCATGATCATGCGCATGCTGCTGCTGTCGAGTTGTTTGAATTTCACAAATGCTTCCGTAGCGGCCTTATAGTCTTTGGTTTCGATGTAGCACATTCCCAGTTGTCCGAAGGCATCGAGGAAGTTGGGCGCGATGGTGATGGCTTCTTTAAGCAGCGGGATGGCTTCTTTGGTGTTATAAACAGCAATAGCCGCCTGGGCTTTTTCGAAACTGGCTTTGGCCTTTTTTGGCGCGTTTTCGGCCGTTACAAACTGAGCCAGCAGCGGGGGGCTGAGGAGCAGCAGGGCGGCGCAGCAGATGAGCAAGGTGTGTTTCATAGTAGTAATACAACGTGTAAGATAGGAGTTTATTTTTATGCCACCTTCGGTGTCATTGAACGGAGCCGCGCGGTGCTGCCTGGACTGCACGCGGTTCCCGTCTCAGCAGCCGTGCCAGCCATAGCGGAGGCGCTTCGACAGGTGTGGCTGAAAAGGTTACGGGGAGATGTAAAGCCATCGGCTTTTACATCTCCCCGTATATAAAAAATACTGGTAAACTGGTTAAGGTACGTTGATGTACTTATGTATCTGGAGCGAGAGTTGCCACTGCGGGTTATCTTTAATATAATCGATAATCAGCGGTGTCATTTCTGCACTTTTGCTCCATTCCGGTTGCAGGTAAAGTCTGCAGTTTTTATCTACCATGGCAGCGTGTTTTTCTGCCCAGGCGAAATCGGTTTTATTGAAGATCACCACTTTCAGTTCATGGGCGGCTTTGCATACTTCAGGCAAAGGGGCTTTGAACTTTTTAGGAGAGAGCGTGATCCAGTCCCAGCTGCCGCTGAGGGGGGAGGAGCCTGACGTTTCCATATGCGTACGGAAGCCTTTTTTGTGTAAGGCTTTGGTAAGTGCGTCGAGGCGGTGCATGAGTGGTTCTCCGCCGGTGATCACGGCGATACGGCCGGGATTGGCGGCAGCTTCCTGCACGATACTATCGATGGTGAGTTGCGGATGTTTGTCCGCATCCCAGCTTTCTTTTACGTCGCACCAATGGCAGCCCACATCGCATCCGCCCAGGCGGATGAAATAGGCGGCCTTGCCCTGGTAGAGCCCTTCTCCCTGGATGGTGTAGAATTGCTCCATTACCGGCAGGGTGCTGGTGCTATTTGAAATAAGTACTGACATGTTCTAACCCTGCAAAGGTCCGATTTTTTACGGGAACCTGTTAATTCTGACTACCTTTCTGTCCGATGCAAGCCTGGTAGGTGTTTTTCAGCAGTGCGGCGATGGTCATAGGACCTACACCACCTGGTACCGGCGTGATATAGCTGGATTTAGGGGCTACTTCATCGAATTTCACATCTCCCACAAGGCGGAAGCCGCTTTTCTTGCTGGCATCTTCAATGCGGTTGATACCCACATCCACGATTACGGCGCCTTCTTTCACCATATCGGCGGTTACAAAGTCGGGTTTACCGATTGCGGCCACGATGATATCAGCCTGGCGGCAGATTTCAGCGAGGTTATGCGTATGAGAGTGGGTGAGTGTAACGGTGCAGTTGCCCGGGTTGGTGTTACGGCTCAGCAGGATGCTTACCGGCGTACCTACGATGTGGCTACGGCCTATTACTACGGCGTGTTTACCTTTGGTAGGCACATTGTAGTGTTCCAGGAGGAGCATGATACCGTAAGGTGTAGCAGGTATAAAGGTAGGCAGGCCGCTTACCATTTTACCTACGTTCATCGGATGGAAGCCATCCACATCTTTGCTTGGATCGATGGTGTTGATCACCAGTTCTTCGCTGATGTGCTTAGGTAAAGGCAGCTGAACCAGGATACCGTCGATATCCGGATTTTCGTTGAGCAGGATGATCTGATCCAGCAGGTGCTTCTCAGAAATTTGCGCATCGAAACGCAGGAGTGTGGAGTTGTAACCGCATTCTGCACATGACTTTACTTTGGAGGCAACGTAAGTTTCGCTGGCCGGATTGTTACCAACCAGGATAGCAGCCAGGTGAGGAACCTTTTTGCCAGCTGCCTTTAACTCAGCCACGGAAGCGGCTAATTGGGCCTTGATAGCCGCAGATACATGTTTACCGTCTAAAATTTGCATGCGCAAAGTTAGGACGTTTCTGGCAATTTCCTGCAATTTCCTGCATGTTGTTCCGTTCTGGGTTTTCCATTCCCCCTTCGGTGGAGTGGAAAACCCAGTGAGAGATTAAACCTGAGGTCTAATCTCTCACCGGGTAAAACAAAAAGACACGCCCGAGGCGTGCCTATATAAGAAATATTGCTGGTTCTGCAAAACAGGTTACAAGAGAAACCTGTTTTGCGGGAGACAAGTAATTAGTCTCTTTCGAACCGATTGGATTGTAGTGGAAATTATAAGGCAAACAAAGACGGTTATCAGTTAGCAAAAAGTCAGTAATCTGAAAAATATGATAAATATTAAACTTTTGCTAAATTTTCGATCACAATATATTTAAATTTTTGGAGCTGCGCCAAGAATTTCTTGATCAGCGGCATCAGCATATTTTTCGAAGTTGCGGATGAACTGGCTGGCCAGGTTAGCCGCTTTCGCGTCGTATGCATTTTTATCGGCCCAGGTGTTGCGTGGGTCGAGGATATCGGTAGGTACGCCAGGGCAGGTTTCCGGAATGGCGAGGCCGAACACAGGAGTGTTGCGGTATTTCGCATGATCCAGTTTACCGTCGATGGCAGCAGCTATCATAGCGCGGGTATATGCCAGTTTAATACGGCTGCCGGTGCCATAAGGGCCTCCGGTCCATCCGGTATTAATCAGCCATACGTTCACGTGATTTTTACGCATTTTTTCTCCGAGCATACGTGCATATTCCGCCGGGTGAAGTGGCAGGAACGGTGCACCAAAGCAGGCAGAGAAAGTTGACTTGGGCTCAGTTATCCCGGCTTCTGTACCTGCTACCTTCGCGGTATAGCCGGAAATGAACTGGTACATGGCCTGGCCTGGTGTGAGGCGGCTGATAGGCGGTAATACGCCATAAGCGTCGGCGGTGAGGAAGAAAATATTCTTCGGTACCGCGCCTACAGAAGGTTCCAGCGCATTAGGGATGTAGGTGAGCGGGTAGGAAACACGGGTGTTTTCCGTGATGGATTTATCCGCATAATTCACCGTGTTGGTGCCTGGGAAGAAAGTGACATTTTCCAACAGCGCGCCGGGGCGTACCGCCTGGAAGATTTCAGGTTCTTTTTCTGCACTCAGGTCAATACATTTTGCATAGCATCCACCCTCGAAATTGAATACGCCGGTGTTGGTCCAGCCGTGTTCATCGTCGCCAATGAGCTTACGGTTAGGATCTGCGCTAAGCGTGGTTTTTCCGGTGCCACTCAGTCCAAAAAAGATAGCAGTATCACCTGCTGTACCCTGGTTGGCAGAGCAGTGCATGCTGAGCACTTGTTTGTCGTGCGGCAGTATGTAATTCAGTACGGTGAAAATACCCTTTTTGATTTCGCCGGTGTAGGCAGTACCACCAATCAGGATTACCTTTTTAGTGAAGCTTACAACAGCAAAATTTGACTGGCGGGTGCCGTCAACGGCAGGATCAGCAAGGAAGCCGGGAGCCTGTATCACTGTCCAGTCACTGTGCATATCTTCCAGCTCTTCGGCTGTAGGACGCAGAAACATGTTGTAAGCGAAAAGACTGGACCATGGCAGTTCGCTGATCACTCTTACGCCCATGCGATAGTTGTTATCTGCACAAGCAAAGCAATCACGTACCCACACATCTTTCCCAGAAAAGTAAGCCGTTACTTTTGCATAGAGGCGATCAAAATTTTCGGTGGTAAATGGTAAGTTGAAGTCATTCCAGTTTACTGAGTCCGTTGTGATGTCGTCCTTTACAATGAATTTGTCTTTAGGAGAGCGGCCGGTGAATTCGCCGGTGTTAACTGCAAGTGCTCCCGTGTCGGATAAAACGCCCTGGTTTCTTTCTACAGTTTGTTTAACCAACTTCTCAGGTGAAAGCTGGTAGTATACGTTCGAAGCGTTCTCTATGCCCAGTTCCCGTAAGTCAGCTAAATGATTACTTACGCTACTCATTTGCATAAAAGCAAGATTGTTTTGGTGTAAAAGCAAAGCTAGGTAATTTTTGAAATCATCTAATTTTATAAGTGTTGTACCACTAAAATTTAGAAATCAGCCCGCTGTTTGCGGATTTTGTTGCGATATTTTTAAAATGTTTCGCAAACATTGGAGGTTGTCAAAGCTATATTGTGTGAAAAAAACATTAAGTCCGGATAAAATAATTCTATAGTGATTTTATGGGGTTTATGTATTGATTCCGAGTAGCTTATATATATACCGGGGAGATGTGGAATTCTCAGGACAACGATTTCATTTTACTGCATTAATGCCCCGGTTGCCAAACCCCCGCCACGTGATCAACGTAGTAAACCGTGCAGGTGATCATCTCCCTAAAAAAAATACCTTTTATACATTTACCTAAGCCCAAACTGACAAACTTTCCCTAAGTTTGAACCCTCATTGAAAATTAGAGATATGAAGAATCTGCCTTTGGACCCGCAGCTGTTCACAAAGAACCGCCAGCGATTTGTGGCCAAAATGAAGCCTCACTCAATTGCTATTGTCAATTCCAACGATGAACTTCCAACCAATGGCGACGCACTGTTCAAATTTAAACAGAACTCCGACCTGTACTGGCTTACAGGCATAGACCAGGAAGATACCATGGTAGTCCTCTACCCGGATAATCCTGATCCCAAATACCGCGAAGTATTGGTGCTGGTGCGCCCTAACGAGTTGAAAGAAAAGTGGGATGGCAAACGCCTGAGAAGAGAAGAAGCAACCGCAATTTCCGGAATGACCACCATCGTGTGGCTCGACGCCCTCGACGCACTGCTCCAGCAATGGGTGCACGAAGCGGAAAATATTTACCTGAACACCAACGAAAATAACCGTAAATCCAACTACGTTCCCGTTCGCGACTATCGCTACGCCGCCGAAATGAAAGAACGTTACCCGCTGCACAACTTCCTGCGCGCCGCCACCATCTTCAAAGAACTGCGTGCCGTTAAATCGCCGGAAGAAATTAAAGTAATGCAGGTAGCCATGGATATTACCGAAAAAGCATTCCGCCGTGTATGCGGTTTCATTAAACCCGGCGTATACGAACACGAAATCCAGGCAGAAATTGTACATGAATTCCTGCGCAACCGCTCCGCAGGAGAGGCTTATGGCTCCATCATCGCCTCCGGCGACCGCGCCCGCACACTCCACTACGTGTTTAACAATGCGGAGTGTAAAGATGGTGAACTGATCCTCATGGACTTCGGTGCTGAATATGGTGGCTACAACGCTGACCTCACACGGACGGTGCCTGTTAACGGTAAGTTTACACCCCGCCAGCGCCAGGTATACGATGCCTGCCTGCACCTGCACCACTACGCCGTTTCCATTCTCCGCCCAGGCATCACCCTGGCTAAATACCATGAAATGATGGGCGAAGAAGCTACCAAAGAATTCATTAAACTCGGCCTCCTCACCGAAGCCGATGTTAAAAACCAGGACCCTGAAGTACCTGCCTACCGCAAGTACCTCTACCACGGTATCTCCCACCACCTCGGTGTGGATGTACACGATCTGGGCCCTTCCTTCCTCCAGCCAATCCCTGAAGGAGCAGTGCTCACCATCGAACCTGGTATCTACATAGAACAGGAACAAATGGGGATCCGTATCGAAAATAACTACTGGATCACCGCTAACGGCAACGTGGACCTGATGAAAAACATCCCGATTACCGCCGACGAAATCGAAGCTTTAATGAAATAATAAAACCGGCCCCTCACCCAGTGGGGGGCTTTTTTCGCTAACTACAATTGCAGCATGCGACAAATACCCAATATTATTACCCTATGTAACCTTTTTTGCGGAGCCCTGGCTATTATCTGCGTGTTACATGCGCCCGAATTCAGGGCCGATTTTAACGGTACCGACTATACGGTGATCACTCCCGCACCTGTTTACTGGGCTTCTGCACTGGTAGTACTGGCAGCCGTGTTCGACTTCTTCGATGGTATGGTAGCCCGACTCCTCAACGTGCAATCCCCCATGGGTAAAGAACTGGACTCACTGGCCGATGTGGTTACCTTCGGCGTAGTGCCAGGAATGATGCTGTACCGGCTCCTGCGCAGTGCCTATTTCCAGGAACCCGATGTTTTCGATGTATCGGTCGTGAACCTGGCTCCGGCCTTACTGGTGCCCTGCTTTGCCGCATACCGCCTCGCAAAATTCAACCTGGATACCCGCCAGTCCGAAAACTTTATTGGCGTGCCTACCCCCGCTGTAGGCCTGCTGGTAGCTTCTTTCCCGCTGATAGTACTGTTCAATCCCTATAATCTCGGACACTGGTTCCAGAACATATGGGTACTGTATACCATCATCGCATTACTCTGCTACCTCATGGTCGCAGAAATACCAATGCTTAGTCTTAAAGTGAAAGAGAAGTCGCTGAAAGCAAACTGGACACGGTTATTACTAGTCGTACTGGCCGTTGTAAGTATTCCGGTACTGAAGTTTGCCGCCGTGCCGTTTATCTTTGTCGTGTACGTTATCTTATCGCTATTGTTCCCGCCAATGAAGGCGAAACAGGCGTAATCATTTTTTTGACGTAGGTTTGTAAAAACCCGGAGAAGTAAGGGGCATCGCCACTTACCCCTCCGGGGGCTTACTAAAAAGTAAAATGAAGGGGCCAGGCACCGTGTAAACGGGTTAGTTTCCTTTACCTGCCCGGCAGGGATACATTTTTAGTCAGCCTCCCGCGCAAAAAAATAATAATGAAATTAATAATCGTTCCATCTCCCATCGGCAACCTCGCTGATATCACCTACAGAGCAGTTAAAGTACTGGAAGAAGCCGACCTTATCCTGGCGGAAGATACCCGTACCTCCAGTGTATTGCTCCGTCACTACAACATCAACAAACCCATCACACCATACCACCAGCACAACGAGCATAAGGTAGCCCAACACCTGGTAGACCAGCTCCAGCAAGGTAAATCCATGGCCCTGCTCACCGATGCCGGTACGCCCGGTGTATCCGATCCCGGCTTCCTGCTGGTAAGAGAGTGTATCCGCAACGGTGTTCCCGTGGAATGCCTGCCCGGCGCCACCGCCTTCGTGCCCGCCCTGGTCAACAGCGGCATTCCCATGAACCGCTTTATTTTCGAAGGTTTCCTGCCGCTGAAAAAAGGTAGGCATACCCTGTTTACACAACTGGCCACGGAAGAACGTGCCATCGTATTTTATGAATCGCCTATGCGGCTCGTACGCACCCTGGAAGACCTGATCCAATACTTCGGAGCCGACCGCCAGTGCTGTGTTAGCAGGGAGCTCACCAAAATGTTTGAAGAAAATAAAAGAGGTACCCTTCGTGAAGTAGCTGACTACTTCAAAGAGAAAGGTGTGAAAGGGGAAATTGTAGTGGTGGTACAGGGCGCAGAATAATTTTATAACTGCTGACATAAGGCTGTCACGGCCCGCTGGTTATTTTGTGATATAAACTACTCCGATGCTTATATCCGATATCGCACGTTTACGATTACACGCACAACAGCTGTCGCATCACGGCTATAAAACGCCGCAGGCGCTGGTGGCCTACATGGGGCCCATGCAGGCGCAGGACTACCATGCAGGCAAATACGCCATAGGCACACGTTTGCCCGCTGCAACCCTTCCGGCTGTGGAAAAAGCCATCCACCAGGCTAAAATTATTCGTACCTGGGTATTCAGGGGTACCCTGCACCTGATGGTACCGGAGGATATCCGCTGGATGACGGCCCTCGTGAAAGATCGCCTGCAGCAGCGGCTGAAAGCCCCGGAAACGGCACTTGATGTGGACGCAGCGGTATATCCTAAAATATTTAAACTCCTCCGTAGCGAAATGAAAGGCGGCCGCCAGCTGCTGAAAAGTGAAATCGAAGAACTGATCACCCGCCATAAATTCAGTAAAAACTACATGATGTACCTGCTGCAGCGGGCATCCCTGGAAGGAATCATTTGCCACGGCCCGCTCAAAGGCAAGCAGTTTACCTTTACCCTGTTGGATGAGTGGAGTCCGGGTACCAATGCAGTTTCTGCCGAAGCTGCTTTGGGCATGCTGGCCACACGGTTCTTTACCAGTCACGGACCGGCCACCGTAGCGGATTTTATGACCTATGGAGGTATTACCCTGAAAGAAGCTAATGTGGGCCTGGAAATAGCCCGGCCATCCCTGGAATGTATCACGCTTGATAAGTCGGTATATTGGTGTAGCAAAGGATTGCAGCAATCAGCCGGGCAAGTGCCACCCGCCCTGCTGCTACCCGCTTTCGACGAAATCCTGGTGGCCTACAAAGACCGCTCCGCCATGACGCCGGATGCCCATAAAGGAAAGGCAATGACCTCCAACGGTATTTTTCATCCGATCATGCTGCTGAATGGCCAGCTGGCTGGCCTCTGGAAACGTACTATTGTTAAAGACTGCGTAGACATTGAGCTACAGCCCTTCCATCTCCTTAAAAAAACAGAAAAAAAAGTATTGGAGGCCGCCTGCCACCATTATGCGAACTTCATGCAGCTGCCACTCAGGCATATCACCTACGCCTGACCGCTCATACAATTGCACCACTTCTTATCTTGAATTGTTTATTTTCGCAGCCTGAACAAAATCTAACAGCATGAAGCACCCGGTTATCGGAGGCTGCCTGGCACTGGCCCTCGCCACAGGTAGTTGGTTACAGCTGCAAGCACAATCAGACCGCTGGCAGCAACGAGTGAAATACACGATGGATATTAAGGTTGACGCGCCTGCAAATAAATTCACGGGTAAGCAACATCTGGAATATTACAACAACTCTCCTGATACGCTGAAGAAAGTATTCTATCACCTTTACTGGAACGCATTTCAGCCAAACAGCATGATGGACGTGCGCAGCCGCGAGCTGGGAAAAGTGGTGATCGGGAAAAGTAAGGCAGGGACGGATGTACTGGACTGGGACGGCCGCGTAAAAGATCGTATCGCTAACCTGAAACCGGATGAAATCGGCTACCAGAAAATCATTTCTCTGACCAGAGATGGAAAGCCGCAGGCATTTAAAGTGGTGGAAACCATACTCGAAGTGCCTTTGGATAAACCTATCCTGCCAAATTCCAAAGCGGTATTTGACATGGAATTTGAATCGCAGGTGCCGGTGCAGATCCGCCGCAGTGGCCGTAATAACAATGAAGGGGTAGATTTCTCCATGGCGCAGTGGTATCCAAAAATGGCCGAATATGATTATGAAGGCTGGCATCCTACGCCCTATATCGCACGAGAGTTTTATGGGGTTTGGGGAGATTACGATGTCACTATTCACATGGATCGTAAATACACCATTGCCGCTACCGGTTACCTCCAAAACCCGGATGTAGTGGGACACGGATATGGTAAACCCGGCGCGATGGTAAAACGTCCTGCCGGCGATATTCAAACCTGGCAATTTATTGCACCTAACGTACACGATTTCGTGTGGGCGGCTGATACGGAATACAAGCACATCACCCAGGAAGTAGATGGCTTTACAGCGCATTTCTTCTATATCGAAAATGATAAAACCAGGGATACCTGGCCTGCATTGGCAAAAGCGATTCCTAAAGCCTACGCCTATATCAAAAAGCATTACGGCGCTTATCCTTACAAGCAGTACTCCTTTATCCAGGGCGGCGATGGTGGTATGGAATACCCGATGGCAACCCTGATCCTCGGTAACGGTACCGCCTCCGGCTTATACGGCGTGGCTATGCACGAATGGATGCACAGCTGGTACCAGGGTATGCTGGCGACTAACGAAAGCCTGTATCCCTGGATGGATGAAGGTTTTACCACCTTTGCAGAAGAAAATACCATCTATAACACCGTGGATAGCCTGAAAGGCAAATGGCCAATGGAAGATACCTACAACGGCTATATCCGCCTGGCAAAAAGCGCTTTCGAAGAACCTGCTACCACCCACTCTGATCATTATAGTTCCAACTACGGTTATAGCAACAACGCTTATCGTAAAGGAGCCGTGTTCTTAGAGCAGCTGGGTTATGTAATCGGAGCGCAGGTGCGCGACAGTGGCCTGATCCGCTATTACAACGAATGGCGTTTCAAACATCCGAATGCCAACGATTTTGTTCGCGTGATGGAGAAGGAAAGCGGTATTCAGCTGGACTGGTACAAGCAGTATTTAATCAATACCACCAAGCATATCGACTATGGTATTGACTCTGTAGCGGCCAAAGGCAATAAATCTGTTATCCGACTGCGCCGCATTGGTGAGTTCCCGATGCCGGTTGATCTGTTGGTGACAGATAAAAGTGGTAATAAAACGATGTATTATATCCCGTTGTCGATCATGTTTGGTGAAAAACCAAATGAAGATCCGGCGGTAAAACGTGTGGTAAAACCAGGCTGGTTCTGGACGCATCCAACCTATGAGGTGGAAGTGGAACTGCCGTTTAATCAGCTTAAATCTATTGAGATAGATCCTAGTCAGCGACTGGCGGATCTGGACAGAAGTAATAATAAGGCAGTAGCCGAATAGTTATCAGCCTTTCGTTTATCCGGGCACCCGGATAAACGAAAAAGCCCCATCGCCGAAGGTGATGGGGCTTTTTCGTTATTAAAAATTTACTAGAAAATTAGTTGCTGTAATTGATTCTCCCAGGCCTGCGCATGCTGTTCCTGGAACTTCAGTTTTTCCAGGTGATGCTGATTATGATGCGCTGTAAAATACAGCATTTCACGCACCGTAAGTTTACCAAGCAAAGGGTGTGGGAGCCGGTATTTATCCAGGTCATTTTCCGACCAGTTACTTAACTTTTCTTTCAGCCGGTACTTTTGCCCGATGAAGCTTTGTAATAACGGCTGGCGTTGTGCGTTATAGATAACGGCGGGTTGGTAAGGCACTGTGGTAGTGGCTCCTTGCGCCAGTTTATCCTGGTAATGTTGTACCAGCACATCGTAAGAACGGGAGGGTTGTGGACTGACTCCGAAATACCGGAGGGTGAACTTAGGAAATCCCATTGCGCTGGTTACTGGTCTTACCGATTTGATAAGATGATCCATTTGCTGACCGGCAGACCATTTCCCATAAGGAGATGCAGTAAATCGATGATCTGGCAGCGTGTTTACATAGTCGACGAAATTGTCGAAGCTTTTGTCAAGTAGAGTTTGTATCTCGTGCTGGTTCAGGTACATAGGAAATTCGATTTAAAGGGTACAAAAAAGTCACAATACCTGGGCGCCTTTAGTCAATATACCTGGGCCTTATTGCTAGCTCCCTGAAGTTACGCCAGTTTTTGCAAGCCGCCAATATATTGTTTAATGAAATATTTAATTTTAATTATAGCGGATGAGTTAGAAATATATAATCGCTTTAAAAACTTCACATGTAGTTAAATATAATACGAACAATGGATTGGTGTCCTATCTTTCCAATATTTTATATATATTTATTTCAGCTTTTAACCATATAACCGTATTCATTGGAACCATATCATGAATTAATTCACACGGTGTACGAATATATTCCCAGGGGGATGAATCCTACTACCGATATCGAAGCCTGGTCCAACACTTCTGCTACGAAGCGCTTAGCTGAAAAATGGGCAGCGGCGCAGGCAGATACCACTGTATGGCTGCAATTTTGTGCCTTCATGGTGGCCGTTTACGGAAAATCCAGGGTGGCAGATGTTACAAACCCACATGGCATAAACCGTTGCCGTCAGTTGATAATCGACGTGAGTCGTGATGCAGGTAAGGCGGATAAACTGGTGATCAGCTGGAGTATTCTTGCGCCGTATTATGAAGTGTACCGCTCCACAGCTGATCTGGTAACGGAAGGCGGTGAGCCCCGGCTGATCAATCGAAGTATTAGTTATGATATTTCGCCCGATTGGGGGCCTGATACAGCTGAGGAGGTCAAAGCATTGTATGATTACAATTATCTGACGCCGTTTGCAGGCTCAATTATTATTCCGGACATTGCTTTGACCTATGCTGATTTTGGGGAAGTAACGCTGGCGAAAGCTTTATTTACAGAGCAAATAATTTAATTTTCGGGGAGATGCTATTGGAACTTCTCCTTATTTTCTTCGTCCCGGGCATCGGGTGTCCACCGGTTCCAGCCCCTGCAACGGTCACGCATTTTATCACGTAGTTCCTGTTGGTCTTCTGCGGACATATTCTGCCATTTATCGCGGAAGCGATCTTTCCATTCTGCACGGCGGCTGCCGAACCTGCGGCCACCATTGTTATGCCAGCCAAAGAGCAATTTACCCAGTAACAGTAAGCCAAAGGCTTGCCAGTAGGTGACTGCCGGACCATTGAACAACTCTGGTATCAGCCAGTTCCAAAGGGTCATCGTCACGAAAATTACAGCAGCTACAAATGCGATTCCGCAAAGGCCCATCAGTAATTTTGTTTTAAAATCAAACCCACGTCTGAATCGTCCCATATAAAAAGTCAGTTTAATCAGTTATTAACAATTTCACGATACAGTTCTCCTAATCGCTCCCTAAGAAACAATACTGCATAGCGTTTGCGGGAGAGTAGTGTGTTTATACTCACGCCGGTTTCTGCACTCATTTCCTTGAAAGATTTACCCAGAATTTCGTGGCCTATGAATACTTGTTTCTGCTCGGAAGGCAGGTCTTCAATGGCAGCTGTAATAGCTTCTGAAATGATTCGCTGCATCATGGGCGTATCGGCTTCCATGGAGGTATCAGCGATGATTTCCGGCAGGAAGAGGACTTCTTCTCCTTCTATTTCATGTGTATATTCTGCAAAAGGAGTTTCTTTCTTCTTCCTGAACCAGTCGGTAATCCGGTTGCGTGCAACGGAAAATAACCAGCCGGTAATGGAATCAACCTGGCTTCCCAGGCGGAGATATTCTGTGAACTGATAAAGTACGTCCTGCAGGATATCCTCGGCATCTGATACATTGCTCACCCGCTGACGGATAAAGTTGAGCAAGCGCTTGCTCTCCTGTTTTACCGCCGCTTCTATACGCTCATTTTGCTCTTGGGCCATAACTGTATTTGATAGGAGCAACTGTTTCATCTTGTTATTGAAGACGATCCAGTATGCCGGATATTTTAGCAGATGCAGAAATTATCAACGCGGGCTCCCCAAAAAACGGTCTAGTTCTTGGCCATCACAATGTATTTCGTCTTGAAACTTTCTTCGGGGAAGATGTCGTATATGTCTATTAACCTGGGTCTGAGTCCACTTTCGGAGATTTCCTGGGCAAGGTCGCCGCCTTTGAGGCAGATCAGCCCTTTTTCGAACTGCTTGCCGGGAATGGTGGATTTTTTCATCAGGTGCTTGCTCCAACGCCAGAGGTCCCCTAATGGAGCCACGGCCCGGGAAACAACGATATCGAATTTGCGGTTTTTGATTTCTTCTGCGCGTGTGTGCGCGGCAGTTACATTTTTGAGGCCCAGCTCAGCGGCTACACCTTCTACCACTTTAATCTTTTTACCTATGGAGTCTACCAGGTGGAACTGTACTTCAGGGAAGAAGATCGCCAGCGGAATGCCGGGAAATCCACCACCGGTGCCCAAATCAATAATCTGGGTGCCTGGTGTGAAATCGGCGATGGCCGCAATGCTCAGTGAGTGTAATACGTGCTTTTCGTACAGGGCATCAATATCTTTCCTGGAAATGACGTTGATCTTCTCGTTCCATTCGCTGTACAATCCCTTTAACGCTTCAAACTGCGCCAGCTGTGCCGGCGTGAAGTCGCTGAAATACTTTAAAATAATCTCCATGCTGCAAAAATAAACTTATTCCACAATGAACAAGCTTACCAGCGGTTTTTGGATTTAATCAAAAGGGCAGGTGTAAATACCACGTAATACAGCAGCATGAAAATATCCATGAACCAGGCATATTTAAACAAGTCTCTTTCGTCGAGCTTGCGCATGGCGCAGAAGTTGATGATAGTCTGAATCAGTAGTTTACCGCCAAAAATACCCAGGGAGTACCACAATAGCGGCGCTGGGAAAAACAGGGTAAATATGAATGCCGGGTAAAAGAGGAAATGCGTTAAGGAAAACAGGCCCAGCACCATTTTGTGGAAAAAGCGGTAATGCTTTCCAGTGGTCATATGCCTGGTTTTTTGCCTGAACCAGCTGTTCCAGGATGTTTTGGGCTCGGAATAGGTGAATGCTTTTTTATGAATCACCACGCCTACGTTTTTGCGGTTGGCGGCAGTGTTTACAAACAGATCATCGTCGCCACCGGCCAGATGCTGGTGACTGGTAAAGCCCTTGTGACGGTAAAACAGCTCCCGCTTGTAGGCCAGGTTGCGGCCCACGCCCATGTAGGCCATGCCGCTCATGGCGAAAGACAGGTGCTGCAACGCGCTGAAGAAGGTTTCGTAGCGGATCACCTTATTGAGAAAGCCCGGTTTCTTATGGTACGCGCCATATCCCAGCACGATCTCCTTATTCTCTGTAAAACCCTGACTCATTAATGATAACCAGTAAGTACTGGCCGGTTTACAGTCCGCATCCGTCAGCAGCACATTTTCATGTGCCGCACCACGCAGGCCCATCGACAACGGAAATTTCTTCCCGGGGATAAACTTAGCGGGTTGTTTGATTTCTATCGTCCGGTAATGTGGATAACCGGGCTCTATGGATTGGAGATAGTAACGGCTATCGTCTTCGGAGTTGTCATTTACCACAATCACCTCATAATCAGGGGTCAGGTGATGATGATAGCGCTGCTGCAACACTCCGGGGAGGTTGCGCTGGAGATTCAATTCCTCATCCTTGGCACAGATGATAACTGAAAATTTCTCAGCCGGCGGCTGGTCCTGCTCAAATTTCCGGGAGTAAAAAGCTACCCTGGAAAAGATGAAGAGATAATAGCATATCTGAATTCCTGCAATTACGGCAAAGGAATATAAGGCAATTTCACCCAGATGGTCAAACATAATGGAGGCAAAAATATAATAATTTTAATATCTGTAAAAAGATAAATTATTTAACGTTTAAACTGCTTTGTAATAATGCAGAATTCGACCGGCAAATCGGTATCTTTGCACGCTGAAATGGAAATCTCGTGAATTTTGAACTGATAACCACAGATAATGGCAGTAAGGCCAGGGCTGGGAAAATTACTACCGCCCACGGAGAAATAGAAACACCGATATTTATGCCGGTTGGTACGGTAGGCAGCGTGAAAGCGGTGACCCAGGAACAACTGCGCGACGCGGTGCAGGCCCAGATTATCCTGGGTAACACCTATCATCTTTACCTGCGCCCGGGGCTGGAAGTACTGTCCAAAGCCGGCGGACTCCATAAATTCAACGGCTGGGACCGGCCAATATTAACAGATAGCGGCGGATACCAGGTGTTTTCCCTGGCTAACAACCGGAAAATCAAGGAAGAAGGGGTGGTGTTCCAGTCCCATATCGACGGATCACGCCACCTGTTTACCCCTGAAAACGTAATGGACATACAGCGCACCATCGGAGCCGATATTATCATGGCTTTTGATGAATGCCCGCCGTATCCCTCCGAATACAGATATGCCCGTAAATCGATGGACCTGACCCATCGCTGGCTGGACCGCTGTATCAAGCGCCTCGGTGAAACAATGCCGGCCTACGGCCACGAGCAAACCCTGTTCCCGATCGTGCAGGGCAGCACCTATAAAGACCTGAGAAAAGCCTCGGCGGAATTTATTGCCAGTCGCGGCGCGGCTGGTAACGCCATCGGTGGCCTCAGCGTAGGAGAGCCTGAAGAAGATATGTACGAAATGTGCGAACTGGTATGTGATATCCTCCCGGTAGAAAAACCACGCTACCTCATGGGCGTAGGTACCCCCTGGAACATCCTGGAGAATATCTCCCTGGGCGTGGATATGTTCGATTGTGTTATGCCAACGCGTAATGGCCGTAACGGGATGCTATTTACCTGGAACGGGGTCATCAACATCAAAAATAAAAAATGGGCGGACGACTTCACGCCTATCGATGCCAACAGCGAATGCTTTGCCACCCGTGATTACAGCAAGGCCTATATCCGCCACCTTTTTGCGGCCGGAGAAATTTTAGGCATGACGCTTGCCAGTGTTCACAACCTGGCATTTTACCTGGAACTGGTGAAAGAAGCCCGCAAACAGATTCTTGCAGGCACTTTCAGCACCTGGAAGCCGAAAATGATTGCGCAGTTGAAAACACGTTTATAATACCAGTCATTCAAATAATCCAATAAACTAATATCTTTGGGTTCATGCCGAAATTAATTACGAAAATAGACTGGTATATATTACGTAAGCTGATAGGTACCTTTATTTATTCGCTGGCGATCTTTCTCTTGATCTCCGTGGTAATTGACATTACGGAGAAAGTGGACGACTTTATGAATAATAATCTTTCACTGCGGCAAATCGTGGTGGACTATTATTTCGGCTTTATCCCGCACATTCTGGCGTTACTGTTTCCGCTGTTTATCTTCCTGTCTGTTATCTTTTTCACTTCTAAAATGGCGTACCGGTCTGAGATCATCGCTATTTTGAGTGCCGGCGTAAGCTTCAGACGTTTCCTGCGCGCCTACTGGATGGGAGCCTTCCTGTTTGGAGGTATCCTCTGGCTGGCAAACTTCTGGGTAGTACCCAATGCCAACCGCATTCGTACAACCTTTGAAAATAAATACCTCCGCAGTCACGATAACCAGAATACACAGTTCGACCGCAGCACCCGCATCGACAGCTTCACCTATGTAACCTTCGGCACCTATGATCCCAACTACGGCAACGGTTCTTCCTTTGTATTGCAGAAGGTGAAAGGGCAGGAGGTGACTTTCAGGATGCGTGCCGACAGGGCCTCCTGGGATAGTACCGCTAAAAAGTGGCGACTGGATTATGTCACCATCCGCACCATGGACGGACTGAAGGAAACCTGGCAAAGTAAGCAGGATACCATGCTCAAGATAGCTTTGACTCCCAAGGACCTCGTAGAGGAAAAGAATATGCAGGAGGCGATGACCACCCCTGAACTTCGCCGCTATATAAAGCGGGAGGCTATCAGAGGGGCAGAAGGCCTCAATACCTATTGGGTGGAATATTACCGTAGAACCGCAGCTGCCGCGGCAGTGGTGGTGCTCACACTGATTGGTGGCATCATTGCCGCCAAAAAGGTGAGGGGCGGTAGTGGTTTACACCTGGCGGTAGGGATTGTGATCAGTGCTACTTATATCATTGCCCTACAGTTTGCGACGGTATTTTCCGTGAAGGCGGACCTGAATCCCCTGCTGGCAGTGTGGATACCGAATTTCATCTTCGGGGGGCTCGCGATTTATTTATACAGGAAAGCACCTAAGTGATGCTATCAGGATAAATTTATTTGAAACGGCCCGCGGTTGCGGGCCGTTTTTGTTACCCAGGCTTTCATCTCAGCCTTCGGCAGAGATGAAAGCCTGGGTAGTGGTAGGGCTATCGGCCCTACCACTACCCAAACATGGAGAAGAATTTAAGGGCTGGCAGGCCGGCCCCGGCCTCCGGTGCAATTTCTGCTACAGAAATTGCACCACCAACAATGCAGAATCATCAAAAAATCCTATCCCTATTTTCAATATTTTCAATTCATTCTGAAAAAATTTACAATTTCTTTATCTATTATAAGTATTTTATTTTTTATACTTGTAAGATGTTGATTTCAAGTAAGTAAAAATGATATTCCTGCACCTGAAATGTGACCGGAATGCACATGATTTTGTTGTTAATTTGCCATTAAAAATCGCTGAAGGGTGGTAACTTCGTTAACAAATCATTACTTTTGACAATTGATCGATTTTGTTTTCATTATATAAACAATAGCAGTAAAATGGGGTACATAAAAGAAAAATTCAAGGCTAAGGCGGATGAACTGAACGCTGAAGTAAAAGACCTGTTGAAGAACCACGGCACCACCAAAATTGAGGATGTCACACTTGCACAGGTATACCAGGGTATGCGCGGTATTACCGGACTGGTTACTGAAACTTCCTTGCTGGACGCTAATGAGGGTATTCGTTTCCGCGGATATTCCATTCCCGAACTGAGAGAGGCATTACCAAAAGCACCGGGTGGCGCGGAGCCGCTGCCGGAAGGTTTATTTTACCTGATGCTGATCGGTGAACTGCCAGGTGAAGCAGATGTACAATATATATCCAGCTTGCTGGGTCGCCGCTCACACGTGCCTAACCACGTATTTGACGCGATCGAAGCTTTGCCTATTTCTACACACCCCATGACCATGTTTACCGTAGGTATCATGGCACTGCAAACCGAATCTGTTTTCGCTAAAGCTTACGCAGAAGGTACCAACAAAAAAGATTACTGGAGCTACGTGTATGAGGATACCTTAAACCTCATTGCACGCCTGCCTCGCATTGCTGCATATATCTACCGTCGTAAATATAAAAATGGTGACCACATTCAGCCAAACGGTATGCTGGACTGGGCGGGTAACTTCGCACACATGCTGGGTTATTCCGACGAAGGCTTCCGTGAACTGATGCGCCTGTACATGGTGATTCACGCGGATCACGAAGGTGGTAACGTGAGCGCACACACGACCCACCTCGTAGGTTCTGCCCTGAGTGATCCATACCTGGCTTTCGCTGCCGGTATGAACGGTCTGGCCGGCCCGCTGCACGGTCTTGCCAACCAGGAAGTGATCAAATGGATTCTCCAGATGCGTGAAGAACTGGGTGGTGGTATGCCAACCAAAGATGAAATTGCTGCTTACGTACGTAAAACGCTCTCCGACGGTAAAGTAGTGCCAGGTTACGGTCATGCCGTACTGCGCAAAACCGATCCACGCTTCACCGCGCAGATGGAGTTTGCAAAATCTCACCTGCCAAATGATGAACTGGTAAGAATCGTATGGATGGTGTATGAAACCGTTCCGCCAATCCTGCAGGAACTGGGTAAGGTGAAAAATCCTTGGCCTAACGTAGATGCACACTCCGGCGCTTTACTCGTACACTACGGCATGGTAGAATATGAATTCTACACTGTACTGTTCGGTGTTTCCCGCGCCCTCGGCGTACTGGCTTCCCTCTGCTGGGACCGCGCCCTCGGCCTGTCACTGGAAAGACCTAAGTCTGTGACTACCGAATGGATGAAGCTCTTCGTAAACGGTAAAGTAGAAGCTTCTGCCGAATAACTAAGTGTTATAATTGTTTTTTATAGAAAAAGGCAGGTGGTGAATTTTTACCACTTGCCTTTTTTATTTTTGTAGCCTGAACAAATTTGTAACCTATTTCCACATTCACCGCCATATTATCCAATCCGATCGAATACCTGAAAGGAGTAGGCCCGCAACGGGGGGAACTGCTGCGTAAGGAACTTAGTATCCATACGTTTGGAGACCTGCTGCAATACTTTCCTTTCCGGTATGTGGACAAAACGAAGTTCGATATGATCCGCGATGTCAGCGGATATGATGATTACGTGCAGCTACGCGGCCGCATTGTGCATATGGAAGTAATAGGGGAAAATCGTGGGAAGAGATTAGTGGCCACCCTGAAAGATGAAACCGGAACAATAGATCTCGTGTGGTTCCAGGGCTGGCAATGGATGCAGAAATCCGTACAGCTCAACTCCGGCTATGTGGTATACGGAAAAGTTTCCACCTTCAACGGCGCTATACAAATCGCCCACCCTGAAATGGACCCTCTCGCCGAAGTTTCCGCTACCGGCAAACAGTTTCTGGAACCGGTATACTACACCACCGAAAAACTGAAAGCACGGGGACTAACGGCAAAGGCTATAGGAAAACTTACCAAAAACCTGCTGGAGCAATTATCGCCACAGGAAATCAGGGAAAATATTCCGGCGGATATAGTCCAGCAATACCGGCTGATGCCCCGCTCCCTGGCGCATTACAAAATCCACTGGCCACTCAGTGAAGAGGAGTCCCATCAGGCCCAACGCCGACTGAAATTTGAAGAACTGTTCATCGCTCAGATACGCATCTGCCGACTCAAAATCCGCCGGCAGAAGCTCTCACATGGCTATATATTTGGTGCAGTAGGGGAACATTTCAATGACTTTTACAATAACCATCTCCCCTTTGACCTCACAGGTGCCCAAAAACGTGTACTGAAAGAAATCAGGCAGGACACCATGCATGGCCGCCAGATGAACCGCCTCCTGCAAGGCGACGTAGGCAGCGGCAAAACCATGGTGGCACTGCTCACCGCGCTGCTCGCCATCGACAATGGTTTCCAGGCCTGCCTCATGGCACCCACTGAAATTCTTTCCCAGCAACATTTTAAAGGTATTTCCGAACTGCTGGCACCCATGCCGCTCAACGTAGCATTGCTCACCGGCAGCGTAAAAGGCAAAGCACGGAAGCAGGTGCTGCAAGGTGCAAAAGAAGGTTCCATACAATTGCTGGTAGGTACGCATGCCCTGCTGGAAAAAGAAGTGGAATTCCAAAACCTCGGTATGGCTATCATCGATGAGCAACACCGCTTCGGGGTAGCACAACGGGCACGCCTGTGGGAAAAAAATAACATCCCTCCACATGTGCTCGTTATGACGGCAACGCCTATCCCACGCACGCTGGCCATGACCGTTTACGGCGACCTCGACGTATCCGTGATAGATGAAATGCCGCCAGGCCGCAAGCCCATTACCACCGTACACCGTACCGAATTCCAACGGCCACAGGTAATGGACTTCATCAAAGAAGAAGTGAAAAAAGGCCGGCAGGCCTATATCGTATACCCGCTTATCGAAGACTCAGAAAAGCTGGACTACGAAAACCTGATGAAAGGATATGAAGAAGTAAAAGCCTTCTTCCCTGAGCCTCAATATTATATCAGCATGGTGCATGGCCGCCAGCCGGCGGACCAGCGCGAAACCAATATGCAACGCTTCGTTTCCGGCGACACGAACATCATGGTGGCCACCACCGTGATCGAAGTAGGCGTAAACGTACCCAACGCCTCCGTAATGGTGATCGAAAGCACCGAGCGCTTCGGCCTTTCCCAGCTACACCAGCTGCGAGGCCGCGTAGGACGCGGTGCAGAGCAATCCTTTTGTGTACTCATGACCGGTAATAAAGTGAGCAAAGACTCCAAAGAACGTATTAACGTAATGGTACAAACGAACAACGGTTTTATCATTTCGGAAAAAGATATGGAACTCCGTGGCCCGGGAGATATCGAAGGTACCCGCCAAAGCGGGGTGCTCGACTTCAAACTGGCCGACATCCTGGCCGATAAACCCATCCTGGATGCCGCCCGCAACAGCGCCGAAAAACTGCTGCAGCACGACGTAGACCTCGTATTGCCTGAAAATCAGGGACTCCGGGATTTTCTGGCCGCACAACGAAGTAAAACAGTCTGGAGCAAAATTTCCTGACCGCTTTTAACGTTTATTAACTATTACCGTCTAACATTTACGTATATATTTTACGGCAAAACCCTTATGAGTGCGTAAGTTATTGTGTATGATGCCGTAACAATTGGACTGGCTTGTGCGTTTATAGTAGTATATTAGTTTTTTCAGATAATTAAAAATCTTATCCCGTTGAAATTTACCCTCCCGATCGGATTTGTTGGAACGATTATCCTCTTTTTGCTGTCTACCTCCACCAGAGCGCAGCAAACAGCTAATCTAACTAATTATTCCCCGCTTAATTTCGCGGAGAATAAAGGACAATGGGATGCCCAGGTACGCTACAAATCCGACCTGGACGCAGCAGCGGTATTCCTGCTCAAAGACGGCTTCCGGTTTGTACTCCAGCATCCGGACGACCTGGATAAAGTAGAAGAGTTTGTACACGGACATGTGCATAAATCTGATACACTTTATGTAAACGATCGTAAATATGTAGGCGACAAAGTAGTAGGCACCATCGACAGAAAAGAACCGTTTCCAACGGCCATGCCTACCGTCAGAAACCACGCCTATACCGTTTCTTTCGTGAACGCTAACCCCAATGTTGTACTGGAACCAGAAAAAAAACAGGAGTTCTATAACAACTACTTCATTGGCGATGACCGCTCCAAATGGGCCTCCCACGTGTCATCCTACCAGGGCGTGAATTACATCTCCCTATATAAAAATATTGACGCACATGTGTACTCCGAAGCCTCCAAACTCAAGTACGACATGATTGTGCACCCCGGCGGTAATCCGGATGAAATCCTCCTCAATTACGAGGGTGCCACCGGCATGGAAATCAAAAAAGGTCAACTGATTATCCACACCAGCGTTGGCGATGTTACGGAACAATTGCCCTATGCTTACCAATACGTAAATGGTGAGCGTGTATCCGTAAAGGTTAGTTATAAACTTAGTGGTAATAAAGTCGGTTTTAAAATCAATAGTTCCTATAATAAGGATTACGACCTTATCATCGATCCGGTGTATGTGTTTTCCACTGTTTCCGGCTCCCGCTCTGATAACTGGGGCTTTACCGCTACCTACGACGATGATGGTTTCTTCTACGGCGGTGGTATCGTGTTTGGCCGCGATTTCCCGGTTACCAATGGTGCCTACCAAACTTCTTATGGCGGTGGTGAAATAGACATAGGCATTCAGAAGTTTACCCCCAATGGTACCGGCCTCGTGTACTGTACTTTCATTGGTGGCAGTGGTGCGGAACAACCACATTCGCTCTTTGTAAACAGAAATAAGCAACTGGTAATTTCGGGGAGAACAAAATCCGGCAATTACCCCATGGATAAGTTAATTGGTAAACGCGGCGGTTGGGATATTGCCGTTTCCATGCTCTCCGCCGATGGCGGTAGTATGGTGGGGTCACTGGTGATCGGTGGTTCTGCCGATGATGGCGTGAACATGAGAGATCAGCGTGCCGGCGGCGCCACTGGCCTGCTGCGCAACTATGGCGACGATGCCCGCAGCGAAGTAGTGGTAGACGGTGCCGGCTATATTTATGTGGCCTCCTGTACCCGCTCCAGCGATTTTCCTGCCACCGGCGGCGCCTTCCAAACTACCCATGGTGGTAACCAGGATGGGGTGGTACTCAAATTAAACCCCATGTGCCAGGATGTGGTTTGGGCCTCCTACCTGGGTGGCAAAGGCGATGACGCCGCATTTGTGATTGCATTAAACGATCTGCAATCGCTCTACGTGGCAGGTGGTACCAATAGCGACGACTTTAAAGTAACCGCCTCCGTGGCCGGCCCCACTTTTACCGGTGGCGCCTGCGATGGTTTTATTGCACATATTTCCAGTGATGGTTCCGCCATTCAGCAGGCCACCTATGTAGGCTCTACAGACGGTATGGCCGATCAGATCTATGGTATCCAGCTGGATAATAACGGTTACGTATATGTGACAGGAACTACCGAGGGAGTATGGCCAATCAAACAACCAGCCGGCACTGCCACGTTCTTTAACCAGAACTCTGCGCAGTTCATTATGAAGTTCCAGCCCAACCTCTCGGACGTCGTGTATTCGACCACGTTTGGTAAAGCAAGAACCTCTTCGCGACTGCCTTCCATCAGTCCTACCGCTTTCCTGGTGGACCGCTGCGAAAATGTCTACGTTTCCGGATGGGGTGGCGGTATCAACCCGGCAGAAGGTTACCCCAACTCCGGTGTGGGCGGATTGCCCCTGAAAAATCCATTACAGAACCTGACAGACGGTATGGATTTTTATTTTATTGTGTTACAGAAAGATGTGACCGACATCCTGTTTGGTAGCTACTTTGGTGGCTCAGGGTTGTTTGAACACGTGGATGGCGGTACCAGCCGGTTCGACAGAAATGGGATTATCTACCAGGGCATCTGTGCCTGGTGCCAGACCGGTAGCGACTCCCGCCCACGCTATCCTACCACCCCTGGCGCCTACAGCAGCACGCCTCCGCGCTCCTGCAACTATGGTGCACTCAAAATCGCTTTCAACCTCGACGGGGTGAAAGCAGGGATCAAGACGCTGGAAAGAAAAAATAATTATTGCATACCCGAAACCATTACTTTCATTGATACCACACAGGTGTATGTGAATACATCCTTCTACCGCTGGGACTTTGGTGATGGTAGTCCGGAAGTTACCGGCAATGCGCTGGATACGGTTACGCACCCTTATCCGAACGTGGGCACTTATACAGTCCGACTCATCAAATCCGATGCAAGCACCTGTAACGGGGCAGATACTGCATACATACAGGTTAAACTGGGAACCAACCGCGCTACGCTGGACCTGGTAGCTAATCGCCTCCCGCCGTGTGAGTCGCTGGAATACGAGTTCCTGAACAACTCCAACCCGGGTTCCGGTGCCTTCAGGGACAGTTCGTTTATTTTCAATTATGGGGATGGGCCTGCGGTGTATGTGCTCCAGAATCCGCCTACCTTCCCATTCAAACATACTTATCCCGGACCAGGATTGTATAACGTGTCGCTGATGCTGCGGGATACTAATTTCTGTAATGCGCCGGAAGTACTGAATCTTCCATTGCGTGTAGCCGTAAACGTTACAGCACAGTTTGAAATGCCGGATACCGTTTGTGTGGGTGAAACAATCAAGCTGGATAATACCTCGCTCGGTGGACAAACCTTCCTGTGGACTTTCGGGGATGATAACTCCCAATCCACTGACCCTTATCCGCTGCATACCTTTAACGTGCCTGGTACTTTTGATGTGAAGCTGGTAGCTACGGATCTTACCACCTGTAACGAAAAGGACAGTATCGTTCAAAAGGTGCTGGTAGCACCGCTGCCGGTGGCTGATTTTGAATTTACGCCTAACAAGGCCATAGAAAATACGCCGGTTACCTTTACGAATAACAGTTCGGGTGCACAGTCTTATCTCTGGAATTTTGGAGATGGAGATACCACTTCGGTAGCCAATCCGGTACATCAGTTTAATACCACCGGTACATTCACGGTTTGTTTGACAGCTTCCAATCCGGAAGGTTGCGCCCATACCACCTGTAAGGATGTGAATGCGATTGTGGTGCCATTATTTGATGTGCCAAATGCATTTTCACCGAACAACGACGGTATAAATGATGTATTTTATATCAAGGCATTTGCGGTGGCCAAATTCAACCTGAAAATCTTTAGTCGCTGGGGACAACTGATGTTCGAAACCAATGATTTCAGGCAGGGCTGGGATGGTAAGTTTAAAGGAGAAGTAATGCCTATGGATGCATACGCATACGTAGTGAGTTTAGAATTTAACGATGGCACCAAAGGTAGCCGTCAGGGTAGTGTAACCTTGTTAAGATGATGACCCATGAAGCAGCTAGTTAAAATCGCAGCGGGCATGTTCCTGTTGCTAACCACCGGATTGAATGGCTATTCCCAGGACCTGCATTTTTCGCAGTTCTTCAACTCGCCGTTGACTACCAACCCTGCCAATACAGGGTTTATTCCGGATGGTAACTATCGTATTGGGGTCAATTATCGCGATCAGTGGACATCTATTCCGGTACCTTATAAAACGATGTCAGTGTTTGGCGACTGGCAACTATTCCGGGACCGCCTGGAGTATGGCTGGGTAGGTTTGGGAGGCGTGATACTCCGTGATGTGGCGGGGGCGGGAAATCTCTCTTCCACCAAGGCATACGGATCTATTGCCTATCACCAGTTGCTGGGCAACAGTAGTTTACTCTCCCTCGGTTTCAATGCAGGTACGGCCAATAAAAGAGTGGACATAACCAAGCTGGTTTTTGGTGACCAGTGGAATGGTAAATTCTTTGATGCGCGGGTACCTACCGCCGAACCTATCAATGCATCCAGTACCAATTACTTTGATTTACAGGTAGGTATGAACTATGCCTACTTTCCAACCGATAATATTTATGTGAATGCCGGGTTTTCCGTGCACCATGTGAATAAGCCACGCGAAACCTTTTATGATTCGGATAACATTGTTCCCCGCCGCTACATTGGCTTTCTGAATGCCAGTATCAAGGTGAGCGACATGGTAATACTCAACCCCGGTGCATATTACAGTAAGCAGGTAAATACTTCGGAGCTGGCGGTGGGCATGCATGCTGCCTACAATGTTTCCGGTGATGGTTCACAGCAGGCCTACGGCGGTATTTACTATCGGGGCAACGATGCGGTGATTGCCATGGTAGGTTACCAGTTAAGTACGGTGAAGCTCATGTTCAGCTATGATGTAACCACCTCACAGCTCTCTGCTGCCAACAGCCGCAGGGGGGCTTATGAAATCGGCATCATCTACACTGGCTTATACCGGAACCGTGCATTTACCGATGCAGTAAGGTCTACCTTCTGCCCTTCGTTCTAAATTTTCTGCTTATTGATTACTTTTGTTACATGACCACATTGAATAAGGTAACTGCTGCGCATATTGCGGCATTACGTGAAATAGCAGGAGACAAAAATGTGCTGGTGGATGAGGAGAGCTTAGACCGCTATGCACAGGACGAAACCGAAGATTTACACTTCCTGCCGGAGGTGGTGGTAAAGCCGGAAACCACGGACCAGGTAAGCAAAATTATGCAGCTCTGTCAGCAGGAACTGCTGCCCGTAACCCCACGTGGTGGCGGTACTGGCCTTAGTGGCGGCGCACTGCCGCAGTTGGGAGGGGTGCTCCTATCCATGGAAAGATTTAATAAGATTATTGAGATAGACGAAAGGAATCTGCAGGTAACCACCGAACCGGGAGTTATCACAGAAGTGCTCCAAAATACCGTAAAGGAAAAAGGGCTGTTTTACCCGCCTGATCCCAGCAGCAGGGGTACCTGTTTTATAGGTGGAAATATCGCTGAAAATTCAGGTGGGCCTAAGGCTGTGAAATATGGTGTGGTAAAGGATTACGTGCTAAACCTGGAAGTGGTGTTGCCATCCGGGGAGGTGATCTGGACAGGCGCAAATGTATTGAAGAATTCCACCGGCTATAACCTCACGCAACTGATCGTGGGCAGTGAAGGCACTTTGGGCATTGTTACCAAAATAGTACTGCGCCTCATTCCTTTGCCTACAAACGATTTGCTGATGCTGGTGCCGTTCCGGTCGGCGGAAAGTGCCTGCGCAGCGGTGAGTGCGATTTTCAGGGCAGGTTATACCCCAAGTGCCATGGAGTTTATGGAACGGGATGCCTTACTGTGGGTAACCCGGTTTGTGGATGCATCTACAGTGCAAATTGAAGATGATATCCAGGCGCATTTGCTGATTGAAGTAGACGGTAATTACCCGGAAGTGCTGATGCAGGAAATGGAAGGCATTGCCGGTATTGTGGAAGGATATGATATCGGGGAGATATTATTTGCGGAAGACTCCACTCAAAAGGATGAGTTGTGGAAGTTGCGCAGGAGAGTGGCGGAAGCAGTAAAGGCTAATTCTGTTTATAAGGAAGAAGACACGGTAGTACCAAGGGCGGAGCTGCCCGTACTGCTCAAAGGCGTTAAGGAGATAGGGGCGAAATACGGGTTTCATTCAGTATGCTATGGCCATGCCGGCGATGGTAATCTGCATGTAAACATCATCCGTGGCAGTCTGACGGAGGAACAGTGGAACGGCACGCTCACGGAGGGTATCCGCGAAATCTTCCAGCTGGTGAAAGCATTGAAGGGAACTATTTCCGGCGAACATGGCATTGGGCTGGTACAAAAGAATTACCTCGATATCGTGTTTGATGATACCTCCCTCCGTATTATGAAGCAAATAAAGCAGATATTTGATCCCAATAATATCCTCAACAGAGGAAAAATATTTGACTGTTAAATACCGATATATGAAGAAACTGCTTTTGGGTTTGTTTTTAATGGCCGGCATACAGTCGGTGAATGCCCAGTATTATCAGACTGACGCTACCCGCCGCCAGGGCCCAGCACAAGCGCAGCAGGCCCCTGCCGCTCAAAAAGGATTTGACCCCAATCGCCTGATTGTGGGAGGTTCCATTGGTGCGGTATTTGGCGACTATACCAATGTAAATATCAGTCCGCTGGCAGGTTACCGGTTTAACGATTATATTGCCGCCGGTGCCAATATCAACGCCCAATACGGCCAGATTCGTTATCGCGATATTTATGATGTAACCACCGAACGCAATACCTACACCATCTTTGGTGGTGGCGTATGGGGACGTGTATATCCTATACCACAGCTGTTCGTGCATGTACAGCCGGAATACAACGGGATTTCTGAAAAAAGCACTATTTACGATTATCCCAACCTGGGGGATAAGTCCACTTTTAAATCCAACTACGGTGTGCCTAGTTTACTGCTGGGCGCAGGTTATACGCAAGGCGTAGGCGGCAGGGTAGGCATCAGTTTCTCTGTGCTCTATGATGTACTCCAGGACGACCGTTCTCCTTACAACAATCAACTGATTTACAGAGCCGGCGTAGGCATGGGCTTCTAATTACTGCATATTCCCAAGTGGAAAGGGTTAGATTAACCCTGTGTTAAATGTTTATAAATGCTAAACTTTATTTTAGTATGAATACTACCTTTGTGTGGTAATTATAAACTTAGCCAGATGGGAATACAGTTAGCTGTTTTTGATATTGCGGGCACCACCCTGCATGATGAGTCCAATGTTGCCCTGGTATTGCAACAGGCGTTAAAAACCGCCGGTGTGGATGTGACGGTGGACGAGGTAAATGAAGTGATGGGATATGCCAAGCCCTTTGCGATCCGTTACCTGCTGCGCGCCAGGCAGCATCCGCGTTATAACGATGACGCCTATATCCTGGAACTGCATGCCCTTTTTGTGAACAATATGAAATCGCACTATGCCACTAATCCGGCGGTTCGTGAAAAAGAAGGCGTATCGGAAGTATTTGCAGCGCTGAAGCGGAAAGGCATCAAAATAGCGCTGGATACGGGTTTCGACAGAGATATCACCAATGTGATTTTACAACGTACCGGCTGGCAGGCAAACGGCCTCGTAGATGCCGTAGCCACCAGCGATGAAGTACCGCACGGCCGCCCTTACCCGTACATGATCTATCGCATCATGGAGCAGCTGGAAATTGCCAGCATAGCGCAGGTAGCAAAAATCGGTGACACCACCTCCGACCTGGAAGAGGGCACCAATGCAGGATGCGCAGTTGTAGCAGGTGTTACCACCGGCGCCTACACCCGTGAGGAGCTGGCCAGAGGCCCGCATACACACCTGATCGCACAACTCGACGAATTACTCCACATCATCTAAAAATATTTTCAACACCATGCAACAGCAACAGGCGGAGGTAGCCGTAATAGGCGCAGGTATTGTAGGCCTGGCCATGGCTTACAAACTGGCCAAACAAGGCAGAAAGGTCGTATTATTTGAACGTAACAGTAAAGCCATCAGCGCCAGCATACGCAATTTCGGGCTGGTATGGCCCATCGGGCAAACCGCAGGTAAAATGTATAACCGCGCCATGCACAGCCGTGAAACATGGCTGGAACTGGCCGCAGCCACCGGTTTACAGTGTCAGCAAACCGGATCATTGCATCTCGCGTACAACCCGGATGAACTGGCCGTGCTGGAGGAATTCACAGGCAATGCCGCAGCCAATGGTTATGACTGTGCTTTAATATCTCCCGAAAAAATAACCGGATACTCCCAGGCGGTAAAGCAGCAAGGACTGCTGGGCGCCATGTGGAGCAAAACGGAAATGACCGTAAACCCCCGACAGGCCAGTGCTACGATAGCGCAATACCTGGAAGAAGTGATGAAAGTAACGGTGCGTTTTGGCACTGCCGTAAATGGCATCAACCTGCCTTATATTGAAACAAAGGACGAGCAATGGAAAGTGGATCAGGTGTATGTATGTAGTGGGGCCGACTTTGAAACCCTTTATCCTGCTGAGTTTTCTAAGGCATACCTCACTAAGTGCAAACTCCAGATGATGCGCACCGTGCCGCAGCCGGGCAACTGGCAGCTGGGCCCTGCACTCTGTGCAGGCCTTACTTTGCTGCATTATTCCGCCTTTAACAGCTGTACTACGCTGGAGGCTGTACGTAAACGTGCGGAAGCTGAAATGCCTGATTATATGAAATGGGGTATTCACCTGCTGATTTCTCAAAACGGCGCGGGAGAGCTCACCATCGGGGATTCGCACGAGTATGGCCCCGACTTTGAACCATTCGATAAAGCGTTTATCAACGAGCTTATTCTCAAATACATGCATACGTTTCTACAGGCGCCTGATTTCACCATCCAGGAGCAGTGGCACGGCATTTATCCGAAACTGAAAAATGGCAATACTGACCTGGTTTTTGCGCCGGAAAAGGATGTGACCATCGTTAATGGCCTTGGTGGCGCCGGTATGACGCTGTCCTTCGGCCTCGCAGAAGAAATTGTAGCTGGTCGCTACCAATAGTACAGTGAACAATCAAAACATGCCCTGCAGTGTGTGCTGTATGCACACTGTGGGGCATTCCCGTTTCTATACTTAGTGTATATACGTAAAACTAAAATTAGGTTATTGCCTAAATATGCAATAATTTAAGCCCCTATTAACCGTTATGAAAATTAGCCAGCTTCGCAACGTTTCTGCAGCATAGTATGAAGAGCTTTGCTGCACGTTCATAACGTGTTAAATGGAAAGCAGGTTTCTTTTGAGTTACCTGCTTTTTTTATATCCTGCGTCTATTGCCGGTTCGGAGAAGGGCCAGTAGCCCTTCTCCGAACCGGGAGTTTCTCTCGCACCGAAGGTGCGAAAGAAACTCCCGGCCAGTAAACAAAACAAGGTCCTTTCCCGCAAAAAAATCCTAAATTGAGCCTTAGCATAAATGACAAAGCATGAATGATAGATTAAAGAATTTAAAGGAAAGAGATTGGACAGAAACTAGAGCTCATTCAAGTTGGCAAATCTTCAAGATCATGGCGGAATTCGTCGATGGTTTTGAATCACTCGCAAAAATAGGTCCCTGCATTTCTATATTTGGTTCCGCACGTACAAAGCCTGGAAACCGCTACTATGACCTCTCTGAGGAAATAGCATTCCGTCTCGCAGAGGAAGGTTTTGGTATCATTACCGGCGGAGGACCCGGCGTGATGGAAGCCGCCAATAAAGGCGCTCAGCGTGCCGGTGGAAAGTCGGTAGGCGCCAATATTACCCTGCCACACGAGCAATACCCTAATCCATACCTCGATAACGACAAACGGCTCAATTTCGATTACTTCTTTGTAAGGAAAGTGATGTTTACCAAATACTCCCAGGGCTTCGTGATGATGCCTGGTGGCTTTGGCACAATGGATGAGTTTTTTGAAGTAGCCACCCTCATTCAAACCAAAAAGATGGAAGAAACACCCATGGTATTGGTAGGCAGAGAGTACTGGAGCGGACTGCTGGAGTGGATTCGCAACACCATGATGGAAAAGGAAAGCAATATCAATCCGGCAGACCTCGATTTGCTGCAGCTATTTGATACTGCTGATGAAGTGGTGGAGTATTTCCGGGTGTTTTATACCACCAATAAACTCAGACCAAACTTCTGATAAAACAGGCCATAATTGCTCATTTATACGCCACAGTTACGCATAAACTGCTATACTGTGGCGTTTACTATTTATAGGCAGGTGTTCAAAGCTTAGCGGTTTTCTTTAGCTTTGCAGAAATTTTATATATGGAGCTGATACCGGTAGCTGTGGAGCAATTTTCAGAAAAATATACAACCCCTGAAAGTGAGTTATTATACCAACTTCACAGGGAAACATATCTGAAAGTAGAGCAGCCGCACATGCTGAGCGGCCATGTACAAGGGCAATTACTCAGTATGGTCAGTCATATGATACGCCCCATGCGTATTCTTGAACTGGGTACCTACACCGGTTATTCCGCTATCTGTCTCGCACAGGGCCTGCAGCCGGAAGGTATTTTACATACGGTAGATGTAAATGAAGAACTGGAAACATTGTGTCGTAAATACTGGGAGGCCACCGGAAATGCTGGCAGGATTCAGCTGCATATCGGGAAGGCAGCGGAGGTAATTAACTCACTGAATGAAGTGTTTGACCTGGTATTTATTGACGCCGATAAAGCCGGATATGAACATTATTACGACCAGGTTTGGGATAAGCTCCGCCCAGGTGGTTTTATCCTCGCTGATAATGTATTGTATCATGGCCAGGTGTTGCTGCCTGAAAATGAGCGTGGCAGCCAGGCTAAGGCGATGGTGAGGTTCTGTGAAAAAGTGCTCGCAGATGACAGGGCCGAACAAGTATTATTAACTATCCGTGATGGTGTGTTGTTGATCAGGAAGAAGTAGGCATCACAATGAATCATGCCCATTAAATTCTAACATACATGCAAGTAAGAAAATTCTTGTTGGTGGTCTGTTTTCTTCTTGGCTCCGCATTGCTGGTGAAGGCACAGAGAATTACCACCCAGCAATATATAGCCACCTATTACCAGCTGGCTATTGATGAGCAGCGCCGCTCCGGCGTTCCTGCTTCCATTACACTGGCGCAGGGAGTGGTGGAAACCCAGTCCGGCAACGGTACGCTCTGCCAGCAGTCCAACAATCACTTCGGTATTAAATGTAAAAATACCTGGACCGGCAAAACCATTAAATACGATGACGATGAAGCGCAGGAATGTTTTCGTGTATACGAAACGGCTGGTGAATCGTATCGGGATCACTCCGATTTTCTGCGTAACAACCCCCGTTATGGTTTTCTCTTTCAGTTTGATGGCGAAGACTATAAGTCATGGGCCTATGGCCTCAAACAGGCAGGTTACGCCACTAATAAAACCTATCCGCAGCAGCTGATAAAAGTAATTGAGGACAATAACCTGCAACGCTACTCACTGGTGGCATTAGGCAAGTTATCACCGGAAGCCGTGGCTGCTGAAAATGCTGCTATCGCCGGTACTGTAGTGAATCCTAAGCCAAGGCCGGTAAATAACAACACGGGCACTGCTCCTGTGAATAATAACAGCACCGCCTCCCGCCCGGTTAAATCCAGTAAGCCGGTAGCAGGAAATTACCCTAAAGGAGTATTTGAAATCAATGGTCGTAAAGTGATTTACGCTAAAGCAGGTACTTCACTGATTGCCCTGGCAAGTCAGCGGGATATCCGCCTCAGCAAACTGGTTCGCTTCAACGATCTGCCCAGCGATGCACCACTGAAGAAAGATATGATCATATTCCTGCAAAAGAAATCTAAACGCGGTAGTAAGGATTATCATGTGGTAGCAGGTAATGAAACTACCCATGATGTAGCACAGGCAGAGGGTATCCAGATCAAATGGCTGCGCCGCAGAAATAAACTGCATGAAGGAGAAGAAGCGGCTTCCGGCCAGCAACTGGCGCTGAATGGCTATTCTTCCAAAACACCTGCACTGGCAAAAGCTACGAGGATCTTAAAAGAAGAAGAACAGGAACCGGAAGATTTTTCACCTGGTAAAATGGTTAAAGATATTAAAGAGGAGATGGCCAAACCTGCTACCGGCGGCGTTGCGTCCATACCTCCTTCTAAACCAGGCGGTGTGCCTGTACCAGTGGTAGTAGAACCGGACAATGCCGAAACCACTGTGCCGGTAAAAGCCACTATGCCAAAACCAGCGCCTGCAGGGCCTGCGCCGGCACCAGTGAGAACCACGCCTGCACCGGTAAAATCCAGTGGTCAGCAGTACCATGATGTACAGCCTAAAGAAACACTGTACGGCATCGCAAAAATGTATAACAGAACTGTAACGCAATTACAGGAGTGGAATAATTTGCAGGGCTTCGATATTAAAATCGGCCAGCGCCTGCTTGTGGGAAAGTAAGCACGCATCTTTTTGTGCTTTTAATTGTTAAAATGGAAATGAGTATTTATGTCGGTAATCACAGTGCATGACAAACAGTTTCAACCTTATATCAATGCGGCCGATTTGCAGCAGCGTATTAAGGAAATGGCGGCCCAGATCAATACAGACCTGAAAGGGGAACGCCCGTTGTTTATTGCTATCCTCAATGGTTCTTTTATGTTCGCTGCTGATATGTTTAAGTATATCAACATCGATGCAGAAATATCCTTTATTAAACTGGCCTCTTATAAAGGCACCAAATCTACCGGAAATGTAGTGCAGGCCATCGGTTTGGATGAAGACCTCTATAACCGTACCGTTGTAATCCTGGAGGATATTGTGGATACCGGTAAAACTTTAAGCCAATTTCTACCACAGCTCGAGCATCAGCAACCTAAGAAACTGATGGTAGCTTCGTTGCTGACCAAACCGGAAGCAATGGTGCATCCAATCAAAATCGATTACCTCGGATTTTCCGTACCTAATAAATTCCTGCTGGGTTATGGGCTCGACTATGATGGTCTGGGTCGTAACCTGCCGGAAATCTACCAGCTGGTAGAGCCGGAAATCTAACCCGATAACGGTAAAATTGACTAAAAAGCCTGGTTTTTACTCAAAAAACCAGGCTTTTTTATGCCAGGATGAGTCGGCAAGCATGGATTTCTCATCAGAAATATTTAATTTGATCCATGCGAAAGTTGCTTTTGCTACTGATCTTCTGCTGTAACCTCGCCAGCGCTCAAAACAACTGGATTTCCGGAGCAATAGAAGACAGTGCCGCCCATAAACCCCTAAGCGGAGTTTCCGTAAGCGTTATGAACGATACTGCCCTGGCGGTATCGAACAGCTACGGCCTGTTTCGCATTGCTGTAACCAAGGCGTTGGTACAGCTTAAACTGGAACTGGAAGGTTATCAAACGAAAGTCATTTATGCCCGCCCTAATGAGTACCTGGTGATCAGGCTCCTGCCACAGCGCCCTCCTGCTGACGCGATTGCACTGGCAAAAGCCAGGGCTAATATCTCCCGGAATAGTAACCCGAATTATACGAATACCGGCATTGGGGAGTATACCTTTTTCAACGAAACCTACGGCGCCACTTACGAAAATAAATTCCAGCGTACAGGTGTGGCGCCTATGTCCAACTTTGCCGTGGATGTGGACAGGGCCTCCTACAGTAATATCCGCCGCTTCCTGCGTCAGAAGGAAAAGGTGCCCAGGGATGCCGTCAGGATTGAGGAGATGGTAAATTATTTCCATTACAATTATCCACTGCCCGGCAACGGTGAAACCCTGAAGCTATCGGGCTGTTACACCACCTGCCCCTGGGAGCCCATGCACCACCTGCTGCAGATTGTGATACGCGCGCAGGCAGTGCAACTGGATAGTTTGCCAGCCAGCAATCTTGTGTTCCTCATCGATGCTTCCGGTTCTATGGGCTCATCCAACAAGCTCCCGTTGTTGCAGGCAGCCTTTCGTGTGCTGGTGAATAACCTGCGGGCCAAAGACCGGGTAGCTATTGTGGCTTATGCCAGCGAGCCCGGTGTGATACTGCCTTCTACGAGTGGCGACCAGAAAGAAAAAATCCTCAATGCCATCGATAACCTCAATGCCAACGGCGCTACCGCCGGCGAAGCGGCTATTAAAATGGCGTATAAAGTGGCTGGTCAGCATTTTATTCCCAATGGCAACAACCGCGTGATACTGGCTACAGACGGCGACTTCAACGTGGGGCGCTCCAGTGATGAAGAGATGGAAGAGCTGATTACCACGGCCAGGGAAAGTGGAGTGCTGCTTACCTGCCTGGGCGTAGGTATGAAAAATTATAAAGACTCCAAACTGAAGGTGATGGCGGGCAAAGGCAATGGGAACTTCGCCTATGTAGACGACCTCGACGAGGCCAATAAAATTTTTGCACAGGAGTTTGGCAGCACACTGTTTACCATCGCTAAAGATGTAAAAGCCGAGGTGACGTTTAATCCTGCAACTGTAAAATCGTATAGGCTGATAGGTTATGAAAATAAAGTGCTGCCGGATGCCGGAGCCGGCAAGGATTCCATTGGTGGCGGTATTGTAGGCAGCGGGCATAGTGCGGTAGCCTTATACGAAATATTGCCTGTCGATAGTGTAGCCGTAGGCGATAGTGTGCTGGCGGGCATCAGGGTTTCATACCGTAGCCCTTTCAGTGATATTAAGGAAGAGAAGGAATTGCATATTACGACTGGTTGCGCAGCTTTTAGTGAGGCTTCAACGGACTATCGTTTTGCAGCATCGGTTGCGTTGTTTGGTATGTTGTTACGTAATTCTGCTTATCGCGGTTGTGGTAATTGGGAGATGGTAGAGGCGATGGCGAAAAAGGCCGTGGGAGTGGATAAGAGTGGCTATCGCCATGAGTTTCTGAAGTTGGTGAAACTTGCTAAAAGAAATAATTGAACGAATTCCTCCGCCTTGGGCGGAGGAATTCGTTTTGCCCGGGAACCGAAGGTTCCCGGGCAAAACGATATTATTTGATAATTTTATAGCACTGCCTGATCATCTTCTGCTGAAAATCGAACGGTAATGTTTGTGCCGTAATATCCTTGATGGAACTGGCTTCTATCTGATCACTTTCCATTACAAACCTGCGGTAGTTGTTGCTGAAGTAGATAACGCCTCCTTTTTTGGTGGCGAGCAATACTTTATTGAGCAGCATCACGTGATCACGCTGAATGTCCAGGAATTCCTTCATTCGCTTGCTGTTGCTGAAGGTAGGAGGGTCCATGATCACGAGGTCGAAAGTATTCAGTTTGAGATTGTCCAGGTACTGGAGCACATCTGCGTGAACAAATTCGTGGTTGGCGGGATCGATATCATTGAGGCGGAAGTTATCTTCAGCCCATGCGAGGTAGGTTTTGGAGAGGTCCACTGAGGTAACATGGGAAGCGCCGCCTGCGGCTGCATACACGGAAAAGGAGCCGGTATAGCAGAAGAGGTTAAGCACTTTTTTATCTTTCGCTTCCTCACGCACCATGGCGCGGGTCATGCGGTGATCGAGGAACAGGCCGGTATCGAGGTAGTCGGACAGGTTGACTTTAAATTTAAGTCCGGCCTCATGGGCCACCATTTCATGGCTTTCCGTGCTGAGTTTTTCGTACTGGCTTTGTCTGTTTTCTTTGCGCTGGCGTTGTTTCACCCATATTTTACCAGGTTCCACGTTGAGCACTTTGCTGATCAGCTCCAGGCAGTTGTCGAGCCATGCCTCATGCGCTTCTTCTTCCATACCGTGTTTACGGTGGTATTCTGCGATGTAGACGTAGTCTTCATACATTTCTATACTGAATGGGAATTCAGGGATATCGTCATCGTATATACGGTAGCAGGTGATATGCTGGCGGCGGGCCAGTTTGGAAATATGCCGGTAAACTTTCGTCAGCCGGTTTTCGAACATCTGCATTTTATTGTCCATAGTACTGTTTCTGTAGTGGGAACTGGCCTGGTCCTTCGGATCAGGCCAGTTCCCGAGCCCACCAGGAGCGTGGCATTTGGTGAGCTCGGGAAAAAATATGAGGAGAGCAACGACCTTAGGTTGTTGCTCTCCTCATACAAATGTATTTATTACTCCGCTTAGCTGAAAATATCTCTCACCTTTTCGAAGAAACCTTTTTCAGATTTTTCCGGGTTAGGTTTAAAGTTTTCGGAGGCGTTGAGTTTATCGATCATATCTTTTTCGTCACCGGTAAGGTTTTGCGGCGTCCATACGTTTACCTGGATGAGTTGATCACCGCGGTCGTAGGAGTTTACGGATGGGAAGCCTTTGCCTTTGAGGCGGAAGATTTTACCACTTTGTGTACCGGCAGGAATTTTAATTTTCGCTTTCCCGTCGATGGTAGGCACTTCAACGGAGGTACCGAATACGGCATCAGGGAAGGAGATGTAGAGGTCGTAGGCTACGTTGAGGCCATCACGTTGAAGTTCCGGGTGTGGTTCTTCTTCGATGAGGATGAGGAGGTCACCGGGGGCGCCGCCTCTTTCGCCTGCGTTACCTTTGCCGCTCATGCTGAGCTGCATGCCTTCGCCTACACCTGCTGGGATGTCGATGCTGACGGTTTCTTCGCCATACATGCGGCCTTCGCCTTTACAGTGGTTACATTTACTGGTAATGATTTGTCCTTCGCCGTGGCAGTTAGGGCAGGTGGTAACTGTCTGCATCTGTCCGAGGAAGGTAGAAGTCACTTTTCTTACTTGTCCGGAGCCGCCGCAGGTGTTACAGGCCTGGAAAGAGTTTTTGTCTTTCGCACCGAGGCCGCTGCAATGCTGGCAGGACACGTATTTTTTAACCTTAATTTTTTTGTTGGCGCCTTTAGCGATTTCTTCGTAGGTGAGTTTGATTTTCACGCGCAGGTTGGAACCGCGGGTTCCTCTGCCACGGCGTCCGCCGCCGCCGCCACCTGGTCTGCCGCCTCCGAAGAAGGAGCCGAAGATATCATCACCGAAAATGTCACCGAAGTTGGAGAATATGTCGTCCATATTCATATTGCCACCGCCTCCAAATCCGCCGCGGCCACCATTCATGCCGGCATGACCGAAGCGGTCATACTGCGCACGCTTATCAGGGTCGCTCAGCACTTCATATGCTTCAGCGGCTTCTTTGAATTTCTCTTCTGCCTCAGTATTGTTTGGATTACGGTCCGGGTGATATTGCATGGCTACCTTGCGGTAAGCCTTCTTAATCTCATCCTGCGACGCTGTTTTCGCAACAATAAGGACTTCGTAATAATCTCTTTTGGTAGACATTATATAAAAAACTTATAACTCCACTGGAGTGGAGTTTTTGGTGCTGTGAAAAAATATTGCAATTCCGTCAGTTGTCAGCATAGCAACCGACGTGGCATATGCCACATCGTCATTTATTTGCCTACTACCACTTTCGCGTGACGTATCAATTTGTCATTCATATAGTAGCCTTTTTGCAGCACGTCCAGCACTTTACCTTCCAGGTCCGGAGTGGGAGCAGGGATTTCGGTGATGGCATCGTGGAGGTCTGTATCAAATGGCTGGTGTAATGCTTCCATTTCTTTCAGTCCTTTGGCGTACAGTGAATTTTTCAGTTTATTGAAAACCAGTTGTGAACCGTCTTTTACGGCCTGGAGTTCGGTGGCTGATTCCATTTGTTTGGAAGCGCGCTCGCTATCGTCCAGTATATCGAGCAAAGATATGATAACATCCTTGCCGGCAGTTTGCATTAATTCTAATTTTTCTTTTGCAGTGCGTTTGCGGAAATTGTCAAATTCAGCCTGCAAACGGAGATATTTATCGCGCAGCTCTCTGATTTCCTGGTCTTTTTTCTCCAGTTCACCAGATTCTTCCAACTCATTATTCATATGCGAAGTACCACTCATATTCTCATCAGCGTTAATATCTGGCATGCTGTGCTCATTTTCGGTATTGTTAATTTCCTCTTGATGCATGTCTTTTTCGTTTTCTGTCATAATTGTAATGATTGTCTGCAAAGATACGTTGTCAATTATTTTGCCAAGGGCTGATTTGGCGACAAATTGACATTAGCGGTTGAATGTATGTTAATGGCTGCTGCCGAATGCTTACCTTTGCACCTCGAATTGCAATAAATGACTAAAGTTTTTTTAAAGAAAAAGATACAAAACAGGGTTTTGCAAGGCCATCCCTGGGTTTTCGGCAACGAAGTGGGAGAAATTGATGGTCCGGTAAACGCCGGCGATACTGTGGACGTGTTCACGCACCAGGGCCACTTTGTAGGCCGTGGTTACATCAATCCTCAGTCCCAGATCCTGGTACGCCTGCTCACCCGCGATAAATCAGAGGAAATCAATGATGAGTTCTTCTACCGCAGGTTGCTCAAATGCTGGGAATACCGTAAGAAAATTGGCTATGTGGAAAACTGCCGCCTCGTGTTTGGGGAAGCGGATGAGCTGCCAGCCCTGATCATCGACAAATTTAACGATTACCTGGTGATCCAGACGCTGGCACTGGGGATGGAAAAATGGAAAGGCGCCATCGTAGATGCGTTAAACCGTATCTTCTCCCCAAAAGGTATATATGAAAGAAATGATGTGCCGGTGAGGGAACTGGAAGGTATGGAACAGCAAAAGGGTTTCCTGAGTGCGCCGTTTGATACCAACGTGATCATCAACGAAAACGGCCTCAAATTCCATGTGGATATCGTAAATGGCCAGAAAACGGGCTATTTCCTCGATCAGCAGGATAACCGCCGCGCCATCCAGCACATCGTGAAAGGTGCTGACGTACTGGAGGCATTCTGCTATACCGGTACTTTCTCCTGTCATGCTGGTTACTATGGTGCTAAAAGCGTAATGGGACTTGATATCTCTGAACACGCAGTAAATACCGCCCGCCGTAACGCAGAGCTGAACAACCTGCAGGATATCTGTCAATTCCAGGCAGTGAACGCCTTTGACCAGCTGAAACAATGGACCCGCGATGAAAAGAAATTTGACGTCGTAATCCTTGATCCGCCGGCATTCACCAAGAGCAGGGAAAATATCCAGAAAGCTGTTACCGGCTATAAAGAGATCAACCTGCGTGGTATGAAGCTCCTGAAGCCAGGAGGTTTCCTCGTAACCGCTTCCTGTACCAACCTGGTACCGCCAAGCATGTTCCTGGAGATTATTGATATGGCCGCGAAAGATGCTAAAAAGAAACTACGCCAGGTAACTTTCCAAACCCAGGCACAGGATCACCCGATTCTCTGGAATATTGAAAATACAACGTACCTGAAGTTTTTGATTGTAGAGGTGCAATAATTAACATTTAGAAAGGCGCCTTCGGCGCCTTTTTTAATTTCCGCATTGCGTGCGGAGAGTTGCACCAGGTTACTTACTGCCGGCTATCTGGTGCTGGCGGGTAGCACCGCAGGTGCTTACCTTTAATATGGTTAGAAGGCCGAACTATCTTATGGGCCACACGTCGAACATGTATGTAAAAGGGTAAAAGAAAAGCCGATGCTTTCACAGCACCGGCTTTTTTAATATCGTGGGGAATTCATCTCTATTTTACTACGTTAAACTTCCCGGATTCTACCAGGTTACCACGCCTGTCGCGCAACTGATAAATATACAGGCCGCTGTAATAATTATCCAGATTTACCGTTGTACGCTGGCCAATCGATTTCAGCTGATCAATTTTCTTTCCGAGAAAATTATATACAATAAGATCGTATAAACGCTCGTTATTATGTAGTTGCTGAATTTCGAAGTTGATAGCGGAGGTAGCGGGGTTCGGATATAATCTGACAATTTTACTACCCCCGTCCGTTGCCGGCTGGGATTTGTCGGTCTGCGCACTGCTCACTAACGAAAACAGGCAAAAAACCAAAGATAAAATGAGGGTAGAGGATTTTAACATAGTATTATAAAGATAAAATTATTTTCAAATATATTAACTTTTTTTGATTGATAAATCACACTATCTCCTGTGCACACCTCTATGTAAATTTAACAAATACAAAGCCATTTTGTTAGCTTTTTTCTTGTTTTTATGTAAATTTTAACGGAAATTCTCGTCTGTCTATACAATCTTTTGACATTCAATTCGTTGTCCGAATTAAAATCTTGGACAATTCACGCTTTCAAGCGTGCTGTTCCGGCTGTTGAGGAAGCCCTTGAACACCAGCGAAATCTCAAATCCCCCGAAACTCTGACTTGCCGTCCTCAACTGTGAAATATTCGCGTCATAACTCATCCCCAGTTCGTACTTATCCATATCCAGTTTCACCGTCGGAATCAACGCGTCGTTCCAGCGAAGGAAGAGGCCGCCGTATATGCCTTTCGTAGACTCCAACCCCTGATCCATCAACGCATAACGTAACATGGCTCCCCCGATATATTCGGAATAGCTGCCCTGATGCAACTGGTTGTATTCCGCCACCAGCTTAACTCTTTCCTCCAGCGGAATAGAGATACCCGCATTGAACGTGATTTTAGGATTGAGCATGATAGATTTATCATTATAGAATGAAACCTTCGGACTGTTGAAATGGAAGTAGCCAACACCTATATAGTAATTCACCTCCTCCCGGATCACGCTATTATAACTCAGGCCCACACCGGCATCCAAATAACTATAGCCCCTTAAAGCCAGCTTGCCCTCCTCGCCGGTAGCCATGGACGGATCAAAGCGGCCACCAGTATACTGGTTGTCGAAAGTCATATTTGCCGGATCAAACTGCCGCTGCACAAATCCGCCCATGAAGCCCAGGGAAAGGAAGCTGGCCTTGTCAGCGTTGAGCGACTTATGATAGTTGATCGCCGGAAGTATCTGGGTGGACTGTAGCCTGCTGGTACCCGCCCGGTCGTAAGTCAGCTGCAAACCAGTGGTCACATAGTCGTTGGCGTTACCCACCGGGAACTTGATTTCTCCACTCAAACTCCCGGTCTGATACGGAATTGTCACCTGGTTCCATTGGTTGCGGTATACCGCCTGCACCCTGACATCTCCATTAAAAATCCCTATCAGCGCCGGATTACGCAGGATAGGCGTTTCATAGAATTGTGACAGATGGATGTCCTGCGCCAGGACGCCCGTTCCGCAGAGGGCCATGCACGATATAAGCAGAAATCGGTACAGGTGTTTCATGTATCCAGGTTATGATGTTATCTCAGTAAGGTTAAGTTGCCTTTCAGCTGCAATAGTTCGTTGGTATCGCAATAAGCCTCCAGGAAATAAATGTATACATCGGCCGACTGCGGCTGACCCTTGAAGTTGCCATCCCAGCCTTTGCTGATATCGTCGGTATTGAATTTTTCACGGTGATATACTTCTTGTCCCCAGCGGTTAAATACCCGGAGCGACTTCACGAAGCTGATCCCTTTTCCACGTGGGTAGAAAACGTCGTTGACGCCGTCACCATTGGGACTGAAGCTGTTAGGGATAAACATGGCATCGCTGCCGCATACCAGGTTTATTTCCATTACATCAATTTTCGTACAGCCGAAACGGTTAGTGCCGGTAATGCTGTAGGTCATCGGTTTACGTACACTGGCAGTGGTTACCGGACTGTAAGGGAAGCTGATGTATTCCGCCGGCGACCATTCCCATTTTATCACATCCAGCGAGCCGGTGGCCATGAGGGTGGTGGTGCTACCCACAGATATCGTCTGATCCTTGCCGGCGTTTACTTCGGGCGTTGGTTTTACACTCACTTTTACCGTTACAGGTGCGCTGTATGGGCACATAGGATCATTGGTACCGGTTACCTGGTAGGTGATATCCTGCGTGGGCGTGGTGATAGGATCTGCAATTTTGTTGTTGGTGAGCCCGTCCAGCGGTGTCCAGTTGTAGAGGGCAGCGCCGGTGGCCTGTAATTTTGTGCTGCTGCCATAGCAAACGATAATATCGCTGGCAGCCACGGTGATATTGGTTTTAGGTACCACGGTAATGTCCAGTGAATCACGCATCGTACAGCCGTAAGCGTTAGTTGCTTCTGCTACATATTTTGTGGAGGTTACGGGAGATACTACCGGTGCATTGCAATAGGTACAGCTGATATTATCAGTGCTTAACCACTGCACATTCCCGTCAGTAATGGCATTCAGGGCCGTACCGGCACCCTCACATATTTTTGGATTGGTAGCGTTTACTTTCAGGAAAGGTGATGGATTGATCGTCACGGTTTTGGTGATGCTATCCATACAGTTGCGGGCATCGGTGATCACCAGCTTTACGCTGTAATTACCGCTGGCGCTGTATTTGGTGGCAGGTGGTGTTTGGGATGCGGACGCCAGCCCGTTACCGAGGTCCCATTGCCAATTGGTTAGGGGGATATTGGGAGATGTAACCGAAGTATTGCTGAAAGCAACCGGCTGACCTGCACATGTGCCGCCGGAAAGGTTAAAATTGGCTACCGGCGCCAGTATGCTGATGTTGCCTGTTTTGCGCACTACGTCATCACAATAAGCGGGATTGCTGTAGTGGATAGTCAGCTGATCATCGTATATCCCTGTGGCGGGCCAGTTTTTCGTATAGCTTTGTGCGTTAGTATTCTGCGTAGTGCCGTCACCGAAAGTCCAGGTATAGCTGGCTACCAGTTCCAGTGGCACGTTCAGTACTTCGTAGGTGGCATTGCTGCCGCGACAAATAGCGCTCACACCAGTGGTGAAATCCGCATGGAAGTAGTATACTGTCTGAAAGCTGCTGTGGGTACAGGTGCCGTTATTGTCTTGTACGGTGAGCCGCACCGTGTATTTACCAGGGGTGGTGTAACTGTGTACAGCGTCCCTGGAGGTTTCAACAGCACTGTTATCCCCGAAATCCCACTGATAAGTGGAATTGGCGGTGGTATTGGTGCTGGTGTTGGTGAAACTGAATTCGCTTTTGTTGCTGCAGTTCCTGGTATAGGTAAATGCCGATACCGGGCCATTGATAGTTACCGGCACCGGCGTAGCTGCCGTGTAACAGCCGTTGCTGCCGGCTTTCAGCTGTACGGTAAGGTTGCCGTTGGCATTGAAGCTGTGCCTGATATCGTTGGAAGTAGTTTCCTGCTGGGTGCCATCACCAAAATCCCAGCTGTAGGTATCCGCGTACTGCGCATTGGCAATGAGCCGTACCGGCTCGCCCGTACAGGCGGCGGTAGGAGCTGCAGTAAAGCTGACGTTGGCAGGTGGGTTCCCTGCGCGAACCTGGCGGTCGAAAGTTTTTTTGATTACACAGCCACTGCTGGTATTTACGGTAAGGGTCACGTTGTAACTCCCCGTTTGCGCATAGGTGTGCGTAATGGCAGCATTGCCGTTTTGTGTAACGCCATCTCCAAACTCCCAGGTGTAGCCGGTTACCGGATCATTGGTGGTATTGGCCGATGTGGCGGTAAGCGCAGCCAGGAACGGTACACAGCCTGCCACCGGTGCACTGATGCTTACTTCCGGTAGCGAAATGTTTATATAGGCAGCTTTTACCATTTGCTGCGTACATCCGTTTGCGTTAGCTACCTTCAGCGTTACATCAAATTTACCTGCCTTGGTATACGCATGTGCCACGGTGGCGGCAGTGGTGGTAACAGGTGCACTGCCATCTCCAAAAGTCCAGGTTCTGACCGCGCCATCCGGCGTGAGATCAGTGAAATTAGCGGTATACACTTTACAGCTTTGGGTAACATCTGCCCTGAAATCAGGAACCGGAGTGCCGGCAACGGTAAATTCCCTGTAGTAGCTGCTTTCTGTATTATAATATTTTGCCGTGAGGGTAATACGTTTTAACCCGCCCGTTGTATAGGTGATCTGTGGATTTAAGTCGTGTGAGGTTCTGCCATCCCCGAAATCCCAGGTGTACATTACCGGAGAACCAGTGGTGGTGTTCTGTAATGTTACGGTTACAGGTGAGCATAATGTTGACGGTGAAGCAGTGTAGTTGAAGTTGGCCTGCTGCGCATAGAGCTTTCCTCCAAATAACAACACTAACAGTAACAATAATGTCCTGAAAGGATATTTCATAGGTTCGGGCGGTTTTTCATAAATCAGACCACAAATTAATGAAAAAAATAATAAACGACCTGTTGTATCTATTGTAGATTGATTATCAATTAATTATTTTAATAAAGTGATGTTCCCTTTCAGTAATTGCGCGCCACCTTTATCGCAAACCACCTCCGTAAAGTACACATATACGTCCGGGTTGGCAGCCTGCCCTTTGAAGGTGCCATCCCAGCCCTTGCTACTGTCGTTGGTAGTAAAACTATACCGCTCGTAAACCAGCTGTCCCCAGCGGTTGAAAATCTTAAACGATTTCACTTCCTGCGCGCCGCGCCCGCGGATATAGAAAATATCGTTGACGCCATCGCGGTTAGGACTAAAGGAATTAGGAATAAAGATGTTAGCATTGTCGCACACAATTTTCAGATTCAGCTCATCTTTTGCCGTACAGCCGTAACGGTTAGTTACTTCGATATAATAAGTAGCATCGTTTTTGGGCGTAATGGTAGTATTGGCGCAAACGCTGCAGCTAAGCCCATCCTGCGGGGTCCATCGTACGGTGGTTACATCTTCGCTTAACTCCAGCCGCATCGGAATAATACTACCGTTGGAGGTAGTGATATCCGGTCCTGCATTCACCGTAGGTGAAGTGTGTACGATCACATGCGACACAGCAGAAGCAGTAAAGCAGTTGTATTTATCCTGGCCGGTTACGGTGTAATCGGTAGATACCGTTGGTCGCGCAATCGGATCAGGAATATTAGCGTCGCTCAAAGTAGCAGCAGGTGTCCATTGATAGCGGTCGGCACCGGTGGCCATCAGCCTGGTAGAAGTACCATCACAGATTACCCCGTCCGTAGTTTGGACGGTGATAGGTTGCGTAACGGTAAGACTGATAATCTTTGTATTCGTGCAACCGTAAGGGTTAGTAGCCGTTACGGTGTACGAGGTATCTCTGTCGGGCGTTACCAATGGGGAGTGGCTGGTAGGATCACTGATGTTGTAATTAGTCCAAAGCACGGTGGCATTGGCTTCTGAATTAGCCATCAGCTGGAGCGGTGTGCCACGGCATACATTCACTTTGTTGGGCGTAGGCGCCAATAGGGGTGATACCTGTACGGTAAACTGTGTACCGGCTACATCCGGGCAGCTGCCATCTGCATTGGTAACTGTGAGCTGCACTGGTTTTATGCCGGCAATGTTTGCTTCGTAACTGATCGGTGTTTGCTGGGTGGTGTTAATATCAGGTGCAATATTCCATTGCCATTTGGCATCCGCCTGGCCGGTAATTTCATGGCCTGTAATGGTAGTGGAAAAGCCCTGGCAAATATCTCCTATGGGATCTATTGCTGCACGTGGCTGCGTAGGTATGGTCAGCTCCTTTGTGGCTTCTGCTGTACAACCATAAGCGGTGACGATTTTCAGGTTGATGGCATGCTTACCTGGATTCGGATAGTTAAACGAAGGGTGGCGGATGGTGCTGGTATTACCCGGGTTGCCAGGCATTCCAAAATCCCAGGTGCTGCTCAGGGGCATGCCAAGCTGTTCCTCTGTCAGCGTTTTGGAGAGATTTGTAAATCTCACCAAACCACCCCCACACGCAGCAGAATTATCAATACTGAAATCAGCCACCGGTTTATCCACAATTACCTTATCGTTGATGATAGCCGGTACTTCGCAGCCCTTCGCATCAATGAGGATCACCCGCGGCGTATAGATACCACCGTTAGCATATATATGTTTGGGCGACTGCGGTGTAGTTGTTATTTCTACCAAACCATCGTCGAAGTCCCACGCATATTTCACCGTTTTGGTAGCCGTAGCTGTCATGTTCATTTCCAGCGGAGCACAGCCATGATCCGGACCTGCGGTGGCCGTGCCGTTAGGTCCGTCAATAGTGATAGACTTACTGATCTGATTACTGCAACCTTCGCGGGTATAAACGGTCAGCACAATATTGTAGGTCCCCGGGCGGGAATAAATATGTCCGTCAGGGTTATTGTTGCCGGTATTGGTACCATCACCAAAGTCCCACCTGGAGCGGATAAAATCAATGGATGTATTTGTAAGCGTTACATTGGCCGGCGGGCAAGGTAACAAGGTTTCCGGTAACACAAAATCCGCTTTCGGATCAGGGACCCTAACTTTTTGCGTGGTTTCATCCACACAACCGGAAGGAGAAGTGATTTTCAGTTTAATGTCGTAGGTACCAGGCGCAGTAAAGCTTTTACCTGGGTATAAAGCCGTGCTGGTAGTGCCATCTCCAAAATCCCATGCAACAGTATTGTAACCGGTGGAAGTGTTGTAATACACGCGGGATTCATTGAGGCAGGGCTCTGTACTGGTAACAGTAAAGGCTGCTTTGTGATTATCCAGCTGCACTTGTTTCGTGATACTTGCCGCGCAATTGAACTTATCCGTTACCGTTAGTGTAACAGGGAAACTGCCATCTCTTGTATACTGGTGTGCTACATCCACCGGCGGTGTGGTAGCGCTTACATCGGTACTGTTATCTCCAAAATTCCAATTCCATGTGGTGAGTGCATTGCCTGTGTTCATACCGGATTTATCGGTAAACAGGATATCGCTGTTGCGGCATAGTTTGCCAGTGAAGGTAAAATCAGGAATAGGACCGTTCACCGTTACATCTGCGATGCTTGATTCGGTTACACAATTGTTCAGATCTGTGGTTTTCACCTGCACTTTATATTCCCCCGGAACGTTGTACTGATGCAATGCTGGCTGATCCCAGCCGGTTTTATAATCCTGTGTACCATCTCCCCAGTTAATGAAGTATCCTTGCTGAAGGGTGTCTGCCGGGATAGTAGCGGTGAGGGTAAGACTTTTCCCCACACATACTGACGCGAGGTTGGTGGTGATCGCCGGCGTTTGGTTTACAATGATTACACTGTCGCCGAATTCATTATCGCAATCACCATTATTTACTTTCAGGGACACATAAAAACGGCCTTGCTTCGTGTAGGTATGTGCTGGCCCGGGATCTGTACTGGTAGTGCCATCCCCGAAATCCCAAAGATAGTTTTTAGGAGCCCCGGGATTGTTGCCCCAGTTTGTCATGTCAGTAAATTTCCTGTATGCCGGCTGGGTACAATCCACTGTGGTAGCCCATTCTGCAATAGGTGGATTTACGTTGATATAATCTGTTTTAATAAGCGTATCCCTGCAACCGTAGTTATCCACAATCAGCCTTACATCATGCAGGCCGATGGCGCGGAAATAATGCTCGGGATTTTCTACTGAACTGTATATATCGTTTTGCGGTGTTCTCGGGTCATCTATATCTTCCAGGAATGTCCATAGCCATTGTTGGCCGGGAGGTACGGAGCGGTTGGTAAACTGTACCGGATCTTTCGCACATACGGTCAGCGGGGTGGCGGTAAAGTCCACTACCGGCTTGCGGCCTGCTCTGAGTGTGATGTTGGAGGTGCCCTGGCAGCCGTTGGCAGTAGTAAAAGTTAATACTACATTGAATATACCTTCTGTGGTGTACAGGTGCGTTGGGTTAGGGCCTGTGCCGGTGGTGCCGTCACCAAAATTCCAATTGTAATCCACAACAGGCTCATAGGGTCTGCCGGTAACGCGTGTGGATAACCTGGCATTAAAAGGGAGGCAGCTGTCCAGCCTTTCTGCCATAATTTCTACAGTGGGCAGGGAATAATCTACTGCCAACGGAAGGCTGACGGTACAGCCATGGTCGGTAGTGGCGTTCATTACCACATTATAGGCCCGGTTTTGTGTAAAGGTATGTACTGGATTTTGTTCGGTAGATGGGGGTGTTCCATCGTCAAATGTCCACGACCAGGAAGTGGCGTTACTGTTTGTAACAGTAAACCGGGTAGCTGTTGGCAACTGGCAGGTATTGTTAGGTGTAACGGTGGGCCGGTCCGTAGGATTATCATACATGGTAATCGGCAGTATAACAACATCCGAGCAGCCGTCTAATGTTACGGATAGTACCACCTGCTGGCCACTTACACCTATGCCATGGGTGGCATCCTGCGTGGTGGCAGTGCTGCCATCCGGGAAGGTCCATATGCTGGAGGATGGCGCAGGTGTGGAGGTATTGGTGAACTGCACAGTTTGACCCATGCAGGAGTTGGAATAGGTAAACGATGCCTTAAGGTTGCCGATGCTGATATAGTCCGTGATGGTGTTGCTGCTTTGGCAGTCGCCATTGGTGGCGGTCAATGTTACCGAATATTTGCCCGGCTGGCTGTATTGGTGTGTGGCACTGGTGCCGGTGGTACCGTCGCCATAATCGTAAGTAAACGTAAATTCTTTGTTGGGGTCTGGTGTTTTATTGATAAACATGACATCAAAGGGGGCGGTGCAACTGCTGGCTTTAACGGCCTGGAAGTCGGGCTTATCCGGTGCTGTTCTGATGCGGACAGGTATTGGAGCGCTGCTGGCGCGGCATCCCCAGTTGTTGATGGCGATGCTGCTAACGTTATAGGTACCCGATGCGTTAAACTTGTGGCTCACGGTTTTTCCCTGTTCAGTTGTCAAGAGGGTGCCATCGCCCATATCCCATTCAATGGAAGTGATGTTACCATCGGGGGTGGTGGAGTTGTCGGTGAAAGCGAGCGTGGTGAACTGGCAGGCATCTGTGGCAGGTCCTGTAAAGCTGGGTGCAGGTACGTCGTGTACAACTACATCCAGTGTTCTGGTAACGGGCCCTGATGGATATACGGCGGTGAAGTTGACTTTATATGTTTTAGGAACATCAAAAGTTTTCATGGGTGCCAGCATGTTATTGATACCGGCGCCCTGGTCGAACGTCCATTCGTAGCTGGTATATCCCGGGTCGAGTGTGGCGGAAAAGCTCACCAGTAAAGGTACGCAGCCGCTGGTTTTATTTGCACTGATCGACACGTTTTGCGCCTGACAATTGGCAAATGTTAATAACAGTAAGATACTCACTGTTATGGTTATACGACAATAAAAGTTTTTCATGGCATAGGTGGCCTTTGCAGGCAGGTCATAGGTATGTTAGTGGGTTAAAAATAATATAATAATCGGTATAGCTATATTATATCTGTAAATTGAAGCAGCACTTAAATTAAAATCATGGATAGTCAATACTGGAACAACCGTTACCTGAATAATGAAACTGGCTGGGATATGGGGATGGTATCGCCGCCGTTGAAAGCATATATTGATCAATTGGAGAATAAAGATTTGCGTATACTGATTCCTGGTGGTGGCAACAGTTATGAGGCGGATTACCTGCATCAGCAGGGGTTTAGTGATGTTACGGTGCTGGATATTGCACCGGTGGTGGCGGAGCGGTTGCGGCAGCGTTTTGAGGGTACGGGGATCAAGGTATTGGAGGGTGATTTTTTCGTACATGCGGCACCGTATGACCTTGTATTGGAACAAACTTTCTTTTGTGCGTTGGAGCCGGGTTTGCGCCGGCAGTATGTGTTGCATATGCGTAGCCTGATTGCACCTGGCGGGCACCTGGCCGGTGTGTTGTTTAACCGGCAGTTTCCGAAGGAGGGTCCACCGTTTGGGGGAGATATTAACGAATACCGGGAAATATTTTCCCCTCATTTTGAGTTATATACCCTGGAAGCATGTTACAATTCCCACCCTGCCCGGCAGGGCACGGAAGTATTTATTAATTTTATACCGAAATAAGAGATTGTTTATGAGAAAATTGTTGACCATATCCGTCCTGTTGCTGGCAGGTTTGGGCGTTTTTGCCCAGGACAAACAGCGGGAGGATGCAGCTGCCTTTGCCAGGGATATTGCCCAGCCGGGTGTACAGGTATTCGATGTACGTACGGCAGCGGAGTTCAGAACCGGCTATTTACCCAATGCACTACAGGCCGATTATACCAGGAAAGACGAGTTTCTGGACCGGGTGAAGTACCTGCACAAGGACCAGCCGGTATACATCTACTGTTTGAGTGGAGGCAGGAGTAGCGCGGCCGCCAAATGGATGCGTGAAAATGGTTTCACCAATGTGGTGGAGCTGGAAGGCGGCATCAATGCCTGGAAGCAGGCAGGGATGACAGTATCGGGAGCGAAGGGTCAACAGCCGCAGATGGGGATCAGCACTTATTTACAGGAGGTGCAAACAAAAGGCTGGGTGCTTACAGATGTGGGTGCTGCCTGGTGCCCGCCGTGTAAGCAAATGGAGCCGGTGTTGCAGGCGCTGCTGCGTGAGCGGAAAGATGTGAAGCTGGTAAAAGTAGATGGTGGTAATGATACAGAGGTGATGCAGTCTGTTAATGCAGCTAAGTTGCCTACTTTTATTATTTATAAAGATGGAGAGGAGCAGGGAAGGCTTACGGGGGTTGTGAGTAAGGAGGAACTGAATGCGATGATGAAATAATCAATGCTACATATGGGCGGGAGTTAGCTGTGCCTTTGGCAAAGCTAACTCCCGGAAAGTAAGAAAGGGCTGCTGGCCCTTTCTTACTTTCCGGGATGCCTGATTATAAAAATTTCCCTGCGGCATAGTCCAGGAAATAGCTGAACTGCAGTTGGTTTCCGGTGATTTTCTTACACAGCTCATTGGATGTGTAAAATCTGCCGAAGGGATGAATATTATTACGCAGCCAATCGAGCAGCGGCTGATAATTTCCGCTGGCAATGCTGGCGTCGAGGTCTGGTACCTGTTTTTGTGCGGTGGTAAAGAACTGTGCAGCATAGAAGCTTCCCAGGGAGTAGGTAGGGAAGTAGCCGAAGCTGCCGTGGGACCAGTGGATATCCTGGAGTACGCCTTGGGCGTCGTTGGGTACTTCTACGTGTAGGTATTGACGGTAGTAGTCGTTCCAGGTTTTATTCAGGTCTTTAGTGCTGATGGAGCCATCGATGAGTCCTTTTTCAATTTCGTACCGGATCATGATATGGAAGTGGTAGGTGATTTCATCCGCTTCAGTGCGTATCAGTGATGGTTGTACGTGATTGATGGCTTTATAGAATTGCTGCAGGGATATGTTGCCTAGTTGTTCGGGGAACAGCGCCTGTATGCGTGGGTATTGGAATTTCCAGTAGTGGAGGCTGCGGCCCACGTTGTTTTCCCAGAGGCGGGATTGTGATTCGTGGATACCGAGGCTGGCGGCTTCACCGCAGGGGAGGCCGTATTGTTCGGTAGGCAGTCCTTGTTCGTAGAGGGCATGGCCGCCTTCGTGGATGCAGCTCCAGGTCATGTTGCTGAAATCCTTTTCATCGATGCGGGTGGTTACGCGTACATCCAGTGGGTTGAAGCTGGTGGTGAACGGGTGCTCGGAGATATCCTGGCGGCCGGCGTTCATATCGTAGCCCATTTCTTTGAGCAGGTCAATGCCGAGTTTCCATTGCTTGTCGCGATCGAAATGGAGATGCAGAAAGTCGCGCCGGGCAGGTGTTTGTTTCGCAATATCCTCCAGTAACGGGGATAGGGCTGTTTTAACTTCTGCAAAGATGGTATCGAGCATATCTACATTGGCGCCTTTTTCATATTCGTTGAGCAGGGCGTTGTAGGGGTGGTCGTTATAGCCGAGGATGGCGGTTTCCTGTTTTTTCAGTTCCACCATGCGGGCCAGTGCCGGTTCGAAGATGTTATAGTCGTTGGCTTTGCGGGCTTTTATCCAGGCGTGGTAGGCCTGGTTGGTGGCTTCAGATAATGCTGCCACGAGCGTTGCCGGGTATTTTTTATTTTTATCGTAGTCTTCCAGGGAGAGATGAATATTTTTCTGTTGAACAGCATCCAGTTCCGGGTTGTTGTGCAGTTCGTGCAGGAGGTTTCCCAGCTCCGGGGAGGTGAACAGTTCATGTGCGATGGTACTGAGGGTGGTGATCTGCTGACCTCTGAAACCGGCGCCTTTTTCGGGCAGGTAGGTTTCCTGGTCCCATCCGAGTACGGCGATGGCATTTCTGACGTCTGCAATTTTTTGCATCTTTAGTTTGTACGCCGCATATTGTTCTGCTGTAGATTTGCTTCCTGGCATAACTTATATTTTTTTACAAATGTAGGGGATGACCCGAATGAACCATTAATTTTTACCCATTATGAAGATAAAAGAGATTATTCAGGCGATAGAAAGTTTCGCGCCGTTACAATACCAGGAGAGTTATGACAATGCGGGCTTGCTTTTCGGGGATGCTTCCAGGGAGGTGACGAATGTGTTACTGACGCTGGATGCCACGGAGGAGGTGATCGACGAGGCGATTGCGCGTGGCTGTAACCTGGTGGTGGCGCATCATCCTATTGTATTTGGGGGGCTGAAGAAGATTACGGGGAGTAATTATGTGGAGCGGGTGGCGATTAAGGCGATCAGGCATGAGGTGGCGGTGTATGCGGCGCATACAAACCTGGACAATGTGCGTAATGGCGTTTGTGCGGAGATGGCGGCGCGGCTGGGGCTGGAAAAGTGCCGGGTATTGCAGCCGAAGAAGGGGTTGCTGAAGAAGTTATACACATTTGTGCCGGAGGGGGATGCGGAAAAGGTGCGGGTGGCCCTTTTTGAGGCGGGTGCCGGGCACATAGGGCAGTATAGCGAGTGTAGTTACAATGGCGCCGGTGAGGGCACGTTTAAGGCCGGTGTGGGTACGGACCCTTATGTGGGCCAGGTGGGGGAGCGACATTTTGAAAAGGAAACGAAGTTGGAAGTGATTTTTCCGTTATATTTGGAAGGTCGTGTGATTTCCGCACTGTTGTCGAGTCACCCTTACGAAGAGGTGGCATATGACATTGTAAATCTGGACAATACATATAATGAAGTAGGTTCTGGCCTGATAGGCGAGTTACCGGCAGATATGGATGAGCTGGAGTTTTTGAGGCTGGTAAAGGAGCGTTTTGGGGCCGGATGTGTAAAGTATACGAATCTTAGGGGTAAGAAGGTGCGCAGGGTGGCGTTGTGTGGGGGAGCGGGCAGCTTTTTATTAAAGCGGGCTATAGGTGCTGGTGCGGATGTATACATTTCCTCGGATTTCAAGTATCATGAATTTTTTGATGCTGATAATCAAATAGTTATAGCAGATATTGGACATTTTGAGAGCGAGCAGTTTACAGTAGAATTATTTTATCATATATTGACTGAAAAATTCCGTAATTTTGCGCCTCTTAAATCTACGATTAAAACAAACCCGGTAAATTATTTATAATACATGGCTACCGTAAAAGAATACTCCGTTGAAGAAAAATTAGCGTCTGTGCTCAGATTGCAGAAGATTGATTCCAAGCTGGATGAGATCCAGGTGCTGAAAGGGGAGTTGCCGATTGAGGTAAAAGACCTGGAGGATGAGATCGAGGGATTGAATACCCGTCAGTCACACATTGAGAATGAGATCAAGGGTATCCAGGATTTTGTTTCCAACAAGAAAGCGGCTATTAAAGATGCGGAAGCGCTGATCAAGAAATATGAGAAGCAGCAGGACAATGTGAAGAACAACCGCGAGTTTGAGGCAATTACCAAAGAGGTGGAAATGCAGAACCTCGAAATCAAGTTGGCAGAAAAGCATATCAAGGATGCCAACGAAGAGATCAAGGAAAAGAGCCGTGTGCTGGAAGGTGCTAAAAAAGCAGTTGGCGATAAAGAAGCTAACCTGAAGCACAAGAAAGGTGAGCTGGAAAAGATCATTGCCGAAACTGAGAAAGAAGAAAACGAATACGAAAAGCAGAGTGATGAAGCACGTGGTAAAGTTGATCCGCGCTTACTTGCTGCTTACGAAAAAATCCGTAAAAATTACCGTAACGGTTTGGCCGTGGTAACTATTGTTCGTGATTCCTGCGGTGGTTGCTTTAACGCAATTCCTCCTCAGCGTCAGGCGGAAATCCGTCAGCACAAGAAAATCATTGTGTGTGAGCATTGCGGACGTATCCTGGTTGACAACGACCTGGAAGCTTCTGTGACTATCTAAGCACTGACTTAAAGTTTTTTATAAAAGACCTTCGCATGCTGCGAAGGTCTTTTTTTTGCCTTTACGGTCTGCCTGATGCAGACGTTGGAACTGCGTATAGCCATTCCGGTTGGGCAGGTGCCTGAGCACTTTGGCAAAGGGGCATTTGTATCTCCCTGAAAATAAAAAAAATAAACTAATATAATTAGCGGCATGTTACTAAAAATATTAGTTTTGCTGTAATTTATTGCTCCGCGCATATAGCATGCGTACAAGTTCTTTTTATTTGTGGCAGGAAATTCGCTGGAATAAGGCAACTTTGAGAATTGTGAATTGTTTGATCAAATGATGACCTTTAATTTCAGGAATTTTGTCGGTATGCGAATCGTAGTTTCAATAATCTTGGTACTGAGTGTAGCGTTGAACGTTAGTGCGGGTCCGAAAGTATATGACTTTAATGCCCGGTGTGAGCAGGCGTATGATGCCATCATGCAACTGCGTATCAATGCCGGAAAGGCTTTGCTGGAAGCAGAAAAAAAGGAGCATCCGGATAACCTGATGCCTTATTTTCTGGATGATTACGCTGATTTTTTTCCGTTGTTCTTTAATGAAGATCCATCGGAGTACTCACGGAAAAGAAATATGCGTGGCTTCCGCCTTGATAAGATGGCGGAAGGATCACCGGACTCCCCTTACTACCTGTATACCCAGGCGGCGATCAAGTTCCACTGGGCGATGGTAAAAGTGAAGTTCAACGAAAAATGGGATGCAGCATGGGAGGTACGTAAGGCCTACATGACGCTGAAGGAAAATCAACGACGCTTTCCGGACTTTATGCCTAACAAAATGTTGCTGGGCGCCATGCAAACCGTTTTCGGGACTATTCCTGAAGGCTATAAGTGGATCACCAACATACTGGGTATGAAAGGCAGTATTAAGGATGGGATGGGCAACGTCAATGATTTTATTGAAAGCAGTGCACCGGAAGCCAGGTATTTCAGAGAGGAGTCCTATTACTACTATTGCTACCTGACACTGTTTGTGGTCAATAAGCCGGAGGATACCTGGCAGTTTTTGCAACGCAAGCAGCTGGACACGAAAAATAATTATCTCTTTGCCCTGATGGTGGCTAATCTTTCTATGAATAACCAGAAAGCCGCCAACGGAATCAGGGTATTACAGGAAAGAAATGATTCAGGAGATTATGCAGATATCCAGTATTACAATTATGTATACGGACTGCTGAAGCTCACCCGGCTCGATGATGATGCACACGTTTACCTGGAAAGGTTTATCAACAACTTTAAAGGGAAGTTTTACCTGAAAGAATGTTTGCAACGACTTAGCTGGTATTATTACCTGGAAGGTAATCAGGGGGCTGCCAATAAGTACAGGGAGATGATACTCTCCAAAGGCGGTACCGAAACGGATGCGGACAAGCAGGCACTGAAGGAAGCACAAAGTGGCAGATGGCCCAATGCTTTTTTACTGAAAGTACGCCTGCTCAGTGATGGTGGTTATTTCAGCGATGCATTGAAATTACTGCTCACCAAAAAAGCAGCTGATTTTGATGCCATGGATGAAAAGCTCGAATACGCCTACCGCCTCGGCCGTATCTATGATGAAACCGGCCAGGATGATAAAGCGATTCAGATGTATGATGTAACCGTAAAAGTTGGCGCCAACAGGCCTGAATATTATGCCGCCCGCGCCAGCCTGCAAATGGGGATGATCTACGAAAAACGAAACGAAAAAGCCAAAGCTGTCCAATGCTATCAGCGATGCATGGATATGAAAGGGCACGACTATAAAAATTCCCTCGACGCGCGCGCTAAAGCTGGGATCCAGCGTATAAGCGGCAGCTGAGGAAATAAAGCACTTGCATAGATTTTTTATTATCCTGACTTATGTTACAGCGCTTAATTATAAAAAATTACGCCATTATCGATCACCTGGAAGTTGACTTCTCAGGAAACCTGAATGTCATCACCGGTGAAACAGGCGCAGGTAAATCTATCCTGCTAGGCGCCCTCTCGCTCATCCTTGGTGAAAGAGCAGACCCCGGCGTGCTGTTTAATAAAGAAGAAAAATGTTACGTGGAAGGGATCTTCCAGTTTAAAGACAGACAGGTATCCGTATTCCTGGATGAGCATGAACTCGATGTGGAAGATCAGCTGATCATCCGCCGGGAAATCAGTGCTGCCGGGAAGTCCAGGGCCTTCGTCAATGATACGCCTGTCAATATCTCCCAGCTGTCAGCACTCAGCCAGTACCTGGTAGACCTGCACCAGCAGTTCGATACACTGGAACTCGGCAACGCCGAATTTCAGCGGGAAGTAATCGACGCACTTGCCAAACCTGCAGCGCTACAGCAATACCAGCAACAGTTTCAGCAATACATACAGGTACAAAAGAAATATAAAGAACTGTTCGATAGCAAAGAAGTAGCCAACAAAGAACTGGACTACAACAAATTTCTGCTGGATGAGCTCACAGAGGCTGACTTCAAGGAAAATGAAATCGAAGACCTGGATAATGAATTGCAGGTACTCAGTCATGCCGAAGAAATCAAAAATAACCTCAGCCGCGTTTACTTCCAGCTAAAAGAAGATGAGCAGCCGGTATTGCAACAGCTCAAACAAATGCAATCGTCCCTGCAAACTATCTCCGCATTTCATAAAGATGTGCCAGCGGTAGCAGAACGGATGCAATCCCTTTATATTGAGCTGCAGGACATTGCCGGCGACATTGACCACATCAGCGACCAGGTGCAGTTCGACGGTGCCCGCATTGAGCAGGTAAACGAGCGCATGGCTATGGGCTACCGCTTCTTCAAAAAACATGCGGTGCAAACCACCGCTGAGCTGCTCGAAATCAAGGCTACCCTGGAACAAAAAGTATCCAGCGTACTTAACCTCGATGAAGAACTGGCAGCACTGGAACAACAACAAACCGAACTGAAAACGCGCCTGCAGGAACTGGCAGCCGGCATTACCGCCGCCAGAACCTCCGCAGCACAACCGTTTGAGAAAAAAGTAAACGAGCTGCTGGCTCAGGTAGGCATGCCCAACGCCCGCATGAAAGTGGAAATCTTAAACGGAGAACTGAATGCATACGGACAAGATACCATCGACCTGCTCTTTGATGCCAACAAAAGCAACCAGTTTGCGCCGGTAGGTAAAGTAGCTTCCGGTGGTGAGCTCAGTCGTATCATGCTTTGCGTGAAGTCCCTGGTAGCAAAATCCGTTCACCTGCCTACGCTTATCTTCGATGAAATCGATACCGGTATTTCCGGTGAGGCGGCCAAACAGGTGGGCGTTATCCTGAAAGACCTTGCCAAAGAGCATCAGATTATTTGCATTACGCACCAGCCACAGATCGCCGGAAAAGCAGATGCACACTACTTTGTATATAAAGATGCCGCTGCCGATAAAGTACGCACCAGCGTACGCCTGCTGACACTGGAAGAGCGTATCAGCAAAATTGCCCAGATGCTGAGCGGAGAGAAGCCGACCGCAGCAGCTTTGGAAAATGCCCGCGAAATGGTGCGGTAACAGGTAAATCCCTGAAAACGGCCGGTAAATAAATCAAATAGCTTTTTTCAACTATAACGACTATTTTTGCCGAAATTAATTTTTGACCAAATGGCTCATAACTTATTAAAAGGGAAAAAAGGTATCATCTTTGGCGCTTTGGACGAAAAGTCTATCGCGTGGAGAACTGCACTGCGTTGTGTAGAAGAAGGCGCTGAAATCGTGCTTACCAATGCTCCTATTGCCCTCCGTATGGGTGAAATCAAAAAGCTGGCTGATACCTGTAATGCACCGGTAATTCCTGCTGACGTAACCAACATGGATGATCTGAATAACCTGTTTACTAAATCCATGGAGCACTTTGGCGGTAAGATTGACTTCGTACTGCACTCTGTGGCTATGGGTATGAACATTCGTAAGGGCAGAAGCTATACCGATCTGGATTACGACTTTAACCACAAAACATTCGATATCTCCGCCATTTCCTTACACCGTGTGCTGCAAACAGCTTACAAACTGGATGCACTGAACGAATGGTCTTCTGTGATTGCGCTGTCCTACATCGCTGCAGAACGCGTATTCCCTGACTACGGTGAAATGGCTGATGCTAAAGCATTGCTGCAATCTATCGCACGTAGCTTTGGTTATCACTACGGCGTACACAAAAAAGTACGTATCAATACCATCTCCCAATCTCCGGTTAAAACAACTGCAGGTGGTGGTGTGAAAGGCTTCGATGGTTTCATGACCTACGCAGAAGAAATGAGCCCGCTGGGTAATGCTTCCGCTGACCAATGTGCTGACTATGCCGTTACCCTCTTCTCCGACCTGACGAAAATGGTGACTATGCAGAACCTGTTCCACGATGGTGGTTTCTCTTACACCGGTGTTTCTGAAGGAGTAGTGCTCCAGATGGAAAAACAATAATGATTTAATAGTATCACTATATGAAAAAGGCCGCTGCGATTGCAGCGGCCTTTTTTTTGCACGCATGCCCCCTGGCTACCAACTAAAATGAAGGCACTGAGAACCGCGTGAAGCACCGCCCGGGAGGAGGTCCCCTTTTGGTCAACCCCGATAAATGGAAGAATAGCTTCAAATAGGCACAAAAATAGCCGCTCCACCTCGGTGGAACGGCTGCAGTTCTTTTGGTATAGGACCCTCAGGAGCCTATAAGTAACAACGGATTATCCGATTAATACTCATCTTCATTGAAGAAGAAGTCATCCTGTGACGGATAATCGGACCAGATATCCTCAATACCTTCGTAAATTTCCCCCTCATCTTCCAGCTCCTGTAAGTTCTCAATCACTTCAATCGGTGCACCGGAGCGGATTGCGTAGTCAATGAGTTCGTCTTTCGTAGCTGGCCATGGAGCATCCTCCAGGTATGAAGCTAATTCTAATGTCCAGTACATCTTATTAAAATTTTTACTTTTTTAATTTTCCGCAAAAGTATTATTTAATTTGAAATAAACAACTTTTACTATTTTATTGGTTATTTACTTTTCTTTGGGTTATGCTAACCGCTCGCAATGTCACCAAAAATTATTCCAACTTACCGATTTTAAAGGGAGTTGATATAACTGTCAGTAAAGGAGAAATAGTAACCATCGTTGGTTCCTCCGGAGCCGGCAAGAGTACACTGTTGCACATCCTTGGAACGCTGGACCAGCCCAGTTCCGGCGAAATCCTGCTCAATGATGTGAACCTGACGGAACTGAAAGGCAATCGCCTGGCCGACTTCCGCAACCGCCATATTGGCTTTATTTTCCAGTTTCACCACCTGCTGCCGGAGTTTACCGCCATCGAAAATGTTTGTATTCCTGGCTATATCGCCGGTATTAACAAAAATATTATCCGGGATAAAGCGGTTTTCCTCCTTGAAACCCTCGGTTTGAAGGACCGGCTGGATCATAAACCCGGTGCCCTGTCCGGTGGTGAGCAGCAGCGCGTGGCCGTTGCCCGTGCCCTCATCAACTCTCCGGACGTGGTAATGGCCGATGAGCCTACCGGTAACCTGGACTCCCGCAATGCCAGAGAACTGCATAACCTGTTTTTCGAACTCCGCGAAAAACTGAACCAAACCTTCATTATCGTTACGCATAACGAAGAGTTGGCGCCGCTTAGCGACCGCCAGCTGGTAATGAAGGATGGCAAAATTATTTAACTCCCGAAAATCGTCCGGCTTGGCCGGAGGATTTTCGGGAGTTGGACCAGGGCCACAGGCCCTGGTCCAACTCCCGGCTAAAAGCCGTATGTATCAATACCCGCACTAAAAGTCCGGCAGTGCGCATCCACCACGTCTTTCACCTTTGGCGAATACCCACCACCCATGACTACGGCCACGGGTATATCATGTTTTTTCAATATGTCAAATACCAGGATGTCCCTTTCCAGACAGCCTGCCGCGGTGATTTTCAGCTTACCCAGCTTATCTGTTTCCAGAATATCGACCCCGGATAAATAATATACAATATCGGGCCTCACCTTGTTTATCAAAATCTCCAATGCAGCTTTCAGTGCCTGAAGGTATGGTCCGTCAGTGATGCCATCCGGCAGGGGAATATCCCAATCGGAGCGCTCCTTATGAAACGGATAGTTATGCGCGCCGTGCATGCTGAACGTATATACGCTGGCGTTATTTTCAAAGAGTGCTGCTGTGCCGTTGCCCTGGTGTACGTCCAGGTCCACCACCAATACCTGGTTCACTTTGCGCTGCTCCAGCAGGTAGTTAGCCGCCAAACCAATATCGTTTAACAGGCAAAAGCCCTCACCTCTGGCGGCAAACGCATGGTGGGTGCCCCCAGCCACATTAAAGCCGATGCCATGATCCAGGGCGTGGAGGGAGATATCGATGGTTCCCTGGCCAATGGTGATCTCGCGCAGGGTCAGTTGCCCGCTCTGCTCAAAGCCGATTACCCGCTGTTCCCGGTAGGTAAGCTGCTGATCCCGCAGTTTGTGCCAGTATGCTTTGTCATGGGTGAGCAGGATGGTGGCTTCCTCCAGTGGCGCCGGTGCAAACAGGTGCTCCGGCTGAATGATGCCTTCGCGCAGCAGCTGCTGGGGGATCAGTTCATACTTTACCATCGGAAAGCGATGGTCCGCCGGCAACGGATGTACGTAAACGTCATGGAAGGCTATCTTCATAAAACTTTATTGGGCCCTGACTACGGATTGTCCGGCAATTACAAAAACCGCTTCTCCCGGTGAGGCATCTACGCTGGCCATACCGGTGAAATCGCCAAATGCAGGTAATATGCCGCAGTGACGGCCGAAATAAAAGCAGGGAAGCCGCAAACGCTGTTTGGCCGGACCTGCCATCACATATCCCGGATGCAGATGCCCAGAAAACGTATAGGTGTAACCGTTAGCATCTTCGCAGGGTTCGTGAATAAAGTGAATATCGCGGATGGTAAGATGTGGCGAAGTGGTGATCTGAAGGTTGCCGTATATCTCTGCCGGCATAATGTCATGATTGCCAACTACCAGGTGGAAAATGATATGGGGAAACTGCTGGCGCCAGATCTTGAAATACTGTACCTCGCTGTTTTCCCGGCTATGGAACATATCACCTACAATAATAATCTGTGTTGGCTGCAGGCGGGTGATGAGCCGCTGTAATCGCAGCAAATCCTCTTCCACAATGCCCGTAGGTACGGCAATGCCGGCCTTTCTGAAATGTGTAGCCTTGCCCAGATGCAGATCTGAAATAATGAGTGCCTGTTCTTCCTGCCAGTAGATCGCGCGTTCCGGCAACAGGTGCCAGTGCTGCGATTGGTAAACGAATATTTCCCCTGTCACGCTTTCCTCTTTTTTAATCAGGCTGCAAATTATCAATTATTAGGCGTTTGCGGCGATCAATTTTTTAATGCGGTCTTCCAGTTTTTCACTGGTCATTGTATCCCGTAAGCTATCCACTTTAATAGGAAAGCAGAAGGGCGTGAGTCGCTCTGGCCGGGTGATCACGATCTTGCTGATGGCGATGCGTTCCAGTGTTTCGCGGAGGCGGGCCTCCTCCATCTGGTAAAAGAAGGCTTCGTTAAAAGCCTGTTGGAGCAGCAGGTTGTGCGGATCATAATCCCTGAATACGTTGAATATCAGGGAGGAGGATGCTTGTAAGTGCCTGTTGGCCTTGCTTTTGCCGGGGTAGCCCTGGAAAATAAGGCCTGCAATTACGGCTATGTCCCTGAATTTTCTGCGTGCCATTTCCGTGGAGTTCACGCTGGCTTGTAGTTCTGTATTCAGGTTTTCGAGCGATAGTAAAGCTTTCGCATTCTCCGCTGTTACGGGGATGGGCTGGTCGGAGAGGAGCTCAAACCCATAATCGTTCATCGCTATGGAGAAGGTAATGGGCTGTATCCTGCTGATTCGGTAAGCCAGCAGGGCTGCCATTACTTCATGTACCAGCCGGCCTTCAAACGGAAAGCAGAAGAGATGATAGCCATCTTTGGTATCGATATGTTCTATGAGCAGTTCATCGTCTTTCGGTACATGTGATAAGTCTTCCTGGAGTTGAAACAGCGGCTGGAGCGCAATCAGCTCGGGATCTTTGGTGCGGCGGCTCAGCGCTTCGTTGAACTTTTGGCGGAGCATTTTCCCGAGGTTGGATGACAGTGGAATACGCCCTCCCTGCCAGGACGGTACAATCGTTTTTTTAGAGGTCGATTTGCGAACGAGGGCGGTCATGTCTTTCGTCATTACAAATTCCAGGTTACGCCCTGCCAGTGTAAAAGACTCGCCGGGTTGCAGCCGGGAAATGAAGCCTTCTTCTATCACGCCCACGTAGCCACCGGAAAGGAATTTCACTTTCATCATCACATCGCTGACGATAGTGCCTATGTGCAAACGGTGGCGCATGGCCAGCACGCGGCTGGTACAGCGGTAGTAGTTCCCGCTTCTCTCTACTTTTTTAAACTCATCATATCCTGAAAGGGCTTCCCCGCCGGTGGTGAGGAAGGCCAGCAGCCATTGCCAGTCTTCAGGCGTGATATGTTGGTAACAATACGTTTTCCGTACCTCCTCCCATATGTCGGTAGCATGAAATCCGTCGGACACGGCCAGGGTCATCAGGTATTGCAGCAGTACATCCCAGGCGAGCAGCACGGGCATGCGGCTTTCAATCAGTTCCTGTTCCATGGCAGCTTTAAGCGCGGCGGCTTCCACGAGTTCGAGTGCATGGGTGGGCAGGAAATATATTTTGCTCACGGCATCGGGCTGGTGGCCGCTGCGGCCGGCTCTTTGCAGGAATCTGGCTACCCCTTTGGGGCTGCCTACCTGTATAACGGTATCTACCGGACGAAAATCCACACCCAGGTCCAGGCTGGCGGTACACACGACCACTTTCAGGATACCGTTGTGGAGTGCTTCTTCCACCCATACACGCAGTTCCATATCCATAGAGCCGTGATGCAGTGCTATGGCGCCTGCCAGTTCGGGGCAGTGGGTGAGCAGTGACTGGTACCAGATTTCACTTTGGGAGCGGGTGTTGGTAAACAGTAGCGTGGTTTGACTCTCTTTAATAATCGGAATCGCCTGCGGCAGCATTTTAAGGCCCAAATGGCCGGCCCAGGGATAATTCTCCATCTCTGTAGGGATAACGCTGGTAAGGGCTATTTTCTTCCTTAAAAGGGCCTTTATGATGATGCCATCGTTATGGTATGGGCCCAGGAGTACCTGCATGGCCTCGTCGAGGTTACCGATGGTAGCGGAAATGCCCCATACTTTCAGGGGTGGGCGGTTTTCCTGGATGGCCAGTCCACGCAGCCTGCTCAGGGCCAGTTCCACCAGCACGCCCCTTTTAGTGCCGATGAGTTCATGCCACTCGTCGGCCACCACGGTATGCAGGTGCTGGAAGTGCGCGGGGTAGTCGCGCTGTGCCAGCAGGATGTGCATGCTCTCCGGTGTGATCAGCAGGATTTCCGGCATCTGCTTTTTCTGGGCAGCGCGGGTAGCGGTGGAGGTATCACCGCTGCGGATGCCTACCTGCCAGGGGATGCCCAGCTCGTCCAGCACTTCGGACATGGCGCGGGCAATATCCTTTGCCAGCGCGCGCAGTGGAGTGATCCACATGAGCTGCAGGCCGTTTTTCTTTTTTTTCTGGTAGTCTTTGGGGTGCGCATCAATCCACGCGATCACGGCTCCCAGGAACAGGGAGAACGTTTTACCGAAGCCGGTGGGCGCGTTTACGAGGCCTGATTTGCCTTGCAGGTATGCTTCCCAGGCTTCCTGCTGGAATTGAAAAGGTTGCAGCTCTTTACCGGCGAGCCATTCCGTGATTACCTGATGTCCTTTCATGCACAATTTCCTTACCGGGTTATTGGATAAAATTAAGACACTATTTTTGCAACATGCTCTCTAAATTTTTCAGGCTGGAAGAAAACCAGACCACTTTTAAAAAGGAGGTCCTGGCAGGCCTCACTACTTTCTCCACCATGGCTTATATACTGGCGGTAAATCCCAGTATTCTTTCCCAAACGGGTATGGATTTTAATGCACTTATTACGGCTACGGCGCTGGCAGCAGCCATTGGTACGCTGGTAATGGCGTTTTATGCCAACCTGCCCGTAGGCGTGGCGCCTGGTATGGGCCTTAATGCGTTTTTCGCCTACACCATTGTTTCGGCCATGGGGTATAGCTGGCAGTTTGCGCTCACAGCGGTATTTTTGGAAGGGATCATTTTTATTTTTCTTTCTCTTTTTAAGATACGGGAGGCGATTATCAACAGTATTCCGTCCAATCTCAAACATGCGATATCCGTGGGCATAGGATTGTTGATTGCGCTGATAGGCATGGCCAATGCGGGCATTATTCAAACGGGGATGCACCATGTAGGCGATGGTAAGCTGGAAGGGGTGATTCTGAAAATGGGGGATCTTACCTCCGCAGGCCCGCTGCTGGCGCTGATTGGGGTGATTGTAAGTGCGGTGCTGATGTACAAGGGCGTGAATGCGGCATTGCTGATAGGTATCATGGCAGCCACCCTGGCAGGTATTCCGCTGGGTATTACCCATATGCCTGAAAACGGCCACCTGATAGGCTGGCCACCGTCAGTAGCACCAATAGCTTTTAAGCTTCAATTCGATAAAATATTTTCGGTGGACATGCTCAAGATCCTGTTTACCCTGCTCATGGTGAACCTGTTTGATACCGTGGGTACGCTGATAGGGCTCTGTAACAAAGCCGGCCTGTTGGATAAGGATGGCCGTATGCCCCGCGCCAAACAAGCCCTGATGGCCGATGCCGTAGGTACTACTGCCGCGGGTTTATTAGGCACCAGCGTGGTAACGGCTTATGTGGAAAGTGCCAGCGGCATTGCTGCTGGTGGTAAAACGGGCCTCACCGCCTTTACGGTAGCCATCATGTTTTTACTGGCCCTGTTTTTTGCGCCGGTATTTGCCATGATCCCTACTGCGGCTACGGCGCCTGCATTGATTATCGTGGGTATGCTGATGATGGGAGCCGTTACAAAAATTGATTTCAATGATGTAACCGAGGCACTGCCGGCATTCCTGGCCATCGCCATGATGCCTTATTCCTACAGTATTGCAGAGGGCATTGTGTTTGGTATGTTATCGTATGTGCTGCTGAAAGTATGTACCGGACAGCATAAGCAAATCAGCCCGGTGATGTATGTGCTGGCGATATTGTTTATTGTTACGTTCTTTGTTAAATAGTTTTTTCCACCAGCGTAGTACCGGTGTTGCTGACTTGTAGCGTGTGTATGGCATTACATTTCAGGGCATAGTTATTACGCTGGTGTCCTACCGGGAAGTTAAAGCATACCGGGTAGGCGTATTTCCCTACACGTTCGTAGATCATATCGTATAGAGTTCTGCCAAATTCCTCTCCGGGATCGTCGGGCTTGATACGGTTAAAACCACCGATGATCAGGCCTTTGAGTTCACTCAGCTTGCCGGATCTTTCCAGTGTACCCAGCATCCTGTCGAGACTATACAAATATTCCCCTACTTCTTCCAGGAATAAAATTTTCCCTTTGGTATCTATTTCGGATGGGGTACCCGACATGCTTTGCAGCACACTCAGGTTACCGCCTACCAATGGTGCGGTGGCGCTGCCCTGGCGGTTTTTAGGGTCGGCCAGTGCAGTGTATTGCATGGTTGTACCTATGAGGGATTGGTATATGGAAGAGATGGTATCCTGCATCACGGCATCGGATGTACGAAAATCATCGGGGAAGCTATTGCACATTTTACTGTGAATACTGGAGATGTTAAACGTGCTGTTGATATGGCTGTGTAAGGCGGTGATATCACTGAACCCAATGATCCATTTAGGATGCTTTGTAAACTGGTCGAAGTTAAGCCGGTCAATCATCCTGGCGCATCCGTATCCGCCGCGGGCGCACATGATGGCTTTGATGTCCCGGTTGTTGAGCATGTCCTGGAAGTCGGCTGCACGTTGTGCATCCGTACCGCCAAATGAACCATCTTTCAATCCAACGGTGCTGCCTATACGAATAACAAATCCCCAGCTTTCCATAATGCGTACCGCCGCAGCAATTTCATCCCTGGTGATATATCCTGCCGGGCAGGTGATGCCTATGACATCACCTTTTTTGAGATAGGGCGGCAGTATGGGCGTAGCGGGCGTTTCATTTGCCGGCAGTATGGCAGCTGCTGCCCTTACGGCCGGAAAGGCGGCACCGGTGGATATTAAGGCAGATAAAAAATGCTTACGGTTCATTGGATTAAAGTAAGCATATTTTATGAATTATGCCTGCCGTACTTCACGAACGGACCAATGTGCGATGTACTGTCCGTTTTTTAGTTCCACGATGTCAATAATCCGCATGGTTAAAGGTTTGCCGATGGCAGTAAGTCCCAGGAACGGTGCATTCAATATACCAGTAAATGTTTTGTGAGTGATCACGGTGTCACCGTCGGTATACATGGCATGGATATCAAGTTTCAGATCGCCGATGTTACTGAGTCCTGTGAGGATGAAAGTTTTGAGTGACTGGATGTCCTTTGCAAATCCAGGTGCTGCGGTGTGATTAATGAAGTCGGGATGCACAATGGCGTCGAGGGTTTCCATGTCTTTGTTGAGGAGGCAGGCTTCGTTGAAAAGTCGTACTGTGGCCATGTTTTGTTCAGCGGTGTGTTGCATAGTAAAAATGATTTAATGCAAAGGTAGCATGGCCGTAATGGTAGCGGTAGCGTGATCGGCTCAGATCATAACAGTTTTGGTACGTAGTGCCTGTGGGGTGGTGCCGTATTGTTTACGGAAGAGGGAAATAAAATGCGGTGTGTGTTCAAATCCGCATTCGAGGCTTATTTCAGTGATGTGCAGCTGTGAATTTAGCAGGAGGGTATGGGCGTATTTGAGTCGCTCAGCAGTAATCCATTGCCGCGGGCTGCTCTGGAAATGCTGTTGGAAGTCGCGCTTAAATGCGGCGAGACTTCTATGCGACAATTTAGCCAGCTCCGGTAAAGTGAGTGGCTCAAAGAGGTGATGTTTCACAACCCAGTCAATGTCAGGGGCGCTGCCACTGGCGATGTCATGGAGCAGTGCTGCTACCTGGTTTTTTTGTGGTGCTGCCAGCAGTAGCAGGAAAAGTTCGAAAACTTTGAGTGGCAGCAGTTCGGCAATGGTTGCCGGGGCGGTGGTAAAATACTGAAGGTATTGTTCCCGGAAGCTGTCTAACGCACCAGTAATAGGAATGACGAGGTTAGTGACGGATGGTGCGGCGGCCGGAAAATGAGCGCCGTATTTGTGGATAAACCTGCTAACCTGTTCATCGGTAAAATAGATGAGCAGACTTTTAAAATCGGTGCCGTCTTCCACGATGTCGGACAGGATGTGAAACCCTTTGCGGAGTATAAATACGGAGCCTGCAGCTACTTTGATAGCGCCATCGTTGGTGTGCAGTATTTTATAACCGTTGAGTACAAAAATGAGGGTATTTTCCTTGAGGAATACGCGTCGCTTTTCCGCCATGCGCCTTTGTTTGAGCATAGCGTAGTGCGTGTTGCCCACTTTCAGCAGTTGCTGACCGGGAAAGTCCTGTGGAAATTTAAGCAGCATATCAGTATACTACCTGGTGAGTAGCTTTGATTACAGAAATCACGAAAATGCTTTGTGTATGACTGAGGTTGTCGAGTTCGCCCAGTTTATTCACATAAAATTCGCGGTATTCGTCCATATCACGTACCTGCACTTTGATCATGAAGTCAAATTCACCGGAGATGTTGAGGCACTCGGTAATTTCATGGAAGTTGAGGATTTCCTGGATGAATTTTTTTCCGTATTTTTTGTTATGTTCTTTTAAGGTAATGTAAACCAGTACTGTTAATCCTTTACCAATTTTACTGGGGTCTACGATGGCGGCATATTGTTTAATAATCCCTGCCTGTTCCATTTTGCGGATGCGCTCATACACAGGCGTGGTGCTCATATTCAGCTGGGCAGCAATGTCGCGCATGGTCATCTTGGCATCTTGTTGCAAGAGGCGGAGAATGTTCATGTCCTTTTCATCCAATACCAGTTGTGTTGTTTCCAATTTTTTCCTGATTTAGTAAAAGAATAATGATTTTTATGGAATAAAAATCTACATAAAGATAAATATAAAGTAATTTATTCCAAAATTTGTTTTTTATTTAGTTTTATGTTCTGTAGCTGATGCTGCTGATATTTGAAGCGCTGGCCATTGCTGTACTGGCAATATATCAGCGCAGGCATTCAGCCCTGGTGCAGGGCGAGTAATTTCTTCATATCGTCGAGGGTGTTGATTTCCGAAACCGGTTTATCCTTGCGCCAGCGGGCGATGCGTGGGAAACGCAGCGCTATACCTGATTTATGCCGGTTGGAAGCGGCAATGCCTTCAAATGCAATTTCAAATACCTGCAAGGGTTCTACGGTACGTACCGGCCCAAATTTTTCCAGGGAATGTTTTTTAATCCAGTTGTCTACTTCCGCAATTTCTTTATCTGTTAAGCCAGAATAAGCTTTGGCAAAAGGTACGAGGTTGTCCCCGTCCCGTACCGCGAAGGTATAATCCGTATACAGGTTAGACCTGCGGCCATGGCCTTTTTGCGCGTATAACATTACGGCATCCACTGTAAACGGATCTATCTTCCACTTCCACCAGTCGCCCCGTTTGCGGCCAACCTGATAAGGTGCTGCCAGCTTTTTCAGCATCACACCTTCGCTTACATGGGCACGTGCTTCCTCGCGCAGCGCAGCCAGCTGTTGCCACTCCTGGAAATTAATCACGGGTGAAAGTTGTAGCATGGGTTGTTGTACTTGTTGCACCAGGGCTTCCAACAATGCCCTGCGCCGGGATAATGGATAGTCGCGGATATCTGCGGCTTCCCATTCCAACAGGTCATACGCCAGAAAAGCTACCGGCGCATCCTGCAGTTGTTTTTTGGTGATAGTTTTACGACCGATGCGTGTCTGCAATGTTTGAAAGGGCAGTGGGGTATTATTCGCGTAGGTTAATATCTCCCCATCCAATACTACCCCATCCGGCAGTGCATTGGTAAGCGGTTGGTATTCCGGAAATTTTTCGGTGATCAGTTCCTCCCCGCGTGACCATACGAAGAGCTTACCTTCTCTCTTTATGATCTGTCCGCGGATGCCGTCCCATTTCCATTCTGCCTGCCATTCTTCCGGTGAGCCCAGCTCTTCTGGCGGGGTTTCCAGCGGGTAGGCCAGGTAAAAGGGATAAGGCCGCGAGGCATCGGCGCCGGTGGTATGCAGGTGCAGTAAGTCATCAATGGTGGCCTCTCTGGGGTCCCAGCTGCCAATGATCATGTGGGATAGTGTAGCGGGTGGGATGTCCCAGGTTTTAGCCATGGCGTTTACCATCATTTTCTGGGACACGCCTATACGAAATCCGCCGGTGATCAGTTTATTAAATACAAAACGTTCACTTTCATCCAGCGAGGTCCAGGCATTTTTGATGAACTGTTCTTTGGTGGCTTCTCCGGCCTTATCCAGTTGCAGCAGCTGTTCCATCCAATAATGCAGCGGAGCGGCTTTCCGGTCCGTGGGTGCGGGCAACAGGAGTGCAATGGTTTCTGCCAGATCCCCAACGGTGTGATAACTTTCGTCAAACAACCATTCAGGCAGCCCCGTTAGCTGGATACACCAGTTTTTAAGCTGCGTGGTGTTTACAGTACGCTTAGGTCTCCTGCCTGTAAACAGCGCCAGCACCCACGTTTTATCACGGCCCGGTGCTGTAGCGAAGTACTCACTGAGGGCGGCCAGCTTTTCGTTGGTTTTGGTACTGTTACTGATTACCTGCACTAATTTTGCGAACTGCTGCATATGGTTCTAGTTATTAACAATATTTCCGTTTTCTTCTTCGCCATAGGCGGTCACTACTTCTTCCGCGGGGATGCCCTGCTCGTTGAGGTAACGGGCAAATACGCTGCTGAAGCCATGGGTAACGTATACTTTTTGTGCGCCGGTGGCCTTCACGGCTGACAGGAGCCCGGGCCAGTCGGCATGGTCCGACAGCGCAAATCCTGCGTCCGCATTTTGCCGGCGCATATTCCCCCGTACCGTCATCCAGCCACTACAGATGCCGAGCGCATATGGACTGAATTTTTTCATCCAGCTCACGTCTGCGGAGGGAGGTGCAATAATGATGCTATTGGGGAAGGCGCTCTTGGGTGTATCCGGGGTGATATGCTCTATGGCTGGTAGTTTCCAGCCATTTTGTACCAGGGTTTCGTGGGTATTGGCAATGGCACCATGCACCAGGAATTTCTCCGTTTTGTGCTGCAAATGCTGCATCACGCGTTGGGCCTTCCCCAGGCTGTATGCCAGCAATACGCTGGCTTTGGCCGATTGACGGTTATCATCTACCCACTGGCCTATACCGGCAAAAATTTCATCCTGGGGGGCCCACTTGTAAATGGGAAGGCCAAAGGTAGATTCTGTGATAAACGTATGGCATTTCACAGGTTCGAATGGGACCGACAGCCCATCATTTTCCAGTTTATAATCGCCGCTCACTACCCATACTTCTCCGTCTTTTTCCACACGGATCTGTGCAGAGCCAATGATATGGCCGGCAGGATGCAGGGAGACTTTAACGCCATTGAAGTAGACCGCCTCGTTGTAGGCAACGCCCTGTACGTTGATATCCTGTCCCAGACGTAATTTTAGCAATGGCACAGTGGCGTGCTCACATAAATAATAGCGGGAACCAAACCGGGCATGATCCGAATGGGCATGGGTGATAACCGCTCGGGTAACGGGTTTCCACGGGTCAATATAAAAATCACCCGCAGCGCAGTAGAGGCCGCTGTTGGTAAATGTGATCATACCTGAATTTACTTAAAAAGATGCAGGTTGCCAGAAAAGTTGTTTGTATATACCTTTGCGTGGTTACAAACAAAAGATATGAGTCAATTTCCGCATATAAACCTGCCGTTAAAAGCTAAGCTGACCTTTACTGCCAACCCGGTAAACGTAGTACCGATACCGGGTGGAGAGATCCTGATGAACTTCGCCAGCCAGCCATTGATTACTAAGTTGAACAGTAATCTGGAGATTGTTTGGGAAAAAATTATGCAGGGACAGAATGCCAATTATGTGAGCAGCAAACTATCGGCTTCCCCTGACGGGCGACTGATTGCCATTGCCGGTATGACGGACATGCGCATCCTCAACGCTGATGGAACGCAACTCCTCCATACAGTGGAACATGGCTCCTGGGGCTGGTTTCTGGGGGCTGCCTGTTATTTTTCGGCAGATAATAAAACTATCTGGTATGTATTGCCGGGTGATGAAAATGAAACCGATGAATTACAGGTTATGGACGCGCAATCCTTTACGGTAATAGCCTCCTACCCGCTGTTAGAAAGTCAGCAGCATGCATACACTTTCCACGCTACACCTGATGTATCCACCATTTTGCTGGAGGCCTCCGCAGGTCAGGAGCAATCCACCCTCATGCAGCTGCAACTCAACGATGGCGTGATTAAGCTGACAGAGCTGGGCCAGTGTGAAAATGTGATCATGGGTAACTTTGCTCCTTCCGGGAAAGAGTTTGTTATGGCTCCTCATTATGAAGGGCCGGTAGAAATATTCTCCTTCCCTGCGATAGAGAAAGTGGCTGAACAGGACCAGGAGTCTATCTTTGCCGGCAGTGTTGATTTTCCTGCGGCAGAACCGGACAATATTAACTTCACGGTATATTTTATAGATGAGCAAAATCTGCTGGTGGTTTCCCAGTTTGGGCGTTTACTCCTGCTCGACAGAACTTCATTGCTGGTAAAGGGAGAGGTGATGCCGGAAGGTATTGTGTTTACGGCGTATGATATGGAAGGCAATCCTACCACTAACAGAGATAAAATTTATGATTACAGCAGTAATGTGATCAACGTGATGATGGTACATGGTAAGCTGTTGCTGACAACAGCTGAAGGGGAGTTGAGGAGTTATGAACTGCCGGTGTAGGACGTAATTATTATTTTTTTAATACCCTTGAAAAGCCTTGTCTTTTCAAGGGTATTTTTTGTACTTATCAAGCATAATGACTGCAAAATAATAGCAGTGAACGATCTTAAAATAGCCAGGTGATTTAGCATTATCGAATTAAGCCCCTTACCTATGAGCAAGTTGCCGGTTATTATTTTATTATTGATATGTATTCGTATTCACTCCAGTGCCCAGTATCAGGATAATGTATTAAGACCCAAACCCATCCCTCCGAATACGGCGGCCATGTTTAAAGTGCTTGAAAGGCCTATTGGTACTTTTACAGGCACCATTCCAATTAATTTCCCGTTGTTTTCTGTGTCCAGTGGGCGGTTGAGTGCGGATGTAGGGTTGAGTTATAATAGTACAGGCGGTTTGAAAGTAGAAGAACTGGCAAGTTGTGTAGGGTTGGGTTTTAATCTGAATGACGGTGCGGGTAGAATAACCAGGATCATTAACGGTGCTCCGGATGAATCTCCACAGGGGATGATCAACAATGCATACGCAAAGCCTTCCACTTTTCATATTAGTGATGTGGCGCAGATGTGGGCGCTGGGATACGGTCTGCTGGATTTGGAACCGGACATTTACCTGTATAATTTTCATGGCAGGACTGGCAGGTTCCAGGTACGGGAAAACGGTCAGATTGTGTTAATGTCTAACGACCCTATAAAAATTAGTTATGTATTAACCGGTGCTGAATTTGGTGCCTTAAGTTATGCCCAGTGGATTATTACGGATGAAAAGGGGAATACCTATTACTTCGGAAAAACGAAATCCGGTGGTGGTGGCAGCGCCTTTAAAATGAGTGCGGGTACTAATTACGGGCCTGATGGAACCGTTCCTACAGTTGACAGCTGGTATTTATCTGAAGTTTATGATGCCAATGAAGAAAATAGTCTGAAGTATACTTATATCTCAGCATTAGGTGGAAATGTCACATTAGAGGGCTTTGCCATGCCTGTAAGTACAGGAGGGGGAAGGGATTGCCGGGCTATCAGTACTTTTTCCGGGGGAGTCTATGCTACTTCCGGAGCGGCGGAAATGCTGGTGTCAAGGATAGACGGTAACAGCGGATATGCAACCTTTACAACTGCCAATGATCTTTCGGGGCGTCCCCGTTTATATACTATCAACCGATATGATACCTGGGGGAATCTTCAGGGCTGGTACCGGTTAAACTATGGCGAAGACTACGCTGGCAACAGGGGGCGTCTGGTTTCATTTTCGCAGTTTGGTGCTTCAGGTACAGACAGCCTTACTCATTCTTTTGATTATTACCCGGGTGGACCTCCAGCGCCCGGATCTATGGCGATGGATATCTGGGGGTTTTACAATGGGAATCTTGGGTCATTGTTTCCAAATGTAGCAATTACAGATGGGTTGGGAGATGCTTATTATGATGGTTATGGGAATCGCACTGCTTCCAGTTTTTACGCTATGCAGGGAGTACTTAACCAGATTACTTATCCTACCGGAGGCAGTCGTACAATTGAGTATGAAGGTAATACGGCCGTACCTTCCGGCGATTTTTTCCAATACCATATTAACGCCGTTAGTACCAATTATCAGCAATTTTCAGAAGCGGTATCTGATTTCCAGCTGTTCGGATATCCCGCAGCCAGCCGCTTCTTTACAGTAAATACCCACCACGGCATCACGCGGTTTAATTTTGATTTTTCTTATTATTCTTTTGGTTGTGGTTACAACGTAAAGATTATGATTCCGGCCTATCCGGGAGATTTATATGGAGGGGCCGAGATTGCCTCCCTACAGGATGTTCAATCCGGGTCCTTTTTGCTTAAGAATGGCAATTATCGTATAGATGTATTTATTGCGGACTTTGCCACCTGTGGGCCTAACCAGCTTAATTGTACGTGGCCGGAAGGTACAGCACTGTCTGAGTATCCGGTTGGTGGCATACGCGTAAAAAGTGTGACGGATTATGATCCTGTATCCGGTAAAAGTTATACCACTTCCTATAGCTATCAAAAATACGCTTCAGACTCAACACGTACGAGTGGAGTACTCAGCTGTCCGGTAGATATTACGGCCATTGAGAACACCAATGATTGTTATTGTTCCTATCGCAAAATATTTAGTCGCAGCGCATATCCACTGGCTGCTGAAGGAGGCTCCTATGTGGTATATACCGAAGTTAGAACTACTGAGTCCGGAAATGGGTGGAGGGATCAGTTGTTTAGTTATGTGCCTGATTTTATTACGTATGCCTTTCCCTTAACACCACCTGCGGACTATGCATTCAGCAGGGGGAGTTTACTGGAAGATAAGGTATATGATCAGAGTGGTAAGCTGCTTAAAAAATCGGTAAATGATTATTACTGGAAAAGCTTCGGCGGGCAACTCGGACTTAGAGTAAAGCCTTATTGGGGCTTTTCGAGAGATGATATTGACGGATTATACTGGTCGGATACAAGGCCGGAAGCAGCACCGATTTGCCAGGATTTAGTACGGGACTGTATAGCTGATATGGCAGTTGTATCTGAATATGCTACCTCCGGAGGCTATGCGCTTCCCGGAACTTCTATAGACTCTGTATTTGCAGATAATGGAACTTATGTAACTAAAACGGTGCGCGAGTATTATGAGCGGGGGAGCGCGCTGATACCTAAAATTACCAGAACGTTTGTAAATGGTAATCAATCGCGGGAGCAAACGTATAAATATAGTTTCACACCGGATATTGATTTTAGCCTGGGGCTAACTACTGCTGAAGTAACCATGAAAAATCTGTTGCTGAATAAGAATATCCTTGCGCTGCTCGAAATTGCCGATTCTGTGAAAACGGCTGGGGTTAGCCCTGTTTATGTAGGTGCGGCGAAATATAATTTCAATAACACAGGTAGTAAGATTTATCAGACCAAATTCCGTACTTACCGCAATTCTTCAGACGCAGCGGTAGAAACCAATTTCAACAGTTATGATGCGTATGGCAACATTCAGGAAGCGGCCAGGGCAAACGATGCCAATGATGTATACCTATGGGGGTATAAGGGAGTGTATCCGGTGGTGAAAGTAACAGGCAGTAACCTGGCAACAGTTGCAGGATTTGTTAACGCCTCAGTACTGGACCAGCCGCCGGGTGATGCGGCATTAAGAACGGAATTGCAGAAGATCAGAACAGGTTTGGCTGGCAGCAATGCACTGGTTACCACCTTTACTTACTCCACCATAAGTGGTGCTATGACTTCTATGACTACACCCGATGGTAAAACTGAATATTATGAGTATGATGCCTTCGGGCGATTACTGCAGGTCAGGGATGAGAATGGGAATGTGCTGAGAAGAAACAGCTACCAAATTAAAAGGCAATAATCAGTTCCTTATTTATTTTCTGCTATGAGATACTTTATTCTCCTTATATCCTTGTTGTTTGTACAGGTGGTAAACGCACAAAATGTGCCTGTACAACCAGGAGTGCCCGCTGCGAATCCAACAGCACTTCCATCTGCATATATTGCCGGTCCGGTAAATTACATACGTAGGTGGACTGCCAATATGATTACTACTGATGGCGAGGTGGTAAGTGCCGGCTCCAGAACTCCTGCTGAAGTACAGCAAACTACTCAATATTTTGATGGGCTGGGGCGGCCAGTCCAAACGGTGGTAAAAGGTATCAGTCCTGCGGGGCGTGATCTGGTAACCCCGGTGGTGTATGATTCCTATGGGCGGGTTCAATTTGAATATCTTCCTTATACACAACTTTATGGAAATACCAGTGATGGTCTTTTTAAGTCGCAGCCGTTTACTGTCCAACAGTCGTTTTACCAGGATACCGCGAACTATGCAGGATCTTCTATACAGTCCATATTTTATTCACAGCAGGCGTATGAGGCATCTCCTTTGAACCGGGTGCTGAAAACATGGGCACCGGGCAATGGCTGGTCTGTGGCAGGAGGTGGCCATCCGGTGGCGAAACAATATTTAACCAATACACTGGCGGATTCTGTAGTGAACTGGCAACAGCCTGCATCCGGACTGCCTTTATTCAATGGTGTTTATAATACAGGTGAGCTACTAAAAGATGTAACTATTGATGAAAATGGTGCACAGGTAGTAGTTTTTACTGACAAGGAGAATCATGTGCTGCTCCGGAAGGTGCAGGTGGATGGGGCGCCTGCTCCTGGTCATGGTGGCTGGCTCTGTACCTATTATGTGTATGATATAAGAGGGAATTTGCGGTTTGTAATGCCTCCCAAAGCAGTTGCGCTAATGGGTAATACCTGGAATCCGGCTACCGTTGCGGCGGGTTTGTGCTTTCAATACCGCTTTGATGGCCGTGACAGGTTAGTGGTTAAAAAGCTGCCAGACGCGGATTCCCTGGAGATGGTATATGATAATCGTGACAGGCTTGCTTTTTCGAGGGATGGTAGTCAAAAACAGGCTGGGGTATGGATGGCGACTTTTTATGATGATATTAACCGGCCTGTTATGACCGGTATTTATATCAGTAGTAATAGCAGGGAGACGTTACAGGCAGCTATGAATAGTGCTGCTGGTAGTCAAACTTTCACTAACTCGGTGCCGGCACCTGATGTACTGACGGTAGCGCATCACGATGGGAGAAATCAATATATTGGCAGACAGGCAGTAGTAATTGAAGATGGGTTTGATACCGGCACCTCTGAAACAGAAATAGTTGCAGATGCTGGCGCTATCACTACATCCGTAACTTCAACTGTAACCAATACGCTGCCGGGCATCACCAGTGCTGATATTACCCCGCTTACCTATACCTGGTATGGAGCCTATGATTTTCCTGGAGCCATCACTTTTCAATCTGCGGATACGGGTAAATTATCGGCAGGGCTAAACCCTTATGCTTTACGTGGTGTGGCGCCTTCCACCAAAACAAAGGGACTGGTAACAGGCACAAGGACTAAAATCCTGGGTACTGCGGATGGCTGGATTACCTCCACCATCTACTATGATGATAAAGGGCGGCAAATACAGACATGTAGCAATAATATTACCGGTGGCGTTGATGCGGTCAGTAATTTATATGACTTTTCCGGTAAACTGCTGGCTACCTATCACAGACAAACTAACCTGCTAAGTGGCACTACCCCACAGTTTACCGCGCTTACCACCATGCATTACGATCATGCAGGCAGGCTGGATGAAATAAAGCAAAAAGTGAACGATCAGGATAGTTTAGTGCGCACTATTGTGGCATCCACTTTTGATGAATTGGGTCGTGTAAAATCCAGGCGGATTGGTGTGAAACCAGCCGGAGGGCAAATGGAAACGCAGCAAAATACCTATAACCTGGCAGGCTGGCAAACAAGCGTTAATGCAAACTATGTAAATAATGGTGGTAGCACCGGAAACTGGTTTGGCGAGGTACTCAGCTATGATACAGGTTTTACGCAGTCACA
>NZ_JAHUWJ010000024.1 GCF_019219075.1 Chitinophaga sp. sic0106
CGAACGCTATTATCTGAAAACAGAATGCCAGATTAAATTATTCTAACAAACCGCCGTATACCAGACCGGTACGTACGGTGGTGTGAGGGGACAGTGAGGGAAATAATCCCTCACTTCCTACTCGATTGGTGGAGATATCATTTTCGTACGGAATAACAATCCTGTCAGCACACGCTTCATTGGTAGCTCGAAATACTCAAATAATAACAGCGCAACTCCTACTATCATCCCATACACCAACACCGGTACCCAGGCATACCACATCGGTGCTGCAATCCAGCTACAAATTTTGTCGATCAATATCAATCCTACGTTCTGGTGTAGCAAGTACAGCGTATAACTAACCACCCCGACTTTCCTTAAAACGCTCCATTCCATCACCCTGATCATTTGCCAGTCTAAAACCAGGGCCAGGAACAGCAGTAACATAACTGCGAGCATGGTAAGACTAATCCAATCGAAATCCTGCATTGAACTAACCAGCAGTAACACAGGAATTATATAAGCCGGTTTTAACGTCTTCCCGATATAAAAATCATAAAAGCAAATACCAAGTGTGAAGAATGGCATGTGCTCATAAAAGAATAACAGACCCGCAGCTTTATCTACCAACCGAAGAGGAGTTAATCCACTAAATTTAGCCAGGTAGTGGAGAGATAAAAGCCCGATTAGTAGTAAGTTCCAGGACCTGAGTATATGCTTCCGGGAAATCAGGAAGTACATAAATCCAATTAACAGGTAAAATTTTACCTCTACCAGTAACGACCAGTAAACGCCGTCAATGAGGGCTATATTCGGATTCCGCAGCAGATGCTGCCACAACAATGGGTCCGTAAAAGTCAACGATGGCAGGAACGATAAAACACTTTTATGAAAGGGAAATTTGCCAGCAGGGTCTGCTATGGCCACAAATACAAAAGTAATTACACTGCATAGTAATAGTGGCGGCCATAACCGGATGAGGCGCTTCAACAAAAATTCTTTCAGTGTTACACACTTTTCAATACTCAGGAAAGTCACAAATCCTGAAATCATGAAAAAGAACTGGACACCCATATGTCCGTGCTCAAAGAAAATATTACTGTAGGTATTTCCGTAAGGGTAGTAGGACTGGTCGATGTGTGGAGGAGCCCAGCGGACATAATAGTGAAACAAGACAACCAGCGATATAGCCAGAAATCTGAATCCATCTAATCCCCCGATACGCAAGGTGGACATGGTTAAGTAGGTTGATATGGTTTATAAACGAGACAACGGATTAAACAAAAATTGTGCCTATACAGAATTCGGCAAGCGTATAATCACTGGTGGAAGTTAAACAACAAAGCCGCCAAAGTATTACTTATGGCGGCTTTAGAACGTACGAGTGTTAATTATTTTTGTGCTTGAACTTGCTGCTTCCAGGTTTTCAGCGTTTCAATTTCTTTCTGCTGCTGAATAATATATAAGGTTAGCTCCTCTACTTTCTGCAATAATTTTTTATTCATTTCACCAAGGTCTACGTCATTCTTTGCTACATCTGCTGCCGTTGGTATGTTAGGGAGATGTTGGTGCTGCCGGATATAGTTTTCCAGTTCTGTTAACGAGGGAAGTTGATAGTCGGGGGAGAAAACGAAGTCGGCCCAGTCGTTGACGCTTACTTTAATCTTTTGTGCCCTGATAGTGCCTGCTACCGCCAGTTTTGCATCGCTTCTGATAGCGCCGATACCTATGTTTCCAGTACCTGGTTGCAACAGGAGATCACCGGCGCTGTTCTCAAGTTTAGTGGTAGTACCACCTGCAGTTACAGGTCCTACCACAAAGTTACTGCCGACATGTTCCGCTTTAATGGATGGCAGGAGGCCACCACCGGTGTTTACCAGGAGTTTTATATCACCCGGATCACCATTAATCCCCATATTTCCATCCCTTGAGATGGTTAATCTGTCGCCACGGTAACTATCGTATAGATATACATTGTTTTCTTTCGCATACCATTGGAATGCCCTTCCATCACCATTCCTGGAAAGAAAATTAATACCTGCGGATGGTCCCGATGATAGGATCTGACCATTTACCTGTAATGGTGTACCGCCATCATCAGTGGCATTATTAACGAGCATGCGGCAGTTGGTGCGGATAAGTTTCGCCTCCAGGTTGAGCGGCAGCCATTCTGAATTGCTTCGATCAAACGACTGTATATAGCTGTTTTTCACGCCATCGCCATTGGTGGTGTGCGCCAGCTCAAGGCCGGTGCCGGAAGTAGGAACAGCCAGGTTACTGGTAATACGTAAGGTAAAAGGTGTACTGTTGCCGGTAGTCATGGCACCTTCTAAGCCCTGTGCCTTCAAATGTGCAGTAATACTGATGGTGGCGCCAATGGCCAGCAAAACAGATTTAAAATTCATTGGTATAGGTTTGTATATGGGTTATATAACAAAACCCGGCATAAAGCCGGGTTCATTTTGTAGCCTCGCCAAGAATCGAACTTGGATCTGGAGCTTCGGAAACTCTTATACTATCCATTGTACTACGAGGCCGTAAAGGACGGCAAAACTACATTTTATACCTTATAATCCCAAATTACATTATAGATTGATATTCGCCTTAAATATTTTTACCGCTATCGCCAGCAGGATTACCCCGAAAAACTTACGGATCACCATCAGCCCGGCCTTGCCCAGCAAGCGTTCTATGTAGCTCAGGGAGCGTAAAACAATATATACCAGCGTCAGGTTAAGTACTATACCCGCCAGGATATTGGCCTCGTCAAAGTTGGCTTTGAGCGACATAATGGTTGTCAATGTCCCCGAACCCGCTACCAGCGGGAACGCAATCGGCACAATACTGCCCGCCTTCGCATCTTTTTCACTCTTGAAAAGTTCAATACCCAGGATCATCTCCAGGCCGATTACAAAAATTACGATGGAACCCGCCACCGCAAAGGAATGTACGTCCACGCTCATGAGCCTTAAAAATGGCTCCCCGGCCAAAAGGAACAGGATCATCAGCACCCCGGATGCCAGCGTAGCCTTCCCGGCATCTATATGGCCCAGCTTCTCCTTCAGGGACACCAATATGGGTATAGACCCCAGGATATCAATCACCGCAAATAATGTAAAGGTAATGGTCAGAATTTGGCCGAAATTAAACATCGAGGTTAATTTATGTTCCCGTAAAGATAGAGAGTTATATTTGCAATCATGACAGAAGATATTATCATCCAGATCAGCAATAAAATCAAGGAAAAGCGTAAAGCCAAAGGCATCACTATCCAGGAACTGGCCGATAAAGCCGAGGTCAGCAAAGGCCTCATCTCCCAGATAGAAAATAACCGCACCGTGCCCTCCCTGCTGGTTCTGATCAATATTATCCGCGCCCTCAACCTCGATATGAACGAGTTCTTCAACGAAATCGATCAGCAAAACCAGGGCGCTAAAGTCATCGTCAAAAAAAACGACGAATACACGCCGTTTGAAAAAGAACCCGCCAAAGGATTCAACTACAAACGCGTGCTCACCAAAAATATAAAGAACTTCCCGGTAGATATTGTTCTCCTCGAACTTAGAAAAGGCGCCCGCCGCAGCCAGCTCGTTAAAACTGACGCCTACGAATACAAATACATCATCAAAGGTAAAGTCGAATACCTGATCGACAACGAAAAGTACCTGCTGGAAGCAGGCGACTCCCTCTTCTTCGATGGCCGCCTGGGCCATAAACCCGCTAATATAGGCGAGGAAGATGCACTATGCCTCGTCGTTTATTTCTTCATCGACGCTGAAAAGTAGTGTTTAAAAATACTTAACATTTAATTTAGTATAGATTAACATTCCGGTCACATTGGACCCGAATCTTTGCATGGTAAAAAATATCCCCTTAATCTAAATTGCCATGCATCTAAATCTACAACTGGCCGTCAAACGGCTCAGCGCTATGCTATTGCTATTAGGGTACGTAGCCATAGCCCATGCCCAGCAAACTATTTCCGGAAAAGTATTTAACGCAGATGATAAACAACCCATCATCGGCGCATCCGTGAAAGTTGCCGGCACCAACAAAGGCACCGTAACAGACGTCAACGGCGCCTTCGTACTATCCGCCACCAACGACGCCACCCTGCTGGTGAGCTTCATCGGATTTAACCCGGTTACCTTACCATTAAATGGTAAAAACTCAGTAACCATTGAATTACAGGGAGATAAAAAAGCCCTCAATGAAGTAGTGGTAACGGCACTGGGTATACGTAAAGAGGTAAAACGCGTAGGCTACGCCGTTCAGGAAGTGAAAGGGGCCGACCTCACCAAAGCACGTGAACCCAACGCCGTAAACGGCCTCGTTGGTAAAGTGGCCGGACTCACCATCGGCGCCTCCGCCGAACTGCTCGGCGCACCCATGGCCCTCCTCCGCGGTAATAACATCGGCCTGTACGTAGTGGACGGCGTGCCCATCAACTCCGATACCTGGAACATCTCCCCGGATGATATAGAAAGCTATACCGTCCTCAAAGGAGTTACCGCCTCCGCCCTCTACGGCTCCCGCGGCCTCAACGGCGCCATCATGATCACCACCAAAAAAGGTACGAAAGACAAACGCGGCTTCTCCATCGATTTCAACTCATCCACCATGTTCAACAAAGGCTTTATCGCCATCCCGGAAGTACAGGACGAATATGGCCCCGGCGACCATGGTAAATATGCCTTCGGTGACGGTAAAGGTGGCGGTACCAACGATGCGGACTACGACGTATGGGGACCTAAATTCGAAGGACAGCTCATCCCGCAGTACGACAGCCCCGTAGACCCCACCACCGGCAAAAGAACCGGTACACCATGGATCGCACGCGGGAAAGACAACCTGAAAAGATTCCTGCAAACGGGTATGCTCAGCACCAACAACCTCGCAGTGTCCAGCCATACTGATAAATCTGACCTGCGATTCTCCCTGTCCCATTCCTACCAGAAAGGCCTGGTACCCAACACGGAACTAAGCATCACCAACTTCAATTTCTCCGGTGGCTATAACTTTAATCCACGCCTCCGCCTCGATGCCTATATCAACTACAACCGTCAGTATACGGACAACTTCCCGGATGTTACCTACGGCCCCAACAGCATCATTTATAATACCCTCATCTGGGCCGGCGCCGACTGGAGCATGGACGATATGCGCAATTACTGGCAGCCAGGTAAAGAAGGAATACAATCAATATATGCAGAATACCAGCGCTACCACAACCCATGGTTCATGACCTACGAATGGCTGCGCGGTCACTATAAAACTGATATCAACGGCTACGTAAAACTCAACTACAAAATCTCCGATAAAGTAGAAGCATTAGTACGTACCCAGGTGACCTCCTACGACCTGCTCCGCAACGAAAAAATGCCTTACTCCGCACACCCCTACGGTCGCGAAGAAGGTAAAGGAGACTACCGCGAAGACAGACGCTCCCTCTTCGAAAGTAACACGGACGTATTGCTCTCCTACACCAACATCTTCCCACATAAAATTGGTGTACACGCCTCCCTCGGTGGTAACGTTCGCTCCTATAAATACAATTCCAGCTTCGTTTCCACCGGCTACCTCAACGCACCGGGATGGTACAGCTTCGCCAACAGCCGCGACCCGCTCTTCGCTACCAACTATACGGCACCTATGCTGGTGCTGAGTACCTACGGTTACGTGGACATCGACCTGGGGAAATATGCTACCATCTCCCTGACCGACAGACTGGATAAAAACTCCAGCCTCAGCCCGGGTATGAACGACTACTGGTACCCATCCGTTTCATTAACCACCGTGGTATCCGACTACGTGAAACTCCCGGATGCCGTGTCCTTCCTCAAGTTCAGAGGCTCCTACGCGAACGTAAAAGGGGGCCTCACACAGGCCACCATCGGCGCTACGCCAATGGCCACCTATCCGCTGGGCTATGGGGCTGAATACCAGTCGTCCTACGACGGGCCTACGTTCCAGAACTCAGGCACCTACTCCGTACAACCAATTTATCAAACTCAAGCCGGTGCCTACTACACCCAGCTGGTGCCAAATCCAAGCCTGCGCCCATTCACCAGCAAGGTGTTTGAAACAGGAATGGATGTACGCTTTTTAAATAATCGTATAGGCCTCGACGTTACTTATTACACGAACCTCAACGGACCAAGAATCTACACCGTTCCTATGCCAGTATCCACCGGCTACGCCGGCGCACTGGTAAATGGTGTAACCACCCGCAAAAAAGGCTGGGAAGCCACCATCAACGGCTCTCCGCTGCGCTCCGCCACAGGCCTTAGCTGGGATGTAACCGCCAACTGGTCCACCTTCGAGGAACGCTATGAAAGTATCTACGGCGACCAGACAAAACTGACACCTTTCATTGGCGTGGGCGACAGGGTAGACGTGTTCTATGGTACCAAATTCGTGAGAACAGCTGATGGCAAAATTATCAATGGGGAAGATGGCCGCCCTATCAACAACCCCGTGCAGCAAAAGCTCGGATACGCCAACCCTGACTGGGTATGGGGTATCAACAATAGCTTCCGCTACAAAGGCGTTTCCTTCAGCTTCCAGTTTGATGGCCGCGTAGGTGGTAGCCTGATCGACTATATCCAGCAACAAACTTTCCGCGGTGGCCGCAACATCCAAACCGTACAAGGTGCCATGGGTGAAGCCCGCTACCAGGATTATAAAGGCGTGAAATCCTGGCAGGGTGAGGGGGTAGTGGTAAGCAATGGTGTACCTATTCAGTATGATAACAACGGTAACATCACCAACGCAGATAAACTGGCATTTGCACCTAATACTACCAAAACTTTCCTGCAGGACTATATCAGCGTTTATTACAGAACCAATGAAGCTAACCTGATCAGCAAAACCTTCACCAAACTGCGTGAAGTAACCCTGGGCTATACCCTGCCGGTAACCTTGCTGCACGGTACTTTCATTAAAAATGCAAGTGTGTCCTTTGTAGGCAGAAACCTCCTGTATTTCGCGAAAAACAAAGACGTGGATATGGATCAGTACCCAGGTGCTGACCAGGGTTCATCTTCACTGCAAACGCCTACCACCCGCAGTTATGGCTTTAACGTAAACGTCACTTTTTAATCATTGGTCATGAAATCGCTTAAAATATTATCATTGGCAGCGCTTACCGGTATTGTGTTTAGCAGCTGTAATAAAAAATTCGAGGAGTACAATGTGAACCAGAACAGACCCGCCCAGGTGCCTCCCAGCATGGTGATCGGCGGTGTGCTGGCCAACATGAACGTGGATAAACCATGGAGCAACGTAATGCGCTGGAACCAGTTCGACTGCTGTAACTATAACTACTACGGCGATCAGCGGTACGACTGGGGCGGTGCGGATCTGAACTCTTTCTTCTCCCTCACCAACGTACAACAAATGGAAGCGGAAGCCACCCGCCTCGGTGGTAAAACAAACAATCCATACAACGCGTTGGGTAAATTCATCCGTGCTTATTTCTATTACCGGATGACCAGCCTCGTGGGCGACCTCCCTATCGATGATGCGCTCAAAGGCACTGCTGTAGTAGCGCCTAAGTATGCTACACAAAAAGAAGTATTTGTGCATATCCTGCAATGGCTGGATGATGCCAATACACAGCTGACAGACCTGATCAACAATCCCGATAAAAGCAATACGGCCGAAGGCCAGGTATTGAAAGGTGATATCTACTACGGTAACGACCTTACTAAATGGCGTAGAGCGGTGAACAGTTTTAAGCTGAGAGTACTGATCGCTCTCAGCAAAAAATCAGCAGATACGGACCTGAATGTAGCCGCTGCTATAAAAAACCTGCTGTCAGACCCGGCTAAATTTCCGCTGATAGAGGGAATGGATCAAAACCTGCAGTTCATTTATAACAACATCAACAAGTATCCCTCCAACCCGGATAACCTGGGCAATGATGCTACCCGTTATAATATGTCGGCCACCTACCTGAACATCCTGGTGACTCTCAATGATCCACGCGCGTACATCACCGCGGAACCAGCCACTTTACAGCTCAACAAAAACAAAAAATCGCCGGCAGATATTACTGCTTACGTAGGTGCACCCGCTGGGCAAAGCCTGGAAGATATGTCCTCCCTGATGTCTAATGTTGATACTGCTGCCTACTCCGTGCGGAGCCGCGCCCGCTACTATAGCAGCTATGCCGCTGAGCCGGGTGTGCTCGTAGGTTATCCGGAAGTATGCTTCAATATCGCAGAGGCTATCAACCGCGGCTGGGCCGAAGGCAACGCCGAAGAGTGGTATAAGAATGGGATGAAGGCCTCGCTGGGATTCTACGGTATCCCGCTGAAAGGTAATGTAGTAAAGACTTACGGCGGTGTGAACTATACAGTTTCATTCGATTTTGAAGGCGTGTATTACCAACAGCCCAGCGTAAAATACCAGGGTAACAATGCCCAGGGGCTCACGCAAATCCTGCAACAGAAATACCTGGCCTTCTTTGAAAACTCAGGTTGGGAAGCGTATTTCAACTGGCGCCGCACCGGCGTACCTACGTTTAGCACAGGTGCTGGTACCGGTAACAGTGGCGTATTACCTAAGCGCTGGAAATATCCTGATTCAGAACGTACCTCCAACACCGTAAACTGGACAGCCTCGCTGCAAAGCCAGTTTGGTAGCGGAACGGATGATATTAACGCAGCCATGTGGCTGGTGAAATAATTTTATCTCCCTAAATAAAATTTACAGGGCTGGCCATACAGGTCAGCCCTTTGCTATTCTGCTAGGAATTTTCGGAAGGGTGCTATATATTCGTCACCAGCAAACAGAAACCGCATCTCCCGGAGTCCAAACCAATGAACAGTAACCTAGCCGATCTCACGGATCAGGAACTTTTGGAATTAGTAAGAAAAGCTGATCAGCCAGCCTTCGTCTGTATATACAGGCGCTACTGGTCTGAGTTGTATCGCTGTGCCTTCCGGATTTTTCCCAACCAGCAAACCTGTGAAGAGCTGATACATGACGTGTTTCTGTACCTCTGGGATAAAGGCCGCCATACGCATATTCAGTCGCTGAAAGATTACCTGTACATCGCCGTAAAAAACCGCGCGCTCAACCAGGTGCGTGCAGAAAATAACCTGCACCGTATGCTCGGCTCCGTGCCCACGGAGGCCATATCTTCCCTGGCAGCTGAAGAAAAGCTCAATTGTCAGGAAATCAACCGGATTTACGATGAAGCAGTGGCGGAACTCCCCGATAAATGCCGGACGATACTGTTGATGAGCCGCCATCAACATCTCTCTAATAAAGAAATTGCCGCCCAGTTGAACATTGCCCCTAAAACGGTGGAAAACCAAATCACCATTGGCTTACGCCATATACGCCTGCGCCTTGGCGAATACCTGATTATCCTGCTTTCTATTTATACCCACCTGTAACCCGGAAAATATTTTTACTTTTTTTGGGGGATGGTACTTTTCGCTGTGTCTTTATATTAAACCACCCAATATGAAATTCCCTTTTTTCAGGAATAAGGTCCACCAACAAACGGAGCAAGACGCCACCCGTGGCATCGCGGAGGCAATTGACCATTTAAGGGAGGCGCCATCAGCCTGGAATGAGGATAGTATGGGGAATGAACATGCCACCGGGGAACGGGTCCTGGGCAGGCTAATGGGTAGCATCGCTACTATGCAACAGCAACGACGCAAAAAAGTGCGTAGAATAGCCACCATAGCGGCAGCTGCTGCAGTAGCACTGGCGGTTGTAGTGGTAACGCTTAACCGTTCAGCACCACCAAAATACGCCATAGCACAGGCTATGGCCGGTCAGCAACAAAAAGTGGTATTGCCCGACGGGTCCACCGTACAGCTGAATGCGGGTAGCCGTTTGCGCTATCCGGAGCAGTTTGACGGCCAGGCCCGCGAAGTGACACTGGTCGAAGGGGAGGCGTTTTTTGATATTAAACAGGATAGCAAAAGGCCCTTTATCGTGAAGGCCGACAGCCTGGAAACAACGGTGCTGGGAACCAGTTTTAATATACGTGCTTACCGTTTTATTAATAGTGTAACCGTTACCGTAGCCAGTGGTAAAGTGTCAGTAAACGGACCAGCTGCCGCGCAGCCATTTATCGTAACACCGGATCAGCAGGTGACTTACGCCAGAGGTAACGGCAAAATGGAATTGAAAGCCACCACCGCAGCAGAGACGCTGGGATGGATGGAAGGTAAGCTGCTGTTCTCTAACCAGAACTTACGCCAGGTGGCAGGCCTTATAGAAAACAAGTTTAATGTAAAAGTGATATTGGACGATGATAAGCTATCGGACTACCACTTTACCGCCTCCTTTGATGGTAACGAATCACTGACCGATGTGCTGGATGCACTCACGCTTACAAAGGGTTTGCAATATACCGTCAAAGACTCAGTCATACATATTTTACACGCGAAATAGCAGCAGAACGAAAGGTCAAAAATCAACCACCAACCTAAAATCTAAAACGACGATATCATGATTAGGTACCCTTATCTATGCTGATTGACCGGGAAGAAATGCTTCCCGCTGTGAACCTGGTCTGTTGACCACTTCATCATTTATCAACCAATTATTCATTATCAATTACGTGCATGAAAATTAAAATTGATGCCCGCAGGCATTCGTTTGCCCATACGCGAACGGGCAGGATACTGCGTATGCTCGCTGGTTGCCTGCTGCTACTTTGTTACTTCCCTGCATTTGCTCAGGAACCTGGTGAAACCAGGGTGAGCGTGAACTTTAACAACATTTCCCTGAAACAGGCCTTCAAAGAAATGGAGACGCAGGGGAAGGTGAAATTTGTATTCAACGATGAATCTATCGCGCCCTACCGCGTTACCCTGAAGGCCGATAACCAGCCGCTGAAAGCCGTTATTGGTAACCTGCTGAAAAATACCAGCCTGGATTTTCAGTTACGTGATAACAAGGTGATTATCATGGAACGAAAGAAAACAGGGGCAGTAAAGATGACCATGATGCAGGCACAACCTACCTCCGTACCCGCTACCACATTATCCATGCGCCGTGTCCGGGGAAAGGTGCTGGCAGCCGATAACAATGGCCCGCTGCCTACCGCAACCATCTCCGCGCGAGGTGCAGAAGGGCAGCACAGCGTAACCGATGCGCAGGGCGAATTTGTTATTAGTCTGCCGCCATCAGCCCGCGTATTGGTCATAACGCATATCGGCTATACGCCAAAGGAAGTAGTCATCGGTGCTTCAGAAAGCTATGTGATCACACTGGATGTATCGCAGGAAAAGCTGAATGAGGTGGTGGTCATGGGCCCGTTCAACCGTAAGGCGGAAAGCTTTACCGGCTCCTCCGTTACCTTCACGCAGGAACAACTGCGTGCTGCCGGCAACCAAACGCTGATCCAGAGCCTCAAAATCCTCGACCCTTCATTTGTACAAGTGGTGGATAACATAGCGGGTTCTGATCCTAATACACTTCCAAACCTCCAGATCCGGGGTGGGAGCAGCCTGCCAGGGCTACAGGGAGAGTATTCCAGTATGGCCAACGCACCCCTGTTTATCCTCGATGGTTTTGAAACTACCCTCGAAAAAATCTATGACCTGGATATGAACCGCGTAGCCTCGGTTACCCTGCTCAAAGATGCAACCGCCAAGGCCATCTACGGTTCCAAAGCAGCTAACGGTGTGGTGGTGGTAGAAACCAAACGCCCGCAGGCAGGTAAGCTGCGGGTAAGCTATACCGCTGATCTGAAAGTGACTGCCCCGGACCTCAGTAGTTACAAGCTGGCCAATGCTTCCGAAAAATTACAGGCAGAAGTAAATGCCGGGAGATATAAAAGCAGCTATTACCATACCACCCAGGCACTGGCAGAGCAATACAACACCAACTACGCCGCCGTAGTCCGCGGTGTGAATACGGACTGGCTCGCACAACCGGTACGCACCGGCATCGGTCAAAAACATACTATTTCTCTGGAAGGTGGGGATGAGTTTTTCCGCTACGGCGCCGATTTAAGCTATAACGATACCAAAGGCGCCATGATAGGCTCGGATCGTAAAACCACGTCAGTAGCTGTGCTGCTGTCGTATCGCGTAAAGAAGTTTGTGTTTCGCAACAACCTGACCGTAGGCTTTAACCGCAGCGATGATTCGCCCTACGGCTCCTTTGCACAATACTCCCGGCTAAATCCGTACTGGTCGCCCTTCGATGATAATGGTAACCTGAAGCGTGTGCTGGGTACATTCAGCACAGGGTCCGGCACATCTAATACCTACTACAATCCGATGTACGACGCAACCATCGGTACCAAAAATTTCTCCCGCTACACAGATATCAATAATAACTTCCAGGCAGAGTGGAACCTGGCATCTTCACTGAAGCTGGTTGGCCGTTTCTCCTATAACCTGCACCAGTCGTCCAGGGAGGATTTTTACCCGGCTAACAGTACCCGCTATACGGAGTATCCCGATTCTATGTTCTTTTTACGGGGAGATTATACCATTACCGATGGCAGGGATGTATCGTTACGGTCCGATCTTACACTGAACTATTCCAGGCAGCTGGGCGACCACCTCTTCTTCCTCAACGCAGGCTGGAACGTGGCGGATGATGCCGGTGAAACGCATGGCTTACAGGCGCAAGGATTCCTCAACGACCGCGTGGATAACATCAGCTTCGCCAAGCAATACCTGCAAAACGGCCGCCCGCTGGGTACGGACGCTAAGTCGCGGGAAACAGGACTGCTCTCCGCACTCAACTACTCTTACGATGATCGCTTCCTGGCCGACTTAAGCTATCGCCGACAAGGCTCCAGCATATTTGGTGCGGATAATAAATGGGGTAGCTTCTGGTCGGCAGGTATCGGCTGGAACCTTCACCACGAAAGGTTTTTAAAGGATGTAAGCTGGCTGAATCAGTTTAAGCTCCGTTCTTCTACTGGTTATACAGGTAGTCAGAACTTCAATCCGTACCAGGCTATGTCTACCTACACCTATTACACGGATACTTATTATGATAACGTAGTAGGCGCTAAGCTCATGGCCCTCGCCAACAAAGAACTGAAATGGCAGGAAACACAGGACTATAACATCGGGGTGGACCTGAAAGCGTTTGAACGCCTGAGCCTCCGCTTCGACTATTTTATTTCCAATACCAACAACCTGCTGACAGACTTACCACTGCCGGGTTCCACCGGTTTCAGCACCATCAAGGAAAACCTGGGCGGTGTGCAAAACAAAGGTATAGACGCCACACTGAGCCTGAAAGTAATGGCCGATCGTAAAACTGGTTCTTTCCTTAACCTCTTTGTAAGTGCTGCCGGTTATAAAAATAAGCTGGTACGTATTTCCAATGCACTTAAGTCACTCAACGATCAGAAAGAGGCTGCCAGGGCTGCATCCGGCGCCACTGCACCTTTTATCCGGTATAAAGAGGGAGAGTCTACCACGGCTATTTATGCGGTGCAATCGTTAGGAGTGGACCCCAGCACCGGCCGCGAAATTTTCCTGAAAGCCAACGGCGACAAAACATTCATATGGAATGCGGATGACCAGGTGAGGATAGGAGATTCCAACCCCTTGCTGAACGGAAGCTTTGGTTTTAATACACAATACAGGGGCTGGGGACTCAACTGCGCCTTTACATACCGCATAGGTGGCCAGTATTACAACCAAACATTAGTGGATAGGGTGGAGAACGTAGATATTCAGTACAACGTAGACCAACGGGTATTTTCCGATACCTGGAAGCAGGCAGGAGATCAGTCGTTTTTTAAAGCAATTACAACCTTGCCTAACCGCACGCTGCCTACGTCCCGCTTTGTGCAGGATTTGAATGAGCTGGTGTTGTCATCACTCAATATCACGTACGATTTTAAGAATGCACCTTTCCTGAAGAAGAGTAAGATGCAGCGCCTCCGTGCTACCCTGTTTACAGGTGATCTGTTTGTGCTGTCGTCTGTAAAGGCGGAGCGCGGATTGAGCTACCCTTACGCACGTACGCTGTCATTTTCTGTTCAGGCCACTTTCTAAACCAGCATCACATGAAAAAGAAAATATTAATAGCCAGCCTGTTGCTTAGTTGCGGTTTGATGTCGTGCAGCAAGTGGCTGGATGTAAAGCCGGATTCCCAGGTAAAAGATACGGAGCTTTTTTCTACGGAAACCGGCTTTAAGGAAGCCCTGTCGGGCGTTTACAGCGCACTCACCTATGAACCGCTGTACGGGCGGGAATTAACTTTTGGGTTGATGGGAGTGCTGGGGTATGAATGGGATTATCAGAATTCATCGTATCAGGCGGATAAGGAATATGTATATAAAACAAGTTCCACTTCCCTGGATCGCATTGATGCGATCTGGAACGGTGTGTACAATGCCATTGCAAATGATAACAAGATCCTGGAGAACATCGACGATCGTAAGTCCGTATTTGGCGGCGAAAATTACGCGATTATAAAAGGGGAAGCATTGGCATTGAGGGCATTCCTGCACTTCGATCTGCTGCGCACTTTCGGAGCCAGCATGGCTGAGAACCCGGATAAGCTCACCATACCTTATGTCACGTCCAGTTCCAAACAAATCTTTCCACAGCTATCTGTTACCCAGGTGTTGGATAAAGTTTTGGGAGACCTTACCGCCGCTGAAGCATTGCTGGCCGCGGACCCAATCAAAACCGGCAAAGTCGTTACAGTTGCGGACGATAATGGCTACCTGGTAAACAGGCAGGTGCATCTGAACTACTACGCCGTAAAAGGAATGCTGGCAAGGGTATACCTCTACAAACAGGACCTGAATAATGCACTGGCCAATGCAGAAGCGGTGATCGCAGCCACTAAATTTCCGTGGGTAACACCTGCTGCACTTAGCAACAGAGCCACTGCGGACCTGACCTTCTCTACAGAACACCTGTTTGCATTGAATAATGTGCGGTTGAATATTATTTCACAAAACTCATTTACCGCCACCGGCAGCAATGTGTTCTACATTTCTTCTGCCAGCCTGCAGGACTATTACAACAGCGCCGCTGAGGACTACCGCTACCTGTACTGGTTTAAGGTAAATGACCTGGGTGATTATTACCTGAATAAATACACGCAGTTAACGGATAACAACTGGCCAATAGCGTATCGTAACAAAATGCCGTTGCTCCGGATCAGTGAAATGTATTTCATCGCAGCAGAGTGCCTGCAAAAAACAAATTACGACAAGGCGGTAACGTATATCAACGCAGTGCGCCAGGGGCGGGGGTTAAAGGCTTCTCCGATTATTGCAGCGGACTTTGATGCAGTGCTTACCCAGGAATATCGTAAGGAGTTCATCGGCGAAGGGCAACTCTTTTTCTATCATAAAAGAAAAAATAATGCTGCCATTCCAAAGGCTTCCGGCCTGAACCTGATAGCGCTGAAAGGCTATAAGCTGCCATTGCCGGTGGCTGAATTTGAAAACGGTGTGAACCGCGTGGATAACCAATAAACGTTCGCAAATGAAAACTAAGATATCTTTTCTGGTAACCGTTTTGGCAGGTTGTTTTTTTTATTCCTGCGAGAAGTCACCGGAGCTCATGTATACCGCCGCCAACGACGGTATTAATATCTGGCTCGGCACCTCTGCTTCATCAAAGCCCGACAGTACAGAATTTAATTTCGCATTTAAGCCGGTGGTGCCAACGGACTCCATCGTTTTTACCGGTATGCTGCTGGGACAAAAAGTGGAGCACGACCGTAAGTTTATACTCTCACCTGTTGGAGGTGACACGGATCGCGTAAAGGAGGGTGTACATTATGCTTTCGGGGAATATGTGATCAAAGCCAATACCTATACCGGCACCTTCCCGATCTATGTAAAACGTACCGGTGATTTTAAAGCTGCCGGGGCACGTATCGTATTTGGTATTTCAGCTGCCGGTGACCTGAAGAAAGGGCTTACAGAAAACTCAAAAATCACTGTCATCTTCAAGGAAGAATTTTCTAAACCAGCTAACTGGGACGCAGATATTTATCCCTATAACAAGCTGTCCACTTATTTCGGTGTATACAGCGATGCCAAGTTTGAGTTCATCACCACTGTGATTGGCAAGCCGCCGGTATTCCGGGTATTGCTGTCAGGTACCGTGGGTGCAAACGATATTGATTTCACCACTGTCAGTTATTACAAAAGCAGTTGTGTGAAGCGGTTGAGTACCTACAATGCTGCCAATCCCGGTAATCCCCTGCGCGATGAAAACAATAATCTGATCACCTTTCCCTGATTTATCATGAAGAAACTATTAAGCTACATACTACTCTGTATCGCTATGTGCGGGCTGTTTGGCAGCTGCGCTAAAGACAGGGGCAATTACGATTACCTGACACTGGATTCGGTAGCCATCGATGTGTCGGGGCTGGCCACATCTTACTCTATGCTGCGATTTGATACCCTGCATCTGCAACCGGTGGTAAAATACAAAGGACAGGTGGTAACAGGTAGTGAAAAATCCGGTGAATTATCTTTTGCCTGGGAGATGTATCCCAGCTCTGTAAACCCCACCGTGCAGGAGAAGTTCACCTTCGATAGCACCATCGCCCTCCATGCAGTAATGGACAAGCGGGAGGCAGTATGGGTAGTGCTGTTTACGGTGATCAATAACAAAACCGGTGTGAAAACTTTTTCCAAGTTTTCCGTGGCCATCACGCCTTCCCTGGCTGAAGGCTGGATGGTGCTGTACGAAAAGGATGGTAATACAGACGTGGGGCTGATTGTAAATAACGAGGTTACTAAAACCAATACGGTAAAGGAAAAGGTGATGCTGGATATCTACTCGACCTCCAATGGAGCGCCTATGGCCGGTGCTCCTGGTTCAATAGGTTACTCCCTGGTAAACCTGACTGGCGCACACAAAATATATATCCAGAGTACGGGCGATGTAGTGTCGGTTACGCCTACCACCTTCCAGCGTATTGATGATTTCAGCTCCATCTTCTGGACCATGCCGGCCACCAAAGCGCCGCAGATGGTAAAGATTACAGAGCGTAGAAAAGAGTTCATGCTGAATAATAATAAACTTCACGTGATCGACTATACGATTTTAGGGAATGGCCGCCGCGCTTTTGAAGATGCACTTACCGGTAAATACGGTACGCTGGCACCATGGATAACCACTACTACCGGTGCTGCATTTGATGCGGTACTGTACGATCAAACGAACAAACGCTTTGTAAAAGTAGTAGCCCGCGGCACAGAAGTAGTCGAGTTCACCACAGCGCAAAGCGCTACGGCAGCCTTCGACGTGAAAAATGTGGGCCTCACTTTCGTGACCTCCGACCTCGGCTGGAACTATTGGGAGCATGCCGTTATGAAAGATGACGCCGGTAAGTACTTTCTGCTTACTGCTGATTTCAGAACAGGGGAAATCGCTACCATTGGTAAAGGGAAATATGACATGAGTGCCTGCCCTGAAATCAACGACCTCGTATCTATCAGTGCCGGCTACTATGGCGAAGTATTTTATTACGCATCTCCCAACAGCCTGTATCAGTTTAAGTATTCCGCCAGGAGTACTGATAAGCTGTGGAGCGCGCCTGCCAATGAAAAGATTACCAATATCGCTTTGCAGAAATACTACAACAGCAATCCTGCACTCGGCGCCTTCTACGATCCTAAAAACATCTGTAAAATATTATATATCGCCACCTACGATGAAAGCACCAAAACCGGACATGTATACCAGATGCAGGTAAACCAGTCCAGCGGTGCTATTGTAGCAGGCACGGAGAAAAAATACAGTGGTTTCGGTAAGGTGAAAGCCATGGCCTGGAAACCATTTATCATCATGTAAAAACAAAAACCCACCAATAAACTATGAAACGGATATTTATGACAGTGATGGTAGCTTGCACCTGTGCCGCATCAGCGTATGCGCAGGGCAGTTATCGGATAACAGGCAAGCTGGAAGGCCAGGGCAACGAAAAAATTATGTTCAGCTACTTCGATGGCAGCAAGAATGTAACTGTTACCGCCGAAGCAGCGGACGGCGCGTTTACCCTCACCGGTACCGCACCGGAGCAGCCGGTAATAGGCCGCCTCACCACCAGTGTAGACAGAAATATTTACCTGGGAGAAAGAGCGAACTCCATGGCGATACCTGCCATGCCATTGGATGTGGTGCTGAGCAAGGATTGCCAGCTCAGCGTCACCGGTTCAGCCCAGGATCTTAACCTGGCCACCGTTAAAGGCGATGCATACAATGAAAGTTTCAATGAGCTGCGCAATGCGGAGTCTAAAAACCTGAAAGAAAAAGCAGCACTGCAAAAGGAGCTGATGCAGCTACGCAAGATGGGCGTGAAAGACGGCCTGGACGATGTAGGTAAAAAGATGCTGGCGAACTACCAGGAATTAAACGCTATCCACAAAAAGTATGTAAAGGACCACCCGGGTGCTTATGCGGCAGTATACCTGCTTTCACGCACAGGAAAGGAGTATAGTCTTGCTGAACTGAAAGCGGCTTATGAAGGCCTCGATGCCAGCATGAAAAACACCTACCTGGGCCAGGGAGTGGCATCGCGCATCGCTATCATGAGCAGCACAGCTGCTTCAGGGCCTGCGCCTGACTTTACGAAGCCTTCACCGGATGGGAATTTTATATCTCTCTCCCAATTCAAAGGCAAATATGTGCTGATCGATTTCTGGGGCAGCTGGTGCGCCCCTTGCCGCCAGTCAAACCCGCACCTGAAAGAGCTTTACGCTACCTATAAGGATAAAGGTTTTGAAATCCCGGGGGTAGCTTCCGAAAAAGCCGATGACCTGGATGCCGCAAAGGCCGCCTGGAAAAAAGCCATCGATACCGATGGGCTCACCTGGCCGCAGGTGCTGAACAACGAGCTGGCAATGAAATCAGATGTCGTGAAATTGTATGGCGTGGATGCGTATCCTACCAAACTGCTGATCGACAAAAACGGGAATATTATAGCAAGGTGGCAGGGGGCGGAAAGCCGTGAACTTGATGTCAAACTGAAATCCATTTTTGGCAATTAAAACCCTGGCCGTATGAAAAATATAACCTTGGCCGTACTATTGGCCACCAGCTTGGTTCCTGCTGGTGCGCAGGTGAAAAAACAATTGCAGATCAGCGGTAAGGTGCAAATCCTGAACCCGGGCACTTTAAGCAAATACAACATGGTATGGCTCAAAAAAGGGCCGGGACCTAATGCACCCACCGTGGATTCAGTGCCCGTAAAGGCCGATGGGAGCTTCAGTTTTAAGCTCACCGTCACTAAGCCCGGTATCTACCAGCTGGATATCTTAAAGTGGCAAACAACGGCTTTCTGGGCCGATCAGGATGTGACAGTGGTAGCCCGGGGATACGACACTGCACAATACCAACGGAAAAACTCCGGATTTGTGGAAGTGACGAGTTTGTCGCAGGGTACGCGACTCATCAACATGGCACTGTATAACCGCTACCTCGATGAAACGCTGAAAGACGACCTGCTGGATGAAGGCTTTGCCGCGCAAAAACGCCGTAGCGTTGACTCCAGTTGGTACACCTACTATCGTAAACAAATGCTTTACCGCAAGGTGGAGCAGCAGGGCGAAGCCCGCGAACGCAAGCTGATAGCCGCATCTGGCAGTCATCCTGCCACAGTATACCTGCTGGCAACTATGAACGCCAAAAATGATCCGCAATACATCCTCACCCAGCTGGATAAGCTGCTGGCGGCCAACCCTACCCTGGAGGATGCCGTGAATGTAAAGAAGGATATCGTGACGCAAATCAGAAAGGAACAGCAGCTGCAAAAGGGTAGTATGGCTCCGGAAATTGCCTACGCCAGTCCTGATAACAGTATCACTAAACTTTCTTCCTTCAAAGGCAAGTATGTGATTGTGGATTTCTGGGCCAGCTGGTGCGGCCCTTGCCGGAAGTCGATCCCCAAGCTGAAAGAACTTTATGCTGCACATAAAGCACAGGGTTTCGAAATCCTCAGTATTTCCGTGGATAAGGACAATGACGCCTGGCGCAGAGCCATGTCAGAAGAGCAAATGCCGTGGTCACAGGTGATCAGCCCTAATGCTGATAAAACCTTGTCTGACTTTATGATCCAGGGAATCCCTACCATGTTCCTGCTGGACAAGGAAGGCCGTATTGTGGAGAAATTCACCGGGTATAGTTCCAACCTGGAGCAACTGATAAAGGATAAGTTACAGTGATGTAAACTCCTGCGCATGCCAAACTTCATTTGAAGAGCGTCCGCCGGTGGCGGACAGCTTACTTTCAAAATACCTCACGAGAGCGTTCGCCACCGGTGGACGCTCTTGTGTTTTAGGAAATGGCGCAAGTTATTTTGTAAAATTTAAGTTTAATAATACTTAACATTAAGTTTAGCTCTGCTTAACATTAAGTTCACATTACAACACCACCTTTGGTAAAACAGTGAATTTAATGTTAGCTATTCCGTGTATACAGCAGCGCCTGCAAAAAGCCGGTAGTATTACCTTTTCCTTGTATGCCGCCCTGGTGGCATTCGGCACCTATTCCTGCATGTATGCCTTCAGGAAGCCTTTTACAGCAGCCATATTTGATGGGCAAACCTTTCTGGGGATAGACTATAAGATATGGCTGGTAATGACCCAAACAATCGGGTATGCCTGCAGTAAGTTTTACGGGATAAAGTTCATCGCAGAAATGAAAGGTGCTAACCGCGCCCGTAACATCATTTTGCTGATCCTGATTTCCTGGGTTTCCCTGTTGTTATTTGCCGTTGTTCCCGCACCCTATAATATCCCTTTCCTGTTTTTGAACGGTTTCCCGCTGGGCATGATCTGGGGGCTGGTATTCAGTTATCTGGAAGGCCGCCGCGCTACGGAGTTTATGGGGGCCGTACTCAGCATCAGCTTTATCTTCTCCTCAGGATTTGTAAAATCGGTAGGCAAAATGACCATTATTGACTGGGGAGTAGGAGAGCGGTGGATGCCTTTTATGACCGGCCTTATATTCATTGTACCCATCCTGATCTTTATTCTATTGTTAGAGCAGATACCACCGCCGTCAGCAGAAGATGTAGCAGTTCGTACCAAACGCGTTCCTATGAATAAGCTGGAGCGAAAGAAGTTTCTCGTTACCTTTTTGCCGGGGCTGGTGATGCTGATTGTAAGCTATGTCATGCTCACCGTGCTGCGGGATATGCGGGATAACTTTGCTGCCGACATCTGGAAGGACCTGGGCTATGGCAGCACCTCCGCGATTTTTACACAAACAGAAATCCCTATTTCTATAGCTATTGTTGTGATTATGGGATTATTGGTATTTGTAAAAAACAACTATAAGGCATTCATGCTCAATCACCTGATAGTAGTGTTGGGGTTCAGTATCACGCTATTCAGCACCCTGTTGTTTCAGGCGCACCTGCTCAATCCCGTATGGTGGATGACGCTCACCGGCCTGGGATTGTACATGGGCTATATTCCTTTTAACTGTATTTTTTTCGAACGGCTGATAGCCGTATTCAAATACGTCAGCAACGTAGGTTTCATCATTTATGTAGCTGATTCTTTCGGATACCTGGGGAGTGTGGTGATTATGCTGGTAAAAAACTTTTACAACCTGTCGCTCTCCTGGAGCCAGTTTTTTATGGATGCGGTACTAGGTACAAGCCTGCTGGGGATGGTGATTATGATTGCGTCTTCCTGGTACTTCAGAAAAAAGTTCCTCACCATGAATGGTAGTAATAGTCCCGTTGTAAGTGGGGATGTGCAGATTGCCTGATTAGGACTCGGGTAAAAAAACAAAAGGTAAATCGTGATGATTTCATACACGATTTACCTTTTTTCTATTAGAAGGTAATAGCTACTATTCTTTGTTTTCAGCAGCAGGCTTTTTGGCACCTGGCTGATCTTTCGCATCTTTGAACTCGCGGATGCCGCTGCCCAAACCACGCATCAATTCAGGAATTTTCTTACCACCAAACAATAATAGAATTACCAGCGCAATCAGCAGTATTTCTTTTATACCAATCTCCTGCAAGAACAAGAAAGGAATATTCAAGATTGATGTTGTCATTATAAACAGGTTTTAGTGTGTTCTTTTTATTTTTTTACTATCAAACTTCACATAAAGTTAGCACGAAATCCGGGTTTTTCAGGATTTTGAAGGTATATTTCGTGTAATAACTGTAATATATTGGTAGATAATTAATTACGAATTGTAAAAAACAATATTTACTTGATTATCGGTAACGGACAAACAAGCAATTCTTCCATATTCTGTTCTTCTTTCGAAAGATTTCTCCAGAGGTGTGTCAGTAATATGTGCGAGCAGCGCCCGGATGATACCGCTATGAGTTACCAGCACCGCATCGCGGCCTTTGGCTATCACCTCGTTGAGGATCTCCACAGCCCTGGCGTACAGGTCCTGGTAGCTTTCCCCGTTAGGCACCCGTACGTATACGAAGTCGTCCATCCACTTTTGCAAGGCATCAGGGCCCAGGTCATCCCAGCGCTGCATTTCCCAGTCGCCGAAATTCAGTTCCTTCAACCGGTCATCAGTGGTAAACGTATTCCCAAACAGGTAGGTGGCCAGTTTACTGCAGCGTTGCAGGGGGCTGGCATATACGTCCATCGGTTTGGCCGGCAGCAGGCCCTTAATACGGGCAGCTTCCGTCTCAAAAGTTGGCGCCACATCTATATCAGTAAAACCATAACAAATACCGCGTTCTACGGCCGGCGTAGTGTGCCGGATCAGGTATATTTCCATGCCAGAATACAAAAACACAAATATATGACGGATTCTGCAACCTGTTGTACCGCCCCCAGGCAGTCACCGGTATATCCGCCAATCCATTTTTTCATGAGTCGCCCCATGTACAACCTGGCCATCAGCACAGCCAGTAGCGTAATCAATAAGGCATAGTTCTGCAGGTACACGGTTACCGCCAAAAAAGGCGACAAACCAAAAATACCCGCCACTATCAGTTCCTCGGTGCTGATGCCCTTGGCAATAGGTTTAGATTTACTTAACTCATCCTCCCGCACATATTGTTGTGTGTAGATGACGGTGATAGCGGTGAAACGACTCAACGGCTGGGCAGCAATTACCGCCAGCATCATTGTGTGAATCGGTAAACTCATCAGGCTTACCAGCTTGGAAGCCATCAGCAGCAGCAATCCCAGCATACCATAGGTGCCTATGCGGCTATCTTTCATGATTTCCAGGATGCGCTCTTTCGTCCATCCGCCGCCAAAGCCATCGCACATATCCGCAAACCCATCTTCATGAAACGCCCCCGTGGCCCAGATGCTTACACAAAGTGCCAGCAGCACCGTCAGCGGACGGGGAGCAATATCACCGAACGCCCATATCACCGCCAGCATAAATATGCCTACAATCCAGCCTACCAATGGCAGGTACTTGGTAGCCCTGTTCAGCATTTCAGGACTATAGGGCTCACTAACGGTAACGGGTAAACGGGTATAGAACATGACAGCCGTCAGGAATAGTTGCCATTGCGCCCTCATAGTGTACGATTTGAAACCTGTGCACTATTGAAACTGGCCATGTTGTTGAGGAAGGCTACGGACTGTTGTATCAGCGGGATAGCCAGCGCAGCGCCGGTGCCTTCACCGAGGCGCATATCCAGTTGCAGTAAAGGAGAAACGTTCAGGTGTTTCAGCATCGCCTGATGTCCTTTCTCATCGGAACAATGCGCAAACACGCAGTAGCCGGTTACTTCAGGGTGTATGGCTGCCGCCGCCAGCAAGGCCGCGGACACAATAAACCCATCAATCACAATCATCATTTTCAGCTCCGCCGCTTTTATAATTGCACCGCAAATCATGGCAATCTCAAAGCCACCGAAGGTAGCCAACGCCTGTATAGGAGAATTCGGGTTCGGGTGGAATACCTGCACTTTCCGCAGTACCGCTTTCTTTTGCTCCAACTGCTGCGCATTTGAGCCGGTACCGGCACCTATGCACTGATCGATAGGACTGCCCGTGAAAAAACTCATCAGTAACGCGGCAGCTGACGTATTGCCAATTCCCATCTCCCCAAAACCAATGATATTACAACCCTGCTCATGCAAGGCCAGCACCTCCTCGCCGCCGGCAGCCAGCGCGAGCCTGCACTGGTCGAGCGACATCGCCGGCTGATGCAGGTAGTTAGCCGTGCCCATGGCAATTTTGCGGTCGCGCAACTGTGGATGCGACGGAAATAAGTGGTTCACCCCCGCGTCAATTATTTTCAGGTCCAGCTGCTGATGACGGCAAAACACATTGATTGCCGCACCACCATTCAGAAAATTATACACCATCTGCGCGGTAACGGCCTGTGGGAAAGGGTTTACCAATCCTTCCGCCGCTATACCATGGTCGCCGGCAAATACAATGATAGCAGGCTTCCGCAGCTCCGGCTGTAAGGTTTCCTGGATCAGACCCGCCTGTAAGGCAATCTGCTCCAGCTTCCCCAGGGAGCCCGGTGGCTTGGTTTTCTGATCAATCTTTTCCTGTAATGCTTCTTTCAGCAAAGTTGAAACGGGTGTAATCATTATTATTTCTCCTCTTTTTTTATCACAACGGGAATGCCGGATACCATCAGCACAACGGTGCCGGCTATACGGGCAATATACTGGTTAGTCCATCCCTGTAGGTCCGCAAAGTGGCGGGCCACAGCGTTTTCCCCATGGATGCCCATCCCTATTTCATTAGTTACAATAATAAATGTTCCTGCTTTTTGGTGCAAGGCGTCAATTTCGGCCTGTATAGCGCTCAGGCTGGAAGAAATATTATGGCTGGTTTCTTCAAAGATATTGGTAAGCCATAGGGTTACGCAGTCGATCACAACGGTATGCCCATCCAGGGGCAGTTTGCTCACATGACGCTCTTCTTCATAATTAATCCAGGCGGCGCTCCGATCGGCCTTATGCCGCTGTACCCGTTCTTTAAAATCCTCGTCCCAGAGGCGGGCAGTGGCTACGTAAACAGGGTGCGCACTGTGCGACAATGCCAGATCCTGTGCATAACGGCTTTTTCCGGATCTGACGCCGCCTGTGATCAGTATTATCATGCAGTATTAATTAGTTGGATACCGGCATAGATGGGAAGTATAAACCAGGATAGTTAATGGTTTTCTTCAGTGTGCCGTTCATCGCATTATAAATCAACAAAGTGTTGGATTGATAATCGGATGTCAGCGCAGTTACTATCAGTGTGGTATCTTTTGAATTATATCTTACACCCGCACCATACAAAATCCTGTTGTCCGGCAGTTTTACCAGCGGTGTGGTTAAGGTGGTATCTATACCAGGTACAAATTTGTAAATTTTGGTACCGCTGCCATAAGCGTCTGTTTCACTGAAATAAATAGCATTTTCATATTTGGCAGCAGACAGGGAGCCTGCATTCCAATAACCCCAGCTATCGTAGATGTTCACAGGGATGGCATAGGTTTTCACGGCCAGCGTGCCCTCGTTAATGGCATACAGGTTTTTGCCGGAGGCTGCCCAGATATTACCATCCTGGCTTCTCGCAAAACCCACATCTGCCTTAACTACCTTTTTCACGATGCTGAAATCTGTGGCATTCAGTACAACCACACCTTCCGCTTCCGTCAAAACAAACACGTAGTTGTCTGTTTTAAGGATACCGCCGGTTTGACCCGTAATGCCCGCTACCTTAGCTCCTAAAGTAAGGGTTTGCAGGTTAATGGCATATACCCCGTCGGCGGTAGTTACCAAACCACGGCTGTTATCTATACCACAAAAGGCGCGGCCATCAGCAGGTAAACTGGCAATACGACCAGTTTCTTTCAGGGTATTGGCATCAGCAGCCACAAAAGCGCCCTGTTTGGAAACCATGTACAGCTTGCCGTTAAACAGCTGACCATACTGGGAAGTGGTACCCAGGGTTTTACCTGGATTCAGGCGGGCAAAAATATTGGTGATCATGGTATCTTCCCCGTTTCGGAAGAAGTTCAGGCTGCCCGGGTTAGGGAAGGAACCTTCGTTGAGGATATAATAACCATTTTCGTATGGTGCAAATACTTTAATACGGTAATAGTAACCAGTGAGTGAGTTGCCAGCAAATGCTTTAAAAGAGATGGTATAATCTCCGTTGGCGGTAGGTTTAAAGGTAAAGGCCGAATCTGTACTGGCTTCCACACCGTTTACAAGCCATTGGTAAGTAGGAACGCCGGCAACGTTTCCTAAGGTAGGCGCTATTTTCAGCGAATCACCCAGATAAATAGTATCCAATCCATTTGTTACTCCCGGGTCTGTCACAGAGGGGATCGTAATGCCCGCTTCGTATTTCTGACAGGCAGCCATTCCTATCGTGAGTGCTGTAGCCAGGGTCAGTAAAACCGGAAGGGAGCGTGAAAATTTAAGCATGTGCTATTGATTTGTTTTGATAGTCCTTTTGTACTATGTGCTACGTCAGAATTTGCATGCAGTTATTTTAGGCAGGTCCTAAAATAACTTAGAGATTCCAGAGTGCAAAACCGGAGCCCTGCACTCAAAAATCTCTAAATTAAAATATTATGTGATGGTATTAGTGCGCAGTACGGAGTTTTTTGCCCTGAACCAGTAACAGACCGCCAAAAAAGATGGCAGAGTAGATAACTGTACCAGCCAGGAAGAAGCGCATGTAAGGTATCGCCTGTGCGTAGCAGCTGATGATACCGGCCATATCTTTCGTGTAAGGTTTACCGGTAGTCATATCCCAACCACCGCCAATCCATACACCAAAGTCAGACACGAGCCAGTGGATTACCGCAGCAGCCACAGAAGCCACCAGGATGTTACCAACCGCTGCTTTCTTGATCAATAACTGACCTGCGAGTACAATCAGAATAAAGCTCGCATAGTTCCAGATCCAGCCGCTGTACAGCAGGCCTTGTGCAAACTCTTTCTGGAAGAACTGCATCATCACCACGTCACTCAGAAACAGCGCCAGCAATGGAAACACATAGGCTTTCCATTTCTGTTGGAAAGTAGCACCACCAAATAAAGCCATCGCTCCTACCGGAGTAAACATAGCAATGGGAGACATGCTTGCATCAGCTCCCAACACAACTCTGATAATGCCTGCCGCCAGAATAAACAGCAACAACACGCCAAATTGTGGATTAAGATTCTTTAAAGACATATGCTGGTATTAGAATTTATAAGTTAAGAATTATACCCGTATTAAAGTTAAATCTCCGGGAATTATAGCCTGTAATATCAAAATATTTTATATCTGTAATATTCCGAAACTGCCCGAAAATTTTAAGCAAGTTACCAAATTTATATTCACCGTAGAGGTCCAGGGTGTAATAATCTCCCATACGATTGCCTGATTCCCAGCGCTCGCCTACATAACGGTAGGTGGCAGCTGCATAAAATGCAGGTGTAACCTGGTAGCCAAGGGTGGCGTTTACCGCATTCCGTGGGATACGGTAGAGGTTGTAATAAGAAGTGTCCTTCCCATTTTGAGCCGTGCTGATCTGCCCGTCGGTATAGGAATAGTTTACCGTCAGGTTCAGTCCTTTGGTGATTTCCACATCGGCCTCCAGCTCGCCGCCGTAGGCTTCCTGCTTATCTGCATTGCGGTATTGACTCATATAGGTAACCGGGTCAAACCAGAAGATCACCAGGTCTTTCGTATGCCGGTAGAATCCCGTTGCTCGAACATTTACCCGCTTTAATCCAAGCTGGTAGCCCGCTTCGTAGCTGGTGGTTACTTCCGGTTTCAATCCGCTGTTACCATATCCGGGGAAATAAAGTTGATAAAGAGATGGTACTTTATACCCTGAAGAAACGTTCAGGAACAGTTTATGGCGCTCATTGATCAGGTACGATGGGTTGATGCTGAAGGTAGCGTTGTTCCCGTACAGGCTATGATAATTATAACGTCCGCCGGCATCGAGGTTAAAGCCACCCAGGTTGTGGAGCAATATGGAAGCATAGGCGCTGATCTGGTTGCTGTTTGCGGAATCGGCCGGAATGTCCGTTATATTCGGAGGAGTGATGGTATCGGTATTCAGTACCAGGAAGTCAAGCTGCATCATGGTGCTGCGGGTAAAGGCAGCGCCGCCTACCAGCCTTACCTGTTGGCTGAGGTCCACGTTTACAAAGGTTTCCGCCTGGTGAATGTTGGAACGGAAAGAAGTGTTATCATATTTAGCATAACCAAAAGGAGTAATGTATCCGGAGTCGTTCAGGATATTCCGGTTGGTTTGCTGGAAGCTGTACAACATGTGCCAGCTACCTTTTCCAAAGGTGTAGGTGCTATGAAAGCCATGCAGCTGGTAGCGTGATTTCCCGTTGTAATCCTTATCATCCGTAAAAGAATACTCGTCCAGTGCGTGGTGGTAGTCGTTGAAGTTAAAGAGGTATTGCAGGTTCCAGCGCTTCCCCACGTCGAGGCCGAGCTTCGCAAACACTGCATGCTGGCGGAATCCGTCCTTGTCAAAGTTTGCTTTTCCGGTAGGGTCGTAGGCGTCGGACATGCCATCTGTTTTTTCGTAGCGGTAGCCTGCGAGGTAGGAGAGTTTATTAACCTGGCCGTGGATGCTGGCGTGGGCCTGCTTATCGTTATAACTGCCATATCCTAAGCCGGCGGTGGCGCCCATCTTTTTGCCGCTGCCTTTGCGGGTGATCACGTTGATCACGCCGGCTACGGCGTTGGAGCCATACAGGGTAGACTGGCTGCCGCGGAGGATTTCAATGCGTTCCACCAGTTCAGCCGGGATGAAGTTGAGGTCAAAGCTGTTGGGGATAGAGGTGGCATCACTCACCGGTTGACCGTCGATCATGATAAGTGTATTGCCGCTGGAGGCGCCGCGCATGTATACATCCGGCACCGTGCCGGCGGTATTATTGGCACCATTAACGATCAGGCCAGCCTGCTCATTGAGGATGGCGGCTACGGATTTGCCGCTGTTCCTGTCCAGATACTCGCGGGATAGGATAGTGACTACCTTACCGGTTTCACTGGCTTTCTGGGGGCCTTTGGTGGCAGTAACCGTAACGCCGGAAAGGTGGCTGATCCGGCTGGAGTCCTGCGCCATGGCTGGTATAGCGGCGGCCAGGAGGAGGGTTGCAATAGTTGTTCTCAATATATACGGTATAAAAAAACGAACTACAGATTACGTCGGTTAGCAAAGCTGCAGCGAAACAATCGGTAGTTCGTAAACAAAAAAAAGCAGGATATCGCTATCCTGCTGAAACTCTTTCGGTGAAAATCAACCAGGCATTCTGGAGATGTATTTGTCCATCTCTTTGATCTGGCTTACTAACTGTTCGGTAGTAGGCTTCTGTGCCTTGGCTCTGCGGAAATATTCCTTGGCAGATTTAAAGTCGCGGCGGCTCATGGCAATAGACGCCAGGGTGAGCAGTGCTGCGGCGGTATTTTCTTTATCCGGCAGGCCCATACGAAGAGATTTCTTCAGGTTCTGGTCGGCGGTTTTAAGATCATTTTTCTGGTAAGCGATGGTGCCCAGCTGGAAGTACTGCATACCTTCGTATTCTTTCATCGGGCTGCCCGACTGAATACTCTGGCGGATGGTGGCTTCTGCTTTGTCCAGGTCGTTACTGTACATCGCCATGTTACTTTGCATGAAGAAGTAAACAGAACGGATTGGTTTATACAGCAGTTTAGGAAATTTCACCTGGCTCATTAAAGCGTTCGCTCTGTCAAGATCACCGGCTTCCACGGCTTCCTGTACCAGTCGCATAGGTCCAAACATCAGGTGTGTTACCAAACACACTACCGCCAGTACCAATACAATGGTAGCTTCCCACCAACCCACTGTCAGACCGAGGGCAATACCGCCAATCAACAGGATGATGCCTATTGGAAAGCGATATAGAATAAAAATGTTAAATGCTTTCATGGAGAATCTGTTCGTAATTCACTTATTTCTTATACGAGGTGGCAAAGATAATTAAAAAAGCACCTTAAAAATGGGGGATTTTAGAAATGATCTCTCAGGCTCCGAAAGCCGGGAGTCTGCCCCTGCTAGTCCCAAAGCACATGAGGCTTGCAAAGTGGACGAGACTTTTCTGGTGGCGGTCTGCGGCCGCAGGCCGAAAAAACAAAACCGGCAGCTCAGCTGCCGGTTTCCAATAATTTGCTAACTAAGTTTCTTCCGCAGGTTGGCCATTACAATAGCACCTAATATCACAATGACACCCGCCACCTGCACTACCGTAATCTTTTCATGCAGCAGCACCATGGCGGCTATTGTAGCCACCGGCAGCTCAGCCGCGCTGAGGATGGCGCCCAATGAAACGCCGGTTTGCGGCATCCCCTTTGAAAAAAGGAAAGGGGGCAGTACGGTGCCGAATAAGGCGAGTGGCAGCCCCCATATCCATAAACTGGTTTCCGTAAAACGTCCGTTAAATAGATATACTGGTGGAAATATTAAGGTGATGATTACAAAAGCCCCTGTTACAATCCATGCGCTTTTCAGCACCGGCGTGAGGGAGCGACCTATGCGGCCACTCACTACAATGAAAATCGTATAGAAAAAGGCCGCCAGCAGACCAAAACCGATACCGGCCAGGTTGATTTCGGCCGGGCCATTGCTGATAAGCCCGCCGGCCAGGCAGGTGCCTGCCAGAATCAGCGCTACCGCCACCCATTGCGTGGGTGTTGGCTTCTTCTTATAAATCAGCCATTCTGCCAACATACTCATCCAGGTAAACTGCATGAGCAGGATAATGCCGATGCTGGCAGGAATGTATTGCACACTTTGATAATAAGTGATACTTACCAGTCCGGTAGAACTACCAAGTATAAAACAGGTGCGTGCATCTTTTGATGTCAGACCATAGGTGGCAGCGCCGGAGATCCAGTGAATCAACCAAAGCGCCACCATCCCGTATCCGGCCTGAAGGCTACATAACTCTCCCAAAGTAAAGCCTTGCTGATAGCCCAGCTTAACGATGGATGAAAGAATTCCGAAACTACATGCCCCAAGCAATACCAGCAAAATGCCTTTCCACATAACTTAAATTTTTCTATGGTGCGAATGTAGCCTTATTCATGCAATCACTATGCTTTCCGTTTTTCCAGGTTCGGCAGGAGTCCTGTCAGTAACCCGATCAGCGGAAGATAAGCACACACTTGATATACATAATCAATACTGGTGCTGTCGGCCAGTTTGCCCAGCAATGCTGAACCTACACCAGCCATGCCAAATGCCAGTCCGAAGAACAGTCCGGCAATCATGCCTACTTTACCCGGTACTAACTCCTGTGCATACACGAGAATGGCTGAAAAGGCGGAAGAGAGAATAACGCCAATGAATACACTGAGTATGGCAGTCCAGAAGAGGTTGGCATGCGGCAACAGCAGTGAAAACGGTGCTACTCCAAGGATGGAGATCCAGATCACATACTTTCTGCCGATGCGGTCGCCCAGCGGACCACCAAAGAAAGTACCTGCGGCTACGGCAAACAGGAACACAAAGAGGTATACCTGTGCGCTTTGCACGCTGACATGGAATTTATTGATCAGATAGAAAGTGTAATAGCTGGTCATGCTGGCCATATAGAAGTATTTGGAGAAGATCAGTACCAGCAGGATTACCAGTGAAAATATCACGGTAGATGTTGGCAGCTTGGCTCTTTCTATATATTGTGCGGATTTTTTAGGCTTAGCACGGTGCATGTTTTGGGTGTACCATTTGCTGATGCGCATCATCACTACGATGGCCAAAAGCGCTGCCAGCGAAAACCAGATCACATTAAACTGCCCGAATGGTACGATGATAGCTGCTGCCAGCAATGGTCCGAGGGAACTGCCGGCATTACCGCCTACCTGGAACAGCGACTGTGCCATCCCATGCTTACCACCCGAGGCCATGTGTGCCAGCCTGGAGGCTTCCGGGTGGAAGATGGCAGAACCTACGCCGGTAAGGGCTACGGATACAAGTACCATGGCAAAGGTGTGGGAAAATGCCAGACTCACCAGGCCTACGAGCGTGAAGCTCATGCCTATGGCCAGGGAATATGGTTGCGGTTTCTTATCAGTATAGATACCTACCAGCGGCTGCAAAATGGAGGCCGACATCTGAAAGGTCAGGGTAATAAGGCCCACCTGTGAATAGGTAAGTTTCAGGGAATCCTTTACCAGCGGGTATATTGCTGGTATGAGCGACTGCATGGTGTCATTCAGCAGGTGTGTAAAACTGAGGGCTATCAGGATAGAGAACACTGTTTGCTGGGCTACTTTCTCCACCACGGCAGGTTCTTGCTGTTCGGCTAATGATGTTGACATGATGTTACTTTTTAAGATCAGATCATCTGATGTTTGATGGTCAAAAAATCCGGTTATCTACCGTGTGTTGCGATTTTAGTAGCGCAGGACCATGCCTTTTTAGGGTCTTTGTCTGCAATAGCATGCAGCAAAGCCTCATGCAGTTCCTGCGTTTCTTTGAATGTATCTGTATTGCCGTAGCGTTGTACAAATGCCTGTTTGAGCATATTGGCCACGGTTCCGTACAGCTCTATCATCAGTTCATTTTTCGCGGCTTCCGCGATGGTGCTGTGAAAGTTGATGTCAGCCTGTATACATGCTTCCAATTGGTTGCTGACAGCGTATTCATAGCGCTTTTTCAGAAAGCCTTTCATCTTTTCCACATCTTTCTTTGATCTGAGCAGTGCTGCTTTTTCTGCAATTTTTACTTCCAGCACGAGCCTTACTTCGTTCAGGTCCTCAAAATCAGCACGTTGTAAGCGCTGGGTGAGTGGCTCTCCTGAGCCATTTTGTGATGTTACAAACGTCCCTAATCCCTGTTGTACTTTTACAAAACCGCGATTAGCAAGGATTTTCACCGCCTCGCGGATGCTGCTCCTGCCTACTCCGAATTGTACCATCAGTTCCGGCTCCGGAGGGAGCTGGTCATCCACCCGGTACCTGCCGGATTCAATTGCGTCCTGTAAAAGGCCGGCCACTTCCTCGGCCAGGCTCATTCGTTTTAAGGGAGAAGTTGGTTTGCTCATCATATCATCTGATGTTTGCAAAGGTAAATGAATTAAAATTGGTCTGAAAAATTGATTTTAGGGAGATGTTACAGTTTCCATTGGTCAGGTGCTGTGTGTAGAATCGGCTACTATGGCGGGGAAGCATTCCGGGAGATTCCGATGTTTAAATGGAAAAGTTGTCATGAAAGATGTTACGGGACAATATTAATCAACAGCGTAGAGACGGGCTGCGCCCGTCTCCTCGGGATAATCTCTTTTGCAATCATCGCCAGGTTCCTTAAGGCCATTCACTAATAAATATCGCGATGATTGAAACGAGGAGACGGCCGCGGCCCGTCTCTACATCAGGAAACAGTGCGGCTTCCATGGTTAAGCGGGTTAATGTTTAATCCCCGCCACCCCCGCATCCGCCACCGCAGCCACTGCATCCGCTGCATCCGCTACTACTGCATCCACTGCAACCGGAAGTCCAGCTGGTTCCACCACGCTGGCTTGCGCATAACCATTCCCACTATATCCTGGCATAAGTCCTTCCAGTAGGCCCCCCAAACGCTTATCACAAATGATTTTAATTTTCTGTTATTAAATCCTATTTTGTCACATTCAGCCTATACCGCTTACGTTACAACTAGTATTAATTAAATTGCTATATGAGAAAATTAGTTCTGTCATTAACCCTGTTGATGTCGTTCAGGGGGTATGCACAAGATGCACTAAAGTACCAAACGCCAGCCCAGAGCATTCTGGACCTGGCTATGGCCGCACCTTCGCCATCAGTAGATTTCAACGGGAAAGGAGAGGTGATGCTGGTGCTGGAAAAATCCAGCTATCCCACCATCGAAGAACTGTCGCAGCCGGAGTACCGACTCGCAGGCTCCCGCATCAATCCAGCCAACTTTGGGCCTAGCCGCGCGCCTTACTTCACCGCTATTAAGATCAAAAACCTGGTAGCCAAAAAAGAATACGCCGTTACAGGATTGCCGGCAGACGCCCGTATTGGAGCTATTTCGTGGTCGCCGTCACAAAAAAGTATAGCCTTTACCGTTAGTGATAACAACAGCATCACCCTCTGGGTAGCTGATGTAGCTACCGGTGCTGCCAAACAGGTGACCAAACGTAAACTCAACCTCACGGATGGCAACGGCTTCACCTGGCTGGACGATAACCGCTTCATCGTATTTGCCGTGCCACAAAATATTGGTAACCCTCCTGTGAAGCCCCTGGCTCCGGAAGGCCCTACCACCCAGCAAACCAGCGGTAAAGCAGCTCCTGCAGCTACTTACCAGGATATGCTGAAAAATCCTTTCGATGAGTTACTGTATGATTACTACTTCCAGTCGGAACTGGTAATCGTGGATGGCGCCAGCGAAACCCCGATCAGCAAACCGGGTATTTTCATGGCTGCTTCACCATCTCCCGATAAACAATATTTACTGGTAGCAGAACAACACCGCCCGTACAGCTACCTCGTAGGGTCAGATAGGTTCCCAACAGTAACGTCTATACGTAAAATCACCGGGGAAGAAGTGAAGGTATTGTCCGACAAGCCATTGGACGAAGTACGCCCTAAAGGCTTCGATGCCACCTCCAACTATCCACGCCGTTTCACCTGGAGAGCGGACGCTCCGGCTACCATCACCTGGATCAAAGCCCTGGATGGTGGTGATCCTAAGAAGGACGTGCCTTTCCGTGATGAGCTGAAAAGCCTGGCCGCACCATTTACCGGCGAAGCCGTAACACTGGCGCAAACACCGGAAAGACTCTATGGCGTTACCTGGGGCAACAGCCAGCTGGCCCTGATTTCGGAAGCCAATTCCTCCAAACAGCGGATAAAAGTAAGCACTATCGATCCATCCCATCCGGGACAGGCGCCAGTGCTGCTGATCGACAGATCCGAAAACGATCGCTATAACGATCCGGGTACGCCGATCACTACCAAAAATGAATTCAACCGCTCGGTGGTATACGTTTCACCAGCAGGCGATCTCCTGATGAACGCACCAGGGGCCTCTCCGGAAGGCGACCGCCCATTCCTGGCTACTTTCAACCTGAAAACAAAGAAGCAGAACATCCTCTGGCACTCTAAAGCTCCTTATTATGAGCAGGTGGCCAGCGTGATTGATCCTGCCCGTTTACTGGTAGTTACTGCCCGTGAGTCGGTTACATCTCCCATAAACTACTACGCACAGGACCTGAAGAAAAAAACATCGACGCAGTTAACTGCTTTCCCACACCCACAGCCACAAATGGAAGGGGTACAGAAGCAGCTGCTGAAATACAAACGTAAAGACGGCGTAGACCTCACCGCTATGCTGTACCTGCCTAAGGGCTACGATCCTGCAAAAGATGGCCGCCTGCCAGTACTGATGTGGGCCTATCCGCGTGAATACAAATCCGCCAGCGATGCTGCACAGGTACGCGGCTCCGAATACCGCTTCACCCGCGTAAACTACGGTTCCGCGATTTTCTGGGTAACCCGCGGATTTGCGGTAATGGACGCCACTGAAATGCCTATTGTGGGTGAAGGAGATAAAGAGCCAAACGATAACTTTATTGACCAGGTAGTCATGAACGCGGAAGCGGCGGTAAACAAAATCAGCGATATGGGCATCGGTGATAAAAACCGCATCGCAGTGGGCGGACACTCCTACGGCGCCTTTATGACCGCTAACCTGCTCGCACATACGAACCTGTTTAAGGCTGGTATTGCCCGCAGCGGCGCGTATAACCGTACCCTCACTCCATTTGGTTTCCAGAACGAGCAACGCTCTTACTGGCAGGCACCTGATGTGTATTATAAAATGTCGCCTTTCTCATATGCCGATAAGCTGAAAACGCCTATCCTGCTGATTCACGGGGAGGCAGATAATAACTCCGGTACTTTTCCTATCCAGAGTGAGCGCCTCTACAATGCCCTGAAAGGCAACGGCGGTACCGCCCGCCTGGTATTTTTACCACAGGAAAGCCATGGGTATGCTGCTAAGGAAAGCATCCTGCATATGCTATGGGAAATGGATGAGTGGCTGACTAAGTACGTAAAATAAAATACTGAAGTATAAAACCACTGTAGTGCATCCCCGCAGGTATAGCCTGCGGGGATGCTTATTTAACCCCAAATCTCCTCAATAGGTAAAAAATACCATTAAACCTCCTTATATAACAATAGTGTTAACCCTTCCGGCAGTACCTTTGTAACATCATGGCAAAGGCTAATATCCCTACATACGATATCTGTTCCCTGGTAATGGGAAAGCCCACACAGGAAGATGTTGTAGTAGCCAGGTTCCCGGAATACCTGGCCACCCATAGTGATATTCATTTCCCGCACCGTCATTCATTTTATCATCTGGCATTTTTTACCAGTGGCAGCGGCACCCATACGATCGATTTCGAGCGTTTTCCGGTGAAGCCGGGCCAGCTGTACTTTATGGTGCCGGGTCAGGTGCATGGCTGGTATTTTGAAGGCAAGACAAATGGTTATGTGATCAATGTATCTGCCGGCTTTTTCAATGTTTTTCTGAAGGATGCGGACTATATCGAACGTTTTCCTTTTCTGAGCGGGGTAGCCGCCGAAGGCGTAGTGGAGTTAACAGCAACGGCATTAAAAGAAGTGCAGCGCATTTTCGAAGAAATGCTGCAGGAAGTGGCTACAGAGCAACCTTTTAATATGGATATGCTGCGACTGCTGATGCTGGAACTCTTTATCCGCGTGGGCAGAAGCACCCAGCAGGGCGCTATCAGGCAGGATATGCTGCATAACAATCTGTTGCTTCGCAATTTCCGAAAGCTGGTTGAGCAACATTATATGCAACTCCGGCTGCCAAAGGATTACGCCGCCATGTTGTATGTAACACCCAATTACCTGAATGCTTTTTGCCAGCATATGCTTGGCAAATCAGCAGGGGAGGTGATTCGCGATCGTGTACTGCTGGAAGCGAAGCGACTGCTGGTAAACGCAGATACTAATATCTCTGCAATAGCCTACCAGCTCAACTTTGCAGATAACTCGTACTTCACGAAGTTTTTCCGGAAGTATGCAGGTGTTACCCCGGAAGAGTTTAGAAAAAATATTGTTTGATAAAATACTAAAAGCCATGTGTGCAGATAAAACTCACGACAAAAAGCCGAATCTCCTTCTTTCCCTGCTTGGTAATAAATGTGCGCGTTGCCGCCGTGGAAGCATCTACTCCAGTGCTAATCCCTACGATTTAAAGCACTGCATGGATATGCCGGATGAATGCCCGGTATGCGGTCAGAAGGTAGAAGTAGAGGTAGGATTTTATTACGGAACAGGCTATGTTAGTTACGCGTTGTCCATTGCTATTTGTGTGGCGAGTTTGATTGCATGGTGGCTGTTCATAGGTTTCTCCATATACGATAACCGGATATTCTGGTGGTTAGGCTTCAATGGCTTGCTGCTGCTGATTTTACAGCCTCTGATTATGCGCTTGAGTCGCACCGTATGGATGGCCTTTTTTGTGTATTATGACGACAACTGGCGGGAACGGCCGCAGGCCACCGGAAGGGAGCATTCCAGTCAACTTAAAAATGCCTAGAATCAAATAACGAAAAAAGCCGGAAAGGAATAATCCTGTTCCGGCTTTTATATTTCGACTAAAACTGGCTGTGGTTAGTGAGCACCTATTTATCTTTCTTATTGTGTATCTGATTTGATTTCAGGTATACTTTTTTACCTTTTTCGTCCACGATGTATTTCCTGTCTTTTTTGTCGATGTAAACTACTTCTCCGTTCGGTCCTTCTTTTCCTTTATAGGTTTTATCGGTGATGGTGGAAGCGCCTTTTACAGCGATGGAAGCAGTCTTATTTCCTACTTTTTTTGCGGTGCTGTCGATGCCTTGTGCAAATACACGTTGTCCTATCAATGAAGCCACCACTCCTACGGAGGCAGCGAATATCAGCATGGATAAATTTTTTGGAGCTTTCATTTTAATATGGTTTTTGTTAAACTAATTTGTTGTACTAGATAGTTTCAACAAGTATGCCAGTTCAGTGCATGGGTTGTTAATGAAAGTATTATGTATTGTTAAATGTTTTTATGTAGATATTTAAGGCGACTGTATTGTACTTGCACTGAAATTTTCGTATATTCCTGATAGATATTCTCTCTTACCTATGGCGCGTGAAGGTCTGTACCTGTCTATTCCCTCTCCCTGTGATCAAAACTGGGACGAAATGGTTACCGCACAAGATGGCAGGCATTGTAACAACTGCCGCAAAACTGTTATCGATTTCACCCAGTATTCCGATGAGCAGATAATAACCTTTCTCAAAGGCCACAAAGGTGCTTTGTGCGGGCATGTGCATGCCGGTCAGTTAAACAGGAATTTGTTGCCGATGGTGCCGCAGCAGCGGCTGGTGCCGGTGATGTTGTTAACGGCAGGAATGTTGGTGGTGACGAATACAGCGGATGCGCAGGTAAACGCTACACGCCAGAATACTAAGGTTGTGTGCGAAAGTACAAAAGACTTCGTTCGTATCAAGGATCAGGTTTGCAAGGCAGAGCGTGCTGATAGCATTCAACCATGCGTTGTTAGTCTGCAGGAAATTAATGTGGTGGCGTATAAAACAGTCAGAAAAACACTTACTACCGGAGTCATTGTTGCGGTTGGAGTTGAAAAAATTGTGAGAAGTACCCCTGCAACCATCACTATATTCAGCTGGGATACGCATATACCGGTTCCTAAATTACCTTCGTGGCTTCGTAAGCGTTAGTCTTTAAAATGATACCTGCTATCCTTCCGCACTATTCCCCATCTTTTAGCATAGATATATTCTCCTCTGTCCAGGGCATCCAGATAGTTACTCAGCCATATATCAAAGGAGGGCGCTATCATCTCCCTGTGGGCATCATCATGCCAGAGGGTGATCACCTGTCCGGCCCTGCCTCCGGGGGCGGGATCAAAGTCCAGGCATAGGTGGTTGCCCAGACCATCATAAGTGAATGGTATCCAGCGGGGATTCCACCAATCGTCTTTAATGCCGCTGTCCGGCTCGGACAACAGGCGATCGCCGTTATGGAGGAAAGCGCCGTTATCCAGCAGTTCCTGCCAGGTGGTCCATTCGTCCAGGATATCCTGGACTGATAGTAGCTTGTCCCCGTTTACGAGGCCGGCTTTGGATACCATCTGACCGTCATGAACACTGTAAAAGTGCTTGAATGAGTTGGGTAACAGGACTCCGGTAGCGGATTCCAGCTCGGCAATATCGTTGAGAGATACACCAGGGTTAAGGATACTAAGCATTTTGGGGGCGTGTTCACGCATCCATAACTCCCATCTGTTCCAATATTGTTCCATTTTGACAGGGGGTTTGTAGTACCTATAAAGATGTGAAAAAAAGCTGAAAGTTTATATGTTAACTTTCTTCTTTTGCTGCCGTTTTTGTAACTATTTAATCAATACTTTTGTATTATAATCAACACTGAAATTATTCAACAGTAAATAGCGTATTATGGCACAGCTACCTAAATTCCTGATCGCAGACGACCCAGTAACAGATCCTGAGAACGAGTATATTTTCCATACGCAGTCTCCGCGCTTCTTCGCAAAACGCGTAGAAGAAGATGAGGAAACCGCTTATATCGACATCGTTCACGAAATCGACAACGTTGAAGAGTTCTTCAAAAATGCTCCTGAAAAGAAAATTGAACTGCTGGAGCAGCTGGAAGACTGGTACTATTCCTACATGGAATGGTTAGAAGACGATGGCGAAGAGGAAGAAGACGAAGAATAAACCTGCTTCATACCGGAAAAGAGGGTGTATCAAAAGTATGATATACCCTCTTTTTATTAAGGCACCTGATGGAAAGATTCCCTTTTATCTATTTCGTAGGGTCCCAAAGTTACTATTGATCAATGCCCACCGCGCGCAGCGCGGAACCCACCCCATGATACCGAAGGTGTCATGCCCCATCCAACAAAACTCCAACTCCGTTACTTTTCTTTTAAAAGAAAGCTTGCTATATTAGGTTATCAATTATAGCAGAAGGACTTATGGCGATCTACAAATTCAGCGAAGATGGTATCAGGGATGTAAAAAGGCGGATCATCCGCCGTCAGGTGATTATTTTCGCCATACTGGTAGCTATGCTGTCCTACTTTTACCTCTACAGGGATGAGGTACCCAACCGGATGGAAATGTATATCATATTCGGAGTACTGATTGTCTACTTCTCCTGGAGTAGTATCCGCCGCATCAAGCTATCCATGGATATTTACAAAAGCTTTGAGATTGAAATCAACGACCTCCATATCATCCGCAGGCAGAAACATTCGCCAGACCTCACCCTGTCTGTATTTGAAATAGCACGCATGGCGGAAACCCGTAATGGTATTGTTATACGTGGTGAATCTGCCGATGCGGTGATGACCATCCCTGACGGACTGGATAATTTCGAGGAGCTGGAAAAACAACTCGCTCACATCCGTACTTTCGATGAAACAGACGAAAAGGCTTTCCATGAACAGTTCTGGTGGCTGGGAATGATACTGATGCTGGGAGGTGCTGCTGGTTTTTATTTCAGCGATAACAAACTGATATTATCTATTTCCGGGTTGGCTCTCCTGGTTTTTCTGAATGTATTTGTCCGCCAGGCGTACAGAAACCGGCTCTTCACCGACGAGCGCCGGAAAAGAGCCAATTTCATGCTCTATCTCTTTTCATTTCTGATCCTGGCTTTTACTGTATTGAAGGTGATCAGATACATCTGATTACCTGATTACCGGGGTGGAGGTGCGGATAAAGAATACACCATCAAAGATCCTCGGCCATACTGCGGTGGCAGCCATAAAGTCTCCTATACAACCCACCTGATTTTGCTGTAACACTTTGCCGGCATGCCTGTAATCCAACAGTGCTATCGGTTTATTGGTGTTGGCAAGGGCCGCCTCAATGCTGCCCGGCTGTGGAGCGGGAACACCCATTATTTTCAGGCTTCCGTAATCCATATATTTTCCTGCTGCACCGGAAAACCCTAACGCATATACGTTGTTGCCATAATGCTTTTTCAGCTTGGCACCCATGGGGATAAAGGTGTTGTAGAAGTCCTGCAGTCCGCCTTTTCCTTCGCTGTTGCCCATAGTATTGGCGATGTGTCCGTTATGTGCCCAAACGATGATTTTCTTTCCTGTAAATACCGTGTCTGCCAGCCAGATCAGGTTATCAGCCATTTGGAGGTCGCGGTAATTAATTTCGTTGCCTTTTGCCAGGCCCCAGTAGCGGATCGCCTGTGATTCGATACTGCATACCACCCGGTACCAGAATCCCTGGTCGTCCGGAAGGTGCGTCCTAACCTGATTGTTAACTGGCCTCAGCAGTGCTTTCAGGGAGTTTACTTCTTTGAAAAAGCGTTGCTGTGAAGCACTGTCTGGGCGGTAGTTTCTGTCTTTGAACAGCGTGGGGCAGATTGTCTCAAAGCGCTGCCAGTTACTATCCAGCACATTTTTATAATGGGTGCCCAGGAATTTTTCCATATCCGGCATCATTTCACTGATTGCTTTCGCACCGCTGTGCTGACTTTCGAAGCCCGTTACAGTTAAGGGTTTTGGAGTTTTTAATTGTTGTTGAATATAGTCAAACAGCGGATACATTTGTTCGCTGGTAGCGTACATATAAAAGAGGTTGTTGGGTGCCTGTTCCATAATAGAGGCGCCGGCATTCACATTTTCCCAGATTTTATTTACATCGTAAAAACCACTTTCAAAGGCCAGCACTTCAAACCCCAGCTGTTCATGCAGGTATTGAATGATCCGTGTTTTAGCTAAAAACGTAGAGCCTTCACCGTGAGTCTGCTCACCCAGCATTACGATGCGACTATTACCTATGGCCTGTTTCAATGCTTTCAGGTCTTTGTAATCGGTGTCGCCGGGATCAATGCTGGTGATCGTGGCAGCATGTTTATCAACATATGTTTGGAGTGGTTGCTGTGCCTGCGTTTGCAGGAAGGGGATTACACAACATACTGCGATGACTAACTTTTTCATCATAAGTGGATTTATACAGATGAGATGTCGGTTTACCGGGGCAGAAGTACTATTGCTTATCTGCAATTTTGATTCGGAAGGTGGAGGGGCTCATTTGGTGGTGTTTTTGGAAGAATTTATTAAAATGGCTCATATCGCTGAATCCAAATTCATTGCTGATTTCTTTCAGAGAATAGGAACTGTGTTTGAGTCTGTTTTCGATGAGATGCAGTTTGTACCGGGTAACGTATTCGCGTAACGTAACGCCGGTTTGTTCTTTGAAATATGCGCCCAGGTAGTGTTTGGAGTAGCCGAACCGTTCAGCTAGCTGTTCTGTCTGTATCTCTTCGGCTTCATGTATATGATCGTGGATATAGTTGAGCAGCTGGGTAATTTTTTCGCTGTGTTTCCCTGTAATAGTTTGAATGGTGGGGGAGATGTTGGTTTGCACCATGGATAGCAGCGCTTGCATCAGGAGTCGCAGCGTATGGTTGTTTTCATTCTTATCATCCTGCCATTCGGCCACTATCAGATGTATCAGCTGATCTATTCTTTCCTGAGCAGTTTGGGAGAGATGTAACCGATCCTGGTGAAAAGCCCGGAGTAAATTTTCGGTGACGCTGTTCCAGTGCTGTTGGGCTGTGGCGTCTCCGGCGCCGAGATAGGCATTGGTGAATTTCAGAAAAGTGAATGTAGTAGGGGTTGCTATCTCGAAGTGATGCGCGTCAGCGGGCCCCAGCAGGAATAACGCATAGCGGCTATACGGAACGGTGGTGCCTGACAGGGCATGCTTTCCTTCGCCTTGGTGTACGAATATCAGCTCAAAGTGGTTGTGGTTATGCACAGGATGCTCCCACACCTTGCCAGTGAAGTGCGATATGCGCAGGTATTCGTGCTGTATGTAACGTTTCATTCCCGGAAAAATACAAATTATCCCTACTAAAGTACAACAGATACCCCTATTGCCCAACGGATCTTTGTGGTACAAACAAGCAAAGCATATGAATACCGGAAATAATAAAAAGATAGCCCTGGTAGCGGGCGCACAGGGAGTAATAGGAAAAAATCTGATCAACTATCTGCTCACCCTGGACGATTGGGAGGTAATTGGATTATCCAGACGTGGCGGGGAAGCTACAGATAAGTTGCAATACATTGCTGTAAACCTTCAGGACCGCGACAACGCCCAACAGCAGCTGCGGCATCTCACTACGGTCACGCATATATTTTATACCGCTTACCAGGATGCTCCTACCTGGGCAGCGCTGGTACCGCCTAACATGGCGATGCTGGTAAACCTGATGGAAGCGGTGGAGCCGGTGGCTAAAAACCTGCAACATGTGAGTCTGATGCAGGGTTATAAGGTATATGGCGCGCATCTTGGCGCATTTACTACGCCGGCTAAGGAATCTGACGCGGGCAAGCATATGCCTCCGGATTTCAACATGGATCAGCAATATTACCTGGAACGGCTGCAGCAGGGAAAGAGCTGGGGCTGGTCGGCCATCAGGCCATCAGTGGTGGGTGGTACTGCCCTGGGCAATCCTATGAACCTGGTGCTCAGCATTGCAGTATACGCCAGCATCTCCAAAGAGTTGAACCTGCCGTTGCGCTTCCCGGGCAAAGCGGATGCTTACAACAAAATCATGGAAATGACGGACGCCGACTTGTTGGCTAAAGCCACCGTATGGGCTGCCATTACTCCTAAGGCGGCTAACCAGGCGTTTAATATCACCAACGGGGATTTATTCAGGTGGGAGCAGTTATGGCCTAAAATTGCCGCTTATTTTGGCCTGGCGGTGGCGCCACCGTTGCCAATGCCACTGGATACGGTGATGTCGGATAAAGCGGCGCTCTGGGAGACTATGCGTGCAAAATATTCACTGACAGCTCCCTACGAAGCGGTATCCGCCTGGAAATTCAGCGACTTCGTGTTCTCCTGGGATTACGACTTTTTTGCCGATGGGAGTAAAGCGCGGCGGTTAGGTTTTCATGAGTATGTGGATACGGAAGAGATGTTTATGAGGTTGTTTGATGAGTTGAGGAGGGAGAAGGTGGTGCCGTGAGGAAGGGCATAAAAAAGGCAGCTCACGCCGCCGGGGGAATACTACTACAAACTGATGCTTGGTTCACATTCAAAGTAAATGTACAAAGTTTAGTCGAAGTTGTTGTATCGATTTTTAGATTTGATTAGTTAAATGTAACTATTCATCAGATGTCAAATCTAAAACTGCAACCGGTTTTAATTTGTTCTGAATAGCTAACCGATATTGAGAAGATGTTTTGGTAATGTGAAAGCCATTAGATTGAATCCAGTAGAATGGATGCCTGCTTTTGACCCTAAGAGCATTGAGTTGAGGAGCTGCGGTACTTAACCAAGTTTTCAACCATTGTAGCTTTCGGATTACAGTATTCACTTCTCCGGTATAAGCAGGATGTACTTCTACGAAGTAAATTTCATCATTCACCCCGAAGCAGTAATCCCACCGACTGCTATTAGCATGTCTGGCTTCAGTATGTGCATCGATATCGACGCTACCATCGCATTTTTTATGGGATGGTAGTTTGATTTTAGAACTGTAAGCTCCTAATGCCCTTAGTCCGTGCGTGTAACCATCTTTGATATCCGGCGTTGCGGCAACAGCAATTTGGAATCTGTTTGTTTTTGTTGTTGTTTGGGCCTTGTGCTGGTCTTTAATCCTGTTGTTCTTCATTGTTAGCTACTTTCAAGATTATATCAGAGGCTTTTGTACTAAATGAGGAAAGACCTCCCCATTCAGAGGTGGATGGGTCTGAACTGCCAGCGTCTAATGACGAAATGTCTTTTACGTTGACTTTACTAGAAGTGCGATTGAAAGAGTAAGTCTTAAATAACTTGTTTTCTAGAATATTGGTAAACATGTCTTTCAATGCAGGAGTTAACTGTTTCAATTCAAATAATTCAGCTAATTCTTTTGCACCTGCTTTCTGTTGTTGCAGTATCTGAACGGCCCATGCGAATTCCAATAATACAGGAGAATGAGTAGATATTATCACTTTGTATCCCCTGTTCATCAAGTCAATAACCTGGAGTAATATCGAAGTGATTGCCTGCGGGTGTAAACCCATTTCCGGCTCTTCAATAATTACATATTCTATACTATCCTTTCGACTCACTGCAGAACCTGGACATAACCAATAAAAACTTAGGAGCAATGGCATGAATTCTTTTTGTCCCGCACTCCAAGCCATAAATGGGATACTTGAGCCTCCTAATTCCAATTTGAATCTTTTTTTACTCGTTTTGTCAATCACGATTTTAGCATCATGGAAGATGCTGTCATTGAAAGATTTTCGCAGAGACTCTTTTAGTCTTTTGGTTTGTGGAAATATAGTATCAGTTTCTTTGTTTTTTCCAAATCCTCTTTCTAATTCCTGACGGAGTGTTTCGCTAAAATGTCTCAATACATATGGCACAGAGCCTTCATATTCCGTAAAAAAACGTGGCCAACCATTTTGAAGGCAAACAACACGCTGTGCTGGTATATAAAAAAGAGTTTCTTGGACATCCTTTATACTTACTCTCTTCCGGGGCAACAAATGCGTAATTGGATAAGCTTTTTTGTCAAATGTTACTTCAGTTTGCTTATGCCATATGCCTCCCATTCCTTCACCAAAGTATCTCTCAAGAATATCATATTCATCGTTGCCCCAAATGAAACCATACTGTTCTAATGTTCTTCGAATATGTCTGTGGTCTACAATTAATTTAATTAGCTGCAGCAAAATACTTTTACCACTTGCTTGCGGACCTACAAACAGCGTCAAGTCGCCAAAGTTTACCTCAGCATTTCCAATGGGTCCAAGATTTTTAACTTTCAATGTTTTCATGTGCGAAAGCTTGATAGTTTAACTTATCTGATTGTATATAAACGTATATACAAATAACGTATGATTAACAGAATTGTGAAAACTATATATTTTTTCTATAAAAGAACTCCCCCTAAACGAAATTCGCCTGAATCCAGTCAAGCTAAATTCAGGCGAAATATGTTTTCAGTAGCCCGGACAAGAATCGAACTTGTATCTAAAGTTTAGGAAACTTCTATTCTATCCATTGAACTACCGGGCCGTTTCCGACCTCATTTCTGATGATCGGGTGGCAAAAGTAAGATATTTAAATTAATTTTTAAATACTTTCTATATCTACTTTTCCGCCGGCTGGCGTATAGATGCCGTCGATTTCGTGCTTGTACCTTTCCAGGATTACCTTACGTTTTACCTTCAGTGTAGGCGTCAGCTCACCGGCGTCTACTGTCCATTCCTGGGGCAGCAAAGCGAACTTCTTCACCTGCTCAATGTGGTTAAAGAACTGATTGTACTTATCCACGGCCTGTTTGAAAAGGTCCTTTATTTCTGGATTTTTGAGCATTTCCTCGTTGGTGGTCCAGCTGAGGCCACGTTTCTCCGCCCATTTCTTCAGGTTACTGAAGGAAGGCACAATCAGGGCACCGGTGAATTTACGGTCTTCCCCTACTACCATCAGCTGTTCAATGTAGGGCGACTCCTTAAACTTGTTTTCGATAGGCTGTGGCGCCACGAACTTACCACCGGAGGTCTTGAACAGTTCCTTCTTCCGGTCGGTGATTTTAAGGAATTTATTATCGATGATCACGCCGATGTCGCCGGTATGGAACCAGCCATCTTTGATGGACTCAGCGGTGAGGTCAGGGCGTTTGTAGTAGCCCATAGTGATATTCGGGCCTTTGGCAAGGATTTCCCCGTCTTCGGCAATTTTAACATCCACACCGTCGATGATGGGACCTACGGTGCCGAACATACGATCTTCCACCGTAAAGCGGTTTACGCTGATAACAGGGGAGGTTTCAGTGAGGCCGTAGCCTTCCATGATCGGAATGCCGGCCGAAGTAAAGATCTTTAACAGGCGCACCTGGCAGGCAGCAGCGCCGTTTACAATTGCCTGTATATTCCCACCCAGTGCAGCTCTCCACTTGCTGAACACCAGCTTGTTAGCCAGCTTCAACTGCAGGTTATACCAGAGCCCCTGATTTTTATTAATCTCATAGCGTTTGCCCAGGTCCACCGACCAGAAAAAGAGGGCACGTTTAATCCCTTTCAGTTCCAGACCGGTAGCCATGATTTTCTCATATACCTTTTCCAGCAAACGCGGAACGGTCGTGAAAATAGTTGGTTTTACCTCCCTCAGGTTTTCTGCAATTTTATCCATGTTTTCGGCGTAATAGATAGGCACACCCGCTGTCAGGTACAGATAGGTCACCATACGCTCGAAAATGTGGTTTAAAGGCAGGAAACTAAGCGCTTTGGCCTCCGGGTTTACCGGCAGGTAAGGCTTGCAGGATACCACGTTGCTCACCACATTGTGGTGACTCAGCATAACACCCTTTGGCGTGCCAGTGGTTCCTGAGGTATATATGATCGTAACCAGTTCTTCCGGGGAGATGTTAGTCTTCGTTTTTTCAATCAGCTCGTAATCAGCCGGATCACCCATTTCCAGGACTTCTTTCCAGTGACGGGCTCCTTCCACTTTTTCAAAAGTGAAAATCTCCCGGATGGTCGGAAACTTATCACGCGCTTCCAGCACCTTATCCAGCAGTTCCTTGTCGTTTACAAAGAGCAGCCTGGCTTCGGCGTTATTGAGTACAAATTCAAGTTCATGCTGACTAATAGTAGGGTAGATGGGCGTTAGCACCGCACCCAGCTGCTGACAGGCCAGGTCAGTCATAATCCACTCCGGACGGTTGGGCGCAATCACCGCAATTTTATCTTTCTCCTCATTTTCCTTAATACCCGGTCTGATGCCTAGTTTCAGCAATCCGGAGCTGAATTTCATGGCTATTTCACTTACTTCACGGGTACTGTATTTCTTCCATTGACCATTCTCTTTCGCTGCCAGCATATCCTCCTTAGGATAATGCTCCAGCTGGTAATTAATGACGTCAAATAGTCGTTGCGGCTGGTCCATACTGTATAAGTTTTGTTTTGGCTTAATAACGTGTTTGCTGTCGTTTTTCATTGTAATACTGGAATGCCAGGAATAATCCCCATGTAGTTACCGGCCATACGGGCCAGGGCACGCCCTGAAATAATTCGTTGTCGGTAATAAACCACAAGCCCCATAGCCCCGCATTCGCGAATAGATATAGGATAAGATGAGATTTAAACGCAGCATTAGCCCTGATATGCCATAGCCGGTCCTCTCGTTCCTTGGTTTTTTCCATATAGTCACAGCTTTTACGATATTGCTGCTGTTCTAAATTTAATCTTTTTTCTGCGTTTTTGCCAGCAAAAAAAACCTAAAATTCACTACCTGGTAGCATTAATGGTGAAACTGATATTCACCAGGGAATTAATCAGCTTGTCCTGCACGGATTTATCTGCACGGTACGTGATGCCCCAAAGGGTGCGGTCAATATTGAAAGTAGCCATGGCAGACACTTTGCCAGGCGAAAAGGAGAGAATCGCAGGGAAGGAAATATTCTTTGTAACCCCTTTAATGGTAAAGTTACCTTTAATGGTATGGGTAGCGTCTTTCAAATTTAAATCCTCGTCCAAAGCAGGTTTAAAAGGCTCTATAGCCGTCATTTCAAAGCTGGCAGTAGGAAACCGGGCTACATCAAAAAATAAAGGCCCTTTCAACTCCCTTTCCAGTTTGTTTTTCATAGATGTATCAGCCGCCAGATCCACATTCTCCATCGTTTTCATGTTAATGACAAACTGGGCAGCTGTCACAACAGTATCTTTTACATACACCGCTCCACTCTGCACTTTCACCGTGCCGTGGTGTTTGCCTGTAGGCTTGGTGCCTATCCAGCCGATAATACTGGATGCTGTATCCACCAGATATGCATGACCTTCTCCTACCTTTACCTTCTGTACATCGCTTACTTTTGCCTTGTCAGCACGAGGTGCCTCCTGGCAGGCAGCCAGTATCGTCAGCAGGAAAATAGTGTATGCAATCCGTTTAGTCATATATATAAATATAACGTATTTTATTGAAGAACGGCTACCCGCTGGGGTAGCCGTTCCAATAAATGCAAGACTTTATTCTGCCAGTTCTCTGTTACCGACCCACACAAACCGCTTTAAAATGAATTCCTGGTTAGTAAAGCTGGCATTACCCGCCGGATTACCTCCCGTTACATGGAAATCAGAGAAAGCAGCATGCTGGTTTACCCAGATGAACCCGGTAAGGTTAAACGACACCGGTGTGAACACACTGTTCATCTCATCCCGGATCTCCTCCTTCACCGCCGGATCAGTGGTGTAGGCAGCACAGGTGATAGCCCCATGCTTTTGCGCCATCTGTTTAGCCAGCTGCAAGGAATGCTTGGTGTCTTTTGTTTTGATAATCAATACAATCGGTCCAAATAATTCCTGCTCGTAAATATTGTTATCGGCACTGCTTACCTCAATAATAGTTGGGGTAAACATGCGCGCTTTCGTATATTCTTCATTGTTAATCGACTGCCCCTGGAGCACTACTTTACCACCCAACTGCACAGCCTCTTTGGCACGTTGCAGCGTTCGCTCATTCTGCACCGCTCCCAGCGTGCCTGCCCCCATCTTAGGGTTGTTGACAAGCGCCTCCACAGCTTCTTTGAATTGCTGTACCACATCATTGAAACTCACCAGACCGGCATTGGTATTGATGCCCTGCTCGGGAATGAAGAAATTCTGCGGTGCGGTGCACATCTGACCGGAATAGAGACTCACAGAAAACGCCAGGTTCTGAATCACGGCATCCAGGTCTTTCACACTGTCAATAATAACAGAGTTTACACCCGCTTTCTCCGTGAATACTGTTTTACCTTTCAGGGTTTCTACATAGTCGCCAAAGCTGCTGCCGCCCGTATAGTCAATCAGTTTCACTGCCGGGTCTTCACACAATTCTTTAGTGATCATATGTTCAGAGGTATCCGGTGCCAGCTGGCAAATATGAGGGTCATAACCCATTTCTTCCAATGCCTGCTGAATGCTGCTAACGGCAATGGCTATAGGTAAAATTGCTTTCGGATGTGGTTTTACAATCACCGGGTTGCCGGTAATCAGATCTGCGTACATGCCTGGCAGTGAGTTCCATACCGGGAAAGTAGAACAGCCAATCACCACGCCTACACCTTTTGGTATCGCGTGAAACGACTTCGCCAGTTTTATACTCACCTTGCCCATAGGCTTCTCCCAGAGCAGGTTGCCGGGATAACGACGGATCTCGTCATAGCCAGCAGCAATGGCTTCCAATGCACGATCATTCGCGTGCGGCCCTGAGGCCTGAAAGCTCATCATATAGCTTTGCCCCGTAGTATGCATGGTGGCATTGGCAATATCGAAGAAGTGATCCCTGATCTTATCCAGGGTTTCGGTTAACACAGCAGCCCGCTGCTCCACAGGTACCTTAGCCCAGGACTTACCGGCCTCCGTAGCTTTGTCAATCAAGTCCTTAACGGAAAACAGGGGATAGGTAACCCCCAATACTTCGCCACTGTAAGGTGATACCTCCTCGCCAGCCCAGCCTTTTTCACCGGTTTGCAGTAACTGCTTATACGGTTTGTTCAGCATTTGCTGGTAGCTCTGTACGCCAATGGCATGTGCTTCGTCGCCGTATGCTTTGGGGTGTTCAGGATAATGCGCGTAAAATGTTCTGCTCTGATTAGCTTTTACCGCATTTTCAATTGTGTTTTGGTGTTTAGCAACAAGCATATTTAGATTTTGTGGTTTTTCAGGTATCAGTACCCCGCGTTCACCAACGAAAACTTCCCATCATTATAATACTCATCCGGCCTTGGTTTCAACGGATTGTTACGCTGGTATTTTGAAAACGTGTCATATTCCTGTTTATGCAATGTAGTCCAGGTCCTGTATGCAGCCTGATTAATTTCAGGACCAAACAGCCACTGGTTATAGGCATCAAATAGCCCTTCCTTCAACATCTTACGCTGAAAATCGAATAACGCATATGGATAATTGGATGCATAAGCATTATCCCAGTCCAGCAAAAATCGGGTACGCACCATTACCAGCGCATCCAGGTCCACACCGCCGGTGATCACACTAATCTGCTTACCCATTGTTTGTTTATATGCCTGGGAGAAGCCACTGTCGCCAGTTTTGCCTTTCTTCTTCCCTTCATCCGGTAAAATACTGTTCAATAAAGAAGGGTCATTAAATAACCGCTTGTAGGATTCCAGTAAAATGTTCCTGATCTCCGCCGTACGGGTGGTAAAGCTCTCCATATTCATGAATACTTCCCCATACAGAATGCACCACATTGGATTATTACTGAAACTATATGTTTTGGTGGCGTTGTAGTAGTTGCCTGGGAAAGTAGGGTCTTTCTCAATCCCTTTCAGCCAGCTGTTCAGCGCACCGTCAAACATCTTAAAATTCATCAGCAGATTGCCGTTGTCGTTATACAGCTCGCCGCTTTCCGGGAATTTACGCAATGCTTTTTCATACATTTTCTGCGCTACCTTCCAGTCTTCGCGACTCACATAAATATTCCCGGCTATCTGGTACACCTGCACATCCGCTTCTTTACTGTTCAGTAACGGTTCTATGATCGTTTTAGCCCGGGTAAGGTCTCCCTTCAGGTAAAAGGTGTAACCAAGCTGTTTCTTGGTTTCGAAGTTATCCGGCTCCAGCTGTAATGCCTGGTTAAAAACGAGTATGGCATTGGAGTAATCTCCTGTACGCTGAAACCCGGTGGCCGTATTAAACAGCTCCCTGGCATCCTGACCAAACACCGTCTGAGAAAATAGTACCCCTGCTATAAATATTGTTTTCAATAAAGAAGACCTAATATGCATTCCTGTCCGTCGTTTCATGTAAAAGTAAGGAAAATGGGGTAATGTGCCGCAGGTACGACCGCGACATTGCCTGATTACTTTTCTTTAAATTAATTTTTAATTATATATCATTAGATGGCGTCTGTAGTAGCCGGCTCCATTTTTTGTAAGTCCTTTAATAGCACAAACCAGCATAAACCGGCAATCACCAATGCCAGCAAACCTGCCCACAGGGGAAGTACTTCAATGGTCATCAGGAAATCAGACAGCGGCATCACCAACATAATACCTACCATTAACAGGGGAATAAGTACCGTTGCCAGCGTTACATAAAGGACCGCCCGGGTGCGACTATAAATCAGGAAAGAGAGAACAGAGGTAGGTAGTGCTACGAGAATCAAGCCTGGCTTAAAGTTCAGTACCGACAAAAGCACCACGGCAATCAGTACATTATAGGCTTTATAATTTTTTAACAGGCCATCATAAACGATATCATATACGATAAAGGCTGAAAGTACCGGTATGATCAGCGCATAGGCGAGGATTACCATACCCGGACCCATCTCACTCAACTGGTTATAATACATCTGCATGGAAAATCCCAGGGAGTCCAGGTGCATCTTTTCAGCCAGGAGGTAAGTGGCGATGTTTGTTGCAAGGAGGGTAATTGTAGTCTTGCCCAGGAAATCTGCTTTAACCGGTTTTTTATACGTAAACTGATAATCCGGTTCATGCCTCTTCTTTTGCCACACCATGAAAATCGCCATTAATATAATCACCCCCAACATCATTCCCATGCCTACTGCCAGCATGCCGCCGGTATTTCTGGGATCTGTTGGATTGTTCTTGGCAAAGTAAAACATGAAAGGAATCATCGCCAGGATGCAGGCGCCAAGGCCAACGGGTATCAGCACAAACAGCTGCCCTACCGTTGGATATGCTTTGCCTTTAATAGAGGTTTCAAATTCTTTTTCAGAAAAGATGGAAGATTCATGTTGGTCTAAGGACATAAGAAACTTGTTGATAGGTGCAATTGAAAAAGCCTGCCGGTGCCGGCAGGCTCAAAATATATATTTCTTTCTTTTTCTCAATGTAATATGTCAGCTAGATAAGATGTGTGATCAGCCCATCTCTGAGTTTGGGCTCAAACCAGGTGCTTTTAGGCGGCATTACATTACCACTGTCGGCAATGTCAAATAACTGCTGAATCGTAACAGGGTAGAGGGCAAAAGCCACTTTCCATTCGCCGCTGTCCACCCGCTTTACCAGTTCCTGCAAACCCCGGATGCCTCCAATGAAGTCTATCCGCTTATCAGTACGCTGATCCTTAATACCCAGGTATTTCGAGAGTATGTTATTGGAAAGAATGGTCACATCCAACACCCCGATCGGGTCGGTGGTATAAGTCCCTTCCTCTGCCACCAGGCGGTACCAGCGGCCATCGAGGTACATGCTGAACTCATGGAGCATGGAGGGCTGCTGCGGGAGGTGGCCTATTTCTTCTACATTAAAAAAATAATCCAGGTTAGACAAAAAGGCTTCCTTACTCATGCCGTTCAGGTCCTTCACCACCCGGTTATAGTCCATGATAGCCAGTTGGCTGGCTGGGAAGATGGTAGTCAGGAAGTAATTAGCAGGGTTGTCGATACTGGTAATTTTACCGGCCTCCTGGAGTTCTTTTTGCACAAGGCTGGCTGAAGCGGCCCGGTGGTGGCCATCCGCGATATAAGTTGCCGGTACTTTTTCTGCAAAAAGCGTGGTGATATCCTCCACGGCTGATGGGGTGTTAACTACCCAAACAGTATGGGAAATGCCATCTGCCGCCGTAAAATCGTATATGGGTGCATGTTGTTCCTGCCATTGGTCAATCAGGGCGTTCACTTCCGGCACATCATTATAGGCCAGGAATACATTACCTGTTTGTGCCAGTGTGGTTTTGATATGATTGATTCTGTCCAGCTCCTTATCGGGGCGGGTGAATTCATGCTTTTTGATGATGCCGTTGTTATAGTCGGCCACAGAAGAAACGCATACCAATCCGGTTTGAGCGCGGCCATTCATCACCAGTTTGTAGATGTAATACGCAGGGTGGTCCTCCTGGAAGAGGGTGCCATCCTGCACAAATTTGCGGAGATTGGCGGCAGCCTGATCATACACCTGCTGACTGTGTGTGTCTATATTATCAGGCAGATCTATTTCGGATTTAGACACATGGTAGAAGGAATACGGGTTACCAGCTGCTTCCTGTTTTGCTTCTGCCGCGCTGAGTACATCGTAAGGCCTTGCAGCCACCTGGGCAGCGAGTGCTACTTCAGGCCTTAATCCATTGAAGGGTCTTATAATAGCCATAGTATTTTTTAATGTATGAATACTAAATATAACAATAAAAAGGCCATGACTTTTGTTCCCCGGAAAAAGGTTTTTTATTCAAATGGAGCTTGTTCCTGATGGAATGGATTGCCCTGCTGCTAAAACTCACCAGGGGTTAGTGCATCGTCGCGGACGATGTACTAACCCCTGGTAATAATCTGTTGAAGGCGGCTTGTTAAGCTTTCTTCAGGCTGAAATATTTCATGGCTTCTACCATTACTTCCACACTTTCATACGGCAGTGCGTTGTACATGGATACGCGGAAACCACCTGACAGGCGGTGACCTTTGATGCCAACGATATCTTCTTTTTTGCAGAATTTCAGGAATTCCTCTTCCATTTCTGGTTTGTCCATCACGAAGCAGGCGTTCATTTTACTGCGGTCTTCTTTCACAACGGTTCCTCGGAACAGTGGGTTGTGGTCGATTTCGTCGTACAGGAGCGCTGCTTTCTTATCGTTTAATTGCTCGATGGCCGGCACACCGCCCTGCTCTTTGAGCCAGCGGAGAGTAAGCATGGAGATGTAAACGGCAAATACGGGAGGGGTGTTAAGCATGGAGCCATTCTCGATATGATTTTTGTAATCGAGGATGGAAGGGATTTTACGAGTAACCTTGCCCAGCATACTTTTGCGGATAGCTACCATGGTAGCACCGGCGGCACCCATATTCTTCTGGGCACCTGCGTAAATGAGGGAGTACTTGTTGAAATCCATGCTGCGGCTCATAATATCGCTGCTCATGTCAGCGATGAGCGGAACATCAGTTACCGGGGTCATCTGCCACTGTGTACCGTAGATGGTATTGTTGGTGGTGATGTGCAGATAGCTCGCCTGTGGCGGAATAGTAAACTGTTTGGGGATGTGATTGTAGTTGCTTTCTTTGGAGCTGGCTACTACATCAACGTAACCAAACAATTTGGCTTCTTTGATTGCCTTATTGGACCAAACGCCGGTGTCTACATATGCAGCAGTACCACTGTTGTCCAACAGGTTCATCGGAACCTGCATGAACTGGGTAGTAGCGCCACCTTGCAGATAAAGCACCTCAAAGTCGTCATCTAGTTGCATCAGTTCCTTCACCAGGCTACGGGCTTCCTCCATCACCGCAATAAACGGCGCTGTTCTGTGACCAATTTCCAGTATGGACATTCCCGAACCTTCAAAATCGATTAGGGCTTTGCTGGCTTTGTACAATACCTCGTTAGGTAATACAGAAGGACCTGCGTTAAAATTGTGCACCTTCATGTTGCGATCTAGATTAAATTCATTTTTTGATCTTTCCACTTTGTTTTGGTTTTTCTAAGGAAACGGAAAAAAAACGGCACGGGTGTTAAAACCAGTAAGGCGCGTGGTGTAGGATAGGCTAAAAGCTAGTGCAACAAAGATAAAATATCTTTTTTAAATTATTCAGTATAGCCTTAATATAATATTTTATCTGCTAATCTTCTTCTGATCTTCCCTGCAATTGCCCGTGCAGCCATTGACGCTGCAAGTTAGTAAAATCCAGCAACTCCTGAACAGTTAGTGTCGTGTGCGACAACTCCCGTAACGACGGCTGCCCCGCATTTACCCAGGCGGTATACCAGCAACTCGCCACCGCATGAATGGCCTGCTTCATCCTCCTTTCCACCATCCCGCCCAGCAACGCATTATAGGCCATTGTATACGCACTGCTGTAACTCCGCGTCAGCTTGCCGTTCCGCGGCTCAAATGCATACCTCGCCGGAGATCCGGGCGCCAGGGACAACCGCTTTTCCTCCCGCAGCACGGTATCCGCAGCCAGCCCGCTTTCCGTTACCACTCGCCAGAAATAAACCCTGGGATTGGGTAAATACACCGCACGCCCCGCCCAGTAATCAAAGGAAGTGTCGGCCAGCAGCTCCGGTATGCGCGACTCCCACAACCCATGTATCCCGTGCTGATCCGTAAACTGCCCGTTGTGATTGGAACATGCATGCAAAGGCACATGCCCGTCCGCAATGTAATGCCCCAACTCCGCCGATACCTTCAGGATCAGGTACTGATCCCTCTCACGAAAGGCCCGCGTCAGCAACGCCAATTCCTTCTCCAGATACCAGGGCAATATCCCATTACGCTGCAGGGAATCATTGGAATACTTCGCCAGCGCCTGCTCCCAGCTACGGGGAATGTTTTGGTAAGGAGGCCTGTCATACACATCAATGTCTATATAATGCCGTGGCCCCTCCGCAGGTACCATGTACCGCCGCTTGTCAGGATCAGTAGCATGCAGCGTAATGTACTCCAGGTGCGGTTTGTACAAAACCATCATCTCCGGCGGTAAACAGAATACCGCCAGCCGGTTGATCCGCTGATGTGCGAAAAATCCCCAGCCATGCAGCCATAGCGCAGGGAATAATAATAAACATGTTAAGAAAATTCGTATAGTCTTGTGGGTTAACATAGCACTTAGTTTCAATGAAAGCTAAGTTAGACTATAGAATGAAGTGAAAAGCGCGGTTTCGGGGTATTTTATGCCCGAACAATAATTTTCTGAGAGCTAGTGTCAGTAAGGGTTAGCGCTGCCTCAAGCCTTATTTTGCCTGGAGATACTTAGCGCTATCTCCCGGGTGTACTATTAATCCCGAACCACATTTTCATGCGGTGTGGTAGCAGTAATGTTCGTAACTCCACCACTCACCGCAAACTTCATGGCATCGCCGGCAGAAATGTTTGTCAACTGCTTTACCTTCTCCTTAGGCACCATAAAAACCTTACCGGTGATCGCATAGGCATGTGGTACATACACCGCCATATAACCTTCCAGCCCGAAATTGGTAACGTCCGACTGCGTAATGAACCCCAACTCCCATACATCTACACCGTAAACCTGCACCAGTACCGGATGATCGAACTTTTTCTTCTCACCCACAAAAGCATCAAAAACATCTTTAATCGAAGTATAAATGTATTTGATAAAAGGTGTACGCTCCAGCAAATGGTCAAACAAATCAAAGATCCGCCCGATAATAAAAGACGAACTCAGATACCCCACACTCACCACCAGTAACAATACCACCACAAAACCCACTCCCTTGAAACGCAATATGCTAAAGGCCGAATCCCCCGGAATCAAATCCTTAGGAATCAGGTTGTCTATCGTCATAAACGCCCAGTACAAGGTTAACGCAGTAATACCAATCGGCGCCAGTATCAGCAATCCCTGGAAAAAATAGCGCAGTATGCGCGAAGCAAATACTTTTAATCGAAGCTTTGGCGACATGGATATTAATTGATCCCCCAAAATTACTCAATAAAGCGGAATGCCCGCCGCTTTATTAACCAACCTAAATGGATGTTATGACATGTAAAAAAATATTACTGGAAACTTTTGAAGTATAAAAAGTTTCCATAGTTTTGTTCTGCATTGATCATCTGTTAGCACCCGTTATCTTATGGAAATTCAGGAACGCATTATGGATAAGGCCTTTGGCCTGTTCCGTCAGTTCGGAACCAGGTCCATCACCATGGACGATATCGCCGAAAAAATGGGCATCTCTAAAAAAACACTCTACGCCCATTTCTCCGATAAAGATGATCTCGTGTATCAATCCATATCCGGATTCATATGCGAGATCCACCAGGAATGCCTGGAAAACAAACAACATTCCAAAGATGCAATTGAGGAACTATTCCTCGTAATGGAAATGATCGATCGCAAACTGAGGAACATCAATCCGGTCATTATACTCGATCTCCAGAAAGCACACCCTAAAGCATATGAAGTGTTTCTGGACTATCAACAAAACCATCTCGCCGCCGTGATCGCTGAAAACCTGGAACGTGGCATGAAAGATGGTTTGTACCGACAGGATCTGAACGTCCGCATTCTGACTAATTACCGCGTGCACGGCTGTACGCTCTGCTTTCAGCCCGACGCCTTCCCTGGTGAATATGATATGACCAAAGTGCAACAGGTTTTGCTGGAGAATTTCTTATATGGTGTGGCTTCGTCAAAGGGATACAAACTCATTGAAAAGTACAAACAACTATCGCAAAACAAATAAACTATGCTATTCTTCAACAGGGTTACCTGCATCGGGCTGATAGCGTGGCTACTGAATGCTTATTCTGCACTGGCACAACAGGTAGTAAACCCGGAACCTATCCGGCTCTCTGCCCGCGATGCTGTAGACTACGCGCTCGCTAACCAATCTGCCGTAAAAACCGCCAAGCTGGACGAGTTGATACAACTGGCCAAAAACAAGGAAGTAAGCGGTCTCGCCCTTCCATCCATCACCGGAAATGGCTCTTATCAGTACAACCCGATCACTCAGAAACAACAGTTTAATATGAAGAATTTCGGGCTGCCCGTAGATTCCTATACTGTTGCCTCTTTCCAGCTTGCACATAATCTTTTGGGAGAAGTCAGACTCACCCAAACCTTGTTCGACCCGTCAGTGCTCGTTGCCCTCCAGGCACGTACCACCCTGGAAGAACTCGTGAAAAAAAATGTAACCAAGTCGGAAATCGATGTGAAAGCAAGCGTGTATAAAGCATATTATAATGTGCTCTCTGCCCGCAAAGCCCTGAATATCCTCAGCGGTACACTTTCCACATTACAAAGTCTGCTCAACGAAACCCGCGAAATCTATAAAAACGGATTAGTGGAAAAACTCGATGTAGACAGGCTGATGGTGCAATATACTAACCTGGAAACAGAACAAACCAAACTCAATAACCTCATCGAAATAGGTACCGCCGCACTGAAATACCAGATGGGCATGCCACTCAAGCAGCCTATAACGCTCACGGATACACTCTCCACCGAACAAATCGTGGCGGACGTGATGAATACGGACCAGTTCGATTACCACCAACGCATCGAATACCAGTTGCTCGAAACACAAAAGAAAGCAAATGAGTACGATCTCAAAAGATATAAACTCAAAGGCCTCCCTTCCTTACAGCTGTTTGCCGCCACCGGCGCACTCAGAGGAAGTGATAAGTTCGACTACTTCGAAAATAAAATGTGGTACGGCTACCTCAACACAGGCCTGAACCTCTCTATCCCGCTCTTTACAGGCCTGCAGCGCCGGCGACAAGTGGACCAGGCTGAGCTGGCCGTAGAGAAATCCGATGTGGCCCTGGAAAATGTGAAACTAGCCATCGACCTGGAAAGAGAACAATCCAATTCCACTTTCAAAAACAATGTACTCACCCTGCAGGCACAGGAAAAAAATATGATACTGGCGGAAGATGTATACCGCACCACCCGGATCAAATACAGGGAAGGGGTCGGCTCCAGCCTGGAAATGAGTACCGCGGAAAATGACCTGCTCACCGCTCAGAACAATTATTTCACAGCGCTCTATAACGCCGTGGTGGCTAAAATAGACCTGATGAAAGCCTACGGTAAATTATAAATCACTTCATCACTACCTATATGAACACTAAATATTTTTTCTTGCTGCCACTGACTACCATCATCATGGCTTCCTGCGGAGGAAAAAAAGACTCCAAAGCAGAGAAGGAAAAACAACTGCAGCAACTGAAAGCAGAAAAAGCGAAATACCTGGAAGAAACCAATAAGAAAATTGCTGACCTGGAAACAGCGCTGGGAACAAGCGATAGTGTAAGGGTAAAGGATGTAGTGATTACACCCGTGGAAACTTCCTCCTTCGAACATTACATTGATGTGCAGGGTAACGTGGATGCCCGCGAAAACGTAAACGTATCCGCCCGCGTACCCGGTGTTATCACCGCCATCAACGTGCGTGAAGGTCAAAACGTAAGCAAGGGGCAGGTACTCGCACAAGTGGATGATCAGGTGCTCCGCGCCAACATGGCAGAGATTCACACGCAATTAGACCTGGCAAATACCCTCTTCCAGAAACAACAGAATCTCTGGAACCAGAAAATTGGTTCAGAAATACAATACCTCAACGCAAAAACAAATAAAGAAGCGCTGGAGCGCAAGCTGACTACCATGCAGGATCAGCTGGCACAAACCAGGATCATCAGCCCTATCAACGGTACTGTAGACGCGGTGATCGCTAAGCTGGGAGATAACGCAAGCCCCGGCCTGCCCGCCTTCCGTGTGGTAAACGCCAGCCATCTGAAAGTGACCGCCAACGTAGCAGAAGCCTATGCGTCACTGGTGAAAACCGGCGGTCCGGTAATCATCAACTTCCCGGACATTAAACGTGAAGTACGTACCAACATTGGCTTTGCCAGTCGCACCATTGATCCCCTGAGTCGCACCATCAACGTAGAAGTACCGCTGCAACCAGCTGCTGATCTGCGTCCTAATATGGCTGCCCAACTGCGTATCATCGATTACAGTGCCACCAACGCTGTCGTTATCCCGGTTGGGGTAATCCAGTACAGCGCCGGAAAACCTTACGTAATCGTTGCCGCTAACCAGAATGGGAAAACAGTGGCACTGCGCCGCAATATTGAAGTGGGTCGCACCTATAACGATAAAGCAGAAGTGAAATCAGGATTGCAGCCGGGAGATAAAATAGTGACCACCGGATTCCAGGGACTCAACGATAATGACCTTATTAAATCTTAGGCCGACTGATTAAAGCAAGCTTATGAAAGATAATCTTAATAAAGAATTTAAGCCTACCAGCTGGGCCATCGACAATAAGGTGAGCGTATATGTAGCCACTTTGTTCCTGGCCATCGCCGGTATCCTGGCTTACATCGACCGCCCGAAGGAACAATTCCCGGAGGTCGTGTTCCCGCAGTTTATCATCACAACAATCAACCAGGGTACCTCTCCGGAAGATATGGAAACCCTCGTGACCAAGCCGATCGAAAAACAACTCAACGGCATCAGTGGTGTTAAAAAAATCAAGAGTACTTCCATGCAGGATTTCTCCTTGATCAATATTGAATTTAATGCCAGTGAAGACATTGAATCCGCCCGGCAGCAGGTACGCGAAAAGGTAGATGACGCCAAGAGAGATCTGCCGCAGAATCTCACCCAGGACCCGTCCATACTCAAAATTGACGTATCGCAGATACCTATCATGAACGTCAACCTGTCCGGAGATTTTGACCTGCCAACCATCAAGCGTTATGCCGATGATATGCAGGACAGGATTGAAGCACTCAACGAAATAACCCGCGTAGACATAGTGGGAGCCCTGGAAAGAGAGATCCAGATCAATGTGGATAAATACAAGATGGACGCTGCCCGTATCAGCTTCAGTGATATCATCGGAGCCATCCAGGGTGAAAACATGACCATCTCCGGTGGGCTTGTTTCCATGGACGGACAAAAGCGTAGTCTGAGTGTGAAAGGTGAATACAAAAATCCGGCACAGATTGCCAACATCATTGTGCGTGGCCAATCCGGTGCTACCGTGTATCTCCGCGATATTGCCGATGTGGTGGACGGATTCCTGGAACAGGAAAGTTACGCCCGCCTGAATGGTAAAAATGTAATCACCCTCAACGTGATTAAACAGAGTGGTAAAAACCTCATTGATGCCAGCGATAAAATCCGCACCATCATCGAGGATATGCAGAAGAATCACTTGCCAAAAGGACTGCATGTAACCATTACTGCCGATCAGTCAAAGGGTACCCGTGTAACCCTGCATGATCTGATTAATACCATTATCATCGGGTTCCTGCTGGTAACGCTGATCCTGATGTTCTTTATGGGCGCGGTAAATGCCATATTCGTGGCATTGTCCGTACCAATATCCATGTTTATTGCATTCCTGTTGCTTCCCGTATATGGGTTCACGTTAAACATGATGGTGTTGTTCTCCTTCCTGCTGGCATTGGGTATTGTGGTGGATGATGCAATTGTGGTGATAGAAAACGTACACCGTATTTTCAATGAGCGGAAAGACCTGGGCATTGTAAAAGCCGCTAAGATAGCGGCAGGTGAGGTATTTCTGCCTGTGTTCTCCGGTACGCTTACCGTGCTGGCGCCTTTCTTCCCGCTGCTGTTCTGGCCGGGTGTGATTGGTAAGTTCATGTTCTTCCTGCCGGTAACGCTGATCACTACACTGGGTGCTTCCCTGATCGTGGCTTACATTATCAATCCCGTGTTTGCGGTTGATTTTATGGATAGACATGAAGGAGAGCATCACCCCAAACCTACCTTTAACAGGAAGTTTAAAATACTTACCGCCGTATTTGCCGGCGTGGCGCTGATAGCTTATGTGAATGGGAGTCCGGGTGTTGGCAACTTTGTGATTTTTGTATACCTGGTAATAGCCCTGGAGAAATTCTGGCTGGCCGGCATAGCCCGCAGCTTCCAGCAGAAATTCTGGCCCAAAGTGCAGGAGCGGTATAAGCGCATTTTGAAATGGTGCCTGGTAGGCTGGCGCCCGGTTTGGATACTGGTAGCCACATTTGGTTTGTTGGTAATGAGCATAATGGCAACGGCTATACGAAGCCCTAAAGTGGTATTCTTCCCGGAGGCTGATCCCAACTTTATTTATACGTATATCCAGCTGCCAAATGGTACCGATCAAAAGTATACGGACAGCATCACACGGATCGTGGAAAACCGTATCACTAAAGTGGTAGGGGCCAACAACCCGATCGTGGAATCCATCATTTCCAATGTGGCCGTAGGTGCGGGTGATCCGAATGAAATGGATCAGAGTACGCAGCCGCAGAAAGGTAAAGTAACCGTTGCCTTTGTGGAGTTTGGTGCAAGAAAGGGGCAGTCTACCGTACAATACCTTTCTAAAATCCGCGAAGCGGTGAAAGGTATTCCGGGTACTAATATCACGGTAGAGCAGGAGCAGGGCGGACCTCCGACCGGTAAACCCATTAACATTGAAATTTCCGGTGATGAGTTTAATGACCTGACTGCTACTTCGTTCAGGCTTAAACGTTACCTCGATTCTTTACATATAGATGGAGTGGAGGAGCTGAAGAGTGATTTCGAAGATAATAAGCCGGAGGTGATCGTAAATGTAGACAGGGAGCGGGCTAACAAAGAAGGTATTTCCACCAGGGATATCGGGTTGAACCTGCGTACTGCATTGTTCGGTACGGAAGCTTCCAAGATCCGTGATGCAGACGATGAGTACAAGATCATGGTAAGATTAAGAGAAGATCAGCGTAACAATATTAACAACCTGATGAACCTCAACATGGTATACCGTGATATGAATATGGGTGGGGCAGTAAGGCAGGTGCCGTTATCTGCCGTGGCGGATATCCAGTATTCCAATACTTACGCAGGAATAAAACGTATTGACCAGAAACGTGTGATCAGCGTGTATTCCAACGTACTCACCGGCTATAATGCCAACGAGGTGGTGGCGCAGATTCAGCGCGCTATCAACGACTTTTCACATTCCCCGGATGTAAGCATCCGGATGACCGGTGAACAGGAAGATCAGATGGAAACGATGAACTTCCTGATGATGGCGATGCTGGGGGCATTTGGACTGATGCTGATGATCATGGTAACGCAGTTTAACTCGGTGGGTCGCCCGGCGATTATCCTGCTGGAGATCCTGTTCAGTATCATTGGTGTGTTCCTGGGCTTCAGCATATTCGGAATGGATATTTCGATTGTAATGACTGGCGTGGGTATTATGGCACTGGCGGGTATTGTGGTAAGGAATGGTATTGTGTTGGTGGAGTTTACCGATTTATTGATTCAGCAGGATACCAAAGTATATGATGCTGTGGTGGAAGCGGGTGGTACGCGTATGACGCCGGTGTTGCTGACGGCCATAGCCGCTATTTTGGGGCTGATACCGCTGGCGGTGGGCTTTAATATTGACTTCGAGGGATTGTTTACGCATTTCAGGCCGAACATCTATTTCGGGGGAGATAACGTGGCGTTCTGGGGGCCGCTGGCCTGGACGATGGTATTCGGACTGATCTTCGCGACCTTCCTGACGCTGGTGCTGGTACCGGTGATGTATGCGATGAACAAGCGTTCTATTGATGTGCTCGATTACCATCATTTGCCACGGGGGCTGAAGTATATTCCTTTTGTGGTGTTGATAATCAAGCTGTTTACCAAGCGTAGTGTGGTAAGGGAGATGCATGACCCGAACTATGTTTCAGCGCGGCCTTACCATTTCTTCAACACACCGGAAGAGGTGGCGCAGCCGACAAAGGGCAAGCTTGATAAAGTGACGATGAATTAGAAGAAAACGATTTTTTTTATACAGTGTAACAGTTGTAGGTTAACAATAACCGTCCTGATTCTTCGGGACGGTTTTTTTTATTATATTTGGGAAAAACCGGTAAATTTACCCTGATTAACAAATTTTAACATTTGGAAGTGGCTGCATATGGACAGCCTTTATTACTTTTGGCGCTCAGATTGTTTTTCACGTTACTAGCCTTGTATATCCTAAGCCACGTAACCACGTAAAGTAGTGATTACCAATGAAAACGTTCTGATTAAAACAGTTATGACCTGTTTGCCTGTTTACTGAGATATAGAATTGTAGTTATACTTGACGGGTAAGGTAAGAGCAGCCATTAAAAGATTATAGGTATTAGATTGGAAGACCATGGAGTACGTAGCATCATTAGCATTTGCTAAAGAGCAGGACCAAAAGGATCCGTTAAGAAAGTTTAGAGAGCAGTTTTTATTTCCTCAACGCAAAGGCAAGGACGCAATATATTTATGTGGAAATTCGTTGGGATTACAGCCAAGGAATGTAAAAGCAGCAATTGAGCAGGAGTTGGCGGACTGGCAGCAGTGCGCGGTAGAAGGTTACTGGGGCGCAAAGCATCCCTGGTTATACTACCAGCAGTATTGCAGCAAGCCATTGACTTCCATCATGGGTGCAAGTCAGCAGGAGCTAACGGTGATGAATACACTGACGGTGAACCTGCATTTTATGATGTTAAGTTTCTATAAGCCAACCAAACAACGGTTTAAGGTGTTAATGGAAGCAGGAGCATTTCCGAGTGACCAGTATGCAGTAGAAACCCAGGTTAAATTTCATGGATTCGACCCAGAAAGCGCGATAATAGAGGTTGCACCCCGACCCGGCGAACAATTGATCCGAACAGAAGATATTTTAGAAATTATTAACAGAGAAAGTGATAGTTTAGCATTAGTTTTATTTGGCGGAATAAATTATTACACCGGGCAATTTTTTGATATCCCGGCAATTACGGATGCTGCGCATAAAGCTGGAGCATATGCAGGTTTCGACCTGGCACACGTAGCAGGAAATATTCCGGTACAATTGCATGATTGGGACGTAGATTTTGCCGTATGGTGCTCTTATAAGTACTTAAACGGAGGTCCCGGCGCTGTAGGCGGCGCATTTGTACACGAAAAACACGCCGGCAACCGCGGTTTTCCCCGATTAGGTGGCTGGTGGGGCAACGAAGAGCGCATACGTTTTAAAATGGAGAAAGGTTTTGTGCCTAAAGACAATGCCGAAGGTTGGCAACAAAGCACCGCTCAGGTGTTCAACATGGTTAGCTTAAAGGCCTCCCTGGAATTATTTGAAGAAGCCGGTATAAAGGCACTAAGAGAAAAGAGCATCGGAATGACCAACTATCTGGAGTTCCTGCTACAACAACTGAAAGGGATAAATTTCGAAATAATTACACCTAATAATTGTAATGAACGTGGCGCACAACTATCTTTGTTGTTCAAGGATAAAGGAAAAGAGATACATCAACAGATGACTGACGCCGGTATCATCGTAGACTGGCGAGAACCCGGAGTAATTAGGGTTTCACCGGTTCCAATGTATAACTCTTATCAGGATGTGTTTCATTTTTATGAAATCATAGCAAATATTGCTTCAAACGCTTAATTAAGTAAGATGAATTTTGAGAGAAACGAACGCCCCCGCAGGCCCTACTCTTCTGATACCAACAAAGAGAATGATCCCAATAAGGAGAGAGGTGACTTCAAACCCAACTTAAACAGTGAGCGGGAGGGTGGAAAACCCGACTACAACAGCGGAGACCAAAGTCGTCCTCCGTACAATGGAGACCGTGATGGCGGGTATCGCCAGCGCGATTACAACAATCGTGACAGTTACAACCGCGAAGGCGGTGGTGGCTACGGCCGCGGAGGCGGCGGTTACGACCGTGGAAACAGTTACAACCGTGATGGTGGTGGTGGCTACAATCGCGAAGGCGGTGGTGGCGGCTATAACCGTGATGGTGGCGGCGGCTATAATCGCGAAGGCGGTGGCGGCGGCTACAACCGTGAAGGTGGTGGTGGCTACAATCGCGAAGGCGGTGGTGGCGGCTATAACCGTGACGGCGGCGGCGGTTACAATCGCGGCGGCGGTGGTGGTGGCTATAACCGCGATGGCGGTGGTGGCGGCTACAATCGTGGCGGTGGTGGTTACGGCGGCGGCAACGGCGGTGGCGGTGGTTACAATCGCGGCGGTGGCGGCGGTGGTTACGATCGTGGCGGCGGCGGTGGTGGTTACAATCGCGGCGGTGGTGGCGGTGGTTACGATCGCGGCGGTGGCGGCGGTGGTTACAATCGCGGCGGTGGCGGCGGTGGTTACGATCGCGGCGGTGGCGGCGGTGGTTACAACCGTGGCGGTGGCGGTGGTTATGGCGGCGGTTACAACCGTGGCGGAAACCCTGGCATGCAACGTCGCAGACCAGAACCAAAACCAGATAATAAAATCTACTTTATCGCTCTCCTGCCAACTGCAGAAGTAGGTAAAGAAATCATAAAAATCAAACAGGAATTCGCTGAGCAATACGGCCCGCTGTACGCACTGAAAGTATTACCGCACATTACCCTGCAGGTACCTTTCACCGCTGATCCAGCCCTGGAAAAAGCCTTCTGCGATGAACTGACTGAGTTCGCAAAAACTCAGGCTCCTTTTGAAGTGTCACTCAACGGCTTCGGTACATTCCCGAACAAACAAAACCGTGTACTCTTCATTAACGTAGAAAAGAGCGAAACCATGTCGGCTATGCACCGTCAACTGATCAACTTCCTGCGTAAGGAATTTGGCTTCAGTACCATGCTGGCCCGCACCGGATTCACTCCGCACGTTACCGTGGCCTTCAAAGACCTGGACGACGATCAATTCAATAAAGCATGGCCTGAATACGAAAACAAAGAGTACCAGGCTACCTTTAAAGTAAATAATCTCTACTTCCTCCGCCACAACGGCAAATCATGGGAAGTACTGCAGAAATGCAAACTCGGTGGCGCTTAATCAACGCTCACCTGCAAATATTAAAAGGGTCCGTACTCACCAGTACGGACCCTTTTTTATGGTCACCCGATTCCCTTAAGCCAATCGGGATTTAACCAGACCTGCAGCCCGGTTAAATCCCGATTGAAAGTCATATTTGGGGGCAGCGCAACCCGCAGTTACAGCCTGACGGGTTACACTACAACATACAACTGAATATCAATATCATCATCAATATCCAGCTGATACCCAGACACGCATAGGCTACAAAAACTTCCCGGCCGGAACCGGTTAACTTCATACGACCATCCATGTATCTTTATAGTAATGACGTCATGTTGGCGTTTTACCCCTATCTGTACAAAAAAATAAACAAGTGAGGATTGCTGACTAATGTGAAAATGATATTTCCTTTTCGGCTAACCATTGTTCGAAGGTATACCTGCCAGTGCGGTAATAGGTACCTGTTACACGTTACTAACGCAACTAAAACATCTCCCTAAATAAAAAAAGAAGCCGGTAGTATAGATATACTGCCGGCTTTATGATTAACCCCTATGAAAACCAACTATTGCTCTTTGGCTATAATTGTACTATTGCTTTCTATATACCAATTTTGCAAACACGATGCCATAAAATGATGACACCCTGCCATTTAACAAATTTTTTAGTTCAGTTTAACAAAATAAAAAACCCGCCGGATGACCGGCGGGCTTCGCAATTCCTTTGTGGGAGCGACTTATCGTCTGTTTAACTTGCTCAGTAATCGCAGGATCTCCAGGTATAACCATACCAGGGTAACCATTAAACCGAAAGATGCATACCACTCAAAATATTTAGGTGCTCCCTGCGCCACACCCTGCTCAATCATATCAAAATCAAGAATCAGGTTCAACGCAGCTATCGCTACCACAATCAGACTGAATACAATACCAAACATACCACTGCCGAAAATTAACGGCATATCGATGTTGAACATACGCAGCACAATGGCAGCCAGGTAAAAAATACCAATACCCAGGGTGGCCGTAATAATAATGGATTTAAAGCGCTCAGTGGCACGGATCAGGCCTACACGGTACAATATCAGCATTGCGATAAATACACCGAAGGTGAGGCCAACTGCCTGCATGACGATGCCATGTGATTGCGCATTGTATACTGCTGAAATAGCTCCCAGGAATAAACCCTCGGCCAGCGCATATGCAGGTGCCAGATATCCAGCCCATTCTTTCTTGAAAATAATGATCAGCGCCAGCACAAAACCACCCAGCGCACCGCCAATCATTAGCGGAAACGCATTACCAGTGCCCATCGTAAACTGACCCCAGGAAAATACTGCCGCCGCTATCAGCAACACCAGCATGAAAGACATTTTGTTAACAGTACCACGGAGTGTCATGGCCTCACCCTGCTGAGCCGCCTTGTTAAACATGCTCTCCTTCAGTACAGGGTTGTTTGATTGAAATAATGCCATAGATATGAGTTTAAATTATTCACGCCAAATTACAAATTCCCACTGATACATACCTTTTCTATATATAATTTTTACAGAAATATTAGCATTTCCGGCGTAATAACTTCTGGTTATAAGCTATAACAAGAAGTAATAGCAATCAGCACTTTGGGTTATGATAGTCTACCAACTTTGTGTACTTTTGTGTATGCAGGGCAGCCAGGCCAATTTTTTGAGTGGGTTTACTACCTTCCGATTGCCTAAATTTACACCCTGATAAAAGATATACCTTAAAAAAGATCAATAGATGCCAAATACTTCGATTCAACAGCTGGAGGATGTAGTAATAAAATTCGCAGGCGACAGTGGCGATGGTATGCAGCTCACGGGTAGTCAGTTTTCCAATAACACTGCCCTGATAGGTAACGACCTGAGTACTTTCCCCGATTTCCCTGCTGAAATCAGAGCCCCGCAAGGAACCCTGGCAGGTGTGAGTGGATTCCAGCTCCATTTCTCCTCTAACAGAATATTCACCCCCGGCGATGCCTGCGATGTACTCGTAGCCATGAACGCCGCCGCCCTTAAAGCCAACCTGAAAGGCCTGAAAAGAGGCGGTATCATCATCGCAAATACCGACGGATTCGATTCCAAAAACCTCCGCCTCGCTAACTACCCGGACGGGGTAAACCCGCTGGAAGACGGCTCCCTGACCGATTATCAGCTGCACACCATGGACGTCACCAAAATGACCCGTGAAGCACTGAAAGAATCTACCCTGGGGATGAAAGAGAAAGACCGCGCCAAAAACATGTTTGTGCTCGGATTCCTCTACTGGCTGTACGACCGCGACATGGAAAATACCGAAAACTTCCTCCGCGATAAATTCGGTAAAAAGCCCGAAATCCTCGAGTCTAACCTGAAAGTCCTCCACGCCGGCTATAACTTCGCCGATACCGTGGAAGCCTTCAGCACCCGCTTCCGCGTAGAAAAAGCACGCATGGAGCCAGGTACCTACCGCAGCATCACCGGTAACACTGCGCTGTCATATGGCCTCGTGGCTGCCGCGCAGAAAGCGAACCTCCCGATGTTCCTCGGTACATACCCGATCACACCGGCTTCCGATATCCTCCATGAGTTAAGTAAACTCAAAAACTTTAATATCCGCACCTTCCAGGCAGAAGACGAAATCGCAGGTATCACCTCCGCTATCGGCGCTTCCTATGGTGGCCATTTTGCAGTAACTACCACCTCCGGTCCGGGTGTAGCCCTTAAAGGTGAAGCGATGGGCCTGGCAGTAATGCTGGAAATTCCGCTGCTGATCGTGGATATTCAACGAGGCGGGCCTTCCACAGGGTTGCCTACCAAAACAGAACAGTCCGACCTGTTACAGGCCTACTATGGACGTAACGGGGAGTGCCCGATGCCGGTGATCTCCGCATCTACACCTGCCGACTGCTTTGATGCCGTGTTTGAAGCCTCCCGCATCGCCCTGCAGCATATGACTCCGGTGATCTTCCTCAGCGATGGTTATATCGCCAACGGTGCTGAACCATGGCGTTTCCCTAAAGCAGCTGACCTTCCGGAAATCGCAGTGAAATTCAAAACAGAATTGGCAGAAGGAGAAGAAACTTACCTGCCATACCACCGCGATGAAAAACTGGTGCGCCCATGGGCACTGCCAGGTACACCAGGACTGGAACACCGCATCGGTGGCCTCGAAAAACAGAACATTACCGGTAATATCAGCTACGACCCTGAAAACCACCAGGTAATGGTGAAAATCAGACAGGAAAAAGTGGATAAAATCGCCGATTATATTCCGAACCAGAAAATTGAAATCGGACCTGAAAAAGGTAAAGTACTCGTGCTGGGTTGGGGTTCAACCTACGGTTCCATTAAAAGCGCCGTACTGGAACTGCTCGCAGAAGGCCACGAAGTAGCACACGCACACCTGCGCCACCTGCGTCCGTTCCCGAAAAATCTGGCGGAAATCCTCCATAGCTACGATAAGGTCCTCATTCCGGAAATTAACAATGGTCAGCTGATCAAAATTATCCGTGACCAGTTCCTCATCGATGCACAAGGATACCATAAGATCATGGGTGTACCTATCACCAAAGGTGAGCTGGTTACCAAAATAAGAGAACTGCTCGCCTAAAGGCGTCAGTAATAACACTTTAATATGATTTATTGGGCAAAGTCTGCAGAAAGCAGATTTTGCCCTTTTTAATGCGCGCGATTCATGGCGTTTTTTTTGTACTTTAACAATATGAAGAGTATTACAGCTACGTCTTCGACATATTTTAAGGATCAAGCGATATTATATGAATACTTTACGCGTATTACTCTGCACTTTAACCCTAGCTGTAGTATGTTCCCCGCTGTGGGCACAAACGAATACCTTTGAAGTGAGAATCGCCAACCATCCGGTAGGCACCATCGAAGCCAGACAGGATGAAAATGGACATGCTAAACGCATTGTTATCAAAACCCATATCCAGGTGATGCTTTCAAAAGTGAACAGCGATATTATTAACGAGTATAATAATAACATACTCACGCTGGCTAAATCAACCAGGCAATCCGGGAAAAACGGAGACGATAAGCTGACTACCACCCGCAGGGAGGGCAGCAGCTATTCTATTTTGGTCAATGGAAAGCGGCAGGTGATCAATATCACTGAAATCCAGCATTGCGTTGGAGACCTGTATTTTAGCGAACCTAAACATATCAACCGTACTTTTTCAGAAACGCTGGGTCAGTTTCTGCCATTGAAACCACTCGGAGGCGGACAATATGAACTGCAATTACCTGAAGGCAAAAAAAATATCTATAAGTATGACAATGGCACACTGGTGCAGGTAGAAGTAGACCATGTACTGGGTAAGGCTATTATTGTCAAAAGTAGCTGAGCATTTTTATGAACACTATTATTCCTGAGATTTATAGTTCGATTCATTCGTTGCTGGATAATTATGTGCCACCATTGGTCCCCAGGGCCGGCGACAAAAGTAACCGCTATGATATGTATTATCCATACGAGGTGGAACTGGCCGGGCGCAAATATCCGGAGTTGTATTTTGCCGGGGTAGCGGCCTACGATAAATATGTGGGATTATACTTCTTCCCGATTTATTCCCACCCCAATGAATTTACAGAAACTCCTGCATCCCTGCGGCCACTGCTGAAAGGGAAATCCTGTTTTCATATTAAAAAAGCGGAAAGTCAGGTTTTGGGAGATATTAAAGCCATGCTGGATAAGGGCTTTGAATTTTATCAGGCGAAAGGGCTCATACGGCATTAATCAAAAAGGGCACGACCTATGGCCATGCCCTTTTTGATTTTCAGTCCACCGTAGGTGGACCGGCTATTAAGCCAATGTTTTCTCTATAATCTGACCAGTAGTTTTATCCTTCAATATCACTTTCTTCGCACCAAAATGCGTCATTTCTTCCTTCACCAGGTAGTACTGTTCATCATAGTCCTGCTGCGTTTTTTCTTTGGTTAACCCTTCTTTACCGCGCCATATTTCCAGTTGCACCGGCTCCCATTGTTTGGAAGCAGCACTTTTATAGGCCGCATCTAAAATTGCATTCACTACATAGCCATCATAGAAGGTTTCCCGGGCAGCTTTACCATCTTCCATAGCATTAAACATATCGGTAAACATGTGGTTGTAACCCAGTTCGTTGAGCTCATCGCCCACGGGGAACAGCCAGCCACTGTTGCTTTCCGCTTTTTCTGCTACGTAGTCGGCCCCTTTGCCGGTAGTAAACATATCGAAACCCGTACGCAGGAAGCTGTTCAGCCAGATGGTTCCTTCGGTGCCCATCACTTCATCGCGGAGGTCCAGACCACCGCGGAAGGTCCAGCTTACCTCAAACTGTCCGATAGCACCGTTTTCATATTTAACGAGGCCAATGGCATGGTCTTCGGCGTCAATAGGTTTTACCTGTGTATCCGCCCAGCACATCACCTCTACCGGCTTAATATCCTTGCCGATAAAGCTGCGGGCAATTTCCACGCAATGGCAGCCCAGGTCGAGGATACAGCCACCACCTGCCTGCTCTTTATCCCAGAACCACTCACTGTGCGGGCCAGGATGCGTTTCACGGGATTTAGCCCAGAGAATACGCCCGAGCGCGCCCTGCTGCACGCTTTCCAGTGCTTTCAGGAATTTGGGCGTGTATACCAGGTCTTCCAGGTAACCATGGAAGATGCCCGCCTTTTCAACCGCTTCGAGCATACGTTTAGCCTCTGCGGCTGTACGTCCGAGCGGCTTGGTACAGATAACGGCTTTTTTATGTTTGCAGCAAAGATCGACCGCTGCTTCATGAAGGTTGTTTGGCAGGGAGATACAAACGACCTCCACTTCCGGGTTAGCCACTGCCTCTTCCATGGTGGTTGTCCAGTGGGTAACCTTATAATCTTCCGCAAATTTTTTCGCACTCTCTTCCCTGCGGGAGTAGATGCTGACAATTTTATCGCGACTGCGCTGACCTTGCAGAGAATCTGCATAAAAGCGCCCGATGAAGCCCGAGCCGAGCATTGCTATCTTTGCCATAGTACTAGTGGTTTATAACTGCTGAAGAATCACTATCCTTGTCTTTAAACGCAATGAGGAACAGTACCAGCACTGCCACCGCAATACCTGCCGGAATCAGCCAGATGGCATGCCAGTCGTGCGTATCAGGGCCTGTTCTGTATTTTTCCACAATAGGGCCGCTAAGCAGGAACCCAATCAGCATACCTACGCCATAAGTTGCCAGTGTAACAAAGCCCTGGGCGGAACTTTTGAATTTCTCACCTGCTTTACGATCTGTGTAAATCTGTCCGGTAACGAAGAAGAAATCGTAGCACACACCATGGAGCAGAATACCTACCAGTAACATCCAGAGGTTGGCATCAATATCCCCGTTTGCAAACAACAGATAGCGGATACCCCATGCGAGCATACCGATGCCCAGCATCCATTTCACGCCAAGGCGGCGGAACAGGAAGGGGATAATCAGCATGAACAATACTTCAGAAACCTGGCCCAGCGACTGCTTAGCTGCCGCCGCCTGCATGTGGATCTCATTCAGGAAAGGGTTGGTGAAGTTATAGTAGAATGCCAGTGGAATACATATCAGGATGGAAGAGATAAAGAATATGCGGTAGGAAGGATCTTTCAGCATCCCGATCGCATCCAGTCCCAGGATCTCTTTTACGTCGATTTTACTGCCCTTTTTCAGCGGTGGTGTTTTCGGTAAGGTAAAGCTGTAGAAACCTAAAATGAGGGAGGAAACAGCCGCCATTTTGAAGGTAAGCTGCAGGGTATTGCTTTGTTCCCAGCCTAGTTTACCAATGATGAGGCCTGCAATGATCCAGCCTGCTGTACCAAATACCCGGATTACAGAAAAGTCCTTACTTGGATCGTTCATCTGCCGGAAGGAAATGGAGTTTACCAGCGCCAGCGTTGGCATGTAGAGGATCATGTAAGCCAGGATCAGGCCATAGAAAGGACCGAAGTCGGTCATGTTACCGCAGAACCATAACAGCACGGCTCCAGCGAGGTGAATGACTCCCAGCATAATCTGGGCGGAAAAGAAGCGGTCGGCCAGGATACCCACAATAAACGGGGCAATGATGGCGCCGTAGGACTGGGTAAGGAAAGCAGTACCTACATTGTTGTCTGTTGTATTTTGGAGGTTGTGAAGCACGAAGGTACCCAGTGTTACGAACCAGGCGCCCCAGGTGAAAAACTCCAGGAACATCATCAATGAAAGCTGCAATCGCGTTGATAATCTCATAACGGTTTAATCTTAAAATGTGGCTTAAGATAATAAAATCTGGATATGAGCAACAAAAAAAGTGATAACCCGGCGGAAACCGGGTGTGTTTCAAAAGTTTTGCTGGTGGCGCGTTTGCTAAGGTTTTAGCTGGCTTTTATCAGTGTTTTATAGTATTTGCATGCCGGGCGCAGGGCGCATTCCCCGCACTTAGGGCTTCGGGCAAGGCAGATATAGCGGCCATGCAGGATCAGCCAGTGATGGGCGATATATATCTTATCCTTTGGAATATTTTTGATCAGCTGCAGCTCGGTTTGTAAAGGTGTTTTGGCGTTGGTGGTAAGGCCCAGTCGCGCACTTACACGAAATACGTGGGTGTCCACGGCCATGTTAGGCTGCTGGTGCACTACAGAGGTGATCACGTTAGCCGTTTTACGGCCTACCCCCGGCAGTTTTACCAGTTCCGGCACGGTAGATGGAATTTCACCGTTGAAGTCGTCCTTCACCATATTGGCCATGCCAATCAGGTGTTTGGTTTTATTGTTAGGATAACTAATGCTTCGGATGAGCGGAAACAAGTCATCGAACGTGGCATGACTGAGCGCTTCAACGTCCGGGTACCGTTCAAATATAGCAGGGGTGGTCATATTCACCCTTTTGTCGGTACACTGGGCAGAGAGAATAACGGCTACCAGCAGTTGGTATGGATTGTCGTAAATAAGTTCGGTTTCTGCATTCGGCGCATGCTTTTCAAAGTAGTCCAGCACAAATGCGTAGCGCTCTTTTTTGGTCATGCTGTAAAGATAGAGAAAATGCTTTTTTATTCCACCTGCGGGGTGCAGGGAATCAGTGTCATAACGTTGTGGAATATACGATTAAAGTTGCTTTTCGGCTGTGCTGGCGGCGTAGTCGAAGATCTGCTGTAATGTCGACATCCGGGGGGAATAGCTGACAGTGTTCAGTGTGGCCTTCACATGTTCCAGGCTGGCTTCCACCTCGGAACTGAGGCTGGGTTGTTCCTGGCTAAGATGCTGCAGGTCGCTGGCAGTAACAAGACACAGATTAGAAAGGACAGAATGTGTAAAATTACTCATGCATTACTTTTTTAATACAGGAAATATAGTTAACAGCAATATAAACGACAGATGTGCAGAATCTATTGTTAAGTTAAGGTTTTTTTTTGAGATGGCCAATTGACGGGGACTTAGCTACTTAGCGGGCGGAGTGGGGGTAAGGATAAACAGATCCTCATTGTCTTTTTTCATAAAGTACTTTTCCCGGGCAAACTTCTCCAGTTTTTCGGGGCTGGAGAGCAGTTCCTGCTGTTCTTCCCTGGTTTTCTTTATCTCGCTGATAAAGAACTCTTTCTGTGCTTCCAGCTTGTTTTCCTCCGAGGAGAACTGGTACTGGTACATCAGGTTGGTTTTATCCAGAAAAGCGACCCATAAGAGGAAAAGGCCTCCTGAGATAAAGAAGAAGTTCTTTAACAGGCCAGGTACTTTTATGGATTTGATTTTCTGCATACTGCAAATTACAACTTGTAGTTCAAAAATAAAACGCGGGCAGCCACATTTAAGTATCTGCCCGCGAATGAATTATCTGGAAGTAATCACTTACTTTTTACCAAATTTGATGGATTTACCTGGGTAAATCGCATTGGTGTCCAGTTGCTCCTCGATACGGATCAGCTGATTGTACTTGGCCATACGGTCGGTACGGGAAGCAGAACCGGTTTTGATCTGACCGCAGTTCAGTGCTACCGCCAGGTCAGCGATAGTTGTATCTTCGGTTTCGCCGGAACGGTGGCTCATGATAGAAGTGTAACCAGCTTTGTGAGCCATGTTTACTGCGTCGATGGTTTCAGTAACGGTACCGATCTGGTTTACCTTGATCAGGATGCTGTTACCGATACCTTTATCGATACCTTCTTTCAGACGGATTACGTTGGTAACGAACAAGTCGTCACCTACCAGCTGTACTTTATCACCAACCGCCTGGGTCAGTTTTTTCCAGCCATCCCAATCGTCTTCTGCCATACCGTCTTCGATAGAAACGATAGGGTATTTAGCACACCACTCTGCCCAATAAGCTACCATCTCATCGCTGGAGATAACTTTCTGGGAAGATTTGTAGAATTTGTAAGTTTTGTCAGCATCGTTGAACATTTCGCTGCTCGCAGCGTCCAGTGCGATAGCGATTTGTTCGCCAGGTACATAACCGGCAGCTTTGATTGCTTCCAGTACTGTTTCGATAGCCTCTTCGTTGCTCTGGATTTCAGGAGCGAAACCGCCTTCGTCACCTACGTTAGTGCTGTAACCTTTCTTTTTCAGAACGGATTTCAGGTGGTGGAATACTTCCACACCCCAGCGCAGACCTTCAGAGAAAGTAGAAGCGCCTACTGGCACGATCATAAATTCCTGGAAGTCGATTTTGTTATCAGCGTGCACACCACCGTTGATGATGTTCATCAAAGGTACAGGCAGGGTGAAAGCGTTCACACCACCCAGATAGCGGTACAGTGGCTGGTTGCATACTTCAGCCGCTGCTTTGGCTACTGCCATGCTCACTGCCAGGGTAGCGTTTGCACCCAGTTTAGCTTTATTTGGAGTGCCGTCGAGTTCGATCAGCAATTTATCAATACCAGCCTGGTCGGTGACGTCCCAGCCTTCCAGTTCAGCTGCAATAATTTCGTTAACGTTGTTGATCGCCTGCAGTACACCTTTACCCATGTAAACGCTCTTATCATTGTCGCGCAGCTCAACAGCTTCGTGTTTACCTGTAGAAGCCCCGGAAGGTACCGCCGCACGGCCAAAATGACCATCTTCAGTTGTTACATCTACTTCAATAGTAGGATTACCGCGGCTATCCAGAATTTGTCTGGCATGGATTTCTGAAATAATACTCATAGTTCGAAAATTATAAATTGTTATATGGCTAGTACTGTAAACTATTAATAATGAGCACTTACATTGCAAAAACCAACGGGGATCACTTTGTCAGGTCCCGGAATATGGTCTCCAGGCTTTGTGAATTGCTCTGCAAAGAAAGTATGTTCCTGTTATTAATCAAAGCAAATTGTAAGAGGTTTTTTCTGACTACCTCCACCTCGGCACTGTACAGGCGCCAGTAGCCGCCCTCCTGTGCTTCTGCCCGACTTACGCCAGGTATGGCCAGCAGCTCGTTTGCGGTCACTGTTTCTCCGAAGCTTACCTCCAGGTAGCCATTGCCGGCACCCGCCTGCCGCAGCACGGCGAGTTTATCATCAGCAATAATATTCCCCTTGTTGATGATCATGACGCGGTCGCACAGGGCTTCCACTTCCTGCATAATATGGGTAGATAATACGACTGTTTTGTTTTGTCCCAGCGTTTTTATCAGGTTTCTGATCTCGGCCAGCTGGTTAGGATCGAGGCCGGTGGTGGGTTCGTCGAGAATTAACACCTCCGGATCATGGAGCAGCGCATGGGCCAGGCCTACACGTTGCTTATAGCCGTTGGACAAGGCGCCCAGCTTCTTTTTGCTTTCCGGCGTTAACCCCGTGAGGTCTATCACCTCCGCAATCCTTTTGGATGCGGCTTTACCCAGCTGATGTACACCCGCCATAAACTCCAGGAACTCCTTTACGTACATATCGTAATACAAAGGGTTTGATTCCGGCAGGTAACCCACTCTTTTGCGTACTTCCAGCGACTCCTTCACAATGTCGAAACCGCATACCGTAGCGGTGCCGCTGCTGGGAGGCAGGTAGCCGGTGATCATTTTCATGGTGGTGGATTTTCCAGCACCGTTCGGACCCAGAAAGCCGGTGATCTCTCCTTTTTTTAATTCAAAAGAGATGGCATTCACTGCTGTTTGTTCCCCGTAAATCTTGGTGAGTGATGAAACCTTTATTGACATCAGCGTTTTTTATTGCTTTGCGGCAACTAATGTACGAAAAGCATTCAGGTTTTATTATACTCGATTAAAGTTGTTGTGTAGCCCCTGAAAAAGACCTGGTTATATATAGATTGCTCATCAGATTACAGCCCAAAAACATGCGATTTTTAACATAGTTTTATAGATTGGCATATCTATTGCATTTGTAGTAACTCCTGTACAAAATGAGTAATCAAAAGGACACAAACAAAACTCTCTAAACATTTACCAATGTAGTTTTTCTCACACGCTACCTGTACGAAGTTGAACGTTCTCCTTCCGCCATTGGGGAGCCAGGACTTTATGCGCAGGTCTGTAGTATTTATCCCTTAGGCTGCCAGGCTAACCGCCGGCAGCCTTGCCAGGTTTAACGTGTACGCATACACGAAAATTTTTTGCCTGTAAATCACTAACTTTCAGCTAGTCATTGAATACTATATTTGCAGGTATGAAGAAGGTCATAGGATTATTTTGCTTACTCCCGTATTTGTTAAATGCCCAGACGCCCGGCACCGAAAAAAACTACCCCCAGGGTTACTTCAGGAACCCCTTGAATGTCCCTATTCAACTGGCCGGCAACTTCGGTGAGCTGCGGCCAAACCATTTCCATTCGGGAATGGACATCAAAACTCAACAACGCGAAGACCTGCCGGTACACGCCGCCGCAGAAGGATATGTGAGTCGCATAGGCGTGTCGCACACCGGTTTCGGGAATGTACTTTACATTACCCACCCTAACGGCTACACTACTGTTTACGCACATCTCAACAGCTATTTCCCCGCATTGCAGGCATACGTTAAACGCCAGCAGTACCAACAGGAAAGCTGGGCAACGGATATTACCATTCCACCAGGAAAATTCCCGGTGAAAAAAGGTGACCTGGTAGCCTATAGCGGCAACACCGGCGGCAGCGCAGGCCCACATCTCCACTTTGAAATCAGAAATACAGCCACCGAAAAGCCTTTAAACCCGCTGCTCTTCGGATTTGATATACCAGATACCAAAGCTCCGGATGTATACCGCATCGCCATATACGACCGGGAAAAAAGCATCTATGAGCAATCGCCCAAAATGGTGCTCGTGAAAAAGGTTGGCAATACTTACGTAACCACCCAGCCGGTTATTCAAATAGCAGCCAACAAAGCCGGAGTGGCCGTAGGCGCTATTGATCGGATGAATAACGTGCCTAATACCTACGGTATCTACGAGGCTACACTGATTCACAACGATGAACCAGAAATCGATTTTCAGCTGGATAATATCGGTTACGAAGAAACCAGGTACCTCAACGCGCACATCGATTATAAAGTGAAAAAGGGCGGTGGCCCATACCTGCAATTGCTGTTTTCCCTGCCTGGTAATGAACTGGATATCTACCGCGACCTCAACGGCGACGGTACCGTGGACCTCACCGATGGCGCCGTACATAACATGCAACTGCTCGTAAAAGACGCCTACGGCAATACTTCCACCGTGAAATTTGCCCTGCAGCAATCCGCAGCGCCCGCAGAAGAAACTACCTGTGCCAATACCATGTACCCAGGCTCCAATAACATCTTTGAAAATAATAGGGTAGAATTTTACCTGGACGAACAGGCACTATACGACGATATCTGCTTTAAATACGCGGAAACAGCAGCTACCAGTGCCAAAGCCATATCCAATAATTTCCGCCTGCATACGGCGCTTATACCGGTGCACGACTTTTTCAGCGTTCGGCTCCATGCCGCCAAACCAGTGCCGGAAGGCCTGGAAAGCAAAGTGGTGATGGTAAGAGAAGGAGAGGGCAGCGGTGTATCCGCCACCACCCTGGAACATGGCTGGTACAAAGGTACCTTCCGCGATTTTGGCACCTTCCACCTGGAAATAGATACGGTGGCACCCAAAGTAACACCGCTGGGAATTAAGCCCGGCGCCATTCTCAGCAAGGCCGGCAAAATTTCCTTCGCTATGAGCGATGCCTCCGGCATCAAAAGCTACCGCGCCGAACTGGATGGTAAATGGTTGCTGTTTTCCAGGAAAGGAAATGTACTCACCTATAAATTTGACGAAAACTGCGGCCCCGGCTCGCACGTATTGGTAATGACCGTAACGGACATCGCCGGCAACGAAGGCACTTATCGTCTCACCTTTAAAAGATAAATAAAAAATTATAGCATCATGGCAGCATTAAAAGAAGGCGATAAAGCGCCGGTTTTCAAAGGAAATGACCAACACGGTAAAACAGTATCCCTCACTGACTTCAAAGGGAAAAGAGTAGTGTTGTACTTCTATCCTAAAGACATGACCCCTGGCTGCACTGCCCAGGCCTGCAACCTTCGCGACAACTACACGGACCTCCTCAAAAAAGGTTACGCAGTAGTGGGAGTAAGCACCGACAGCGAACAGAGTCACCAGAAGTTCATCGAAAAATATGAACTGCCTTTCACCTTACTGGCGGATGAAGACAAGAAAATAGTGAACCAGTACGGCGTTTGGGGCGAAAAGAAAATGATGGGTAAAACCTATGATGGCATTCACAGAACTACCTTCCTGATCAACGGGGATGGAGTGATTGATCATATCATTAAGAAGCCGGATACTAAAAATCATACAGAAGAAATTCTGGAGATCTGGAAATAATATTCGCCTTGTAGTTTTATTCCGGGCCTTTGGCCCGGAACAAAACTACAGTGTTGGAGGACCGCAGGTCCTCCAACACTGTAGTTACAAAACGAAAAATGCCGGGGAAATCTCCCCGGCATTTTCGTTTCTGAATTTACAATTATTATCTCTTCTGGCGCTGTTTCTTAAACAGGTTACCAGTTTTGAACTTGTTACCTTCCGGGCTACCCACGCGGTCCATTGCACAACGGAAACCTACTGTGTTGGTGGCCATATCTTCCTGCATGTAACGGCGTGTACCCGGAGAAAGCCAGTATGCACGGTCGTTCCAGCTACCACCCTTGATCACGTGTGATTTATCGTTAATCAGGGTAGTGATACCGTAACCATATTCCACCTGTGACAGGGAGTCACCATCGAGATAGTTGATTACATCACCTTTCTGGTAGTTGAGGCGGTTAGCACTTTCTTCGTCGGTTACATCGCGCATTTTCAAACCACCGAGACTATCTTTTTCCAGTTCTTTATCAGCGTTCTGATAAACAGTCTGGAATTTGTTACCACGGAAGTAGTTGAAGTCATCGCCATCGATAGGGCTCAGCGGACGGTAAACGTCCAGTACCCACTCGCTTACGTTACCTGACATGTTATAGATACCAAAAGTGTTCGGGAAGAAGGAGCGAACCGGACCAGGAATGGAAGCACGGTCGTTCAAACCTCCGGCCACACCCATGTTATCACCGGAACCACGTTTGAAGTTGGCCAGGAACATACCCTGGAAGTTACCGCGGCGGATATCACGCAAACCGCTGGTATTTGTTCCCCAGGAATACACCTGTTTGTTCATGATCAGCTCCTCACCATGTTTACCTTCTTTTTTGGAAGGACCAGGGTTTTGGCCGATGTAACCCAGTGCCGCATATTCCCACTCAGCTTCTGTTGGGAGGCGGTAGCCGGGAAGCATGATACCATCTTCGAACTGGGCATTGCGTGGGGTACCGTCAGGATTCTTAAATTCTGACTTGGTGCCTTTTGACATTTTGCCCGGTGTTCCTTCGTACAGGCCAGCCATGTAGGCTTTAGTGTCGAAAGTGTTATCATCTGTCTGATTGCCAACATCTGCCTTGGAGAGCAGACCTTTGTCCATCAGTAATTTTTCGTTTACACGATTGGAACGCCATTTACAATAGTCGGTGGCCTGTTTCCAGTTCACACCCACCACAGGATAATCATTGTAGGCAGGGTGGCGGAAATAGTATTCTACCAATGGCTCGTTGTAAGCCAGCTCACTACGCCATACCAGGGTATCCGGTAAAGCCTGACGGTATACATCCGGGAAAGATTCCCCATATACGCGGGATAGCCAGAACAAGTACTCACGATAGTGTACGTTAGCTACCTCAGATTCGTCGATGTAAAAGGAGGATACTGTAATACGACGTGGAATATTGTTCCAGTCCATCATTACGTCCTGCTCGGTGGCGCCCATGGCAAAGGTACCGCCTTGTACAAACACGAGGCCAGGACCGGTTTGTTGGTTTTTATTCTTAGCCACTGCGAAACCTCCCATTTTAGGGTCGTTGTAGTTCCAGCCGGTGGCAGAAGATGTTTCTTTCTTTTTGCCGAAAAGCCCCCCGCCGTCTTTACGACAGGCAGTCATGGATAGCATTACGCTGGTACCTACGAGCAATGACAAAGAGGTTAATCTACGCATGTGATACAGCTTTAGTCGATTATATTTACAGTAAACGCAAATGTAGTCTTTTTTATTTTATGGTGAAATAATTTAATTTGTAATTAACCGGTTACGGTAGCTTCGGGTTTCCTATTTTACCGCCGATTTTTTACTTTGTGACTACTTGCGTTTGCAGGGAACAAGATAATGAAAGTCCTAAGATTTTATATAATAGCCCTTGCCATTTCAATTTTTGCAGTCCCCCGGCTGGCTGCGCAGCCATTTACTTATCGCGACCATAGCGTGCTGGCAACGGGTAAATGGTTAAAACTGGCCATTTCCCGGCAGGGGGTTTATAAACTGGATGCGGCTTTCCTTCGGAAGGCCGGGCTAAATCCTGACCAGCTCCAGGCCAGTCAGCTCCGACTTTTCGGCAACGGCGGCGCCATGCTACCGGAAAACCACCGTATCCATCCCGAAGCATTACAGGAAGTCGCCCTGTTGGTTAACGACGGAGGGGATAATATTGTTAACGGGAACGACTATATTCTTTTTTACGCCCCGGGGTCTCACCAATGGACGTACAATGAAAATAACGGCACCTATGCTCACCAGTATAATATATATAGCGACACCGCCTGGTATTATCTCCAGGTAGGGGACCAGCCCGGCGCCCGTGTAGCCGTGGAGGTAAGCAGGGCCGTTCCGGAGAAACAACAGTATCTCTTTGATTATCATACTTTTTACGAAAACGACAGCCTGAATTTTTTACGTAGTGGCAAACAGTGGTTTGCAGAAGAGTTTAGTCTGGACCCCGCCGCCGGCAGCAGGCATACTTACCGCTTTACCTTACCAGCTGCGCCCAGGGGCCTGGTGAACGTTAGTATGCGGGTAGCCGCCAGAGGGGCTGCCGGAAGTAATTTTAAGGTGAGCCTTAACAAACAGGAAGCGGCCACCGCCTACCTGCTGCCGGTAAGTGGTAATGTATTCGAAGCCTTTGCCACCGCAGCAACAGGTACGGGAGGTGTATACCTCACTGATAGTAATATTCAGGCGGATGTGGATTTTTTACAGGGAGATAATAACGCCCGCGGGTGGCTGGATTATCTGGAAATTCAGGCCCGCTGCCAGGCAGTGATGCCGGCCGGCGGATTCCTCTCCTTCCGTACTGAGGCCCTCACTGACGGACGTGCCACCGGCATCTCCCTATATAACGCTAATGGACAAACGCAGATTTGGGATGTAACGCGGCCCCGCCAGCCACTGGTGCTGAAAACAGATCTGGTGGCAGATTCTATGGCCGTTACCGTGAAAAATGATACCCTCCGCGAGCTAATAGCCTTTCAACCGGAAAGCATAATGGTCCCTGTTTATACCGGCACCATCGCCAATCAGGACCTGATGGCCATATCCGCCAGGATGTTGATCGTTACCGTTCCCGCCCTGCTGCCGGCAGCCCGGCGACTGGCCAGCTGGCACCAGCAGCAGGGGCTTGAAACAGCGGTGATCACCATGGATCAGGTATATAATGAGTTTTCTGCCGGTACGCCGGACCCTACGGCCCTGCGTAATTTCCTGAAAGTAAAGTACGATAAAGGCCAGGGACCGGAATACCTGCTGTTGTTTGGTGCCGCCTCCTACGACTACCGCAACCGGGTTAAAAATAATACCAACCTGGTGCCCTCCTGGCAAAGTACCGCCTCACTGGACCCGGTAGCCTCCTATGTTTCAGACGATTACTATGGACTGCTGCGGGATCAGGATGATATAAACCGGACGGATATACGAAATGAACTGCAGGTAGCCATCGGCCGTATCCCTGCAAGAAATGCAACAGAAGCAGCAATGGCGGTGGATAAGATCATCGCCTATAAGGATCAGGCAGCGCGGGGCGACTGGCGCAACCGCCTGGTATTTGTCGCGGATGATGAGGACAATAATTTACACCTGGAAGATGCCGAGGCCCTTACCGGAATAGTGAGCCGATACCCACTATTCAACGTCAGCAAAATTTACCTGGATGCATATCAGCGACTCACCGGCAACACCGGCGCTATTTATCCGGATGCGGTGGATCAGCTGATAAGGCGCATCAATCAGGGTGCCCTGATCGTGAACTATAGTGGTCACGGCAGTAATACCCGCCTGGCCGAAGAAAATATTATTGATGGCACCAACGCCGCCACCTGGAAAAATGAGGACAGACTGCCGTTACTCCTCACTGCCACCTGCGATTTTGCACCTTTTGATAACCCTGCAGTATTTTCGCTGGGGCAAAGTATACTATTGCAACGCCGGACAGGAGCAATTGCCCTCATGACTACCACAAGAGCCGTGTTTGCAGCCTCCAATAAGGAAATGAATATCAATTATATCAATGCGGCACTGAGCAGAAATACCGATGGTACCTGGAAAAGTTTGGGGCAGGCGTCAAGAGCAGCAAAAAATTTAACCTACGCCACCAGCATCGATATTATTAATAACCGAAAATTCCAGTTGCTGGGTGATCCGGCCTTAACCCTTGCGTTTCCACCTTTTAAAATCGTGACAGATAGCATCAATCATCAGCAGCTTGATAATAATATGGCAGGGGTACCTGCAAATTCCCTGTTATATGTTACAGGTCATATTGAAGATGAAAGTGGCGCAGTGGTAAATGACTATAACGGGCAGCTATACACGACAATTTACACGCCGCCGGTAAGCCGTAATACGCTCGGAAATACCGCTGGCAGTCAGGTTGTGGCCTTTGAACAGCAGGAAAATGTGCTATTCAGGGGAGAACAAACGGTTACCGCCGGAAAATTCCGCGTAGTGGCCATGGTGCCGGTAGATGCTGGCCAGGCAAAGGGGATGGGGAAAATCAGTTATTACGCCACTGGTAACCAGGTTGATGCCGGTGGACAAACAGAAAAGATCCGGATTACAGACCAGGTGGCGCCTGCAACGGATCAAACCCCACCAGCCATGCAGGCCTGGATAAATAACCGGCTATTTAAAAATGGCGATCTGGTTGGGCCTGACCCGCTGTTGCTCGTGGATATCGCTGATACCAGTGGTATTAACATCTCCGGACTAATAAAAGAGCATAAACTGCTTGCATTATTAGACAGTTCAGAATATATTGTATTAAATGATTATTTTAGTGCATCTTTAGATAATTATAGGAGAGGGACTGTGGCTTATCCGCTGGCAGGAATCGCCCCCGGAAAACACCGCATCACCATCACCGCATGGGACAATCAAAATAATTCGGCCAATAGCACTATCACGTTTGAAGTAACTGAAGCAGGTTCCCTTGTGGTGAATGATATCGCCAACTATCCCAATCCGTTCCATAGTGAAACGAGGTTTGTATTCACACACAATCAACAGGGGATGAGCATGGAGCTTACCCTTCAGATTTTTAACCTGGAAGGCAAACTGATGAAAACTCTATTTAACACAATAATTCCGGGAAGCAATCGTTTTGATGGCATGCCCTGGAATGGTACTGGGGAGTCGGGAGCGAAATTATCCCCAGGTTTATATCTTTATAGACTAACTATTAGCAGTAATGGTAAGAAAGAAGTTAAGGGTGGCAAAGTAATGTTATTTTAAGTAATAAAACCTATGCAATATGAAGTGGTCAGACGTCCAGCTTCCTTAACAAACCCCTTAGCTGATAATTATATTATAAATTACATTATTTTTACATCCTATCAAAATACGAACATTGCATGATCCGAAAGTTAACTTTGAGCCTGGTGTTCATATATAGTACTTTCACAAGTTTTAGAACCTCAGCCCAGACTATAGACTCTACTGGTCAGTTAGATGGTCGTACCAACACTATTAATACAGCTGTTCCATTCTTGCGTATCACACCGGATGCCCGTAGTGGTGCCATGGGAGATGTGGGCCTTGCCATTTCTCCGGATGCCAATTCCATTTATTATAACCTGTCGAAGTTGCCCTTCACGGATGTCAACTCCAGCATTGCCGTAACCTATACTCCCTGGCTGAAAGAGCTTGTTAACGATGTATTCCTGGCTACCGTAAGTGGTTATACCAAAATAGATGAAAATCAGGCCGTCTCCGGATCGCTGCGTTATTTTTCGCTTGGTACCATCAATTTCAGAGATATTACCAATACTGACCAGGGTAATTTCCGTCCACGTGAATTTGCTATCGATGCAGGTTACGCCCGCAAACTCTCCGAGCATTTTGGGGTAGGCCTCACCGGTAGATTTATTTACTCCAACCTGGCAGGCGGCCAAACGGTAAACGACCAGACTATCCGTCCGGGCAAAGCCTTTGCTGCCGACGTTTCCGGTTACTATACCAAAGACTTTGAAAAAGACGACGGTACTGTAAATAAACTGAGCGTAGGTTTAGCCATTACCAATATTGGTACTAAAATCTCCTATACCAGCTCTGCACAGAATAAAGACTTTATCCCTACCAACTTTGGTTTGGGAGCAGCCTATAAGTTGTCGCTCGACGAGATGAACTCCCTCACTTTCGCACTGGATGTGAACAAGCTGATGGTGCCTACACCTGATACCACCGGCGCATACAAAGACAAATCGGTGCTGGAAGGCATGTTCTCCTCCTTTGGCGATGCACCCGGCGGCCTGAAAGAAGAAATGCAGGAACTCATGTATTCCTTAGGTATGGAATACTGGTACAACCAGCAGTTTGCAGTAAGGGCCGGTTATTTCAACGAAAATAAAAACAAGGGTAACCGTAAATACTTCACCGCAGGGGTGGGGATCAAGTACGATATCTTTGGACTGAACTTCTCTTACCTGGTGCCTTCCGGCTCAGGTATCCAGCGTAATCCGCTGTCCAACACCCTGCGCTTCACCCTCACATTTGACCTGGGGTCAAGGGAAGAGAGCAGAACGGGTTGGTAATAACTTAAAAATTGCGTTAAAATACATAAACAGATCCCTCCGGAAGGAGGGATTTGCTTTTTATACCGTACTTTGCGGATTGGCAAAACGATTAAAAAATAATATCTTATGAGTAGCATTCGTATCGGATTGGGTGTCGATTTCCATCAACTTGTAGAAGGTCGTGAATTTTGGCTGGGAGGGGTGTTGGTACCCCATCACAAGGGCGCACTCGGTCACAGCGATGCAGACGTATTGCTGCATGCCATCTGCGACGCGATGTTAGGAGCCCTGGCATTGGGTGATATCGGGGTACATTTTCCGGATACTGATAATACCTACAAAAACATCGATAGTAAAATACTGTTGTCACGTTGCGCCCAGCTGATTGGTGAAAAAGGCTACCAGGTGGTGAATGTAGACAGCACCTTATGCCTGGAAGCACCTAAAATCAAGCCTTATGTACCACAGATGCAGGCGGTGATCGCAGAGCGTTTGCGTATCAGCGTGGAGGATGTGTCTGTAAAGGCCACCACTACTGAAAAAATGGGCTTTGTAGGCCGGGAAGAAGGAGTGATGGCTTACGCTACGGTGCTCCTCGAAAAGTATAATAATTAAGGTTAAACTCTACCATAAAAAAATATCTTTGCTGAATGGCTGAAGTAATTGTGAAAATAATTAATAAGTCGGCAAATGAATTGCCGGCTTATGCTACTGCAGAAGCTGCAGGAATGGATCTCAGGGCTAACCTGGAAGCGCCGCTGACATTGCAACCATTGGAACGTACCCTCGTGCCTACCGGTTTGTTTATGGAGCTGCCTTCAGGTTATGAAGCACAGATCCGCCCCCGCAGCGGCCTGGCTATTAAGCAGGGACTGACATTATTAAATACTCCCGGCACCATTGATGCTGATTATAGGGGAGAGATAAAAATTATCCTGATCAACTTGTCCAACGAACCGCAGGTAGTGCAGCCTGGTGACCGTATTGCCCAAATGGTGATCGCACCATTCGTACAGGCCACCATGCAGCCGGTAGAAATACTGAGCACCACGGAACGCGGCGAAGGAGGATTTGGTCATACCGGTAAATCCTGATAAATGCGTGTATACGTCACAGTGATAGGACTATCCCTGACGTTGGCTTTTGCTGCATGCAGCACCAGCAAGCGGACCGGTGGCAGCGCCACCGGTGATCCCGTGTTGCTGAAGCAACGGACGGATAGCATTTTCTTCGCGGCTCAGCGTTCGAAAATGATTGGGGATTACCGCACCGCGCTTTCCCAATATTCGGACTACCTGAAATACGACAGAACTAATGCTGTGGTGTTTTATGAAATTGCACGCCTGCTCATGGAAACCCATAGTGGCCCCTATGCGCTCAACTTTGCACGCAGAGCAGCTACGATGGATACGGCCAACCATTGGTTCCAGCAGCTGCTGGCCGATGCATATGCTGTATCAGAGAAATTTGACAGTGGCGCCATCGTGTATAGCCGGCTTGCCCGCAAATACCCTGAAAACGATGATTACCTCTACAATCAGGGTGTATTGCTCAGCAAAGCCAATAAGCTGGAAGCTGCATTGGCGGTTTTCAATAAGCTGGAAGAAAAAACCGGGGTAGTAGAAGAAGTTACCTACCAGAAGCAAAAGCTGTTGCTCAGGATGAGCAAGGCCGATGAAGCCGCCGCAGAAATAAAGCGCCTCATCGCTACCAATCCTGCTGAAACCAGATACTACTACCTGCTGGCAGAAGTATACGACGCCAATGACCAGGTAGCCGATGCCACCGCGGTGTATAATGATATCCTTTCCCGTGATCCTGAAAACGCAAGAGCACTGATTGCACTGGGCTCCTACGCCAGGAAAAGGCAGGATATGCCGGCATACTGGGACTATATGACCCGCGCCTTCGCCAACAACACCTACAGCATCGACGAAAAGGTAGCCTACGTATACCCTTACCTCCGCATGCTGGAAATAGATACCTCCAAAATGCAGGAAGGCCTGCAGCTGGCACACCTGATTGTGGACGCACATCCGAACGATGCCAAGTCATACGCACTCCTGGGAGATATGTACTCACAGGGTGATATACTGGATAGCGCCCAGGTGTATTATCAGCGCTCGCTGTCGCTGGACTCCACCCGCTTTTCCGTATGGTATCAGCAGATGTGGATTACCTCCCGGCAGGAAAATCCTAACGTGCTGCTGACATTGAGCGATACCGTTACCAGGCTTTTCCCGAAAGAATTCATGGGATTCTATTTCAACGGACTGGCTAACTACCTGCTGCGTCAGTACCCGGCCACCATCGTGTCTATGAACAAGGCGCTGGCAATAGGGGATGCAGAAAAAAGGTTTACGGCTGATGTATATTCCCTGCTGGGTGATGCATATCACGCTACAGGTAACAATCTATTATCTGACAGTAGCTATGAGAAAGCACTGCTGATACGCCCGAAAGATGCCACCGTGCTCAATAACTACAGTTATTATCTGTCGCTGCGTGGTGAAAATCTGAATAAGGCAGCGGAGATGTCGCGCCGCTCCCTCGAAATAGATCCGGAGAGTCCAACTTTCATGGATACCTACGCCTGGATTCTTTTCCGTCAGGAAAAATTCCAGGAGGCCAAAGAGTGGATGGATAAGGCATTCCTGTTTCCGGCTTCCCTTCAGAATGCCAGCATGCTGGAACATTACGGGGATATACTCTACAATTTAAAAGATGTTAATAAAGCGGTAGAATACTGGCAGATGGCCCAGGAGAAAGGAGCTTCTTCTGTAGCCCTCACCAAAAAAATCGCTGAGAAAAGATATGTTCAATAGGCCGTTGCCTAGTTGTGAATGATCAGGAACTAAGTATGGCTTAAGCCTCCAAAAGATGCATGCTAGTATGAGATTATTGTTATTTGTAGGGTTAATCGGAATATTGACCGTTTCCTGTCGCCGCCCTAAAGAACTGGCACGTTCCACCTTTCCCGCTGCCGATACCGGCAAGGTAACGGTAGTAACGGATAGTTCCAGTGAGGAATTAAACAGGTTTAAGGACTCGATGCTGGCTGGTATACAAAAGAATCATATAGACTTTAATTCATTTTCAGGCAGGGCAAAATTTGCTTTTGAGAATGAGCAGGACAGCAAAAGTGGCCTGTCTGTGACCGTGCGGATGCGCAAAGACAGTATTATCTGGATATCGATATCTGCACCTGTTATCGACGAAGTAGTGCGGGCTGTTATTACACCTGACAGTCTGAAGTTATATAACCGCCTGAAAAAACAACTGGTATTGCGTAACCTGGCAGATGCCAAAGACATGCTGAACGTACCTTTTGATTTCAATACCCTGCAGAATTTGCTGATCGGTAACCCTGTATATCTTACCGACTCATTATACCAGATTACCAAAACGCCTTCCATCATATCCTTTAGCTGTGATGCGCCGGACTTTACCAGCCTGTTCAACGTATATGCTGATGATTACAGTTTGCAACAAAGCAAAGTGATGGATAAAGATGCTTCCGTGCGGCGCTCCTGTGAGTTGACCTACGGCGATTATTCCCGTACCGGCAACAGGAAGTTTCCCACTACCCGACGCATATACGTAGAAGAAAAAGGGACCACGAAAGTGGCGCTGGACTTCACCCGTTTTGATTTTGATGTGCCTGTCACCTTTCCGTTCAGCACGCCATCAGGATACAAGCGTATGTAGTGGCACTGCGGCAAATGTTCCGCACCTTTAAACTAATAAACGTTGTATATTTATCGTTTATATACCTGATATTAATATTCGCAGTTACTAAATATAGTCATGTTGTATTTGAAGAAGATTATCCCGTTTATGTTGGTTGTATGGTTGATGCCCGCAATGGTGGTGGCCCAGCAAAATGCTGGTCAGCAACAGCCTTCGCAATCAAGGGAAGAACTGGAACGTCGTAAGAAAGAATTACAACGCGAAATCGATGAGGCCAACGAACAACTGCAGACTACCAAAAAATCCACGCGCGAAAGCATGGGGCAACTGCGAGCCCTGCGTGATAAAATTACTGCACGTACCCGTCTTATCAACAATATCAATGACGAAATCAGCTTCATCAACGGAGATATTAACAGCGCCTACCGCGATGTGAATACCCTGAAAAAAGACCTGGATACCCTAAAGGCGCAATATGCCCAGCTCGTAGTATATGCTTACAAAAACAGAAGCACCTATGATCTGATGAACTTCGTGTTTTCTGCTTCCAACTTCAATGATGCCGTAAAACGTTTTCAATACCTGAAGCAGTACCGCGATTACCGCCGTCGCCAGGCCGATAACATCGTAGTTACGCAGGACCTGCTCACCAAAAAAATCGGTAATCTTGAATCACAACGTTTAAAGCGCGGTGATGCACTGAAAACAGAGCAGGAGCAACGCTCCATCCTCGAAGCGGATAAGAAAGAGAAGGATGAAGTACTGAGCAAACTGAAAGGCCGTGAAAAAGAACTGGTGCAGGACATCAATCAGCGTAAGAAAGATGCCCAGAAAGTACAGATAGCCATCCGTAACGTAATTAAGCGCGAGATCGAAGAGGCACGCCGTAAGGCTGCGGAAGAAGAAGCCGCCCGCAAAAAGGCCCTCGAAGAAAAGCGCCGCCGCGAAGAAGAAGCCCGCAAAGCTGCCGCCGCTGCTGCTGCCGCTGAAAAGGCCAGAGCCGCCGCTGCTGAAAAAGCTGCTAATGCTGCCAATAATAATACTGCTGCCAATACACCGCCGGTGGAAAAACCGGTGGAAAAACCGGTAGAGAAGCCAGTGGAAAAACCGGCTCCAACTCCGGCGCCTACACGCAGCGAAAACGTACTGGAAGCCACGCCGGAAGCACTCGCCCTGTCTGAGAGCTTTGAGGCTAACCGTGGAAAACTTCCATGGCCTGTGGACGCTGGAAATATCATTGAGCACTTCGGTATTCACCAACATGCTGTAATGGAACGCATCACCGTACCTTCTGATGGTATTGTTATTGCTACCAATAAAGGTGGTCCGGTAAAATCCATTTTCGACGGTGAGGTAAGATCCGTAGTGGTAATGCCGGGCATGGGCTACATGATTATCATCCGCCACGGGCAATATTTCACAACGTATATACGTTTGCAAACCACACGCGTGAAGAAAGGCGATATGGTGAAAACCGGTCAGGTAATCGGTACTGCAAGTGTAAACGATATTGAAAATTCCGGCGAGGTAGAGCTGCAGATCTGGAAAGGTAACGCTAAACAGAATCCTGAGCAGTGGATACGCCGCCGATAGGCCTGCACTAACCTGCATGAGCCCTACTTACTAACCTAATGCATTATTGTTTGAGAAAGTTGATCCCTTTCATAATGGCGCTATGCCTGTTACCCGCCGTGCTCATGGCACAGCGGAACAAGCAGTCACGTGCAGCCCTGGAAAACAGAAAGGAACAGCTGCTAAAAGAAATAGCGGAAGCTACCCGCGCCCTCCAGGCTACCCGGAAAAGTACCCGGCAAAATCAATCCCTGCAAAAAGAATTACAGGCAAAAATCAGCTCCCGCAATGAGCAGATAAAAGTTATTAACACAGAACTGAGCCAGATTGAAGGCGACATTGCCCATACCAACAGCAATGTGGAGTCGCTTGAAAAGGAGGTGGACTCCCTGCGCGCCCGCTATGCCCAGCTGTTGGTATATAGTTATAAATCCCGCACCAACTATGATGTGCTCAACTTCCTTTTTTCAGCCAGTAGTTTTAACGATGCGCTGCGCCGGTATGAATACCTGCGTCAGTACCGCGAAAGTAAGCGCCGGCAGGCGGAAAGTATGTTGTCGACCCGGCAGCTGTTAGGGAAGAAACTGGCCGAATTGCATGAACAGCGCAAAGAAAAGACCGGTGCCCTCTACGTAGAACAGCGCCAGAAAATTCAGCTGGTAAACGATCAGAAAGAAACTGCACAAACCATAAAGGAGCTGCAAGGCAAACAAAAAGACCTGCAACAGAGCATCGCCAAGAGCAAGGCGGAGGCCAGGCAGATAGATAATGCGATCCAGGCGGCCATCCGCAGGGAGATAGAAGCAGCCAGGCGCAAAGCCGCTGCTGAAGCGGCAGAGCGGAAACGTATTGCCGCGGCCAAACGTAAAAAGCAGCAGGATGAAGCTGCCCGCAAAGCCCTTGCTGCCCGTAAAGCAGCGGCTAAAAAAGGTGTGAAACCGCCACCAGTGGCCAAGGTGAAAGAGGAGCCGGAGGAAAAGGAAACTTCCAGCGAAGATGTACTGGTAGCATCACCTTGTGAACTTACCCTCTCCAAAAATTTTGAAGCCAATCGGGGGCGCCTGCCATGGCCGGTTTCCGCCGGTCGTATTGTAGGCCACTTTGGAATGGGCATGGTGGGTAAAGTGGAAAAAGAGTATAGCGGGGTTGTGTTTCATACAAACGTGGGCGCAGCGGTAAAAGCCATTTTCGAAGGGGAGGTGATCATGGTGTTCAATATCCAGGGATCAGGATATATGGTAACGCTCAGGCATGGTAAGTACTTTACAAACTACGTACACCTGCTGGATGTGAAAGTGAATAAGGGAGCGAAAGTATCCAGGGGGCAAACTTTAGGCGTTGCTGCCGCCTCTCCGGGCAGCAGCAACGGCCAGATTGAATTGCAGATCTATAAGAACGTGGTGAAGCAGAATCCTGAAAGATGGATTCGTGCCCGTTAGAGCAGCTCTGCCTGACGCTGATTTTCCAGCACCTGTTCGTATAAAGCCTCGTATTGAGGAATGATATTGTCGATATGGAAGCGCTGCGCCTGTGCCCATGCACCTTTGCGTACGCGTGCCAGCAGCGCTTCGTCCTGGAGCAGGTGAATAGCATGCTTTGCCATGGTATCTACGTCACCCACATCTCCCATATAACCGGTAACACCAGGAATATTTATTTCCGGTAAGCCACCAGCGTTAGAGGAAATCACCGGTACTTCTGATGCCATCGCCTCCAGGGCCGCCAGTCCAAAGCTCTCATAGTCCGAAGGCAGGATAAACAGATCACTGATAGACATCACATCTTCCAATTGTTCCTGCTTACCTACAAAACGGATATCATCACATAACCCCAGCTCCCTGCACATACATTCAATAGCAGGCCTGTCAGGACCATCGCCCACCAGCAAGAGTTTTGCCGGCATGGCTTCTCTTACCTGTTTGAAGATCATGATTACATCCGGCACACGCTTTACCTTGCGGAAGTTGGAAACGTGCAGCAACACCTTTTCCCCGTTGGGAGCAATCGCTTTACGGAAGTGAGGCAGCTCGCGGCGACTAAATCGCTGGGTATCCACAAAGTTGTAGATCACAGAAATGTCCTTTTCTATCTGGAAAGACTTATAGGTTTCATCGCGGAGATTTTCCGAAACCGCAGTAATGGCATCCGACTCATTGATGGAGAAGGTAACCACTGGTGCATAGGTTTTATCCTTACCTACCAGGGTGATATCCGTACCGTGGAGGGTGGTGATAAATGGCACTACGCGACCCTGCTTGGCCACGATCTGCTTAGCCATATATGCGGTAGACGCATGCGGGATGGCATAGTGAACATGGAGTAGGTCCAGCTTCTGATTGATGATTACATCCACCATGGTGCTGCTGAGGGCAGACTCATATGGTGGGAAATCGAACAGTGGGTATGTAGGGACCTGTACTTCGTGATAATAAATGTTCGCGTGAAACGCGTTGAGCCTAACCGGCTGCTGATACGTGATAAAGTGGACCATGTGGCCTTTGTCGGCCAGAGCTTTTCCCAACTCTGTAGCCAATACGCCACTACCACCGTATGTAGGATAACATACTATTCCAATACGCATGATTTGTTATTTAAGCCTAAAAACGAAAGCCCATAGTATGAAAAACAGTAATACGTGCCCTTATCAGCTGTCATCCATAAATGCATCTGCAAAGGTAACGCTCATAAATCAATTCCCCGAGCCGTTTACACCATTTTATTGTTATTTGTAGGCTGGGGACAATTAATTAGTTTTAACGCCCAAACAGACCGCTTTTATGAGGAAATACCTTTTGCCAATTTTCCTGGGCTGTGCTTTACCCGCATGGGTGTCGGCCCAGCAGCAGGACTCCGTGATATTCAGACAGATAGCTGATGAAGTACTCACACATAGTACCGCTTACGATAATCTCCGGGTGCTCACCAAAGAGGTGGGAGGCCGCCTGGCGGGGTCGCCGGGAATGGTGAAGGCCGAAAGCTGGGGCGTTGCTGCCCTGAAAGCTGCCGGTGCTGACACTGTATACCTGCAGGCCTGCATGGTACCACATTGGGTACGTGGCGCCCGTGAAGAAGCCCGTATTATCTCCAAGAGGAGAGACTATACTCCACCGTTAAACGTCCTGGCCCTGGGTAACTCCGTGGGTAGCGGCGAAGCAGGTGTAACTGCTCCTGTACTGGAAATATCCTCCTACGACGAGCTGGAAGCTAAGAAAGACCAGGTTAAAGGAAAGATTGTATTCTACAACTATCCCTTCAACCCGAAATTCATTAAAACTTTCCATTCTTACGGCGATGCCGTGAAATTCAGGGGTAGTGGCGCCAGCAGGGCTTCCAAATACGGGGCACTGGCGGTAATTGTGCGTTCTATGTCGCACGGTGCCAACAATGAGCCTCACACCGGCGCTATGCAGTATGATACCGCTTATCCAAAAATCCCAGCGGTAGCTATCGGATTGCAGGATGCGGACAGGCTGAGTCAGCGTATTAAAGACGAGCCTTCTGCACAGGTATTCCTGAAAACAAATTGCAAGATGCTGGCAGATACCATTGGCCACAATGTGATCGGTGAACTGAAAGGCAGTAAACATCCGGATCAGTACCTGACCGTAGGTGGTCACCTCGATTCCTGGGATGTGGCGGAAGGTGCACACGATGATGGTACCGGCTGCGTACAGTCCATCGAAGTACTGCGTACCTTCAAGGCACTGGGCATTCAGCCGGAGCGTACTTTACGCGTAGTGCTGTTTGCGAATGAAGAAAATGGCACCCGCGGTGGTAAGAAATACGCGCAGGTGGCCAAAGAACGCGGTGAAAAGCACATCTTTGCACTGGAAAGCGATGCCGGCGGGTTTACGCCACGTGGTTTTATGATGACCATGAGCGATGAGCAGCGGGAAAAAGTAAATGCATGGCGTTCCCTTTTCTTACCGTATGGTATATACGATTTTGATGAGCCGGGTGGCGGTGTGGACGTAGGCCAGCTGAATGCTGCAATAGGTACTCCTATGGCCGAACTTTCGCCGGACTCCCAGCGTTATTTTGATATCCACCACGCCCCTAACGATGTGTTTGAAAATGTGAATAAACGTGAACTTGAACTGGGCGCCTTTGCAATGGCAGCATTGCTGTACATGGTGGATAAAAGTTTCTAACATTCACTAAAAACACATAACCCTATGGGCCGATTTGTATTCATCGTCGTTTCAGTCATTGTACTAATCCTGGGCGGCATCTTCTTTTATAAATTCTATTTCGTATTTGGAAAGGGAGTGAAGGCAGGAGAACTGAACTACTTTGTACAGAAAGGATATATCTTCAAAACCTATGAAGGAAAGCTGATACAATCGGGCTACAAAGGCCAGGTGGCAGGCACTATCCAGAGCAATGAATTTCAGTTTTCAGTGACCGATGAACGTATCGCACAAAAGCTGATGACCGCCTCCGGCAAATGGGTGGAGTTGAGTTATAAGGAATACCTTGGTGCAATTCCGTGGAGAGGCTTTAGTCCGTTCATAGTAGACAGTATTATCTCTATAACTGACCAGCAAACGGGTAAACGAATTGTAGAATAAGTGCGGGCCGTAGGCCTGGATCTAAAACAAAATGGGACGGAACCTCAGGTTCCGTCCCATTTTGTTTATTCTGAATCAAGCAGAAAAATCGCCGGTTTCTTGTGTAATTCCGGTAGTGCCTTTTTCCACTCCTTCACAGTTTTAGTTCGGATAAACTCATCCGGGCCGGTAATATCCGCAGCCACGCATACTTTCGTATGTTCCTTACAGTTATCCAGGATATCTTTTAACAGCTGATTATTTCTATACGGTGTTTCAATGAAAAGCTGCGTTTGTTTCTTCTTTTGCGATTGCAATTCCAGTTCCTTGATGGCTTTGATGCGATCATGTGGTTTGATAGGCAGGTAGCCGGTAAACTGGAAATTCTGCCCGTTCATGCCGGAGGCCATGAGGGCGAGCAGCATAGAGTTGGGGCCTATCATGGGAATCACTGCTGCCTCTATGCTATGTGCAGCTCTCACGATCAGGTGGCCGGGATCTGCTACCGCAGGGCATCCTGCCTCACTGATCACGCCGATGTCGATCCCCTGCCGGAGGAATTTTTTGGCTGCTTCTGTGTCGGGCAGCTGGTTTTCGTTCATAGGCAGGAGCTGCAGCGCGTCAATGTTGATACTGCGGTCCAGCGCTTTCAGGTACCGGCGTGCGGTACGCTCGTTTTCTACATAAAAAACGGTGAGTTTCCTGGCTACCTCAGTAACATACGGTGGTATACTGTACAAGGCATCAGCACTCAGCACGGTAGGAATCAGGTACACTTTGCCAGTAGTCATTATTTGATTTTTTTATTTTGTAAATCAATGGTTGCTGCAATCACGGCGTAGGAAGGGGCCAGTATCCAGCCCGCCACCGGTATCAGCATAAACAGGTAAAACACAATCCCATTACCCAGCGCCATACCCCTGTGCTGACGTATAAACGTTATACTCTGCGACATGTTCATTCTGTTGCGTTCGCAGCTATAGTCCATCATGGAAAAACCGTAGAAATAGGCCTCAATGAAAAAGCCGATCATAGGCGTAATCCAACCCACCACCGGAACAAAAGATACCAGCAGCAAAATGAGAATAGCGGCCGTTTGGTATACAATGTTGCGGCACGACATTTTTATCCCCCTGAAGATATCCGCCATCAGCTGCTTCCAGCTAAAAGGGAAGTCCTTATGCTGGATAATGGACTCCGTTTTTTCCGACAGATACGCAAATACCGGAGAACCCAGGATGAGGAAGAAATATTTGAAATAGGAAAAATACCAGAATACGAAAACTACTTTAACACTGAATGCGACCAGCAGAAAAAGGAAACTTATCCAGCTGCTTTCTACATCCTGTACCCACTCCGTGATATGGAACAACCGGGTGAGGTATTCCACAAATTCACCTGAATAGCCCCACACAAAATAAAAGCCTGCAAAAAACAACAAGCAGTAAATGATGCCAGGGATGAGAATCCACTTCCACAATTTATGCTGCATAATAAAATGGTGCGCCTTACCGTAAGCCTGAAAAGCGGACAGCACCTCTCTGAATGAAAACAAGTGTGTACAGTTTTAGTGTAAATAGATTGAGTTTTTCCTCTAAAGTTAAGGTGCAACGAAACTACCGAAAATCCACCTAATAAATAAGCCCGATCACGATGACCGGGCTTATTTGTTATGAAATATCGTGCTTTTGTTACGAATATTTTAGAATCTTGGACACAGTGTTTTGTATTTGTTCATCTGGTTACGCGAGTGGATGTAAATCAGCGAGAGTTCCAGACCACCTCTGTAATTGGAGGCTGGTTTCAGGCTGGATACGTTGGTATCGTAGGTGAGGCCTACCTGGAAGCCTTTAATTTCCACCCCGATGTAGGGGATCACTGCATCTTTCCAGCGATACCAGCTACCCACATAAAACACAGTAGGCTGATCATCCGTATCATCCATGGTAAAGCCATAGGCGCCGCCAAAAGTAAACTCTGATGCAGTGCTTTGCTTCATGTACAGGATGCTGGTGTGAATTCTGTTGGTGCCATTGATCGGTGCAGAGCCGCCCCCGTGTAATGTCCAGCGGTAGCTAAGTCTGTTCTGCGTTTGATCCATAAACGATTCCGTAGGCTGGGTAATATGATAGTAGGAAGCACCCATGTAAATGTTGGATGATTCACCGATGAGGCCGTTGTATAAAATACCGATGTTAGGATCGAAGTAAGAAATTTTAGGATTGATCAGCGTTTCGCCACTTGGTATCGCAGGGTTGTAACCGTTGTTGTCGATCTGGTTCTCGAAACGCAGCTTTTCATTATCCACCCGCTTCTGTACCAGTGTACCTTGTAAACCAATTGCAATCGTATGGTTTCCTTCCGGATCCAGCCCCTTATGGTAGGCGGTGCTGGCACTGAGGTAGGTAGATGTAAGGGCACCGCCACCACTGCGGTCATACATGGCCATCAGGCCCACACCCCAGATATCTGTATAGTTAATTACGTTTTTAAGGATACCAAAATCAACTGCGGCAGTTCCGGTAACAAAAGGTTCTGAAATGCTTCTCCACTGCGATCTGTAGTTGCCCGACAGGCGGTAATCACCTGAAAATAAACCAGTAAACGCCGGGTTAAGCGTCATCGGTGAGGCAAAGAACTGGGAAAAGTGCGGGTCTTGCGCCCGCAGGGCGGTGTTCAGACTAAAAAATATGGTCAGGAATAGTAAAGCTCTTTTCATATGGCAAAGCTTGTAGCATAGGGTTTATGCAATAATGGTGAAGGTACACCAATTAAGTCATATTTCAAATTAAATCCATGTATAAAAAGAAATATAGACATAAAAAAACGGATATACGGAATTTTGATTCTTATCAATTCCGTATATCCGTTAAACGTTAAAATAACGACTATTGTTGTAATTTATTTCCAAATGCCAGATCGCCGGCATCGCCCAAACCCGGTACGATGTAGCCTTTGGCAGTCAGTTCATCATCAATGTCGCCGGCCCAGATGGTGAGGTTCGCTTTTGTGTTACGCAACACGTATTCAATACCTACGGTGCAGGCAATGGCCACCACCAGGTGAATATGGGTCGGTTTACCGATCTCTTCCAGATGTTCGATGGTTTTTACCAGCGAAGCACCGGTTGCCAGCATCGGATCGGAAAGGATAAGCACCTGACCGTCGATAGAAGGACTGCTAACATATTCCAGGCTGATATCAAATGAACCATCATGATTATGCTTGCGGTAAGCAGAAATAAATGCGTGGTCAGCTTTGTCAAAATAATGCAGCAAACCCTGATGTAAAGCTAATCCTGCCCTGAGAATAGTAGCCAGTACCGGCTGCGATTTAAGGACACGGCAGTTGGCAATACCCATAGGGGTGGTCACCTCTTTCTCCACATACTCCAGCGTTTTACTGATTTCATATGCAGCCACTTCACCCAGGCGCTCCATGTTACGCCTGAAACGCATACGGTCGTGTTGTACGTCTACGTTTCTGATTTCACTCAGCCATTCACCAACCAGCGAATTAGTTTCACTTAAATTTATTATCATTTGCTTTGCCTTTGATGCGGCAAATTACCGAAAAATGTTGATTCTCATTTTTGTAGCAATTGAGCTTTTTTCACTAACTGCTGATACTCAGCCCTATAGCCTTCCGGATCATTTTCGCGGGTATTGGCAGCCCACTGCAATACTTTATCATAGCTGGCTTCTCCCTGGAAAGCAGATTCGCGGAGGAGCTGACCAAAAGCCGCTACGGATGCCGCCAGCCGGAAGTCAGTGTCCATGCTTTCAAAGGGTTTGGACTGATAGCTGAGCACCCGTTGTACCAGGCTGCTAGTGTTAGAATCCGGCTCTTTATAACGCATTTTCACCGTCAGCACTTCCGTGCGGTTGCCAAGTACTTTGGCCTCCTGGTACTTCAGGGGATCTACCCAGTTCACATCCTGCGCTTTTCCGCCGCCGGCAGGCACAATTTCATACAAAGCAGTCACAGTATGCCCTGCCCCCATGTCACCAGCGTCTTTCTTATCATTATTAAAATCCTCCGCCTGTAACATCCTGTTTTCATATCCTACTAACCTGTACGACTGCACGAAGTTAGGATTGAACTCTACCTGTAACTTCACATCTTTTGCAATCGTGTACAGCGTACCACCAAATTCAGTCACGAAAATCCTGCGGGCTTCTTCGTAATTATCGATATATGCGTAGTTGCCATTTCCTTTATCGGCAAGGGTTTCCAGGTTTACGTCTTTCAGGTTCCCCATTCCAAAGCCGAGTACGGACAAAAAGATACCTTTATCCTTCTCGCCTTCAATCAGCCGTTGCAGTTCCCCACTGGATGATTCACCAACGTTGAAATCGCCGTCTGTACCCAGTATTACCCTGTTATTTCCTTTAGGCAAAAAGTTTTCTCTGGCTATTTTATAGGCCAGGGAGATGCCAGCGCCGCCGGCGGTAGAGCCACCAGCCTGTAATTGCTCCAGCGCTGCCATAATTTTTTCTGGCTTATCACCATGGGTAGATGGTAATACCACACCGGCAGCACCTGCGTACACGACTATCGCCACGCGGTCCTGCGGGCGTAATTGTTTAACCAGCGCCCCAAAGGCCTTTTTCACCAGTGGCAGCTTGTTAGGTGCCTCCATTGAGCCCGATACATCCAGCAAAAACACGAGGTTGCTTGGCGGTACGTCTTTATTATCTACCACCTTACCCTGTATACCAATTCTTACCAGCTGATGGCCGGTATTCCAGGGGCAAACACTCATATCCGCCACAATGGCCACCGGGTCCTTGCCTTTAGGCTGTGGATAGTGATAATCGAAGTAGTTGATCATTTCTTCCACCCGCACTGCATCAGCAGGGGGGAGGTCGCCCCCGTTCAGGTAGCGGCGCACATTGCTGTAGCCAGCTCTGTCCACATCTGCGCTGAAGGTGCTCAGTGGCTGATCTTTAACGGCATGAAAAATATTTTCATTGATAGGAGCGTAGGCTTCGGTTTCACCGGGATTAGTCCAGCCGGAGCTATATCGTGCCATAGGAGCAGCTGCCGCTACGGAATACTCCATTTGGGCAAACTTTTGCTTGGCCATAGCGCGGTTGGAATCCTCCAGCGCCATAATACGCTTTGCCGGCCTGCGCACCAGCGTGATCGCCACGGCAGTGGTATTTTCTTTTATCACCATTTCCCGGCGGGGATAGCCGGTGGCCACAATTTCAATAGTAGTGGCGGCTTTGGGGATCGTCAGCTGCCAGTTGCCCTGCTTATCGGAGGCCGTCATTACGTCCGTGCCTTTTATCCGTATCACAGCATTAATAACGGGAACTTTGGCTGTACTGTCTTTTACCGTGCCTTTAATAAGCCGGGACTGCGCCAGGCTGCAGATGCTTATCAGCAGCATTACTGCCAGGATGGGGAATATCTTTTTCATGACTGATAGTTTTTCTGACGGCATGATGCACTCACTTCCCGGGATTCCATAAAACCCCTTAAAAAAACTTTCTGGAGATGATTTACCTTTGTTCGAAATTTTTTCAGATGGTTTACAATGTGATAGGCACTATGTCGGGCAGCTCACTGGACGGATTGGATATTGTGTTTGCGGAGCTGACAGAAGTACGCGGACAATGGACATATGTTATCAAGGCTTCCGAAAGTCTTCCTTATGAGCAGGAATGGGTGGAGAAACTGGCCCAGGCCACGGAGCTGTCTGCCCGTGATTACCTGCTGCTGCACAGCGAGTATGGTCATTATTCCGGCCATCGGATCAAAGCATTCATAGAAAAGAATAACCTGGATCATAAAGTACATTTCATAGCCTCTCACGGCCATACCACCTTCCATGTGCCTGCCGGCAAAATGACGGCTCAACTGGGTGAAGGCGCTGCTATTGCTGCAGTCACCGGTTTGCCGGTGATCAGCGATCTCCGTGCAATGGATATTGCCCTGGGTGGTCAGGGAGCACCTATTGTTCCAATAGGAGAAAAATATTTGTTCCCTGGATTCCAATACTGGCTTAATCTGGGCGGCATCGCTAATATTTCTGCCATGCTTCCGGAAGGATTTACGGCATTTGATATCTGCCCGGCCAACCGGGTACTCAATGGGCTGGTGGCTGCCTTAGGCCGCGCTTACGACGATGGCGGGCAACTGGCTGCTGGTGGCGTTACAGATGAAGCCCTGCTCAACCGGCTGAATGCATTGCCGTACTATGCAGAGTCCTGGCCTAAATCTTTGGCCAACGACTTCGGTACAAACACCGTTCTGCCAATGTTCCAGGAACTGAAAATATCCGTACAGGGTAAACTGAGTACTTACGTAGCACATATTGCAGCGCAGATAGCAAAGTCTGTAAGTGAACTGAAAAACAGAATGGAAGACCCCACCGCACCTGCTAAAATGCTGATTACTGGTGGTGGCGCGTTCAACACCTTCCTGGTGAACTGCCTGCGGGAACAACTGGAGCCGCTGGATATTGAACTAGTGGTGCCGGATGAGCAAACCGTGAGCTTCAAGGAAGCACTGGTGATGGCGCTGATTGGCGCTTTGCGCTGGAGACAGGAGGAAAATGTATTGTCTTCCGTTACGGGTGCAAGCCGCAACAGCATTGGTGGCGCGTTGTGGATGAACTAAACAGAATACAATTGATAAACAAAAGAGGGTGTATCAGAAGTTTGATACACCCTTTTACTTTTGTAGGAAATTATTAAACAGGTATATTAATGTAGTTATACTAGTTATTACCCTGTTGGGAAATGAGAGAGATACACCCAGATAGGCATTGGTCATATCGTAAAAAA
>NZ_JAHUWJ010000025.1 GCF_019219075.1 Chitinophaga sp. sic0106
AAAGGCGCATGGCTATGGAAGTCAGGGATCTGGCAATTGCTCAAATCGTTGTCTTATGTGGCGGAAATCCTGATATTTACTTCAAAACATAAAGAAATGGTCGGAATTTCTTCCGACCATGACTAAGGTAAGGGCTACTTTTTTTGTCACTGCATATTGGGCGCAGCATTTCCCGGAACTGATCCGCAGGATAGCTGCTAACCATGAAATCGCTTCCCATGCTTATTACCACAGCTCTTTTGCAGAGGAAGACCTGGAAGGTTCCAGGCTTGCCCTGCAGGAAATCAGCGGTAGCGTAGTTACCGGATTTCGTATGCCGCGACTACGACCTGTGAGTCAGGACGCCCTCCTGAAGGCGGGTTACGACTATGATTCCTCTGTGAATCCTACCTGGCTGCCAGGCAGGTATAACAACTGGCATGTTCCCCGTACCGTTTTCCGCAGTAATAAGCTGTGGATCATCCCTTCTTCTGTATCTCCTCTTTTCAGATACCCTATCTTCTGGCTGAGTGTGAAAAATGTGCCTTTGTGGATAACAAGGCATTTCAGCAGGCAGGTGCTGCGTAAAGACCCCTATCTCTCTTTTTATTTCCATCCCTGGGAACTCACGGATCTGTCCGGATACCAACTGCCGGCCTATATCAGGAAAGTGAGTGGAGATAAGATGTGCGCTAAGCTGGAAGGATTCCTGTCATTTCTCCAATCCCGTGGTGAATTTTGCACCCATGCTGATCTGCTCGCACAGGTAAAATAAAATTTAACATTTTTTTTGTCTGACATTCAACAACCTGAATGTCAAAACTGTTATTGACTTAAGTTGCTGATTTTATGGAAGCAACGAGTCGGGGCTTTTTGACATTTAAAACCATGCGTGAATGCTTATAGCATTCATTTTCAATAAGTAATAAGAGCCCCTGCTATAAGATCCTGTGAAGAGAGCGATGCGGCAGACATCCTGATTTATTCCTACCTGAAATACTATTTCCATCGTCAATCAGCATGTCATTCATTTTAAATTAAAAATTAGACCATGAAAAAAATTCGTCTCTTAACCCTGGTATTATTGACCCTGATGTTCGGCACGGCAAAGGCACAGATCCAAAAAGGAAATATCATGGTTGGCTCCAGTATTACGGATCTGGGTTTTCTGTTTCAGGACAACAGTACAGTATTTCAATTTAATTTAAACCCTAAAATAGGCTGGTTCATCAAGGATGGGCTGGCTGTGGGTGGATATGTGGACTTCGGTTTACGTACCCAGAAAGATAACGGCTCCGATGTTACCTACGGAATTGGCGGTTTCGCAAGGTATTATATCGAGGATAAGAATGTACGTAAGCTGGAATTCAGCAAACGTACCAGATTCTTTCTGGAAGCAAACGCTGGTTTAGCGGGTCTTAATCCTGCAAATGGTGCATCTACAAACGGTTTGAATCTGGGTCTGTCTCCTGGTTTATCCTATTTTATTACACCAAACATCGGTTTGGATGCGGCCCTGAACTGGAATATCACTGTGGGTGGTGGTAATAGTACTACTGCTAACAGACTTGGTATCAGCCTGGGTTTCCAGATTTTCCTGCCTACTGCTAAAGCAAAGCAGATTTACAAGGAAGAGATGGGTAAATAAGCAGTTGTTTAGTCTGTTATATGAGAATGGTCCTGAAGATTTCTTCAGGACCATTTTCATTTAGGAATCCTTATTACTGGCTGAATGAACAGAATGAACGACACATTGAATAAATGAACATACTGAACGGAAGCAAATTAAACGGAAGCCTTTATTTTAGCGATCTGTCCTGCATCAGGCGGGGTGGTTGGGATTGCTGAAAACCAAGAATAGAGTAGGCGGAATAGATAAAAACTGTTGCTATGCTGAATACTATTTTTATGGCACTGGTAAAGTTCCTGAACACTGTTACTGGTGCACTGTAATTTGCTGCAGGTAGCTCACGTAAGCGGCTACCGGTCCTTAAACCGGGGATTGCCGAAAACCCGCATAAAGAGTAGGCTGACGCAAAATTATTAACACAATGATTGTTGATGCATTAAACACCTTTTTGACAGGTCTGGTGGCACTGCTGGTAAAGGCGCTGGGAGGCTTATAATCCTGCGCCGGGGGTAGCTGAAAACCCGCAATAGAGTAGGCGTTTAACTCTGAAATTACCAACATTATGGCCACATTAAATCAATTGTTGCAACAGTTGGTTGCACTCCTGAAAGCATTACTGGGAGGTCTGTAGTAAACAGCTCCGTGAGGCAGGGACCTAAAGGTGCATAAAATTCCCTTCCTTGTATTATTAGGCCGCTGCGTTCCGTACGCAGCGGTTTTTTTTATTAGGATTACTGATGGAGATGATTTTTGGGGAGAGAGGAGAGTCTGCTAAAATCCTTACTGGCAGGGGAATGAATGAAATGAACAACTGTTGGTAAATGAATAAAATGAACGTATGTCGGGTGGAAATATGCGGTTATTTTCGGGGCCTGATAAAAAAGTTATCAGCTGGGGTAGCCGAAAACCAGGGGAATCAGAGTAGGCGTTTACCTATTAAAACCTTAAACGATGGATTTACTGAATCAACTGCTGGCACTGATCTTAGGATTAGTAAAATCATTACTGGGCGGTATCGGTGGTGGCTTACCTCTGTAAGAGGAGCTACGGGCTGATTTTGCTCTGGTTATTCCACGAGGCTGCTCCGGGAGGGCAGCCTCTTCTTTTTTACCTAGGGGCAAGATATGGCAAAGGGTGCCCGTTTGAGTGTGTAGTAAACTGTGCAAGGGTGGATTTGGAGATGACGATGCCATCGTTTTAAGATCCCTTAAAGCGTAGGAGAACGCCTGGAGCTGAGGGGAATAGCCGTGGCAGGACCCGTTACGTTTCTTCTCTTCATGAGCGCCCACTAATTTATCTGCGGGAAGATTTGCTGACTCCGTTAACTGCATTGGCGGTGCAGTGGCATCTGAATCGGTTGCGAAGTAGATTTTCATCCTTCTGGCAAAAAAGTTGAAAATTTTTTTTGGTTTTCTGAGGGAGGTTTCCCTATATTTGTCAAAACCAGCATGTTAACAAAAACTAAGGCCTAAGCATCACAAAATGAATGCATTCTACAAGGCTCAGGCATGCTAAAAGGCCCTATAACCCCACCTGCTGTGCCAGCAAAGCATGTCTTTTGATGGTCATCTTATATTTTTTTCCGGAGAATTATTTGCCAAATAAAAAGAAAGGGTTACCTTTGCCCTCCCAAATTGTAAAGGGAAAAAACAAAGAGAAGTTCATTGCATATGTCTCAGAGAATAAGAATCAAGCTGAAGTCCTACGATCATAACCTGGTAGATAAGTCTGCTGAGAAGATCGTTAAAACCGTGCGTAACACGGGCGCCGTGGTAACAGGTCCAATTCCTTTACCAACAGAGAAGAAAATTTTTACAGTGCTGCGTAGCCCGCACGTAAACAAGAAAGCGCGCGAGCAGTTCCAGTTGTGTACTCACAAACGTTTACTGGACATTTACACTTCTTCCTCAAGAACTGTAGATGCGCTCAGCAAACTGGATTTACCTTCCGGTGTAGAAGTTGAAATTAAAGCATAGGACAACAGCAAGGCTGGGCAAAAGGCCCGCCTTTAATTGATTTATGGTTACTCTCTGGTTGCCAGTGAGTAACAATTTTAACAAATATAACATAGGTCGCGCCTTCTGGGCGGCCGCCCAATAAATGTATTTAAACCGCCCATCCTGGGGATAGCTAGAAATCCCCCAGGCGCTGGGTAAAATCATATAAAAAATGAAAGGTCTTATTGGTAAAAAGATTGGCATGACCAGTATCTTCGAAGCCAATGGTAAGCAGACTGCCTGCACCATTATCGAAGCTGGTCCCAACGTTGTAACACAGGTAAAAAGCCTGGAATCAGACGGTTACAATGCAATTCAGGTTTCTTTCGGAGAAAAGAAAGAAAAGCACACCACAAAAGCAGAATTGAATCACTTCGCGAAAGCAAGCACCTCCCCTAAACGTTTCGTAAAAGAATTCCGTAACCCGGACGTACAGAAAGCCCTTGGTGAATCTCTCACCTGTGAAATCTTCACAGAAGGTGAAATGATTGACGTTGTGGGTACCTCTAAAGGTAAAGGTTTCCAGGGTGTTGTTAAACGCCACGGATTTAGCGGTGTGGGTGAAGCTACCCACGGTCAGCACGACAGATCCAGAGCTCCTGGTTCCGTTGGTGGATCATCTTATCCTTCCCGCGTTTTCAAGGGTATGAGAATGGCAGGTCAGACAGGTAACGAAAGAGTGAAAGTGAAAGGCCTGAAGATTCTGAAAATATTCCCTGAAAAGAATTATATCCTGGTAAGTGGTTCCGTTCCCGGCCACAATGGTTCAATCGTTTTAATCCAGAAGTAACATGAAGATCGATATCTTAAATATACAAGGTAAGCAAACAGGAAGATCTATCGACCTGCCGGAGGAGATTTTTGGTGTTGAACCCAACAACCACGTAATCTACCTGGCGGTTAAGCAATACCTGGCTGCACAGCGTCAGGGTACTCACAAGGTGAAAACCCGTGCTGAAGTAAAAGGTGCTTCCCGCAAACTGCACAAACAAAAAGGTACTGGTGGTGCCCGTAAAGGTAACATCCGTAACCCTCTCTACAAAGGTGGTGGTACCATCTTCGGACCAAAACCTCACTCCTGGGCTATTAAACTGAACAGAAAAGTGAAAGATCTCGCTAAGATCTCCGCCCTGTCAGTGAAAGCTAAAGAGAACAGCATCATCATTGTTGAGGACCTCGCTATCGAGACACCAAAAACAAAACAATTCGTTGGTATCTTAAAGAACCTGAACATCAACGTTGACGGTAAGAAAACTATGTTTATTACCCCTGAGTACAACGAAAGTGTTTACCTGTCTTTAAGAAACATCCCTACTGTGGACGGTGCAATGCTGAGCGATATCAATACTTATGATATCATGAACAGCAACTACCTGGTATTCACAGAAAGCGCTGCAAAAATCTTCACTGAAGAGCCAGTTGAAGCGTAAGCGGTTGTAAACCAATTAAATAACACAGCTGTAAAGCTATAAGCTATAAAAGATGAGACCATCAGACGTTTTAATCAAACCGGTAGTAACCGAAAAGGTGAATAAGGCGACCGATAAATTTAACCGCTACTACTTCATCGTTGACAAAAAAGCCAACAAACTGGAGATCAAAAAAGCAGTGGAAGATTTTTACGGGGTGAGTGTTGCAGATGTAAACACTGCAGTGATGCCTGGTAAAGCTAAATTCCGCTTTACTAAAGCCGGTTTCATTTCTGGTAAAAAACCGTCTTACAAAAAGGCGATTATTACCCTCGCAGAAGGCGAAACTATAGATCTGTATGCTAACATGTAGTGCCTTTCCGGCCCAATAAGCCGGGATGTGGATGTATATGCAGATCACTAATTATAATTAATTAACAATTAATTTTTTCTGAAAGTAATGGCACTGAAGAAATTTAAACCAATGACAGCGGGTACCCGTTGGAAAATCGGTAACGCTTACGCGGAACTGACTACGGATACTCCGGAAAAAAGCCTCCTCGAGCCTGCTAAGAGAAGCGGCGGTAGAAACGCTCAGGGTAGGATGTCAATGCGCTATATCGGTGGCGGTCACAAAAAACAGTACCGTGTAATCGACTTTAAGCGTGACAAACAAAATATTCCTGCTACAGTTAAAACCATCGAGTACGATCCAAACCGTAGCGCATTCATCGCGCTGGTTTCCTACGCAGATGGTGAAAAACGTTACATCATCGCTCCTCAGGGTCTGCAGGTTGGTGGTACCGTTATCAGCGGTGCTGAAGTTGCACCTGAAGTAGGTAACGCACTGTTGCTGAAAAATATGCCTCTGGGTACTGTTGTTCACAACATCGAACTGCAGCCTGGTAAAGGTGGTGCAATCGCCAGATCTGCTGGTGCTTACGCACAACTGAGCAACAAGGAAGAAAAATATGCAGTACTGAAAATGCCTTCTGGTGAGCTCCGTAAAGTGCTCAACACCTGTATGGCTACTGTAGGTACCGTTTCTAACTCCGATCACGCCCTGCAATCTATCGGTAAAGCAGGTGCTAACCGTTGGAGAGGTATCCGCCCTCGTAACCGAGGCGTTGCGATGAACCCAGTGGATCACCCAATGGGTGGTGGTGAAGGTAAATCTTCAGGTGGTCACCCTAGATCCAGAACAGGTAAATATGCGAAAGGTCTGAAAACCAGAAAACCGCATAAGAGCTCTGATAAACTGATCATCAGCAGAAAGAACGGTAAAAAATTATAATATTTCGGAATTCGGATTCCGGCCTTAAAACCGGAATCCGAAATTGGAAAATCATAAAAGAAACAACATGGCTCGTTCCATAAGAAAAGGTCCTTACGTAGACCAGAAATTGGAGAATAAAGTAGAAAAAATGAACGCAGGCACCAAGCGTACAGTTATCAAAACCTGGAGCCGTCGTTCTACTATCACTCCTGATTTCGTAGGCCACACCTTCGCAGTACACAATGGCAACAAATTTATTCCTGTTTATGTAACGGAATTCATGGTTGGCCATAAACTGGGCGAATTTGCTCCTACCCGTAACTTCAGAGGACACGCTAACAAGAAAATGTAATTATAGTCTGAGTAATCAGACGCTAAATAATAAAAGAAATTAAAAATGGAAGCAGTAGCTAAGCTGAACAATAATCCTACATCTCCCCGCAAAATGCGTTTGCTGGCAGACTTAATCCGCGGTCTGGATGTAGAAAAGGCTTTGAATATTTTGAAATTCCATCCTAAGCACCCAAGCGTACCTTTAGAAAAACTGCTGGTATCTGCTATCGCTAACTGGAAAGTGAAGAACGAAGGTGCAAGGGTAGAAGATGCTAACCTGATTGTTAAAACTATCTTCGTTGACGGTGGCCGCACCCTGAAAAGAATGCGCCCTGCTCCACAAGGTAGAGGTTACAGAATCCGCAAGAGAAGTAACCACGTTACAATCGTAGTGGACGGTAAAAACGCTTAAGTGTTAATACCACAGAGAGAAATTAAAACTATTAATCTAATAGACAAATAACCAGAACATGGGTCAGAAAACAAATCCTATTGGTAACAGGTTAGGTATCATCAGAGGATGGGACTCTAATTGGTATGGCAGCAAGAAAGATTTTGCTACCAAACTGATCGAAGATAACAAGATCAGAACGTATCTGAATGCCCGTATCAACAAAGGTGGCATCTCCAGAGTTGTGATCGAAAGAACTTTAGGTAAGTTGATTATCACTGTTCATACTTCTAAACCTGGTATCATCATAGGTAAAGGTGGAAACGAAGTTGACCGCATCAAAGAAGAACTGAAAAAACTGACAGGTAAAGAAGATGTTCAGATTAACATTCTGGAAATCCGTCGCCCTGAAATGGATGCTAACATCGTTGCCGAAACAATTGCTAAACAAATTGAAAGCCGTATCAACTACAAACGCGCTATCAAAATGGCAATTGCTACCGCACTGAGAATGGGTGCTGAAGGTATCAAAATCAAAGTAAGCGGACGTCTGGGTGGTGCTGAAATTGCCCGTTCCGAAGAAATGAAACAAGGTCGTACTCCATTACATACTTTCCGTATGGACATCGATTACGCTTCCCTGTTCGCATTAACCGTTTACGGTAAAATCGGTATCAAAGTATGGATCTGTAAAGGTGAAGTACTGGGTAAACGTGATCTGAATCCTAACGTACTCACAGGTAAAGAAGGTGATAACCGTGGCGGTGGCCGTGATGATCATCACCGTGGTGGCGAAAGAAGAGATCGTGGTGACAGAAGAGGCGGTGATAACCGTGGCGGTGGTCGCAGATAATATCTGACAGACAACCAGACTTAAACAATTACTATTAACATTAACAATATAGACGATGTTACAGCCAAAAAGAGTGAAACATAGGAAGATGCACAAAGGTCGCATCAAAGGGAACGCTAAAAGAGGCGCAACCCTGTCCTTTGGTACTTTCGGCCTTAAAGCATTAGAACCTAAATGGATCACCGACCGTCAAATCGAAGCTGCTCGTGTTGCTTTGACCAGACACATGAAACGTGAAGGTAACGTTTGGATCCGTATCTTCCCTGATAAACCAATCACCGCTAAACCACTGGAAGTGAGGATGGGTAAAGGTAAAGGTGCTCCAGACCATTGGGCAGCAGTAGTGAAACCAGGTAGAATTCTGTTCGAAGCAGCAGGAGTTCCTTTACAAGTTGCTAAAGAAGCAATGGAACTCGCAGCTCAGAAACTGCCTATCAAAGTGAAATTTGTAACCAGCCGCGACTTCGTTGCATAATCCGCAGGTACACATTTTTAAAACACATTCCAGTCCCCATGGAAATGGGTACTGTTCAAACTCAATACAATGGCAAAAGAAAAGCTGGATCTGAAAGGCCTGAGCGAACAGGAGCTGAAAGAGAAAATCTCTGCTGAGCAACTGCGCTTGAAGAAGATGACATTCGGTCATGCAATCACGCCTATCGAAAATCCAATGAGCATCCGCTCTGTGAGACGCGATATCGCACGCATGAATACCGAACTGCGTAAAAGACAACTGGGCTTCTAATCCTCCTAGTAGTATTAGCATAACATTTAAGGCCTCCCCCGGGAGAGTTAAATATTTCAACAATGACGACCGAAAGAAAATTAAGAAAATCCAGGATTGGTGTGGTGTCCTCTAACAAAATGGATAAAACCATTACTGTTAAAGTGGAACGTAAAGTAAAACACCCGATCTATGGTAAGTTCGTTAAAAAAACTACCAAGTTCATGGCTCATGACGAAAACAATGAGTGCAGCATTGGCGATACCGTGAAAATCGCGGAAATCCGTCCTATGTCTAAGAACAAATGCTGGAGACTGGTAGAAGTAATCGAAAAAGTAAAATAATTATTCTTTGTTTCAAGCTGTGGCCGGCAATCCCGGTTCCAGCCGCTGACTAAACAAAATAAATCTCATTACGATGATACAACAAGAATCAAGGCTGAACGTAGCTGATAACTCTGGTGCTAAAGAAGTTCTTTGCATCCGCGTATTAGGTAACTCCGGTCAGGACTACGCTAGAGTAGGTGATAAAATTGTGGTGACTGTTAAGGATGCAATTCCTGGCGGTGGCGCGAAAAAAGGTATGGTTACTAAAGCCGTAATCGTAAGAACCAAAAATAAATTACGTCGTAAAGACGGTTCTTATATCCGTTTCGATGATAACGCGGTTGTACTGCTGAACAACTCAGACGAACCTCGTGGTACCCGTATTTTCGGTCCGGTTGCCCGTGAGCTCAGAGACAAGGGTTATATGAAAATTATCTCCCTCGCTCCTGAAGTGTTGTAAGACAGATTATTATCGAATTTGGAATTTTGGTGTTTTCAGGCATTTTTCCCCGAAAATCCCAAAATTCCAATATTTGTAAATATTTCTTATCTTTGCAGCCCGTTTGCAAGAACGAAAAAACATTTATCAAGCGAAACAGACGTTTCGCTTGGCGTTTAATAATAAATCAAAGTAATGAAAACTAGATTTAAGCCTAAATTCAACATTAAGAAGGGCGACCTGGTTGCGGTTATCACAGGTGATGACAAGGACAGGACCAAAGCTCGTAAAGTGCTGGAAGTTCAGCCTGACAAAGCCCGCATTATTGTAGAGGGCGTTAATATTATTACCAAACACACCAAACCTACTGCTCAAAATACCAAAGGTGGTATCGTAAAGCAAGAGGCTCCTATCGCTATCTCTAACGTGATGCTGTGGGATGCTAAAACTGGTGCTCCTACCCGTGTGAACAAACAGAGAGAAAACGGTAAATTAGTTCGTATCGCTAAAAAATCAGGGGAGGTAATTAAATAATGGCAAACACTAACTATACTCCGAGACTGCAGACCAAATACAAAAACGAAGTGGTTGCTGCGCTGAAGAAGAAATTCAACTACAAAAGCGTAATGCAGGTACCTCGCCTGACTAAAATCTGCCTGAACCAAGGTATCAACGGTGCTGTAGGTGATAAAAAACTGGTAGACATCGCAGTAGACGAAATGTCTCGTATCGCTGGTCAAAAAGCCATCGCTACCCTGTCTAAAAAGGATATCTCCAACTTTAAGCTCCGTAAGCATATGCCAATCGGTGCTCGCGTTACCCTCCGTGGTGTTAACATGTACGAGTTCCTGGATCGTCTGATCTCAGTTTCCCTGCCACGTGTACGTGACTTCAAAGGTATCAACGAGAAAGCTTTCGACGGTCGTGGTAACTATACCATGGGTGTTACCGAACAGATCATCTTCCCTGAAATCGATATCGATAAAGTGACTAAGATCTCCGGTATGGATATCACTTTCGTGACTACCGCTACCACCAACGAAGAAGCTTACGAGCTGCTGAAAGAAATGGGTATGCCTTTCAGAAACATGAAAAAAGATAATCAGTAAACGATAATATACTATGGCAAAAGAATCCGTAAAAGCCAGACAAAGGAAAAGAGAAGCTATGGTTGCTAAATTTGCAGAAAAACGCGCTGAGCTGAAAGCTGCAGGCGATTACGCTGCTCTGGACCAACTGCCTAAAAACGCTTCTCCTGTTCGTCTGAAAAACAGATGCCAGCTGACCGGTCGTCCTAAAGGATACATGCGTCACTTCGGCCTCTGCAGGAACATGTTCCGCGACCTGGCTCTCGCTGGTAAAATCCCTGGTGTTAGAAAAGCCAGCTGGTAATATTCCCGGTAGCAGTTTAACTGCTCCAAACAATTAAGTTATTTGATTCCCATCTTATACTGATTGGATATCGCATTGTAAAACATCATCAAACTATTTAGACAATGGTTACTGATCCAATAGCAGACTTCCTGACTCGTATCCGGAACGCGCAAATGGCCACCCACAGGATTGTGGAAATTCCGGCTTCCAAGCTGAAAAAACGTATTACCGAAATTCTGTACGATAAAGGTTATATCCTGAAGTACAAATTCGAAGAAGATAACAAACAAGGCGTTATCAAAATCGCTTTGAAGTACGATCTTCAAACAAAAGAACCCGCTATCAAAGAACTGACTCGCGTAAGCCGTCCAGGTCTGCGTCAGTACTCTAAACCAGAAGACTTCAAACGTGTGAAGAATGGTTTGGGTATCGCTATCATCTCTACTTCCAAAGGAGTAATGACTGATAAAGAAGCTAAAGCTCAGAACGTTGGTGGTGAAGTAGTTTGCCACATCTACTAATAAATTCTTTGTTTACCGGTTGGTCCCCAACCGGTAAACTTCGTAGATCACCCGCCATCTAAGCTCACTATACGGCGCTGAAAACGGATGATCGGTACTATAACAATAACAACTTTAAACTTAAAGTTATGTCTCGTATAGGTAAAGCTCCTATCAAACTGGCTGCAGGTGTTACAGTTTCTGTTTCCCCAGCTAACGAAGTAACCGTAAAAGGTCCTAAAGGTGAACTGAAAAGAACCATCGACAGGGATATTAAAGTAGAAGTTGCTGACGGCGTATTAAACGTTGTTCGCCCTACTGACCAGATCCGTCATAAAGCACTGCACGGTTTGTACCGCGCGCTGCTGCAGAACATGGTTACTGGTGTTACTGATGGATTCAAAAAACAACTGGAACTGGTGGGTGTTGGTTACAAAGCCACTCACGCTGGTCAGCTGCTGGATCTCGCACTGGGTTATTCTCACAATATCGTATTCGAAGTTCCTGCTGAACTGAAGGTGTCTACCCTGACTGAAAAAGGTCAGAACCCTAAAATCATGCTGGAAAGTATCGATAAACAACTGCTGGGTCAGGTTGCCGCTAAACTGCGTAGCCTGCGTAAACCTGAGCCTTACAAAGGTAAAGGTGTTCGCTACTCCGATGAGGTTGTACGTAAGAAAGCTGGTAAATCAGCTGGTAAATAAAATATTTAAATTGGCTAATCAGCTCCAAAAAGCTGGTTAGCTGATTTTAACACAATCCCGGCAGCATCGGGATTATAAAACTAAAACTCACAATGAGCACAAAAGTTAACAGGAGACAGAAGATCCGTTACCGCATCCGTAAGAAAATCTCTGGTTCTGCACAGACACCAAGATTCTCTGTATTCCGCAGTAATAGCGATATCTACGTGCAGCTGATCGATGATACCAACGGTACTACCCTGGTTGCTGCATCTTCCCGTGATAAAGATATCGTTGCACAAAAAGGTACCAAATCTGAAAAATCTAAAATGGTAGGTGCTGCAGTAGCTGCTAAAGCAATTGCATTAGGCCTCACCAAATGTGTATTCGACAGAAGCGGTTACTTATACCACGGTCGTATCAAAGCGGTTGCTGAAGGTGCAAGAGAAGGCGGTCTCCAATTTTAATAAAGGGTCCGAATTTTATAATTCTGAACAAGTAATTCTTATAAAATAAAATGGCAAAGAATTCATTCAATAAGGTAAAAGCCGGTGACCTGGAACTGAAAGAGAAAGTTGTGGCGATCAACCGTGTTACTAAAACCACCAAAGGCGGTCGTACTTTCAGCTTCTCCGCCCTGGTTGTAGTAGGTAACGAAAACGGCGTGGTAGGTCATGGTCTGGGTAAAGCTAAAGAAGTACAGCAAGCTATCACTAAAGGTATAGACGATGCTAAAAAGAACCTGATTAAAGTTCCTGTTATGCACGGTACTATCCCTCACGATCAGTTCGCAAAAGAAGGCGCTGCCAAAGTGCTGATTAAACCAGCCGCTCATGGTACTGGTGTAATCGCTGGTGGTTCTATGCGTGCTGTGCTGGAAAGCGCTGGCGTTACCGACGTTCTGGCTAAATCTTTAGGTTCTGCAAACCCACACAACGTGGTAAAAGCTACCTTCAAAGCACTGGGTCTGCTCCGCGAACCAGTTAGCGTAGCTAAAACCAGAACTATCGCTCTGAAAAAAGTATTCAACGGTTAATCTGTTCTCCGAAAGGAGAACCGGTTAAACCCGGAGAAGTGCTAACATATTTTTTAACAATTAAATTACTCCGCCCCCGGCGGATAGGGATTTATGGCAAAGATTAAGATCACTCAGGTGAAAAGTGGTATCGACCGTCCTGAAAGGCAGAAACTGACTTTGAAGGCACTGGGTCTGACTAAAATGCACGCTTCTGTTGAAGTTGAGGCAACTCCTCAGGTCCTGGGTATGGTTACCAAAGTAAACCATCTGGTAAAAGTTGAGCAGGTAAACGGTTAATCACCTAACACTGCTGTGGGATTGTCTGCTGATAATCTTACCTTTACATTTGCAACTTTACAACAGATATTATACATTTAAGCGAGCGGTTAATTTCCGCGCAAGTAAAAAAAATTAACATCATGAATCTGCATTCATTACAGCCTGCACAAGGCTCTGTACATAAAGAGAAACGTCTTGGCCGCGGTGAGGCTTCCGGTAAAGGTGGTACTTCCACAAAAGGTAACAAAGGTATTCAATCCCGCGCTGGTTACTCCAGCAAGAGAGGCTTCGAAGGAGGTCAGATGCCTATCCAGCGCCGTATGCCTAAACGTGGTTTCAAAAATAATAACCGCGAAGAATACCAAATCTTCAACCTGGGCCAAATCGATCACTTAGTTGAAAAATATGGTCTGCAGGAGTTCAATCTGGACAACCTGTTCATGAATGGCCTGATCAACAGAACTGCAAAAGTTAAGATCCTGGCTAACGGTGAACTGAAAAGCAAAGTGACTGTTAAAGTGAACGCTATCAGCGAAAAAGCTAAAACAGCCATCGAAGCAGCAGGTGGATCAGTAGAACTGGTATAAGACTTTACGACTGAGGAGACGCCTACGGAGTAGTGCGTCTTTTCATATTTAATAGCGCTATTAAACCTTTATCTTCCTGTGAAGAAATTTATCGAAACGATCAAGAATATCTGGAGTATTGAGGACCTGCGTAACCGCATCTTAACCACCCTGCTCCTGGTCCTCATCTACCGTGTAGGATCTTATATCACGTTACCTGGTATTGATGCCAACGCTCTCTCCAACTTTTCCAAGAGTTCTAACCAGGGGATTCTGGGGCTGTTCAACATGTTTGCAGGTGGATCGTTTTCAAGGGCTTCCATCTTTGCGCTGGGTATCATGCCTTACATCTCCGCGTCTATCGCTATCCAATTGTTAACGATAGCAGTACCTTATTTCCAGAAATTACAGAAAGAAGGAGAAAGCGGCCGCAAAAAGATCAATCAGTACACCCGAATCCTCACAGTTGTGGTAACTGGATTCCAGGCAAGTGCTTACGTAGCTTATCTGCGTAATCAGTCTGGTGGCGCTATTATCCCTGAGTATGGCACCTTCTTCTTCTGGTTATCTACCACCATCGTTCTCACAGCAGGTACCCTGTTTGTGATGTGGCTCGGTGAGAAAATCACGGATAAAGGTATTGGTAACGGTACTTCCATCATCATCATGATGGGTATTCTCGCCCGCCTGCCTCAGGCTATCCTCGCTGAATTCTCTACTAAAGTAGAAGGTGGCGGCGGTGGTCCGATCCTCTTCCTGATCGAGATTGCCATCTTCATCCTGATCACTGTAGGATTGATCCTTCTGGTACAAGGAACCCGCAAAATTCCAGTTAACTACGCAAAACGCATTGTAGGTAATAAACAATATGGTGGTGTACGTCAGTTCATCCCGCTGAAAGTGAATGCTGCCGGTGTAATGCCGATCATCTTCGCCCAGGCTATCATGTTTATTCCTGCCACCGTTATCGGTTTTGCCACTTCTTCAGAAAGTGCTTCCAGCTTTATCCGTATTTTCTCTGATCATACGAATGGCTGGTACAACGTGATCTACGGTGTGTTAGTAATTGTATTTACTTATTTCTATACTGCACTCATTTTCAATCCAACCCAAATGGCGGATGAAATGAAGCGCAATAACGGCTTCATCCCTGGTGTTAAACCAGGTACCGCTACTGCTGATTACATCGGCGCGGTAATGGACCGTATCACGTTGCCTGGTGCATTCTTCCTGGCGCTTGTAGGTATTCTTCCAGGTGTTGCTGCCGCTTTCCGCGTAAACAGCAACTTCGCCACCTTCTTTGGTGGTACCTCCCTCCTCATCATGGTGGGTGTTATCCTGGATACCCTGCAGCAGATCGAAAGCCAGCTGCTCATGCGTCATTACGACGGCTTAATGAGCACCGGCCGTATCAAAGGCAGAACAGCTCCGGCAAACGCTTAAGCTATCATCAGGCTGCTCGCAAGGGCATAGAAATAAACATAGCCACAGAAGCATAAACCCTTTTTTATGCTTTAGTGGCTATGTTATTTAACTGTCAGGTTAGAAAAAGATTGTTATGATTCAATATAAAACAAAAGAAGAGATAGAACTCATCCGCAAAAGTGCCCTGCTCCTGAGCGATGCACTGGCAGAAGTAGCGCGTACCATTAAACCCGGTATGTCTACCCTGGAAGTGGATGCAGTGGCCGACAGGTACATTGTTGAACATGGCGCTACTCCTTCCTTCAAAAACTATAAAGGTTTCCCTGCTGCCTGCTGCATCTCCGTTAACGAGGCAGTAGTACACGGTATTCCTGATAAATATGTGCTGAAAGACGGCGATATCGTGACGGTGGATTGTGGGGTGTTTATGAACGGTTTCCATGCCGACAGCGCCTACACCTTTGCCATCGGTAACGTGGCAGAAAATATCCTTCGCCTGATGGGAGCTACCAAAGCCTCCTTGTATAAAGGTATTGAGAAAGCGATCGTAGGTAACCGTATCGGTGACATCTCCTACGCTATCCAGGAATATACTGAAAAGGAGAGAGGCTACGGCGTGGTAAGAGAACTGGTAGGTCATGGCCTGGGTCGTCACCTGCACGAAGATCCTCAGGTGCCAAACTATGGTAAACGCGGTAGTGGACCTGTAATGAAAGAAGGGCTGGTCATCGCCATCGAACCTATGATAAACCTGCGCTCCAAAGACGTGGAATACCTGGAAGATGGCTGGACGGTTGTCACCAGAGATAACAGCGCTTCCGTGCATTTTGAGCATACGGTGGCTGTTGGGAAAGGAAAAGCGGATATTTTATCCAATTTTGCAGAGATCGAAAAGGCGGAAAAAAATAACCCAGAATTGAATACAAACTATTAATTATAAATAGAATACCTATTCATAATAAGTAGAATTTAATAAAAAAGGCGATAGGATTAGATTAAAAGACTGGCAATAGTAATAATAATCCGGGGAAATTTTTCTATTTCAAAAGATAATCGCTATCTTTGCAGTCCTAAAAATTTTTATGGCAAAACAGGCACTCATTAAGCAGGATGGAATAATATTAGAAGCCTTATCAAACGCTATGTTCCGTGTAAAACTGGAAAACGGGCACGAGATTCTGGCCACCATTTCTGGAAAGATGAGAATGCACTACATCCGCATTCTGCCAGGAGACAAGGTGGGGGTTGAAATGAGCCCGTACGATTTGTCAAGAGGCCGTATAATTTTCAGATACAAATAAGCGCGGGAGTAACGGTGAAGTCCGGAGAGACAAGTTTTAAATATAACCTTTTATAAATAAATCATCATGAAGGTAAGAGCTGCAATCAAAAAAAGAAGTGCGGATTGTAAAATAGTTCGTAGAAAAGGTGTTCTGTTGGTGATCAACAAAAAGAACCCTCGCTTCAAACAACGTCAGGGGTAATTCAATTTCTTGACGGAATTTGATTTTTTAATCAGAATCATATAAAAATAAAATAGAAATATGGCACGTATAGCCGGTATAGATCTTCCTAAAAATAAAAGAGGAGAAATTGGCCTCACCTATATTTTCGGTATAGGCCGTTCTACCGCCCAATATATCCTGAACAAGGCGGAAATTGATGTAAACAAAAAAGTGAAGGATTGGAACGATGATGAACAAGCTGCCATCCGTAACATTATCAACGGCGAGTTTAAGGTAGAGGGTCAGCTGCGTTCTGAGGTGCAAATGAATATCAAGCGTCTGCTGGATATCGCTTGTTACCGTGGTCTGCGTCACAGGAAAGGTTTACCGGTAAGAGGTCAGCGTACTCGTACCAACAGCCGTACTCGTAAGGGTAAACGTAAGACAGTGGCTGGTAAGAAAAAAGCAACTAAGAAATAATAAATAAAATCCCAGGTTGAAATCCCGAATTCCAAGGTGAGGGGGTTTCAAGTGACACAATTGTTGTGTTGATTTGGGATCTGGATTTCAATATTTGGAATTTAATATCATTATGGCAAAAGCAACTAATACAAAAACTGCTGCTAATAAAAAGAGAGTAGTAAAGGTAGATAACTACGGAGATGTTCATATCTCTGCTAGCTTTAACAATATCATTGTAAGCATTACCAATAAGCACGGTCAGGTTATCTCCTGGTCTTCCGCTGGTAAAATGGGCTTCAGAGGTTCTAAAAAGAACACTCCATACGCAGCTCAGCTGGCTGCACAGGATGCTGCTAAAGTTGCTATGGACGCCGGTCTGAAAAGAGCAGACGTATTTGTGAAAGGTCCGGGTGCTGGTCGTGAGAGCGCTATCCGTGCTATCGCAAACTCTGGTATCGAAGTGAGCATGATTAAAGACGTAACTCCTCTGCCTCATAACGGTTGCCGTCCTCCTAAGAAAAGAAGAGTGTAGGAATATATTATTACAGATTCCAGATACTGGTCAGGATATAACTGACTGGTGTCTGGACTTTGTAGTTTAATATTTTATAAACATGGGTGTATGATCAGGTTTTTAGATTTTTTGAAGAGCATACATCATTAACTAAAAAATCTTTATTATTTTCAATTATGGCAAGGTACACAGGACCAAAGACCAAAATTTCCAGAATTTTTGGTGAACCCATTCTCGGTAATGGTAAGTATTTAGGTAAAAACAGCAACCCTCCGGGTCAGCATGGCGCAAACCGTAAACGTAAACAATTAGGCGAATACGCACTGCAGCTGAGAGAAAAACAGAAAGCAAAATACACTTACGGTGTACTGGAGCGTCAGTTCCGCAACCTGTTTGACGAGGCTAACCGCAGAAAAGGTGTTACTGGTGAGGTATTGATTAAATTACTGGAAGCTCGTCTGGACAACACCGTGTTCCGTCTGGGTATCGCTCCTTCCCGTCCTGCTGCTCGTCAGCTCGTGTCTCACAAACACATCACTGTTAACGGTATCCTGGTTAACACTCCTTCTTTCCAACTGAAACCAGGTGATACTGTATCCCTGAAGAACAAAACCGCAAACAATACCGCTCTGACCAGCGTTATCCGTGGTAAAAATCCTAAATTCAGCTGGCTGGATTGGAACGAGAAAGAAATGAAAGGTACATTCATTGCTTATCCTGAGAGAGAGAGCGTTCCTGAGAATATCAAGGAACAACTGATTGTGGAATTGTATTCTAAGTAATAAATACTAGTCCATGGCTTCGGCCATGGACTAACTTCATATTTAAACTCATAAATCTATCATATCAATGGCAATTTTAAATTTCCAGAAACCTGATAAGATCGTATTGCAGAAGTCTACCGACTTTGAAGCTCAATTCGAATTCCGACCATTAGAACCAGGTTATGCTGTGACTATCGGTAATGCGTTGCGTCGCGTGCTGTTGTCTTCTTTGGAGGGCTATGCCATTGTGGGTATTAAGATTGAAGGGGCTGATCACGAGTTCGCTACACTGAAAGGTGTTACCGAAGACGTTACAGAAATTATCCTGAACCTGAAACAGGTTCGCTTCAAGAGAATTTCTGAAAATGATGTGACGAACGAAAAGATCACACTGTCAATCAAAGGTAAAACTGAGTTTCGTGCAGATATGATCGAAAAAGCTACCAGCGCTTTCCAGATCATGAACCCGGAATTACTCATCTGCACCCTCGATCCATCTGCTAAGATGGATATCGAACTGACTATCGGTAAAGGCCGCGGTTACGTTCCTGCAGAAGAGAATAAACCTAAGGATGCAGTGTTTGGCTATATCGCCATCGACTCTATCTTTACGCCAATCAAAAACGTAAAGTACAGCATAGAAAATACCCGTGTGGAACAAAAAACCGACTATGAGAAACTGATCATGGAGGTTGTTACCGACGGTACTATTCATCCTGAAGAAGCAGTGAAGCAAGCTTCCCGCATCCTCATCCAGCACCTGATGATCATCACCGATGAAAACATCAGCTTTGATACCAAAGACGCTGAAAAAGAAGATGTAGTGGACGAACAAACCCTGCAGCTCCGTAAGATACTGAAAACACCACTCGAAGATCTCGATCTGAGCGTACGTGCTTTCAACTGTCTGAAAGCAGCTAAAATCAACTCCCTGAGCGAACTGGTACAGTACGAACAGGAAGAACTGATGAAATTCAGAAACTTCGGTCAGAAATCTCTGAGCGAAATCGAACAAGTGCTGGGCGAAAGAGGTCTGCACTTCGGTATGGACCTGTCCAAACTGAAACTCGACGAAGAATAATCTTTATATCCCCTTTTCACCACAAATGTGAAGGGGATTCTTATTTTTTATAAAAGTACCCTGCAATTCCTGACACGGTGCAGGGGTAAAATCAAATGTCATGCGTCACGGAGTTAAATTAAACAAATTAAGCAGAACAGCTGCACACCGCAAAAGCCTGATGTCTAACCTGGCTTGCGAACTGATCAGTCACAAACGTATCACCACCACTTTAGCGAAAGCTAAAGCGCTGCGCGTTTACGTTGAACCAATTCTGACCAGAGGTAAAGCCGACTCTACTCACAATCGTAGAATCGTTTTCTCTTACCTGCAAGACAAAGAGGCTATCAAAGAACTGTTCGGTGTTATCAGCGAAAAAATCGCTAACCGTCCTGGTGGATACACCCGTATCATTAAACTGGGTAAACGTGTAGGTGATAACGCTGAAGTAGCAATGATTGAACTGGTTGATTTCAACGAAATCTACGGTAAATCTGCCGCTGCTGATAAAGCTCCTGCTAAGAAAACACGCCGCGCTGGTGGTGCTAAGAAAAAAGCTGAAGATGAAGTTGCTCCTGCTGCTGATGCTTCAACTGAAGAAAAATCAGCTGAGTAATTTATTCAATAGATTACAATATTTTGAAAGGCCTCGCATTGCGAGGCCTTTCTGCTTTATGACAGCTAACATCTCCCTAAATATATTTATAAAAAATTGTATATTTAGCCCACTGAATAGACCATAAAACCTGACCGTCCCTATGAAATACCTGATTTGTGAAAACTGTCAGCATCCTAATGTTATGAAGTCGGAATACCAGACTTTCTGTGAATCATGTGGAAAAAAATTTCAAACCACTTTTGCTGAATGGCGCCAATCACATCCCATGGCCAGTTTCGAAGAATTTCAGCAAACCGTTGGTGTCTCCATCAAAGCCCCCAGGAAAAATATACTCACCGCATGGGTAAACAGGCAAATGCAGCCACAAAACCGGGGGAAGGTAATTATCTTCTTTACCCTGCTGTTTATCTGTATCGCCGGCGCAGGGACACTCTTCGGGAAAAGAGCCGTATATACGCTCCTGTACCCTAAAGTGCCTAAATCAAGCCTGTATGCCACCTGGCACACGGCTACCATAGGTCGCCACGCCCTGGAAATCAGTACGCCCCTCAAATTATGGGTGCACGACCAGCCTCTGAAACCGGAAGAAGCCAACGAGGTGGAATACTCGAAAACATATAGAAATGAAGACGGCGGCGGGGTTCAAATAGCAGTCAACCTTCGCAACTACAAGCCGGGAGCTGATAATTCCCTGGAAACTGCCGTCAGTACCAGCCACAAAGCCCTGCAGGAGGGCGGATTGGTAACAGATATTCAATGTAAATCAGTTCCGGTGTTAATTTCTGGCCTGCAGGGAGCCCTGGAGGAAGGCAGCTACCTTTATAAAGGCGCTATCAAGCTCAGCTTCTCAAATCTGGTAGTAGTGCGGGAAAGTAGCCGCTGGCAAATACATATCAACTATCGCGACGACGATCCGGTAGGGCAGGAAGTAGCCGGCCGGGTACTAAAATCTGTTAAAATTAAATAGCAATTTCAAATCTGAGATAAAAAAATCTGGAATTAAGGCTTGCATTTCATAACTTTGCACGGTTTTTTATCCGAACCTTCCTGGGCACAAGCCCTCGAAGGTTTTTTTTAAAAAAATAAAACAAGACAGATACCAGAAATGCCTCAGACAAGAACCATCCAACCTGCCATACTGCTGTTAGACGACGGTACGGTTTTTCAGGGAAAAGCTTTTGGGAAAATTGGCACTGCTGCCGGTGAGTTAGCTTTCAATACCGGTATGACGGGTTACCAGGAAGTGTTTACAGACCCTTCCTACAAAGGACAGGTCCTTATTATGAACAATTGCTACATCGGTAACTACGGCACCAAGACGGATGACGTAGAAAGTAGCACTGTTAAGATCAGTGGTCTGATCGCTAAGAACATCGCTTATAACTATTCCAGAAAGATGGCCGACGAATCCCTGGAGAAGTTCCTGGCAGATAACAACCTGGTAGCGATCTATGATGTAGACACCCGCGCGCTGGTTTCTCATATCCGCAGCAAAGGTGCTATGAACTGCATCATTTCCTCCGAGATCCTGGACGTAGCACAACTGAAAGCTGAACTGGCAAAGGTTCCTTCCATGGAAGGCCTCGCACTCAGCCAGGAAGTTTCTACCAAAGAAGCCTACACCGTAGGTGATCCGGAAGCAGCTATCCGCATCGCAGTAATGGACAATGGCGTAAAGCGTAACATGCTGAAATGCCTGTCTGAAAAAGGTGCTTACCTGAAAGTATTCCCTACAGACACCAAATTTGAAGTAACGGAAGAATTCAAGCCTAACGCTTACTTTATCTCTAACGGTCCTGGCGATCCTGCTCCGCTGAAATACGCCATTGATACCGTAAAACAGATCCTGGCGGCTGAAAAGCCCCTGTTCGGTATCTGCCTCGGTCATCAGTTGCTGGCACTGGCGCATGATATCCCAACTTACAAAATGCACCACGGTCACCGCGGCCTGAACCATCCGGTGAAAAATCTGAAAACCGGTTTATGTGAAATTACCACCCAAAACCACGGTTTTGCTGTGGACGGGAAAGCAGTTGAAGCTAATCCGAATGTGGAAGTAACACACATCAACCTGAACGACAACACCGTAGAAGGTATCCGCATCAAAAACAAGCCGGCATTTTCCGTGCAATACCACCCTGAGTCTACTCCGGGCCCACACGACAGCCGTTACCTGTTTGATGACTTCTTCACCATGATCAAAGCTAACATGCAGTAATTATTGCTGTTAGTACAGATATTTTCTTTTTGAGAGTCCCTTCGCGGTTGCGCGAGGGGATTTTTTTTGCAGAATCCTCATACCTATCCTGTCATAACTGGAAATTGATATTATACGAAGACGGTCCCGAAGAATCGGGACCGTTGCATTTTAAAATTCCACGTTATGAAAACAAACGAAAAATATCACCATGCCGAAGCACGGATATGTTCCGCCGTTTTATTACATAACAATATTATAAAAAAAACATGTGCAATAAGTAAAAGGAGTTGGTAATTTTTTCGAAATCGGGTCAAAAAGCGACAAAAACGCAATAATCAGGGACGAAATCAGGGTTTAGGGCAAAAAAATACGGCTCTGTGATCAGAGCCGTTTGCCTTTATAAATTCCACGTTATGAAAAACTGATACAAAAATACGATATTTTGCTAAAACGTTTTAGTTAAACTTTGTTTTTTTACAGATTGTTGATAATTCAATCTTGTAATTGTAATCCAAAGGTCGGACCAAAAGAACGTTTTGAAAAATTCTGCAGGTTAAATTATTCTTAAACAAGTTTAGATTTTGCAGAATTGATCGTATATGTAAATATTTTTATGTTTGGTTGTTTTTGATTTTTTCGTTGTTTCTGTATCAAATATACGAAACAAAAATCGAAAATTGCAAGAGGTAGGCCTAAAAAAAATGAGTTTTTGGATAAAAAACAATATATAAAATTTATTATAATGTATTTTGTGCTCTTTTTTTAATGCTAACCTCCTGCAGTCGTGTTTTTTTATTAGATAGCCGTACGGCCAGGATATACTTTTAAAGCCTCCGCCAGGCAATTCATCGCACCACGGATATCCTCCAGATTCAATACATAGGCCAGTCGTACCTCGTTTTTACCAAGGCCGGCAGTAGCGTAGAACCCGGTAGCTGGCGCCATCATAACGGTTTGACCCTCATGCTGGAAGTTTTCCAGAATCCACTGGCAGAATTTATCGGAATCGTCAATAGGCAACTGCGCCATCGCGTAAAATGCACCACCAGGATTAGGGCAGAACACACCCGGAATCTCGTTGAGCATTTTTACAAGGAGGTCGCGGCGACTCTGGTACTCCGCTTTAATGCCGTCAAAATAATCAGCAGGCAGATCCACAGCCGCTTCACCGGCAATTTGCGCAAAGGAAGGAGGACTCAGACGCGCCTGTGCAAACTTCATGGTAGCATCCAGCACTTCCTGGTTTTTGGTTACAAATGCACCTATACGGCCACCACAAGCACTGTAGCGCTTAGAAATGGTATCCATCAGGATTACATTGTTGTCCATGCCTTCCAGGTTGGCAGCGCTGAAATGTTTGCCACTGTAGCAAAACTCGCGGTATGCCTCATCAGAAAACAGGTACAGGTTGTGTTTCAGACACAGGGTTTTTAAAACCTCCATCTCCGCCTGGCTGTACAGGTAACCAGTTGGGTTATTAGGGTTACAGATCAGGATCGCTTTGGTGCGCGGAGTAATCGCTTTTTCGAAATCCTCCATGGCAGGCAAGGCAAACCCAGTGCTGATATTTGCAGTAATAGTTTTGATTTTTACCTCTGCTTCAACGGCAAACCCATTGTAGTTCGCATAAAACGGCTCAGGAACAATGATTTCATCCCCTGGATCCAGGCAGGCCATGAAGGCAAACAGGATAGCTTCAGAACCACCTGTGGTTACAATAATCTGGTTGTGATTCACTTCGATATCGAAGCGCTTGTAATATTCCACCAGTTTGCGGCGGTAACTTTCATTGCCGGCGCTGTGACTGTATTCCAGAATTTTAAAATCAGAATGACGTACCGCATCCAGGATTTGTTTTGGTGTTTCAATGTCCGGCTGACCGATGTTAAGGTGATATACCTTTACACCTTTTTTCTTTGCTGCTTCAGCAAAAGGGACAAGTTTTCTGATAGGAGAGGGCGGCATAACCTTTCCTCTCTGGCTAATGGTAGGCATATAATTGTTTTGATTCTTTTGCGTTGCAAAGATAGGTGAATTAGATGTCTGGATATCAAACATACAGGCAACAAAAAAGCCTTACAGACTATCTGTAAGGCTTTTTCTATGAAGAAATAACTTGTGTTATTTGCTGGATGGACTTCCTACTGTACCAGTCAGATGCAGTTCTTTGTCTGAATCCACTCCTCTGAATTTAACCCAGATAGTTTTGTTTTGCTGGCCGATGCTGCTCGCGTTGTAGCTGGCAGTCACCTTGCCTTTTTTGCCAGGGAGAATTGGTTCACTCGTCCATTTTGGAGTAGTGCAACCGCAGCTCGCTCGCGCCGCTTCAATTAATACTGGTTCTTTGGAGATGTTAGTGAATTCGAAATCAACTGTTACCGGCTTGTTCAGATCGGTTTTGCCGAAATCAATGGTTTCTTTCGCGAATTTAACCTTCGCGTCAGCAGGATTTTGTTGTGCCCAGAGAGCTGTTGAGATCAACAGAGTTGCAAATAGGGATAGAAGAAACTTTTTCATTTTATACTGGTTTTAAATGCGACTGGTTAAAAAAAATAAATTTTTCCAAGTTCTCAGACAAATTTACGGCCAAAAACTGTTTGTTACCTAACAAATTATTAAATTCTTATTAAAAAAATCAGATTATTTTAAATATGAATTTTACAGGCATTCCCGAACTGTATAATTAACCTTACTTTTGTACTTTAACCATGAGGCATGATAGAAAATAACGAACTCGCTATGAATATAGAAAGCCGGTTGTCATTCGAAGAATTCCGCAAGGAGGTGTTAAATGACTACAGGTTGGCCTGCGAAAGCAGAGAAGTTAGTCTGCTCGCCCGTAAGGAAGTACTTACCGGTAAAGCTAAGTTTGGCATTTTTGGAGATGGAAAGGAAGTGGCGCAGATAGCGATGTCCAAATATTTTCAGCCGGGGGACTTTCGCTCAGGTTATTACCGCGACCAGACTGTAGCTTTTGCTACTGGCATCGCCAACCCTGAACAGTTTTTTTCGCAGTTATACGCCGATCCGGATGTGAATCATGATCCGTTTTCCGGTGGCCGACAAATGAACTCGCACTTTGCTACCCCTAATATTGATAAGGAGGGTAATATGCTGCCATTAGTGGAGATGAAGAATTCAGCTGCTGACATGGCTCCAACAGCAGGTCAGATGCCCCGCGCATTAGGCCTGGCATTGGCGTCCAAGCTTTTCCGTAAAGTGGAGGAGCTGCAGGATATGAAGCATCTTTCCAACGGTGGTAATGAGATCGCATTCGCTACTATCGGTGACGCCTCTACGTCAGAAGGGCATTTCTGGGAAACCATGAACGCTGCAGGCGTATTGCAGGTGCCACTGGCAGTATTCGTTTGGGACGACGGCTACGGTATTTCCGTACCCCGTAAATACCAGACTACCAAAAACTCTATTTCCGCAGCCCTCGAAGGTTTCCGTAAAGCTAACGGAACCAATGGCTTCGACATATATAATATCAAAGGCTGGGATTATGCCGGCATGTGTGAAGTACTGGAATCTGCCATTCGCAAGATCCGTGAAACCCACATCCCTGCGCTCTTCCATGTGGAAGAAATCACACAGCCACAAGGCCACTCTACCAGCGGCTCGCACGAGCGTTACAAAAGCAAGGAACGCCTCGCCTGGGAAAAAGAATTCGACTGTAACGTAAAAATGCGTTCCTGGATTATCGAAAATGCCCTGGCAGACGAACCTACGCTGGAAGCTATTGAAGCAGCAGCCAAAACTACTGCCCAGGATGCCCGCAAAGCAGCATGGGAAAAATACATTACCCCTATCAAGGCAGATGTACAGCAGTTTATTGCCACTGCCACACCTGTGTTGGAAATTGCCGGCGCCAAAGCTGAATTTGTACAGAAAGCTATTCACGAAGTGCAGACCAATCGCGAGCCACAGCGCCGCGATATTCTGAAAGCTGCCGCTTCCATGCTCGTACGACTGAAAGCGCAGAAAAACGACGCGGCGGTACAGCAGCTGCAGGCTTACTACGATACTTACTTCCAACAGGAAAAGGAAAACTATACTTCAGGGTTACACGCCACCGGTGCCAACTCTGCCATGAATGTGCCGGTAATACCAGCCGCATATGGCGATGAGCCAACCACTATCAATGGGTACGAAGTCCTGAACAAATACTTTGATCAGCTCTTTACCAACAACCCGAAAGTTTTTGCTTTTGGAGAAGATGTGGGTAAAATAGGAGACGTAAACCAGGGCTTTGCAGGCCTGCAACAAAAATATGGTGGTTTCCGTATAGCCGACACCGGTATCCGCGAACTGACTATCATGGGACAAGGGATAGGAATGGCACTTCGCGGCCTTCGCCCTATCGCCGAAATCCAGTACCTCGATTACCTCCTGTACGGACTGCAACCACTCAGCGATGATGTGGCTTCCCTGCAATACCGCACTAAAGGCGCTATGTATTGCCCGCTGATCGTACGTACCCGTGGCCACCGCCTCGAAGGTATCTGGCACAGCGGATCTCCCATGGGAATGATCATTAACTCCCTCCGCGGAATGTATGTTTGCGTACCTCGCAACATGGTACAGGCAGCCGGTATGTACAATACTTTACTGCAAGCCAACGAGCCTGCTATCGTCATCGAATCACTGAACGGTTACCGTCTCAAAGAAAAACTGCCGGTTAACCTGAACGAATACACGGTGCCATTAGGTATCCCTGAAATTTTGAAACAGGGAGATGATGTAACCATCGTTACCTACGGTTCCATGACACGCATCGTGGAAGATGCAGTCAACACCCTCGAAGAACTGGGGGTTTCCTGCGAAGTAATTGATGTGCAAACATTACTGCCTTTCGATATCAATCATATCATTGTTGAGTCGCTCAGGAAAACCAACCGCATCCTCTTTGCTGATGAAGATGTGCCTGGTGGTGGTACCGCCTACATGTTCCAGCAGGTGATGGAAGAGCAGGGTGGTTACCGCTGGCTCGATGTAGCACCACGTACCCTGAGCGCACAGGCCCACAGGCCGGCTTATGGCTCCGATGGCGATTACTTCTCCAAACCAAACGCAGAAGATGTCATCAAAGTAGTGATGGAAATGATGGAAGAATAGCCGACAAACAATCGTAATATATTAAAAGACCGATCTATCCTGATCGGTCTTTTTTTGTGTCATAATACTGCCAGAAAAAAACACCCGACTAGTAAATAATAAACGTAAAAATTACCTTCAATTTGTTGATGACCCGACCCAGCGCAAAACAGTGAACAAGCACCAGTGAACGCAGTTAATTCCCTTTGTACACGGAGCACTAATTATATGCTAAACCAAAATCCGATCACGATGAAAAAGTACCCTATTATTATGCTTTGCCTGCTGCTGGCAGCATGTGCAAAAAGCATTGACAGTGAACTACAGGAAAAAAGTAATTCTCCCAAAGCCACCACGGAGCTGGTTACAACGGATACGGTTACTTTATACAGTAACGGTTACGTATATCCGAAGGAGCAGAGTAACGGCTATGGTACCATCGGTACTTCCGGGCTCGGCGCCTGGACAGACACTTCCGGTGTTACCAAAGTTTATTTCTATCCCACTACTACCGGTAGCATTAATGTATCTATCCGGGTAAAGGCACCCTCTAATACCAACACGCTGCGTATCCGCCTGGATAGCGCTGGTACCAGCTATAATGTAGTGGTAAATCAAACGTCTTCGTACGTGACGCTCAACGTCGGTACTTTTAATATTTCGTCGGCTAACTATCATTGTATAGAAATCAAAGCCGTTACGAAAAATGGTACCTACCTGCCGGATGTACAATCGGTGGTGATCACCAGTTCATTAGGACTGAAGTACAACAAAAGTCAGTACCGCGGCGCCCCGGCTACCCATCTCAGTTACAAATATCCGGGGGATAGCGCTATTTCCTGGTTTTACACGGAAATAAATGTGCCCGCCGGTGCCGATCCACTGTATGCCTACTATATGACCAATGGTTTCTGGGATGGTTACTTCGGTATACAGGTAAACTCCCCAACAGAACGCAGAATCCTTTTCAGCATCTGGAGTAATTACAATACAAATGATCCGAATGAAATCCCGGCGGACTACGCCGTAACGCTGGTGCGCAAAGGGACCGGCGTGGTGGATAACGCATTTGGTAACGAAGGCTCCGGTGGCCAAACGTATCTCATATTCCCATGGGTAACGGGCAATACCTACAAAATGCTGGTACATGCGGAAGCCTCCGGTACGCATACCCTCTTTACTGCCTGGTACTATGCGCCTGAAAACGCCGCCTGGAAGCTGCTGGCAGAATGGGATAAGTCCAAAACCAACGGACAGCTGCTGGGAGGACTGTATTCATTCGTGGAAAACTTTAGCAGCAACGGACAAAATTATTTTAAGGCACGCTACGGCAACCAATGGGTATGTACTAAAAATGGTAACTGGATAGAAGTCACGCAGGCCACTTTCTCTACCACCGCCAGTGATGCCGCACACCAGCGCTACGATATTGGCGGAGGTATTGAGTCTGGCATGATGTATATGTACAGTGGAGGATTCCGCCAGGTAGGTAATAGTGTAGGGGTCACCTACACCCGGCCTTCCAGCGGCAGTGCCCCATCCGTAAACCTTTCCACACTTCCTTAATGGTGCGGTGCTCCGTGTAAAATAGGCGAAGCCACTACAAAGCATATGATAATGCTGGTGTAGTGGCTTCTTTAATAAATCAATTAATCAGTTGCAGGCTTAGTTAATTATTTATGGCGCTGCAAAGGTGGGGTAATATCTCCGTCTTTTGAAAGGCAGGCGCCTTAATTAATGATTTCTTTACATGGATGAAAGGCCGACTCTTTTTAAAAAGCGATTTTAAGCCTAATTCCAGCCCGGATTCTGCGTCATGGTATTACCGGGTACCTGTAACTCTCCAAGAGGCACAGGGAGCAGGTAATCGCGGTTTACGTTGAATTTGTAACCGTTACTCAGGGATCCTACCTTCTGGAAAGGTTCGATGTAACCATCCGCATCCACCGGATAACCGGACAGGAGGCTGGTGGAAACGCGGCCCTGCCACTGTTTCAGCTTAGCGCCCTTGGGCTTCCAGCCCACCAGCAGTCGCTGTGCAGCACCCCAGCGGTAAATATCATCTCTTCTGAAACCTTCGCAGGCAAGCTCTATCCTGCGTTCCCTGCGGATCTCATTCATCACTGCACTTAACTGGGGAAATATCCACTTAGGATCAGTAATAATGGCGCCAATATTGAGTTTGGGCATCCCAACCCTGTCGCGGAGTTTGTTAATGGTGAGATCTACATCTCCCTGTGTTAAAACTCCTAATTCCGCTTTAGCCTCTGCATTTATCAGCAACACTTCTGCATAGCGCATCAGGATCAGGCCGGTGGTGCCCAGTTCTGCTGCATACTGTTGCGCATAGTCGGTATTGTGCCCTTTGTACACCTGGTAACCGGTAGCAGGGCGGTTTTCGCTGGAAGCATCGAACGTAGGTATCTGGAATAACAGGTTGGCAGCACCGTTTGGCTGATTGCTGGTAACGATGTGATTGCCATCATTTACATACATGGTTTGTGCCAGCCGTGGATCGCGGCCGGTTACCACCAGCTGCAGTGAATCATCGCCCTTATAAAGCGTGCTTACGGAAATTGGCTGCCCGTCTGCACACAGGTAATCATCCACCAGGCTTTTAGTCAAACCTCTGCCCGCACCGGTATTCGTATATCTGTGCCAGTTATGGGAAGGACCGGTCGTAACATTGTACTGCCGCCAGAAAATTACTTCCTTGCTGCCAGCATAATCTACCTGGTTAAACAACGACCAGTAGCCGTAATTCTTACCTACATTATCCAGTGTAAACACGCCACTACTCATTACTGCGGCGGATGCATCCAGGGCTTTCTGCAGATATTTGTCAGGTGTGGAACCCGTTACACCGAAAGGCGTACCGGCCTGATATTTTTCCCAGGTGCCCTCGTACAGGGCTATACGTGCCTGTAATGCCTGTGCAAATTCTTTATAAACGCGGTTGGCCTGTGCAGTTCCCTTTGCAGGCAATAAGGCGATCGCACTATCGAGGTCGGCAATGATTGAATCTGCAATCACATTACGTGGTAATCTTTTGTTGTACACCTCTTCTGATGCCGGGTCCAGCACCTGGCTTACCCATGGCAGATCGCCATAGTTACGCAGCATGTTGAAATACCAGTAGGCCCTGAAAAAGCGGGCTTCGCCCACATAGGTTTTAACGTTGCTCCATGGCTCGTTTACCTTGGAGTAATTAGCCAGCAGATAGTTGATGTTACGCAGATTTCCCCAGGAAGCGATACTCCAGTTATCAGAGGTGGCAGGTACCACGCTTTCACCATTCATGCGGGTGTTGTAGCTGATGTAGACCATGTTATCTGAACCCTGGTCTGCATCTTCCCCATAAATGCCAATGGTGCCAAATCCCGTATAGGCGGGGAAGTTATTGTAAAAACTGTTGGCGTACAGCTTCAGGTCATTGGAGGTTTTCCAGTATTGTGCGTCACTGATCACCGTTTCGGGTGATCTCTCCAGAAAACTTTTTTTACAAGCAAAAAGTACGGACGACAATAGTATAGTGGCGGTTAATATCTTCGGAAATCGCATATGCTCAAATGTTTTTAATTAGAGAATTACATTGATACCACAAGACCAGGTTCTTTGCAACGGATAGATTTTCGCATCGCTGATGGAGAGTTCCGGATCAATTGTTTTGGCCATTTTAGTGAAGGTGGCAAGGTTTTCAGCGCTGAAGTATATACGTACTTTTTGTGCGCGGATGTGCGACAGTATCTGTGCAGGAATAGTATATCCCAGCTGCAGATTTTTAATACGCAGGTACGCTCCGTTTTGTAAATAGCGGGTTTGCGTTTGTGTGTTCTTATCGTTTTCACCACTCATGTAAAACTTAGGGAAGTAACCACCCTGGTTGGTAGCTGACCAGCGGTCGTAGTGGATACTGAAAGGAGAGCTTTGCCACTCACTTCCAACGATGCCCCAGAAGTAGTTGGAACCTACCCATGCATCTCTTTTGGCAACGCCCTGCATAAAGATGCCCAGGTCAAAACCTTTGTAGTCAAAAGAAAGATTCAGGCTGTACTGATAGCGCGGAGTGTTATTACCGATAATACGACGATCACCACTGCTGTCCAGCGTGTTTTTACCGTTGTTGATAACCCCGTCATTGTTGAGGTCCTGGTAGATCACGTCACCTGCACGCCAGGTGCTGTTCCAGAACTGCGCTTTAGGCGCTTTGGCAGCATCGGCATCAGTCGCATATAATCCGGAGGATACGTAGCCCCAAATATCACCCATGTTCTGCCCTTCGTAGAAGGTGGAGAGGGATCGGGAAGGATTGTTGTATTTCACGACCTGTCCTTTATAGTCGGAGAGGTTAGCGCGTACGGAGTAACCTACTTTTCCGATGCGGTCGTTCCACTGCATAGTGAGTTCAAAACCAGTAGTACGTATAGCCGCATTGTTCACCCTTGGTACTGCTGCACCCAGGATAGCGGGTAGGACCTGCGCAGGTCCTGCAAAATCATCTGCTTTACGGATATAGTAATCGAAGTTGACATTTAATCTCTCCTTAAACATACTAAAGTCAGCACCTATATCATAGGAAGTAGTAGTAACCCAGGTTAGCTCCGGATTTACGAGGGAAGGCTGACTAACTGATGCTTGTTTATTGCCGCCAAACAGCCAGGAAGTATTGTTAGGCCGTGTGGTTGCAAGGCTCGGATAAAACGGATAGTAGGTGCCAATAGCCGGATCGCCGAGGAATAACTGATCCGGTGAGGAACCAAATGAACCACGGAGCTTGAAAGTATTTACCACATTGCTGATGGGCTGCCAGAATTTTTCCCGGTCGATGTTCCAGCCGGCAGAAATGCCCGGGCTGAATTTCCATCTGTTATCGGACAGGAAGCGGGAAGTACCATCATAACGGCCGTTAATTTCTAACAGGTATTTATCTGCAAATGCATAATTAAATCTGCCAAAAAAGCCTTCCACCGCCAGTCTGCGAACCTGATCACCCACCGATGGCGTGGTATTATAGGTCAGGTTCAGGGAAGGGATATCGTTGGAATACAGCAGCGAATTGGATGCGGAGTAAGATGTATAGTTGGTAAGCTCGCTGGTGAAGCCGCCCAGTATTTTAAAATTGTGTTTATTAAAAGTCTTTTCATAGGAAGAAAACGCATTCACGATGTGGTGTTCGTACCGGTAATTGGAACGGGAAAAGCCGTTGGGCGTGGTACCGCTAACCGGTGCTGTGGAGCCGTCGGGCAAATAGACGAATACGGTTTTAGTATGATTCTGTTCATCGTAAAGATCTCCATCAAACGTATAGTTGGCGGTGATATTCCAATCTTTGAGCGGAGTGATTTTAAATTCACCGGTGATCATAGGCTGGTCCTCGGTATACTTCATTCGGCCGCCTTGCTGGTGCAGTAATACATCGCTTGGGTCGGAGTAGTTGCCATCCGGATTTTTCAGTTGCACGGTAGGGAATTTGCGGGCAATCTGGTGCATATAGTTACCACCTGTTTTACCTGAGTAGGTATTAGGTGTGTTATACAGCGTACGGCTGATGGTGCTGCGCAGGTTAAACTGCAGCCAGCTGGTGATATTAGAACTTACGTTGGCGCGGATATTAAAGCGCTTGAAATCATCATCACCGAAGTTGAACATCCCGGCTTTATCGTTGTAGCCGATACCGATATAGTAGTTGCTTTTATCAGAAGCGCCGCTGATGCCGATATTATGTTGCTGACTGAATGCAAAATCTTTAAAATAGATTTTAAACCAGTCGTTATTGGCGTTGGAAGTATTCCAGGAAGTCCAGTCGTTTGGTACCGCAGGATTTTTCATAGCTTCTTCCTTGAGTGTACCTGCCTGGTAGTCCTTGATACGTTGCAGGGTAGCATCGTCGAAAAATGGGGCGCGACCTGCATTTACGAAAGCTTCGTTGTAGAGGTTGGCGAAGTCCAGGGAGTTCATCATTTTTGGCAGGTTGATGGTTTGTGCCCACGACAGGTTGTTGTCGTAAGTAATTTTAGTGGGCTGTCCTGCCTTGCCTTTTTTAGTAGTGATGAGGATCACGCCGTAAGGGGCGGAAGAACCGTAGATAGCAGTGGAGGCTGCATCTTTAAGTACAGAGATGCTTTCCACATCAGAAGGGTTGAGGGCGTTGATATCTCCACCCTGTATACCATCGATCACGATGAGCGGGCCGCCGGATTGCGTACCACCGGAGGAGTTGATTCCCGTATAGCCGCGCACGTTAATGCTTTGTGTAGCGTTGGGTGCGCCACCGCCGGTAGTAGTGGAGATGTTAAGGCCTGCTACCATCCCCTGGAGAGCTTGTGTAACACGTGTGATAGGCCTGTTTTCCAGCACTTTACCGGACACCTGTGCTACCGCGCCGGTGAGGTTTACTTTCTTCTGAGTGCCATAACCCACCACCACTACGTTTTCCAGCTGTGATACTTCTGCGAGGAATTTCACGTTGATGCGTGATCTGCCGTTTACGGCGATTTCCTGTGTTTGGAAGCCGATGTTGGAAATCACGATGGTAGCGTTGTCGGGTATATTTGCCAGGGAGAATTCACCGTTGACATTGGATACGGTTGCTTTCTTACTTCCTTTTACCAGGATGGTGGCGCCGGGGACGGGGTTGCCGCTGTCGTCCGCTATTTTTCCATGCAGCGTATCAGCAGGCGGCATTGCCGGCGATGGTGGTGCAGTGGCTTTGTTCAGTACGATGGTTTCTTTGATCACTTTCCAGGAGAGGCCCTGGTCTTTCACGAGCAGGTCGAGCACGGTGGTGAGTGGCGCGTCGGTAACGCTGATGCTGACGTTTTTTGCCTGGTTGAGCAGGCCGGCATGGTACCAGAATTTGTAGCCTGATTGCTTTTCGATTTCAGTCAGTGCTTCCTGGATCGGCCGGTCGGTTTTACTCATGGTGATTTTCTGGGCGAGGCCATGGGCGCTTACCTGCAGGAAACCTACCAACAAAAGTACCGTTGTTAGTTTCATAACTTTCCAGATTTTGGTGGGTCGTTTGTGACGACTTAAACGATTTAGCAGAGTTGTAAATAACTGCATGTTTGGATGAATTAAGGATACTAGAATAGTGGGACAGGGGATTACGTCCGTGACGTAGCTGTCCGGTTTAGTGTCATTTGGAATTAGGTGAGCATTAGGATTGCGGAGGATATTTATCCTCAGGCAAATTGTTCACTGTGATGTACCTGATTATTTTCAGGTGAGGCTTGCGGATGGCGCTTGACAAGGAGTTGCTAAAAACATAAATTTGATTTAGGTGATAAAAAAATGCTTGATCGTATTGTGTTTATTGCCATTGGAACCGGGTTATGTTGGCGCATGCCCGGTTTTATTTTGAATCATGTAACTTACATGATAACTATATTGATATCTAGTTCGGAAATACTATCAGTTTTTTCTGCTCCAGTTTCACATGGATACCGCCTTCGCTGAGGATGGCGATTACATCCTGTAATTCATAACTTTTCTTAATACTGCCTTCAAATTTCAGATCAGGAATTTTCCCGGTATATGCTATGTCCAGGTTGTACCACCGGGCAATTTGCCGGAGGATGACTGCTGTGTTTTCGCCCTGCATGGTGAAGAAGCCATTCTTCCAGGCGGTAATGCTGGATATGTCTGCATGCGGAACCAGCGTCATTCCTTTTTCCTGGCTGATGCTGGCCTGTTGGCCCGGATGCAGCAGCAGGGAATCCTGTTTGTCGTAAACTTTCACTGCACCATTTACGAGGGTGATGTTAGTCGTTGGTTCGTCTGCGTAGGACATACAATTAAAACTGGTGCCTAATACCCTGACGGTTTTATCATTGCTTTTTACCACAAAAGGCATGTTAACATTTTGTGCGATTTCAAAATAGGCTTCACCGGAGAGTTCCACCACGCGTTCGCGGCCATGGAAGGCGGCAGGGAATCGCAGGCGGGAAGCGGTGTTGAGCCATACTTTAGAGCCATCGGCGAGGACCATCATAAATTGAAATCCGGGAGGGGTGATCAGTTCATTGATTTCATCCGGGGCGGCATTGCTGTTGTGGTAGCTGGCGGCGCCATTTGCCAGGGTGATGGTGCTGTTGCCCTGCGTGATCACGGAAGAATCGTTGCTGAGGGTGATTTCCTTGCCGTTGGCCAGTTTGAGTACCACGTGTTTACTGTCCGTTTTATCAGACAGCAATTGCTTTTTGCCGGCAGGTTTATAATGCAGCCACAGCAGGGTAGAAAGCCCAATCAGCAGGGCGGCGGAAGCGGCCACGCTGATGCGCATCAGGCGTATGCGCTGCTCCGTATGGCGGATACCGGCATTTTCGTATATGCGTGCTTTCAGCAGGGCGCCTGTTTCCTGTTGGTTACCCATCAGGTGCTCTTCCCATTGTTCACTTTCTTCGATGCTATCGAGCAGCGCATGGTACGTTTCAATTTCTGATTCGGTTGCGGTGCCATCGGCGATTTTTTCAGCGATGGCGGCCAGTTTTTCGTGGATCAAGTAAGGGCCGTTTATATCCTAGTAACGTACGGGGGGGCTATCCCCCAAAGCGGTGAAAAATATTTTTTATTGCAGCAGCCAGAGGAGTGTGAGCAGGGTAGTGCCAATATGAATGCGGATACGCTTGAGCGCAATGGCTATATGGTTTTCCACGGTTTTAATGGAGATGTTTAGCCGGCTGGCGATTTCAGCATGAGAGAGATGTTCATGGCGACTCATGCTGTATACTTCCTTACATTTTTCCGGGAGTGCATCCACGGCGGAGGCTATGAGCGACTGTAATTCCTTCAGTTGAATTTCGTCCGGGGCCACGGTTGCTTCTGTCATGTAGCGGAGGGAATGCATGAGTTGTTGCTGGGATTTATTGGCGCGCAGGTAGTTTGCCATTTTAAATCTGACGGCGCCTTTCAGGTATTGTTTGAGTGAGGTGATTTGCACGGTTTCCCGGTTTATCCACAGCCAGGTGAATACTTCCTGGATAATATCGAGTGCCTGTTCTTTGTTGCGAAGTGTGTAGCAGGCGTGCTTGTACAGGTCGGCCCAATAACGTGCGTAAATCGTATCAAACGCACGCACGTTGCCGTCTTTCAGGTACGAAAGTAGTTCACTGTCCTCCATCGCTGTCCAACCGAACATAAGCCGATAATAAATTTAAGCGGGATATTATACCTGCAATCTACTTTTTATAGCCGCTCATTTTTGATGTTTTTTTCGCAAAAAGCTGCGTTATATTCTCCTTTCAGGGTATTGGCAGAGTTTATATATTTTTATTGCCTGATTTTTTCAAGCATAATAACAGATGATATGAAGCAAATAGTTGTATTGGACGGATATGCCCTCAATCCGGGGGATTTAAGCTGGGAGGGCCTGGAGGCGCTGGGGAAAGTTACCGTGTATGATCGTACGCCGGAGTCGCTCGTGGTGGAGCGTGCCAGGGATGCGGAGATTGTGCTCACCAATAAATCGGTTCTGAGTGCTGCTGCTATTGCGGCTTTGCCTAAGCTGGAATACATTGGTGTGATTGCTACTGGTTATAATGTGGTGGATATAGCGGCTGCGAAGGAGCGGGATATACCGGTTACGAATGTACCGGCTTACAGTACTTCTGCGGTGGCGCAGCTGACGTTTGCGTTGATACTGGAGCTGTGTCACCATGTAGGTGCACATAGTGAGGCGGTGCACCAGGGCCGTTGGAGCAGCAGTAAGGATTTTTCGTTCTGGGATTTTCCGCTGGTGGAGCTGGAGGGTAAGGTATTGGGTATTGTAGGTTTGGGGCAGATAGGGCAGGCGGTGGCCAGGATAGGGCTGGCGTTTGGGATGCAGGTTATCGCTCACCATAAGCATCCGGAGCGGGATAAGATGGATGGGGTAAGGTTTGTGGACCTGGCTACCTGTTTCCGGGAGGCCGATGTGGTGAGTTTGCATACGCCTATGAGTGCGGCTAACAAAGAGTTTGTGAATGCGGCTTTGCTGGATACGATGCAGCGGGGCGCGTTTTTGATTAATACGAGTCGCGGCGGCCTTATTAATGAGGCGGATCTGGCGGCGGCGCTGCGCAGCGGCCGTATTTCCGGTGCGGGCGTGGATGTGCTTTCTACGGAGCCGCCACCAGCGGACCATCCGCTGATTGGAGCACCTAATATGCTGATTACGCCTCACATTGCCTGGGCTACTGCTGCGGCACGGGGCCGTTTATTATCGGCGGTAACCGATAACCTTGCCGCATTCCTGTCTGGAAGGGTGAAAAATTGCGTTAACAGTTAAGAAATTTTATATTAAAACAAACGCATAGTTGATGAAAATAATAAACTGTTTTCTTTAACTATGCGTTTGTGTCTCTCCCTAAATAACTTATACATATGTTCATTAATAACCCTAGGAATGAACAAAATGAACGGAAAATCCTTTAATGAACGAAAAGACTGATTGTAGAACCATCAGGAAATCGGTACTTTGAATAAACGTAAAAAATACCCTTTGCTTTTTCAGGGTTAAGCCCAAAATCGAGAATCGCTGTTTGCTGCTTTTAATCGTTACAATTAAATCTATCTAAAATGAAGCCGACCGTTTTATTGGTGGAAGACGACCAGTTTTTTGCTAAAGTGATGAAAAGACATATCGAAAAAGCCGGTTATGAAGTACTGTACTGTGCCGATGGAGAGGCCGGATGGGAAACATTCCAACAACGGGACATTGACCTGTGCGTGCTCGATGTGGTAATGCCCAAAAAGGACGGATTTACGCTAACCAAGGACATCCGTTCGATTAACGAAAATGTACCTATCATCATCACTTCTTCCCGTTATATGGAGCAAGACCGTATGCTGGGATTTGAAAATGGAGCAGACGACTACATCGTTAAGCCTTTCAACATGCAGGAATTCCTGCTTCGCCTGGAGGTTTTTATCAAAAGAGCCAGGCTGCTGCGCAGTGAAAAACAAATTACCTACCTGGTGGGTAACCTGCGCTTTAACTACCAGCAATGCAACGTAGTAGTGGAGGTTAAGAAACCCGCCCCTGACGGAGGTACCAGAATCGAGCTGGAACATATGCAACTCCCCCCGAAAGAATCTGATCTCTTTAAATACCTGTGTGAAAATCCCAATAAAAAACTCAAACGCGACCAGATCATGTCCAGCGTTTGGGATGGGGATGACTCATACAATAAACGATCTATGGACGTATACCTGACGCGGCTGCGCCGGTATATAGCCCCGGACCCTACCCTCAGCGTGGCTACCTACCACGGCAAAGGCATTATGTTTATTGCCAATGAGGCGGACCGGCACCAGGAAATTATCAAAGCCTGATCAACATTGGCTGCTACTATCCGTTGAAATTAACAAAGCGCCGTCATACGCGCGCTCCTATTAAACACCTTGATCCGTTTCGGTTCCTTGACAAAAAGAAAAGGTCCTGCCTCAGCGGCAGGACCTTTCTTTTCTATACTAAATTGTACTTACTTCAGATTGTGGAAAACAGCCTGAACGTCGTCGTCCTGCTCCAGGCGATCTACCAGTTCCAGCACCTCTTTGGCCTGTTCTTCTGATAATTCCACCACATTAACAGGAATACGCTTCAGTTCTGAGCTGATAACTTCCAGGCCCTTGTCTTCCAAAGCCTTAGACATATTACCGAACTCAGTAAACGCTGCGCGGATAATAATATTACCTTCTGAATCCTCTCCAATTTCTTCCAAACCAGAATCGATCAGCTCCAGTTCCAGCTCTTCCAGGTTCTGGCCGGCATTCTTCACTTTAAACTCACCCACGCGGTTGAACATGAACGCTACAGAACCACTGTTACCAAGGCTACCGCCGCATTTGTTGAAGTGCGTTCGCACGTTGGCAACAGTACGGGTAGTGTTATCGGTAGCAGTATCCACCATAATGGCAATGCCATGTGGCGCGTAACCTTCATATGCAACTTCTTCGTAATCAGTTTTGTCTTTACCCATCGCACGCTTAATCGCAGCTTCCACGCGATCTTTCGGCATGTTAACCGCTTTCGCATTCACGATGCAGCGACGCAGCGCAGGGTTATTTTCCGGGTCAGGACCGCCTGCCTTTACGGCAATTGCAATGTCCTTACCAACTCTGGTAAACTGTTTGGCCATCCTGTCCCAGCGGGCAAACATGGTGGATTTACGAACTTCAAATATTCTTCCCATTGGAGTGGTATCTTATTGTTGGATCTTTAAAATAATCCGCAAATTTAAGCTAATCTGGCTAAGTAATAAAATCACCGGTTGGTTAATCCAGCATCTTACGGGCCTTACTGTGCTTCACACTGTACCCGAAGTAGATAATAAAGCCAAGTCCCAGCCATACAAACAAACGGGACCAGTTTTCAACACCCAGACTGATAATCATCGTAAGGCAGAACAATGCCCCCAGTACAGGGACTACCGGTACCCATGGCGTTTTAAAGCCACGTGGTACATCAGGATTGTTTTTCCGCATGATAATAACGCCTATGCAAACCAGTACAAACGCAAACAGGGTACCGATGCTGGTCATATCACCCACCACGCTGTCCGGAACAAAGGCCGCAAACAGACAGGTAAATACAAAAAACATCCACTGTGAACGGTATGGTGTGCGGAATTTAGGATGCAGCTTGGAGAATACCGGAGGTACCAGACCGTCGTTACTCATGGAATAGAATACGCGTGTCTGACCCAGCAGCATCACCAGGATTACAGAGGAGAAACCAGCAAGGATTGCCACGGTAATCAGGGTAGATAACCAGCCATAACCAGGCATGTAGGTATCGATCGCATACGCTACTGAAGCCTCACCACCTGCTTTCAGGAAGTCTTTATAAGGTGCTACACCTGTCAGCACAAAAGAAAACAGGATATACAGCGCAGTACATATCAGGAGAGAAACGAGGATACCAATCGGCATGTTTTTCTTAGGATTCTTGGTTTCCTGCGCCGCAGTAGACACGGCATCAAAACCGATGAACGCAAAGAATACCACACCGGCACCCCTTAGTACGCCTCCCCATCCATGGTTAAAGAAGTGGGAGTAGTCCACCACATGGCCGTTGTGCATAGTAACAGTACCAGCATCCGGAGAAATAGTGAAAGGAGTGTGGTTAGCAGGATTGATAAACTGCCATCCGCAGAAGATGAACAGGATCACGATCGCCACTTTACAAATCACAATGATGTTGTTTACAATGGCAGAACCGGAGATACCGCGTACCAGCAGCATGGTAAGCAGCAGGAGAATGAACACGGAAGGCACGTTCATAATACCTCTTACACCGGCATCACTGATTTCAAAAGGACTGTGACACCACTCGTATGGTATCGTAATGTTAAAGACGTTTGTCAGCAACTTGTTGAGGTACTGTGACCAGCCGATGGCTACAGTGGCGGCACCGAGGGCATATTCGAGTACCAGGTCCCAACCAATAATCCAGGCAATAAATTCACCAAGTGTGGCATAGGAATAAGTGTACGCACTTCCTGCAATCGGAATCATGGAAGCAAATTCGGCATAGCATAATCCTGCAAGGGCACAGCCGATAGCGGCAATGATGAAGGATACAGTAACGGCCGGACCTGCATGCTGGCCTGCAGCGGCGGCAGTTCTAACAAAAAGGCCGGCACCGATAATGGCACCGATACCCAATGCAATGAGGGAGCCCGCTCCTAAAGTCCTTTTAAGACCCTTCTCTGAATCGGAAGCTTCAGACAGCAGAACAGACAGTTGTTTCTTGGCAAATAGTTTGCTCATAAGCCAAATGTTGGTTGATTGTTTTTAAGGTAGATTTGTTTGTTGTTGATTGTTAATCGCCAAATATAATAACTGCAAACCAAAATGCCCGGTTTTATTTTACCTCCGGCGGCTCATATTTAAGCCAGTAACCTTATTTTTGGGGAATTTTAGGTTACAAACCATTACCGCAATTAATTCTACCGTCGCATGAAGAAATCCAACAAGCTTACTGTGTACATATTTGCCGCCATGATAATTGGTATCGCAACGGGCTACATAGTGAACTACTCATTTGGAAAAGGAACACCTACTCCGGAGGAACAGGCAAGTATTAAGAAGTTTGCCGATAACGTATCGATACTGACAGACATATTTTTACGCCTGGTTAAAATGATCATCGCTCCATTGGTGTTTTCCACACTGGTAGTTGGTGTGGCCAAAATGGGTGATATTAAAGCAGTTGGCCGCGTAGGCGGTAAAACCATGCTGTGGTTTATCAGTGCAACCTTTGTATCATTGTTTCTCGGATTAATCCTGGTAAACCTGCTGAAACCAGGTTTATCCCTGGGTTTACCACTGCCTGATGCCCACGCCGCCTCCGGTGTGTCAAAGGCAGATATGACTTTAAGAGGATTCTTCCATCACGTGGTGCCGGACAGCGTTGTAAGCGCTATGGCCCACAACGAAATATTACAGATCGTAGTTTTTGCCATTTTCTTTGGAGTAGCCGCCGCTGCTATTGGTGAGCAGGCAATCCCGGTAGTGAAGCTGATGGACAGCGTGGCGCATATCATGCTGAAAGTGACCGGCTTTGTAATGAACTTTGCTCCATTTGCCGTATTTGCGGCCATGGCAGCCATCATCGCCGATAAAGGCCTGAGTGTGCTGTGGATCTATGGTAAATTCATTACGCAGTTTTATGCAGGGCTCTTTAGTTTGTGGATCGTACTGGCATTCGTAGGATTCCTGATACTCGGCAAACCTGTCTTACGACTGCTGGGGCTCATCAAAGACCCGGTACTGCTGGCGTTCAGCACGGCGAGCAGTGAGGCTGCCTACCCGCGCACCATGGAAGAACTGGAGCGCTTTGGCTGTGATAAACGTATTGTAAGCTTTGTACTGCCACTGGGTTATTCCTTTAACCTGGATGGTTCTATGATGTATATGACCTTTGCCAGCCTGTTTATTGCACAGGCCTATGGGATGCACCTGCCATTCGACCAGCAAATCACCATGTTGCTGGTACTGATGATCACCAGTAAAGGTATTGCCGGGGTTCCCCGCGCCAGCCTGGTGGTAATCGCAGGTACACTGTCCATGTTTAATATTCCTGAAGCAGGCCTGCTGCTGTTACTGGGAGTAGACCACCTGCTCGATATGGGTCGCTCCGCCACAAACGTAATCGGTAATGCCATGGCTACAGCTGTAGTATCGAAATGGGAAAACAAACTGGACCTCAACGGAACAGAGGTGAAAGCCTGAAATGCCCGACAATAAAGACCTTTGCCAAAACATTAACATTCTCATTGGAGAATAATTTATAATTTACCGATCCCGAAAGTTTATTTAAAAGCGCATGGACCAGATTATAGAGTTATTTAAGCATCTCATTAATCCATCATGGATTATTGAGCACGGAGGATTATACCTGTTAGTAGCGATCATTTTTGCAGAAACCGGCCTGTTTGTAGGCTTCTTTCTGCCCGGGGATTCCCTGCTTTTTCTGGCAGGAATCTATGGTAAAGAGTTAAGTGCCAGCTTTTACGATGCACCATTTTTCGTATTAATGCTGATTATTGCCCTGGCCGGCGTGCTGGGTAATATTGTTGGATTCTGGTTTGGCCGTAAGTCAGGGCCATTGCTTTTCAGCCGGAAGGATACCTTCCTGTTTAAAAAGAAGCACCTTTTCCAGGCCAAAGAATTTTTTGACAAGCATGGTGGCGGGGCTATCATTCTTGCCCGTTTCCTGCCGATTATCCGCACTTTCGCGCCAATTGTGGCGGGCATTGTGGGTATGGAACGTAAGAAATTTATGTTCTATAATGTTGTAGGATCTTTTGCATGGGTATTTTCCATGATGCTGGCCGGGTATTTCCTGGGTAACAGCTATCCTACCATCAAAAATCACCTGGAGCTGATCGTTGGTATCCTCATCCTGATCACCACCCTGCCGGTTATCCTGAAACTGGTGTTCGGAAAGGCGAAGGTGCCTCATGAGCATATCAAGGAAAATCATCCGGATGAAATGACGGAATCGAATAAATAAATAATTTAGAAAAAATGCCATGAAATACTATCTTTCATGGCATTTTTGTTTTTATCAACCACGTTTATTTATTAAGTTTTATCAACCACGCACATGAAAACCGAGAGCCAATCTGCTTCCATCTTCAACGTTGCCGTTATCGTTGCCTCGCTGGGTTATTTTGTGGACATCTACGACCTGTTGTTATTTACGATCGTACGTGTACCAAGTTTGCAGTCGCTGGGTCTGCCGCAGAGCGAAATCGACTCCGGCGCCGGTTTATTACTGATTAATATCCAAATGGTAGGATTACTCCTGGGAGGGCTTTTCTGGGGAGTTTGGGGAGATAAGAAAGGCCGTTTGAGTGTATTGTTCGGGTCTATCCTCATTTATTCGGTGGCCAATATCGCGAACGGTTTTGTGCAGGGCATCACTGGCTATGTGTTATGGCGTTTTGTGGCGGGCTTCGGGCTTGCCGGGGAGCTGGGAGCCGGTATTACGCTGGTATCAGAAATCCTGCCCAAGGAAAAGCGGGGTTATGGTACTATGATAGTGGCTACCGTAGGCGTTTCGGGGGCAGTTGCTGCTAACCTGATTGCTAAAGCGGTGGGCGACTGGCGCATCTGTTACTTTATTGGTGGCGGATTAGGACTGGCCCTGCTGGTGTTACGTATCTCTGTAATGGAATCCCATATGTTTAACCAGGTAAAAGCGACGGCTACCACCCGTGGTAGCCTGCTGGCATTGTTTACCAGTAAAGAGCGCCTGCTGAAATATATTAAGTGCATTTTGCTGGGTACCCCTACCTGGTTTGTGGTGGGCATTCTGATTGCCTTTTCCAACAAGTTTGCCCGGGAAATGAATGTACAGGGAAATATTAATCCGGGAGATGCAGTGGCTTTTTGTTACGCTGGTCTTGTAATTGGTGATTTCAGCAGTGGGCTGGTCAGCCAGTTATTGAAGAGTCGCAAAAAGGTGATGCTCCTGTTTCTCACCCTGACAGCCATTATGGTGGCTATATACCTGAATCTGCACGGTGCCAGCACGGCACTATTTTATACTGTTTGTGCCCTGATGGGCTTTAGTGTGGGCTTTTGGGCCATCTTTGTGACCATAGGAGCGGAGAGCTTCGGCACCAACCTGCGGGCTACGGTGGCTACTACAGTTCCTAATTTTGCGAGAGGTATGCTGCCGCTGATCTCTGTTTTATTTGTGACGGCGCAGTCATACTTTAATTTATTGCAAAGCGGGGCGATAGTGGCGGTGATTTGTATAGGCGTGGCTATGCTGGCTGCCTGGACGATAGAGGAAACCTTTCACAAGGATTTGAATTACCTGGAAGATATTTAGGCTCAGGAATAGCGGTCCAGCAGCTTATCCAGTAGCTGATTGAGTTGAGCGGCTTCGGATTCATCGAGGCCTTTCAACGTATTTTCCAGTTCTTCGAGATCATCATCAATTTTGCTGAGCAGCTCCAGGCCTTTATCCGTGATACGCACGTCTACAGAGCGCCTGTCGAGTTCACTGCTTTTGCGGACTACCAGATCTGCCTTGCGCAGCCTTTCCACCAGCCGGGAAACGTCGCTCATTTTGTCGAGCATGCGATCTTTCAGCACATTGATGCTGGCTGCCTGCGGGTGCTGGCCACGAAGTATGCGCAGGATATTAAACTGCTGCATGGTGATATCGTACTTCTTAAAAAATTGCTGGTGGCGGGATGTCAGCCAGTTGCCCACAAAAATCAGACTTACAAGTCCTTTGTGATACTCGTTGAGAAAGGATTTTTGAGTGATTAACTTTTCCAGGTTAGACATATGCACAAAAGATGTATCAGAATAATTACGAAAATACGATTCTTTTTTTAACAGTAATTAACACTTGTAGGTTTTAATGCCTTGAAAATAAAAAGGATCGGCTGATTGAATGCGGCCGATCCTTTTATAGACTTCAGGTGGAATAGTACTGTTATACTTTTTGTTCCTTCATATTGTCCAGCACGTCCATTACTTCTTTCACGTGTTGGGCGGAGGTTTCCAGCAGGGCTTTTTCTTCGCCGTTGAGCTGGAGTTCTATAATTTTTTCGATGCCTTTTTTCCCCAGTACTACGGGTACACCGAGGTAGATATCTTTGAGGCCATATTCGCCGGTGAGCCAGGCGCACACGGGGAATACGCGTTTTTCATCTTTGAGGATGGCTTCTACCATCTGGGCAGCGGCTGCACCTGGTGCGTACCAGGCGGAGGTGCCGAGGAGGTTTACGATTTCGCCGCCACCTACTTTGGTGCGTTGGATGATAGCGTCCAGTTTATCTTTTGCTACCAGCTCAGTAACGGGGATACCTGCCACGGTGGTGTATCTTGGGAGTGGCACCATGGTATCGCCATGGCCTCCCATGAGGATCGCCTGAATATCTTTAGGGGAGCAGCCGATTTCTTCGGCCAGGAAGGCGCGATAGCGGGCGGTATCGAGGATACCGGCCATTCCGAAAACCTTGCTGCTGTCTTTCTTAGCGGTGAGGTAGGCGCAATAGGTCATCACGTCCAGCGGGTTGCTGACTACGATGATCACTGCATCTGGTGAGTGTTTGGTAACGTTTTCTGTTACTGATCTTACAATGTTGGCATTGGTAGAAATCAGGTCATCCCGGCTCATACCGGGTTTGCGGGGCAATCCGGAGGTAATGACTACCACGTCGCTGTTAGCGGTTTTGGCGTAGTCGTTGGTAACCCCGGTTACCTTTGTGCTGTAATAATCGATGGGAGCTTGCTGCCACGTGTCCAGTGCCTTCCCTTCTGCTGTTCCCTCCTTGATATCAAGCAAAACCACCTCCGTTAAAAAATCTCTGTGTGCAAGGACGTTGGCGCAGGTGGCTCCCACATTTCCGGCTCCTACTACTGTAACTTTCATCTTGTCTATGGCTTTTAGGTGAACGAAAAATATTATGGTGATGAATTTACGTAATTGGGTTCAACAAATGAGTTTTGGAGGGGATTTTAATTTTATGGGGAGAGAATAGAGTCGGAAGTCGGCAGTGGGGTTAAGTTCCGGGCAATTGGAGCGGCATCGGCACTATAGCATTCCGGGAGAGATGGGATACCGTTGGCCCCATATCTCTCCCGAAAAAAATTATTTATTCAGATAATACAGCAGGGAATCTACTTTGGCAGATCCTTCATAACCTTTGATAAACTTATCTTTGGCGCTGTAAATATAGAGGCCCGGGAAGAAATGCAGGTCATAGAAGTACATGATCTGGCGGGTAGGCTCGCTGGCCATGATAATGTTTGGGTATTTGGCAATATTATATTGTTTATAGTACTCTTTCATCTGGTCTACATTAAACGGAGTGACCATCAGGATCTGGTATTTCTTGAATTTATCCATGTTTTTGATCACCTCTTCTGTCAGGTGTTTGCAATGATCGCAGTCAACGCTGAATACGAACACCATGGTTTTTTCCTTTCTCAGGTCATTTTTCGTGATTTTATGGCCGTCCGGAAGGGTCAATTCAAATGCTGGCTTCACCGGATACTGAAGATAAGGTGGTTTATTATTGGCAGCGGCGGTATTGAACTGGGCTTTCAGCATCAATGGCATGCAGGCACACAGCAGTAAAAACAAATAACGCATAGTTCAGATTTTCTTGAAATTTGGGGTCAATTTACCCCTTTAATGTCATTATTTGCATAAAATTGAAGAAAAATAGGTCAAAAAGGGACTATTCTGCCTATTTTTGGGAGGAAATTGATTGTTCATATGCGAAAATTTTTACTTTTGCATTCCTTATAAATTTTTAACTTAAAAAATAGTAAGCTTTTATGGCTACCACCGCAGATATCAGAACAGGATTAATCATCAAGCTGGATAACAGCTTATATTCTGTTGTAGAGTTTGGTCAGAACAAAACCGCGCGCGCAGCTGCAAAGGTTTGGGCTAAATTAAAGGGCGTTGACAATACACGTTCTATTGAGCATACCTGGAACTCCGGCGATACCATTTATCCGGTTCGTATCGAGAAGAAACCTTTCCAGTTCTTATATAAAGACGATACAGGTTACAATTTCATGGACAACGAAACTTTCGAGCAGATTGCGATGCCTGAATCGGCTATCGATGCTCCTCAGTTCCTGAAAGACGGCCAGGAAGTATCAGTACAGATCAACACTGAAACTGACCAGTACATGGCGGTGGAGCTGCCTGACAAAATCGTTGCGCTGGTAACTTATTCAGAACCAGGCGTTAAAGGCGATACTGCTACCCGTACATTGAAACCTGCTACTATTGAAACCGGTGCAACCGTGATGGTGCCACTGTTTGTAGATGAGGGAGAAACGATCCGTGTAAACACCAAGACCGGCGAATATATCGAGAGAGTAAAATAATTGACTAGAGACAACTAGACTAACTATATCACATTTCTAAACCAAAAGCTGTCTACATGGACTTTAAACAGATTCAGGAACTGGTAAAAATGATTAATAAATCAAATATCAGTGAACTGAGCATCGAGCAGGACAAGTTTAAGATTACAATAAAACAGAAAGACAACGAAGTACAACAGGTGATTGCGGTACCAGCGCCAGTGGCACAGGTACAGGCGGTAGCACCTGTAGCTCCTGCAGCTGCACCTGCTGCTCCGGCTGCTGCACCAGCGGCAACTGCGCCAGCGGCGGCAACTAACCTGATTACCATTAAATCACCAATGATCGGTACTTTCTACCGTTCTGCGGGTCCTGATAAGCCACCATTCGTCAACATAGGTGATGAAGTTGCGCCAGGTAAAGTGGTTTGCATCATCGAAGCGATGAAACTGTTCAATGAAATTGAGAGTGAAATAAGCGGTAAAATCGTGAAAGTGCTTGTAGAAGACGCTTCTCCGGTTGAATACGACCAGCCTTTATTCTTAGTAGAACCATAATTGCATGTAGCCTTTGGTCATTAGCCTTTAGTTTTCGCAGCTTTTGCATAACTAAAGGCTAATTGCTGGGGGCTATCCTCTTTTCTTAACTTATCAGGAAAACAATGTTCAAAAAAATATTGATTGCTAACCGTGGAGAGATTGCCCTCCGTATTATCCGTACCTGTAAGGAAATGGGTATTAAAACGGTGGCAGTATATTCCACAGCAGATAAAGACAGCCTGCACGTGAAGTTTGCAGACGAGGCGGTTTGTATCGGAAAGCCACAGAGCAGCGAGTCGTATCTGAATATCCCTCACCTGATGGCAGCAGCGGAAATTACCAACGCTGACGCTATCCACCCTGGTTATGGCTTCCTGGCTGAAAATGCCCGTTTCGCTGAAATCTGTGGTGAGCACGGCATTAAATTTATTGGCCCTACACCGGAGATGATCCGTAAAATGGGTGATAAAATGACTGCCAAAGAAACCATGATTGCTGCAGGTGTGCCTGTAATTCCAGGTTCAGAAGGATTGCTCAAAGATGTTGCAGAAGCTAAAATGCTGGCAAATAAAATGGGCTACCCTGTAATCATGAAAGCTACTGCCGGTGGTGGTGGTAAAGGTATGCGTGTGGTATGGGTAGAAAGTGAACTGGAGAATGCTTACAATATGGCTAAGAATGAAGCCCGTGCTTCATTTAACAACGACGGTATCTACATGGAGAAATTCGTGGAGGAACCTCGCCACATTGAAATCCAGGTAGCCGGTGACCAATACGGTAAAGTATGTCACCTTTCTGAAAGGGATTGCTCTATTCAGCGCCGTCACCAGAAACTGGTAGAAGAATCACCTTCTCCGTTCATGACGCCTGAACTGCGTGAGAAAATGGGTGCTGCCGCTATTGCTGCTGCATCTGCTATCAACTACGAAAGCGTTGGTACCATCGAGTTCCTGGTGGATAAACACCGTAACTTCTACTTCATGGAAATGAACACCCGTATCCAGGTAGAACACTGTGTAACCGAAGAAGTAATCAACTTCGATCTGATTAAAGAACAAATCAAAATCGCAGCTGGTATTCCTATCTCCGGTAAAAACTATACACCACAGATGCACGCGATCGAATGCCGTATCAATGCGGAAGATCCGTACAACGACTTCCGTCCGTCTCCGGGAAGAATCACTACCCTGCATATTCCTGGCGGTCATGGTGTACGTGTGGATTCACATATCTATGCCGGTTACGTTATTCCTCCTTTCTATGATTCCATGGTGGCTAAAATCATTGCGGTGGCTCAAACCCGTGAAGAAGCGATCAATACAATGGAGCGCGCACTGAGCGAGTTTGTAATCGAAGGTGTTAAAACTACTATTCCTTTCCATCAGCAACTGATGAAGAACGAGGACTTCCGTAAAGGTAACTTTACGACTAAGTTTATTGAGTCTTTTAAGATGCAGTAAGGAAAGCAACTAAATTATCCAGCTCCTGATTTAATAGTCAGGAGCTTTTTTTATTGCCTATATTATCGGCAGTCAATATTCAATAATAATTATCTCTTGTTTTATGAAATCTTTTCTCTTGCCTTTGCTGTGCGTGTTCTCTTTGTTGTCCCAGGCTCAAACACCAAACTTAGATATCACGAATGGTACACCCGGTTTATTATTACACAACACTTATGATGACCTACTCCCGGCAGGTACCATCCAGTTCAAAATGGCTGGAACTGAAGTTGGTCGTATTGAAAGTTTCAGAGATGTTGCAGCAGGACGTTTATCCTCCATCAGATTTTACACCAGAACCGGCAACGGTACACCCGAGGTAATGCGTTTGAACTACAATGGGAACGTTGGTATTGGTACCACTAATCCGGCTGCCGGCCTGGAGGTGAAAACGGTAGGATTTCTGGAAAACGATGTCAGAGCTGCGGCTATACTTGGAAATTCCTGGAACGACTGGACTTTCTTTGGGGGGACCAACGGGGGCCGTATCCGAGGAAGTAACGAAGGCTACCTGATCCTGGAATCAGCGGATCAGGGAACAGAAAGAATTATAGGACTTAACAGGTTTTCCTCCGGAAATGTGATTATAGCTACAGGAGGCGGAAATGTGGGTATAGGCACTGCTGCTCCTGATTCCAAACTAGCTGTAAAAGGTACTATCACCGCGCAAAAAGTAAAAGTTACTGCTACTGGCTGGGCTGATTATGTATTTGAAGATACTTATAAGCTGCCTACACTCACAGAACTGGCAGCTTATCTGAAGGAGCATAAACATCTCCCGGAAATGCCTTCAGCAGCAGATATAGAAAAAAACCAACTGGATGTAGGAGAGAATCAGACCATTCTGGTAAAAAAGGTGGAGGAATTGACATTGTACATCCTGCAGCTCAATGAAAGGCTATCTGAACAAAATAAGCTCCTGATGCAGCAAGCAGGAGAATTGAATGCTTTGAAACAACGGATAAAATAGAGGGTGCTGAATATCCGGTGGCTGTAAAAACCAATGGGTCGCCATACGGCGACCCATTGACCATTGAATAGCAACTTAAATAATTACTTTGCCGTGTTACCAGCTGCTTTGTCGTCTTTCTGAAAATCCTTCTTAGATCCTTTGCGATAGCCGGGTTTGTGATGTTTTCCCTTGTTATCAGCCATTGCCTGATACTGCTGATATTGTTCAGCGGAGAGTACAGATTTGACCTGCGCATCTTTTTCCTGATGCAGGGATTTTAATTTAGCCAATTGATCTTGTTTGGCAGCGGTGCTGTCTTGTTTAATTGCTTTTGCTTTAGACTTGAAATCCTTGTGGATAGCCTGCATTTTGGCTGTCTGGTCGTCCGAGAGATTCAGGGAAGCTAACGCTTTTTTGCCCCTGGTGCTGTCGCTGCGATGCATGTTTTTCTGGTGCATATCCGCCATTTTATGTTTCATGGCAGTGTGTTGCTGTTCCCATTTGGCAGCCTGGTCGGGGGTAAGCACCGATTTTACCTTTGCTTCCCTCGCATTGCTGAGTTCCTGCATTTTGGATTTTTTGTCGGCAGCGGAAAGACTTTCGTTCTTGCGTACCTGTTGGGCATCCTGCATGAAGGATTTGTTTATGTCTTTCAGCTTTGTTTGCTGTTCTGAAGTCAGGTTTAATTGCTTAATCCTGCTGGAATCCTGTGCCATGGCGGGAATAGCGGCAGCCATAAAGCAGATCATTAGTAAGTTCTTAAGCATATTGGTTGTTTTAGGATTAGACGCTTAGGTGGTTCCGGGGTTTAAAAGGGAAATATTTAAGATATTTTAAAATTTCGTTAAGGCGAGCACTCCCAGGGTGGGAGGATGGGCCATGACAGTCCTAGGCATTGACATCTCCCTAAAAAAAATAAAGCCCCGGATGAAAATCCGGGGCTAATCATACACCAAAACAATCTTACGGTTTTATCGCAAGAAAAGCAGCTCTCTGTATTTAGGCAATGCCCATTTCTTGTCATCTACCAGGAACTCCAGTTTATCGGAGTGGTAACGGATCACATCAAAGTAAGGCTTGATTTTTTCACAGTAGTCGATCGCTTTCTGGCGGCTGTCGGTAAGTTTATTAGCAACTTTACGCGCCTCGATCATAGCCTGTACGTTCTCACTGATGACATTAATATGTTCAGAAATTTTTGCGGCGATTTGTTTCTGCGCTTTCACTGACTCTTCACCTAAACCAATTTCTTTCAGGCCTTTGATGTTGGAGATCAGCTCGTTCAGGTAGCTGATAGAGCAAGGCAGGATGTTGTTGGTAGCGAGGTCGCCGATAACGCGAGCTTCGATCTGCACTTTTTTCACGTAGTCTTCCAGGAGGATTTCGTGACGAGCATGCAGTTCTTTTTCGTTGTAAACACCGATTTCGGTGAACAGTTTGGTAGCTTTAGGCGTAACGAATGCGTCGAGTGCTTTAGGAGTGGTTTTGATATTTTCAAGACCTCTTTTTTCAGCTTCTTTTTCCCACTCTTCGGAGTAGCCGTCACCTTCAAACAGGATTCTTTCCGAATCTACAATATATTTTCTAAGAGTTTGCATAATTGCAATCTCTTTTTTCTCACCTTTTTCGATCAGGCCATCTACTTCAGATTTGAAATCAGTCAGTGTTTTAGCCACGATTGAGTTCAGAACGGTCATTGCAGAAGCACAGTTTGCAGAAGAACCTACGGCGCGGAACTCGAACTTGTTGCCGGTGAAGGCGAACGGAGAAGTACGGTTACGGTCGGTGTTGTCCAGCATCAGCTCTGGAATGTGACGGTGCAGGTCCAGTTTCAGGATAGCTTCGTCTTGTTCGTCGAACTTGTTGTTTACGCGGGATTTAACTTCCTGCAGTACATCATAGAGATATTTACCGGAGAATACGGAGATGATGGCTGGAGGAGCTTCGTTAGCACCCAGACGGAAGTCGTTAGATGGAGAAGCGATGGACGCTCTCATCAGGTCAGCGTAGTCATGTACCGCTTTGATCGTGTTCACGAAGAAAGTGAGGAACATGAGGTTGGTCTTAGGAGTTTTACCAGGAGCCAGCAGGTTAACGCCGGTATCGGTAGCCATAGACCAGTTATTGTGTTTACCGGAACCGTTGATACCAGCAAATGGTTTCTCGTGCAGTAACACTTTCAGTTTGTGACGTTTAGCCACTTTATTCATTACGTCCATCAGCAGGGAGTTATGATCCACGGCGATGTTACATTCTTCGAAGATAGGAGCGCACTCGAACTGAGAAGGAGCTACCTCGTTGTGACGTGTTCTTAAAGGAATACCCAGTTTGTAGGATTCTTCTTCGAAATCACGCATGTAAGCGTAAGCTCTTTCAGGAATAGCACCGAAGTAGTGGTCTTCCAGCTGCTGACCTTTAGATGGAGCGTGACCAACAACGGTACGACCGGTCATGATCAGGTCAGGACGAGCGTTAGCGAGGTTTTCGTCTACCAGGAAGTATTCCTGTTCCCAGCCGAGGGTAGGAGTAACTTTGGTAACGTTTTTATCAAAATAGTTACATACATCTACCGCAGCTTTGTCGATTGCAGCGAGTGCTTTCAGCAAAGGAGCTTTGTAATCCAGTGATTCACCGGTGTAAGCAACGAAAATTGTAGGAATGCAAAGTGTTTTGCCATAACCCTGTTCCAGGATGAAAGCTGGAGAAGAAGGATCCCAGGCAGTATAACCACGAGCTTCGAAAGTTGCTCTCAGACCACCGTTAGGGAAGCTGGAAGCATCTGGCTCCTGTTGTACCAGGGCATCACCGTCAAAAGTTTCGAGGGCAGAGCCATCGCTTTTCAGTGTGAAGAAAGAGTCATGTTTTTCTGCAGTAGTACCAGTCAGCGGTTGGAACCAGTGTGTATAGTGGGTCACACCCTTTTTCATTGCCCAGGCTTTCATGCCGGAGGCAATCTGTTCTGCCATTTTACGCTCAAGCTTAGAGCCGTTTTTAATGGAATTCATCAGGCTCTTATAAGCCTCGTCGCTCAAATATTCACGTACGATTCTGCCGGCAAATACATTTGAACCGAATACTTCGGTGATTTTGCCATTATGTTCGGTGAGTTTGGAGTCTACGCCAGCTAATCCTTCCAGCGCGGTAAAACGTAACGATTGCATGCTGTAATTAATTTTACACAAAAGAACATAATAACACCGGTAAATGCAATAAAATTGTTCACTTTAACCAAAAAATTACATTTTGAGTCTAAAAAAGCTACTTATTTTTCCATTTGGTCAAAAAAAAGATGGTTGTGCAGTGCGAAACTGATAAATTAAAAAATATTTAATATAATAAGCGGTTGCATATCTTATGAGAAAATATTTCTATCTCATACCCATGGCAGGTTTCAGCAGGAAAGGAGGTAGAAAAGTATATTATGGATCATATGGGATTTTGCTGCTTCGGATCAAAGAGAGTGCCTTCGGCCCTCTCTTTGATCCTTGATTTGGAGCGAGCCGCCGGCTCGCTCCAAATCAAGGACATACCAGAAATAAGTGCGCAAAACAGCTATGTTTCACTTTGGCAGTTGTATGAAAATCATGTAATTTGTAATACCCATTATTCACTCGTTTTATACCTTTTTCGTATGCAAACTACCGTAGAAATTGCTGAACAGCTGGGACTTACCGCTGACGAGTTTGAAAGAGTTAAATCCACGTTAGGCCGATCCCCGAACTTTACAGAACTAAGCATGTATGCCGCCATGTGGAGCGAACACTGCAGTTATAAAAATTCCCTGGTATGGTTAAAGACACTTACGCGAGAAGGTGATCACCTGCCCGTGAAAGCCGGCGATGAGAATGCCGGCCTGGTGGACATCGGCGAAGGCAATGCCGTAGTATTCAAGATTGAATCGCATAACCACCCTTCCGCCATCGAGCCGTTTCAGGGTGCCGCTACCGGCGTAGGAGGCATTCACCGCGATATATTTACCATGGGCGCCCGCCCGATTGCCCTGCTGAACTCCCTGCGTTTCGGAAGCTTCAACAACAATAAATCCAAAGACATTATAAAAGGAGTAGCGGCTGGCATCAGTCACTATGGAAAAGATTTTGGCGTACCTGCCATCGGCGGTGAAATCTATTTTGAGAGTAACTACCAGAGCAATCCGCTGGTAAACGTCATGAGTGTTGGTGTCGTGAAAACAGGTCAAACCATTTCTGCTACTGCTTATGGAGATGGAAACCCTGTGTTTATCGTTGGTGGCGTGACCGGCAAAGATGGTATCGGAGGGGCCGTTTTCGCCTCGGCAGATATCACAGAAGATAGTGCAGAAGACCTGCCGGAAGTACAGCAAAGTAACCCGGTCCTCGGTAAAAAACTCCTGGAAGCATGCCTGGAAGTTGCGCCCACCAAAGCGCTCATCGGTATGCAGGACATCGGTGCTGCCGGCATTACCTGCTGTGCCGCTGAAATGAGCGCCAAAGGCGAACATGGTATGATCCTCCAGCTGGATAAGGTGCCTGCCCGCCATCCTAACATGCGTGCCTGGGAAATCCTCCTCAGTGAAAGCCAGGAACGTATGCTCATGGTAGTTAAAAAGGGCCAGGAGCAAACAGTAATCGACATTTTTACTAAATGGGAGCTGCATTGCGCGCAAATAGGCCATGTTACGGCGGATAAAAACCTGAAATGCTACCTCCACGAAACCCTGGAAGCCGATGTGCCGGCAGCTTCACTGGTACCAGGTGGCGGCGCTCCGCAATACCACCGCGCCTATACGGTACCTGCCTACTTCGAAAAAATACGACCTTTCGATATTCAGTTTATACCGGACACAAATAATCCGCAGTTTGTAGCTGAAAGAATGATCGCACAGTCCAATATCGCCTCCAAACGCTGGATCTATAACCAGTACAATGGCGGCACCACGGCTCCAAGCGATGCGGCCATTGTGCCACTCCCGGGTACAGATAAGGCACTGGCGGTTACTACCGACTGCAACAGCCGCTACGTTTATGCGGACCCGCACCAGGGGGCTCAGATAGCTGTAGCAGAAGCGGCACGCAACATTGTGTGCTCCGGCGCTGAACCGCTGGCCATCTCCAACTGCCTCAACTTTGGTAATCCCTACGATCCGGAAGTGTACTACCAGTTCGTATACGCCCTCAAAGGCATCACGGAAGCCTGCAGAAAATTTAATACGCCAATCACCGGCGGCAATGTCAGCTTCTATAATCAGTCGCCCGATGGTGCCATTTACCCAACACCGGTTATAGGTATGCTGGGCATCCTGGAAAACCAGGCGGCATTGCTTACCCAGGGCTTTAAACAGGAAGGCGACCTGATCTACCTGCTCGGTCGCAGCCGTAATGATATCAGCAGCTCTGAATATCTCCACAAAATCATTGGTATTGAATACAGCCCGGTGCCGCACTTTAATATAGAAGAAGAACTACACCTGCAAAGAGCAGTGTCCAAGTTGAATAAAGCCGGTGTATTGCAGTCAGCCCACGATGTGAGCGAAGGCGGCCTCTTTATCTCCGTATTCGAAAGCGCCATTCCCAACGGTCTTGGCTTCGAGATTCGTACCAACGATAACTTCCGGACGGATGCCTTCCTCTTCGGAGAAAGCCAGAGCCGCGTGATTGTATCCATTCGTCCTGAGGATAAAGAGAAATTTGATGCGGTGATTCATACCATTATTGATGCTACAGATATATCCATACGCGCAGAGAAAATCGGCGTGGTAAAGGGAGATACTATTGTAGTAGATAATGAGGTGTGGGGTAAGGTAGCCGAATGGAAAAGAATTTATAACACCGCAGTAGAAGAACACCTGAAATAAAATAGCTGGTATAAACGAAAAAGCCCATCGCAACTGCGATGGGCTTTTCGTTTATACCGTGATTCATTTAGAACCTGTAATTAAGACCGAGGTTGAATCTCGCGCCGGTACCTTTTATGTAGCTGTCGGTTACCACACGGGACTGCGCCAGTACCGGGTAGTAGTCAGCATTCAGCAGGTTATCCACTCCTAAACGCAAAGTAGTAGCCTTGTTGAAGTGAAAAGCTGTATACAGGTTTACCAGGTTGAAACTGCTTACAGGGCCGGTACCGAGGTCCCAATCGCCTTTAGCATTTGTAGTGAAGCGCCGGCGGGTGCCGCTGTAGATATAATACACGCCCAGATCCAGTTTTTCACGGATCGGCGAGTAGTTTACGTTTACCGTTGCTTTATCAGGCGTGATGCGACTTCCAGGCAGGTATACCTTCCCGGTAGCCGTTTCTTTTTTGCCCTCCACATGAGAGTAGGAAGCATTTACCGTCAGGTTAGGCAGGAACTGGTAACCGGCTGTGAATTCAAAACCGGTAATGTGCTCAGGGGCACGCTCAGGAGTGGCTACCCCGTTGATATCCACCAGACTGCTACCGAGGTTGGAGGTGCTGATAAAGTAAGCGCCGCTGGCATTGAATTTCCCTATGTTACTGTTGAAGCCCGCCTCGTAGTTGTTGGTGATGATCGCATCTGTTTGGATGGAACCTTTTACACTGGCGCCACCCGGAACATCTTTGGCCAGGCGTAAGGTGCGTCCGAGGTCGTACAAACTAAAACTCTGGGAGAAGCTGATGAACGGGTTGAAATAATCGAACCTTGTATAACGCAGGCCTGCATTATACGTAAGCGCATCATAAGGGAGATTACCACCTTTCACGTTTACGCCACCGGCGTAGTTACCGAATTTAATGGTAGTGAAATCAGGAATGTCGAGTGAAACGTTTTCGTAGCGCGCGCCAGCCTTCAGCAGGAAATCCTTGAAGATATAGGCCTTCAGCTGTGCATACGGCGCATAGTTTTTCATATCCATTTTAGGAACAAACCTGCGTCCGTCTACCAATGGTTGTTCGGTTACGTCGTTGAGTACGTCCACACCGTAGGTGATATCACCATTCAGGTTAGGACTGATATTCAACAGGGTATTGAAATTGGCGCGAATACCTTTTTTTCGGGAGGTGATGGCAGAGTTACCACCGCCTTCGTAGAAGTCAGAATATTCAAAGATGGTATAAAAGTCCTGGTAGTAGATATTCACATCCAGGGAGGTATTTCTGAAGAGGTGTTTGTTGGTGTACGTAAGATAGGCGTTGTGGTTATAGGGCGTACCTTGTTTCGCACCTGGCAGAGTACCCAATACCCCGATGATTGGGCTTTCACCAAACTTACCGCCAGAGTTGATATAGGTCGAGTTTTGCATGGTGCGGTAGTAGTTATACATCACTTCAATACGGTTGTTATCGTTGATGTTATAGCCTACTTTGGCAAATGCATTGATGTTCTCGTTTTGAGCGAGGGATTGAAAAGGCGCGATCACTTCGCCTTTAGCGTCTTTGTAGACACCGGTTTGCTCGTAGGTACCGCTTACCACATAATCGAATTTATGGAGGGTGCCACTGAGTGTTTGTGATACGCGGCCGCCCAGGCTATTGGCAGCGTTGGTAAGCGATCCGGCGGTGCTTACATCGGTGCTGCCGCTGATTTTTTTATCTGTGGTTGCTTTTTTAGTGATGAAGTTGATGATGCCACCATCGGCGCCATTGCCATAGATGGCGGTGGCTCCTTTGATGATTTCCACTCTTTCGATGACGGATACGTCGATGCTGCGCATGTCTTTATCGCCATTGCGGAGGGGCGTGGATTGAGGGATGCCGTCAATCATGATGAGCATGCTGCGGCCCCGGAGGGTTTCCCCCTTTTTAGTGGCCGTGTTGGTTCCCAGGGTAAGGCCTGGTACATTGAGGCCCAGCAACTGGTTAATATCTGTGGTGATGGCGCTTTGTTCCTGCAGTTGTTTGGCAGTGATGATGGTGATGGAGCTAGGCACTGTCCCGATGGTTTCCTTATTACGACCGGCGGTTACCACTACTTCCCCAAGGCCTACTTTGGCATTGTCGACCTGGAAGTTGACGGTAATATTATCGTTTTTCAGTTCAACTTCTTTTTCAATGGTCGTATAGCCGATACCGGTAGCGATCAGTTTGTAGCTGCCTGGCTTCACGTCACGGATGGTGAAGGTGCCGTCGGCCGTGGTGATGGCGTGTTTCTGGGTGCCGGCCAGGTATATACGGAGTCCGGGTACGGCATTGCTGGTGCTGTCCTGGATTTTTCCGGTGATATTTTGTGCAGCGAGTTGTAAGGTCGTGAGTAATAGTGCTATGCTAAAAGAAATGATCCTTTTCATTTGTATTCCAGTTAATTACCCTTTTTGCAGGGTTTTCCGTTGTGATGTGATAATAAATTTGCGGCGGTACCATATCAGGAAACCTGATAAGGAGAGCAGTCCGGGGGCGAGTCCAAACAAGGACCAGATGATTTTCAGCGGAAGGCCGCCGTAGTTGCCGAAATGTAGTTGTGGTACGATAGCGGCGAATTTGTCAGTAAACTTAGCATTATGGATGGCGGCGATTTTTTGTACTTCACCGGTTTTGTTGTCGAAATAAACAGATGAGCCGGATTCGCCCCAGATGCGACTTTCGCCGGCATGGCCGAGGATGCGGACCGGCGCATCAGCCTTTTTGGGCGGGCGTATACCCATTACCGTGAGGCCGGGTATAGCTTTGCGGGCGGTGGTTACCAGCTGATCGTAATCCAGGTGGGTGGGTATTTCTTTAGTGGGGGCCAGCTTGCCTTTGCGGGAGTCAATCACCTTTTGCACCATGATGATGCCGGTGATCACCATCACAAGGTTAAACAGGATGGCCCATACGCCCAGGATGCGGTGCAGGTTGCGCCAGCGGCGGTTGTGGTGGCTCCATTCCAGTTTTACCCTGAAAGTGAGGACTTTGCCGAAGGCGTGGCGGTAGATCCAGGTACCGGTAAGCAGGGAAATAGCCAGGAGTATGGCGGTAACCAGTATGATTTGTGCGCCTGTTTTGCCGGAAAGCAGGGAAAAATGGAAGAACAGCACCTTGCCCATGAAATAGTCCGTATTTCCTCTTTGGGCCACTATTTGGGCTGTATAGGGGTTTAGGAAGAAGTATACTTTTTTCTCTGCATTGTATTCCGCGCGGATGATGGTGGTTTCTGCGGGCGATTGCGGCAGGTGCGTTACCATCAGGTAGGGGTGCTCCGGCAGGAGGCGGTTGCGTACCGCCTGGAATTGTTGTTGCAGCGGAAGGTATTGATTAGCAGGAGAGATGTGGTAGTTATGATGGTACAATGCCTCGTCCAGCTCATCGTTGAATACCAGCATGGAGCCGGTAATACTGATGAGCAGGAGCAGGAGGCCTGCAACGAGGCCGGCCAGGCGGTGCACTATAAACATTTGCTTACTCCAGATCTTTTTCAAGCCTTATTTAGTTGTCTTCCTTATCAATAAAAAACCGGCAGGCACGAATGTGCTATTAGGAATCGTTGTTATATTTTAACAATGAGGGACCTGATACTTTTCTGAGCCACTTTTTTTCTTGCGATGCAAAGGTAGAACAGTCCTGCTTTTTTCATTTACGCAATGCGGAAAATTATTGTGAAAATGGTGAGTCACTGATTTATTATAGCAGTAAGTGTTTTTAACAAGCCGTTAACAAAATACCACGTTAGTGTTATAAAATCTTTGCAGGAGAAGTCTATTTTTGAATAGAATCAAATGCGAATGATTTCTGAATTATAGAAATCATCACGATATAAATAATTTGGAATCAATAGATTCTAACTTTCTATGAAGACCAGTTCTCTACCATGTCCTAATGAAAACAAGTGAACTTTACACCTAGTGAAAGAACGATTTGTTGTAAGGGCTGCGCACAAGGCGCGGCCCTTTTTGTGTTTACCAGGAACTGAGGAAGGCATCGGTTATGTCTGCCTAAACAGAAAGCCTTCAGATTTCCATTATACAGATGCGGCATAGGCTAAAACGAAACCGCCCCTGTACCGGAGGTACAAGGGCGGTTTCGTAAAAATATTCAGTAGGAAATTACACCATTGGAATTTCTGCCACCTCATACACTTTAGCATCCAGTTTCGCTTTGGTTTCGCTGAAAGCCTTCAGTGTCAGTTCGATATCTTCATCGTTATGTGCTGCAGTAGGGATGATGCGGTAAATGATCTGTCCTTTAGGGATAACCGGGTATACCACGATAGAACAGAAGATATTGTAGTTTTCGCGCAGATCCAGGCACATAGCAGTAGCCTCAGGAATATCACCCTGCAGGTAGATAGGCGTAACCGGAGAATTGGTGCTGCCGATATTGAAGCCTCTGTCTTTCAGACCCTGCTGGAGTTTACGTACGTTATCCCAGAGTTTTGCTTTAAACTCAGGGTGTTTGCGCATCAGCTGCACACGTTTCAGGTGACCGATAACGATAGGCAGTGGGAGTGATTTTGCAAAGATCTGGGAGCGCATGTTATAGCGCAGGTAGTTGATGATGGCCTTATCACCGCTGATGAAACCACCGATAGAAGCACCGGATTTAGCAAAAGTGTTGAACAGCAGGTCAATTTTATCCTGCACACCCTGTTCTTCACCGGTACCGGCACCAGTAGCACCCATGGTACCGAAGCCATGCGCATCGTCTACCATCAGGCGGAATTCAAATTTATCTTTCAGTGCAGCAATTTCTTTCAGTTTACCCTGATCACCGGCCATACCAAATACGCCTTCTGTGATAACGAGGATACCACCACCGGAAGTTTTAGCCAGTTCAGTAGCACGTTTCAGTTGTTTTTCCAGGTCTTCGATATCGTTGTGTTTAAACACATAACGGTGACCCTGGTGCAAACGCAGCCCGTCGATCAGGCAGGCGTGTGCTTCCGCATCGTAAACGATGATGTCGCGGCGGTTACATATAGCATCAATGGCACTCATAAAACCCTGGTAACCATAGTTTACCAGCGTAGTATCTTCTTTACCCATGTAGTCGGAAAGCTCTTTCTCCAGTTGCTCGTGGTAATTGGTGTTACCAGTCATCATGCGCGCTCCCATTGGAGTAGCTAATCCAAATTCAGCGGCAGCCTGTGCATCAGCGGCACGTACTTCCGGGTGGTTGGCCAGTCCCAGATAGTTGTTCAGGCTCCATACAATTTTCTCTTTGCCCCGGAAATTCATGCGGGGACCTATTTCTCCTTCCAGTTTAGGGAATGCGAAATAGCCATGGGCTCTGTCTGAATGTTCCCCAATAGGGCCCATATGTTTCAGCAGTTTCTCGAAAATATCCATATGCTATATTATGAAATGGTTAATTACCTTTATTAAAAACGGACACAAAGGTATTAAAATATTAGTTTTTGTAAACTTGAGTTCGATTTGTAAATACCAGCCGACTAATAAAAAAATCGCGCCAAACCATTACAATCTTGGATTTTAGTCATATACAAAATAAGTTAAATTTGATGAAACGATTTTACCATTTATCCTGCCTGTTGCTATTGGCGGTTACCACAGCTTATGCCCAGAAGGCCACTTCGCCGAAACCATTTAATCATGTGAGCACTAAAAAAAATGTTAAAACTGCCGCTAGACCCAAATTGGTGGTGGGAATGGTGGTTGATCAGATGCGCTGGGATTACCTCTACCGCTATGGCAGCAGGTACGGCGCCGGTGGTTTTAATAGATTACTCCACGAAGGATTCTCCTGCGAAAATACGTTAATTAATTATACACCCACCATTACGGCCTGCGGCCATACCTGTGTATATACGGGTTCCGTTCCTGCCATCCACGGTATCATCGGTAACAGCTGGTTTAGTCCTGACCTGAACCGTTCCGTGTATTGTGCGGAAGATTCGACGGTGACAACCGTGGGCAGCACTTCCAACGCCGGTAAAATGAGTCCCCGCAATATGCTGGTGACCACCATTGGGGATGAACTGCGCCTGTCCAACAACTTTCAGAGTAAAGTGATTGGCGTAGCCATCAAAGATCGCGGTGCTATCCTGCCTGCCGGCCACAGTGCCAATGCCGCCTATTGGTACGATGGTACCACCGGCAACTGGGTAACCAGCACTTATTACATGAAGGAGTTGCCGCAGTGGGCCACAGATTTCAACAACGAAAAATTACCACAGCAATACCTGGCAAAAGCCTGGACACCTATGTATCCGCGTGCTTCCTACAAACTGAGCACCACCGACGAAAAGCCGTATGAAGGCAGGTATAAAAATGCTACTAACAGCTCTTTCCCACATGAACTGAGCGGTATTGCGAATTCAGCGATTGCTGCTACTCCTTACGGCAATACCATGACCCTGGAGTTTGCGAAGAAAGCGATGGAAGCTAACCAGCTGGGACAGGGATCAGTAACGGATTTCCTGGCTATCAGCCTGTCGTCAACCGACTATGTGGGTCACCAGTTTGGCCCTAACAGTATTGAAATTGAGGATACTTACCTGCGCCTGGACCAGGATCTGGCTACTTTCTTCCAATACCTGGATGCTAAAGTGGGTAAAGGTAATTACCTGTTTTTTATCACAGCTGACCATGGTGTAGCCCATGTGCCGGGCTTTATGGAAGAAAACAAACTCCCGGGTGGTCTGTGGAATGATAATGCGGCTATGGCGTCCGTTAACGAGGAAGTGAATGCTAAATTTGGTATTAAAGGGGCGATACGTGCGGTGGAAAACTATCAGTTCTGGTTGAATCATGCTGCCATTGAGGCTGCTGGTAAAAGCGAATCGGATGTGGAAGCATTTATTATTTCCCGCCTGATGAAATCTCCGGCCATCGCTAATGCTTTTGCTCTGAAGGATCTGGATGATGTTATCCTGCCTTCTGTGATGCGCAATATGTTTACCAATGGCCTGAACGCCAAGCGTAGCGGCGATATTCAGGTGATACTGACACCGGGCTATATCGACGGTGGCAAAACCGGTACCACACACGGTTTATGGTATCCGTACGATGCACATATTCCACTGGTTTGGATGGGCTGGGGCGTGCGTACTGGTAAATCTAACCGTACCGTAGGTATGACTGATATTGCACCTACCATTGCCGCCCTGCTGCAGATCCAGATGCCCAGCGGTAACGTAGGACATGTGATTGAAGAGGCGATCCGATAATAATCGTATAGTCACTGCTGTGAGCTTCAATTGAGTACGGATTAAGGTTTTTTTCTTACATTGCTGTCACTCTCACGGTGAGAATAGGGAAAGGTGTAACGGGAGTTCAATATCCCGTTACACCTTTTCAGTTTCCCGGAGGGTGCAACTAAACATTGACACATGGCTTATTCGTTCTTACTGTATACGGTGGCCGAAAGGATAGCCACGATTTCGCTGAACCGTACCGACAAGCGCAATGCGCTGAATGGGGCGCTGGTAGCGGAGTTGCGGCAGGCATTTGCACAGGCCGGCCATGATGAGCAGGTAAAGGTGATTATTTTAAAGGGAGAAGGCGAGGCTTTTTGTGCCGGTGCGGACCTTGACTACCTGCAGCAGTTGCAGCAAAATACCTATGCAGAAAATCTGGCTGACTCCCGTGAACTGATGTCTTTATTTAGGGAGATTTACGAACTTGACAAGATAGTGATAGCCCAGGTAGAAGGCCATGCCATAGCAGGTGGCAGTGGGTTGGTAACCGTATGTGACCTGAGTTATGTGGTGCCTGAAGCGAAGATGGGGTATACGGAGGTGAAGATTGGTTTTATTCCTGCGCTGGTAGCAGTTTTCCTGGTGCGCAAGATCGGAGAGGGGCGTGCGAAGGAGTTGCTGCTGACTGGCAAATTAATATCAGCGGCAGAAGCGGCGGCGGCCAACCTGATTACTGCGGTGGTACCTGCAGGAGAGATACAGGAATATGTGGCTAAAGTGGCTATGGGCTTGTGTAACGAGGCTTCGGCCAATTCCCTTAAAGTGACCAAAAAATTGATTGGCACAGTGTTGGACCATACCTTACCGGACAGCCTGGAATATGCAGCGCAGCAGAATGCGGCCACCCGTGGCCATGCGGATTGCAAGCGTGGTATTGCAGCCTTTTTAAACAAGGAAAAGCTGACCTGGTAGCAGTGGTTGAACGCTACCGATGAAAAACGACCATACTATGTCACACCGGTTTTTAACAACGTTTTTATGCCTGTGGATCAGCGTTAGCGCAATGGCGCAACGTACGATATCAGATGCCAAAATCACCTACAGGATGGATTTGCCGCCAGAAATGGCGCAAACCGATGCTATGCTGCAAAACAGCAGTTTAACTATTTACATGAGGAGTTACCTGAGCAGGGTAGAAATTAATTTTAACATCGTTAACTACGTTTACCTGATCAACAGCCGGGAAAGAACAATGACCACGCTGATTGACCAGCATGGGTCCAGGTACCTTATCCGCAACAGCAAGGAGCAGTTTGATAAGGATATGAAGCAATACGAGGGTACTAAATTCGCAGATCAGGCGGAAAAAAAGGAAATCGCCGGCTATACCTGCAAAAAGGCGCTGGCGACCATGCCGGATGGTAAAACCTATGTACTTTATTATACGCCCGATTTAGTGCCCGAAAACAGGCTCTATAACCAACGTTTTACTAATTTGAAGGGGTTGGTACTGGAATACGAAATTCATACAAAAACGGGGTCCACCATCACCGTTACGGCTACTAAGGTGGAGTTGATTCCAGTGCCGGCGTCGTATTTTGATGTGCCGAGGAGTGGGTATAAGGAGGTGAGTCAGCAGGAGCTGAAGAATATGAATTAAGTGAACAGATGATATGTTATTGGTGCCGGTCCCGGATGGGCCGGCATTTTGTTTTTGAACAGGAAGGGAGATAATTACCGGTCTGAATCTTTACTGATTGTAAAACAAAGATGGCAATACCAATAAACGTTATCGGGATCTTCCATAAGTGACAGGCCTCCTGTATCTCCATTTAAGAAAAAAAAAGGCCGGTCAACCGACCAGCCTTATGATATTGTACTGAAGAAACGTTATCAACCTTTTTTAAGCGGCAGAATGATCTGCAAGCGCTGGAAATTGAGGTTACCAGGCATTTGTTGCTGCACTTGTACACTGTAAGGTACCACGTAGGTGACATTACCTTTTGTATAAGTCATCACCTGCTGAAAGTTTACAGACTCAACGTTGTCGGTTTTGGTAAACTTAAAGTCAGAACTAAATGCACCTGAGTTACGGTAACTGGCATCCAGGCCCAAATTAGTCTTGGGCATTGCCGTGTTCAGGACAAAGCGGTTGTTCTCCGTCTTTTTCACCTTGTCTTTGTTATCGTTGGGCAAAAAGCTATTATTTGCCATGGCTTCAACAGCGAATAGCGCCATAGCGCTTGCCAACATGCAAGACAATGAAAAGACCCTTAATATGTTAGTTTTCGTTTTCATTGCATTACAAAGATACAACAACTTCTCTTAATTATATAACAAATTTTTAACGGTCTGAAAGAGGAAACCTTAACAAAATGTTAAAAAATTTATAAATAGTTTAGCGTCACTGCTTTTTGGCGGATACGGAAATTGTTTATATTTACAGTAATGAGTAAAGACTTTTCATTTTTAAACGAGGATTTTGATGATCTGAGAGATTTATTGCAGCAGTTTGAAAACCTCAGAGCTGGTAAGTCTCATTCTTTTTTGGACGAAGATTCATTTGAGCAGATCATAGACTATTACGACGAGCATGATGAAATGCCCATAGCATTGCAGGCCGCTGAAATAGCCATAGAACAATTTCCCTTTTCCGCCGCACTCCTGTTAAAAAAGGCCAGCTTACTTATCGAGACGAAAAAATACCCGGAAGCGCTCGATATGCTTGAAAAAGCAGCCGTTCTTGATAAAACTGATATCAATCTCTACATCCTGCAAACAGACGTTTACCTGGCGCTCAACCAGCACCAGAAAGCCGCTGCTGTGCTCAAAGAGCAGATTGACCAGTTCGACGGGGACGACCGCACCGAGTTATTGCTGGAACTGGCAGATGTGTATGACGACTGGGAAGAATTTGAAAAAGTGTTCGATTGCCTGAAAATGGCGCTGGAACATGATCCGAACAACGAGGAAGCCTTGCATAAAATCTGCTTTTGGACGGAGTTCACAGGTCGCAATGAGGAAAGTATCCGCCTGCATACCTGGATAATCGACGAGAGTCCCTATAATCACCTGGCCTGGTTCAACCTGGGTACAGCCTATCAGGGGCTTAAGCTCTATGAAAAATCCATCGATGCCTACCAGTATGCGCTGGTCATTGATGAGAAATTTGATTATGCATACCGTAACCTTGGCGATGCCTACATCCGCCTGCGTAAATACGCAGAAGCAATCGAGGTCCTGTCCAAGCACCTGGAAATAGCAAAGCCGGAAGATGTGATTTATGAGGCTATTGGCCATTGTTATGAGCGCCAGCGCAAATACACCCAGGCAAGGTATTATTACCGTAAAGCATCCCATCTGAGCCCCAATGATGACAAGCTCTACTATAAAATAGCAGTAGCTTACATGATGGAGGCAAACTGGCCCAATGCCGTTAAATCTCTTCAAAATGCATTGAAAATCAATAAGAACAGTGCTGAATATAATATGAGTATGGGCGAGTGCCTGCTCGAAATGGATAAATGCAAGGAAGCGCTGGCTTTTTTCATGAATGCCGTGCGAACCCGTCCTAAGAGCGTATCCACCTGGCAGGAGCTGATCAGAGGCCTTTATATAGGCGGATTCCTGGAAGAAGCCCTCGTACAGCTGAATGCCGCAGAAGAGAAAGCAGGCCGCAAGCCGGTGTTCCAGTACTACCGTGCTGCCATCCTCATCACCATGGGTAAAACCAAGGAGGGGCTGCTGCACCTGGAAACAGCACTGCAACAAAATGCCAAGGCCGTGAAAAAATTAGTAGAGCTGGATCCCGCTATTTTACAGCATGTGAGTGTGGTCGACATGATTGCACAGTACCGTAGGAAACGTTAACCAATGTTATTTCCTTTTAAAATAAAGTATACTTCTTATTTTTGCGCCGGTTTTTAATTGTCATGGTTAAAAACAATACTATTTCCGGTTACTAAAATTGCCCGCTAAGCTATCCCATAGTGCCTGGCTAAGTTAGTTGAGTGTTTTAATGACCATTAAGATGATAAAAATATTACTAAATGAATTTTAATCTGACACAAATCCCGGAAAGGACTCAGAAACCTCGGCAACATGGACTCACTATGGTCATGGATAAGGGGCTTAGTTTGGAAGAAGCACGTAATTTTTTATCCGCGGCGTCGCCACACGTTGATATCGTTAAGTTAGGTTTTGGTACCTCGTTCGTTACCCCTAACCTGCGCCAGAAAATTGAGTTGTACCAGGCTGCCAACATCCCTGTGTATTTTGGCGGTACCCTGTTTGAAGCTTTCCTGATTCGTAATCAGTTCGAAGAATATGTAAGAACCGTTCAGGATTATGGCATCTCCTACATGGAGGTATCTGATGGTTCTATCATCATCCCTCACGCTGAAAAATGCGGCTATATCGAAAAACTGGCAAAACTGGGGCTCGTATTGAGCGAAGTAGGTTCCAAAGACGCAGAACACATCATTCCTCCATACAAATGGATCGAACTGATGAGCGCTGAATTGTCGGCCGGTGCCACTTACGTAATCGCTGAAGCACGCGAAAGCGGCAACGTAGGTATCTATCGCGGCTCAGGTGAGGTGCGCGAAGGGCTGGTGCAGGAAATCCTGACACAGATCCCAGCTGAAAAAATTATCTGGGAAGCACCACAAAAAGCACAACAGCTTTACTTCCTGGAATTGGTAGGCTGCAACGCCAACCTCGGTAACCTGGCTCCCCATGAGGTGATCTCCCTGGAAGCTATGCGCGTAGGACTGCGTGGAGATACCTTCCACCTGTTCCTCGACAAGGAATAATGATCTCCTGATTTAGTATCAGCAAATTATAGTAGGGATTTTGTGCATCACAAAATCCCTACGTCTTTATAAACCTATCAACTAATATCTGCATGAAAACATATGGTCTTATAGGCTACCCCCTCAGTCATTCTTTCTCCAAAGGATATTTTGCAGAGAAGTTTAAGAAAGAAGCCATCGCAGACTGTGTATACGAAAACTTTCCCATCGCGGATATTGCCACCTTCCCCACCTTGTTTCATCAGCAGGAGGACCTTTGCGGACTGAATGTAACCATTCCCTATAAAGAAGTAGTGATCCCTTTCCTGGACGATTTAAGCGATGCTGCCCGTGCTATTGGCGCTGTAAACTGCATCCGTTTGGAAGAAGGTAAGAAAATAGGCTACAATACAGATGTAATCGGGTTTACCAACTCACTGAAGCCATTGCTGCAACCACAGCATACCCACGCACTCGTACTGGGTACAGGTGGTGCTGCCAAGGCTGTTATGTATGCCCTGCGTGAACTGCAGATATCGTATACAGTGGTGAGCCGCACGGCCAGTGAAGCAACCGTGGCCTATACATCTCTCGATAAAAAAATAATAGAACAAAACACCCTGATTATAAACACCACCCCGTTGGGAATGTACCCGAATGTAGATGCCCAGCCGCCAATTCCTTATGAGTTCATCGGTAGTCAGCACCTGCTGTACGACCTGGTATATAACCCGCCAGTGACCAGGTTTTTACAATTGGGAGAAGAAAAAGGCGCTGCCATCAAGAATGGGCATGAAATGTTGATATTGCAGGCGGAGGCAGCGTGGGAAATTTGGAATAGCTAACTTTATTTTCCTGATATTTCCCCTCGCCATCGGCGAGGGGAAATATCAGGAGTTTACAACACCTTGGTCCTGTAAACTCCTGATAAGAATTATCGTGGCTTAATCATGTAATACACACAGGTAGTCAGGAAATCCCTGAAATAAGGTATGGCGGCAATAGGTCCGAGTTGTTTCTTCGCGCTCACCCCAAATTTATACTTGTAAATTGGATTGATCAGGTAAAACCTGCGCTGGGAAATATCATATCCCTGACGCTTCACGAAGCGCTCAAAACGTTCGATAGAAATCCCGGTATCTTTTACTTCCATCAGGTCAATGATGACATCCTGCTTTTCACCGAAAGCTTTTAAAACGCCCCTGTAGAGCGGCCTTGGCAGCAAATGGATGTAAGGCACCATGCTCAGGAATTTATTTCTGCAAATCTGCTGATGTCCGCCATGAGGCATATACCAGGGTGGAAACCCGAAATATATCTGCCCGTTAGGACTCAGCAGCTGCTTCATATGACCAATGATTTTCTCCTGGTCAGGAATGTGCTCAATCGCATCTTTGAGGATGATAATATCAAAAGAGTTACGGAACTCTCCTAAAAAATCAACATCATAAATGTTTTTGGCTATGAGCTTCAGTTGCCCGCTGGCGACATAAGATTCCAGGAAGCTGGTAGCCAGCTCAATCCTGTACGGAACCAGGTCTACACCAACGCATTGGCAACCCATCTCCAGGAACGGTGTAAGTACTCCGCCCTCTCCGCAACCCACTTCCATTACCCGCAGGCCCTTTAGCTCCGGGAATTCCTGCTGAATGAAAGGGATCACATAGTCGCGCGAGTTATCCACCTGCTGCTGGTAACGTAATCTGGCGTCTTTATGATGTTCTAATGACATAATTTGAAAATTCCGTGAAAATAGTCAAAAAAAGCAAAACTGAAACCTGATCGCTTAAAGCTATCTTTGCAAAATGCAAACTGAAGAAAAAACAAAATTCCAGGAAGGCGCGGTTATACTCATCAATAAGCCGCTGACGTGGACATCCTTTGACGTTGTACGCAAGATCAGAAATACTACCAAAGCTAAAGTAGGACACGCAGGTACACTGGACCCGCTGGCTACCGGCCTCCTCATTTGCTGTACCGGCAAAATGACCAAAAAAATAAACGAATACCAGGCACAGGAAAAAGAATATACCGGCACCTTTACCCTCGGCGCTACCACGCCTACTTTTGACCTGGAATCTGCACCTGAAAATCCTCAGGATACCAGCCACCTTACCGAAGCAGCTATACTTGCGGCTACACAGCCATTCCTCGGTGAAATCATGCAGCTGCCTCCTATACACTCCGCCATCAAGCAAAATGGCAAGCCTATCTATCACCTGGCCCGCCAGGGTGTGGAAGTAAAGGTGGAACCACGTAAAGTGACCATCAAGGAATTTGAAATCACTAAAATTGAAATGCCGGTAGTGTATTTCAGAGTAGTATGCAGCACGGGAACGTATATACGTTCGCTGGCAAATGACTTTGGCGCTGAGCTGGGTGTGGGCGGTTATATGAGCAGCTTATGCCGCACGCGCATCGGGGAGTTTAAGCTGGAAGATGCTGAGGAGATGAATGATTTTATTGAGAAAAATGCTGTTAAAAAAGCGGAATAAATATACCGGCAGAAAGGTTTTTCGATTGGCGCGGCGCGCCAGCCCTGAAATTCCTATCTGCCGTTCCTTTTAGAAAGGATAACCAATAGCCACGTTCCAGATAATATTTTCCCTTCTCCAGCTGCCACTGCCCAGGTTCCATTCACTCACATACCAGCCATTCTTGTTACCCGTGAAGTAAGGCACTTTCAGCGGAATGCCCCAGTCAAGTCTGATCAGGAAGAACGAGAAGTCCAGCCGCAAACCGGCACCGGTGCCTATTGCCAGGTCATGATAAAACTGATTAATATTAAACGCTGATCCCGGGCGGGCAGGATCGTCCTTGATCATCCAGATATTTCCCATATCCAGGAAGGTAGCGCCTTTCAGGTTGATGGTGCCACCAAACATCCGCAGGAGATCAAACCTGTACTCCACATTTCCTTCCAGCTTCATATCCCCGGTTTGATCCGGGAAGATTTCCGCAGTGGAAGAGCTGTCCTTATAGGAGCCTGGTCCAAGAGTACGCAGGCGCCATGCGCGGATACTGTTTGGTCCGCCGGCAGTAAACTGCCTGACATACGGTAATACCTGTGAATAACTATACGGAATACCGATGCCTGCATATACCCTGGTGGCCAGTCCGCTGTGGATGCCCAGCTTCCAGTAGTGGCGGTAATCGGCTTCTATTTTCACGAAGTTGGAAATACCCACTTTGGTGATGGTTTCCAGGTTGGACTTTTTATTGGTGGCAGCGCTGATAAGGCTGTTGATACCATTGAGCCAGAGGCCGGATTCTTCCACGTTTATGCGGAAGTAGGTGTAGTGGTTCTGGTGCAGCACATCGTTGTTGCTGTATATGTAAGAAATGTTTTCTCCACCAATTAGCGCCGGCTCGAAGCTGCGTTTAAGGTAGGGATTAGGATCTACCACCGTATCCTTAAAATACGGATTGAGGTTTACCCCCACATAGTTTAACGTAAACGGACGTACGATCCAGCGGCGGTAAGAGCTGGAATTCCAGTCGTAGCCATAGGAAAGATTGATACTGGTGATGTCAAATTTTTCCACACGGGAAAGGTAGTTAGCCCCTACGGTAAGCCTGGTTTTTACATTGGAACGTGGGTTTTGGTGGATATTAAATGGCAGCGCAAAGCGTGGCCAGGTGAATCCGAATTCTCCCCCAAACTGTTTGGACTGCAGGGCCCATTTATTATTCGCGTCTTTGATCAGTTCAATACCGGTATTAAGGCCAAAGCCGAACTGCGTAGCAGTTTTGCCCAGGTTGATATGCCGGTAGATAAGGCTCACCCCACTTCCCAGCAGGTAATCGGAGCTATTACTTACCTCAAAATTGACGGCTACTTCCTGTTTTTTACGAGGTGTAAGCATCAGGTAGGCATCCAGGGAGTTGGCGGTATCTTTTGCTTCCTTGTATTGGAGGGTCACAAAGAGCCACAGGCCCAGGTCGTACAGTTTATTGATGGTATTGTTATACTGCTGCAGTGAGTATACTTCGCCTGGGCGCAGCAGAATGGATTTCGACAGTATTTTAGGGCGCAGCATTTCCTGGTGCTGGCGTATGGTAATATATTTCCGGACGTCCTGTTTAAAGGTGGAATCGTTGATATTGCCATTGATCGGGTAGTCGGGATAGGCGTAAATACGGCGGATATGGTATTTCTGCCATTCGCTGAAGGTGCTGTCTTCCGGATTTTTGACAATGATCTCCACGTTCATCGTCGGCTTTTCCCTTCCTTTGTTTTCATTGAAGATGTTAACGAAACCTTCGAAGGGGTTCAGCGGGTTTTTGAAGAGGGCTTTATTAAGCGTGTCCACACTGAATTCTATCGCATCCCTGTTGAACTTATAGTAGCCGGCATCTTTGATGATACGGGTGAGGCGTTCCCTTTCGCTGCTGAAGTTGGCCGATTTGAAGGTGTTCCCTTTTTTGATCATCGACAGCTTTTCGTTGGCCTTTACCACCGCCAGGATGTTGGAGTCAGGTATGTTATAGGTGATCTGGTCTATTACGAAGTTCCTGCCGGTGTTGGCGTTGTATACAACGCTGGTTTTCCGGTTGCTGGTGCTGGTATCAACAGTAACGGTAGCGTAGAAGTAGCCCTGGTTATGGAGGTAGCTGGTCATGCGGTTCAGCGACTCTTTCAGCTTGGTGGTATCGAACACGGAAGGCTCTTCCAGGTTGCGTTCCGCCAGCACGATATTCCAGAACCAGTTGGATTTTTTCTCGTTATACTTCTGGTTATAGAGCCACACTTTGATACGTGTGTTGAGCAGCTTGGAGTTAGGCTGTGCTACCATCAATGATTTGGAGGAAAGGTCGCTGCGGATTTCCTGTTTCTCTGAATTGAGGATATCGCCCTGTACATTGAACTTGCTGCTGATGTAGAGCGACTGGTTCTGCTGCAGGTATTTAGTATTGGAGCATGCGCCCAACAACAGCACTACGGCCAGTAACAGTACATATTTCAGCAGGGATGTCCTTATATTCTGTGGCGGCTGCATCACGGGCGAAAACGTTATAAATATTTTAGTAAGGAAATTGCTGACATGAGGGCTACACGGCCTGTTCTTGGCTGATTAAAAGAAATCGTGTAGGTTTGGGCCCATGTTGTCAAAGGCGCAAATTAAATATATTCAATCATTACAGCACAAAAAAAACCGTCAAAAATCCAGCCAGTATATTGCGGAGGGGGATAAGATTGTGCAGGAGCTGCTGTTGGCCGGTATGCCGGTAAAAGCCGTATATGCCACTGCCGACTGGATTGCCGGGCATACGGAAGTGCTGAAAAAGCTGGACGCTTCAGCGGTATACACCGTGGAAGAGGCTGTGCTGAAACAATTAAGCGCCCTCACTACTCCCAACAAAGCCATGGCATTGCTGGATATGCCTGCCGCCAGTGCACAGCTGCCCGGCAAAGGAAGCCTGGTATTGGCGCTGGAAGCTATACAGGACCCGGGGAATATGGGTACCATCATTCGTATAGCCGACTGGTTTGGGATCAAAGAAATCGTTTGTTCGCCGGACTGCGTGGATGTTTATAATCCTAAAACCATACAGGCAACTATGGGCAGCATCGCCCGCGTTCGTATATCCGAAACCGATATAAAATCGTTCCTGGAAAATACAGCCCTGCCTTCCTATGCGGCCACGCTGCATGGAAAGGATATCACTCAATTTTCCCGGCTCACAGAAGGTATTATCCTCATTGGTAACGAAGGGCGCGGCCTTTCCGACGAGGTAACTTCCGCCGCTACCCACCAGATCACCATTCCCCGCCTAGGTGGAGCAGAATCGCTCAATGCAGCCGTAGCCACCGGCATCATCTGCGGTCGCTTACTGATATGAGATTGCTCCTGTTTATATGGATAACCCTGCTGTTTGCCAGCTGCCAGGAAGCAGTGGAGCGGCATCCGGAACCTGCTTTCTATTTCTGGAAACAAAGCTGGATAGGCAATCCCGTGGAATTGCAATACCTGCAACAGCTGCCTGCCAAAAAGCTCTATATCAAAATGTTTGATGTAACGGTGGATGCAGTCAGCGGGCAACCCACACCTGTAGCCATATTCAGGCAGCAGGCGCCATTGCCGGCGGAACAGCCGGTAGTGCCGGTTATATTTATCATGAACGAGGTATGGGCACAGCTGAAGGACTCCCTGGCCATTGCAGGTTTTACAGAGAAAACAACGCGCTTACTGGAAACCCTGACTGCCGGTCTGCCCAACAAAAGTATACAGGAGATACAGATTGACTGCGACTGGACGCAAACTTCGTCATCTCCCTATTTCAACTATTTAACACAACTTCAGCAACAACCCTGGTTTAAAGGGAAAACCATATCCGCCACCATCCGTATGCACCAGGTAAAATACAGAACCAGCAGCGGAACGCCCCCGGTGGATAAGGGCTTGCTCATGTGTTATAACATGGGCGACCTCCGCAAAGCCGGCGATCATAACTCCATCCTCGACCTGGAAACCATGCAAGCCTATATCGGCAGTGATCGTATTACAAATTATCCTTTACCTTTGGACATCGCATTGCCACTGTTCGACTGGACGGTATTATTTGAACAGGGGCAATACAAAGGAATCCTGCGAAATATTGGAACCACCGAACTAAGCAACCATAAACTGTTTATACCTCAGGGCAAACAACTGTTTGTGGTAAAAAATGATACACTGATAAACGGATACCTGCTGCGCAAAGGTAGCGAGCTGCGAAGGGAAGCAACCAATATCGGCCTGCTGAAATCCGCCGCCCATATGCTTTCCAGACAAAGGCAGGACTATCACCCCACTATCATTTTTTATCACCTGGATGCTGCCACCTTGAAAAATTACCCATTGCATGAATTACAAGAAATTTATCGCCTTTTCAATTAGCTTTTTAGCCGTATTCTTTGGTAATATCATCTATATCCTGTCCTGTGGAGGCGGTGAAATTGATCCTTACGATTATTACATCTCTTACTTCAACGCCTATACGAAAGGACAGGGATATGAACCATTCTATTTTACATCCCTCAGTAATTATTACGACAATGCCACTCCTGACGAAGCCACCGTGAATGTGCAGGACTGGCGGAATTATGCGGATGATAAATCTGTTTCAATAGATGATATCCACCGTTATATTTATCAGTACGACCGGGAACAGATTGCACAGGTTGCCGACTGTAGCGCCAAAGGGCAGAGCAACACGCTTGCCGACAGTGTGAAAAGCAACAGCTTTGCCATGTACCTGGCCAACCCTAAACATAGTGACGCAGCCCGTTACCTGCTGTTTGCCAAGGATTGCGAAAAGGTGGTTTACAACCCCGATCCATGGGCAGAACAACAAAATCTGACTCCTGAAATGACCGCCTTATATGAGCAGGGCAAAGGGTTGTTAGCAGGCGTAAAAGATAAAGATATTGCGCAGCGCTATAAGTTTCAGTTGCTGCGACTCACACATTACCGCAAGTTGTACAAAGAAACGGTTGATGCGTTTGACAGAGATTTTGGCAAGGCAAGCAGCAATAACCTGATTTACAACAAGGCACTGGCATTGAAAGCAGGGGCCTTGTATCACCTGGATGACTCTGTGAATGCGGCTTACCTGTTCTCCAAAGTTTTTGCAGCAGAGCCAGGACTACGTGAAATGGCTTTCCTGAATGTTAAATGGACCAATACTTCGGCGGTGGATATATTCTCCCTTTGCCGTAACAATAAAGAGAAAGCCAATGCGATAGCGCTTTACAGCTTCCAGATTCCTTTTGTGGACCTCACGCCTTTGCGTATGGCTTATCAGCTTGATCCCGCAGCGCCGGCACTCAGTCCCATGCTTACCCGGGAAATCAATAAGCTGGAATCGGAGTTTTTTACGCCACGTGTAGCCAAAGCGGCGGACAGTATCGGCCTCAATCTGGGTTACTACTCTTACATGGATTATTATGACGAAACGAAAGGACTAAACTATCGCGATTCCGCTATGGCCCTGCAACGGCTGGCAGATGAAGCTATACAAAAAGGTAAAGTACAGGACCTGGATTTCTGGAAAGTAAGTGCTGCCTATATTGCCTTTATAAGGAAAGATCTGAGTGGCGCCAGGAGCAGGCTGGAGAAGTATACAGTGCAAGATCCCGCTATGAAAGACCAGTGGGAACTGGTGAATCTGCTGGTGACACTGAATGAGCAAAAGCAACTGGATGCAGCTTACGAAGCTAAACTGCTGGGTAGTTTCAAATGGCTGGAAACAAAGCTGGGTAAGCTCAACCAGGATGAGTACTGGTACAATTCTGATAAAAAACTCTTCTTCAATAAAGCAATGCGCAATCTGCTGGCTACTATCCTGGCGCCTGCCTATCATAAACAGGGCGACTATACGAAAGAAGCGCTGATTCGCGGTCGCTGTGATAGTTTGCGCCTCGGTACCAGCCCTTATGGTGCAGAGGATATGGTGAAAAACCAGATGAGTGCGGAGCAGCTGATTGCCCTGCATACGTTTCTGAAGAGTGATAATAAAACGGCCTACGAAAAATACCTTGTGTCCCATTTTCCTACTCACCTCAACATGGAAATGGCCATAGGCACAGCTTATATGCGGGTAAGTAATTTCACTGCAGCATTGCCGTGGTTGAAAAAAGTACCGGCTAAGGTGCAGCAGTCGACCTACCAGGTATGGGTGGATCAGTTGCAGGATTTTGGCGAAGATACAGCTACCGCCAAGCACCGTACACTTTATACCGCCTCGCAGTTCTGCGAAGAAATGGTGCGGCTCCTGGGCCTGACGAAGAAACCGCCTGTGAGCGCGGCCGTATATCATAAGATAGCTACAGGTCTCTTTAATATATCCTATTATGGTAAAACCTGGTTTATGCTGAAAGATTTCCGGCCAAGTACTTTATGGTATGAAGCCAGCTGTGAAAAAGATCCGTTTGAGCGGCAGTACTATGGGGTATATGATGCGGAAATATTTTATACCAAAGCCGCGCAAGCCTCCACAGATAAGGAGTTTAAGGCCAGGTGCCTTTTCCTGGCGGCACGTTGTGCACAAAAGCATGTACCGGAAAATGATGATAGTAAACTTTATTACTTATCGTTGATGCGTAACCGTTATTTCCCGGTACTGGCTGCAAACTATAACCAGACGGCGTTGTACAAAAAAGTATACGATCAGTGTTCCTATCTGCAGGATTATGTGATAGAAAGTCGCAAAAAGGAGTAAGGTTTATTTGAACTGTATTGCTTTTATCGGCGTGATTCTTCTGATGATGAGCGAAGGTAAAAGCAATACAGCTGTACATACCACGAAGGTGCCCACGTTGATGAGTACAATTTCGTGCCAGCGCAGTGAGATAGCGGCGGTAGACATATAATAGGAATCTTCCGGTAATCTGAGCACCCCTGTTTGTACCTGTATAAATGCCAGTCCAAGGCCGAGGATATTTCCGATAATTACTCCCAGCAAAACGATGTAGGCAGCCTGGAAAACAAATATTTTCTGTATGCTCCAGTTGCGCATTCCCAGTGCTTTTAAGGTGCCCACCATGTTGGTGCGCTCCAGGATCAGGATGAGTATGGCGGTAATCATATTGATGATGGCTACGATAGTCATAATAGCGATGATGATCACCTCATTTTGACCTTGTAATTGTAACCAGTCGAAAATATTAGGATAAATTTCTTTGATGGTGCGGGTGAAAAGCTCGTCTGGCAGCAGGTTGTGGTCAATGTTGCTGGCCACAGCATCCATTTGATGATAGTCTTTCAGGGAGATTTCATAACCACCGATTTCGTTGCTTAACCAGTCATTTAACCTGCGTACGAGGTTAATATCTCCAATGATATATGTTTTATCATATTCTTCGATAGATGTTTTATAAATCCCGCTGATAGTGAGCCTTCGGGCACGTGGTGATTGTCCGCCACCTTGTATAAAATAGAGGATAACTTTATCATGGAGATGTAGCTGCAGCTCTTTTGCCAGCGCTGCGGAAATGAGGATGCCTTGTGCATAGGCGGTATCATTGAAAGTGGGAATCGTGCCTTCTACGAGATATTCTTTAATAGAAGGCCAGTCGTAGCCTTTATCCACACCTTTGAACATTACGCCGGCAATTTCCTTATCAGACTTGATAATGGCTGATTTGGTGGCATACGTGCTAATGGTTTTTACTTCGGGGAGATGTTGGATATGCTTCATCAGCGCCGTATCGGCAGTGAAGGGTTTTTCCTGTGTCAGCGGCCCGGCGTTGGGCTGGTACTGATTAATGTGGATATGTCCCCAGAAGCTGAATACTTTCTCCTTAATCACCTGCTGGAAGCCATTTACAAATCCGGTAGCCAGTATCATCACGGCCACGCTGATGGCGGTAGCCCACATGGCAATGCGGATGATAACTTTGGAAAAGGATTTGTTTTTATTGAAGGCTATCCTTTTAGCGATGAATTGAGAAATATCCATGGATGGTCCGGCTGTTATTTCTACTAAGGTAAACTCCCTCCCGACAAAATCAAAAAAATCCCAAAACGTAAAATCTTAAAATAGTTGTAACTTGAATTGATCAAATACCCAGTATGCGTAAAGTACTTGTTTATGTGGCTGTTATGATTACAGCGTTCACTCCTGTAGCACTGAAAGCCCAGCAACTCGCTGTTACTCCCGATCATGTATATATGAACAATATTAAGTCTGTAAAGCTAAACCAGGCCGGTGATCCGCTGAGCTTACCCATGGTTACGCTTAACTCCGGCGAAAAGCTGGAACTGGCTTTCGATGATCTGGATAACGATGTGAAAGATTACTATTACACATTTGTGCTTTGTAACGCTGACTGGACGCCGGCGCAGGTGAACCAGCTGGAATACCTCCGTGGGTTCTCTTCTACGAGGATACAGAGCTATCGCCTGTCCAGTATTGCGTTTCAGCGGTATACACATTACAGCGCCATGCTGCCGGATCAAAGTTTTCCTACGCGTTCGGGCAACTATATTGTGAAGGTTTATCTGGATAGTGACACCTCCCAACTGGCTTTTACGCGCCGGTTGATGATAGTGGAGAACAAAGCGGGGATTGCAGGTTATATTCAGCAAACGATCTCTCCAAAGTTATTTCGTACGCACCAGAAGGTCAATTTTGAATTGAATACCGGTGCGCTGAATATTGTAAATCCATTTGAACAGATCAAGGTGGTGATATTGCAGAATGCCCGCTGGGACAATGCTATAGCAGGTATCAGGCCTTCTTTTATCAATGGGAACGTATACAAATACAATGCGGAAATTGATTGTGTGTTTCCGGGAGGTAAGGAGTTCCGGTGGATAGACCTGCGTAGTTTCCGTTTACAGACCGAGCGGGTGCGGCACACAGAGTATCACAAAAACAGTACGGACGTGTATGCGGTACCGGATGCCGGGCGGGCTGATAAAATTTATCAGTTTATCAAAGACATCAATGGCAAATATTATCTGGCTACGCTGGACGATTATAACCCAAATTTTGAAGGGGACTACGCCACCGTGCATTTTTCATTTTTATCACCGGAGCCGTATGCTAATTACGACATGTACCTGTTTGGGGAGATGACCAATTACGAGTGTAATGATTTGAACAGGATGACGTACAACCCGCAAACGAGGTCGTATGAAGTGAATATGCTGCTGAAGCAGGGTTACTACAATTATATTTATGGCTTGGTGGATAAGTCAGATCCGACTGGTAAGTTTGATACGTCGCTGACGGAGGGAGATAGCTGGGAAACGGAGAATAACTATACTATTCTGTTGTATTACCGTGCGCTGGGAGCGAGGAATGATGAGTTGGTGTCGACTATAACTTTGAATTCTATTCTGAATAGAAAATAACTAAGGCCTCCGCCTTGAAGAAGTTATTGAAAGGCCCGCCACCGGCGGGCCTTTCAAATGAATATATTAAGATACAATCGTCTGCCGCAATTTCACGATGTTGGCAGCACCGCGTTTGATAATGATGCGTGTACCTCTTTCGAAGGTGAAGTAGCGGTAGAACCAGTTGATGAATACTACCAGTTTGTTACGGAATCCGAGGAGACTCATGAGGTGCACGATCATCCACACTACCCAGGCAGGGAATCCACTCAGTTTAATACCGGCAAATTCAGCTACGGCGCGGTTTCTACCGATGGTGGCCATGCTGCCAAGATCTTTATAGTGAAATGCTTTCAGCGGTTTTTTCTGGAATTCGTTTTTGATGTTGGCGGCCAGGTTTACTCCTTGCTGAATGGCTACCTGTGCTACCATTGGGTAGCCTTTAGGGAAGCGGGAGTCGTTGGTCATCTGTGCGATATCGCCAATGGCGTAGATGTTTTCGAAGCCTTTTACCTGGTTAAATTCGTTGACAAGGATACGGCCATTAGGCAGTGTTATATCCGGTGCGATGCCTGTTACCGGTACTCCTTTTACGCCTGCTGACCAGAGGAGGGACTGGGTTTTGATTTGTTCACCGGTACTGAGTGTTACTACTTCGCCGTCGTATTCTTTCACGCCGGTGGAGAGCATTACACGTACGCCTAATTCTTCCAGTGCTTTCACGGTTTTTTCGGAGGTTTGATCGGAGAAGGAGGCGAGGAGTCGCGGCCCTGCTTCGATCAGGTATACGTTCATGAGATTTTGCGGGATGGAAGGGTAATCTTTAGGCAGAATATATTTACGCAGTTCAGCGAAGGCGCCGGCGAGTTCCACGCCGGTAGGGCCGCCGCCAACCATTACGAAGTTGAGTTTAGGTTTGATGAGTTCCGGATCGGTGAGGAGCAGGCTTTCTTCAAACTGTTTAACAACGTAGTTGCGGATCTGTACGGCTTCAATCAGGGATTTCATGCCGATGGCATTTGCTTCGATGGTTTTATTGCCAAAGAAGTTGGTATTGCTGCCGGTGGCAAACACGAGGTAGTCGTAATGCAGGTCACCGATGCCTGTTTCGAGTGTGTTATCCTGTGGTCGTACGCCAGTCACTTCCGCCATGCGGAATTCCAGGTTTTTCTGTTTACGGAAAATACCTCTTAACGGGAATGCGATACTATCCGGTTCCAGGCCTGCGGTGGATACCTGGTACAGCAGGGGTTGGAACAGATGATAGTTGTTCCTGTCCAGCAGCACTACCTGTACTGGCAGGTGTTTCAGGTGCTTGGCAAGATTGATACCACCAAAACCGCCCCCTACTATTACTACCCTTGGATTGTTCGTGTCCGGAATGTTGAGCTGACTCATAAGTTTCAGTTTAAGATATATCTGATTCGTTGTTTCCTTATTATCACTGTTAGCAAATCCTATGCTATCGTTAATAATTATCAAAGTTACTAAACTTTCAGAAAAAAATGAAAGTTTATAATGTGTAATTTATACACAAAGGTGGTTGATTTTAGGAATAAAATAAAAAATAGTTGGCCCATAATCCCGTTCTGGTGCATCCGTGCTGCAAGCTTACCAAGGTAGCGATGGCTTTCTATCTTGTAACCGCTTAAAGCAGGTGGTGCTGCAAGCTTACCAAGGTAGCGATGGCTTTCCATTTTGCAACCGCTTAAAGCAGGTGGTGCTGCAATCCGCTACCTACCGCGCTAAGCGCGGAATTGCACAGGTGACACTGAAGGAGTCGCCCGAAAATCAGGTTGTACCAATGCAGGTTTAGGTAATAAATTTTTCAGGGAGATGTTATTCTGTCCATGCCTGGGCGGCCCGTATTGCTCTTTCCCAGTTGTGACAGAGTTCGTGGCGTACGTTCTCTTCCATATTGGGTTTAAATGAGGCATTTATTTGCCACTGTTGGGCCAATGTTTCCACACTATCCCAGAATCCAACGGCGAGGCCGGCGAGGTAGGCGGCGCCGAGTGCGGTGGTTTCGGTGATATTGGGCCGCACTACGGTGGCGTTGAGGATATCGGCCTGGAATTGCATGAGCATATTATTGCCGGTAGCGCCGCCGTCTACACGAAGTTCGCTGATATGCATACCGGTATCGGCTTCCATGGCGTTGAGTACATCGCGTGTTTGGTAGGCGATGGCGTCGAGGGCGGCTCTGGCCACGTGGGCAGCGGTGGAGCCGCGGGTAATGCCTACCATGGTACCACGGGCATATTGGTTCCAATAGGGTGCGCCGAGGCCGGCGAAGGCAGGCACCAGGTATACGCCGTCGCTATTGGGAACGGTGGCGGCCAGCTTTTCCACATCGGAGGAGTGGCGGATAATGCCCAGGCCATCGCGGAGCCATTGCACTACTGCTCCGCCAATGAAGATGCTGCCTTCCAGGGCGTAGCTGGTTTTCCCATTGATTTTCCAGGCCACGGTGGTGAGCAGGTTATTTTTGGAAGGCACTGGCTGCGCGCCGGTATTTAATACCATAAAGCATCCGGTGCCATAAGTGTTTTTGATCATCCCTTCCTGTGTACATAGCTGGCCAAACAGGGCTGCCTGTTGATCTCCTGCTATGCCGGCAATCGGTATGCTGAAAGGAGTGAGTGTAGGGGCGGTATTGCCGTATACTTCGCTGGACTCCCGTACTTCGGGCATCATGCTGGCGGGAATATCAAAAAATTTGAGCAGGTCTTCGTCCCACTGCATATCGTGGATATTAAACAGCATGGTGCGGGAGGCATTGCTGGGGTCGGTGATGTGCAGTTTACCGCGGGTATAATTCCAGATGATCCAGGTATCTACGGTACCAAATGCCAGCTCTCCATTATCAGCTTTGGTGCGGGCTTCGGGCACATTATCCAGTATCCATTTAACTTTGGTAGCGGAAAAGTAGGCGTCGAGAATAAGGCCTGTTTTATCCCTGATATAGGACTCTTTGCCTTCTTTTTTTAGTTGGTTACAGTAGTCGGCGGTGCGCCTGTCCTGCCACACTATGGCGTTATGCACAGGCTTGCCGGTTTTCCGGTCCCACACAATGGTCGTTTCCCGTTGATTGGTGATACCGATGGCAGCTATGTCCTCTCCGCTGGTATTAGCGCGCAGGAGCACTTCTCCGGCAACGCCGGCCTGCGTGGTCCATATTTCCATGGGGTCATGCTCTACCCATCCGGCCTGGGGAAATATCTGTTTAAATTCTTTCTGTGCAACGGCTACAATTGCGCCCTGCTTATCAAAAACTATCGCGCGGGAGGAAGTGGTGCCCTGGTCCAGCGCCAGAATGTATTTTGCCATAATACATACAACACTGAAGTGAGGTATTTGTTTTTTTTACCAGGAGAGGAACCAGGCCTGCGGCCAGCTTCCTCTCCTGGCTCCCCAGCGCCGCAGGCGCTGGGGAGCCAGGCTAAAAATTTGGTTCTTAGCTTTGCGCGAAATAAGCGCAAAAAAAATCCCCGGTACATCTCTGCACCGGGGATACACCATCTAAAAAATATTGCGATTACATTTTCTTGGCATCTTCCAAGAACTTCGCCAGGCCGATATCCGTTAAAGGATGTTTCAGCAGGCCAAGGATTGAGTCTAACGGACAGGTACAAACGTCGGCACCTGCTTCCGCACACTTCACAATGTGGAGTGCATTGCGGATAGACGCAGCAAGAATTTCAGTTTTGAAACCCTGAATGCTGTAGATCTGGGCGATCTGAGCGATCAGCTCCACACCATCCCAGCTGCTGTCATCGATACGACCAATGAAAGGAGATACGTAGGTAGCACCTGCTTTAGCTGCCAGAATAGCCTGACCTGCAGAGAATACCAGCGTACAGTTGGTTCTGATATTGTTATCAGTAAACCATTTGATTGCTTTAACGCCATCTTTGATCATCGGAACCTTCACTACAATGTTAGAATCAATTGCAGCCAGTTTCTTTCCCTCTTCAATAATGGACGCGAAATCAGTGGATAATACTTCCGCACTTACATCGCCTTCACCTACAATCTCGCAGATGTCTTTGTAATGTTGCAGAATAGCAGCTTCACCTTTAATTCCCTCTTTAGCCATCAATGATGGGTTGGTGGTTACACCATCCAGTATACCGAGATCGTGAGCCTCCTGTATTTGCGCCAGATTAGCTGTATCAATAAAGAATTTCATACTATGTAAATTAAAAGTTGTACGTGTTGTATCAAATTGCGGAGTAACTGTCATTAGAAAGGGAGATGGGATGTGAACCAGCTGACTAGTGACAGCGACCTAATGACCTTTTTAAAAGAAAAAAGGCAAGTTACTTATATCGCACCGCTTCAACCGCCTACCCTTGCTACATTCCTGTCCTGGGGGAGTTCAGCAGGAGCTGGTCGTATAAGACTTGCCGGTTGCAAAGGTAATACAATGTGTTGTAAATCCAAATTTTATGCAGTTTTTCTTGAAAATATTTTTGAAAATAATTTTTCTGAGTCCCGCGAAACCCTTTGCTGTACTACTTCTCAACGGTTGTGTAATAATTGTAATCGTTGAGTACCGTCTCCAAAAAAACTGTGTCAGGCAGGTTGGTAGTGATCTTTAACACTTCTTTTACGCGGTTCGCCACACGCTCCGCCAACTGATGATCACCCGTAAGCGCACGGTCCAGCAACTCCTTAATCTTGTTCATGTCTCTGTCAGACAATCGTAAGATTTCAGGAAATTGCGGTTGGTAACCGGATGCTGATAAATCCCTGAAAATAGTTTCCTCTATGCTTCCCCTGGGTTTGGTACTGATCACGATAGTGCCGGCTACCACATCGCCGAGGCGTTGATTCAGCGGTGACCTTAATATCGACATTACCGGTACTATCGCCCAAAAAAATAAAGGCTGCTCTATTATCCTGAAAAACCAGCGCACCAAATGTTGACTGGTAGTTGGTACATTTCCCACCAGGCCCACCACCTTGATGCTCATCGCCAATTTGCCCGGTGTTTGCCCTTCCATAAACATTTCAAATAACAAGGGATATGCTACTACCGGTAACATGATAACCAGGAAAAAAAGTACCATCATCGCCGGCTCCTGAAATAACCTTGTCAGTGAACCAATGATCAGCACAAAAATCGTAATATACACCCCGCGGACCACCCAGTCTATCAGCCACGCCAGAAAGCGCTGGCCCAGATCGGCAGCCTCAAACTCAAGGTCGATATTAAATGAAGTAGGGATTTTGATCGCGGTCATGCTCAAATCTACACAATTGTTTATATATTGTTGCACCAATCAGGCATGAGAGAATCTCTATTTATCAAGAAGAATTTAGCACGCTGGAAAAAGTACCAGGAGGAACCCACCGATAATCCGGATGAGATGTCAGACCGTTTTATCTCCACGCTGGACGACCTCGCCTACGCTAAAACTTTCTATAGCTTTAGTAAGGTTACGCGCTACCTCAATACCATCGCCGCCGGCATCTTCCAAAAAATATACCTGCACAAAAAGGAAGACCAGGGCAGGTTCCGGCAATTCTTTGTGTATGAACTGCCCCTGCTGTTCCGTAAATACCACCGTACATTATTGTATACATTTTGCTTCTTTATAGTGTTCGTTCTCATCGGAACATTTTCCAGCGCACATGATGAAACTTTTGTCCGTGGCGTGCTGGGCGATGAATACCTGAACATGACAGAACGAAACATCGCCAACGGTGACCCCTTTGGCGTGTACGCCAGTTCGGAAGAATGGTACATGTTCCTGCGCATCGCCTTTAACAATATCTATGTATCGATATCTGTTTTCGTGATGGGTATTTTCTTCTCCCTGGGCACTTTATACATGCTGTTCAAAAACGGTGTGATGATCGGTGCATTTCACTACCTCTTCGTATCCCACGGCCTCGGTTGGAAAGCCGTACTGGTAGTGATGATCCACGGAACGCTGGAGCTATCAAGTATTGTAATCGCCGGCTGTGCAGGCCTCATATTAGGTAACAGCCTCCTGTTCCCGGGCACGCATAAACGAATTGATTCACTGAAAAAAGCCGCCAAAGACGGCGTGAAAATAATGGTAGCACTCGTGCCGGTATTTATTGTAGCCGCCTTCCTGGAAGCCTTTATCACCCGACATTCTACCATGCCCGTCGCGGTGAGCTTACTGATTTTGGGAAGCTCGCTCTATTTCATTATATTTTATTTTATCTGGTATCCCATCTCCCTACATAAAAAAGGATATGCGATCAGTGAAACAGGAAAGGTGATTGTAAAATGAGAAAATACCTCTGCTCCATATGTGTTTTGCTGCTGTTGTTTATTCAACCTGTTGCCGCGCAACAGATTGGTACAGACAGCACCGCATTTGAGGAAGCCACTACTGATACCAGCAATGCAGCCACCGGAGAAGATTCGGCTTACTACGATGAAGACGAAGTAGCCGCAGAATTTTCTTCTCTCACCGAACCCGCAGGTTTCCCGGGATACTACAGACGTGATGTGTCCTCTGAAAAATTGAAGGAACTCCGGAAAGATGAACGCCTGCATTATACTGACGATAAGGACAAAGAAAGCGTATCCTGGTGGACACTCATCATTGGTGCTACCTTACTTTATATTACTGCACATATCCTCATTTTCCGCTGGGTGATTATCGGGATAGTATTGCTGGTGCTGGGCTACCTGATTTACAGGTACATGCGCAAAAACGGCCTTAGCTTCTTCCGGAAACCTGCATTGGTAGGAATTGTAGTAACACCTGAAGAAACAGAGGTGCACAACGCAGCAGAATATCAGCAGAAAATTAATGCTGCCGAAGCTGCCGGTAATATCCGCGAAGCCATCCGCTGGTGGTACCTGTATACCTTGTTCATGCTCGCGGAAAACGGTATGATCAAAACCGCTAAAGACAAAACCAATAAAGATTATCTGCGTACACTCAGGAATACACCGCTGTACAAACCTTTTTCGGTACTGACAATGGACTATGAGTACAGCTGGTATGGCGGATTTAATATTGCTGCAACGGATTTTGAAAGAATTCAGCAACAGTTCCACGATTTCAAACAACAAATCAGTAAGCAGCAGTGAGTAAAAAAGTATACTATATAGCAGGCATTGTGGTAGCAATACTTTTTGTATTGCTGATCGCCGGCAGTATGCACAGCAACCGGGAAGCGCAGCAAAGTACCGACATGTCCAAGCCTACTTTTTCCAGCAAAGACACCAAAGCCGGCGGGAGCTACGCAGCCGCAAAACTGCTGCCATCGCTGTTTGCCAACAAACCATTGCAGATCGTTACCAAACCGTTTTCCAATACGTTTAAGAAAGAAACGGAGCTGCACAAAAGCGGTAACGTGTATCTGATTGTTGCCGATGAACTGTTTCTGACAGAAAATGATGTCAACAGTTTACTGACCTATGTGAATAATGGTAACGAACTGTTTATTGCAGTTAATAAAATGGACCCTTCACTGAACATCAAGCTGGGACTGGTTACCAAACTCCCGGACGATGGTGGTGACGTGAAACGCGGATCACAGGCTTATGTGGATACCCTCAATAATATCCATGTTTCCTACCGCTATGCCGGCCCAATGAAAGAGCGTTATTTCACCAAGGCAGATACCAGCATCACGCGGGTAATAGGTTATAGCACAAACGAACATCCTAACTTTGTGAGAATACGATACGGAAAAGGCCGCATTTTTGTGCTGCTGAACCCATATACTTTCAGTAACTATTTTATTCTCCATAACAACAATACAGAGGCATTTGCGATACAAATGAGTTACCTCGACCAGGTAGCCTCCAACATTTACTGGGATGATTTCTATAACACCCAAAAGGCCTCCAGGAATGATGAGTTTTCGGAATGGCAGGTGTTGCTGCGCTATCCGGCCATCAGATGGGCACTATGGCTTACCCTGGCTTTAATGCTGCTCTACGTGTTGTTTGAAAGTAAGCGCCGCCAGCGGGTCATACCAATAAAACCTGTCGTTGCCAACTCCTCACTGGAGTTTGTAGATGCTATCGGAGAGCTGTATTATCAGCAGCAGGATCATGCGAACATCGCACATAAAATGATGCTGCATGTATTGGAGTATATCCGTAACCGTTATTACATCAATACCAATCAACTCGATGCAGCTTTTGCAGAACTGCTGGCGCATAAGTCAGGGGCTGAACGGGAGCAGGTAGCACGTATGGTGCGACTCCTGCATAATGTGCAGTCCAACGGCTATGTGGACAGCGAATTTGTAAGAGAGCTTTATCGTAATATTCAACTGTTTTATATAAATACCAAATAAGAAATGGACACAAATACATTTCAGCCACGTACTGATTTTACTGCGCTCCAGGAAGGAGTGGAAGCGGTGCGTGAAGAGATCGGAAAAGTAATTGTAGGTCAGTCAGAAATGGTGGACCTGCTCATCACTGCTTTGCTGGCACAGGGCCATGTGCTGATTGAAGGTGTGCCTGGTGTAGCTAAAACACTGACCGCTAAACTGCTGGCACAAAGCATTGATGCTGATTTTTCCCGTATTCAGTTTACGCCGGATCTCATGCCGGCAGATGTATTGGGGACCTCTGTGTTTAATCCGCAAACCCGCGAGTTCGAATATAAAAAAGGACCGGTGTTCAGCAACCTGGTTCTGATCGATGAAATAAACAGAGCGCCTGCTAAAACGCAGTCGGCCCTGTTTGAAGTAATGGAGGAAAGACAGATCACCAACGATGGTCATACCTATCAGCTGGACCGCCCATTCATGGTGATTGCCACCCAGAACCCTATTGAGCAGGAAGGTACTTACCGGTTGCCGGAAGCGCAGCTGGACCGCTTTCTGTTCAAGGTGCAGGTGAAATATCCGGAGCTGGAAGAAGAGATTGCCATCCTGGAAGCAATGAACCAGCTACCATCGCAGGAAAGTATTGTGACCGTAGTGAATAAAGTGCTGAGTGCTGCGCAGCTGATACAGTTTCAGCAGTTGGTGAAGCAGGTGCGGATGGATGAAAAACTGCTGCATTATATTGCTGCTATCGTGCATGCTACGCGTCAGCATTCATCGTTGTACCTCGGCGCTTCACCACGTGCATCCATTGCCGTTATGAACTGTGCGAAGGCACAGGCAGCCATGAATAACCGCGATTTTGTGATTCCGGAAGATGTGGTGGCTATGGTGACACATGTGCTGCGTCATCGTATTATTCTTACACCGGAGCGTGAAATGGAAGGCATTACCACGGATGATGTGATTGCACAGATTGTTAAAACAATTGAAGTTCCAAGATAATCTACACATATGGCAGGTGCTGTAAAATATAACCTCCTCAAAAATCTCTTTTTCCACAACAGGTTTTACCTGATGATGGGAGTGGTGGTGATATTGTTCCTGGTAGCGTTTTTTGTGCCGGTGTTATTTTCCATTGTGGTATTGCTGTTTTTTATAGCAGTGGCGCTTACGGTGGCGGATATGATTTTACTGATGGGGCGCCCGTCGGCAATTGTCACGGTAGAAAGAATCATGGCTAACCGTTTCAGTAATGGGGATGAAAATGAAGTGCAGCTGCAGGTCCATAATGGTTATGGCTTTCCGGCTAAATTCGTGATACTGGAAGAGGTACCTGTGCAATTCCAGTGGAGGGATTTTAGTATAGAGATGCAAATTGCGCCGGGGGCGGATCAAACGTTTACCTATCAGTTGCGGCCGGTGGAACGGGGTAACTACGCTTTCGGCTATACGAACGTGTTTGTTAGTACAGCCTTGGGATTAATACACAGGCGCTTTGTGATCGACAATGAAACGCAGGTAAGCGTGTATCCCAGCTTTCAGCAGCTGCGGCATTTTACGTTAAAAAGTTTTCTGCAGGAGCAGGATCACTTTGGTATACACCGCAGGCGTATTGTTGGTCAGAGCGTGGAGTTTGATCACATCAAGCCATATGCAAAAGGGGATGATGTGCGGCGGCTCAACTGGAAAGCTACTGCCCGCACAGGTAACCTGATGGTTAATAGTTTTGTGGAGGAAAAAAGCCAGCAGATTTATTGTGTTATTGATAAGGGGAGAAGTATGCGGATGCCATTCGAAGGCCTGTCGTTACTGGATTACGCCATCAATGCCACATTGGTTTTCAGTAATATAGCCCTAAGCAAGGGAGATAAGGCTGGCCTGGTTACTTTCACAGAAAAGAGAATGGAGATGTTGCCGGCGAGCAGTAAGATGGTGCAGCTGAACAGTATTCTGGAGTCGCTTTATGCACAGGAAACGCAATGGCAGGAGAGCGATTATGAAACGCTCAGTGTGCAATTGCGCAGCCGCTTACCGCACAGGAGTTTGCTGGTATTGTTTACTAATTTTGAATCGATGTCGGGCTTGCAGCGGCAACTGCCGTACCTGCGGCGCCTGGCGCAGTATCACCTGTTACTGGTCGTATTTTTTGAGAATACGGAGCTGAAGAAAATGACCCAGGAGGTAGCCTATGATATGGAAGGGATTTATAAACAGACGATCGCTCAGCAATTTGCCTATGATAAAAAACTGATTGCAAAAGAGCTGGGAAAATACGGTATTATGTCAATTCTGACGCCACCGGAGCAGTTAACCGTAAATGTGGTGAATAAATACCTGGAGTTGAAGTCCAGGATGTTGATCTAGTCTTTATCTGGTAATTGTTTTACCGGAATGGTGGTGATCAGGTATTTTTCAGGATTCATTTTATACCATGCTTCTACCTGTATAAAGCGGGTGGTATCGCCGGCAGGAAGCAGCAGGTCCTGCCCGAGGATTTGTCCGGCGGAGGTTTTAAATCTTACCAGGTTAGTATCTAATGGAAGGATACGTTCACTGCTGAACTGACCTTCTACGTTCAGGTAAAAACGGATATTTTTTTTCAGACTATCGGAATATTGATTGAAGCGCATGCCTACCAGGTGTGGCAGCTCTAAGGTAGTATGCACGGGCGTTTCGCCGGGCATGCTGATGGTGAGTTGTACCTGGTAATTATCTTTTTGGAGTTGTGTGCGGTTAAAAGTAAGTATGCCGTTGTTTACTTCTCCGTTGGAGGACTGTACGGAGAGCTTATTCCATTTCAGTTTACCGTTGGCGATGCCGGTGGTTTCCTGTGTGGTGCTGTCGCTGAAGGTGAGGCGTATACCAATGGGGGTATAGTTATAAATTTCCGGGAGGGCATTTACGTCGTATCCGGCGTAGGCGTATACCAGTTTCCGTTGCTGGCTGTGTACCAGCAACGGAAAAATGATAGATATGATGAACAGCAGTTTTTTCAATCGGCTGAATTTAGAGGCGTACTGCCAGTTGTCGGGCTACATACTTACCCAGGATATCGAATTCGAGGTTAATAGTATCTCCCGGATTGATATACTGGATATTGGTAAACTCGTAGGTGTATGGGATGATGGCCACAGAAAACTCATCTGTGGTTACATCGAATACGGTGAGACTGATACCATTTAGGCAGATGGAGCCTTTTTCTACCATGAGGCCGGCGAAGTCGGCAGGGTAGCGGAAGCGGAACAGCCAGCTACCGTCTTGTGATTCGCGGGAAACGCAGGTGCCTACGGTATCTACGTGACCCTGTACGAGGTGCCCGTCGATACGGCCGTTAAACACCATGGCTCTTTCGAGGTTTACTTTCTGGCCGGGTGTGAGCAGGCCGAGGTTCGTTTTCTGCAGTGTTTCTGTAACGGCGGTGGTATTGAAGGTTTTACCGTCTATATGGGTAACAGTAAGGCATACACCGTTATGGGATACGCTCTGATCCACTTTCAGTTCTGGAGCGATATCAGATTGTATGGTAATTACCAGGTTTCCGCCTTCCTGTCTGGTGGCAATTACTTCTCCTAGTGTTTCTATGATTCCTGTAAACATATGGCGAATTTATGAAAGTTAGCTGACTCTTGGTTTCCACGGAATTTCTTCCACACCGAGCTTGTGGCCGGTCCAGCGGCCGAGCACGAAGAGGTAGTCGCTGAGGCGGTTAATATATTTGAGCACGAGTGGTTCTATAAACATTTCCTGTTCCTGCATGCCTACGCAGAGGCGTTCTGTGCGGCGGCATACGCAGCGGGCGATGTGGCAGGTGGACACGGCTACGTGGCCGCCTGGCAGCACGAAAAAGCGCATGGGTGGCAGTTCTTCGTTCATGCTGTCGATGGCTTTTTCGAGGAGGGTGATATCTGCTTCGTGGAGGTCAGGTATTTTGAGTTTGGTTTCTTTGTCCGGGTCGCATGCCAGGGCGGAGCCGATGGTAAAGAGGCGGTCCTGGATTTCGCGGAGCAGGTTTTTGGTGTCCGGGTCGGCCATGTAGTCGTTTACGAGGCCGATGTAGGAATTCAGTTCATCGACGGTGCCGTAGGCATCGATGCGTATATTGCTTTTAGGCACTTTGGTACCGCCTATGAGGGAGGTTTTGCCTTTGTCGCCTGTTTTGGTATATATCTTCATGCACTAAAATTAAAACAAAAAATCCTTCCGGCGGGGGGCCGGAAGGATCAATAAGGTGTATGAAAAGGTATTAGTTGGTGACTACATGTTTCTGGTTGATACGGTCTGATTCGATGATACCGTCGCGCAGGCGGATGATCCGGCGGGCGTGGTCAGCGATATCTTCTTCGTGTGTAACCAGTACTACGGTATTGCCGGAGGCGTGGATGGCGCCAAAAATATCCATGATTTCGATGGATGTTTTGGTATCCAGGTTACCGGTGGGCTCATCGGCGAGGATGAGGGAGGGGTCGTTTACCAGGGCGCGGGCGATGGCCACGCGTTGGCACTGACCACCGGAAAGCTCGTTGGGCTTGTGATCGGCCCTGTTTTCGAGTTTAACTTTTTCGAGCATGGCCATGGCTTTTTCCAGGCGCTCTTTTTTGCCTATGCCGGCGTAGATGAGTGGGATGGCCACATTTTCCAGGGCGGTGAGGCGGGGCATGAGGTTGAATTGCTGGAAAACGAAGCCGATTTCCTTGCCACGAACGCGGGCGAGGTCGTTATCTTCCATTTTGCTTACATCGTGTCCGCTGAGTATGTAGGAACCGCTGGTGGGGGTATCCAGGCAACCCAGGATATTCATCAGGGTGGATTTTCCGGAGCCGGAAGGGCCCATGAGGGCTACATATTCATTCTTGAGAATATCAAGAGAAACCCCTTTGAGTACGGGCAATTCGTTTTTACCGAGGTAATAGCTTTTTCGGATCTCTTCCAGGTGAATGACGGACTTTTGCATGTAAGGTTATTTCTTGATGATTTTGGGCACTTTGAAATATTCGTCGGTGGCTTCGGGAGCATTTTTCAGGGCTTCTTCCCTGGTGATGGAGGGTTTAACCGCATCTTCCCTAAACACATTATAATCTTCCGTAAGATGGAGCAATGGTTTTACATTGCTGGTATCCAGCTCATTGAGTTTTTCTACGAAAGTGATCATCCGCTGGAGGTCACCGGTAAATTCTTTCTTTTCTTCTGCGCTGAATTCCAGGCGGGAGAGGTCTGCCAATTGCTGTACCAGTGTGTCGTTGACTTCCATAAACAAATTAAACGAAAAGGTAATGAATTATAAATGGTAAATTGATAGTATTCCAAAATTAGGGATAAACGGCCAGAAATTTTAAATTGCGCCCTGTTATGGCAACAGAAAAAGAAATAGTGGTAAGCGGCATACGCCCCACCGGTTATTTACACTTAGGAAATTATTTTGGCGCCATCCGTAATTTTATTCGGATGCAGGAAGATTTTAACTGCTACATATTTGTGGCGGACTGGCATTCACTGACCACCCATCCTGATCCGAAAGATCTGCCGGGTAACGTAATGCGCGTGCTGGCAGAGAATATAGCATCTGGCCTGGACCCTGAAAAGGCAGTGGTGTATGCACAGAGCGATGTTCCTGAAATTGCTGAACTCTACTTATTGATGAATATGCTGGCTTACGTGGGTGAGCTGGAAAAGGTACCTACTTTCAAGGATAAGGTGCGTTTGCAGCCGCAGAACGTGAATGCCGGGTTATTAACTTATCCAGTGCTGATGGCAGTGGATATCCTGATCCAGCGTGCCGTAAAAGTGCCGGTAGGTAAGGACCAGGGCCAGCACCTGGAAATGGCCAGGAATTTTGCACAGCGCTTTAACCATCGCTATGGGGATCTGTTCCCGGAACCGGCGGCATTTAACTATGGCGATAGCCTGGTGCGTATTGCGAGCCTGGATGGCAATGGTAAAATGAGTAAGAGTGAGAATGAAATGGCTACCATTTACCTGGCAGATGAAGATGATAAAATCATGCAGAAGCTGAAGAAGGCAAAAACGGATAGCGGTACTGGTGAACCTGGTGCGCCTATGCCAGAATCAGTTACCAACCTGATCACACTGATGGAACTGGTGTCTACCCCTGAAGTAGTGAAGTTCTACCAGGATGCCTGGGCTAACCAAACCATCCGCTTTGGTGATATGAAGAAACAGCTGGGTGAGGACATGGTGAAATTTGTAGCACCGATCCGTGAAAAGGCGAAGGAGCTGCAGCGTGATACGGATTACATGCACAAGATCATGAAGCAAGGGGCAGAAAAGGCCAGGGCTAACGCCAGCGCCACACTGCAGGAAGCGAAGAAATTAATCGGTTTAAAATATTATTGATTCCTTATTTTCAATACTTATTTGAACCATATCAACATAAGCATGGCGAAACAGACAAAAATCAAACATATAGCAATAGCAGGCAATATTGGTGCGGGTAAAACTACGCTCACCGAAATGCTTTGCAAACATTATAAATGGCATCCCCAGTACGAGGATGTGGAGCACAATCCTTACCTGAATGATTTCTACGAGGATATGCCCCGCTGGTCGTTTAACCTGCAGATCTACTTCCTGAATGGTCGATTGAAGCAGCTGCTGGAAATTCAGAACGGCAACCAAACCGTTATCCAGGACCGCACCATTTACGAGGATGCACATATCTTTGCGCCTAACCTCTATGAAATGGGGCTGATGACTAAACGCGATTTCGATAACTATTTCAATTTCTTTGAAACGTTGAAGTCGATGGTGAAGCCACCGGATTTGCTGATCTACCTGCAGGCGTCGGTGCCTACGCTGGTAGCGCAGATTCAGAAGAGAGGAAGAGAGTATGAAGAGAATATCCGCCTCGACTACCTGAAACGCCTAAACGAATATTACAACAACTGGATCGAGAAGTATAAAGAAGGTCCGTTGCTGGTGATTGATATTGATAAAAATAAATTTCCGGAAAGCGACGAAGATCTGGGTGAGATAATCTCGAAGATTGATTCTCAGTTGTACGGATTGTTCTAACATTTTTTAATGTGTGGGCCGCCGGGCGAAGCCCGGCATCCACACCAACGACACCGAAGGTGACGTTGGCACTCCTCCTCAAAAAAAATCCCCATTAACATCCACTAAAGGTTTTACCATTTTCTACCCCCTATTTTTGTTACATAAATAATTGTTTGTTTAACCAGTATATTATGTTTAACCCGCTGATATTAATCCCGCGTGTAAGCACGCTTTTTCTATTATTTTTCACCCTTTCAATCAATGGCATGCAGCTACCTCCTGCGGCGCGGTACTGGCATGGGGCGGTTTTTGGGGAGGTATACAGAGATGCTGTTTCATCGCTGGTTAATCCTGCGTTACTGGCTACAGGCAAGCGTGGGGTAGCGGTTTTTGCGACGCAGCCTTTTGGTATGGTTGGTATTCCCCTTTACACGGCTGCAGCAATGTTTCCTGTGGGCAATATGGGTGTAGGTATGCGGCTAATGCAATTTGGTAATCAATACTGGCGGCAGCAGGAAATTAGCGGGGGGATGGGCATTGGCTTAGGGAAGCTGGCGCAGGCAGGTGTGCAGTTTGGGTATCGCGGTAAAGCGGTGGTGCAGTATGGCAGCAGCGGCAATGTAGTGGCAGGGGCAAACCTGCGGTGGAAGGTGGCGAAGGATTGGACCAGCGCCGTGCAGGTATTGCGGGGCGACTATCTCCAATATTTTGCAGGCATAGGCTGGCAGCCTTCTCCTGCGTTGCTGTTTAGCGTGGAAGGCAGTAACACTAAGGATAAAAAGTATTACGGCACAGTGCAGGTGGTCACCTCCCTAGTTCCCGCATTGGCGCTGCAACTGGCTATAACCGGCCTGCCTGCTTATTTGCAGGCGCTCGTGCTGATTACCATGCGGCAATTCCGGATGGATATAGGTGCTGCTTTTCATCAGCAGCTTGGCCTTACGCCTTCAATTACACTGGTATGGCAAAAGCAATAGTTGCGCTGCTGTTATTGCTGGGTGTTTGTATTAGTGCATATGCGCAGGAGCAGGAACTATCCCGTGATATGCAGCAGCTCCTGGAAAATGAAACAGCTGCCACCACCAGCACCAGCGAAGACGATGAACAATGGCAGCAACTGGCATACCGGCAAAAGCATCGCCTGTCGCTGAATACAGCTGAGCTGCAGGAATTGACTGCATTAGGGGTATTGTCGCCTTTGCAGGTTGGAAACCTGCTGCAATACAGGCAGCTGTTAGGTAACTTTGTGAGTATTTATGAACTCCAGGCAGTCCCCGGCTTTGACTTACCGTTGATTAAAAAACTATTACCTTATGTAAAAGTAGGAGACGATCTGCAGGCACATTATTCCCTGAAAGATCTGCTGCGGAAGGGAGAGCAGGCTATACTGCTGCGTTACCGCCGGCAGCTGGAATTGGCCGGAGGATATACCAGAAAGGATAGCACACGTTCCTATTACCACGGAACACCCGGAAGTATGTTTATTCGTTACCGTTATAATTTTTCCCAGCACCTGAGCTACGGCATGAGCATGGAGAAGGATGCAGGAGAAAGTTTTTTCGGCGGCGCACAGCAAACGGGGTTCGATTTCTACAGCGCTCACCTGTTTGTGACCAATTATAAAGCAGTTCGCTACCTGGCGGTGGGCGATTATGCAGTAAACCTGGGACAAGGGCTGCTGCAATGGCATAGTCAGGCTGGAGGGAAAGGTGGTGCTGTGTTGCAGGTAAAACGGGAAGGCCCCGTATTACGGCCTTACACTTCGGCAGGAGAATATTATTTTTTCCGGGGCATGGGTATAACCACCCGCATTCATCAGCTGGATATCACCGCTTTTACCTCGCTTAGAAAACTGGATGGCACATTAGCTGCCACAGATACCATTGCAGACGAGCTGATAGCTACCGCAGTAGTAGCCAGTGGTTACCACCGCACCACTTCCGAAATAGCGAAAAAAGGACAACTCACACAGTTTACCAACGGCCTCTCCTGCAAGTGGAACGGTACCTGGCAGCCGGCGATCAATGTGGTGATGCACCAGTTTTCTCCTGCAATCCAGAAAGAAATAAAGCCATATAATCAGTTTGATTTTCGTGGGAATCAGCTGCTGAACTTCAGCGCCGACTACGCCGGCACATTTCGAAATATGCACCTGTTTGGAGAAGTGGCAGCGGATAAATCCGCTAACCTGGCTATTATGCAAGGTGTACTAATGAGTGCAGGCAGTCATGCTGATATTTCTATTGTATACAGGAATTATAGTAAACAATATCAAAGTCTCTACAGTAAAGGATTTGGGGATAGCTATAAAACCATGAATGAAACAGGGATTTATATCGGAACAAGTCTCAGGCTCGCCCGCAAATGGACCTTGGATGGCTATGCGGATTTCTTCCATTTCCCCTGGCTAAAATATGGGATAGATTATCCCTCCGGCGGCACAGAGTTCTTTTCACAACTTACTTTCACTCCACGGAAAGAATATCAGTATCAGCTACGCTTGAAGGTAAGCACAAAATATCCGGACCAGCAGTCCGCCAAAAGTATACGGCTCCACACCGAGCGTACCTGGAGTAAGCAATTTTCAACGGCAGCAAGGATGGAGTATAACCTGATGGCCACAACTGAAACAGCATTGCAGCGAGGTTACTTAACTTTCCTTGACCTGACCTATCGATGTAAGCAGCTACCCTTCTCCATTAGCGGCCGCTGCACCTGGTTTCAAACAGATAGTTATCAGTCACGGTTATACGCTTATGAAAGCAGCGTGCTATACGATAATAGCGTAGGTCAGTATTATGGGAATGGCTGGCAGTACTATATAAATATGAAATACAAAATCAGGAAAAACTGGACCGTATGGGCCAAATGCAGTCAGGCCTACTACCCGGATGTAACCAGTATTGGTAGCGGGTTAGATAAGATAAGTAGCAACAAAAAATCAGCCGTGCAACTACAAACTATGCTGAGTTTTTGAGGTACTGGTAAAGTTCAATTAAGCGAAAACAATATCGGAACAAGTTTTAGCCATTGAATTTCAACACGATATTTCGTGTAGGAATGAGCGTTAAAATAATGTTAAGGAAAATAGTTTTTGTTTTACAAATTTTTTCTACCTTGTGTTAACTCAATGCATCAACCAAAATCTAAATCGAATAGCGTTTATGACAATGTCGTAATTCGTTAATATGCCAAATACAACGGTGGAATAATACTTTTACCATAATCACTAAGACCTTGTGCCAGATAGGATTTCCCGTTATTTGTTGCCTGATTTTTTTGCTATAGTTTGTAACTATTGTTGTTAAAGAAATGGTTTTTTGTTTATGACATAGCGTTAGCTGTGACTACTTGTATTTATTTAAAATCAGTTTAGATGTTTTCCTATGCTATTATAGGTTAGCTATGACTCATAGCAACCAGGGACAGGTTTTTTATTGCTTGTGGAATTCCATCCCATAATTTTTTATTATTTAAAGTTCAACCAAAATCTGAATCATCTATGAAAAAGATGCTACTCTTTTTTGCCATGCTTATGGCAGTAGTCAGCATGCTACATGCCCAGACACGGCAGTTGTCGGGCGCCGTGAGAAGTACGGACGACGTTCCGCTCCCGATGGTAACCATCCAAATTAAAGGGACAACCACCGGTACTGTAACAGATTCTAAAGGCCGCTTTAGTCTTACTGTGCCAGAAGGTGCAGTGCTGGTAATCAGAAGCCTCGGTTATCAGACAAGGGAAGTACCCGCAGGCGTTTCTGCTACCTTAAATATTATGCTCACCCAGGACGATAAATCACTCAGTGAAGTAGTGGTAACAGCGTTGGGCGTAAAGGAAAATAAAAGAAAACTCGGCTTCGCTGCACAGGATATCAAAGCGGAAGACCTTACGAGAACAGCACCTTCGAATCCACTCAGCGCCTTGTCAGGTAAGGTGGCAGGAGCTTCTGTTATCACCGCTTCCGGTACACCTGGCGCCGCAGTGCGTGTAACCATGCGCGGGCCTACCACACTCGGCGATAACCAACCCCTGTTCGTTGTAGACGGTATACCAATGGATAACAGTGAAGTAAATACTGGTAGCGATGCCGGTGGAACCGCAGGCGTTACCCAGTCAAACCGCCTGGTAGATATGAACAATGACGATATCGAATCTATTACTACCCTGAAAGGTCCCGCTGCCGCTGCAATCTACGGTAGCCGTGCCTCTAATGGAGTTGTTGTCATCACTACCAAAAAAGGTAAACGCACCGTAGATGGAAAAACTTTCAATGTTTCTTATACTGTTACTGGCAACTTCGATAGAGTAAATAAACTGCCGGAAAGACAAAATAAATACGCACAGGGATTAGAAGGCACTTATCTCGGTCCTGATAATGCCAGTGGCTTCAGATCTTACTCCTTCGGTCCTGCGATTGATACGATGGTGTTCGACGGTAATGCCAACTATCTGTGGGATAAAAACGGCCGCCTCGTAGGCAGGAGCGCCAATCCAAGCGGTAAAAAAGCAAATGTTTATGATCCTTATGATTTTTTTGTTACCGGTAAAGGAATACAACACAATCTCAGTGTGAGCGGTGGCAATACCAGCCTGGGATACCGTGTTTCTGTTTCGCACATGAACCAGGGTGGTATCATCCCTAACTCGAACTTCAAAAAAACAACCGTTAACTTCTCCACAGATTATAAGTTTAACGACAAGTTCAACGTGGTGACCTCCATGAACTACGCTAACTCCGGTGGTAACCGCCCGCAGCAAGGTTCTAACACCAGCGGTATCATGCTTGGGCTCCTTCGTACCACGCCAACTTTTGATAACTCCAACGGTGGTCTTAAATTCGATGATCCATCTACCTATATGCTAGGCGATAACTCCGGCAGACAACGGAGCTACCGCGGTACCGGTGGTTATGATAACCCATACTGGACCGTAAATATGAACCCCTACACTGGCAGCGTTCAACGTTTTTATGGTAATTTAACCATGAACTACAAGCCATTTGAGTGGTTAACCATTACTGAGCGTGCAGGTGCGGACTACTCTTCCGATAACCGCAAACAAATCTACTCCAAATACTCTGCCGGCGCTGTTGCCGGTCAGTACTTTGAAGACCAGATGAGCAGCTTTACTATAAACAACGACCTCTTCGCCAGCTTCCAGAAAACGACTAAAAAGGTTTCCTATGGTCTAATGTTTGGTCATAACGTATATGACTATACGTATAAATATCTGCACACACAAGGGGATGCGTTTGTGTCTAACGATTTCCAAGGGATTACCAATACCCTGAGCAACAGCCTGGGCATCTCCAACTCCCGCCAGCGTCGTGTGGCATTCTATGGTCAGGCCAACTTCAGCTACGATAATTACCTGTTTATCGAAGCTACCGGACGTTATGAATCCAGCAGTACACTGCCGGTAGAAAACCAGTGGTATTTCTTCCCTTCTGTTAACGCCGGCTTCGTGTTTACGGATGCATTAAAAATGCATTCCAAAGTGCTGAACTACGGTAAAATAAGGGCTGCTCATTCTATGGTGGGTAGAGCCCTCAGCCCATACTTCACAACCACCTACTTCGGTCAAACTGCTCCCGGCGACGGCTGGACTAACGGTATTACCTTCCCATACAACGGTCTTGTTGGTTACTCCAAAGGAAGTGTTATCGGTAACGACAAGCTGAAAGCTGAAAAGACCAGTCAGACGGAATTAGGTGCTGAACTCCGCTTCCTCGGTGATCGTATCACACTCGATTATACCTTCTACAAAGGAACCAGCAAAGACCTGCTAAACCAGGTAACAGTGGCTACTTCCAGCGGTTACGGCAGCATCTGGCTCAACTCTGCTACCATGACCAACGTTGGTCATGAAGTAACCCTTGGTGTTACACCAGTTAAAACAAAGGACTTTAACTGGAACATGACGTTCAACTATTCACAGAATAGGAATAACGTAGTGAAGCTGGCAGAAGGCCTGGATAGAATCGATTTTAACGGATTCACCGGTATCTCCACATCAGTATTAGTAGGTAAACAATATGGTACCCTCTATGGCACCGGTTACCTTAAAGATGCACAGGGCCGCCTCGTGATCAACGATGAAGATGGTAGTCCGGATAAAGGCCTGCCAATCCTCCAGGATGCCTTACAATACCTGGGTGATATCAATCCTAAATGGATCGGCTCCTTCGGTAATACCTTTACCTATAAGGGTATTTCCCTCTATTTGCTTTTCGAAACACGCCAGAAGTTCAGCATGTGGAACGGTACCTGGGGTGCAATGACCAACTTCGGTGTGAGTGCCAATACCCTCGACAGGTATACTACCAAAGTGTTTGACGGTGTAAAAGGTCACATCGATGCCAACACTGGTGAAGTAATCACAAAAGGAGATAAAAATGATATTCCGGGCTTGCTGGACGAATACTTCTATACCGGCGTAGGTAGTGGATTCCTCGTAAACGAACCGTTTGTAGAAGATGCAAGCTGGGTACGTCTGCGCGAAATGTCACTCTCTTATCGTATTGATGGCAAGAAATTATTTAAAAACAAGCGCTACTTCCAGGGCGTGACTGTCTCCGCAATCGGCCGCAACCTCTGGCTCAGCACCAAATACAAAGGTGTAGATCCTGAAACAAGTCTGTTCGGAACCCAGGAAGCACAAGGTTTTGATTACTTCAATAACCCAGGTACAAAAACCTATGGTTTCAGCCTCAAATTCGAGTTCTAGTCCGGAAAAAACATAGGTAGTATTTTAAAAAATGACATCATGAAATTTAGCAATAAAATCATAGCCACATTAGGTATCGCTGCAGTACTGCTCAGCACCGGATGTAAAAAATACCTGGATGTAAACGTTGATCCAGACAGACCTTTACTGGCTTCCCCTGGTCCGGTACTTGCCGGCGCCCAGGTAACAGGTGCCTACACCCTGGGTGGCGCCGACTTCTCCCTGATTACAGGCATTCTTACCGGCCAGGTAACCGGTGCCGACAGGCAATTTGGTAACTATGAGAAGTATCAGCTGGTAGCGGATAACTTTAATAACCCATGGAGTAGTCTGTATCAGGGTACGCTGATTAATTATCAGGAACTGCTGCATACCGCAGATGCTAAAAAATATTTCCTGCTGGGTGGTATCACTAAGCTGATGACAGCTTACACCGTACTCACCATGACGGATGTATGGGGTGATCTGCCTTACTCCGATGCATTCAAAGGCCTGGAAGGTCAGTATAAGTCCAAATACGATAAGCAGGAGGATCTGTATAAGACCATCGACGGCCTGATCACTTCAGCCATCGCTGATCTCAACAATCCGGTTCCGGGTGTAAATCCTGGTACTTATGATGTGGTGTATGGCGGTTCCGCTTCCAAATGGATCAAATTCGCCAATTCACTGCGTTTGCGTTTGCTCATTCACCAGACTAAGAAAGATGCTGCCGGCGCTGCTGCCAAGGTAATCACTGCTGCCACTGCCGCGGGTGGCCTGATTACTGCCGAAGCAGATGATGCAGAAGTCTACTTCCTCGACGATGAGTCCAGAGCTAACCCGCTGTATCAATTCAATACGCAACGTGAAGGTTATGCCGAGTACGAAAATACCTATCTGACTAGTTTTATGGAAGCGGCCGGTGATACACGCCTGGATGAATACCTGGGAGGCTTTTACGATTCTCCGAATTCATCTGTATTGATGATCACCAGCTATGAAGTGGAATTCATCCTGGCAGAAGCTTTTGTAAGAGCAGGAGATAATGTAAATGGTAAGCTCCACTACGAAAATGCGGTGAAAGCCTCTTTTGCCAAAGTGGGTGCAGCAATTGGTAACTATCTGACCACCAGTGGCAGTTTTGATGCCGCCGCCAATAAACTCAACCTGGTGCTTACGCAGAAATATGTTGCCATGTACCTGCAGGCAGAAACCTACACCGACTGGCGCCGCACCGGTATTCCTGCCCTCACCTCAAAAGTGACCGGAAAGGAAATCCCTCGCCGACTGCCTTACCCACAGTCTGAAATCTCTTATAATTCCGAAAATGTTCCAGGGGGACTCACCCTTAACTCCAAAGTTTGGTGGGATCAATAATCACGTATTTCCAACGCTGATAAAAAAAGAGGGCCATTTGAGCTAGTCATGGTCGGAAGAAATTCCGACCATTTCTTTATGTTTTGAAGTAAATATCAGGATTTCCGCCACATAAGACAACGATTTGAGCAATTGCCAGATCCCTGACTTCCATAGCCATGCGCCTTT
>NZ_JAHUWJ010000026.1 GCF_019219075.1 Chitinophaga sp. sic0106
GAACTACTACTATTGGAAAACAACCCACCAAATGAACTTATTCTAACAAACCGCCGTATGCGGAACCGCATGTACGGTGGTGTGAGAGGACAGTGAGGGAAATAATCCCTCACTTCCTACTCGATTTACCACTTTTCCTCGTCATCGTCCGGCGGTTGCTGCCGGAAGCTGGCCCTGGTGATTATTTTTTGCAGTTGCCGCTCTATGATCAGCGCCGCAATTTCGTTATAGGGTTCGGCCAGTGCGGCGGTTGCTTCGCTGATGATGGCCTGTACTTTTTTTTCTGATACATCTATTCGGTACAAAAGAAATACAAACTGTTGAAAGTCAGTATTTATCAGGGTTTTAAGCCGTTCCGAGAGCAAATGCTGCAAGGTTTCGTAACTCACGTGGCCGGGTATACGCAGTTCAAAAGTTTGCGATGCCCATTCCGCTGTTTCCTGTATATGTACCGGCAGTGCCATGGTTATTTCATTTGTTTGATCTTGTAGCTCGCGTTGGTAACGATTTTCACGGGAACAAGGATCTCTTTTTTAATACCTTTTGCTTTATTCACTTTGTACTTGTAGGTGCCGTTTAATTCGGTATTCTGTACGCAGATGCTGGGAAGGCCGGAGCTGCGGTTGATGAGGTAGTTGGATTGTGTACTACCGTTGATTTCGGCGGTGGCCTTAATATCATCCTCGAGTGTGAGCAGCTGCACTTTATCGGTTCGTATTTTTGAAGTGCCGCTGATCTTGGCTGTTTGGGAATCCCAGGTTTGCAGGCTCCAGTAGAGGTCTATTGAGCCGATGAGGCCTCCACGCATAGGCACGCTTTCCTCCCATTGTGTACCGGATTTAATGCCATGGGCAGGATACATAACCAGTAATTGCTCGAGCCAGCTCCTGAAGGCTTCGGTACCAAACTGGTCTTTCATCAGTTTTTTATAGGCGGCCTGTTCGTCTTTCTTTAGTTTGTCGAAAGCCACGGAAGCGTTGTCCAGCAATTCATCCAGCCCTTCGATTTTATTAATCACACCGAAAGAGTTGATCTCTACCGTAAACGGTTTTTTCAGGATCTGCTTCAGGCCTTCCTGGAAAGGTTCTTCGGTAGCAGGGCCTTTAGCATCTACGGCGATATTGGTGTTTTTAGCGTTGAAGTTGAATTTCAGATCCTTGTAATAGAAGCTGAGTACGGATTTACCCGGGTTTACCTCCGTTACATCGATAACTATGATGTTGTTATAATCCCGGGTGGTACGCTGCTGCGTTTCGTTTACAGTCATGTAGGTTTCGTTGCGGCTTTTCTGTTCCAGTTCAAATTGCTGTCCTTTTTGGAACTGGTAGTTTAAGTCGGTGTATTCCTGTGCCTGCACCTGAAATGTGGCGGCCATGATCGTAAGGGTAATGCCCAGTAATCTTTTCATCATTGCTATTTTTTATCAAACGTATTTTTCTATTACTCCCAGTCCAAACAGTGCGAAGTCGTATTTCGCCGGATCTTCCGGGTCCAGCTTTTTTAACTGATGCGTCAGCGCTACGGCTGTTTTCCAGTCTGCCTTAGGGTCCTGGATGATGCCCAGTCTGGCCGCTACTCTGCTCACATGTACATCCATCGGGCAAACAAGTTGAGCCGGCGATATGTGGTTCCACAGTCCAAAATCCACGCCATTTTCATCTTTACGCACCATCCAGCGAAGGTACATATTCAATCGTTTACAGGCGCTGTTGCGAGCGGGTGTGGATATATGCTTACCTGTTCTTTCCGGGTGTTCGAGCGCAAAAAATACTTTGCGGAATCCGATCAGTCCTTTTTCCACATTTTCATCATCGGGCGACATATGACCACTGAAGGCGAATTCCAGGGAGGTGACGTTGGAATAATAATGCTGGAGAAATTCCACGAAATAAAGCAGATCCAGGCCATTGAAGGTCCGGTGGCGGAAAGACATTAGTTTCATTCTTTCACGCGGCTTATGGTGCCTTATATAGTCGTAGGGAGCATTGTCCATCATATTCATGAGTTCTCTGCACTTGTTGATGATGGTGGTGCGGTTTCCCCAGGCAAGGATGGCGGCGAAGAGGCCGGAGATTTCGATATCCTGCAGCTTGGTAAAGCTGTGTGGTATAGTGATAGGATCGTTGGTTATAAAGTCCGGATGGTCGTACTGTTCGGCTTTGGCGTTCAGAAAATCCCGGAGCTGCTGCATCTTCATATTTGTTTATAAATGTATCAACAGCCCGGCTGCATGCGTGAACGTATATACGTTCACGCATGCAGCCGGTAATCTGGCTGTGGATATGGTTTAGCAATCAGGTGTTGGTAAAGATAGTGCTAAACGCCTAACTTTTTATCCCAGTGCCCGCTGCAGGTCTGCAATCAGGTCGTCGGCATCCTCTATGCCTACGCTGAGGCGTATCAGGCTGTCGGCCAGGCCGTTTTTGATGCGCTCCTCTCTTGGTATGGAGGCGTGCGTCATGGTGGCCGGGTGGCCGATCAGGGATTCTACCCCGCCCAGTGATTCGGCCAGGCTGAACAGGTGTGTGCCGCTCAGTACCTTATTAGCTTCTTCCACACTGTCAGCTTTGAGGGTAAAGGAGATCATGCCGCCGAAACCGCGCATTTGTGCTTTAGCTATATCATGGTTGACATGGTCCGGGAAACCGGCCCAATAAACTCTGTCCACTTTGGCGTGGTTGCGGAGGTAGTGAGCGATCACTGCGCCGTTTTCGCAGTGGCGCTGCATGCGCACGTGCAGGGTTTTGATCCCGCGCAGTACCAGGAAGCAGTCCTGCGGACCAGGTACGGCTCCGCAACTGTTCTGAATGAAATACAGCTGTTTGGCCAGCGCTTCATTTTTCACGATTACGGCACCATGCACCACATCGCTGTGGCCTCCGAGGTATTTGGTAGCGGAGTGTACTACTATGTCGGCCCCGAGGTCCAGTGGGTTTTGAAGGTAGGGAGATGCAAAGGTATTGTCCACCGCGAGTATGACCTCGCTTTTGCGGGCTACCTGTGCAGCGGCCTGTATATCAATGATATTGAGTAGCGGGTTAGTGGGTGTTTCAATCCATATCATCCTGGTTTGCGGGGTAATATGGTTTTCTATATTGTGGGCATCCTGCATGTTGATGAACTTGAATTTGAGGCCATAGCGCTCAAATACTTTCGTGAATATGCGATAGGTGCCGCCGTATAAGTCGTTGGTTGCCAGTACTTCGTCGCCCGGGTTAAGTAGTTTCAGCACTGCGTCTGTGGCGGCGAGGCCGCTGCCGAAGCAGATGCCGTGCGTACCGTTTTCAATGGCTGCCAGTGCGTTCTGCAGGGCATCACGGGTGGGGTTTTGGGTGCGGGCATATTCGTAGCCTTTATGATCCCCCGGGGCAGACTGCACAAAGGTGGAGGTTTGGAAAATAGGCGTCATAATGGCCCCTGTGGACGGATCGGGAGCTACACCTGCGTGTATGAGTTTGGTACCCAGCTTCATGTCTTAAATAATTTATAATGAACAATTCTGGTGGTTACCAAATATACATTCGTTTTAAGAAAGAGAAAGGGAGAAAAGAGGGGGAAACAGGGGTTTTACTTGTCCGATTTAGCTAATATTAAAATATTATCGTATTATTTTTTACGCTTACGAACTATTTTTTAGCGTTCACGGATTCGAATGTACCGCAAAAGATAATCGGATTAAATTTGTTTAGGTTTTTCATAGGATATGGTTAAAATTTTTAAGGCGGTATTCTTACCGCCTTTCTTTTTTTTACTTATTTGGATTTTTTCACCGTTGTTTTGGATGCATCGGTCCATTTGATTGGGATGTTTACACTCACACGGTCCCAGGCGATGATCAGGGTTGCACCTGCATCAGCTTTTTCAAAAGCCATGGTAAATGCATCAATTGGTGTATTGAGCTGGAGTACTGGCAAGGTAGTTCTTACCACATCTTTTGCCGGGTCGTATTTGAAAGCGCCCCAGATATCAGTTTCCTTGTTGAATATGATGGTCCAGTTCTTTTCTGTTGGGATGGCATACATAGTATACCGGCCTTTGGGAACGGATTTGCCGGCGATAACAACAGGTCTGAAAAATTCGATTTCAGTGGCTTCGTTGGCACCTAATCTCCAGATTTTACCATATTCTTCCAGGTTGCCGAAAATTTCACGGCCTTTGGTTTGGGGACGGCTGTAGATAACTCTTGCTACCAGCGGGCCGGCACTTTCACCTTTTACTTTTACTACATACGGGTACATTACAGGGTAATAGGCCATGTCCATCGGGCTGGCGTCCATAGGAGGTAATTTCTTATCCTGTGCGCCTGCATTCAAACAAAACATGCCCATCATAAAGGCAACTACCATTGCTTTTTTCATCATCCGGATTACTATTTTTTCTTGATATGGAAATTGGGCCCAAACCTACCGCTTTTTAACCAATCCAAAAAGTAGGAGGATAGGCCGTTGTGGTTCAGGAGTTTGCATGATCGGTCATTCCCCTCACATAGCCTTCCAGTTCCGGGAAAAACGCTTCGTAGCAGGCTTTCAGCCCGTCGTAATGTTCCATGAATGCAGCGTAAATCACGTCCCCGGAGGTTTCCAGGTATTTTGCTCTACGGGCAATGCCCCGCAGCGACCTGCCAATCCCTTCTATATAACGGTAATTATATAACCAGTCGTATTCCTTCATGTAACCAAACATTTCCAGGAACGCCGGCGGAAGGCCGTCGGCCCGCTCCCCTATCAGCCAGTACACCTGCCTGCTGAAAGTATACAGGCTATCATCCGTAAACCGGGAAGTGTCCGTAGCCAGGAAATGATCCATCACCAGGTCGGTAAACACTCCGCTGTATAACCGCGCAGATGGCTTAAAGTATGCTTTAGCCTGCGCCGTTACCGGATGCTGGTCGGTAAACGTATCAATGGCCCGGTGGATCAATATCCCCTTTTGTATAGCCTTTTCCTGCAGTTCAAGTTGTCTTCTCCCTTTAACAAAATCCGCAATGAGGTTGCCGGTAATAATTTCAGGATCGCCAAAAGATAAATATGCGTGGGCCAGATGATTCATATAGTTAAGCTGCTGTTGAGTTCCAACAAATGTAACATTCCTTCTTTTATCTGCATCTTATCCTATTTAACGTTCTTTTAACCTAACCCCATGCAACTTTTTTTACGTTCAGTCTACTTTATAAGTACAGCGGCTCTTACAGACAGCGGGATACAGAAAATGCATTAATTGTCGCAACACGTATCCAGCTACCTGCCTGAGTTCTGGCCGTTAATAAAGAATTATATCTGCGCGTATTTAGTAGATGTAGCTTTGAGTTATCGAACAAAAACCAATTATTAAAAAACAACTATTCGGAAACTAAATTAATCTCAAAAACCTCTAAAAGTTCGTACTATGAAAAAGTTCCTGATTGCAATCGTTGCAGCCCTGACACTTACCTCAGCAAACATCTATGCTGTGCCTTATGAAACCACCGTTAACACTAAGGTGAAGTCCGCATTCGATAATGCTTTCGCAAATGTGAGTGACGTGAAATGGTTCACGGATGATAACAAAACATTCACCGCTAAATTCACGCTGAACAACACCCGGGTGAATGCTTATTTTGATGCAAACGGTGAGCTGCTGGTTACCTCCCGCTGGATTGAAGCAGAAAGCTTACCACTGGCCGTTGTGAATAAACTCATGAAAAAATATCCAGGCAACAGCATTCAATCTATTGTTGAATTCGAATCTGCCGGAGGTACCATCTACATGATCATGCTGGAAGGCGAAAAAACATGGATGAAAGTAAGGGCAGATGAGAATGGCAACCTTACCCTCAAAGAGAAACTCCAGAAAGCATAATCCACCGCACATGCCATCACCAGTAAATTTATCTTAACTTTGCCACCTGTTATGGCTTTATTAGCCAGGCTGTTAATGTATAAATGACTAAATGACATGAACAAGGGACCTGTTTCTCAATTTATCCAGCACCATTACCGCCACTTTAATGCCGCTGCATTGGTGGATGCTGCCAAAGGATATGAAACACACTTACTGGAAGGTGGTAAAATGATGGTGACTCTGGCTGGTGCCATGAGTACAGCTGAACTGGGCATTTCTTTCGCAGAGATGATCCGCCAGGGTAAAGTTGATATCATCTCCTGTACTGGTGCAAACCTGGAAGAGGATATCATGAACCTCGTAGCACATACACACTACAAACGTGTACCAAACTACCGCGATCTCAGCCCTCAGGAAGAATGGGATTTGCTGGAACAAGGTTTCAACCGCGTAACAGATACCTGCATTCCGGAAGAAGAGGCTTTCCGCCGTATTCAGAAGCATATCTATAAAATCTGGAAAGACGCTGAAGAAGCCGGTGAGCGCTACTTCCCGCATGAATTCATGTACAAGCTGCTGCTGAGCGGTGTGATGAAAGAACACTACGAGATCGATCCTAAAAACAGCTGGATGCTCGCTGCTGCTGAAAAAAATATTCCTATCATCGTTCCAGGATGGGAAGACAGCACCATGGGTAACATCTTTGCTTCTTACTGCATCAAAGGAGAACTCAAAACTTCTACCATGAAGTCAGGTATCGAATATATGATCTTCCTGTCTGAATGGTATCGTCAAAACTCCGGCGGTAAAGGCGTAGGTTTCTTCCAGATCGGTGGCGGTATCGCCGGTGATTTCCCGATCTGCGTGGTGCCTATGATGTACCAGGATCTGGAATGGACAGATGTTCCTTTCTGGGGTTACTTCTGCCAGATTTCTGACTCTACCACTTCTTACGGTTCTTACTCCGGTGCAGTTCCAAACGAAAAAATCACCTGGGGTAAACTGGATATTCACACGCCTAAGTTTATCGTGGAATCAGATGCTACCATCGTAGCGCCACTGATGTTTGCGTATATCCTTGGCTGGTAGTCAGTAAACAGATATTAAAGCGAAAAAGTCGTAACGCATGGGCGTCACGACTTTTTTTATTTTTATTACGGGAGATGTCAGAGAAACAGGTCGGCGGCTATCCCGTCTGCAAACAAGCGGCCGGCTTTGGTGAGTCGCAGGTGCGTGCCTGATTCCTCCATCCAACCCTTGAAAATGAATTCCCGGCTGTTGGCCAGCAGTTGCCTGGCCAGGTCTGCTCCAAACCGCTCTCCTACCCAACCGGTATCACAGCCCACGCTGGTGCGCAGTGAAGTCATAATATATTCGTTGAACTGCATTTCTGCAGTAAGGGTTTCTATTTCAAATGGAACCTCTCCGGCGCTGATACTTTTCAGGTACAGCGCATTGTTGGCAATATTCCATTGCCGGGAGTGGCCGTTGAAACTATGTGCTGATGGCCCTAGTCCCAGGTACGACAAACCTTTCCAGTAGCTGCTGTTATGGCGGCTATGCCAGCCGGGAAGGGCGAAGTTGGAAATTTCATAGTGTTCGTAGCCGGCAGTTTCCACCCACTGCATCAGCTTCTCAAAGTGCCTGGCAGCTTTTTCCGGGTCTACTGTTTCCATTTTCTTTTTACGGATAAACGAATCCAGCGCAGTTCCCGGTTCAACCGTGAGTGCATAGCAGGAAAGATGCGGTACGCCCAGGCGGATGGCCTGTTGTACATTGTATTCCCAGCCCTCGTCCGACAGGCCGGGGCTGCCGTATATCAGGTCGATGGTGATGTTGTTGAAACCCGCCGCCTGCGCGTTGGTGATGCAGTCAATGGCCTGCTGGCTGTTGTGTGCACGGTTCATCCATTGGAGGTCTGCTTCATGGAAGGACTGCACGCCGATGCTGAGGCGGTTGATACCGGAATGCTTCAGCTCCAGCAGCTTTTCCATAGTCAGGTCGTCCGGATTGGCCTCCAGGGTGATTTCAGCGTCCGGAGCAATAGTGAAGTGGCGCTGTAGTTGTTGCAAAATGGCATCTACGTCTCCCTTAGCTAATAAACTGGGAGTCCCTCCTCCAAAGTAAATGGTGTGTATGGTATCCGTTCCCAGGTAGTGCTGTTGCAGTGCTATTTCCTTGATGATGGCCGATACCATGGCATCTTTCTGAGAAACAGACGTAGAGAAATGGAAGTTACAATAGTAACAAGCCTGCTTGCAGAATGGTATATGTATGTATATCCCCGACATGAATGCTTTCCTTATCCTTGGTGGCGCTGGGCCAACTATGGAGTATTTTAATATCTTTGCAAACATCAAAATTACGTTGCAATTTTGTTTTGTGAACAGGATGCCGTTATTTGCCATTCTTTCAATTCATTGAAAAATCATTTCCGGGTGCGCAACTGGTTATTGCTACTACTTACTATCTGTTATCTGCCGCTGATGGCCCAACAGGCAGACTCCGCAAAGGTGCCTGCTCCTACACATACTGCTGCCCGCCAGGCTGCGGATACGGTACGTCCAAAACCTAAGCCGGTAAGGCCCCGGCTGGATTCTGCCGCCAGAGCTGCTGCCAGAAGGGATACCACTCACCGGACTGCTGTGGCTGCTGCTACCCCTGCGGATACTGTCAAAAAAGCGGGCGACACAACCGTGGTGGCGGTTTCCAAGCCCAAACCAATTTCCTACTACGATCTGTATATGCAGCAAATAGCTGCTACCAATATGTTTCTGAAAGCGGGTAAGCCTGTGTACAGAGATGTCAATGTCACGCGGCCGTACAAAAACATGGACTGGCTGATTTACGTGGTGGGCGGTGTTGTGCTGGTGATCAGTATTATCCGGTTGTCGTATATGAAATATTTTACGGACCTGTTCAGGGCTTTTCTAAACCCGACGCTGAGTCAGCGCCAGCTGAAGGATCAGCTGTCGCAGTCGCCGTTTCCGAATTTTCTGTTTAACGCTTTTTTCATCATTTCACTGGGGGTGTATTTGTACCTGGTATTGTACCGTAAGCAGGTATTTCCACAGGCCGAGCCCTGGATGCTGATTCCCGGATTGATAGCGCTGGTGGGGATGGTTTATGGTACCAAGTATGTGGTACTGAGGTTTTGCGGCTGGTTGTTTGGTAATGCGGAACTGGCGGATGCTTACATTTTTATTTTGTATCTGATTAACAAGATCTTAGGCGTGCTGCTGGTACCTTTTGTGGTAATATTAGCCTTCTGCAGTGCTGAAATAGCCCAGGCCTTTCTTTATATTTCGATATTTTTCATTATATTACTGGTTATCTATAGGTATATTAGGTCTTATTCGCTGGTAAAGCAATACCTGTCTTTCAGTAAATTGCATTTTTTTCTTTACCTTTGCGCATTCGAAGTAGCACCGGTTTTAATACTAACAAAGGTGTTACTGAATATCTGGTTAACTGGTAATCCCTGATTACCGCCTATTGTTAACACTAGAGCATAAAAAAGTATGATTAAAGGCGGGACAAAAAAAGATTTGCAAGGTAAACAAGTTCAGTCAATCCTAATTTCTCAACCTAAGCCTGAAACAGAAAAGTCTCCTTATTTTGATCTGGCCAAGAAATTCAATGTTAAGTTGGATTTTTTACCGTTCATTCGAGTGGAAGGGTTACCTGCTAAGGAATTCAGGAAGCAGAAAATTGACATCCTGACTTACACGGCCGTAATTTTCACCAGTCGCAATGCAGTGGATCATTTTTTCCGCATTTGCGAAGAGATGAAGGTAAAGGTTTCTCAGGATTGTAAATATTTCTGTATTACCGAAGCAGTAGCGTTGTACCTCCAGAAATTCATCCTTTACCGTAAGCGTAAGGTGTTTTATGGAGCGGATGGCTCTACGAAGGGTGTTCTTGAGGTTATGAACAAGCACAAGGACAATGAGAAGTTCCTGTTCCCGAGTGCGGATAGCCAAAAGAAGGACATCGAGGAATGGTTGAAGACTAACAAGTGTGAGTATGCCACGGCAACCCTTTACAAAACAGTATCCAATGATGTAAAGAATGAGCTGGCGGCGAACAAGTACGACATGATTGTTTTCTTCAGTCCGTATGGGGTTAAATCTCTTTTCGAAAATGTACCAGGTTTTGAACAGAACGGCACCCGTATCGGGGCGTTTGGTCCTACAACCTCGGCAGCAGTAGAAGAAGCGGGTTTAAGACTGGACGTAAAAGCTCCTGCTCCGCAGGCGCCGAGCATGGTAGCGGCATTGGAACAGTACCTTGCAGCAGCTACAACAAGTAAGAAATAAGCGAAGGACGCTTGAAATAACTGACTGGGACAGCCATGGTGCTGTCCCTTTTTTATTGGCTGCAATCCTGTAGCACCCGGAATTTTGCTTAGCGCCGTTGGTGCGAAACAAAAATCCGGAGCGGAGCGGCCGAGGGTCGCTTCCCGCTCCGGGGAAAACTGAAAAAATAATTTCTATAAATCCCGAAAAGTAATTTCTTTGTATCACGTTACACTAACTGTCAGATCCAATCTAAATCTAACCGGATTCCATGAATAAGTTGATAGGCGAAACCAGCCCATATTTGCTACAACATGCACATAACCCTGTTGATTGGTATCCCTGGGGAGCCGAAGCGCTTGAGCGGGCGGTAAAAGAGGATAAACCAATACTGGTAAGCATTGGATATGCTGCTTGTCACTGGTGCCATGTGATGGAGCGCGAGAGTTTCGAAGATCCGGAAACGGCGCGTATCATGAATGAGCATTTCATCAATATCAAGATCGACCGCGAGGAGCGGCCGGATCTGGATCATATTTATATGGATGCGGTGCAGGCGATGACAGGAGCGGGTGGCTGGCCGCTGAATGTTTTTCTGACGCCTGAGAAAAAACCTTTTTATGGCGGCACCTATTACCCCCCAGTAAATGCCTATAACAGGCCATCCTGGAAGGATGTACTTTTTTCTTTATCGGACGCTTTTGTGAATAAGCGGGATGAGATTGAGCAGCAGGCCACCACGCTTACGCAGCATCTGGAGCATGCCAGTCAGTTTGGTATTCAGGCTAGTCTCAACCTGAAAGTGCCTGTAGATGAGCTGTTTACCAAAGAGCAGGCGGATACCATCTGTGAAAATATGCTGCGGCAGGGCGATAAGGTATGGGGTGGATTTGGCAGGGCGCCTAAGTTTCCGCAAACTTTTACCATTGGCTATCTGCTGAGGTACCATCATTTTTATAAACATCCCGAATCCTTGCAGCAGGCATTGTTATCGTTGGATAAAATGCTGCAGGGAGGTATATACGATCACCTTGGAGGCGGGTTTGCCCGTTATTCCGTGGATGAGAAATGGCTGGCACCGCATTTTGAGAAAATGCTGTACGACAATGCCTTGCTGATTGACGTGCTGAGTGATGCATATCAGCTCACTAAAAACGACGTATATGCGCAAACGATAAAGGATACACTGGATTTTATTTCCAGGGAGATGACATCGCCGCAGGGTGGGTTTTACGCAGCCCTGGATGCTGATTCTGAGGGTGTTGAAGGGAAATTTTATACCTGGAGTAAGGCGGAGATTCACCAGGTATTGGGTGAGCAGGCCGGACCTTTCTGTGAATATTACGATGTAAGTGAGCATGGTAATTGGGAGGAAACGAACATTTTGTGGGTACAGCAGCCGCTTGCGGAGTTTGCAGCCGAAAAGGGCTACGATGCAGCGGTGCTGGGAGCTATGCTACAGGGCTGCCGGGAAAAACTAATGGCAGTAAGGGCGCAGCGGGTGAGGCCGGGGCTGGATGATAAGATATTGCTGGGCTGGAATGCGCTGATGGCCCATGCTTATTGTCGGGCATATGCGGCCATCGGTACGGAGGCCTACCGGGAAGCGGCTATACGGAATATTCGATTTTGTTTGCAGGAATTTCGCATAAAAGAGGGAGGTTACGCGTTCTATCATACCTGGAAGGAATCAAAAGCTAAATATCCGGCATTCCTGGACGATTATGCTTACCTGATCAGGGCGCTGATAGCGTTGTCGGAGGTAACTGGTGACCAGGATCATCTTTATACCGCCCGTGACCTGACTAACTTTGTAATTACACATTTTTCAGACGAAAGTGGACAATATTTTTATTATACGATAGACGACCAAAAAGACGTTATAGTCAGGAAGAAGGAAGTATACGACGGGGCTACACCTAGTGGCAATGCGATTATGGCGCAGAACCTTTGGACCCTTTCTGTTGTTTTCGGAGATAAGAGTCTGGCAGACAAAGCCATAGGCGCGGTGTCCGGACTGTCACAAACCGCGGTAAGATACCCCACCTCATTTGGCGTTTGGGCGTCTCAGTTATTACAGTTTGTACAAGGAACAGCCGAAATTGCGGTAGTTGGGCACGACTACCAGGCCAGGTTATCTGAAGCGGGCAACTGGTTTATTCCGTATCGGGTGTTATTGGGTGCAGAAAAAAATAATGAGGATATACCATTATTGATAGATCGATACAAGGAAAATGAAACACTGGTGTATTTATGTAAAGATTACCATTGCATTAAGCCTGTTTTTTATATAAGTGAAATTATTAATTTAATATAATTATTATGTAACTTGCATACCGTAAGGGATGCATATAAATTCAAAAATGTTATTATATGGATATAATAAAATGTTAAAAAATACGTTTAAATTAGTTACCGGGTCGCTGTGTGTGGAATTGAAAAAGTTGGATAAAAAGTAACTACGGATTAAAATTAATTATTACATTTGCTATCTTTCATATAAACGCAGCGGGTGACAATATGAGAAAAAGTGTTCCCTTGTTTACTGGCAAAAACGCCTGGCTGGTTAATAGAAAAACATATTCTGATGAAAGCTACCCTTATGAAGCTTAACTATTTAAGAGGTCTGTTGGCAATTTTGCTGGTTTCCCTGCTTGCCAGCTGTGGTGGTAGTAAAACCCCCAAAAATGCGCAAGGGCAACTGATTGGCGTTAGTCCAAGGCCAAAGTATTATCCCCCTGTACCCTATGGAATGGTTTACGTACAACCAGGAACATTTCACATGGGACCGAGTGACGAGGATGTAAACTACGCGTTTACAGCCCGTAACAAGTCTATTTCCATTTCCGGCTTCTATATGGATGCCACGGAAATCACCAATAACGAATACCGCCAGTTTGTGAACTGGGTTCGTGACTCCATCGCACATATCCTGTTAGGACATGTGAAGCAGGATGATGGTCAGGACGTTATTGACTGGAAGCAGAAAATTGACTGGAAAGATAAGGGTATCAATGAGAAATTGGATGCCATGATCTATTCTGAAGCGGACCGCCTCTATGGCCGCAAAGATATTGATGTGGGAAAATTGATTTACCATCAGGAAACTTTCAACTGGGATAAAGCCAAGTTGAGAGAAAACGCTGGTAAACCGCGTTCTCAGTTCATCGTGAAAAAAGACGTACCTATTTATCCGGACACGCTGTGCTGGATCAGGGACTTCTCATATGCCTACAACGAGCCGATGACACGTATGTACTTCTGGCACCCGGCATTTGATAACTATCCGGTAGTGGGTGTAAACTGGCACCAGGCAACTGCTTTCTGTGAATGGAGAAGTAAGTTCTGGGAAGACTATCGTACCTCCAAGAAATTATTTACAGAAGATAAATTCCAGCTGCCGTCTGAGGCACAGTGGGAATACGCCGCCCGCGGTGGTAGAGAACAAACTCCTTATCCTTGGGGTGGTTACTATATCCGCAATAAAAAAGGATGTCTGCTGGCTAACTTCAAACCTGGCCGCGGTAACTATCCTGAAGATGGTGGTTTCTACACCGTACGTGCCGACGCTTACTGGCCTAACGATTACGGCCTGTATTGCATGGCAGGTAACGTAGCGGAATGGACAGCGGATATCTTCTACGAAAATGCTTATTCCTTTACCTCTGATATGAACCCGTATTTAAGAATGGATGTTCCGGATGATGCCCCGTTGAAAATGAAACGTAAGGCCATCAGAGGAGGATCCTGGAAAGATATCGGCTATTTCCTTCAGACTGGTACCAGGACATATGAGTATCAGGACAGTGCTAAGTCTTACGTAGGTTTCAGATGCACCATTGCGCTGAGCCGCAGAACAAAAGGACGTCACTAAGGTAAAATGGCTCTATTATTAAACACAAGAAAAGCCTTTTAGTTATGATGTACATTATCCGCAAATCGTTGAGTATTAACTATTCCATACAGAAATTTAACACTAATCACTTTAACCAGATTAAATTTTAACCTATGGCTATGAATCCTAAGAAAGCTAGCTGGCTGAACTTTTTCGTATGTATTGCAGCCTCCGTGGTAATTATAGGCGCACTTTTTAAAATCCAACACTGGAAAGGTGCTGACATCGCACTGATCGTTGGTCTGAGCGTAGAAGCCCTGATCTTCTTTGTTTATGCATTCGTTCCAGACACCAGTGGTGGTCATGCGGAAGGCGGTGCTGTAGTTGTTGCTGGCAGCCCTGCTGTTGCCGGTCTCGACAAAATGCTCCAGGAAGCAGACATCACGCCTGCTAACCTGCAACGCCTGAGCGAAAACTTCCAGAAACTGGGTACAACTGTTGACAAAATGAGAGACATCAGCGACGTAGTAGCTGCCACCGGCGACTACACTGCTAAAACCCGTGAAGCTGCCGCTGCTATCGGTAACGTAGCAACTGCATACACACAGGCTGCATCTGCGGTTTCTTCCTTCAACAGTGCTTCTGAATCAACTAAAGATTTCCATGTTCAGATGCAGGGTATGACCAAAAACCTGGCCTCCCTCAATGCTATCTACGAACTGGAAATGCAGGATACTAACAACCACCTCAAAGCAATGAACAAATTCTACAGCAACCTGCAGAATACTTCAGCTGCTATGAGCAACAGCATCGAAGATGCTAAGAAAGCCCAGGAACAAATCACACTGCTTGCTAAAAACCTCAGCAACCTCAATACCGTTTACGGTAACATGCTGAGCGCTATGCACGGAGCGAGATAAGGAAATGCTATTAGTTTCGAATCAACATCATTCTTAAATTCTGAAAACAAACTATGGCACTACCTAAAGATCCCCGGCAGAAGATGATCAACATCATGTACCTGGTCTTGACGGCCATGCTGGCGTTGAACGTGTCTGCTGAAATATTGAACGCATTTACTATCGTTAATAACTCAATCAATACTTCCAACGGTTCCATCACTGAGAAAAACGACGTCGTTTATGCTCAGTTCGCGAAACAAATGGAAGCTGATGCTGCTAAAGCCGGTCCTTTCAAAGAGAAAGCAGACAAGGTAAAGGCTGCGTCCAAAGAAGCCTTTGACTATGTAGAAGGCCTGAAAAAAACGATCATCACGGAAGCTGGTGGTTTAGACGAACATGGTGACATTAAAGGTATGAGCGACCAGGATGCTCCTACCCGTGTAATGGAAAACTTCAAGAAAGGTCCTGAACTGGAAGCTAAACTGAAAGCGCTTCGCAATCAATTCCTCTCCTACGTTTCTGCTACCGACAAACCAGGTTTCGAAAAATCCCTGCCACTCAAAATTGAAGTGGGTAAATCCAATGGCCATGATACTGAAACTAAAAAAACATGGACCACCTACCACTTCAACATGGTACCTACTATTGCAGCAGTTACCATCCTGAGCAAATTCCAGAACGATATCAAAAACTCTGAAGCCGCTATCATTGATAACCTGTTCAAACAGATCAGTGAAAAAGACTTCAAATTCGACAAAATCAGACCTTTCATTTCCCTGAACTCCAAAAATCTGATGGACGGACAGGAAGTGGTAGCAAATATCGCAGTAGGTGCCTACAGCTCTACCGTGAATCCTTCTATCACGGTGAATGGTCAAACCATCGAAGCGCATGACGGTCTCGGTACCTTCAGAGCAACTGCCAGCGGCATCGGTGAAAAAACCATCTCTGGTACAGTAACACTGCAAGCTCCTAATGGCGGCGAACCACAATCCTTCCCTTTTACCGAAACTTATAATGTAGGTGCTTCCAGCACTTCCATCTCTGCAGATAAAATGAACGTACTGTACATCGGTGTACAGAACCCGATTTCTATCTCTGCCGCCGGTGTACCAGCCGAAAGTGTTTCTGCCTCCCTTTCAGGTAGCGGTAGCATCACTAAAAAATCAGCAGGTACTTATGTAGTGAGCGTTTCTTCTCCAGGTAAAGCTGTTATCAACGTAGTTGCTAACATCGACGGTAAAACCCGCTCCCTGGGGCAGAAAGAATTCCGCGTAAAACGCGTGCCAGATCCAACCCTCCAGGTAGGAACCTATAAAGGTGGTAGCGTTAAAGCAGCTGAATTCAGAATCCAGCAAGGTGTTCGCGCTGTACTGGAAGATTTCGAATTCGAAGGTGTTAAATACGATGTAGTTGGTTTCCGTGTAGGTATCGAATCAAGAGGTAAAGAATACCAGGAAGGTGATGCATCATCTCCTTACTTCCCTGCAAACCTTACCGCTTCTATCCGTTCACTGCGACCAGGTGATATCGTTCACATCGATAACGTAAAAGTAAAAGGACCGGACGGCGTTGTTCGTACCATGCCTTCTACCATGTATAAATTAAACTAACGGATTTATTAATTGCTGAAATATGCGAGCAGTAATCTTTAACAGAATTGGTTGGTGCACAATGTTGCTGGTAATGCTGGCAACAGCAGCTGAAGCGCAGCGCCGTGGTGGTACAACCCGCCGCAGAACTGCAACACAGGCTGCCGCCCCTCAACAAGATCCCAACGCACCGGTGGTGAATCCGGCAACTGGTAACGCCGTTGCTACTCCCCCTCCCCCTCCTGCAGGCGCTGCTCCAACAGCTGCCGCAGCCCCTGTGGATACTCCGCGTAAATCGCTGCGTATCGACGGTGTGGTAGAACGTAACCTCGCGAGAGAACGCGTACCTATCGTGTACGACTATATCCGCGAAGATGACCGCTTCTGGGAAAAACGCGTCTGGCAAGTGATCGACGTGAGGGAAAAAATCAATCTGCCTTTCCAATACAATGTAGAGGATGAAGCAGGTACCAATCAGCTGTTTATCAGTATTCTGCTCAACGCAATTAAAAACAAGGAAGTAGAAGCCTTCAACCCTATAGACGATCGCTTCACAACCCTGATGCCGTACGATGAGATCGAAAAGAAAATCTCCGGTGAAGAAAGACAGGTGCGTTCCATCGACCCTGTAACCGGTGAGGAAAAGCTGGTAACCACCCGCGACGACTTCGATCCCAACACTATCAAACAATACAAGATCAAAGAAGTATGGGTATTCGATAAAGAAGCCTCACAGCTCAAAGTTCGTATACTCGGTATTGCACCACTCATGTCCCGTATGAACGAAGACGGTTCGGTACGTGCCTCTATCCCACTGTTCTGGGTGTACTACCCGGATATGCGCCCTGTGCTGGCTAAATACGATGTGTATAATCAAAACAACGACGCATCTACCATCAGCTGGGAAGACCTCTTCGAAATGCGCTTCTTTGGCAGTTATGTAGTGAAGGAAAACAACACTTATAACCGCGAAATCAAAGATTACATCAAAGATGGTACAATGCGCCTCCTCGAAGGTCAGGCCATCAAAGACCGTATCTTCAACAAAGAACAGGACCTCTGGCAGTATTAATCGCTACATCTGACCTGATCATACAACAGAAAAGGCAATCAGTATACACTGATTGCCTTTTCTTTTATAGCTTTGTTGAAAATACTGTAGCAGATGGCCCCCGTTAATTCCCAGCAATTCCTGCAACAACTTAAAAATCAGGTTACCACGGCACGTGCACTCGCAACATCCCATTTCGGTGGACAACCGGATATGGCTCTCCTTCAACCACCACAGCCTAACAGCTGGAGCGCCATCCAATGCCTCGAACATCTCAACTCCTACGGCCGTTTTTATCTCCCTGCATTGGGAAAAGCCATAGAACAGGCAGTCATAAAAGGTACCAGGGCTGATCCTGCGTTTCGCAGCGGCCTCGTTGGCGGCTGGTTTACCCGGCTCATGCTGCCAGACAGCAGCGGTAACCCCAAATCAAAAATGCAGGCCCCCAAAGATCATCAGCCCATTATCCAGCTTTCTGCTGATAAAGTGCTGAAAGAATTTGTGGAACAACAGGTAGAAATGGAAAGTCTGCTCGTGGCCGCCACCCGGATTAATCTCGAAAAAGTGAAGGTACCCACCTCCCTGTCATCCTTTATTCGTATGTCCGCCGGCGATACCTTTGCCTTCCTCATTGCACATATGCAGCGCCACCTGCGCCAGGCCGAAAGAGCTATTGCGGCAGCGAAACATTCGTAGTGCCTTCTTCCGGATGGAAATAATCCCAAATAATTTTTGCCTTTGCATTGCCCACTTCCTTCACCAGGTCTTCAAGGGGCAGCTGCTTTATTTTGTTTACAGAGCGGAAGGTTTTCAGTAGCTGTGTAGCAGTATTCTGCCCAATGCCCTTAATCCCTTCCAATTCGTTCTTAAAGGTGCCTTTGGAGCGCTTATTTCTATGAAAAGTAATACCGAAGCGGTGTACCTCATCGCGGATGCGGCGGATCAGTTTCAGGCTCTCACTGTTGAAAGGCAGTTTGATGCTTTCCGAGTCACCAGGGAAAAAGATTTCTTCCTCATTCTTTGCCAGCCCCACCACCGTCATACTCCCAATGAGGTTGAGCGCCCGGATACTATCCATGGCAGCGCCCAGTTGTCCCTTACCTCCATCAATGATCACCAGTTGTGGTAATGGCTCTCCTTCCGCCAGGAGTCTGCTGTAGCGCCGATGCACTACTTCCGTCATAGAGGCAAAGTCGTTGATGCCCTGAACCGTTTTAATATTGAAATGCCGGTAATCTTTTTTGGAGGCTACTCCGTCTTTAAACACCACGCAGGCCGATACCGGATAAGCACCCTGGAAATTGGAGTTATCAAAACACTCGATATGCAATGGGAGCACCGGTAATTCCAGGTCTGCCTGCAGTTGATACAGCACCTGCTTCCTTTCCATATCACTCTTGCCTTCCAGGTGCAGGATTTTTTTGCGGTACAGCTCTTCCTTGAAGTAGTTCACATTTTTCTCCGACAGTTCCAGCAGTTTCTTTTTATCCCCGCTCTTAGGTACCGTAAGGGTTACCTCATGTTCCGGATACTCAATCGGAATGGGCACTACTATCTCCCTGTTAATACTTTTAAACACATCCCGCAGATAGGCTATGGCATATACCAGCACCTCTTCCTCGGTTTCTTCCAGTTGTTTTTCCAGTGTTACCGTTTTGGTATCCGCAATGGTGCCATTCAGGATACGCAGGTAATTGACGTAGGCATGGTTGCCTTCACTGATGATGCTGAAAACGTCCATATTACCCAGGCGGGTATTCACAATGGTGGATTTGGCCGAGTAGGCGCGCAGACTCTCAATTTTCTTGCGCATAATTTCCGCCTTTTCGAACTCCATGTTAGTGGCGAAATAGGTCATCTCCTCCTTAAAAAGATTCATCACCGGTGCCAGGTTTCCTTTCAGGATATTTTTTACCTGGGAGAGATTTTCGCGGTAGTCTGCTTCCGTTTGCAAGCCCTCGCAGGGGCCTTTACAGTTGCCCAGGTGGTATTCCAGGCATACCTTGAATTTGCCTTTTCGTATATTCTGCTCCGATAGGTTCAGGTTGCAGGTTCGCAAAGGAATATTGTATTTGATGATCTCCAGCAGCTCGCGTACACGCCCAACGGACGTGAACGGACCCAGGTACTCACTCCCATCCTTCACCACATTCCTGGTAAGAAATACCCGTGGAAAGGGCTCGTGTTTGATCACGATGTAGGGATAGGTTTTATCATCCTTGAGATTGATATTGTATTTAGGCTGGAATTGCTTGATGAGCGAGTTTTCCAGCAGAAATGCATCCTGTTCGGAGTCTACAATGGTAAACTCAATATGATGGATGTGTTCAACGAGTTTCCTCGTTTTATAGTTATCGTGATTCTTTACAAAATAGGAACTGACGCGTTTGCGGAGGCTTTTGGCCTTTCCCACGTACAATAATGTGCCCTGCTCGTCGTAGTATTTGTAAATACCTGCCTGTACCGGTATCGTGTGTGAAATGCTTTGAAATTCTGCTCCCGTCATGATTACAGCTGGTTTTTAGCGCCTGCTTTTACTGATATTTCCAATTCTTTCGGTGAAAGAAATGCAATTTTCTGATAAGTGTTAATGAGAATGGATTTACCTCGCTGGTAAATCAAATGTTGCCGGTATTCGTATACCATGTTGGATGTAAAGGACTGTACGGTAACCTGTTGAATGGTTCCATTCTTATCCAGTTCCATCGTGATTTCTTCGGGATTGGTTTGTACACCTTTTGATTTGTAGATGACAGATTTCCGGCCGGAAAACGGATCGGCCAGGCTGGTAGTATCGTATGCATCACGCAGGGAGGGTTTATTCAGATCTATGTCCAGGAAAGGCTTCAGGAGGTGTTGTACTGCATTGGAGTCCTTACTGTCAAAGGTGGACTGTGCAGATTGCCCGTTTAGCAGTACCGTTTTTTCCATGGTGCCGCCAGCCTGCACCAGCAGTTTTTCTTCTGACTTAAAATATCCGGGCAGATCTATGAATTTATCAGGTTGCCCTGTAACAGGTTTGGGAGTGATGTTGCTGCAGGCGGTAAAAGCCAGCAGAGATGCGAGTAAAAATAATGCCGGGTGGTTCCTCATACTGCAAAATTAATACTTATCAGGGGCATAAAAAATGCGCCGTAAAAACGGCGCATCGATGCATGAGCAAATCTGTCGAGAGCACTAAAAATATGAATATCAGTCATGTAGACTGCATTATAATCGGTTTGGTAGATGTTAAACGTCAGTGAATGATCAAAAGTTACAGGGCATCAGAAAAAAGGATCATTTAGTTATCTAGTACCTTGTAAAGTTGGCCAGTACCGGGGTTTTGCAATAAAGAAAGGTTGTCACAAATGTATGCGACAACCTTCAGATTATGTGAAAAAAGATAAAATATTACACCAATAAATTTCCGGTCATTTCCGGAGGAACCGGTAATCCCATGAAATGCAGAATTGTAGGGGCGATATCACCGAGTTTACCATCTTTTACCTGACCCTGGAAGTCCTTGCTGATTATGAAGAACGGTACGAGGTTTAAGGTATGTGCGGTATTAGGTGTGCCATCGGAGTTAACCATGAAATCAGCGTTACCATGATCGGCAGTAAGGAACACTACGTAATCGCTCGCGAGTGCAGCGGTCACTACGCGCTCTACGCAATGGTCAACGGTTTCTACTGCTTTTACGGCTGCTTCAAATACGCCGGTATGGCCTACCATGTCAGCATTAGCGAAATTCAGCGCGATAAAGTCGGCCGATTTGCTTTCCAGCTCTGGTACGATCATATCGGTGATTTCGTTGGCGCTCATTTCCGGTTGCAGGTCGTAGGTGGCTACTTTTGGAGAAGGCACCATCAGCCGGCGTTCGCCATCGAATTCTTTTTCACGGCCACCGGAGAAGAAGAAGGAAACGTGCGGGTATTTTTCGGTTTCGGCTATACGAATCTGTTTCAGACCGTTGTTGAATACTACTTCACCGAGGGTCATGTTCAGGTTATCATTTTCGAAGATAACGTGTACATTCTTAAAGGTTTTGTCGTATTCCGTCATGGTGGTATAGTACAGGCTGAGCGGCTTCATACCGAATTCAGGGAACTCTTTCTGGGTGAGAACTTCGGTGATTTCGCGGCAGCGGTCTGTACGGAAGTTGAAGCAAAGCACGGCATCGCCTTCCTGGATGGTGGCCAGTGGCTGACCTTCCGCATTGGTAGCGATGATAGGCTTGATAAATTCGTCGGTTACACCTTCCGCGTAAGATGCTTTTACTGCGGTAATAACATCCTGGGTAGGGGTACCGGTGCCTTTTACCAGGGCATCATAAGCGAGTTGTACACGTTCCCAGCGTTTATCGCGGTCCATGGCGTAGTAACGGCCGGTGATGGAGGCGATCTGACCAACGGAGGTTTTCAGGTGAGCGCTGAGATCTTCCAGGTAGCCTAAGCCACTTTTAGGATCGGTGTCCCTGCCGTCTGTGAAGGCGTGGATAAATACTTTCTCTACTCCGTTAGCTTTGGCAATGTCTGTCAATGCTTTCAGGTGGCTGATATGAGAGTGTACACCACCGTCGCTCACGAGGCCGATGAGGTGTAATGCTTTATGGTTGTTTTTAGCATGTGCCAGGGTGTCGAGCAGTACCTTGTTTTGTGCCAGTTCCCCATCGCGTGCAGCTACGTTGATGCGTTGGAGTTCCTGGTATACGATACGGCCGGCACCGATGTTGAGGTGACCTACTTCAGAGTTACCCATCTGTCCTTCCGGCAAACCTACATCTTCACCGCAGGTAATCAGATTGCTATGTGGGTATTTGCTATATAAACTACTAACAAATGGCGTTTTAGCGTTTGCAATGGCATCTGCAGCAGGTACTTTACCTTCGCCCCATCCATCCATGATGACGAGAATGGCTCTTTTCTTTTCCATATCCTAATTAAGGTTATTTTTAAATTTGTTCCCGAGGGGTGAAAATACTCATAATGGATTGAAATACTATCTAAATCTTTCCAGGTAGATCGTATTTTCGCGGGACAAAAAGATTCAGAAACTTTGGGCTGAAGAGGAGACACTATTTCCCGCACTGAGTGCGGAAGCAGACGCTGCAAAAATGAAAGTTTTGCATATTTTAATATTTATATAAAAAAACATATAAAAGAGATGCAATGGCTATGCCCTTCAAAGCTACCACGATGATGGGATTTTGTTGACTTACAGGGCGTTTGGCATAGTTTTCGCTTTTAATTTGAGTTAGAAAAATCACATTTTTAATTAAATAACTGACAATGAAAAAGCTTTTGATTGTGCTGGGGATATTGTTGGGAGGAGTTATTTCAGCATTTACGCTGTCGGCAAGCTCGTATGAAGTTTCAGTAGCAGGGCCTTTTGAAGATGTTGTAGGAGCTATCAAACAGGGAGATGTGAATGGCTTATCCCGTTACATGGATGCGAACGTTGAGATTAACATGACGGGAAAATCCAATTCTTACAGCAAAGCTCAGGCTGAGATTATTTTAAAAGATTTCTTTTCTAAAAACCCGGTAAAAGGGTTTGAGCTGGTGCACCAGGGAGGTGACGGTTCCCGTTTCGGTATTGGTAACCTGACCACCTCCGGAGGAACTTACCGTCTTTCCTTCTTTTTGCAGAAGAAAGGGAATACGATGGTGCTCAATGAGCTCCGTTTCGAAAATAAATAGATGTACAACACATAAATTAGTTGAAAAACCCCGGTGCCCCGCATTTAATTGCGGGGCACTTTTTATTTTTGCGCAACTTGCGGGCAAGAAGCCGCTAAAATAAACGCGTATGTTAGACCAAGCAGCGCTAAATGCCTTCATCAGAAGCGCATTAGCAGAAGATATAGGAACAGGTGATCATTCCACCCTGGCAAGCATTCCTCCGGACGCCAAAGGGAACGCCAGGCTTAAAATTAAGGAAGACGGTATCCTGGCCGGCATGGAAGTGGCAGCAGCTATTTTCAAATGGCTGGATATGTTTACGGTATTTACCCCGCTTAAAAATGACGGGGACGCCATGAAAGCAGGTGAAGTGGCTTTTGAGGTGAATGCAGCCGTACACACCCTCCTGATGGGGGAACGCCTCGTGCTCAACTGCATGCAGCGGATGAGCGGCATTGCCACCCTCACCCACCAATACACCGAAAAGCTCAAAGGCTACCATACACGTATACTCGATACCCGCAAAACGACGCCTAACTTCCGCATGCTGGAAAAAGAAGCGGTACGCATAGGTGGTGGCGTAAACCACCGCATGGGCCTGTACGATATGATCATGCTGAAGGACAATCACATTGACTTTTCCGGAGGAATCACCGCTGCGGTTACCAAAACCGTATCCTACCTGCAGGAACGCCATCTCCCCCTGAAAATAGAGGTGGAAACCCGTAACCTGGAAGATGTGAGGGAAGCGCTGGCCGTAGGGCACGTGGATCGCATTATGCTTGATAACTTTACACCTGATCAGATTGTTGAAGCTATGAAGCTGATCAATGGCCGGGTAGAAACGGAAGCCTCCGGTGGCATAAACCTGGATACCATTGAAGATTATGCAAAAACCGGGGTGGACTTCATCTCCGTTGGTGCTATTATTCACCATGCCGTGAGCCTGGATCTCAGCCTGAAAGCTATTATTTTATAAACCGCTATTTTGAAAAAGATTCTATTTATCATCAACCGCAAAGCGGGTACCGACAGGCAGAAGCACCTCGATGGTGCCATCAGCCGATACTTCCCTGCCACGGAATACAGCGTGGAAATCACTCACCTGGCCTATCTCGGCCATGGTAAAGACCTCGCCGCAGCCGCGGTGAAAAACGGCGTCCATACAGTGGTAGCTGTTGGTGGCGACGGTTCCATCAATGAAATTGCACAAGGTCTGGTAGGTACTGATGCCGCCCTCGCCATTGTTCCGCTGGGCAGTGGCAACGGTTTGGCCAGAGCCCTAAAAATTCCACTGGACGCAAATAAGGCCCTACAGCTGATTGTAGCCAACAAACAAAAAACGATGGACGTTGGCTTTGCCAACGAACACCTTTTCCTCAGCAATGCCGGCGTAGGTTTCGACGCCCTGGTGGCGGAGGAATTTCGTCATACCACCAAACGGGGTCTGTATGGCTACGCTAAACTGGTGATACAACGTTTTAACAGCTACCGGCCGGAAGCCTATACCATCAATATCGATGGCAAAGAGCTGGAAGAAAAAGCATTTCTGCTCACGGTGGCCAACGGCAACCAGTTCGGATACGAATTCAAACTGGCGCCACGCGCCAGCGTTTTCGACGGCATGCTGGATGTCTGCATCATGCCACCGGTTAAATTCCTGGAGCTGCTCCCGATAAGTTTACACTCTCTGAAGGGAAATATTGATAAAACACGTTATCTTAAACATTATACAGGAAAAACTATTACCATCACCGGCAACAGCTTGCAGTTCCTGCAGGTGGACGGTGACGCGGTTCCTTTCACCGGCAATGAAGTTACATTGCGGATACAGGAAAAAGCGATCAGGGTGGTCGTAAATTCATAACTTTTAAAATGTTGGGAAGATGTCTAAAAAGAAAGCAAACAACAGTGGTATAGTATACTCAACAGATCCTAACTTTTCTTTGGAGCCTGAGCCGCAGGAAGAACAGGAAACCCTGGCCCCTGCTAATCAAATGCTCAAAGTGAAACTGGATACAAAGCAACGTGCCGGCAAAGTAGTAACGATTGTAGATGGATTTGCAGGGAAAGAAGAAGACCTGGAAAAACTTGGAAAAGAACTGAAAACCAAGTGTGGTACCGGTGGTAGTGTTAAAGACGGAATTATCCTGATACAGGGAGATTACAGAGAAAAAATTTTAAAATGGCTGCAGGACTGGGGCTATAAGAAAACTAAATAAACAGAAGGGGCTGATAAATATCAGCCCCTTTTTCGTATTTGCTTTTTTAACTAAACCTTATCTGTTTACCAGTTTCATGCCGCCTTCCGTGTAACGGGTGCCGGCAACCTGGTTGTTTTTCAGGATTTCGTCAATGGATGCCAGATCCTGTGCATCTAACTTTACATCTACAGCGGCAGCGTTCTCTTGCAGGTACTTTCTGCGTTTGGTGCCTGGGATAGGGATGATGTCATCACCTTGTGCCAGCAGCCAAGCCAGCGAGAGCTGTCCTGCTGTGATGCCTTTGTTTTTTGCGAAAGCGCTCAGCGCTTCTGCTGTTTGCAGGTTCTGTTCGAAGTTGCCATCCTGAAAGCGAGGCAGGTTTCTCCTGAAATCGCCGGCATCCAGCTGGCTCGTGTTGGTAAGAGTGCCCGTACTCATACCGCGGCCGAGCGGGCTGTATGCTACCAGGGAAACGCCCAGTTCTCTGGCAGTGTTCAGGATGTCGCCTTCTATATCTCTGCTAAAAAGAGAGTATTCTGATTGCAATGCCGCGATAGGATGTACGGAGCACGCTTTCCGGAGCGAAGCGGCACTCGCTTCAGACAATCCGAGGTAGCGCACTTTCCCTTCCTGTACCAGTTCTGCCATGGCGCCCACCATGTCTTCTACCGGCACCTGATCATCAATGCGGTGAGCATAATATAAGTCGATTACATCTGTGCCAAGTCTTTTTAAACTGGCTTCACAGGCTTGTTTCAGGTATTTTGGAGAGCCGTCGAAGGAGTAAGAATTATCATCATTGAAACGGAAACCAAATTTGGTGGCTAGAAAAACATCGTCCCGTTTAGTAGCGAGGATGTTAGAAAGCAATTTTTCGTTGGCGCCCTGGCCGTACATATCGGCGGTGTCCCAGAAGTTAACGCCTAGTTCCAGCGCGAGTGATAAAGTGGCGAGTGATTCCTGCTCACCGGCGGCAATGTCCTGTGGATTGCCGTAAGCGAATGACATTCCCATGCAACCCAGTCCGATAGCCGATACGGAGGCTTCTGTTTTTCCTAATTTTCTGTACTGCATAATCTTGAGGTTTTATGCAGGCAAAGATAGGAGCAGGTACCATGAACCGGATTGTAAACTTCAAAGGAATAATTGTGAATTTCAAAGGTTACTGTTGGCGATATGCGTGGGGGGCCTGTTGACTGTGGTTTCTGAAGAAGTGCGTAAAGTTGCCTGGATCTTCAAAGCCAAGGCACCAGGCTATTTCAGCGATTTGCCAGTCGGTATGCATGAGTAATAATTTAGCTTCCAGCAGTACCCGTTGCCGGATATGCTCGCTGATGGTGCGGCCGGTAGTATGTTTTACGCAGGCGTTGAGATGATTAGGGTGTGTGTTTAATGCAGCGGCAAATTCTTTAGCTGTTTTAATCCCAATTTGTTGGTGAGGATGCTCTATCGGAAACTGTTTTTCCAGTTTATCGGTAAAGCGATAGGCCAGCTGTTGCGCTGCGGAATGCACGATAGTAGGCTTGGTGGTATCCATGGCTATTCTTCTGCCTTCCAGTAACAGTAGTTTTATATAGATGAGGATGGCCTCCTGTTTAAAAGCGGCATTTTCCTGGAACTCTCTCGTCAGTTGACGGAAGATGGAACAAAGGTAACTGGCCTGGTCTTCGTTAATAGGGAAAATAGCCTGGCTGCCTGGCTGGAGCAGTGGATAAGTCAGCAACTCATGCGGCTGTTTATGAAATAATTCTTCTGTGAAAAGGCAGTAGTAACCGTCCTGTTCTTTTGTTGTTTCCACCCAGGTTTTAACGGTATGCGGGTTGATGAAGATAATAGTGGGGCCTTTTACTTCATGCGCAACGCCATCCATGGTGTAGATTCCTTCTCCTCGGGTGACCAGTGATATTTTGTAGTAGTCGCGCCGGGATGCGCCTATCTCTTTTTTTACCGGATGTTCATTTCGGGAATACGCTGCAAAGGTGCCATTGGCAGGTACTTTGGGTTGTATATCGAAGTGTTGGTAAAGAAAGAGGTCGTCCTGCATTTCCGTCATTTTTGAAGTCCGGATTTCGTTGGAGCGGGTTATTCTTTTTAAAGACATACTCAAAAATACGCCAACTATTTGTTAAAAAAACAACGAAGGCATAGGAAGGTGAAAAAATAAAGAATGGCTGAAAGTATTGATTTTACTGGTAGTTTCATAAAAATGCAACTTTATTGCATTTTTATTTTTGATAATATTCAAAAGAATTCACAATTTGTTAACGCCTTTATCAACCAAAATCTTGTTATTGATAGAACAAGATAACTCATTCAACCAAATACAAAAAGGACGCTGTTCAGCGTCCTTTTCCATTTAAATTTTTTTATTTCAGGAGAGAATAAATTCTATTTCACCGAAAGTGAATTCGTGGCGGGCGTTATCAATCTCCATCACCAATATCCCGGTTTCCAATACATCTTTTATGATACCGGTAAAGGCTACTCCATCCTTGCGGTAGCTGGCTGGTATGTTGAGCCGGAAAAGGCGGCTTTTATATTCTTCCATGATGGCGGTGTAATTACCGGTTTCCAGTTGCCGGACGCGTTTATCCAGGCAGGCGCATAGTTCCTGTGCAAAGGCTGGGCCTTCCCATGTTTTGCCGGTAATTTGTCGCAGGGAAACGGCATGGCGTAGTTCTTCCGGGAATTTTGCCTGGTTGAGGTTCACGCCTATCCCGATGATGGCATACTGCCAGATAGTGCCACGAATGACGTTTTCTATGAGAATGCCAACTGCCTTTCTGTCACGCCAGTAAATATCATTTGGCCATTTGATCGCGGTTTCGTCGCCGGCGTAAGTACTGAAGAGGTCATATGTAGCGAGGGCGGCAACGGCGCTCAGCAAAAACTGCCGGGAAAGTGGCAAGGCAGCAGGTTGCAGGGCTACGGATAAAGCGCTAACGTCTCCGGGTTCCGATAGCCATTTTTTACCCCTGGTTCCTTTGCCCGCAGTCTGGTACCCTGTAAACCAGGCTGTACCGGATGTCACATCGCCGGAATTGACCTGTGCCATGGCATAGTTATTGGTGCTGTCTGTTTTTTCCAGGATATAAAACGGGTGTCCTATCACTTGAATCCTTTTAAGTCTGTACAAAGGCCGGCAAAGTAGTTCATTTTATTGTTTTCTTAACATAATAGGAGGCCTTGAGCGTATTTTTCTCAGGCTGATATTAAGGCTTGTTTAGTAACTTTGACAATTAAAGATTATTTTTAACAAAAACGTGATTTATTGGCACCCTTAACCGTTCTGAGCACGAGGAAAAAAGCGCAGACGCGCTTAACCAGAGAAAGTGAAATTTTTACCACCATCATCAAGGCCATACAGGAAAAGAAGGGGGAAAATATCGTTTCCCTGGATCTGCGCCAGATTCCTGAAGCTGTGGCCGATTTCTTTATCATATGTGAAGGAAACTCCAATACACAGGTTCGGGCAATAGCCGACTTCGTGGCTGACGAAGTAGAAAAGAAGCTGGAGGAAGCGCCGTATAAACATGAAGGCTTTACCGCCCAGCAATGGATATTGGTTGACTATGTGAATGTGGTGGTGCATGTTTTTCAGCCGGAAACAAGAGCTTTCTATAATCTGGAAGAAATGTGGAGCGACGCCGAAAGGATGGAGCACAATGACTAAACAAAATCAGTCGATTTCGTATTAATATAATTATAATTCTGATAGCAATAAACATCCGTTAAGGAGCGAAAGATTATGGAAAAAGGAGGCAATAACTTCAACAGAGGGTCAGACAAATCGCCTAAGAAAGGACCTAAGTTTACGATATACTGGGTATATGCCTTCATTGGTATAGCCCTGCTTGCCATGAACTTACTCGATTTCGGCTCTCATCCAAAAGAAATCAGCTTCCAGGAGTTCCAGGTTAACTACCTGAAACCTGGTGACGTAGAACAGCTGGTTGTCGTAAATAAGAAGTATGTAGAAGTCTACATAAAGAAAGACAAACTTAAAGATCCTCAATTCAAAGACGTTAACAAGAGCCGTTTGGGGGGTGATAACCCTGGCCCTCATTACCGTTTTACCATTGGTAGCGAAGAGAGTTTCAAGAAAGATATGGATAAAGCCCAGGAGGGTGTAGCACCTGAAAACCAGGTTAAAATCAAATACGATGAGCGAACCAGTTGGTTCGAGCCAGTATTCCAGCTCCTGTTGCCAATCCTGTTGATCATCGGTTTGTGGGTATTGCTGATGCGTAAAGTTGGCGGCCCAGGTGGCGGCGGCAGCGGCGGTCCCGGTGGTATCTTCAATATCGGTAAATCCAAAGCTACCCTGTTCGACAAGGGTACCCGCGTAAACATCACCTTTAACGATGTTGCCGGTTTGGACGAAGCCAAAGTAGAAGTAATGGAAATTGTGGATTTCCTGAAAAATCCTAAAAAATATACTGCACTGGGTGGTAAAATCCCTAAAGGTGCGTTGCTGGTAGGCCCTCCGGGTACGGGTAAAACGCTCCTGGCAAAAGCTATGGCCGGTGAAGCACAGGTGCCTTTCTTCTCTATGTCCGGTTCCGACTTCGTTGAACTGTTCGTAGGGGTAGGTGCCAGCCGTGTACGTGACCTGTTTAAACAGGCCCGCGAAAAAGCACCTTGTATCATCTTCATCGATGAAATTGATGCGATCGGTCGTGCAAGAGGTAAAAACGTAATGATGAGCAATGATGAGCGTGAAAACACCCTCAACCAACTGCTCGTAGAAATGGATGGTTTCGGCACCGACAGCGGTATCATCATTCTGGCTGCTACCAACCGCCCGGATGTACTGGACAGCGCTTTACTGCGCCCAGGCCGTTTCGACCGCCAGATTTCCATCGATAAGCCAGACCTGGCCGGAAGAGAACAAATCTTCCAGGTGCATTTGAAGCCTATCAAAACATCTCCGAACCTCGACATCAAGAAACTGGCCTCCATGACGCCTGGCTTCGCCGGTGCCGATATCGCCAACGTATGTAACGAAGCCGCCCTCATCGCTGCCCGTAAAGGGAAAACTGAGGTGGAAATGGACGACTTCAACGATGCCATTGACCGTGTAATCGGTGGTTTGGAAAAGAAAAACAAAATCATCTCTCCGGAAGAAAAAGAAGTAATCGCCTACCACGAAGCAGGCCACGCCATCTGCGGATGGTACCTGGAACATGCTAACCCACTGGTAAAAGTGACTATCGTACCACGTGGAGTTGCTGCACTCGGTTACGCCCAATATCTCCCGAAAGAACAATATCTCTACAATACCGAACAACTGATGGACGATATCTGCATGACCCTCGGCGGCCGCGCAGTAGAAGAAATCGTTTTTGGTAAAATCTCCACCGGCGCACAAAATGACCTGCAGGTAATCACCCGCATGGCCTATGCTATGGTGACCGTTTACGGTATGAACGATAAAGTAGGTAATGTATCCTTCTACGATCCTAACAACGATCAGGCGTTTACAAAACCTTACTCCGAAGAAACCGCTAAACTCATCGATGAAGAAGTAAGAAAACTCATCGACAGCGCTTACGTCAGAACTAAAAGCCTGCTTACAGAAAGACTGGAACAGGTGAAAATTCTCGCTACCGAACTGCTGAAAAGCGAAGTGCTTTACCAGGCCGACCTGGAAAGACTGATCGGTAAACGTCCGTACGACATCAGCAAAGAACACCATGCAAGCAAAGAAGGATTCACGACAGACGGTGTTCACCCATCGGATATCATCAATCCATCACCATCACCTGCAAATGCGTAATTAGTCATATGAAGGTTTCTCCTGCCAAGGAAAATATTCTGAAGCGAGTACGAAATGCTTTAAGCCAGTCAGTACAGTTGCCCTTCCCTAACTCGGAGGGCAACACTGCTGTGTTTAAAACCGAGAGCGAAGGAATGGAAATCAGATTCGCTGAAGAGTTTACCCGTCTCCAGGGTAAATTTGTTTTCTGCGCAGGTAAAACTGAACTGATCGAAAATTTACGCGCACTCTGCGATAACAAGGAATGGCACAATGTGCACTGCCAGACTCCTGCCCTGCTCAAACACCTGCATACCGACGAGCTGCCCTGCCTCAACCAGGGCAACATGCACGATGCAGATGCCGCTATTACTGACGTAGAGTACCTGGTAGCACGCACGGGAACAGTAGTGCTCAGCGCGGCCCAGCCAAGCGGCAGAGCCCTGCCGGTATACACCCCCGTGCATATCATGATTGCCTACACACACCAGCTGGTATTTGACCTGAAAGATGCCCTGCATAAGCTCAAGGACAAATACGGCAACGACCTGCCTTCTGCCATTTCCTTTGCAACAGGGCCCAGCAGAACCGCAGATATTGAGAAAACATTGGTAGTAGGTATTCACGGACCCAAAGAAGTATACGTATTTTTAGTAGACGAATAGCATGGAGATCAATTTGCCCGCAGGCAGAAAAGTTTATTTCGCCTCAGATTTTCACCTGGGAGTGCCTGATGCCAACACCAGCAGAGCGCGTGAAAAACTCATCATTAAATGGCTGGAAGAAGCTGAAAAAGACGCCGGACACATCTTCCTCGTTGGCGATATCTTCGATTTCTGGTTTGAATACAAACACGTAGTTCCTAAAGGATATATCCGTATTCTCGGCAAACTGGCCGCCCTTCGCGATAAGGGTATCGGTATTTCCGTTTTTATCGGTAACCACGACATGTGGATGAACGGCTATTTTGAAGAAGAGCTGGATATCCCCGTGTACTATGAACCGCAGACTTATACCATTGCCGGCAAACGCTTCTATATTGGCCATGGCGACGGCCTGGGCCCCGGAGATCATGGCTATAAATTCCTCAAGAAAGTATTCCGCAACCCCGTATGCAGATGGCTGTTCTCCGCCTTACATCCCGCCATCGGGATTGGTATGGCCAATTACTTCAGCCGTAAAAGCAGAGCCGCTGTAGGCCAGGATTTAGAAAAATTCCTGGGCGAAGAAAACGAGTGGCTCGCCATTTACAGCAAAGAAGTGCTGCAAAAAGAACATTTCGATTACTTCATCTTCGGGCACCGGCACCTGCCCCTGGATATTAAAGTGGGTGAAAACAGCCGATATATCAATCTGGGCGACTGGCTCAACTACACCTCCTTTGCCGTTTTTGACGGTCAGCAAACGACGCTGCAGTATTATACTGCCGCTGGTGAAAAAGCTGCCATATCAGGCGTCAAGGATATCGTGTAGAATAGGTGGCGACTGCATCTCCACAAAATCCGGTAAGTGTAGCCTGAAAAATTCCAGGTAAGCATACAGTAACTTCCTTCTTCTTTCTTTGTTCATCACAATGCTTGCCAGTTCTTCCGTAGCTGTGCATTGGGAAAGTGCGTCTGTATACTGGCTGGACTCCGGTTCCAGGTGGTGGATATGATGCGGTGGAAGGTCCGTATAGTGACCCTCCTGGAGGTCGAGATAAGGGGTGTATTCAGAATAGCGGCCATTTATCCGGAAGCCCAGGTACTCCCCTACTTTAAGGGTAAAAAACAGGGGCATATTGGCCACCACAGGCAACTCCGATTTGTCGAGGACCTCAAAGGCGTTTTCTACGAAGTAATATAATTCCAGGTGCTGCTCCGGTTGTTTCAGGGTTTTCTGCAACAGCTCAATCATATATAACGCTACCGTGTTTTTAACGATGTTGAAGTGTAGCGAACTGAAGATATAGGCCAGCTTGAATTCGGCTATGCGCTGCAGGTTTTTTATCTCCTGATGATATACTACCAGCTCCAGGATATTACCTGGCTGTAACAGGTTGCCACGGGCAGCTTTAGGCTTGCTGGACCGAACCCCGTTGACGATATAGGACTGCATTCCGAACAATTCTGTAAAAATGCTTACAATCATGCTCGTGTCGCCATATTTGACGGTTCTTAGTACTATCCCTCTTGTCTTGTGTAACATATAATCAGCCTGCAATTTAGCTAAAAGCGGCGGTTAACAGCCAATAGCTATTTTAATTACCTTTACGCCCTTACTAAATTGAAAAATCCACATGTGGCAACGCTTAGCCAGCTTTGTGCTCAAATTTCGCTTCACATTATTACTGTTATTACTGGTTACAACGGGCGTGATGGCCTGGTTTGCCAGTAAAGTACAAATGTCCTATGATTATGTGGCTACCATTCCGCATGATAACCCCAGGTATCTTGAATTTCAGCAGTTTAAGAAAAAGTTTGGAGAAGATGGGAACATGATGGTGCTGGGTGTACAAACAGAAAAGTTCTTTCAGAAAGAATTTTTCCATGATTACATTCAGCTCAACAAGGATATCAAAAGTATCCATGCGGTGGAAAACATCCTGAGTGTTCCTGCTGCTATCAACCTGGTGAAGAATGACAGCACCAGAAAACTGGAAGCAGGGCTTTTGTTTAAAGGTGATTTATCGGGGCAGCAGGAAATTGATAGTCTTGCCAATGTTTTTAACACCTTATTGTTTTATAAAGGGTTGTTATATAATCCGGAAAGCCATGCTTACCTGATGGCTATTTATGTAAACAAAGATGTGTTTAATTCACCGAAGCGCACGGCTGTAGTGGATTCTATTTATAAAATTACCAAGGCATTTGAGGAGAAGCAAAAGACAGAAGTGCGATTGAGCGGGCTTCCCCTGATTCGTACAGTCATGGCCGTTAAGGTGGCTGATGAACTGAAATTATTTTTGAAGATATCATTCCTGCTGACGGGCTTGATTCTCTTCCTGTTTTTCAGATCGTTTGGGGCGGTATTGATGTCGATGGTGGTGGTAGCGATCGGAGTAATCTGGTCGGTGGCAACCATTGTATTGCTGGGGTATAAGATTACGTTACTGACGGGTTTGATTCCTTCTTTAATTGTGGTAATCGGGATTCCTAACTGTGTGTATTTTATCAGTAAGTATCATACGGAATATGCGAAGCATAATAATAAAACACGGGCGCTGGTGCGTATGATACAACGGATGGGGATTGTTACCTTGTTTACCAACATCACTGCTGCTATTGGTTTTGGCGTGTTTTGTTTTACCAACAGTGCCATTCTGAAAGAGTTTGGTGTGGTAGCTGGTGTGAACATCATGCTGATATTCATGATTTCGTTTGTGTTTTTGCCGAGTGTGCTGAGTTATTTGCCGCCGCCGAAAACGAAGCATATCTCTTATCGTGAAAATGGTTTATTTAGCAAGGTGCTGAACCTGCTGGAAACGTTGGTGTTTAAATACAGGAAAGCAGTGTACGGCGTAAGTGCTGTGCTGGTGGTGTTATCGATTGTGGGCATGACGCGTTTGCAGTCGGTTGGTTATATGTTAGATGATATTCCGCATACAGATAAGTTGTACACGGACTTAAAGTTTTTCGAGAAAAATTTTAAGGGTGTGATGCCGTTGGAAATAGCGGTGGACACGAAGCGCAAGAATGGCGTGGTGAATTTGCAGACGCTGGGTAAGTTGGATGAGCTGACAAAGCTGATAGCGGCGCAGCCGGATTTTGCGCGGCCATTGTCGGTGGTGGAAGGTATTAAGTTTGCGAAGCAGGCGTATTATAATGGCGACAGCAGCAACTATGCGGTGCCTAATCAGTTTGATCTTGGTTTTCTGGCGCCATATCTGCGGATGAAGGCACCGTCTGGTGCCGGCGCGAACACTACATTTTCGAAGCTGGTGAATTCATTTATGGATAGTACGAAGCAGGTGGCGAGGGTGAGTGTGAATATGGCTGATGTAGGTTCGAGGCGTTTGCCGGAGTTGTTGGATTCGTTGCGTCCCAAAGTGAATGAAATATTTGACAGCAGTAAGTATCAGGTGACGTTTACAGGTACCAGTGTGATTTTCCAGGAGGGCACGCGGTTTATCATCAGTGGGTTAACGGAGAGCATAGTGTTGGCGTTTGTGTTGATCATGGTGTGTATGTTGTATTTGTTCAGATCGTGGCGCATGGTGATTATTTCATTGATACCGAATTTAATTCCGCTGGTAGTAACGGCTGGTGTGATGGGCTGGGTAGGTGTACCCTTAAAGCCTTCTACCGTATTGGTGTTTAGTGTGGCGTTGGGTATTGCGATTGATGTAACGATCAGGTTTTTGGTGAATTTCAAGCAGGAGTTACCGCATCATGATTTAAACATCAGTGCTACGGTGAAGCAGACGATTCATGAAACCGGGTTGAGTATTATTTATACTTCGTTGATCTTGTTTGCTGGCTTTATGATATTCAGTTTTTCAGAGTTTGGTGGTACGAAGGCGCTGGGATGGTTAACATCACTAACCTTAATTGTAGCGATGATTACTAACCTCACTATTCTGCCGGCATTGTTGTTGTGGATGGAGAAGGCGTTGCTGAAGCAGGCGAAGAAGAAGGCGTTGTGGAAACCATTGGATGCAGAGGAGGATATAGCGATTGATCAGCTGGGTGTGGGCGATAAGGACTAGAAAAGCCGGGGCGTATAACTCATTAAGTGAATGCAATGATTACCGTTGGTAGTCATTGCATTTTTCGTTTTTGGGGATGTTTTTCTACAGGCAATGCTAAACTTTTAGCTAAAGCGGACAAAAAAAGTGCTTAAACTAATCTAGTAAAAAACGTTTATCCGATTTAATGACCGTTTATCATAAAACTGTATATATCCACATAAAAAAATGTGAGGTTTATAATGCCATTCTAACCACTAGTTCATGAAAAACAAATACTTAAAGGGCGCTCACTTGAGTGAGCGGAAATTTAAGGAGATCTTACGGCTGTTTGCCGATGATCTTACCGCCACGCAGATAGCGAATATCAGTGGTGTAAGCAGGGTAACGATCAACAGTTACCTGAAGAAGTTAAGAAACCAGATTGCACGTTATTGTGAAATGTTGCATCCTGTTTCTATCCCTGTTGCTGCAATGTACGACCGGGAGGATTCCCGTTTGGACCAGGACGATGATACCCTGGTAGCAGTGCAGTCCGATGTGGACAAGGCTGTAAGGCCTGTAATCTTCGGTATAGTTAAGATTGCCGACCGGTTACACACCGAATTACTGCCGGATGTGAGCCGTTCCATGATTCATTCCGCCACGCGAGGCAGGTCTGTATTGGAGAAGATTAACACAACGGAGCGTTTGCGCAATTATTCCGGGGTGGTTGATCTGGGGCAGTATCGCCTTTACAGATTAAGCAGCAAGCCTGCTGATGCATCTGGTACGCCACAGATGGATGAGGTAGATGCTTTCTGGGGCCTGACCAAGCATCGTTTAGCCAAGTTCAAGGGGCTGAACAGAAATACTGCTTATTTACATTTAAAGGAATGTGAGTTCAGATTTAATTACCGTGGAGATGATTTGTTCACGGTTTTATTAGAGATGCTGAAATCATATCCACTCACTTTATCCTGATTTTTTCACCTAATGGCATTGACCCGGTCGAGCGTTTCGGCCGGGTTTTTTTGTTAAGATGAGATAGTTAATTGTTTAACAGTTGTCAATTCTTCTATTTTTTATGTTAACTTTTTTCCGCATATTTTTCATGTAGATTCATAAGTAGCTATTTATCAATATGAAAATATTAAGTTGATTATATTTATATGTTAATAAAAAGTTAAAGCCATGTTATCGGGTTGTTATTTGCAAGTTGCAACCTTTAAATTTTTGTTAATAAAGTCTATATTTACAGTCTGATTGGAAAATTATTAAGGAAACTGCTTGTGAGAAAAAGGATAACTACTTCTTTGTGTGATTTATTGAAATAATCACAACAAAGAAGTAATATTCTTGGTAATTGTCAACTTTTGTGAACTCGACCATGCCATAGAAACCTGTGCATTCTCCACAACATTTATTTTAGAAGAAACCGAACCTGCTATTTAACCAGGTGCTGTATCATTTGGCTCTTTTTAGGGCCTGAGCGTAGCTTTTTATTTTAGAAAGATAGATAACAACAACGGAAACAAAACATGCTTATGAGGAAAGTATTAGTTCTCCTCCTGGCCGTGTTGTCCCTTGCCGGAAATGTATTCGCACAGGGTCGCACAGTTACGGGGAAAGTTACTGATGCTCGGGACGGCTCTCCTATCCCGGGTGTAACCATTCAAATCAAGGGTACCAACAAGGGTACTACTTCTTCTGTGGATGGTTCTTACAAAATTGCAGTGGATGAAAATGCTGTACTGGTGTTCTCTTTCGTGGGATATGCACACCAGGAGCAATCTGCTGCCAAAGAAGTGCTGAATGTGAAACTTGGTACGGACGACAAACAACTGAGTGAGGTCGTAGTTACCGGTTACACTGTGGTGGACCGTAAGAAAATGGTAAGCTCCATTTCTGAGGTAGGTTCCAAGCAACTGGAAAACGTGCCTATGCCGGACGTAAACCAGCTGCTGCAGGGTCGTGCACCAGGTGTAGTGTCTGCTTCAGGATCTGGTCAGCCAGGTGCTAAGCAAAGCATCAGCATCCGTGGTATCGGTTCCCTGAGTGCCAGCTCTGACCCAATCTATGTGATTGATGGTATCATCATCAACAACGGACAGGTGAACGAGGTAACCCAGACGCAGTCTACCGACGTAATGGCTAACATCAATCCAAACGACATCGAAAGCATCAACGTGCTTAAAGATGCGTCTGCGCTGGCACTGTATGGTGCGCGTGGTGGTAATGGTGTTATCGTCATCACAACCAAAAAAGGTAAAGCAGGTAGTTCCAAAGTAGGTTTCAAAGCACAGTATGGTTACAACATGCCTAGCTTTGGTAACTGGGATCAAATGAATGCACAACAGGCGTTTGATTACAAACGTGATGTGTATCGTTTAAACGGTTACTCTGAAGAAGATATCAACAAAGCTGTTCCGGATTCATTGCTGAAATATGCAACTGACTGGAGAGATCTGGCTTTCCAGAACGGGAAGACACAGAACTATGAAATCAATTCCAGCGGCGGTAATGATAAAACACAATATTACATCTCCGGTGGTTACTTCAGCCAGGATGGTGCGATGATCAATTCCGGTATGAAACGTTACTCTGTTGTGTCTAACGTACAGAACAAAGTTAGCGACAGACTGGATGTAGGTCTGAACCTGAATCTCTCTTATGCTGATCTGAACAACGCAGGTGCGGGTAACCGTTATAGCAGTCCGCTGCTCGGTAGCTTCGCTAACAGCCCGCTGTTGCCAGCATACAAGCCTGATGGTAGTCTGTACACCGGTCTGGAAGATCTGTGGCAGAACACTTCCAACACAGGCGATAACTTCCTGTATTCTTCCGCGCTGAATACCAACCGCCTGGAAAACATTCGTGTACTGGGTAAAATGTACCTGAACTACAAGATCACGGACTGGCTGAAATTTGGTCAGAATGTATCTATAGATTATATCAGTGCTCAGCAGAAATCCTTCCAGGACCCTACTACAGGCGATGGATACAATGCTGCTGATCCTAACCAGAGTGGAGATATCTACCAGTATCAGCGTAACGTAAGAACAATTACTTCTCAGACCTCTCTGAGTGGTAAATTCCAGGTTGGCCAGAAACACCTGTTCGATTATCTGGCTTTAATGGAGTATGCTCCTACCCACGATAACTCATTCAGTGCAGAAGGTGTTGGTTTCGCCAGCCCTAAAACTCCTGTGCTGGACGCAGCTGCTGTTCCATTGGGTGTTGGTGGTGTGCAGAGCGATAGCCGCTTCCTGTCTTACCTCGGTCAGGTAAACTATACTTACAACGGTAAGTACTACTTTACAGGATCTATCAGAAGAGATGGTAGCAGCCGTTTTGCTCCTGGTAACAGATGGGCTAACTTCTACTCCCTCGGTGGTTCATGGCGTGTGATCGATGAGAACTTCATGAAAAACCAGCATATCTTCTCTGATGCCAAGCTGCGTGTGAGCCATGGTACATCCGGTATTGCCGGTGGTATCTCTGACTACGGTTGGATGGCTATCTACAAGTATAACATCGCTTACAATGGTTCTCCTGCTTCTAACCCAAGCCAGCCTGGTAACGCCAGCCTGACATGGGAAAGAAGTGCATCTACCAACGTAGGTCTGGATATGGGCTTCCTGAATAACAGACTGACTGCTTCCGTAGACCTGTATTACAGAAAATCTACTGACCTGCTGCAGAACAGACCGCTGCCTCCTTCTTCCGGTTATCCTGACAGACTGGAGAACATTGGATCTATGTCTAACAAAGGTATTGAGGCGGCTATCACCTCCCGTAACATTGAGAACAAAAACTTCCAATGGTCTACAGACGTGACTTTTGCTGCCAACAAAAACGAAATCCTCTCCATGTACCAAAACCAGGATATCATCAATCCTACCAACGCTGACGGTACTGCATATACCGGTACTATTCACCGTGTAGGTTTACCGGCTTATACCTGGTATCTGAGAGAGTGGGCTGGTGTAGACCAGGCAAATGGTGATCCGCTGTGGTACAAAGCTGATGGTTCAACTACCAACAACATCAACGAAGCTAACTACCGCACTTTTGGTTCTACTATGCCTAAGTTCACACTTGGTTTCAATAACACCTTCAACTACAAAAATTTCACACTGTCTGCATTCATCTATGCTTCACAGGGTAATCAGGTAATGAACGGTACTGCCAGATATGGTGATGCCGATGGTGGTCGCCTGAACTGGAACTACAATGTGTCTGCCGGTGAAAACTACTGGACAACTCCAGGTCAGAATGCTACCAGACCTAAGCCAATTCCTGGCGGTAACAGGAACTCTACTTCTTTGTCTACCCGCTACCTGGAGGATGGTTCTTACATCCGTCTGCGTAACGTAGTGCTGGGTTACAACCTGCCTAAAACCTGGTTGAATGCAGCTAAGATCCAGAATGTTCGCTTGTATGTACAGGCACAGAACCTGCTGACCCTCACTGGTTATTCCGGTGTGGATCCTGAGATCGACAATACTGGTTATGAGTTCTTCAAATACCCGGTTAACAAAACTGTAAGTTTTGGTGTGGATATCACTTTGTAAAATTTAATGAAGTAACAATTATGAAAAAAATTCTCATAGCAATAGCCGCAGCTGGTTTGTTTATGCAAGCCTGCAGCAACAAGCTGGATGTAAAGCCATCTGATGGCCTGGACGTTGGAGATGCCCTGGTGGATGTAGCTGGTGCAAATACAGCACTGAATGGTGTATACGATGCTTTACAGCAAACTGAATACTATGGTCGTAACTATTGGGTGATGACCGAAGTGAATGCGGACAATATTTATATCGCTGCAAGTAACAGTAACCGTTTTCTGAGCAGCTTCCGTCATGATTATAATACACAGGATGCAGACGTTCAGGATTTCTGGACCGTTGCTTACACGGGTATTATGCGTGCCGACCGTATCCTGGAAGCTATTGATAAAGTTTCCGGTGCTGAAGCGGACAAGAATGTGGTGAAAGGTGAAGCGCTGTTTTTGCGTGCGCTGATGCACTTTGACCTGGTGAATGTATTTGCCCGCCCTTACGCACAAGGCGGTGGCAGTCAGCCAGGAGTGCCATTAAAACTGAAATATGTAGTTGACATGCCTGCGCGTGCAACGGTGAAGGAAGTTTATGATCAGGTGATTGCTGATCTGACTGAGGCTAAAACTTTGCTGGCTAACGTAGGCGTATCTACGAAATACCACGCTAGCAAGTATGCAGCATCTGCCTTGCTGGCAAGAGTTTATCTTCAGAAAGGAGATAAAGTGAATGCCGCTGCTGAAGCAACAAATGTGATCAACGCCGGTTATTCCCTGCAGCCATCTGCTGCGGATTTCTATAATGTTCCCGGAAGTGCTGAAGAAATCTTCACCCTGGTATTTACAGATGCAGAAACAACTGGTTCTGATAATATCGGTCAGATGTATCTGAAACCAGGCTACGGTGACTTGCGTGTATCTCCGGATCTGTCCAGCAAGTTTGATGCGAAAGACAGTCGTTTGGTATACTTTGGTGCGCTGGATACAGAGGTTACCAACAGGAAGTTTTCCGGACAGACAGGTAAAGCTGGTATGACCAGTCCGAAACTGCTCCGTTTGTCAGAAATGTACCTGATTCGTGCTGAAGCGAACAGTGCCGCTAATCCGGATGCTGCTATTGCAGACGTGAATGTGATCAGAGAAAACAGAAATCTGGACAAGCTGGCAGGTATTGCTCCGGCGGCTGTGCTGGATTCTGTACTGGCTGAAAGCAGAAGAGAGTTTATGTTCGAAGGTCACCGTTATTTTGATTTGCTCAGAAACGGCAAAGGGGTAGACCGCAATTTCTGCGGTAGTATCCTGGCGGTTACCGCACCTTGCTCCTTTACTGCGGATGCATACAATATCGTATGGCCTATTCCTCAGACTGAGAAAAACACGAACCCTGACATCGAGCAGAACCAGGGTTATGAATAACTAGACAAGCATGTTGTAACCATAAAGAGTGCTTCGCTACGGCGGGGCACTCTTTTTTTATGCCTATTTAACAGAACTTTATAATCAAATAGTTTGTTTATTTAAATAAAAATAGTAGTCAATTTGGTTTTCTGATAAGGATTTATTTTATATTTGGTCAAAGGAAACAAATTTCGAATATATCTGTTATTAACCTGTTATTTAACATTTATTTATTTTAATTCATATGATAAAATAATTAAACCTGTATAGCTGCTAGTCACAGTTATATAGGTTCTAATGGTTAATGTTTATGAGCGCTTAACCCTGTTAGCTTATGAAGATTTTGTAACTACTAGTCACAGTTATGAAAGAGTTAATGAGGTGATGCCTTGATAAGTTCTAGCCTGCAATCTTCTTTTTATTAGTCAATCAAAACCAAGTCGCTTATGAAAAAAGGGCTACTACTTTGGCTGCTCCTGTTTGGCTGCATAGTAAACGCAGTCGCACAGCGAACGATCAGCGGAAAAGTTAGTGATGCAAAAGATGGCTCTGCTATTCCCGGAGTTACTGTTGTGATTAAGGGTACAACAAAAGGAGTATTCACCTCTGGTGATGGTACTTACAAACTTAATGGAGTAGAAAATGGAGCCACACTGGTATTTTCTTTCGTAGGTTATCTTACCAAAGAAGTACCGGCTGGGTCAGGCAACAGCATTGATGTAGCGCTGGAAGCCGACAAAAAACAACTCGGAGAAGTTGTTGTAACCGCTGTAGGTCTGAAAAAGAACGAGGCAGCACTGGGATATTCCATATCCACAGTAAAGCCTGATCAGATCCTTCAGAAATCCGAGCCTGATATGTTAAAAGGCCTGCAAGGTAAAGTTGCAGGTGTGGACATCAGGTCATCCCAGGGTACGCCAGGTGCGGCTACCCGTATCCAGATCCGTGGTAACACCTCGTTTTTTGGAAACAACCAGCCACTCATCGTTGTAGACGGTATCCCGTACAACAATGACCAGGTAACCACTTCTTCCCAAACCTCGGGTGGTGGTGCCTACGGTAGTGGTCTCTCTGCACTCGATCCAAATGACATTGCTTCCATGACCGTACTGAAAGGTGCCGCTGCTGCTGCACTTTATGGTTCCAGGGCGTCAAATGGTGCGGTAGTAATTACTACCAAATCCGGTTCTTCTACGCTCTCTAAACGGAAAACAGAAGTAACCTATTCTTCTTCTATCGCATTTGAAACCGTAGCCAGCTACCCTGATTACCAAAACAAATATGGTGCAGGTAGTAACTTTAACTACTCTGGTGTTTCGAATGGTTCCTGGGGTGCGCCCTTTGGTTCTATTGATTCGGTAGCATTATGGGCACCCTACGTTCGGGCATATCCTGAGCTTTATCCTCCTGGTACCAAAATTCCTTACAGGGCAGTACCTAATAACGTAAAAGATCTCTTCCGCACCGGTTTTATCTCTGAAAACTCTATCAGTGTAAACGGAGGAAATGAAAAATCTTCTGTAAGTGCAACGGCATCTTACCTGAGCCAGGATGGTTATGTACCTCACTCTGATTTTAACAGAGCAAGTCTCTCGGTGGGTGGTATTACCCGACTTACTAATGGCCTGAATGTGAGTGGTAACTTCAGCTACAGCACTACCAACCAGTTGGGTTCCCAGTTTGGTGAAAACCAGATTGATGGTGCTGCTTCTTCCTTTGCACGTAACCTCTTCCTGGCCAGAAACTGGGATATTGCCGGTTATCCATACGAAGATAAAAATGGTTATCCTGTGCAACCACTGGATGCTCAATTCGATAACCCTCTCTGGTCTTTCATTCACAATACAGTGAATACCAAAACTGACAGATATGTTGCTGGTCTGAAACTGAACTACGACATCCTGCCATGGTTCAACGCCAGCTACCAAATAGGTACGAATGTGAATAATCTCACCCGTAAAGAGATCATCGATCTTGGTTCCCGCGGAGCAGAAGGTCTGGGGCAGATCACCGAACAAAACTACCGTTTTGCAGAAATTGAGTCCAACCTCATCGGTACATTCACTCCGAAACTGAAAAATGAAGATTTCGGCTTTAAAGCGATCGTGGGTCATAACGTAAACCAGCGTACAACAAACTCTGTTATCAACATTGGTAAAGGTATTGTTGCACCTGGTATTTATAACCTGACCAATACAAAAAGTGTACTTCCTAATGAGGATATTCTTATTAAGAGAAGACTGTGGGGTATTTTCGCAGAGGTGGACCTCGATTATAAAAAATGGTTATTCCTGACTTTAACAGGTCGTAACGACTGGTCTTCTACATTGCCGAAAGAAAACCGTAGTTACTTTTATCCAAGTGCGGCCGTATCCTGGTTATTTACAGATGCACTCAAGATTCAGAGTAGCTGGTTTGACTTTGGTAAACTGCGTGCCAGCTGGGCCAAAGTGGGCCGCGATGCGGATCCATACAGCCTGCAAAATATCATGACGGTTAACGTACCATTCCTTGGTCAGTCTGGTGTTATCCAAAATCCTGGTGCCGGTAATCCAAATCTGAAACCAGAGTTTACACAGGATATCGAAGTAGGTGCTACTTTGGAATTCCTCAGCAGAAGAATCGCATTGGATTTTGCCTGGTATTCCAGAAAATCTACCAACCTGATTGCACCTATAACACTAGCTCCAACTTCTGGTTACACCACCTTCGTGGATAACTACGGCGAGATTACCAACAAAGGTTTTGAAATTGACCTGAACCTGGTTCCGGTTAAAACTGAAAACTTTACCTGGAATCTGCACTGGGTATTCGCGAGAAACGTGAATATGGTTACCAAGCTGAGAGATGGTGTTGATCGTTTACGCCTTGCAGGTGTACTTGATGGTATCAGCCCTTATCTGGAAGCCGGTAAGCCTTATGGATATCTGAGAGGTACCTATGATGCGCGTGATGCACAGGGAAATCTGTTGATAGACCCTAGCTCAGGCTTGCTCATTCCAGCCGGCGATCAGAGAATGGTTGGTAATCCAAATCCTGATTTTAAAACTGGTTTGACAACCACCTTTAACTACAAAGGTATCTTTCTGAATGCTTTATTTGATCTCACCAGAGGCGGTGACATTTACTCTGTAACAGTAAGTAGTTTACTGGGCCGTGGTGTAACCAAGGATACAGAAGGTCGTGAAAAAATGATCATCCTGCCTGGTTACTACGGTGATGTAAACAGTCCTGGTACACCGTTGTTGGATGACAAAGGAGCTCCTATTCCAAATAGCACACCGATATCTTTGTTTGACTCTTATTTCGGAGAAAGTTTTGCGATCAACTCTGCTACTGAATGGAATGTTTACGATGCTACTGTGTATACACTTCGTGAAGTAACATTGGGATACGATTTCCCTAAATCAATGTTCAATAAATCATTTATTGGTGGTTTAACGGTTACGTTGACTGGTCGTAACCTGTGGTATGTTGCTCCCGGTATGCCGAAATATACCAACTTCAACCCTGAAGTAGGTAGCTTCGGTTCGACTAACACCCAGGGTATTGAACTCTCTGGTGCACCAACTACCCGCCGTTATGGGTTCAACGTGAGAGTGACTTTCTAGTATTCATGAAAAAAAGACTATCGATGAAAAGAATTTGCATAATACTGTTAGGAGGCCTTTTAACGACTGTTGGTTGTACGAAAGGGTTCCTTGACATAAACACAGATCCGAATAACCCGTCGCAGGCGACCTCAAGTCAGTTGCTTACAGCAAGTGAGCAAGGCCTTGCCTATGCATTAGGGTTCAGTAACAGCGGCCGAGGTGCAATTGGTTTCACCGAAGTGCTGGCTGTATATATGCACCAGGTAACGGTGCGCGAATCTCAGGATCAATATGGGGCACAAGGTGACCAGTTTGATATCAACAATGCCTGGACACAATTCTATAGCGCGCAGAACAGCGGCTTTGGTTTTGTTGGTTTCCTGGAGAATACAAACGTGTTAATCCGTCAGGCCGACGAAGAACAAAACCACAGGTTTGCCGGTATCGGTCGTATCCTGAAAGCATATGGTATGAGTCAGATGGTGGACTTGTTTGGAGATGTTCCTTTCACTGAAGCTAACCAGTTTTATCTTACAAAAAACGGTTATCCTAAATTCGATGATGACGCAGCAATTTATCCTGAGTTATTAAAGATGCTGGATACTGCAATCGGAAATCTGTCACAGTCAGGTGGCAACTCCCTGGTGCCCGGTTCTGATGATCTGTTCTATGGTGGTAATGTTGATAGCTGGACCCGCCTTGCAAAAAGTATTAAGCTGAAGATGTTAGTACAACAACGCTTGATAAAAAATGTAAGTGCGGAGGTTTCTGCGTTGTTCAGTGATAAACTGATCAGCAAACTGGAACAGAGCTTCATGATGCCATATGGCCCAAGTAATTCACCAGATGACAGAAATCCTGGTTTTAATGATTATTTCGCAACACAACGTTCCCATTATGTGAGCCCGTGGTTCTATTCGATCCTGAAAGGATATAATCCACGGATATTTACCAATATTGAGGATCCACGTATTCCATATTACTTTTATAATCAGATGACCACCACAAGTGTTACACCGGCTGATTCTGGTAAAACAGACTATCGTGATAGTGCTTTTGTATCTATCCTTTTTGGCTCTGTTGGACCTAACAGAGACAGGTCAAATGATAATGGTATTTCTGTATTTGGAATATATCCTGTAGGAGGTCGTTACGATGATAACTACAAGAACTATAACCAAAACAATCAATTGAACATTGAAGGTGTGTCTTCATCGGATGCTACCGGAGCTGCTCCTTTGAGGCTGCTGACTTATGCTGATGTACTTTACCTGAAAGCGGAGTGTATCAACGCTGGTTTGATTGCAGGCGATGCACGTGCTACCCTGGAAGCTGCTATTCAGGAATCTTTCCTGCAGGTTGACTATGTAGCTACTAAAGCAAATAAAAACCAGACTATTCCTAAGCTTTCTGGTTCTGCTGCCGAAACCGATTACATTAATAAAGTGTTAGCCTTCTACGATGGCAGGCCAACAAATAATGATAAGCTGGAAGTAATTATGACCCAGAAATGGATTCAAAGTTATGGCTTCAGTTGCGATCAGTATTCTGATTATCGTCGTACCGGTTTCCCAATTTTATTTAATCCAAATGATCCAACTCAGGCTCCTGGAGGGTTTTATCAGCCACCGATTTTCGGTGATCCAACTTCGACTGAACCAAACCATGTTCAGCCAAGGGTAAGGGTGGTATTGGGCAGAAATTATCCACTCTCCCTACCATATCCGGCAGATGAATTAAACGTAAACAGAAATGCTCCACCTCAGAAGCAGCCAGATGTTTCTAATGTATTCTGGGATCCTAAGTAGCATTATTTAAGCATTAAAAAATTGTAAGTATGAAGAATTCAGTAACATTGATATTAATGCTTCTTGCGGTTTGCGTATTCAGTTCCTGCCGTAAGAACGATAATCCGAAATTGCCTGATAATATTCGTGAAGGGGTACTGCCTTTGTTTACTCAAACAGCAGGTAGTGGCAATCTGAATAACATCCGCAACTTTACAGCTACTTTCGACCTGGATTATTATTTCCCGAATGCGTTGAAAGCTACAAAAATTGATATCTACGCAGCATATGACGGGGATTATCAGCATACGCATCTTATTCAGGCAAATGTCACCCTTCCTGCTAAGAACATCACTGTAACAGGTGCTCAATTCATAGAGTGGTTCGGTATTGATCCTGCAACACTGGCTAAAGATGAGTATATCGAAATTGGAGCTGATATGACCTTGCCCGATGGGACATTGGTAAAAGCATTTCCGTTTTATTTAGATGGTAATGGCAATATGGTGCCAATTGCGCCATACAGCAGCAATTCCTATGGTATGGCAGGTTCAAATCCTTCTTTGTTCTGGCAAAAAACAATAGATTAATTCTGTTTAAGAATTATAACAACACTTATCAGAATCCCGGCTGCTCAAGGTGGCCGGGATTTTTTGTCAATTTACCACTCCTACATTTTTGCATGCCATCGCTACTAATGCACAATTAGTACAACTTTCAACCGGTTGAAATGATAGGTTTAATAATAATCTATTGATAAGCAATGTATTGAATAACTTAACATTCCTTTAAGTTAAATAATGTTAAAATTTTCCCACTAAAATGTTATTGAATCCAAAACCATTTACATTATATTTGTTTGATCAATGCGAGATGATACTCCTTTGATGACAAAGTCTAATATTGCTTATAGAAGAATAGTTTAGTAGTCTAACATGCTTATGAGGAATCGAATCGCCAACGATTTTTCCATTACTTTATAGCAACCATAGTCCTTAAAACCTGACGTAGGTCTTGTTATAGTCTTTTGCATGCTCAAAAGCTAAACAAGCTCCCGGAGGAACAGGTATAGTTATGTGCTTATGTCAGCAAAATAACCCACTATTGGTAACAAGGTATAGCTTATTAGATAGTAGATTCAACCGAATTTGAACGCAGTAGTATTTAATCACAGTTAAGGAAACATGATGGTAAATGTTATGCTTGTTTAGTATTTCAGTGTAATCCGCTGTAGCAGGGTTGCAGTTACATTATATTGTATTTGGGGACTGTAATAAAAAAGGCATTCAAATGTCTAAGGGCGATGTCATGCCTATACCACCACCAACTACTGACGTTTTACTTTTTATTGTCTAATCAAAATTGCTTATGAAGAAAGGATTATTCCTCGGGCTGCTCGCGGTCCTCAGTGTCTTCCAGGCGCTGGCGCAATCCAGAACGATCACAGGTAAGGTAACCGACGCGAAAGATGGTTCACCGCTTCCTGGCGTTACTGTAAAAATCCCTGGTACCAATATCGGTACATTAACAACTCCTACCGGTGAATATACGCTTGCTGTAGATGCTAAGGTAGCAACACTGGAGTTTTCCTTTGTTGGCTATATGCTGCAAAAAGTGAATGTTGCCAACAAGGTTAACGTAAACGTATTGTTGGAAGGTGATCAGAAAGCATTGAGTGAAGTAGTTGTTGTAGGCTACGGTACTCAAGAGCGTAAAAACGTGACTGCTTCCATCGCTTCTATTAACGGTGCTGCGTTGAAAAATGCGGCTGCTCCTGCAATTGACCGCCAACTGGCGGGTCAGGTAGCGGGTGTACAGGCTACTACTGCCAGTGGTACCTTGGGCCAGCCTGCACGTATCCGTATCCGCGGTACAAACTCCATGACTTCCAGTGCTGATCCGCTGTACGTAATTGATGGAGTACCTATTATCGCCGGTAACCAAAGTGGCGTTACGCCAAATAACCCACTGGGTGATATCAATCCAAACGATATCGAAAGTATGGAAGTACTGAAAGATGGATCTGCAACAGCTATCTACGGTTCCCGTGCTGCAAACGGTGTAATCCTCATCACCACTAAAAAAGGTAAGCAAGGAAAAGGAAAAGTAAACTATGATGCATGGTTCGCTTCTGCCAATCCTTCTAAAAGATTCGACCTGCTGAATGCTGAAGAATTCATCACCATCGCAAACGAAAAATATACTAACGCAGGTGGCTCTCCGCAAGCAGTTGCAACGCCTAACCCAGCTGGCGGTTTTTATGATACCGACTGGCAGGATCAGGTGCTGAGAAATGGTTTTCAACAAAATCATTCACTGTCGTTAAGCGGCGCTTCTGAGCAAACTAACTATTATTTCTCCCTTGGCTATTCTGATATGAATGGTATGCTGGTTGGTAACGATCAGAAAAAATATCAGGCACGCATCCGTGTAGAACAAAAGGCGCTGAACATTGTAACAGTTGGTATCAATGCGAACATTTCCCATGTTACCAACAATGGTTTCAACACAAGCACCAACGGTTTGTCTGGTAGCGTTTCCAATGCGCTCCGTTCCCTGCCTAACGTTCCGGTAATGAATCCGGATGGTTCTTACAATATCAACGTGGCAGCCAATACGCAAGGTCAGGGTTCCAACAAAATCCGTATCGGTGACAACTATCCAAACATCAGATATGTGTTGGATAACAACGTGTACAGAAACCAAAATCTGAACGTTACCGGTAATACCTTTGTGAACGTTGAAATCCTGAAAGGACTGAACTTCAGAACTCAGTTAGGCGTGAACCTGCTGAGTGGTGAAGATTACCAATACTGGAATCCAATCCACGGTGACGGTAGAAGTACTAAAGGCTATGTATTCCAGCAATATATCCCTAGCTTCCGTTACAACTGGGCAAACACATTGTCTTATAACAAGACCTTCGGCAAAAACAACATCAATGCTGTTGCCGGTTTCGAGCTGCAAAAAAGCAGAGAAAGATCTTTCTTCGCTGACGCACAAGGAATCAGTAACACTTACTTCGCCGGCGAAAACTTGATTTCAGGTAGTGTGACCCCGCTCACAGTAGGTGGTGGTATCACTGAAAGAGCTTTCAGGTCTTTCTTTGGTCGTGCATCTTATGCTTATGCTGATCGTTATATCTTAAGTGCAACACTCCGTAGAGATGCTATTTCTGCACTGCCTCCGGGTAAACAGAATGCTAACCTGCCAGGCGTTTCTGCTGGTTGGAGAATTTCTGAAGAAGACTTCTTCAAAAGCGGTAGCATATCCAGTGTGATTTCCAATGTAAAAATCCGTGGTGGCTGGGCAAAAGTAGGTAACGTAGAAATCGGACCTTATCCTTACTACGGCTCTTACAAGGCACTTAACTATGGTACTAGCTCTGCTTTCGGATACAACCAAGTATATAATCCTGATCTGACTTTCGAAACAAGTAAAAAAGTTAACATTGGTTTTGACCTCGGTCTCCTGAAAGATCGTATCACTGTTACAGCTGATTATTTCAAGAACAACATTGATAACATGATCCTGCAGGTACCAGTAGCACCATCTTTAGGTGTTCCTAACTCTGTACGACCAAACGTAATTTCAATCAACGCAGGCAGCATGACTAACCGTGGTGTGGAATTAAGCGTTACTTCTGTAAACATCCAGAAAGGCGATTTCCAGTGGACTACTTCTGCCAACGTAACATTTGTGAAAAATAAAGTTACCTCCCTGTACAAAGGATCTGACCTTGTTTATAACTACAATGTAACCCAGGTAGGCCGTTCTCTTGCAGAGTTCTATGGATTTGTTTACAGAGGTGTAAACCCTGCCAACGGTAATCCACTGTATGAAAAAGCTGATGGTAGCCTTGTTCAGGGTAATGTAAAAGATCCTAACAATGCATCCCGCCAGAACTACTATACTAAGTACGATCCGGCTAAACCAGAGGACAATTCAGTAGCTGCTACCCTGGTTAATTCTGACAAACGCTTCCTGGGCCAATCGACTCCTACCTACTATGGTGGTTTGAATAACACGGTTTCTTATAAAGGGTTTGATTTCAACATCTTCTTCTCTTTTGCAGGTGGTAACAAAATCATGAACGTTACCCGCCAGGAAACATTGAACAACCAGAAATTCCAGAATAACAGTAAAGAAATTCTGAACAGATGGACCACTCCGGGCCAGGTTACTGATGTTCCTAAACTGTATCAGGGTTCTGATGCGTTCCTGTTGCAATCCAGCAATACCACTACCCGTTTCCTTGAGTCAGGTGATTTCATCCGCGCTCAGAATATCGGTTTAGGTTATATGTTGCCTGCTGACCTGCTGAAACACGCACGTATCGCCAGCGCACGTTTCTATTTCCAGGTACAGAATGCTTTCGTGATCACCAAGTATACAGGTGCTGATCCAGAGCTGAACACTTACAGCGCTTCTGGTACTAATGCTAACCTGCAGCCAGGTATTGACTATAACACTGCTCCAGTACCACGTACCTATACCTTCGGCGTTAACATTGGTCTGTAAAAAAAAATTGAAACATGAGAAATATATTCAGATATAAATACACAGGAACTGTACTAGCAGCATCTTTGATGATATCTGCCAGCTTCACCTCTTGTAAGAAATATACCGAACTCACTCCTAAAGATGTGTTAAGTATTCCTTCCGCATTTGCTGATTCAGCTAATATTGAAACTACACTCAATGGTGTATACAATGCTGCTGCGGTAGGTAGTTATAATGATGGTGCTGGTCGTGGCTATCCTTTTGGTGGCGCTGCTATTCAGCAGTCAGATATGCGTGGTGAGGATATGCTGAACCTGGCAACCTTCTACGAAATCACTTATAAATCCACCATCACTACCACCACGGCGAACAATGTGCACATGTGGTTAAACCTGTACGCTTTAGTGAACCAGGCGAATGTGTTTATTGAAGGTGCGAAAAAAGCAGAGAAAGCCGGCCTTATTTCTTCCGGAAAAGAACTGCAGATGGAAGCTGAAGCCCGTTTCCTGAGAGCGCTCGCTCACCATGAACTGCTGTTGAACTTCTGTCGTCCATATGCAGACGGTAACGGTAGCAAACCAGGTATTCCTTACCGTGATGTAGCCATCGATGATCCTTCCAAAATTGAAGAAGCGCTGAAAGTAGGCAGAGGTACTGTTGCTGAAGCTTATACTAAGGTGCTGGCTGACCTGGATTTCGTTGAACAGAACGGCGCCGGAACCAACGTGAATAAGGCAAATAAAGGTGCCGCTATCGCGCTTAAAACCAGGATTAAACTGCACATGGCTGATTACGCAGGCGTAATCGCTGAAGCAACCAAGCTGGGTACTGATAAAGCAGTTCCTACCAGCCCGCTCAACGGTTATGTACTGGCTGCAGCTCCATCTGATCCATTCCTGACAGCGAGCAAAGAATCCATCTTCTCTATTGCTAACAGTACTTTAGCAAATGGTGGTACAAATGGTGCATTAGCACCAATGTACGGCCCTGCTGACCTGGGTGGCCGTGGACTGGTAGCACTGAGCCCTAACCTGTTCAATCAGGCATGGTGGGTAGCTGATGATATCCGCAGAACTACATTGACTTACAAGTCAACCGACGGAAAAACCTACTCTTATAAATTCCGTGACTACGTAAATAAAGCAGATAATTCCCCTATCATCCGTTATGCGGAAGTGGTACTGAACGCTGCAGAAGCATATGCACGTACTGGAAATGATGCACAGGCTTTCATTCTGTTAAACAATGTTCGTAACAGAGCATTGCCAGCAACCAGCACGAACCGCTTCACAACAGCACCTGCTGATCTGGTACTGGCTATCCTGCAAGAGCGTAGAATTGAGTTCCAGGGTGAAGGTCGCCGCTGGGCTGATATCCACCGCCTCGCTTTCGATACCAAATACGGTTTCAAAGGTGTACCTGCTAAAATTGACCCGGCTTCAGGCTTCACTGGTACTGCCGCTGACTACAAAGCTGCTTCCGGCCAGCTGTTGCCAACTAACGTTGCTGCAGTGCCTTATGATGACTACCGTTATCTGTGGCCTTTCCCTGCAACTGAAGTAGCAGCGAATCCAACACTGAAAGCGCAACAAAACCCTGGTTACGAATAATTACACTAATGAAGTATTTAATAGTGAATTAATAGATAATAATCAGTAAACAAGTAAGGGTGTACCATCGCAAATGGTACACCCTTCTTGTTTACATGCCAGTTACGCGTCTGCCGATGATTAGCGGTGAAGGCAAGCCCATGTAGCATAAAAAAAGCCCCGATGGAGTTACCCACCGGGACCTTATATCTCTTTACAAAAAATCTTATTTCAATATTTCCTTCAGCTTCGCTTCCAGTGCAGGCCCGCGAAGATTAGCCGCAATAATTTTACCCTGCGGATCAATCAGGAAGTTAGCAGGAATAGCGTTGATACCAAAGGTATTCACCACGGCAGACTCCCAGAATTTCAGGTCGCTCACCTGGGTCCAGGCCAGGCCATCCTGCTGAATAGCTTCTGTCCATTTAGATTTCTCCTTATCCAGGGATACGCCGAGTATAGTGAAATTCTTGCCTTTGTATTGTTGGAAAGCACTCACTACATTCGGATTTTCAGCGCGACAAGGACCGCACCAGCTGGCCCAGAAGTCCACCAGTACATACTTTCCACGGAAGGAACTCAGACTCACCATCTTACCATTCGGGTCGGGAAGGGTGAAATCTTTAGCTGTTTCACCAACCTTTACCGCGATAGACGGTTCTTCACCACCAGCAGCATCGCCGCCGGCACCCTGCATTTTTTCCATTTCATCTACTTTCCCTACCAGGCTTTTCACCAGCGTGTTTTCAGGAAAACGTTTCTGCATATTGGTGAGCACCTGCCTGTGGCCAAGGATTTCGCCGGCATCACGCACCTGGCTGATAGCAAATACCGCGTTAGCAGGATACTTGGTTTTATCAGCGGTGATGAAAAAGTATTCTTCAAATTCTTTCTCCTTACGTTGCAGCTCTTCCACTTTAGGATGCAGCACACTGTCCGGCGTTTTTACGCTATGTAAACTATCCAGCCTGCGCATTTCTTCGGTAAGTGCGATGGACTGCTTGCTGATGCTGGCCAGGAACTGGTGCAGTTCAGCAGTAGATTCAGAACCCTCTACTTTCAGGTTGTCCAGATTGTCGACGTCACCTTCCAGCTTCATGTCACCGGCATCCAGTGACAGGATAATGAACTTGCCATTGCTGAAGCGGATGCGGTAAAGGCCCTGCTCCGGCACCATGCCTTTGAGACTGAATTTACCACCGGCATCTTTAACATTGGTGGAGTCCACCACTTTAATATCTGTGAGGCTAAGCTGCTCCAGTACTACAGGTCCGACAGGCAGGTTAGTCAGTTGCCCGTCAATTTTGAACTCTCCCTTTTCCTGCTGCTGACCGGCGCATCCTGCAAGGAAAGCGGCGGCAGACAGCCATAAGAAGTATTTTTTCATGCAATCAGTTTTTAATATTCAATATCTGCAAGCCCTCAAATTAGGTTAATTTCATGGATTGGCCTCAACCCTTCAGTTTTTCGGCCAGCAGCTCATTGGTCAGGCGTGGATCGGCCTTTCCTTTCGATGCTTTCATGACCTCTCCCACAAACAATGCCAGTAACCCCTTCTTGCCACCGCGGTAGGCAGCTACTTTATCCGGATATTTTGCAAGCACTTCATCGATGATAGGGGCAATGTTATCCGCATTGTTGTCCTGGATCAGATTCAGTCTGGTCGCTATTTCCAGTGGCTCGGCAGGATCGCTGATCATTTCCGGCAATATCCTGGAGGAGGCAATGGAGAAGCTCACTTTCCCACTGTCCACCAGCGCAATCAGTTTGGCCAGGGTAGCAGGTGGCAACGGAAAAGCTGTGATGTCCGCACCTTTATCATTCAGATAAGACTTTACAGGCCCCAGGAGCCAGTTGGCAGCCGCCTTGTATTGGCTGGTAGTGGCAATCAATGCCTCAAAATAATCGGCCGTGGCCTTATCATCGCAGATAACGCGGGCATCATATTCCGGCAGGTTATATTGTGTGATATATTTCTGAATCAATTCCTCCGGTAATGCCGGCAGTGTAGCCCTGATGGCATTAATGAAATCATCGCTGAGGTGGAAAGGTGCCAGGTCAGGCTCGGGGAAGTAGCGGTAATCATTGGCTTCTTCCTTGGAGCGCATGCTGAATGATGTGCCGGTAGCGGCATCAAAGCTCCTGGTTTCCTGTACAATCGTACCACCGGTTTCCAGGAGTTCCACCTGCCGCTTTACTTCGAGCTCTATGGCGCGTTTCACGTTGCGGATGGAGTTCATGTTTTTCACTTCTACCTTAGTGCCCAGGGTGGTAGCGCCTTTCAGGCGGATGGAGATGTTGGCGTCACAGCGCATGCTGCCTTCTTCCATGTTTCCGTCGCATACCCCGAGGTAACGCACGAGGCGGCGCAGTTCCGTCAGGTACTGATAGGCTTCCTCGCTGGTGTGCATATCCGGCTCACTTACGATTTCTACCAGCGGTACACCGGCACGGTTCAGGTCCACATAGCTGTAGGAAGGGTCCTGGTCGTGCAGCAGCTTACCCGCATCTTCTTCAAGGTGGATGCGGTTGAGTTTAATATCGCGTGTACCTGCATCCGTTGTGATACGTACGTATCCGCCGTTGCAGATAGGAGCTGTATGTTGTGATACCTGGTATCCTTTTGGGAGATCAGGGTAAAAGTAGTTTTTGCGTGCGAAGTAGTTATCCTTTTCTATGGCGCAATGACAAGCCAGGCCAAGTTTGATGGCATATTCGGCTGCTTTTTTATTCATGCGGGGTAAAGTACCCGGATGAGCCATGGTGATAGGACTGATGTGGGTATTGGGGGCTCCGCCGAAAGCGGCACTGTCGCTGCAGAATAGTTTGCTTTCCGTCAGCAGCTGGGCATGAACTTCAAGCCCAATCACGGTTTCGTATTTACTGTAATCCAAGAGGTGACATTTTAAAAATTCCAATAAAATAAAATCGAAAGCAAATCACCACTATAATTGCTTGCTGATTAACGCAAATATATTCAAATAATGCTGTGTTTCCGGGCAAATTCCTGCCCGGAAAATGGTAAATTGGGTTATATCAAAAGTTTAAATTCATCCCTATGATCAGTAATACCCAGGCCGGACAGTTGTATAAAGCCCAGAAAGCCTATTTTGACTCGGGGGCTACGCTGCCGTATAATTTCCGGAAAGCCCAGCTGAAGCGGTTGAAAAAGGCCATTGAGCAGTACGAAACCCGCATCCTGGAGGCACTACATCAGGATTTACATAAACACCCGATGGAGGCATATTCCAGCGAGGTGGGCTTTTTATATGAAGAAATCGGTTTTATCCTGGAACATCTCAAAGAGTGGATGCAACCGGAAGTGGTGACCAGTCCGCTGGTGACATATCCGAGCAGCAGCCGGATATACCGGGAGCCGCTGGGACTTACGCTGATCATAGCCCCATGGAATTACCCCTTTATGCTGTTGCTCAGCCCTTTACTGGGCGCTATAGCAGGGGGCAACTGCGCCATTCTGAAACCTTCGGAACTGGCGCCGGCTACATCTGCCCTGCTAACAGACCTCATAAGAGAAACCTTTGATCCTGCCTATATCGCTATAGTGGAGGGTGATGGCGGTGTGGTGATTCCCATGCTGATGTCGTACCGCTTTGATCATATATTTTTCACCGGAAGCATACCGGTGGGTAAAAAGATTATGGAGATGGCAGTGCCGCACCTGACGCCTGTAACGCTGGAGTTAGGAGGTAAATCACCTTGCGTGGTGGATGAAAAAGTGAATGTAACGGTAGCGGCTAAACGTATCGCCTGGGGGAAATTCTGGAATGCCGGCCAAACCTGCGTGGCACCCGATTATATACTGGTACATGAAAATGTGCAGACCGCCTTTACGGATGCACTTAAGCAGGCAATCCGTGAATTTTTTGGAGATGACCCCGCTGCCAGTGGGGATTACGCCCGTATGATCAACGAAAAGCGCTTCGATGCGGTGGCTAAATACCTGCAACAAGGGCATGTTGCCCATGGTGGGCAAACGGATCGCAATACCAAATACATTGCCCCTACCCTGCTGACGGATGTGGAATGGGATGCCCCCGTGATGCAGGAAGAAATATTCGGACCGGTATTGCCGATACTTCCATTTAAAACCCTGGATCAGGCGATTGCCGCTATACGTAGGCTGCCCTATCCGCTGGCATTATATGTATTTACAAAAAGCAAGAAAACAGAAAGGGCACTGATAGAACAGGTGCGCTTTGGCGGTGGCTGTATCAACAATGCGCTGGTGCATTTAACCAATCCTGAAATGCCGTTTGGTGGCACGGGATACAGTGGTATGGGCCAGTATCACGGCAGGTATAGTTTTGAAACGTTTACACATCCGAAGAGTGTGCTGAAAACAGGTACCTGGCTGGATGTACCTACGAAGTATCCGCCGTTTAAGAATAAGTTGAAGTTATTAAAGAAGATAATGTAGCTGACACCTTCGGTGTCAGCTGGAGTGGTTCCGCGCTGCGCGCGGAGCACATTGCCGGAGGAGTGACTGCGGGTACGATGGTAGCCGGTTGATTGCTGGCTGAGTATCAAACAATATTAAATAAGAAAGGCTGCCAACCGGCAGCCTTTCTCTTTGCACACTATAAATTAACCTTGTTAATTTTCTTAGGAATTTTCACCTCTAACGTTTGGGTGGCACCATTTCGTATAACCTTGGCCGTTATATTTGCTTTTTGCTGGTTAAAACGATAGGCGTTTGCCACGTCGCGGGCGGTTTTTACTGCTGTTCCACCAAACTCAGTCACGATATCATCGTTTTTGAATCCTGCTTTTTCGGCTGCGGAACCTTCTTCTACGTCGGTTACCTTCGCACCTTTGCTATCTTCGGTATCTTCTACCTGCAAGCCTAAACGAAGGTTACTACCGCCCCGGCGGAAGGAGAAATTATCATTCATTTCCGGCCCCTGGAAGTTGAAGAAGCCGCCTGGGTTGCGGTCGGGCGAAGGCATTAGTAGCTCCATACCACCTTGCTCCTTACGTTCGTCGAGGGTTACGGTTGTTTGTGTTTCTTTCTTATTACGTGTGTACGTAACCGTTATTTTGTCGCCCGGGGCATAAGTGCCGATGGTTTCGTACAATTCTTTGGGCTCGGCGATTTTTTTCGCATCAACGCGGAGAATGATATCGCCTGTTTTAATCCCGGCTTTGGCGGCGGGACTATTGGGGGAAACTGTTTTTACGGTTACGCCGGTAGCTTCTTCTTTTTCAGTAATCACCCCTAACAGCGCTTTGTTAGGTCTGATGTTGAATACTTCCGGTGCATCTCCTTCCTCAGCGTCATCGTTATCGTTGAAGAAGTTGAACCCGTTCATGGTGCTGCCACTCATTCCCAGGGAGTTGCCATCCATGGGGGTGACTTTACGTTTGAAGACGGAGATGTCGGGACTATTATACTGGTCCACTTTTTTACCGTCTACCAATACTTCGCCGTTTTTGATTTCCACGGTTACTTTTCCGTCGTTGTTGCCTTTGCGTTTGATGATGATTTCATCAAATTCGCCCAGCTTGTCTTTTGACTGTTGTGCATGCACGGTGGTAGTCAAGAGGCTGAAGCAGGTGAACCCTGCAATAGATAATGTTTGCAGTAACTTGTTCATATGCTGATCTGTTTAAATTTAATTTACGCCAACAAATTTAATAAGCCAGCAAACTAAGGAAAAGTTAAAACCGGTGATCAGGCGGATTCATGCGACCAAAAGCAAACAGGGCGGGCGCTTTTTACGCGTCCGCCCTGCATTATAAGGTAAATGTTAAAATCAGTTGATGAGCTGTTGGATAGCTTTAATCACCTGGTCGAGCTTATCAGTATCCTGGCCACCTGCGGTAGCGAAGGATTTCTGACCACCGCCACCACCTTTGATCAGCGGGGCTACGTGTTCTTTGATCAGCTTAGGTGCTTCCCATCCTTTACTGGCTACAAGACTTTCGTCGATGGCGAGGGCTACGCTGGCTTTGCCGGCGATGTTGGCAGCAAAGATGAGTACGTGGTCAGGCAGGTCGGCTTTCAGCTGGGTAGCCAGCTGTTTGAGGCCTTCGGCGTTGCTAACGCTTACCACCTGTCCGAGGAAGTTGATACCATTGATGGATTGAACTTTGGCTTTCAGTTCATTACCCAGCTGGCGTACTTTTTCTGCTTCCAGGGCTTCCACTTGTTTTTCCAGGGATGCTTTGTCCTGCACCAGTGTTTCAGCGGCCTTTACAATCTCTTTAGGATTTTTCAGGGCGGCTTTTACTTCTTTCAGTTGCTGGAGCTGGTTATTAATAAATGCGAGGGCTTCCGCACCGGTAACGGCTTCTACGCGGCGTACACCAGCGGCTACTGCACCTTCAGATACAAATTTGAAGAGGCCCAGTTCACCGGTTGCGCCTACGTGGGTACCACCACAAAGCTCTACACTATAGGCTGGGTCTATGACTACTACGCGTACCACGTCCCCGTATTTTTCACCGAAGAGCGCCATGGCACCCAGTTGCAGGGCTTCTTCCTTCGGCAGTTCCTTGATCACCACCGGGATGTTGGCGCGGATTTTTTCATTTACGATGGTTTCGATCTGTGCCAGTTCTTCATCCGTCACTTTAGCGAAGTGGGAGAAGTCGAAGCGCAGGCCTTCTGCATTTACCAGGGAGCCTTTCTGGGCTACGTGGGTGCCCAGTATCTGGCGGAGGGCAGCGTGCAGGAGGTGGGTAGCGGAGTGATGACGTGCGATATCGCGGCGTTTTTCTTTTGCTACCACTGCTTTTACATGCGCAGCAGGGTTGGCGGGCAGTTTATCGGTAAAGTGGATAATCAGGTTGTTCTCTTTCTTCGTGTCGGTCACGTGAATGATTTCCTCGTCGAAGTGGAGGATACCGGTATCGCCCACCTGACCGCCGCTTTCGGCGTAGAAAGGTGTTTTGCTGAGTACCAGCTGGTATTGGTCTTTTCCTTTGGCACTTACGCTGCGGTATTTCAGCAGTTTGGTGGTAGCTTCCAGGTTTTCGTAGCCTACGAAGATCACATCAGGGGTTTCGTCGAGTACTACCCAGTCGCTGGTATCCAGTTTTGTAGCGGCGCGGGAGCGTTCTTTCTGTTGCTGCATGGCAACGTCGAAACCTTTTTCGTCTACGGAGAATTTGTTTTCCGCAGCGATCAGGCTGGTGAGGTCAAATGGAAATCCGAAGGTATCGTACAGTTCGAAGGCGGTTTGACCGTCGATGGCTTTGGTGGCAGCTTGCTGCATAAAGTCTTCGATGCGGCGGATGCCACTGTCGAGGGTACGGAGGAAGTTACTTTCTTCTTCAAACACTACTTTTTTCACGAAGTCCACCTGCTTTTCCAGTTCAGGGAATACGTGGGAGAACTGGGCAGCCAGTACAGGCACGAGTTCAGCGAGCAGTGGTTTTTTCACATCCAGGAAGGAGAAGTAATATCTTACTGCCCTGCGGAGGATGCGGCGGATCACGTAGCCGGCGCCGGTATTGGAGGGCAGCTGGCCATCAGCGATGGTGAAGGAGATGGCGCGGATGTGGTCAGCGATTACGCGGAAAGCGACATCGGACTTGTCATCAGTGCCTTTATAGGTTTTACCGGTGAGCTTTTCGGTGGTATGGATGGTACCCATGAAAAGGTCGGTATCGTAGTTGGAGGTTTTACCCTGGAGCACACGTACGAGGCGTTCGAGGCCCATACCGGTATCCACGTGTTTGGCGGGTAATGGCACGAGGGACTTGTCTTTCATACGGTTAAACTGCATGAATACGTTGTTCCAGATCTCGATTACCTGCGGGTCGTCGTTGTTTACGCGGGTTTTACCGTCCACCGCTTGTCTTTCGTTGTCGGGGCGGCAGTCCACGTGAATTTCGGAGCACGGACCGCAAGGGCCGGTATCTCCCATTTCCCAGAAGTTATCCTTTTTGTTACCAAGCAGGATGCGGTCTTCTGCAATATGTTGTTTCCAGAAATCGTAGGCTTCCTGGTCTTTAGGCAGGTTTTCGCTCGCATCACCTTCAAATACGGTTACGTATATACGATCTACCGGTATTTTGTATACTTCGGTCAGCAGCTCCCAGCTCCAGGCGATGGCTTCTTTTTTGAAGTAGTCGCCGAAACTCCAGTTGCCCAGCATCTCGAACATAGTATGGTGGTAGGTATCGATGCCTACTTCTTCCAGGTCGTTATGCTTGCCGCTCACGCGGAGGCACTTTTGCGTATCTGCCACTCTGGTGTGCGCCGGTACCTTATTGCCGAGGAAGTAGTCTTTAAACTGGTTCATACCCGCGTTGGTGAACATTAAGGTCGGATCGTCTTTCAGTACGATAGGGGCAGAAGGCACGATGGTGTGCCCTTTTGACGCAAAAAAGTCCAGGAATTGCTGTCTTATTTCTGATGCTGTCATAAAATATTGATGCGAATTAATATATATTTTATATCTTATTGCTATGTCGGCCGGCGACAGACTTACGTCTGTATATCAACTAGTTATAAATTTGAACACCAAAAGGTTGATGTTTTAATCTAATTACATTAGGTTTGTGCGCCTTATTTCCCGTCGTGAAACAGGGAGTGCAAAAATATTGAAACCTATAGGATTATTCAAAACAGGATAGCCTGGCCGGTAAAAAAGTTAAGGAAAAGGCGGAAAAATATGCCAATTTATTCATCCGTTTTAACTCTAGGGTAATAAAATATGCTGTCGCAGCGTATAGCTGTGGTAAGAAACGTACACCATTGGTGCAATGAAGAAGGTAAAATATTTCTACAATACACAAACGTTAAAATATGAGAAGCTCGTAGTATCGCTGCGGGTGAAGGTGCTGCGCATCCTTGGTTTTGTATCGGCGGCTATTGTTACCGGGGCAATATTCCTCTCCTTTGCTTATCGTTTTTTTGCATCCCCTAAGGAGAAGCTGTTGCAGCGTGACCTCGACGGGATGAAAGAGCGCTATGAAGCGCTGCAGGGCCGTATGAAAGAGGTAAGAACCAAGCTGACGGCGCTGGAAGAAAGAGACAACGACATTTACCGCGTGATATTTGAAGCGGAGCCTATTCCGGACAGTACCCGTATGGGCAAGGTGGTGGCGGATGAAGAGGCGGCACAGCTGCAATCTTTTGCCAGCAGTGAAATCATTGCTTCTACCTCAGTATTGCTGAGTGAAATCACCAATCGCATCAAATCACAGGAAAAGTCATTTGATGAAATTGACAAACTGGTAAAAAATAAGCAGGAGATGCTGGCGGCTATTCCGGCCATTCAGCCTGTATCCAATAAAGATCTTAAGCACATCGCCTCCGGTTTCGGTTATCGGATCGATCCTATTTATAAGATGATGAAATATCACTCCGGGCTCGATTTCGCGGCGCCCAGCGGCACACCGATCTACGCCACCGGTAACGGTGTAGTGGAAGAGGCCAGTTTGAGTGATGTAGGGTATGGCAACCATGTGGTGTTACGCCATGGCTACGGCTATAAAACACTGTACGGGCACATGCTCCGTATGAAAGTGAAGGCCGGCCAGGCAGTAAAACGCGGGGACGTACTCGGATGGGTGGGCAGCACCGGTAAATCCACCGGCCCACACTGCCACTACGAAGTGATCAAGAACGGAACTAAAGTTGACCCGGTATACTTTTTCTTCAGCGACCTTACTGCTGAACAGTTCGAAACACTCGTTAAGATGGCAAGATCAGGAAATCAGTCGTTCGACTAACCACTGCTGATTGCATCCAGATCAATTGTAATATGATTGTTAATGAACTATAAATAAACGAAAGCTGGAGTATTTTGGCTAAATTCATGCTTGTAAAAGATATTTTTCAACGTGTTTTTTACTACCATGCACCAATTAGACCTTTTCTCCGCTACAGGAAGTCCCCCTCCTTTGCCTCAGGCAAATAAGGCGGCACCCAAGTCTAAAGTAAAAGTGAAGGCGGTGGCCCCCTCCGCAACCGCACTCCCAGCCAATGGCAATGGCAGGAAGCGAGGGCGTAAATCATTGAAAGAATTTTCGGAAGACCCGGACCTGATTATGGAATTGGACAAACTGGCATTGGACAAACAATACTATTCCATCAGTGAAGTAGCTGCCATGTTTAAGGTAAATACTTCGCTGATTCGCTATTGGGAGAATGAATTCGATATACTCCAACCCAAAAAGAACCGTAAAGGTGATCGCCTGTTCCGCCAGGAAGATATTCAGCACCTGAAACTTATCTACCACCTCCTGCGGGAAAGGAAGTACACCATCGAAGGTGCCAAGCAAAAGCTGAAGGAAGACCGCAAGCTGGCAGCCCGCAATTTCGAAATGGTACAAGCTTTGCTAAAGGTTAGAGGTTTTTTGACCGAACTGAAAGATCAATTATAAAATACAAGGTTATGCGATTAAAAATGTTACTATTAGGTGGTGGCTTACTGCTCTCCTCCCTGACATGGGCTCAATCCAACAGCAGCGATAAAGTGCTGAAAGGAAAGATCGATATGAAAACGCTCATGAACGGTAGCGACTACTCCTGGTTCTACAAAGGAGTAAATGACTACCAGCCTAATGATAATATGCTCAACTATATCAAATCAAACCGTACTAACTTCAATGTGGTAGCGGTGCTCGGTACCTGGGACCAAACCAGCCGCGATGTAGTTCCACAGCTTTATAAAGTAATGATCATGGGTGGTAGCCCGGAAGAGCAGGTAACCATGTTTGGCGCTGACCAAAAAATGAATACTGACGCCCCTACTGATTACAAAGTGAAAAAAGTTCCTACCATCATCGTTTTCAAAGATGGTAAAGAAGAAGGCCGCATCGTGGGCGCTCCTAAAGAGTCCATCGAGGCCGACCTCTCCCGCATCCTGCTCAAAGGCAGCAAAGGAGATAAGCCAGCCAAAGGCGACGAATAGGAATCATTATGTTACTGACATAGAAAAGGCTGTATCACACCGATACAGCCTTTTCTATGTCTATGTATAGCTCTGTGGTATTTACGACGCATTGTGCAACACCACATTGGTACTGCTGCCTGGCAGCTTGATCCCTTCTTTGTCCAGCGCCTGCATGATCGCGAGGTTTACCTCCTCGCGCAATGCCGCATATTGCTGGCCATCGATAATGTAAGTATTGAAAATTACCTGTATCAGCACCGTGTCTTTGTTGAAGTCGTGCAGGTTTACGGTAAATCCTTCCAGTACCTTTTTATTGCCGGACAGGATAGCTCGTATATCTTTCAAAATAGCCATGATACTGTTTGGTGGTGTATCCCCGCTCAGCTCCAGCTTCATGTTTACCCGCTGTTGGGTACGCAGGGAAAGGTTATCCAGTATACTGTCCACCATTTTTTTATTCGGCACGGTCACAAAAGTCTTTTCCAGTGTACGTATGCGCGTGCTGCGCAGCCCTATCTTCTCCACAGACCCCTGAAATGAATCCACTTTTACACTATCCCCTACCCGAAACGGTTTATCAAAGAAGATGATAAAGGAACCGATCAGGTTTTCGATGCTTTCCTTGGCTGCCAACGCAAGGGCTGCCGCACCAATACCAAGGCCCGCAATGATCTTTTCCACCAGCGCCACTCCAAATAATATCCGGATGAAGGCAATGGCGCCCATGATGAAAATAATAGCCTTGAAGAAGTCCCGGAAAAATATCACAAACTGGTTGTCCGTCATATCCGGCGTTTGATCCGCCTTCTTTTCCAGTACCAGCGCAATAAAATCGATCAGTCGCAATACGATCCAGATGATACTCATGGTGAGCGCCAGTTCCAGCAGGGTGTCCGTCACGTGCTGTAAGGAGGCCTTTCCATATACGTTTATATTCAGGACCTTCGGGAACTTAAACCGGTCGATGGTAAACATGAAAGTGACCAGCAGGAAGAAGAACTCCAGTGGCTTCAGAAGCAGCTCTACAAAGCTTTTCTGCTCTATCAGCGGCGACCAGCGCTTCACCAGTTTAAACAGCAATGCTGCCACTATTTTAGAAAGGTATCGCTTTATAAAAGTCACAAAGAGCAATACCCCAATCAAAATCAGGTAGTCCCTGACCGGGTTATCGAGGATAATGGTATCCAAAAAATTTTGCATAGTCACGAAAGGTGAATGTTATTAACGGGCCCGAATTTCCGCAAATTCCGGGGTATTATATTTAGGCGGCTGAATTTATTTAGAACAGCCTGGTAATAGCATCGTTGAGCAGCAGTACGCCGGGTCGACTACCGGGTTTAAAGCTACCGTAAGTATCGCTAATGCCCAATGCTGCCGCGCCATTGCTGGTAGCCCATTGCAGCACTTCTTCCAGCGGTATTTCAGGGAAATGTGCCTGGATGGTTTTTACTTCTTCCCAAACAGACAACAGGTGGTTGGATGCCAGGCTATCCGTACCAATAGCAATGTTACATTGCATCTTGCGCAGCAGCGGAATATCCGGCAGGCGGCTTTCTATGTACAGGTTGGCGTTCGGGCACAGGCACCACCAGGTTTCCAGGCTTTGCGACTGTGCAAAACGGATATCCTGCTCATCGGAAAAGGTATTGTGTACCAGCAGGATCTTTTGCCCGGAAAAGTAGGGAAGGTAAGCCTCGAGACTGTTGGTACCGCTGGCCTGGAACCCGGAAATATCCATTTTAAACGTATCGTAAAAGGCCATGAAATCGCCTGATTTGCTGTTGTACAGCTGGTTTTCGGCGGCTGACTCCTGGTTATGTATGCTTACCGGGGTATTTTTTGGGGTAGATGCCAGTTTCGCGAATAACGTTTTACTCACAGAATAGGGCGCATGCGGTACCAGCGAGCACTGGTGCAGGCGGCCATTGATCTGCCGGAAGGCCTCCAGTACGTCCATGCTGTATTGGTAGCGGCTATCGGCACCGGCGTCGGCTACACCCATGCATTCTACGAAAGTGTGGAAGTAAAGGGAGCTGTTTTGTTTTTGTTCCAGGGAGATGTTACCGTTGCTGATATCACCAACCGCGCTGATACCGGCCTCCCACATGGCCTGGGCGGCGGTAGCCATGGCTGCTTCCTGGGCCTGGGCGCTGTTGCCGCGGAGTTGCATCACCTGTGTGAGGAAGGCCGGGAGGCCTGTTTTTTCGGGAATCACCCCTTTCATATGGGATAATTCCAGGTGGCAATGGGTATTTACAAATCCCGGGAGGAGAATTCCGTCTACTTCCTGTACGTTTTCACCAGCGGCAGAATCGTCTGTAATGCCAGTAACCACGCCACTTTCATCGAGTACAAGCACTTTGTTTGCACCCAAAAAACGGTACCCGTCAAATATGTCTTTTCCCTTTAATTTGATCTGTTTCAACAACCCTGGTGTTTAATTACGTGAATGATGTTAATTTTGCATCCCGATTGAGTAGCGTTTCTACCCCATTGGGTGGTATACTCAAAAGTCAAAGATAATTATGATAGACAAACTGGAAGCTATAAAAGGCCGATTTGAGCAGGTCTCACTGGCCCTTACCAACCCAGAGGTGGTAAGTGATAACAAAAAGTTTGGCCAGCTGAGTAAGGAATACCGTCAGTTGGAGAAGATTGTGAAGGCATATGATGCCTATCGTAGTCTGCTGGACAATATTGCATTCAATAAAGAAGTACTGGATAGCGGTGACGAGGAGATGCGTGAACTCGCAAAAGCCGAAACCGAGGAGCTTCAGGAGCAGAAAGCAGCTCAGGAAGAGCTGATCCGTAACCTCCTGATTCCAAAAGACCCGCAGGATGAGAAGAATGCGATGCTGGAGATCCGTGCAGGTACCGGTGGCGATGAGGCCAGCCTGTTTGCGGGCGACCTGCTGCGTATGTACCTCCGTTTCTGTGAGCTGAAAGGCTGGGGTACCAATGTGATCACGGAGAACGCAGGTTCTGCCGGCGGTTACAAAGAGGTGGTGCTGGAAGTAACCGGTGATGATGTATATGGCACCCTGAAGTTTGAGTCAGGCGTACACCGTGTACAGCGCGTACCGGCCACTGAGGCCTCTGGCCGTGTGCATACCTCTGCGGCAACCGTAGCGGTACTGCCTGAAGCAGAAGAGGTGGACGTGGAAATCCGTGATGCCGACATCAAAATGGATACCTTCCGTTCCAGTGGTGCAGGTGGTCAGCACGTAAACAAAACGGAATCTGCGGTGCGTTTAACACACGTACCAACCGGTGTGGTGGTAGAATGCCAGGAAGGCCGTAGCCAGCACTCCAACAGGGAGATTGCAATGAAAATGCTGCGTACCCGTATTTACGAAGCGGCCGTACGTAAGCATGAGGATGCGATTGCGAGAGAACGTAAGAGCCTAGTATCTACGGGCGACCGTTCTGCCAAGATCAGAACTTATAACTACCCACAGGGCCGTGTAACGGATCACAGGATCGGGATGACCGTTTATAACCTGGATGCCTTTATGAACGGCGATATTAAAGATATGGTGGAAGCACTGGCATTTGCAGAAAATGCCGAGAAGCTGAAGCAGGGTTCTTAATAACCGGAGTTTATACTTCGTTACATCCACCGCCTGTGGCGGCGGTTGTAACGAATCAGCCGGTGCCTGTGGCACCGGCTGATTCGTTGTTTAAGAATATGAAAACTTTGCCTGCTCTGTCCGTATCTACCGGAAAAATCCTACATTTAATACAGTTCGTGAAACCATATTTACTCCCCTTCTTTTAAATCAAACTATCATGTTCGAGCAATTACTGCAATTGGTTCAGGAGCACGCGCAAACTGCCGTGGTAAACAATCCTGCTGTCCCAAATGAGCAAAACCAGGCCGTGGTGCAAGCTGCCACTGAATCCATCACTTCCAGTCTGCAACAAGAACTCGCCAATGGCAATACGGCAGGTGTACTCAGCTTGTTGGGCGGCCAGGCGGATACCAATGCTAATCCGCTGGTAAACAACATTTCCAACAATTTCCTGGATACCCTGTTAAAGAAATTTAACCTCGATAAAGGTGCGGCTTCACAGATTGCAGGCAGCCTGATTCCTGCGGTACTGGGTTCTCTGGTGAATAAAACAAATGATCCTTCCAATAAAGGCTTCAGTCTGGATGGTATACTGGGTTCATTAACCGGTGGTGCTTCTTCCGGCCTGGATCTGAATGGTATCCTGGGTAAACTGAAAGGTGGCCTGGATAAAGACGGTGATGGTGATGTGGATTTCAATGATTTGAAAAATGTGCTGAGCAACGGTGCGAAGCAACAGCAGGGAAGCAGCAGCGGAGCCGGTTTTGGTGATGTGCTGAAGAATCTGTTTGGGTAATCCAGCGGGTATATGAATAATAAGTGTTGATTATTTTATATTTTTTAACAACTGTTATACAGTTATTTGCCAGGTTGTTTCGACTTTGGCAGTATATTTGTTTAGCTGGCAAATGACGGAGGGCCGTCATCTTCATAATTACATAATACCTTCATATTTAAAATTACTATGATGAAAAAATTGAATGTTCTGGTAGCAGTGGTCTTATCTGTAACAATGCTGTTTAGTTGTAAAACCTGGCAGAGCATGGACAATACTAAGAAAGGTGCTGCGATTGGTGTAGGTGGTGGTGCTGCTGCTGGTGCGGTGATCGGTAAAGTAGCCGGTAATACTGCATTGGGTGCAATCCTGGGTGCTGTTATCGGTGGTGCCGGTGGTGCTATTATCGGTAAGAAAATGGATAAACAGGCACAGGAAATTCAGAACGAAGTTCCAAATGCGACAGTAGAACGTGTAGGTGAAGGTATTAACGTGAAATTTGATGCTGGCGTACTGTTTGGTTTCGATAAATCTGATCTGTCTCCTGCAGCGCAAACCAGCATTACTCAGCTGGCTGAAGTACTGAACAAGTATCCTGATACTTACGTTCGTGTGGAAGGTCATACCGATTCAAAAGGTACAGATGAGTACAACATGGGGCTGTCACAGCGCAGGGTTAACAGCGTAACTGCTTTCCTGACCAAACAAGGTGTAACGGCTTCCCGTATCCAGGGTTTTGCATATGGCGAATCACAGCCAATTGCAGATAACGAAACTGAAGAAGGACGTGCTAAAAACCGCCGTGTTGAGTTCTCCATCTTTGCGAATGACAAAATGAAGTCTGACGCGAAGAAAGAAGCAGGTCAGCAATAAAAATATTTAGAAACACTTATTTCTCATAAGCTGAAAATACATTCCCTCCTGGTTCCAGGAGGGATTTTTATTTTCCGGCACTTTGTTTCTTTTTTGTTATCAGGGAGATGAAAATCTTAAATACGAACACCCCCGCGATAGCACCAATGGTATCAGCAACAGCGTCTACCAGATCGAAGCTACGGCCTTCCGCATAATATTTTTGTATGAACTCAATGGCAAGGCCATAGGAAGCGGCGAAAAGGACGAATAGTACCTGCAGGCCGGTAGATACCTTTTTCTTTTGCCAGTAGATGGCGAGGTTCAGAAAGAATACGATGCCGCCGAACAGCCCGAAGTGTACGATTTTATCGAAATGTATTTTTTCAAGGAAGGAGTTGGTCGGCACGTCTTTGCCTGGCATGGTACATAGTACCAGGATGAGGATTACCCAAATCGTAACAGGCAGGAAAAATCTTTTCTTCATTTACCGTTGATTCCTTTAAGTATTAATGCACGAAGGACAACGGGCGCATATGATAACGCGGCCTGTTGTCCTCCGTAAGTATAGTTAGTATGATTATCGTGGCTTATTCAGCTACCAGCTTAGCATAAGCAGCAGCAGTCAGCAGACCTTCAACGTCCTTTGGATTCTTAACGGTAACTTTCACCATCCAGCCTTCACCGTATGGGTCTTCGTTTACCAGTTCTGGACTACCTTCCAGTTCTACGTTAACTTCGTTGATGGTAGCTGCTACTGGCAGAAACAGATCGGAAACAGTTTTCACTGCTTCTACAGTACCAAATACTTCTTCCGCTTCGAGGGATTTGCCCACGGTAGGAATATCAACAAAAACGATGTCACCTAATTCACGTTGAGCAAATTCAGTGATACCGATGGTGGCAACGTTACCCTCTAACAGCACCCACTCATGATCTTTGGTGTAGCGCAAATTGTCCGGAAAATTCATACAAGTTTGATTTTTGAGCCGTAAAAATACAGAAAGTTATTTTACAACGAGTCTAATACTAAAAGAATAGCCATTTTTTCTTGAGCCTGATTTTCATCGGGATATCTGTTACCGGGCGGTCGTTTTTATCAGTTTTTTCAGCAGCAATTTTGTCGATAATATCGATGCCTTTTATCACCTGCCCAAACACGGTATAGCTTTGATCGAGGTGTGGGGTACCACCCACCGTTTTGTATACTTCCCGTTGGTCCACCGGTATTTTTCGGCCTCCCAGCCGGGTTCTTTCGAGGGTATCCAGTTGTCCGTCCGTGAAAACTTTTCCTTGTACCAGGTAAAACTGGCAGCCGGATGAGGCTTTGTCAGGGCGGTTTTCCCTGGCGGCAGCGAGGGCGCCTTTTCTATGAAAAAGATCCAGTTCAAATTCCGCCGGCACCGTATAACCAACATCTCCATCGCCTAATTGTTGACCAGGTTTGGCATGTTTTGAATCCGGGTCGCCACCCTGGATCATAAAATCTTTGATCACCCGGTGAAACAGCGTACTGTCGTAAAAGTGACGGCGGGCAAGTTTGATGAAGTTGTCCCGGTGCTGGGGTGTTTGGTCATATAGCAGCACCACCATGGTTCCGTAGGGAGTAATAATTTTTACTTTACGGTTTTTGGCGGATGCTACCGCTACCAGTAACAGCAGGGTGCCTAGGAGTAACAGTTTTTTCATAAATCGAGGTTAGTCTTCGTGTTCGTTAAAGTAAACAATGATGTGTTCTTTTAGAAACTGCTCCTGTTCAGCCATTTCCATTTTAGGAACCGCCTGTATTTCTTTGAAGTGTGGCCATCCGTCCTGATCGTAACCTTCCAGCTCAAAGTAGCCACTCTGGCTGAGCAGGGTGCATACTGCTACGTGCATCAGGTCTTGTTTTTGTTCTTTTGAGTATTTCTTTTTAAGATTATTTAACTCGTTCATGCCTATGAGAAAAAGGATCGCTTCCATATTCGGGGTTTTACCGAATCTTTCTGTGAGCATTTCTTCTACAGGCTTCCAGCGTTGCGCAAAGTCCTCCATTGTCTATATATTTAGCTTGAGCAGCAAATGTACATCAAGCTAAAAATATTATGATAAAATGGGGGTGCTTTATTAATTTGGGCGGCAAATTGGGGGCAAATATCTGCAAGAACCGCCACGGTGGCAAGTTTAACAGCATTTTAACGGGGCATTCACATAGTGATAAGTTTTATTTGTTCTAAGAATGATTATTTTAGCACACCTGAAAAATAATTAGCATGGAAAATACATCATCCGATATCCGACAACTGAATGAAAAGATCCATCAGGCCAGCGCCTTTGTGGATCTGCTAAACATGGAGCTGGGTAAAGTAATCGTAGGGCAGAAATACATGGTAGAACGCTTGCTCATCGGGCTCCTGGCCCAGGGGCACGTGCTGCTGGAAGGTGTGCCGGGTTTGGCTAAAACCTTGTCCATCAAATCCCTGTCATCTGCCATCAATGGTAAATTCAGCCGAATTCAGTTTACGCCGGACCTGTTGCCAGCGGATGTAATCGGTACAATGATCTATAATCAGCAGCGCAATGAATTCATGGTTCGCCGCGGTCCTATCTTCGCCAACTTTATCCTGGCAGATGAGATCAACCGTGCCCCGGCCAAAGTACAGAGTGCCCTGCTGGAAGCCATGCAGGAAAGACAGATCACCATCGGTGATACCACCTTTAAACTGGATGAGCCTTTCCTGGTACTGGCTACCCAAAACCCGATTGAGCAGGAAGGTACCTATATGCTCCCTGAAGCGCAGGTAGACCGTTTTATGCTCAAAGTGGTGATCGGTTACCCAACCAAAGAAGAAGAACGTCATATCATCCGTCAGAACCTGAATCCACAGGCTACACCGGAAATCCGCCCTGTGATCCAGCCTTCTGATATCATGGAAGCCCGTAAACTGGTGCGCGAAGTGTATATGGATGAGAAGATCGAAAAATATATCATCGATATCGTTTTTGCTACCCGTAATCCGGAAGAGTATAAACTGCAGAAACTGAAGCCGCTCATCGCCTATGGTGGTTCTCCAAGAGCCAGCATCAACCTGGCACTGGCCGCCAAAGCCTATGCCTTCATGAAACGCAGAGGTTATGTGATTCCGGAAGATGTGCGCAGTATCTGTTTCGACGTGATGCGTCACCGTGTAGGCCTCACCTATGAAGCAGAAGCAGAGAACGTTACCAGCGAAAATATCCTCAGCGAAATCCTGAATGCGGTAGAAGTGCCTTAATAGCGGCCCTCCTGTCTCTAAATAATTTCGTCACACAAATACTTATCAGGTGGATACTGCTGAAATACTAAAAAAGGTCCGACAGATTGAGATCAAAACAAAAGGTCTTACCAATCACATATTTGCAGGCGAATATCACAGCGCCTTCAAAGGCCGTGGTATGTCGTTCAGCGAAGTACGCGAATACCACTTCGGTGATGATGTGCGCTCTATCGACTGGAACGTAACCGCCCGCTTCAACACTCCTTTCATAAAAGTATTTGAAGAAGAAAGAGAGCTGACCGTGATGCTCCTGGTGGATGTGAGCGAAAGCTCTGCCTTCGGTACCAAAAAACAGGACAAACGTCACCTCATCACCGAGCTATGCGCAGTGCTCGCCTTTTCCGCTATCAACAACAATGATAAGGTAGGCGTCATCTTCTTCAGCGATGGTATGGAAAGATATATACCTCCCAAAAAAGGTAAATCACATATCCTTTTCATTATCCGTGAACTTCTATCGTTTACGCCTAAACGTAAAGGAACCAACCTGAAAGAAACACTGCGTTTCTTCAATAATGCCACTAAAAAAAGAAGTATCGTTTTCGTACTGAGCGACTTCCTCTCCGGCGACTACCAGGACGCACTCAACATCGCTTCCAAAAGGCATGATGTAGTGGGCGTGCATGTGTATGACCAGCGGGATAAGGAGCTGCCTCCTGTGGGACTCATCCAGGTATCTGATGCAGAAACAGGTGATGTACAGTGGATTGATACCAATGATAAACAGGTACGGCAGTACTACGAGCGGCAGTTTGCGCAGCATGCACAATATTGCAAAAACGCATTTCTGAAAAGTGGTGCTGAACTCGTATCCGTACGAACCGATGAGGATTATGTAAAGGCATTGCAAACATTTTTCCTCAACAGAGCCTAAAGCGGAGCAAAGAAATCATGTACAGACAAAAAATAATTATCCGTCTTTTTTTATGTCTTTTACCGGGGCTGATATTACCCGGCACAATGCTGGCGCAAACTGCGCCGGAAGTACACGCCGGCGTGGATACCACCAATATCAGAATCGGTGAGCAGGTAAAACTCCGGTTGACGGCTACCATCCCGGCAGCACAGTTCAAGGACATCCGTCTTGGATTTCCTGTACTGCCTGATTCGCTGGACCATTTTGAAGTAGTTTCCCGCTCCTCCGTAGATACCAGCGGCGACGATCAGCTCAAAGTGCTGGGGCAAACCTTTGTACTTACCAGCTTCGATTCCGGCCACTGGGATATACCGGCTATGCGTTTTGAAGTGCTGCAAAGCAACAGCGCCCTGGCCGACTCCCTGTTTACCCTTCCGGTAGGCATTGATGTGGGCACCGTGGCGGTGGATACCACCAAGGCATTTAAACCGATCAAATCCGTTGTAACCGCTCCATGGAGAATATGGGACTACTGGATGGAAATCACCGGTGGCATGCTCCTGGTGCTGATCATCATCGGTATCATCTGGTTCCTGCGCACCCGTAAGAAGAGCATTCCGGAAGTACCAACGCCGACGGTTACACCGTATGAGCTGGCAACACAACAGCTGCAGGCACTGAAAGCGGAAAAAGTATGGGAAAACGGGGATATTAAAGGATACTATACCCGCCTGACTGATATTCTGCGAACCTATTTTGAACACCAGTTTGGTATTGCCGCACTGGAGCAAACTTCAGAAGAGCTGTTACAGAATATCAAACCGGTTACCAAGCTCAATCAGCAACGGGATAAACTGCGGAGTATCTTATCCGTTGCGGACCTGGCCAAATTCGCGAAACTACAGCCTAGTGCAGATGAACATCTCTCCAGCATGCAAAAAGCAGAAGAGATACTGGAATGGACACGCCCGAAATCAGAAGAAACCTCCGGCGAAGGCGTGGTAACGCAGGAAGCATAACATTAACAGAAAGGATATAATCAGATATTAATGGATCTATCTACTTGGAAAAATATTGAATTTGCCCACCCGGCATTTTTCTGGCTGCTGCTGCTGGTGCCGGTGATGGTCTATTGGTATATATCCAGGCGTAAAAAACAGCAGGGCGTGATGATGCTCTCCTCGCTACAGGGGCTGAAAGGCTTCCCGGTATCGTGGAAGGTGCGTTTCAGACCACTGCTGCTGGTGTTGCGATTGCTGGCTTTCGGGGCCCTGGTAACAGCGCTGGCACGCCCTCAAACAAGCAATACTTCAGAGAATATCGACAGTGAAGGTATCGACATCGTGATGGCCATTGATATCTCCGGTAGTATGCTGGCGCAGGACCTGCAGCCCAACAGGCTGGAAGCCGCTAAAAATGTGGCCATGGAATTTGTGGATAAGCGCATCAGCGATCGTATAGGCCTGGTCGTGTTTTCCGGCGAAAGCTTTACCCAATGCCCTATCACCACGGATCATGGCGTGTTAAAAAGCCAGATTATGCAGGTGAAAAGCGGTATGTTGCAAGATGGTACCGCCATCGGCATGGGACTGGCAACCTCGGTGGACAGGCTGCGCGGCAGCAATGCTAAAAGTAAAGTGATCATCCTGCTCACAGATGGTGTGAACAACACCGGGCTGGTAGATCCGCTTACGGCACTGGAAATAGCCAAAGCATTCAAGATACGCGTGTATACGATCGGGGTAGGTACCATTGGCAAGGCGCCATTCCCGATGCCAATGCCGGATGGCTCTGTACAAACAGTGATGCAGGACGTGCAGATCGATGAGCCGCTGATGAAGAAAATCTCCAAAGAAACCGGCGGACAATACTTCCGCGCTACCAATACCAATGATCTGAAACATGTGTATGATGAAATTGATCAGATGGAAAAAACCAAGGTAGAAATCACTTCCTATAAGAAGTTTGCAGAACATTTCTTCCTCTTGGCCTTTATAGCGCTGGCTTGCATCCTGCTTGAGGTAGTGCTGAGATACACCCTTTTCCGCAGTTTACCATAACAGTAATAACTTATATAGTAATGCCCTGCCCTACCCGGCAGGGCATTTTTTTTATGCTTACCTTTGAGCATCAATTATTAAACACAAGGCATTGCAAGCTACAATATACAAGTCCACAGGAAGCTGGTATGTGGTAAAAACCAACGACGGCGAGATTTATCAGGCGAGAATGAAGGGTATCTTCAAGAAAAATGAAGATATCACTTCCACTAATCCCGTGGCCGTTGGCGACCTGGTAGAAATTGAACCGGAAGAAGGAGATGCGGCCAATGCCATGATTACCGGAATCGGGGAACGCAGGAACTATATTGTGCGCAGCTCCCCGCACGGGCGACTCAAAAAACATATTGTTGCGGCTAATATAGATCAGGCAGTGCTGATCTGCACGTTAAAAGAACCCAAAACCTCCCAGGGTTTTATTGACCGTTTCCTGGTAACGGCAGCGGCTTACCATGTACCCGTTATTCTCATCTTCAACAAAAAAGATATTTACAGGGATAAAGAGCTGGAGCGCTTTGCGGAACTGGAAGAGCTGTATACCGGTATTGGTTACCAGGTGATGCTGATTTCTGCGAAGGAAGAAGATGGTATCGACGAGGTGAGAGCCCTGCTGAAGGATAAGACCACCCTGGCTTCCGGCCATTCGGGTGTGGGTAAGTCCTCCCTGATCAACGATTTATTGCCCGGCCTGGACCTGCGTACCACCGCTGTAAGCGACTGGAGCGGCAAGGGCTTGCATACCACTACTTCAGCGGAAATGTATGACCTGCCTGATGGCGGCCGGCTGATAGACACACCCGGCGTGCGGGAATTTGGAATTGTAGATATACCCAAAGCAGAACTATCCCATTATTTCCTGGAAATGGTGCCATATCTGAGCGAATGTCAGTTCAATAACTGCCTGCACATCAATGAACCCGGATGCGCCGTAAAACAGGCCGTAAACGACGGGGAAATTAATGTGGACAGATATGTAAGCTATGCTACCATTCTGGAAACCATCAACGAAAAGGAGTACTAATCAATTATTTTCTTTTGGTGGGCGAGTTGAGCTCGCCCAGCACTTTTTCAGCACCCCAGTTGCGGCGTGGCTGCGGGCAGCCTTTTTTCTGTGTGCGGCAGGCGGTAGCTACTGCGCTGAGCAGCAGGAGGATAAACAGGGTTTTTTTCATGGCAGAAAGGGTTTAAAATAATCTCCCCATCTGCTTACCAGCCTTGCGGTTGTGGGTTTTTATCTCTTTTGTATAGTAGTTGGAAGATGGGCATCCCTTTTCTTGCGAAGCACAACTCACCAGCAGGATACAACCCAATAAAAGCAGGCAAATATGAGATTTCATAGGAGGATATTTGCCTGCAATATAATAAATTTATTTAAAGCGTTTTTTCTTTAGGGAGTACTTCCTCGTACCAGGAGGCGTACATGGCGTAATTCTTTGAAATACGGTTGATTTCGCCGTTGATCAGCGCCATATCGATGTCCTTTACTTTTTTAGCCGGCACGCCTGCCCAGATGGTGCCTGGTTCCACATGCGTATCCGCGAGTATCACGGCTCCTGCCGCAATGATGCTGTTGCTGCTGATGCGGGCATTATCCATTACGATGGCGCCCATGCCTATGAGTACATTATCTTCTACCTTACAACCATGTAAAATAGCGTTATGGCCGATAGACACGTTGTTACCCACGATGGTCTGTGATTTCTGATAGGTACAGTGAATAACGGCACCGTCCTGGATATTTACGTTTTCGCCTATACGTATGCTGTTTACATCTCCGCGTACTACGGCATTAAACCATACGGTGCAGCCTTTTCCCATTACTACATCGCCAACGATGGTGGCATTGGGAGCGATAAAGATGTCGTCAGGCAGTTGTGGTGTGTGACCATTTAAGGGCAGTATATAAGCCATATATAAGAGTTTTAGCGCTTGGTGTACAAATATAACAATAAGTAATTACCAGTTGTTTTCTAACTTCGCAGGTAATAGTGTGAATGAGATATGAACAACAGGCAACTTTTTTTACAGCATGTAGCGCAAACAACAGATGCGCCGCTGGCATTGGAAATAGTGAAGGCAGCGGGCATGTATATGTGGGATGCAGACGGGAAGCAATATCTCGATCTGATAGCCGGCATCAGTGTATGTAATGTGGGGCATTGCCATCCCTCGGTGGTACAGGCCATACAGGAGCAGGCGCAGCAATATATGCATCTGCTGGTATATGGGGAGTTTGTGCAGTCGCCGCAGGTATCCTATGCAAAACTGCTCACAGATCACCTGCCGGATCATCTTAACTGTGTATACTTTACCAACTCCGGTGCTGAGGCGGTAGAAGGTGCCATGAAGCTGGCCAAGCGTTATACCGGCCGTCCGGAAATTGCGGCGTTTAACCGCAGTTATCACGGGTCTACCCAGGGCGCCCTCAGTATCCTCGGTGATGAATACTTTAGAAATGCCTACCGGCCTTTACTTCCAGGCATCCAGCACCTGGAATATAACAACTTTGAATCCCTGGAACTCATTACAGAAAATACCGCTGCTGTTATCGCGGAAAGCGTGCAGGCAGAAGGCGGTGTAATAATACCACAACGGGAATGGATACACGCACTTCGTAATAAATGTACCGCTACAGGTGCTTTACTAATCCTGGATGAGGTGCAGTGCGGCCTGGGCCGTAATGGCACGCTCTGGGCATTTCAGCAGCACGGGATTGAACCGGATGTCCTTACACTCGGTAAAGCATTGGGTGGCGGTATGCCACTGGGTGCATTTATATCTTCCAAAGAAATCATGTGGAGCCTTACCAACGCTCCTATACTGGGCCATATCACCACTTTTGGCGGACACCCGGTGAACTGCGCCGCCGGCAAAGCCGCTTTTCAGGCACTGCTGGAAGAAAATTTAGTGAAGGATGTAAAAGCAAAAGGAGAGATATTTTTACAATACCTGAAGCACCCGCGCATCAAGGCGGTACGTTCGTTAGGACTCATGATGGCCGTGCAGCTGGAGAGCTTTGAGGTGAATAAGAAAACGATTGATTATTGCATTGCAAATGGTGTGCTGACTGACTGGTTCCTGTTTGCATCGGATTGTATGCGGATTGCGCCGCCACTGGTGATTACAGAAGCGCAGATTATTGAGGCTTGTAAAGTGATTTGCGAAGCGCTGGATCAGCTTTAAACCATTGCCGAAGGCAATGGTTTAAAGCTGATGGGAGGGCCAGCTGGGCCCTCCCATCAGCATATTTAGAAGGTAAGTTTGAAAGAACCAAACACCCCAAAGCGCTTGCTCTTAGGCTCATCCGGTAACGCCGCCGGCGCCACTCTCCATACAAAATCGACCCGCAGGAATTTGAAGATATTTTCAATACCGGTGCCTACTTCTGCATATGGGTTTTTCTCCAGCGTTTTGAATGGATAGCCGTTGTAGAGGTTCAGTTGTTTGTTGGCAGTAGAGAGAGAACCAACTACGCCTTTGGCAGTCCAGAACTGGCGCCATTTCAATTTCTTTATCAGCGGGATATAAGCAAAAATGCCGTTACCGATGGTGTGTTCCACATTGAATCCTGCGTATTGATCGCTGAGGAATTCGAAGCGGTTCATCATGTTAAATGCGTACTTGTTATAATAATAGATCTCGTTACCGGGGTGTACTTCGAGAGAAGTATACGGCAGCGTTCCGAAAATTTTACCACCGTACACGTTGTAATACAGTGTTCCGAAAGGCGGCAGTTTAACGTAGTCGCTTACACTGAGCGCTACTTTATTGTACTGCTGGCTGCTGCTGGCGATACCGGGGATACCGAGCGCGTATTTCAGTTCTACAATCGGGTATTTGCTTCCCAGACTATACCTGTAAAAATCCCCTTCCAGGAACTCCTCCTGGAAAGCGTAGCGGAACTTGAGTTCTACTTCCATGCTGGTCATGGGATCGCCTTTGGTGGTGAAATTTTTATAGGCGTCGATGGTAGGCAGCGGTTCGTATGGGCGTAAGCGTTTGTGTGCCAGCGATACCTGGTGGGAGAAGCCGCTGTAGTATTCCTTGAAAAACTCTACGCGTTTTTCATCTGCCATGAGGAATTTCTGTGGCACGCCGTTTTTACGGATGGCGAGGGTGAAGATGTTGTCCGAGCCTACTTCATCGTAGTAGTGCGAGCCGTTGTCCAGGTCACGGGCGTAGGCGCCATAGAGGTACATGCGCGGATGGCGTTTCAGCAGCCAGAGGGCGGACATCTTTCCTTTCCAGGCTTCGTCCTTGAAGCCATAAGCCAGGTAGCCGTAGAGGTACAGGTCCTTATTGAACTTGGTGGTGGTACCGAGGTCGAAGCGCATACGGAAACCTTCCAGTCTGTTTTGTGAAAACGCGTACCAGTAAGGCCCCCATTCCAGCATACCAAATGGTTTGTAGCCGGTGGCGAGGAACTTGATGGTATTGGAATACTTCTGGAACAGTGGCATGTTCTGGAGACTGTCTACCATTTTGTAGATGCCAGCTTCGTTTTTGCTCAGCAGTTCCGGGCGGTTGTTATCCCAGAAGGTATCTTTACGGAACCTTGCGCTGTCCAGCAAGGTGATGGCTTCCGGATAGCGTTTATCGCCGAATATGTTGGTAGCCGCAGTATCATTGGTAATAACGTCTGTATAGGTAGTGGTTTTACGGCCTATGAAGTCCAGCGTTTTACCGGGTTTAGGACTGGGGGCCCAGAAATCTGCTACAAATTTATCTTTATACAAAAACCAGGTGCTGTCTTCCAGCTGCCTGAATTCCTGTACCAGGCTGATTTTCCTTACGAAGTTGATATTGGCGGCAGATGGGACCGACAAGGTTGTTTTTTGCACCGCGTAGGTGGTATCGTGCACCCAGAGGTCGCCCACGAATACGTTTTCTCCTTTACGTTTAGGCGTAAAGTTTAGTTTGATGAAACGTTGGTTGTTGACGTATTGGGTATCTGCAATTTTATAGTCGTAGTAGAAAGCGCCGTTGTTATTGATTGGGCTCACAAACTGCTTATCAAATACCGGGATAAAGTTATCGTAGATATTGATGTTCTGGTACATGCCTCCGAGGAACTTATGTACGCTTTCGTTATCAATGCCGGAGGTACGTGCTGCTTTTATTACTTCTTTGGTTTTATGTGGCTTGGCCTGGTAGAAGTAATCGGATAAAGATTCGGTTAGAAATATGGGCAGGAAGGGTTTGTCTTCCGAGGTGCTGTCTATATTTTCCAGGATGAATGCAAATGGTTTGGTGAATCTGTTTTTGGATAATTTTTCTTTGTTAAGATTTTTCATATCCAGTTCCAGTTTATTATACACCTGGTACTTATAGTTATCTAGCCGGTTATAATTGTTTTCAGGTTTATGTTTCACGATCTGGCGCAGGAGTATGAGGGCGAAGTTTACGTTGGCCTTGATTTCATGCGTTTTGAGTGATACGTCGGAGCGGGTGATTTCGAAGTTGATGACTTGTTCTTTCAGGCTGCGGTCCACCTTCATTTTGGTGAGGTTGTATCCCATCACGCGCACCTGCAGGGAGTCGGAAGGGATTACATTCAGCTCGAAGAGGTAGTTACCTTCTGCGTTGCTGACCATGCCTGTTTGTGTATTGGTGAACTGCAGGGTGGCGAAGGGAATAATTTCCTGGGAGTGGGCATCTCTGACAACTCCGCTTACCTTGTACTGTTGGGCCATTAAGCCTGAGGACCAGGCACATACGATAAATATAATTGCTATAATTCTTTTCCAGTCTACCATATCAGAGAACAATATTAGCGCAAATTCGGGTCACCTGCACACTTACCGTTTTCCTTAACGCTGGGATGACAAAAAAATATATTTTGATATATTGAAATTTAAGTTAACTTTGTATTGCAAAGTGCTTTTTATCATGACAGATCATGAACATCTCAAGACGTTAACGGACATCAGGAACATCATGGACCGCAGCAGCCGCTTCAGGGCGCTGAGCGGGTTAAGTGGTGTGTCAGCAGGTATTATAGGCCTGATAGGTGCGTATATTGCTCATTCCTGGATAGCTGATTATTATGATCGTTGGGGTATGCGTGGGGGTTATGATGACTATGATTTTGCGGGGCTTCGTGGTAACCTGATTATACTGGGATTTGTGGTGATGGCAGCGGCATTTTTGTCCGGTTTCATTTTTACCTACCGCAAGGCGCGCCAGAATAACCTGCCGGTATGGGATCATACTGCAAAGAAGGTGATTATTAATTGTGCGATTCCTTTCCTGACCGGTGGGATTTTTATACTGGCTTTGATCTACAATAATGTTACGCAGATTATTGCGCCATGCTGCCTGATTTTTTACGGGCTGGCATTGGTAAACGGCAGTAAGTATACACTGCAGGATGTGCGTTACCTGGGCATTACAGAAATAGCTTTAGGGTTGATCAACATGTTCTTTTTGCGTAAGGGCATAATTTTTTGGGCCATTGGCTTTGGCTTTTGTCATATAATTTATGGAGCTTTGATGTGGTGGAAGTATGAACGTAAAGGTAGTCTTCAAACATGAGCATGAATCCGATAGGAAATTTAAACAAGATATTTGAAAGCCGTATACGCCTGGGAGTGATGAGTGTGCTGATGGTGAACGAGGAGATCAATTTTAATGATCTCAAGCAGATGCTGGAAGTAACAGATGGTAACCTCGCCTCACACCTGAATACCCTGGAAGAAAACGGCTATATCAAAGTGCATAAGGGATTTATTGGGCGTAAAACCAATACTACCTATGCGATCACTCCGGTGGGCGAAAAGGCATTCAAAGGCCATCTCGCTGCGCTCGAGCACATGATCCGGTTTACAAAATAATTTTTTTTGTCTTTACACTTTGAAATACAAAGCACTTTTAAATATTGATTTATGGAAAACTCCTCCGCTCCTCTTTCTTTCTTTGATCGATTTGCCTACGCCATCAAAGCGGCATTCATCTTTTTTTTAATGATCATCCTGTTGGTGCCCACCTTCAACATCGGCTCCCTCGTTGATGAGCGTAACCAGCTGCGCCAAGGGGCAGCCGCTGAAATTGCCCGTACCTGGGGCGGTGAGCAAAGGGTACTGCTGCCACAACTGAGCATCCCCTATCAAACAAGGGATAGCATCGTACATGATCATGTTTTTAGCTTAAACCCCAGGTCTGTTAAGGTAGATGGGAATGTGAAGCCATCGGAACTCAAACGTGGGATCTATACCGTTACCGTGTATGATACTAAAATGCAGATCAGCGGCAGCTTCTCTCTCTCTGACCTGAAAAAATCAGACGACTCTCCTTCCGCCATTTTCCTGGAGAAAACAAAGCTGTACCTGAGCCTCGAAGATATAGGCGGGATTTATTCTCAACCTAAAATTACCTGGAACGGACAGCCCCTTACCACTGAACCAAACGTAAGCGGGGAAGCCACTTCCGCCAAAGAACACATCGACGAATACCGCCCCGCCGGCAATCCGGGCATCGTGGAAATTGCTGTTCCAGCGGCTAACCTCACCGAAGATGTAAACACCTTCACCATCGACATGGACCTGAAAGGTAGTACAGCACTCAGTTTTTTACCTACCTCCAAAAATACGGAAGTAAGCCTGCAGTCCACCTGGGACAGCCCTAACTTTTATGGCGATATCCCACCGCACAGCCGCGAAGTATCTAAAAGCGGATTTACGGCCAAATGGATCGTGCAGAATATGAACTGGAATCCGCTGAAACCTATGTCCTTCAACATGAACACCAAACAGTTTGGCGTCAAGCTGATCACCCCGGTGGACGTTTATCAGCAAAGCGCCCGGGCCATTAAATATGCCTTCCTGATCATCGGCATTACCTTCTTCCTGTATTATTTTGTAGAAATTGCACAGCGCCGCACCGTTCACCCCATCCAGTATGGCCTCATTGGAATTGCACTGAGTGTATTCTACATCCTGCTGCTGTCATTATCGGAACACACCACTTTCCTCATCGCCTACATCACGGCCAGCGCCATGACGATAGGCCTGATTGTACTCTACACCTGTGCCGTGCTCACCCGCCGCATCGGCTTCACCATCGGCGGACTGCTAGCGCTGTTTTATACCTTCATTTATGTGATCATCAGCGCGGAAGATTATGCCTTGCTCATGGGTAGCTTCGGACTGTTCTTTACACTGGCAGGCATCATGTACTACAGCAGGAAGATTAACTGGAGCAGGACCCAGCCGGCCGCAGTAAATGCATAATTCCTAAAATTGCTTTTATGTATGACGATAATACTTCTTTCGGATCATTCATATGGTATTTCATTACCCAGTGGCTCGGTCGCAACCCTTTGCTGCTGCTGATGATAACCATCCCTGCCCTTGTACTCTTCTGTATGATGAAAGCAGAACAAAGGAGCAGTAAAAACTAAATTGCTACAATCAATGCAACGGCCCCTATGGTTGACACGACAAGCTTTATATAATGGTTCCGGGGCCGTTTTTTATGATTAAATTTGATAACAGTGTTTTTAACAATTTCATCACGTGCAGTGCCGGTGATATGCACTGCCAACGAATAGCTTTGACATGCCCGGATCATATTTCAAAAATCGATTAGCCAGTTTCGGATATGCATTTGCAGGGTTCTTTGCTTTTGTAAAATCAGAACCACATGCACGCATACACGCAGTATCCACAGTAGCGGTTGTAGCCGCCGGCTGCTGGTTCCAGGTAAGCAAGCCGGACTGGCTATGGCTGCTATGGTCCATGGCATTGGTATGGATTACTGAAATGCTCAATACCGTGATCGAAAAAATGATGGATCATTTGTCGCCGGCCATTCATCCAAAGGTGAAGTTCATCAAAGACCTGGCTGCCGCTGCTGTACTGGTGGCTGCCATTGCCGCCGCCATCACTGGCGGATGCATCTTCTGGCCTTACCTGTTTAGTTAACCGCTTTATCCCTATGCTATTCACTGATTAATAGCTACATCATGAACGTGTTTAAAAAAAGACTGGCTGCCATCGGCAGTATACTTGAAAGGCCGCAGGTACATCATATCCTGTACGCCTCTATTATCTTCAGCCTGGCACTGATATTTTTTCGTATATACTATACCGGTAGTATGCTGCGCGCCTCGCTGGTATGGAATCTTTTCCTGGCCTATATTCCTTTTGCGCTTACCCGCTGGATGGAAAAGCATCCGGCGGATATGCAGCAGCGGCTCAACTGGTACGCCTGTTTCATCGTGTGGCTGCTCTTCATTCCTAACGCACCGTATATCATCACCGACCTGTTTCATCTTTTTGACGGTGGCGTGCCGGTATGGTTTGAGTTGTTTCTTATTTCTTCCTTTGCCTTTAACGGCATGATGCTCGGCTACTTATCCATTCGCAGCATGGAAAAGATGTGGAGCAGCAGGTACTCCCGCTGGCCGGCATGGCTGTTTTCCATCCCGGTGATGTTCCTGTGCAGCATGGGCGTTTATATAGGCAGGTACTTACGTTACAACAGCTGGGATGTAGTGAAAGACCCCATCACCCTCTCAAAAGATATGATCGCTTTGTTTATCCATCCCTGGGAAAACCGTCACGCCTGGGCATTTACCATATGCATGGGTGTATTTTTAAGCCTGATGTATCCGCTGGTAAAGCAGTTGCGAAGGGCCTGAATTCTCACCATAAAAAAAAGCCTGCGGAAAATGTTCCGCAGGCTTTTTCTTTTTATATAACGCGTTTTAGAAGTCTACACCCATACCGAAGTACCAGATAGGCTTGCTTTTGAAGAAGTCAACCATTGGCCAGCCTGCATCCACGCGGAGGAAATAACCAGCGATGGTGGTGCGGGCACCAAATCCGTAACCGCCGATGAAAGGTCCGAGGAAGCCTTCCTTAATGCGGGTTACTACTCCTGGTGCCTGTCCGTAGTTGCCATAGTTGGCATCTTTAAACGACAGCTTTTTATTCCAGGCAGTACCGATGTCCATGAAGGTGGTAAGCTGGAAGTTGCGGATCATAGCGGAGTTGATCGGCTTATCGATGAAGGTGGCGAATACCGGCAGTCGCAGTTCCGTATTCAGCAACATCACGTTGTTACCGTTTTTGGCGTTCTGCTTGTAACCGCGGAGGTTTTCGGCCAGGGTTTGATAAGCGTAGTTGGTGGTTGGGTCCACAGGGTTGTTACCGTGGATCTGTGGGTTCAGCCAGTTGTCGATACCACCGAGGTAGTAAATCATTTTGCGGCTGCCCCACGACATATCCATGGCGAACCTGGTGGCCCAGATGAAATTGCGGTAGATCTTTTCGTAGTGGCGGATATCCACACCCATGTTATAGGTAAATCTGCCTTTGGCGGCTATGGCATTCGGATTAAAGAACTCGTTGAGGCCACCATTGGTTACCTGCGAGTTGACGTCGCCATAGATTTTGTACCGGGTACCATTCCAGATGTTGATGGCCGGGTTGATGGTATTATCATATACGTACTCGATGCGACCGAGGATATAGCTTTCTTTGCGATCTGGTTCGTCGAGGCTGATACGTTTGTCGGCCTGGAATACCATTTTATCAGTACGATAGCCAACGGAGAGGCGTACACTTCTCACCTGGTCAAAAGGATAGCGCATTTCCGCCTGGTACAGATTGGTCATCAGTTTGACCGGGTTCCAGTAAATCTGGTTATCCTGTTCGATTGGAACGGCGCCGCTCTTATCTACTTTCCGGTAGTAAGTGAATTTATAGTCGAACCGGCGCTTCAGGTACGAGCCGGTGATAAAGTACTCTGAACCTTGCAGGTCAAATGGAATACGGAAGCCGCCGTTAATTTTCACATCTTCAAACAGATCGCTGACGCCTATACGAATCAGTCCGTTAACCGGATCGGTGAGGCGGATTGGGGAGGTAGGCTGACCGGTAAAGATCTGGTACCGGTTGATCAGGATGGAGTTATCGATCTGGAGGATCAGGTAGTCGGACGCAAACTTCCATTTGTACGGCATCAGTCGGGTTTGTTTGAGTATCGACGGTGTGGCCGGTTTTTTATCGAATATGGAGAGGCCGCCTTCCTGTGCTGCCTCGTTTACCAGTTTGATTTCCGAGCTGGCAGGTGCTTTGGCGGTATCGGCCGGCTCGTTACCAAACTCGTTCTGGAAGAAGTTAGGCTGCGTAGAGGTATCCTTACGGGGAGCCATAAACGTAGGCAGTCCGAGCCGGATACTGTCCTGGTGCATCTGATCCTGGCGGAAGCTGGTATTGCGGGCAGTAACGTTTCTTTTCTTCAGGGTAGTGGTATCCACCTTGAGCTTCATGAGCCGTTTGATGTCGGCGTAGGCCACTACTTCGGATACTTCGCCTTTTTCACCGGTTACGCGTGATTCCAGGATACCGTAAGGGTAGTTGGAGATCGGGAACGTATAGGTGGAGTCGTTAGTGATCACCACTGCTTCCACTGAATCCGGTGTGCTGGTGCCGTAGGCAGCCAGGGCGGAGTCCAGGTCTTCTTTTTCAGGGTTATGCAGGATTTCGGAGCCTACGTAGAAGAGGGAGTCCACTCCTACGTTCTGTGATTTAAAGAAACCGGCATAACGGTTACGGATACCGTTTGCGTCTGAAACGAAGGTGAAGTGGGTGGTGTTATACTGCATGGGCAGGCGTGCATCACCGTATTTGAGGTCGGTCAGCTGGGTGATTTGCCTGTCGGCGCTCTTGGTCCAGTTGTCGACCATGAAGATGTTGTAGCTATTGCGCAGCAGCGAGGTATCCGAGCCGCGGCCTTTAGGGGCAGGGCGGTTGGAAGCGTAGATGATGCCGCTTTTACCAGGGAATGCTGCGAAGGATGGTTCCAGGTCATCATACACGTCGTTGGTGATCTGGTCGGTTTTGGAATTGCTGATGTTATAGGTGAAAATGTCGGTGTGTCCGTTTTTCACAGCGGACAGCAGCAGGGTATTTTCCATCACCGGCATGTATTTGAAGTCGATTACGCGGTCGAACTGTGGCAGATCCTGGCGCAGGGTGATGCGGGTCACCAGGTCATAGATCATCAGTTTTGTTTTGCCTTCGTGTTCGTAGATCACTGCGAGGCGGTTCCCTTTGGTATTCCAGGCCATCTGAGGATAGTTAGGGTCCATCTGGTTGGCGAGCTGCATAACGCCGCTTCTGAGGAGTACTTTAGGTTTGTTCCATCCCAGCTGTATCTGTACTTTGTACAGGCCTTTTTTGAATTCTACTACCGCGTATGAATTATTTTTAGGATTAGGGTTGAAGCGGAAGTAATCGGCCTTTTGTGTGATTTCCTGGGCTACGATGGTGCGACCTTTGGCGGATGTTTTTCTGCGTTTGTTATCGTTGGAGAAGCGTTTGGTATAAAACAGCATAAAGTCCTGCGTAGCCTTTTTAGGGGTCATACTCAGCACCTGTTCAAAACCTTTTTTGAGCCCTCTGTTGATACGGGTGATGTACATCAGGTATGGCACGGCGTCATTCCCGTATTTAGCTTCTACATAATACCAGAAAGCATGACCGGCCAGCAGGGGATGGTCATAGGCCAGTTGGTTATAGTTATTGTATTTTCCGGAGAGAATAATAGATTTCAGCTGTTCATCTTCTCTTGCCGTCCAGTTTTCAGCGGCATAGGCGATGAAGCCGTCGGTAAACCATTTAGGGAAGTCGATGAGGGCTGCATTGCCGGCGAATTCCCCGATATCTTCTCCGAAGAGCAGGGTTTCGAGCATGATACGGGCAATCCCCTGGCGTATCTGCCGGCGGAGGTTTTCATGGTTACCGTCGAAGTACACGATCATTTTGTTGCCTACCAGTTTGGTAACGCCGCCGGTGTTCTGCCATTCTACGCCAATGCCTATATTGGATTGTTTCATCTCACCAAAGCTGTTGTACACAACGATGTTGATACGTTGGCGAGGCGTGGTTTCCATGAACTGTTCCAGCTGGGGCAACTCTTTTTCCGCGATTTGTACCACGTATTTTCCCAGTTCGAGGCCATTTTGGGCGAAGTAGGTGTTGAAATGCCGACTTTGGTAATACCGCCACTTAAAATTCTTGAACTGCACGCGATTCTGGCCGAATTCTACGGTATTGGTCTGAGCAAACGACACTGTCGTTCCAAGTAATAGGGCTCCGTGGAATAATAACCTGGTAATAAATCTGTTCATACAGAAAGTATTGATAATATTGTGATCTGTTTACAAATTAGCTAAAAAACGGGTAACATGATCGAACTTCACCATTTCACCTTCAGTCCTATGCAGGAAAACACTTACCTGCTTATTAACGAAAAAAAGGAATGCATAATTATAGACCCGGGCTGTTATTTTGAGAACGAAAGAAAAGAATTATTACAATATATACAAACGGAGGGGCTAATTGTTACGAGGCTGCTGAACACCCACTGCCATCTGGATCACATTTTTGGTAACAAACTTGTGTCAGAAACCTATAAGGTAAGGCCGGAGATTCACCCCAACGAACAAACGATTTTGGACCTTTCCCAGCAGGTAGGTAGTATGTATAATATGCCTTTTCCACCCTCTCCCATGCCTGGTGCGTACCTGACGGCCGGTGAAATCTTTGATTTCGGGGATAATAAAATTGAAATTCTGTTGGTTCCGGGGCACTCTCCGGGCAGTGTGGCTTTTTATTGTGCGGCACAAAAAATTATTATAGGGGGAGATGTATTGTTCCGTGATAGTATAGGGCGTACGGACTTGCCTGGTGGCGATCATGAAACATTGCTGGACAGCATCCGTACCCAGCTGTTTGTGTTGCCGGACGATGTGGTGGTGTACCCGGGGCACGGGCCTGCTACTACTATTGGGTATGAGAAGCAGCATAATCCTTTCCTGAATTAACATTTTTTGAGGCTGGCAAAAAAGGCCTCCCTTACGGGGAGGTGATGAAAACAAACGTCTTCATTTTACTTTTTAGTCAGCCGCTTTCAGCCCTGCCCACGGCAGGGGAGTAAAAAAGAGCCCCTGGTCCAGTTCGACCAGGGGCTCTTTTTATTTTATAAATTTCCCTATCACCGGCAGTTTTGCAAACTCCCGTTTTTCCATCCGGAATATAAATAGCAGATATCCCAGGAAGAAAATAGTTGCCACCGTCAGCGATGATCCCTTGATCGCATATACGTTATTAGGCGTGAGGAAGGTGACATTGATCCAGTTATAGATGTAATACAGTCCTATAGCGGATACCATGTAGGTAATTATTTTAGGGAGATGGTATGGCACCGGGTAATACTTTTGACCCCATATATAACAGATGACCATTTGCGCGAGGTAGCATACCATGGTGGCCAGCGCCGCCCCGTAGTAGCCCATAATCGGTATCCACCACCAGTTAAGCAGGATGGCCATACCTGCTGATATCAGGGTGATAATGGCACCAGCCCTGGTGTTGTTGGTGAGTTTAAACCAGATGGTGAGATTGTAATACACTCCGAGGAACATGTAACCCATGAGGAGCAGCGGTACAATGGTGAGGCCTTCATAGTACTCCGGTTTGCGGAGGAAGATTTTCCAGATATTCAGGTACAGGCTTACAAACAGGAACATGCAACAGAGCAGCACCACGAAAATTTTCATGATGCGGGCATACATTTTCTGCGGGTTGCTGTCAGACTCCGCCTGCTTAAAGAAAAACGGTTCTGCCCCAAGCTTAAAGGCCTGGATAAACATATTGATGAGGATCGACAGTTTGTAGTTGGCGCTGTAGATGCCGATCAGATATTTCTTTTTTTCTTCACTGTCCACCGGCAAAAAGGTGGGCAGAAACCATGCACGGTCAAAGGTTTCGTTTACCATCCCGGCCATTCCTACGATGATGAGTGGCAGCGAGTAGGTGATCATTTCTTTCCACAGGGATTTGTCGAACTGCCATTTAAGGCCTTTGATCTGCGGGAAGAACATCAGCAGGGTAAGGCCGCTGGCCAGCAGGTTGCTGAGGTACACATAGCCCAGGGTGGCGCCTCCTCCCATTACATCCGGCAGCCAGTGGTGGCCGGCATCATAGAGTTTGGGGCAGAGGTAGAGGAAAAAGACATTGAAAAATACGTTGGTAACGATATTGGATATACGAATAAACGCATACTTCAATGGTCTGTTTTCGAGTCGCAGTTGCGCATAAGGGATGGCGGTGAGTGCATCAAACGCCATGATCAGCACAATGTAAAAATAGAACGATGGGTGCCCTGCTACCCCGGCCATTTCTGCCGAGTGGGTGTTGAGAATGGGCCCTTGCAGCAGGAAGAGCAGTATGGTAGCGCCTATGGTGGAAAAGATCAGTGAAATCATAGAGGTGCTGAGCACCAGGTTTTCATTGTCTTTTTTGGCAAACCGGAAAAAGGCGGTTTCCATGCCATAGGTGAGTACGATATTGGCAAAAGGGATATAGGCGTAGGCGGTATTCATTTCGCCGTAGGATACGGCGGTGAGTATACCCAGGTAAAAAGGTGTCAGGAAATAATTGAGCAGCTTGCTCACTATATTACTGAGGCCGTAGAAGATTGTTTGTCCTGCCAGATTCTTTATGCTCAAAGCCAGTGATTTTTGTAAAGTTATTCAAAGTTTCCGCCCCTGCGTTGCTGCTTTTTGTCCGACAGCCGCTTTTTAAACTGGATACGTTTTTCTACCATCGCCTTGGAGGGCTTGGTGGCAATACGTTTTTTGCGGGGAATGAGCGCTTTATAAATCAGCTCATTTATTTTACGGATTACCTCCTGCTTGTTTCCCAGCTGGGTACGGGCTGTCTGGGATTTTACCAGCAGCATGCCTTCGGCGTTAATACGGTTGGAGAGTTTCTCTTTCAGTATCGCCTTTTGTTCATCGGTGAGCAGTGCAGAAGCGGATATATCGAAATACCCTTCCACCATTGTTTCCACCTTATTCACATTCTGGCCACCTTTCCCTCCGCTCCTGGCGGTGCGGAAACTGAGTTCGGCCGTTACATCTATATTCATTATATATTATATCTCTCTGTAATATAAATTTTATACTTAGCGGAGCAAGTTATTAAAAACTGTGCGTAAATTCCGGGCTGCAAAAATACACAATAATGAGAGCTGTAATACAAAGAGTAAGCAAGGCATCTGTAACGGTGGGAGAAACGGTAACCGGGGCTATACAAACCGGGCTGCTGGTATTGCTGGGGATTGAAGATGCGGACACACAGGAAGATATCCAGTGGCTGAGCAGTAAAATTGTGAATCTGCGCATTTTTAATGACGATGCCGGTGTGATGAACGTGTCGGTAAAGGATGCCCATGGGGACATTCTCCTGGTGAGCCAGTTTACTCTACATGCTTCTACTAAAAAAGGGAACCGTCCGTCTTACCTGAAAGCCAGCAAACCCGATGTAGCTATACCCCTGTACGAAAAAATGATTGCCCGGCTGGAGCAGGATATGGAAACTACTATTCAGCGCGGGATTTTTGGGGCTGATATGAAAGTGGAGCTGCTGAATGATGGCCCGGTGACGATTATTATTGATACGCAAAATAAGGAGTAGTAGGTCTTGAACATGGCCGTTTTACGCTTGTAAATGCTGGTCCCTCCGGCATTTTAACCTCAAATTAGTGCAATAATCTTATCCTGTAACCAATGGCGGCTTCCCACGTTTAATATGCAGATGGATGCGCAAAAAGCTGTCGGGTAGCCTGGAGACTATCAACCTAAAATCAAAATCTATGAAGAAATTAAGTGTGCTCACCATGGCAGCACTATTACTTTTCGCTGCCTGTAAAAAGAATGACGACCCCGAGCAATCAGCAGATTGCGCAGAGGTTTTATGCCTGTCAGTAGGGCATATCCTTGCTGTACGGCTGGTAGATGAACAGGGTAAAAACCTTGTTTATGGTCCTGATGCCAGCATTCCTAAAGAAAGCATAAGCCTGTATTATGGTGATAAGCCTCTGCTATGGCGGTCTTCCGCAGATTCTGCCACCAGCAGCGCTTTCATAGGAGCTTATCTGGAAGCGACCTATGCACAGAGTAGTGTACGAACTCCGGGGAACGATTTTACTTTGGACCTCACATTAAAAATCAGTACAGCTAGTGGAATCAAAACGTATCTGCTGCATATACTAAACCATCGTAATTGCTGTGGCGCAATGGTAACAGGTATACAGATCAATAAGGAGGGAGTGGTGTATAAGGCGAATAATACGAATGGATTTGCACCAATTGATCTTCCCATTAAAATTTAATCCTCTGGTATAATGAAAAGAATTATCTTCTTATTTGTGCTTTGCACGCTTGCTATCAGTTCCTGTAAAAAGGGTGATGATAAGCAGGATTGCGCTGGTATTTATTGCGATTATTCCGGTCTGGATCTACGTTTTCGCCTGGTAGATGCTGCAGGTAAAAACCTCGTTTATGGCCCGGATGCACGAATTCTTCCAGAAAATATTTCGTTGGCTTTCCATGAAATGACATTTGAGATGCATTCCTCCGCCGATTCGGCGAATGCCACGGGCTACCTGAATACGTCGCTGCTAAACCTACTGAGTGTGGTGCTTATGAACCCAGCTGCTAAGGAACTTGGCTTACCGCTGACATTGAAAGTTAAAACCGCCGCCGGTGAAAATACGATATTGTTAAATGTTGAATACGGCATTAATTGTTGTGGTTATAGTTTAAGAGGGCTGTATTTAGACAAGGCAGGCACTTTTTATAAGCCACAACCTCACCCCACCGGTGCCCCTGTAATTAATATTCCTATTCAGTTATAACCTTAACGGTTATACGAAATATTTGCATGTTCAGGCTGGAAAATTCTTTCTGGCCTGAACATTGTTTTTACTCTTTCGTTATCTTTAGGAGAATTAACAATTTTTATAAGAGATGACGATTAAAGAAGCCCAGGAGCAGATAGACCATTGGATCAACACTACCGGAGTACGCTATTTCAGCGAACTCACCAATATGGCTATACTGACGGAAGAAGTGGGAGAAGTGGCACGATTGATGGCACGCAAATACGGAGAGCAGTCCTTTAAAGAGTCGGATTCAAAGAAAGAACTGGCGGATGAACTGGCTGATGTGATGTGGGTGTTGCTATGTATTGCCAACCAAACTGGTGTGGACATGACGGCCGCATTGGAGAAAAATTTCAACAAAAAGAATATCCGGGATGCAGACCGGCATATCAATAATCCCAAATTAAAGTAAGCGAAGTTATGCGGTTATTAAACAGACTTAAAATCATCTGGCAGGTCCTGAAGCAGTCGGGCAGCGAGTTTATTGATGATAAAGTACTAAAACTAAGTGCCGCACTCTCCTACTATACCATATTCTCCATAGCCCCGATGCTGATCATTATCATTTTCCTTTGTGATATTTTCCTCAGCAAGGAATCCATAGAAGGCAGTATTTACACGCAAATCCGCTCCATGGTGGGTGACGAGGCTACGGTGCAGATACAGAATATGATTCAGAACGCCTCCTTATCCGGTGATGTAAGCTGGGCCACTATTGTGGGTGTGGTGACGCTTATCATTGGTGCCACCGGGGTGTTTGCCGAAATTCAGGACAGCATTAATTTTATCTGGAAGCTCAAAGCCAAGCCTAAAAAAAGTGGGATTGTGAAGATGATATTGAACCGGTTGCTGTCGTTTTCACTGGTAATCAGTATGGGTTTCATTCTGCTGGTGTCTCTCGCGCTGAATGGTGTGATGGAGGTACTAAATCACCGGCTGCTGTCTTTATTCCCGGAGATAGAATATTTCACGTTATACGTTGCTAACCTTGTCATTACATTTTTGGTAATCACCTCTTTGTTTGCCATCATTTTCAAGGTGCTGCCGGATGCGCGCATCCGCTGGAAAGATGTACTGGTAGGGGCGATTGCTACTGCCGTGTTGTTTATGATCGGGAAGTTCGCTATCGGGTATTACCTGGGAGCCAGCAAGGTGTCTTCAGCCTATGGGGCCGCCGGCTCCATTGTTATTATACTCCTGTGGGTTTACTATTCGGCCGCTATCCTATATTTCGGCGCAGTATTCACCAGGGTCTGGGTACAATACTTCGGGTCCCGTATACACCCCAACGACTACGCCATCTGGATACGGGAAGTGGAAGATGGGAATTCCCCAAATACATCCGTTTCAAAAGGTTGAATTTATTAATTATTAATAAAGTATAGATGTGATAATAATTGCATCCGTATTTTCAATTTTGCCAATTATCTTTGCGCAACTATGTCTACAGAACAGAATACATTCCAGGCGATCATATCGCACTGTAAAGAATACGGTTTCATCTTTCAGTCCAGCGAAATTTACGATGGACTCAGCGCTGTGTATGACTATGGTCAGAACGGTGCCCAGTTGAAAAAGAACATCAGGGACTACTGGTGGAAGAGCATGACACAGCTCCATGATAACATCGTGGGTATTGATGCTGCCATATTCATGCATCCTACCACCTGGAAGGCCTCCGGTCACGTGGATAACTTCAGCGATCCAATGATTGATAACAAGGATAGCAAAAAGCGCTACCGCGTGGATCACCTGATTGAGGCTTATGCCGCTACCTTGCCGGAAGACCAGGGGAAAGCGCTACTGGGTACCATGGAACAACTGGAAGCTGCACAGGATTATGCCGGACTGAAAGCATTGATTGAAGAAAATAAAATTGCCTGCTCCGTGAGCGGTACTGTAAACTGGACAGATGTACGTCAGTTTAACCTGATGTTTTCTACACAGTTGGGTAGTGTGACCGACGAGGCAAGTGAAATATATCTCCGCCCTGAAACTGCACAGGGTATTTTTGTCAACTTCCTGAACGTGCAGAAAACGGGCAGGATGAAGATACCTTTCGGTATAGCACAGGTAGGTAAAGCCTTCCGTAACGAAATTGTGGCCCGTCAGTTCATTTTCCGTATGCGTGAATTTGAGCAGATGGAAATGCAGTTCTTTATCCGTCCCGGCTCTCAGAAAGAGTGGTATGAGAAATGGAAGGAAACCCGCATGCAATGGCACCTGAGCCTGGGTATCGATCCGGCTAAATACCGCTTTAAAGATCACGTGAAGCTGGCGCACTATGCTGATGCCGCTGTGGATATCGAATTCGAATTCCCGATTGGTTTCAAAGAGGTGGAAGGTATTCACTCCCGTACTGATTTCGATCTGAAACAGCACCAGGAGTACAGCAAAAAGAAGATCCAGTACTTTGATACAGAGATCAACCAGAATTATGTGCCATATGTGATTGAAACCTCTATTGGTTTGGATCGTATGTTCCTGCTGGTGATCTGCTCTGCATATGCGGAGGAAGACCTGAGCACACCGGAAAAACAGGATAGTCGCGTAGTACTGCGCTTACCAGCCAAGCTGGCGCCTACTAAACTGGCTATTTTCCCACTCACTAAAAAGGATGGTTTGCCGGAACTGGCGCAGCAACTCATGGATGAGTGCAAGCAGCACTTCTATTGTTTTTATGAAGAGAAGGATGCGATCGGTAAGCGTTACCGCCGCCAGGATGCGGTAGGTACGCCTTTCTGCGTAACCATCGACCATCAGACAAAAGAAGACGGTACTGTTACCATTCGCCACCGCGATACCATGGAGCAGGAACGTGTGCCGATGTCGGAAGTCAGAAATCTGGTACTCAACAAGATTTTATAAAAGAAAGGTCCGGTAACTTACCGGACCTTTTCTCTTTTTATGGCTAGCCGTATAATTCCAGGTGAATTTGTTTTCGGTCGTACCCCAAGGCCTGTATCCGCTGTTTAGCTTCATCGATCATATTTTTCCAGCCGCACAGATAGAAATTGGCAGGGCGCTTATCCTGCAGCATTTCCTCGTAAATATGATGTACATAGCCTTTGCGGCCGCTCCAGTCGTCCTGGCGGGATAACGTAGGTATGTAATGAAACCCCGGAAAGGATTGTTCGAGCTGTCGCATTTCTTCAGCATAGAGCAGGTCTTTTTCATACCTGCTGCCGAAAATGAGGTGTATGCCGTTATGTGGGATGTTGTGATGGTTGAGATAATGGCTCATGGCACGAAATGGCGCGATGCCTGTACCAGTGCAGATAAAGAAAATTTCGGTTTCTAACGTTTCCGGCAGTACGAAAACGCCGAGAGGCCCTCTGAGTGTAAGCTCACTTCCTTCCCTGATTTCGTTGAAAAGATAGGTACTGCCTACACCTCCTTCCAGTAGTACAATTACGAGTTCTATTTCATTGCTCCCGTCGGGATGGGAAGCGATGGAATAGCTGCGCCATCTTTTGTTTTTCTTTTCATGAATGGGGAGGTCGAGCGTCACAAATTGTCCTGGCTTGAAGTCGAACCGCTCCAACTCCGGTATTTTAATCCAGAAACGACGGGTGTTGTGCGTGGCATCTACAATTTTTGTAACGATGCCGGTATACCAGTTTTCGACCATGTGGAATCAGGATTTTCTCATACTGAATATAACGAATATTCCTGTGGGAAATTAGCAGGCGATGAATTTAATCTCTCCCTAAATATTTATCATGTTTAATTATAAGCTATTTAAATATTTAATATTTATTAATTTTATATAATTATTAATGTATTTAATCCCGGTAAATTAAACCTATGATGAAACAATCAATGTTTATAACAGGAGCCATGTTTTCCCTGTTAACCTTATCACTATTCTCTTGTAAAAAATCTGATGATACTACGCCGGAGGTGGAGCCGCCGGTGGTAGCGGAAGCGCGTCCGTTGCTGGATTCAGTTATTACCATTGCTGCCAGTCCTGAATGGAATTCGACGACTGCCTACAGGTACAATGCAGATAGTACACAGTATGCCGATATTTCAATAAATGCAAATGGGGGTGCACAAGGGGTGTTTTTTCTGTATTCCAACAAGCAGTTGATAAGATTTGTATTCAGTGAGACAGGCAATGTGAATGATACTACTAATGGTACCACGTTTATCTATGACACTAAAGGGAGGCTGATAATTAGAAACCCTGACAACTGGGCCAATCGTGACTCCCTCGTTTATAACGATGCTAATCAGTTGGTACGCATCTTTAAATACTATTCCGACGAGCTTTATTATGCAGATACTCTTACCTGGACAGGTAAAAATCTCACCAGGTATAAGTCTGTTCAATACATCTATGGCAGTGAGGACAGATATGTGGAAACTCACTCTTTTAAATACGATGATAAAAGGAATCCTTTCGTTAGTGTTCCTGTCAGTGCTTTCTTTTTCCCGGAGAATATCTGCAGGCTGAGTGAAAATAATATAGTTGAATATTCAGATGAAGTGGAAGGAGGGCGTTCTAATACTACTAAATATACCTACACCTACAATGATAAAAATTATCCGACAAACGCTGCTTATGTGCTTACAGGTGAAGGGGTAAGTGATGAGGGAACGATCAGATTTGTATATAAGAAATAAGACAAGAAAAATATTTAATGATTTGAGCTAGGCTGTTAGCAGCTTTAGCGTAAAATTAGTTGACAAGGATTCATGAAAAATAATACTACTTTCATAGCAGGTGCAATGTTCACCATATTAACTATTTCCCTCTTTTCCTGCAAAAAATCAGATAATGCAACGCCAGGAAATGAAACAACATCGGCAGTGTTCCTGGATTCTGTTTTTACAACAGGAAAAACAGCTGTTGATACCGAAGTAAGCACGTACCAATATAATGAGGATGGAACACAGGCTGCTGAAATTATTACCTCTGGAACAGGTATTAAAAGCAGCTTTTTTTATCTGTATACCAATAAGAAAATTACCCGCCATGTATATTCCAGCACGGGTCATTTGGCGGATTCAGCATGGGGTTCTGATTGTACTTATGATGCTCAGGGTAGGTTAAGTATAATACTTCCTGTAGGAGAGTCGATGCGTGATTCTATTGTATATAATGACGCTAATCAGATCATTCGCAGATTTTCAACTAATTCCGGCAGAATTATTTTTGCAGATACCCTGACCTGGACTGGAAAGAATCTTACACAATTTAGATATACCAGATACGAGATGAATGGTGAAGTTGCTTTGGTAAATACCGTCAATTATAAGTATGATGATAAGAAAAATCCCTACCTCTGTGCACCACAAAGCGCTATCTTTATACAATTCAAGAATAATATTTATAAGCTGAGCGAAAACAATCCTGTGGAGGTTTCAGAAACACAGGAAGGTCAAGCTACTGTAACAGCAAAGTGGAATTATGTTTATAACGAGAAAGGCTACCCGGTAACGCTAACAAGGGTGTACTCCGGTGGCCAGGCAAGTGGTGAAGTACCTATGCGTTTTGTATACAAAAAATAATCAATACCATTTACTAATTTATGCAGGGGCCAGCATTGCTGGCTTCTGTTTTTGCTTAAAAAGCTATAACCATTTAACATTTTTATGAAAACTTCCAACTTCCTTTTCGGAGCCTTACCCGCTTTATTAGCCGTGTGCATAATCTCCTGCAGTAAATCCGATGTCCCAACACCTGATACCGGTAATCCCGGCGGAGGCCTGCCTGGCGTGGTATCCGGTGCGCCACTGCTCGACTCCGTAATAGAAGCAGAACAAAAAGGCAGTATTAACTGGCTGTTTAAATACAATGCCGACAGTACGTTAAACGCACAACTGATTACCAACGATGCGGAAGATATTCCCAATGGCTACTTTTTTACTTACAGCGGCGGAAAGCTGACAAGAATCAACTACGCTGAAACGGGTAACGTCAAAGATACGCTGGCTACCGACAGACAGCTGATCACCTATGATGCTAAAGGTCGTCCGGCATTGATCTATAATGGTGAAAATGGGTTTAGCTCCAAAGACTCCCTGGTGTATAATGACAATAATCAACTTATCCGCACATTTTCCTATTCGGACGGTAAGCTGTCGTATCAGGACACACTTACCTGGACCGGCAATAACGTTACCAAAATTGTAAGCAGAGAAAGTATGAGTGGCTCCACTGAAACCTTCCTGCGTACAATGACCTACAGGTATGACGATAAGAAAAATCCATATGCCAGCGTTCGTGCTGCTATGTTTACAGAAGGCGAAATCAACTGGTTGAGCGAAAATAATGTGGTAGAGCTGGTTGAAAAAACCTCATTGGAAAACACGGAATGGAAAACAACGTATACCTATGTATACAATGATAAAAACTATCCGGTTAGCAGTACCTGGAAGGGTGATTCGGATACTCAAACCGGCAGTATCAGATTTGTGTATAAGAAATAATACATTGATTTATTATAAAATATTTATAATTGTAAAGAGGGCCTGGAAGTAGTCATGGTCGGAAGAAATTTCTTCCGACCATTTTCTTTTATATATTTTCTTTTGATTTTTTAACAAGATACTGACAACCATTTATTTATGATTACATATCACTATTTTAGTGATTGATGTATCA
>NZ_JAHUWJ010000027.1 GCF_019219075.1 Chitinophaga sp. sic0106
AACTACTACTATTGGAAAACAACCCACCAAATGAACTTATTCTAACAAACCGCCGTATGCGGAACCGCATGTACGGTGGTGTGAGAGGACAGTGAGGGAAATAATCCCTCACTTCCTACTCGATTTAGGGAGATGTAATGATTTTGACTGTAACAGGTCCCGGGTTTGGAACTAACGCATCGCTATCAGTGTCAGTACAAATGATCCCAGGCTGCATAATGTTCTGATGTGATTCAGCGTGTTCCATCTCCCTTCAAACTGAGCACGCATCTGCCGCAGCTCTTCTGTACCGGCCCCCTGCACGGAGAATGCTTCCAGCATATTGTTCAGCGGGATATTGCCCACTATTGTTACACCCATTACGCCGATATAGTAACTTAGCGTAGCCAGTAACAACCAGATGCTGAAATTGCGCCATACGCACACTGGCAATAAAATTAATGGCCCAAAGAAGCAGATAAAGAATAGCGGGTTCTGTATGGCCTGATTCAGTTTCTGAAAAGCCAGGATATACGCTTTGTCCGGGAGCAATGCCAATCCTCTTGTTACAGATACAGACCAGCAATAGAAAATTCCTGTAATTAATCCAAGCAGGATAATGGTGATTATTTTCATGGCATTGATTTTTTAAGGAAGGTGAAAAAGTCTGTGGGTTTACGTCCCAGTGCGCGTTCTACGCCATTGGCGACAGTGGCATTGCGACCGTCCAATACTTCTGTGAATAGATAGGTTAAAAGATTTGTGATGTCTGCTGGTACGCCGTGAAGGGCTAATTGTGTGGTGTATTCATCCATAGAGATGCCTTCATAGTGTATTTGCCTGCCCGTAACTTTTGCAATTTCAGCTACTGCTTCTCTGAATGTTAATAGTGCAGGGCCGGTTACTTCATAGATTTGTTGAGAATGCTTATTATCTATAAGTGCGGCTACAGCTACATCTGCAATATCATCCGCATCGATGAATGGTTCTCCCACTTCACCTACTGGTAAGGCTACAAATCCGGCCTCTATAGGTGCTGCCATATAACTTTCCGTGAAATTCTGCATAAACCAGCTGGCTCTGACAATTGTCCAGTCGATTCCTGATTGTATGACTGCCTGTTCGCAGCGTTCTGCTTCCGGTTCACCCCTGCCGGATAATAAAACCAGTTTTTGTACGCCTGCTGCAAATGCCGTTTTTGAAAATGCGGCAATGGTATGATCTGCACCTGGTACTGCGAGGTCGGGTTGAAAGGAAATGTAGACAGCATCCATATCCTGTAACGCAGGGGCCCATGTATTGTTGTCTTCCCAATCAAATGGAATAGGGGCATTACGGGAGCCTAAGCGGACATTAAAAGCTTGTAAGCGGGCGGCTACACGGCGACCTGTTTTTCCGTTGGCGCCTAATACGAGAATGTTTTTCATGGTAATATTATTTTAACTTGGCGATATAATTTGCGATGAGGGCAACGCCTTCTTTGTGGATCATGTGTGTACCCAGTAAAGGCATTTTGCCGTTTTGCATGAATTTCAAAATGAGTTTCTTGTAGGTTGGGTCTAAGTATGCGTCATATGCAAGGCGCAGGTCAGACTTATTGCACATTCCGGTAGGGTTGTGACAATGTGCACAGTTCACATCCAGATAGGCGCGGGCGCGACTTTCTATCGTAAGCGTAGTATCCTGCCAGTTAGGAAGCGGCGATATCTTTGATAGATCTGGTGTTTCCAGGATACCGGCTTGTACAAGAGCAGGGATCTGTTGGTATATGTTCCGGGCTTTGAAGCCGATAGGCTGTATGTCTTTGCCATGGCAGGAATGGCATTGTCTGATCGTTGGAAGTATATATCCATTTACCTTTTTTTCTCCTCCATTGCTCAGGTAAGCGTTTTGTTGTGTGGTATTCCAGATATAGATTCCTGGTTCCCAGCCTGTGGGTGTTTTTAATAATACCCTCGTTTCTATTTTAATTCCTTGTTGGGAGAAGGTTTTGAACAGTACGGTACCTTCAGGGAACTGCGGTAATCCATTGTCAGTAATGATTACTTTTTTTCCTGATGGGATACTGATCATTCTTTCTTTGTCGGTATAATCCGAAAATAAGGGCGTAGCCACGTTGTAGGGTACTGCCTGTTTGAAATCAGATAGTTTTGGAAAGAGAAGTCCTGTTAAAATTAGGAAATGTGTCATCTGTTTGTGCTATTAACAACACAAAAGTCAGACGATATCAGTTTTTAAAATAGAATGATTCCGACAATGTTCGAGTGGGGTAACACCGGTAAATTTCTTAAACCAGCGGATAAAATGGGATTGGTCGGCATAGCCATTTGCATAGGCGATGTCGGATAGTTTTGAGAATTGTCCTCTGTCAAGCATGCTGATGGCGGACTGGAACTGGGCAATATTGGAGAATAAGCGGGCGGATATGCCGACGTATTGCTCAAACCTTCGTTCAAAAGTGCGCTCAGTGAGGTTGAGGTGGTAATGCAGGTCTTTTAATGAGGTTTTGCCTTTGGCGGTCAGAATCAGGTTAGTAGCGTACTCCATACCAGGGTCTACAGGAGTTATCATCTTCTCCAGGTAGGAAAAGAGGATTTCAAATTGTCGCTGAGGTGATACCGTATTCCACAGCTGTTCATTCAGGCTGACCCGCGGAACGGCAGGGAGAAGGGATATATCCACACATTCATCTGTCAGTTCTTTGGCATGTAGCCGAAAGATGGAAGGAAGTACATGTGGATGGAAAATAAGGCCGAGGACCCGGCAATTAGGATTCGTGTGTAAAATGATGGGGTCAAGGGTTTGACCAAATACAAAAGACTGGGAAAGAACCTTTTGAGTGTTGCCCAATATCATTCCGGACTGTTGGAAAATGAGGCCGGTTCGGCCATCAGCAAAGATGGGGAAGGCATTTTCAGCAGCTCCTTCTGCGTACCAGACACGGGAAATGTAGGGTTGCAGCGGAGGAGGAATTTGTATGGGTGGAGAAAAATCCATTCGAATGAAGTTAGGAAAAAGCCACAAACTACCTACTGTATTTTGCGGCTTTGCTCTTCTACTCTCTTAACAGATAAAGATAATCGACGTGTAATAACGTCCAACTATTAGTATCTGGGTCTAAATCCAGGGCGTGGGCCGGGTCTGGAGAAACGATTATTTTCTGGTCTTTCAGGTTTTGGACGAGCCTCATACACCACTATTTTCTGGCCATCCACTTCCGAATTATTCAATTCCTTAATTGCCAGTACCGCATTCGAGTCGTCTGGCATTTCAACGAATGCAAAACCTTTAGAACGGCCACTGTACTTATCATAAGCCACATTAATACTATATACAACGCCAAATGGGTCAAATAACGACCAAATCTCTACTTCAGTTGTTCTGTCACTTATGTTACCTACAAAAATATTCACAAATATAATTTTAATTTAATATAGACTATTTTGAAATTCAGGATTTTAGGAAGAAAATAGCGCTCAAACTACCTAAGGATAAGCCAAAGTCAACCTTGTTAAAGTTAGAGCAATAAATTGAGTATTACAGGATAAATTTATAGGGATTGGCAAAAAATTAAAAGCCTCCCAATATTTATCGGGAGGCTTTTTGGGTTTTTAGGGAGATGTAAATCCCACTATGCAAAATGATTTTCACCCCCGTACTCCTCCTCATCATGATACCCATACACTACTATCCCCGGCTCTCTTTGAACCAGCTCCCGAATTTTATTCAGATTATTCACCCGTAGCTCATCATTATCCGCGTTCATTTTTGTCATTTGATGTATCGGATGATGAGGGTCATTTAGTTCCGCCCTCAGATAATATGCATCTCCTACGTAAAAAATCCAATGATCGTCGGCGTGTATTGCCACACCGCAATGTCCGTTAGTATGACCAAACAAAGGAACAAGAAAAATATCCCAGGCTATATCAATGTTAATTTTTCTTGCCTCAAACCCATACCATTTTTCTGATGAGGGACCATAGGTGATAATGTTTGGATGATGTGCTAGTGGCGTTTGTAAATAACGGGGATTGCCAGCTTTGAAATTTTCATATTCTTCTGTACTGATATGCACTGCGGCATCCGGGAAATCAGCCAGTCCTCCGATATGGTCGTTGTCGAGGTGGGAGATAATACAATCGGTAACGGAGTCAGTTGGCAGACCCAGCTGCTCAAGTTGCCGGAAGGCGGTTAAGGCTTCATTAAAACGGTAACCAATGCGATCAATATAATCTTGCCCGATTCTGATTGCCGGCTGCAGTGTGTCCAACAGACCGATGCCCGTGTCTATAAGCACCAATTTATGTTCAGTCTCCAGTAATAAACAATGCCCTATGGCGCTCCCGCCTATCGGAGATTGAAGGTCCAGGCAATTAAGGTGATGTATTTTTACCATAGCAACTAATTTTATAATTCTTGTTGCTAAGTAATCGAGGAGCGCTTACATAAAATAGAACCCTGGCGACAATTTAAGATAATATACGAACGGTGTCAAAGGGGGTGCTTTCATAAGGCTGCAATTTCATTGCGGATGTAAACTCCTTTGGCGTACATCCTGCGAATAACTTGAATTCTCTGATAAAGTGCGACTGGTCTGCATAGTTAAAATGATAACCAACGTCGCCCAGCTTGTTAAATGACTTGGTTTTTAATAAATGCAAAGATTTTTGAAATCTAATGATGCGCAGGTAAGTCTCCGGGCATACCCCCATATGTTCTTTGAATTTTCGCTGAAATTGACGTCGGGAAATATTTAAGTTCGATGAAACCTCGTACGGATTCATTCCCTTCTTATCATCAAATATCATTTTTACACTCAGATCAATTATCCTATCATGTTTGGCATCACGTAGTTTTTGTTGAAGTTGCGCACTAAATAGTTGGATAACCTGTTGCGGTGAAGTTGTGTAAAGGAGGCGATCGGTGAACTCCTTTGAAAAGATTGTATCGGTTTCAATTATTGCATTGGTAATCGTGGATGCATTTATATGAAACAACTTTTTAAAAGCTGTCGGCTGGAGATTTACACCAAAAACGAAAGAATTGCCATGGAACGTGTTAATGCAGGGGCTGTCTTGTTTCTGCCCATAAGCAAAGGAAATGGGAAATAGGTTTCCATTTGCATCAGTCAAAGACGAGGAGCCGTTGCTATGTTGGAATACAATCCCCATTGCCCCGTCTGCCAGAATCTTAAAAGACTTGTTTCGACCAGCATCCTGAATATTGGCATACCAGAAGCTTTTAACAACCTGTGAAAGAGTGTGGTGCGGTGCTACTGAAATTATTTCCATATCAGGTAGTTTACATGGTTGAATATAAACTAATTTTTATAGGGAGATGTAAATGCAGTTTGGATTATTTTGCCTTTAATTAGTAAAGTATAATGGAAATAAATTATATGTAGTGTGCATTGTTAATGCAGCCTGATACCCTGAATTAAATAGCCCTTGATAATTGCTCAATCTCTTCGTCATCATAATGAGTTTCCCCCTTACTAAGTGCCGGATAATATTTGACTATGACTTGCTGAATCAAAGAAACCCTTTGTTCCGTTTGGATATGTGACGATAATAACTCGTCAATAAACTGGTCAATAAGTTTTGATTTTTTTGATTGATATTGGCTAATCATAAAAGTAGAATCATCCAGACTCTCATGTAATAGGATCATGGAATCAATCTTCTTGATGCCATCAAGAATATCCATTAAACTATTTAGTTCTGCCTTTTTCATTGAATCAAATTTAATAAATTATTTCCAAAAAACCTTTGGGGTGCTTTTGTCCAGTACGGCTTCTGCTGGTTTTTTCAAATAGGTCCTTCCAGTACATTTGATCTCCGATAAAAAGTGGATATTTTCTGTTTTCTCGATTATATCTCACAACTAGATAAGCATCAACCCCATACCTTTCTAAAGATTGTGGATATTTAAATTGGTTCAATTTGCTACCAGCCTTTTCAATGAGTTCGACATCAATAAAGGTAACCAGATCAATATCATTTGGTTCTGCTTTTTGGGTTACATAAGACCCGTCAATCCACTGCAAAAGTGGTTGTCCTTCCAGAACATGTTTTAAGTCATCTGAATAATTAATATAATTATTGTAAAGTTCTTGCCTTCTCGAACTATGGATTGAATCCACAAATTGTGTTTTAAAATCACTCAAAGTGGATATGATATTCGTATTGGGGACTAAGTATCCTCTATGGTTGAATGTAAACATTATTAAACTTTAATGGACTTTTGATTAATGGTTGTTTTTATACTTTAAAGTTATGCTGCAATTAATAAACTGAGTTTAGAAAATTCACATAATTGAAAATATAATTATTGTCTCTTAACTTTAAATCATAAACCACACAGCCATGCGTCACCTCATCTACGGCATCAATCTCACCATCGATGGTTACTGCGAACATACACAGCTTCCCGGCAGCGCTGAAATCCACGAATATTTCACGGACCTCCTCGCTAAAACCGACCTCGCCATTTACGGTCGTAAAACATACGATTTAATGGTGCCGTATTGGCCGGATGTGGCCAAGGCGCCAACTGGAGATAAGGCTATTGATAGATTTGCACAAATTTTCAACGGCATCGAAAAAATTGTTTGTTCGCGCACCAGAACTGATTTTGAAGGTAACCCCAGGGTATTGCACGATAACCTCACTGAACAGATCATGGCGCTGAAACAGGCACCCGGTAAGGATATTTCTATCGGTGGAGTGACGCTCCCCGGTGAATTGATTAAACTAGGACTGGTAGATGAGTTTTATTTCGTAGTACATCCTGTGCTCGGAGGGCAGGGGAGGAAGCTGCTGGACGGCGCCAATTTGCCGGAACAGCTGTCACTCACGCTGGCTGATGCCACAACGCTGGCATCCGGATGTATGGCCTTGCACTACGTAAAACAATGATAGACAATAAAGCGTTACCTTTCAGTACGAAAGATAAGCTATGAAGAAAATAGGATTTTTATCGTTTGGACATTGGGCTAACCATCCGGCCTATAGTACCCGTTCTGCCAGCGATACCCTGCTTCAATCTATTGACCTGGCTGTAGCTGCTGAAGAAATTGGTATTGATGGCGCCTATTTCCGGGTGCATCATTTTGCAGCGCAATTAGGATCTCCCTTTCCTTTGCTGGCAGCCATCGGCGCTAAAACCAGCAAGATAGAGATTGGAACAGGTGTGATTGATATGCGGTACGAAAATCCACTGTACATGGTGGAAGACGCCGGCGCTGCGGACTTGATTTCGGAAGGGCGATTACAACTGGGTATCAGCAGAGGATCACCGGAGCAGGTAATCGACGGCTGGCGATATTTCGGCTACGAACCAGAAGAAGGAGAATCGGATGCGGAGATGGGCCGCCGCAAGGCTTTGGAATTCTTAGCCAAATTAGACGGGGTGGGGTTTGCAGCACCTAATCCCAATCCCATGTTTCCAAATCCACCGGGACTGCTGCGACTGGAACCCTATTCAGAAGGATTGAGGGAACGCATCTGGTGGGGTGCCGCCTCCAATGCTACCGCTGTGTGGGCCGCCGAAAATGGCATGTACCTGCAAAGCTCCACCCTCAAATACGATGAAAGCGGAAAACCCTTTCATATCCAGCAAGCCGAGCAAATCAGGTTATACAAAGAAGCCTGGAAAAAAGCAGGTCATACCCGTGAACCAAGAGTGTCCGTTAGCCGGTCTATTTTTGCGATGGTAAGCGACCAGGATCGTTATTATTTCGGACAGGAAAGTAACCGCGTAGATAAACTCGGCATGATTGAACAAGGCAAACGCGCCATTTTCGGAAGAAGTTACGCCGCGGAGCCAGACCTGCTCATCAAAGAGCTGGCGGAGGACGAAGCAATACAGGAAGCAGATACACTGTTGTTAACCATCCCTAATACATTGGGAGTGGATTATAACGTACATGTATTGTCCGCCATACTTGAACACGTAGCCCCGGGACTGGGCTGGCGATAAATCGTTTAATAAAAAAGTCCCGGTAATATATGACTACCGGGACTTTTACATCTCACCAAAATAAATTAGTTAACCTTTACAGCCACAGGCCCTTCAGGGTTGCTGTGATCCAGGGTTGCACTTCTTGAAACAGTATTGTCTTTATACCAGAAATAATACCTTCCTTCATCGTCCGTAGCAATCGCTTTGATATCAGTAAATTTCTTGCCTGCCGGCACGGTATATTTACCTCCGGATGAATAGGTTGCCCAATTATTGCTGCGGCCAACAGAATAAGTTCCATCAGTGTACCAGTAGCAGTGGTCATTATTTGAACGCTTAACGGTAGTACCAATAAAGGTAGCCATAGATTGGCCAGGAGCCGGATAGGCTTGATTATAAGCGTCAACAGGGTTGTTGCCCAGCTTGTACATCTCCCCATTCATATAGTAACCATTGCTGAAATAAGCATAGAACCTGTTCGCAGTAGTCATGGAAATTTCTATGATGTCAGTATTGGCAATATCGGTACGGCCTGTAAAAGTAGTAGTAGGACCTACTGCATTATCCCATGATCCTCTGATCACCTTACCGGTTTTTGTGTAGTAGAGAGTCGCATTCCCGGCAGTTATTTCAATACCCGCCAGATCGGTAATATTACCGGCCGACTGTACCGGCCAGTTAGGCGCCGGGAACAGACGTTTCACCATGGCAGTATCGCCCTTGGAGAACATTTTTGTATGCGGGCCCTTAGGGAAATGAGAGTGCATTACGGAAGCAGAATCACCGATGTTACCAGCATCATAATAAGCGTTTTTCTTTCTGTCGCTGTGCTGTAAACCAAGAATGTGACCTAAGGCATGTACCATACCGCTTACCAGTTGATCCCTGGTAATATTGTGTGTATCCAGGTAGCTGGTATTTAATGTAATAGCACCACCCGGTAGTCCGGCTGTACCTGGCAGGGTCACCAGGAAAGGCTCATCGACTGTTGGGTAGCCTGAAGTGTAAAACATGATATCACTCGGTCCCGGATCGGAAAAAGCCATGAAGTTAAACTCAGCCCCATACTGAATCAGGATACCGTTCCAGTAACCAATAGCACTGTACAAGGCACTTTCCACACCGGTTGCCATCTGGCCAGGGTTGATCCCGATTTTAAAAACGCGATAGTTATTAACCACATACGGACTTTTCACCGACTTCGTAGAGTCCTTCGCTTCTACGATGGGTAAGGTAGAGAGCATCTGCGTCAGCGTGGACTTAGCCAGCACCATATCGCCATCTATCAGGACATTGTTGGCATCCATCGGTTTAACAGCAGTAGAGTCCAGGCCCAAGGCTCTGGAATAAATAAATGCTACCGTATCCTGATGGGACTTTGGAATTTCATATACAGGCTTAGGTTCTGGTTGAGGTTGCATGCCGCTCTCTTCTGTGGTGGAGCAGGAATAAATCATCAAGGGCAATAACGCTGCCGATAACACTTTTATCGGGACAGGGATTTTTATCATAGTATATGAATTTTGAAGCGGCGAAAATACCATCTTTACCCATGGAATCATTAAGGATGCAAAAATATTCGTTCTGAATCCTTTATTTATAAGATAAATACATCTTACGTTGTAGATATGCAACTTATCCTGTATGTAATTAAACACCCAAAGCCCCGGAGTTCATCCGGAGCTTTTTTTATTTTTTTGGGAGATGTTATCCTGTGCTGTTAGTCGTTTTTCTTTTTCCTTCCTTTCTCCTGCTGAGGATCTTCCCATACCCAGCTCAACATCGCTGTCAGGGAGTTCTTAGGAATATGCACCTCCATGGAGCGCTTCAATGTTTTGGTAACACCAGTGGAATCCTCATATACTATTTTAAGGTCCACATCAAATTTTCCACCCTGTTTCATAGGCTCCGTAAAATTGAACTGGGTATATAGCATGTTAAGCTGCATACTGTCCAGGCAATCCTTAGCGGTGCACTCCACCTTCATGACATTCTTTTTCATGCCGTTAAGGTCCCAGTTATCGATGTCCGTTGCCCTGGCTATGGGGTTGAACTTATTCTCTCCCCATGTTTCCCAGCCCATGGATAACAACGAAATTTTACTGCGGGAGGAGTTGTCCATGTCAAAGCGGCCCGTACTAACGGTAACTTCCTTAATTCCCTGTTGCGCCTGCGCCTGATTGATTACCAGGCAGGTAGCAAATGCTATTATGAGCTTTTTCATCCTACGGTATAATTTTTACCAGGAATAAGCACCAATATCACAGGAGGTACCGGAAATTTAAATTTGATTAACAAAAAAATGGCCTGTGCCTGTTTATCGTGTGTGCCACGCTCTGTTGTTGGAATTAAATGATGGTAGCAGGAAACAGGTGACATCACCAGATTTCCCTAACCTGCTGTTTCTCCTTTTCTTATATAATCAAGGAGGAAATTAGTCCTATTTGAATAAGTATATGAACGGACCTTCTTTGCGATTTCCCTGATTTCATACTCTGTATAATAACGCTTTATCAGGTCATTTAATTCGTGGAGCCTGGAGATATCTAGTTGAGATAATTGTATTTTCCTCATATTGTCATCATAATCGTACGCGTCATTTCTCCGAAATAGCGCACTAACAAAATCATATTTATTGGTCAGGATCATCTTCTCTGCATACCTGACTATCAATTCATAAGTTGTATGATCTTCTATTAGGATGATCATTTTCTTGTAATTCTGTTCAGCATCAAACAACTGAAATAAAAAAGAATGCGCATTCCGGTGGTATTTGGAGGCATGTTTGGCGCTGGTTATAGCTTTGGTTCTCCAGTATTTTTGAACAGCGGGGTTCTGGGTATATTTCATAACAAACAGGTAATCATTTATATCATAGCTATCAGGAAGTAATTCGGCCAGAACTTTTGCAAGTTCAGTATTTCTTTGTTGTTGGGTGTAAATCTCTTTTAAGAAATTAAGATACGGGAGGTTGTATTCCTTTTTTACATTTGACGCAATCTGCTCTAAGCTAAATTTTTCTGCGATATTGTATTGGCCAATAGCCATTAATTCTTCAATAAGCGCTTCATTATAGGCAATTTGCCATTGTATTGGATGGAAAAGTGTAAAATATTTTTCGAAGGTATCGCTGGCTATGATTATATTGAAAAATATTTTCGTATACATATCAGTTTCATAGTTATCAGCTTTTTTAAACTTAGTATAATGCGCCGCCAACAAAGCAATTACTTTCTCTCTCCTGGGTTGGCTACTTTTTCCGAGAATTTCTGAGAGCAGTGTCAGGAACTCCACCTGGATCAAACGGAATATGGAAATTTGATCAATAATCAATTGGATAATTTTATCCCATTCGGTTTCAGACTCCAATTGCGAAACCGGATCAGCCAGTCCTGATATTAAAGTAAGTTTATATTTGGGAATTCTCCCACTGTTCGTATGTAAGTGTTTAGATGCATGTCCGATGGCATTAAGAACAGCGATAAATAACTGAAACTTATCTTCATTTGCTGCATCCTTATAATAAGCACGAACAATTTCCTCGTGAATTTCTGTCCATAACTCTACTATTTTTTTTGTTTCAGCTGTTTCAGCTTTGGACCTTTTTCCAATAACCGCTTTTATTACCTGCAAGGTGGCCTGAGCGATTGCTTCAGGCGTAGAGGGTTTCTGCGCGGTGGAAAACTGATGCATAAATGAAAGCTCAAGCTCCTTATTTTTGTTCAATAGGGTCTTTACCCAGGCTTTCAATGCAGCAGTATCCACTTCAGCCAATAACAACTCCAGGGGATCTGCTTTGGTAGTTTTTGCACTTGTTTTCTTATTTTTTGTATTGTTTGCAAGGAAATTGAGAACTGCTGTCTTGTGTTCACAGAAGTTACTTTTCTGCCCGCAATCGCACTGGTGATGGCTGACTTCCAGGTCTGGATTTAGGGTTAGGATTACATCAAAAGTTTCCTTACCTGCATCTACATATGCCTGGAATTGATTCTTTTCAATTTCATCGCATTCACGGACAGTACATTTGGCAGCTTTGCCAAGTATGGCTTTAGAAATAGATTTTTTATAGTTGTTAACTGAAAGGAATTCCTTGCTCATATGGTCCCAATTTGTGGCCTAAGATATTAATTTTCTGATGTTTAATGATGTCCACCGTAAGTAATAATGATTTTGCTAGCGTCTCCTTTTCAGATAATTTTGCATTTTACAACAATATCAACATGAGGATAGCTATCAACGGTTTTGGACGTATAGGCAGGATATTCTTACGAATGGCCCTGGAAAGGCCGGGTATAGAAGTGGTTGCCATTAATGATCTGGCAGATGCCGCTACCATGGCGCATCTTTATATGTATGACTCCGTACATGGGCCGTTTAAGGGAGATGTGAACATCACCGGGGACACCCTCCTGATCGATGGAAAGCCGATCCGCCTGCTGTCGGAACGAGATCCACTGCAGCTGCCATGGGCAGCCCTGGAAGTAGACCTGGTCATAGAATCCACCGGTAAATTCACCAACCGTGCCGCCGCAGAACTCCACCTGCAGGCAGGCGCCAAACAGGTGATTGTGTCCGCACCTTCCTCGGATAAGGATATCCCTACCGTAGTGCTGGGTGTTAACGACCACCTCATTGATCTGACCGCACCGGTGCTGTCCAACGCCTCCTGCACCACCAATAACGTGGCGCCCATGGTGAAGGTGCTGGATGATAACTGGGGTATCGTAGACGGCTACATTACCACGGTGCACTCCATGACCGGTGACCAGAACCTGCATGATGCCCCACACCGCGACCTTCGCAGGGCACGTGCCGCCGCCGCCTCCATTATCCCTACCTCCACCGGAGCCGCCAAAGCAATCACCTCCATCTTCCCACACCTGGAAGGCAGGATGGGAGGGGCAGGTATTCGTGTGCCGGTGCTCAATGGCTCCCTTACCGACTTTACCTGCATCCTAAAGCAGCAGCCGGCCAGTGTAGCAGAAATCAATGAAAAATTCAAAGCCGCGGCGGAAGGCCCGATGAAAAATATTCTGAAATATACCGAACACCCCATCGTATCCATCGATATCGTGGATAATCCGTATTCCTGCACTTTTGATGCCTTGCTGACATCTATAGTAGGCGACCTGGTGAAAGTGGTAGGATGGTATGATAACGAGTACGGCTACTCGAACCGACTGGCAGATTTGGTAGAGCGCATTGCTGCGCTGAAGCAACATAAATAGTTAATTGAATGGCACCTCCGGTGTTATTTTGATGGAAAGATCCGCCTGGCGCGGATCTTTTTTCTTTCAAAGTGGCATAAGGATTTAAATTAGTACCCCCACCTTACCCCGGTGGCATGCTCACTGAACTGCCATAATTCCGCCGCGCTGTCCTCATCCCCGGCATAGGTTCGCACACCATATACTATACTTTCATCGTTGGCTACCACCGGTGCTATATTACAATCCTCGCAATACACGCCACCAATGCCATTCAGCTCCTCGCTGAGGGCACACCACACAGCTGTGCTGGCACCCTGCTCCGTCGTCTTAAAGTTTTTTACGCGCTTTTTCCAGGACTCCAGTTCTTCGGGCGACATATGCAGCACCACATCAGTGAGGATAGCCCCGGGATGCACGGAATAGGCCTGTACCTGATGTGACAGCCCCAGTTTATTCAGGTGCACGGCAAACAGTGCATTGGCAGTTTTTGACTGGGCATAAGCTTTCATGGGGTCATACGGATGTTGCTCAAAGTTGGGATCATCCAACCGTAATCCCATGCGGCGATGGCCAACGGAAGAATGCGCAATCACCCTGGCACCACCGGCATGTTGGAGCGCAGGCCATAGTAGCCCGGCAAGCTGAAAATGCCCCAGGTGGTTGGCACCAAATTGCAATTCATAACCCCGCTTATCTTTTTTCAGTTCAGGCGGAAAAAATACCCCCGCATTATTAAACAGGAAATGCAGCTGCTGGTGCGTTGCCAGGTATTGACCGGCAAAAGCATCCACAGACGCCGGATCGGCGAGATCCAGCGGGATAAAAGTGGTGTTTGGTAAGTCGGCTAACTTTTCATGGGCTCTGGCGGCATCCCGGGCTCCTACAATTACGTTGGCCCCTGCCCGTGAGAATGTTTGTACAATTTCGAAACCAATGCCGGCGCTTCCGCCTGTTACGATCACATTTTTTCCTTGCAGCTGGTGACCGGCAGCTACTTCACTGGCAGTGCTCTGCGCATTAAACCGGGAAGGAATGGGTTGTTGATATGGGTTCATAAGATGGCTCGTTTTTAGGAAGTGGAGTTGTCAGAAATTTGCCGCTGCAAAGTTGCAAATTTTGCTGTACTATCACTATATTTTTTTGCAGGTTTCATATCTCCCTATATAAATTTTTTTAGGGAGATGTAAATGACCAGTACTAACATGCACGGATATATTTTTGTGATGCCGCAGGTCCTTCTGCTCCCGGTACATTCTTGTCATGTGTCCGCTCAAATTCCTACAAATCTGTGGGATACAGTTTTTTTATTTCATCATTTTAATTAGCTTTATTAGAATTCCCTTTATCCAAATGCCAGCGCAATGAACAATTTGTTATCTGAAGCAGATTTATGCGAATTGTTAGCCCAAGGAAATGAGAGTGCCTACGAGGAACTTTACAGCAGGTATTGGAAAAAAGTATATAAAATCGCACTGACTTACTTAAAACAATCGCATGAGGCGGAAGACCTCGTGCAGAATGTTTTTATAAAGCTATGGCTCAAGCGTAATGCCCTCGCAGGTATCAGCAGTTTTGATGCCTGGCTGCGGGTAGTGGCCCGCAATGAAGTTATTTCGTATATGCGTAAACAGGAGTTACCAACTGTTGCAATAGAGGCTGGTTGGGAACTGCGAGCAGATGAAAGTCATACACCCCATAAACTCACCGTATCCCGCGAGTCAACCACCCTGATCAATAACGCTATAGAACAACTGCCACCACAACGCCGCCAGGTGTTTAAACTCAGCAGGGAAGAAGGGCTGACCTATGATCAGATCGCCTCCCGGACCGGAATTGTACGGGAAACTGTGAAAAAGCATATTGTGCGTGCTCTGGTATCCATCCGACAGTACCTCGACACTAATAAATAATGGCGTTAGTATCTCCCGAAAAAAATATTTTAAAACAGGTGTACCCTACCTGGTAATAATTGCGTCTTACTATATAGAAGGCCGATATTTTGAAAGTTTATGGAACAACAGCAAGTATTTAAACAGCTACTGGATAAGTATTTAGCCGGCACGATCAGTGCCGGGGAAAAGAAGCACCTGGAAGCAATGCTGGCTTCCGATCAATATCGGGACTACCTCGAATCGCACATTGACCACGACTGGGAACAGCTACCAGCCACTCCGGATAAAACTGATCCGGTGGGAGAAGCTATTTTCAGCAGGATTCAGGAACATAATGCCACAACAGTCCCTGTTTCCAGCAGGAGAATTTGGGCAGCCGCAGCGGTGGCAGCTATTTTAATTACCGGCGTTGGCCTGTACATCACCCTGAAGCCGTCCCCAGCCAAACAGCTGGTGGCAGCCAATAAGCCTACAGACGTTGGCCCCGGAGGTGATAAAGCCATCCTTACCCTGGCAAACGGACAGAAAGTAGTACTGGATTCAGGCAGGCAGGGAGTTATCCTTAGCCAGGCAGGTATCACGGTGCAAAAAAACGGCACGGGGCAGATTGTATACGAGGTGTCAGGCAACAATGAGGCACCGGTGGAATATAATACCATCACCACACCGCCTGGTGGCCAGTTTCAGGTGGTATTGCCGGATGGCTCACGGGTATGGCTAAACTCTTGTTCTTCCCTGCATTTTCCTACCAGCTTCAAGGCAAAGCAAAGAAGCGTGGACCTGAAAGGGGAGGGGTATTTTGAGATAGCCGCCAATGAACATCAACCATTTAATGTAACTGTCAACGAAATAAATATACAGGTCCTGGGAACGCGATTCAACGTCATGGCTTATGCCGATGAAGAAGACATCCGAACCACACTGCTGCAGGGCGCTGTAAAGCTTTGGAGTAATAATCAGCCGCTAGTCCTGAAACCCGGAGAAGAAGGACGATTCAACCGCAAGCAAGCCACCATGACCACCGTAGCCGGCAACGAAGAAGAAGCCCTGGCCTGGAAAAATGGCTACTTCAGCTTCGAGCACGCCGATCTGAAAAGCATTATCCGCCAGCTGGGCCGATGGTATGACCTGGAAATTATTTATGAAGGTGCCTTGCCGGAAGCCCGCTTTATGGGAATGATCAGCCGAAACGGACCATTGTCGGGAGCAATGAACGTATTGAAAGGAATGGGCGTAAACAGCCGCCTGGAAGGAAAGACACTTGTTATTATGCCTGTAAACTAAAACCAAAATCGTAATAAACACAACCAAATCACGCAACACGGCCAGATGTAATTCACGTTATTGATTCACCAAAAAATGACTGCTCATGTAGATCGTTCATCACGTATTTCCAAAAAAAAGAAGACCAACAATGCGCTCACATTGCTGGTCCATGTCAAGTATTAACAATCGCGTTTACAACTGATTAATTAACTCAACCACCTAAAGGTATGCAAAAAATGAACATTTGCAGCTGGCTGCCCCGTGCCCGCCACTGCAGGTATAAAATATTGCTTTTAATGAAGTGCACTGCTTTTTTGATGTTGGCTATCTGTCTGCATGTCAGTGCTACCGGCTATTCACAACGCGTATCCCTGAAAGTCGAGAATGCATCGCTAAAGAAAGTATTTAACGAAATCAGGAAACAAACCGGTTACTACCTGGTTTGTGATGAATCGCTGCTGACTAAGTCCGGTTCGGTCACTTTCAGCGTCACCAACAGCTCCATCGATGATGTACTACAAAAGTGTTTCTCCGGTATCCCCTTCAGTTACTCACTGGTGGAGAAAACACTCATCATCAAACAAAGAGATAATTTCGATCTGCGGCAGGACTCCACCCGCCAGGTAACGGGCCGCATTGCGGATGATAAAGGCTCCCCACTCATCGGCGCCAGTATTAAACTGAAAGGTACCAATACCGGTACCACCACCGATGAAAACGGCCGCTTTTCCATTTCCCTGAAAGAGCGTAACGGATTCCTGGAAATCAGTTTTATCGGCTACGAATCTAAAACAGTAGCCGTGTCCGCCACAGATAAAAACCTGAGCCTGAGCCTCAACCGCGACTCCCGCCAGATCGGTGAAGTACTCGTGGTAACAGCACTGGGCCTGGGCCGCAAAATGTCTAACCTAACCTATGCCACCCAACAACTCGGTACGCAGGAACTGTCGACCGTAAAAAGCACTAACGTGCTCAACAGCCTGAGCGGCAAGGTGTCCGGCGTGCAGATCAACCGCACCTCCGGCGGTGCCGGCGGCTCCGTGCGTATCGTGATCAGAGGGGATAAATCTACCCGCAACTCCCAGCCACTATATGTAATAGATGGTTTGCCTTTGCTGAACCCTACCGGCGGCGCCAGCGCAGAATGGTATAATTCCACTGCCGACGGTGGCGATATTCTCTCCACCATCAACCCGGAAGATATTGAGAGCATCAACATCCTCAAGGGACCATCGGCGTCTTCACTGTATGGCAGCCAGGGTAGTAACGGCGTTATCCTCATCACCACCAAAAGAGCGAAAGCAGGGATATCCAAAGTGGATATTGCCAGTAATCTCACTTTTGACAAGGCTTACAACTTTCCCGAGCAACAGTACAACTACGGTCAAACTACTGCTGCTACTGCCACTACTGCTGGCAGCGAGGATAGCTGGGGCGCGAAAGGCGCCACACAGCCTGGCTCCGACTACATCAACAAATTCTTCAATACCGGCCTTACCTGGATTAACAGCGTTGGATTGACATGGGGTAACGACAAAACGTCCAACTATCTCTCGTACTCCAATACCGACAATAAAGGGATTGTACCCACCAACACACTCAAACAAAACTCGCTCACCTTCCGCGAATCAGGGAAATTCCTGAATGATAAACTCACCGTAGACGGTACCTTTATGGGCTCTATCCAGAATACCCATAACCGTATCAACCCGGGTGTGTACTTCAACCCGCTCACCGGTTTATACGCCTTCCCGAGAGGTCTCGATTTTGAGCAGTATAAAAACTTTGAATACTTCTCCACTTCCCGCTACCTGATGGCACAGAACTGGTGGAATATCAATCCTGATAAAGGTTACTCCGGCCAGGACTACCAACAAAATCCTTACTGGATTCTGAATCGTAACCCTACGGACAACGAGAACAGGAACGTATACACGGCGTTGTCGCTCCGCTACGCGGTAAACGACTGGCTGAATGTACAGATGCGTGGTAACTATAATAGTTATCAGAACGCTTATCAGCGCAATACCTACGCTACCACCCAAACTACGCTGGCTCCTGAGAACGGTTTGATTAATGTCAACAAAACAAATAATCAGACCCTGTATGGCGACTTCGTATTACAGGCGAATAAAAATATAAATAAAGACCTGGGACTGAACGTTACCCTGGGAACTTCCATCCAGGATCAGAAAGGAGCTACTACCAACGTACGCGGTGCGCTTACTGTTCCGAATGTGTTCCTTGAATCAGCCATCGACTGGACCAATGTTTCAAGGGCGGTTAATACCAATTCCTCTATCCGACGCCAGATACAGTCCGTTTTTGGTGCGGTGGAACTGGGATACCAGGATAAATTATTCCTGAATTTCACTGACCGGAACGACTGGTCGTCGACCCTGGCATATACGCCTACTTCCGGCAAAGGATTCAATTATTATTCAGCTGGTGTGAGTGCGGTACTCAGCAGGATCTTTAACCTGCCGCAATCCATTGATTACGCGAAAGTTCGTGTATCCTATGCCGTAGTGGGTAATGATATTGATCCGTTCAGAACCAGACCGCTGTATACCTTCAATGCGGGTATTTCCACGCCACCGGTTAGTAATCCCATTCACGTGGCCGGTTACTACCTGCAACCTGAAAAGAATAAATCCCTTGAAATAGGTACCCAGTGGAGCATACTCAAAAACAGGCTCACACTCGATGTTACCGGGTATAAATCCAATATCACCAACCAGTTTTTCCAGAACATTGCCGTAGCACCAGGCATTGGTGCCGGTACCAGTGCGGATGTAAACGGTGGTAATATTCAGAATACCGGGGTAGAAGTAGCTTTATCCTATGGTGTGATTAAAACACCGGTGATCAGTTGGACCACCACGCTGAACTATTCCTACAACCAGAACAAGGTAATAGAACTCTTCAACTCTTCTATTGTGGCCAATCCGTCTGCGGATCAGAAATATTCGCTGAACGGTGGCTCCGGCTTCCTGGTACAGGGTGGTTCCTTCGGTGATATTTATGGTCGTGGTTTCAAGAGAGATGATCAGGGACGTATTATGGTAGGAGCGGACAATCTGCCTTTATCAGTAGATAACGTGTACCTGGGCAATCCTAACCCTAAATCCATTGTAGGTTGGAGCAACAGCGTTAGCATTCATGACTTCGCGATCGGCTTCCTGATCGATGGCAAATTTGGCGGCAGGGTACTGAGTATCACTGAGGCGCTGATGGACCAGATGGGTGTGAGCAAAAGAACCGGTGAAGCCCGAGATAATGGCGGCAAAGTGGTAATTGCGAATGCGGTAGATCCTACCGGAAAGGTAATTAATGCGGAAGTTGATGCGAAAGATTACTACAAAACAATTGGTGGTAAAGGTCCGATAGCAGAGGCTTATATGTATGATGCCAGCGCTATTCGCCTGCGCGAGTTTTCCGTTGGCTATACGCTGAAGCTGGATAAAATGGTGAAACAACTAAAGTTCAGCGTGATCGGTAATAACCTTTTCTTCCTTTACAACAAGGCGCCGTTTGATCCTGAGCAGGTAGCGGCTGTAAACCCCGGTGGTGTGGGTGTAGACGTATTTGGTTTGCCTACCTACCGCAGTATTGGTTTCAGCATTAAAGCCACCTTGTAATCCGGATCACTTGTTTTTCCTTAAAAATGAACAACATGAAAATTACTTTCTATAAAAGTTGCATACTGGCAGCCCTGGTGCTTACGTCCTGTACAAAAAAGTTTGAGGAGCTGAATACCAATCCTGCCGGTGTTACAGAAGATGTGTTCAAGGCGGATTTCCAGCAGATCATCCTGCCGCTGAAGAATGCACAGAAGGCGATACAGCATTCCGGTAACTACCAGATACAACAAAACCTGAATGCGGATATTTACAGTGGTTACATGATGACGCCAACACCATTCAATGGTAATAATAATAACAGCACTTACTTCATGATGGATGGGTGGAATAACTCCATCCTGGATGCGGCGTATAACGATGTAATGCGCTCGCTGAGTGATTACAAAGATTTGAGTGAAACTTATGCCGGGGTAGATTTTTCTTTTACTGACGGTATCGCTAAAACGATTAAGGTGCTGGCGATGCACCGGGTATCGGATATTTTCGGGCCTATCATCTATACCCACTTCGGGCAGGCAAACGCTGATTTGTCTGTTGATTACGATTCCCAAAAGGACGCCTATACGGCGTTTTTTGCAGACCTGGATCAGGCGGCAACGCTGTTAAAGCCTTTTGCTTCCGGGGAGAAGAAAGTGCTGTCGGCATTCACCAGGGCCGATATCATTTATGCGGGTAATGCCGGTAACTGGCTGAAACTGGTGAACACGTTACGCTTACGACTTGCCATCAGGATTGTTAACATTGATGGGCCATTGGCAAAAACGCAGGGTGAGAAAGCGCTGGCAGCAGCCAGTGGCGGACTCATTACCACCAACGCTGCCAACGCCCTGGTGGACCTGGGTATGCGGCATCCGGTGAGTGAAATCATTGGCTGGGATGATATCCGCAGCGGTGCACCTTTATCTTGTTTGTTAATCGGATATAGTGATCCGCGCTTAACCCATATGGTAGCTCCTGCTGCCGACGGTGCGGTAGCCGGCCAATACATCGGTATCCGCAATGGTGTGGCGATTGATGATAAGTCGAGATACTCCGGTTACTCCATACCACTGGCCAAAGCCGCTTCCGGTGATTATTTTGATGCCAAAGCCGGTAAAATGAAGCTGGCATCTGCCGCAGAAACTTATTTTCTGATGGCAGAAGCAGCGCTTAATAACTGGGCGAATGCCGGGGATGCAGCGGAAAACTACAATAAAGGTATCGCCATATCATTTGAAGAATGGGGCGCCGGCTCTTCCGCCGACTATGCCGCTAACAACACCGCCACGGCGGCCCCTTATGCGGACCCTAAGGCTATGGTGGCCGGCAAGAACGATGTGCTTGCCAAAGATCCTAACCTGAGCCAGATCACCATCAAATGGGACGACGGCGCTTCGCCTGCCCAAAAGCTCGAAAGAATCATTACACAAAAGTGGATTGCCATTTATCCTGATGGCCAGGAAGCCTGGAGTGAATTCAGACGTACAGGGTATCCAAAGTTATTCCCCGTAGTGGTGAATAGCAGCGGTGGACTGATACCTGGATTTATCAACAGATTGCCTATCTCCAGTAAATATCAGGCTGCCAACAAACCTGGATACGACAGAGCGGTAAAAACTATGACTGGACCAGACAACGGAGGAACCAGGTTATGGTGGGATATTAATTAGGGAACTTTTATCACCCTCGATTTATTCACCACATAAACACCCCTCGTTATGAGAAAACAGCATCTTGTAGCTGTGGTACCAATGCTATTATTGGTACTGCTGACCTCATGTACCAAAAAAGAGGTAGCCCCTCTCGCGGAGCCCAATGGCCCTGCTGTACGTACCGAACTGGTAACGCTGCCGGCAGCGGGCCAGAACAAAGTAGCCTATTACGCTTTTGACGCCACCCCCCAGGGGCAGGGTTACATGTCGCTTACCAATTTTACCGACAAAGCCAACATCATCGTGGTATTTGAAGGTACCTTATGGGAGCTGGCCGACACTGTGAATTACAATTCAGGCTGGATGATCAACAGCATTTACAAAAACAAAAAGAAAGTGCTGGAAGACATCCAGACACTCCGTTCACAAGGCAAGATTGTATTAATGAATGTGGATGATGCTGCCTCCTGGAGCACCGCTACACCGTTTACCACCTACAATGGAACGGGATACAATTACACACAGTTTGCCTCCTTTATCAACACCTGTGTAAACACCGTAGGATTAGATGGTATCTCTCTGGATGTGGAGCATGGCGCTACCGACAACACCAATTACCGGAACCTGATCAAGGAATTGGGTAAGTACTTTGGTCCGCTTTCTTCCAGCCCTACCACTAAGATCTATACCGGTGCTTTTTACTCCGGTGGCGCACCTGGCCCGTCTTTCAGGGATACTGCCTTAGCGAAGTACCTGAACTTTGTGATGGACATGGGCTACTTCAACGACAATACCTCCCGTTTCAATTACTGGGCGGCCACACTGGGCAATGCTAAAGTAATGGATGGGATGTCGTACGACTACAACAGTCAGAGCAGCGCTGTATCACATGCACAATGGCACCCGTCGCCGGATAAAGCCGGTGTGATGGTGTTTGCCGGTAACGTAAACAAAGCGTACACCGATGCCGTACTGGATGCGGTAACTACCACTACTACACCTGGTAATCCGAACGATGTAACGGACCTGGGTGGTACCACCACTGCACAGTATAACAACTCACCGTCCGGCGAGGAAATTGGTAAGCTGACAGATAACAGCACCAGCACCAAATACCTTACCACCAATGGTTCCGGATGGGTACAGTTCCATGCTACTACGGCGGCAGTGGTGAAAAGTTATACCATTACTTCGGCTAACGATGTACCTAATCGTGATCCTAAGAACTGGACCTTGCAGGGTTCTAACAATGGTACCAGCTGGACCACCCTGGATACGCAAACGAATCAAACCTTTGCTACCCGTTTCCTCAAAAAAACCTACACTATTACCAATACCACTTCCTATGCCTACTATCGCCTGAATGTAAGCGCAGTAGTAAGTGGTACAATTATGCAGATGTCGGAGTGGGAGCTGTTGAAGATCTAGGAAAATTAATACAGGAGCGGCTTTGGCTGATCCTGCCTGCAGAGAGCGGGAAAGATCCGGAAGGATTTTTTCCCGCTTTTTTAATATGTTCAGTAAGGAGTAGTGAAATGAAAAACTATCTATGTTTCAATGCAGTTGTATGTTGGCATGAGCAGGCTTTTCCCAGCTTTGTCATGTATTGGGGCGGCTCCGCCTATACAGAAGGTACAGGATTACATTATTGGCTATCTTTAACCCATGGAGAATTACAGCATCGTTCTGTTTCTGTTGGCAGTCATGATTGGTTTGTCCGCCTTTGCGGGTAAGATAAAATTACCTTACCCGGTGATGCTGATCGTAGCGGGCATTGCCATCGGTTTTATTCCCACACTGCCGGAGATAGTGCTGAATCCTGAAATCATCTTCCTGATATTTTTACCGCCTTTATTGTACGATGCGGCCTTTAATATTTCCTTCGCAGACTTCCGTACCAATATTAATACTATTGGTACGCTGGCGATAGGGTTGGTATTTTTAACGGCTTGCTGCATTGCTGTGCTGGCGCATTTCCTTATTCCCGGTATGACCTGGGCTATGTCGTTTACGCTCGGGGCTATCTTATCGGCCACGGATGCAGTTGCGGCCACCAGTATTACGAAGGGTTTGCATCTCTCCCATAAAACCCTGACTATACTGGAAGGAGAGAGCCTGGTAAATGATGCGTCGGCGTTGGTTGCTTTTCGTTTTGCCCTTGCGGCGGTTACAGGAACTGCTTTTGTGTTCTGGCATGCTTTGCTGCAATTTTTCCTGCTCATGGGCGGTGGGGTTCTGATAGGATTTGTGATGGCAAAGTTGCTGGCGTTTATCCTTGTCCGTGTGAAAGGCAATGATATGGTGACTATCAGCTTTATGTTAATCATGCCGTTTATTACTTACCTGCTGGCAGAGGAGCTGCATGTATCCGGCGTTATTGCTGTGGTGATACTGGGGCTGGGTATTTCCCGCTTTAGCAAAAAGGTGTTTCCGGACAGTATCAAGTTGCAGTCAAAATCCATCTGGGATGTCATCATATTTATGCTCAATGGCTTGATCTTTATCCTTATTGGCCTTGAGTTTCCGTATGTATTAAAAAATATAGAACCGGATAAGGTATGGCTGTATGTGGGGTATGCTTTCCTGGTAAATATTGTGGCACTGGTAGTGAGAATGATAAGGGTATTTATGCAGAAGGGTTCCTTGCAGCGGGCGTTCCAGCGGAAGGATAAGCGGGTGAGTGTAAATGCGCTGCTGGATTATAAAACCAGCCTGATCATCTCCTGGGCGGGCATGCGGGGTATTGTGTCGCTCGCTATTGCGATTGGTTTACCTAAAACGCTGGAAGGCGGTGCGCCCTTTCCGCAGCGGGATATCATTATATTCATTTCGGTGGTGGCGGTACTGATATCGCTTATTGGGCAAGGCCTTACGCTGCCCTGGCTCATACGCACCCTTACCCGGCAGCAGCCGGCAGTTGCGGAGCCACATTCACCGAAATAGTTTTTATCTTGCCACAAATTTCATAAATGTCTTTTTCAATAAATATTTTACAGGGCCTGCTACAGGAGCTCAGTGGTGTGTTGCCGGCAGATACGGCGCCGCTGTTTACCATTACCCGTGTGCTGAAACTGGAAGAAGGAGAGGTGTATATCCGGGAAGGTGACCTGAGCCGGAAGCTGGCATTTATTGAAAAGGGCATTATGCGCGCCTATGCCGAAAAGGCCAGCGGCGACGACGCCACACTGTTCCTCCGCTGGGAAGGACAGCTGATCGCCTCCCACGATGCCATTATCCAGCGGCAGCCATCCCGGTTTGTTTATCGCGCACTGGAGCCGGTAACCATGCTGGAAATCGACTACGATAAAATGGAAGAGGTGCTGAAAGACCATCCCGAATTTGAACCGCTGCGCAACTATTTTCTGATGAAGATGCTGGCCGAAGCCCTGGAAGGCTTGGAAGGGTTTGTATTTCTATCTCCGGAAGAAAGATACCTGCGGCTGGTAGACAGTAAATGGGGGGTGGTAAACCGGGTGCCGGATAAATACATTGCCTCTATGCTCGGCGTAACGCCCGTTTCGTTGAGCCGTATCCGTAAGCGTCTGCATGCCAGGGGCCGTAAACCGGAAGAAGGAAATTAACCTTTGTTAATTTGATTTATTATCATTTGTTAACCCCGTATTGCTGCCACCATAGCTATTTTTGAGGTACTAATCTCATTGGATATGGAAGCAGTAATTGCAGCAACGATCAACATTTTTACCACCTCCGTTATTCGGTATTTCTTATTGGCAGGTATTCCCTTTGTTCTTTTTTACTGGTTGTTTCCCCGTAAAAACAGTCAGCGGAAAATTCAGCAGCGGCTGGCCGCTAAAAAGGATTTCCTGCGGGAAGTATGGCATTCTATGACCAGCACACTGGTGTTTACAGTTATTTCAGTGGTCATACTGTTTACGCCCGTACGAAATATTACCCAGTTATATACTAACATCAACGACTACCCGATATGGTACATCGGTGTAAGCCTGGTGCTGACGCTCATTGTACACGACACCTACTTTTATTGGATGCACCGGATCATGCATCATCCGGCGTTGTTTAAGCGAACCCACCTGGTACACCACCAGAGTACAAACCCTTCGCCGTGGACGAGCTACAGCTTTCACGTGCTGGAAGCCATCGTGGAAGGCGGCGTGCTGCTGGTGATCACCGTTATGATGCCACTGCATCCACTTACGGTGCTGCTGTTTACCGTTACCGGGTTTATTATCAACGTATACGGCCACCTCGGCTATGAGCTGATGCCACGCTGGTACCGCAATACCTGGGCCTTTGAATTGTTTAATACTTCCGTGCATCACAACCTCCATCACAGTAAGTTTAAAGGGAATTACGGGCTGTACTTCCGCGTATGGGACCGGCTCATGGGTACGGAGCATCCGGACTATGTGAAAGAATATGATAAGGTGCAGGCCAGGAGATTTCCGGTGGCTGCTGCTGCCTGAGCGCAGCATAATTTGGGTGCCAGATTCCCCCAAAAAGCGGGTGTGTCAAATTTGATACACCCGCTTTTATTTATAATACAATCAGTTACGTATCCGAACTTTTCAAGCATGAATTATAATATTAATGTATGTAAATAATTTATATTTTGTGCCTCAGTAGAAAAGATTAACCTTATCCCTTTGAAAAACCCGATCACCTAAAACACCCAGTTTGTGTATCGGCCCAAATACCATACCTATGCCTGCAGTACAGTAGTAGTACTTGTATCTGCATTGTTTTTGCTTAGTCCCGCTACATCACAGGCCCAGCGTCTGGATGCCATCGGCAAGGAAAAGCCCATCAAAGTGACCGGCGGAATTGGCCTTGAACAGGTAGGATACCTGTCGTCAGGCTTGCAGGAAGGACGGAGAGAGCCCTATAACTTTTTTTTGACTGGTAACATCAACTTTGACCTCTTCGGATGGGCAGTGCCATTCTCATTTTCCTATACTAACCAGGGAAGAGTGGCATTTAGTCAGCCTTTTAACCAATATGGACTCACTCCTACCTATAAATGGATTACCGGCCACATAGGCTATACCAGCATGAACTTTTCCAGTTATACCTTAAGTGGTCACCTGTTCAATGGCGTAGGGGTAGACCTCGCGCCGGCAGGGCGTTTTAAGTTCAGTGCCATGTACGGAAGGCTCCAGCAGGCAGTGGCACCCGACACCAACCGCGCCGAAGTCGTACCTGCGTACAGGCGTATGGGTTATGGCTTTAAGGCAAGCTACGGTACCGGTAAAGATAATATAGACCTGATCCTGTTCCGGGGTAAGGATGATCCTAACTCGCTCACCGGACTCAGTCCCCAATACAACGTTACGCCTCAGGAAAACCTGGTGCTGGGCGTAAACGTGCGAAAACAACTGCTTTCCCGGCTAAGCGTAAATGCGGAGGTAGCCTGGAGTGCGCTTACCAGGGATGCCCGCCTCGAGAGCGATACCAGTAACCAGGTGAAATTTCCATCTCTCGGCCTGATACAAAAAAATAGTACTACCGCTTTGTATATGGCCTATAAGGCAGGCATGACCTATTCCGCCACCAAATACTCTCTGGGCATGGGCTATGAATGGGTGGCGCCGGAATATAAAACCCTGGGCGCCTACTACTTCACCAACGACTTTGAAAATATTACGGGCAACTTCCAGTTCCGAATGTTTAAAGACAAAGTAACCGGAGGTCTCAACGGTGGTGTGCAGCACAATAACCTGAAACAGGACAAGCAAAGCACCATGAGCCGCTGGGTGGGAGCCCTGAACCTCTCCTGGGTAGCCTCCCAGAAAATGAACATTAACTTTTCCTACAGCAATTTTCAGTCCTTCGTCAATATCAAATCGGACTTCGATTATATCAATCAGGTATCTCCTTACCAGAACCTGGATACGCTCAACTACACACAGATTTCCAGCAATGCCAGCGTGAGCATGAACTATAGCATTTCACGCACCAGGGAAAAAGCACAGATGCTGATGACGAACCTATCATATATGAAAAGCAGTGATTTGCAAGGCGGCGTGAAACAACCTACCGGCACTGTGTTCTATAATCTCAATACCGCCTACAGCATGCAGCTGATTCCTAAGAATATGTCCATCACTCTGGGTTTTAATGCCAACCGCAATTCCGCCATGAACATGCAAAGCATGACCCTGGGCCCCACCGTGGGCGTCAATAAAACGATGCTGAATAAAAAATTGCGCACATCCGGCACCGTATCCTGGAATGGAAATTTCAACAATGGCAATGCCGGCGTAAAGGTATTGACAGCAAGGGTTTCCGGCGCATATACGGTAAAGAAAAAGCATAACCTGAACCTGGGGATCACTGGCCTGAACCGCTCGGGCAACAGTACCTCCACAAAAAGTATTTCGGAGTTAACATCCACACTGGGATACAATTACAATTTTTAAAACATGCACTTGTCGATAGGTAAACGAATCTTATTCACCTTGCTGCTGCTGCCACTGTGGGCAGCCGCGCAGGTCAACCATCCGGTGATGGTGAATGTGCAGTTGAATCCGCCGTATAGTCTGTACCTGAGCGATTATGCCGCCCCCGAAGTGCAGCGCATGCAGGTGCATATTCTGCTCAAGGACCTGACGGAGTCGAACTACAAGTGCCGTCTGCGTGTAACCATCGAGGGTATTGGCATCACCATACAAAACAGAACAGGCTTTTATGTAGCTCCTTTTTTAATTAATGGGGGAGAGATGGTCACCTTATCAGGGGCCGATCTCGCGCCCTATTTCGATCCCCGCAACCTCATTGTACAGGGACTGGATAATTCCTTTACGAAAAATGGCGCCAAACTGCCGGAAGGCATTTACCGCTTTACGGTAGAAGTGATAGACTATAACCGCAATACGGTTATCTCCAATGCCGGATCTGCTATGGTAGCCAGCTTCCTGAGCTACCCACCCATCATCAACCTGCCCTTGGCAAACGCCAAAGTAGATGCCATGGACCCGCAAAATGTGATGTTTCAGTGGATGCCACGCCATACCGCCTCCGTAAACGCAGCATTCAACGTAGTATATAAATTCCGCCTGGTAGAGCTGGTACCACAGGACCGCGATCCCAACGATGCCATCCGCTCACTGCGACCCATATACGAAAACATTGTGCAGCAAACATCGCTGATATACGGCCCCGGCGAGCCGGCCCTAACACCCGGTAATAACTACGCCGTACAGGTGCAGGCCATTGAAGCTGATGGCAAGGATATGTTCATCAACGATGGCTTCAGCGAAGTAGTGAAATTTACCTACGGCGAAAAATGTAGTGTACCCCAACAGATCGTGGCCGCCTTTGCCGGCAGGAATGAATTGAAGATCTCCTGGGCCGCTACGGTATCACAGCAGGGTTTTACCGTGCGATACCGCGAAGGTGGCAGCCAGCCATCCCAATGGTATGAAGAAACCTCCTATACACCGCAGGTTATCATCAGCGGCCTGAAACCAGGCAAGCAATATGAATACCAGGTGAAAGCACAGTGTATGTGGGGGTATGGCGATTACGCTGCCTCCCAAACATTTACCATGCCTAATGAAACGCTCAGTGAAGGCGACTTCGTGTGTGGTAAAAATGCCGGTGATCAGAAAATTTCCAACACCAACAATATAGAGAAACTAAATATACAGGATACCATTTACGCCGCGGATTTCAAAGTGATACTCACCACCGTAAGTGGCAGCAACGGCCAGTTCAGTGGTACCGGTCAGGTTATGGTGCCGCTCCTCGGATTCCTGGATCTGCCGGTTACGTTTAATAACATCCGCGTGAATACCGATAAGCGTATGTACGCCGGCGTTATAGAGCTCGCGCAAAGCAGTCACGCCGAAGTAAAACAAAACCTGGATAATGCCATCAACAACATGTTCAGCAAGCTGGATACCATGCTGGCCTCCGGCGATCCTAAACAATTGTTCCTCATCGACGCAGCAGAGATGATATCTGAAATAGACAAGATGAAAGGCTGGGATGACCTGGATCAGGCCACCAAAGAGCAGCTCGGCGAACTGCAGGAAAAACTGAAAGAGCTGCAAACCTTCCAGGCCCAGTACCCGGATATGAGTCCGGAAGAGCAGAAATCCGTAGGGCAAAAGCTCGGCGGCGATCTGAAGAAACTGGCGGCCGATGCCAAAACTGCCTTCGAAATGGCGAAGCAGAAATTAAAAGACCTCCTCAATATCTATAAGCTGGCATTGGATGTATTGTTTAAAGAGCGCGGGCAGGCGGACAGTTCCGGCTACCTGCAGAAGAAAGCGGCATTTGAACAATACCTGAAGCGGGTGAATCCGGAGGCCAAACCGGCAGCCGGGGGTGCTGCCGATAGCACCGTGGTGCTGCTGAGACAGGTAGAATCGTTACCAAACGAATCCCTGGACCTCACCGCTGTTGCAGCTATCCATGAATACCTGGAAGCATTGTACAAGCAGAATGAAAGCACCCTTATCCAGATCCTGCGCGATAACAAAGATGAGACCACCGATAAGGAAGTGATTAAACAATTGAAAGTAGATGGTAAGCCTGCCACAGAGGTGATCGCATCGGATGCCGTGAAAACTGATAAAGAGGGAACCGCGAAAAAGCTAAGTGTGTCGATCTTATCCCTGATTGCTGAAATACTAGAAAAATATTAGCGATGAAAGCCCTGATGAAAATATTGCTGATAGTAGCACTGTACTGTTTGGCGGTGATGCCGGCAAAGGCCGGCCCGTTGGATAGCTTGCAGCACAAGGAAATGGTGCAACGTGGAGTGGCTGCCTTGAAAAAGGTAATGGCGCAAAACGCCTGGAATGAGTCGCATGGCCTGTCCGACAAAAATACCTATGTAGTCCGGTTAGATACCGTCTATATCCGCCAAAAGGAAGATGCCAAGGGAGAAGGACGGGTGTGGAAGAAAGAGTTTATCAGTAGCGCAGACCTGCAGGTTATCAATGAAACACTCAAGTCCGTAAATCATGCGGCTGATAACAAGAAAGAGTTTGGCGTATATGTAATGGTATTCAACAGCTACATCCTCAATCTCACAAAAGCTATTAGCCGTAGAGATTCCATCCCGCACTTACTGAGTCTGAAAAAATTCGCAGCCGCCGGGGATGTGGATGATATTGATAAAAGAATCGATGACCTCAACCAGGAAATATGGGACCAGGTAGGCTTTACGCAAAATGATTTTGAAGTTCGTGTAGGCGTGGTGTATGGAAGGGAAATACTCTTATATAACAATGCTGTACATAGGGTGCTGGCGGTTACGCAGGCACAGGGCAATGGTATTTCATCGAAAAAATTGCAGGTCCTCAATGCGAATCTGAAAGATGTATCCAGCATAGGTTCGCCGCTGGAATACCTCACTACCTATCCGCCGGCGCTATATAAAGCCTTTCGTGCCAAAACAATTCCGGTAAAGCTAAAAAACAAGTTCAAGCCTTCCTTGAATACCTATTTCAGCGAACTGGCTGACAAGGCGCCGAAAGAATATAAAGACGGAGGTAAAGATCCGGAACCGCAAGCCTCGCGCGGAGTGCCGGTGATCGATTATAGCCACGGTGTGAAGCCGGAGGAAATGAAAGATATCCTCAAAGGCATCAACAGCACCGCCGCGGAAACTGGCTATGATCCTAAAATATTCATTACCTCCTATGTTACGCCGGATGAAATTCTGAAGCAGGTAAAGGATTATGTGGCCAATCCGGCCGGTAATAAGGAGATCGTGATATGGGTACATATTGATGCGGATAAATCAATTCAATATGAATACGGTTACGGCAAGGATGTACCGGAGCAGGAGGATATCAGCGCTTTTGCAGCAATTCTTTCTAAAGTATTACCGGAGTTGCATGGTAATCCGCTGGCAGATATGTTTGATGCCATAGCCGGATTGATCGGGCAAGCCATTGTAAAGCCTAAGTATTATGATCCGGAAGATCCTAAATATAATCCCCTCCCTGGCCTGGTAGTAGGTGTTACTGTTGGTAACCTTGTAGCAGCACCAATTTACCCGATTCTGAAGGCCATACAAAATGGGTCGGATGAGGACAAGTTCACCATGACCCGCGTGAATTTCGCCTTTACCGTAGGCCTGTGGAATGGTACGGTGGAATTTATTAAAGGCATAGCCTCCACCCTCAATATGCTGTCCGGAGGTAAGGAGTGGGATAATATGAAAGAGGGACTGACTAAGCTGGGTCAATTGTACGATAAAGAAGGTATCTCCGGTGTGTTTGGCTTGTTTGGGAAGATGATCAAGGACTCCCATACGGGTAATCCCTGTAAGGTTAGCCATACCATTGGGGTAGATGTGATTAACATCGCCTCGTTCTATTTCGCTTTCGCCAAAACCGGTACAGCAGCCCAAATTGGTAAGCTGATGGACGCCATCGACCCGCTCACCTATGTGATGAAAGGAGCGGGGAAGCTGACCAAGTTTGCCTTTACCATGTCCGGTAAAGCAGCAAAAGGACTGTACCAGGTAGGTAAATTCGTAGTTCGCATACATGCGGAACCGTTAGGCCCGGTATTACAATGGCTGGATAAGGCCACCAACACCTGGAAGAACTTCAGCAATCAAAGCCGGGTGGTCATGGCCATGGGCGATGGAACGCAGCTGGCCGTAGATCCTACCACGCTCAATAATGTGGAAACAGGCGCCTACCGGTTTATTGAAGCCGTGGAAGATGAAGGGAAAGTATTCCGTGACCGCGCCGGCGACATGATGGTGATCGTGGAACATAACGGGCAACAGGAGCTGGCGCTCGGCAGGCGCGTAGCCATGACGATAGAGCAGATCGATAAACTCCTGGAAGGATTCCCTAACCTGAAGAAAAAACTGGAGGCCCTTGGTGAAGATGCGAAAAGAGCATTTGTAGAAGAGTTTGATGGCGACCCGGCCATGATGGCCAAATTCGAAAAAGCCGCGGAAAGTTCAAAAGGGCTTATCAACCCGACACTCTGGAACCAGTATCGCACCTTCCGGGAAGCTGCCACCACCATAGCAGAATATGCTGACCTCCTTGCCAAGCTTAAAAACCTGGATATGGAAAGTCAGCTGCGATTCTTCAGCCAGTTTGGTGGAGATGCAGCTGCCTTAAAAGCCTTTAACCTGGGCCAGGAAGTGAGCATGGAAACATGGAAAGTACTCAGCGTGGCACCTAACGCCTGTAAGCTCATGGAGAACCAACGGTTGTTCCACAAGTTGCTGACCAGTCCGCAAGCAGCCAAACTCGGACTCGACCACGCTAAAATGTCGCAGATCCTCTCAGCCAGAGCCCTCGCAACAAAGAATGTAGCCGAATTCGCCACCTTCCGCGATGACCTGGTTGCCTTCGTTGACAAATTTGCTGATGTAAACAACGCTAAATCAGTAATCGCTAACCTGGCCAAAGAACAACGAAAAGGTATCAGCTACATCGGAGAAGAGTTTGTGATCTACTGCCTCAACCGACCGGAAAAATTGCCATTCAAACCATCGGATATAATAGACTTCCAATTCCCGATTGATGGTCGTGATATAGATATCCTCACCAGAGAAGGTAGCTTCAGCATTGCCAATGAGTTGAAAAGTGTGCTGAGCTTTGAGAAAAAGTATGTGACCCAGCTCCTCAAGGATTTTGCCCGGGTAGACAAGCTCGGACAATTCCGCTGGCTGCTCAAGAAAAAAGGCGCTTATGCCGGTGTAGAAGGCATGGAGTCCCTGAAGAAAACAGTGACCGCCTATCTGAAAGAGTCTGATATACCGGTTGACGTGATATCCAAATATTTAACAAGGGATCGAACCAAGGAGAACTTCATTAAGTTTGTAGAAGATAACTTCGAAAAAATCTTTTACATAATAGACTAGCAAAATGAAACTACTACATACCATCGGGCCTTTAAATGCATTTATCCTGGCGCAGTCCGCAGTTATTACCACTACATGGGAAAAACTGACTGGCTGCAGCTATGGGGATATGCAACCCCTGTGGACCATTCCGGTGGACAGGGACGATTATTATGAGCTTATTTTCGACAAGGTAGTAGTTAGAAAAGGCGACCACTTTACGCAATATGATGCCGTAACTGGCACCCGAATAAATGAGTTTGAACCTAAAATGTCAGTATGTGGGTTTACCAGCGGTGAACATATCGTGTTGCAGGAAGCTGCTCCGGACAATCAGCAGCTGCTGCATAAGCAGGTAATTTCCTCCGGAGAAACATGCTGGACAGCCACCATCCCGGCTGGATTTTACTATTTCGCCGCCCATAGTGAGGTGTTGCTGCTGACAGATGATATCGATGAACTGATGGGAGTGGATACCGCTACGGGTAATATTTTGTGGAGATGTAAAGTATCCGAAGCAGCACCCGGCCAGGCACTGGATAAAACAGGCGTGCCAGCTGTGCATGGCGGCTACTTTTATTGCTTTACGGAGGGCCAGGCAATCATTAAGATCAATGCTTACACAGGTAAAGCAGCATGGACTTTCTACAGTGACCTCGTTGCTGCTGTTTTCCCATCTTTTTATGAAGACCTAGTTTTCTTCTCAGGAGATAAACACATCATCAAGCTGAATGCGCATGGTGAAGTAATACAGGAAATAAATTTTGAGCCCTATGTAAAAGATGCACCGTTTTATTTCAGAACCCGCGTGGCTGTAACGTCGGACTATCTACTGCTCGGTAATACAAGAACCTGTGAAGTACTGGTGTTTGATAACAACAGCGGTAGGATCATTCAGTCTTTTTTTACCGCCGACAAGCACTGGCAAATCCGCCCTTACCTCTTCAAAGCTGCTCAGGATATGTTGTTTGTGGATATGATAAGCAGTGGAGAAACGAATGATAACAGACTAAATATTTATTCACTCAAACCCGATGACGTCAGCTAACTGCTGCCACGGCATCTACCTATACCTATTGCCGAATATATCCTATGCCTAGTTTTATCACCCGTTGCTACCTTCCCCTGTTGCTGGGTCTTTTAGTGATCACCACATCACTGAAGGCGCAACAGCGTACACCGCTGGAACAGCATATTCACGATGTGAACCAGTTGATCCTGGAACGCCGTGCTGCCAATACCCTTAACAACAAAGACCTGTACGATCAGCTGAAAGATACCAGTCAGTTCAAGCTGCCGGTAGGTATCGGCGGTGGCAACAGTGGCAATCCTCCCATCATCATCGATAGTATCCGCTTTTTGCCGGACCACGCAGAAATTACCGCTTACTTCGTAATTCCCGTGCCTGGCGATGGCCGGGAACTGATGTTTGCCGCCAGCAGGATTCCGGTGAGTCGCAATGGTGGCCTGGTAGGTATAGCGCGGTTGGAACTGGTAAACGACCAGCCATTCAATCCCTTCGGCAATGATGCGGTAATGACCTTTCTGCATGGGAAAACGTTTGTGGAATTCGATTGTGATGGCTTTAAACGGCTGGGACTCGGCGTAGAAATCAAACTGCCTTCGCACCTGGTACCTGCCAATGCAGATGCTAAATCTGATACCAAAGAGAGAGTAAAAGGCACTTTTGAAGTAGCTACCTCCAATATCCACGATATCATCGCCGGGGTAAGCATTGAGCCCTTCCAGATCAGGGGTGTTAAGAATGTAAAATTCACCGTTCAGGATGCCATCATCGACCTCAGCGACGCTAATAATAGTCCCGATGTGGTTTTTCCCAAAGAATATAACACCGACGATAAAACCTTCTGGAGAGGCTTTTTCCTCCGCAAATTTGAAGTGCAGCTGCCGCCGGAGATACGCTCCCGCAAATCGGATAAGCCGCCTGTTATTGGCGTCCGCAACGCGCTTATAGATGATAAAGGATTTTCCGGTGATGTATTTGCCACCAACCTGATTCCGTTGGAAGACGGCGACCTGGGCGGCTGGAATTTTTCTGTGGACAAGGTAGGCCTCAGCTTTGTTGCCAACCAGCTCAAAGGCGGGGAGCTCGCCGGCGGCATCAACATCCCCATCACCAAAGAAAATACACGATTTGATTATTCCGCCGTATTCCAACCCGGCAACGATTATATTTTTACAGTAGCAGCCAAAGATACTGTTGATATTCCCATCTTCATCGGTAAGGCCAAGCTATTGCCCAGCTCCAGTTTGGAGGTGGCCGTTAAGGATGATAAGTTTCAGGCGAAGGCGATACTGAATGGAAATATTTCCATCAACGGCGGCACCAGCGAAGGTGCGTCCGCGTTAGCCAAAAAGCTGAATGTGCCGGACCTGGCATTCGAACGACTCACCATCTCTACCGAAGCACCTTATTTTCACGAAGGGGTGTTCTCTTTCTCCTCTCCGCTGAAGCTGCCCACCGTTGCGGGCTTTAGTTTTTCTATTGACCGCCTGGGATTAGTAAAGAGCGGAGAAAAACGTGGCCTTAGCTTCACCATCAAAGTAAATATCAGTGGAAAAGGCGAAAATGGTTTCGGTGCGGACGCCAGTATGTCGCTCATGAGCGTGGCCTCCAAAGATGCCGATGGTCGCATCCGTCACAAGTTCTCCGGGCTGGAAGTGAGTCGCGTAGGTGTCGATATACACCAGGGCGTTTTTGCACTGGCTGGCGCACTCGAGTTCTTCACGGATGACGCGGTGTATGGTAACGGGTTTAGGGGAGACATTGCGGCCTCACTGCAAATTTGCAAGGCCGAAGTAAAACTCGCCTCCACCGCGCTGTTTGGCAATGTAAATGGCGACCGTTACTGGTACGCGGATATCATGGTAGATCTGCCAGTGGCCATCTTCATTTTTCCGCCGGCAGTCAGCATCAAAGGGTTCGGCGGTGCGCTGTTCTATGGTGTATCCGTACTCGGCAAAGGAGAAAACACCGGACCTTACCGCCTCGGTAAAACCAACACAGGTATCATCTACAAGCCTGACCCCACCGCTGGTTTAGGCATTAAAGCCTCGCTCAAATTCATTGCCATGCAGGAAAAAACACTGAGCGGCATGGTTGGGTTGGAGCTGGCATTCAACAGGTCAGGTGGACTGAAACGGATTACTTTCCGCGGACAGGTAAATGTGATGTCCATCGGGCTCTCCCCCGGCAATGTAGCGCTGCTCAAAGGCATCAGCGGCATGATGAAGCCTGGCCCCGCTGACGCACCTGCCGGCGATTGCGGCTACGACCCGAATTCATTCACACCGGAAGGCGTTATTTCTGCCGGCCTGCTGGTAGATGTAGATTTTGAAAACAGCAGCCTGCTGGCTAACCTGAAAGTATATATTGACGTTTATGGAGTGCTCACCGGTATAGGCCCTAAAAACCTGGCAGGTGAAGGAGAATTTTATGTAGGCCCCGAAGGCTGGCACCTCTTCGCCGGTAAGCCGGATAACCCGATCGGTATCAGCATCCTGGGCATCGCCAAATCGCGATCCTACTTCATGGTAGGCACCGGACTGCCGGGAAGTCCGCCACCACCGGCCGTAGTGTCGGAAATACTCGGCGGCATGGACCTCGATTACATGCGGGATCTCAACTCCCTGGGTAAAGGCTCCGGCTTTGCATTTGGAGCAGGCCTCGATTTCGATACCGGCGATCTCAAATTCCTCATGTTCTACGCCCGCCTGCGTGCTGGCCTGGGCTTCGACGTGATGCTGAAAAATTATGGTGATCAGTTCCATTGCGAAGGCAGCAGTGGTCCGCTCGGTATCAACGGCTGGTATGCTAACGGCCAGGTATATGGCTACTTCCAGGGAAAAATCGGGATCAGGGTAAACCTCTTCTTCAAAAAAGGAAACTTCGATATCATCGACCTCGGTGCTGCCATTGTACTCCAAAGCAAAATGCCTAACCCGGTATGGATGCGCGGAATCGTAGGAGGCTACTACAGCCTGTTTGGTGGCCTCATCAAAGGCAGATGTAACTTCGAACTCACCATTGGTAAAGAATGTAAAATTGTAAGCAATAATATCTTCGCCAATGCAGGTGTACAGGTAATAGGTGACGCTACCCCACGCGATGGTGAAGCCGATCAGAGCATCTTCACGGCACCACAGCTGGTATTCAATATCCCGGTAGGCAACATCATGCGCATCAGCGATGATGGCGGTAAATCCCATGAGTTCAGAACAAGACTGGAGTATATGTCGCTCCGCAGGGAAGCGCAAAACGCCAATGGTACCCAGCAGTGGAATGGCGACAACACCATCCTGGTACTCAACACCACCCAATGCCTTGAACCTAAATCTATCTATAAACTAACCGCTAAAGTCACCTTCGAAGAAAATGTGAACGGCAGCTGGACGCCATACCTCGTAGAAGGTAAACCCTATGTGGAAGAAGTAAATAACACCTTCAGCACCGGAAACCTGCCAGACAAAATTCCGGCAGATAAAATCAAATATACTTACCCGCTGAAGAATCAACTGAACTTCTATCAGAACGAATCACCATCCCGGATCGGGTATATGCAGTTTACGCAGGACCTGGCACCGATGTTCCGTACCGACAGCTCCTTCACCCAAACAGCGCGACTCGTACCTAACACCGGTGATCCGCTGAACATACCGTTTAGCTATGATACCGGCCGACTCAGCTTCCGCATTCCGGATGGATTGAAGAACGATGAAGTATATACGTTCGCGTTAGTAAACGTGCCTACGGAAGATGAAATGGATATCAGCCGCAACGTAGTATCTGAACAAAAACAGGTGGATGTGCAGGAAGCCGGCTCCATGACGGTGACTACCAAAAAAGCTACCAAAGCCATTACCGCCGGTTCCGAAAAATCATTCTTTGAGCTGGACTTCAGAACAAGTGCCTACAACACCTTCAATCAGAAACTGGATGCACTGGGCATGGGCGATTCCTACCGCCTGCCACTGCGCGACGCGGTTCATGAACTGGGCTACCAGCTCAGCAACAATGAGCTGTTTGACGGTTATGAAGTGGATGTGAATGGTGGCAGCCAGCTGCTGAAATATGAGGCGATGTTGGAGGGTAACGCCTGGTACGACCAGGATATCTATCCGTATGTATACGACAGCTATCCGTTTGCAGCTGCCAGTGGTGCCGTAGTACCGGTTACCATCGACTGGCGCATACCGGAAACATTGGGCGTGCCACCGGTGCGCGCAATAAATCTGCGCCAGTATAACCAGGGTATGCTGCTTAACGCGGACGCACAAACGAAGTATACCGGCATCAGCACCTTTGTATACAATCTGCCGCACTTTATGGAGCGGGATAACTATAACCTGATCAGCAGGATCGTTAATAACATCTATGCAAGAGGAGTGGAATATCCTGCTAATGTGAAAATGATGATCCAGCAGCCGTTTAAGGCAGTGCGTAAAGGCAGTTACCGGTTTAAGGTAAGCTATGTGCTGCCTGGTACCAACCTGGTGACCAGCACCAGAATTATCACCATCGAAAATCCGTTAGGGCTATAATAACTGATGAAAATGAAAGGTAAACTAATCACCATCTTACTCGCTACCGTGGCAGGCTTTGGGTTAACAACCCGGGCACAGCAAAAGAAGGGAGAGTTGCAGAAAATAGCAGTGATGGCACGACCCACCAAAGACTCGATCCTGTTACGCTGGGCGCCTACCGCCTCCCTGTTATGGCAGCAGGCTAACGCCAGCGGCTATATGATTGCGCGACTCACCGTGATGCGCGATAATAAAATGCTGCCGCAGCCGCTGGTTACCACGGTGATGACGGGGCCGCTCAAGCCCTTGCCGCTGGCGGCTTGGGAGCAGGTAGTAAAAACGCATGAGAAATATGGTAGCATTGTAGCGCAGGCCCTCTACGGAGAAAAGTTTGAAGTAGGGGCTACCGGTAACGGCAACACGATTGCGGATATTTACCATCAATCACAGGAGCAGGAATCCCGGTATGGCTTTGCATTGTTTGCGGCAGACCAGGATTTTACTGTCGCTAAAGCGGCAGGACTGGGCTGGGTGGACCATGATATTAAGCCCAACGAAAAATATTTGTATCGCGTGTATGCAGCCGCTACCGCACCGGACCTGAAGTATGATACCGGCTATGCATTTTGCGGTGCCGCTGATGCTAAGCCACTACCGGTACCCAAAGGCCTGAAAGGCAACGGCCTGGAAAACGCAGTGATGCTCAGCTGGAACAAGTCCCTGTACGAGCCGTTTTACAATGCCTGGATATTGGAGAAGTCGGCCGATAATGGTAAAACATTTACTTCCGTCAGTAAAGAGCCGCTGATCAACACGCAGGAAGGCCTGGCAGATAACATCAGCGACTTTTACCGCATTGATACCGGGCTGGTGGCCGGAAAGCCTTACAGCTACCGGATCAGAGGGATCAACGCTTTCGGTGAAATTGGCCCCGCATCGGACACGATAGTAGTAACGGTGCAGCAAAAACTCAATGAGAGCCCCGTGATCCTGCAAACAGAAATGGTGCTTGGCAAAGTTTTTATCCGCTGGCAGATGCCGGCGCATAAAGCCGATATCGTACGATTTGACCTCGAGCGATCCACATCTCCCCAAAAAAAATATAGCCTGCTGAATGAAAAGCCGCTGACCGAAAAAGACTCCATTGTAACCGATGAACAGCCGCTGAATAGTAACTACTACCGGATAAGAGCCACTACCAGGGATGGACAGGTAATGCATTCCTTCCCCCATTTTGTGCAGCAGGAAGATTCCATCCCGCCGGTGCCACCGGTAGGCGCCGCAGGCAGTATCGATAAAAAAGGAATTGTATCTCTTACCTGGGAAGAAAATAAGGAAAAAGACTTGTTTGGATACCGCGTGTTCAGAGCCAACGCCCCGGAAGAAGAATTTGTACAGGTGACCCGCAAAGCTACGGAGGTAAACAGTTTCACAGATACGATTTCCCTGCATACGCTTACTAAGAATGTTTACTACAAACTGGTGGCACTGGATAAACATTATAACCCTTCCGGTTTTTCTGAAATGCTGGTGCTGAAGCGGCCGGACATCATTCCTCCGGTAGCACCTTTCTTTACCAAAGTGACCTCCGCCGAAGGGGCCGTACAACTGGAATGGATGCCCAGCAGTAGCGAAGATGTTGCCTGTCATGAGTTGTGGCGCACAAAGGATAGTACCTGGGAACTCGTGCAGTATTATGCTGCCGGCGACAGCACCCATAGCTATGGCGATACCAGTGCTATTACTGGTGTGAAATACCAATACCAGGTGACGGCTACAGATGACAGCGGATTAAAGGGAATCTCCAAACCGGCCAATGGTGCGCGGATCGATATGGGCCGGTTACAGGTAGCCAAGGCACTGCGTATAGGTATTGACAGGGATAATAAAGTCGTAAACCTGGAATGGCAGCGGATTACAGGGGTTGATAAGGTTTATGTATACCGCTCCGCCGGCGATGGGCCTTATCAATTGTACCAAACATTTTCAGGTGCAGAAAATAGTTATAAGGACAATAACCTATTAATAAACACGGTCTATAAATACAAGCTGAGAATGATGAATACGAGCAATGGCCGAAGCGGCTATACGGATGAAGCTATTGTAAATTATTAAATGATTCTTATTGCGATTACCTATGAAAAAATTTTACAAATTACTATTACTAATCATGATGCTGGGGACAGCCCCACGGCTCTTTGGGCAGGCGCTGATTTACAGGGTTATTTATAGTGGGGATTTTGGTCTGAATTCCGGCTCCTGGGGTTGTTATAATGGAAATGCCAGCGTGTACACAAATATTGCGCGGCAAGATTATACCAGTATATGGAACAAAATGCATTATGGGGTATGGTTACCTGGGCCCACTACTTTTGGTGATAATTTTTATACAGATGAAATGCCTGTCAATGCCTATTTTGGCGCTATGGCTGGTACCGGTTCAAATGCGGATGCCCAGGGGCCCATCAACCAAACCTTTGATGAATATGGATATAGCACAACAGAGTTGGAAGGGTATGGTACTGCTCCCGACCCTGGCGGAGGAGGCATGGGAGGTTGTGGCACCACCATACGGACCACGGTGACCATCATACAGATGTATCTTCGGTTGTATAACGTTAAGAATAAAACAGCCTTTTGCCAGGACGAATATGTAGAATTCAACTTCCCTTATACGGCAGATCGCGTAAGCTGGGAAGTAGCCAATACAGGAGACTATTTTCGTTCGGTTACCTGGGTGAATGGTTCCCAGTTCAGAGGTACTGCAGCTGATTTTGCCAGCATTGGTATCGATATCACAAAAAATATCTCTATCCGTGCGAGTGCTGACTTTGGAGATGTGCGTTGGAAATATTCAGATGAGCCTACCTTTCACTTTACCGATGCAGTACCTGCGCCGGCAGTAGTTAAAAAGGACGCGCTTTGCTTTGGTGGTGAAGGCTCTTTTACCTTCAGTGATTTCAGATATGCCAGTGGCGCAGCTTATGATGGAACCAAAACATTGAATCTCACATTAACCAGTCCTGCCAAAACATATAATGTAGCAGTTAATTCCACAGCACCGGTTACAGTGAATGTAATACCTGGCGTGTATACCATGTATATTGAAAATAATGCTTCTGAATGCCCGCGTACGATTAGTTTACCGGAAGTGAAAGGTATTCAGCAGGATTTGGGTGCTACCACCTCTTTATCTTGTGTAGATGGTAAACCGGCGGCGGCAATAGCAGTAACAGGAGGTACTGCACCTTTTACGTATACATTAAATGGTGGGGGAAGAGTCAGTACCAATCTGTTTACCAATCTGGCGCCTGCCACCACCTATACTATCACCTACTACGATGCCAATGAGTGTAATAAGACAGTAACTGTTACTACCCCTGCGGCCATCAGTATACAGTCCTATACTACCAAAGCTCCTTCAGGTGGGGCAAGTGATGGGGAGATATCAGTGACGGCTACCGGTGGCACGCCTCCGTTCATGTATAACTATAATAATGGCAACTGGCAAAGCAGCAATGTATTCAACAACCTGCCACAAGGCAGCTATAACATTTCTGTGCGCGATGCCAACGGATGCCTGCTGCCGCAACCTGTGGCTGTACTGCTGGAGCAGCTGGATTTTACAGCAACCAGCACGCCGGTAAGCTGTGTAGGCCTTGAAGATGGCCGCATCACACTGAATATCACCGGTGGTACTTCTCCTTATAAAATCAAGCTGGATAATGGCGTATACAGGGCAAATAATAACCTGTTTACTGACCTGGCTGCCGGCACCTATGAAGTGTGGGTGATAGATGATAAGAATGTGGAGGCGCATCACTCCGTTACTGTAGGTGCTCCTACACCTGTTACATTTACCTATACCGCCACCAATCCGCTGTGTAAAGGCGATGGCGATGGCCAGGTGATACTTACGGCTACCGGCGGCAACGGCGTATTTAAGTATATCAACATCGGCCAGGGTGATCAACCCACCAACGTGTTTTCACTGCCCGCCGGCACCTATAACTTCCGGGTGGATGATTCAAAAGGTTGTTCCTCTGCTACCACCCAGGTAGTGATTACAGAACCTGCCAATAAAGTATCAGCTACCTACCAAACCAAAGATGCGTTGTGCTTCAACGCCGCTACCGGCGAGATCTTAAACATCCAGGGCCAGAACGGTGATGGCAACTACCAGTTTAGCCTGGATAACTATACCTGGAGCGCCACTGCCAGTTTCAATCAATTGCGATCCGGTAACTATACCATCTTCGTAAAAGACGGTAAAGGATGTACCAACTCTGTACCAGGTGTAACCATTAATAATCCGCTGCCGATCACACTGGTGCTCGCTAAGGATATTACGCCTGCCAGCTGTAATGCAGGTACTGATGGAGTGATTGAAGTAGCTGCAATCGGCGGTACGGGTAACCTGCGTTATTTTATTAGTAATAACCCTGGGGTTCCAAACACCACCGGTAAGTTTATCAATCTGCCTGCCGGTACTTACAGTATCATTGCCCGCGATGATAACGGTTGCGAGGCGCAGATATCCTCATTGCTCGTATCACAGCCAACCGCCATGCAAATGACGCTGGCAAGCACCAACGCACTGTGTTTTGGTCAGGCCAATGGTACAGTGTCCGTCAACAGTATGTTTGGCGGTAATGGTGGTTATAGCTTCAGTCGCGATGATATCAGCTATGGCGCTACCACTGTATTTCAAAATCTTGCTGCGGGTACGTATACCGTTTATGGGAAAGATGATAAAGGCTGTCGTGTAAACGCCAGCGTTACCGTAGGGCAACCTACGCTGCTGAGCTTCACCACCACGGTAACGCCTGTACTGTGTAACGGAGAAGCCAACGGAACTATCACCATCAATGGTGCCGGTGGCACGCTGCCTTATTTGTACGGATTGGATAATAATACTTTCCAGTCTACAAACGTGTTCAATGTAAAAGCGGGCAATGCGAAAGTAATTATCCAGGATAATAATGGCTGTCAGCAATCCACCACATTAGTGGTGGGAGAGCCCACCAAATTAACCGCAAGTGTTTCCAATCTCCAGCCGGTTAGCTGTAATGGTGGCAACAATGGCGCCATCACTGTTGCGGCTGCGGGTGGTAGCTCGCCTTATCAGTACAGCATTAATGGGATTGCATTTGTGAATGGTAATACATTCAATACTTTAACCGCGGGTAACTATACCATCACCATCCGCGATGCCGCCAATTGTACCACGCAGGTAAATGCAACGGTTACCGCTGCTACCGCTATCGGCTATACGCTGCTGCGCAAAACAGATATCCTCTGCGCCGGTACAAGTACCGGTGAAATACAAATAATCGCTACCGGCGGTGCTGGTACCTACTCCTACCGGTTCGACGGTGGTAATGCGCAATCCAATCCTACCTGGACCAACCTCGGCAAGAAAAATTATCCGATAGTAATTACCGATGCCAATAATTGTAGCACCACGGTTAATATTCCAATTGTGGAACTGTATACTCCGCTGGCTATGACGCTGAGCAGCACTCCTCCGTTGAATTGTACGGATAAGGGCAGTATCACCGTAACACAGGCACAGGGCGGGCTGTCACCTTATCAGTATAACCTGGATAACAGTAACTACAAAACATCTCCGGTGTTTAACGACCTGATAAACGGAGAACATATTGTATACCTGAAAGATGCAGCCGGCTGTACTACCAGCCAGAATATTTCGTTGTACGGCCCTTCAGCCATGCGCGGAAACATTGCCGCCACCGCTGCTACCTGCTTTGGTAAAACAAACGGCAGTGTGGTAATCAGCAATGTAACAGGAGGCTCCGGCACCTACGAGTACTCGCTGGATGGCAACAACTGGCAATCTTCCCCTGCCTTTAATAACCTGGCTGGTGATAAAACCTATCAGGTAACGGTAAGGGATATACCATTCAGCTGCCTGGTGCAACTCAGTGCAGCGGTAAACCAGCCAGCAGCACTGCAAACAACGGTACAAACCACAAAAGACGTCACCTGCTTCGGCCAGTCCGATGGTATGATAACACTATCCGCCAACGGTGGTACACCAGGATATACTTATGCCATGGGTGCCGGTACTCCTCAGCCTGGCGGTAATTACAATAACCTGAAAGCAGGCAGCTACAGCATTACTGTTACGGATAACAGTGGTTGTACGGTAAGTCAGCAGGTAACGGTGAATCAGCCGGACCAGCTCAGCGCCAACGTTGCATCTGTGAAAAACATCGACTGCTTTGGTAATGGCAACGGGGAAATCATCCTCAACGCTACCGGCGGTACGCAACCATATAACTTTAAGCTCAATACCACGAGCCAGTCATCCGCTTACTTCGGCGCCCTCTCCGGCGGAAACTACCAGATAACGGTAACGGATAAACTGGGTTGTGCCGTGCCGCTGCAAGCCACTGTTACCGAGCCTTCCAGATTGCAGGCAACTTTTACCAGCAAGGATATTAACTGCTTCGGCAGTGCCAGCGGGGAAATAGCACTCACTGCCAGCGGTGGTAAAGGAGCCTATATCTATACCTTGAATAACCTGCCGTACCAACTGGATAATACTTTCAAAAGTCTTACCGCAGGTAGTTACCTGGTATCCGTGTCCGATGAAAACAGGTGTATCGTTTCACAAAACGTTACACTGGCACAGCCGCAGCCGCTCAGCTTTACGAAAGATTTCCACCACCCGGTATGCAGCTATTCCTCTGATGGTAGTATACAGGTGGCGCTGATAGGTGGGGTTGCCCCTTATACCTACAGTTGGTCCAATGGCAGCAACGCTACCACACCGCTGATCAGCGGCCTGAAAGGCGCCGTGTATGAAGTGTTGATGCAGGATGCTAATGGTTGTCAGCTAAGCGACAAAACGGTGCTTACACAGCCGGCTGTCATTCCGCTGAACCTGGGCTTTACGGATACTACGCTTTGCGTAGGACAGGAGATACAGCTGAGTACCGGCAACATTGGTACAGCTTACGAGTGGAAAACCGGCAACCAAGTGCTGGGCTCCACCCCTGATATTAAATTGAGTAAAGACGGGCAGTACAGCATCACCGTAAAAAATGCGGCAGGATGTACGGCGCAGGAAAACTTCACAATCACCACCTCGCTGACTGCGCTGAAAACTGATTTCCTGATGTCGTCCTACAACACCCTGGGCGATACGCTGATCCTCGTGGATGTAACGCAGCCGAAGCCTTCCAGTCTTAAATGGACCTTGCCGGAGCGCATCACCGAAATCAGCAGCAGTGGCGATGGCAGCGTGAAACAGTTGATCTTTAAACAGGTGGGCAGCTATGATATTACGCTGACCGCCCAGCTGGCACAATGTGCTGATGCTATTACCAAAACGGTAATCGTGGTACCGGTGGAGGAACGTGAAACTATCGATAGCGTGCTCGGTTACAGGGAAAAGCTGATCCGCAACATTACCATCTTCCCGAACCCAACTACCGGCCAGTTTAAAGTAGATGTAGAGTTGTCGAGAGCTGCCGCTATTACAGTTCGGTTAATTTACTTTAACGATGGTAAGCTGATGGAAGTGAAAAAATCTGTGACCGGTACCAGTCACGCCGTTCCATTCAATATCGGTTACCTGCCGCAGGGTATTTACCTGATAGGTGTGGAAGCCGAGAAAGAGTATGAGGTGAAGAAGTTTATGAAATTGTAATCCGGATAACCCGAATACACCCAGAACCTGGCGGTTGCGTATAGCGGCCGTCAGGTTATTTTTTTACATTTGTTGCCGGTATGAAGAAATTATTGTTCCTGTTAATAGCTATTTATCCCCTGGTTGTGTTTAGCCAGGATAATCCCCTGAAGCCACTGCTGATGCAGGTGCAAAAGGAAGGACCTGCCGGCTGGCAAAAGTTGCAGCAAAAAATAAGTGCGGGTAAAGCCACCCCGGTGGATTACCTGAAAGCTGCGCTGATACAGGGGGAGAGCGAAGGAGCAATGGGTTACCTGACCACTGCCATTAATAAATTACCGGCCACCAGCCCGTATTATAAAGAGGCGCTGCTGCTACGCTCCAATGCCTGGATGCGGGAGGTAAACATCGATAGCGCCATGGCCGACTTGCAAAGAGTGCGTGCCGTAGATCCCAGGGAAACTGCCGCGCTGATCAATCTGTCGTACCTGGCCGGCACCAACGGCGACTACCGCGCAGCCGTGGATTACCTGCAGGTAGCCGCTACTATTGATACTGCGGATGCTAACATCTTTGCGAATATGGCTTATTATTATGCAGAAGGAGAAGCCTATGACAGTGCCGCGCTATATGGCGCCAAGGCCCTCAACTACACGAAGGAGGCCAAACTTACCGGTACTATTATGAATACCATTGGCTATGCCCAGGGGATGTCCGTATCCCGGGAAAGAGGGTTAGCCATCATCCGGAAGAGCCTGGAAATATATCCCGAAAATTCTTTTGCCTGGTTTAACATCGGCAGAATATATATGGCGATGAACAATCGCGATGAAGCCTGCGAAGCCTTTCGCAGGGCTAAAAGTCTGGGTGGCGTGAACCTCACTGCCGAATACCTGGAATCTTATTGTCAGTAATTGTTACACGGTACAGTTCCTCACACTGTAGTTGCCGGGGGATTAACGCCACATCCTGCGGATGGAGGTGTGTTGTGTGTAATGTAGTGTGGTAGCAGGTTTTAATGGTGTGTGCCTGTTGGGTATGGTTTGTGTTACTCGCTGTTACCACTTACCATAAAACTATCCTGACCATGCAAAAGAAGCAGCAATCTGATAAGCCTACTCAAAAAGATGAGCAGTTAACCCGGCATACCGAGGATGGGGCCGAACAATTTCTGACCACCAACCAGGGGGTGCGCATCAACGATAATCAGAATTCTCTGAAAGCTGGGGAGCGTGGTGCAACTTTGATGGAAGATTTTATTTTCCGTGAAAAGATGACACATTTTGATCATGAGCGTATTCCCGAGCGGGTGGTGCATGCCCGTGGAGAGGCTGCCCATGGTTATTTTCAGGTATATGAGTCGATGGCAGAATATACGAAGGCCGGTTTTCTGACGGAACCAGCACGTATCACTCCTGTGTTTGTACGATTTTCTACCGTGGCTGGTTCGCGGGGAAGCAGTGATCTGGCGCGGGATGTAAGAGGATTTGCCGTTAAATTTTATACAGCAGAAGGTAACTACGACCTTGTTGGAAATAATATGCCTGTGTTTTTTATCCAGGATGCCATGAAGTTTCCGGACTTTGTACATGCCGTGAAACCGGAGCCGCGCAATGAGATGCCGCAGGCTGCCTCCGCGCATGATACGTTTTGGGACTACGTGTCTATATCGCCGGAGAGCACACATATGGTACTATGGGTGATGAGCGACCGCGCAATTCCCCGGAGCCTGCGCATGATGGAAGGCTTTGGTGTACATACTTTCCGGTTTGTGAATGAAGCGGGTAAAGGCACCTTTGTAAAATTCCATTGGAAACCATTGCTGGGCGTGCATTCTGTAGCCTGGGATGAGGCGCAGAAAATTTCAGGGAAAGATCCTGATTTCCACCGCCGCGATTTATGGGATGCGATAGAAGCGGGCGACTACCCAGAGTGGGAGCTGGGCGTACAGCTGGTGCCGGAAGAAGATGAGCATAAATATCCATTTGATTTACTGGACCCTACTAAAATAATTCCTGAAGAGGTGGTGCCTGTGCAGCGAATCGGCAAGATGGTGCTGAACCGCAATCCGGATAATTTCTTTGCGGAAACGGAGCAGGTGGCATTTCACCCCGGGCATGTGGTGCCTGGCATTGATTTCACCAATGATCCGCTGTTGCAGGGGCGACTCTTTTCCTATAACGACACACAGCTGATCAGGCTTGGTGGTCCTAACTTCGCTGAAATACCAATTAACAGGCCTATTGCGCCCGTGCACAACAATCAGCGGGATGGTTATATGCGCCAGGCGATAAACCGCTCTCCGGCCTCCTATGAGCCCAATACGGTGGCTGGTGGTTGTCCGTACCAGGCGATGATGAAGCAGGGCGGTTATACTTCTTACCAGGAGCGGGTAGATGCACATAAGGTGAGGGGGCGCAGCGAAAGTTTCTTTGATCATTTCAGTCAGGCAGCCTTGTTTTTTCATAGTCAGTCCGAGCCTGAAAAATTACATATCATCAATGCTTTCCGGTTTGAGCTGGGCAAGGTTTCCCGAAAGGAAATCCGCCAGCGTATGCTGGGGATATTGAGTCAGGTAGATATTTATCTGGCGGAAAAAGTGGCCGAGGGACTGGGCATGCCCGTGCCGGAAGTGCTCGAGAAGCCAATCAACAGGGTGCGCCCGGCGGATGCAGCCGCAGAGGACTACGAGCCGAAGTGGGTATCGCAACAGGTGGGCGCTTCCGCGGCATTAAGTATGGCCAATACCGTTAAGGATTCCATTAAAACAAGAAAGGTCGCTTTTCTGGTAGCAGATGGGGTGGATGTGGGAGATGTGAATGCGATGAAGGGGGCGCTGGTATCGGCGGGAGCGGTGGTACAGCTGGTAGCTATGCATTTGGGAGACCTTAATGGCGCGGATGGGCAGATGCTTCCGGTGGATCAGAGTTTCCTGGCGGCGGCTTCTGTGTTGTTTGATGCCGTGTATGTGCCAGGGGGAGCAGATAGTGTTACTAAGCTCACTACTATCCCGGCAGCCGTACATTTTGTAAATGAAGCATACAAGCACTGCAAGGCGGTTTGTATGCATAAAGATGCCATTGCATTCCTCCGGAAAACTGCGTTGCCTTCGGATACACCGGCGGCAGGGTTGATCACCGGAAGTGATGCAGATGCATTTATGCATGCCATTGCACAACATCGCTTCTGGGAACGTGAAGCGGTGGATGATATTCCTGCGTAATTAACCATGCTGAGATAAACCAAAAACCTACAGTGGTTGTACCAGAAGTAAATTACCGGTGCAGAAAGTTTTGTTGCTTGTAAAGCCAGTACAGCCGGAGTTTTGCGAGTAACCAGATGAGTGTAATCCGCTACGGAATTTACTTTAGGTGCAACCACTTTTTTTATGAAAAAATAGCGCATTAATTTCTTCATTACGCAAATCCAATGCGTAGCAAATGGCGTACTTTGTATTGGAAGCCACGATAAAAAAGCAACCTGCGATAAGCTAGTTATCAAGTATAAAAAATGTTGTTTTTTCGTGTCGGATAATTTTGTGTGAACCTATTTTTAATTTAAATTGTGATGTTGAACCCTATTATTCGCGTTGTAAAATGCAGATATCTATCCGAATCATCTTTTCTCAGATTACCTCACTTATCTGGACACTCAAGTATCGAAGATTGCAGACTGTTTAACAGATCGTGTCATGACTGTTGACAAATAATATCCTATTTAAGCCTGGTCTTTCCCGGTAAAGCCACTGCCAGCGTTATGCCATACTATAACTGTATGCGGATCGGTGTGCCTGTACCTCAAGGGCGCGTGCCGGATACCATTGTTTGTTCATTTTTAAAGTATCGTTTATCATGAAGCCAGAAGTGATTTCCCGCAGGGAAGAAGGGGCGGCTATTGCCTACACCATCCTCAATAATAACGTACCGGAAATACAATTCCGCATTTATAAATACCTGTTAAACCGAAAGGGAACGTTTGTGCATCCGGTAACGGTGGGGCTCGACTTCGGCATCCCGTACAGTATAGCAGCAGTATGGGGGGGCACGCAGCTGAGATGCCTGATGAGAATGGGTGTGGTGACTGCGGTTGTTCATCCCGGTATTAATCAGCCACTACTGTATGGGGTGCCTCTATAATAATTTGTTAACCGTTTAATCACCTTTTGATATGAAGAAGTTACATCCGATAGGCCAAAGCCTGTCTGTAAGGCAGCGTGCGCACTTTGATGAGGTATGGGATAACATTGCTGCCTGCATTAGTATGCCGGTGTTGCATCCTGCTGAGCCGAGAATGATTCCTGTTTTTACAGCGGCAGAGCAGCTGCAGGAACAGTTGCTGCAGGTGGAAACACTGGTGATGCGCGCATCTTTTTATATTCCTGTAATCGGAAAACAGGCGTTACATGCCGGCATGGTAAAAATAAACCGTACACTTTTTTATGTAGATGATCAGTTGCCCGCAGGGTTGTTTCCGCATAGAGATAAGGCTTTGGCGTATGCACGAACACAAGGTTTGGAGCTGCTGAAATTATCGTTGCTGCGCGCCTTTGATGCAGGAGAGTTTGCAGCGGTTCATAAAGGGGCACGTGTAGTGAATAGGATCGATAAAAAACGTTTCTATGAGTTTCAGGTCAGGGAACTGGCAGAACAATCAGGTACGGAAAAAACGAATTAGGATGCAGCAGCCAGATGTAATCATCACCAATGCGCAATTGTACAACGATGCTATCCTGGATGTAACTACCAAGTTCACCTCCTTTGATGGCCGCGTATGGCAGGGTAAAATCAGGATCGAAACAGAAGCAGAAGGAACGATAGCTTTGATTGGACGGCATGAGTATAACGACTATGAAGAACAGTATGGGTTTATACTCGTGGCTGGTAATTAGCCGGTAGTCATGTATGAAAAAGAATGGTATCCTTTTAAAACAATTCAATGAGTATCAAAAAAAGTATTTATGAGACACTCGACAAAAGCCTGAAAAAAGACTTCGTAATCGGGGCATTTATGGGATGTATAGCCGCTATCATCGCATTGTTTTCCTGGGGAGTACACAACGAAATTCAAACGATCCGTTGCAATGAAAAGTTCGCTGCCTTTGCGGTGGACCTGCAACTACGGACTCAGCAAAAGCTGGATGAAAAAGACAGAGAGATTGATAGTCTCCGCCTGAAAGCGGCCATGGAGCTAAAGAGAGTGACTGAAATCCGGAAAAAGATAGCCGAACAAATAAAACAAGACACCATTAAATGAAGCCAATAATTGTAGTGATGTTGGTGATGATCACCTTGAGTGCCTCCCCGTCGGCCTCTGCTCCGGCCAGTGCACCGGAAGTATTCAGGCCGATTGACAGCATGATTGTGATGACTCATCACCGGAATGTGCAGCAGCTGGACACCACGATGCATCAGTTGCAGGATGCTGCTGCGCAATACACCGTGCTGGCAAAGCTTATTCATAAAAATTCACATCCTTAACCTATGAAATACCTGTTGCTGTTGCTGCCGCTGGGACTGGCAGCCTGTGGGAAAACGGTGAGGTCGGTGCAGCAGCTGCAATCCTCTGCCGAATGGACCGAACTGCATACGCTTACTACTGCCACCACGCTCGATACGCTGGTGGAGATAGCGGGAGATAGTCTTACGACTACAATAGATCTGCAATGTGATACATGCAAAGATCGTATAGTGCATAGAGCCGTAAATGGGAATGGCCTGCATATACAAGCGGTGTTCAATACCCGTACACAGCAGTTGCAGACGAAGATTTACGCGGAACCGCGTCAGGTGCCGGTTACTATCTCCCGTAAAACAATTAATACCAGTAAAAATGAAACACGGCAGCAGCAGCAACAAACTTTGGCGCATACACGTAAAACCGTAGGGATAAAATGGTGGTGGTACGTGCTGGTACTGGTGGCTGTATTACTGTTCATTTTCCGTAAAAAAAGATGAGCGATATACAAACAGGCAGTCTTATTATTTATAATTAAAACATAACAATTACATGCATCAGCTAACATTTACCGATGTGGAAAGGAAAATATCAGTGAGTATGGCTACTACCCTGAAAGATCCGCTGGATAAGGAGGAGCAGTTTTACCTGGCTGCTATCAACGGGATCACATCTTACCTTGATCAACAGTTGTTTTATTGCTGGAGTAAAGGTGTGCCTTATACTTTAAATGAGATGATTTATTTTGCGGAGATACAGCAGTTGAACCTAAAAATTTATGCAGATACAACCGATGTGCCGGTGGTGCAATACCTGCGATCTGCTGCATAAATTATGAGAAAAACAAGTTTTCAATTTTATCATTTTAAACTTGTTTTTCTTCTTCGCAATTTATATCTTTGACTTATCAAAAGATTGTTAGTTAACCGAATGAATTAATCCCTGAAATACTTTCCTGCAGCCGTTTTAAAGAGATGCAATTATTTTTGATCAAGCATGTTGCATACTTGTTTTTTTAGTTTGTTAATCCAGTTATAACTGCAGGCGTTTGTTAACATCGGGATGAGTTTTCAATTGTATTTTTTATGGCGGAATCACTGAATATTTTTCCTGAATCATTGGTGAGGGAAAGTATAGGTAAAGCACTGACCCATATTAAGACCAGTACTATGGATTACCTGGCCGTATTGCTGAATGGGATGCAGTGGGAGGGTTATGATTTCTACCAGCAGGCAAAGTCGTTGCTGATAGAAGAATCCGGCGGCAGGCAGCTGTCAATGGGGTACCGGTATGATGCGCAGCAAACGGTGTCTCCTGCACTGATCCTGGCGATGGAGAGTGAGGAGCCTGCATCCACTAATGAGTGGCTGGCGCTGGGGCAGGGGTTTGTGACTGCGGATGATCTGGTATTGGGAGATGGAGAGGCTACCTATTTTACAAGGCGAAAGAAAGCGACGATGTCGCTGACGATACTATCCGATAATCCTGCCGAAACAGCGATGCTGTATACAACGATGACCGGGTTGTTGTTATCCCTGCAATTACATCTGCATTTATCAGGGCTGGAGCAGTTAACCATTGGGGGCGGAAGCAGCGGGCGTTATGAGGCGTTATTACCCGCCATATCCAGCAGGGTGATCCTGTTGAACTTTGAGTATAACTACAGCGCTCCTTCCATTCCCGCGGGACTGCAATAAGGCAGTATTATTTCTGCATAAAAAGATCGCTTCACAGAATCTTGAGTAAAGATTGCTATCATTATTGATTAGTATTTTTAATGGCAACAAAAGTAAACATTAACGGAAAGCTGACGTCGTTACCAGGCGTGTATGCAATTACCAAATCAGGCATTGTTAACCCGCCAACCAATTTATCCTATGGTAACATTGTAATTATTGATGACGGTATTGGCGCTGGTTTCGGTGCGGGTACAGGCGTGCTGGGCACTGCGAAGCAGGGAGCCGACAGTATCTACGAATTTTCTTCCCTGCAGGCGATGCGTGATTTTGTGAAAGGTGGTGAGCTGTGGAACCTGGCTTTACCGCTGTTCAAACCTGCCAGATCTTCTGCGGCGCCTATCAATGGCGTAAGCAAAGTATTTCTCATCCATGCCAGAGAAACGGCGCCTGCTGCTATCAGCCTGGAGCTGACAAACGGTAGCCTGGATATCGAAACCCTGGACGAAGGAATGAATGCAAACGGTTTGCTGACCGCCGGTAAGCTGGTACGTGGTTATGCCGCTAAACTCAGTGCTGGTGTTTCAGATGCCACCAAGTTTGTACTGTCACTTTACCATGGCGCCTTCAGGGGTACTGATGCGCTGAACAATGCCCCGTACGACGGCATTGCAGCTGCCGACACCCGTGCGGCACAAATCGTGTCTTCCCCGGAAGTAGCCACCATCACTGAGCTGGTAGCCTGGATGAATGCCAGCAGTGCATTTAAAACCGGCTTCCGCCTGAAAGATTCAGCGGTAACTACCACCGGCGCTATCGTAGCGGCCGACCTGGTAACCTACCCGGATTATGTACTGGCAACAGGTGCAACAGAATCCTATACCCCGGCAGCTTTTGATGCAGCACTGAGCGCATTGAACACCCAGGATTTCACCTTCTTCTTCAGCACCCGCTATGCCAATGAGGTGAAACATGCTAACAACCAGAAACTGCTCGACTTTATCACCAGCGGTGAATCCAAATACGAGCGCTTTATGCTGGCCGCAGGCCAGGCAGATAAAGCCGGATTCAATACCGGTGAAAACTCCAGCATTGCTGCCGCACATTATTACAATAATGATAAAGTAATCCTTGTGCATGGTGCTGCCAAAATAACCACCCAATCAGGTTTTAAACTGGTAAGTCAGCTGTATAAAGCCGCCGCAGTATTAGGCCGCATCGCAGGCCTTGCTCCACAAACACCGGCTACTTTCAAACGTATCGGTATCAACGGAGAAGTACATAAACTGGATAATGCCGAGCTGGAACTGGCTAACAACAGCGGGCTGCTGGTGACCCACTACGATTACGAACTGGACGACTACGTAATCCTTCAGGGTATCAATACGCTGCAGCAAAACGAGTACCTCGTCAATGAAGATGGTACCTCCGCCAGCATCGCCGTGAAACGGATCACCGCACAGCTGAACAAAGAAATCGTGGTGAATGCAAAACGTAAATTCTTCGGTAAAGATAATGTGGGCCCTAACCGCAATACCGTTACTGAAGCCGACCTCAAAGCATGGCTGGAAGGATTCCTGCAAAGCAGAACAGCTAACGCACTCACGGATAACCTGATCATCCGCTTCGGTAATGTAAGTGCTACCGTTTCCGGTGATAACTACTACGTGCTGTACGAGTTTGTGCCAAACTATGAAGTGAATAAAATAGTGATCACCGGCGTGATCCTGGAAGCTTAATACTTCCACCGTAACGATTGCAGATCGCTGTTTGTATTTATTTTTTATTCAATGGCAGAAAAGGTTTTTACTGGAGCTATAGCTTTAATTAAATGTGAAGGAGAAGTAATCGGTTTAATGCGTAACGTAACCGCTACTGAAAATATCCGTAGAGTACCCGTAAGAGGTATCGGCACCATCATGGCGTCTGAACAGGCAGTTACCGAGTGGGAAGGTACGCTTACCTGTGAGTTTATGGAAGTACGCTTCGATAAAACAGGTATTAAAAATGCAATCAGAAGAGCATTCCCAAGCATCGGTTCGCAGGTACTCAATGATGGTACTTCATTCGAAGATCAGCTGATCCTCGATACGGATGGCGTACAACTGGATATCTTCAAAAAGGTATCTGACGTAATTGATGCCCAAGGTGTCATCAAACCTAAATTACAGCCCTACGCCAGCGTGAAAAACTGTCTGATTGAATCCGACAGCTTCAACATCAGCGAAGCAGCTATCGCCGGACATAACCAGTCATTCAAATACCTGACCCCGATTACTTATATCCAATAATAAGTAATGGACCCCTAACACATTTCTAAACAATTAATGCTTTTTCATAATGAACGAAGGCACAAACGAAAAGAAAATGCCACTCAGATCTGTATCCGTCCGTATTGGCAATAACGATTATACCATCAATTATCCCAACACCGGTCAATTAATTGATATTGACGTGTTGAAGGCACAGTTCTCTGGAGGTAATTATGAAAAGCTGAAATACAGCTATGATGCAGGTTTCCTGCGCAGCGCAGTGACGATTGATGCGGTAGCCACCTTCAATGTGTTGCTGCCACAACTCAAAGACGATCTGACTGTGAAGTCACTCTTTGCCCTGGACCGCGACAAAATGGAAATGGTGCTCAACGAGTATATCTCTAAAGTAGTACCCTGGTTTGAACAATGGGATCAGCTGCTGGCCAATCCCAACGACAAACAACCATAATGGAACATCCGGCATTGGATAACTTGAAATCATATGCTGTAAAATGGAATAATCGTTACCCATTGGATAAATGGTACAGGAAAAAATACCAGGTAGGATTTGGCACGGCCGCTCATCGTGAGCTGTGCCAGATCAATATCCTGGTCGAATATCTCGAGGAACAGGCATTTACTGAGTCGCAGGAATTCCATTTACACCAGAAAGAGAATGAAAAAGAATTGAAAGATGGTATTTGGATCAGGGAACGAAAAGATCCTGAACAGGAAGATAAACTCTTTGGCGACCTGTCCAATATCGATTTAAACACTATTCAATATTAATCTTATGGCTGGAGAAAACAGTATTCAAGTTACGATTAGTAATGGTGGAATAGACCTGACAGCCTATCTGATAAAATTGCAGAAACAGGCAACGGAAACCAACAGAAAATTGCAGGATGATGGTAAGGCCCAAAATAAATTAGCACAGGATCAGCTGAAACTGATCAATGACCAGGTGGATGCCCTGACCAAACTCAGCAACCTGGAAGTGGCCATGGCTCGTCGCCGGAAAGATTTTTACCGGGAACAACGGCAAGCGGAAACTGAGCTGCAGCGTATTCGGTCACACCAGTCCCTCCCAGGAGTAGCTGTTAGCGCCACCAATCTCAGTGGAGTAGGTCAGGTTGACTGGAGTTATACCACCAGCCGTCAAAATCTCGGCTTACAGGCAAAAGGTTCGTCCGGTGGCTTTGACCAGTTTGATACCCTGGTAAGGGCCATGCATGATAACCGGGACGCCATCAGCAACGCCGCACAACAACAGATAGCACAATTTTCCAATGAAGCAGGGTCCATCGTAGCCGCAATAGATGCCGTAAAGGAAGAAATCGGCAAGCTCGGTGACCTGATCCCTTCAGAAGTGGAATGTTCCTGCGAAGGCAGTGACGGCGGCGGGAGTGGTGGAAGCAGCGGTGGCGGTGATGATGAATTGCAACGCCGCTATGCAAGGCGGTATCCGCTGGCAGGACTCGGCAAGGCATTAACATCAACCCTGGCTAACCCTGAGACCTATACGCAGCTGGTGTCCTTTGCAGCCAAGCAATACAGTGTGCATGCCAACGCTGAAAATAGTTTTCAGACCATAAAAAATGACACAGAGGTAGCCTGGGGCATTGGCGGCGGGGCTGTGGGCGCATTAGCCGGCTCCCTGGTAGGAATGCCGATACTCGGTGCACAGCTTGGCTATACCATTGGCAGCACCATCGGTGGAGCCAAAGGAGAACAAGACCAGAAAAAAGCGATTGCACAACAGGAATTTGAAGCATTGGTGAATCGCTTGAACGGCTTCACCGGCAGGGAATTCAGCGTAGGCGTACCGCGCCTGAGCCAATACGGTGTAGATGCGTTTCAGTCTGCCGAACTGATGGAGAAAGTAGCCACCAAAGGCGGCATGGGTGAAGCAGCACGTTATACCTCAGAACTGGTAAGCATCAGCAAGGCATATAACGTAGGCCAGAACGAGTTAATGGGACTGATCGAACTGCAAGGTACCAACAAGGAAGGGAACAACTCCCTCACCGCACTTGTATCAGGACTCATCGACAGAGGGGTATCCTCCAAAATGATCAAGTCAGGTGATTATGCAGGCCTGGGGGATTACTTCAACAAGTTCGCTACGCTGCACACACAGTTTCTGAAAAACCAAACGTTTGTGGGTACCAATACTACCGCAGATATTATGGCCAGATTTCAGCAGGTTGGCGGCATGTTCAGTATGTCGGATCCACGTGGTATGAGCAATGCAATGGCCGTACAGGATGGACTTTCGCATCCTGATTCCGACGTCACAAAAGCCATGTCCTTTATGGCATTGCGCAAAATTGCACCTAATGCCTCTATGTATGAGCTGCTCGAAATGCAGGAGCAAGGCCTGTCTGGTAAAAAGGGAAATGAATATATGCAATCAATCGTGAAAACAGCCCATACCCTCGGTAGTGATGATGATGGCCGCATGTTTATCAAGCGCTTCTTCCCCCAACTGAGCTACACCGCCTCCAGAGAACTGTTTGATAACAGTGACGCCTTTAACGGTGTTACAAAAAAAGGCTACCTGGAATCAATGGGGTTACCTATCCGCGATTTCGACGTACTCGGCAAACAAAATACCACACAAATGGACAGAGAAACCGCCGAACATAAAGATAAAGCAGTCGCAGGTATGAATGAAGTTGCCCAGGTAATGAGTGATAAGGTATATGAAGCGCTGATACGATCCCTATCGGGTTCAAGCATCAAGCTGGAAAATGGAACACTGGAAATCGGAAAATCATCCGCATCAACACTGCCATCCATGCCGGCAATGAGAAAAGATAATACCCTGGCACCTATCGCCTTTAAGGAAACCATGAAGTTTGCCCCTAATCCCATTCATTAACATCACTACGAAATAAATGCTATGAGTGACAAAGTATATATCATTACACATACCAATCCTGATATCAAAACAGTACGTGATTTAGTGAACGAAAAGGGCTCTCCTGCCGCCGCCTATGCCGGTAATATCGATGCATTCGGTCAGGTGGAGATCAGAAAAGGTTATACGAACAAACAGGCCCTCATCGATGCTCATATACTTGCTGGTGATAGAAAATCAGCAGAGAATGTGGCACTGGCAGATATCGTGTTAGTACTGAATACCAAGCTGGCAGTAGAAATCGAAAAGCTGGACAGATGCGCCTTACTAACACAAGGTATTGAGGTGGTGAGTAATGACTTTACCATGTTCAAAGCTGATAAACTGGCTGAACTGGAATCTGATACCGGATACAAAACGGCTGTAGACCTGGATAGTGAGGCTAATATGGAATGGATGGGAAAAACTATGCAACGTTATCCCAATGCTACCGTATGGATCTGGACAAAAGCACTCTCCGATTACAATGCCGGTGAAAAAAATGGAAAAATATTTGACCTCACACCTTATCTCACGCGGCTGGTAACTAACGTGTCCAGGAGCGGTGGCGGGCATTTTCAGCTATCGCTGGCACCTATCCGCTGCGAAATGGTCAATAATACCTGGGTATTACGGACAGCAGACCGTAAAGATTATCAAAAGCTGGACGGTATCGGGCGCAAACAATTCTTTTCGAGTGGAAATCTATTTGGTATAGATGGCAAAATTGCTGAAGACGGTACCAGAACATTGGCCAGGAATTCATTCCTCTTTAATAACATCATCACACCCAATGATGTGGTGTTTATCCGACTGGAAACACTGGAGATGGAAAAGGTGCAGCGTGAGGAAGATCAGCTGGCCGATATCATCAATAAAAACAGCCTGCCGGACCGTATCTATGATATGATTGCACTGGTGGATAAAACCAGTATCACTATCAACGCCACCAACAATGACGTCAGTATCGATGTCACCGGCCGCGATTTATCCAAGCTGATATACGATGATGGTACTTACTTCCTCCCTTTCGAGTTCACGAAAGGGAAAATGGGAGGGATGGGGTCTGCTACCACCAATAATCCGTTGATAGAAAGGATGTGGAACGGTAATGCGCTCTCTATGCTGGGACCCTATAACCCACAATCCCTCGATACGGTGATCCGGTTTATTATTCAACAGCTCTCCACCATTAAGATCGTACCGGACGACTTATTCAGTGCCTATAATACCGGTGGTAAGAACCGCCTGAATACCCGGTATGACGTACTCCCGGCCGATCATGCTACTAAGGAACAATTGAGAGGAAAGCTGGAACAACATAAAACTGAAGCCAAAAATATTTTTGCAAGAATTCGCAGGGATAATTCACTCGCATTCCAAAGGAAAGCCGAAGAGGAGAAAAAAGTAGATGAAATATTTGCTGAAGTACTTCGCTTTTTTAAGCATATCCGTAAAATGAAGGTCAGGTCTGTAGCCGGCAATGAAACAAAAGGCTGGGAAAAAAATACCTATGTCAGGCAGAACGGTGGCAATGAAGTTGTTCCTGCAGACAGTATTCCCATCTATTTCAGGGAAAATATCTATGGATTAATTAGTGATGAAGCTGCTTCTGTTACCATGCTGTATGCCGACAACTGGATGCCTGCAATAGATGCCTACATTGATTTGGAACACGCACAGCCAACATATAAGGAGGAACTGACAGCATCTGCCGCAAAAGGCATCTGGCAGATTGTAAAAATGGTAGTTGATAAAAATGTTAGTTCCAGGTTGTTAATCGATAGCTCCATGTCCACAGCTACCGGAAGCCTCATAAACTTCTTCAAAAAGATTTGTCAGCATCCGTTTGTAGAATTTCAGATGGATACCTACGGAGATATGTTCTATATCATGGTCCGTAAACCGCCATTTGACCGAAAATCTATCTTAAGTGCGTTGAAAGGAAGTATCCGTACGGAGCAGCATACAGATAGTGCCACTGGTGAAACTACCACCACAGAAATAAGAAAACCGGCTGTGATAACAGTGGAGTCGTCCCAGGTGCTTAGTGAAACACTTGAGTTCTCCGATACAGAAGCTGTTTCCTGGTATCAGCTGATTCCTAAAGCAAATCCGATTGGGCCACGGGATTCATTTGCCATGGCTGCTTTACCGGCATTGTACTTTAAAGAGTATGCGGAATATTTCGGATCAAGATCCATGCAACTGACACATAACTATCTGCCCAGCACCGTATACAGTGGCCGTAATATGGGAGAGTTGAATATCATCGAAGCTCAGTCGATATTCGATCTGAAACAAATGATTGAATCTACTGCCTACCTCCCGTTCACGCGCCAGGGGACAATCACAATCCTGCGTGACCGAAGAATAAAAGCCGGAAACTTTATCAGGTACGAACCTACTGGTGAGATATTTTTTGTGGAAGGGGTACAGCATAACCTGCAGGTAACGGATACCTCGGTAGAAGCTACTACCGCTATTCAGGTGAGTCGTGGCATGGTAGAACAGTTGATTTATGGCGTTCCTATAAAAGCTCAGCCGGGATCAGCAGATACGGAGGTCGTATATGCTTCCTACTTTAATATCATCCAGACAATATCAGAATTCAGGTATGCAGAGTTAAAGAGTAACAAGGTAGTCACTACTACGGAGGTGCCTCCTGCCACCGCCACTCCATCCCAATCCGCCGCTACAACGCAGGAAGCGAATAAAAAAGAGGAGCAGCCTGCCGCCAGTAAAAGTACCCGCCGGGCGGAACTGGACGCCCGTAACGAGATTGCGAAAGGGGTGTTGGAAAGATATCCTGAGGCACAATGGCCTATTATCCGCGACTTCATCCGGGAGATTAATCGCACCACCGATTACTGGGTTATCATTCTTCCGGAAGCAGGACCAAGAACCAAGGCGGAACAAACCGTTTTGTGGACAAAAAACAAGCGGAATGCACTACCTGGTACCAGCAGGCATGAGAGAAGTGCGGCATTGGATATCTCCCTGATTCATAAAAAAACAAAAAAGATTATCTCGAAGAGTACACCATTGGAGATATGGAAAAGTACCGGTGTTGTAGAAGTAGGGGACCGGGTGGGTATGCAATGGACAGATGGACGCGGTTATGGTAATTTTCTCAGCAGGAGTGGTGGTAAGCCCTACTATGATCCCGTGCATTTTCAGATCAAAGACCCGGTACTGGCATCACTGGCAAAAGGAACTCCCTATAAACAACCGGATCCTCCGGCAGAAGTGGTGAACATTGCTCAAACAGGGGCCGCACAAAAAAATGTATCAAACATAGATGATGTGTTTAAATACTTTAAAGTGAATCCTACTGTATTCAACTACTTTCTAAACCGGCTGCAAATGAATCCGACGTTCCGGACAGTGACTAGTAAACAGGTGCTGGTCGGGATAAATGATGATGCGGATATCGAGGTAATCGGACAGCGAATGAAGCCTAATAAAAAATAATTTAATCATGTATACACTTGGCCGAACACCATTGCTTGATTTGAAATATGCTGTTGGTATCGCATATGTCGCTATCCCAACGGATATTGACCGGGACGTTTACATCCGGGATTGCTATCAGAATTACACCATCAGCGTATGGGGCGATGACGGAAGCTTTATGAACAGATTGCCGGTATCGCCTGAGGTGATGAATCACCTGGAGTTTCCTGCAACCGTCGATAAACTGGGGTCTCCGGTAGTATATGTAACGGAGGAAGCGCAGAGTCTCCCGATCGTAATAGCCAGGTTTCCTGTAGCCGACCAACTCGGCGGTGCACATGAATCCGCTATTAAGTGGTCCAGCACATTTGAAGATGCACACGTGGATATCGAAGGCTCTCCCAAATACAAAAATCTCCTGCTGGCGGTCAACGGCGGCGCACTGGGCGGCACCATGCGCCTGCAGGTAACAGGTCAGCAGGCTGGAAAACTGGCGATGGCAGTAAAAGGTGATGTGGAATGTATCGCATCTGAGGTAGTGGCATTTCGCCAACAGGGAGCTTTTCGTACCACTACGGTCGATAGGGCGGCAGCAGCGGATGATGATAGTAAAACAGCCGTGTTTGAGCAGTCCCCGGGACAAAATGGTTTTAAAGGAGAGAAATTTATCATTAATAACGGAGAAGAGCCATTTGTGCTGGGGAATAAGCTGAAAAATTTCTTATCTGACCTGATTGACGAACTGAGTAAAACTACTGTTTCAACTGCCATTGGCCAGCAACCATTATTGAATGCCACACAGATAGCGGCCTTTAAGAACAAGACAGATGAATTTTTAAGTAATGTAGGGTACATAAATAAATAAGCTATGCGGCAATGGGACCAGCCGCCAATATCGCACCGATCGTTTTAGAATCAACTGTAAAATAGATGAGCTTACAAAATGCCGTGCAGGCAAGAAATGCACTTTTACAGCAAAGCGGGAAAGAAGGGATCAATGTGATGTATCCGGAAGAGTTTGAGCAGTACATCTGTGCGCTCGAACTGGTAGATAAGGACGGCAGCACGTTAAAATATTTCATCTTCCCGGTAATGCCATCCAATATTGATGAATCGCAACCTAAGCCAACAAGTTTTAAACGAACGCTGGGAGGTATCGTAACCATGTCCAGTACTACGTTTTCACCGGTGGATATTACCCTCTCCGGCACCTTCGGACGGAAGTTCAGGATCCTCCTGGGGTCGAATTTTACCGACTTCGTAAGTGCTTTCCGAAAACCAAAAGGTAAAAACATTATTGAAAAAGCAAAGGATGCTGCCAGACAGGTTTTTGATGACCGAGTTAAAACAGGATATGGCTGCCTGAAAGTAATGGAGGAGCTGATAATGGATGCCGACAGGATCGATGAAAAGGGACCCCGCTTCCTGATCTTCTACAATCTTGCCTTTGGAAACAGTTATTATGTTAAACCAGTGTCATTCAAAATTTCAATGACTGAGGAGAATAATATGCTGCACCAGTATACCCTGGCGTTAAAGGCAATTGCCCCTTTGGCGGTAACCGCAGATCCGGCTGCAAGATATAAGGAACTGGATAAAGCACACCGCGTGCAGGAAAAGATGGATGCCACCATAAATCAACTCGCTGGCCTTTTAAATTTTGGAAATGATAAACTTAAATACCTTAATCGAATTTGAGCGGATCACAGGTAAAGCCATCGCGCAATACCTTCAGCAGGCACTGAATTTTTTTCAGACTGACTATCCATTGCTGGAAGCGTATTACGCTGGCAAACTTACTAGTGTGAAAAGTGATCCCTTTGCCAGTCTCGCCGCCCTCGAAACTGAAACCCAGGTTTTTTTAACCGCATTTCAGACGCATGGCGTACAGCTGACTAACAGTCAGTGGTGGTATTTGCTGGAGGAAGTAGAGAATATCGACAGCAGACTTAAAACGGTGCGTAATATTAACCGATGGGCAAGATCCACCCGCTCTAATATTGCGTTCAATAACGGAATGGCCTTCGATTATGTGATGCCTGCAGGACAAACCATGGAAAGGATTTCCAGGGATTTACTGAAAGATACCTGGGCGGATGATGATTGGGCAGATATTGCCATCAGCAATAATATCCGGGAAGAAGATTACACGCCTGATGGCGGTGTGAACCTGAAACTTACACAGTCGGCTGGTGCGGCTACCATCAAGGTATCCTCTGTAGTTGATTCCATGGAGGGAAAACGCATCCTGGGAAAAGATCTGCACCGGGCTTTACAATTTGCCGATAACGACCTGCTCACCCTCTCAGAAGATGACACGGTGTTTCAGAGTGTGGAAATCCTGGCGGCATTGAAAGTGAACGACAATCCATTTGCTCCTAACGACGGCTTGCAGACAGCAGTTATCATCGGCGGTAATCGTGCATCACTCAATTTTCCGGTAATCTCCCGGCAGATGACGGCCACCTTCCAATCGGATGATACACTGCAGGACTTTAGTATCAAAGAAATAAAAGTTGTGAATGATACCCTGCAGATAAACTACCAGGTAAGTACAAGATTGAATGAAACGATTGAAGCTAGTATTATAATATAATTATGGCACTGGATATTAAACCCTCTACATCCATTGAACGAAGATTACTTTTTCTGGAAACGTTGATCAACACGACCGATAAAGTAACGAAAGTAGCTGATAACTCGGTGCTTTCCGGCATCGCAACCGGCATCGCTAAAATTGTTGGCAAAGGAGAAAAGGATATTGTACTGGCGCTGAGCCAGCTCTTTCCTGATACCGCTTTTGGCTCTCAGCTGGACCAGGTGGCATTGAACTTTGGGGTTGCCCCACGGATGGGGAGTCTCGGTGCCAGCACGTACGTTAGAGTAATGGCGAACCCGGGAACCTCCTATAATGCCAACCTGCATTTCCCCTTGTCAACAGCGGGTATCCGCTTTGAATTCGAGGAAGACTTCACCGTTGGAACAACAGGGTTCACCTACGCAAAGGTACGAAGCATCGAAAAGGGCGCTGCCACCAATGTGGATGCCTTGTCCATTTCCCGTGTAGTGCCAGCTCCAAGTGGTCACCTGAATGTGATTAATGAATGTCGCGCTGAATTTGGCCGCGATATGGAACCAGATGAATTTTTCCGTATCCGGATTAAAAACGGAGCCAACATACTTGCCCGTGGCACACTGGCAATGATGGAACAACTCTTTATTGCTATAAATCCCAAAGTCCTACGTGTATTTCATTACGGCAACAGCAACTCAGGAAAAGTAATACTAGGCATCGTTACACAGGACGGCTCCTTGCTAACCTCCACAGAAACAGATGAACTGCTGCAGAAAAGTGCTATGTACTTTTCATTGACAGAATATAAGCCTTTCGGTACGGCGTATTATGGTATAGAACTCAAAAATGGTACGTACGCACCCGTTGATATCTGTTTCCGCGCAGAGCTGGAGAAGACGGTTAACCCCGACGATATTCGCCGCAATATTCAAATAGTAATTTCTAAGTACCTCGACTTCCGCTATTTCGATCCGGCGCAGATGCGCGTAGAATGGGATAACCTGTTGCAGATAGTAAAAAATACAGCGGGTATCAAGTACGTGCCGGATCAGTATTTCTATCCTCGTACGGACCTGTCCATTGATCAGTTTGCATTGCCCCGGCTACGTGGATTTCTGATGCTGGACCTCGAAGGGAAAATTATTACCAACTTCAGTGGTACGCTTTCGCCGCTCTATTATCCAAACGTGATTGATCACGCTTACATGTCTACAATTTTAGATTTATAATTATGGCTATTCAAGCAGCAATATTCAGGGAGGAAGGCAATAGCATTATCCTCACCTGTTCGCCGGCAGTGGCTATCCTGGGTATATCCTCTTTTGCGGATGTCACTACCGGAGAAGACGGTAATAACTACTTCGAAAAGTATTTTCGTTATTCGGTTAACGGTGTTGACTATACGGAATGGAAGCAACTGACGATAGATCAGCTTACGGCCTTGCAATTTCCTGGTGATGAAGTGGTATACTTTGAGATGAAGTATGACCGTAAATTGAGTGATGCCGATGTAAAGCCGGAGGTAACCGATGCCTCGCTGGAGGCTGCAGGAACAGCTCCGCTGCCACAAACACCGGCATTCAGCAATTCGGTGTTCGCCAGGTACTTTGGTGCCTATGATCCGGAGGTGATCTCCTGGTACGTGAATGTTTTACAAAAGCTCCATGCAAAAGGTATTATTCCCAACTACCTGCATCGCGAAAATGAGGTTAACGGAAATGAAGATTTTATCGCTTTCTGGGAAACGGTGGCACATTTCGTCTCCTTCATGGTAATCTATGCCCGGAAATTCCAGCACTTCTATGAAACGGATTTCCTGTTGTCAGATTTTGTTTCCCAGCGCGGACTCGCAGTATCGGATAATAGTACCCTCCCTGAAATGACGGAGCTGATGGAGCATTTCTATCATCAGATATCCTATCGCGGTACCAAACATATATACGATAAAAAAGAGCTGGGAGCCACCATCGATGGGGAATTACTGCGGTTAATCAATTACAGGCAGGAGGATGAACTGCTGTTTAATCTCTATAAACCCGAACATTTCGGATGGAACCTGGGGAATGCCTCTCCATTATACAAAGGTCTGTACCTGAACGATAACATCAATAAAAATTATGAAACCCATTTTGATGTTAAAGCTCTTAATAAATATCCTGTGTATGGAGATGTGAGGGTAGCTATGGATGGTGATAAGTCAGTGATGAAGATCACAGATGGAGGTTTGAAAAGCAGTAATCCGGATTTTAGGATCAAAGTAGATCCCCGCCTGGACTATGAATTTTCCTTTCTCGTGAAAATGGATGCTGGCAGCCGGTTATCGGTAGGTTTCCATTCTTTTGACAAGGACGGTAATGCATTGAATGCGCGCTCCTATAAAGATGGTACTGACAAAAACTACTTTTTTGAGTCGGTGCAGCTGGTAAGGGATGATCAATACCTGGTAGTGAAGCTTTTCATCTACAACCGTAACAGGAAACCCTTTGCGCATGATACGACAGAAATTAAGCAAGGCAACGATCTCATCTTCCACCAGGATACTACCTATGTGATTCCTGTATTAGAAGTAGCCGGTACGGCAAATATTTGGGGATTGCGGATACTGCCTATGCAAACTAACTACTCCAGGGGGCTGGTTCAGGTAAACAACTTTATCAGTATCTGGATGCGCAACCGTAATCACTCCTTTGCTATTGACCAGGTCACCAGTTATATCAGGCATTACCTCATTCCATATAATTCCTGGATGGCTTTGACTGATGTAGGTGACGCCGGGTACAATGAAATCGAGGAAGTGCCGGAGTCGTTCTACTGGCTGCCGGAAGCTCCGTATTGTGAAACGACGGCCTGGAGGCCCGTAAGCCCCAGTTGTGAGGTGAAGGATCTTATCTGGACCGGGGAGATGGCCACGGCCTACTGTGAGAATTTTGGTGACGCAACCCCTAACCCCCCAACATTATAATTATGGCAAATACAGGAAAGAAACATTTTGCCCTGCTGGTACAGTATTCAGCTACCACAGGGCTCCCTACCGGGGTCTTGAAACCGAATGTGCCGGGTGATCCGGATTATGTGGAACCAGTAGTGGATGGAGTCGCGTGCCCTTTTACGCCCATACAGGATACACAGTTTGTTATTAATAACTATACCTCCAGGGAGCAGGCCGGCCCTGTTACCTATGAGGTAATCACAGGTGCCAATATGGGTACGCTTCAGGCAACTGAAAGTACTTCCTTCGCGGAGCCGGGAGAGAACCATTACATTTCATTCCAGGGAGAGCGCATAGGTACTAAGTGGAGGTACACCGGTGATACCATTACCTACGACTTTTTTGTATTTAAAAATGGTAAGCTATCAGAACTTGCCTCTGCGGGGAATATTGGGCAGAACATCAGGTTTTTTGAGCTCACGGGTAATATACTCATCAATGTAGTTTCCTCCGACAGGGGATATTATTCGCAGGCAAGCGCCGTAGCCTTTCAGATAGGAACAGATATAGGCACTGCCAGCTTCTCCTTTACAGGCAATGATGGCAATATTGTAGTGCTGGACAGTACTAATACTTTCGGTTCCTATGATGTTGACTATTATCACCCCGCTCCGGACTTTAACGGTACTAACAGCAACGACTATCCGCTGCTGATGGAAATAACCACGTATGACGGCGATTGGGTGCCGATTGACCCGGATGATCCCGATGGCGAATGGAGACCACTGCCTGTTGTGAATGCAGAAACAATCGAAGCTGGTGCTACTATCAACAGAAACTTTTCGGCAGAATTTGGTGGTGACTTCTTTATTCGAATCTCAAAGAAATAATATGCAGTATAAATTACTTCTGACACAAGCGGATACTATTATGTTCCGGTGGCAGTTGAAAGTCTTCTTTTCGGCTATTGAACACCTGGATATACCTAAGGAAAATATTGTGTTGTTAACGCAGGTAGATAAAAAGCCTTCTGACGAACTCCGCAAGTTTGAACGGTTTGCGACCTGCCACTATTTTGAAGATAACAGGAAGCGATTTTACAAGCCATCCTGTAAGCCACACCTGTACGGTAGGTTCTGGGAAATGTATCCTGAAAACAAACATGAATACTTCTTTTTTGCAGAGCAGGATATGTTGATTCATGCATTGCCGGAAGTGCCACTCAAAGCGGATACCTGGTATTGGAGCGATGCCAGTAAGTTCATTGAATCAGGAAAGTATGAACAGGTGATTGGTATGCAGCCCAGGCCTGATAAACCAGGCGGTTTTCACGCAATAGGTACCGGTGTAGATGCCGACTTCTGGTATAAAGTGGAAGAGGATAGTATTAAGCTGTTTGAGTACATGTGCAGGCACGTTGATCCGAAATACGACAGGTGGATTTGTGAGATGCGTGCCTGGATCTGGAATATATGGGATAAAGGTTTTAAGACAATATTGCCTGCTGAACTGGACTTTGAATATGGTAAAGGTATAAGGCGCCCTGTTAAACTATATCATCACCTGGACGCGAGAATATTTGACAAAACCAGGTTCCAGCACATAGAACCATTTGAGGTAATGCAACGATACCATGTGCCGGAAGAATTGTCGGTGTCGAGGTATATCAATGCGGTAAAAGATTGCAGTAAAAATTTCTTAAAAAAGTTTAACGATGCTTGATAATACAGGAAAATTGGTATTCCAGTGGTTGGAGCAAATTGATGCCAATACTGGTTTGCCTACCGGACTTCGTAAGCCAAATGATCCTGCTGACGCGGATTACGTGCCACCCACATGGAATTACGAAGCATGCCCGTTGCCATACGTTTGGGTACCTATAGATGGCTATTGTGAAGCTGCTTCCTTTTACTGTGCTCCCGGATATACATTATCTGCAGATGAAAAACATTGTAATAAAACAGGTACTGCAACAGCAGTAGCACCAGCCACTCCTTACAAGACCGTGGGTGTATCTAATGACCAATTCTGGAGTAACTATGCATATCTGTACAGCCTGGGTACATATACCCCTACAGGCGGAGGTTCTGCCAGCTATATAGGATATATGGATAATTTCTGGACCAATGTCAATGCAACAGCAACTGACGGTCCTATGAACAGATGCGGCCTTTGGGTGGATAACAATAACGATGGAAATGCGGATGTGGTGACGGGTAAATGGATGGGTTTTGTTGCCACTCTTGATGTGCCGGCAGATGAAACTGTTTTTGTAGGAATCAGTGCAGGGGCTGCTGCACGTATATTTCTCACTAACGCAGATGGAACTAATCAAACCGTGGTAAGTTACTCCAGTTCCACATTATACAGGGAGTGGCGAATATTTGAAGTGCAACTAAGAGCAGGGAAGAATCTGGTGCAGATGGAAGGTTATAACGGCGTATCAACACCTATGCTATTTGCTGCGGAAATCTACCGGAATACAGCCAGCGATTTTTATACGCTTACAGGTGCAGAAATGAACGTTGTTTGGTCTTCGGTTAACTTTCGCGGACAAAATTTTCAAACTGGTGAAGGTGGTTATTCCTGTCCGGCTGGTTATGCCCTGGACTATAATAACGGCAGTCCTGTATGCCGACAAATCCTGGCGGACCCTGTGAAGCAGCATAATTCCGGGAAAATCGTGTATCGCAACCGTAAACGTACACTCCGTGGAGTAGATGATGGTTATGTAGAACCTAATATCCAGGGGGAAGGCGAAGGGCCATACTTCCCACCAGCAACCGATACCGTTACCTGCCCTATTAATTAATCATGAAAACAGATGAGTATGGAAAATACCGGGATGATAAAATATAGTATGCTGGAGGAATTTAACCTCGGCACCGGCCAGGCTACCGGCAGGAAGAAAAGAAATGATCCAGCCGATCCTGATTATGTGCCTCCGAAATATGATCCGGAAAATTGCCCGGTTCCTCCCCTGGCCACCATAAGCAGTAATAAACTACAAGTGCGCATTGCTTACACCGGCAGTCAGTTTATCAGTTTTTCCCATGTGGAAATAGCCCCTTGGGACAAAAGCAGCAGCACTCCTGCCATTTACAATGATAAATGCCTGGTGCTGCCCGGACAAACACTTGATCTGCTGGCACAGCCCCAAAAGCACGTGGCAGAATGGTGGAAAATCAATCTTGTCAGCAGTAACTTCTCTAAAAAATTATCGCTGAACCTCATCATCCGGTATACCACTGTTGATGGCGTACAGGATCTGATCACCACCACTGTCGATATCAACACTGGTAAAGTATGGGATCATATACTACTGCCACGTACAACTTCCGGTGGCGTAAATCTCCTGGAGTTTATTTTGGCAGATACCACCATCCCTTCTGTCGAAAATATACCGCCAGTTGCCAACGCAGGCGCAGATGTATCTGTTTTTGTGGAAGATGAGCCGGCCGTACAGCTGCAAGGTAGCGGCACCGATGGGGACGGCTATATTGTTTCCTGGCACTGGGATAAAATTGTAGGTCCGGTAGCGTTTCAACTGAGTGATGCTAATGTAGCTCAGCCTATCATCACCGGACTGGTAGCAGGCCTGTATAAATTCAGACTAACCGTTACGGATAATCGTGGTGCCATCGGGCAGGATGAAGTAAGCATTATGGTAGATGCCAGAGAGGCAACTACCAATGGTACACTGCTGGCATATGTGGATTCCCTGGCGCAACAAGCATTTATCACGCAAATCGAATTGCGCCCTAACGGCGACGGCGATATGATTACCCTGCTGGATACCCCGTTAGGTAGCACAGATGGTGCGTTGTTAAAAACGCCGCCAAAAGGTACCTACGATATGTATGTGACCATTGCAGGTACTGCCGGCTCCGTAAAAGCAGATTACCAGCAGAAAGCCGTGTGCCAGCCATATCAGGGAGAAGGCTTGTATATATTCCATGATGTGACCATCGGTGATGGGGCAGAAGGAGTGGCGGTTACCTTATCCAGCGGCAGCTGTGGCGACGAACCGGTAACGCTGATCTATGCTAAACTTACCATCACCAACAATACCATTACAGAACAGGCGCTTTTGCCATTTGGTAAAAAGATAGTGCGCAGCGCGAATGTAAACGTACGTTTCTACCAGGATGCAGCACTCACCCAGCCGGCAACAGCCAATGTATTACTCAACTATCGTATTACCACTACTGATGCAGTAACCGCCGGTACACGTGTGCTGGATACCTATACCCAGGTGACGAACACGGATAGTATCCTGCTGACAAGAGACAGAGGCGAAGCCGTTTATGACCTGAGCCTGGACCCGGAAAAGCAGTTGCTAAGTGATACGGATATTACCTATGAGCTTTTGCCAGGCGTAGGTTATAAAGTGATAAGTTAAACAGATCGTTAAATTTTTATAAGCTCGTAAATGTCAAGATTTAAATTTTGCCCTGACTTATTTTTAGAAGCCATTGAACTGAACCGGTTTGCTGAGTTTATGGACCAGCAGGGATTTCGAAAAAATATCCTGGAAAATTCAATGTCTTTCGGCCTCATCAAAAACGAACGTCTTGATCCGGATTTCGGGAATGCAAAAGTAGAAAGGGACCTGGACACAACCGTTGGCCAGAAAACAATAAAGATCAGGGAAGCCAGGGGCATTGATGCGGATGGTAACTTTATCTACCTGCCTGAAACTAATGGTATACCTGTACCAGCAGATGGTGAATGGTATTGGGTGAAGTTACGCTATTTGCCGGTACATGAAGAACAGGGAGAGGTTAGTCTCGCTATAAATGGTGATCTGGTAGGTGTAGGAACAAAATTTACTACTACGCTGCGCGGTTTGCCTAACTTTCCTTCAAGAATTTCGTTCCCAGGCTCCAGGTATAATAAACAGGAATATGATGTGCTGGAAGTGATCGATGATCAACATGCGAAAGTTGCACATCCGGCTACCACTACTACCGGTATCGCAGAGTTTGTAGTGGAAGAACACCTGAAATACCGCGTGGTTGGTACCTTTACACCAGGTGCTGCCATACCGAATGCTAACAAATTTCCATTCCAATATGATGGCGGTACTTATTCCCTCGAAAGGGAGCTGCAAAATAACGTGATTCCTGGCGTCTACAACGTAGGACGCGAATTTTTTATCGCCCGCGTAAAAGCAGAAGGGGGTAACGTCATTATCCAGGATAAGCGACTGGAATACTGGATGACACAGGCCGGCTACAACGCTGTTGAAATAGACCCTAATGAAAACCCCCTAATTGGCGTGGAGTCTGTTAAGTGGCAACATCCATCAACACCGGCTAATAAAAACCTCATCCAGGTCGCCTGGGGTATGCGGACCCAAAACTGGTCAGTGGATGCTTCCTTTAATATCCTCACCTTGTTAGGTGGTGCCACCGGTGGTATTTATAAATCTACGGAAGACTTTACCAATGGTGATTTTAATGGCTGGCGGGTATACTTTCCAAACGGCAACTATCGCAGGGTCATTTCCTCGGTGAAACAAGGTCTTGCGATCAACCTGCAGCTTGATGTACTGGATATCAACGATGTTTCCGATGATGGTGGTGAAACATTTATTACAGGCGAATACATGCTGGTAGTGCCCGATTGTGATCAGGTAATCATCAAATGTGCACCCGATCCTACTGATAACATGGGAAATGTGGAGGCCGAATATAGTTTCCCGGTGAATACCCTATATGGCATTTGCGAAGTGGATGCCTATAAAGACCCGGTATGTAATTACCTGATCACTTATCGTTATCAGTCGCGCAAAGGCTACACACCTTACAGGCCTCTACCTTCTGATCTTACTCATGGATTTCTTTCGGAAGCATCATTTTCAAATGGTGGTTTACTGAAACCCACGGACAGTCGGGTGTTTCAAACCTATACCTCCAATGAATCCAGAGGTTTCATTCCTGTCAGGTCCGCCGCCTATTCCTATAGTCACTTTGTGGGTAAAATGGATAAGGGAGATGTGAATGGCGTCAATGTCATCGGTGCCTTTACCAATACCCAGATTATGCAGTTACAGGTAGGAAAGGAAAAAGTATACCAGTATGTAACAGGCAATGTTACCCTCAACGATGATCTGTACATCAGCCTGAGTGATGAGGGTGCAGTGGAAGGAAACCGCTTTACAATTCACTTCGATTGTACAGCACTGGGTTTGAGTGGAAAGAATATTTATATCGTCCGCAACTATGCCGGTGGCAACCCCGACGTACTGAAAAAAATCACCACCGCTGATGTATGGCATATGCTCAACCATGACGGTGGTATCGTGTTCAACTGCGTTTATTCCGGTAATGACTGGTGCCTGTCCGCCAACTATGAACTGCAACATCCCTTTCTCATTGCAGCTACTGACGGTGTCATCGCCGACCTCTTTGATGCAAATGGATGGGGTAAGGTAAAAGGTTATTTCGGCTATCACCTTTGCGATGGCCGGGAAGGCACGCCAGATCTGAGAGACCGGTTTATTGTAGGTGCCGGCAATAGCTACCAGCTGGGCAAAACCGGTGGTGCTGCAACGGTTACACTTACCCTTGGCCAAATGCCCAAGCACCGCCATGGTCTGAATGCCTCTGGCAGTAGGGATACTAGTGGTACCGGTACCATGATGCAAAATGGCAGAAGTACCACCCCTCCATGGGATGGTGATGAAAATGGTGGTGTTAGTAATGCCATGGCGAAAGTTGGTAATAACGAGCCACACGAAAACATGCCACCGTATTACGCTCTCTATTATTTTAAAAAGATGTTCTAAAATCGGAAAGAGTCATTTAATCACACAAGATTAAATGACTCCTTTACTAAGAAATATTAATTGTTGTTTTAACCCCGAATTCCTCATCCAAACCCTATATCCAGATTATGGAAACATTAACGCTTAAGTGTGAAAAGACCCGTGAGTTGTCTATCTACGATTTTTTTGTGGTGCTCCAGGTAGAATGGTTACAAGCGGATATCCGACAGAAAATCTATCCAGGTGAAAAAGACAAGAAGTATTGGGGTCGTGTCAAAGAAGGTAAGGAAAACACGATCCTGAAAATTGCAGAAAGAAATAATCTGCCCAACCTCTTCACCGATCCGTATATCAAAACAGATATCTGCAATCGCGTGTTTCAGAAATCCTCCTATCCGCTGTTTACCTACAAAAATGCTGATATGAAGGCGGAACTGGAATACCTGGATCTCCTTTTTTATTACTATAAAGGCACAGAAGTGCAATTCGAGCAGGAAGACGGACACGTGCAAACAGGCATTGTTGCGGCTTATCAGCCATTTGATACCTTCATTACCGTAAATGTAAAGGGAGTGCATACCCGTGTGCCCGTTGCGAAAACACGTAGGGCCGTGCTATAAATTGCTGCGTATTCCCACGTAAATAGCTTTCGCTTAATCATAAGCCAAATCAGGTGGAAAGCAGAAGCTGTCAATCCGCTGAATTCACTGGTGGCTTCACTCACTTCCCCGCTACAAACATCCAGTCACTATGCACACTCCGCCGCGCTGCACCACTGTCCTGCGGTGCATACACCAGCACTCCTTTGCAAACGCCGTCTTTACCAGCTTCGAAGCTGATGCCGGATGCTAAGTCCTCATATACTTGCAGGCTATCTTTATCTTTAACAAAAGTGCCGGTGTTGCGGAGTGTGTACAGGTTTTGGATAGTGGCCATTGGTGTGCCCGGCCCTAAGCCATTGCTGGTGCGGAATGCAGGTGAGGTGACGTACACCGATTTTACATGTGTGATAGCCTCAACCGGACCTCCCATATTTCGCTGACTGAAAATACTGGTCTGATAAATGCCATCAGTATGCCTGGCATACCAGGTGTTGAGATAAGTGCCCATGGCAGCATCAGAAAAGTCAGGTTTCCCGATTATCTTTATCAATGAGTCAGCATTAGCCTGTATAACAGTGATGCCTATGCGCTTTCCTGGCATGATCAGTGTAGTGGGATCCGGAACGGGGATGGTTTCTACCGCAGCAGGGTGTAGGGTGTCGGCCTGCCTGTCCGACTGCTGAGAAGGTTGATTACAGGCAGAAGCTATGCCTGCCATGATCAGTATCCAATACCTTTTCATAAAAAAATGTTTATATCTCTTAAAGTTCATAAACTTTTTTAACAAAAGTTCATTTATATAAGTGTACTTCACAAATCGATCCAATATGCAAAAGCAACAGTTACATACGGACGTGTTATTGATTGGCGCAGGTATTATGAGTGCTACACTGGGTACTTTACTGAAACAGCTCGCCCCGGACTGGTCTGTACACATCTACGAGCGGCTCGACAGGGTGGCTGCCGAAAGTTCTGATGCCTGGAACAACGCCGGCACCGGACATTCCGCCCTATGTGAACTGAACTACACACCGGAGCGGGAGGATGGAAGTATCGAAACAGAGAAAGCCCTGCATATCATCGAGCAATTTGAAGTGACCAAGCAATTCTGGGCATCATTGGCAGATGCCGGCAGTATAAAAGACCCCGCGTCGTTTATCCGCAGCGTGCCGCATATGAGCTTCGTACATGGCGAAAAAGATGTGGACTACCTGCGTAAACGCTTCGAAGCACTGCAGCAATACCAGTTGTACCAGGGAATGGAATATTCCGAAGACCCGCAGCAGCTGAAAGCGTGGATACCTCTGGTGATGGAAGGTCGCAGCCTCGCAGAAAAAGCTGCCGCTACTTACATGGAGTTAGGTACAGATGTGAATTACGGCACGCTCACCCGTACACTTATTCATCAATTGGAAAAGCAACCGGGCGTAAAATTGCATCTCGAACATGAAATAAAAGACCTGAAACAACTCACCGATGGCCGCTGGGAGCTGAGGATAAAGAATCGCCGCGGAAAGGCCACCCACACCGTTACTGCCGATTTTGTATTCGTTGGCGCCGGTGGCGGTGCCCTCGAGCTGCTGCAGGACAGTGCCATTCCTGAGTCCCGCCTATACGGCGGTTTCCCTGTTGGCGGTGAATGGCTCGTTTGCCGGAATCCGGAAGTAGTAAACCGCCATCACGCAAAAGTCTACGGCCAGGCCTCCGTTGGTGCACCTCCCATGAGTGTGCCCCACCTGGATACCCGTATTATCGATGGTGAAAAAGCAATCCTTTTTGGTCCTTTTGCCACCTTTTCCACCAAATTCCTCAAAGAGGGCTCCTTCTGGGACCTGTTTGAATCCATTAAATACTGGAATATCCTGCCGCTGATGAAAGTGGGCCTGGAAAATTTTGACCTGGAAAAATACCTGCTGCAGCAACTCACGCTATCGTTCGAAGATCGCATAGATGCACTGAAAGTATTTTATCCGGAAGCAAAGGCGGAAGACTGGACCCTGCAGGAAGCAGGGCAGCGGGTGCAGGTGATCTATAACAACCCCAAAGGGGGAGGAGAACTGCGCTTCGGCACGGAAACCGTTACCAGTAAAGATGGTACGATTGCAGCCCTGCTCGGCGCTTCCCCTGGCGCCTCCACCGCCGTGCCCATCATGCTGGAACTACTCGAAGCCTGCTTTCCCGATAAAGTAACGGACGAATGGAGGGATACCTTGCAACAACTCATCCCTACCTACGGCATGCCATTGGAAGGCAATCCCGCACTCATCAATAAAACCAGGAACTGGACCAGTAAAAGTCTTAAATTAGACTGGCGCCAGCCTGAAATCAAAAACAAATAGATGAAGTTATTACGATGGGGTAATCCCGGTGAAGAAAAGCCAGGAATACTATTGCACAACAAACGATACGACGTATCCGCTCTCGGTGAAGACTATACGAATGATTTTTTAGGCAACGGTGGCCTGGATCGACTGGCCCGGTTTCTGGAACAGGAAGGAGCCAAGCTGCCAGCAGTTCCGGACCTGGCCCGCACAGGTATTCCACTGGCCAATCCCGGCAAAATAGTTTGCGTAGGCCTCAACTACAAAGATCATATTCGTGAAACCGGATTTGTGGGGGAATCAGAGCCGATTCTGTTTCTCAAAGCTATGAGTGCGCTCAATGGTCCTTATGATGGGGTGACTATCCCCAAAAACAGTGTGGAAACAGATTGGGAAACAGAGCTGGGCATCGTGATCGGTAAAACCGGTACCAATATCGAAAAGCCAGCCGCCATGGACTACGTGGCCGGTTATATTCTCCATAATGATATCAGCGAACGCGCTTACATGAAAAAACGCGGAGGTACGTGGGACAAAGGCAAAGGTTGTAATACGTTTGCTCCCCTGGGTCCTTATTTTGTTACGAAAGATGAAATCCCTGATCCGGGAAACCTGAAGGTTTGGCTGAAGTTAAACGGGGAATACATGCAAAAAGGAACCACGGCAGATCTGATATGGAAAGTGCCGGAACTTACCGCCTATACCAGCGAATTCTTCGGACTTTTCCCCGGCGATATTATTTCCACCGGCTCGCCTGCAGGCAGCGGTATCGGGCAGATGCCACCACGGTTTCTGCGCCCTGGTGATATCATCGAATATGGGATCGACGGACTAGGTACAGGTAAACAACTGCTGCGCTCCTACGGAGGGTAAAACCATGAGGAAGGGGCCTTGGCCCCTTCCTCATAGGTGATGATTACCCGCCGAAAGCAAGCAATCATAACCCCTACCTAAAAATTGAAAGCATTAATCCAGGTGCCCTAATATCTCCCGGATATTAGACAATTTAATATAATTGGGATGCTGAGGCTCCTCATCATGCTGTTCATGCGCCCAGGTGATATGATAAGGGATATGCGAAGCATAACCATCCAGCTCGAGCACCGGCAGTACGTCGGATTTCATACTGTTTCCCAGCATCAGAAACGAAGAAGGTGTGCAACTCAGCCTCTTCAACATGCTGGAATAATCCGCCGCTTTTTTGTCGCTCATCACTTCCACATGATGGAAGTAATTCTGTAACCCCGAAGTTCTTACTTTGCGCTGCTGGTCCAGCAAATCCCCTTTGGTGGCTACTACCAGCTGATATTTTCCCTGGAGGTGCTGCAACACTTCTTCTACACCATCCAGTAATTCCACTGGTTTTTGGAGCTGATCCTGTCCGAGCGCAATGATTTTATTAATGATAGTGGCATCGGCTTTTCCGCCGGTGATCAGGTTGGCGGCTTCAATCATGCTCAACATAAATCCTTTCACACCGTATCCATATAGTTTCAGATTCTTCATTTCCGTCTGAAACATAATTTGCAGAATTTCATCCTGTGACATATAGCCAGCCATCATTTCGGCAAACTTTAATTCGTTTTCACGGAAGTATGGTTCGTTCACCCATAGCGTGTCGTCGGCATCGAAGGCTATGATCTTTAACTTATCTTTCATGTTTTCTGATTCGTCTGCCCCAAAGGTAAATCAATCGGGCGACTTCCTACAGCAGCCAGCTATTATTGGGTTTTGCCATTTGATCTATCTGTGTTTTCATATCCAAAACTGTTGTTTAAAAAGACAGGCTAATTATTGTGCTATTCGTGGCACAGTGTTAGAATAAAAAAGTTATATGAAAGCGATAGACGAAACCATTGTTAACCGGATACGGGACAGGCTGGTAGCCGCTGATCAAACGCTGGCCGTAGCAGAAAGCGTGACTGCCGGCATGTTACAGGTAGCTTTTTCTTCGGCATTTAACGCTACCGCATTTTTTCAGGGAGGCATTACTGCTTATAACCTGGGTCAGAAGGCGAGGCATCTGTTGCTGGACCCAATACATGGCGAACGGTGCAACTGTGTGTCGGCATACACAGCTACCACCATGGCGGAAAATTGTTGTACCCTGTTTTCATCAGATTGGGGAATTGGCATTACCGGGTATGCCTCGCCTATGCCGGAAGCAGGGGTTACACAATTGTATGCTTTCTATTCCATTGCCAAAAATAAAAAGGAAATAACCGCAGGGAAAATACCGGCTGCATCAGAGGAGCCACTGGCAGTACGTTATTTTTTCTGTAACGAAATACTTACTCATTTCCAGGCAACTTTGCAGTCAGGAAGTATTGTTTCATTATAAAAACTGCTGGTATGATTAACAGAGATGGATACACTATCAGTTTATGGCAGCAACATATATCTGCGTTCCCGCTGGGCAGCACACTCCAGGCGCATGTGTACGATGTAATAATAGTTGGAGGTGGTATCACAGGCGTTACCACCGCTTTCCTGCTGCAGGAAGCCGGGTTTAAATGCCTCCTTCTCGAAGCCGCTAACCTGGGCTATGGCACCACCGGCGGTACCACGGCACATCTCAATACATTGCTGGATGTTTCCTACGAAACCATCGGGAAGAATTTCGGGGAGCAGGTAGCCCGGGCCGTTGCCGTTGCCAGTGCCAATGTCATTGGTTTTATTGAAAAGATGGCGCAGGAATATGCCATCGACTGCGGCTTTAAGACAGCCGATGCCTACCAGTATGCCCAGAATAAAGAGCAGGATGATGCCTTGGCCAGTCAGGCTACTGCCGCTACCAACGCAGGGCTGGATGTAGGTCGCGTAGCTACATTACCACTGCCTTTACGCTGTACCTCTGCCATTCAGGTGAAAGGACAGGCCATGTTTTCACCACTGCCATACCTCTACGAGCTGGCAAAGGAATTCGAAAACATCGGTGGTGTGATCCTGGAAAATACAAGAGTTACTAACATTGAACATAAAGGGAAAGTGGAAGTAACCGCTGGTGAACACACCTTCGCCGGCCGAAAGCTGGTGCTGGCCACACATATTCCCCCAGGTATCAACCTGCTACACCTGCGTTGTATATCTTACAGGAGCTATGCTGTGGCGGCGCGACTCGCACAAAACGATTACCCGCAGGACCTGTATTACGACATGGAAGAGCCGTTTCATTACATCCGTAGCCAGGAAGTAGATGGTGAGCAGTACCTGATCGTAGGCGGTGAAGATCATAAAACCGGGCACCATGAAAATACGAACCTCTGCTTCCGGCAGCTAGAAGCCTGGGTGAATAAGCATTTCAACGTTTTAGAGGTCACACATCGCTGGTCATCCCAGTTCTACGAACCGGTGGACGGGTTGCCGTATATAGGTCAGTTACCTGGGGAAGAAGAGGATGTGTACGTGGCCACCGGCTTTAGTGGTAATGGTATGATTTACGGCACTATCGCGGCTTTGCTCCTGCGAGATATGCTCCTCGGCGTGCTCAATGAGCTGGAAATGATCTTCGACCCAAACCGCCTGAAGCCAATAGCAGGATTCAGCAATTTCATTTCCCACAATGCAGATGTAGCCATGCAGTATGTAAATAAACTATTACCTGCCGCCTCACTCCACCTGCTAGCGGATCTTGCGCCTGGAGAAGGGCGGGTGATCAAATACGAGTCCGGGAAAATGGCCGTTTATAAAGATGAAGGAGGAGAACTTCACTCCGTAAGCCCGGTATGTACACACCTGAAATGTGATGTAAGCTGGAACAGCGGCGAAAAGTCCTGGGATTGCCCATGCCATGGCGCCCGTTACAATCCGGATGGCCAGGTGCTCAACTGCCCGGCCACCATGGCCCTGGAGCCTTTGCATGTGGCTGCTACCGTGAAGTGAACTATTATGCCCTTAATTGTTTTATAAGAGTAAACGCCTACGTATGAGTTTAGCGAAGTACAGGCAAAAACGAACATTTAATACCACACCAGAACCTACCGGCGGTAAAAGTAAGGGGAAGGTCCTGCAGTTCGTGGTGCAAAAGCACGCGGCATCGCACCTGCACTACGACTTCCGCCTGGAAATGGAAGGAGTCCTCAAAAGCTGGGCGGTGCCTAAAGGCCCGTCCATGGACCCGGAGGTGAAGCGCCTCGCCATGATGGTGGAGGATCATCCATTTGACTATAAAGATTTTGAAGGCATAATTCCGAAAGGGAACTACGGAGCCGGGACCGTCATCGTTTGGGACGAAGGGGAATACCTGCCGGCGGAAGAGGATAAAAAGTCGAAAAAATCCCCGGAAAAGCAACTCCTGCATCAGTTATTCAGCGGAAAAATTAAGTTTATACTAAAAGGTAAAAAACTGAAAGGGGAGTTCGCACTCGTAAAAGCCTCCGGCCGCGGTGAAAATGCCTGGCTGCTCATGAAACTTAACGATAAGTATGCTACCACAACTGATGTTACTAAGAAAAACAAATCGGTAATATCTTCCAAAACAATAGAACAGGTAGCTGCCGCACCGGAAAGGGAATGGAAAAGCAACCGTTCAGTAAAGGTGACGGCAACGAATACACGGAAATCAACAGTAGCTGCACCTGCAAAGGCGGTCCGCAAAAAGGCCGCTGCAACTGCGGAAGCAGCTTTGGTAAAGTCTCCCGGGAAAAAAACTACTACGCTTGTAAAGGAAGCGGCATTAAAATCTCCCGGAAAAAAAACTACAGCACCCGTTACAACCGTCGGCAAAAAAGCACCCATGCCCAAAGAGGTACAGCCCATGCTGGCCACACTTACCAAAGGCCCGTTCGACAAACCCGACTGGATATACGAAATCAAATGGGATGGCTACCGTGCAGTAGGATATTTGAATAAATCGAAGGTGGATATCCTGTCGCGTAACCAGATCAGCTTCAACGCCAAATTCACCACCATCGTGGAGGCATTGAAGAAGTGGAACACAAAAGCGGTTGTTGACGGAGAAATTGTAGCACTCAACGATAAAGGCGACCCAGATTTCCAGGCGCTGCAAAACTTCCTGAAAACTGGCAGAAGCGCGCATATAGTGTACTATATTTTCGACCTGCTATGGTATGATGGGCGCGACCTGCGTCAGCTGCCGCTGCTGGAACGCAAACAGCTGCTGGAAAGAATTTTGCCGCAGGACAATCCGGTATTATTGTACAGTAATCATATAACAGGAGAAGGAACTGCCTTCTTTAAAGCCGCTGTAGCAAGAGGATTGGAGGGGATTATGGCTAAAGCGGCCGACAGCCCTTATTCCACCGGCCGCCGGGCGGAAAGCTGGCTGAAGATTAAAAATAACCAGCAGATGGAAGCTATCATCTGCGGCTATACGGAGGGACGTAAAAGCCGGAAATACTTTGGCGCCGTGGTTTTGGGACGATATGTCGGTAAAAAACTCCACTACATCGGACATACAGGTGGTGGATTCAACGAACAATTGCTGAAGGAGCTGTATGCAAAGTTTCAACCGCTGAAAACTGATAAAAGTCCTTTTAATCCGGTACCTAAAACCAATATGCCGGTGACCTGGCTCAAGCCGGAACTTGTGTGTATGGTGAAGTACGCGGAAGTAACGCAGGAAGGTATCCTGCGGCAGCCTATATTTCTCGGACTGAGAGAGGATAAGAAAGGGGCCAATGAAAAAAATGAAAAAGTTGTAGCAACACCCGTATCTGAAAAAACAACAAAGATGGCAACTACTACAAAAGCACCCAAAAAAGCGGCCGCTAAAAAAGCCGCGCCCAAAAAAGCGGCCACCGCTCCTAAAAAAAGCGCTGCTGCAAAGAAAGCTACTACATCTCCCCGAAATAAAAAAAAGGATAGCGGTACCGGATTTTTACCGGCTGATGAGAATGAAGTAGAAGTGAAAATGAATGGGCATTTGCTGAAATTTACCAACCTCGATAAATATTACTGGCCGCTGGAAAAGATTACCAAACGGGATATGATTAATTATTATGCAGCTGTGGCGGACTATATCTTTCCGTATTTAAAAGACCGGCCACAGTCGCTCAACCGTTTCCCGGAGGGTATCAATGGCTTTAACTTTTACCAGAAAAATGTAGAAGATAAGGTAGCTGACTGGATTTCGACTTTCCCGTATACCAGTGAATCCGATGGCGAAACAAAGGCTTTTCTGGTGTGTAAAGACAAGGCCACTTTGCTGTACATGGCCAACCTGGGCTGTATTGAACTGAATCCCTGGCACAGTACTATTAAGAAGCCTGATAACCCGGATTATTGCCTGATTGATTTGGACCCGGATAAAAATCCGTTTAGCCAGGTGGTAGAAACGGCGTTGGTGGTAAAGGAGGTGCTGGATGCGATTGGGGCTGATTCTTATGTGAAAACGTCGGGATCAACGGGCATACATATCCTGATTCCGCTGGGCGCGAAATATACTTTTGATCAGTCGCGCATGCTGGCCGAGTTGGTGGTGGGCATTGTGAATAAACGATTGCCCGAAACTACCAGCGTTGTTCGTACGCCGGCAAAGCGCAAGGGGCTTATTTACCTGGATTTTTTGCAGAACCGTCAGATACAAACTATGGCCTGTGCCTATTCACTGCGCCCGAAGCCCGGCGCTACTGTATCTGCGCCACTTAGCTGGAGTGAGGTGAAGAAGGGGCTGAATATGAAGGATTTCAATATCTATTCCATGCCGGAGCGGTTGGCGAAAAAGGGAGATCTGCTGAAAGGTGTACTGGGTAAGGGAATAAATTTGAATCAGGTGCTGAATAAATTACAATCGTTGTTATAAAGTCCGCAGGGTATACAAGTGGTTCAGCACAAAGGTGGCCCTGGCAGTGGGTACATCATGCGGCACTTCAATCAGCGTGTAGCCGTTGGCGCTATATGTTTCCACCATCTGCTGGTAGGTGGCTACAGCCGTTTCGAAATCCTGTTTTCTTTCTTTGTCCTGCTGATAAATTTCCTTCCAGGGAGGCAGAATAAATACATCCGGATTGTAGCGGTATTCGGCTACAGCACTTTCGAACAGCGGAATTTCAGGCCCATTAATCAACTGTACATATCCTAGTACATCAGGTATGCCTCTGTCGAAAAAGCAGGTATTGGTACTGGTGAGAAACTCATGATAATCCCCGATGGATTTTTCCAGCATAAGCCGGGAATAGGCGGTTGTATCTGCCCATGGCAGGGCGTTTCCTTTTTGTTTCTGCTGTTGCTGGATAATGGTACGTCCGGCTTCAGGTACGATGTCGTACCCGCGCTGTGCCAGCGCATCGAGCAAGGTGCTTTTGCCAGCGCCGGGACCGCCGGTGAGCACGAAAAAGTTTTCTTTACTATACATGCATACAATTTACAGCATTTCCTGCATGCGGGGAGGCGCAAATTTTAAGCGGCAACGGGATAGTTCCCGGTGCCGCTTTTTTTTATCGTGTCAGATGTATGCCTTCGTTTCCGTCGAACCGGGCTATTAATCCCCAGCCATAGAAATTGCTTGCCAGGGCAATCATGATTTCGTTGCTGCCGGCTTTTAGTGGTAATACTACCGAGCCATTATCAAGACTGATACGGCCATTTGGCTCTTTTGCAATGGGGCGGCCGTAAGTATTCTTATCTACATAAGTGAGTTGCTGGTTTACAAACACCCAGATGTCGTCGCTGAAGCCGAGCCGCAGTGTTTTAAGGCAGGCTGCATCTGCGGTGACGGTGGTTTTGAGCCAGGTGATTTTGCGGGTGTGGTTAAGTCCTGTTTTGCGGGTGAGGTTGATCAACCCTTTTCTTTCGGCGGTGATGGGCTCCCATTGGGCGGTGCTGTCGGGGTACCAGGATTGATCAAAGTCGGTGCTACCGGTAAGTTTATGCGTTTTCAACGTTTCCCATTTCCTTAAATAGCGGGCATCATTTTGAGTAATGTCTATACCAGGTTCATCAGGGAGATGTTCAGTTTCACCTGGCAGTATGGTTAAGTTACGGATTGTTGCCTGTCCTTCGAAGCTGATACCGCCGTGTGTGGTGTTACCTTCCAGGTGTGGTACAATCAGGGTGGGGGTGTGCATATCGTTAATGTATACACGCATTTGTTTTTGGGAGATCAGCAGTTTCACATGGTTCCACTGATCCCTGTTGTAGGTGGCAGCATTTTGGTATTCCGGGAGCAGGTCCCAGAGGTTTACGCCATGAAGGAAGGGGGCGTATTGGATAGCCTGGTAGGCGTCAGGGTTACCGGCGAAACCGTTACGGAGATAGAAGCATTCCCTGTTGTCAATGGATTGCTCCCGGAAATAGCAGGAGGCAAAGTCGGGGTCAGTAGGCAGGATATCGAAGGCAATGGTGCCGTTGTGGAAGTCTACCCCCTTCAGTGTGGCCCTTGCCGCACTGTTGAGTAATCGCAGCGCCGGTGTACCTTGCTCGTTGGTAAATGTTACCTGCCCGGGTTGGAATTCCCAGTTGCCGGCGGACATTCCTGCTTTGATGGTTTGTGCATTCGCGAAGTTGGCAATCAGTAGTAATGCCGTTATTAGGAAGTTGCTCCTTTTCATGTCATTCAGCTTTTAAAATTGTGAACTACATCAAAACTGAATATTACTTACCTTAACGGAGTAACATATACGAAACAAGTTTGTGCAAAACCGTACAAGTGTATATATTATTAATTTACAATGAGTAACGTAGATAATTCATATTATATAAACAGTTGTCTGCTGGCTGTTTGCAGTACCTTGGGCCGTGGTGATTTTATCACCTGGACCAATTACGACTATGAAAAGCTGAGTGTGGACATAGAGGAAAAAACGGGAGTGTTGCTGAGCGTAACCACTTTGAAGCGGGTATTTGGCAGGGTGAAATATAACAGTGCGCCGGCGATCACTACGTTGAATGCCCTGGCACAGTATATCGGTTTTGCGGACTGGCAGGGATTTCGTTTGTCGCAGGCAGCACCAGCGGCTGAAGTTCCCGTACCTGCGCCAGTCAGGCATTTGCAATGGCGCTGGTGGGCTTTGGGATTGCTGGCGGTTTTACTGGTAACGATCGCCTGGATTGGGAGGCCGGGTGGCGGCAGGGCTGGCAGCAGGGATAGCAGTGCCTACCAGTTTAGCAGCACAAAAGTTTTAACGGCCGGGGTGCCCAATTCAGTGGTGTTTAATTATGACGCCAATGCTGCCGGTGATGATTCCGTGTTCATAGCGCAGTCCTGGGATGTTAGTCGCCGTAAGGCGGTGGACAAGCGTACCAGCGCTTATTCCAGCATCTACTATTACCCTGGATTCTTCAGGGCAAGGTTATTAATAGGTAATGATGAGGTGCGTTATCATGACCTGATCATCAATTCCGATGGCTGGCTGGCAGTACAGGCGCAGGAGGAGGTGCCGGTATATTTTAAGAAGGCCGAGTATGAAAAGGATAGTCAGATTATCGTTAGCAAGGGATTGTTAGAAAAGTATAAGATTTCATTGCAGCCGCAGTTGCCGGCAGTGCGTATGTATAATGTACAGCGGATGCCTGGGCTACGGGGTGATAACTTCACATTCGAAACCAGCTTACGGAGCGACTTTAACGAAGGAAGCGGCGCTTGTCAGCGTATAGACGTACTCGTTTTATGTGAAAACGATGTGATTATTGTGCCGTTGAGTGCGAAGGGGTGCATTGGCGATTTATCGCTGGTGGCAGGAGGTGCGTCAGTAAGCAGTATCGTAGGAGACTTATCTGGTTTTGGTTGTGATCCCCGCCAGTGGGTGGACTTAAAAATAACTTCCGGCGGTGGTGTCTTTAGTTTTTATGTCAACGGACGCCTGGCCTATACGCTGAAGGCGCAAAACATGCCATCGGCGATAGTGGGCGTGCAGTATAGGTTTGCAGGCCCTGCGGCGCTGCGGAAGGCGGTGTTTACTACGGGGGAGAGGCAGTTTAAATTATTGTAAGGCTATTTTTTCGGAGTTTCTGATGACCAGCACCTGGTTAAATTACTGAAAGGCTATTTTTTCGGCCCAGTTAAGTGCGGGTGGAAGTTCCATACTGGCTAATTCGATATGGATTACGCGCCGTTGCTGCTCGTTGGTGGTTCTGCCGGAGCTGTGTAATAGCAGTGGTTTCATGAGCATCACGCCGCCGGCAGGCACTTCGCAGCTGGTTTCAGTAGTATTGGCCCAGTCGATATTTTCAGGGCGGAAGATTTCTTTTTTATGTGAGCGGGGAATTACGCGCAGTGCACCATTTTCTGTAGTGGTAACGTCGAGGTGTATACGTAGGGTGACGATATTTTGGAGGTAGGCCAGTGGCGGCTGCACGGCAAACTGGTTGGTTTTTACGGTCCAGGGACCGAATCCGGGAATGTCTTGCTTGCTATCCACCGAGATGGTAAGATCCTGATGGTAGCTGACATACCAGTTGGAGCCGGCGGGCTTATCGAAGAAAATACTTTTAACAATAAAATACTCCCGCCCCATGATGGTGGTGATCAGCTCACGCATATTATCATTCAAAAGCAACGGCAATACTGCTGGGATCTCATGAAGGAAACGGCGTATGGCAAAGAGGTCCGTGGACCGGCGGAAGGTGGGCCTGGAGGTGTCGGCCTGGTGTATGGCTCTGAGGATGCTGCTGATGGTAGGTTGGTCGTAAACGCCGTTGATAATGTCAAATCCGTTGGCTTCAAGGGTTTGATTATGTTGGTTCATACTGTGAAAATAATAATGTTTACTGTAACAGATTTGAGAATCGTTGTACCGCTGAAATTGTTACTTAGTAAGCCTCCTGGCTGCTCCGATAACTGCATTCCGCGCGTACGCCTGATTATACGTCAAAAATATATTTTAAAAAAATGCCTTAAAATTTTTTAAAATCAAATGGTTTTATACTTTTGTGGTCCACTGGAGAGTTGGCAGAGCGGTCGATTGCGGCAGTCTTGAAAACTGTTGACTGTAACAGGTCCCGGGGTTCGAATCCCTGACTCTCCGCAAGAAGGGACAAATCATCGTCAGTATGATTTGTCCCTTCTTCGTTTTCGGGCGAATTGCCCGACAGGCGGGCGATGCGCCCGAATATTTCATTTACTTTTCCGGTTCGAAGTGCCTCATTTTTGCGTGGCAGTGATATTTGAATTTTCCCCATATCTGAGTTGCGTTTTCCACTCATGTAGTGTGAAACATTCATTGCAAATATTATGCGTACTTCAAAGTTACTGGATAGCTTATTATTTTTCGGTGAGTTTTCCTAGTTAGAAAAAACATTAAATTAGAAACATGATACTGTACTCAAAACAAGGCAACTTGTTACAAATTATTAAAGAACATCCTTTTAGATTGGAAAAGGAAATTCAGGTACTATTTGAAGACAACCTTGCTAGCATCATGGGTTTGCAATTGGTGAAAAGCGAATGCACTATAAGAAATAAACGTATAGATACTTTGGCCTTTGATCCAGATACAAACGCTTTTGTAATTATTGAGTATAAAAGAGATAAAAGCCATAGTGTAGTGGATCAAGGGGTCTCATATCTGAATTTGATGCTGGAATACAAAGCTGATTTTATTATTGAATATAACGAGAACCTGAAACGAAGCCTAAAGCGCGATGATGTGGAATGGAGCCAAACCAGGGTTCTATTTGTATCTACTTCTTTTACAGATAACCAAAAACAGGCAACAAATTTCAAAGACCTTGCTATTGAATTATGGGAGATCAAACGATACGAAAATGGTGCTGTAATTATTGATAGCATTAAAAAATCAGCAGCAGCACCAAGTATCAGGCAAATTGCCACACAAAGTGAAATTTTACAACAGGTTACCAAAGAGATCAAAGTATATACCGAAGAGGATCACACAAGTAATAAATCTGATGAAGTAAAGGAATTATATGAAGCCTTTAAACACGCTATCCTTAATTTATCAGATAATATTGAACTAGTGCCCAAAAAAACCTACATAGCTTTTAAGATCAAAAGCAATATCGTAGATATTGAGCTGCAAGCAAACTCTCTTAAACTATGGATCAATTTCAGGAAGGGACTATTAAATGATTCGCTTAATATCATGCGCGATGTATCTACCTTAAAAGGTCATAACGGCAATGGCGACTATGAAATAACCATAAGAGATACTACACATTTAGAATATATTATGAGCCTGATAAAACAAGCTATCAAATAAAATGTGACAAGAATTGAAAAAGTGAAGAATAGATGTTCTATCCTATTTCCGTCGATATACGTTCCCGTTCATTTTTAGGGAAAGGTCATATTGTTAACTTTGACAAAGTCCTCTCTTGTTTACAATAATCGGAACGCATTAAATAAAATTTACAAACAATTGTATTTAAATAAAATCAGCAACAAATCGGTCCGAAACTTATTTCAGCACCTTCCAAATTATACTGAAGCCTTCGATTCATTGGATTTGGCGGCTTTTTTATTGTATTAAGTCCTGCTATACTTGTCACTTTATACAAGAGTTATTATCTTGAGATGCATGTTTGCCCTACATTATCAAGATCAAAATGGATGAAAATATACTTAGAGATCTATTGGCTGCTAACCTCTCAGTGATTGATCCAACATTACAGTTAATCAGAATGGAATATCCCCTGCCTAATAGCATGGGTTCAAAAGGCTTTGTGGATATCCTTGCTAAAGATATTTACAACAATTATGTAATTATTGAGATCAAACGAAGTAAAACCAGCTCAAGGGAAACGCTTCAGCAGATTTATAAATATATCGGTCTGATCAAACAAAACTATCATGCCCGCGATAGCCAAATGCGTGCTATCATAGTTTCAACTGACTGGGAAGAATTATTTGTTCCGTTCATGGAGTTTACTCGCCGTAATACATTTTCGTTAATTGGTTACAACGTATTTTTAAATGAAAACAACCGAACAATAAGGTTAGAAAAAGTTAATACTAATCAACAGCCTGAAAATAGAAGGCAATTGTGCAAGAGATATCTTATTGCATTCTTCACAACTCAAGAAAAAAGGGATGCCTATATAGATACATTAGCGGATAAGTCCATACATCTTGGCATCGAGGACTTTTTAATTGTTTCGATGCACGCGACCAGCATGCACAATAAATTCCATGAATTCGCCATTTGCTTTACCTTTAACAAACTGACAAAGGACGACTATCAGCGCATACTTGCTTATAAAAAAATAGCGCATGCGGAAGAAAATGAATTTGATGATACTGAAGACTATATCGATGATTCGGAGCAAACATTACTGTGTGAACTGCCTGGTTCACCGCACTGCGATTTCAAGGAAGTAGTTGGTCCCAATTCACTGGAAGTAATGCTGTTGGCTGAAAACTGGGAGTTTAGCAAAATAGCCCGGTATGGATTTTTTAAAACGGACCCACGCATGACTGACGACATATTGCTGATTATGGAGCTTAAAGGCCTGGATGGCAACAGTCCTGGAAGATATATTAATTACGGTTCATCCATTCAACCTGACCGGATGCTGGAAGTTATCCAAAATTGTGTAAAACCTTTCGAAACAAGGGAGGAATGGGCACAAGGATTAATACAAGTATTGAAATGGATACAAGCAATATCAACCTCTTATGAATTTCTATTGAATGTTTTCTGCCCACCATCAGTGTTCAAAAACATTTGGCATAGTATAAAAAATCAATCTAATCTCGTTTATCTCCCTTCTTTCAGGATCTTTGTCTTTTTAGAAAATGATACGCAACTTATTTTTGATGGGCGATTAATGTGGACTTGTAAACCTGCTAGCTATGCCGGATTTGTTGAGTTTACTGGAGATAATAAGCGGACTTCTGCCAACAAAGCAATAGATATGCTATTATCGGGAAATTACGATAATCAGGTACTATCTCTTCTTAATCTTGAGTGGGTCACTGGCATGAAAATCATGAACGACCAAACTGTAATGAGTGAACATCTGATCTATTTTGATTCTAATAATAATATTAGAAAAAATAATACCCCATATTTAAATTTTGATAAGTGGACAGCACATCACACACAAATCGCCCGATATATCACTTATCTATTTGATAGTCACATATCGAATATTTGAATCCAATTAGGAGTTCTCATTTGGTAAATTATCTGCTTTATAGCGAACTTCCCAAGAAGTTTCTCTACTTGTTGATCGATTAATTTTGCTCCTTCAATACAAGTTGATGCCCCTATATGTTCAATTGTAGCGACACGCTTTAATGAAGTGAGATGTTCTGGGGCCAGTTCCCGTAAGGCGAGCTATGCACCTTTAAATTCGTCAATTTCTGAACAAGGATAGCACCTCGGCTATAATATTTATGGCTGCAGTCTTTGTCATATATACCCATATAATTACCCGATTGCACGCAATTTAATCTTGCATTAACCTTATCAACTTAAAAATGGCAACCCCTTCGTAAATATTTCAGTGTTTTCCTCTTAATAAGTTCAATTCTAAGCCCCTCATTAAAAATATTCTCAATATATATTTAACCTCGTGAACTGGTAAATTTTCTCCAAATCAGAGTCAAACGGGTTCAAAACTTATCCCGTCCGCAAAATCTCGAAGAAACCCGCGCTAGTCGTGGGTTTTTCTTTTATGGTCGATTAGTTAGCTACAACAAACGAATGGGAAAGGTTACAGATTAGGAAGATACAAATTCTACATCCCCTCTTAGCGAAGGATCAATAGCCAAAATGTTGGTTCAGTTCAAAATATCCGGTTCTGATCGGAATTTTGAAAATATCGGTAGAATACATTCCATTCCAGACACCAAGTAATTCATGCCTTTCTTCATCCTTGCTATCTATTATTCTCTGTAACTCCTTAACTAATTCCTTCTTTCCAGAAGCATTATAAAACTCAGTTTGAGTTCGACTGCTCCAATCAATAACAAAGTACCAAACTGCTTTATCTTTACTGTGAAACGGAAAATCTCCTGTGTAATTTCTAAATGGCATAAATACTATATTTTTCTTTTAAGTTATACAGTTACCTTCCAGGATTCAAACCGCCTTGTAACTGTTTTTGGGCAAATGATAATGGTCATATAATTCTTTCCTCCAACTGTCCCTTCCATAAAACAAATCCTTTTTTTGGATCGGAATAATCATGGAATATTCTACTAAAATCGGGATGGTCTTTCTTTAGATATTCCTGTTTGCCAGTATTCCTGATCTCTTGCAGTATTCCCTCTATCATCCCAATTGCCTGACGTAATGCTTCTTTTGTTTTGCTAACGTGCCAAATGTAAGTTGCCTCATGACTATCCAATGTTTCCCACACAAGATGATACTTTTCATTCCCCATAATTAAAAAAATAAACGAAAGCGGCTGTAAAATAAAACGGATCTTTAGGATAGATGCCTCGTGCTGTGTAGAAAGGTACTTTAATTGTAAATAGTGTTTGCTTTTTTTAACATTGAGAATATCGTTCAGCAAATCCTTATCAGATTTGAAAAAACTGGTTACGGGCTTATTATTAATGGCCATTAGCTCTTCCATTGTGGCCATAAACTTATTATTACTTAGTGCGCCGTGAGTTGTCAGAATCCCCTTTCTGACAAATTCAAATCTCACACTTTCTACTATATTGCTATTTATCTTATCAATATCATCAGATGTGGCTGCCGTGGATGTAAAACCGGATTTATCAAATTTTATCCATACGGTTATTGCAAATGTTTTCTTTTTAAGTACTTTGATAAAATAATCTTTTAATACCTCAAATTCAGGTCTTATGTCATTGTTCTCAATCTCAAAATCTAAAGATTTATTAAGCTCTTCTATAAAATAGGAAAAGGACACAAAGCCATTACCAAACTTTATTTTATTAAAAGGAAGCTTTAATAGTTTTGAAATAGATTTACCCATATCTTCTTTATCAGGAAACTCCATTTTCTTACTGTGGCCCTGTACCATAGTAGGCTTCAATTGTACGGACCTCAATAGATGGTCAGAACTAATTGACCGGAATTTAATCTTTTCAATTCCCAATAGATCCAAACTGAGCTGCATTTCAGTTAATGGATTTTGTTCAGCCTGATAATTTAATATTTCAGCAAATATTACTTCATCCACCTCATTATAATTCAATATCCTTATTCTCCAGGCAACATCTTTCTTAAATTGTTTAATTTCAAATGGGAGGTCTAAAATGGAAATTGGTAATGCATTATTTTTTTGATCCAGATAAACTTTATCTCCATCAAATAAAAGGAGCAATTCATCGTGTTGTTGCAATTGCCCTGCCTTTTGTAATTTGCGATAGTACTTATTTCTCTGTTTAAATAGCTTCTCCAGGTATTCAATTTTAATATCCCGGTAATCATATATAATGGGAGAAGTGCTGCTACGCTGAACACGTCCTATGTATTGAATTAGTTTACCTTCAAATGCAAAAGGAAATGCAAGAAAGAGACAGTCCAGATTATCTATATCTATTCCTTCTCCTATGAATTGTCCGGTAGCAATCAGTATTTGAAACTCCCCTGAAGTAATCTGCTTCATCTTTGATTTTCGCAATTGCTCACTATCATCGCCAGATAAGGCTATTATCTCAAATTGTTGTTTAAGAAATTGACAAAGTGTATCAATATGGCTTTTCCTTTCTGTAAGAATCAATCCTCTTCTTCCTGCTCTAACTTCCTTTTTAATATCATTGACTATAAGATTATTCCTTGTTGAATCATGGATGAGAATCTGGGATAGAGATTCAAACTTATCTGTTTTATAATCAAATGGGACATACAATTCTGTGTCCCGGATCTTTATTGAGAGATTATTGTGTATCCCTTTTTCATAGCTATTCGATTTTATTTCATGTATAACATCTCCGATGAAAGAGAATATTAATTGTTCATCTCTATTCTTTCTAAATGGTGTGGCCGTCAGCCCATATAGATAAAATGAATTGAATCTTTTAATTGTATCCCGAAACGTTTTAGCTGGAATGTGATGACATTCATCAATTATGATCGTTCCATAAGCTTGAAAAATTGGGTCATTCTCACTTATTACCTCCAAACTTTGCATCATTGCAACAGTTATTAGTAAGCCTTCTTTCTTTTCCCCGCTCACAATTTTACCAATCAAATGCCTTGGAATTCCCATAAACACTTGTATTCTTTCCATCCATTGATCAAACAATTGTTTGCGATGCACTATAATCAGAGCAGGTTGCTTTTTGTTTGCGATAATGGATAGCGCAATCACTGTTTTTCCAGTTCCCGGTGGGGCCACGATTATGCCAAAATCCTTTTTTGCAGTTATTTCAACCGCTGCTTCCTGATAATCGTACAATATTATTTTTGAAGAGATCTTTACATCGGCATATTTTCTTCTATTATCCTTTAGTTCATAGGGAATACTTTCTTGTATACAATAGCGTAGTAATTGGCCGATGAATCCTCTGGGAATAATAATGCTATCTCCCCTCTCTTCTAAAATTTTAAAATAAGCCTCCGTTCCATAAATGGGTTTTCCCATTTTCTTTTTGATCAGGTAATCAGTATTGATAAAATTGAGGTTATCTCTCAAAAATCTAATTAATTGGGTAGACAATTGAGATCGGCTCAGAGAAATAATATTACTTAAACCTATATCAAGATGATCCCTTTCGGATACAATATTTACAGAAGAATCTGATTGCTGTATAGTATTATTAAAAAGTTGATTATAAATTATCTCCAGGCTTTCAGTAGCTATTTTTGAGATAGTACCCAGAAACTCCCATTGATTTTCAAACGGTACTAAATTCACAGGGTCTATAAAGCAGGAGTTGCCTTTTTCAACAGCTTGCTGTTGAAGAGGTAATGCAATTAAGTTTCCTAAACCCATGCCACTATGATAATCCTGATTTGGAAATATTCTGTCAAAGCTGGGCTTCTTGTCAAATATAGAAATAACACCCGCCAGCTCAAGCAGATATTTAACAATTTTTCTGCTTTTGTAAGCTGCATAAGGGTTAGTAAAAAATATCCAAACATGCCCGCCATTTCCTGATCTGGATCGTTCTAATGAAGCCGGTATCTTGTGTTGTTTACATTGTGTCAGGAATTTCCGGCATTCATCATCCCATCCCTGCTCATCAAAATCAACTGCTACAAACCAAGAAGTATTATTATCTAGTAAAGGATATATACCAGTTACCTGCTCTCCCGCTAAATGTTTAACAAACTCTTTTGTAGTAAGGGGCAATAATGTTTTGTCCTTAAAATTCGAGAATGTGCCTCCTTTCTTTTTATGCGTCTTATATGCTTCCCAATCCATTTGATAGGAAGGCATATAGCCGCTCCTACCATCCTTTTCCCATCTAACTGCAAAAGCATCCTCCTTTGCTTTAAAAAGGGACTGGAATAGTGCTAATTTTTCTTCCGTTATTTCAAAAGACATTATACACGGCCTGATAAGTTTAGAAATGTTGATAGCTTGTTTATCGCGGATAGGCGGAATTCACTTTACATGGAATACCAGGAACCACGTCCAGCGCCATGTTGTTGTAGATGCTTAGCAGAAACGAGGCTTTCCAGGTGTTTTTTTACAGTATTCCTATTGGCCTTTGTTAAAACAACAATTTCACTGATTGTGACACGGCCTCTTGATTTCGCCAGTTCAAGTATTTCTATAGATAATTCTGGTAGCTGTCCTAAAAGAAGTTTTTCCCGTTCAATTTTAATCTCCAGTCGGGCTTTCTGCTGCTGTAGGGCACGTAGAAAAAATAAAATCCAAGGCATCCAGTCTGGATTTTCGGTCTTTAACGTGCCTTGTGTTCTCCTTAAAGCAAGGTAATACCCTTCTTTACTCTGCTCAATAACAGCTTCCAGAGAGCTATATGGCACGTATGCATACCCCGCCCGTAATAGAAGAACTGTTGTTAGAATACGCGATAACCGGCCATTACCATCCTGAAATGGATGGATAGCAAGAAAAACTACGATAAAAATACATATTATTAAAAGCGGATGAAGTTCTTTCGTTTCAATAGCATTAACAGTCCAGCTAACAAGTTCCTGCATGCGTAATTGCGTATCAAAAGGGCTGGCGGTCTCGAACACAATACCCAGGCTTTTACCATCCTGATCAAAAGCTTCAACGTGATTCGGTGATTTTTTGTAATTCCCCCGATGCCAATTGTCTTTGGAACTATGCTTTAATAATTCCCGGTGAAGTTGCTGAATGTAACCTTCAGTTAACGGGATATATGTGTAATTTTCAAAAATAAGGTTCATTACATCTGCATATCCGGCAACTTCTTCTTCATCGCGAGATGTAAATTGCTTTATAGCTAAGTTCCCAAGGAGTTTTTCTACTTGTTGATCGGTTAATTTCGCTCCTTCAATACGAGTTGATGACCCTATGCTTTCAATTGTAGCAACCCGCTTTAATGAAGTAAGATGCTCTGGTGCTAGTTGCCCTAAGGCGCGCCATGCACCTTTAAATTCGTCAATTTCTGAAATCAGGGAGAGCACCTCGGCGGTGATATTTATGGTTGCAGTCTTTATCATATATACCCGTAAAATTACCCAATTATACCCAATTATTTACGAATCAGCCTTAAATACCCACAAAATTACCCAATTATACCCAATTTTAATTTATGCTAAGTCTAAGTCTCTCAACTTAAAAAAGGGTAACATTCAGAAAACATCTCATGTGTTTTCCTCTTTACAAGTTCAACTCAAACTTATGTATTGGAAATGTTTTCAGTAAATAGCTGGTCTCATAAACTGGTGGATTTTATCCAAATCCGGGGCAAAAAGGTTCGAACATTGTCCCCTCCACCCCGCAAAATGAAATGAGATCATCTACTTGATGATCTCATTTTTTGTGTGCGCCAGGCATGGCGATCTGCTATAGGGTGCAAGTCCCGAACCCACTTTGTAGTAGGAAGGGTTAGCCAATAGCAAGGGTGTCGCGGGCGACTGCGAATCTGAAGGAAGCTGGCGGC
>NZ_JAHUWJ010000028.1 GCF_019219075.1 Chitinophaga sp. sic0106
AAAGGCGCATGGCTATGGAAGTCAGGGATCTGGCAATTGCTCAAATCGTTGTCTTATGTGGCGGAAATCCTGATATTTACTTCAAAACATAAAGAAATGGTCGGAATTTCTTCCGACCATGACTACCTTTGGCCCCTTTATTTTTTTTGTAATCCAATGCTATGGCACATTCGCATAAATAGTATCCAATATGCGCGTCAGCTCATTATAATCCTTTTCCGACAAGGTTTTCCACCCCACCTTACGCATGTCATGCACCATCGGCTTCACATCCTTGTATTTATCCACACCCTCCGGCGTGAGTTGTAAATACACCTTCCGGCGGTCCAGACTATCCGCCTCCCGCTTCACCAGCCCCTTCTTTACCAGTAACTCAATAATCCGGCTGATCGTGGTAATGTCTTTCGACGTATTCCGCGCCAGCTCATTGTGGGTGGTCTTCTTATGCTTGTACAGATTTTCTATCAGTAACCATTGATCCACTGTGATGTCTTTCTGCTTGGCATCAAACTCTTTCTGCCAATAATTGCGCAGTTTCTTAAGCGTAGCATCCAACTTAAAAAAAGATGGATTACTGACGAAAGTATCAGTCATATTTCTTTAATTTGCATTAGCAACAGTTGTTATAGCAACTATTTTGCTTTTTCGGATTTCATCACCAAAACAGTCTTACGTGTTTAAAGATAGTACAAGCGTTTCAACTTTAAAAGCACCGGCTGAAGGGATCGAGAAACCAGACGGTAACCAGGACCTGCTCCGGGCCTACCGCCTGATGTGTGAAGCCGCCGCCATGGCAGCTGTATATGAAGCCAACCGCCCCATCTGCAAGTACGTACATTCCACCTCCAGAGGCCACGAAGCCATTCAGATCGCTACCGGATTACAACTACACCCATGGGATTTTGTAAGTCCCTACTACCGGGACGACAGCATGCTCCTCGCCATGGGATTCTCCCCGTATGAACTGATGCTGCAACTCCTCGCCAAAGCGGAAGACCCCTTCTCCGGCGGACGTTCCTACTACGCACATCCTAACAGCAACCGGGCCGACAGGCCAAAAATTCCCCATCAGAGCAGTGCCACCGGCATGCAGGTAATCCCGGCAACCGGCATGGCCCAGGGACTCCAATACCTGGCTCAGATGCAGCTAAACCTGCTCCAGACAGGTCCGGATGGAGAAATGCCCGTTGTACTCTGCTCCCTCGGCGACGGCAGCGTAACCGAAGGAGAAGTAAGCGAAGCCCTGCAGTTTGCCGTACTCAAACAATTGCCGATCATCTACCTGGTGCAGGATAACGATTGGGGGATTTCCGTAACCGCGGCAGAAGCCAGGGCCATGGATGCCTACGAATATGCCGCCGGCTTTAAAGGCCTGGAACGTATGCGTATCGATGGCAGCGACTTTGAAGCTTCCTGGTCAGGAATGGCCGCCGCTATCAATTATGTACGCCATGAGCGCCGGCCCATACTGGTGCAGGCTACCGTGCCGCTCCTGGGCCACCATACCTCCGGCGTGCGCAAAGAATGGTATCGCGGTGCCGATGACCTCGAAAAACACGCTAAAAATGATCCTATTCCAAAACTGCGACAGCTCCTGCTCAAAAAAGGCATAGCGGAATCCGCCCTGCTTGAAATTGAAACAGACGCCACCGCCTATATACAAACCTGCTTCGATAAAGCCGTAAATGCGGCTAATCCGGACCCTGCTACTATTCATGATCATGTGTTTGCCCCAACGCCGGTAACGGCCGAAAAGGGGGATCGTACGCCCGCAGGAGGCGCTAAGGTCGTGATGGTGGACGCAGCCCTGCATGCAGTGGAAGAAATCATGCAGGCCTGCCCGGAAGCCATCCTGTTTGGACAGGATGTAGGCCGACGCCTCGGAGGCGTATTCCGGGAAGCAGCCACCCTCGGCGATAAATTTGGTGACCACCGCGTGTATAACACCGCCATTCAGGAGGCTTATATTATCGGCTCCACCGCCGGCTTGTCCGCCACTGGCGTGAAACCTATTGTGGAGGTGCAGTTTGCCGACTATATCTATCCCGGTTTTAACCAGCTGGTAACCGAGATTTCCAAATCATGCTATCTGTCCAATGGAAAATACCCTGTCCAAACCCTGGTACGTGTGCCTATAGGTGCTTATGGAGGAGGAGGACCCTATCATAGCGGCAGCGTGGAATCTACTTTGCTGACCATCAAAGGCATCAAAGTGGTATATCCTTCCAACGCAGCAGATATGAAAGGGTTGATGAAGGCCGCATTCCTTGATCCTAATCCGGTAGTGATGCTGGAACATAAAGGATTATACTGGAGTAAGGTACCAGGTACCCAGGATGCAATGACGATCGAACCTGCAGCGGATTATGTGCTTCCGTTAGGAAAAGGCAATGTGGTGCTGCAGGCGCATCCTAAAGATGTAGCCAACGGGAATTCCCTTTGCGTAATCACCTACGGTATGGGTGTTTACTGGGCAAAGGCAGCAGCTAAAAACTTCCCGGGAAATGTAGAGATCATCGACCTCCGCACCTTGTTCCCGCTGGATGAGGAATTGATTTATACTACCGTTAAAAAACATGGCAAATGCCTGATTTTAACCGAAGAGCAGCTGAATAATTCCTTCACGCAGGCGCTGGCCGGACGCATACAACGTACCTGCTTCCGGGAACTGGATGCACCGGTGTTTACACTGGGTGCGCTGGACCTGCCGGCCGTTCCGCTCAATACCGACCTGGAAGCAACCATGCTGCCCAACCCGGATAAAGTAGCTGCGGCCATCAATGAGTTATTGCACTATTAATCCATACTACCAAACAATCAGAAAAAGCAGCGCCCCGGTGCTGCTTTTTTATTTCCGGCATAGTTCGTGCAAATGATCCCGGCAAAACATGCCCGTATGCCTGCTATCCATGATCTGAACATCCGTGAGCTGATCCCTGTGTATGATACCACCCGCAACGCTGATGCACGCGAAGTGCTGACTTCCCTGATGCTGGAATTACCCGGTAGTCCGGAACTGATTTACAAAAAACAGGCAGTGATGAAAGCCATGATTCATCACGGCTACTACCGTACGCAGCTGGAGTATTCAAAGGTGGACTATAGCGAAGTACAGACGTTTCTGCACCGGTTGCAGCAGGTGGAGTTGCCTGCCGCCGCGGATGTGATAAACAGGGTGTTTAATTACAAAACCTTGCGCGATGACCAGTATATGCTACAGGGTGGATTACGCCAGTTAATTGGACTGCTGGATGTCGCGGATCGCTATTTCTCTTTTATAAATCCTGCACATTTTCCGGATGAATTTCGCAGGCAAATAATAATAATCCATGAATTATTTCGGAAGATGCAATTGCCGTCCTGGGCCATAGTAGCGCGTAACGGAACATTTACCACCAGGGAGATCAGGCGGCTGATACAATTATTCCGGCATGAAATAACAGCTTCTGATTGGGCGCTGTTCTGGCAAACCTTTAATTACTGGGAAGCATGGTTATCGCTCGCTAATGCAGCAGTACGGATGAATATGGCATTTGCAGCGTTTACGGGTAGCGGTTTTGAGCTCACAGATTTTTATCATCTGCTGGTGAAGCAGCCCGTGCGAAACAGCATTTGTACCAATACTACAGTGCTGTTACTGACCGGCGCAAATATGTCCGGCAAATCTACTTTGCTGAAGGCGATAGGTTGTTGTGTATATCTCGCACACGCCGGTATGCCGGTACCAGCCAGCGTTTGCAGGATTCCATTTTATGATGAGCTGCGTGCCGCCATTCACCTGCGCGATGATTTGCAAAGTGGTTACAGTCATTTTATGATGGAGGTGCAGCAGTTAAAGCAAACCCTGCATATGGCAGGTGAGGGACGTAATTGTTTTGCCATCTTCGATGAATTGTTTCGTGGCACCAATGCCGACGATGCAACTGATATTTCCCTGCAAACAATCCAGGGACTAACTACATCTCCCCGGGGATTATTTATTATATCTACACATTTGCATGCACTGGAAAATTTGCTCACACCCGCGCCGGGCTGGAAGGCCCTGCATATGGAATGTGTGCTGAAAGAGGGAATGCCGCGCTTTTCTTATCAGTTGCAGGAAGGGTGGGGGCGACTCAAAATAGGCCGTATAATTTTTGAGCAGGAAGGCCTGCCTGCGATGCTGGGCCAGTGGAAAAGCTTAACTTGAAAATAGCGGTTTAAACAGGTAAAATGCGAATATTCTACCATTGGAAAAAAAAGTTGCAAAAACGTTTTAGTTATTGGGAATAATAACTATTTTTATCAAGAGAAACTGCCCGTGTGAGGACCCGGTTCTGTATTGCTTAATGACCATCATCAAAATGAAAAATTAATTAACCTACTGCATAAAGGAACAAAGATCCAGTGTTGAGACGCTATTGCGAAAAAGTTTTCCACGAAAAATGCTGTAAAACCAAACTGAGTAGTAGAAATAAATTAAGCTGATAAGTATGTAACAAAAATTCACAGTAGTTCTGGCTTGCCTTCTGTGCTAAATCGATTTTATAATGCAGTTGCAGCTGCATTATATCCATCTTGTATTCCAGAGACTGTTGAATTGCTTGTAAAAGTTAGTGCCAATAATATTGCAGATGCTGAGCGTATTTTTCCACGTATGGCACTCAGGCTTTCTGCAATCGTGATTCAATTCTATTTTTTTAATCGACATCGCATGTAAAACTTAAAAACATTTCTGTAATGCAACGCTGACGGCTATACGAAACTTATAAGTAGCCCTCTTCCCCATGTACCCATTCCGGTACATAACAGCTTCCTATTGTCCATTTTTCATTACCGCTATGCCGGGATGACTGGATGCTGTTTGCAAAATCGATTTAGCATACGTGCTAACCAAAACCTAAAAATCAAAATGTATGAAGAAGAATTTGACATGCTTTTTGCGGTCGGCCCTGTTCAGCATGCTGTTCCTGCTCACCGGTCTGATGGCATTTTCACAAAACAAAAAAATCACCGGGCGCGTATTCGACGGTAGGGATAACTCCCCACTGCCCGGCGTAACCGTGCAGATAAAAGGTACCAGCTCCGGCACACAAACAGGCGTTGATGGCTCCTATACCCTCGAAGCACCAGCAGGAGCAACCCTGCTATTTACCTTTATCGGCTATACCAGCCAGGAAAAAGCCCTGGGAAATGCCACCCAGCTCAACATGGCCCTCACCACCGATACCAAGTCCCTCCAGGACGTAATCGTAATCGGTTATGGTACTACCAAACGCTCGGACCTCACCGGCTCCGTAGCCTCCGTACGTGCCGCACAATTGCAGGAAAGACCCGCACCTTCCCTCAACCAGGCCCTCAGTGGTCGCGTACCAGGGGTGCAGGTTAATACCAACTCAGGCCGCCCGGGCGGACAAACAAAAGTGCGCATCCGCGGCTTCAGCTCCATCAACTCATCCAACAACCCACTCTATGTGGTAGATGGTGTGGCACTGCCAGTTGGTTCACAAACCCAAAACAGTAACGCCATTGACTTTATTAACCCAAGCGATATTGAATCAGTGGAAGTACTCAAAGATGCTTCCGCCACTGCTATCTATGGCGCCCGCGGTGCCAATGGCGTGATCCTCGTGACCACCAAAAAAGGCTCCGCCACAGGCGGCCGCGTTACCTACGACGGCTACCTCGGCAGAAACGTACCAGGTCCTAACCGCGTGGAAATGCTCAACGCTAAAGAATATATGGCCGTAGAAGACCTGGCATGGAAAAACGCAGAAATCTATGACCCGGAAGGATGGGCAAAAGGTGACTACGTATCCAAAAATCCGGCACTCAAAAGAACAGACCCACGCCTCTTTGATAAAAACGGGAACCCGCTGTATGATACCGACTGGTTCGAAGAATCACTGCAGCACAAACTCTCGCAAAACCATCAGGTGGGATTCACCGGCGGTAACGAAGATTCACAGTACGGCCTCTTCCTCGGTTACCTCGATGATGAAGGGCTCCTGAAAAATTCCTACCTCAAACGCTACTCCGCACGCTTTACCATCGATAGCAGAGTAAAAAGCTGGCTGCGTGTAGGCGCCACCATGTCCTATAACAATCAGGAAGAAAACCTGGTAGATATCGGTACCGGCGGTTTGAACTCCGTTCGTATGATTACAGAAGCATTACCTTTTCTGCCAGTTAAATTTGCAGATGGCACCTGGGCCAACAACAAAGTATATCCTGGTGCAGAAGGTGGCTCCAACCCAGTACAAATCCTCAACGACAGAAAATATATCCTCAATACCCAAAACCTGCTGGGTAGCGTATATGCAGAACTGCAACTGGCTAAAAACCTGACTTTCCGCAGCGTGTTAGGTACCAATATCGTTACCCGTGGCCGTAATGAATGGAATGGCCGTTCGCTGATCGACATCTCCGCGAGCCAGAAAGGTATTGCCATCAGCGCCAACGATCGTGAAACCTACTGGTCATTCGAAAACTATATGACCTATACCAAACGGTTCAACGATAAACACAGCTTCACCGGCATGGTGGGCTTGTCGTGGCAGGAAAATAATTTCTTTGGCTTCAACGCCAGGGCTGAAAACTTTTCGACAGATTATTTCGAGAACAACTCCCTGGGTTCCGGTTCCAACATTCCAGCCAGTGGCGTGGGTTCCAGTCGCACTAAATTCGGATTTAATTCCTACTTCGCCCGCTTGAACTATGCCTTCCGTGATAAATATATGGTAACGTTTACCGGTCGCGCAGATGGCTCTTCCAAATTCGGAGAAAACAAGAAGTTCGCCATATTCCCTTCCACAGCATTGGCCTGGAGAGTATCTGAAGAACCATTCCTGAAAAACAGCCGCGTTATCTCTAACCTGAAACTGCGCACCAGCTACGGTTTAACCGGTAACTCTGAAATTGCACCTTACACTTCCCTTGCATCGCTGGCTGCCAGCAGCACTTATGCGGCGGTTATCAACGGCGCTAAAGTACAGGGCGTAGGTACCAACCGACTTTCTAACAGCGACCTCCACTGGGAAAGAACCGGGCAGTATGATGCCGGCGTGGAAATAGGCTTCCTCAAAAACAGGTTGAACCTGGAACTGGATTACTACTACCGCAAAACCACTGACATGTTACTGGATGCACCAGTGCCTACCACCAGCGGCTATACCACTATCAAAAAGAATATCGGTACCATGGCCAACAGAGGGGTGGAAATCGGTATCAACGCTACCATCGTGGATAATGAAAAATTCACATGGAATAGTGCCTTTAACATCTCCTTTAATAAAAATGAAGTACTGTCACTGGCTACCCCTGCGGATATCTTCGGGGTGGGTGGACCTAACTTCACCAACCAAACGAATATTATTCGTGTAGGCGAACCCGTTGGTTCTTTCTGGGGACTGGTACGCCTTGGTACCTGGAGCCAGGCAGAAGCAGCGGAAGCAGCTAAGTTTAAAGATTATCGCGGCGGTAAACCAATCCTGCCCGGTGATATCAAATACCTGGATGTAAATGGTGACCACGCTATCAACGATGCGGACCGTATGATCATCGGCAACGGTAACCCGGACGGATGGGGCGCCTGGAATAACAACTTCAAGTATAAAAACTGGGAACTGGCCATTGAACTGCAGTTCATGTTCGGCAACGATGTGCTGAATATGACCCACCACTCCGGCGAAGACCGTACCGGCCTGGCTAACAGCTTCAAATCCGTATTGGACTACTGGACTCCGGAACACCAGAATACCATGATTGCCGCACCACGTAATCCGAGTGCTGGATACGTAACCAACGTGGATACACGCTGGGTAGAAGATGGTTCTTTCCTCCGCGGCAAAAACCTGCTGCTAGGCTATTCTTTCCCGGGTGAGACCGTACAACGCCTGCACCTGCAACGCCTGCGTGTATACGGTTCCGTTCAGAACTTCTTCCTGAAAACCAAGTTTAGCGGCAATGATCCTGAAGTAACTACCTATGGCGATGTGTTCGCACAAGGGCAGACCTTCTTCGACTACCCGAAACCAACCACTTTCACCGTAGGGGTAAATGTGGCATTCTAAACCAGTTGTGTTATTAAAATGAATAAGATTATGAAACGTAAGATATTTAATAAATCCTTGCTCCTGGTGCTTACAGGTGCGCTTATGCTGGGTACTGGTACTGGTTGTAAAAAGTTCCTCGAAGAGCAGGATCCGTCCAACCTCTCGCCGGACAGTTACTTCACCCTGCCTGAACATGCGGATGCTGCTGTGTTTGCAGCCTACGCACGTACACGCATCATCGCCGAAGGCGCGGGTATCTTTTCCAACAACTTCCAGATGCTGGATGCGGTAACAGGTACAGCTAACACCGGTACTGCCCAAAACTCCGATCTCAACAACCTGCTGGGGCTGGTGTACAACGGAGAAAACCTGCACGTACAACAGTGGTGGAGAGGGTTATACCGCGTAATTGCACAATGTAACCTCACCCTCGACAACGTGCCTAAAATCAATCCGATGGATGAGGCGCAGCGTAAGCGGGTAATGGGAGAAGCCAGTTTCCTCCGCGCATGGGCCTACTTTTATGCCGTAAGGCTCTGGGGCGATGTGCCGTTGGTATTGAACTCACAAACCGCCAGCTCACCCGATTTTGCCCCTTCCCGCACCAAGGCAGAGGAAGTCTACAACCAAATCGTGAAGGACCTGCAAACTGCTGAAGCAGCAGGCCTGCCATGGATAGACCCTACCGGCCGCGTAAGCACGGCAGCTATCAAAACTGAACTGGCAAAAGTATACCTGACCATGGCGGGGAACCCGCTGGGTAAAGGTGCCACTCACTACAAACTGGCTGCTGACAAGGCGAAAGAGGTGGTGGACTACGCCAATGCGCATCCTGCAGAAATTGGCCTGTTCCCAACCTACAACCTGCTGCATGCTGTTGCCTCCAACAATAAGCTGGAACACCTGTTTGAAGTGCAATACCTGAGTGGAGTGGAAGAAAACCCGCTACAATCCATCATGCTGCCCAACAACTCCCTGTCTAAAAACATCTCCGCAGATGGCAGTGGGGTAGGTAGCTCCATGCCAACGCGCTCATTCTACGATTCCTACAAAAAATTTGAGCCTAAGGATAAACGTACCGATGAGCAGCAGTTCTTCTTCACCACTTATTATGTAGATGGCAGTGGGGCCGACTTCCCATTAGGAGCCCCTTACATCTTCAAACATTTCGATGTGGTATGCCACGGTACAAAAGGTGTGGCCGGTACCGGTATCAGCAACCTGAACCTGCCGCAGATCCGTTATGCAGAAACGCTCCTGATCTACGCCGAAGCACAGAACAAAGCGGATGGCGCACCTAACGCACAAGCCTATACGGCACTGAATGCCATTCGCGGAAGGGCGGGTTTGGATGCACTCTCCGGCCTGAGCTCCGAGGTATTTGAACAAGCGGTATGGCGCGAGCGCTGGCATGAATTCGCTTACGAAGGCATCATCTGGTTTGATATGGTACGACTCAAAAAAGTCTACAATGAAGATAATAACGGTTTCGACGAGTTTGAAGGACACGTGAACAAAAATTCAGGTCAGGCCCTGCAGAAAAAGCACCTGCTTTTCCCGCTGCCTACCTCTGAAATGAAGAACAACCTCAACCTCAAACCGCAGAACGACGGTTACGGTAACTAGCAGGTTACTGGTTTAAGGCAGTGTTTTCCCGTGGCATAGCGCGGGAAGCACTGCTTTTTTATTTATACAGATCTTCCTTCTCAAGGGTAAACTTCACCGCAGCGGTGAGGCGCTTAATAGCGATAGACAGTTGATTCTCCACTGTTTTTACAGATACATTGAGGATTTGCGCCACTTCCTTGTACTTCAGCCCATGCTGTTTGATCATCAGGTAAATAGCTTTGCACTTGGGCGGGAGCTGCTGAATGGTGGACTCCATTTTCCGGACCATCTCAGAAGTGATCATTAGCTCCTCAGGATTGCTATCGAATGTAATTTGGATATGTTCCTCCGGATGTAGGTCGACGGCCTTAAATTGGGCTTGTTTTCGCTTGTAATCGACCGATTTGTTACGTGCCACTACGAAGAGGTACACTTCCGGGTTCTTTATGTCTCCCAGAGAACCCCTTTTTTGCCAGCAATGCATAAAAACGTCATTGGCAATTTCCTCGGCAACTTCTCTTGACCGGGTGAGGGACCAGGTATAACGCAACAGGCGGACAAAACACTGATTATAGAAAAGCTTGAAAGCCTCTTCATCATTGTTCGCCGTCATATCAGTAAAAAGCTGATTAATGTTACACTGTTCCATCCCTGTTGACTGCTAGATATTGGTTGCAATTTATATAACGCAGATTAAGCTAAAGTTAACAAAATATTCCGGCTGCATACACGCCAAAAAAAAATTCAATTCGCTTTGGGGGTTTTTCCCGGTTATGCCGACCTACCTGTATAACGATCAGCAGAATTAATGAGTGAACAAAGCCGTATTTATGCACTAATGGCCAGAAAAGCAGCAGGGGAGGCCTCCGCTGAAGAACTGGAAGAACTGGAGCAACTGCTGCTGGAAAACCCGGAGCTGCAATATGCTTTCAATATAGTAGTGGATATCCGCGAAGTGCAGGAACCTGATAACTTTACGGATGAGGAAGCCGAGGCACTCAAAGCTAAAGGCCTGGAACAACTGGCCGGCTGGCTGCAACAGGAGCCGGACCCGGTTAAACGCCACCACCTCACCTGGAAAGTTTTTGCTGCCATCGCTGCCAGCGCAGGGCTCCTGATAGGTACCTTCTTCTACTGGCCTAAGTCCGGTACCACCACCTTTGCCAACCAGGTAGTGACCCGGAACGGCTCCAAATCCACCATGGTATTGCCTGACGGCAGTACCGTAGCACTGAACGCCTGCAGCCAGCTGCAATATGATGCCGACAAATTCCTGAAAGGTAACAGAGAGGTAACACTCACCGGTGAAGCCTATTTCGATATCAGGCATGATCCCGCCCACCCTTTCATTGTACACTCAGGAAAAGTAAATATCAAAGTTTTAGGTACCTCCTTTAACGTGAAAGCCTACCCGGAGGATAAAAATATTGAAACAACGCTGATCAGCGGAAAAGTAGCCGTCTCGTTTAAAACTACCAATGAGGAAGAAGTGATACTGCTACCCGCCCAGCGACTCATCATCAGCAAGCTGCCTTCATCGGATACACGTCAGTCCGCACAGCAGGCAGCCCTGACCAACTATTCGGTTGCTCCTGTCCGCAACACCAATACAACAGTAACAGAAACCGCCACACCAACGGCCTGGATGAGCGACCGCTTCGAATTCGACAGTATCACCCTGGAGGAGTTATCACACGACCTCGAACGCTGGTACAACGTCCACATCATCTTCAAAAACGAAAAATACAAACAGGAACTTTTTACAGGCGTATTCAAAAAACAACAGCTGGAAGAAGTGCTGAACGCACTCCAACTTACGCTGGGCTTTAATTACGAGATCGATAAAGACAAAAAAACAGTGATCATCCGATAATTATCATATTTCCAGACATGAAAAAAGGGAAATGCGGCAACATTCCCCTTTTCAAAGGCTAAACAAGTAAACCGATCAGCGAGATCCGGTAATGGCCTATTATTTAACCTAATGAAACAAAATTATGAAAAAAAACTATTGGTGGCCTTCGCATATTCCCGATGGGAGTATGAGGAAACTCATTATGCGTATGAAATTGACTTCCGTATTGCTATGCGCCGGTTTTTTACAGTTGAGCGCCCACGGTTTCTCCCAGGAGAAAATAAGTGTGGACTTCAACAATGTACACATCAGTAAATTACTCAGCCTCATAGGCAAGAAAAGCGACTATACCTTCCTGTATAAAACCGGCGCCCTGCCCGATGTGCGCGTAAGCCTGCGCATGGAAAACGCCGCAGTTACCGCTATTCTGGATAAAGCCTTTTCCGGCACCAACCTCAACTATCGCGTAATGCCCAACAATCTCGTGGTAATCGTGAAAGGTGGTGAAATAGTGAAAACCATACCTGTAAAGGGGATTGTGAAAGATATGGAGGGTACCCCCCTCATCGGTGTGACCGTAAAAGTACAAGGCACCTCCCAGGGTGTTACCACCAACGTAAAAGGAGAGTACGAACTGGAAGTGCCTGAAAATGCAGTGCTGGAATTCAGCTATATCGGCTATGAAGCCCGGCAGATGCCCATCAAAGGGGTACAGAACTTTAATGTAACACTCACCGCTAACTCCAGCGGCCTCAACGAAGTGGTGGTAGTAGGTTATGGCACCCAGAAAAGAGTAAACCTCAGCGGCGCCGTAGATAATATCTCCGGTAAAGCACTGGAAAGCCGTCCGATCACCAACGTAGGTACCGGTTTACAAGGGCTCATTCCCAACCTGAACATCGGTATCAACAACGGCCGCTCTTCCTCTGCACCTTCGTTTAACCTTAGGGGTTATACCTCTCTTTCCGGTGGTGAACCCTTTATCCTGGTAGATAATATCCCTTTCAGTGCCGATGAGGTGTCGCGCCTGAACCCTGCTGATATTGAAAGCGTAACCGTATTGAAAGATGCTGCCTCTGCTGCCATCTACGGTGCCCGCGCAGCTTTCGGGGTAGTGCTGATCTCTACTAAATCCGCCATGGACGGCCGGCTCACAGTATCTGCCAATACCAACTATGCTGTGCGCACGCTCGGCAAAGTGCCGGATGTGGTGACTGACCCGCTCACCACCATGCAAATGAAGCATGACGCAGCCACACCGCTCTATAACCTCTTCCCGGACGCCGTACGCGAGTATGCCGCCAAACGCTCCAAAGACCCGTCCCTGCCGGCAGTGATTACAGACCCTACTAACCCTAACGCCTATGCGTATTACGGTACTACCGACTGGCTGCATGAGGTATACAACAAAACCGCTCCTGCATTTACCGGTAACTTCAGCATAGCAAGAGGCGACGAAAAACTGAATTACTACCTCTCCGGAGAATATTATCAGCAGGATGGTATGCTGCGCTACAACCCGGATGTATACAAGCGTTACAACCTGCGTGCAAAGGCGACCTATACCTTTAATGATCGTATTAAAATAGGTACCAACACTACCTATACTACCTCTTCTTATGATGCGCCCAGCACGGCAATGGACTACCTGTTTTTCCATAATGCCAACCGTACACCATCCCTGTCAGTGCCACGCAATCCTGATGGTACCTGGACATCCGACGGTGCCTCCCTCCTGGGCCGCCTTCAAAGCGGTGGACGCAATACCAGTAATATGAACGAATTCCTCGCCAGCTTCAACGGCGAACTCGGTATCATCAAAGGTATATGGAAGCTCAAAGGAGAAGCCACTTTCCGCCGTACTAACTCCACCGGTAAATCATTTGTGCTGCCGGTAGCCTATCGCACCGGCCCTGCACAGCCATTACAATATACGGATGGCAACCAGTCCAGTGCAGCGTTTAACAGCATGGGCATGAAGTATACGGTGTACAACCTGTATTCTGATTTCTCCAAGAAATTCGGAAAGCATGAACTGTCGGCACTGGTAGGCTTTAACCAGGAGTATTTCCAGACAGATGCGTTTAACGGTAACCGTAATGGCTTAATCAGCACACTGTACCCAACCGTGCAACTGGCCACCGGCGCACCTAAAATTGGTGAGAGCTATGAAGACTGGGCAGTACGCGGTCTTTTCTACCGCCTTGCCTATAATTACAACGATAAATATCTGGTAGAAGTAAACGGTCGCCGGGATGGATCTTCCCGTTTCCCGATGTTTAACCGCTGGGGTACTTTCCCCTCCGCCTCTGCAGCATGGGTAGTATCCAACGAGAACTTTGCCAAACCATTGGCTACCACCATCGGAATGGACTTCCTGAAACTCCGTGGCTCCTACGGCTCTCTGGGTGATCAAACGTTTAACTCTTACGGCTACTTCGAAACAATGAAAGCCGCTACGCTGAATACTATCCTCGATGGTACACAGCCGGTTGCCGTGTTTATGCCAAGCCCCGTAACAGCAGATTATACCTGGCAAAACGTTCGATCTGTAAATATGGGGGTGGATGCAGCCTTCCTGAAAGAACGCCTCTACGTTAGCTTTGACCATTATACCCGCTTCACCGAAGGAATGTTTGTAAAAGGTAAAACACTGCCTGGTGTATACGGGGCAGAGTCGCCAAAAACAAATGCAGCCGACCTGAAAACCCGCGGTGGTGAACTGTCCATCATGTGGCGCGATCGTATCGCCATCGGTAAAGACAACCTCTCCTATAGTATTAAAGTAGCAGTGGCCAACAGTAAAACATTTATCACCAAGTATGATAATCCGGTAGGCAATCTCAGCGACTACTACGTAGGCCAGCGTTTAGGTGAAATATGGGGACTGGAAACAGAAGGTTTCTTCCAGAGTGAGGATGAAATCAAGGCTCATGCGGATCAATCTAAAGTTGGGTCTGATGATCAGGGATACAAATGGTATGTAGGAGATCTGAAATTCCGCGACCTGAATAACGACGGGGAAATCAGCTATGGAAAAAATACGGTAAGTGATCACGGAGATAAGCGAATTATTGGTAACAACCTGCCACAACTCCCGTACAGCGTGGATTTGAATAGCAGCTTCAAAGGCTGGGACTTCAGGGCATTTTTCCAGGGTATCGGCAAACGCGACTGGTATCCGGGTGCGGGTAACCACTATTTCTGGGGTATCTATGCACAGCCATGGGCAAACGTGCAGGTACAGAATATGGACCACTGGACACCTGAAAATCCTAACGGCTACTTCCCGCGTGTAAAATCCTATATCGCGGAAGATGCTACAGAACTAGGTGCACCGCAAACGCGCTACCTGCAGAATGCCGCCTACCTGCGCCTCAAAAACGTAACCCTGGGTTATACCCTGCCTAAGTCAGTAACCGACCGGTTAAAGATCGCACGCCTCCGCTTCTATGCTTCAGCAGAAAACATCTTCACCGTGTCCCACCTGAAAGCAGACATCGATCCGGAAGGCCTGGACGGTGCCGTGTACCCTTTCCAGAAAACCTATTCTGTTGGTTTAAACCTGAATTTCTAAAATGTGCAACATGAAAAAAACTACTTCTTATATACTTTTGCTCGCTGCAGGCTTTTGGACCGCCTCCTGCAATAAAGAGTTCCTGCAGAGAAATCCGCAGACCGACCTTGTGCCGGATGCCTACTTCGCATCACCGAAGGACCTGGAAACCTATTCCAACTCTTTCTACAATGTAGCTACCTACGCTACGGATGATATCAACAGCGATAACATTTCCTACTATAGCCAGGCAGGTGAGCTGGACCTCATGCTGGAAGGTGGCCTTAATGCTACTACTGTAGGTAATTCCGGCTGGAACGACTGGGGGCGCCTGCGTTCCTACAACTACCTGCTGGATAATGCATACAAAGCTACCGGCGATACAGCGCTGATCCATCATTATATCGGTATCACCCGATTTTTCCGGGCTAAATTTTACTTTGATAAACTGGCCCGTTATTCTGATGTGCCATGGTATTCGCACGTGCTGACAAATATTGACTCTGCCTTGTATGCGCCACGCAGCCCACGTGCGCTCATTGCGGATTCTATCATGGCTGACCTGAAGTACGCCATTACTTTTATTAAACCGGATGAAGGTAACAGAACCCGCATCAGTAAGTGGACTGCGCTGGCGCTGATGAGTCGCTTTGGTTTGTTTGAAGGTACCTTCCGTAAATATCACGCGGAACTGAAATTACAGGAAACAGCTACTCCTTTTCTGGAGGCTGCGGTAGCGGCTTCGCAGGAACTGATTAACAGTGGCAGGTTCCAGGTGTATAACACCGGCAAAGGTGCACCGGATTACCGGGCACTGTTTGTGAGCGGTACACTGGCAGGAAACCCGGAAATGATTCAGTGGTATGAATGTCAGCAGGCGCTGAAAGTGGGCAACAACTCACACGCAGTGCTGGGCTGGACCTGGTCCATCAGTAATAGCCTGGTAGAAACTTACCTGATGAAAGACGGGACACCATTTACCAGTCAACCTGGTTATAACAAAAAAGGTTTTGTAGAAGTGTTTGCCAACCGTGATCCCCGACTGGCGGAAACCGTGGCCTATCCTGGATTTTCCACTACCAACGATGATAAGTATTATATTCCAAAGCCCAACCTGGGTGGTTTTGATCAGCTGAAATTTTATCCCCGCGATCCTGCACAGCGTCAGGGCTGGGATGCCAATTACACCAGTTTACCGGTGTACCGCTACGCGGAGGTTTTGTTGAATTATGCAGAAGCAAAGGCCGAGCTGGGCTCGCTCACGCAGAATGATCTTAACAACAGTGTAAACAAGCTGAGGGCGCGTGTGCAAATGCCCGACCTGTTGCTGGCCAATGCCAATACTATTCCTGATCCGGTGCAGGCGGCTGCCTATCCTAATGTGAGCGGTGGTAACCAGGGCGTATTGCTGGAAATCAGAAGAGAGCGCCGGGTGGAAATGGCTTGTGAAGGCTTGCGCCTCAACGACCTGAATCGCTGGGCTGCAGCGGCACGCATGGAACAGTCGCAGCAGGGTATGTATGTACCAGCGCTGGGTCCTATGGATATTACGGGAGATGGTATTGCTGACATCGCCATACTGGCTACGCCTAATGACACCGCTTCGCTGGATGGTTTGCCACCCGCGGTGAAGCAGTCGATCAGCCGCTATGCGCTGAAAGATGTGAACGGTAAGGAAAATAATTTCTACCTGGATAATACAACTTCCGGTCATATTTCGTTTACCCGTTACCGTGATAACAAGCGAAAGTTTGTGGCGCCACAATATTATTATCGTCCGATTTCTTTCAGTGAAGTAGTACTGAATCCGAATCTGGATCAGATTCAGGGCTGGTAAAATTTATTGCATAGCGTTATCCCTTGCTTAGCCTGGGATAACGCTGATTATTTTACATGAATGCGGGTTGCATGCCGGGTAAATACTTGCGCGAAAAAACGGAATAGCGCGTTTCGCCTGGCAGCCATGAGCCCATAAGCAACCAACGCAGTTAACCGCGCGAAGCGCGGTACCTATCCAATGACACCTCGGTGTCATTTTTAAATTATTTATATGAAGATACAGCTACTCCTCGCTGCGGTGCTAAGTTTCGCCGGCAGTGCATCCGGGCAAGCCTTCACCGGCAATGTGTACCACGACAGTAACCGCAATGGTGTGAAGGATGCCGGAGAAACAGGCATTCAACACATCAGCGTTTCCGATGGACGGAACGTTGTGAAAACTGATGCTGCCGGTAATTATACCTTGCCAGGTCATGCCAGGCAAAAGTTCATTTCCGTTACCCCTGCGAACGGGTACAACTTTGTGAATAATTATTACCTGCCAATCGACTCCGGAAAAAGTACTTACAACTTTCCGATGTATCACACCGGCAAATCCGCTGCCAGCAGTCACTTTATAAGAATCACCGATACGGAAACCTATATGTATGGCAACTGGATCAACGAAGTGAAAAACTTTGCGCGCAACGAGGCGGCGGACTTTGTTGTTCACACCGGTGATATCTGTTACGAAAAAGGAATGCAGTTTCACGCACAGCAGGTGAATACTAAGACGATGGGGCTGCCAGTGTATTACTGCATAGGCAACCATGACCTGGTACGTGGGCCGTATGGCGAAGCGCTGTATGAATCTCTCTTCGGACCTGTATTTTATTCTTTTGAATATGGGAACACGCATTTTGTAGTAACGCCTATGCCGTATGGGGATTACAAGCCATCCTACACCTACGACGACCTGTATTACTGGCTGCAAAACGATCTTGCCAACACAGACCCTGCTAAATCGGTAGTGGTGTTCAATCACGACCTGCTCACCTACGGGACAGACTTCTCCATTAAGAACGCTAAAGGAGAAGTGCTGAACCTCAGTCAACATAACCTGAAAGCCTGGATCTACGGCCACTGGCACTACAATTTTACACATCAGCATGGCAATAGCGGCATTCGCAGCTTATGTGCGGCGCCGGCTGCTGACGGCGGCATCGATAATTCCATCTCCAATTTTGAAATGATTCATGTGGATAAAGAAGGAATTCAACAGGTGACACGGCGCTACAGTTACGTTGCCAATCACATCTCCCTGATAACCCCTACTGTAAAGGGTATTAGCTATAGCAAAGGCAAAATACAGGTGAGCGCAAACATTTATCAAACGGATGAACTGGTACAAACTGTTCATTATAAAGTTTACAACAAAAAGGGAAACCTGCTGAAATCCTTGTCGCTACAGCCTTCTGGCGACTGGAACTGGAACGCAGGCATAGAAGCTTCTACACTGAAACCTTATCTCAAAGATACCTGCTATAGTACACTGGAGGCTACCTTGCGCTCCGGACGTGTACTTTTCAGGCGCGATACTTTTGTGATGCAGTCGCCGGTGGAACTCAAATCCAATAGCGACAACTGGACACAGGTCCTCCAAAACGCGCAGCGGATGCCGGTTACAAGGCAGGAGATTTTCTCCGGACTGCAATTGTTATGGTCGGCCAACTTGGGCACAGCCATTTGGAAATCGGCTCCTATAGTAAATAATGGTAAGTTGTACCTGGCAACTATCGATGATGAAAATCTGGATAAATGCGCTATTGTTGCCATGGAAGCCACTACAGGTAAGGTTTTGTGGAGATATAAAACTACCAATTCTATCAAGCATAGTCTTTCGCTCAGTGGTAACTACTTGCTGGGCACGGATGCAGAAGGTATCACTTATGCCCTGGATGCCGCTACAGGAAAGCTTCTCTGGCAGCATAACGGACCGATGAAAGGCTTGCCTCCTTATAACTGTGGTGGTGTGGTGTATGAAGATTTGTATATCACCGGCACAGGAAACTTCTTACAGGCACTCGATATAAAAACCGGAAATCCACGCTGGACCAATACTTCCTGGAACGGTGGAGAAGCTACGCCCACTGCCATGACTATCTGGAATAATCTCCTGATTACTTCCAGCAACTGGAACCATCTTTTTGCTCACGACCTCCAAACCGGCCAGCTTCGCTGGAAAAGAAGTGATGGTGGTATCCGTTTCAGGAGCGGCACACCGGCAGTATACAACAATAAATTGTTGGTACAAGGGATCAATATGCTCCATATTTTGAATGAAGAAGGAAAAACAATCGACAGTATCAAAGTAGGCGGAGAGCTGAAAACGATGACTGCGCCTGCTGTCTGGAAGAATCAGGTACTGCTTGCCACTGCCGCAGATGGTATTCAGACTTACGAATTAAGCACCGCCGGTTGGTTGTGGAGCTTCAAACCTGCGCAGTCATTGAGTTTTACTGCGCCGTATTCTTTACCACCGGCAGCTACTGTAGAAAGCACGCCTATCATCATTGGTGACCGGGCTGTAGTAGCCGCTGCAGATGGCTGGTTGTATGTGTTGGACCTCGCCGCCAAAGGCAAGATGGTGGCTAAGTTCGAGGTAGGTGCGCCGGTGTATGCAGATATGGCATTAGTGGGAGAGGTGTTGTATGTGGCAGATTTTTCCGGAAATATCAATGCATTTAGGTTGGTTAAATAAACGGAAGAGACTTTAGTCTCGCATCAGAAGAAGGAGGCGGAATTCTTTCCGTCTCTTTTTTTATACTACTTTTACTTTATTTTAAATTAAAAAGTAGTACTATGAGTACTTGTTTTTTACTTAAAATAAAGCAATATAATGTTTTACTTTGAAAGTTTTCTTATTTTAGTACTATGGGTACTAATAATGAAAGTAAATTAAATAGGCTGTTCTCCCTACAACCGCCTGGGGTGGTTCTCCAGTCAGATTGGCTGGTAGCCCAAGGATATTCTCATGATCTGCAGCAACGTTATAAAAAAGGAAACTGGCTAACTCCAATTGGAACGGGGGCCTTCATAAGGGCTAGCGAGCCAGTTAGCTATGAAGGGGCTGTATACGCATTGCAAAATCAAAGTAAGTTATCCATACATCCGGGCGGGAGAACTGCATTATCATTATTGGGGAAGGCTCATTACCTGGAGTTGGCACCAACTCATGTCTTCCTTTTTGGGTATAGTAATGAAAAGCTACCTGCTTGGTTTAGGAAACGAGAATGGCATGAAAAAATTATTTATTACCCAACTTCATTTCTTCCTATGGACGTGGGGCTGACATCGATCGAGATGAAAAGTTTACAGATTGTGGTGTCTAATGCTCCTCGGGCGCTCATGGAGTGTTTATATCTGGCACCGGATAAACAGGATTTACAGGAATGTTATGAATTAATGGAAGGACTAAATGGTTTGGTCCCAAAACAAGTGCAGTTGCTATTAGAAGTGTGTAATTCTGTCAAGGTTAAAAGATTGTTCGTATATATGGCAGAGAAGGCCGGGCATCAGTGGTTTAAATATCTTAACATAGAAAGAGTTAACTTCGGAATTGGAGTTCGAAGTATTGTGAAGAACGGTATATATGTAGATAAATATAAAATCACAGTTCCAAAAGAGTTCGAGCAAAATGCAAGCAAACTATAAGAAACAGGTTTCATTATTACTTCAGATTTTACCGGAAGTTGCAGAAGAAAAGTGCTTCGCTTTACACGGTGGCACTGCAATTAATTTGTTTGTGAGGAATATGCCCCGGTTGTCTGTTGATATTGATCTTACCTACTTGCCAATACAAGATAGAAAAAAATCTGTGGCTGAAATATCGGCAGCACTCCAAAGAATTAAATCTCATATAGAAGGGGTGATTCCCAATGTTCACATTCTACACCGGGCAGAAAATGCTAAGCTACTAGTATCATCCAAGGGAGCAGAGGTGAAATTAGAAGTTAATTTAACAAATCGTGGAGGCTTGGCTGAACCTAGAGAAATGGAACTTTGTCAAAGGGCACAAGATGAATTTGAAGCCTTTTGTGTTATGCCTGTTGTGTCTCAGGGCCAGCTTTACGGAGGGAAGATCGTAGCTGCATTAGATCGGCAGCATCCACGAGATCTGTTTGATGTGAGAGACTTACTGGCAGAAGAGGGAATTACTCAAGAAATAAAAGAAGGGTTTATTCATTACCTCATTTGTAGTAATAGAGCCATTGGTGATGTTATTAGCCCAAATTTACAGGACCAGCGTGGTACTATGAATAATCAATTTTCAGGAATGACCAATGTAATATTTGAATATTCAGACTTTGAACAGGTGCGTGAACAGTTGATAAGAGCACTTCATGACTCCTTAACTACCCGCGATAAGGAATTTATACTGAGTGTAAAGAATGTAACACCTGATTGGAGCATCTATGATTTTGAGAAATACCCTGGTATAAAATGGAAGTTGAATAATTTGGAAAAGCTAAAAAAAGAGAATCCTCAAAAGCATAAGGCAGCGTATGAGGCATTACTACAAAAAATTAATCATCAATAAAAACAACATTAATTTTATCATTCAAGCTGCCAACTAAAAAAGGCTTTTAAGCGTCTGCTTAAAAGCCTTTCTCTTTGTAGCGAGGAGCGGATTCGAACCACTGACCTTCGGGTTATGAGCCCGACGAGCTACCTCTGCTCTACCTCGCAATGTGGTTGCAAATGTAGGCAAATAAATCAAACCACAAAAAATAGTGTTAAGTTTTTTTTATCAATTGCTAAAAAGTTGAAATTTGATGCGCGCTGTAATCCTTTGTGGTAAAGCGTTTTAAGCCTGTTGAAAAAACTTCAAAAAACTTTTCTAAAAATCAGAATATGCAGTAGGTCGTACAAATATTATATCCTGATGTGATACATTGTGTGCATATTCAGGCAATGCAGATAATTTTTTCCACGCAGGATCAGCCCCAAAAGATTTCCAGTGTGCATCGCGATCGGCCTTGTTATTAAAGGTCGTCATGTACATCAGGTTGGGCGTGTGGCTACCGGCAACTACACTGCCGTAGAACACTGCGTTAAATCCAAGGCGTCTGAAGATTTCTATTTCACCACCGGCATTAAACATCTTTACCTTATTGCTGTGATAAGCTTCTGTAGCGCTTTCGTAACTGCGGAGCTCATATACTCTTTCCGCTTTTGGGCTGTTAAGTGCAGGAAGTGCCATTTTGGGCATATCTGCAAAAGCCAGGAGCAATATGGATTCTATGCGATTGTAGGGCGCATTGTTATTATAGCCACTCATGAAAGTAGCAGCAGCATTGGTGTAGGCGGCATCCTTGTCGAGCCTGGCTGGCAGCTGTGAAATCTGCTCCGGGGATTTGAATGCAGCGAACACGTATACACGAAGATCGGCAGTATCCTGCGTCACTGGCTTGAATACGCCTACCTGACTAATGCCTGCACGATGTAATGCCGGCAGGTAAGCCTGTTCCAGGTAGCTGTCGAGCGCTGCTTCCTGGCCGGCGCTGATATGATATACCTTCAGTTGGTAATATTGCTGATTACCCTTGCCAGTAGCGAGGAAAGGCAGGGTTATACACAATGTCAGCAATGATAATAATGTTTTCATACACGGTGAATTTGCCGGTCAAAATACAAAAAGATGTCTGAGTTTCATCTGCCTGGATAGCCGTATATTAGCTGCCACAAATGGAAACTTATGTATAGCGAACCTGAAATGCTAATAGAAGAAACGAACGAGAGAGGCACCATGTATGCCATGGTAGAGCAGGATGATCGTACCGCGTATTTTTATTTATATCCATCTGAGATCATGGGAAACCGTTTCAAACCCAGGCCTTGCTGGTTACGTAACCTGCAACCTGCCCCTGAAAAACGGGATACGGCAGCCATGCAAAACGGTGTAGCTCCCATGCTGGAAGCTAAATTTTGTAAACATCCCGAAGGGGAAGCGCCATTGGAAAAAGAACGGATTTCCTTTATCTGGAATGCAGAAGGAGATGGCGCCGCCATTTTATATGATAACGAAATCATTGGTATTATTCCGGGCTGGGGATTATATATGGATCAACCGCCGGCTTATGCCGCGGGTTGTGTAGAAAGTAATGACAGCAGTATTACTTTCCCGCTGGGAACTCCGGAAACCAATATCCAATACCGGAAGTTTGTGGCTGTTGCTGATTTCTGGCGCAGCTGGTTCGACGAGGAAAACCCGCAATGGCCGCCTATTCAGCATGCCTTTGTAGATGCCTATACAAAGGTATTTGGCCCACACCAAACTTATTATGGTATTGATGATAATAAATGGCCACCGATGGCGATGGTCAGCTTTGAGAAAGATGATATTGTATACTTTATTACGCTTGGTATGAGCATTCGTCCTATGCCATGGGTCGATTTCCTGTATAATGAAAATGCCGGTGCTTACCACCGCGCGGAACTAGGCCTGGCGATGGATACGAAGGTATATACCACTGAGCAGATCACCAACGTAGCATTGGCATTGGCAGGCCTGGCCGACAGGCCATGGAAAATCATGACCTGGCTCGGAGAAGGGCATACGCTATCCTCTGGTTTGTTGCCAAAACCTTATGAGAGCCTGATTCTCTCCTCTGCATTATATAACGGACCAGCTATAGAATTGCCGCAGGTGTATGGGGATAAAGTAAACCTCTACTGGTGTGTGCCTATTACCTTCGAAGAGCGTAATTTCGCTCACAGCAAGGAAAACGGTGGGTACGACCTCCTTGAAAAAATGATCGGGGAAGGCAGCAATCATATTGTTACGGAGAGAAATCCTGTAGTATAAAAGCGCAGGTGTAAATAATCAGGAACTGATAGAAAAAAACAGGGGTGTATCAAGAATGATGCACCCTTTTTTAATTACCAACTATTCTATTTTATCCTAAATCATTAAGTTTCGCAAATTGAAACTAGTCTTTTCTTTTGCCAGTACTGCTGTATAATGCTTGGCCAGGCAGTGGTAGGTAACCAGTTCGTGTAAACGGGGGCTGGCTACGAAAAACCTGTTAAGCATCATATGGAGCAGGTCACCGGTTAACTTTTGCAGCCGGTACGACCGTTGGGCCGTGGCCTTGCCACAAATGATCCGTATTTCTGTACAAATATTTTTTATTTCGGTATCGTACTGGCTGAACTGGTCATAGATCAGGTCGGCCAGTGGGAATGCGCTGGCAGTTTCATCCAGTATACCTGTGATGGCCTGCTGATGTTCCCTGAATTTATTGTTTAGCTGAAACTGGAAGTCGCTGTTGCCATTGAACTCTCTGAACAGGCTGTCGCGCAGTGTGCTGAGCAGTTCCAGCTTTTGTTGAACGGTAAACCCCAGGTTTTCGAGCATGGTATCTGTTGCCTTTACTGCAAAGATCCACCGGTAAAACTCCTGGTTACCGCTTTGTATATGTGGGAGTAGTTCCAGTACCAGTTCGCTGTCGTGGTAAAAGAGCTGCTCGCAAAGTTCCATCGTTTCAGTGCCATAGCGTTCCAACTCGCGCTGATAGGTATCGAACTGGATTTTATGGACGATATCTTCGTCGATATATTCCTGGAAAGCCTGGTTGATTTCATTGATAACGGTCTGGCTTTGCTCCGGATCGGTGAGATGGAAGCGGAGGCGCAGGTGGTTATCGGTATCTACGTATCGTACGAAGAACCATTTGTCGATGATTTCGTCCAGTTTCAGGTTATTGATAATAGGGTAAACTTCTGTGGTCAGCAGTTTATCCACCCATTTCGGGCCGCAGTAAATTTTAGCATACAGCCATTCAGAGCCTGGGCTGAATGTCCTTTTGACACTGGTATGCTGGTTTTCAGGAATGGCTGTTCTGCTTTGTGTATATGTACTATTATAGAGAGGGACGATGATTTCGTTGCAGAAAGCACCTGATTCCGACCGGATGAAGAGGTGTTCTTCTTCCAGGAAAGGTTCATAAAGTGTAACATTTCCTTTTTTGAGATAGGAGATCAGGAGTTCCTGGGCCAGTACACATGTCAGGTCGAGGAACAGTTCATTGTCTGATTCTGCAAGGATTACCTTTTCAGGTATATTATTTTTTTTAAGGAGATGGGAGAGCTGTTGCTGATCACCTCCGTCGTCCTGGAGAAAGTCTTTACTGAGCAGTCGCCATTGTGCCCTGCGGAGGATAACTTCTTTATACCTTACACGAGGCAGGTAGGGAAGGTCCCGCAGGATATTCCAGTCCCAGGCGATGTTAAGGCTTTCCTGCTGGCTTTGCATGGCGCAGAGGAATTTATACACGCTGAGACTGTTGGTAAAGTTATGTGCGCTGGTGAGTCGCGGTACAATTTCTTTATTGAGGGATTTAGAAAACAGGATGATGTTGTCATTGACTACGTTTACGTAGATATCGCTGACAGGTATTTGGAATTCCTTGTCCAGGGAGGATGTTCCGAGGAATGGGATTTCGTAGTCGTACAGTTTGGGGCGAAGTAAAACGTTACCGGTACGGCCTTGTGGGAGGTGGATAATCTCTGCGATTATTTTGTCTCCCAGCAGCATTTTTTCATAGGCTGCTATCTGGCGCATGTGATCGGCGAGGGGTTCACTCGAAGAGCCGAAGCGCCCCATTAGGGGAAGGGCGGAAGGACCACCGCAGCTTTTGAGTACGAACTGGAAATCGCCTTCATCCAGGTTACTGGTGTTAGCAGCGATGAGTGTACCCATGGCGGTGGAAGTAGCCGGCAAGCCGGTCGGGTTTTCGGGGGTCGCTTCCAGCAAGTCTTCAGATGTAAGTACGATTTCGGTTAAATGATGTTGCTGAGCCTCTGCAAATTTTTTCAGGACCAGCTTATGGTGATTGGTCCATTGATTTTGGTTGAAAGAAGGAGCTGAGGGGAGAACAAGATCATCGATGACCGGGGTATAATTGGACTTGTCACCTGTAACGATGCCAAAGCCAATTCCATTTTCACTATCCAGTACCGACATCAGGGGCATTTCTTTCCCGTCGTAGCGGGCCAGGAACTTCTTTTTGAAGGTCGCTAGTTCGGGGTCTTCGCTGGAAATATTGAGGGCGGTTAGTTCGCTGAGTGTTTCTGCAATAGTGTCAATCACCCCGTGGTGGAGGTTATTGGCGGGTGTTTCATGGAACAGGTCTACCACAACAAGGTCTTTGTTGAGCAGGCCCGGACTAACTTTCTGCAGTAGTTCTCCTATAACATTATAAGGTTCATTTCTTTTCTCATAAGCAAACAAATGTTGTTGTGCTTCTGTCAACAGTTGCTGCAAGGGGGCTTTTACCCCTGTTGAATGTAGCTGTGCTGCGATTGTACTCAGATAATCCGGACCTGTTAACGTAGGATGAAAGGCCGAGACGAGTATTTGGTTTTCCACCAGCATGCTGATGAAGCTTCTGGCTTCATCAGCAGTGATAGAAAGATCCATGAGTACAGCAGTGAGCTGTTGAATGGATGCGCCGTTACCGGCAGTAGATAGGATTTTCTCTAGATAGATGTTATGGGAGAAACTACTGAGAAAATAGTGTCTTTTATTTTCCTTGATTTGGTATTCGTAGTAGCGGTAAGTGTTTCCTACCCGGTAAATGCTGCTGTTGGGAAGGAAAGTAAGTACGGCGGCGATTTCCTGGTCAGCCACCAGTTCATCGGCAATGACCGACAGGCAGTGCATGTCGATTTTTGCTTTTTTATGACGGGAGGTCTCGTTGATGGTAATAGCAGTCGGTGCATCTGTGATGCTACCGGTAGAACAACCTGCGAATAAACCATATGGTGTGCAACGAGCACTCATTCTTAATAAATATTTATATAGGGTCAGTACCAGTTTATGTTGTTTATGCGGTCGGAGTACTGATGTACCGCTTAACCAGTCCAGAAGGTTTGAATGTAGCTCCTGGCTGGCAAGATATATAGCTTCCTGCAGCACGGGCTGCTGGTAAATTCCCTTTAATGCTGCCGTTAATGAGGCTACATCACGCTTATTTCCAGAATGAAGGGACTTAATTGTGTTGTAGGACAAAAGCGGCAATCGTAGTAGATAAAAATCGAAAGACTTAACCTGCGGCAGCAATACGCGATCGTGCATGTCTTTTATTTAAAGTACAAGGTGCTAACATCTTTATCTACACAGATATTTTTTCGACCAAATTCATCGTTTACACGACGAAATGATTAACATTTCCAATATCCTGCTTAAGCAAGTTTTAGCATTTTGGTGACCTGATCCCGAAATTTCGGGAAGCTGACAGGTTTTGGAAGATATCCGTGACGCCCTCCCAACGGTAAATCTCCCAGGCTGGCAAGTGGATAGGCAGTGACTACTATAAAGCTGCAATCAGTATTTTTTAATAATTGACTCAAGCCGGTAGTTTGTCTGCCATAGATATTCACATCCAGCAGGATAAGATCTATCTCCCTGCAGCGGATCAGTTCCGAGACATCCTGCAATTTATCAGTAGCGATAACGAGCTCCATGTGGTCCATTTTGTTCAGATAGCTACTGAGTAATTCCACCGCAAGGGGCTCGTCATCGACTATTGCACAACGGTATGGCATCTCTCTCACCTCAACAACGGGATTAGTTATGATACAGGACTAGTGTCGACAGGGAAATCGTCGTAGGAATGCTGCCACCAGTGGTGTCAGTTGTTTCCGTACGATGCTGCAATAATTGATTTTTCCTTACAGAAAGATTGTTAACTGCATGAGAATCAGCTTTAGCCACGATTTCTTTACGCAGCTCGAGGGTAGGTTGCATGTTGGTGTTCAGAAACTGTTTTTTCATGGAGATAAGGGCGTTTTAGTTGTAAACAAAAATGCCGATGTTCCACTACAGTAAATTTTCTTTTAGACCAAATGCAGCCGCTACACGACGAACGTAACTGTACTTCTAATTAGCTGAATGAGTGGGTGAGCGGGTAACTATTCTTCTCCTTCCCGGGCATCTGAGGTAATGCCCAGCCGTTTATTCAACTCGGATTTGTATTGTTTTGAAATGATTATCGTATGGTTATTTATGAGTTCGGCGGTGTTGCCAATGATATTTTTAATCGCATTTAACTGTACTATATAGGACTTATGTACCCTGATAAACTGGTTGTCGGGCAGTAAGTCCTCCATATGCTTCATCCGCTGATAAATGATGTGCGTTTCCCGGGCCGTTACAATTTTGATGTAGTCCTTCATGCCTTCTACATAATAAATATCATCGAAGATGACTTTACTTAGCTTCTGACCATCCTTCACAAACATATAGGTTGCCGGGGAGGATTTCTCTTTCCCGGGTGCTGCTGCGGGCTGTTTCCGCTGTTGTAATATCGCTTTGGCTTTATTGATTGCCTTCAGCAGCCGGTCAAATCCAAAAGGTTTCATCAGGTAATCCACTACATCCAGCTCATAACCTTCCACCGCATAGTCCCTGCTGGCGGTAGTAAATATAACCAGGGGAATATGAGAGAGCGACCGGATCATTTCCACACCATTGATGTTGGGCATTCTGATGTCGGAAAAAAGCAGGTCTATGGAATCCTGTTGCAGAATCTCCAGGGCTTCCAAGGCATTTTCACAGGTTGCCACCAGCTCCAGCTGGGGAACTTTACTGATATAGGTTGTCATTAATTCTCTGGCAAATGGTTCATCATCTACCACCAGACATCTGATCTGCTGCTCCATTTATTACTTTAATTAAGATTTAACGATAGGGTCACCGAATAAGTGTCCTCTTCATCCTGAATGTCCAATTGATGTTTGCCCGGATAAAGCAACTCCAGCCGCTTGCGGGAATTGGCCTGACCAATCCCACCCACTTCTTTTGGTACATTGTTCACACTGTTCTTACTGTTACGCACACTCATAGTGAGGAAAGACCCGCTGGCACTGATCCTGATAGCAACATGGCACTTGCCGTCGTTGCCTACATGACTGTACTTGAACGCATTTTCAACAAATGGAAACATCAGCAAAGGACTAATCAATTGCTCACCCACTTCCTCCTCATTATACTCAAATATAATGATTGCTTTTGCACCGTAGCGCACCCGCTCCAGTTCTGTATAGTTTTTCAGGAAAGCCACATCATCCTGTAACTCCACCATCGGCGTATCAGAATCATATAACGTATACCGCATCATCTCAGATAAATGCAAAATAAGATCCGACGCCTGTTCCGCGCCTTTTAACGACAACATGTAAATATTGTTCAGTGTATTAAAAAGGAAATGCGGATTCAACTGCGACTTCAGAAAATTTAATTCCATGTCCAGCCGGTCTTTTTCCAGCCTTAAAGTACGGGTAATATGCCGGATAATATCCAGCACCAGCTTAGCTACAATACAAGGCGCCACGGATGTAGTGAATGCCCAGGTCCCCCTCAGCATGCGGTGAATGGCCGGTTTGCCAAAAGCACCGTCCGCAATAATCCCCTGCGAAATTGCACGCACCCCCGGTGTAGCAACGTTCAAATGATTATAAATTAATACCGTACTGTAATAATTAATGACGTGAAAAGCCACGAAAGGTACCAGCAACAATATAATCCCCGGTACATACTGCCCCTTTACAATAAAAATGGGGACAACCAAATACATCACCCAGTAAAAACCAAATGCCACCGCCAACACATTCCGAAAGGCAAATGCCTGGCAAACAAGTAACGATTCATTATGAGAAATGACTACAGTAACAGTCTGTAATATATATAATAATAGCCACATAAGAATATGTGCCATTATACTCACCCGTCGGGTAAAGAACTTGTCAAATGCCCCCGAGGTTATCCATCGCATCAGCCAGTTACCCTGCTTCGTTCCGGATGTAACTAAATTATGTCTAGCCGTTATGGACATTGGTCGAATAATATTTCATGAATTCTAAATTCTTTCGTGCTTTGTAACCAAAATAAGAAAAAGTAACAATTCATAAATTAATTATTTGTCGGGAGCACTTATGTTTTACAATACCAATTTTTTTTACTCAGCTGGAACGATATAACTGTTTAATGTAGTGATATCACCTGTTTTGTATATATAAAATATTATTATAATTCAAAAGCAGAATTACATCCACTGAAGTTTCATCCCTCAAAATACCCTGCCGGAAAACCCTTCCAGAGTCGCAAATCCATAGATGGATTTGCGGCTAATGCAGGTGTTAAGACTGTTCCGCCGGAATAACCTTCTACAACATTGGACCATTTAACCCTCCATTTTCATCGTTAACCCCAACTTTTTTCCATTACCAGTAAAGACACTATCGCCATGCACTCGTTGCATGCCACTACCTATAATTACCCTTTTTGCTTTTCCTTCAAACATAACAAGGCCTCCACCGGTGATCCGGGGAGGCCGTTTTCGTAGTGTTAATCAGTATCTTCCTATAATAACTTTTCCAACATCAGATCCAATTCCATCATTGACGCATCAAAATTGCCGGAAAACCCGCTTAATTTATACCGCACATTACCGCTCCTGTCAATGATGAACTTAGCCGGAATACCTTTGACCTGGTAGTCAGTAGCTACCTTCGCTCCCTTATTATCAGCCATGGCCTCATCCAGCAGCACATCAAACCGGTACTTATTTTCCCTGATGTATTTAGCCACCAGGTTATGGCGCTCCACCGGATTAGCTTTCTTCTCCCAACAATTAATGAACAGAAAAACAGCTTTGCCCTTATATTTGTCCGCCGCCGCCTGCATTAACGGGAACGACCCTACGCAGGGACCACACCACGTAGCCCAGAAATCCAGCACTACCACCTTGCCCTTCAGGTCCGCCAGCTTCCACGTTTTCCCGTTAAGGTCCACCAGTTCAAAAGCAGGTGCAACATAGTTCGTGTCGGCATGCGCTACCTCCGCGTGGTACTTACCGCGCAGCTCCTCACTCAGTGAAGCCGTCAACGCATCGTAATCAGCCGGTTTTCTGCCCGCAGCCTTCCATGCCTGCTTAAATAATTCCCGGCTCTCCTTATCACTCCTGCCTTCTTTTACCATCCCCTGTAATATTGCTGCCGCACTATCCGCCTGTTTATTCGCCAGCAAAATTTTCGCATAATACGTCAGGTCCTTGTTCTCCTTCACATAACGCAAACGGTAGGATGGTTCCATATAGGAATAAGCCGCCGGATAGCGTTTTGTATCATACAATAATGTAGCATAGCCTACACTAAACGTATAATAATCAGCGCTGTCCATTCTGGCACCACCCTTTGCCCCCGCTAAATCCTGCAGGTACAATTGTTCTGCCTCGGCTAACCTGCCCTTCTTTATCAGGGCATTGCAGGTAGGCCTGATAAACTGCCGCCTCATCATTCCCGGAGGAATGGCAGCAAACGTATCCAGCGCACCAGGCTTATCCGCCATAATCATTTTGGTCACCACCACAGAACGGGCAATCTGGTAAATGTTCGCGTTCTCCGGGTTTTCCTTTTCCGGGTATTTCGACAGCAACCGCTCAAACAGCATCCTGGCTGTATCCGCATTACTGGCAGTGTCTATCGGTGTAAACTGCCGGAAAATCTCCTGCATCATGTTGGGCTTTTTCGCTGCTGGTGTTGTCTTCACCTGCGCCTGCGCCTGACCATCCAGGTACATACAGGCGGAAAATACCGCAATAGATAATAGTTTCTTCATAATGGTTGGTTTAAGATTTTTTATGTTCCAGGATAATATCCAGCTGGTCTAATAACTTTTGTCCGCGCAGGTTGCGGGCTACAATCCTGCCCTGCGGATCAATCAATACGTTCTGGGGAATAGCATTGATAAAATATTGCTTTGCCACTGCCGACTTCCACCACTTCAATTCAGATACATGCGTCCACGTTAGTCCGTCTTTTTGAATGGCAGCAAGCCAGGCGGCCTTTCCATCTTCCTTATCCAGACTGATTCCAAGTACCGTAAAATTTTTAGGACTGTATTTTTTATAAGCCGCCACTACATGTGGATTCTCAGCTCTGCAAGGCCCGCACCAGCTGGCCCAGAAATCAAGGAGCACATACTTGCCTTTATAATCATGCAGACTTACCATCTTCCCGGAAGTATCAGGTAAACTAAATACTGGCGCCATTTTACCAATTCCCAAGGCTTTCATTTTTTCTACTTCTGCCAGGTAAGCTTTCACTTCCGGTACTTCCATCACGGCTGGCGATAACTGCTTCATTGCCGCATAAATTTTCTCTGGCTCATTGCTGCCACCAATCTGCCGGCGTACAATATCATAACTGATCATAGAGCCAGGATAGGTATGCAGGAAGATCGAATCGTTTTTCATCTTCAAACGGCCAGCCATACCAAACTGCCTCGATACAGCAGCTTTTAAGGCAGTATCCGTCTGGAAGGTAGCTGCATGAATTTTAATGGTGTCCGAAATGGCTGCGGTAATGCTATCCGCTGCGTGATTCAGTGCCATATATTGCTGATAATTTGGGTCGGTAGACCTGTCTTTTTTCTGTGCCTGAGATGCCATGACACCCGCCAGCAGCAGGCTTGTAATTACAATTGTTTTACGCATTATTTTCTGTTTTTATATTCCAGGTCCATCACTTTCTTAAAGCCGGTATAAACCTTCGTATAGGTATTGTTTACAAAATCGCCGGTGTTGGAAATGGAGAAGGAGTATACTTTTCCTTCGTTATTTTCCAGGGTACCTACAGTGATGGTTCTGTTATTGTCCGGATAGCTGATCAGTAATCCCTGTGCCATTTTCAGGCGCATGGCAGTAATCTGTGTACCGCCAGGGAAAGTATATACCAACCTGGCCTTTTGTGCCGGAATATCCAGCAGGTATACCTTGTTGCCTACTGCATAATAAATTTGCAGATAGATACCCGAGGAGGCAAACAGCTTTGCATCCTTTATTTCCGGTGCATCCACCACATCATACTTTTCGGCAGCCATATTCGTGGCGGCAGTGTTGAGGCGGTATACATAGAATTTATCAGCATTGTTATCTTTGAACAGGCAGTTATGATAATCATTATTGCTTTCGCCGGCATATACCAGCGTTTTGCCTACATTGGCCAGGTCAAAGGCAGATCCGGCAGGACTAACCAACGGAGTTATTTTTCCAGCAGTGTGAGAAAGGAAGCGTTGATTTTTAGTGTCATAAAAGATTGAAAAATCATTGTTCATCATGGGTAGCACATGTGGAGATATTACATAATCCCCTTCCAAAGGAGCGCCGTACCTGCGCGTGCCTCCACTACCAAATGGCAGATAATGAACCTTTCCATTGTTAATGAGAAAACCTGCTACGCCGAGTTTATTATAAAAAATGTTGTTTGGTGCTATGGTATCTGGTGTACTAAAGAACCAGTTTCGATAGTCCAATTGTTTCTTAAAGGAAACATAATCCATGGATACACCTCCATCTTTACAGATCAAAAAGATATCCTGGATACCTGTATAAACATTGAGTACACGTACGCGAAAACCATTTGCAGGCAGCTTTTCTCCATTTGCCGTCTGGTAAATATTCCGCATCACACTGGCATCTGGCCTGATAAGGGATAATTCCTGATCATCTCCTTCTCCTTCCAGGACTATCCAGCCTTCGCTATAAATACCGGATACCCGCATAAAGAATTTTTTAAAGGTGCTGATGCCAGTTTTCTTTTCCGTTGCGGTAAACAAAAGCACATAATCGCCGGGATTTACCTTTACAATCGTATCGATGGCCATGCCGAAACCAAGCGTATCATTAGAGCCCCCATTAACGTACGGGAAGACGGTCCAACGGTAGCTATAATCACTCCCAGGCATGGTTTGTGTAATCGCCACTTCCATCTTAATTCTGTCGAACTGGTTTACCTGGATGGAATCAGGTGTGGTACTGCTGATAGCTAATTCATTAATGGGATGCAGATCGTAATTGCCTTTGTCTTTAAAACAGCCTGTGAGTACGATCAGTAACAGGCATAAACAATTGTATAGCTGACGTGTCATAATATTAGTTTTATCCTGATCTTATGGGAACACAACGAGTTCACCGTTTTCATCATATAAAAACCCATGTTCATTTTCATAGGCATAGAGTGCATTGCGGCATTGCTGCAACAGATTTCTTTCGGCGGGATAGTCCAGTCCTGTGTAATCAGCCACACCACTGGCTTTGATGATCAGATCATACTTCACATTACTGTATTTGCCAAACAGGTTATCGCGCCAGCTGGATGGTTTGGACAGAAAATCGTTGAGCCGTACCAGGTATTTCAGCTGATCGTCCACACCGGTTTTAAAATCGGGGGAGTTAGTAATCTGTATCCACAGGCGCATTTCTTTTGTTTTCAAAATCGCTGCCCGGTTTACTTTTACCGGGATAGAACCGGTGTAACTATTAGCAGGAATGATAGCAGGTAATATTTCAAACGTAGCAGGATCCGCTACAGAAGTTGCTGTAATCAGCTCACAACCTACCTGTCGGTCCGTTTTTGCAGCTTCTCCTATGATGCGCAAGGGGAGGTAAATCGTATCGGATTGTATGCTATCCGGTACTACCGCAAAGGAATAGGTGGTACTGTCGTCGGTAATGGTTTTAAACCGAACGGCTTCATAAAAATAAACCAGCGCAGTGGAACTATAGGCCTGCAGCGATTCTTTCTGACAAGCACCCAACAAGATGATCAATGAAAAAAGATATAATAGTCGTTGCATATTTTAAGTTTTATCCGTGGTTGAATTCAATTTCATCGTCAGGGACAGGCAGTACGTATACCGCTTCACTGCCGGCAATACCGGAACCTGCAATTTGTGTACTGTTCTTACGCTTGTAGTAAAAAAACAGCTGTCCTTCCTGGTAGAATTCTTTTCTGTATTCCTTAAAAATTTCATTGTCTAACTGCTCTGCAGTCAGGTTGGTGGCTAATACCGGCAATCCGCGGCGCTGCCGCACCTGGTTGAGCAATGTTGTTTTCTCTGCGAGGTCGGCGGTGGCCTCTGCAGCTATGTAGTACATCTCGGAATATCGGAGAACCGGTACACGTCGAATGGCATTGCCATTACCGGCCAGGAGGTCATCCAGCCAGTATTTTGCCGGATATTTAGTAGCACTGCTACCTTCTGTTTTCCAGAGGTATAAGTACCGGTAATCGGTGCTTCCGCCGGCGGCTATCTCATATAGTGTATTGATGAAAGCTGTTTTGTTGGTGAGCACATTGTTAGTGCCTGCCGTGCTCTTAAACAAGCCTGTATTGATTTCTTCCTGATTGGCAGAATAAACGGAAAATAAATGCTCTGTTGAAAACAGGCGGTCAGGATAAATGGTGCTGACCGCACTCACATCTATAAACGTAAATTTACCTCCATCGATAACTGCCTTGGCCATGGCATAAGCATTCGTGAGGTCGCCTTTGTACAGGTAGATGCGGGCCATCAATCCGGTAACCGCCCAGTAATTCATGTGATTGCGCGTGTGCGACAAAAACAGATCTGCGGTGCCGTTGTTGAGGTTTTGATATACTGTTAATAACTCTCTGGCAGCGGAGAGGTCTTTCAGACAGGCATTCAGCACCTCATTCATTGGGAGATTGGACTTCACCGTCATGGAAAATTCCGTAACGTAAGGAATGCTTTTTTTGTCCAAACCTAATAACGGTACGCCACCAAAGGCTCTTAAAAGGTCGAAGTGCAGTAATGCACGTAACCCCAGCGCTTCGCCTTTGATAATGTTGTAATTGTTATTTACAAACAAGGCTTTGTGGCTGTCAACATTAGCTAATAGGTTGTTGAGGTTGGCGATAGCACTATACCCCTTGGACCAGTACTCGTTAATCAGCGTCTTAGCTTTGGTATCAGTATACTGATAAGCGCCCGCCTTATTATAGATATGAAAGGAATTGGAAACATCGTAGTTGCCGCCTAATACATCCATCATGCCCATCGTAAAATTTTTCCCATACAGCGACGTATCAGAGATGGAGACATACACACCAGTGAGTGCGTCTTTAAATCCCTGTTCATCTTTCCAGAGGTCTGATTCGTTGACGTAAGTTTTAGGCTTCACATCCAGCCATTTGCTGCAGCCGGTGCTGCAGAGTATTACCAGTAGCAGCCAGTATATTGATCTGTGCATAGTAGTCATCAGCAGTGATTTAAAAAGTGGTGGTGAGATTGAAATTGATATTACGGGCAAAAGGATAATCCAACCCTCTTTCCACCTGGATGGTAGATAATCGGAATAGATTGTTCATCTGCAGATTCAGCCGTGTATTTTTGAAGTGCCATCTCTGGGTCCATTTATCCGGCACCTGGTAGCCGAGCGACAAACTTTCCATTTCTATGAAATTGTTGGTTTGTACAAATCTGGAAGTAGCCAGGGTGGGACTGGTAACAGAAAAACCATCCAGATCGGTGAGGCCTTTGAAGTAGGTGTAATCGCCCGGATTTTTCCATCTGCCCAGCAGTACGCGCTCATCCACATTAAAGCGTATGTCGGCATTTTCCACGCGGTCGGCCAGGGTTTGGTTGTACATCTTACCACCGTATTGGTAGCTGCAATACACACCCAGTTGTATGCCTCTCCAGCTTACGTTGGTGCCTACGTTTCCGCTCACATCAGGCAATGCATCGCCCACAATTACTTTGTCGGCCGCATTCCAGATGTAGGTGCGTGCACCAGCTTTGTTGATATAGATTTCCTTTCCGGTACCTGGGTCAATACCTGCGGAGCGTACGGCCCATATTGCGTTTACAGATTGTCCTTCTTCAAAGCGCAGCTGAGGTTTTGTTTGAAGGTTATTATCCGTTTTATCGTTGTTGGCATTCATTTTTTGTAAGGAATTTGAAATCTCTTTGATTTCATTTTTATTGTGAATGCCATTCACGAATACACTCCAGAAGGTTGATTTTTTGTCATTCTTAATCAGGAATACGTTGATATTCCCTTCCAGACCCCGGTTTTGCAGCTTGCCGATATTTTCTTTATAAGAAGACACGCCGACGGAAGGAGGGGTGTTAATATCCAGCAGGAGGTCGTTCGTAGTTTCCAGGTAAGCATCCAGCCGGATAATCACTCTTTCTCTTAACAGGCTAACGTCCATGCCTATATTTTTTTTCATGGTTTGCTGCCAGCGGAGGTTCGGGTTTCCATACGATAATAAGTTGGCACCCAGCATGCCGAGGTAATCGCGGTTGGTATTGTAGCTATAGGTGGAAGTAGCCATGTAGGGAGAGAATGTTTGGCTACCGGTGGTGCCCACGCCACCACGTAGTTTCAGCCGATCTATAATGCTACCTTTCATAGCGCTCATGAATGCTTCCTCATGCAGGTTCCACCCCAGACCTAAAGCCCAGAATGGGGCAAAACGGTTGTCTGCACCAAACTGCGTAGAGCCATCCATGTTAAAGGAGAAGTCGGCCATATAGCGGCGATCGTATGTATAGTTCAAACTGCTGAACATAGATGTTCTGCGGGTAATATCATTTTTCCCACTAGGCCTGGAATTGCGCAGGTAAGTGTTTCCCAGGAAGATTTCGTCGAGGTTGGTATTGGGGAATCCGCGTACTGACATGCCGGAGGCGCGACTGGTTTGTTCCGCGGCACCAGCGCCAATAGTGGCGAAAAACAGCCCGTCGCCGATTGTTTTATTGTAATCCAAGGTGGCGCTGGCATCAAAAGAGAAGAAGCTGCCATTAGTTTTATCGTAGCTGCCCCGCTCCAGGTAAGCCTGTGAGCCGTAATCAACGACGTTGATAAAGGCGGTATGGTCTGCCGGCAGGAATTTATCAGACTGATCTGTTTGATTGACGATCCCCAGCTTACCCGTGAATTTAAGGCCATTGTGTAAGCGCCATTCCAGGAAAGTATTGTTGGTGATACCGAAATATTTGGCATAGTTGGAAGTACCCAGGGATGCATCATACAGCGGATTGGCAACGCGGGTGCCACCTGCATAACCGGGAGTGGTAAGGTAGTCCAGCTGCTTTTGTACGCGTCCATTTGAGTCGTACGGCGTCCAGTAGGGATTCAGGCGGGTATATTGAGAGTAAGCGCCATAGGGCGATTCATCAGAACGATTACCCGTTACCGTTAGTTGATTGCGCACCAGCACATTTTTACGGCGATAGGAGAGCATCATACCACCTTCATAGGTTTTACGTCCGGAGCCGATCATAACACCCCTGTTGTTGGTGTAGCCAAAGTTGACCGCATATCGTAAGTACTGGTCGCCTCCTTCTACATACAGTGACTGGCGTGTGCCCACACCCGTTTGTACCGGTTGCGATAACCAGTAGGTGTTTACCCCTTCTTCTATGGCTGATCTGCGTTTGGAGTATAGTTCATCATAAAATTGCTGGTAGTTGGCATTGGAGCCGATATATCTGCCTGATAATCGTTCTACTTCCAGTTTGTCAGCAGCATTGACCAGGTGGTAAGGAGTGAGGTCAGGAGCTGTAACCTGTAAGGTGGCGGAATAATTTACAGTGAGCTTACCGGGCTTTGGCTGCTTGGTATCTACTACTATCACGCCGTTGGCAGCACGGGAGCCGTAGGCGGAGGTGGCCACCGCATCTTTGAGGATAGTCATGCGTTCAATACGGTTGATATCCAGGTCATATATTTTCTGCAGACTTACCTCAAAACCATCCAGGATGAAAAGGGGCATACTGGGATTGGTTTGGTAGGCAGACATAAAGTCTGCGCCAGAAGCAGGTACGCCGCTACTGGCGCCCTGCACGGGGAAGTTATTGGTCCCACGAAGGCTGATTTGCGGGAGGCGGTTGGGGTCACTGCCGAACTGCACATTGTCCGGTATACGCATAGCGGGGTCAAATACTTTCAGTGCATCAAAAACACTCATTGAGTTGACGGTACGCATTTGTTCGCCGGTAACGGAGGTGGCTACACCGGTGAAGTTTTCTACCGGGCGTTTAAACAAGCCGGTGGTTACCACCACTTCATTAATGTTTTCCACGGCAGTGAGCAGGGCGATGTTGCCAATGTCGGTGCGGCCATTTACGGCGAGTTCCCGTTTTTCATAGCCTATGCTGGAAACCACCAGCCATGCGCCATTGGGCACATTACGAAACTGGAAATTGCCGGTACCGTCGGAGAGGGTGGCCGTGTTGGTGCCACGCACCAGGATGGTGGCGCCGGGTATAGGCTTACCACTTTCGTCGTGAACGCGGCCTTTCAGCGGCTGATCTGACTGGGCAACGGAATGGTCGCCACCGGCTTTGCGCTGGCGGATGATTACCGTGTTTTCCATGATTTCAAACTCCAGTGGTGCATCCTTCAAACAGGCTGACAGTGCATCTTGCAGGGAGGTTTGCTTAAAATCTACGTTGATGCGTTTCTGTTGGCGTACAACCTGCAGGTTGTACACGAAATAATAGTTGGTTTGTTTTTTAAACGACTTAAAAACTTCGTCCAGTGATACGTTCTGGGCTTTCATGGTTACGCGTTGTGCATACGTGCCGGCGCTTAAAAGCAGGCAGATCAACAGTGTGAAGGCAAACGGAAATTTGCAGACGTAATGCCAGGGCATACGTCTGGGCTTCACGGCTTTGTGCAAAGCAGTCGAATTCATGGCTAGTGTTGGTTTAGGGCCATACGATGCCTGATGCGGTGCCGCATAGCATCGGTAGACGGTAAAATGAATAGTGAAACGTTGGTTGGTGGATTGGCCTTATCCTCCTGGCCGGTTTCTGTTATGTTGGTTGATGGTTGTTAAATCTTTACTATCACCTTATTTCCCTGAATGATAAAATGAATGTTTCCTGTTTTTTCTAATAGCGCTAATACTTCTGATAATTTTTTAGTCCGGGATATGGTGGCCGCCACTTCATATTTGGCGATATCTCCCTGGTATTCGACTGATGATATGTCGTACCAGCGTTGCAGCTGGATCATGATGTCCTTAATGTTGCCATAGAACTCGAACCGGCCTTCTTTCCAGGCGATGGTTTCACTGATATCCACGTTACGTACAGTTAAATCGCTGCCGGCAACGGATTGCTGGCCCGGTTCCAGTACTACACTTTTTTGGGGAGATGATACCTTAACGGCTCCAGAAACCAGTGTGGTGGCTATGTTTGGCTCGTCGGTATAGGCTTTCAGGTTAAAGCTGGTACCGAGTACCTGTACTTTTACATCTCCGGCATTTACCATAAAGGGTGCAGCTGCATTTTGAGCGATGTCGAAATAGGCTTCACCGCTTACTTCCACTTCCCGTTTATCTTTCGCAAACGTAGCAGGAAAGCGTATTTGCGAGGATGCATTCAGGGTAACACTGCTGCCATCGGGAAGGGTTAATACAAACTGCCGGCCCCTGGAAGTACTGATGGTATGGTAGGTAATGTCAGTTTTCGTATTACCGTCAGGGTTATACGATACGGCGCCGTTCTGCATGCTTAGTCTAAGTCCATGGCTATTGACTGTGCTACCGTTGTGGAGGCTATCCAGCGAAATAGTGGTACCGTTAGCCAGGGTGAGCGTAGCGCTGCCTTTCACGGCTGCGATGTCATGATGGGTGGCTGGTTCTTCAACCGCGGTGCGGCTATTTTTTTGCCATAGGTATAAGCCGGCTGTGATGAGTACAGCAATGGTGGCGGCTGCCGTCCAGCGTCTACCGGAGCGGAGTGCGCGAATTTTGGGAGCTGCAGCAGTTTCGTGTATACGAGTCCGTAGCCTTTCGAGGCTCTGACGTCTACCTGACTCCTGATCCTCATTGCCCACAAAACTTTTTTCCCTGGCCGCAAGATCTATGGCGGCGGCCAGTAACGTGGCATTGGCGGGGTTTTCCAGCATTTCGTGAAATGTGGATAACTCCTGGGCGGATAAAGTATCCGTTAAATAGCCATCGAGTAATTGTTCAAAAGTTTTGTTCATGAAAGGCAATGATTTTGGTTTGGCCTTTATACTACCACGCAGTAATCAGGCTATAGTCCCGAAAAAAAGTGAAATATTTTTAAAAAATCTGGAAAGCCCTTATCAGCAAAGGGATGCCGGTCCAGTATAAATAACCGTTGCGGTGCAAATAGGTCCGGATGGCGTTAAGCGCAATGGTGATGGTATTGGCCACTGTTTTTTTGGAAAGCCCGGTTTGTGCGGCAATCGCTTCGTGACTGAGGCCTTCGTCGCGACTCATGGCAAAAATCTGTTGCTGCTTCTGCGGCAGGCTGGCCAGGGCCGAGCTGATGACGGCCGAGGTTTCTGTAATGGAGGCTGCCGGCAGCTCTTGTGCCAACAGGGTCCCTGTCATATATTGTTGCAATTGTTTCTGCCGGGTAGCATCCTTGCGGAGATGGCTGATGATTTCATTGCGTACCATCACCATCAGGTAGGGGGTAAATTCTTTTATTTCCGTTAGCTGCGTGCGTTTGAGCCAGAGCTTAATAAAAACTTCCTGGATAATATCCTCGGCCATGGCGGGAGATTTCAGAAATGCCAGGGCCAGGGAGTACACCTCATTCCAGTAGTGCTGGTGGATTTGGGCGAAGGCCGTTTCATCCCCATCGGCAGTCCTTACCAGCAGTTCACCTATGCTTATATTTTCATCCCTCATCCTGATCTTGGTTGTGTCCGTGGTAAAATAAGAAAAAAAATAGGTTTTAGGGAGATGGGAATGCTGCTGGCACTATCTTTTGCAGATCACCAAATAGAAGGGATAGCTTTCTGTGATGTCCCTGATTTCTGTTAATCCGTATCCGCTAAATTCTGCTGTTACTGCTTCTTTATCGTAAAAGTACATGTTGATACCGCCAAACATTTCGTATCGGTCTTTGCTGATATACTGGCCTTTGCCGTAGGTCTGTGCTTCTTTGGTGATCATGGTAAACACCATATGACCGTTATCTGACAGCTGATTATAGCAATCGCTGATCAGTTTTTTTCTTTCTGTTTCATTCAGGAGATGGATGAGTGCATAGCAGAATATGCCATCGAACATTTTTGTATCGAAAGGCATATCCGTTACGGAACCGTGGTATATTGGCAAGTTGCCGCCAAAATGTTTATGTGCTATGTCGATAGCGGTTTGCGATATCTCTATACCTGTTACCTGCATGCCATTTTCGAGGAATGGCTGTGCGTTGCGGCCGTAGCCGATACCGGGAATGAGTACGGACTTTACGTTATTTTGAATAAAGTAGTCTTTAGTGACCATGGCAGAATGGGCGGGTGTGAAGCCCCACATTTCTTGTTTTTGGGAGAAGGCAGCTTCCCAGAATTCGGGTGTTCCGTGGTTGGTCATGGTGAAAATTTGCAACAAAGTTACAAAAAATGGGGTTTCGCTGGATTATTCGCCACATAGGATGCGGTGAATAATGCTTATATTCACCGCATAATTTGCGTAGAATGTCTATCTATCAATTGCAGCAGTGGCCGGAATTCACCTGGGACAGCGAGCAGATAAGCGCGCTGCTAGGGGAAGTGCGCCATAAGCAGGGCAGATTGTTAGGGCAAATGGAGCACCTGGGCTTTCCGTTACAGGAAGAAGCGTTATTGCTTACTCTGACTGCGGATGTCCTTAAGTCCAGTGAAATAGAGGGAGAGATCTTAGATGCCGACCAGGTACGTTCTTCCATTGCCCGGCGGCTGGGAATAGAAATAGGCGGGTTGGTGCCATCCGACAGAGATGTGGAGGGTGTGGTGGAGATGATGCTGGATGCTACGCAACATTACGATAAGCCGTTGGGGGAACAGCGACTTTTCGGCTGGCATGCATCCTTATTTCCGACGGGTTATAGTGGCATACATAGAATAGTGGTTGGCTCCTGGCGGGATAATACCAAAGATGATCCAATGCAGGTGGTATCAGGTGGTATGGGGCGTGAAAAAGTCCACTTCCAGGCTCCTGACTCCGAAGTACTTCAGCAGGAAATGGATCGTTTTTTAACCTGGTTTAATAGGAATGAAACAATCGACCCTGTAGTGAAAGCGGCGATTGCTCACCTCTGGTTTGTAACTTTGCATCCTTTTGATGATGGCAATGGTCGTATAGCCCGTGCAATCACGGATATGCAGTTAGCCCGTGCTGATAAAAGTCCGCAGAGGTTTTATAGTATGTCGGCTCAGATCAGGATTGAACGTAAGGAATATTATCATATCCTGGAGCGCACCCAGAAAGACTCACTGGATATTACCGGGTGGCTTATGTGGTTTCTATCCTGTCTGGATCGCGCAGTGAGCGGTTCGGATAAGATTCTGGCTACTGTTATCCGCAAAGCTAAATTCTGGGATAACCCACAGACACAAACGTTAAATGACCGGCAGAAACTGATGCTGAATAAGCTCTTTGATGGTTTTCACGGAAAGTTGACCTCTTCGAAATGGGCTGTCATCACTAGAACCTCACAGGATACGGCTATCAGAGATATACAGGATTTGATGGAGCGGGGATTGCTGGTGAGAGAGGAAGCAGGAGGGAGGAGTACGAGTTATGTGTTGCGGGAGGAGAGAATTAATTAAATACGATTGAACCTATGAACAAGTTTTCTTCCATTCAATGGGTGGTACAACGCAACCTGACAAGTATTACCGACTTCAATGAATTAGCTGCGGCATGTGAAAAATTGGAAATTCCATTTGTGCATGTTGATATCATTCCATTCACGACAACACTTCCTGCTATTGATACGACTCGCCACTCAATTATTTATGGTTCCACTACTTTTAATAGAATGGCAGAGCAGCATGCAGGGTTAAAAAAGGGCTACTTCTTTGATCCAGACAGGTTTTCGATCGAGAACTATATGGAGCGCTGGGGTGCACATATGCTGAATTTCGGTGCTGAAATTTCTTCATTTAGGTCCCTGATGGAGAATAGTAGCTACGCACCTGAAAAACAATTATTTATTCGACCAAATGATGATGATAAGTCTTTTGCCGGCGAAGTAAAATATTATAGTGAAATTGCATCTTGGTATACCGCACTCACAAACCTGGAGAATACTCCACTTACACCTGATACCAAAATAGTTGTTTCTGAGCCTTATAGCATTCAATCTGAATGGCGACTTTGGATTGTGAATAAAAATGTGGTAGCGGCCTCCAAATACAGGCAGCATTTCAGGCTTGTGAAAGAGCGGGGGTGTCCTAATGCTGTAATAGAGTTTGCTTTGGCACGCTGTGCGGAATATACTCCGCATGATGTATTTGTAATGGATGTTTGTTATTCAGGAGATGCTTATTACATAGTAGAGTGCGGATGTTTGAACGGAGCTGGTTTTTATAAAGCGAATATTGAGGATATAGTAAAGAGTGTATCGTCGTATTTTGTGCAAATCTTGTAATGCTACATAGGATTATCCAACAACTCTTTTAAATCTACAGTTATCTGGAATAACCTACTTGCTCCTTTATCGTCATCAGCCACCATGTGTAATGTCCATCTGTTATCAGTTATGTTTGAAATACAAATCCCTTCTACTTTTTCACCTTTGAATGCGTGATCAACATCGGACAAATTAATCACTCCATCTAATGATATTTCCTTGTCATTTATTTTTTGACTAATGTTGTTAATCCAGGCGAAATAACTATCGCCAATAACACCATCATCATAGGCGTTGCTGGTAGCCTCGCTTGAAAGGATAACGAATAAGATATCTTCTTTTTCTGCATAGCACAGTTCAGATACGCCGGCAAAGTTTGCTAATGGGAGTTTAAGAATTGAGATACCGATTGGTGCAGTTTCCTGTTGGGCTAAGAAGTCTGCGGTGGTGGTGATAAAGTGATTAACCGTATTAGCCTCATTGCCACGATTGCTGAGTACTAAACGATTTCCAAGAACGGCTGCACCTTCAATGTTTATTTCTGGAATCTGGTGCAGGCGTTTTATGAAAGTAGCATAGGATGTTTGAAGTGGTTTACTGCTGCCAACAGGCAGGTTTACCGAAACCGCTATTTCACGTTCTTTGGTTGCACCCGAGCCCAGTGCTAAAAGAGTATCGTTAATAATAACTGAGGTTTCAAGGTCTGGCTTTTGTGCTTTAGGGATACGTTTTCCATCATAACTAAATAGCTTTACGGTATTGACTTCGTTGTAATTACTATCTAAAACCAGGAGTTCATTTGCATCATCACCGATGATATAGAGAAGGCCATCATGGTAATTGATGGAGGAGCCGGAGGGGAAGTGGCTTAGCAGCAGGGTTTTGAGTAAGGTGATGATAGTTTTCAAAAACAGAAATTTTATGTTTGCAAAACTGATATCCTTCACGTTCCAGGAAGGATCGCGTGCTTCATTCCTTGAATATGCTCCATTAATTTACGATCATTTCCTATTCTTCTCCTCCAATTCCAGGAGATATTTTTTTCTCCATAAGCCTCCGCCATACCCAGTCAGTTTCCCATCCGATCCAATCACTCTGTGACACGGAATCAATAATGAAATCCGATTCATTCCATTCGCATTAGCAACAGCTCTTACGCTTTCCGGACTGTCAATTGTAATAGCTTGTTCCCGATATGACCTGGTTTGTCCGTATTTAATGGACTGTAGTGCTTTCCAAACTTTCTGTTGGAATTCAGTACCCGGTGTATCCAGTGGTACTGAAAATTCTTTTCTCTCTCCTTTAAAATATTCCGAAAGTTGGCTTTGCAATGTGTCAAAATGCGGATTGTTCCCTTGAACGATGGTGGCATTCAGCAATTTTGCAATTGATTTTAGTTCCGTTTCCAGCATCTTGCGATCGGTGAATTCCAATAAACAAATACCTTTACTTGTAGCGCAGGCAATCATTGTTCCTAAAGGAGTTTCCAGCCGTGTCATATCAATAATATGCTGTTTTTTCCCATCCCTGGGGGAAACACCGAAGACACTTTTAAAGGTGTGGCCAAATCCACTTAGCGATTCAAATCCAGTATCAAATGCAGTATGGGTAACGCTTTCGCCTTCCTGTATTTTCTTAAATGCCGAATTAATCCTGAACATCCGCTGGTAGGCCTGAAAGGTAATTCCATGGTTTTTTAAAAACCATCTACGGATCTGACTGGGCTCAATCCCTTTTTGCCGGAGGTCGTAATCTTTAAATTTTAAGGAGGGATTTTCAGAGAACTCGTTTATGACCTGTTGGAATTTTGCCGGGGTTTCATTCAAGGAAGCCAAAGGATTACATACCTTACATGCCCTGTAACCTTTTAACATACACTCCCTGGCAGTTTTTAAGAACTCTACATTTTCAAGTTTCGGCTTTCGTGCAGGACAGGAAGGTCTGCAAAAAATGCCGGTGGTTTTAACAGCAGTAAAAAATTGACCTTCAAAGGAAGTGTCCTTTTCGATAATTGCTTTGTACATTATTTCAGTGGTCAGGTTCATTGCTTGCTAAGATTTAAATCTCAGATGGTAACTTTTACAAAAGTACCACTTAGCAACTTTTTGATGCAACCGAAAAATTGACAAGTATTTTTTGATAGTGATATTGCTGCTGTTTCTGCAACTGTTCGGGCCGCTAGGGTATAGAATAATTAATACTAAACTGTAACTATAATTATATTTTGGGCTTCTCTAATTGTTCCAGATAAGTCTATGCTTTTTTCTAGAATCGTTTTCTTAGCAAGGTTGTCGGGTAGACATTCCGAAAATTTTGAAAACCATTTAACTTCAATTTGAGATTCCAGTAAAATGCTTATTTGTTCTGAAGAAGTTAACTTTAATTGTTCGAGTAATTCCATTATTGATTTAATAGAATAACTAACTTCTTGAAACTTTATATAAATTCGCTGGTAATTATACTCTTGGTCTGCATTAATATGGTATGCTAAAAACATACTAATGCAGCGATTAATTTTATCTCCGGCAAAAGTCCATATGGTTATAGTGCTGCCATCTTCAGAACCATCTACAGTCCAATATCCTTCCTTCCACTCTGTTAAATAGAACCTATTTCTTTGGGAGTCTAAGACGCTGAATCCATAAGGATCTAAAAAGTTAATACTTTCTTTACCTATTAAAATATTTCCTATTTCTATGGCTAATTCATATGGTACATCGAAGTTTCCCCAACTCCGCCATTTTGGAGGTAGACCTGTTACATTCTTTTTTACAAGCACTTGTTGGGCATCATGATCTAATTTGATTGCATTCCATTCTTGACCTCCTAAAACAAATACAAAAGGTAAGGTCTGAGTCATCGCAAATGATGCGTCCAGAGTTCCGATTACCTTTTTTCCATCCACTACATTGTACATCGGCCCCGAATCAAAAATCGCAAAAAGCCTTTTCCAATTTGCTTTAAGAAATTTTTGTTCTGCTTCAATACCTATTAATAATACTCCAAATGCTTCACTGCGAAGGTAGTTAGTACTAATCATAGCATCTACCAACTTATCAAATTGCGCACGAGTAATTGATGAAAAACAAAATGCCTTTGATAAAACAGGCCAAATTTGTTCAGGGGTAGCCCCACGTTCCTGCAAACAAAAGCAGATGATTTGGTGGGCCAAAATATGAAAAGCAGATGTCGAAATATTGATGTTTTCCGACTGCCTTTTTAGGCCCAAGCTAACACATCCAACCAGCAATAAAAGCTCTTCAGGATCAGAGCATAGGCCGCGGAAAAACTGAGGGCGTCCTGTTCTTCGTCCAGTTCTACCCACGCGTTGTAAAAAAGATCCTGCACTTGTAAGTGAGCCTATTTGGATTACCTGATCCAATTCTCCAATGTCAATTCCTAGTTCTAGTGTGGATGTGCTGATTATAGCATTCAGGGACATTTCTGTAGCATTTTTTATCGAATTTTCTGCTTCTTCTCTTAAATGTTTACTTACAGAGGAGTGATGGGTTTTGACTTTTACTGGAAATCTTGAATTGAGGTTGAGTTCATTTATCCTTGTGGCTGTTTCTTCGCTTGATGATCGGGAGCGTTCAAATACAATGGATTTCTTACGAATTAACAGGTTATAAAGAGTGGATTGAAGGTCTGCTCCTTCATCTTTGAAAAACTGAACTTTGAAATCCCGCTCTTTCTCAATTCCGGATTTCACGCATAGATATTCTCCTTCATGCATTCGATTCCCAACTAGCCATTTAAGAAGCCCCTGAGGGTTGCCAATAGTCGCTGTGATCGCAATTCGTTGTACAGGTAATGGCAATGCTGTTTCTAAGCGTTCAAGTAAGGATGATAGATGAATTCCTCGTTCTGTTAAAGCGAAATAATGGGCCTCATCAATCACAATTGTCTCAAGACTTTTAAAAACTTCTTGCCAATTTGCTCTCCTAAGTAATATAGCTTCAATGGATTCAGGTGTGGTCAACAAAATATCAGCAGGAAAAGTCATTTGCTGTAACTTATCAGATTGACTTACATCACCGTGCCATTTGAATGCTTCCAGATAGCACATTTGTGCATATGGTAAGACTCGTAATGATAAGTCATTAAGCAACGCCTTTAAAGGAGCAATATACAATATCTTAAATCCAGATTTCGATGACGAAGAAATCCTTGTTAGTAATGGAAATAAAACGGCCTCCGTTTTTCCACCTGAAGTGGGAGCTTCAATTACACAATTCTTACCATGGAATATTGGATCAAAGGCCCTTTTTTGAATTTCTGTGAGGTCCTTCCAACCTTTATTCTTTATGTAGTCTTGAATTCGTGGATGTAGTTTTTTGAACTCCATTTATTTTGTTGCTAATTAAGTATTACTGATCCCTCATTTGTCAATGATGATGCGGATTTTTTTAGAAATTGCCTCAGGTAAACGCCCTGATTTTCTTCACATAAGTCCAGCATTTGGATAAATTCTCGAAGGATTGGTCGGGGTTTTCTATCTACGCTTTCTTCTCCGAAAACCGTCCATTCGTTAATAACTTCAACCACAGCATCGTCATCAACATAATGTTTTGCATTCCATCCATACGCAATTCCATACAAGTCTCTGATTTTAAGTACAACTTTTGTCAAACGCTCACGATTAAGAGATTCCAGGCTTATGATCGGCTGCCTCATACTAACATAGTTTTCATGAGTGAATGGGGTGAGTACCCTTTCAGATAGTGCTTCATAACTCTTAAGCCCATATCGTTCATCTTCGAAAAACTCATCAGTCCCAGTGAATATGAGAAGACATCCCGGGAGTGCATTTCGACCAGCTTCATCTATCAAAAGCCTCAAGGTTTCCAGTGCTTGTTCTCGTTGGCGGGCATGGGGAAACTTTCTGACCAATTCTAATTCGTCTACCAGTAATAGTAACCCTTTATATCTTGCCCCACTAATTATTTCCAAAATGGCGCGCATTCTTGCGAAAACATTATTTGACTCTAAATAACCTTTTACTCCTATATCTCTTAGTGCTTGAGCGGATAGAGATTTACTACCCATAATCCATGCCACTGCATTTGAAGTCAATTCCATATCTCCTTTCATCTTTCCCTCATAAAATGCTCTTAATGCCTGTGAAAAGCCAGGCTCGATATCATTAAAATTTGCCAATTCTACTTCAATCGCTTTTTCAACAATCTTGGAAAGCGTTTCTTGCTCTTGTGGTTGACTGTAGTCTATTCCTTCGATTCTAGCTGTTTTATTATGGATATTCAGTAACCATGATTCTAGAATGTCCACCAGAGCGCTTGAATCTGTCTTTTCTGGAGTGCGTAATCCTGTAATCAATCCAGAAAAGAATATTGGCAAATCTGATAAAGGTTGTTCGTGACTAATGTTAATGAATGATACAGCAAATTCATGTTCTAGTGCAAATTCCTTTAACCAGGAACACAAAAATGTTTTGCCAGAACCATACTGGCCTCTAATAAATTTAAAGTGAGATTTATTTGAATTTACTTCTAGCAATATGTCTGCTAAATGATTACGTGCGGTTTGTTGTCCGACCATCAACAGATTGAGATTGGTTCGCGGTACTACGCCATGTCTTAATGCATCAATAATATCACGGGCCGATCTCTTTTCCAAAATTATCCCATCTGCAATATCATTGGATGTCCATTGGTAGATATTGGTGCTTTGCACACTTTTAATCTGAATATATGGTCTGTTTTCTTTCTTGAGCTTAGCCATTATTTCCGCCATATGGGCTTTATGCAGAAACCAACCTAGCTGGTGTTTGGTTACAATTCTGGTGAGATCTTGTTCAGTAATCGACTTTGCCTCCTTAAGAATTGATATAATTATTTTTTCATCGTTGCCAAAATTAGGGAATGATCCATCAACTTCTGTCCAATTTGATGGTAAAACACTTGGCTCTAATATCTTTTCTTGAAGTTCGGAGCTTGCCAAAGCTGCATCCAACTCAGGAGCTACAGTAGCCCGTAATTCAATTGATAAATAAGTTGGTGAATAATCCAGGATTCTGTCGATCAACTCTTGTTTTGCACCTGAAATATTTAATCCAAATTTTCGACACAGCAATGAAAGGTCATCCTTCCTAAGGTAATTCAATATTGACCTTTCAGATTTATAGCATTCTAATATTCTCTTTATTTTTTCATCCTTTGTACCACTCGTCATTAATTGGTTTTGATATAGGATGTCATATAGTTGCTGTCCTGTTAAATTCCCCAATACTTTGGCATAAACATCTGAATCCATTTCTCGCATCTCGGGTTCAGGGGGAGCAAGTGGGGATAAATCGTGAGTAATCTTTGCCGCCAGATCACACTCTTCATCGAAGTACTGAATAATGTTTGCAATTACGGCATTCTTAGATCCACTTATTGCTATTCCATTGCTTCTGCAATAGTCACGAAGATTTTCAAGATTTATTTGGGAGAGCAAATCGTTTGGAGGAATAAGGGCTTCTATGAGGCGGTTGACCATTATGTCTTTTGTTCCACTTATGTTTAATTGATAGAAGTTCAGTAATTGTGATAACTCCTCTCGACTAAATGCTGTTAATAATCGACGAAATGAATCATCCATTAATTCTATCCCAAATGTTTTTCGGATCTGAACCGCTACCTCGTCAGCGATGAGATATTTATTATCATAAGTTAGCAAAATGCCTGTAGCAAGTAAGAAATTTCTCACATTATAGTATTCTTGATCAATATTCCAGAGGTCAATAATGGAAGAATCATGCATAAGTGTAAAATGTTCTCGTTCCCATATTCCGAGCTCATTTTTTACAAGTTCCAGTATATAAGCCTCACTTTTATCAATCAAACCATCATTTTCCCAAGCTCTTTTCAAGATCTTAATGTATAATTTGGCGTCTTTTTCTTTGCCGGAAGTGCTTTGGGTTGCTCTTTGTGTCAGCTCTTTTAAATTCATCAATACTTTCGCTCTAAAACCATCCACTTCTATCATGAAATCTGGAGCCTGTATTATCAGATTTAATATAGCATACATAGGGGGCTTCCCATATTGGATTTTATCCGAGATATAAGATTGGGAGCTTAACGCAGATATTATTTCTTGGATGATAACTGTTTGAGGAAGTCTCAGGCTTATTGCCTCATCTATCTTATCTGCTGCTAATTGATCAAGCATTGCAGGTTCATAAGTTTCAAGAACATTCAATAGCTTCATAAATACGTGAGAGTTTGGTGGTTTAGTATTGGGATCGCTTAAATCTATCTTCCTGTCTTTCCTTCATGGGGCATTCGCATTGCACTCCTGTTGCAACTTAGAACACTTCAAAATTTAGTATTAAATTAAGTAATTGATTTATAAAAAGAAAATACTTAAGATATATGTTATAATAATTTAATTTAAATGAATAGGTAAAGCAATCATCATTTACTTTACTATTTGAATTCATTTCAATTGCAGAGGTGCCTGTATCCTTTGTTTGTAAACTCATCAGAAGGTTTTTATGTTTTTCAATTTGGCCATAACTGTCTGTTTTTTTATATTTATGGCCAAATTGACTTTATGGAAAGGCTAATAGGTAGAGAAAAAGAAATTGTTTTGTTAGACCAGATCAAAGAAAGCAAAGCATCCTCCTTCGTGGCGGTGTATGGTAGAAGGAGGGTAGGGAAGACTTTTTTAATCAGGCAAGTATTCGATAATAAGTTTGATTTCCAATTGACGGGTATGTCTAATGTGAACCTATCCCAACAGCTTGCAAATTTCCATACTTCCCTTATAAAATACCATCCTTCAGCTCATAGTGAGGAGCCTCCTGCCGATTGGTTTACTGCATTCCAACAGCTTATTGATTTGCTGGAGTCTAGTAGGCGTAAAAAGAAAATTATTTTCTTGGACGAACTTCCTTGGCTTGATACTGCACAATCTAATTTTATACCAGCACTCGAGCATTTCTGGAACTCTTGGGCAAGCGCAAGAAATGATGTGATATTAATAGTGTGTGGTTCAGCTGCAGGGTGGATGATCAATAAACTGATTAATAGTAAGGGGGGGCTGCATAACCGGGTAACTCATCGACTTAGATTAGAACCCTTTACACTAAGGGAGTGTGAAAGCTTCTTTAATAACAGGAAAGCAAGATTCGACAGATATCAGCTCATCCAATTATACATGGTTATGGGAGGTATTCCCTTCTATTTAGAACAAGTTGATATTAGACAAAGTGCCGCTCAAAATATTAATAAACTGTGTTTTGATAAGGATGGAATACTTCGGTCAGAGTTCGATAATCTTTATCAGTCTCTGTTTGACAACGCAGAAAAACATATTGCCATAATCGAAACTTTAAGCAAAAAATCAAGGGGATTGACACGCGGGGAGCTGATCAAAGGTGCTAAAGTCCCTACAGGTGGAAGTGTAACCCGATTGCTAAAAGAGTTAGAAGAAAGTGGTTTCATTCGCAAATACATCTCATATGGGAAAAAGGAAAGAAATAGCCTTTATCAGCTAACTGATTTTTATTCATTGTTTTATTTAAAGTTTGTAAAAAAGGCGAGCATATTGGATGAGAATAGTTGGATTAATAGCTTGGATAGTCCGGAACAACGCTCCTGGAGTGGTTACGCTTATGAGCAGATCTGCCTGGCTCATATTAAGGAAGTGAAAAACGCACTTGGAATCAGTGGGGTGCAAACAATAACGTCATCATGGATCAGTACAAATACCACAGCGGGTGCACAAATTGACCTTGTGATTGATAGGCGTGATCAGGTCATTAATATTTGTGAAATGAAATTTTCTATTAGTAAGTATACAATCGATAAGAGATATGCAGAGGAGTTGAGGAATAAGATTGGGATATTTAAAGAAGAAACCAAAACGCGAAAAGCTATTTTTCTAACTATAATAACAACCTTCGGCCTGAACAGAAATAGTTATGCCGATTCGATGGTACAGAACAGTCTGACTATGGATATTTTATTCAAATGATCTTTTGTAAATGGAGTAAGTGACCTTGGATTCCTATTGCAGTGGAAATTAATATTTAAGGACCACTCTTTACTATGCAGCCAGTAGTACCTTTCTAAAATAGCGACTTATTTTAGAAAATTTTCTACCACCAAACCGACCACCACGCCCAAATAAGAAAACCGCAAACACTTCTTTCAAAGTATTTGCGGTTTAGATTGCCTGTAACCCAAACGGAACAAATGTTGAACATTTTATTGCTTGATACTTTCAACCTAGACTATTGAAACATTTGTTATTCTTTGAATCGGTCTAGAAATAAAATTGTATTATCCAGTTTCCTTTGCGCACCGTGATGCAGGACAGCCCCATTCATATGTCTATTGAATGTGTCTGTAATAGATCTTACCATATTGTTATATGCAATTGGGTTTAGACTTGGTTGAATGATACAGAATGAATATTGCTCAATAGTCGTTTGATCTCTTAAAGGAACAGGGTGTAATATCAATTTCCCATCTTGTGCCAATTGATGAACGATTTCAGGCCTTACTGCATTTATTGCGGAATTATCAACATATCCACCTGCCCAGTCTTGATTTTCTCCTTTTAGATATGCTTCGACAATACCTTTGCCATACATTGAGGAGTTATAAAATCTTGTGCCATTGGCTCCTGGTAAATTCGATGGAGTAAACTCCATGTCCCCTAAAACCATACAACCCCTTATTGGAAACGAAGCCTGCATGCATCTCCAGTAAAATTGATGGCAAACATTAACTAGATCAGTGAAGCTATCTTCTGTGTCGTCATTAGACCAAAAAATTATACTATCCGAGATATGCATACAATTTATACGTGAAACAGCTAGATTAGGGACAACAATTCCAGGCCTTGCATTAATCAATTGACCATTAGCAAGTGCTGTTTGAGATTCTCTAAAGATATGTTGGAAGTGATGGTCAACATAGGCCTTATCATTGTTGTCTATAAATTCTTTAAAACCTAAAATATCGAAGTAAGCGATAAATTTATTCATTTGGAGAATTTCTTTGGGTGAGTGATTAACAATTTTTAGTCTTAAAAATATTAAAAAAGGCCACCCTTAAAATAAGAGTGACCTTTTTACCTGTAGCCCAGATGGGATTTATTTGGAACCGCTGATGGCGTTTTTGGGTGAAATTCAAGGGGTGATGGTCTGTTAATTGGGCAGTTCATTCTATAACTATTTGCCTCTGCGTCTGTCTGAAAGGTCTTGTAGATATATATCAAGCTCAAGAGTTGCGATTTCCAAATCAAGGTATAAGCCACTAATCTTATTTTTTTTTGTGTATATATATACTGTATTATGTTTTTTTTGACCAGAAAATTCTTCAGTCCTTATCTTTAGTCATTTTCTGAAAGGAGTATGTGTTTTGAAGGTGTCGATTACATTGCTTAGTGGGAATTATTTTCATGTATAAAAAAATCAATGTATTTAAATCCTCAATTTTGATCCATGAGTTCTTCCGATTTATGGATACTATATTTGTAACGTTGTTTGAGATTATTGATTGCGGCGGAAAGATTGAGAAAATAAGATGTGATCTCTGTGGTTTTATTTATTTCAACGCTGTACTCTTCCATGGAACTAAGAAATGCTTGGTGGGGGCCATTATTTTGGCAGAAGTTAATCAGGTCTGAAACTTGAAAGTCTTGTTTCGCCCAGAGTCTGAAACTAAGTAAGTCTTCTCCAGGTATCTGATAGTTCCAAACTCCTTTATTAACGAATGCTGTCAATTCATGTACATTTCTTACTGGATATCCATTTATGTGATATCCGTATAATTTTCTTACTGAGGGCACAATAATAAATTGCATTTGCTTAATTTCTGACATCTCAATACCGGTACGTGAACAAAACTCTTTTAAAAAAGAAGGATCACTAAGCGCAGAATTTAAATAGTCTAATTGCGAGACTGCCTTTTCAAAGACATTTACTGTGGTCCTGTACTCGAAGGCGTCAGTAGAGTGGATTGTATCCTTGCACTCTGCGATAAAGAGGTATCCGTCTTTAAACGCATAAAAATCAATATCACTTTCGGTTTGAGATGAACTATCATATGTAACTTTAAATTCTGCTCCAGTTAAGAATCCTTTTTCCTTAAAAGATTTTACTAGAGTATGAGGGATCTGCTCGTGGTATGGCATTTGGCCAGCTTTGAAATTATTTCTTCGTTTGGCTTCTAAAGGGAAAATGTTTCTAACGGTGTTTGAGTTGGCAAGCACAGAAGGTTGTACAAGAAAGTAATCGTCTTTCTGGATGATTGGCGTGTATTGTAAGTCGAGAGGCTCGTTGCTACCAGTTTCCCAGCAAATCATCTTCAGATATTTTTCTACTTTAGAAGGTTCGCCTGCCTTTTCAAGTAGTTCAACTATTTCATTTTTTTTGAAAAGGATAAGTATAGCATCAAAGGTTATGTCTCTATTGTCACTATTCAAATATTCTAGGAATTTATTGCTAAACAGGAAATATAGTAGCACAAATACTCGATTAAATAATATGAAGTCATATAAAGTGAATCCATTACTTAATTCATATTTTATGAGGTTTTCCTGAGGAATAAGAAGTTCTTTTTCAACGTGGCTTAGCATTTGCATTTCCTCTGCAAAGGAATCAATTTGTTTTTTACAGAGAAATTCTATAATTGGAAGGGCAATATTCAATCTGAATCTCTTGTATGGTATTGTTTTTAGTTCAATTGTATTTGGATATTTGTCGTTTATTTCTGTTGCAAGCGCTTTTAGGCTCGGAAATTCTTTGGTAAATTGCTGCACATAAAATTTGTCGGTATCGGTCTGAGTTTTATAAATAATGTGAGAAAGTTCGATGCTTTTTGCTAGATCGATGTCAGCTTGTCTTACGATCGTCTTTTCGCCAGTATGATAACAGACATACCCAAAGGATTCAATAGAGATCTCTAATTCTTTAATTACCCGTAGTTTACAAGCAGCCAGTATTAGTTGGCTTGCTATCTTGCTATTAATGAAGTTATAATCGATAAATATAAGATCTTCTTTGTTTATAGGTAGCCTCTCATTTAACATTAGTAATAAGAGTGAAATGCCTTCTGATATTTCTTCTTTCGTGTAAAAATTCATCCTTTGGTAGCTATATAATTCTCTTTCTGCCTCCCTTTCGGTTAGAAAATTATATTCATTGATGGCTAGTAAAGATTTAATTATACTTAATTTCCCTAAGCGTCCGGGTACTTTTGGAGTATTAAATCCTCTGCAAGTTTTGATTTTTTTAAGTATATCATTGTGTAGAATCTTTATCTCACTATATAGTTCTGTAAAATTGTTTAATGATTCGAGGTAGATCTGCTCCTTTGGACTAAGCCTAAATAAATTTTTATACCTTATGAGATGTGTGGAAATACTTGGAACCGGATTTTTGACGTTTAAATATCTAGAATGCCTAAGGAATCCATTCTTTTTAATTCGTTCCAATGAATAAGCTTTATTAATGCAAAGAACTAGTGATATAAAATCTATCGCACGATTCAGTTTGCCAGCTAATAAAAAAGAATCAATGTCATTCAATAATTCCTTTATGAAATTTTCTTCTTCTTTTCTGCTTTTAAAGCTAAGTGGAAGTGGGTTCGTATCTAAGAAGTGAGCCCAATCTGATTTGGGTAGGGATTTTTGCCAATCTGTTTTCGTAGCCATCTTATAATGCAATAAGTATATAAATTTACTCTAGTTTACTCCGAAAATTGTGGATAAATGGAACTCGAAAGGCATGGAAAGGACTAATCTATATTGTTTCATAGTGTTTCATAGTGTTTAGATCTATCCTGCTACAAGGAGTGACTTTAGACAACTACCTCTTTCATTAATTCATAAACTGTCGGAAAATGAAAAATTAGAATGGTAAATCATCATCAGATATATTCGCGTTTTGATTTGGTTCGCCAATTTCAGTAGTTTCTGACACATGGGTTGCATCATTGAGCTTAAATTTGGCTTCCAGTGTTTCCATAATTAGGTTTTGAATATTTTGTTTAATATCATCTAGGCTCTTTGTAATTCCATCTTTATCTGTAATTATCTGCTCTACAGTTCGCCATTTGGAACCTGAAATATTTAGTCTTTTGTTCTCCCAGTTTTTTTGGAGATACTCTGCAATATTGAAAAAGAATCTGATGTACTTTTTAGTTAAAAGGTACATTATATGGCAGTTGTAGCTAGTCAAGTTGGGGTACTTTCCAAGTATGTCTATCGAAATCGTTTTAAACGGAGGTTCAACATTAAGTTCAAAACCTGCAATTTCTTCATATTCACCATGATCTTCATCATAGACTGTGTGGTAATAAACATGAGTAGAATAATCGTTGGTTTGTTCATTGATCCATCGTTCTATTATCCATTTTTTGGGAGTAAAATCATAATCTTGTAAGAAACTAACTTCAACGGCATAAATCGAATCGAGATCTGGTCCTAATGTTAGGCTTGACAATATTTTTTTAACAAAATCTAATGTTTGAATGGCACCTTCCTTACTTGTATAATCTTTAGCATCTTTTTTTACCAGCTCCAAAAGGGTAAGTGCTGGTTTTGCTGAGGAAGGGTCTATTAAAATCTGTGGCTTAATAGAGTCTAAATAATTTCTTAAATTAGTATTGATGCGACAAAATATGTGAGTTAAAACCCCTTGGATTACATAGAACGGAGTTTGATCTGCGTTGTCGATGAAGTCATCTAGAATAACGTCAATAATTCCTTTATACCTTATATCCTGCGTCGTACTCACTATTAAAGCTTTGACAAAGCTTTCAGTAAATGCGCTTATGAAGCTGGTTTGATATGACGACTGATTATTTAATGAAGAACTTAGAAAATAGCAATTGTGGTATCCTGTTCCTGAATCACGAAAGTATTTCGCCATGGCATCATTTTCTTTTATATAAGTAGTTCCCGATTGGCAGGCATCCACTACCTTTACGACAAGATTAGGGTTTAACGATTTGAAGAGGTCGTCTATATCCTTGTTTTGTAGAGAGGTTTGATTTCTTTTTTTAAAATCAAAATCGGACAGTACATAATAAAATTCATTATTCGAAAACTCTCCATGACCAGAATAATAGAAGAAAAGATCATCAATTTTTTTTCCTAGATGTGAGTCAATAAAGTTATTTATTAGCTCTTTGGTCTTAGAACTATCTTCGTTATTGTTAATATATAAAATTGGATCGAACTTTTCTGTATGAGATAAAATTTCATAGATTAGTTTCGCATCATTTTTGCACCCTGGGAGGTTGTTTTTTGGATTTTGGTACTCACTGACGCCAATAATAATTGCAATATTCATTTTACAGAATTCTGGTGGTTAATAAGGAAGCTACTATATACTCAACTTATATTCTTTAAGATAACAAAGATTTTTGTATTGAGATAACCCAACCAAGTATTTATTGCATCAATTTCAACCGCTAAACGAACCACGACATCCAAGTAATAAAAACGCAAATGTTACATAGTAAGGAGCTTAAAGCCTTTGGTTTCTGACCCAAACAGATATTGTGTGAGCCAACGATATTTGGGTGTGAAATGTATATTTGTTAGAGAATTTCAAAATATTATTGTTTGTCAATGTGTTATATATCTGTATCGTTCTATTGTGTGGTAATCAATTTACCTCTTTGTCACCATAAAAACTGAATGATTATGAAAAACACTCCCACCAACGGCGCAATTGGCTACGCCAGAATCTCCACCAAAGACCAATCTGCCTACTCCATTCCTTACCAGCGAAAAGCCATCATAGACTATTGTGCCCATTACGAGTTAGATTTACTAGCTGTTTTTACAGATGAAGGTGAAAGCAGCTATTCTTTTGATCGACCGAATTGGCAGGCCCTGGAGAGATTTATCAAGCAACATAAAGGAGAAGTGAGTTATCTCATTATCCTGGACCATGACCGGTTTAGTCGTAATCTCTCAGAGGCATTAACGAAGATAGATCAGCTTGAAAAAAGCCTCAATGTAAAAGTGTTATCCGTTTACGAGCCGACAAGTACAGATACCAGGTCGCCGGATACTTTTTTGAGCCGGGCATTCAAACTATTGTTAGCCAATAATGAATTGCTTCGAATTAGAGAGAGAACCAGGCGGGGGATAAGGTTGGCGCGGGAATCCGGAAGAGTTGTTAATACCGCACCATTTGGCTATAAGAATAAAAGAGATGAAAACGATAGGCCTATAATTGTTGTCGATCCGGCGCGGGCGCCGATTATAGTGCAGATGTTTGATGATTTCCTAACAGGGCTACCTCATAAACGAATTACAGAAGATGCCAGAAAGAAAGGATTTACGTTAAAGGGGAAGAGCGCACTGGTTAGAGTATTGACAAATTCGGTCTATGCCGGACTTATTAAAATTCCTGCTTACGATAAAAAGCCGGAGAAATTCGTTTATGGATTACATGAGCCATTGATCAAAGAAGACGTTTTCTGGAGGGTTCAGGAATTATTAAACAGTAAGCCTAAGCCGAGAATAACACCGACAGACGAGATTTTCTTACGTGGATTCCTTTATTGTGCATGTGGTGCAGCTTATACGGGATCATTCAGCAGGGGCAAATCAATGCAATATTATTTGTATTACAGGTGTCTCCGTGAAGGAAGGCCTAATTACCGCGCTGATGCCTTGCATGCATTCTTCCTGATCTTGCTTAGTAAATTGATTTTCTCGCAGCATTTGAAGGCTGCTATTGAAGGAGCCACTAAGGAACAGCTAGAGAGCATGTTAAACGTTGAAATTTTGACCACAAAAAACAATCAAAAGGAAATAGCAGAAATAGAGCAGAAGTGCGAAAGGTTGGAGGAGTGTTTATTAAATGACCAAATAGAGCCTTCTTCATATAAGAAATGGTACAGCAAATTAAGAGAACAAAAGTCTGTTTTGCAGAAAGAAATTGATGATCTGGCAAGGGAGTCGCAGGCCCTTCAGGAGAAATTCGGGAGAATTATTCCCTTACTATTAAACGCGAAGAATGTCTTTGACCATTGCAAGATGGCTTCCAGGCAAAGGTTTATGCGGAAGATATTTGAAGCGGGGCTGATTTATGATGGAAAAATTTTCAGTGCCTCGTACCTGCATCCGGCGTTTATGCATATACGTGAGGAGTTGAATGGGGAGAGCTTATTGGAGATGGTATCGGTAGTTTCTGATACTAATTGGCTCTCTGATTGTAGCGTAGAAATATCGATTGATGAGGACAAACTACTGGCAGCAGAAAATCAATTAGCTACTTTAATTGTTGAGTTAATCGCTGAAACTATTTGCTAATTCTATTCGATTTTTCAGCTAAGTTTTTTAGATACCCATAATGGGAGTTGAAAACATTATACGTTGAAAATTAATATTTTATGAAGGTAAGAAAAACTGGAATTGTGTCGGAGTTAGGAGAGAGAAAAACTAAATAGGTCTTAATCAGCTACTTAGAAAATAAGAAAGCCGCATCATATGATGCGGCTTTCTTCGTAGCGAGATCGGGAGTTGAACCCGAGACCTTTGGGTTATGAATCCAACGCTCTAACCACCTGAGCTACCTCGCCAAATCGTTTTGTATTTCAGCAACCATGGCTGCTTTCCCTCAAAACGGGAGTGCAAAGATAACGGCTATTAAATGAAAAATCAAAATGTATTTTCAACTTTTTTAAAAAAATATTTCAACTCAGCTTTTTTCATCTGGTTTTTCAAAGTTACGTATAACCGATTCATCCACACTGCGAATGTGTAAATCCCGCTGTGGATAAGGCAATTCAATGCCTGCCCGGTTGAACTCATCGTATATATATGCCAGGACATCACTCTGCAGCGGCCCCGCATCTCCCAACTCCGAAATCCAGAAATACACCTTGAAATTGATGGAGTTGTCCGCAAACTGACTCAGTAATATCAGCGGGGCAGGAGCGGTAAGCACCCCCGTACGCGCCGTAAAAGCACTGTTGATAATATCTTTTACCTGCTGTACATCGCTGCCATATGCCACCCCTATAGTAAAATCTACCCTTCGATTCCTGCTCGTCAGCGTCCAGTTGATCAGCTGCTGTGATATCAGGTCGCCATTCGGTACAATTACTTCCGACCCGTCATAAGCCGAAATCTTGCTGGACCGTATACCTATCTCCTTCACCACGCCGGAGCGCGTACCCAGCTCTATCACATCACCTACCTCGATAGGCTTCTCAAAGGCAAGTATAATCCCCGATACCAGGTTGTTTACCACATTCTGCAATCCGAAGCCAATACCTACGCCCAATGCCCCAATAACAATGGCAATCTTGTCCATCGGTATGCCGGAAGCAGAAAAGGCAAGCAGAAAACCACCCGCCAGTATAGTGAGCCGAAGCAATAAAATCGCCGACCCAAGTTTATTCTTTTTGCCGGTGCTCTGCTGCCCCGAAGAGCCGAACAAATAGGAAATTAGCTGCGATACTACAAATGCCACCCATATCACAATCACAAATACAATGATGCTCCTGAACGTGAATTCAAGGCTACCCAGTGTACGGTTGGTAGATAAAAAGTTACTCAGCCAGTTGTACAAAACTTCATACATGTAAAGGTTGCGCGACACCAACACCAGCCAGCCGAAAAAGGCCAGCACTGTAAAAAGCGTGCGTAGCTTATTTTGCACCTCCTGGTAATCTACAAAAGAGATAAAACTGCTGCTCGTTTTGTTGGCTTCCACCTGCAGATATACTGCCTCCAGCAGAATGGTAGTAACCACATACAGATTTACAGCCATAAAGGTGTTAACAACCGCACTGGAGCCAAGGATTTTAGCGAGACTAACCCGCGCAATCAATACCGCTACCAGCGAAAAAAACGCTGTCAGCATATAGATGATCAGCAACGGAGCCGTGTATTTGGGCTCCGCAAAAGTCGACACCGACGTCTCCCGAAATAACCTGATGCCTAATATCACTGAAAAGGTTGCGCCTATAAGTACCCCCCACTGCTCTACATAAGTCACCTCTGTCAATAAATTATTCAGCGAATACACAATCAATAACCCCATCAGCATCAACCAGTGTTTGAATAAGGTTTTGGGCAATTGTTTGTGGAACATGTAAGTCAATGCCAGCATGATAATAAACCACATGATCTCGGTATAAAGTATGGGATACCGGATCGATAAAACGGTTGACAATGTAGTGATTAACAACAACGTACTGGCTATCGGGAACCGGTACAGATATTTGGAATGCAGTAGTATCGCCTCCGCCTCCTGGTCTGCATGCCTCGCCCGGATACGACGGATATTATAAAAAACCCACCAGCCAAAAAGCATCGTGAGCAACAACCACACAAAAAATATAGGCCAGTGAATCGCAAAAAACAGCCCCAATACTTTGGTGCTCTTATGTAACGACACCTTGGCCACCTGCAGGAAGGTCATCGGATTAATGCTGTCCCGCTTCGGTTTCCAGATGTAATGATAGTCCCGGTTAAACATATGACGGGTAAACTGCTGAATCCTGAAATTCATATCTTCCAGCAGGTCACTTACCTCTATATACCGGTTAGCCACCTTGTTCTGCAATAGCCCTATTTTGATAAGATTAACCCTGTTTGCACTATCTACCGCCCTGAATTTTGTGATCAGGTTGGATAACTGACCCACATAAAACCCATACAGCTCATCCTCCGAAGGAATGTTGCGCATAGCAGTATCCCTGCGGAGAGAATGAATGGTGTCATTGATCTCCACCAAACGGTCGTAATAAGAAAAAAGGGTCGATTGCCAGGAATTCAGCTTGCGCTCCAGCTGATCCAGCATGATCTTGTTGGTGTGGATATCATTGAGGTTGGGAGTACGGGAAAGACCGGCAATATTCAGTTTTACCAGTGCCAGACAGCTGTCTATCAACGGCAGCATATCAGTAATGCCGGAAGTATCAAAGCCCCTTTTTAAGGAGCTCATCTCCTGGTTGAGTAAAAGGGTATAATTTTCTATCCGGTTGATAAGTAAGGCCACGGTGGTGTCAGACCTGCGTATCCGCGACTCACTACTGGTATCAGCAGCGGCTTTTTTCAGATTCCGGCTGATGGTAGCACTGTCCGCCGGCCGCAGGGTGTCATGCGCCATCGTATTGATAGCCGCCGTCTTCTTGCGCTGGGCCTCCGCCGGCATGAAATGCATGCACAGCCAGCAACACAGCAGCACCGGAATTATCCGCCAACGTATAATAACCTGAATGGACATATGTTAATTATATCAGGAACGCTTTTATAGCGTTAAAAGTTTGCTCTTTCCCAAACATTTAGGCGTTTAGGCCGTTTACTTTTGGTAGCCTGACCGCTGGAAAAATTTTTTATATGAAAAGAGAAGAAATTGTCGCATCGCTGCGCGCCGACCTGGAGCCATGGGATATCATCGTCATCGGTGGAGGGGCCACCGGCCTGGGAGCCGCACTGGAAGCCGTTACCCGCGGATATCGTACCCTCCTGCTGGAGCAGGTCGATTTCGCTAAATCTACCTCCAGCAAAAGCACCAAACTGGTGCATGGAGGTGTCCGGTACCTGGCCCAGGGAGATGTAAGCCTGGTACGCGAAGCCAGCGTAGAACGTGGCCTGCTTACCCGCAATGCGCCACACCTGGTGCGTAATCTCTCTTTTGTAATCCCTACTTTCTCCTGGTGGGAAAACCTGAAATATACCATCGGCCTCAAAATGTACGACTGGCTCGCCGGCCGGCTCAGCCTGGGTAAGTCCAAACATATATCCAAAGCGGAAGCGCTGGAGCGCCTGTCGACCCTCAAGCCCGATAAACTCGCCGGCGGTGTGCTTTACCACGATGGTCAGTTCGATGATAGCCGCCTGGCTATCAACCTCGCCCAAACCATTGTGGATAAAAATGGGACCGTACTCAACTACATGAAGGTGACCCGGCTGCATAAAGATGAACTCGGAAAAATTTCCGGAATAACGGTTAGGGATACACTAAATGGTGGCCCGGATTTTCATCTCAATACCCGCGCTGTGATCAATGCTACCGGCGTGTTTGCGGATGATATCCTGGAAATGGATAACCCCGCTGCACCCAAGTCCATCGCCGCCAGCCAGGGGGTACATGTGGTATTGGACCAGAAATTCCTGCCAGGCCATAACGCACTCATGATCCCTTCCACCAGCGATGGTCGCGTATTGTTTGCAGTACCATGGCACAACAAAGTAGTAGTAGGCACCACAGATACGCCGGTCAATTATATCACCCTTGACCCGCATGCGCTCGAAGCAGAAATTAATTTCATCCTCACCACCGCCGATCAATACCTGGCCCACCCACCCCAAAGGGCAGATGTACGCAGCGTTTGGGCAGGACTTCGGCCACTGGCAGCCGCCAAAGCGGAAGGACATAAAACCAAGGAAATCTCCCGTAGCCATAAAATTATTGTCGCTAAATCCGGGCTCATCACCATTATCGGTGGTAAATGGACCACCTACCGCCGCATGGGCCAGGATGTGGTGGAAAAGCTGGAACAAACGCTGGTATGGAAACCAACGGAAACAGCTACACGTCATTTGCAGATTCATGGCGCTATCGATAACGTCAACTGGGAGGATCCCTGGTACTTCTATGGCAGCGACGAAAAACATCTCAAACACCTGGAAGCCAGTCATCCTGAATTACAGGAAGTGCTCAGCCAGGCATATGGAATCAATAAGTCGCAGGTGGTTTGGGCAGTGAGAGAAGAAATGGCCCGGAATATAGAAGATTTTTTAGCCAGACGGGTAAGGCTGCTGTTCCTCGATGCCAGGGAAGCTATTCGTATAGCCCCTGCCGTAGCCACCATCATGGCGAAGGAGCTGAATAAGGATGAAAGCTGGATCAACCAGCAAATTGACTCCTTCAATAAAGAAGCACAGTTGTTTTTATTATAAGCCCCACGCGCAGCGGGGATAAAAAAACCAGTGACACCCTCGGTGTCACTGGTTTACAACAGTAAGTAAAATCAGATTACATCCATTTAAACTTCTCTTCTGCAGGCTTCACACGTTTTCCGGCAGGAGCAGGCTCGTCAGAATAACCTAAATAGAAGAAGCCCAGTACCTGGTCGTCATCACCCAGTCCCAGGTAATCTTTCATAGCAGGGTGGAAGGTCATACCGCCCGATCCCCAGTAACCTGCAATACCGCGTGCATTGGCGCTCAGCCACATATTTTGTACGGCACAGGCTACCGCTGCCACCTCTTCCACTACCGGAATGTTAGGCTTGTTACCTCTTTTCATGGTAATGGCAATCACATGAGAAGCCAGGTCACCCTGGGTTTTCAGCTTGTCATAGTTACCGGCAATGTATTTTTCAGCAAGCGTATATTGTTTGTACATATCTGCATGAGCAGTACAAAATTCCTGTACTTTTTCGCCGCTGAAAATCACGAAATACCAAGGTTCGGTATAACCGTGAGTAGGCGCCCAGTCGGCCATCTGAAGCAGTTCACGTACGGTTTCGTCAGCAATCTTTTTGCCGTTCATGCTCGTAGGCTTAATGTTGCGGCGGTTGCTGATAATGCTGTCCACAATTGTGGCTGGTGTTGTTGTATCTATCATGAGTTGGTGTTTTTATTTTTCAAGACTGGCCTTCATTTCGGGCGACAGTCGCGCAACTTTTCTGGTATTGTAATCAAAGCAAACCATGCCGGTTTTGCCTTCTGCTATGGTGTGGGATTTGTCGGCCCTGTTGGTGGTGATGCGATAGAAAAGCTCAAAACCGAAAGTGCTGAACTCGCCCGCAGCCACTTCTACCATCAGTACATCGCCGTGAAAGGCTTCTCCTTTATAGGCGATTGCCACATCTGCCATGATCAAACCGGTATTGGTGACCAGGTCCAGCTCTTTATATCCGATGGATTGCAGGTATTGAAGCCGGGATTCGTGCATGATGCTGAGGATGGCGTCGTTGCCCACATGGCCGCCGTAATTTACATCCTGAATTCTTACCGGTATCTGTATGCTGAAAGGAAAAGCAGCCGGTAATTCAATTTTTATTCTTGCCATTATGCTGGTTTAGGGAGATGTTATTGTAAGCCCTGCAAAAAGGCTACGAATTTTTGAAATGCTCTGGCGCGGTGACTGTACTGGTTTTTTTCGGAGAGATCCATTTCCGCAAATGCTTTATCTGCACCATCCGGAACAAAAACCGGGTCATACCCAAAGCCTTTGCTGCCTCTGATATCAGTGGTGATAGTACCCTTACTCACTCCTTCAAACTGGTATTCTTTATCATTTAATATCAGGGAGATGACAGTGCGGAACTGGGCGGTTCTGTCGGTCTTACCCTGCAGCTCTTCCAGTACTTTGTTGATATTGTCGGCGGAGGACTTCTGTTCTCCGGCATAGCGGGCGGAGAGCACCCCCGGAGCACCGCTCAGGGCTGCTATTTCCAGGCCGGTATCTTCTGCAAAGCAGTTGGTGCCGGTCATGCGGTGAATGGTTGTTGACTTTTCCCGGGCGTTAGCTTCCAGGGTGTCGTGTGGCTCCGGAATGTCGATGTCAATACCGGCATCCAGCAGGGTCACAATCTCAAACTGGTCGCCCAGCAGTGATTTAAATTCCCTGACTTTATTTTCGTTATTCGTCGCAAAAATTAATTTCATCATTATATGGCTATATCGTCAATAATTGTTTAAGTGCCGCCCATAGTCTGGCTTTCAGGGCCTTGTCGGTGCCAATGATCTGCAGTCCGTCGGAAAACAGCACGGCGCTGCTGCCGATGGTGAACAGCTGGTAGTTTGGCAATTCATCGATGGCCAGTTGCTGCGGTGCGATCCCAAATACAACGGCCTGGTTTATTTTAATAGCCTGTTGCCAGTCGGCAAAGCTGAGATCAGGGTAGGAACTGATGTTAATAAGGGCCACATCCTGCATCCCCAGTTTACAAGCATTTAATATATTGGTAAGGAGGTTGAATAATTCGTCGTTTAAATAGGGTTCATTTTCGTTTTGTATGAAGAGCGCAACGTTTTTTTGATTTTCTCCTAAAAATTTGACTTTAGGGAGCGATTTTTGTGGGCTGGCAGTCCCGCCTGTTTTCCCGGGAATGATCGGCTGGGCAAAGAGTTTCGCCAAAAAGTACGGGTCCAGTTGCAAATCTTCAAGTGCCATAGTTATTACAATTATAATTTATATGAAAGCCCCGCGTGGGGAAAAATCAGTTTATTTGCACAGTCCTGCCTTTCCAGGTAGGATGTGTACACAACGAAAGTGTAAAAATATTGAGATAAAATTGATTAACCATGATGGTAGCTAAATCAACAGTAAAGGAAGAAGCTGTTAAGAAGATCAAGGTCACCAAAACAGCGCACAGTCGGATAGGTGAGATAGATTTTAATAACCTGGTATTTGGTAAAAAGTATGCCGACCATATGCTGGTGGCGGATTTTGACGGTAAAGAGTGGACAAATCCACAGATTATCCCTTTCCAGAACTTTTCAGTAAGCCCTTCCAATGCGGCCTGGCATTACGGTCAGGCGATTTTTGAAGGTATCAAGGCCTACAAAGATCCTCAGAGCAATCCGATGATCTTCCGCCCTTACGATAACTATAAGCGCTTTAACCTCTCCGCAGAGCGGATGGGCATGCCTCCTGTGCCGGAATGGTTGTTCATTGGTGGTATGGATATGCTTATTGATCTGGACCGCGACTGGGTACCAACCGGCGAAGGTTGCTCCCTGTACCTGCGTCCGTTTATGATTGCAGCCGATGAGTTTATTGGGGTTCGCCCATCTGATACTTACAGATTTGCTATTATTAATTCACCTTCCGGTCCGTATTTTAATAAGCCTATTAAATTACTGGTGCAGGATAAATATGTACGCGCCTTCCCAGGCGGTGTAGGTTATGCAAAAGCGGCCGGTAACTACGGGGGAGCCATGTATCCTACCCAGCAGGCACGCCTGCAGGGCTTCGATCAGATCCTCTGGGTAGATGGCTATGAGCATAAATACCTGCAGGAATGCGGTACCATGAACGTTTTTGCCATAATCGGCAACAATGCCATTACGCCTGACCTTACCCAGGGTACTATCCTGGAAGGCGTTACCCGTAACAGTGTAATGGATGTTTTAAGAGATATGGGCCTGAACGTGGAAGAAAGGCCTATTTCTATTGACGAAATCGTGGAGGCATACAATAATGGTACGCTCCGCGAAGTGTTTGGTACCGGTACTGCTGCCAGTGTGGCTTATGTAGAGCAGCTGGACTACCTGGACAACCACCTGAAACTGGACACTACAAAGTATGAAGTAGGGGCAGAAGTAATCCGCCGCCTGGACGGTATCCGTACCGGCAGGGCAGCCGATACCCGCAACTGGAATTACATAGTAGGCCAATAATCAGTCTGTTATATAATATTATATAAAGAGAACTTATGCTCACAGAAGGCATAAGTTCTTTTTTTGAGAGAAGTCGATATTTTTTTATGGTAGATTTCGGGAGAAACCCTACCTTTGCGTTCCGGTTACAGGTAAGCGTATCAATTACCTAAGGAACCAAAACCGCTTCCGGGGTAGTTGCACCACTGGTGTGACGAAAAAATTTTTCGAAACAATTTTGTTATTCACAGTTATAGTTTTACCTTTGCCGTCCCAAAATCCCATATGGGAAATTTGGTCGTCTTAGTAAACCGACATAAAAAACTAGGTAAAGAATGCCTACTATACAACAATTAGTAAGAAAAGGAAGAGAAATTATCCGGGCTAAGTCTAAGTCCAGGGCATTAGATAGCTGCCCTCAGCGCCGTGGCGTTTGTACGCGTGTATACACTACTACGCCTAAAAAACCTAACTCCGCATTGCGTAAGGTTGCGAAAGTTCGTTTGACCAACAAAGTTGAGGTGATTGCATATATCCCAGGTGAAGGTCATAACCTCCAGGAGCACTCTATCGTACTGATCCGTGGTGGAAGGGTAAAAGACTTACCAGGTGTTCGTTATCACATCGTTCGCGGTTCCCTGGATACTGCTGGTGTGAAAGACAGAAAGCAGAGCCGTTCCAAATATGGTACTAAAAAGGAAAAGGCTAAGAAATAATAATTAATAATAGTAGTAATTTTCAATAAATGAGAAAGCAAGCTGCAAAGAAATTGCCTCTGGCTCCAGATCCAAGATTTAATGACAAGCTGGTTACCCGCTTTGTTAATAATGTTATGGAGCAAGGAAAAAAGAGCATTGCCTATAAAATTTTCTACGATGCTGTGGATAAAGTGAGCCAAATGACCGGCGAAAACGGTTACGAGGTTTGGAGAAAGGCATTAACAAACGTTACTCCTGCTGTTGAAGTTAGAAGCCGTCGTATCGGTGGTGCTACCTTCCAGATTCCTGCTGAGGTTCGTCCTGACAGAAAGATCTCCCTGAGCATCAAATGGTTAGTTCGTTACGCTAGCGACAGAAACGGTAAGAGCATGGCTGATAAGCTGGCGAATGAAATCGTAGCAGCAAGCAAAGGTGAAGGTGCCGCTTTCAAAAAGAAAGAAGATACTCACCGTATGGCTGAAGCTAACAAAGCTTTCTCTCACTTCAGAGTATAGTTCTTGCCCTAACCGGCAAACTCAATATATTTGGCGAACAGTTCTGTTATCGGAACTGTTCGCCTATTTATGTTTGTAAAATACCCTTATGAGTTATTAATCGACATATTATCTTCCGAAGGTCCCCTCACTATACCTGATCACTCTGACCCAACAACACTGCCATCTCCCTAAAACAAACCACTTCCTCACCAGCTAACCCAAAGTAGCATTGCCATCTCCCTAAAACAAATCACTCCTGCACCAGCTAACCCAAAGTAGCACTGCCATCTCCCAAAAACGAACCACGCCCTCACAAACTAACCCAAAGTAGCATTGCCATCTCCCTAAAACAAATCACTCCTGCACCAGCTAACCCAAAGTAGCACTGCCATCTCCCAAAAACGAACCACGCCCTCACAAACTAACCCAAAGTAGCACTGCCATCTCCCTAAAACAAATCACTCCTGCACCAGCTAACCCAAAGTAGCACTGCCATCTCCCAAAAACGAACCACGCCCTCACAAACTAACCCAAAGTAGCATGCCATCTCCCTAAATCAAACCACACCCGCTCCATCCCAACACAAACTCGCTCAAACCTGCAGCAGCACCAACATCTCCCTAAAACCCACCCGCGCGCAGCGCGGAACAACTCCAATGACACCGAAGGTGTCATTACCAACCTTAAAAACAAAAGGCCGGAGTAAATACCCCGGCCTCTAACCATTTAGTTCCTCGACTAAGTATTATTTCACATTCACCAGCACCCTGATTTTCCCTTCTTTACCAGTAAGCTCTTCCAGGGCTTTACCAATCGCCTGGCCTGGCTTCAGTTTGTCCATATCCGCTTTCATGGCATAACCAGCCCTGCTGGAAGTTACCAGTATATCACCGCGGTGAATCACGCCACCCTCGTTACATACCTTGGTAGGAATCACGCCTACTACACCCATTGGCACCTGGTGCGATAAATCATCGTCTATACCGGCTTCTGTCAGTAACATCCCCGGTTTGGTCGCATACACGCCTGCCACCAACGTAGAATAAGCATCCTGGGAACGCTCCACCGTACGGTCAGCAGTAGTGGAAATCACCAATACATCGCCGGCTTCGTAATCAGCCACATGACCAGTTACCTCAAACGACTCCGCAACGTCAGCACCACTGGTTTGCGTACCGCCGTTGAAGAAACCGCGACCAGCAGCGTTAATCCTGGCCACATTCACAGTTCCCGGATTACCTGATTTAAACACCGCAATACTACCATTGCTGTGCTGCTCCAACGTGAGCACAGGATTGGTATTACCTGTATTAAAATTCACCATACGGCCCGCACGTCCCTGCCCAAAGTTTGGAACCCAGGCAAACAAGGCACTACCTGTACCATCTGCTGTGGTTTCTACACCATCACCACCATTAGAGGCATTGGCAGTTATGCCGTTGCCATTGCCATCAGCAATCGCAATCAGCGCAGGACCATTCCCGGCAGGATTGGAAGCATGGAAAAGTCCGGCAAATCCGCCAGTACCCGAGGAAATGCCATAAATACCTGCGGTGCCAAAATTTGCAAATTGTGAGTTGACTTCACCTCTCACCGCAGGTGATGTTCCTGTTACTCTATCAACTTTAAAGTTACCCGCTATACCATTCCCTACAGTTTTTACAGTAATAACATCGCTGGTATTGCTTTCATTGAATATTTCAAACCGTCCTGCACGGCCGGTGGAAAACGATGGAACCCAGGCATACAGCGCATTTCCGGTGCCATCTATATTGGTTTCCACACCGTTACCATTCTTGCCGGCGTTGGCAGTAATGGCATTGCCATTACCATCCGTCAGCGCAATCAGCGATGCGCCATTACCGGCCGGATTCGAAGCATAAAATAACCCTGCACGGCCACCTGTTCCGGAGGAAATACCGAAAACACCCGCGGCACCAAAGTTTCCGAAGATGGTGTTTACTTCCGCTCTCACGGCGGCACCTACACTATTGGTGTTATCCAGCAAAAACGAGGAAGCATTACCCAATGTATTGTCCGGAATATTACCGTTACCGTTAGAGACTACCTCCAACGTATTGGCGTCAGTATTAACATTGTTGAAGTTTTCAAACCGTCCCGCACGACCAGTACTATTGTTTAAACCTACCTGGCCTAATACACCCACGGCGCTACCAGCTGTATTGGTAGCAATGAAACCCCTTACGCCATAACCACCACCATCATTTCTACCCACTACGGCACCGGCTATGTCGCTGGTAGTTCTGCCCACCACCGCTTCACCGCCACCGTTATTATCACCTACCACACCTGCGGATGTTTGTGAACTGGTAATGCCATGCACCCCAAAACCGGCAGCAGTAGAACTTCTCACACCTGCGCCATTACCGGTAGTGGTCACATTTACCACCGTGCCATTACCTACCGAATTCACCACCAATGCATTGTTATTATTGGCATTGTTGAAAATGGAGATACTGGCCGGTATACCGTTATTACTGGTAGCCTGTAAACCTGTTCCTGTATTGCTATTGGCATATACGCCGTACCCATTGGCACTGGCGTTACCATATACGCCAAGTCCGTTAGGAGTGGTTCCATACACGCCCCAGCCACTGCCGTTCTGCGAGCCGTACACGCCTACGCCGAGTCCGCCGGTCCCATTGTTGATACCCCGCACGCCGGACGAAAATCCTCCCGGTGAAGCACTGCTGATCAAACCTCGTACAGCGGCCACATTGGAAGTGGAGGTGCCGTTAATACCTTCAATGGAAGTGCCATCCCCACTGTTGGCAATGGAAAACAAAGTACTGGCATTATTTTCAGCGGCAATATACGGGAGCGTCAGCGCTCCACCACCGCCACCACCAATAGATGCCGGCAGCCACTCGATCCCATCAAATCTCAGGAACTGATTAGCCGTTGGTACCACGGCGCTTACAGGCACCCCCTGGATTTTAGCCACAGTAGGGCCAGGGTAGTTCCCGGTCAGATCCCCGCTGGCCGGTCCGGTAGAAAGTCCGGATGGTCCTTCAGGTCCTATAGGTCCTACAGGCCCTGCTGGTCCTATAGGTCCTGCCGGTCCGGCTGGTCCAGCTGCTCCGGGGGCTCCTGGTGTGCCTGCCGGTCCTGCTGGTCCGATTGGTCCTGCTGGTCCCATTGGTCCTAATGGACCTATGGGTCCCGGGATACCGGGAGCACCCGGAAGACCCGCTACACCCATGGCACCTTCTACACCAGGCTCTCCCTGTGGACCCGCAGGTCCTGCAGCCCCCGGAGGACCCGATGGCCCTGCCGGGCCCGCCGGGCCAGGTTGACTATTAGCTGCATATAAAGCAAAGGGCACACTCGCCAGTTGACTGGAACCCAGTAAGGCAAATGGGCTGCCATTCACAGATGCTTCCACTTGTATAAACTGGTTCGCATCTGCCCATGGTACACCTGCAAAAGTGCCCGTAACGGGCGTGCCGGCGCCAATATGCAAAGTAAATAAGCCGAGTTGATTGCTGACTACATCATGTGTTTCCTGGTATTGTACCGGCCCATTGGCTGCGCCACCCAAAACCGAAATACGTACTTTAACAGCCGTATTGGACAGCACGGTTCCATTGGTGTTTCTGGCAATTGCCTGATAATTGATTCTCTGTAAGCTGCTCTGACCGGAGGCACCCTGTACTACAGCCATCAGAAAGAGTATAAGAACAAAGTTTCTTAATAGCATAATCTGCTTTTTTAAGGATTAGTTTTTCTTGGTTGCTTCTTCTCCCTGCGTAGGGATGTAGATTTTGGTTGGTGTGGAATCGGGAGTATGCACAGCCGCCTTTTCAGATGGGATGCTGCCGGAATTGGATTTAGACCTGGCTGCAGCGGCAACAGGCCTTTGGGTGGTAGCCGGTTTGTAATCTGTAAAAAGCACTTCCTTGGTAGGCCTGCCGGAAGGTTTGACCTGCAACTTGTCATTTACAGCAGAACGTTGATTAATCGCATCAATATCCTGCTGCATCGTTGGAAACAATCGTTGCTTTAATGATTGCCCTTCTTTGGCATCCTGGGCATGCGCTGCGGTTGCTACGGTGCAGCAAATAGTAAGTAATGTTAATAGTCTTTTCATATCGACATGGAGGTTTATCATTATTGAATACGAGTGGCCTTGCTAGTGGTCTTTGTTTATATTGTAGAGTAAGGAGAACATCAGTGTTTTCTTCTGATACAAGCTGCCATCAGTAGGTATCAGGTAGGCCATGTCCAGTTCCACGTTGGAAAACCGAACGCCCAGGCCACTGGTGAAATGCTGGCGATATCCCTTGTTGGGATGCTCATAGAAATACCCTGCCCGCAAAAACAATGTCTGCTTGTAAGAGTATTCTACACCCGCGCCAATCGTGAATTCCCGCAGCTCTTCCTGGAAGCCGTCCGGCGCATCTCCGAAGGAGGAGAAAATGGATTCTACCACTCCTCTGTTAGGGTCCTTTCCCTTCAGAATCTGGTTGGTCATTAAACCGTTGGAATCCAGGGCATAAATAGGAGGGGTAGGCACCAGCAACTTGTTCACTTCCAGAGTAAGGGTAAACGTGTTGTAGTCGGTGTTTACAAAAGCATAGCCGCCACCAATGCGTAAGTTCATTGGTAAAAAGCTCTTCCGGTCTTTATCATCCGTGTACGACAACTTGGTGCCGATATTGGTGATACTCACGCCAAAGCTGTAACGGTTGCCAAAGTCGAGGTTGTCGGCGGTGTTCTGATAGTAAAAACCGATGTCGCCACCCACTGCCGACGCAGGCTTTTGCTGCAACCCATTGTAGTTACCTTCCCCTAGCTGGCTGCGGATATATCGCAGTGAAATGGCCAGGGAGGTGCGCTGGCCCAGCTTTCTGGCGTAGGAACCGTCTATCGCAAATTCTCTCGGATTATAATCCTGTAAAACGGTACCGTTATCATCCCGGAAGGTCATACTGCCATAATTGAAGTATTTCATGGAGATGCCTATTCCCTGATTCTGATCCTGGCCAAAGTTTTTGAAAGCGGCTACATAAGCCATGTTCGACTCACTGTTATTTAATTCCCACATCCAGGGGGCGTAATTGGCGCTTACGCCCCAGTCGCCGGCAAATACAATCTTTGCGGCATTGGAAAACAGTGCGTTTACATCCGGGGTCAAACCCGTAGGTGCATTACCGGCGCCGCTGCTGCGGGCATCCGGATTAACCAACAGGAAGCTGGCACCAATGTCTGGTGGCCGCTGTCCGGTTTTTTGCGCCATCAGCAGTGATGGCGCATAGAGCATGCACACAAGCAAAATCAAATAAGACTGTTTTTGCATAATGGTAGCTTTTATCTATGTGCGAGGAATGTTATTGAATAATGATTTTTTCAAAGAAAATCTGCGGTCCTACCTTGATCTTCAGGCGGTAAATACCTGCAGCAAATTTGTTGACGGAGATGACCACCGTGTTCCGGCCGGCTCCCATCGACTGCCCTTCCCGGTACATGCTCTGGCCGGCAGTATTGATCAATTCAATATTGACCACTGCAGCGGCGAGTAAGTCGAGCTGGACTTTAAGATTAGTAGAAGCCGGGTTAGGGAAGATGATAAACCCCTTCACCACGTTGGCGCCCGGGTCAACAGGCGGTAATTCTTCCGGTTGCTGGAAGCCTTGGGTAAGCAACACGCGGCCATCGGTAATCAGTGTGATCATCGGTTCTCCAATTGTATACTGAATACGCGTATTACCCGCTGTGCCGCTACCACCCGCAGTTGCAGCCACCTGCCTGTTGAGGATAAGTTGAGCATGAGCAACGGTAATGCACACACTCAGCAAGAAGAGTATGCAAATACCTGCACGTGTAAATACATTCATAGCGATACTGGTTAGTGTGTTTGATTGATATTTGATGCTGTTGTTTTTGGTTGATCGCCTGCACTTGATTTAACAGTAGCTTCCAGTTGCATTAACCGTTGCGTCAGTGCTTCCACCTTGCTCAGGGCAGCTTTCAGCTCTTCATTTTCTTTTCTCAGGGTCGCCAGGTCTGTTACCTGTGAAACCAGTTTTTTGTTTGCTACTTGTAATGCTTCGCAGCGTTTGTTGAGTGCCTGCAGCATAATCAGCATGATGCCATCCATATCTCCGCTGTTGATGAGGGTGTCGCAACCTATTTTGCCATATTTGTCTGTTCCGAATGCTGCAAAAATTTCCTGCGCAAATGGTCCATAGTGGCGGTATTGTGCTGGTGAATATGTTTTGTAGTTCCAGGAACCCAGGCGTAGCTGGTTTAACTTCTCCAGGAACTCCTCTCCATCAGCAAGGGCAAATTTTTCCTTTTTAGTGGAATCGGAAACCGCACTCCAGGAACTGCTGCCAGGAGCAAGTATGCCGCCCACACCAGCACTTCCACCAGAGGTAGGTTGCGTATAAAAAATATACCCGCCTGCGTACCGTGCTACAAACTGATTAGCTGCAGTATTCACCACCACATCAAGGCCTGAGGAGTTATCTCCCATGATCATGCATCCATTATAGCCTGCATTCTTAGCTGCTTTGCCCAGTGCCACGCTATAGTCTCCATCGGCGGCTACTGTATCACCGAGGGCTACAGCACTGAGTTTTGGGGCGTAGCATCTGGTGCCTATTGCTACTGCACCGGAGCCACTGGCTTCATTTGCCCTGCCAAGCGCTACACTGGCATATCCGGATGATCTGATCGCATCTCCTGCGGCGATACTGGCAAAACCACTGGCTAGTACATTGGTGCCAAAGGCTGTTGAATTCAGTCCGGTGTTGGCATCGTCCCACTCATTGGTAACAGCGGTGCCTGCACGAAAACTTCCTTTCCCTGGATACCATATCATATGCTCGCCCGCGCCAGTTGTTGGAATGGTGCCGATGGATTTTTTTCCTGTCGCATACATTCCTCCAAAGTCGTCCACAACAAAAGTGGTGGCGGTAGGGCCCAGACTTCCTGGATTGGTGGTCAGGGTGAGTTTGCCGGCGTCCGTAAGGTTAATACCTGTATTCGTAGGCTGATTGGTCAGTTTAAATCCGCGCAGCTGAATATCCATGGTGGCGATGTGGTTACCCAGGTTATCACCGGTAAGGTTACCTGGTATCCAGTTCGTACCGTCATATATCAGTCCCTGGCCATTTACGGGTGGGGTTGGGGAGACGTTAATGCCTCTGATGCCTGCCACCTGTGGATTGGGATAAGTACCCGTCAGATCGCCGCCTGCTGCGCCGGTTAAACTACCTGCTGGTCCTACTGGTCCTATTGGTCCCTGAGGGCCTGTGGCTCCTGTTGGTCCAACTGGTCCTGGTGCGCCGGTTGCACCTGCTGGTCCTATGGGTCCTATTGGTCCTACCGGTCCCATGGGGCCTATAAGTCCCATCGGTCCGGGAACACCCTGAGGGCCTGTTGCTCCGGCTGGTCCAGCCGGGCCTACTGGTCCTGCTATGCCGGTTGCACCAATGGGGCCGGCGGGTCCTATTGGTCCTGCAGGACCTTGAATACCTGCGGCTCCTGCCGGGCCGGGATCTCCCTGGTCGCCTTTAGGGCCGGCTAAGCCGGTAGGGCCCATGGGGCCTTGGATACCGTCGTCGCCTTTAATACCCTGTGGGCCAATGGGGCCGGTTGCTCCGGTGCCGCCGGTGAATCCGATCATACCTTGTGGGCCGGTTAAACCCTGCTCACCCTGGAGGCCTTGTGGTCCGATGGGGCCTGCTGGTCCTGCTGGTCCTGCTGGTCCTGCCTGGCCGGGCTCACCTTTAGGACCTGCCAGGCCTGCAATGCCTGCCGGGCCCTGTAGTCCCTGCAAACCCTGAGGTCCTGCGGGTCCCGCTGGTCCTGCCGGACCGGTGGCGCCTACATCTCCCTTAAGACCCTGTATGCCCTGTACACCCTGTACTCCGCGGGGTCCGGGAGAACCCGCGTTAGCGGCATACAACGCATAGGGTACAGCAAATAGCTGGGCAGTACCCAGCTCACTGTAACTGCCGCCATTGATGGCTACTTCCACACGCAGATATTGGTTGGTATTTGCCCATGGAATAGCAGCAAAAGTGCCGGTCGTCGGGGTTCCTGTACCAATTTGCGTGGTAAATAACCCAAGTTGATTGGTTGTTAAATCATGTGTTTCCTGGTATTGGACCTGGCCTCCGGGAGAGTTGTCCAATACGGAGAAACGTATCTTTATCGGCTGGTTAGGAACTGCGGTACCACTTGCATTGCGGACTACCGCCTGATAATTAATGCCGCCCATACCGCTTTGGGCCTTGGTTTGCTGAGGTTGAAACAGGCATATGCAAGCGATCAGCATGCATATAACCCTAAGGGGTCTTTTCATTTTGCAGAAGTTTTCTATCTATGGAATGGGATTAAATTCTTGTTCGTTGTGTCCTTCTGCGTAGAATAAATAGTATGGCCTGGCACCTGTCTGCACACAAATCTCGCCCTGTTAATGCGCTGGCAATAACAGTATTCATGTGCTAATGCATCAAAAATTACAATCTATCTGTCTGACTTGATGTTGCTCGAACTAAGCCTCTGGTGCAATGCAGGGGTCATATCGTTTCGATTTTGGTAAAACTCGGGGTCAGGATAAAACATTACAGAATAAGTAGTAATTCTCTCATACGTGCATTAGTTAAGGATGAACAATAACGGTCTCCGGTGTTTAAACATTCATCACGCTGATTTCCAACTGATAGCTGTGTACCGTTCCCAATGGAACACAGAAACTGCAAAAATGTTCTCTAAATTATCAAAACAATTATTACTTCATTGATAATAAATGAAATACGGCGGCAAATTTTCCAAATCCGGTAGATTTTTATGGGTCGGTGGCTATTGGGGAAAAAAAGCCGAAATTCGTTAAGGAATAAATAACACGCCCACCCGCCCGGGCGTTTTATTTATTACGGAAAAAAGATTACCTTTGCGCCCTAAATTGCATTATTTAGTCATTTTAATATTATGGCAGACTTAAGATTTCAAAGGAACTTTGGTATTGCGGCGCACATCGATGCGGGTAAAACCACTACCACAGAGCGTATCCTGTATTACACAGGTAAATCCCACAAAATTGGTGAGGTACACGAAGGTGCCGCTACCATGGACTGGATGGCACAGGAGCAGGAGAGAGGTATTACCATCACATCTGCTGCTACCACTTGTTTTTGGAATTTCCCAACTTTACAAGGTAAGCCACAACCAGATACTAAACAATACAAATTCAACATCATCGATACTCCGGGCCACGTGGACTTTACCGTTGAGGTAGAGCGTTCCCTCCGTGTACTGGACGGTCTGGTGGCACTGTTCTGCGCCGTATCCGGCGTTGAGCCTCAGTCTGAAACCGTTTGGCGCCAGGCTAACCGCTACCGTGTACCACGTATCGGTTTCGTTAACAAAATGGACCGTGCAGGTGCTGACTTCCTGAACGTAGTTAAACAGGTTAAAGAAATGCTGGGTGCTAACCCTGTTCCTTTGACCCTGCCTATCGGTGCAGAAGATACTTTCAAAGGCGTGGTGGACCTGATCACCATGAAAGGTATCATCTGGGACGAAGAAGGTAAAGGTGCTACTTACCAGGAAATCGAAATCCCTGCTGACATGGTAGAGGAAGCGAACGAATGGAGAGCTAAACTGGTTGAAGCAGTTGCTGACTACGATGATAAACTGATGGAGAAATTCTTCGACGATCCTAACACCATCACCGAAGCGGAAATCCACGAAGCTATCCGTAAAGCTACCATCGATATCGCTATCATCCCTATGATGTGCGGTTCTTCCTTCAAAAACAAAGGTGTTCAGAAAATGCTGGATGCGGTTTGCCGTTACCTGCCTTCTCCAATGGACATCGAAGCAGTAAAAGGTACCAACCCGGATACTGGTGATGAAATCGAGCGTAAACCAGATGCTAAAGAACCATTCGCTGCACTGGCGTTCAAAATCATGACCGATCCTTTCGTAGGTCGTCTGGCGTTCTTCCGGGCTTACTCCGGTCACCTGGATGCAGGTTCTTACGTTCTCAATACCCGTACAGGTAAAAACGAGCGTATCTCCCGTATCATGCAGATGCACGCTAACAAACAAAACCCTATCGATTTCATCGAAGCTGGTGATATCGGTGCGGCTGTTGGTTTTAAAGATATCAAAACCGGTGATACCCTCTGCGATGAGAACAATCCTATCGTACTGGAATCAATGACTTTCCCTGAGCCGGTAATCTCCATCGCTATCGAGCCTAAAACTCAGGCGGATGTGGATAAAATGGGTATGGCCCTCGCTAAACTGGTAGAAGAAGATCCTACCCTGAAAGCGAAAACCGACGAAGAAACTGGTCAAACAGTTCTCTCCGGTATGGGTGAGCTTCACCTCGAAATCATCGTTGACCGTATGCGTCGCGAATTCAAGGTAGAAGTTAACCAGGGTGCACCTCAGGTTGCTTACAAAGAAGCACTGACCCTGAAAGTTTCTCACCGTGAAACCTTCAAAAAACAATCCGGTGGTAAAGGTAAATTCGCCGATATCCAGATTGAAATCGGACCTGCTGATGCAGAATGGCTGAAAGAAAACGACGGTAAATCATTCCAGTTTATCAACGACATCTTCGGTGGATCTATTCCAAAAGAATTTATCCCTGCAGTACAGAAAGGTTTTGAAGCTTCTATGAGCCAGGGTGTTCTCGCGAACTTCCCACTCGTAGATATGAAAGTTCGTCTGTTCGACGGTGGCTTCCACGCAGTGGATTCCGACGCGATGTCCTTCGAGCTTTGTGCTAAACAAGCCTTCCGTGAAGCTGGCCGTAAAGCGAAACCAGTTCTGCTGGAGCCAATCATGAAAGTAGAAGTTCAAACCCCAGACCAATACATGGGTGACGTAACAGGTGACCTGAACCGTCGTCGTGGTATGCTGGAAGGTATGGACTCTAAAAACGGTGTACAGGTAATTAAAGCTAAAGTTCCACTGAGCGAAATGTTCGGTTACGTAACTCAGCTGCGTTCCCTGTCTTCCGGTCGTGCAACTTCCATCATGGAGTTCTCTCACTATGCTCCGGCTCCAAACAACGTAGCTGAAGAAGTGATCGCGAAAGTTAAAGGAAAAGCTCACGCTTAATCTTTAAGCATAACGAATATGAAAGGGTGTTCCGGTTTTCCGGAACACCCTTTTTCTTTGACCCCCCTATCCCCCTAAAATGCTATTGTAGTTGCAGTGTATTTACCTATTTTAGCTATAATAACCTGCAACTGATAAATGCTTTCTTGCCTGCCAGGGTTTTCGGTTTTCCGGGAGCCCTTTTTTTATGCCCGATAGAGGGTTTCCCCGCTTTGTACGTCAATAGGATAGCATCTGACAATAACCTGCATTAATTACTGATAGCCAATTTATCTATGCCTTTGTCATTGACGATACAAGCACCGCCTGCAACTGTTATCATAAATCCGGTGCAACCGGATATTCTTACTACTGGCCTCGACCTTATCCTGCCTTGCTGGAACCCGTCGGGGCAGTGGGTGGAATCCCTGATCCACCACTATCATGAGTTAACCTCACTCATGCCCGAAGTTCCTGTACAACTTATCCTCGTAAACGACGGCTCCCTGAAAAACTTTACCAGCCAGCATATTAACTGGCTGGAAGCAGCTATACCCGGGATTATTATTGTAGATAATAAAGTCAACAGAGGAAAAGGACACGCCGTCAGATCCGGTGTAAAACAGGCCAGGTTTGAGTACCAGGTGTATACCGACCTGGACTTCCCGTTCGGCGTCGGCGCCGTAAAACAGGTGTATGACTCCCTCCGGTTAGGGGCCGACATCGTTGCAGGAGAAAGAGGGGAAGCGTATCTTCGCAAGCTGCCCCGTAAAAGAAGGATCATAACCCGCATTAGCAGGGCCATGAACCGCTTTATTCTCCGCCTGCAGGTAGATGATGCCCAGGCAGGCTTAAAGGGCTTTAACTGGCGCGGAAAAGACGTACTGCTGCAAACGGAAATTGATGGATTCCTGTACGATAGCGAATTCATTTACAAAGCCGGCCGGCGCAAAAGGATAAGAATGAGCTCTGTGCCGGTCCTATGCCGCCCGGATATCAAATTTTCGGCTTTCAGAATGAAACTGTTGTTAAAAGAATTGCGGAATTACTTTAGAATTATTTCATAGATAACCTTATATGTATAGTAAAAAACGGATATTGATTAGTGTAGATGTAGAAGAATTCGATATCCCCGAAGAATTTGGCCAACAGGTACCGTTACAGGAGAAACTGGAAGTCTCCCGCAACGGCCTGATTAAAACCCTCGAAATATTCGAAAAATACGAGGTAAGGGTAGTCATGGTCGGAAGAAATTTCTTCCGACCATTTTCTTTTATATATTTTCTTTTGATTTTTTAACAAGATACTGACAACCATTTATTTATGATTACATATCACTATTTTAGTGATTGATGTATCA
>NZ_JAHUWJ010000029.1 GCF_019219075.1 Chitinophaga sp. sic0106
AACTACTACTATTGGAAAACAACCCACCAAATGAACTTATTCTAACAAACCGCCGTATGCGGAACCGCATGTACGGTGGTGTGAGAGGACAGTGAGGGAAATAATCCCTCACTTCCTACTCGATTTATATAGATCTTCGCTGTATTGATTCTACTGTGCCGCATGCTGTTGTAGGGCGTTCATTGCTTACATTTCTTAATTGCCTCTTGTTATATTTCTTATCATACCGCGAAACCACGGCACCAACAGCATTCCCATCTCCCGAAAAAAAATTTATGAAAACCGTATGGAAAAATATTTTCTGCATCATCTAGTAGAAAAGCAATTTACCATGGACTCAACTAAAATCCCACGGGAAGAATTCCTCGACATCCTCTTCGCAGGCAGGAACAAGGACTATGGCGCTTATGAACTGCGTAGCCGCTATGATCGTCGTGTACGCAATGCCGTTATAGGTACTGCATCAATGGTGATGGTATTAGTAGGTGGTTACCTGGCTAACATCTCCATGGCAGCTGATAAAGATGGTATCAAACCCTTTGTTCACGTGCTTCCGCCGCCAATAGATCCGATTTACGAAAGGCCGGAGGATGCTCCACCGCCACCACCACCACCTCCTGCAACGCCTGCACCACCACCTGCTGCACCAACCAGCCAGTATGTAGCACCAGTAGTTGCTGAAGACAATGAGGCAACCGATTTACCGCCACAGGAAGAATTACGCAACAACGTAATTGGCTTTGAAAACAAAGCAGGCGTAGAAGGTGGGTCAGATGTGTTGACTGATCTGGGACCTGGTACCAGCGGCGTTGTAACACCACCGGTAACCCACAGAGAAGAAGGCCCTGCAATCTTTGTAGAGATCATGCCTGAATTTCCTGGTGGAGAAGCTGCCTTGTCTAAATTCCTGCAAAACGCGGTTCGCTATCCGGTAACAGCCCAGGAAAATGGCATTGAAGGAACTATTCCTGTACAATTTGTGGTAGGAAAAGATGGTAGTATCACTGACGTGAAGTTGATCGGGGCACATAAAGGCGGAGGCCTGGAAGAAGAAGCACTGCGCGTAATCCGCAAAATGCCTAAGTGGAAACCCGGCCGCCAGAATGGTCAAAATGTAGCTGTGTATTTCACGCTTCCCATCCGTTTCACATTGACTCATAACTAATAATCATCGAAAAAATAGTACACCTTCCGCCAGAAGCCTGATACTTTATTATTAGTTAACACGAATCAATCAACATTGGTAACCCCGGGTGCCTCTGCAATTATGTAGGGGCATCCGCATTTTTTGCACTCCCCATACCGGCCTCAGCTTAGAATTCTACTATAAATACCCGATTTTCGCATTCATAATCCTAATATATTTATAAAATCAGCTATTCTTATTAGATAAAATTCAAACAATTAGTTTATCCGTGAAAAAATAATTAAAAAATAATGAGTTTGGTATATAAACAACTAAACGGAATTATTATTAATTTAACGGCCGCTTAGTTAGGCAAGTACAACCAAACCAAGGATAATAGTTATGGAAGCTCCGGTAAATAATTCGCTGCAACAGTTTAAGAATCTGGTTGGGACAAAGTTTCAGCTTTATAACAGCCTCTTCACCTCGCTGCCTTTTCACAGGGTGGAAAAGACAGGGATATTCCTGTCCCTATTCCTCCTCCACTGCGAAGAGAGCTACGCGAAGGGTATGAGTCCACAAGAAATCATGGACTCCTTTTTCGACCAATACACCACCTATACAGAGGACCAAAAGAAGGTGGACCTGCTCTTCAGGTTTGTGCAGTACGCGGAAAGACAGGTAGTATTGTTCGACGCCCTCGAAGATGCTGCCTTCCGCCATATTCGCGACATGCAGGGAACCGGTACCCTCCGGCACCTACAGTCCGAAGTGGTCCAGGAACAGGCGCAGGACAGGTTAAGGGAGAAGTTGAAAGACTTTTCTGTACGACTCGTACTCACCGCACATCCTACACAGTTCTATCCAAGCGAAGTACTGGGTATCATCAACGATCTGGCTAAAGCCCTCATCGAAGACAATACCGCACAGGTAAATATGTACCTCCAGCAACTGGGTAAAACACCTTTCTTTAAAAAAGAAAAACCAACCCCATACGATGAAGCCATCAGCCTCGTGTGGTTCCTGGAAAATATTTTTTACCAGGCCGGCGGCCGTATTATGTCGTTTATGAAAGCGCAGTTCCCTGACGCGATCAGCGATGATACAGACGTGCTGAGGATGGGATTCTGGCCAGGCGGGGACCGCGACGGGAACCCGTTCGTAAACGCGCCTACCACCATAGAAGTAGCCGCAGCACTGCGTAACAGCATCCTCAAATGCTACTTCCGCGAAGTTCGCAACCTTAAACGCCGTCTCACCTTTAAACGGGTGGAAAACGTTGTGACAGCCCTGGAAGCAAAGCTCTCCCGCAACCTCTTCCAGCCAGGCCACGTATTCGATATCTCCCAGAAAGAAATACTCGAAACCCTGGCGGATATACGAAAAACCATCATTGATGAGCATAACGGCCTCTTTGTACACCTGGTAGATAACCTCGCCAGCAAAGTGCAGATCTTCGGTCTCTTCTTTGCCACACTGGATATACGACAGGATAGCTCCGTACACGAAGCCCTCCTCGATACCATTGCGACCGTTTCTCCTGCGCTGCCGGATAACTACGCCAGCCTCGATGAAAACGGGAAAATCAATGCCCTGCTGAATGTAAGCCAGAAAGTAGATACCGCACTGCTGGAAAAACAGCTGCATAAAGACACCATCGACACCATCGGCTCCATCAAACAGATACAGCAAACCAACGGAGAGGAAGGGTGCAACCGCTACATCATCAGCCACAGCACCAGTGTACTCAACGTTATTGAAGTATATGGCCTGTTCCTGCTCAGCGGCTGGAAAAAAGAAGAAATCACGGTAGATATTGTGCCGCTCTTCGAAACCATCGATGACCTCCGCCATGCCGGCCAGGTAATGAAAAACCTGTACGAAAACGCCGACTACCGCGAGCACCTCCGCAGAAGAGGATGCAAGCAAACCATTATGCTCGGCTTCTCCGACGGTACCAAAGATGGTGGCTACCTCATGGCCAACTGGAGTATCTACAAAGCAAAAGAAGAACTCTCCGCCATTTCCAAAGAATACAATATCAGCGTCGTATTCTTCGACGGTCGTGGAGGTCCTCCTGCACGCGGTGGTGGAAAAACCCACCAGTTCTACGCCAGTATGGGTCGCAACATTGCCAATAAAGAAATACAACAAACCATACAGGGCCAAACCATCAGCTCCAACTTCGGAACAGTGGACGCCGCCCAGTTTAATATGGAACAACTGGTGCATGCCGGTATTTCCAACGAATTGTTCTCTTCCCGGGAAGTCACCCTCTCCAAAGATGAGGAGCAACTGCTGCAATCCCTCGCGGATGCTGGTTATACCTCCTATAATAAATTAAAAAATCATCCTTTCTTCCTCGAGTACCTGGACCACGCCAGTCCGCTCAGGTACTACGCTGAAGCAAATATCGGGAGTCGCCCGAGCAAGCGCAATGCCTCTGCCAAGCTCAATCTGAACGACCTCCGCGCCGTACCATACGTAGGCGCCTGGAGTCAGCTGAAACAAAACGTTCCCGGCTATTATGGCGTGGGTAGCGCATTGCAGCAGCTCGATGAGCAAGGCAAGTGGGAAGCCCTGGAGCATTTATATAAACATTCCCTGTTTTTCCGCACCCTGCTGGATAACTGTGAAATGGCCATGAAAAAAAGCTATTTCCCGCTTACGGCATACCTGTCCAAACATCCGCAGTACGGAGAAGTATGGAATATGATTTACAGTGAGTATGAACTGACCAAAAAGTACCTGCTTCGCCTCAACGGTGAGTCGGAACTAATGGCCGGTAGCCCGATAGATCATTTGTCCATCCAGATGAGGGAAAGGATCGTGCTGCCATTGCTCACCGCCCAGCAGTTTGCGTTGCTGCGTATCCGTGAGCTGGATGCACAGCCTGGCAACGGCCATGGCAAAGAAGTATGGGAAAAACTAGTCATGCGTTGCAGCTTCGGCATTATCAATGCCGGCCGCAATAGTGCCTAGGCCAACTATATACAGGTAAAGATTGTTGGAACTTGTGTAGTTGTTTGTTTAGAAGAGGAGTTTGTTGATAATAGCCTTTTGTATCGGTAACACAGATAGGGATGAACAGGTGAACACTGTTTTGAAATTGTAAAAATTTTGATAACAGCCTGATTACCATATTCCCATTTTTATGCTGTACCCCGGTATTTTAATAACGGCGCTATTATCGGCAAACTCCTTTACTATTACCGGCTTCAGGCACCGGTACCAGCATGTGGTAAATGGCCTGCCCATAACAGCACCGGGCTCTCGGGACGGTGCGGAACATTAAAAAAATTGCGCCCTGCGCGAAAAACTAACTACTTTTACACCTCCATTTATAGTAACTATTCTTCATTATGGCAAACAGCTTATATGATTTTGGAATGATCGGACTGGGAGTAATGGGTCGCAACCTGTTGCTCAACATGGCTGATCATGGCTTTTCCGTTATCGGCTTTGATAAAGACGCCACCAAGACAGGCGCACTGGAGTCCGCCGCTACCCCAGGTACTACCGTTAAAGGTGTAGCTGACCTGGCAGCTATGGTTCAACAACTGGAGCGCCCACGCAAATTAATGATGCTGGTGCCTGCAGGCCAACCTGTCGATGATGTCATCGCTTCCCTGCTGCCTTTACTGGAGCCGGGCGATGTGGTAATAGATGGTGGGAACTCCCACTATACCGATACACTCCGCAGGGTAAAATACCTCCGCGAAAAAAATATCCACTTCATGGGTATTGGCGTTTCCGGTGGTGAAAAAGGCGCCCGCACCGGCCCGAGCATTATGCCGGGTGGTGACCTGGAAGCCTATGCTAAGGTGAAACCTATGCTGGAAGCTATTGCTGCTAAAGTAAATGGTACGCCATGCGTAGCCTACCTGGGTAAAGAAGGTGCCGGACACTATGTGAAAATGGTTCATAACGGTATCGAATATGCCATTATGCAGCTTATCAGCGAGGCATACTCCCTCCTGAAAAAAGGTGCAGGCCTCGATAACGACCAGCTCCACAAAGTATTCGACAGCTGGAACAAAGGCTCCCTGCAATCTTTTCTCGTAGAAATTACCGCAGATATTTTCCTGCAAAAAGATGATAAAACCAGTGCACGCCTGGTAGATGTGATTTCCGATAAAGCTGGTTCCAAAGGTACCGGTAAATGGACCTCACAGGATGCCATGGAACTGCCGGTAGCAGTACCTGTAATCGATACAGCGGTGGCTATGCGCACCATCTCCGGTTACAAAGATCAGCGCATCGCTGCTGAACAACTCTACCCGGCACCTGACACCACTATTCACCTGAATACCGAACAGTGGGTCCAACAGGTACACGATGCCCTGTACTTCGCTACCATCCTCAGTTACGCACAGGGGCTGGCTATGCTCAACGAAGGCTCCCGTGAACTGCAGATGGAAATTCCTCTGCCGGAAGTTGTGAAAGTATGGCGCGGCGGATGTATTATTCGTTCTACCCTCCTGGAAGTTTTCACAGAAGCTTACCAGCAAAATACTGACCTGGCAAACATTCTGCTCGACAAAGGTGTTGCCTCCCTGGTATCATCTGTTATCGCTAACACCCGCAGCGTAGTAGCCCATGCCGCTAACGCAGGTATTCCGGCCGCCGGATTTATGTCCGCATTGTCATACTTCGATGCATTCCGCACCGGTAGAATGGCTACCAACCTGATTCAGGCGCAGCGCGATTACTTCGGGGCACATACCTATCAGCGTACAGATATGGCCGGCACTTTCCACACTGAGTGGGAGCATCATAATTAATATCACTAGAATTAAACATATGCAGATCCATAAACGCCCACCTGCCAGCGTACTCTTTATCTTCGGTGGCAGCGGCGATTTAAACTACCGGAAACTTACACCTGCGTTATATAACCTGTTCCTGGACGACTACATGCCGGAACAATTCTCCATCGCAGGCCTTGGCCGCAGTCCTTACAGCGACGAAGACTATCGTAAACACCTGCTGGAAGGTATCAGCAGGTTTAGCCGCCGTAAAGGTGAGCAAAACGGCCACTGGAATGATTTTAGTGGGCATGTGAACTACCTCCAGATGGATGCCGAAGATCCAACCGCTTACGATAAAATCACCGAATACGTAAAAGAGAAAGAGGCAGAATGGGGCGTACATCCAACGGTGATTTTTTACCTGGCAGTAGCACCACAGCTGGTGCCAAACATCGCCACCCATCTGGGTAATCTGAACCTCTGTTCCGATAAGCATTGCACCCGTATCGTGGTGGAAAAGCCATTCGGACACGATCTGCAGAGTGCACATGAACTCAATGAGCTGCTGGCATCTAAATTTACAGAAGAACAAATCTATCGTATAGACCACTACCTGGGTAAAGAAACCGTACAGAACATCCTGGCATTCCGTTTTGCCAATGCCCTGTTCGAACCCGTGTGGAACCGTAACTTCATTGACTTTATCCAGATCACCGCCGCCGAAAGCGTAGGCCTGGAAGGACGTGGCGGTTATTACGAAAGATCCGGCGCCCTGCGTGATATGGTGCAGAACCACATCCTCCAGATCCTTTGTATGGTTGGGATGGAAGCACCTGTTTCGTTCGATGCCAACGAAATCCGTAATAAGAAAGTGGATGTGCTCAACGCCATCCGCCGCATCTCCCCTGAAAAAGTACATGAATACGCGGTACGTGGCCAATACTCCGCCGGCTGGATGAAAGGCCAGCAGGTAGTAGGCTACCGCCAGGAGAAAGGTGTGGACCCTAAGTCCAACACCGATACCTACGCAGCGGTAAAATTCTATATCGATAACTGGCGCTGGCAGGGCGTACCTTTCTATGTACGTACCGGCAAATACATGCACCAGAAAGCGACCAATATCGTTATCCAGTTCAAGGAAGCGCCGCATTACTCGTTCCCTGCGGAAGCTGCACAAACATGGCGTCCTAACCGACTCACCATCAGCATTCAGCCGGAAATGGATATCCGTATCCGCTTCCAGGCAAAACGCCCTGGTCAAACCATGACCCTGGACCCGGTAGATATGACCTTTAACTACGACGCCGCTAATGGTGAACATGCCCCTGAAGCATATGAAACCCTGCTGCTCGATGTGATGGAAGGTGATGCTACCCTGTTTATGCGTGGCGATCAGGTGGATGCAGCCTGGAAAGTAATCATGCCAATCCTGGAAACATGGGAAAACCGCACACCGCAGGACTTCCCTAACTACGCCCCTGATTCATGGGGTCCGGATGAAGCAGATGTACTGGTAGCGCGCGACGGTCACAGCTGGATCAACCTCCCTACCAAGTAATTTTATCGCTCCTGATATTACCTGACTCGGAAGAATTTTTATCCCGTATAAATCTTCTTCCGGGTCATCTTGTTTAATGAAGAAAATTCTGATCACATGGAAATCCATATTGCCAAAGATCCTGCGCAGCTGAGCGAAAACGTAGCCGCCTGGATCAGTAACTATATACTCGAAGTATTGCAGCAACAGGAACGCTTTACCCTCGTGCTCTCCGGCGGAAGCACGCCTAAAGCCCTGTTCGCACTGCTCGCCAAAGAGCCATACAGCCAAATGATTCCCTGGGAACGTATTCATTTTTTTTGGGGAGATGAAAGGGCCGTTCCTTTTGAAGATGAACGTAACAACGCCCGTATGGCCTACGAAGTGCTCCTGGATAAAGTTCCTGTAAACCCGGATTATATTCATGTGATGCGTACCGACATCGATCCGGAAAAATCAGCCGAAGAATATGCGGCTATCCTGCACAAATACTTCGGTAAGGAAGCTACCACCTTTGATCTTGTACTGCTGGGTATGGGAGATGATGGTCATACTCTGTCACTTTTCCCGGGCACTAAAGTAGTGCACGAGAAAAAAGCATGGACGAACGCTTTCTTCCTGGAAGCACAAGATATGTACCGCATCACCCTCACAGCCCCGGTAGTAAATAAATCGGCTGCAGTCCTGTTTATGGCCACCGGCGCCGGTAAAGCCATTACCTTAAAAAATGTAATCCAGGGTACTTTTGATGCCGAAAAATATCCTTCCCAGCTGATTCGCCCTGAAAACGGTGAATTACACTGGTTTGTGGATGAAGCGGCAGCTTCAGCGATGGAGTAAAATCTAAGATTTATTCCGACTGGTTGCCACCACAGGCGGCAACCAGTCGGAATTTGACCGGCCCCGCAGGCGCTGGTCTAATTCCGGCCTCAATAAAAAATCCTTCACATTTCCTTCACGAAATACTGCTTCCCTGTTTCATCAAATTTCAGTAGCTTACATAGTACACAAGCGAAGAGATTATGTTTGAAAAACCCGTGTTCGATGCACATTTGCATATAATTGACCGTCAGCATCCCTTACAGCCGAATCAAGGTTTTCTGCCGTCACCATTTACTGTTACCGACTATCAGCAGCGTACCGCTGACATGGATATAGTTGGTGGCGCTGTTGTATCAGGCTCTTTCCAGGGATTCGATCAAACCTACCTGTTAGCAGCACTGGAGCAACTGGGACCTTCTTTTGTTGGCGTTACACAAATTCCTGCCAGCACCAGCGATGAGGATATTATAAAACTGAATGATGCCGGTGTCAGAGCGGTACGCTTCAACGTACAGCGCGGCGGTTCGGAAAGTATCCGCCACCTGGAAAACCTGGCGCTGCGTGTATACGATCTCGTGAAATGGCATGTGGAGCTGTATATCGATTCCCGCCAGCTCCCGAGTATCTCTACTACACTGAAGAAACTGCCTAAAGTGGTGATTGATCACCTGGGGTTATCCAAGTCAGGGTTTAAATACCTGTTACAGCTGGTGGATAAAGGAGCGATTGTAAAAGCGACCGGATTTAGTCGCTGCGACTTTGATGTGGTGCCTGCCATGAAACAGATTACAGCTATCAATCCGGCAGGGCTGATCTTTGGAACTGATTTGCCGTCGACCCGTGCACCACGGCCGTTTTCCATGAATGATCTGCAGCTGATCCTTCGTAGCTTTTCTGCGGATATGCTTACCCGTGTTTGCAGGGATAATGCACTAAGATTATATAAGCCAGCCGGTACTCCGGTGGCTGGGTAATAATCAATGTAAAAATTTACATTTGTATAAAATTTGTTTGCATTTTATTTTACAAAATTTGTTTGTTGTTTAGGAGTTAATTAATTTTACAGTAATTAAAACTTTGAATCTAACACACAGATAAAATGTCTCAAAATCAATTTAAGTCGATAATGACAGCAATTGGCGCTTTGAATAACAGATTTGACAAGGTGGATGACAGATTGGAAAAGGTTGAAGTTGAATTAAAAGAAGTAAAGGAAGGATTAAAGAAAATAGAACACTGGATTCCATACGAAGCAAACGGGGATATAGCTGCCAACTTAGCCAGAATCACCGGCAGGAATTAAACACTCCAATAAAAATAATGAAGGGCTGATGGCAATTTTGCTATCAGCCCTTTTTCTTTGATACAATATGCTGCAAGCAAGACGCTTATCCCCACTTCTCAATACTAATACCTTCCAGCTGCTGCCGCAAAGCCTCCGTCGCATTACCGTTTACCAGCGCACCCTGCGCAGTGCTGGGATAAATATCTTCAAAAGTTCTTACCTGGTTCATAAACACCCTGCGGTACATATGCCTGCGGGTAACCTGGTGCGGATCAGGCAAGCCCGCCGCTGCAGCCAGTTCCATAGCACTCTCAATAGTATCTCTGTGGTAGTTGGCTACCCGTTGCTTTTTATCACTCACTACCAGGCCTTCCATTAACCACTTGTTCTGTGTGGCCACGCCGGTAGGACAGGTATTGGTATTACAAAGCAATGCCTGAATGCAGCCAATGGCCATCATCATGGCACGGGCGCTGTTACAGGCATCCGCTCCCAGCGCAAGTGCGCGCAGGATATGATAACCTGTCATCACTTTGCCGGAAACAATCAGCCTGATCTCTTTTCGTATATTGAATCCCGTTAGCGTGTCATGTACAAACGCCAACCCATCCATCATAGGCATACCTACTGAATTGGAAAACTCCGGAGGTGCAGCACCGGTGCCACCTTCACCGCCATCCACCGTAATAAAATCCGGGTAAATATTGGTGGCAATCATCGCTTTGCAGATAGCGTAAAATTCGTTCGGCTGACCTATACACAACTTAAAACCTACCGGTTTCCCCTTACTCAATTCCCGCAGCTTTCCAATGAACAGCATCATTTCCCTGGGACTATTGAAAGCAGTATGATAAGGAGGGGAGAACACGGTTGTTCCTGGTTTTACATGCCGGATGGCGGCAATTTCCGGTGTGTTCTTGGAAGCAGGTAATATCCCACCATGGCCTGGCTTAGCACCCTGTGATATTTTCAGTTCCACCATTCTTATCTGTGGCAAAGCCACTTTTTCCGCAAACAGCTCCGGGGAAAAATTACCATTGTCATCCCGGCAACCAAAGTAGCCGGTGCCTATCTGCCAGATGATGTCGCCGCCCTGCCTGAGGTGATGCTCGCTGATGCCACCTTCGCCGGTATTATGTGCGAAGTTGCCGATTTTAGCGCCGCCGTTCAAGGCTTCCACCGCGTTGGCACTGAGGGAGCCGTAGCTCATGGCGCTCACATTCAGGATGCTGGCAGAGTAAGGTTGTGTACAATCTTTACCACCAATCAGCACCCGCGGGTCTTTATCCATTTTGTCAAAATCCTGCGGCTGTATGGAATGGGCCATCCATTCATACCCTTCCGCATATACGTTAAACTGCGTCCCGAAAGGTTGGGAGTCCAGCTCCCGTTTCGCACGCTGGTATACAGTGGATCTGTCGATCCGGTTGATCGGTCGGCCATCAATATCACTCTCCACAAAGTATTGATGCACTTTAGGCCGCATAGCCTCCATCCAGTAACGCATCCTGCCCAGCACCGGGAAGTTGCGGATGATGGCATGCCTGGTTTGCATCATGTCAAATATTCCCATTACAACAATCGGTAAGAGGAGTAGCAACAACCACCATACCCAGGGGAAATAGAACCCCAGCACAATAACTCCTAAAAGACTCAATGCAGAAAAAATGATAAATCTCTTAGCCATAGGACAGATTATTTCCTTGAATTTAAGTTATTTATGTGTGACGCTGAAATTCCGCTGCAGTAGAGCCGCAATGCTTGCGGCTATCCGCTTCAATCCCACTGATCAATAGGATAGCCGCAAGTATTGCGGCGCTACGGTGCCAAAACAAGAACCTCCGACCCACCCAATAGTTCACTAGAAACTGAACCATTGAAATCAATTGCAAAAATTGCAAATTCAATTTTTGCAACGTTTGCATATTTGCATTTTAGTAACTATATTACAACGCGCTACCGGCAATTCAGCCGCCAACCGCATCAACCAGGATTGATATGCCATTATACATAATCCCCGAAGGGACCCGTCTGTGTAGTAGAACATACCATTTTCAGATCTTACATAATTCATCCAATTAATGATGTTTAAGCATTTAAGTAAACTGGTTGCAGTACCTATGGTGATGGCCGCCACAATCCATGTGCAGGCGCAGCAAACACCTTACGATCTCTCGCGTTTAAAATCATCCTGGGAAGTAGTAGAAAATAACTACCAGGGAAAAATGCAGTTCCTTTCTTCTTTTACTTTTATTAACAACGGTAGTAATCCGTTTCCCTCAAAAGACTGGCAGCTGTATTTCAACTTCGTTCGCATGATCAAGCCGGGACAACAACTGCCAGGCGTGAAACTCGAACATGTAAACGGCGATTTGTATCGACTTTCACCTACCGCCGAGTTTAAAGGCATTGCCCCTGGCGACTCCATCAAAGTAAATTTCGCCAGCGATGCCTGGGCCGTAAACTTTACAGATGGTCCTACAGGTATCTACGTAGTGTGGGCAGGACAACCTACCAAAGGTTTTCCTTTGAAAGATTACACCATCCGCCCTTCTACCTCTGCCCGACAGCTGATGCGCTATCCCGGCGATAAAAGTGCGGTAGTAACACCCACACAGATATTTAAACAGAACGCTGTTACCAAAGATATTCCCCTGGCCCAGCTGCCACTGGTTTTCCCAACGCCGGTATCCTACAATACCACCGCGGGCAACCTGGTGCTGGACGCATTCCCGGACATCAAAGCTGATGACCGGCTGGCCGCAAGCGCCCGATTCCTCAATAATGAACTGATTACATTGCTTGGTAAACGTGCTACAGGTAAGGTGGTTATCAATTTCAAAGTGGACGAGTCCCTGGCTGCAGATGCCTACAAGTTAGATGTAACACCGCAAGGTGTCACCATCGCCGCCTCCGATAATGAAGGGGCGTTTTACGGTATTCAGTCCCTGAAAGCCCTGATATCACCTGCCGCATGGGCCGGTATGCCTAAGACTATCAGCATCCCGGCCGTGCAGGTGAGCGATTACCCGCGCTTTAAGTACCGCGCATTTATGATCGATGTAGCCCGCAACTTCCATGATAAAAAGGACCTGCTGCGACTCATCGACGTAATGGCACTCTACAAGCTCAATGTCCTGCACTTCCACTTCAGCGATGATGAAGGCTGGCGCCTGGAAATTCCGGGACTGCCTGAACTCACAGACGTAGGCGCCCGCCGTGGTCATACGCCTGATTTCAAATCTATGCTGCCTCCGTCCTACGGCTCTGGTCCCGACTCTACCAACGCCGCCGGTACCGGTTATTTCAGTCGCGCCGATTTTATCGAGATCCTGAAATATGCAACGGAAAGGCATATACGCGTATTACCCGAAATCGAATCCCCAGGTCACGCACGCGCCGCCGTTAAGTCCATGGAAGTTCGTTACGACCGGCTCGCAGCCCAGGGACGCCAGCAGGAAGCTGCCGAATACCTGCTGACCGACCTCAAGGACAAATCTACCTACCACTCAGTACAGTACTGGAACGACAACGTCATGAACGTAGCCCTTCCATCTACCTATAAATTCCTGGAAAAAGTAATTACTGAAATACAGGCCATGTATAAGGAAGCAGGCGCACCGCTTGCCGCTGTACATATGGGGGGAGATGAAGTGCCACACGGCGTATTTGAGCAGTCGCCGGCTTGTATTGCACTGATGCAGCACGACAAAAACATTAAAAACGTGGACGACCTCTGGTACTACTTCTATCGTAAAGTACACCAGATCCTACAGGCGAAAAACCTGGAAGTAGCAGGATGGGAAGAAACCGGTATGCGCAAAACCACGATTGATGGTAAGGCCGCCAGCATTCCTAACCCCGACTTTGCCAATGATAACTTCCAGCTGAACGTATGGAATAACGTGATTGGTGGCGGACAGGAAGACCTCTCGTACCGCCTCGCCAACGCAGGTTATAAAGTTATCCTCTCCGGCGTGAGCAACTTCTATTTCGATATGGCATACATGAAATCCTTTGATGAACCTGGGTTCTACTGGGGTGGATTTGTGGATATCGATAAGCCGTTCTACTTCATACCGTTCGACTACTACAAAAATTCAAAAGTAGATGGTAAAGGTGATCCCGTTACTGCCGCTACTTTCATGGGTAAAGACCGCCTCACCGGTTTCGGTCAGTCCAATATCCGCGGTATCCAGGGCCTGCTCTGGAGCGAAACGGTGACCAACTCCGACCGGATGGAATATATGATCTACCCTAAAATGTTAGGACTGGCAGAAAGAGCGTGGGCACAAGATCCGGCATGGGCTACAGAAAAGGATTCCGCGAAAGCAGAGCAGCTGTACAGCCAGGCCTGGAGCGTGTTTACCAACGTGGTAGGCAAGCGTGAACTCCCTCGCCTCGATAAACTCAACGGTGGTTATAATTACCGCATCCCTACTGCCGGTGTGCAGGTAAATGAAGGTGAAGTAAGCGTAAACTCACAGTTCCCCGGAATGGTGATCCGCTATACTACTAACGGTGACGAGCCTACGCAGAAAAGTCCTGTTTATACCGCTCCATTTAAAGCCGGTGGTAAAACGGTGAAAGTGCGCGTGTTCGATACCCGTGGACGGAGCAGTCGCAGCACAACTGTAAAAGTGCCGCAGCCGCAGGAACAACTGAGAAATAACCGCAACTAATAAAATATCTTAAGCTGTTGTTTTCCCGCCGTTGGCGGGAAAACAACAATTGAGTGAAACCAAAAGTGCCACTCCGAAAAAAAACACAAAACACAAACACAAAACACAAGCCTTAGCTGCTTACCTGCTTTGCTGCTTTGCGAGCAAAAAAGACAAACCACAATTCCTTGCAGAAAAAGATCCGCCGCAGGCGGATGACAGATCAACAGTGAGCCGGATATTTCTACGACCCATAATAGATTAACTGTGTTACGAATTCCACGATTACTATGCTTATGCCTCTGCTGGCCAGCATTACTATTTGCACAAAAGAAAAATGAAGCCTGGAAGCTCCCGCTTACCCGTGCTGTATCTCCTGTTAAAATTGATGGCGTCATCGACGAGGAAGCCTGGCGCAATGCCCCTGTGGCAAAGGATTTTCGCATGGTACTACCCATGGATACCAGCGCGGCTAAGCTGCGTACAGAGGTGCGCATGGTGTATGATCAGCAGCGCCTGTACATCCTGGTGGAAAACTATACCGATGGCAGCAAACCTTATATGGTGGAGTCGCTGCGCCGCGATTTCTCCTTCCTGAAAAACGATAACTTCATCCTTTTCATGGACCCGTTTGACGACCAGACCAACGGTTTTGCCTTCGGTGCCAATGCTGCCGGCGCCCAGTGGGACGGCCTCATGTACGATGGCGGTAAGGTGGACCTCAGCTGGGATAACAAGTGGGTGAGCGCCGTGAAAAATTACCCGGATAAATGGGTGTTCGAAGCCGCTATACCGTTTAAGACTATACGATATAAGAAAGGGGTGACCCAATGGGGGATCAACTTTAGCCGCAATGATCTTAAAACAACGGAGAAATCGGCCTGGGCGCCTGTTCCGAGGCAGTTTCCTACTGCCTCCCTGGCCTATACAGGCACTTTGCAGTGGGACAGTACACCGCCGCCTGCGGGCCCTAATATCTCCATAATACCATATTTGCTGGGTGGGGTATCAAAAGATTATGCCGCACACGGCAATACTACCTGGCGCCGGGATGCCGGCCTGGATGCGAAAATAGGTATTACCTCCTCGCTCAACCTGGACCTCACCGTTAACCCTGATTTCTCGCAGGTAGATGTGGATAAACAGGTGACCAACCTGGATCGGTTCGAATTATTTTTTCCGGAGAGACGTCAGTTTTTCCTGGAAAATGGTGATCAGTTTTCCAACTTTGGCTACAGCACGCTAAGGCCCTTTTTTTCGCGGCGTATAGGCCTGGGAGTACCTATTCAGTTTGGCGCCAGACTGAGCGGCAAGCTGAATAAGGATTGGCGGCTCGGTCTTATGAATATGCAAACCGCTGCGAAAGATGAACTGCTGCTGCCGGCGCAAAACTATACGGTGGCCGCTTTGCAGCGCCGTATGTTTACCCGTTCCAATCTGGGTTTCCTGTTTATTAATAAGGAGTCGCTGAACTATACACCTACACAGGAAGCGGGCAAGCCCGTGTATAGCCAGTATAACCGCAACTTCGGGCTGGAATACAACCTGGCCTCCAGCAACAACTTCTGGACGGGCAAGGCGATGGTACTAAAATCGTATAGCCCTGACCGTTCGGGCAGCGACTGGGCTACTGCTGCTAACCTGCAGTACACCAGTAAAGTATGGAACATAGGCTGGCAGCACGAATACGTAGGCCATAATTATAATGCCGAAGTAGGCTATGTGCCACGCCGGGGATATATTAAAGTAGCACCTACTGCTACCCGCTTGTTTTTCCCAGTGTCCGGGCAGGTGCTGAGCCACGGGCCGCAGGTGACTAGCACCTGGTTTATGGATGAGCAGTTTCATCGCACGGATAATGAAACCATGCTGAATTATGGTTTCGTGTTCCGGCAGCGTAATACTTTGAATGTATGGACTTCCAATACCTATATCAGGCTGCTGCAGGAGTTTGATCCTACCAATACGGGGAAGGACAGCCTGGCCGTTAATAGCACGCATAGCTGGAATACCGTGGGGGCCGACTATGTATCACAGCCGCAGCAACTGTTTACCTACGCATTTTCTGCCCGTTACGGCGGCTATTATGCAGGCGGGCGGCGACTCATGCTCAATACCGAGCTTGGCTACCGTTTTCAGCCTTATGTGAGCATTGCGTTGAGCGCCAATTATAATGATATCCGGTTAGGAGCGCCATGGGGCTATAATTCTTTCTGGCTGGTAGGTCCCCGTTTGGATGTAACGATGACGAATACACTGTTTTTCACCGGTTTCATGCAGTATAATGAGCAGATGAAGAACATTAACCTGAATACCCGGCTGCAGTGGAGGTACCGTCCGGCGTCGGATTTATTTATTGTTTATACGGATAACTACCTCCCGGAACCCTTTTACGTCAGGAACCGGGCGCTGGTGTTAAAATTAGTCTACTGGTTTAATCTGTAAATTCTGCAATGGGTTGCGTAGTTGCTAAGTCTTGCTGGTTGGGAGTTCTGATAATTTGATTATCACTCCTAACCAAAATTTTATTTGTTAATCACGCCGTTGTTAAGAAATAATTTACATTCTCACCATTTCACTCATTTATTATTGTATCACAATACGCGGTTAATTTTCTCCACTGCACTAAGCAAGCATTGGGCTACGTAAAGTTTTCATTTACTATCGTTGTGAATACAAGCCCCCTATGGTGTCTACCATGGGGATTTGTGTTTGTATATTAACCGCTGCTTAACGACTGCATAACAATTTCACGATTGGAATGATATTATCATTGTAACAATGTTGTTCTCTAATACCTCCATATCACTATACTTTATTGGTGTGTTATTGTGTATGCAGGCCACTGCGCAGCAGGCCTGTATCACGGGAAAGGTGCCTGGTGGCCGTAATGGGCAGCAGGTGTCGGTGTCCTACTGGGTGCAGCCGGGCATATCCCCGGCGATTACCCAGGAAACGGCCCTGGTGCGGGATTCTTTCTATTGCAGCATTCCGGAGGCACAGGCAGGCCCGTTGTTCTTTTATGCGGATGCAGGGGAGGGCAGGAGCTTTCAGGGCATTATAGGCAGGAATGATAGTATTCATATTATTTTTTCGGGAGATACTATTTTGCTCTCTGGCAGAGGGGCCGCGTGTAGCCGTGTACTATACGTCTGCAAACGTTCCCTGTCCGCCACTACGGGAGACGCTACCCGGCAAATGGAACGGGAAAAGCAGTCGGTGCAGGCAATTGAAACGCAGTTGAGCCGTTGCCGTGATAGTATGCCGGCGGACATGCATGCCTTACTGCGGGCGGATTTGCTGGGACAGGTAGGCTCTCGCATGATCGGTACTTTCTGGCAGCAGGACCCAGACCTCCAGGAAACAATATACCAGCAGCACATCCGGCCGGCCTTACCGGATATTCCGGGTAGTGAACAAAATGCTTTGTCTGCACGCTTTCTGGCTTATCAGCTGGAAAAAGCACAGGTAGATTATTACCGGAGCAGTCATCTGCAATGCACCAACAGCGCCGTGTATGAATGGATTAAAACCCATTATAGCAGCGGGTTACAGGAAAAACTGCTGGCACACCAGCTGTTGATGGCCTTTGCCATGGGCGGCATGGAAGAGGAACTGGAAAACTGCGCAAAGGATTACCTCGCCTTTGTGCACGACCCTATCTGTAAACAGGCAGTAGCCATTCCATATAATAAGATGAAGCGGGGCATCCGCAAAGGCATACCGGCACCGGCTTTTAGTCTGCCCGATTTGCAGGGTAACCCCGTGTCGCTCAGTCAGTTCGCCGGTAAAGTGGTGCTGCTGCACTTTTGTTCCGACGATGATAACCTGTTACCCACCCTCGATGAAATTTCAAAATGTTTTCAGAATGATCCCGTTGCCTTTTTGCATATAGGTATGAAACCCTTTGCTGTAAAGGGTGTTGGGATACAGTTATATCCCGGTGCACAATTTGCCACCATGCAGCAGCAATATAACGTGAACGCATGCCCCACATTAATTGTAATAACCCGCGACGGCAATATTTTCGCAGTGAAGCCGCCAAACCCCGCAGAGGACTACGGTACAGCGCTTACCAATATTATTTACGAGGCATTGCAGCAGTAAAAAAATATGGATTCCTTCCAATAAATAGTGGGGCACTGCGTTTATTATGCGGACTCAGTATAACCGAAAGGACGCGACTGTAGCGCATACGCGCTATTTACATGCAGCAAAATTTATAGAACTACAATTAAATCAAGTTACTAATATTTACATTAAAATATATATATCACAAGCTTGGTTTAATCAGTACAATTCCGTAAATTAAATATTATAACTCATCGTTAAGCCCCTCTATGCCACATGCCAAAGCGTTATTTTGACCGTTTACAGACCATTGATTACCTAATCAGGATCAAAGGCACCGGGAAGCCCGCTCAGTTAGCCAAGCGGCTTCGTATTTCCGAAAGAACACTCTATGAATTCCTCAAAATGATGAAGGAGTTAGGTGCTCCCATTGAATACGACCGGTACAAGGAAAGCTACTATTACTCGGAAAAAGGTGGATTCAATATCAGGTTCACGAAGAACCTGGTCACCGCGAGTGCAGTACTCCTTACCTTCCTGATCACATTGTGGTAATCACGGCCTGATGCTCACTCACTTACGAGTGATGCCGCCGCATTGCACCCCAGGTGCCCAAGATGCCGCAGCCCGACCTTAACCCGCCGGCCGTCAGCATCTTTTGTTAGATCCATCAAACATTGGTGGACAGGGATACTTTTTGTATTCCTGTTCACCTTTTTTTGTTAATTCCTGTTCCGTTAACATTGAGTAAACAATTGACACTTTTATTATCGCCAATTTTATAGCCGGAAGAGTCCTAAAGCAATGTGCCAATGACAACTAATAACAGCCATCAGTGATCGATGAAACAACGAATTTTTTTTCATAACGCGGTTTAGATTAGATTTTTAATACTACGCAGGTTTCTATCGAGTCACCTGCTACTTTTTTAGTCCGGTAAAGCAACCGCACCGGTTTGTGCTTCGTAATAAAAAAAATAATACATCAACTGTATGATGTTAAATTGCCTCATCCTTGGTGACATACCCAACGGATTCCAAAACCTGAAAAGGTTTATCAATGATACCTCCTTTACTTTCCTGGCCAAACACTGCCAGAGCTTCGACGTGGCCATGCCACTCCTCGATACCGAAACCATTCACCTCATCTTCGCCGGTACCCCACCGCCAAAACCGGAAACGCTATTCACAGAAGAACAGCATAGCATGACCGTACTAGTATTATCGTACCCGGACAACAATCCCTACCCGTTCTATGTTTGTCACGAAGAGGTACTGTTTCCCCACCTTACCTACGAAGCTTTTTATAATCTCGTTTACCGACTATATAATATCATCAACATGGAAGGACAACAAACAATTCCCCCAAGAACAACCGATCACTTCATGATCCGCTGTGAAAACCACTTTGAGAAAGTAAAATATGCAGACCTGCGCTACCTGGAAGTAATGGACGATCACATTCTCCTCCATACAAAAGACCAGAAAATAGCCACAAAAGAAAAGCTGGACTGGATCATGGCTCAACTGCCACTGAGCGAGTTTATGCACGTACACCGCTGGTACGTAGTCGGATTTCACCACATCGATCAGCTCGAGGCCGATCACCTGTTCATCGGCTCCGTAAGGATTCCGGTATCCAAAAATATACAGCCGGAAATTGAAAAACGGTATAAAAAACGCTGGACAAACTAATGCGAAAAGCCGGCAATCAACTTACCGGCAACACCCGCCGCATCCTCATCGTAAGTATGCCCGCCAGGTAAAACCAATTTCCTGTAATGCGAAATCGTTAGGTCTGAAAGATTAAAATCTTTCTCTCCTTCCCCAAATACCAATAACAACGGCCTGGAAATCTTATTGATCTCCGCAGGCACACTCATGCCCTTATTGCCGCCCTTACCCATCATATCCGATAAATGTACCTCCAGATCAGTCACCTTACTGGGAGATAAAAGCACCACCTCCTGCACCTCCGCCGCCATAGCCGCCGGTAAGTGAGTGTAAATAAACGGCATTACATCCGCCCCCATCGAATAACCGATCAAAATAATTCCATGATGCGTATTCCACTGCGCCTGGTAAAACCTGACCAGGTTAGCCACATCCCCAGCCGCCTGCACAGGCGTCTTTTTGTTCCAGAAATACTTTAACGCATTCAACGCTACCACAGGATAACTACGCCGCTGGAACTCATCTATCACATTCGCAGAAAATTTCTTCATCCCACCATCACCGGTGATATAAAATATTAAGGGAGATGTAGAGCCCGCCGGTGGCGCTTTTGCCAATACGGGTAAGTTACCTGGCACCGATTGCGCCCCCGCTGAAAATACCCCGGAAAGCAATAGCAACGCCATAAACGTGATAGTAATAAACCTGCTTGTCATAAAATTTTCCATTCATCAAAGGAACAAAGTCCCCCTCGCATTGTTCATGCCAAAAAAACAAGCCTCATCAACGCACTACGGCTGCATCACCTTATTCAGCGCCACCGGCAACTGTAGCAGGTCAAAGTCGTGCTCATACACCAGGTACTTATTGGTCCACTCCGTAGCATATTTACCCTTAAACTCACGCAACCCCTGGTAATGCCGGAAGAAACGCAGCTTTTCATATGCGTACTTCACCATTTTTTCAGCGGTATTCTGAGGCTGACTAATACCAGACATCGGTACCATGCCCAGGTTCAGCGTTTCCAGCCCCTTGGCCTGGGCCTCCTGGATCAGCGCAATAATCAACGCATCCATTACCCCACCCGGTGCGTCGGAACGCTTACGGATCAAATCATAGGTGCAGGCACCAGGCGTATAATCAGGGATGATATTTAAAAATGCCACCACCTCACCTTCGGCATCGGTAACTGTAAACACATCCTGAAGACGGATTTCCGCGGTATCAAAAAGCCCCTGTGAAAAAGTCATTTCCTTTACTTCGTATTGTGCCAGCCACTCGTCGCTCACCGACTTCAGATCAGCCAGCAGCTGGTCCGTTTGTGGCGCCGTGTGCAACTGCGTAGTATAGCCTTTATTGGCCAAACTGTTTAAGCCGTTACGGAGCGATTTCTTGTCCTTACCACTCAAGGTGAAATCACGCAAGTCCATAATGGCTTCTTGCCCAATCAGCATTTTCTTCTTCTTAAGATGATTAAAATAGTAAGTACTATCCTCATCTACCCGGTAAAAAGCAGGACGCAGCCCCATCTTCTTGCATTGCTCCTCAAATTCACTCAGCAAACCTTCCTTATTCAATTCACTGCAAACCGGTTCCTCCAGCACAATTGCAAAACTGCTGGCTACCCGGTACGCCACAAATCCTTCATAGGTATCAGATACAAACAGCAGCTTGTCGCTCCCCACCTTAAAATAATCCATAGGCGAATTGCCATACTGACTCAGGTAGAAACGCGCTTTCTCCATAGCACTGTTACTATGTTTCGTTACTTTCAGATAGGGTCGTATGACGGTATAGAAAAGGAACGCCCACGCACCTACGCCCAGCACCCGTATGGCCGACATAAACTCCTTCCCGAACCGCGTTACCGGCACCAGCCCGTCATCATCCAGCAGCATAAAGCCATGGAATGCATGGCGCAGCGATTGCAGCCAGGTGAACTCCCTGCCAAAATGTTTCACATTCAGAAAATAAAATCCTACTGATCCAAACAGCAACACCACCCCAAAAGTGGCAATGGCCGTTACCACGCCAATATTCACCAGCTGTGGATTACTTTTTACACGGTATTGCCTGGCCGTAACAATCAATATAACGCTGGTCACAAGCGCCAGGGTGGCCTCCTCATAATCGAGTGCCTTACTGATATGCCCTATCACCGATAACAGGGAAACCGACAACGCCACTATCCACGCACTCCGCAAACCACGGAACAGGAAGGTGGCCGTCACCAGCAACACCAGCCCGAGAAATACCACCAGCAGGTTGGAAGCATGTATGGAATCACCGGGAATAAGCGCACGCAGCATATGCATACGTGAAGCTAAAGGCGGCGTTAACACCGAAAAAATATTTACCATCCCCAGTAAGAAAATCAATATCGGAGGTAATATGCGCAGTACGAGATCTTTCCCCTTCAGGGCAAAGGCAAACATACCGGCAATCAGTGGCAGCCAGAATTCAAATAAGCGGAACAATAAGGTGATTTCCAGCGCCTGCAACGACGTATAGCCGTAATTGGTAAGCAGGTAGGCAAGCGATAACTCTATAGCTCCCAGCCCACGCAGGAATGGAGAGATGATCAGGAAAATGGTAGCCACAATGTAGCCTACACAGGCCGCCTCCATACTGGGCGTAGCTCCTACTGCCAGCATGCTGAGGTACAAATGTGCAATGCCCGCCACCTCAATCAGCACAGAAGCCAATATGGTTTTGGTGAAGGCCGGCATCTGCAACTGAAAAGTAAAAATCTCATCAATCTGATGTGCCGCACCAGGAAAGTATTTCGTAAGCAGGCGGTATAAACGCCCCTTGTGCTGCATGGAACGTACAAACAGTACCACGCCTCCCAGCAGCAAACAAATAGTTACCAGCCCCCACGCCGCGTCCCGCATGGAACCGGCATGCAGCATCGCATATAACACAACAGGGATGCCTACCACAAAAACAGATAGTATACCCACAAAACCGTAGATGCCGGAGGCCTGATGAATTTGTTGTTTGTGCAGCTGTTCCTTTTTAAGGCTCTGCGGAAGATAAGCCAGTGAACTGATGCCTCCGGCTGGCAGGAATACAGACAACAGGTTGCGCTTCAGAAAAAGCTCCGTGCTTTTTATCAGGTTCAGTTTTGCACCAATTGATTTAAAACTGTAGACGTACATCGCCGCCTGAAAAAGTATATAGGCTGCCGTTATGACTACACCCAGGAGCACCCATTGACGGTCGGCCCGTTCTATAGCTGGTATCAAAGCTTTGAGCTCATGGCGCTCCGCCCGGAAGAAATAAATTGCCAGGAGTATGAACAGTACTGCCAATAGTTCTTTCCAATGTAATTTTCGTAGAAATGCAGGTATATTAAATTTGTTTCCGCCAGACATAGCTGTATGCTTCAGTGTATTTTATAACTGCAAAGTTAGGTCTTGTTATGCTGCGCCAGCCGCTACCGGTGTACTTTAAGGGGATTTTAATTTCTTATAACCTATTGATAATGATTACTTTTTCAACGTGAATGATTTGACTGTCTTCTCCTATGAACTGCAGGAAGTAGGTGCCGGCGGATAATCCGGACGGTACATTTATTTCGTAGTAGTTGCGGTTTTGCAACGGCTGCGGGAAGGCGGTATAGCCAGCCCGGCGGCCCGGTACATCAATAAGCGCCATCGCTTTAATATGTAATGCGCCTGAATAATATACATGCAACACCGTACCAGCCCTGACAGGATTTGGCCACACCCTGATCTGCCCGTCTACAAATTTGCCTTTCACAAGGCGTATCGGACTGTAAAAGAAGGAACCATCAGTCATGATCACTTTCAGGCGATAGAGCAAGCTTTGTTCTGTGTCCTGTATGTCCAGGGAGTCGTACCCCACAGATACATAGCTGATGCCGTTTGGACTTTTGGTAACCACAAATCCAACTGAATCGAAGTTGGCGGCATCTAACAATTTCCGCTCAATGGAAAATCCGCGCAGAAAATATTCCCGGCTGGTAGCCCAACGCAATGTGATGGAGTCAGAAGCAATATCATTCCTGAAAGCATCAAAAAATTGCAGGGTAGTTTTGCTGGGGCTGTTAAGGATTTCGGCCACCATACTGGTAAAAAATGCACTGTTGCCCTGGAGTTGAAAGCTACGGGTATTGAAAGCGGCATCTGCATCCGGCGCACTGGTGGTGTAGGTACTGGGCGACACTGGCGCGGACCTGGTACGGGAAGTATCCCAGTTACTGCCATTGAAGTAGGCCACGTAGCTGCTGTTGCGGTTAGCTTCAAAATCGGGCCCTTCGTCTGACAATTTATGCACCAGCGTTATACCCATCTGCGTATTGGTTGTTAGCGGATCTATTTGCCAGGTCTTATTTACGGTAGTGCCAAACAAGTTCCGGCCTTGTGTGAGCTGTGCCAGCACACTATCGCTCACGGCTGTACGAACAGTGCTGGTGCCCGACTGCATGCTTACCACGGCAGGCGTATAGGAATCAGGCCGGGTGCCTACCGGGAAAACAATCAGGCCATTGGCGGGTTGTATATTGGAGCGATAAAGGAAACCACTGCCAAAACGGCCCCCGGTAATAATGAAATTACTATCGGAGTAATTGGTGATGATGCCGGGTGTATGATGTCCTACCACCAGGTTCCAGCCGTTAAGAAAAATACTCCCTTTTCGCAGGTCCAGCTCATGGCTGATCTTGAGATCGTTGAGATCGTCGAGCACCAGTCCGGGCGAATTAAATACGCGCAGGTTTGGAAAAATAGTGCCTGCGTTTTGTGTCACATTAAAGCCTCCGCTCACATATTGATACACCACGCCAGGATTTGATCTGCCTGGTTGTATAAACTGAAACCAGCCACCGGTGCCGCTCAGGCCGTCGTTACTTTCATCAAGGATGGAGGCTCCTGTGTTATTGCGCCACCTTAATCCGTAGAAGTTGAGCACAGAACCGGGCATGGAGAGGATGTTGCCTTCATGCGTCATATCACCAAACACAGCCACTGTATCCTGGCCAAACAGGGCCATATGGCCGCCGGGATGCAGCCATGTGCCTGATTGTGCCAGCAGCAGTTTGCAGCAGCAGGTAAGCAGGAATGTTAATATGTATTTACGTATATGCGTAAACGTGTGTTTAATACCCGGTGATCGTGAAATAGATTTTATGCGATGTTTGAGCGTCCATTCCCACGCTGTTACCTAATCCGAGAATTCCCGGATCTCCCAACACAACCGCAAACGTGATGCGGGTGGTGGTAATACCCAGTATGCCTACAAAAGGGACGGTGTTAGGAGTAGTGCCTCCCCTGGCAGTGGCTTGTACACTGAGTATTCTGGTATAAAAGCCTGCAGGCAGGTTGATAAACGGAAAGCCGGTACTGATATTACTGATGGAGTCGGTAATCACTTTAATAGGCTGGGTGATTACCGAGGTGGTAGGTGTGGCGGTGGTCGCATTTGCCAGGCTGTAAAACGTAGGCGACGTAAGGTTAGGCGCCGTCAGTTTTTGCCATGTTGATCCCACGCGTACGTATAAACTGGTGTCTGTAGTATTAAAAACAATCATGCCGGCAGGCGCAGTATTCAAAGGCGTTGCAGCCAGTGCTGTTCCTGGCACGCGTGTGAGTAGCAAACCTTGTTTGCTGGAGTTTAGTTCCAGTACGGCGGCCTTGCTGGTCACGGAGGTGCCCAGGTCGCCCAGCCGGAGCTGTTGTGCATGTACACTGTTAAAAAGAAATACCAGCATGCATACCAGCAGCCATCTTTTGATACAGGCTATTTGCATATGCCAAACGATTTGGTGATCGGATAAATGCCGGTTATTTCCGGATTACATACCAGTTGCTGCCATCGGTTTGGAGGGTAACGTAGGTGTAATCATTATAGATAACGTAAGTGCTGGCGCCATCAATGGTGCCACCGGTAGGGGTAATGGTCAGGCTGTTATCGATGCCGCCGGTACCTATTTTTTTAATAGTGTATATTCTTCCTCTTATTGATGTGGGAGATGGAAGCGTTACGGTGATACTACCGCTGCTGGTATTAACGAGTACGGTGTTGTCAGTAGCTGCCAGGGTACCATTTGAGGAGAGGGTAGTGATGTTCATGGCTACGGAGCCGCTTACCTGCAGGGTGGAATTAGCTGCGGCGGTGCCGCCCACGTTAGCCGCAAGGCCTACCTGGAGAGAATCCCGCACGGTCTTATTACCCGCAAATGTTTGAATGGAATCTGTTACAATACCGCGTGCAGTGGTGCTGGCATCGGGGATATTGATGACGATTCTGTTGGCGGTAGTGGTGCTGTCGATATTCACATTCGTACCTGCCTTACCGTTAACAATGCTGATGGCGGGTCCGGTTTGACTATTCACGGATTTAATACCGGAGCTGAATGCGGAGGAATCCACGACTCTTTTTTCAATGGCGCCGGTAGTGGGGTTTCTGAATAAGACGGTGGTGGTAGCAGTGCTTACATCATTGGGAACTGTGCCAAGTACTACACCGCCGGTGATATTGGCGCCGCCGCCGGTTACATTTACACCGTTGGTGATGGTGGAGCCTCCGTTGATGCGTAAACCGGCATTAGCGGTTAGGCTGTCCTGGAAGGTTTTTTGTCCACCGAAAGTTTGTGCCGCTATACTCACTGCGCCGGGGTTGGTTGCATCCGCGGGCGCCAGTTGTAGCACGCCATTGGTGATGGCCATACCATTGGCGTTGGGGGCAGCCAGCAAGGCACCGATGGTAATTGCCTGCTGCTTGCTGCTGAACGAGAGCCAGTCGGCATAGGTGAGCAAACCTGTTTTCAGCGTAGTGCCGTTCACGATAGGAATGTTCATGGTCACGGAGCTGTCGGCTGCATTGGCAGTAATACCAAAATTCGCGTTCGCCGTATCGGCTTTGATGGTAATGCCTTTGTTGGTAAGTCCGTTGATGTTTTCAATGGCGCCGGCGAAGGCGGAGGTGCTTAATGAACGCTGACTGATAGCTCCTGTGGTGGGATCGATCACCAGGGTAGATACCAGTGTAGTCGTTGAAGGAACGTTTTTGAGTTGAACGGTTTGATCAGCATTCACGTGAATAGCTTCCGTTGCATTGGTGCGGATGGAGAGCGGCTGACCGTCTGTTGTTCCGAGGTAGTTGGTGGCGGTGGTGCCGGCGTTTCCGGTGAGCTTCCAGCCGGAGGCGCTGACGGAGAGGCTGTCGGCGAGTCGCGACCAGTAACCAGCGCGGCGTACCAGTAAGCTCTGGTTACCGATAAAATAGATGATCATACCATCCGGCGCTGTATTGAGCGGGGCGAGGGTGGTATCGGCGATACGTGGCAGGAGTAAACCCTGGCGGCCACTTTCCAGTTCCAGTACGGATGCTTTGTTGATGGTGCCGGGGTTGTCGCCCACTTTAAGCTGTGCTATAGCGGCGGGGGCCAGCAGAAGGAAAAATAAAACTAAGAGCAATGAGGGTGCGTAGTAGTTCTTCATGGATGTGTGATTGAGGAATAAGCAAAAGGGGATAAGTCCAGATTTTGGGATACTGGGTCAGGCGGGGGTATTGATAGTTATTCCGTTTTAAAGATAAGCTAATAATGTACGAGGCACAAAAAAAGGCCGTGGTATTTTCGCCACAGCCCTTGTTGTTTTAGTGATTGTTGAGTGTTAGTCAGGATTAGTGATCCGCTTTGTTGTATGGTACAACGAGCACGGGTATACGTGCGTGGCGGATGATGGATTCGGCGGTGCTGCCTACCAGCATATGATCGATACCGGTACGGCCATGCGTGCCTACCACCAGGATGGCGGTATTGCCTTCATGTGCCTGTTCGAGTGTCACCACTTTTGGATTGCCGGTGGCTACAACGATTTTTATGTCGGCGCCGGGATGTTGTGTCTTGTAATCTGCTAATGCTGCTTCTGTTTCGCGGATTCGTTCTGGAAGGTCTGATACCGTTTCAGGTAATGCCATGCCAAGGCCTACTTCCACTACGGAGAAGAGGGTAACGCTGGTCTGCATTCTTTGAGCCAGTGCTACGCCCTGACTGATCACTTCTGCTGAAAACGGGCTAAGGTCTACCGCGATCATTATTTCGGACATACGACTTTAATTTTAAGTGGTTAATGTTTCCGTTATGCTGAATGTTTATTCATTGCTATGCTTTGAGTGCATCCCAGCAGAGGTTAAACGTAAGGTCTATCTTTCGTTTGCTCAGTGTTTCGTTGCTGTAATGCGTTTGTTTCACCAGTTCATTGAGCGCTCCCATGATGAAGGTGAGGAGCAGACTTGTGTCGGCCTGTTTTACCAGTTGTTCCTGCTGACCTCTTTCAATGAGTTCGAAGAAGGGGGCGGCCAGCTCTCTGGCTTTTTCCCTGGTTTCGGCAGTGATATAGGGTGAATGGAAGCATTGTTCCACGAATACCACCTCTTCAAAATGCTGAAGTTTGTATCTGAGGATATTCATCCATACTGTTCTGAATCCTGGTTTAAAAGGCTGGGAGGCATCATATCCCCTGAAGGCTACCTGCACGGAGTTGGCCCGGCTGCAGGCGAAAAGAGCGTTGATGAGTTCGTCTTTTCCGGTAAAGTATACATAGAGGGTGCCGGTGGCGATGCCGGCTTCCCGGGAGATGTCGCCCATGGTGATACCAGCGAGCCCCTTTCGGGCTACCAGCTTGAGTGCTGCCTGGTAAATCAACTCCACTTTCCTGTCATCCTTCAATTTCATAGTACAAAGGTAAGCGAATAATTATTCATTTAAGCGCAAGGGAATCTTAAAACCATCAAAACAACGGTCACCGCTCCGGCGGCCAAACAAAAACGCCTCCCAGGAATGGGAGGCGGGTACCAGTGTTATCTAGTATTAGTAGTAATGTTAAATTGCTAAGTGGGGGACCTTAGCAATTTGAATGCTAATTAAACCATGTTTGTAAACCTGTTTTCTCAGAAAAATGAGTTAAAGAATTCTGAAAATACCTGATACACAGCTTGCCCGTACATCAGACAATACAAATGTACCCCCCGGAAAATGGTCAAATGTTAATAGGAAGTGTGTTAATCCGTGATTAACAAAAAAATAAAAAGAAAATGCCCTTGCAATCGGATGCAAGGGCGAAAGTGAACATTCACAGATAATGTTCCCCGATAATGGAACTATAACGAATAAGTTGATAAAAACAGGCACAGACACCGTGCCGCTAAAAAAGGTGATTGCTAACCGTGCTTCAGCACTACTATTAATCGTGCAGTACTACGGAACTAATATGAAGTTATAAAGATTGTTCGGTGTTTTTAGTTAACCATTAGTTAACCCTGGAAATTACCGTCCTTTTCATAGGATTTTCCCTTTCCCTGATACCTTTTTTTAATTCACTTGCTCAACCCGTCAGGTATCAGTATTTTTTCACTTACGCATTTACCAGCCTATGTTCCACATGATGAAAAAACTGCTTTTCTTATTACTAACGTGCACGTGTATACGTTCTTACGCCCAGGATATGCCCGATATGTGGACCAAAGGAGCCGCAAACTCCAATAATCCTAATCTGGAATGGTTCAGGTCGGCAAAATTTGGCCTCTTTATCCACTGGGGACTTTATTCTAAACTCGGCGGCCGCTGGAACGACTCCAGCTACTACGGCAGCGGCGAATGGATCATGAACCGCGCCAAAGCACCCGCCACCGAATACGCCAAAGTAGCGCAAACATTCAATCCCACCGGATTTAACGCCGAAGAATGGGCCGGCATCGCCAAAGAAGCCGGTATAAAATACCTCGTGATCACCGCCAAACACCACGAAGGCTTCAGCATGTACGATTCTAAAGTCACCGACTTCGATATCGTAGACGCCTCCCCCTATAAAAAAGACCCCATGACGCCACTGGCAGCTGCATGCCGCCAGCAAGGTATCCGCTTCGGATTCTACTATTCCCAGTTCCTCGACTGGCACGAACCTAACGGCGGCGGCAACAGATGGGACTTTAAAGAACAGAACAAAGATTACCAGCAATATTACCGTACCAAATCAGTTCCACAGCTGAAAGAACTGCTTACCAACTACGGTCCGCTCGATATCGTATGGTTTGATATGCCCGGCGGACTCACCCCGGAACAAACTAAATCAATGATCGACAGCCTGCGCCAGCTCCAGCCCAACTGCCTCTTTAGCAGCAGGGTAGGGCATAACCTCGGGGATTACCGCGACTTTGGCGACTCCGAAGTACCGCCCACACCGATCTCTGGCGCATGGGAGTCGATCTATACACACAACGACTCCTGGGGATACATCCAGCATGACCTGAATTTTAAATCTCCCAAAGAAATAATAAGACTACTCTCCAACGTTGCTTCCAAAGGAGGAAACCTCATGCTCAACGTAGGCCCTGACGGCAACGGCAAATGGCCTGAATACAGCATCAAATACCTCCGCGAAACCGGAAAATGGCTGAATAAATACGGCGAATCCATTTACGGTACCACCTACGGCCTCATCCCTACGCAGCCATGGGGCGTAACTACCAGCAAACCCGGTAAACTCTACCTTCACATCTGGAATAAACCTGAAAACGGACAGCTGATAGTACCAGGCGTAAATGCAAAAGTAAAAAGCATTAAAATCCTCGGTGATAACAAATCGCTGGCCTGGAAGCTCAACGGAAAGGACGTAATAATATTACTGCCAGCCACCCTGCCGGACGATAGAAATACCGTGCTGGTGATGGAATATAGTGGTCAGCAACAAGACCTTTCCCAGCTGCACACACAAACGGTAAGCAATCAATATCCAGCTACTACGATGTCGCCGGTATGGGCCGTGTTCAATGGTGCCGCGGAAACAAAATCATTCACCTATTCGCATTATTTTGGCGACTGGAAACACGATAACTGCGCCATCAATATGCTGAAACCGGAAGATGCGCTGGTGTTTCCCCTACACGTACAGGAAGCCGGCGATTATAAGGTGGTACTGGATTACAACTGTGAAACCACCGGCGCCACCCAGCCCGGCCTGGTAACACTCGGCGCACAGCAACTGCCCTTCCTGACATTGGCCACCGGCACCTACGACAGTCATAAACCCATGCTGTTTATCGACCATGCCGTAGGGGTGATCCACATTGATCAGCCTGGTGAATATAACCTGACTGTAAAGCCTGCAAAGGCGAATAACAAGGAGTTGTTCAGACTGCGTAGTGTAGTCCTGCAGCCTCTCCGATAAAAGAACAAGTGAACAATGAAAAACATAAAAACTATTGTAATAGCCGCAGGATTGATCTGGCAGATGCAACCGCTGCAGGCCCAAAAGGCTGACAAACCGGACTGGCTGATCAGCAACAAAGGTTACAAAGCCACTGTAACCCAAGCGGGAAAAGAGGTAGTGATCTCTAATGGCCTCCTGAGCAGAAGCTTCAGGGTTGCTCCTAACGTGATCTGCACGGATTTCAGGAACCTGGTGAGCGGGGAGCAGCTGCTGCGCGCAATCAAACCGGAAGCACAGCTGCTGATCGACAACGACACCGTTAATATCGGTGGCGCCTATACGCAGCCGCAAAAGGCTTACCTGATGCCTGCATGGCTCGATCATATGACAGCCGGGCCCAAAGATCTGCGCTACCTGAAACATGAAACCGCAGACCTGAAACCCGCATTGCCGGACAATGGGCATAGCAAAGCCGCTTCAGGGAAATCACTGATTTTCCATTATACGACGGCGGATAATTCGCCCTACAAAGGAATGGTGGTAAAGGTACATTACGACTTGTTCGACGGTGTTCCGGTGATTTCAAAATGGTTGGAGATCACGAATAGTACTGGCCGCGCGCTTCAACTGAAACAAGTAAAAAACGAAATCCTGGCCACCCCGGAAGAAGAATCAGCCGTGGTAGGAGGAGTAACGCAAATGGCTACACCGCACGGTTTGTATGTGGAAAGCAACTATGCTTTCAATAACGCCATGAAAGCCAATCTGAGTGATCAAACCACTCACTGGAAAGCGGATAGTACCTACACTTCGCAGGTAAATTACGACCTGCAAACACCTTGCGTGCTGGAAGTGTACCCGATAGTGCCGGTAGGTATCCAGCTGGATAAGGGAGCACATTTTGAATCCATCCGCACCTACGAACTGCTGCTGGATGGTTATGACCGGGAGCGCAACGGATTGGCGCAAAAGGCGATGTACAGGACCATTGCACCCTGGACGAAGCGTAACCCCATCTTCATGCACCTGGTAAGTACAGACCCGGAAAAGGTGAAAACAGTAGTGGACCAGTGTGCGGCCACCGGTTATGAGGCGGTGATCCTGAGCTTTGGGAGTGGATTAAATATGGAAGATACCAGCGCGGCTAATATCGCTAAATATAAGTCCCTGGCTGATTATGCTAAATCGAAAGGGATAATGCTCGGCGGCTACAGCTTATTTTCCAGCCGGAAAATCAGTGACGAGGATGATGTAATTAATCCGGCAACCGGTAAGCCCGGTGGTGCATTTTTTGGCAACGCACCTTGCCTGGGAAGTAAGTGGGGCCTCAGTTACCTGGCAAAAATCAAATACTTTTTTGACGCTACCGGCTTCAGCATTTTTGAAAACGACGGGCCATATCCCGGTGACGTATGTGGTTCCACCACACACCCGGGGCATAGCGGAAAAGACGATTCCCAGTGGAAACAAATGTTGCTGCAAAAAGAACTATATCACTGGATGTACGCCAGAAACATCTATGTAAACGCGCCGGACTGGTACTTTCTGGATGGCACCAACAAGATTGGCCTGGGCTACAGGGAAGTGAATTTCTCCCTGCCACGTGCGGAGCAGCAGATACTGAACCGGCAGAATATTTACGATGGCCTGTGGGAAAAAACGGGACCGATGAGCTGGGGCTTTGTACCGCTCACGCAATACCAGGGCGGTGGTGCGGCTGCTACGCTGGAGCCGCTCAAAGACCACCTCGATGATTATGAAAAGCTGATGATGCAGTATTATGGAGCGGGAGTGCAGGCATGCTACCGTGGGCCCCGTTTGTATGATACGGATGCCACCAAACAGTTGGTGAGTAATGTGATCAGCTGGTATAAAAAATATAGGGAGATATTAAATGCCGATATGATTCACCTGCGCAGGCCTGATGGGCGCGACTGGGATGGGATGATGCACGTAAGTGCCGGCTTGCCGCAAAAAGGGCTGGTGATGTTATATAATCCTACTTTACAGGCTATTACCAGGGAGATAAAATTGCCGCTGTATTATACTGGTCTCGCTCAAACCGCGCGCATACGTGAGAAAGAGGGTATAACAAAAACGTATAGTCTTGACCGTGGGTTTAACGCCACTGTTAAAGTAACCATACCAGCATCAGGCTACACCTGGCTGGTGGTTGAATAACCTTGATCAAACCAAAAACTATAATCCACTCATGAAAAAGATCACACTTGGGTTTCTTACGCTGCTGATGTTGTTAGTGTCGCAGCTGCAGGCCCAGCAAAAGCTTACGAACGAAACAGATGCCCAGAAGGAGCAACGCATGGCCTGGTGGCTCAACGACCGCTTTGGTATGTTTATTCACTGGGGACTTTATTCACTGCCTGCCCGCCACGAGTGGGTAAAAAGCCGTGAGCGTATTACTGACAGTGCTTATCAGAAATACTTCGATAACTTCAACCCTGACCTGTACAATGCACGTGAATGGGCACGTATGGCAAAGGCTGCCGGTATGAAATATGCCGTGCTGACCACCAAGCACCACGAGGGCTTCTGCCTGTTTGACTCCAAATTCACCGACTATAAATCTACCAATACCGCCATCAAAAAGGACCTGGTAAAGGAGTGGGTGGACGCTTTCCGCGCCGAAGGCCTGAAAGTAGGATTCTATTATTCCCTGATCGACTGGCATCATCCAGATTTCACCATCGACCAGCACCACCCGCAGCGCCCGAATAACCCGGCAGATTACGAGAAGCTGAACAAGGGCAGGGATATGGCTAAATACAGAACCTACCTGCACAACCAGGTAAAGGAGCTGATGAGCAACTATGGAAAAATAGACATCCTCTGGCTGGACTTCAGTTACCCGGGTGAGCATGGTAAAGGTCATGAAGACTGGGATTCCAAAAACCTGCTGGCAATGGTGCGCAAGCTGCAGCCCGGCATCCTGGTGGATGACCGCCTGGACCTCAATAATTATGATGATGGCTTTGACTTTGTGACACCTGAGCAATATAAAGTATCAGAATGGCCGGTGCGCAATGGCAAACGGGTGCATTGGGAAACCTGTCAGACTTTCTCCGGTTCATGGGGTTATTACCGCGATGAAACCAGCTGGAAGGATAACAAGCAACTGCTGGTGCTGTTGATTGAGTCCGTAAGTAAAGGCGGTAACCTGCTGCTGAACGTAGGCCCTACCTCCAGAGGTTTATTTGACTATCGTGCCAACAAGGCACTGAACGGCATGGGCGATTGGATGACGGTGAATAGTCGCGCTATTTACGGTTGTACCCAGGCACCGGCTGAGTTCAAAACGCCTGACAATACGCTACTGACCTACAACCCAACCACGAAGCGCCTTTATGTGCACTTGCTGGATTATCCATTGCAGCGCTTTGATCTCCCTGGAATGAAAGGAAAGATCAAGTATGCACAATTCCTGCATGATGGTTCAGAGATCAAAATGAGAGCTACTGAAAAAGGAGATGTTGCGATGGAATTGCCGGTGTTGAAACCAAATGTGGAAATTCCGGTGATTGAGTTGGTGCTACAATAAAAATTGGATTAAAATTTTGTTATATGCTGGTATAGTCCGCCTTTGGAAGTAGAATTCCGGGGCGGATTTTTTACTTTTATGGGGGTGTGATGGCGGGCGGCATCCCGCCTACAGGTCGATATTTGCTTTAGTTGGTAAACGCCGCGGAGGTTTGCAGTAAAACTGGCGGCCTCCCTGCTGCTTGCATGAGGTACTATGTTGGAAATGGCCGTGAATAGAGTGCAGTCAAACCGGTGGCCCATAGGCTGCTGCTTGCATGAGGTACTGCGCTGGTAATGGCCGTAAATGAATTACTCTAAACCGGCGGTAGCCCCCGCGCGAAGCGCGGAACTACTCCCATGACACCGAAGGTGTCATACAAAATCACAAAAAATCAAAAAACTGTTTTACGATTTCCGACGTATATTATTTATATTTATCTGACGATAGCTGATGAAGGAAAGAAAAGACAGCAAATCCCGTTAATGTTATCAAGATCCCGTGTTGTTGCACCATATTTTTTACATGGACTTTTTAAAGAGAAGAAAAGCTTACCTGAAAAAAATCCATACATATAATTAAAATTAATTTGATCAAATATTAATTATTGCCAACGATATCTTCATTGATTATTAACGAGTTATATTATTGTTGATCCAGAGTTATATTAATGTCAACCAGGTTATGATTATATCTTTATTGTAATATAAAATATATTGATTATTAGTATTTATTGAAAAACCATATACCTATCCGATTGACTACTGCTGGGATTTGTTTCAAATTTGTTTCGGTATGGAAACCGTGTATTTAATTCCAATAATAATTTTAATGCCATACCAGCTTCCAAAACCAGCAGTTTACCTGGAGGAACTTTCATATGAAAATCACATAACCCAAAAGGAATATTATGAAAAAAGTGGGGTCTTTAAGTGCTGGTAACTGGAGCGGAACAAATGTGCTGGAGATCGGAGAATTGCATTCTGAAACAACAATTGCGTTACAACAATTAGCAAAAGATATCTGTAACCTCGTTTTTATGGATATAGAAATACCAGGTTTAACATCGATAGAGGCTGCCAGCATTGTAAAGGCAGCTTATCCTGAAATAAATGTCATTCTGCTTACTTTAAGAGAAGATGTGAAAACAGTGACACAGGTACCGGTTCCGGAAGCCGGCATCACGATGGAAAAAATTCCACCGGTTACTTTAACTGAATTTATCTCTCAGGTATATGAAACAGCCCTGCATAGTAATATGGTGGCCGTTAACAAAGTACTTGCCTTCTTTAATAAAGAGAAACAGCAGCCTATTATTAATGACACCTACGGACTTTCGCCCAGGGAAAAGGAAATACTCCGATGCCTGGTGAACGGAGATACTTATAAACAGATTTCAGAACACTGCCACATCAGTGTAGGTACCGTGCGTTCTCATATCATGAACATTTATAGAAAGCTGGATGTGAACTCCAGATCCAATGCCATCGTAAAAGCAATGAAAGAACACCTGATCTGATACACCCCTGAGTAACCCCAGATGTACCTGCCAATTTCGATGCATCCGGTTTTTCATGGAATTTGTTTTTAAATTGTAATCAACCGATCTCAGGTTGTTGTATTGCCATGTACCTAACTGGCTGCGCTGTCTGCACACGCAGCCGGCTAGCGCTGCACGCAACACCACCCACAAAGTCAGTACCTCTGCACGCAGCACCATGCATTAGCATTTAGAGGCAGCCTCCGCGCGCAGCGCGGAACCCACACCAGCAAAACCGAAGGTTTTGCGTCTGCAACTCAGGTGCAAAACCTACATCCAACAAATCCAATTTCACCACCTATCCCACATTTTCAACCGCTTTTGAAAATGCTACGCATAAAAGAGAAAATATTACCGTATTTTGTGCAATCGATTGCGTAATTTGGAGTCCTGAATCAGCAAAGATCAGGCTATTCCGTTATATGCCGTAAATTGAAACCGGTGCATACGTTTGCACCTACCTGATTTTATCGCTCGACATTTAAAGCTGCTGTCCCGTTATGATGAGAAAAGCATTGTCTCTTTGGCTCTTAGCCTTTACTATTTCCAGCCAGGCCATCAAAGCCCAGCAATCTATACGTGTTACCAACCAATGGGATTTCCTGAAAAGTGATCTCGGCAGCCCTTGGGAAGCGGTACGCCCCGCTACCGAAGGAAGCCCCGAAGCAGTGCCCCTGTGGCAAAAAGTAACCATCCCGCATTGCTTCAACGACCGCGATGCCGTAGACCCGGACGTCAACTACTACCAGGGCGCCGGATGGTACCGTACCAACCTGGAGGTTAAAAATCCTTACCAAAATGGTCGCACCTTCCTGCACTTCCTCGGCGCCGGACAAAAAACTAACGTATATGTATATACGCAAAAAGTAGGAACCCATACCGGTGGCTACGATGAATGGACCATTGACATCACCGACGCTGTGGAAAACTTCCTGAAATCACCGGAGGCCAAACGATATAAAGGGAAAATACCACTGGCCATCCGCTGCGATAATACCCGCGACCAGGAAATGATTCCTTCGTCCATGTCCGATTTCAACGTGTACGGCGGCGTTTACCGCCCGCTGGAAATCGTATATACGCCGGCGTTAGCATTCAAGGAAGTACACCTACAGGCCACCACAGACGCTGCCGGCAATGAAGGCCAGCTCCTGGTATCCGCTTCCTTTATCAACGCCCGTAACACCAAAGATGCCACCATAGAAATTAATCTTCTGGACCCCCGTAACCAGGTGGTTAAAACAGTGAAACAAGCGCTCAACCCCGGAACTACTGAGCAGCAGATCACCAGCATCTCCCTGAAAAAACCAGTACGCTGGTCACCTGATCAGCCACAGCTATATAAAGTACAGGCTAAAATAATTTCGGCAGAGGGTACCGCCGAATGGACCGGTAACACCGGCTTCCGCCACTTTAAATTCGAGGAACACGGTCCCTTCCTGCTCAACGGTAAACGCCTGCTGCTGCGTGGTACACACCGCCACGAAGATCACGCCGGTGTAGCAGCCGCCATGGAGGATGCCACCATCCGCGAAGAAATGATCCTTATGAAAAAAATGGGGACCAACTTCATCCGCCTCGGTCACTACCAGCAACATCCACTCGTACTGCAACTGTGCGACAGCCTCGGTATCCTCGTATGGGAAGAAATTCCATGGTGCCGCGGTGGCCTCGGCGGTGATATCTATAAAGAACAGGCACGCCGCATGCTCACCAACATGATCAGCCAGCACCGCAACCACCCCGCAGTAATCCTCTGGGGCCTTGGTAATGAAAACGACTGGCCGGGCGACTTCCCCGATTTCGATAAGGAAAAAATCCGCGCCTTTATGTCGGAACTCCATCAACTGGCGCACCACCTCGATAGCACCCGCCTCACCACCATCCGCCGCTGCGATTTCTGTAAAGACATTGTGGATGTTTACTCCCCGTCTATCTGGGCAGGCTGGTACCGCGGTCGCTATACCGAATACAAACAGGAAAGCCTAAACGAAATTGCCAAAGTAAAACACTTCTTCCATGCAGAATGGGGTGCAGACAGCCACCAGGGCCGATATGCAGAAAATCCTGAATTCTTCATACAAAAAATTGCTACCGGAAAAGGTACCGACGAACGTACCGGCGACTTCGCCCTCACCGGCGGAAATGCCCGCGCCTCCAAAGACGGCGATTGGTCAGAATCCTATGCAGTAAATCTGGTAGACTGGCACCTGAAAGAACAGGAAACAATGCCTTCCCTCACCGGTAGCGCCTACTGGGTGTTTAAAGACTTTTCCACACCACTGCGTCCGGAAAACCCGGTGCCATACGTGAACCAGAAAGGTATCGTTGCCAGAGACCTCACACCTAAAGAAATCTACTTCGTTTTCCAGTCATACTGGCTCACGCAGCCTATGGTGCACATATACGGCCATTCCTGGCCAGTGCGCTGGGGCAATGAAGGCGAAGAAAAAGAAGTACGGGTATACTCTAACTGTCCGGAAGCCGAACTGTTCGTCAACGGTAAAAGCGCCGGCACTAAAAAACGCGACAGCCAAAACTTCCCGGCCGCAGGCCTGCACTGGAAGGTAGTACTGCAGCCAGGGCAGAATAATATCCGCGTGGTAGCGCGCCAGGGTAAAACCACAGTGACAGACGAAACCACCTGGACATACCAGACCGCCAAATGGGGTAAGCCGGTGAAACTCGTGGTAGAAAAAGAAAATCAGGGTACCACCACTTTAGTAAAAGTAAAAGCCCTGGATGCCAATGGAGTCCTTTGCCTCGATGCTGCCAACCTGATCACCTGGTCAGTAGCCGGAAACGCTACCCTGATCGATGATATGGGTACTGCAGGCGGCTCCCGCAAAGTGCAGCTCGCCAACGGCCAGGCTTCCATCCGCGTAGTGAACAACACCGGTAAGAGTGTAGTGGCTGCCGCTGCCAGCGGTCTCGCCACAGGTCTTACCGAACTATAATACTAATCTACTTCCGATATGAAATACTTTGTAACCATCGGCCTGTGTATCGCTGCGGGCGCTGCACAGGCTGCCACGCCAGATTCTTTACTGAAGCTATGGTATAAGCAACCAGCTACCCAATGGGTAGAAGCCCTGCCACTCGGCAACGGCCGTATAGGCGCCATGGTTTTTGGCGGCACCAAAACAGAAGAACTGCAGCTCAATGAAGGCACCATCTGGTCCGGTACTCCCCGCGACGGGAACAATCCCAAAACGAAAGAACTCCTGCCACAGCTGCGCCAGCTGCTCAATGAAGGAAAATATATGGAGGCCGATAAGCTCTCCCGTGAAATGATGGGTAAATACAGTGCCCGTTATCTCACGCTGGGAAGCCTCTTCCTCGAAAGTGATATCCCCGCTGACGTGCAGGATTATCACCGCGAACTGGACCTGAACACCGGCGTCAGCACCGTGAAGTTTACTCTTAACGGTATTGCCTATACGAGGAAAGCATTTATCAGTTATCCTGCACAGCTGATGGTAGTACGCTATACCGCCAGCAAACCAGGAGCCATTAGCTTTAAGACCCGCTTCGCCAACCAGATGCCGCATAAAAATAGTGTGGTTGACAGGGCAAAGCACTACATCGCAATGGAGGGTACCTGCCCATCCTACGTGGCAGCGCGCGCCTACGAAAAAGATCAGATTGTATACGGCAAAGGTGAAGATGGCAGCGAGCCGGTACGTTATTCCGTACAGTTACAGGCACGTTCCAAAGACGGGGTGATCAGGGAAGATACCAGCGGTATCCAGGTGAAAAACGCTACTGACGTGACCCTGCTGCTTTCCATCGGCACCAGCTATACACGGGAAGGTAACGATGGTAACCCTTTCCTGCGGGCTAAAGAAGCGCTCACAAAAGCAGCAGCACAAAACTTTGACCAACTGTTAGCCATACACGAAAAAGATTATACCTCCCTGTTTAATCGCGTGAAGCTCGACCTTGGTGACGATGGCAACGCACACCTGCCTACTGACAATCGACTGAAAGACTATACCACCGCCGGTGGTAACCGTGATCCGCAACTCACCGCGCTGTTATACCAGTACGGCCGGTACCTGATGATTTCCGGTTCCCGCAAAGGCGGTACCGCTATGAACCTGCAAGGCCTTTGGAATAAGGAAATGCAGCCACCATGGGGTTCTAACTATACGATCAATATTAATACCGAAATGAACTACTGGCCGTCAGAATCGGCTAACCTGTCCGAATGTACGGAGCCACTGTTCAATTTCATCTCTTTGCTGGCTAAAAACGGTCGAACTACTGCCCGTGTCAACTATGGCGCCAATGGCTGGGTAGCGCATCACAACTCTGATTTGTGGGGCATGACTTATCCTGCGGGCGGTATCGACTTTAAAGATCCAAGCGGTAACCCTAAATGGGCACACTGGCCTATGGGCGGCGCCTGGCTTACCCGCCACCTCTGGGAACATTATCAGTATACCGGCGATAAAAAATTCCTTGCGGAAGTATACCCGCTGCTGCAAGGCTCCTGCGAGTTTATGCTGTCGTTCCTCACCCGCGATGCAAACGGTTACTGGGTAACCAGTCCATCCACCACACCTGAGAATAATTTTTGGGTAGATGGTAAGCAAACTGGTTCTGTCAGCATCGCTACCACCATGGATCTTTCTATTATCCGCGACCTGTTTAACAATACCATCAACGCTTCCAGGGCACTCGGAAAATATCCTGAGTTTGAAGAACGCCTGCAGAAAGTGCTGAGTGAAATGTATCCGTTCCATGTAGGCCAATATGGTCAGCTGCAGGAATGGTATAAAGACTGGGATGATCCGAAAGATCATCATCGCCACGTATCGCATGCCTACGGCCTGTTTCCGGGGAACTTCATTTCCCCGCGCAGAGATACCGTACTATCGGAAGCGGTTAAACGTAGTTTGATCCTTCGTGGAAACGACGGTACCGGATGGTCCAAATCATGGAAAATAAATTTCTGGGCACGCCTCGAAGATGGTGACCATGCCTATACCATGCTGAATCAGCAGTTATTCCTGGCCACCTCCCAGGCGGTAACTGTTAACGGTAACAGCAGCGGTTCCTATCCAAACCTTTTTGATGCGCATCCTCCTTTCCAGATCGATGGAAACTTTGGTATCACTTCCGGCATCACTGAAATGCTGCTCCAAAGCCACGACGGTACACTGTACCTGCTACCGGCATTACCATCTGCCTGGCCAACCGGTTCTGTTAAAGGCCTGAAAGCAAGAGGAGGATTTGAGGTAGATATGGAGTGGAAAGATGGCGAACTGACCAAAGCGGTAGTGAAATCAGCACTGGGCGGGAACTGCCGTATCCGTGTGAAACAACCGGTAAAAATAGCCGGTGCTAAAACCGCTACCGGCGCAAATAATAACAAATACTATGTGCTGGCCATGAAAGGGAATACCGAGGTAAAAGATGCGTCTAAACTGCCGGATCTGGACCTGAAACCAGCATTTGAATATGACCTGCCTACCACCGCCGGCAAGTCTTATACCATCAACCGCTAAGCAATACCCACTATGCACGTTCTGAAAAACTTAGCACTTAGTATAGGCATGAGCGTTATAGCCATCCCTGCTTTTTCCCAGTTTAAGGGAGATGATGATGGTGTGTTAAGCCAAAAGGCCGCGGAACGCGATAGGGCAGCTATTAACACCGCTGTCAACGGCTGGTGGACGGCCAGCATGAAAAATCATGACCAACGCATTGCCTGGTGGAGAGAAGCACGCTTCGGCTGCTTCATCCACTGGGGCGTGTACTCCGTGCCCGGTGGCCTCTGGAAAGGGAAGCAGGTAGGCGGCTATGCCGAACACCTGATGCGTAAAGAAAAAATTTCCAGAGGAGCATACGACTCCCTGCTCATACGCACTTTTAACCCGGTGGATTTTGACGCTGAGGCCTGGGTGAAACAAATCAAAGCCGCCGGCATGCGCTACGTGATCATCACCGCCAAACATCACGACGGTGTGGCCATGTACCCTACCGCCATCGGAGATTATAGTATCAAAAACTCGGCTTTCAAAAGAGATCCGATGGCCGAGCTGGCAGCAGCCTGCCATAAAAACGGACTGAAGTTCGGATTCTATTATTCCCACGCCTTTGACTGGGAACATCCGGACGCGCCAGGTAACGACTGGGATTATGATAATCCGGGCGGCGATAAAGACCTGCACGGTGGCCGCACCTGGTATGATGTACACCCGGAACTGCTGCCCAAAGCCGTGAAATACGTCAACGAGAAATCAATTCCGCAGATAAAAGAACTGATCGCAAAGTACCATCCGGATATCCTCTGGTTTGATACGCCGCATAAGCTGCCACTGAGCGAAAATATCCGCATCCTCGAAGCCATCCGCGCTGTGGATAACAACGTGGTGGTCAATGGGCGACTGGCACGCAGCAACGAATATTCCTTCGGTGACTATATCAATACCTCCGACCGCCCTGCGGAGTTTTACCCGGTAAACGACGACTGGGAAGCAATACCAACCACCAATGAATCGTACGGCTATTCCCGTTACGATGAAAGTCATAAACCAGTTTCCTTTTTCATACGCCTGCTGGCAAAAGCGGCGGACCGTGGAGGGAACCTGCTGATGAATATAGGGCCGGAAGGCAATGGTGTAATAGATCCCAGAGATACCATCATTTTACACGGCATTGGAGCCTGGATGCAACGATACGGAAACAGCATATACGGCACAACAGCATCACCATTACCCATTCAGCCGTGGGGCGAGATTACCGCAAAAAATAACCAGCTATTCCTGCATGTATTTTCATGGCCCGCCAATAAAACACTGACTGTTGGCGGATTACAGGGAAAGGTGAAAAAAGCCTGGCTCATGAACACTGCTACAGTCCTGAAAACTACGGTGGTTAATAACGGTACTGATGTGAACATCTCCCTGCCGGCAACAGCACCGGATAGTATTAACAGTGTGGTAGTAGTGGAAATGGAGCAGGTAAAACCAACAGCCGCTACAGTTTCCCGGCTGCTGGATGGTTCCGGTGTTACCAACCGCTTGCTGGCTTACGATGCACAGTACCGCAAAGGTCTCACCAAAGGAGATGGAAAAATCGCCAACTATTTTGTAGGTGACATCGCCAATCCTGCTGATAAGCTTACCTGGAAAGTACGTGTAACCAAAGCCGGTAGCTATAGTGTAACGTTGAAGTACCGCAGCACCTTACCTGACGCCGCTTTCGAGGTTACAACCGGTTCACAGTCCCTGAAAGGCAGTACGACTTCAAAAAAAGAAATCCTGACCGTGAAGCCCGGCGTGCTTAAATTGGCAGCAGGTGAAAATGAAATTGTATTAACGCCGACTGCCGCCAACAAGGAAGAAATCATGAAAGTCTTTGAACTACAGCTGGAGGCCTTCAATAAATAGTGCTGACTTTTAAAAGAGCTACACCATGACAAACCGCATATTACTTTTTTCTATCCTGATAATAATGATGACTCTGACCGCCGGCGCTCAAAAGCGCTGGCGGGATCAGGTGATAAAAGACATGCAGCCTGCCATCCTGGAAAGGGCTGCCTGGGCCAAACAACTCCAGCCGGAAACAATTACAGCGTATAGCTGTGCCCGTAGTGCCGGTGGGGCGCATGATTTTTATTCCGAAGGAGATTATTGGTGGCCGAACCCGGTGAGCGTGGATAGTCCTTACATTCAGCGGGATGGACAAAGTAATCCGGAAAATTTTGTAGCACATCGCCAGGCGATGATTCGTTTTAGCCGCATCATGGGCGCGCTGGCAGCAGGTTACATGGCCAGTCAGGATAAAACCTACCTGGAGCAGGCATTGGTACATGCCAGGGCCTGGTTTGTGAATGCAGATACCCGCATGAATCCTAACCTTCGGTTTGCACAGGCGATTAAAGGTCGTGCTACCGGCCGTGGTATTGGTATCATTGATACCATCCAGCTGCTGGAAGTAGTGCAGGCACTGCGCATCATGGAAAAAGCCGGAATGGTGCCCGCAGCGGACCTGGTGGCCATCAAATCCTGGTTTAGTGAATACCTGCAATGGCTTACCACCCACCAGTATGGAAAAGATGAAATGAATGCGGCCAACAACCATGGTACCTGCTGGGTAATGCAGGTGGCCGAGTTTGCGGTGTTTACCGGTAATGATACGCTCACCCGTTTTTGCATCGACCGTTATAAGAATGTATTGCTGCCTTCACAGATGGCCAACGACGGCAGCTTCCCGCTGGAACTGAAACGTACTAAACCATACGGCTACTCGCTCTTTAACCTGGATGCCATGACTACTCTTTGTCAGATATTGAGCACCCCAAAAGATAACCTCTGGAAATTTACTGCGGACAAAGTGAAAACTATCAGCAAAGGTATTTCCTGGATGTACCCTTACGTAAAAGATAAAAGTTCATGGCCGTTTGCTCACGATGTGATGTATTGGGATAACTGGCCCGTGGCACAACCGTTTCTGATTTTCGGCGCTGCTGCGTATAACAATAACGATTATTACAAAACCTGGCTGCGACTGGATCACGATCCGCAGGTGGAAGAGGTACTGAGGAATATGCCGGTTAGGAATCCTTTGATATGGCTTTAAAAAAGTTAAAAAACCGGACTTTTATTTACGAAAATCAAAAAAATGATCCATTGGCAGGCCCATCATTTCCAAAAAGTTAAATCTCCAGATATTGTTATTTTTCACAATGTAAATCGGTAACTTTAGAGTCTATGTAAAAACTTTAGAGTATGAGTTGGATGAACGACCTCTATGTCATTTATCAAAAGCTGGATGCCAACAGCTGTCAGGAGGTAAAAAAAGAAATTATCCAGGCACAGTTAAACGGCTGTAGCGATGGCACGATTTACTACCTTGTATTACAACAATTAGTAAAATTAAAGGGCGATAAAGCGCCGGTATACGAACTGATCAAAGGTGAAGTGGAAAATATTATTCACGCACAAAGCACCTACGCACACTAAGCTTTTAGTTCTTCAATCAGTTTCTGCACTTTCAGGTAATTGGGTGCGCCTTCCGGAATTTTTAAGAGCCATTCGAGGCATTCCTGTTTATGTCCTTCCTTGAGGTAACTCAAGGCAAGGTAGAAAGCTGCTTCGTAGCGGATTTTGTTATCACCGTTGTAGACGGTGAGCAGGTCCTGGCGTGCCGCAGCGAGCTGGTTCAGGTCCACCAGGCTTACGCCGCGGTAGTAGCGGGCGTATATATTATCCGGATTGGCTGCCAGTTCCTGGTTCAGCAGGCGGAGGGCATCACTGAAGTGGCCTCTGTTAAATTCCCTTTTTACTTCTTCGGAAAGGCCCAGCGTATCGTTTTCCATCGCATGCATTTCGGTGGAGGAAAACTGGCTGTAGATATTTTTGCGCCATGGGCTGATGTACAACAGGGTGGCCAGGGTAATAGCTATGATGGCGGTGCCTATCACGTAATTTCGTATAGGCGCTATGGAGCTGTCTTTTACGGCAAACCAGGTGTTACGGTGGGCATATAGCTGGTGTTGCAGTTCGTCTCTTTCTGTATCTGTACAAATTCGCTGGGCCAGGAGTTGGCGGATCAGGTCGAACCGTTTTACCTGGTTGGCCAGGGGCGTATTTGTTTTTAGTTTTTCGGTGTAGGCGTTGCGGGCGGCTTCTGACATGATGCCGCAGAGGTAGGCATCTGCCGTTTGGATTTCTGATTCCAGCATGCTGTCCACCGGTTTGAGCTCTCCATCGATGCGCAGTAACAGGTTTTTGAAGCAGGAGGCGCGCCGTGTCGGTAAATCTTTTACAGGTATTTTGGTTTCCGCTGCAATATCTTCTTGCAGGCAATCGGTAAGTGCCCAGCGGATCAGCTCTTTACAATCATCTCCCAGCTGGAGATATTGATGATAGGCCACTCTTCTCTTTTCCCCTTCTTTCAGTACATATTCCAGGTCCTGCATATCTTCCCGGCTCAGGGCAGCAGTTTCGTCGGCCTCCAGGCCCGGAATACGTCCGCCTCTGCGCTCCACTTCCTTTTCCCATACACGTTTACACAGCAGGATAAGAAAGGCTTCAAAAGAGGCTACTTTCAGCGGATGGCGGCGAACAAAGAAATAAATATCCAGCAGCACCTCCTCAAAAATGTGTGCTGCATCGCGTACGGTTCCTCCTTTTTGCTGGATAAAACGTTGCGCTTTTATCGCAAAGCGTTGATAGATAGAATCAATAACATCTGCCTCGTGATGAAGTAATCCGTTAATATAGTCCTGTTCGTTGCTCGTTAATGATTCAGGTGTCATACATTGGGGATTTTACCTGTTCTCTGATTACTAATTTATTAAACCTTACAGAGCTGACCTAATTATTTTATTCTGCGCCTCACATGTAGATTTTTCCTATATTAGCTGCCGCATTGCAATCTATGTATTCAATGCCTAATAGGACAGAGACTTCAGAGAATACACCTCAGGTCTTGTACAGGAGGGAACCTAATTATGTACCAGCCGAATACTGACGCTACTGATCTGATAGTTCGATTTATTAATGCACCTCACGATCCGCATTTACAGGATCAGATAGCCGCTTTAAAGAATCAGGGACCAGAGCAGGCCGCTTATGTTGAAAAGTTGTTGCAGGATTGGTTACAGGATGATATGCAAAGAACTGTGACCACCAGGCCAACAAAGAAAATAATCCCGATATGTAAATGGTGCGCAGTGGTAGTGATACTGCTGCTAATGGTGGCCTGTTACCTCCACTTCTGGAGTCGCTCGAGCCTGATCGTGAACACCAATCAAACCGGTTATATAGATTCATTTCTGCTGGCAGATGGAAGCAAAGCCATTTTGAACAGCAGTGCCAGCATTGCTTATCCCAAAAGTTTTGATAAGGAGCTACGTCAGGTATACATGCAAAAGGGAGAGGCCTTTTTTGCTATCCGGGTAAAAAATGACCAGCCTTTTGAACTGATCGTGGGGGATGCCGTGCATCTTAAACTGGAGGCCGCTGCATTTAATGTGCGCATGGATCAGCATAAAATAGCTGTGTATGTAACCGATGGTAAACTGAAAATGAAAGGCGCCGGCGAAGATGAGCTGCTGCTTACCCCGGGATTACAAGGCATTTATAGCAAGAAGGGTCTGGAACAGGAGATCATGATGAGCGACGGCGCCCTGGCCTGGAAAACAGGCCGGCTGCGGTTTGTAAATGTCCCGCTTAAGGAAGTATTACAGGTGATCCGTAACTATTACGATATCCAGGTAGATGTACCCCCATCTGCCCATACCATCCTGAAAAAAAAGGTAACAGCCAATTTTGAATCCGAAGGTCCTGAGAAAGTACTGGAAGTTGTGAGTAAAAAAATTGGCGTCTATCTTTCAAAAGATAAAGAGGGGAGATATTACCTTACACTGAAGTAAGCAGCCGCATACCGGCACATGTTGCCATCAACATAAACATGAAAAAATAATTCATTGCAGGACGCATTTAGTCCGCATCAGCTGCAAAGAGAAAGCCTCCTGTGCAACACAGGAGGCTTTCTCTTTGGAATAATATATTAAAGCAGCACTTGCTGTACCTGCGATTAGCGGTCGCCGTATTATTCAGTCACTGTTTCTGCTTTGGCGTAATATCTCAAACCGGCGGTAGTATTGCTGATCCCTACCTTGAATCCTTGCACGGTTCTGATATTGGTGGATTTAAGTCAATCAGCGCTCAATGCACCGGCGATACCCATTTCCAGTCCGCGCAGTTCTGCCAGTCCGCGCAGGCGGCCAATGGCACTGTAACCTGGATTGGTTTTCTTGTGCAGGTCATCCAACATCTGGTGGCCATGATCCGGGCGCATAGGAATTACTACATTGCGGCGTTTCATGGTGAGCAGGATATTTTTGATCACATGGAACATATCTACATCGCCTTCGAGATGGTTGGCTTCATGGAAGTTGCCCAGTACATCACGTTGCGTGCTGCGGAGGTGAATGAAGTGGATATGATCACCGAGGCGCTCTACGATGCCTGGCAGGTCGTTATCAGCGCGTACGCCATAAGAACCGGTGCAGAAGCAGAGGCCATTGGATTTATAAGGAGCTGCAACCAGCAGTTCTTTTGCATCTTGTTCGGTGCTTACCACGCGTGGTAAACCAAAGATTGGGAACGGAGGATCATCCGGGTGGATGGCGAGTTTCACACCTACTTCCTCTGCTACCGGTGCAATTTGTTGCAGGAAGTAGAAGAGATGCAATTTCAGTTGAGTTGCATCAATGCCTTTGTAGGTATCGAGTGCAGCCTGGAATTGTGCGAGGGTGAAAGATTCTTCAGAACCGGGCAATCCTGCAATGATATTTTTTTGCAGCAGTGTTTTGGCTTCTGGCGTCATGCTATCGAAATGTTCTTTAGCACGGGAAATATCTTCTTCAGAATAATCTTTTTCAGCATTTGGACGTGCGAGAATGAACAGGTCAAATGCCATGTAGGCGGCCTTTTCAAAGCGCAGCGCTTTGGAACCATCTTCCACGGTGTAAGCCAGGTCAGTACGTGTCCAGTCCAGTACCGGCATAAAATTGTAGGTAACAACTTTTACGCCGCATGCCGCCAGGTTACGGATCGACTGCTGGTAATTGGCGATATATTCCCGGAAACGACCTTTTTGTGTTTTGATGTCTTCATGAACGGGAATGCTTTCCACTACTGACCAGGTGAGGCCGGCAGCTTCTATCAGCGCTTTGCGCTGCATAATTTCTTCTTTCGACCAAACCACTCCGTTAGGCACATGGTGCAGCGCTGTAACGATGCCAGTGGCACCTGCCTGTTTGATATCAGACAGACTAACCGGATCATTAGGCCCGAACCAACGCCATGTCTGTTCCATTCTCAGCATATTGCTATTAAATTTATAATTCCAAAAGTAAGTGATCCAAACCCCAAAAATAAAATCAATCTGCACATATACAAAGTTTATGTTGAAGAAATAATTTGGGTACTGTTTTTTGTGCTTACTTCCTGTAATAGTAGTGATGAGCCTTCGGGGACCCGGGGGAAGGCATTGCCTGCATTAATGCCGGAGGCAACCCGCGCGCAGCGCGGAACTCCGCGTAACGACACCGAAGGCGTCGTTCAAAAAATACTAGGTTATCAGTACAATCTGAATATCCATCACATTCGTTTGCGTAGCACCTGTAATAAACAACCGGTCTACCTGGTTAAAAAAATTCCAGGCATCATTGTTATCCAGAAAAGCAGTGGTACCCAGTTTTAGCAGGCTGGCTTGCTGTAACGTGTAGGCATCAGCGATGGCACCGGCTGCATTCGTCGGCCCATCGGTACCATCCGTGCCGGCGCTGAGAAAGGTCAGATTATTTCCGCTGTAACCCTTTTCCTGTAAGGTTTTTACTGTTGAGAGCATCAGCTCCTGATTGCGTCCGCCTTTGCCGTTACCTTTAATCGTAACAGTGGTTTCACCACCCTGCAACAGGCAGGCTGGCACTTTCTTATCATATTCCAATGCAGTATTGGCTAATTCTTTTCCCGCAATTTTTGCTTCGCCGGCAATAACATCTCCCGATAATACAACCTCATAACCCAATGCCATAGCCTGTTTGGCGGCAGCGGTCAGCGCTACCCGGTTACTCCCGTTGAGGTAATTATGCACATTGTTGAAAATCGGATCACCGGGCTTGGGTGTTTCCGGCACCTCACCGGCAAGGCCCTTGCGGAAATATCGTAGGATAGCAGCCGGAATTTTTGTAGTCAGCTGATAACGTTCCAGGATCGCCATCGTTTGCGCAAAGGTAGTAGGGTCGGGCACTCCGGGGCCTGAGCCGATTACCTCCAGCTTATCACCGGGAACGTCACTGATGATCAGCGTACATAACGTAGCCGGATATATGCGTTTGGCCAGTTGCCCGCCTTTTACGGCGGACAGGTGTTTTCGCACGGTATTCATCTCTTCAATGTTGGCGCCGGAATGCAGCAGTAATTGAAAAAGTTGTTGTACGTCCGGTAAAGTACAACCCTCCGGCACATCGGCCAGCAGGGCAGAAGCGCCACCGGACAACAACAGAATGACCAGGTCGCCCGACTGCAGCCCGCTCACCGCTGCCAGTATTTTTTGGGTAGCCAGCACACTGTTTTCGTCCGGCACGGGGTGCGCTGCTTCCAGCAGTTCCAGCTGCTGTAACGGCAACGCATGATCGTACTTGGTGACCACCACGCCGCTGATGGGTAGGTGTGGCAGCAAAATATTTTCCAAAGCAGCTCCCATCGCTGCCGCCGCTTTGCCGGCGCCTATGACTACTACCCGCGCGTGTGGCGCAATAGGATAGGTATCGTCGTTAAAGGTGATACTGTGGTTATCAGCCGACACCGTTTGACGGATCAGCGTCTGCGGATGCACCGCAGCCACGGCGGCGCTAAAAATCTTTTGTATATCGTCGAATGGGTTCATGGTAAATAAAAACAGCCACACAAAGGTAGTAGTGGCTGTTACAATATTTTTTAGGGAGATGTAAATGCTGTTTATTGAGGTTGTCCTTCCTGCTTCTGTCGTTTCTTCTCAATTTTTGCCTCCAGGTGTTCCTGCTTGTTGAGCGACCAGTCCGTCCATTTTTTATACTGGGCGGCCGTGAGCACTGTTTTGAAGCGTTGGTTCCGTTCGTTATTCAGTTTGTTCATTTCTGACATCGCTTTGGAATTATCTCCTTTTGTGAATTTAACTTTTTCACTTTTTTTAGCAATGTCCAGGTTGATCGCGTAGATCTCTTTGGTTTGTGCTTTGGAGAGTTTCAGTTCCCTGCTGATTTTATCTGTCAGCTTATCAGCTACCCCTTCGGAGTCCCATCGGCCACGAATGGCGGCGCTGTCTTTCTGTTGTGCTACAGCAGTTGTATAGCTGATAGCCAGGCTACTCAGCAATAATATGGCATATGCGGTAAATCTCTTCATAGTCTATAGCATTGAAACAAACATAACGGCTATTCGTAATTTAAATTATCCCTTTTTCGTGTTAATCCAAAATGTTTATCAGGATCTTAGGTAACCCATTAGTACCATTTATAAAAAAATCGATTTATTACTGGTATCCGCTGGGATGATTTGTTAAATTAGGGCCCAAGTCTAAATCGTATAAATATAGTTTTCATGAAAAAAGCTTTTGAGAAACCCGGGCTGGTATTACCCTCCCGTGGATTAACCTATGCCCTGAAGCGGCATCGCAGTCAGCTGCTGCTGGCGGCACTGCTGCTGGCCGGCACCCAGGCCGGTGCGCAGGTCACCTTCCCCACCAACGGTATCTCCGAACCTAAAGAAGGTTGCTACGCCTTCACCCATGCCACCATCGTAAAAGATCCGCAAACAACTGTTACGGATGCCACCCTGGTTATCAGGGATGGAAAGATCGTAGACCTCGGCCCTGGCGCTGCCATCCCCAAGGATGCAGTGGTAGTGGATTGTAAGGGAAAATATATTTACCCTTCCTTTGTGGATATCTATAGCAGCTATGGCCTCGGTGAAGCTAAGAGAGGCGGCGGCTCCTGGAATGCAGCGCCACAATTTCTCTCCAACACCAAAGGAGCATATGGCTGGAACCAGTCCATAAAAAGTGAAGTAAACGCAGTGAGCCTCTTCAACACTGATGCCGCCAAAGCAGCATCACTGCGGGGTGCTGGCTTCGGTACAGTACTTACCCACCAGCAAGACGGCATCGCCAGAGGTACCGCCACCCTGGTTACCCTCGCGGACGACCGGGAAAACAACGTGATCATTCGTGAAAAAGCTGCCTCCGCTTTCTCCTTCGATAAAGGTACTTCTACCCAGAATTATCCTAACTCCCTGATGGGTACTGTTGCCCTCCTGCGCCAGACTTTCCTGGACGGCCAATGGTATAAATCACGCCCGGCCAAAGAAGGTGTGAACCTCAGTCTGCAAGCCTGGAATGATAACCTCCAGCTGCCACAACTATTTGCCGTTAATGATAAATGGGACGCCGTACGCGCCGATAAAATCGGGGATGAATTTGGGGTACAGTTTATCATCAAAGGTGGTGGTAATGAATACCAGCGCATCGCCGAAATTACCGCTACAAAAGCAGCTTATATACTGCCACTGAATTTTCCGGCCGCCATCGACCTGGAAGACCCTACAGACGCACGTTTTGTAGCACTGGCAGATATGAAGCACTGGGAAATGGCACCCAGCGAACCGGGAGCTTTTGAAAAAGCCAATATCCCGTTTGCCCTCACCGCTGCCGACCTGAAAGATGTAAAACAATTCCTTGCCAACGTACGCAAAGCCATTGAATATGGCCTCTCCGAGCAAAAAGCGCTGGAAGCACTTACCAAAACACCTGCTACTTTAATCAAAGCATACGATAAAGTAGGTAGCCTGGAACCCGGTAAGCTGGCGAACTTTCTCATTGCCTCAGGGCCGGTATTTAAAGAAAATACCATCTTACTACAAAACTGGGTGCAAGGGAATAAGTATCAACTGAAAAGTGAAGGCTGGAACGATGTAAGAGGTACCTATAGTATTAACCTCAGTAACGGACAGGCCTATACGATTGAGGTAAAAGGTGCTGCCGACAAGCCACAGGTATCCCTGCTGCAAAAGGATACACTCAGCGGTAAAATCGATATCTCCGATAACCTGATTAACATGGTGCTGCCACTCAGCAAAGGCAGCAATAATGGCCTGCGCCTCAGTGGCATCATCGGTCAGGATAAATGGATGGGCACTGCCGCCGATTCTGCCGGTAACAGTCTCCGCTGGACAGCCATGCTCACCAGGCCATTCCAGCAGAAATCAGACAGCACCAAAAAGATAGCAGCCGCCGAAATTGGGCAGCTGCTGTTTCCATTCAATGGCTATGGCTGGGATAAACTGCCGCAGCAGCAGGACCTGCTGATCCGCAATGCTACCGTATGGACCAACGAAAAAGATGGTAAGCTGGAAAACACAGACGTGCTGGTAAAAGGCGGAAAAATTGCGCAGATAGGTAAGAACCTGTCCGCCGGAAATGCCCGCGTGATCGATGGTACAGGCAAACATCTGTCTGCCGGTATTATCGATGAGCACTCTCACATCGCTATTTCCAAAGGTGTAAATGAGTCGTCGCAGTCGGTTACCGCCGAAGTGCGTATAGCCGATGTCGTGAATCCGGAAGATGTGAATATCTACCGCCAGCTCAGTGGCGGCGTTACCGCTTCGCACCTGCTGCATGGCAGCGCCAACGCGATCGGTGGCCAGAGCCAGCTGATAAAACTGCGCTGGGGACAGTCGGCCGAAGAGCTGAAAGTAGCCGGCACAGATGGTTTTATCAAGTTTGCACTGGGGGAAAACGTGAAGCAGTCCAACTGGGGCGACAGAAACACCGTTCGTTTTCCACAAACCCGTATGGGGGTGGAGCAGGTATATATGGATGCGTTTACCCGTGCCCGTGACTACGAAAAACAAGGTGCCGGCAAGCGCCGGGACCTGGAGCTGGACGCACTCGTGGAAATCCTGAACAGCAAACGCTTTATCACCTGCCACTCCTACGTGCAGAGCGAAATAAATATGCTGATGCATGTGGCAGATACTTTCCACTTCCATGTAAACACCTTTACGCATATACTGGAAGGTTATAAGGTAGCGGATAAGATGAAAGCGCATGGCGCCGGTGCTGGCACCTTTGCGGACTGGTGGGCGTATAAGATGGAAGTACAGGATGCCATTCCACAGAATGCAGGTATTATGCATGAAGTAGGGGTGGTGACTGCTATCAACTCCGATGATGCGGAAATGGCGCGCCGCCTGAACCAGGAAGCAGCCAAGAGCATTAAATATGCCGGCGTTTCAGAGGAAGACGCACTGAAAATGGTGACGCTTAACCCTGCGCGACTCCTGCATGTGGATTCCCGCATGGGCAGCATCAAAGTAGGCAAGGATGCAGACCTGGTGCTGTGGAGCAATGAGCCGCTGAGCATCTATGCGAAAGCTGAAAAAACTATTGTGGATGGTATCGTGGAGTTTGACCGGGAATATGATCTGCAGCTGCGCCAGCGCATTGCAGCAGAGCGTAGCCGACTTACTGCCAAACTGCTGAATGAGAAGAAAAAAGGTACGCCGGTGGAAAAAGCATCTTACCGTCCGGAAGAGATCTACCATTGTGAGGACCTGCAAGGTGGCCATCAGCATGAAGTAATCCAGTAGCCATTAACATTAATCAAGGAAAAAATGAAAAGACAATATATCATTTATACTGCGGCCCTGGCCATGTTCCTGCATAAAGCACAGGCACAGGAAACCGTGTATCCCGCGCCGGCACAGCAAAAGCCGGTGTACCTGACTAATGCCACCATCCATGTGGGCAACGGGCAGGTGATCTCTAACGGCACCATCGCATTCGATAAAGGAAAGATCATTGCAGTAGGCAGTAATGTGAGTGCGGCTGCCAATGCTACCGTGTATGACCTGAAAGGACAGCACGTGTATCCTGGCGTGATTGCGCCGGAATCCAACCTGGGCCTGGTGGAATTCGAAAGTGTGCGTGCTACAAAAGATGAGCGGGAGGTGGGAGAAATCAATCCTTCTGTGCGGTCGTTGATAGCTTATAACACAGATTCAAAAGTGATCAATACCCTGCGTTCCAATGGTATCCTGCTGGCGAGTGTTACGCCTACCGGCGGTATTATCAGCGGTACTTCATCCGTAGTACAACTGGATGCCTGGAACTGGGAAGATGCGGCTTATAAAGCGGATAATGCCCTGCATTTATTTTTACCACGACTGGTGTCGGTGGGCAGTGCCAGCAATGATCCATTTAAAAATTCACTGGCGCAGGTGGAGAGTGTACGTAGCTTTTTCAGAGAGGCAAAAGCTTACCTGGCGGAGCCAAAACATACTGCTACTAACCTGAAATATGAGGCCATGCGTCGCCTGTTCAGCAAAGAGCAGAAACTGTTTATTCATGCGGAGCTGGAAAAGGAAATGTTGCTGGCGATTGACTTCGCAAAGGAGTTTAATGTGGACGTGGTGATAGTAGGTGGTGCGGATTCCTGGCGGATCACCGATCTGCTGAAAGCGAACAATATAGCAGTAATCCTGACGCAGCCACATAGTTTACCGCTCATGCAGGATGATGATGTGGACCAGCCGTATAAAACAGCGGCGCAGTTGCAAAAAGCCGGTGTGTTGTTTTGCCTGAGCAACGAAGGCTTCTGGCAGCAGCGCAACCTCGGATTTGAAGCAGGTACGGCGGCTACTTATGGTCTTACCAAAGAGGAGGCGTTGACTGCTGTAACCTGGAATGCAGCAAAAATCCTTGGTATTGATCAGCAAACAGGTACGCTGGAAACCGGCAAGGATGCGAATATTGCAGTGAGTGCCGGGGATATGCTGGATATGAAATCCAGTGTGATTACCCAGGCGTTTATCCAGGGCCGTGAGGTGAATCTGGATAATAAGCAGAAGCAGCTGTATGAAAGGTATAAAAAGAAATATGGGTTGAAATAGCCTGGCCGCGCGGAGCGCGAAGACCCAAAGGTTATGCACAAAAAAAAGAGCGCCATCGGCGCTCTTTTTTTATATCGTTTTAAGGAGATAATAGTTTTTCTTTCCTTTCTGGATAAGAATGTATTTATCTCTCAGCAGCACTTCGGTGTTTACCACCTTGTCAATGCCTTCTACTTTAATTTTATTCATGCTTACTCCGCCACCTTGTACCATTTTGCGGGCCTCTCCTTTGCTTGGGAAGATGCCGGTGTCGGCCAGGAGGGATACAATGTCCTTACCAGCTTCCAGCTCAGCTTTGGCTACTTCCACCTGTGGAACGCCGGCCATTACATCCAGCAATTGTGCTTCAGTAAGTGACAATAGTAATTCAGCGGTATCATTTCTAAACAGCATTTCAGAAGCCTGTACTGCAAAGTCGTAGGCCGCTTCACCGTGGATAAATACGGTTACTTCCTGTGCGAGGCGTTTCTGTAAAATGCGTTTTTCAGGAGCTTCGCGGTGTTGTGCAATCAGTGCTTCCACTTCCGGTTGTGTGAGGAAGGTGAAGATTTTGATATAGCTTTCCGCATCCACGTCTGTGGTGTTGAGCCAGAACTGGTAGAAGGAATAAGGAGAGGTGCGGCTGCTATCCAGCCATACGGTTCCTGATTCTGTTTTACCGAATTTGGTACCATCTGCTTTTTTGATCAGCGGGCAGGTGAATGCAAAGGCTTCACCGCCGGCTTTACGACGCACCAGCTCTGTACCGGTTACGATGTTGCCCCATTGGTCGGAGCCACCCATCTGCAGTTTACAGTTTTTGGCAGTATACAGGTGGAAGAAATCGTAGCCCTGGATGAGCTGATAGGTGAATTCAGTGAACGACATGCCATTATCGCCTTCCAGTCTCTTTTTTACGGAGTCTTTGGACATCATGTAGTTCACGGTGATATGTTTACCGGTATCGCGGATAAAGTCGAGGAAGGTGATGTTTTGGAACCAGTCAAAGTTATTCACCATTTCCGCAGCGTTAGGCCTGGCGGGGTCGAAATCGAGGAATTGTTCCAGTTGGGCCTTGATGCCGGCTACGTTTTTAGCCAGTGTTTCCAGGTCCAGCATTTTTCTTTCTTCTGCTTTGAAGGAAGGATCGCCCACCATGCCGGTAGCACCACCCACCAATGCCAGGGGTTTATGTCCTGCCTTCTGAAGGTGTACCAGCAGTAGGATAGGGACCAGGCTGCCGATGTGCAAAGATGCCGCAGTAGGGTCAAAACCGATATAAGCGGTGGTCATTTCCTTTTGCAGTTGCTCTTCGGTGCCGGGCATCATATCCTGTAGCATGCCACGCCAGCGCAGTTCTTCTATCAGATTCATGAGTCTAAAAATTTGTCAATTTTGCAAACCTACTGAAATAATAGGAATGGTTATGGAATAAATGAATTTGAACTTATGTACTGTCTATTTTTAATATATGTATAATTTACTTAATCAAATAGAAGTAATAAGGTGTAATAAAAAAGATCGCACCTCATCAGAGGTGCGATCTTTTTTTATTACACTAATAATTTATTGAATAAATTTCAGACACACTGCCAGGCTATCCCGCCAGTAAGGAACTTCAATGCCAAAAGTAGCCTTGATCTTCTCCTTATTCATCACACTGTAAGCAGGTCTTTTAGCCGGTGTGGGATATTTGTCCGAAGTAATAGGTGATACCTTGGTGGTGGCGCCTGTAAGCTCTTTAATAGCTACCGCGAAATCGAACCAGCTGGTAACGCCTTCATTACTGTAGTGGTATACGCCACCGGTGGGCGCAGCAGGTTGTTCAAAACGTTGCTGCAGGATTTGCAGTAAAACTTTTGCCAGATCTACAGCGTAGGTAGGCGTGCCGGCCTGATCAAATACTACGTTCAGCTCAGGTCTTTCCTGCATTAGTTCCTTCATACGTTTGGCGAAGTTGACACCAAACTCAGAATACAACCAGGAAGTACGCACTACAATGTTATTTTCATTCACATCCAGTACAGCCGCTTCACCACGCATCTTGGAACTGCCATACACGCTCTGCGGATCAGTTTCGTCTGTTTCCTTGTATGGTACACAGGCATTGCCATTAAATACGTAATCAGTGGAAATATGCACCAGTTGCGTATTATGGTTCGCGCAGGCTTCTGCCAGTGCAAGCGGTCCCTGGAAGTTCAATACAAATGCAGTGTCCTCATCACTTTCCGCTTTATCAACTGCCGTATAGGCGGCACAGTTAATGCAAGCATCCGGTTTGTTTTCGCTGAAATAGTTATTCACTGCCTCTGCATCGGTGATGCTCAGCGTGTCATAGTCTGTATAAATCAGATTGAAATCAGGAAACTCGCCGGCTATCTTTCGGATAGCCTGCCCTAATTGTCCATTACCTCCGGTAATCAGAATATTTTTCATGATGCGTATTATCGGTTGTAAGTAAAGTTATGTGAGATATCGGCCAGCTTAGGCAGTATCAGGTCTTTGTCAGATACCACCGCATCTTTCAGGTCAATTCCCCAGTCAATTTTCAACGCAGGATCATTGAAAATAATGCCACCCTCACTGGCTTTATGATAAAAATTGTCACATTTATACATCACTTCAGCGGTTTCGCTGATAACGGCGTATCCATGTGCAAAACCTTGTGGAACCAGCAGTTGTTTCTTATTTTCTGCACTCAGCTCAATTGCAAAAGACTCGCCATAAGTAGGTGAACCGGTGCGAATATCCACCGCAACATCAATGATACGACCTTCCAGTACTCTTACCAGTTTAGTTTGGGCATAAGGTGCCAGCTGATAATGCAGTCCTCGTAATACACCGTAGGTGCTACGTGCCTGGTTATCCTGTACAAATTTATAGTCGATGCCGGCAGCACTGAAGGTACTGGCATTATAACTTTCGAAAAAGTAACCACGGTGATCGCCGTGTACAACAGGTTCAAATACCAGCAGATCCGGTATATGTGTTTCTATAAAAGGCATATATTATCTTTTCTGGTACTGCTCGCTGTAATATTGTTGATAGGCGCCGCTGGTTACGTGGTCCAGCCATTCCTGGTTCTGGAGATACCAGTCCACCGTTTTCTCTAATCCTTCTTCAAACTGAAGAGATGGTTCCCAGCCCAGTTCTTTATTCAACTTGGTTGCATCAATGGCATACCTTAAGTCATGGCCTGCGCGGTCTTTCACAAATGTGATCAGCTGTGCACTGGTACCCTCTGGGCGTCCCAGCTTTTTATCCATCACTTTGCAAAGCAGTTGAATCAGATCAATGTTTTTCCACTCGTTAAATCCACCGATATTGTAAGTTTCTCCCAGGCGGCCGTTATGGAAAATAGTATCAATCGCACGGGCATGGTCTTCTACAAACAGCCAGTCGCGCACATTTTCACCTTTACCGTACACTGGTACCGGCTTATTGTTTTTGATATTATGAATGGCCAGCGGAATTAATTTCTCCGGAAAATGATGAGAGCCGTAGTTATTAGAGCAATTAGAAATAATAGCAGGGAGATGGTAAGTGTGATAGTAGGCCATCACAAAGTGGTCGGAACTGGCTTTCGATGCAGAATACGGAGAACGGGGATCATACGAAGTTTCTTCTGTAAAGAAGCCCTCTTCGCCCAGTGAGCCATATACTTCATCGGTAGACACATGATAGAACAGTTTGCCTTCCTCATTACCTTTCCAGTATTTCCTGGCGGTGTTCAGCAATACAGCTGTACCCAATACATTGGTTTTAATGAATGCCAGTGGTTCCATGATAGATCTGTCCACATGACTTTCCGCTGCCAGATGTATCACGCCATCAAAAGCATAACGCTGAAAGAGTGTATCTACAAAGGCTTCATCCATGATGTCACCTTTTTCGAAGATATAATTAGGCTTGTCTTTTACGTCTGTCAGGTTTTCCAGATTACCGGCATAGGTCAGTGCGTCGAGATTTACGATCTGATAGTCAGGGTATTTGTTTACAAATAATCTGACTACATGGGAGCCAATAAATCCGGCACCGCCGGTAATTAAAAGTTTCCGCTTCATGGGAATTGAAATGTCGGTTTTATTTTGATAATGCTTTTTTGAAGTAGTCGTAGGTAATCCGCAAACCCTCTTCCCTGCCTACTTTAGGAGCCCAGGATAAAAGTGTACGGGCCTTGGTAATGTCAGGTTGCCGTTGTTTAGGATCATCTTTAGGCAGCGGAAGATAAACTATTTTTTGTTTAGACCCGGTTAACCGGATCACCTCTTCCGCAAACTGGTTAAGGGTGATCTCCTCCGGATTGCCGATGTTAACAGGCAGATGGTAGTCTGATAACAAAAGCCGGTAAATGCCTTCTATCAGGTCTTCCACATAACAGAAGGAGCGGGTTTGACTTCCATCCCCAAATACGGTGAGGTCTTCCCCGTTCAATGCCTGACTCATAAATGCCGGCAAAGCGCGGCCATCGTTGAGTCGCATACGTGGACCATAAGTATTGAAGATGCGTACGATCCGGGTTTCTACACCATGGAAATTATGATAAGCCATGGTAATGGATTCCAGGAAGCGCTTGGCTTCGTCATACACCCCTCTCGGACCTACGGGATTTACATTCCCCCAGTATTCCTCCGGTTGAGGATGTACCGTAGGATCGCCATATACTTCTGAAGTGGAGGCCACCAATATTCTGGCTTTCTTCTCTTTTGCCAGGCCCAGTAAATTGTGTGTTCCCAGTGATCCTACTTTTAATGTCTGTATCGGCATTTTCAGATAATCAATGGGGCTTGCGGGGGAGGCAAAGTTCAGAATGTAGTCGAGTTTACCGGGAACGTGCACAAATTTGGTCACATCATGGTGGTAATACTCAAAGTCAGGTAAGGGGAACAAGTGTTCGATATTGCTGATATTTCCTGTGAGAAGGTTATCCATGGCGATTACATGATAACCCTCTTTAATAAAGCGATCACAAAGATGTGAGCCCAGGAAGCCGGCTGCGCCGGCTATCAGGATTCTCTTTTTTTCCATATTAGAAAAGCGTTAAGAAACAACAGGAGTACGGCCTACGCTCTCGTAATGATAACCCAGTTCACTCATACGGCTTACTTCAAATAGGTTTCTGCCATCAAAAATGGCTTTATTTTTTAAGGCTGATGAAATTTTGTTGAAATCAGGTGTTCTGAACACACTCCATTCTGTACAGATAATGAGTGCATCGGCGTTTTCCAGGCAGTTATACTGGTGCTCACCATAAGTGATTTTATCACCCATTAACTGTTTCACATTGTGCATCGCTTCGGGATCAAACACCGCCACGGTAGCGCCTTCCGCCAACAGGTACTCTATCATGTATAACGCCGGCGCCTCCCGGATATCGTCTGTGTTTGGTTTAAACGCCAGTCCCCACATCGCGAAATGCTTTCCTTTCAGGTCGTTCCCAAAGTATGCCTTAATCTTTGGCATGAGAAACAGCTTCTGCGCTTCGTTTACGTCCATCACGGCATTGAGGATCTTAAAGTCGTAATCGGCTTCTTCAGATGATTTAACGAGTGCCTGTACGTCTTTAGGGAAACAGCTGCCGCCATATCCGATGCCAGGAAACAGGAAACGCTTGCCTATGCGGTCATCACTGCCGATACCACGGCGTACCATATCCACATCCGCACCCAACTTTTCACACAAGATAGCAATCTCGTTCATGAATGAAATTTTGGTAGCGAGGAAAGAGTTAGCCGCGTATTTGGTTAGTTCGGCGGACTTTTCATCCATATATATCACCGGGTTGCCCTGGCGTACAAAGGGGGCAAAAAGTTCGCCCATCACTTTACGGGCTTTTTCTGATTCCGTACCGATAATTACCCGGTCAGGTTTCATGAAATCATCTACAGCCACACCTTCTCTTAAAAACTCCGGGTTGGAAACCACATCGAAAGGAACAGTCGTATTGCGGGCTATTGCTGCCGCTACCTTTTCGGCGGTGCCAACAGGTACGGTGCTTTTGTCTACAATAACGGTATAATCTGTAATCATTTTTCCCAGCTGATCAGCTACGCCTAACACATAGGAGAGGTCAGCAGCCCCGTCAGCACCGGGAGGGGTTGGCAAAGCGAGAAAGATCACGGCTGCATCCTTTATGCCTTCCTGTAGGTCGGTCGTAAAGTGCAGGCGGTCTTCTTTGAGGTTTCTTTCGAATAGTTTTTCCAGGCCGGGTTCATAAATGGTAATCTGGCCGGATGATAATTTCTGTACTTTGTTGGCATCGATGTCGACACAGGTTACATCGTTTCCTGTTTCTGCAAAACAGGTACCGGTTACGAGTCCAACGTAACCGGTACCTACTACTGTAATCTTCATGCAGGGTTCTGATTTAGAAATGATTTGACGGATTGAATAATGTGATCGAGTTGATCAGCGTCCATTTCAGTGTGTATTGGCAAGGAAATCACCTTGTGGGTGAGGGCGTCGGTTACTGGTAAATCAAATTCAGCACCACCAAAATCTGCGAACATTTTCTGACGGTGTGCCGGAACAGGATAGTAAATCATGGCAGGTACCTGCTTTTCAGCCAGGTATTGCTGCAGTGCGAGTCTGTCGGCTCCTTCCAGCTGTAAAGTATATTGATGAAACACGTGGTAGCTGTTAGCTGCACGATATGGTGTCACTATCTGCGGAACGTCCGCAAACGCTGCATCATAGGCATCGGCTACTGCGCGGCGTGCTTTTACATATTCATCCAGTAATGGCAGTTTAATGCGTAATACAGCAGCCTGCACGGTGTCTAAGCGGGAGTTAACGCCCACCACATCGTGGTAGTAACGGGCGGACTGGCCATGGTTTGCTACCATGCGGATCTGTGCAGCAATGGCATCGTCATTGGTAAAAATAGCACCACCATCTCCATAACAACCCAGATTTTTAGACGGGAAGAATGAAGTACAGCCAATATGTCCAATAGCACCCGCTTTTTTCTTGCTGCCGTCCTTAAAGGTATAATCAGCACCAATTGCCTGTGCATTATCTTCAATCACATACAGGTTATGTTTGTTGGCGACTTCCATCAGTGGCTCCATGTCGGCCACATGACCATACAAATGCACCGGTACAATCGCTTTGGTTTTAGGGGTAATGGCTTTTTCAATCTGTGCCACATCCAGGCAGTAGGTTTTAGGATCAATGTCCACAAACACCGGCTTCAGGCGCAGCAAGGCTATCACTTCAGCGGTAGCAATAAAAGTGAAAGAAGGAGTAATCACTTCATCACCTGGTTCGAGGCCCAGGGCCATCATGGCAATCTGTAACGCGTCAGTACCGTTGGCGCAAGGTATCACGTGCTTTACATCTAAATACTGCTGTAATTCCTGAGAAAACTGCTGCACAGCTCCGCCGTTAATAAAGGCAGAACTCTCCAAAACTTCCTGGATGGCTGCATCAACCTGTGGTTTAATCTTGTTGTACTGGCGTTTCAAATCTACCATCTGAATAGGAACCATATGCGCTGTATATTTTTATTTTGTTTAAAGTGTGCAAATTTACAAAAATTGACGTTGGGAGGGACCTATCTTTGTACCTCCTCAAAATTTGGGTAAAAGTACGCAAGCAAAACATGATAGCATCTATTATATATAACTTATTTATCAGGTTATACCGGTTGGGGGTAGGAATCGCCGCAACAGCCGGCAACCAGAAAGCCCAAAAGTGGATCAATGGCCGCCGGCATTGGGCCAGCCAGCTCAAAGAGCAGCACCTGGAAAGGGCGGCAGTGGTGTGGGTACATGCCGCATCCCTCGGGGAATTTGAACAGGGAAGGCCCGTACTGGAAGCTATCAGGGCTGCCTATCCCGGCCATAAAATTTTGTTAACTTTTTTCTCCCCATCAGGTTATGAGGTACGCCACAACTATCCCGGGGCCGACTATATCTGCTACCTGCCACTGGATACCCCGGCAAATGCCAGGCAGTTTGTAGAAATAGTAAAGCCACAACTGGTTATTTTTATCAAGTATGAATTCTGGTTACATTTCCTAACTGAATTGCATACACGAAAAATACCGGTGCTGCTGATTTCGGGCATCTTCCGGAACGATCAGGTCTTCTTTAAGCCCTATGGCGGCATGTTTCGCCGGCTGCTGGGCGGGTTTACGCACCTGTTTCTTCAAAACCAGGCCTCTATGGAGCTGTTGCAGCAGTTAGGTCTCAAAAATATATCTGTCAGCGGAGATACCCGGTTCGACCGGGTGGCGGCATTACTCCAGGATGGTAACACCTTGCCGCTCATCGACAAGTTTGCCGCTGAAAGCCGCCTGCTGGTGGCAGGTAGTACCTGGCCTGATGATGAACAGCTGCTTGCCGGCTGGTGGAACACGCCACAAAATGCTAACCTGAAACTGGTCATAGCCCCGCATGAAATACACGAAGCGCATATCCAGTCCATTCTCCGGCATTTTCCTGACGCGGTGCGCTATTCCGCACTGAAAGAGAACTGGCAGGAAGCGAAGGTGCTGATTATAGATAATATCGGTATGCTCACCACTCTCTATAAATATGCTACCATCGCCTATGTAGGCGGCGGTTTGGGCAAAGGTGGTATTCATAATATCCTGGAACCGGCGGTGTATGGCATGCCGGTGATCATCGGCCCCGTGTATGAAAAATACTTTGAGGCAGTGGAACTCGTGGCCGCAGGTGGTGCACTGGTGGTACATGACGAGGCGCAATTGAAGGATACCCTGCATCAACTGTTGACAGCCGATGAGGTGTATAAAAAAGCAGCGGCCACCAGTAAGTCTTACGTGATGGCCAACCAGGGAGCTACCCCAAAAATTATGGATTATATTCAGGAGAAGCGCTTCCTGAGCAATGTATAAAATTGCTGTACCAGCGGATGATCATCCTGCCAGCCTTGCAATATCTTTATTTCCCGTTGTATCCAGCGGTCCGCATCCTGCAATGAAGGGAAGTCGTTGATGGTTTTGATGGATCGCTCGTACAGGTCAGTATCGTTGTTAAAGAGTTCTGAAATGAACTGGTATTTATCATTGATCCCAATGGCGCTCTTCAGGTCCTGCACCCGCTGTTGACCGAGCTTCTGCCCCAATTCTACTTTTTGCTGCGCCAGCCTTTCGTTTAACGATGCCGGTGCAGTATGGCCATTATTGGTTTTCGGTTCTATGTTATCGAAAAGTGTTGCTATTGCAGGCTTTGACTTTTCAGCTGCCGGCTGATGGAATAGCGGCTCCGGTGCAGGTGCCTGCTGGGGCATGGCGGCCGGAGGTATCGGAGCATGTTGTACGGGCGAGGGTTCCGGGTGGTAAGCAGGTGCCGGCGGATTATACGGCGCCGGTATTTCCTGCTGGTATTGCACCGGTGCCGGAGGTATCTGCTCCGGTGTCTGTTCCCGCTGGTGCACTGGCGCTGCCGTCTCCACTTTTTCCTCTGTAACCGGTGGTTCCCAGGATACAACAGGTATTTCCTTTTCCGGAATATCCGTTTGCGTTACTTCCGGTTTATTTGCCGGTAATGTTGTAGTTTGCACCGCTGGTTCAGGAACAGTCACAAATGTTTCCTGGCGTGCAGGCATAATTACAGCAATCTGCCCCTGGTTAGACTGCGCCTGTATTTGCTGGTTTTGCTGATGCTGACGGTTACGCGCATGCAATACCTCTGCCTGCAACATCTGCGTATAATACGAGATCGTTTGCAGGTCGGCGCCGGTATACCTCAATTCCTGAAGCTTGTCAATTAATGCATATATTTTTTCCATGCCTTAATTGTTAAACGGTGAATAATAGATAATTATTTCACTAAAATTATGGTATTTTAATTAATTAATAATCAAAATAGTACATTATGTTTATTGAACCTTCTCTTGCAGGAGGACGCAGAGGCTGGATAGAAGTTATTTGCGGCTCAATGTTCTCCGGAAAAACGGAAGAACTGATCCGCCGACTCAAACGCGCACGGATTGCCAACCTGAAAGTGGAGATCTTTAAACCTGCTGTAGATACACGTTATGATGAGGTCGACATTGTATCACACGATGAGAACTCAATCAGGTCTACCCCTATCGAAAACTCCCAGCAGATTCTTTTGCTGGCCCAGGAAGTGGATGTAGTGGCCATTGATGAAGCGCAGTTCTTTGATGCGGAATTACCTAATGTATGTGATCAGCTGGCCTTACGCGGTATTCGCGTGATTATAGCCGGACTGGACATGGATTTTGCAGGAAACCCTTTTGGCCCTATGCCGGCACTGCTGGCAAAGGGAGAATATATCACCAAGCTCCACGCTATTTGCGTGAAATGTGGGCATATCGCTAATTTCTCTTACCGTAAGTCTCAAACCAAAGAAACGCTGTTACTCGGTGAAAAAGATTTGTACGAACCCCGTTGCCGCCATTGCTATTACGAAGGGCAATAATCATATAGCTGACGCTATCATAACAAAAAAGGGTTCCGGGTCTTAGATCCGGAACCCTTTTAATGAGATACCATTAGCATCTCACTAAAAAAATTATATGCTTTGTTTAACCTTAAACGTAAATTTCTTTTGTGTAAGATAGCTGAAAATCACTACCACAGCGGTAGTGCAGATTCTGGCAACGGTAGGGAAGAGGTGCAGGTGCTCTACAAACAGTTTCATCAACGCATAATTCAATAACACACATACACCCACCAGCATGAAATAGCGGAACAACTGCGTACGTCCCTGGAGGTTAGACTCCGAAAACACCACGTACTTGCTCAGCAGGAAGCCGGTAGGGAAAGTCACCGCCATAGACATGAACATAGCCGCAATGTGGGCGCCGATGTTAATAAATGGCAGATGCACCACCTGTTTTTCCAGGATGAAGTTGTAGCATATGAAATACAGGAAAATATCCAGCAAGGTATTCCCACCCCCACAAGCCAGGTAGCGGAACGTCTGCTTGGGAATTATTCCACTGAATGGTTTATGGAAGAAGTCAATAATGTTGAGTATGAGTCTGCGTATCATATTAAAAAGTCCCGCAAAGTTAAACGTTTCCAATTTTTATGGAAGCACTTTAACTTATTTAACATAAATATTGAATTATCTTAACGTATTACGTTTTTTCCACGCGCTTGCGCCCTGGTTGACCGTTAAAGCTTCCTGTCGTAAAGCTAATTGATCCTGCTGCCATACCTGTGCAGCCAGGATAGCGGCAAGTTTATTCAGCCGTGGATCCTCATTCAGCAGGCATTGCGGCGTAAAATATTTTCCAATAAAATTGGTATCGAAGTTACCTTCTATGAACGCAGGATGTTGCAAAGCCCAGTGTCCAAACGGCAGCGTGGTGCGGATACCTTTTACCTGGTACTCTTCAATGGCACGGAGGAGGCGGAACCTGGCTTCTTCACGGGTACTACCCCAGGCAATCAGTTTGGCAATCATAGGATCATAGTAGATGGGGATATCCATTCCCTGCTCATATCCGTCGTCTACCCGCACGCCATAGCCCTGCGGGCGTATATAGGTTTCCAGTTTTCCTGTATCGGGGAGAAAATTATTGGCCGGGTCTTCTGCACACACGCGTAATTCAATGGCATGTCCATTAATCTGCAGGCTCTCCTGACTAAACGTTAATTGCTCGCCCCTGGCTACTTTTATCTGTTCTTTAACCAGGTCCAGGCCGGTAATCAGCTCCGTAACCGGATGCTCTACCTGCAGGCGGGTATTCATTTCCAGGAAATAGAAGTTAAGTTGTTCATCAACCAGGAATTCCACGGTACCAGCTCCATAGTAGTTGCAGGCCCGGGCTACATCCACGGCACATTTGCCCATAGCGGCCCTGATGGCCGGTGTGAGTACCGAAGATGGTGCCTCTTCAATCAGTTTCTGGTGCCGGCGCTGAATAGAACATTCGCGCTCAAAGAGATATACATAGTTGCCGTGCTGGTCGCCCAGTATCTGTATTTCAATATGGCGGGGCGATCCCACGTATTTTTCTATAAACACCGCGTCATCGCCGAAAGCACTCATGGCTTCACTTTTGGCCAGGCGGATCTGTTCTTCCAGTTCTTCCGGGGCATTTACCACCCGCATACCTTTACCACCACCGCCGGCACTGGCTTTAATCAGAATAGGGAAGCCGGTTTTCTGTACCACTTCCTTCGCTTCTTCCAGACTTCGGAGTGGCGTTTCTGTACCAGGTACCATGGGCACCCCAAATTGCTGTGCGGCCTGTTTGGCGGCCAGCTTACTACCCATCACCTCAATAGCCGCAGGGGAGGGGCCAATGAAAGTAAGACCTGCAGCTTTCACCTTTTGGGCAAAAACGGCATTCTCACTCAGGAAACCATATCCGGGATGGATAGCATCCGCGCCTCTTTCTTTAGCCACCGCAATAATCTTGTCTGCCAGCAGGTACGACTGACTGGAAGGCGCAGGGCCAATACAAACGGCCTCGTCAGCATATTGTACAAAAGGCATGGTGCGGTCGGCCTCGGAAAACACTGCAAGGGTTTTGATACCCATTTCATGTGCAGAACGCATGATTCGTAACGCTATCTCCCCTCTGTTGGCTACCAGAATTTTTTTCATCAGCTCGGAATTTATATAAAGGGCAATATAAGGAATCGCTGCCAGCTAACCACAGGTTTTAACCTTCAATGACTATCTTTGCGCCTAATCATGAAGAAAAATAATCCGATCCAACAAACGCTCACACTCGTGAAAAAGGATTTATTGCTGGAAATGCGCCAGCAGTATGCATTTTATGGTGTGCTGCTCTATATAGTATCCACCGTTTTCGTGATCAACCTGATGATGGGTAAGCCGGAAGATAAGCTCTGGAATGCGCTTTTCTGGGTGGTGCAACTGTTTGTTGCCGTCAATGCCGTGGCCAAGAGCTTCATGCAGGAAAGCAAGGGGCGGTTGCTCTATTTTTATTCTTTGGTACATCCCCGGTATTTTATTGCCGCCAAGCTGATATATAATATTATACTCATGGTGGTGATGAGCCTGATCGCGCTGGGGGCCAGTATTATGCTGCTGGGCAACCCCATCACTAACCCGGGCTATTTTGTAAGCGTAGTGCTGCTGGGAGGTGTCAGCTTATCGCTGCTCTTTACCATGCTGGCAGCTATTGCGGCGCAGGCCAACCACAGCGCGGCGCTCATGGCAATTATGGGTTTTCCGCTGATCCTGCCCATCCTGATGCTGCTCTCTAATATTTCCGTGTCTGCTTTTCTGACAGTTTTTCAGCCGGACCTGCCGCGGATGTTCTGGTTACTGGGGGGACTCGACTTCCTCGTAATCGCCCTCTCTCTCATACTTTTTCCTTTTTTGTGGAAAGACTAGTTAGTGAAATCGCAAAGAAATGCCTTACTTATAATAAGTATGTTTAATGAGTTTTCGGGGTTATTTGATAAACTTAAAATCCCTTAAAATCTTTGTGATTAACGCTAAAACGTGTAGGTTTGCCCCGGAATATAGCTTCAAAAAATGGCCAGACATTGGTGGAAAGCATTGGCGATACTGCTTCTTTTATACGTAATTATCGCCGGGTTCACTATCGAAATACCAATCATAGGAACAAACGGACAATCATCCCGTGGACTGTTTTTTCATGTGCCCATGTGGTTATGCATGTATACGATGTTCACCATCTCCGTAGTTAATTCGCTACGTTTTCTTTCGGGGTATGATCTGAAAAAAGATGTGTATGCATCAACCGCTGCGCGTGTCGGGATACTTTTTGGTGTCCTGGGGTTTGCTACCGGCTCCCTGTGGGCAACCTATACCTGGGGCGGCACGCTTACCAGCGATCCTAAGCAGATGTGTACGGCGATAGCTTTATTAATTTATATGGCTTACCTGGTGCTGCGCCTGTCGATCCACGACATGGACAAACGTGCACGTATATCCGCCGTGTTCAACATTTTCGCTTTTGCCCTGCTTATACCGCTTACCTATATCATTCCTAAAATGGTGGATTCCCTCCATCCGGGTAGTGCTACCACACCAGGATTCTCCGAAAAAGATACGGATCACAAAATGATGATGGTGCTTTATCCTGCCTTTATTGGCTGGATACTGCTGAGTGTATGGATTTATACACTGGCTGTACGATACAAAAAATTAGAACTCAAAAATATTTTTAAATGATCCATAGAAGAATATTCTCCCGTGTCCTTACCATCATGTTACTGCTGATCTCTTTCCTGGCCAATGCCCAGCAGCAGAATACAGAATCGGGTCCGGTAAACGAATTGTTCCGGAGCAATGGTAAGATCTATGTGATAGTAGGAATTTTGGTGATTATCTTCATCGGTATTGTGTTATTTCTGATCAATCTGGATAGAAAGATCGGCAAGTTGGAAGATAGGGATAGAAATCTGTAGGAAATCTAATCATTATACCAAAACGATATATTATGCCGCAAGATCAGCATTACAGTTTTTTCCAGAGTGTGGAAAGAAGCTTTGATAAAGCAGCAGCCTTTACCAAATGGGATAAAGGTATTCTGGAACAGATCAAAGCTTGTAACGCCGTTTACCAGATCAAATTCCCGGTGCGCATCGGCGAATCTGTACAGGTAATCGAAGCATACCGCGTTCAGCACTCCCATCACAAACTGCCTTGTAAAGGTGGTATCCGCTTCAGTGAAGAAGTGAACCAGGATGAAGTGATGGCCCTTGCTTCCCTCATGACCTACAAATGTGCGATCGTAAACGTACCATTTGGCGGCGCTAAAGGAGGCCTCAAAATTAACCCCCGCAATTACACCCCATTCCAGCTGGAAGCGATCACCCGCCGCTACACTGCCGAGCTGGTAAAGAAAAACTTTATTGGCCCCGGTACAGACGTTCCCGCTCCTGACTATGGTACAGGAGAAAGAGAAATGAGCTGGATCCTGGATACCTATATGAGCCTCCGTCCGGGAGAAATCGACGGCTATGGTTGCGTAACCGGTAAACCTGTTTCACAGGGCGGTGTGCGCGGTCGTACCGAAGCTACCGGCCTCGGTGTGTTCTACGGCCTCCGTGAACTCTGCAACATTAAGGAAGACATGGACCGACTAGGCCTTTCTACCGGTATCGAAGGAAAACGGGTAGTCGTACAAGGTATGGGTAACGTAGGTTACCACGCTGCCAAATACTTCCACGAAGCAGGTGCTAAAGTAATCTGCCTCATCGAGTGGGACGGTGCCATCTTCAATGAAAATGGCCTGAACCCCGACGAAGTGCTCAAGCACAAAAAAGCTACCGGCTCCATCAATAATTTCCCAGGTGCTACCAACCTGAATAAAAATACAGACGGCCTGGAACTGGATTGCGAAATCCTCATCCCTGCTGCCCTGGAAAATGTGATTGATAAACACAACGCACCTAACGTTAAAGCACGTATCATCGGCGAAGCAGCCAACGGTCCGCTCACCCCTGAGGCAGACGAAATCCTCAACAAAAAAGGCGTGATCGTAGTGCCGGATATGTTCCTGAACGCAGGTGGTGTAACCGTTTCTTACTTCGAATGGTTGAAAAACCTCAGCCATGTACGTTATGGTCGCCTCGGCAAACGCTTCGATGAGAATATGAATATGCATATCCTCCAAACCATTGAAGACCTGACCGGCAAAAAAGTATCTGACAAAGAAAGAAAATTCATCGCCCACGGTGCGGACGAAGTGGATCTGGTATATTCCGGCCTGGAAGAAACCATGCACGCTGCCCTCCACGAAGTACGTGATGTAATGATCAGTAACCCGGAAATACATGATATGCGTACCGCCGCTTATGTGTGCGCTATCAACAAAGTAGGTGCCGCCTACGAGCAACTGGGTATCTTCCCTTGATTATACAGCGTTATTATATTTTTTTTAAAGGGAGATGGAAGAGCCGCGGCTTCTCCATCTCCCTTTAAAATTTAAAGCGCGCAGCGCGCAATCCCTCACCTGACACCGAAGGTGGCAGCCGCAAAACAACAATTGCTGTATCTTAGCCGCCAATTAAACACCCTGCAATTTGATCAAGATAGATTTCCCGGAACCGGACTTTAAAGTGATAAAAGAAGGAGAAAAAACACTGATTTTTGACCGCCTGAGAAAGCGCTACGTGATCCTGACCCCGGAAGAATGGGTAAGGCAAAACGTCCTCCAATATCTCTTTAAAATAAAAAATTACCCGCCCGCACTCACGGCCATAGAACGTGAAATCTATCTGGGAGAAATGAAAAAACGCTTCGATATCGTGGTCTATAACCGGGAAATGAACCCCTGGATGCTGATCGAATGTAAGGAGATGAATGTGCCGCTTAGTCAGCAAACCCTCGAGCAGGTAGTACGATATAACATGGTCATACCTGCGAAATACCTGGTTATCACCAATGGTACTAATACCTTTTGCTGTACTTATGAGCAGGAAACTCACCAGTGGCGCTTCCTGGAGGAACTGCCGGATTACGAGTAAACCCGCCACAGTAAGTGAACCCCAAGGTTGCTGTGATACCCCAGCGGACCATGGGTGCGTCCGGCGGTCATCCAAAGGGTTTTCGATTGGGGCGCAGGCGCAATCGAAAACCGCGTTAACAACCAACGATAGGAAATCCCCGGAAAAAACCTTATATTCGCTTGTCAAAAGGCTATGAAGACAAAAGAAGAAATTGTAGCTAATTGGCTGCCCCGTTACACTGGTGAAAAGTTAGAAAACTTCGGAACGCACATCCTCCTCACCAACTTCAGTAATTACCTTACCATGTTTGCCGAATGGAACAACGTAGAAATCGTTGGCATTGGTAAACCTATGCAATGCGCCACCGCCGGCGAAATTACCATTATCAACTTCGGTATGGGAAGCCCCGGCGCCGCCACCATCATGGATCTGCTCAGCGCTATTGAACCAAAAGCAGTACTGTTCCTCGGAAAATGTGGTGGACTGAAAAAGAAAAACCAGATCGGCGACCTGATTCTGCCCATTGCTGCTATACGCGGCGAAGGTACCTCTAACGACTACTTCCCGCCGGAAGTGCCAGCCCTGCCTGCATTCGCACTCCAGAAAGCTATTTCCACCACCATCAGGGATTCCGGCCACGACTACTGGACAGGTACCTGCTACAGCACCAACCGCCGTATCTGGGAACATGATGCCGAGTTTAAACAGTACCTGGAAAAAATCCGTGCCATGGCCGTAGATATGGAAACCGCTACCATCTTCTCCGTAGGGTTCTATAATAAAATTCCTACAGGCGCACTGCTGCTGGTATCCGATCAGCCAATGGTGCCGGAAGGAGTGAAAACAGAAGAAAGCGACAAGAAAGTAACCACCAAGTTCGTAGACCGCCACCTGAAAGTGGGTATCGAATCGCTCCAGAAACTGATCGACAGTCACCAGACCGTGAAGCACCTGCGCTTCTAAGATTTGTTGTATCTTCCCGCTATGCAATATTTGCGGGCTGCTATTAAAGACCTGAAGGTTAGTTTCCGCTCAGGCAACAACAGCGTTACCGCTGTTAATAACATCAGCTTCACCATCGGAAAAGGTGAATTAATTGGTGTTGTCGGAGAATCCGGTTCCGGAAAATCCGTAACCGCGCTTTCCCTCATGCAGTTAGTGCAGGAGCCTGGCAGGATCGATAACGGACAACTGTTGTATTACGAAACCGAAGATCCCGTTGATCTCCTGCGGCTCTCTCCTGACGCCATGCGGCGCTATCGTGGCAATGAAATAGCCATGATTTTCCAGGAGCCCATGACCTCCCTCAATCCCCTGCTTACCTGTGGAGCACAGGTAACAGAAGCCATCCGCCTGCACAAAAAGATTCCCTTGCAGGAGGCCAAAGCCCGCGCCATCGCGCTGTTTGCGCAGGTGAAACTGCCCGATCCCGAAGGTATGATGGATCGTTTTCCACACGAACTCTCCGGGGGGCAGAAACAACGGGTCATGATTGCTATGGCGATTTCCTGCGAACCTAAACTCCTCATTGCCGACGAGCCCACTACCGCACTCGATGTGACCGTTCAGAAAGCCATCCTCCAATTGCTGAAGGAACTGCAGCAGCAAATGGAAATGAGTGTACTGTTTATTACCCACGACCTGGGCGTGGTAGCAGAAATTGCCTCCCGGGTAATGGTCATGTATAAAGGCAATATTGTTGAGGAAGGACCGGTAGCAGCAGTGTTTACGCACCCCGTACACGCCTATACGAAAGGGCTGCTCGCCTGCAGGCCTCCGCTGGATAAGCGTTTGGTGCGACTACCCGTGATACGCGACTTTATGGAGCAGCCAACCTCCGTACAATCATTTGTGGACTCGCTACAGATGAGTGATGAGATGATAGTGGCCCGCCGGAATACCCTTACGGCCCGCGAGCCTATCCTGCAGGTACATCACCTCAGTACCTGGTTTCCGATAAAGCGCTCCCTGACCGGCAAAGTCCTGGAATGGCGCAAAGCCGTGGACGACGTGAGCTTTGAAATGAAAACCGGCGCAACGCTGGGACTGGTAGGGGAATCGGGCTGTGGGAAAACTACCCTCGGTCGCAGTTTATTAAGATTGACAGAACCAACCAGCGGTACAATTGTTTATAAGGGACAGGACTTGAGAAGTTTGTCAGCGCAAGGCATGCGCGCCATGCGGAAAGACATGCAGCTGATCTTCCAGGACCCCTATTCATCGCTGAATCCACGTATGACCATCGGCAATGCCATACTGGAACCAATGGAAGTGCACGGCCTGTATGGCAATGCAGCTGCCCGCCGGGAGAAAGTGCTGGAGCTGCTGGGAAAAGTAAATCTCATGCCGGAACATTTTAATCGTTATCCCCACGAGTTTTCAGGCGGCCAGCGCCAGCGTATAGTGATAGCGAGGGCATTGGCAGTAAATCCATCCTTTATCATCTGTGATGAATCAGTAGCGGCTTTGGACGTAAGCATCCAGGCGCAGGTGCTGAATCTGCTGATCAGTTTACGGGAAGAATTCGGATTCAGCTGCATCTTCATCTCCCATGACCTGTCGGTAGTCCGCTTTATCAGCGATCAGATGCTGGTCATGCAAAAGGGAAAGATCTTGGAAAGCGGCGAGGCGGATCAGGTGTACAAGCATCCGCAGCATGCTTATACCCGGCAACTCATTGCTGCCATACCTAAAGGAATTTAATATAAAGTTGTTTGATTTATAATGATTATGGCCAATTTTTGACGATGTGGATAAAAATCGGTACTTTTGCGCACTTAAAAAATTCATTCATACCGTAATATGAAACTATCACAGTTCAAATTCGACCTTCCTTTAAATCTCATTGCACAGCATCCTTCCAAAACCAGAGACGAATCTCGTTTAATGGTGGTGCACCGCGCGACTGGAAAAATTGAGCACAAAGTATTCAAAGACATCCTGGGTTATTTCAACGACAAGGATGTGATGGTTGTGAACAATACGAAAGTATTCCCGGCAAGGCTGTATGGTCGCAAAGAGAAGACAGGCGCTAAAATTGAAGTATTCCTGCTGCGTGAGCTGAACAAGCAAAACCGCTTGTGGGATGTTATTGTTGACCCTGCACGTAAGATCCGTGTTGGTAACAAGCTGTATTTCGGTGACGATGAGTCATTGGTAGCCGAAGTAATTGATAACACGACCTCCAGAGGCCGTACTATCCGTTTCCTGTTTGAAGGTAACGATGATGAATTCAAAGCCGTGCTGGACACCCTGGGTGAAACGCCGCTGCCTAAATACATCAAACGTAAACCGGAAGAAGAGGATAAAGAGCGTTACCAGACTGTTTACGCGAAATATGAAGGTGCGGTGGCTGCTCCAACTGCGGGCCTGCACTTCAGCCGTGAACTGATCAAACGTCTGGAAATTAAGGGCGTTAAATTCGCTGAAGTTACCCTCCATACCGGTCTGGGTACTTTCCGTCCTATCGAGGTGGAAGACCTGAGCAAACACAAAATGGATGCTGAGTATTTCCATATCGATGAGCATGCAGTGAAAATTGTAAACAAGGCTAAAGAGGAAAACCGTAAGATCTGTGCGATTGGTACTACTTCTGTACGTGCGGTAGAATCTTCCGTAACAGCGCAAAATCACCTCAAGGCGGCTGAAGGCTGGACTAACACCTTCATTCACCCTCCTTACGATTTCGCTATTCCGAACGCTTTGGTGACTAACTTCCACCTGCCAAAAACAAGTCTGCTGATCATGACCTGCGCATTTGCCGGTTATGACCTGGTGATGGAAGCCTACCAGCAGGCCATTAAAGAGAAATATCGTTTCTTCAGCTATGGCGATGCCATGCTGATCCTTTAATGATAAGCATCTTATGTAAAAAAAGTTCCCACCAGCATCCTGCCGGTGGGAACTTTTTTTGTTTATATCTTGCAGCACATTCTATCAGCTAATACATGAAAGAACGAAATAAAGTGGCCATAATAGTAGCCGGAGGGTCCGGCTCCCGTATGCAGAGCGCGGTTCCCAAGCAGTTCCTCGACCTGAATGGCAAGCCGGTATTGTATCATACTATTGCGGCTTTTGCCGGTGCCTATGCCGACATGCGGATCGTGCTGGTATTGCCGGAGGCGCATTTTGAGTCGGCCGAAAAAGTGCTGTCTCATTTTGCCCGGCGTCCGGACATAACCCTGGTAAAAGGTGGTGACACCCGCTTTCACTCGGTAAAGAACGGGTTACAGCAGGCAGGAGCGGATGCGGTGGTGTTTGTGCACGACGGGGTACGGCCTTTAATTTCCACGGCATTGATCCGTAGCTGTTATGAGGCTGCTTTACAGTATGGTAGCGCTATTCCTGTGATTGATATGAAAGATAGTATAAGGGAGGTACAGGGAGATGTGAATCGCGCAGTGGACAGGGAAAAGTACAAGATCATTCAAACGCCGCAAACGTTTTTATCGGAGGTACTGCTGCCGGCTTTTGAATTGCCCTATGATCCCCTGTTTACGGACGAGGCCACAGTAGCCGAACGGCTGGGGCATCGGATTCACCTGGTGGCAGGGGAGGAAGCGAATATAAAGATTACGAAGCCGCTGGACCTGGTGATAGCGGCGGCGCTGCTTGGCGAGCGATAACATTACCCGCAATCGTAAGCACGTCATTTCCCTGAATTTAAAAGGGCAGGGCCCAGTGGCCCTGCCCTTTTAAATTTTCTATCTGCCGAAGGCAGATGGAAAATTTAAATTATCTCGCCGTCTGGCTCTCCGCCAGGGTCTTATTAATTTTATGGAGAATCTGATGCGCCACATCAACGGCCTGCAGTCCATCCACAGCCGTAACAACTACCGGTGTATTGTTCAGGATGGCATCTCGGAACATTTCGAGTTCCATGCGGATGGCGTTGGTTTGTTTCACTTCCGGGTTATCGATGGCGATGGTTTTTTTACCGCTGTTGGTTTCGATATCCAGGGTGAAGAGGCCTTCATCTTCCGGCGTTTTCAGTTTGATGATTTCTGATTTTTTATCGAGGAAGTCGATTCCGATATAGGCATCTTTCTGGAAGAAGCGCATTTTGCGCATTTTTTTCAGGGAGATGCGGCTGGAGGTCAGGTTGGCGACGCAGCCATTATGGAATTCGATGCGTACGTTGGCGATGTCCGGGGTGTCGCTCATAACGGCTACTCCGCTGGCGGAAATGCGGCTGATGGTAGATTTTACGATGCTCAGGATGATATCGATATCATGGATCATCAGATCGAGGATAACGCTTACATCTGTTCCGCGCGGGTTGAATTCTGCCAGGCGGTGTACCTCAATAAACATGGGGTTTAGCTGGTAGCCTTTGAGGGCGATGAAGGCGGGGTTGAAGCGTTCCACGTGACCTACCTGGAATTTGATATTGGCTTCTTCCACGAGTTTGACCAGTGTTTTGGCTTCATCGATGGTGTTGGTCATTGGTTTCTCCACAAAGATGTGTTTACCATTGCGGATGGCCAGTTCACAGAGGTTAAAGTGAAGGGTGGTAGGGGCCACGATATCGATCGCGTCAACAGCCAGGATAAGCTCTTCGGCTGAGTTGTAACGAGGAATGTTGTAGAGTGATGCAATGCTTTGGGCATTGGCGTCGCTTGGATCGAAGAAGCCTACCACTTCTACGTCTTTCATGGTTACTAACTGAGAAAGGTGAATTTTCCCTAGATGTCCTACCCCGAAGATTCCTATTTTGAGCATATGGATCAGAATAAATAATAAATGCGAAAGTAAATACTTTAGCGCATTTTATAGCACCCCTTCTTCCACCAGGCTTAAATAGCCGGTTTCGGCCACGATGATGTGATCCAGCACTTCGATATCGAATAGTTTACCGGCGGCGCGGATCTTTTTGGTAACGTTGATATCTGACTCGCTGGGCCGCAGGCTGCCGGAGGGGTGGTTATGACAGAGGATGATTTTTGTGGCATGTACTTCCAGGGCTTCCCGGAATATGAGTTTGGGATCTACCACGGTGCTGGACATCCCTCCGCTGCTGATACAGCGGGTGAGCAGTACTTTCTGGGCATGGTTCAGGAACATGACATAAAAGGTTTCGTGGTATTGATCCGCGAGTAGTGGCTTAAAGAACAGGGCGGCATCGGAACTGGTTTGGATCACGTTTTTTTTATGCACGGAGGTGGACTGCCGGCGCCGGGATAATTCCAGGGCAGCTACTACCGTCACTGCTTTGGCGGTGCCCATTCCTCGTAGTTTACGGAGGTCCCGAACATTCAGGCGACCCAGTTCAGAGAGATTGTCTTTGGCAAGGCGGAGTATTTCGCGTGCCAGGTCAACGGCGGATTTCTGACGATAACCGGTTTGCAGAAGTATCGCGAGTAATTCTGCATCACTGAGGGCATTTACGCCTTTATCAATGAGTTTTTCACGGGGCTTATCGGCGTCAGGCCAATCTTTGATGGCGACATGACTGCCGGGGTTAACATTCACAAACATAATAACTTCCTTTATCCGAAGTTACTCCTTTCTCTCTGGTTTCCCAATTCCCCCCATACATTTCTTATATCTCCATATTGTTTGTTTTTCAATTATAAAGAAATTATTTATATTTAATATATAACTAGGCCCGGAAAAAAATTCGGGGCATACACCTAAAAAATCATAGTTTTGCAACCTCTTTTCCACAAGTATGCAACCTTCAGTAAAAATCTTCACAGGTAACAGTAATCCAGAATTGGCTGAGAAAATTGCCAGACGTTATGGCAATGGACTTAACGGTCTTGGCAAAGTTAAAATTCAGAAATTCAGCGACGGCGAAATTCAGCCGGTATTCCTGGAAAGTATTCGTGGTGACTATGTTTTCCTGGTACAGGGAACCAGCGCCCCGTCTGACAATCTGATGGAACTGCTGCTGATGATTGACGCAGCCAAGCGCGCATCTGCAGGGTATATCACCGCGGTGATACCTTATTTCGGATATGCCCGCCAGGACAGAAAAGACAAGCCCCGTGTGGCTATCGGCTCTAAACTGGTAGCGAATCTGCTGGTAGCGGCAGGAGCTAACAGGGTGATTACTATGGATTTACACGCTCCGCAGATACAAGGGTTCTTCGATATCCCGGTGGATCACCTGGATAGCTCGGCGATTTTTATCCCTTATATTGAGCAATTAAAGCTGGAAAATCTTACCTTTGCGTCCCCGGACGTGGGTAGCACCAATCGTGTACGTGAAGTAGCCTCCTACTTTAATGCCGAAATGGTGATCTGCGACAAGCACCGTAAGAGAGCGAATGAAATCGCCTCCATGGTGGTAATCGGGGATGTGAAAGACAGAGATATAGTGCTCATTGATGATATTTGCGATACCGCAGGTACCCTCTCTAAAGCAGCTAACCTCCTGAAGGAGAAAGGCGCCAGAAGTGTACGTGCTTTTTGTACTCACCCGGTTTTTAGCGGAAAAGCGTACGAAAACATCGAAAACTCAGTGCTGGAAGAAATCGTGGTTTGCGATACTATCCCACTGAAACAACATTCTCCGAAGATCAAGGTAATTACCGTTGCTGAACTCTTCGCCGTTGCCATACGCAATATGCACGAGAATAAATCCATCACCAGCCTGTTTATTCACAGTCAGCGCAGAGGCGATTGATAACTAAGTATTTATTTATTCTTTATATAAATTGTTTAAACAATGAACACAATAACCATCGAAGGAGAACTCAGGAGCGAATTTGGTAAAAAAGCCACCCGCCAACTCCGTTCTGAGGAAAAAGTGCCTTGCGTTATTTACGGGGGTGCAGAAGTTGTTAGTTTTTCAGCGCCTGCAAAATCTTTCAAAACCCTGGTTTACACTGCCGCTTTCCAGGTAGCAGAAATTAAACTGGGAGCTAAAACTTACCGTGCAGTAATGAAAGACCTGCAGTTTGATGTGGTTACAGACGAACTGTCTCACATCGACTTCATGGAACTGGTAGAAGACAAACCAGTAGCAGTTACCCTGCCTATCAAACTGGTTGGTCAGTCCGTTGGTGTTAAAGCCGGTGGTAAACTGGTTAGCAAACTGAAAGCACTGAAAGTGATCGCACTGCCTAAGCACCTGGTAGAAAACATCGAAGTAAACATCGAGAACCTGGAGCTGAATGCAAACATCCGTGTAGAAGACGTTCAGGTTGAAGGTATCACCATCACCAACTCTCCACGTATTCCTATCGCTTCTGTGGTAATGACCCGTCAGCTGCGTCAGGAAGAAGCAACTGCTGAAAAAGACGCTAAAAAGAAATAATCTTTTTAAAATATTTTTCAAAAATAGCCCACGCTTTGGCGTGGGCTATTTAATTTTATACCTGTTAATAACACCATGAAATACTTAATAGCAGGATTAGGAAATATAGGCACTGAATATCAGCATACCCGCCACAATATCGGATTCGACGTGGCAGATGCATTCGTAGCCCACCATAAGGGTAGCTTTCACAACGACCGCCTGGCCGACGTGGCGGAAATCAAATGGAAAGGCAAGATCTTCATCGTGATCAAACCTACTACCTACATGAACCTGAGTGGTAAAGCCATCAAATACTGGATGGACAAAGAAAAGATCAGCATCGAAAACCTCCTGGTGATTGTAGATGAACTGGCCCTGCCGCTGGATGTTATGCGGCTCCGCCCCGGTGGCAGCGATGCCGGCCATAACGGCCTTAAAAGCATCCAGGATTCCCTGGCAACCTCCCAATACCCACGACTCCGCTTCGGCATAGGGAATAACTACCCTAAAGGCCGCCAGGTAGAGTTTGTACTGGGCAAATGGAAACACGACGAAACAGCCATCGTACAGGAAAAAATCGATAAATCAATCGAAATTATCGAGAGTTTCGCCACTACCGGTCTTGCACGTACGATGAATGCCTTTAATAACTTAACTTACCCTTCCGTAAAGTAAATTTGTAAATATGGCAGCTATCTGCTTTATTTAACCTTTAAAAACAAGCGCATTATGAAAATTATTTGCGTAGGTAGAAACTATGCCGACCATGCCAAAGAATTAAAGAATGAAGTACCAACTGAACCGGTACTCTTCATGAAACCGAAGAATGCCTTGCTACAGAATAATCATCCATTCTATTATCCGGAATTTACCAGTAACCTGCATTATGAATGCGAGTTGGTACTCCGCGTGAGCAAGAACGGTAAACATGTTCAGGAAAAGTTTGCAGATAAGTATTACGACCAGATCTCAGTAGGTATCGATTTCACGGCAAGAGATATCCAGGACCGGCAAAAAGCGAAAGGCCTGCCCTGGGAAATAGCCAAAGCCTTCGATAACTCCGCGATCGTCGGGAAATTTTTGCCCATTACCCCGGAAATGGACAAGAAAGACATTAACTTCTGCCTGTATAAAAATAAAACACTGGCACAGCAAGGAAATACGAAAGACCTGTTATTTAACTTCGACTTCCTCGTGGCCTATATCTCAAAGTATTTTACCCTCAATATCGGCGACCTCATCTTTACCGGTACACCGGCAGGTGTAGGCCCAACCGAAATCGGCGATTCTTTTGAAGCATTTATCGAAAACGATAGCCTGCTGGAGTTTTCTGTGAAATAATTTAAACTTAGCAATTTGTAGCTCTTCCTCGCCAGTGGCGAGGAAGAGCTACAAAAAAAATAAAGGGGCCTTTGGCCTAGTCATGGTCGGAAGAAATTTCTTCCGACCATTTTCTTTTATATATTTTCTTTTGATTTTTTAACAAGATACTGACAACCATTTATTTATGATTACATATCACTATTTTAGTGATTGATGTAT